>CBDCWS010000001.1:0-123097 GCA_965223425.1 Candidatus Nitrosopumilus sp. | reverse complement strand
TTGAAGATGATGGCTCCGTTGTTTTCCAAGAGGGCATTGCTTACCTACAACGCCTGTTAGCGTCCCTCATTCCAGAACAGACAGCACTGCTTGCCAACTATCCCAACCCCTTCAACCCTGAAACGTGGATCCCGTATCACTTGGCTGCCTCCGCAGATGTCACGCTGAAGATCTACGACCTTCAAGGACGTATTGTGCGTGCTTTAGATTTGGGGCATCAGCTGGCAGGACAGTATGAAAGTCGGAGCCGTGCTGCCTATTGGGACGGCAGAAATACCGTTGGTGAACCCGTCGCTAGTGGGGTCTACTTCTATACACTTACCGCAGGAAACTTTACCGCTACTGGGAAAATGTTGATACGTAAGTAAGTGGCATCGAAAATATAGGTTTGAGGATTTGATTGGATTTGACGAGACGCTGCGTCGGATACAAACTGCGACACGTCTATCTGTCTGCGCAACAATGAAAGGAAAGCACAAGGGGATATGTCTATATCTTGACGAATGAAGCCATGCCGAACTTGGTAAAAATCGGCTATACAGATAGAACGCCCGAAGAACGTGCTGCGGAACTCTATAGAGACAGGAACGGTGCTCTAACGGGGGTTCCAGTCCCTTTTGATGTTTTTAAAAAGAAATTAACGATGGCTTGCCAAAGACTGTGTGTGTTTTGGCTTGGCGGTTGTTCTGTTTTTATTTCTGGCTGCACAGGCGATAGCAGAAACATGGAAACTTACAGAGGAAGAACTTGGCATGATTAACCGAGTCTACCAAATGGGGATCACTGACGAAGCGTATTGGGAGCGTTTTCGTGAACGCGTCAAATACTCGCCTCGGCGTGAAGGCGCAATTCACAAGGCTTTGTACGACGAATCAGTAGGATCGAGGGCTGAACGGGACATCTATCGCTTCACCGTCCATTTTTCTGATCCGAATCATATTATCAACTCCTATGCTGAAGGCGGGTTATTGAGCGTGTTTAAGACACCTCTAATGCCACTTACCGGATTCTCTCGTATGATCAGTGGTCAACTGGGAGAATATCCATTAACAACACTTTTCCAATTCCTTGTGGTCGTATACATCTTATGGCACATGCTACCGTGCCTGATTCGTATGCTTCCACGTTTCATGAGATATTGTAAAGGACATTTTCAACTCAAACCACAATAACCCAACTACAAGGGGGCTTCTGCCCCCTCCAACCCTACATAGCTGAAGGCAGCTGATTTATGTTTTGTGTTTATCAATGAGGTCAATGTTACGAAACGTCTATTCCGTCAGATTCGACAAACGTTATATTCAAAGCCTGTTTTTGCCTTAAAACAAGCTTTTACCTTACTCACCGATTAACATTAAGGAAATTTTTAGGAATGATTTCAGCAAAATACGGAATAACTGACGGTTAAATGTTACAAAAAACTGCAATCTGTCTCAAAAATCTGTGTTTGTATACCATTGATTTACTATAACAATCTTCTTTCAGAAACAATAACAATCTTCTTTCAGAGCGTTCCCTATACGCAGCTTGCTGCCTCTCAGTATAGGAATTATGGTCATCAGCAACAAGGGGAGCTTGAATTTGAGAAAGCCATCGCTGCTTTTACCAAAGCTATTGAGTTAACGGCTTGTGCTAATTAGATTTTATAGATTTCTGCTCATGCGAGGACAAGGTCTTTGAGTTTCATCAAAGGTCGTCGCAAACACTGATTCAGGAAAGCCCCGAGCAGACAGGCCCCAAACTTATTGCTCATTCGGGTCTGAAGTCCCCAATGTGTCCGCGCACGCAGACGAGCGACAGAAAACTGTTGCGTCAGTGGGTTGAGTGTCGTCTCAATGTGCCTACGCAACCGCACTTGAAGTTTCCGAAATGCCTCCGGGTATTGAGGCTTCTGATTGCTTCGCAGTGTCGGTAGCAAACAGGTGTTTTGAGTTTCGAGCAACTCCCGCTGGAGGGATTGCGAAACATAACCTTTGTCGCCAAGCACTATCGGATACTTGCCCCCTTGAGATAGCACGGGCAGCACCTCTCGGTCATCTATATGTGCCGAGGCAATCGCAAAATCAACAGGCACACCGTCAGCCGTGGTGATCAGATGCCCCCGAAACCCAAAGAACGTTCCGAGACTTTTCGTGGCACAGTGTCGATAAGTCGCAAGCGTTCCCGAAGCATCTGCCCACTTCAAATCAGACCTTGAAGGTTTCGCACGCTTGAAGTCGCAGACCGGGATCGGAAAAGAATCAACGAGAAACACATCGGTTTCCTTGGAAAAGTAGACCGTCAATGCCTGACGCAGCACTTCACTCGCAGTCGAAAGATTGCGTCTGCGTCTATTGAAACGAGACCGCTCCGGTAAGCACGGGAAAAGCGGTTGCAGTTCGACTTTTAGACGCGGATACCCCGAATGTTCGCTGTCAGCTCCGATGTATTCCAAGAGCCATCCGATCGTGAGAATGTCGCTGTCGGGGCACTCCGGATTCCGACCAGGTCTGCGATTCTCAGCATTTGGAAAGTGGGCATCATAAAGCGTTTTCATGATTTTCTGAACCACACCCGCAACAGCTAAGAGCGTGCGCGGGGTATTTTTGAGTTGCAAAACATATTCTTGTAAAGTATACTGTAAGTCCATCCTTATGTTTCCTTGGGTTAGATGAACTTATAGGATAACATAAGGATGGATACATTCACAGAAGAAAAAGAAAACCCATCTGCTCTCAAATCAGTGAAAAACAATTAGCACAAGGCATTATACATCTGAATAATATCGTCAATGGACTTTTCTGGGTGATATTCCCGTTTTCGTTTGATATTGGCAAAATCGTGTTCAACAGGATTATAATCGGGTGAATAAGGGGGTAAAAACATCAGTTCTGCGCCTGCGGCTTGTATGAGTTCTCGTGTGCGAGGTGTCTTGTGGAGACGTGCATTGTCGATTATCACGACGTGATCTGAAGCGAGTCTTGGACATAAGACTTCGGCTAACGAGTCATTGAAGTCGGTTGCTTTGCATCCGCCTTGAACTAACTTCGTAGCGCATAGGCATAACGTCTGAAACTTTTAGATCGAAAACCTGACTCATCTACATAAACGAATGACTTGCCATCTGCCTGAGCAGCAGCAAGTTCTTGGCGATAAGCACGGCGTTGCTTCGGACATCGCTCCTTATATCCGAGTGTTTTTTTTCGTGTGCAATCGATGTGTTTCAGACCATACCAAATACAGAACGTTGAGACCTGAAAATGACGGGCACGTTCAGCAAGCGTCTGGTCTGGAAACGCATCGACATGCGCTTTGAGCGTAGCCGGGTCAAGGCGCGTGGGGCCACGAGGTCCCGGTTTTTGGTGCGCCAAGGGATCCGGTGCCTTCAACCATTTATCAATCGTCGGGCGTGAGACGAAAAAACGCCTTGACGCTTCAGTTTTGCTACCGCCGGCTTCGATGAAATCAAGAACGCCGATTAACCGTTTTCCTTCCACATTTATCGATTCCCTACTTCCGAATCAGCATTTTTCGCGTTGCGGTGAAATCGCCTGCGGTTAGTGTATAGAAATAGACACCACTTGCGACAGATTCACCGAGTTGGTTTTTCCCATCCCAATATGCCGCACGGCTGCGACTCTGATAAATACCAGCAGCCTGATACCCTAACAGCAAGGTTTGAATCAAACTGCCATCTACCGAATAGATACTTACTGTGACATCAGCAGGCTTAGCAAGTTGATACGGTATCCACGTCTCTGGATTAAATGGATTTGGGTAATTGGCAAGTAACCCCGTCTCTCTGGGAATGATAGATGCCAAAAGGCGTTCAAGGTTTGCTATCCCCTCTTGGAAAACAAGCGATCCATTATTTGCTGCGCGCAGGAGATTGAGTATCCTTTGAATTGTTTCGGGTGTAACACCCCGAGACGACCTAACACTTAAAGGTGCAGCAGGAACTTGCGGGGCATCAAGGTTTTCGGCAACAAGTATCACGTCTTTGGCATCAACAATTCCATCACCATTAACATCTGTGCGTGGATTATTCGGGGATGTCTGCCAGAGGGCGGCTGCGACTAAGCACACATCCAAGGCATCCGTCTGACCATCCTTATTCACATCCGACGTAGAATATACGTCGTCCGGCTCGTCTGTTGTCGTCGGTGCCGTTGCTTGAGGAATACCCAGGGCAATGCTATATATCGTTCCCAATCCCGTGACGACATCCTTGACATTTGAGCCATTAAGATCCGCACGTCGAATTTTCCCAACGCCTCTATCCAGAATGCCTACAAACTCATATTCAGTCCAGTATATCTTGCGACCCTCGACATCCACGGCAATACTGCCGGGTTTATTAACATCTGTCACCACATCTTGGATGTTTGAGCCATCCAAGTTGGCACACTGTATTACACTTGTACCGCGAGCGGTCCAATACATTTTGTTTGCTGCGACATCAAGTGCGATTCCGTATGGGGTTTCCACATCTTCTACAACGTCTTGGATGTTTGAGCCATCTAGGTCTGCTCGCTGTATTTTGTTGAGGCGAGATGCTGTCCAGTATACCTTATTATTCGTGATGTCCAGGGCAATACTCTGTGGGGTATGTAGCCCGCTGGTGATGAGTGACTGGGTGTTCATTCCATCCAAACTGGCTGTCTGGATTTTTTCGCCTCTTGTCCAATACATTTTGTTGCCATCGCTATCTACAGCGATACCTTGAGCGTTTCCCACACGCTCAACAAGATCTTGGATGTCAGAGCCATCTAAGTCGGCTGTCTGGATTTTCGGGACGACATCTGTGTTGAGTGTCCAAGCCACTGTCCAATAGATTTTCTCGTCGGCGCTATCCACGGCAAGTCCTCTGAGATTCTTCTTGTCGGTAACAATCTCCTGAATGTTTGAACCATCTAAGTCAGCACGTCGGATTTTGTCGTTGGTGGTCCAGTAGAGCTTTCCAGGTTCAAAGCTTGGGGTTTCAACGGATGGTTCGCTTTCATCTGGGACATCCGGCGGACGCGCTGTGTTCGGCTGTGGGATGCCGATGGCAATACCAGTTGCGCCAATCCCTGTGATGATGTCTTCAACGTTTGACCCATCCAAGTTTGCACGCTGAATTCTACCTTGGTCCGCCCAGTACATCTTGCCCGCTGACACATCTAACGCGATACCGTGTGCGGAAGCCAATCCCGTTGTGACAAGGCGTTCGACATTGGTGCCATCGAAATTCGCACGATGGATTTCATCCAACTCAGGACCGCCCCAGGGCCAGAACGAAGTGTTCGTCCAATATATCTTGCCGCCCGCAACATCTAACGTTAGACCCAGCGGGTGGCTCAATCCTACAGTAACGAGGTCTTCGATGTTTGACCCATCCAGGTTTGCACGCTGGATTTTATTCGTGACAGTGTCCGTCCAATATATCTTGCCGCCTGCTATATCCAAATCAATATCTTCTGGGTCCCTCAATCCGGTGACAAAGTCTTCGACATTGGTGCCATCGAGATTCGCACGACGGATTTTACCCGGATTCCAAATCGACCAGTACATCTTGCCGCTCGTGGTATCTAATGCTACACCAAACGGACGTCCCTGTGCATTGACAAGGTCTTCAACATTTGTGCCGTCAAGATTCGCACGCTGGACTTTATTCGCACCAGCGTCCACCCAGTACATCTTGTTCCCAGCAATATCCAGAGCGACATCTCTCGGCCACCTCAATCCAGTGACGAGGTCTTGCAAGTTTGACCCATCAAGATTTATCCGCTGGATTTTACCCAAACCCCAGGCTGCCCAGTATATGTAATGAACGGATGGTTCGCTTTCATCTGGGACATCCGGCGGACGCGCTGTGTTCGGCTGTGAGGTGTCGAGAGTGATACCAACTGGGTCAACCAATCCTGTAGTGACGAGATCTTCGATGTTTGATCCATCGAGATTTGCACGCTGGATCTTATCCGCGTGTGGGTCTGCCCAGTATACCTTGCCATTAAGGCTGTCTAACGCGATACCGATTGGACGATTTAAGCCAGTGACAAGGTCTTCAAGATTTAAACCGTTGAAGTTGGCACGCTGAATCTTACCGTCAATATAGTCTGTCCAGTAGATTTGTTCTCCACTGAGATCAAGTGCCATGTGATGTGGACTGCTCAACCCAGTGACAAGGGTTTCAATGTTTGAACCATCGAGATTCGCCCGCTGGATTTTGCCTGCGCCGGGGTCTCCGCCGGGGTCTGTCCAGTACATTTTTCCGTTGGTAAGGTCCAAGGCGATGCCTCGCAGCCTATGCACCTCCGTGACGAGGGTTTCAATGTTTGAACCATCGAGGTTGGCTCGCTGGATCCTATTTGCGGCACCAGAGTCTGTGTCTGTCCAGTACATCTTGCCCGCAGTGAGATCCAACGCGATTTCCTCCCTTAGTAGTATTAATGCCTCGCCGGTAACGAGGGTTTCAATATTTGAACCATCAAGGTTCGCCCGCAGAATCTTAGTTCTAGCATTCGGGTTTTTAAAATCATGGCTATCTCTGTCAGTCCAATACATCTTGCCCGCAGCTAGGTCCAACTCGATACCCACAGGTCTGACTAAGCCAGTGACGAGATTTTGCACATTTGTTCCATCAAGGTTCGCCCGCTGGATTTTGCCTGCGCCGGGGTCTGTCCAGTACATGTAATGAGGGGAATCTTGGGCATTACTCGTTGTTATGTTCAGGGTTGACACGAGAAACAAAACTATCAGTAAAGAAAGGGTTCTTGTTTTTATTTTCATGTGAGTTCTCCTTTGTGACGAGGGTTTTAACCACTGTTTGCAACGATACACCTGTCGCCCCGGAATCAACGCTGAATGCGCGTGTTGCCTCGGAGTGAGAGTCATCGGGGGCTTTATTGACGGGTGGAACCTATGTTCTCTACACATATCGTCCCGCTGGGGCTCTTATGCATCAAAAAATGTCAATTGTCTGAATGCACGTCGCATTTGGTCGAGTACGCCGCAAATCGCGGATTGCCACTGATAACATTGATGACGCGGATTCTAAGTCTTTTCTCATTCGTCTATCATCCTTTAGATAGTAATTTACGCCTGGTGTTAGTTAAGCTGGGGTATAAAGTTATTTCACATCCATGAAATATGATGTTTTGACTTTGGTGTATGTCCACCCTTATGTTATCCTTTATTGTAAACCACCACAAAAAGGAGACATAAGGATGGATTTACAGGATACCTTAAAACAATATGTCAAGCAACTGGAAAATCGACCTCGCACGCTTAGGGCTGTTGTGTCGGTCTGCCAGCGTATTATGGCAACGCTCTATGATGCCTATTTCCCAGAAGCTGCCGCGCATCGACCGGGACCGACGAGTCGTTGCCCAGACAGCGATATTCTAACGCTTGCATGGCTCGGTGAACTCATTGGTAAGGACAGCGAACGCGCCTGGTATAACGTCGTCAAAGCGAATCTCGGAGACCTTTTCGCACATCTACCCGAGCGTTCAGGCTTCAATCGCAGACGCCGAAATCTGTGTGTAGCCAGTGAGACGCTCCGCAAAGCAGTCGTGGCATTTTTGCCCCAAGCAGCGGTATTTATCGTTGATTCTTTTCCGATGCCATTGTGCGATTTCAAACGTGCCCATGGTTCTAAATCACCCCTAAAGAGTGGCGATGCTACCGGCACACAAGCGACTTACGGACATGCTGCCACCCAAGGATTGGGTCGCTTTTTCGGCTTCCGAGGGCATCTGATGACGACCTGTTATGGATTGGCAGTTGATTTTGCGATTGCTAATGCCAATATAGACGACCGTGAAGTGCTGCCTCTGTTTTGTCAGCGTGGCAGGTATCCGGTGGTGCTTGCGGATAAAGGATATATCTCTGAAGCCTTGAAGATAGATGTATTTGAGAACTATAACGTCCGGTTATATGCCAGTCGCCGCCGGAATCAGAAGACGCAATACTCAGCCTCCTTTCAGCGATGGCATCGACGCAGGCGACTCCGCATTGAGACGACCTTGAGTCAGTTAAAAGAGCAGTTTCAGATTCAGAGGATTCGCGTGCGGAGTCATTCTGGACTTCGCACGCGTCTCAGTAACAAGGTCGCTGCCTTTACACTCGGTGTTTTCCTCAATATGGCTCTAGAACGCAACTTCATGTCTCTTAGAGATCTCGTTTATGCATAATAACAGTCTTTTACATAATCTCAGCTCTCAAAAATTTCTAATTAGCACCAGGCGTAAAGACTGATAGAATGTCAGACATGGGTAAATGTCCTTTCTCAGTTATATGTTGCGTTACACATAACTTTAGTTGTACTGCCATCGGAAATTTGGGTCACTGTCTAAACAAAGATTGTGATACAATCACAATCTAAGTGAAAGGAGTATCCGATGGCCAAACGAAGAAGATTCACTCCCGAGTTTAAAGCGACAGTTGTTCTTGAGGCACTCAGTGGCGAAAGTTCACAAGCGGAAGTGTGTCGCCGACATAACCTCAGCGAAGATCAACTCTCAAAGTGGAAGCACCAACTCGTTGAAAACGCAGCAACTCTCTTTGAATCCACTGATAAGGCATCTCAGGACGCTGCGGAAACCCGCATTGCTCACCTTGAGCAACTCGTTGGGAGGTTGACGGTGGCATTAGACATCGAAAAAAAGCCTCGACTTGGTTGAGTTGAATGCGTCTGAAAAACGAGCAATGGTTGAGGCGTTGCGCACCGATTATTCAGTTCGACAGATTTCTGAGACACTCGGTTTCAACCGAAGCAGTCTCTATTATCAACCGAAAAGCGACACATCTGATGAAGTCCTGCGAGATGAAATACAGCGGTTATCGGCTCGGTATCCAAAATATGGATATAGGCGTATCACAAAGTTGCTGGTGCGTATGGGATACACCGTCGGTTATCGACGTGTCGCCCGATTGATGAAAGAAGATAATCTCTTGGGGGTTTCCGTCAAAGGTGCTTGTCGAACGACCGCATCGCTTGACTCTAAGCGTCAATGGGGCAATCGACTTGATAATCTTGACATCGGTTTCCGACGCGATCAGGTCTGGGTCGGTGATATTACCTACGTCCGGCTGAAAGGACATTTCGTCTATGGGGTCTCCGTGCTCATGGATGTCTTCACTCGAATGATAAGAGGTTGGCAAGTCGGTTCTCCAACACCTGAGTCAACCTCTGACTTTGAAACCATTGGAACAGGCACTACGCCGCAGCGTCCCAGAGATCCATCATAGCGATCAAGGCGTGCAATATCTTTCAACGGACCTATATCTCGACCCTCAAGCGTCATGGAATTGAGATTTCTTTAGCGCGTAGAGGGTGTCCTTGGGAAAACGGTTAGGTTTCCGAAAGACTCATCCGAACTCTCAAGGAGGAAGAGGTTCACCTTAATGACTATGATGATATAATCGAAGTTGAAGCGCGCATCTGGTATTTTATCGAACAGGTGTATAACCAGAAACGTCCGCACTCGGCGTTAGGATATTTGACTCCTGTCGAATTTGAGCAAAAAAACTTGTCTTAACTTTACTGATTTGTGGTCTAAATAAACGTTGGCACTTCAGGGGACAGGTAGGCTAAAAAGAGCAGGACATTTCACATTCTGGTGGGTAGCCTTTTTTCCCGCAGGAAAGGGAATATATTCCACGGAAGAATTCCCCTACTTATACGTTTAACATCTTTTAGATTTTGGGTATACTTATTAGAAAAATCGTCTCAAATACTCGAAAATCGATCCTATTTTTATGAAAATGAACACTTTTTGTTGAAATGAATGACAAAGTTGTAGGATTTAAGGATTGTACCGCATGGCACATAGAGATCTCATCTCTCGAAAGAAGGAGACTTCACAATGAAAAGGATATTACTCTTGATACTACCCCTGCTGGTAGCACTAACCTTAGCTATCACTTTACCAACCACCTACGCCCAAGATACCCCACAATGGCACTTACCCGAAGGTGCCATTGCCCGCCTCGGTAAAGGGTTGATACACGGAATTGCGCACTCTCCCAATGGAGAACGCCTTGCCGTTGCTGGTAGCACAGGTATTTGGATGTACGATGTGCACACCGGGAAAGTGTTGTACCTACTTACAGAGCAGCCATGGGTCCTTAGCGTAGCCTTCAGTCCCGATGGACAGACACTGGCAAGTAGTAGTCCGCGAGACATTCGCCTCTGGGACGCAGAGACTGGCGAACTTCAACACACCCTCACCGGGCATTCAGATCGTATCACTAAGGTTGTATTCAGTCCCGATGGGCAAACACTGGTAAGTGCGAGTTGGGATAAAACTATCCGTCTCTGGGATACGAGAACAAACGCACCTTTCCAAGCGTTTAGTGGGCATTCAGATCGTATCCATAGCGTAGCGTTGAGTTCCGATGGTAGAACGCTGGCAAGCGGTAGTAAGGACAAGACCATCCGCCTCTGGGATATGGAGACCGGCAAGCTCCAGCAAACCCTCACTGGACATAGGTATGATGTCTATAGCGTAGCGTTGAGTTCCGATGGTAGAACGCTGGTAAGCGGAGGCGGAGACGGAGTACGGGTCTGGGATGTGGAGACCGGCAAACTTCAGCGGACTGTGCAGGGATGGTTCCAAAACGTAGCATTGAGCCCAGAAGGAGAGACACTGGCAATCGGATGGACGGATTGGAGCATCCGCCTCATGGATGTAGAAACCGTTGAACTTCAGCAGACTCTCACAGGGCATACGCGTACTGCCGAAAGTCTTGTATTCAGCCTGGATGGACAAACACTGATAAGTGCGAGTACGGATGGAACCATTCGCTTTTGGGATGCAAAAACCGGCAGTCCTCAGCAAACTCTCACAGGGTATACGTATGGTATCAAAAACGTCGCGTTCAGCTTGAATGGAAGCACAGTAATGAGCGGGGGTTGGGACAGCACTATCCACCTTTGGGATGCGGAGACAGGAGAACATTTACAGACTCTCATTGGGTATACGCATAGTGTCTATAATGTCGCGCTCAGTCCAGATGGTTCAACGTTGGCGGGTGGGAGTCAGAGAGACATTCGGGTCTGGGATACGGAGACAGAAAAACTCCAGCAGCTTCTCCCAGGACATACACATTCTGTCAGATTCGTTGTGTTCAGTCCGGACGGACAAACTCTCGCAAGCGTAGATGGAACTTGGGGGCGGGAAGCTACCATTCGTCTCTGGGATGTGGGAACAGGTAGGCTTCAGCATATCCTCACGGGACATACGAATTTAGTGCAGAGCATGGCATTTAGTCCCGATGGACAGACATTAGCGAGTGGCGGGTGGGACAACACCGTCCTCTATTGGGATACAGAGACCGGTGAACTCCAGCACACTCTCACCGCACCAAGTTGGGTTTTTAGCGTTGCGTTCAGTCCAGATGGACAGACACTCGCGAGTAGTGGGGACGGACCAATCCATCTGTGGAATGTAGAAACGGGCGAGCGTGAACTGGTGCTGCCTTCGTTTTATCGTGACTTAAGCGTTGCGTTCAGTCCAGATGGGCAGACATTGGCGAGTGGGAGTGGACCAGGAGTTACCCTTTGGGATCTGAAGACAGGAGAACGTCTACAGAATTTCACAGGGCATATAGGTCATGTCAGCAGCGTTGTGTTTAGCCCCGATGGACAGATACTAGCAAGTGGAGGGGCAGACGGCACCTTAATCCTGTGGGATCTCACACCTGCCCCGCCTGAGCCTGAAAAACTTGCGTTTGATATTAATGACGACGGGGTTGTGAACATCCAAGATGTGGTGTTAGTCGCTTCAAACTTCGGTCAGACAGGTGAAAATACTGCGGATGTTAATAGCGATGGTAAGGTTGACATTCTCGACCTCGTCCAAGTAGCTGGACAAATAGGGGCTGAAGCATCGGCACCATTCGCACTCTCTCACAATCCGGAGGGGGCACCTACAATGATAGAAGTGAAACAATGGCTGACACAGGCACAGCAAATTAACCTCACAGATGCCATTTCGCTACGTGGCATTGACTTTCTTGAAAAACTCTTATTAGCATTGATCCCAAAACAGACAGCTCTATTAGCAAACTATCCAAACCCATTCAACCCGGAGACGTGGATACCCTATCAACTCACTCAGCCTGCGGATGTGACGTTGCACATCTATTCTGTAAATGGTGCTTTGATACGGACATTGCCACTGGGACATCAATCTGTGGGGATGTATCATAGCAAAAGTCGTGCGGCGTATTGGGATGGGAAAAATGAACTCGGTGAGTCTGTAGCGAGTGGGGTTTATTTCTACACTCTATCTGCGGGAGAGTTCACTGCCACGCGGAGGATGTTAATACGGAAATAGTTTTTTCGGCTATCCCCAGCGATACACGGAAACCTCATTTCCGATAAGAGGGAGATCAAGAAAATGAGAAGTACATTACTTTTGTTGTTAATTCTGCTGATAACATTATCCTTAGTCACTGTGCTACCAACCGCTTATGCCCAAGATTATACACAATGGAACTTACCAGAGGGAGCCAAAGCACGTCTCGGTGCAGGCAGTATCAAGGATATACAGTATTCCCCAGACGGCAAGCATCTGGCAGTCGCGAGTGGCATTGGTACCTGGATATACGACGCAGACACTGGTGAAGCACTTGACCTGATCACAAGAGGGACGAGTGATGTTGAGAGCATCGCCATTAGTCCCGATGGGCAGACGCTTGCGGCTCCGGAGGCGCAAGTTATTCACCTATGGGACCTAACGACAAGAGAACATCGCAAAAAACTTGTAAGTGATAAAGCCTCGAGCTCGATCGTCGCCTTTAGCCCCGATGGACAAACGCTCGCAAGCGGGGGCAGCACCTACGACGGTTCTGTCGGTATCATCCATCTGTGGGATGTAAACACAGGACAGATTCGCGAAACACTCACAGGACATACCAACTGGGTCAACGCACTCACCTTCAGTCCGGATGGCAAGACCCTCGCAAGTACGCAGTATGGAGGGGGAGACTCACACCTGTGGGATGTAAACACTGGAAAACAACGTCATATCCTCAGAGGAGAAAGGACCGCGATCTATGGTATCGCCTTCAGTCCAGATAGTCAGACATTCGCGAGTGGAGCATGGAAGAAGATTCATCTGTGGAATGCGAAGACAGGCGAACACCTTAAAACCCTTACTGGACATGGGTGGGTCGTCGAAAGCCTCGCCTTCAGCCCCGATGGTCGCACGCTCGTGAGTGGCAGCATGGATAGCACCATCCGCCTGTGGGATGTAAACACTGGAAAACAACGCACAGTCCTCACAGAGCATACCAACGGTGTTACACGTTCAGTCCGAATGGACAAACGTTCGCAAGTGGAGGTTGGGATGGCACCATCCGTCTATGGGTTGGACACACGGGACAACACCGTAAAATCCTTACAAGGCATCAGAAATGGGCGGGCCACATTATCGCCTTCAACCCGGATGGACAAACGCTCGCAAGTGGGAGTACGAGTAACATCTACTTGTGGGACCTACACACAATGCAACACCGTAAAACCCTCAGGCATGGGAATTCTGTCTACACGCTCGCCTTCAGCCCCAGTGGAAAGACACTCGCAAGCGGGGGTGCCGACAGAACCGTCTACTTGTGGGATGTAGAAACAGGTGTACACAAGCAGACACTCGTAGGACCTACGAGTAGTGTCAATAGCATAGCATTCAGTCCAAATGGACGAACCTTAGCGAGTGGAAATACGGACAGGATTATTCGCTTGTGGGATCTCATATCAATCACGCTCAAGGCAGAAGCAAGCGCATCTGGTAACAGCGGCAAACGTGAAGGTTTTATCTGGGGAATCGGGGTCGGCACCGGAATGGCAAACTATACCCAATCTCTTGTCGAATATTGGGGGAATGCCTACGAAGGTCCTTGGGTAGAAGGACGTGGCACGGAATCTGCTTTTGTAACGAAGTTCAGAGCAGAACACGGGTTTTCAGAGCGAGTCCTGCTCTACTACACAAGTCGAGTCACATGGTTACCCTTGCGTAATCTCTATCGGGACACGGTCATAGCAAACGGAACAGCCGGTATTGGAATGACGGTCTATCCCATGTACAAATCAAACTTTTATCTTACAGGTTCTGTAGGATTAGCAACCTTGGCAACATGGTTTCCGCCGTTTGAACTGGAAAAAGCACGACCAACAGGCGTAGCAGTTTCGGCTGGAATCGGTTATGAATTTTTACGCCACTGCTCCGTTGATATTACGGTGAGTTTTGGTAATGCTTCTAGTGTTGTGTCAACCTTCTGTTGAAGGGTAGAGTCGTTTGAGTTTGATACGGGCATCTTCGGTAGTAAACTGCCATTTTACAGTCGCACGTTGATTATTTCTTCGGTTTTGCCATGCTTGAACCTCGCGCTTTAGGGTCTGTTGATCCGGTATACGTCTTGAAAGACATTGTCGGCTTAGCACGGAAAACTTAATCTCCGCCATATTCAACCAACTCCCATGCTTCGGTGTATAGTGGAACGCCAACTTCTCAGCAATACGTCTGGCTTCATCGGGATCAAACGCTTTATACAACGAAGCTGGCTTATGCGTATTGAGATTGTCACAAACGAGCATAATCTTTTCAGCGTCTCGAAAATGAACATCAACCAAATCTCGACAGATGTGGGCAAAATCAATACTTGTTCGTCTCTCAGTGACTTCAACATGTCGAAACCCTTGAAGGGGCGCAAAAATCATGAATAGATTACTAACGCCATTTCGGGCGTATTCATAATCATATCGACTTGGCATGCCGAAAGCCATCGGCAGGGACTGCCGAGTTTCTTTGATATGTTGTTTACTTGTTTCATCGACACAAACCACAGGATTCGCTCTGTCCTCGGGGCGATGGTAGATTTCTAAGATGCCTTCCATCGCAGCGACGAACTCAACGGATGCTTCGGGTGGAATACATCATTGCTGCTTTATCCAAGGTCTAAGTTGGTTTTTTTTACAACCCGTCGTATCGTTTCATGAGAAATACTTGAAAAATGGTTGAGTTCTACCATCTTCTCAGCTAACAGACGCAGCGTCCATCTTGAGAAGCCCTCGGGGGCTTTTGAACAAACCAGAGCGATCAGATGTGCTTCTTTTTCGCCATCAAACTTTTCGGGCCTTGAGGCTTTGCGTGCTTTCGGATTCAGGGCGGCGGTGAGTCCATGAAGCACAAAAGTTTTACGGGTCCTCTGAATAGTAGACACTGAGACGTCAAGAGCTTGTTTTATCTCTTCATCAGCGTAGGCGGGACCCAACTCGCCTGCGTTGGCTTTCAGCAAGATTCTCGCACGCCTGAGTTTGCGTGCCGATTCGATGCCAGAAGAGGTCAGATCCATCAGAGTCTCTCGTTGACGACGACTCAGCAGGACGTGGTATCGTTTCGCTGGCATAAGAGTCTCCCAGTTATAGGAGTCATTAGGTGGACCCTTAGCATACCATTTTTTACACTAACTGTCAAAATAAAGTTGACATAACACTAGTGCTTCGTCTGGCATTACATCATACGCCGGTGCATGGGAGTTGGTTGAACATCGCAGAGATAGAACTCAGTGTATTGACGCGGCAGTGTCTTTCTCGGCGTCTCCCGGACTTAGAGACCCTAAAGCAGGAGACGGCGGCGTGGGCATCACACCGAAATGCCACCTCAAAAGGCGTGAATTGGCGGTTTACTACCGACGACGCGCGCATCCGACTCAAAAGACTATACCCGCAAGTTCAAATGTGACGAAGCATTAGTGCTATGTCAACGTTGTTTTGACAGTTAATCTGAAAAATGGTATCCTTAGCCTCAAGAAAATCTATCCTCTAAGTTGGAGTCTGTTATGCCAGCGAAACGCTACCCCGTCAGACTTGATCGGTGTCAACGAGATTCTCTGATGGGTCTGATCTCCTCCGGCAGAGAATCCGCCCGAAAACTCACGCGTGCCAGAATCTTGTTGAAAGCAGACACAGGCGAGTTTGGATCCGCTTATTCTGATAAAGAGATAAAAGCGGCAGTTGATGTCTCAGTCTCTACTATTGAGAGAACGCGTAAAGCCTTTGCGCTTGAAGGACTTAGAGCCGCCCTGACTCCGAAAAAGCCTTCCACCGCCTCAAGACCGAAAAAGTTTGATGGCGAAAAAGAAGCACATCTGATCGCTCTGGCTTGTTCAGAAGCCCCGGAGGGACACTCAAGATGGACGCTGCGACTGTTAGCAGAGAAAATGGTAGAGCTCCGGCATTTTTCAAGTATTTCTCATGAAGCCATACGAAGGGTTCTAAAAAAAACGAACTCAGACCGTGGGTAAAGAAACAGTGGTGTATTCCGCCGGAAGCCTCAGAAACGTTTGTTGCTGCGATGGAGGACATCCTTGAAATCTACCAGCGTCCTCAAGACCCGGCACATCCTGTGGTGTGTGTTGATGAGACGACTCAACAACACATCAAAGAAACTCGCCCACCGCTACGGATGACTGCGGGCAGACCGCATCGATCTGATTATACATACCAGCGCAATGGTGTTAGCAATCTATTCATGATTTTTGCGCCCCTTCAAGGGTTTCGACATGTTGAAGTCACTGAGAGACGAACAAGTATTGATTTTGCTCACATCTGTCGAGATTTGGTTGATATTCATTTTCGAGACGCTGAAAAGATTACGCTCGTTTGCGACAATCTCAATACGCATAAGCCGGCTTCGTTAGAGAAAGCGTTTCCACCTGATGAAGCCAGACGCATTGCTGGAAAGTTGGAGTTCCACTACACACCCAAGCATGGGAGTTGGTTGAATATAGCGGAGATTGAGTTTTCCGTGCTAAGCCGACAATGTCTTTCAAGACGTATACCGGATCAACAGACCCTAAAGCGCGAGGTTCAAGCATGGCAAAATCGAAGAAATGAGCAACGTGAGACTGTAAAATGGCGGTTTACTACCAAAGATGCGCGTATCAAACTCAAGCGACTTTATCCTTCAACAGAGCGTTGACACAACACTAGATCGCGTCGCTCCTGCTGCGGAAAAGAGAGAATGGAAACACAAACGGGTTAGAAACCCTATCGCCAAATGGCGGTTTGCCCAACCTACAGTGGAATGTTCCGTGTTGAGGTGATGTTTGAGTTGAGACTGCTTACTCCGTATCAGGATCACTCCACAAATTTCCACCACCCTCAATGATTTCTACTACTTCGTCGTCATCCTCACTGAGAGGATTGGATTTATCTCTGGGTTTCAGGATGCCGAGTATCTCTAATTCCTTTCGGAATGCCGCCAAGATCGCCATCCGTTCACGGGTATTGTCTTTGTAAACTTTTTCTTCCCCGTCTGCGGTCTTTACCACCCGCTGAAGTGTTCGTGGCGAGGTTTCGTCCCAAAGCTGTTGATAGCATAAAAGTCGAATATGTGGAATCACCAGTGGCACGGCTTCGACATTGATCGGAATTTCACCGTTCTGTTTGGCTTCCAAAAAGAATTTCGCAGACGATTGCGAGGAATTAAGAATCCTTTTCAGCCGGTATGTGAACAACTGCGGGAAAACGTCTTTTGGAATATCGGTGGCGTACTCGGGAAACATATCCCGACAATGATGCGTGATTTCCTCAAACGGCGTTCCCATGGCGCGAGCGTCGATAATCCAATTCTTCATTTCGTCGGTGAGTGGGGGGAATTTCCATTGACTATTTTCAGCCATGAGGTAACTCTCCTAAAGCATCACTTATGATTGTGTGTGAGGTTTAATATGACGCAATCCGTCGTTTTGGCATTGGGAAACCGTTTTCACTTTGCCTTGTTGATATGGTATCGGATTTTACCCAGCGAGAAGTTTGTCAACGCTTCAATCTTTCGTATTGAGTATCCTTTCTCGTGTAGCCGCTTTATCTTCTCGGCGTTGGTCTCTGCTTCTACATCGTCGGTCTCACGGGTGATACGGTAGACACAGACTTTGGCTGAAAGACCGTTGATTTGTGAATCTGAGGTATTTGGCTATTGGGAGCAACCATGGGTATAGCAGACGGGATCGCGACGCGTTGATGCTTGGAGGTGTAGCGATACGCCCCGACACCCGCAATCTCAAGGGTTTTGACTTCCAACATCGTTTGCGCCTCGCATTGCCGACAAAAGCTATCGGCTTCGAGGGGTCTATCACACGAGAGGCAGATCCATTGCTGAGCGGTTTTCAGAGATTTCACTAACAACTCCGGTGTCATCGGTTCTTTCCAGCGCAGCACCAGATACATTGGCGGAGACATGTCAATGTAAATGAGCGCGAAAGTCATCAATGCGCCACACTTGCAGGGTTCTATGGGTATCTCAAGAGGACTGGCACAGTACAGGCAGTCCAAAGGAATTCTCCGGGACTTCGCTCTATTTTCTTATGCCTCTTGTATTGTATATGTGAATTGGCATCCGGGATCAGTATTTACATGTTTCTCCTGAGTCTTTTTATAATTTTACCACATCTGTGTGTTTTAACACACCGCTTAACACAGCTGTTTTAAACACCTGAAAAGTCGCGCGCTTTTAACACCCCCTGGATTTGCTGATAAACTCTTTTTTGAAAAATTACCGGATTTCCCTCCGCAATTCCACCCCGAAAACAATGAAATTCCGTGTAAGAACGAACCCGCGTGCCGCTTGACTTTATACCCCTCTAATTTACCCCAATATCCTCTTTTCTGCTGTAAGCAATTCTTCCTTTTTTTTATTTTTTTCTTATTTTTACGTTTCAACGACCAGTCCCCCGTGCGGGCGTGGAAAACCCGTTATTTTCCTACACGCCGATACCCCTCCCAAAATTCAGGAGTCCCATTTTTCCGATCCTCTGCATTCTCACGCCCAGCCAGCCGAAAGTATTCCGAAAAGCGAGGTTGCGTGTTCGGTGTTTGATGCCGAATGCTACACAAGACAGCTTGTGTAGCATTCAACATCACGCCTACAGAAGCCAAAAACCCCCTAAACATCAGCGTCCGTGCTTGCAACGCTGTCCCACTTTTCTGCCACTTTTCGGGTATACATACTAACAAAACAGCAACAAATACCTAACAAACTAACAAAATAACTTGAAATAACTTGAAAAATGTGGTATAATGTGGTATAGCGGACACCCTCATAGTGATATGCTAACGGTGTCAATGAAAATCAAGGTCTAAAAAAAAAAAAGAGAAAGGGGGAAACGCTAGTAAGTCAGCCAACGGACGCACATTTATCGGAAATGTGCGCAACGAAAGCCAGAACAAATCAAGCAAGAAAAGGCAGCCCCAGCCCAGAGAGGTTAGGCAAGTCCACCTACCAAGTGCCATACAAGCGACGGCACGGTAGAACCAACAAGGAGCAATCTGATGAAAACTTTTGTGCATACACTCGTAAGTCTCGCCGTCGTGTCGCTGATCGTCTCGGTGTGTATAGCGATCTCGTCACCGTCGGAGACGGCAGAAGATAGAACACCTGCGAAAACCTACCAGCAGGCGTTAAAAGAGATCAACAAGCGTTACGTCGATTGCGATGACGCGATCAAGCAATATCCGACGGATGCGAGCCTGTATCTTCCTGATAAGTGTTATTTGGAAGTCGATGCATTCGTGATGTATCACAAGCAAGTCGCCGAAGCCTACGCCGTTTATTTGAAGGCGATCGGTTTTGAGTTAGAATAAGCGATCAGGCGCGTCCTTTATCATTTATAGGAGAGAAAGCATGTTATCCGAGATCAAAGCACAGATCAGAGTTATAGCGATCAAGGCGTTAGGCGTTCACATCGTCGCGGAATGGGAGGAAGGCAGCAGTGATGCCGTTGATCTTCCGATTTACGACGTGGCGGAGATGCTAAAGCGATTTCCTCAGATGTCGAATGCGGACGCTAAAGCGTTCTTTACAGGCAAGTGTGACGGGATGATCGTCCGTAGATGGATTGATGATCAAGGACGCAAAGCCGTTGATAAGGCGTATTTTCCCTGTGATGAAGTTGATAATGAGATGTCAATCAGCACAGGAGACGTTGAGATCACGTTGATGTTTGATGAGATCACCGTTGATGAAATTCTGCGCAAGCCACCCAAATTAGACATTGAAAAGCGACTTGAGGCGATGCCTGCGAATGAATTGCATAAGTTGTTAGGTAGTCTGTCCTTCAGTCTGTCGAGTCTTGATGTAGGCGAGGCAGAGGTGTTTAAGTTGCTTGCCGAGATTGAGGCGAGCGCGATAAAGGTCGAGAAAGCACGCAAAGGAGAATCCCAATGAAAAACTATCCTGCGATCTTCCACCTGCGCGTCTGCCGTGCCAAAGCGGAACTTGAAAATCTTTCAAGCCTACTTAACAAGATGGACGAAGCGTGCCAGCAAGACGCTGATAGCGAATATTCGGGCATTTCAGCCGTTGACGCTGAATCGTTAGAGCGGTTAGAAATCGTGAGTAAAGCGGTTGCCGATGAATGCCACGAGGCGAAACAAGCACTGCAATGGCATAAACGCCAATAATAAGATGGGCGCGGGGGAGTATCCCGCGCCTATCGAAAATGTCTGTTAGTTACCAGACGAGGATATTCTATCATGTCTCAAGAAATTCGATCAATCTTGCAAAAGAGCGTAAACAGCATGGCGAACGAACACTGGGGTTACTTCTGCTATGAAGACACGTGGTGCGATTCAGCGGATCAGAAAAGCGAACCGTGCGACTGTGAGGACTGCATCGAGGGTTTTGAATGTAAATGTGGCAACTGCGAAGCGCATTATGGATCACTGCTTGATGTAGACATCACGCGAGGGACTGATGGCAAACTGCGAGGCGTTATCGCCATCGTAGGCGTTGGCGGTCCGCGTATCGAGTTGGATACACGACAGCAACAGGTCATCGGCTACTGGGGCAACGAGGAGGTGCGATCGCGGGTAGATGCCGAGACGTGCCGACAGGTTGAACAGTATTTTGATGATCTGGGCATGTAGAACAGAGAACACGCAGAGACGGGCGCGGTTGTGTCCGTCTCATTCATTTGACGAGGTGACACAATGACGATGACAGCACAGATGCAACGCAAAAGTGATCTGACAAAGCGGATCAGTCGTTTAACGGAACTTTCCGCGGAGATGGAATTGTATATTCAGAAACTCAAGGACGATCCAGAGGAGAACGCACTTGAGGAACTCGAAGAAGAATATCAAGCCCTCTACGCTGAAACGATCGAGATATACAGCAAATAGATCAAACAATGGGCGCGTCTGCAAGGCGCGCCAGTCCTATTTTGGAGATTATCACAATGGCAATTGAATTTTGCACAATCCCAGAGGAATGCGAGGCACAGATATTTTTTGCCGACGACGGATACACAGGCGAGAATTGGCAAGCCGAGATCGCCGCGACAGGTGAAATTATCCGTTTGATTGATGGTAACGGCACGCGTTACGAGACGCTGAATTGTTTACGACTCGCTGGCGTGGAAAGGTTTACCCTCATTAATCATCACGTTGTTTGGGTTGATGAAGACTAACAATAACAGGCGCGTCTTTCGGGGCGCGCCTGTCCTATTTTGGAGGTTTATCGAATGCCAGAAACAAGATCAGAAGAAGGTCGCGCGATACAGGTATGTTGCACGTGTCCCGCGTGTATGAATGAATATCACGAGGCAACGATCACGATGGACGGTGACACAAACTACGACGGACGCGTTTATACGACGTGGAGCGAGTGGAAAACAAACACACTTGGCGAGAAATACCGCGATCGCGTTGTGGCAGCCGTAGAGGTCGAAGGCTTGACAATTCCCGCGACACAGGCACATATTGAGGCGTGGCGGATCAACGGGATTTATACCACAGGTCACGTCATTTTAGACGTCGCACCCAGCGATCCGATCGACTTTCCGATTGACATTTGTTCATGGATGTAGCGAGAGGTAACACGATGATTTATACACTTATCGCAATGACTTTTTTGATCGCGACGGGCATTGTCTTGTCGCGGTATGAATTGTATAAACGACGCCGCGAGCGATCCGAGCGTTTACGGCAACGGCTACGCCGATGTGTCCGTCGCGGTGATAACTAACGATCAACGGGCGCGTCCACACCTACGGAGATCATAATGGGCATTGACACACGATCTATCAAGTCGAAAAGTTTAGCAACGCGTTTATACCTCTCATTAGACTATACGAGTCGCAAAGCGTTCTATAAATCGCTTTCTGCTGATAGCAAGGACGCGGTCTATGAAATGCTAACGGATCAGCACATCAAGCGCGTGCCAGCGGAAAAGAAACGAGCGATTGATAAGGTGATGAATCGCGCACGGAATAAGCGGGTTGGGTATATAGTCCCTGATAAATGCCACAGCGTAGAAAACGGCTGTTTGTGGCAGTCGGCATCGTGGTATTTTCACAACGGCGATGTCGATGACGGCTTATTGCAGAACCTGCCACACATGAAATCGCGTTTTGACGCGTTACGGCAAGTCTACAAAGAGGATTGGAAATAACGACAGGGCGCGTCCACAGGGCGCGCCACATTTAAAACGGATGAAGTATGGATCAGCAATTCTTTTATATGCATCTCGCATTGAACGCGCAACGCCAACGGCGACTGGAGTTTTGGATCAATACACGCTATCAAGGGTGGGGGCGCAGGTTTCGCAATATCCGTAACAGGCGTGTTTATGTTTTCAGAACATGGGGCAAGGTGATAACACGGTGTCCCTACTCACAACGGAGATTATCATGACACAAATCACAGGTTTAGCAGCCTACGGCAAGCAGTATACAAAAGACAATCCTGATGACGTGCTTGGATTTATCCAATCGAATAATCCACACTACATCGGGAAAACGCACAATCGGAAATTCTATCGGATCGGCTATCGAGTCACGGCGCAGACGGTTAGACTCGTAGACGGTCAGGTGCGCGTCTTTTTCACGACAACGAGCGATCATTTTCCGAAATTCAACGGGTTATCTGTGACGCTGAAAGCCAAAGAGGCGAACATCGTCGCGGTGCGCAAATCCGTCAAGTTACTAAAAGTCGCACAAGTCAAGCAGGCATTGGAACGTGGCGAATGAAGGTATACCAACATCAAGAACGGGCATGGCAGATGTTAAACGGGAATTGGTAGAGAAGATCGAATCCTACAATCATCGGGCAACAATGACAATGCTAACAGAGAACTGGCGGGAACGGCAAAAGGTATTAGAGGAACGCAATATCTACGCCAAAGAGTATGCAAAGAGGTATAAATAATGTATGAAGCGATTTTTAAGTGTAGCAGACACGGGAACAGTTTTGCGCCTGTTTTCGTCAAGACGATGAATTTATCCATCGCAAAGCGTATCGCATCACGGCACGCCTTACGAAACTACACATGAAACCCAACGGCAAGGAATGGATCAGCCACGATAACGTCAACCACCACCGGTATTTTTTGCTTGGGGAAATCGGTTTCAAGGTCAATGTAAGGATGGTAAGGAGTTAACACGAACCAACAGCGAGGCGCGTCTTTCGGGGCGCGTCCTTCTTACAGGAGATACATCAATGATTAGATTGACACTTACCACTGGCGAGATTGTGACGGTTGAATGGGACAACGGGATCACGACAAACGAGGAACTTGATAGCGTGTTTTCTGGCACGGCATGTGTAGATCGCAACAACGGCGATCCAAACGTTCATAATATGCTATTCGGCGTGGCAGAAGATGAAAACTTGGAAGACTACAGCGTGCATGGCGATTATGTGCGTGTAACGTCTGCGAAATGGGTTGACGGCGATCCACCGAACAGTTTTCACGGCTACGTCATTGACTACATGAATACACAGGGGATCAAAACCCTCTTTGATATAGCCGACGGCAACGATCCTGCTTACAAGATAATGGACGCTATCAGCAACTACACAATGGGATTTGAGGAAGCCGTTGAGGAACTGATCAACGATGATGGGCTGGAGTTTGTATTTGGCAACAGGTTCAGTCTGTATAACCTGTTTTCTCTCGTTGTGCGAGAAATTGTCAGGGAATACCTACGCGGGATTGACATGTATTAGTATACAACGCAACGCAGACGGTGCGCTTGGCGCGGTTCAACTCCGCGCTTGCGTATTGTATCCGTAATGGGCGGATACAAATTAGGGCAGGCAAAGACCTACCCTAAAATATTGCTATATCACAGTGAAGGGGCGTTATCCCTTCGCTATCATTGTACAACAGGGCGGATATATCCGTCAAGGAGTATCATGAATACGCAAAATCGTTTTTACCCTCGTATAGCAACCCCGTGGGGTGCTATTCAACACTACCACCGTATCGCCGACGGCGTTATCAGCGTCTCGACAGCAGGTCATGGCGGTATCTGGTTATCCGATGAACGCATCAAAGAACTGCCAGACGACTACGAATCTTGCACAGGGACACCGCGCTGGAACGAGGAAGACGAAGACGGGGCGTTGGTGCTTCAATACTTGGGGCTACTTTCCCTGATTCCTGAACCTCTCGAACTGCACATCACACAGGCGGATATTGACAAGGGACGTGAGACGCGTAAAACCCTGTATGGCGAAAACTGGTTTAAACGTCTACAGTCGCCAAGAAAACAGTATAGTAGCGACAGCGGACACTACGGCGGGGCAATTGTCGAAGCCTACAAACGCCAAACACGTGAGACACGCGAGATGATCTGCTACTATCATTTGTGTCCAAAGCCGGGGGGCTACCAGTTAGCAAAACTCTGTGATGCAGCACAAGCGTTTATGAAACGTTTTGATGCGGGTGAAGCCGTAGAGCCAGCAACGTTTGTGTTAGAGCCTTACAAAGTCTATGAGCGCGTGCCTTTTAGTCTGCACACCGCGACCGGTGAGGTGCATGTGAGCAGTGTGAACGGCAGGACTGCGAAGCGTATCCTTGAAGGTGATAAAGAGGAATTGGATTTCTACCTACAGTTTTATGCAGGCAAGAAGACAGTGAAGATCACACACGAGGACACGGTGGTTTGGCAACGCCAATAACCGAGACAGGACAGGGCGAGGTTTTTAAACCTGAATCGGGGCGAAAAGGTAGAAAACCACCTAAAGGTTGTTTACCTTACGCCACCGATGCCTTCCACTACAGGAGCATTCTAATGCGTCATAAGAAGATCACGGCAACGAACATTCAAAAGGCGTTAGGCTGTCTTCACGAGGCTGTGAGCGTGCCGATGGATAGCAAGGATCCAGAGAGCGATTTGTCTATACAGAACGCCTCAAGCACGCTATCAACTACCTACAGCATGAAGTCAAGAGGCATGGAGGTTAATTGAGTATTATGGCAAGGTATACACAGCAACGTTTGGAGCGGATTTTAGGGATCGGGACATGGTGGAGTATGCGTACCGCGGCAAAACAGTTGCGTAACATTTCACAGTCGGATTTGCGCGATCTTTTATTCGGGTTTCCAAGCGGGATTGGAGGCGTGCTGATCCAAAAGTCCAAGATTTTCAAAGGCAACGAGGATTTTATGTTTGTCGGCACAGCCAAAGAAAAGAAAAGCCGACTCCAAAGAGATCGGTTGTATTTACTGATGTCGCTCCGTAAGGCACAAGCGCAAGCCTTTCCGAGTCTGATGCGCAGTATTCGTGCGGATATATCCACGATAGACAGGCAACTCAAAGAACTCAAAGAGGTGTATCATGTTTGACTACAACTCACTGCTTGGTAAAGAGATACCTGTGACACAGGCACATATCGACGGGATCGGTGCTGATCCCGTCACCCTCGCAATGAACGAGGTCTTGACAGAGATAGGGGGCAAGGACGTTGAATTCGCACTCTATCCTGCACATGAAATTGCGGATATACTCGAAAACGATGGCGTGGTTGGCACGCTGATGACTGCGGGGACACTGGATTGCTGGTTTCAGCGATATGCGTGGGGGCATAAGATGACACTCTGCACAATCCACATCTACAGGCAAGAATTTCCACCCGACGGCTACACCCCAGAAGAAGTCGAAGAACAGGAAATAGAACCCGATGAACGGCTTTGGATCGGAATAAAGGAGGACTCACAAATGATCCTTGTAAATGTGATGAACACATTCACGAAGGCAGAGGTCGGCACATTTATTTTATGCGATGCACACTTCGCTGACTTGCAAGCCTCACACGTCCCGGCACTTTTCAACATTCGCAAACTCATGCACGGTTTTGTCGGCGAATGTATTGAATGCTGTGCGAAAACCGATCCCGCAGCAACGCTGATTGAATTTGATCCGACGCCGGAGCAGATTGCAGTCCATGTCATATTTGACGACGCGTCTGGCGAAAATTGGAGCGCATCGGGTCGGGCTGGACACCTGACGTACCTCTGTGATAACGCCGGTGGTATCTACACCACGAAGGAGGCACTCAGACGGCGCGGTGTGAGTAAGTTATACATCGAGGCAGGCTACGAAGTGCATATTGATGACGAATGAGGCAAGTGTGTGTCCTTCGGGACGCGCCTCTCTCACGCGGGCAGGCGCGGGAAGACACCCCGCGCCTATCCATAACGTAGTGAAGCCACTACAGAGGATATTGTATCATGAAAATCGCACTCTCACAAGACCACTTTTCGGAAGGTTGGGGCTTGTTTGATGTGGGTTGTGTCTTTAAGAACGAAGAAGGGACAGAAATCCAGATCGTCAAGTTTTCGGGGTTCTCCGAGATAGACGAGACAGACGGCACGGAACACGAAACGATCAAAGTCCATTTCAATGACGACTCGGCGATGACGTTTGAGGACTTAGACCGCGCCGTGTTCATGGATCGGCGTTATGAACCTGTGAGTCCTGACGGGTTCGTGGAAGAGGTCAGAGATCATAGGGGCGACTCGCCAGCGCATCAGCAAGCCGAAGCCGAACGCAAGCAAAAGCAAGCGGAGGCATCGGCAAGTCTGCGAATTCTCGCCGAAGTCAAGGCACAAGTCGCGGCGCGACCGATTGAGTATTTGACAGATCCTGAACTCATGGCAAAAGTTAGCGGTGCGCCTGTGTCTATCGCTGAGGACGTGCTGATCGCCTACGAGGGCAACCTTGCACGCATAGCAGGGACAACAGCCAAGCACATACAGAAAGTCAAGGGCATGGGCAAAACGCGGGCAGAGAAGATCGTCGCGGCGTTGGAGTTGGGCAAGCGACTCGCACGCTGCCACGCCGAGAAGGATAAGATCACCGCGCCGAGTGATGTTGCCGACCTGATGATGTCAAAAATGCGGTATCTACACAAGGAGATCGTTTGTGTGTTGTGTCTTGACACGAAGGGCAACGTGACGACGAAAGGCAGAGCGGGCGATCTTGCGGGCGATTTGACGTGGGGCAAACTACTTGGCGAGTCCACCGTCTTTGAGGGAACGCTGAATGCCAGTGTCTTTCACCCGCGCGAGATTTTCAGATTTGCCATTGAGGAATCGGCGAATACCATCGTGCTTGTTCATAATCACCCATCGGGCGATCCACGGCCGAGCCAAGAGGATATTCAGACGACGAAGCAATTGATAGAGGCGGGCAACCACATCGGGATCAAGGTTTTGGATCACGTCATCATCGGTGACGGGATATTTGTCAGCCTCAAGGAAGAAGGTTTTATCTAATGAGGGCAGGGGCGTGGCGACACGTCCCTGAAAATCAATGACGTATTTAGATTTCACAACACTCGACGGCATGAAGGGCAACGTCACAGACGCTGATATTCAACACGGCATTCATGGGAGTTGCGAAGCATGCCCCGTCGCGCGGGCGTTAGAACGGATGTTCCCCGACTGCAACGCTTGTATTGACAACGAATGTGCATCCATCCTTGATGCCAACGGAGAAACACTGACGCAACTGACAATCAACGAACGGCTTTGGGACTGGATCGAGGCTTTCGACAACGAAAATAAGGTACATCCAATCCCCTTGAAAATCTATACGTGGAACGTCGGGGCATCGGAATGGATGTTAGACATCGACGATTCAGACCTCGCGGCTGACCTATTCCGCCATACCAACGGCGAAGTCTGGCGTCGGTATCTTTAGGAGGCAAAGACAGTGGTAATCTTGTATCCAACAAAATTGACCTTCACGCAAAAGGGGATCGTCGAAGATGCTCCGGTGTTTCGTTGCCGTGAAGATGGTTCTTACTGGCTACATTTCTCTAAAGAGAAACTTGTCCGTCCGCTTATGGACAGTGGCGATTTAGCGATAGGTGTAAAGAACACGCACGTGTATATCGGTGCGGATATTCATACCAAGTATTGGAATAGTTTTCTGATAAGAGATGTCCAATATGAGAACCTTGCTATCAAGGATGTCAATGCCGATCCCAAGACGATTGTCCAGTCGGTAGACACCCTACAGAATGAAATGTATAAACGGTTGGAACTTCTGTTTTCAAACTTCAGGGCGTTGTCGAAAGGGCAAGAGGGATTAAGGGCGGATGTGACGCGTCTGGATGACACCCTGAATGCTGACCCATGCGCATCTGATGATGAACGTGAATAACCCAATCTGAAAAGTCGTGGTTTCCCTTCGGGCGAGCCGAACGGAAACTACGACTTTTCTGTGAGGCAGGGATTAGAAAGTCGCGAGGTTGTGAGGCTACATAGAGATGATGTTTCCCTTCGGGAATGCCCAACGGCAGCAGCATCTCTGCACGGCTCGCAAAAGGTTACGTTCTGTTTTGCTTTTGAAAACAGCACTTGCCAACTTCCGCAGCCTCGCCACTTTCTTACGCAGCGATGCCTCCTTGAAAATCAATGGCAAAGCGAAGAAATGTACTCACACCGCGCCAGCGTGATATAATCCTGTGTATCCAAGCGTTTATCGAGACGCATCGTTTTTCGCCGACAATACCGGAAATAGGGAAGGAACTTGACATCACGGAGAAAGCCGCGCACAAACATATCCAGCGGTTAGCGCGCAAAGGCTACCTCAAAGAACAGCCATCAAGACCGCATGCGATTCAGGTGATCAAGCCGATCCCGCATCTTTACCGTGCCGCGACGGATATAGACGCGAAAGGTATCCAAAAAGGCGATTATGTCCATATCCATGCGGGCAAGGTCGTTGGCATCAGACGCGAAATATAAAGGAGTTACATGAAGACGATTAGATTACAGGTAGCCCAACGCTACCTACAACGTTACACCGGCGCAGAAATCAAGTGCGAACATGTAGGGGCATTCCCCTGTGAGCGACCTGCGGTTTTTGTTGGCAATGTGCGGGTGGCAGATGTCCGGTTTATACCTGAACACACGAAAGTTTTTCTCATGCGCGATGGCAACGCTATCGCGCAAATTACCAAAAAACTCCCGAAAGCCAGTGGATACTTTGACGCGCTTACGGGTGAGTTCCAACACGAGATACCCTACTAATGGCAACATTTTACCGATCCCGCTGGATATGCGTTGGCGTCAACGCCTTAACGCTTGACAAATAGGAGAATGGTTTATGGTAACCCCATTTCAACTGATGGACACTGTGGGGAACACCCTCGCAGATGGCGAGATTGACAACGGTATTTATCGCTTGTTTTCGCCCCAACTCCCCGCTGGATACCAAGAATTTGAGAATCTTGCGGACATGTTTGCAGCCTCTGAGGGCGTTGCGATACAACCCGAACTCTTTCAAACCCCCGCTGGCACGCAACAATTAGGTTTATTGCAATTTCAGTCGGGGATCGGAGGTAAGACAAATGAAGGGAACAAGACCCCTAACAAATGATGAGATCCGCAAAGTCCGTGATGCGTTTCAGGGTACATACGCGAAGCGGAATCGTGGTCTGTTTATGCTCGGTGTGTCGATTGGCGGGCGGGTTTCAGAACTGCTTGCCCTCAAAGTCAGTGATGTTTACCAGAACGGTCAACCCGTGAGCGATTTTCAGTTTGATAAGTCGATCGTCAAAGGCGGTGAAACCAGTCGGACGATCCCTGTCAACACTGATGGCCGCAAGGCGATTGCGGAGATTATTGCTTGGCAATGCACATACTTTGGCAGCCTGCATCCCGATATGCCGTTATTTCCGTCTCGCAAAGGCACAGATAAAGCGGTGAAACGCCACGCCATCCATAAAATACTCGACGCAGCGTTTCGCGCCGCAGGTCTCACGGGTAAACTCGCGACACACACGATGCGGAAAACCTTCGCACAACGGCTTTATGACAAGTGTAACGACATCTATATGGTCAAGGAGCTGCTCGGACACAAGAACGTCTCGACGACACAAGCCTATATCGGTGTCAACTATGTCTCGGCACAAGCCGCGGTGGAAGCGATGTCGCTTGATGCCGAAGATAACCCACGCGACCCGCTTGACCAATTTCAAGCCGAAGCACTTGTCGCGAAGGTCATCGCACTCGGCTACACGGTTAAAAAAGAGGTATGATCGCCAAATGGCGAATGGGTCGATGGAGAGGTGTCCTCGCAACCTCAAAGTTGCAAGGAAGGAGAAAGTCCGTGTGGACTTTCCAAAGACCCTTCTACCCGCAACACCGTTAGGCAGGGAGAAAGGAGAAATCTCATGTCCAAAAATCGCTATGGTCGGATATATCATTCCGATTACCATTATATTAATCTTCGCTTTCCAAGCGTCGCAGCACGGCGTGAATTCGCTGAGAAGTTCAGCAAATACCACGCGGGCGAAGTGCCACGCTTTGAGGGCATCATGGCATCTAAAATCCCTATCCATGAAAGGACACATAATGCCGATAGCGTCACCATAGATGGATACGCGACTTACGAGATTCAGGACTACCACGAATACCATAAAGACTCGATTGGAGGCGATCTCACCGATACCGTCCCCTGACGTGTTGTGTCCCACCGATGATCTCAATGGATCGCAAGTTCACCGATTCCGACACACTCCAACGTCATGAGTTGTCGGCAATCTTTGGGGATATGCCCGATCCCGACTACGCGTCGCTGCTTGTGAGCGTTGAGAAAGACGGTTTCATTGACGATGTGATCCGTCTCGTTGGCGATGAGGTCTTAGATGGCTGGTATCGCTATCGTGCCGCGAAGCAGCTGAACTTGCTCCGAAAACTGCGGTTTCGGCAATGGAACGAGAAAGAAGAAGGCGATCCCGCAGCGTTTGTGCTGGCTCGGAATATCGAGCGTCGGCATTTGTCGGCGGCACAGCGTGCGCAGATCGTTGTATCTTTCAATGCGCGATTTGAGCATGGTGGTGATAGGACGCAGAGCAAGTTGCAAGATTGCGACTTGAAAACACAGGCGGAACTCGCTGAGGAAGCGGGTGTTTCTAAGCGAACGATTTCTACGGCGGTTCAAGTCGAGAAAGCCGGTGCGTCTGAAGCCGTGATCAGCGGTGAAAAGACGGCATCCGAAGTCTTGAAGAAACCCGCCGCGGAGCCGCGGCGAAAAGTTGATCTCGCTAACCTTCAGGTTAGCGGGATACCTCACGCCTCTGATGACCTGAAAAGGCTTTGGGAAAAAGTCTCGACGGAAATCCCACAATGGAAGAAACGGGACAAGGCAAGGTGTCAGTATGAAAGCGATCACATCGACAAGGCGAGTCCGTCAATGCTCATTGCAGCGTTGCGGCAAAGCATGTTCTCTGACGAGCAAGGCGGAGCAATGGCAAAGGAACTCAAGCAATTGCTGAGATTGATGGAAAATGACACCTTCTCGTTTGTCTTACGTGTCCGTCAAGTGCTGAAGGTTTCCGAGCCATCCGAGGCAGCACCCGACACAGAGCAACCTGTCAATGAAGTCGAACCCGATCCAGACGGATGCCGTCAGGAGCTGAAAAGACTTTTTAACTTGCACGGCGAGTTGAACAAGGGTAATATGGAGTATCGTGCGCTGAGATCGCAATACAACCTCACGGATCTCGAGATCAAAGCCATTGCCGATGACGTGTGTTCAAGGGCGCAGAAACGCGTCCAGGAGAAGCATGGGCAACTTCATAAGGACATCTCTAAGTTCTACTTGGAAAACCGAAACCTCTCGGATGTGCTTGGCTTGGATGCATTTCAAAAAAACTGCTTCGGCTGTTCGAGCTGCGCGATAATATTTTCGCGCAAACCTTTCACGGGTTGAGTTACAGAGAGATCGTTGATGAGACGAAAGCCTTAGAAAGCATCTATGAGCGACTCACAATCCCTGAGAGTGATTTGATCCAGCACCTGCTTTCAACCGATGACGCTATAGATGACGATCCACAGGACACATCCCTCGATGACCTGAACCTACCGACTTTGAAGGGCTTACTCGATGCGCTCTTGGACACTGTTGGACAAGTTGAACATCAACAAGTCCTGGATAATCTCTCGTGTGCGATCTTTGAGACATTCATCAACCAATACGATGGACTCACCGAGCGAGAACAGCTCTCCATTCTCTTAGAGTGTGCCAACGCAATTGTTGCCGAATATATCTGATGACAGTGCCTCAACCGTTTCAACGCTTACAAAAGAGAGGAGATGGAATTGATGCCAAAACCGTGGAAAGACCCTGAAATACAGAACAAAATCAAGACGTGGGTTGAAAACAACCCATCGCGCTGGTTTACCGCAACTTACAAAGATATTCACGTGGAGACGGACGTTTCGCTTGTCTCGGTGTATCGCTATTACCGACTCATCGTTGCCAGAGTTGCCAACATCTTGCCGAGCGAGGTTGAGAAAAAACGGCAGGAAAAAAGGGGACTCACGTCGCAACAGACGCAACAGAAGAAGATCAGGCAATGGGTCAAAAAGAATCCATCGCGCTGGTTCACCGCATGTCTTGAAGATGTTCACGTGGAGACGGGCGTTTCGCTTGCCTCGCTACATCGTTATTTCTCGCTCATCGTTGCCAGAGTTGCCAACATCTTGCCGAGTGAGGTCATCAAAAAACGGCAGAAAAAAATGGGGATCGGCGCGCAGCGATTTCAACTCAGCGACGAGGGCATCGCTGAAATTCAACGCTTGTATAATGAAGGCAACTCCACTTTGGATATTGCCTTTATCACCGGTAAAAGTTTGGCACAGTGCGAGAAATACAAACCGAAAAAGCAGACCCCCGATGCAATAAAAGACGAAGGCGAAACTTCGCAAAGTTCTTGATCCACACCCAAATGGATACAGCACTGCCGCGATCCGCTTCCCACTCGGCGCATTGATGCCTGTCGAAGGGTCTCCGAAGTCTGGGGAAATTCTCCCGACACCCCCCAATTTCAAATCGGGGGTCCTAACTGCCGTTTACTGTTTGATGAATCTGCATAGCATCGGGGAGTTTCAAAAGTTTTCCCGCAAATTTCGTGAGTTTGGGTATCAGGGAAGGTAGGATAGCAGAGAAACGCTTCAAGGGGCTTACAGGGCATTTACGGGCGTTTTTCAAGTGAGAGAGGTATTTCTAAAATGTCTAAAGTCGTCGTTTTCATAATTGGGGGTGTGCTGATCATTGCATGTAGTTCTTTGGTGAGTTGGTATCTCTGCAAGAGAAAACATAAACCAACACCAAAACCCGAACCCGACTACCAATACTGGAATCCGTCATCGCATACACATGTGGGATTCTCTTACGATTATGATGTGCAACGAGATATTGGAAAAACCCACACTCACCGTAGCGTGAAAGGAGAAGAAACGGTAACCCACTCTCACCTACCTGTGAATAATTACTGGGGAGATCATACCCACCCCTATATGCGGCGTCCCCCCATAGGCGGTAAAACTTCTTATGGATGGAGACGAAATGCCACGGGTGACTGGGTACATAAACATACCTACGCCATACATCCAAAAACTGGCAAAAAGCAATACATTGAACATTTACATCCATGAATGGAAATGTCAAGTTTTTGGCATTTCCATGGTATTTTTAAAAAGGAGATGCGAAGTGGAAGTTTTGAAATCTATCGGTTTGGTTATTCTCACGGGCTTCTGTCTCATCTTGCTTATTAAGGATATATCCGGGATGACACCGAGTGAAAGAAAAAAATATGGCGGTGGTCGTTTTGGTTCTAAGAGTGTCTGGTATCTCGTAGAGAGTGAGGTGTCTGAAGACACCTCCCGCCATGCCTCAGTTGAAGGGTGAAAGTAACGTTTACGGCGATATGTTACGTTCAGAAACCCGTTAGTAATGGTCGAAAACAACAAAACAATAGGAACAGGTTATGAAACTTATTAAAGTGCGTATTACAAATTTTCTGTGCATTCATGATTCTGGCGAGTTTGATATAGATGATGTTACCTGTTTAGTGGGTAAAAATCAATCTGGTAAGACTGCTATACTAAAAGCACTTTATAACTTAAATCCAATAGATGGAGTGTATTCTGGTGTAGATGATGTACGCCCACTGGATTATGTACATCGACCTGAAATTGAAAACCAAGTTGTACATGCCTTTTATACCCTTGATTCAGAAGATATTGAACTCGTGCATAAATTCACAACATGTGAATGTTTACAGGGTAATAAACAAACAATGGCGGTAAAAATTGGGTATAACGGTAATCTTCTAGAGGTAAGTGATTTAGACATTGATATTAGTACTATTTTGGAAAATGTTATCAAGGGGTCAAAAGTAGATGTTCCTTCTGATATACAAGATAATGTAGAAATGGCAAATCATCTAGTGAATTCTATTTTCGGGGAAGAACCTCCTAAACTCCCTCAAAAATATAGAGAGATACTTTTAAGTATTACTACAAATACTTTGCCAACCGTCATTTTTAATAATGTTTTGAAAAATCAGTTGCCAACTTTTATTTATCTGAATAATTATCCTCAAATGACAGGTAGTATAAATCTGAATACTCTTTCAACCCGGCAACGGAACCCAAATGAATCAGATAAACTGATTTTAGATGCTCTCCGATCGGCTGGCGCATCACCTGATGTATTGATAAATACAAGAGGTTCAATGAATCGTAGATATAAATTTGATCAAACTCAATCTAATCTAGAAATTATTGCAGACAGTATACTCAATTTTTGGACCCAACACAGTAATTACAATATGAGATTCTACATCCAAGAGGGTGATTCAGGTGATCCTGGAGGTATGGATAGTGGCTTGAATCTTTGGATACTATTGCAAGATAAGAAATCAGGTACTGAGAAACATTTTAGCACAGAGTCTGCTGGATTTATTTGGTTTTTCTCTTTCTTGTTGCAGTTTAGGGAAAATATACGTGGTAATAAAGGTATTGTATTACTATTAGATGAACCAGGATTATCTTTGCATGCGAAAGCACAAGAGGATTTAGTTAATTATTTTAGGAAAATTGCTTCACAAAATTTTCAGATTATTTACACAACCCATTCACCATTCATGATGAATCGTAAAAATAATTTTCAGGAGGTAAGAATCGTTGAAAATTTAAGCCTGAATATAGGAAGTGGCAGTTTAAATTATGAAGAATCAGGAACTAAGGTCGATAATCAAGTATTTGAAGTTGGTGAAGGCAGTTTATTCCCAATTCAAGCAGCATTAGGTTATGATGTTTCACAATCTCTTTTTATTAACCCGAATAATCTGTTAGTAGAAGGATCATCAGACCAAATTTACATACAGATTATGTCTGATCTTCTGATTAAGCGTGGGGAAAAAGGGCTTAATCCCAGATGGTCTATTATCCCAGTAGGTGGTATTGATAAAGTACCAACCTTTGTTTCATTGATTAGTGCTAATTCAGATTTAAATGTTGCTGTTCTAGTTGACTATAGAAACAGAGTGAAGTGCCAACGGTAATTCAGACCAAAAAATAAGCAAAGTTAAGACAAGTTTTTTCGCTCAAATTCGACAGGTGTCAAATACCCTAACGCCGAGTGAGGGCGTTTCTGATGATACACCTGTGTGATAAAATGCCCGATGCGGGCTCTCGCTTCGTGGATGTCCTCATAGTCATTGAGGTGAACTTCTTCCTCCTTGAGGGTGCGGATAAGTCTTTCAGCATATCCGTTCTCCCAAGGACACCCGCGGCGGGCTACGGAAATCTCAATGTCATGATGCCTGAGCAATGAGATGTAGGCATTTGAAAGATATTGAACGCCTTGATCCGAATGATGGATCTCTGGGACACTTTGACGTAATGCCGCCTCTAAGGGTTTCAACGTCAGAGATTGCGTCAAGTGCTGGCTGATCTGCCACCCTCTGATTATACGAGTGAAGACATCCATGAGCAGAGAAACATAGATGAAGTGTCCTTTGAGACGGACGTAGGTAATATCGCCCACCCAGACGTGATCACATCGGGAGACTTCAAGGGTCTGAAGACGATTCACCCACGGACGCACATCATCAATGGAGTTCGTGGTTTGGCAGCAAACCCGTTTGACAGCAACCGACAAGTTCGCAGATTTCATCAATCGGGCGACGCGTCTATACCCAACGGGGTATCCCAGACGCAGTAGCAACGCTGTGATACGCCTATAACCATACTTCGGGTAGCGTAGTGCTAACTGCTCTATTTCCTCCCGGAGGACTTCTTCACACGGGTCGCTTTTCGGGTGATAATAGAGATTGCTTCGGGTGAACCCCAGTGTCTCAGAGATCTGTCGCACGGAATAATCTGCCTGTAACGCCTCAACCATTTCTCGTTGCTCCCTTGAGCTTAGCTCAACCAAGTCGAGGCTTTTTTTTCGATGTCCAGGGCCACGGTTAACCTACCAACGAGTTGCTCAAGGTGCGCAATGCGCTCGGCAGAGGCATCAGACTGCTTATCAGCGGGTTCAAAGAGACTCGCCGCATTTTCAAGGAGCTGTCGCTTCCACTTCGAGAGTTGTTCATCGCTGAGGTTGTGTCGACGACACAATTCTGCTTGGGAACTTTCACCACTGAGAGCCTCAAGAACAACTGATGCTTTAAACTCAGGAGTGAAGTTTCTTCGTTTGCGTTTCGCCATCGGATACTCCTTTCAAGTAGATGGATATTATACCACAATCTTGTCTTAGAGAGTGGCCCGAATTTCCGATGGCAGTACAAGAGATAAGCAAAAAATTAAGAATTTTTACAATGGTGAATCGCCACTGGACAAAAGTCAAGTTCTAACTTTCGCTAATTTTGCAAATAACAAAGAGGCAGATATTGAAGATATGTTTGAACCGGACTTCTATTTAAGTTTGTTAAATGACGAATTTGGGACATCTTTAAGAATAACAGATATTAAAGTGGGGCATCCCTGTATTTCACAACGTCTCAAAGAACACTTTGAGAACAATCCTATGCCAAACAATAGAAAATTCACACATCTGCCGCCCGCTCTATATTTTAGCAAAAATGTCGGTAACCTTGAGAATCAATTGTCTGATTCGGATTTTGAACGATTTCAAAAAGCTTTTGATGCTCTGAATGCTTTAATTGATTAAAACGATTACCTACGGTGAGTTAGCAGCTCAGTGTGACTTCAATTGGGCAGTGCTAACATCCAATTGTGTGCATAACTGCAAGGCTTTACCGGTCGGAAAGAAATCGACTGCCAGAGAGACGATTCGACTGGAAGTTTGGCTGGATCCCACGCATTCACCGAACTTAACATATGCTGTAAAATGTTCCCTTCGAGAAATGAACACCTATATTCACTGAGTTCTTAGGTTTTCTCGTTTTTTGGATTCATATCCGAAATTATACGCTGCGATTAGACTTGAAATCTCTCGCTTCCCGCAGGGCTTGCTCGACGGTAATATCCTCTCTCAAAACAGAGTCTGATTCTCGGTAATCAGATACAGCTATGTCAATTTTACCCTCGGCGTCAATTAACACTGTAAAACTACCAAAGTTCCCTGTTCGGCCCCACTCGATTTCACCCTCAACAACACCGTCACTTATTGGTTCAACTGTTTCGTCAAGTACTTCAACGAGCTGCTCTTTGAAGAATTGGCGTTCTGGTATAGACTTCATAATACCCCTTCCTATTTAGACTGCCTCACTCTATATACGAGTCTCCAGATGACTGGACTCCATCAAACTCCTGAATCTAACGCACGCTATCCTCTCACTCTCAACTTGCGCCTTCACAGCTTCGATCTCAGCGTCAATACGCATCTTCGCTTCCTCTTTCTGAGCATCCGATCCAACTTTCTCTTTCGCAACTTGTTCATCTTTTCAAAGTCCGAGTCATTGAGGTATTGGCGTGTTTTGTGAACGTTAGTATTGGCATTTTCCTGTTAGTTCATGTGGGTTCAAAGAGGAACTACCAAATCTGTGTAGACCATGGTTAATAAATATCACCACGATTATCAATTTGAACAATGCGGATTCGTTGATTGTCTCTATCAACTCGGTAAATGAAACGTATATTCCCTATCCGATAACGATAGCGGTCTCTTTTCCTTGCCCGGAGTTGTCTGATTGTTGTAGGATTTTCGTGATGAAAGGGAGAGTAGGTGATGTATTCAAAAGCGGCATTAATGCGTTCTTGTGTTGTCTGATCTCGCCGTTTGATAAAATTTTCGACTTTCCTCGGAAGTGGCTCAAGCGTGTATCGCCGCTGATTCACAGACCGATCTCCTTCTTGATCTGTGGCCACGGTTTTCCACCGCCAGCGTCCAATTCCTGTTCTGCCTCAACAATATCCGCTAAGACTTCGGGCTCTGAATTAATCATGGCGGTTTCACGCCAATCGGCAAGGAAGGCCGAAAGCATCGTCGCATCCTTTTTTCCTTCCGAAATTTGTGTCATGAGTTTGAGGAGTTCCCCGAAAAACTCAACAAGTTCTTCAATTTCTAACCACTTGAGCCAATCAGAGTGTTTCGGTGTAGTGACAGATTTGACGAGTAATTGGTCGTTCATTAGGTGTCCAACAACAAGTTTGGGTCTTTTCATCTGAAATCTCCGTGTAGTAGGGACATTGGATTTTAGCACATTATACACTATATACCACTGAAGTTCAAGGTTTTTCGGAGCAGAGAGCATAAGCATCTCAGATTTGAACAATAGCCGTCCGGGATCAGAAGGTTATCGTGATGATTGTCAATCCCGCTGCCTTCAATCAAATCTACTATCAACTACAAGGGTTTTCGATGTCGGTGTTTGGAGATATGTCAGAACGGAGTCCTGTTTTAGTAGTTGGCTATCGGCTGGAACCGAGTTGTATGTTGTTAGGTAAAAAATAGGGAATGCTTTGTGGCACTCTATGAAACGTTTATCTCTATAACTGCGTATATATCCATACGTGTATAAAATTATACACGTATGGATATATACTCTTATGGTTTTATACGGGTATGATTTCATACACATATAAACTTATACATGTATGAACTTATACGGGTATGATTTCATACGAGTATAGACTTGGAGGTAAATATGAAGACTTTAGCCATCTTGAGTCGAAAAGGTGGAACTGGGAAGACCACACTTGCTGTTCACCTCGCTGTTGCTGCGGAGCAAGCCGGTCATACTACTACTATTATTGATCTTGATCCACAGGCGAGTGCTGCTAAATGGGGTGATACCCGAGATGCCGACTCACCCGTCGTGATCTCTGCCCACTCCTCGCGCTTACCGGACATATTACATACAGCGGAGCAGAGTGGTGCGACTTTAGCGATCCTTGACACTGCTCCACATACTGAATCCGCTGCACTTGATGCTGCTAGATCCGCATCCTTCGCACTCATCCCTTGCAAGCCTGCCATCCTTGACTTGCAATCCGTCGGATCAACAGTCCAAATCACTAACTTTGCGTCTGTACCGTCGAGTGTGATATTCAACGCAGTGCCCGCTAGGACTTCTATGCTCTTGCAGGCGAGGCGTGCTGTTGAGATTTATGATACAGACTGTGCCCCTTGTACGCTCGGTCAACGTATCCTATTCTCCCACGTGTTTATCGACGGTAAAACAGTCCAAGAGTTAGACCCTAACAGCAAAGCCAGCGACGAGATTCGAACCCTCTATAAATACGTCGCAAACCGAATGGAGATATAGTCATGAATCAACTGAAAAACAACCTTAAGGATCTCCTTGAAAAGGATGAGTCGTCTACCACTGATCCAGCATCTATAGAATCCAAGCCGGCACCCAAAAGTCAGCAATCAGATGCAAGACGCGATAAGAAGCTCGTGAGTGGTCATTTTGACAAAGACACACATCATCAATTGCTTGTTCTGAAATTAGAGACTGGGAAATCAATCCAAGTCTTACTTGGCGAGGCGTTAAATGCTTTGTTTACCATTTACAATAAACCGCCGATCGCTAAATGATAGAGTGTTGATCGCTCAGAAATCGGTTCTAGGGTATTCTCGCAAGCTTTTTTCGAGAAACAGGTATGATCTCAGATATACACTGGACGATCTTAGAAGATGCGAATCGCCAGTTGGGGTTGTGTTTAGCTAAACTCCGCAAGACGCGCGCAACCGGTGATCCCGACCGTATTCAGAATGCTGAAATGGACTATTTTCAGGCATTGCAGCACCTTTATACCTCGGTGCAGGATGCCATTAGCCCTAACGTGAGAGGGAAGGGTATATGAAAGGCACAAGACCGTTAGACAACACAGAAATCCGTCTGGTTTCTGCATGCTTTTCCGGCACGTACGAAGTACGCAATCGCGGTTTATTCCTGTTAGGTGTGAGTACTGGCGGGCGTATTAGTGAGCTTTTAAGCCTACAGATCGGGACGTTTTTCAGAACGGTGCTGCGGTAACGGATCTTCTCTACGATCGTTCCATCGTAAAAGGCGGTGAGGTATCAAGAGCCGTGCCAGTGAACGTAGACGGCAGAGAGGCAATTGACAGTCTGGTTGAATGGCATCGCGAGCAGTACAATTCCACTGATCCCAACCGTCCACTATTCCCATCGCGCAACCGAAGTGGAACGGTGCCTATGAATCGGCAGACGGCCCACGATATGCTGAAAGTGGCTTTTATGGACGCTGGCTTGAATGGTAAGCTAGCGACGTATTCACTGCGTAAGTCTTTTGCACAGCGGGTGTATGAGCAGAGGGGCGACATTTATGTCGGGCAGGAGCTTTTAGGGCATGAAAACGTCAGTACCACACAGAAATATATCGGAATTAATTATGCTTCGGCGCGATAGGCACTAGAGGACATGGCGTCGGGTGTTGAACCTTACAGAAGGATACAAACGTCAGAGTCATTCCAGTTTTTAGGTGCTGAACTCAAAGAAACACAAGACGAAACACTCTTCCGGGAACTCGCATTGAGAGGGTACGACCTCTCCAGGCTGCGCGATGATACCGAGCCGGACACACCGCTAACAGAAGCCGAGATTGTCAAAATCGGATAAACACTAAAAAATCCTTTCGAGAATCGCTTTTAAGCCCCTCTCCAAGACACGCCCCTGTGTGTTTACCCCCTGGCGTATATCGAGAGAGCAAGGCGTTTGACACAGCCATCAGCGAAAAGTCAAAAGCTGACCCGGAAGTAACCTTGACTTGACCTCCCCCTTATATGTTATACTAACAATGAAAGAACAATTGATGAGAGAACAAAACATGACGGAAAAGCAAATACATGTGCGAATCCGATCTTGAGCGTGTAGAGAACTTGGAAAGCATTGTTATCCACAACCCACACAGCACATTGTTTCAGATGCAAGCAGGAATTATGCGTCAGAACGAGTATTTTGATAAAGAGGTTATGAAACCATTAAGTCTCTTGCTTGTGCCGCTGACATTCTTGATAAAGGCACAACAGGAATATGCCCAAGTATTCGCAGACAAAGGGGTCAACATGGACAACGCAATCGAGTCAGCAGTTGAGGTGATATCGTCCGAAGGCGCATTCTCAGTCCCGGACCGCGGGAGCAGAAGGAAATGGGACGGACCGTGGTGGCAGCTGGCTATTCTTTACGAAATGGGGGAGGTCGCGCGGATTCCCCGGTCAGCTGTCGACAGCGCGTTGGAGCAGCTCAAGCATGGAGCCTGGCAGGAGTTCGTTATTACCGAACATGATGCTCCACAGACTGAAGCAGATAAGAAAAAAATGGACTGCTGTCACTGTGAACTGGGCGTGTTCTATATGATCCTTTCTACCTGTGGATGCGATACAGAGGCAGACCTGCCATGGATCAGAAGGTGGTTCCTAAAGCACCAACTTTCAGATGGAGGGCTAAACTGTGAGCCGGACGCTTATCTGAAGTCGGGTAAGAGTTCGATCGTATCAAGTCTGCCACCCCTGGAGGCCGTGTTGTTTTTCACAGATCGAGACTACACGGCTGCGGAGAAGAGATTCCTCGATAATGGAGCGCGATACCTGATTGAGCATCGGTTGGTTTGTTCAAAGGAAGGTGGGAGTGTTATAAATCCAGAATGGCTGAAGCCGTTTTTTCCCCGCTTTTTCGAATATGACATCCTGCGAGGCCTCCATTACCTCGTGGAGTGGTCCCGGCGAAGAGGAAAACCCCTTCCCAAGGACATCATTGAGGAAGGTATTGACCGACTTAAGAGCTTCACCCGAGGTCCGGGGATCGTGATAGGGAGACAGGTGAACGACAGGAACGGAGACTGGCACGGGTCTGCTTTTCCATTGATGGAGTCGCTAAGTAAAGTGGGACAGGAATCTCCATACCTTACGAAGCAACTCGGATCTGTGTTGAGTGCCCTCACAAATAGTGCTTGAATTTTCTATCCAACTTGATCTTTATTCGTCTCTCTTCTTCGCAAATTTGTGTTCAAAGTTTCAGGATGGGAGGCGGCAGCAGATCAGCACGCGCGGTTAAAGATTAACTGTGATACCAGCCCCAAGCCCACAATGCCCTATCCAACGTACGCATATTATAGTAAAGCCCATAATTACTGATACACTTTTATGATTTCATCAAGCGTTGCTTCTGCGTTGTATTGACGCATCCGCTTCAGGTTGGCGAAATCCTTCTCAATCGGGTTCAACTCCGGCGAGTAGGGGGGTAAAAATAGCAAACTCGCACCGCAACCCCTGATCAACGCTGCTGTCTGTGAACCCTTGTGGAAGGAGGCATTATCCATAATCACAACGTGCCTGTCATCAAGCAACGGACATAGCATCTGATCAATCCATGCGTTAAAGGCAAGACTCTCACAGGCACCCTCAAAAAGCACGGGTGCTGTAAAACACTCGGCAATCCGAGCTGCAATCAAGGAGGTCCGCCTATACCGATTCCCTGACACCTGATCTGCGACAGCAACCCCTTTCAGCGCATAGGTGTACTCACGGAAACCTGATGTGGCGAAACCCGTCTCATCAATATAAACGGGTGTTTTGCCGCGCACATCGGTTTCTAACTGAAGCCAGGAGAGATAGGCTTCTCGTTTCAGCGGGCATTGTTCTTTGTACGTCCGCCGTTTTTTTTTCGAGTGATATTGAGTTTTTTCAGTGCGTACCAGATACAATGCTTCGAGACGCCAAAGTGAGTCGCACGCTCAATTTGTGTGGCATCTGGAAAATCAGCGACATGTGCTTTGAGCGCATCATAATCAATGGATCGGGGGCCTCGGGGTCCCGGCTTTTTACAGCTGAAGGGGTCTTCAGCATTCAACCACTTATAGATGCAGGTTCGAGAGATACCGAATCTTCGTGAGGCTTCTGCGATGCTGCCCTCACTGCTAACGAAGTCGAGGACGCGTTTGCGTAAATCTGTTGAATAGCTCATAAGACTTAGAGGATAGCATAAATCTTAGAATATGCTAACTTATTTCTGGGCTTCACTATAATACCGTTCCTATTAGCAATATCACGCGTAAATTCGCAATACGACCGCCAAAAGCGTTGTGTATAACTACCGGAAAAACCGATAGATTTCTTGGCGTACCGATCTGCCATCGGAAACGGCTTTTTATCATATAAATGCAATACGACAGACGCACGAGGCACACGCATCCCGCTAAGAGCCGTTAGGAGCGATAATTTCTTCCAGTCGTCCGTAGCATCAAACGCATCTCTGGTAATTGCACGAATCTCCGAATCCGTGTTATCATCTAAAAGCTTAATCCCACGCGGAGACTTCCACCTCTGCACATCACCCAATTCTTTACTCGTCATCTCGCCACACTTTTGAATCTCATCGACAAGCCCCATAAGATGATCTTCTCTTTCACGCTGCCGACGCGTCCAAACACCGCTATACACACTTGCCCAGTAACCAATATCCGCTTCCGAAAACTGCAAAACCAAATTCATAATAACACCTTCCGTGTTAGCAGCCTGGACTTGAATCCTAAAATCTTTGAAGCTGCTTTAACAGATTTCTCGAACATCTCCACGAAGTAGCATGCGCAAAAAAGTACAATTATAGAATCCCCATCGCTCTTAAAACAATCAACAAGCCAACGCCCGATCCAAAGCCCCAAAGTAGAGACCGCCGCCGAAGTGATTTGACTTCGGATTCATAAGCGGCTACATACGCCGAGACATAAGCCGGCGATTTCCCTAAAAATCGGTCAGATTGAGGCGAAATCGGATAATAGTGGGTACTCACGCCAACCAACACACCCGGAACAAACACACTATATGAGATTGTACCGCCTGTCGTACCACCAGCCATATAATAGCCACCAATAAGTAATGGGACCGAAAACCCAGTCAAAGCCCATACAGTTTCGTTGACATCTTGCTTAGCATCTATCTGTGCTTCTAATCTGGCGTTATCCGCTAAAGAGATCATTGAAAAACTAAACAACAAAATTATGAATAGTACAATTCTTTTCATTAGAAACATCCAAAAAATCCTTTCGAGAATCGCCTGCACGCTCATATTATGCATCAGATGAGCAGGAGTAGTATCAGCGTGAACATAAGAAGTGTTGATCGTCTTAATATTGACATCATATCCTTCCTTTCTTGTGAACTTAACCGAATCGAGTCGTATCGGGCGTAAGAAGTGCCACACGTCCAGTGGTGGAGAGATAGATGTCGCGCTCCATCCGGGTATCGCAGTTAGCGTAGATGCCCAAACGCAAGGCAACATATCAAGCGACTTTCCCGTTCAACCTAACAGAGGTGTCTTAAAGGGAATGGTTAATGGCGGCGGACCGTTGCTAAAATTGCGCTCCATTGCCGGTGAAATCCATCTCAGGAGAAATAGTTTTCTCACAAAAAATTGAAGACTATAAATTGCCTTATCTCGAAGCTGAGGGTATGTGGAAGACACAAAGAGATCGGAGGCAGGTCACATCCAACGGCGTATCGCTCATTGAGGACTGAGTTTGACTTGTTTTTGGCAGTTGAATCAAAAAAGAGACAGTTTATTGAGAATAACATCCAAGACGCCTAGTGTGTTGGAAATAAAATAAACCTAAAATATTGTCCGTCGGGATCTTTTCCTTCGGCTTTCAAAGCTCGGATGCGTTGCTCATCTCTTTCCACCGATCGTCTCTGAAGCCGGATTATCTCATCGGAAAAACCGTTGTCAACCACCATTTCAAGGACGAGTTTGTTGCCTGCCAGTGTCTGTGGGAGTGTTGCTTTACCTGCGGTGTCCAACTTAAATAACAGGATCAGATATTCGTGGGACTTCGGATGCCCTTCATACTGGATCCATACAGCTTTCTTCAGCTCCTCTAATGCTAACGCTGGATGCGTCTCCTTGAGTTGAAGATATTTATCAATGTGTTCGTAAAATGCTGTATGAGTTTCAGAATATGGACCTCGAAGCCGTATTTGAATCAACAAAACGGAATCCTCCGGTACCGCAGACTCCGAGCAACCTATGCTTATCAGTAGATAGAATATAATAGCGATGTGTACACAGCGATCTGAAAGTCGCATAACATTCCCCCGACAGCATCTATAAACTTCGTGTGTGTCTACTATTTCAAAATGAACGTTTTCTGAGCAGTAAAGCCGTCTGCTGTTAAAACAAGCCGAATAGGAGTCGGAGGCTTTGATGGCGATTCACAAGCGTTTCTTGAATGCATCGATAATATCAATAAGTTACAATCTTGACTATTTATCATATTCCTTTTCATTCGGCATACTCTCATATATTTCAGTAAATTCATCTTTGATTAACTTATGAAAACCCTCGTTGATTTCTATCCATTCATGATTCCTACCTTTTTGAGATTTGTCCCCTTCTTTATCTTCAAATTAAATGTCAATTCCGAAATTATCTATTGTCCCTACATATAAAATACACCGAAAAAACGGGCAAACAGAATTAGGTCTCTGCCTTCCCTGTTATTTTCAAAAACCACAAAAACTCGTATCTAAATCTGTGTTTTTAGCGTTATATAAAAGCGTTTATACAACGCTATTTGCTTTCAAATACATCACCAGCCTGCACGATAACGGCAAATCCCCGGCAACGATCGGACAGCTCGTCGCCGCAGTGAAGTGGCAACTCAAACACCAATCACAGGAAACCCTCAACTTCCCTATCACGCAGGCGACACTGGCGGGTATCCGCAGAGAGGGTAAGGACAGAGGACGCGGACAGGTAGACGGGTTGATATGGCAGGATGTGGAAAGGGTCTGTATCTATGCGGAAACGGAAGGCACGCTTATCGGACTGCGGGATTCGGTGATGATCCGGCTGATGAGCGATTGTCTGTTGCGGATCTCTGAGGTAGTGGCTGTGAACGTCGGTGACTTCAAAGGCAGTACGCTTACGCTCCGATCGTCAAAAACCGATCAAGAGGGTGCGGGCGAAACGCTGTATGTCTGTGAGAATACCCGTGAGCTCCTAAAGCAGTATCGCGAACGTGCAGAGATCACGCGCGGTGCGGTGTTCCGTCATATCCGTCGCGGTGGGCACGTCCAGTCGGAACGCCTCACAACTGTCTCCGCACGGCGTATTATTCAGAAACGCGCACATACTGGCGTGGAAGGTTTTATCTCCGGGCATTCCCTACGCGTCGGATCAGCCATCTCACTCGCACAAGCCGGCGCAACCGTCGTTGATATGCAAGTCGCAGGACGCTGGAAATCCTCACAGAGGCCCGCACACTACGCAAAAGCAGAACTCGCTGAACGTGGCGCAATCGCACGATTCAAAGATGGAAAGCGATAAGCAGGATGCACACTTAATCAAGTGATAGACTCCAACAGCATTGTCTGAAGTGATAGCAAATCATTACCATGCAATCGGTTCATCTTGGAGATAAGGAAGCAACATATTTCGGAGATTTCGACGTGCGTGGTGCAGGTGCGTTTTAATCGTGCCTTCCGTCCTGTTCATACGCACGGCAATCTCTTTTATTGGGATTTCTTGAAAGTACCGCAAACGGAACGCACTGCGCTGTCCAGATGGTAGTTTATGCACCGCTCTGCGGATAATCTCTCCGAGTTCCTCTTTCTCAAGGATTTCACAAGGCGATGGCTGTGTCTGGAGCATCGGCAGAACATCGTCTGGATTTTCTGGCAATTCCTCGCACGCATAAACAAATTGCCTTTTTCGTTTCCGGATGTAATCAATACAACAATTAACAGCGATTTTGTAAATCCAAGTATAGAATATAGACTGGTCTTTGAGGTCCGGCAGCGCTCGCCACGCCTTCAGAAAAACTTCTTGACTGAGATCTTCTGCTGTTTCTCGGTCGCGAAGCTGTTGGTAAATCAAGTTATAGATTTTGTGCTGATATTTGTTTACAAGTGGATTAAACGCCTCGGCATCACCATTTTGAGCACGTGTGACAAATTCCTGTTCATCGAAATGCTTGATTTCAGTGTGTATCGTTAGAGGATTTCTCATTTTTTTCTCCCTATGTGTGATTATGAATAGTATTTTATTCGATCCATTGCATTGTTTCTCGGAGTCGTTCCTTTGCCTTTGCATAGTCTCGACGCGTCTGGTAATAGACGCGTTGTGCCTCCGTAAATTGGGCTTGTGTTTGAAAGGCGTCGTTGTAAGTCAAACTTTGATAACCGGGTATTTCAACTGTGACTTCATCAAGCACGCGCTCTATTGTCCGTAAATGTTGCTCACGGATTCTCACACGCTTTTCCTCGATCTCCATCCGTTCTTTCGCATTTGTGACCGCACGGTAGTCACGTCGTACCTCTACACGGATTGACTTCGTTTTTTCGATGTATTCCAACTGGAGCCACTCAAGTTCGGCGAGTTCTCGGGAGCGGAGATGCCTCGTCTTGTTCCCATCGTATAGCGGAATATTGAGGTTGAAACGCAGTTCCCATCCGTCTTGATGGCGTACATCTTGTCCGCGGTCAAGTATCACTGGATCGTAGAAGGCTTTTGCGTCCCACGTCTGGTTCTGTTGATGCTGTTCCAACTGCACGCCAAAATCTTTGTAGCGCGCTGCAGCTGAGAGTTCAGGGATTCGATACCAGATTGTCTCTCCAGCAAGACGTTCTTGGCGGGCGATGTCACCTTGTAAGTCGCGCAGGTCAAGGTTGCTGATGAGTGCGAGTTCAACGGCAGCTTCCAATGTCACGTCATCGTCAGGGAGCGACTGTGAAAGGATGACCTGTACCAGTGGGTCGAGTCCAATGAGACTGATGAGTTCGGCGGTGTCTACATCGAGTTGTCGCTGGAGTGTGTTGAGTGCGAGTTGCTGTTCCGACAATTCAAGTTCCGTGTTGAGTTGACTGAGGAACGGGATCCGCTTTTGGGTTTGTTTGATTTGTGTGCCTTCGAGTTTTTTCTCAAGTTCCGCGGCAATCGCACCGCGTTCTTCAATCTCTTCTTGTGTGAGAATAATATTATTCCAGAGATTCCGAACGGTGTGAACACTCTCTTTTCTCACGCGTTCGTATTCAATTTCGGCTTTACGCATCTCTTCCTGGGCGTCATCAAGTCCTTGGGGAATCTCGCCGAATTGTGCGAAGAGCATGCTCATCTGTGCGCGAGTGAGATAATCTCTCTCGTCGATATCGCCATCCTTTTGGCGTTGATATTCGCCGGTGAGCCCTATTTGTGGTAGGTAAACGGCTTTGGACACGCGAAGGTTCGCCTTGGCGCGTTCTACCACTTTCTCTGCTTTTTTTACCGCTTCGTTATTTTGTAAAGCGAGTTCTATTGCGCGTTTTGGCTGAAGCGAGACGAGTCGCTGCGCTGAAACGGCACCTGCAATACTAAAAAATAAACAGACTGCAAGTGCCGTCAATCTTTTGTTCATTACAATTTTCATGTGTTTTTCTCTAACGTCTACTAATGCGGATTGTGACAATGACAATCGCAATCATGAGGAGTATTAACGCGCCGAAGAGCAGGGTCGTCACCGACATTTGCGTCTTTGACTTGATCTGCACGGTGATTGACCGATCGCGTGCCTCAAATTTTCGGTTATCCACTGTGACTTCAGCGTTCAACTTCGCCTGATATTCACCGACCCCGATGTCCGCAGGTGGACTCAGCGTTAACTGTATCTCTTTTTCCTCATTCCGTTTGAGCGAACCGATAACTTCTGGCGTAACGATGTATTTCCAATCGGTGTTGACATCGACGAGCATGCGAATATCGACGAGGTCGCGGGTGCCGATGTTCTGTAGCGTCGCTGTCATGTTGACCGCTTCCCCGATTTTGATAGTCTGGAACGCATTCGGCACAAATACCTCAATCTCTGGAACACCTTTTGGAATCAGTTCAAACCGCTCGACACCGCCTTGTATACTTGCAATCCTATCCGCAGGGAGGTCCAACCGGTTGTTGACACCGCCGAGTTCGGTTGCTTCGGCTTCGTCAAGGACAGCGACATAGAATTCAAGCGTGCTGTCGAGATAGGAGGCATCCAATTCTTCCGGTAGGTAGACAATCAGGGACAGATTCCGTTTCGACTGTTCTTGCGTGAACTTCACCTGAGACTGCCGAGATTTCGTCTCGGGGTCTTGGAATTCATAAGAGAGTCGGTTGAGTAGGTTAATGACGCGTAGTTGGAATGTATTCTCCGTTTCTGCCAACCGATCGAGCGTTAAGTCGTAGGTGACACTGCTCCCCAAGTTTCCCTCTTGCGAGAAGCGTAGCGAACTAACGTTTACGACATCCAATGCGGATTCTTTTTGTAAATAGATGAGTCGTGTATCGGGTTCGGCGAGTTCGGGGTAATCCAGTGATACCTTGAGGCTCTCGACATCTTTCTGGAGTTGGAACGTCAATTCCACGGTTTCGTTGTAGCCGATAACTTGGATTTTCTCTTCATACGGTTTGACGATGTTTGTGTCGTCGGTGACATCGAGTAAGGAGACATAAATGCCGCGAATCTCATTCGCTGCTGCGATCTCTTCGGGGGTAGCATTGCTCGGCATCGCCTCCGTCGTGGAGGTGTTCTTGAGTTGAATTGTCACCATCATCTGGTTCTCGACGCGAAACTTCTTCGCACTGAGGATAGAGATGTGGCGTGTGTCCTCTTCTAAGTGGATGTTATAGGGATGGTCGGTGTCGAGGTACCTAAGATTAACAGTAAGACTATCGACATTTCGCCGGAGTTCAAAATCGAGTATTTTTTCTTGCTTATCTTTCAGGTTTGGGATGCGGTATTCGTAAGGGAATCCGATGATTGCGTCCGTGTCGTCTTTAATGGAGACATAAACGTTATTGATTTCTTGTGCGGTGTTAGTGTCTGTTTTTTCCATTTCGCCATTCAGTGCACCGTAGGTAAGGACAACTTCCAAACGCCGCCGGTCGCCTTCCTTATATCGCCGTGCGGATACGACGGAAATATACGGATCCTCCTGTTTGAGGTGAATATTGTGATCTTCAACACGATCCGAGTATTCCAGTTCTACGACGACATCTTGCACGTTCTCTTTTATGAGTTCAAACACCAACGTAATGGATTCACCCTCTTTGAGCGTCGGAATTCGTTGTTCATAAGGTTCGGCTATAATCGCGCCACTTGAGCCAAAATCTTCCTGTTCTTTAATCGAGACGAAGATGTCATCGATCTGTGCGCTGATGATAATATCTCTTTCCAGCACTTTGGAACTTTCAACGAGCTTGACAGGCGATGAACTATTCCGCAAGGTGATCGAGAAGGTTTCCTTTCCATCGGCAGATTCATACAAGTTTGTGTTTTCGACGGTGATATGCCATTCATCTTGGAGCGAGTCGAGTTCCACCTGTTGCAGCGTTAGTTTCGCTTGTTCATAGTCGGAGACGGCAGTTTCATAATCCTCCTCGGCTTTATTGACTTCAGAGACGGTGACAATGTTGTTTGCCTCCATCATCATCGCCTTGAGATTTTCAAGTTCAACGAGTTTCTTTTTCATTAGGTTTTCTGCGAGTTCCATTTTCAGACGTTCGACTTCTATCTTGATTTGACGGCTCTGTTCATCTTTGGTTTTCGGACTGTTCCCATTAGCGGGTTGAGGGTCTACTGCAAATACCATTGATGTGTATATAGAGAGCAGCATTCCGATTGAGGTAATGAAAACAGTCATAAGGATATTTATTCGCATTTTTATTAGTTCCCTTGTCAAGACTTGTTATCGATTAGCCAAACCGCGATTTGGCTAATCGGTAGGTACTAAGTCCCGTGGACGCTATGCGGCGGCATCTTCTTCAGGTTCGTATCCAGCAACATAGTGGAGATACAACGCCTCAAGGTCTTCTTTTTGGATTTCTTCGCGGGTTAACTCTCGTTCGAGATTGCCTTGCACGAGGATACCGATTCTGTCGGCGATCTCCTTTGCTCGGAAGATGTCGTGCGTGGACATAAAGACAGATTTCCCTTCTTCTCTTAACTCGCGGAGCAGATTCAGGAAATCGGCACCGCCCTTGGGATCCAGCCCTGAGGTCGGTTCATCAAGTAATATGGCTCGTGCGTTCTTCATAATTGTGATCGCGATACCCAGACGTTGACGCATCCCTTTGGAGAAGGTTTTGACGCGCCACCCAAAAGCCGCCTCCGGCAAACCGACACGTCCAAGGGTGGCATCAATTTCTGCATTGGATACCTTCTTGCGTCCACCGAGTTTCGCGAAGAAGGTCAGGTTTTGCCGCGCCGTGAAGTTGCGATAAAGTTCGACGTTCTCGGAGATGTAAGCGAGGTGCTTTTTTGCCTCAAGTGGGAACTTTGGAATCTCGATATCATCTACAAGTGCCGTACCGCTTGAGGGTTCGATGAAGTTCAGGAGCATCGACATCGTCGTGCTTTTCCCGGCACCATTCGCACCGAGAACGACATAGATTTCGCCGTCGTCTACTTTCAGATTCAAATTGTTGACGGCTAAAACGTCTTCGTTGTAGACTTTCGTAAGGTCGCGGGTTTCTAACATGGGTTTTCTCCTCTGGTTCATTTGTTTATGGGGTGTGACTGTATTAAATATCGGACCTGAAGAACTTCAGAAAAGCTACCGTCGTAAACACTAAGGCAAAAAGACAGAGCAAGAACACGTCTGCTGTAGAACCACGCAACGTTTCCGATAAAGCCGGTTCTGCCAGCGTTGGTGGCGGCGTGATTTTATTTTTTTCTGACTCAGAATCGGAATTCATCCGATTCGTCAATTGTAGTAGCTGTGCCAGCGTATCGTCAGAAATTTCGCTGAAATACGAACCATCCAGTTGATTGTAGTACCGCTCACCGGTTTGAAAGTAGACATCCCTCTTCAACTTGCCCGTTTGTGTTAGGTTCATCACACAATAGATCAGAGAAGACGTGGGTGCGATCCGAGAAAGCATCTCTCCAACTTGCTCTTGCCGATCCTTCTCGCGCTGGTAGTTCTTGTCAATCTTCTCGGTTTGATTCTGGAAATTTACTCGAAACTGTTCCTCAATCGGTTTTCTGATTTCGTCCAATCTTTCTTGCGTCTTTGGGTCGTTTAGCGTAAAACTGGTCCCCAAGGTGCCAACCATCTTTTTCTGAATCTTTTCTTCCTTATCTTTCGTCAAGTTATTGCGAAGTGCCATCTTTTCCGTATAAACAGACTGCTCTGTCCGAGTGGGTGCGACAAGTTTAGCAATCACAAACGCCCCGCGTGGCACAATCAGCACCGCAAACACCCAAAAGGTAAAAGCAATGATGAGTGCAGTCTTGGAATTGTCGAGATAGGTTGAAATGAACACGCCTATTGCAAAAAATACGGCAATGTAGAGCAACGATATAACCGTGAGACCCACCACTGGCAGCGCAATCTTGAATTCGCCTAATGGAAAGCCCTGCCAGACGAGAAAAAGCAACCCCAAAAGGAAAGACACCAAAAACGGAATAACAAATACAGTGTATCCTCCGATCAACTTGCTCCACAAGAACACATCTCGAGGAAGCGAATTCGATAGGTTTATCCGAAGTGTTCCAGCTTCTCTCTCTCCGGCAACAGCGTCAAACGTAAACAGCAGTGCCAGCAAACTGAATACAGTTCCCACAATAAACAGAAAATCAAGATTCCCGAGCGCGTATGACAGGGATGCCTGCGCAAGCCCTGTTGAACCTTGCCGAACCCCATTACGTGTCATACCAAGGTAGGTAGGCAGTGCCTCCTCTAAACCATTTGCGAAGATGCTTAACGGTGTCGGCTTGAGGAAAAGTTTGGATACCTCTGCATTTGGATCCTGCGCATTCGGTGGATTTTCCTTCGCTTCTGCCTGTGTGCGTTTCACCGATTCCTGGTAGTCAACGAGGTTCTGGTTATACCTACGATAATTGATAGAAAGGGTGAGCGGGACAAGGAGCATACACATTATCAGGAGTGCGACGAACCGGACGCTGAGAACATGATGCATAATCTCTTTTTGAATCAAAGTCATTAACATGGTCTTTTCTCCTCTATTTTTTTAGATGAGTCGTTAATCTTTGAAATAGCAATCGTACATAGATTCCTTTGAAGGGTAGTCCATCAAGGCGACATTAACGCAGACAACTGCTGTTGGACACCTTGCCCCTCTTGCGTCTGAAAAAATTCTGCTCCAAGTTGTGCTTGAAGTTGAGCGAGTAGTTTTTCCTCAATAACATCGGTTACCTGCACGTATACTTGTTTGAATATATCTGTGCCCATTGGGGTTTTGAGTAGGTCTTTTCCGAGTTGCGCTTCAAGCTGAGAAGTGATTTCTTTCTTCACGTTTCTAAGCATTTTTGGCACAAATTTATTGAGAATTAATTCTTCGGTTGCTCGTTTTAGTTGGATCCTACCCTCTTGCGTCTTGAGAAATGCTTCTCCACGTTGTGTGCTTAAGTCCCGCAAGAAGTCATTTAGCAAGGAAAATCCCGTTTTGTTACTCGTATAGATGCCTCTTTGCGGTCCGTTCCGATAGAGTTTACCGCTGAGGCTTAAATTGAGATGATGGTGTTGGCATCGCACGATGGGGGTCATCTTACCTTCGTCCGCCCAGAGAATTTCTTGATCTGTTTTCTTGGAGGGGCGCGCCTCATAGAGATAACTGCACGGCAGTGCTGGGTCTGCGGCATCTTCGGTGAGAACACCGGGTCTCCCTGCTGTTGCGTCTGCAGGGCAGAGAAGCATTTTTTCGTCCAAATATTGCGGAGACAGTTCAGAAAGCCACCGCGGCTCGGAATTTGCGTTGGAAGACTGGTAGTTTTTACGCGCGAGTGTTATCTGCCTCAGATTTTCTCTGCATGCCTCGATCCCTTTAGAATGTTGATAGGGTTGTTGCTCTGAAAGCGATGCAAATTCATGAGGGTAGGCATCTGCTAAGAGAAGACGGTTTAGATGAACCAGCGCATCCTGATTTTGTGGGTTTTGCGCGATGAGTACCTGCGTCTGTTCGCTAAGTTCAACACCGGCGAACAGTTGGGCATCGTAGAGTGATCCGACTTGAAGAAGCCGATTCAGATCTGAAAGCAGTGCCTTCTGTAGCTCCGTGGACGGGCTGCTGGTACCATTGTATGCAACCAACAATCCCTGTGTATCATTGGATAATTGCACACTGATAGATTTGGATACCATAGCGCGTGTATCTTGGAGTTTCACTGCTAAGCTGCCCGCATCTTTAATCGCCTCCATATCAAAGAGAAACTGATTTGCCTCGGTATGAGGTGAAAGTTGAAAACCCAAAGTCATCAATAAAGCTGCTAACAGAAGCGTTATTGTCTTGCCCCACAAGCGGATGGAATCGCGAGTTTTTGATTGCAAAATTACTGTAGTCATTTTCTAAATCTCCTTAAATCGTGCATATATCTCAGAAGGTTTCTAAAGATACTTCACAGAACATAGCGTCTACATGGTGAATGTACAGGTGATTGTTGGATTTAGGTTTTGTTACACACACAGCATCACCGAAAGCAAGGTAACCGATGCCGAGCAGTAGCAAACAGACCAGAAACAGGTTAATTATTACAAATCGCATGGTTTTCTCCTGTAAAATGAAAGTTGTGTCGTATAAAATAGAAGTGCTTTTAGATAGCCAGTAGCAACTTCGCTGAATCTAACCGCCTTTGATTAAGGTGACGATTTTCGGCTGTGGGAAGGTTGCATCGTGTGGAAAAACGAGGACATCGGTTTACCAACAAACCCAATGCACACGCGGGTTTACGCCTTTACACAAAATTGAAATTACGATGTTTGCTGCTTCTTTGATCGCATTTAATAGCATTAATTTCCGGATCGTTTCCACATTCCCTATGAGGCTTGCAACCTTTTGATATTAAAATTACGTCACCTAAATTAAGACTAAAGTTTGGACAATTCATGTCACGTGCAAGTTGAGTTTTCAAAGGATTGTGTATTTTTCCGCAGGTTTCACAACTCTCGGAACTCTGAGAAAAATACCGCACGCCAGCGGAGTGCTATTGCTTCACAGTGAGAATAGAAAAAGTATACACAAACCCTCGCACGCCAGCGGAGTGCTATGTGCCCTGAAAGGATACGCCGCATTCTAAAACATAAGCAGAGATTCTATGACAGTCGTTGGGTTTCACGCGGCTTCAAGCAACTTACTGAAAATTGTCCAAAGTTTAGTAAATTAAGAGACAATTATGATTCCGGAGGATACTTGTAGTGGCACAAAGCGATGCTGAACTCATTCAACAGATATTACAGGGAAATCAGGACGCATTCGGTCCGTTAGTTAAGAAGTATCAGAAAGGGGTACACGCGCTTGTATGGCGGAAGGTCGGCGACTTTCACATCGCGCAAGAGATTGCCCAAGATGCATTTCTCAAAGCGTATGAGAAGCTCGGAACATTGAAAAATCATAAGCAATTCCCGGGATGGCTCTATGTGATTGCCGCGAACATGAGTCGTGATTGGCTCCGAAAGCGTGCCCTACCGGAACAGTCCTTGGAGGAAACCGATGCTAGCGAGGTGGATCAAGTGTCATATTCTCAATATGTAGAAGAAAAACGGGAAGCGGATGCTGATGAAACGCGGCGCGAAGTCGTCAAGGAACTGCTCGAAAAACTGCCAGAAAGTGAACGGACGGTAATGACGCTCTATTATCTCGGTGAGATGACGATCAAAGTCATTAGCGAGTTTCTCGGTGTCTCCCAGAATACGGTTAAAAGTCGTCTCAGTCGCGCACGCAATCGCCTGAGAACAGAGGAAGACGTGATTCAACACAATCTTGGGAGCTTCCAACTCCCGGATCAGTGGGCGGAAAACATCATGCGCGAAGTTTCGCGTATGCCCCCGATTTCAACCTCTGTGAGTAAACCTATAGCACCTTTGGCACTTTCTGCCGCTTCTGCTGTTTTGATTTTCCTACTGATGGGTGTTGGGACACAGTACCTCTCACGTTTCCAGAAGCCTTACAGCCTCGACGCTGTTTCGGAACCGAAGGTTGAAATTATTGATGCGGTTTTCGTTTTAGATTCACCCGCGAAACCTGCGGTTCGGAGTCAAGCGGGAAACTCAGATACTCCGGGTAAAAATCCAGGGGCAGGACAGAAACCAGACGCATCGCTTTTTACCACAGTACCTGTTGACACAACAGAGATTCCGACTCCAAGTCCTCAATGGGTACAGACAGGCGGTCCCGAAGGCGGTAGCGTGCAAAATCTGTTTATTGCATCTAACAGAGATCTTTACGCTGTAGCAAACACAGATCTCTACAGATCAACCGACGACACAAACGCGTGGCGTCGTGTCAACAGTAGTATTCCTATTCAAGGATCGTGGCAAATGACAGAACAGAATAATACCCTCTACGCCATCTCCGATACACAGGTGCTCACATCCCTTGATAGGGGTGAGACGTGGAATATGTTGGGAACGCGCCCAGAGGGACAGTTAATTGGAATCGTCATAACGGATGAGGCACTTTACTTAGGGCTTGTTAATGGTGTATTCCAATCTGCAGATGCTGGGAAATCTTGGACATCATTGAACGACGACATTAGTGATAGAAAGATTCATGCAATCACCGCCATTGGAAACACACTGTTTGTCGGGACCGATGCTGGACTCTATCGTCGCCGTTCAGAGGGTTGGGAACATTTATCAGTGGGAAATGCTGAGAATATTAGAGCATTAACAAGTGCTGAAGATCAACTCTATGTTGTTGTAGGACGAGAGCCCAAGAGTCAGACCATTTCGCCGTCCTTCATAGCAATGTCAATAAGAGAGAGAGATGAGGTGTCTCCCTCACTTTATCGGTCAGGGGATTTAGGCGATTCGTGGCAGCCATTAGACTTCACGAAGATAGATTCCTCAGACGAAAATGGCTTTGACTTTAACACGGCAGAAATAGAAAAGATTTTGGACATTATAATGATAGCATCAGAAAATAACCTTTTGATTGTAGACATAAGAAATACTTATTACTCAAACGATTCAGGTGAAACTTGGGCAAATACCCCGAATATAGGAGACGTCTCCACGCTTGTGTCTTTGGATGCGAATACTTTCTACAAAAGCGGGACGTCTGGGATCTATCACACGACCGATGCGGGCAGAACATGGCACCCATTTAATACAGGTTTGGTAAAGACAACTGTGCTAAATTTGGTTTCTGCGGATAATGTACTCTACGCGAACATTGAAGGAACGCTAGTCTCTTCATCTGATGGTGGTGAATCGTGGGTCGATGTTTCGGCTGGAATAGACAACGTCACAAGTATTATGAAATTCGAGGATGTGGTTTATGCCAGAGGAGTAAAAGAAATATCGCCTCAACTTTTCCATCTATCTGCCGAGGACAACACATTACTCTCTGTCTCAGGAATGCCAGTTTTAAAGATATCAGACTATAACGAGTTGATAAAAGAAAAAAATAAAAATATGTTTTCGGAAACAGTTCAAGATGATGACCAGAAAAACATTGGAGAAAGGAAAAAACTAAATACTAAAGATGTTAATGTAGATACATCCAGTGAAGATTACAGTGAAATCATAGAGGAAAGCTTGGCTGAACTTATGTACTCGCTTTTCGGGAGTTTCGCCGTCAGCAATTCTGCTTACTATATGCCATTCGGTCAGAAACTCCTCAGATGGAAACCCGGCATGACTGAATGGTATGATACCGGATTAACAGATGAAGGTAATTCGACTTACGATTTTGATAGTGTAAGCGATTTTTCTACCTTATCTCTCAAACTTGCCGCCTTAGATGAAATCGTTTACGTTGGCAAACACGATGGACGCCTCTTTCAATCTTTTGATGAAGGAAACACGTGGAGCGATGTCACCGCGGATCTCCCGTTTTCTGTTACCGCCTTCAACACAATCGTCTTTGCTGGATCAACTGTCTATGTCGCAACCGATAAGGGTGTCGTACATTCGGACGACGGGATGCACTGGCATACGGCAACCGATCTGGAAGGCACACCAGTCATTATAGACAAATTCGCTGTGGACGGAACAACAGTGTATGGAACAAGCAATCAACAGGTATATCAACTGAAAGAGAATTCTGATACATGGCAACAAGTTACACCGGCGATTCCCGTCCTCATTACCTCTCTCGCTGTTGATAGAAATGTGCTTTATGTCGGCACTATAGGCAGCGGCGTGCTACGTTTTACACTTGAAGAATCCAATTAGTAGCGATAATCAGGATACATCCCATACACTTATTCTACGCATATCAAAAAGCGGGCAGCTGATGCTGGCGTGGATGGTTTCATATCCGGGCATTCCCTGCGCGTCGGTTCAGCGGTCTCGCTCGCACAAGCCGGCGCAACTGTCGTCGATATGCAAGTCGCAGGACGCTGGAAATCCTCACAAATGCCAGCACACTACGCTAAAACTGAACTCGCCGAACGCGGCACAAGCGCACAATAATATCAAACAAGGAGAAGACCTGAAGTGTCAGAAAATTTGCGAGTTATTACTGTCCTTGCATTCGCCATGAGCGTTTGGTGTATCAACGACCCAGCGGCAGAACTCATGGAAGGACTTGTCGGCTACTGGCCACTGGATGGTAATGGGGAAGATAGATCCGGTAATGGAAACCATGTTGAATTGAAGAACGGGGCAAAGTGGACTGCCAATGGTCAAGTAAATGGTGCCGTTGAAGTTAACGGGTTTGACGGACATGTCGTCGTTAACGATGCGTTTTATCTCCTTACAGACACGATTACGGTAGGTGCTTGGATCAACGGTTAGAAAACCGAGGACTGGTCAGGTATCGTTGTCGGCCGAAGTCAAACCCCGTTCTGGATGGGAGTTTCCGAGAACGGCACCTTGGCGTATGTATGGAACAATAATTCAGCACATACCTATGGTTGGCAAGGCGCACCGCGCATTCCGCAAGATGAATGGGCTTTCGTCGCGATAACGATTCAACCCGAGAAAGCAACAAGTTACGTTTATCACGCAGCGACCGACACACTTGAAACTCCAGTGAATGAGATTGAGCATATCCAACAGACAGTCATGAACCTAAAATTCGGTTGGGATGAATGCTGTGGTGCCAGATATTTCCGAGGGGTAATCGACGAAGTCATGATTTATAATCTCACACTCAACGCCGATGAAATCAAAAAGCTAGCAACCATCGGTGTATCTGTCGAAAGTGCCGGAAAACTCGCTATCACTTGGGCAGCACTAAAAACGGATCCCAAATATAGCACTTTTTGATGGACTGACGGCTTGATGCGTTTTTGGTGTATATTCCGCAAAACCACATTATGAAGATAACATTCGTCTATTTTCGTTACATTCAGCAACACAACAATTAGTCTCTCTGCCGTCTCACTTGCCCAAGCCGGGGCAACCGTCGTCGATATGCAAGTCGCAGGACGTTGGAAGTTGTCCGAGATGCCTGCCCATTACGCCAAGGCAGAGTTAGCCGAACGGGACACTATCGCACGGTTTAAGGATGGGAAGCGATAATAGTTACATAGAATCAGGCATCGGAGTAGTGCGTAAGCACACCACACGAGTTCCGCAAATTATCCGCTCAATCGGTCTACTCGGATGAAGATTTCTCTGCATCGCTCGCATTCAAGTATTTCAGGGGACTTTCGAGGATGTAATCTCCTGAGTCCTCAAGGAACTGCCGAATCAGGAAACCATGTCCAGCACCGATAATTAGCAGAATTCGATCGCCGGTAGACTCAGTGATCCGCGTCAGATTTACGAAGATTTTCAGATTCCGAGGATACCAAAAGTACGCCAGCCAATTCGCACCCGGATATTCGTCATCTAACCCTACACGCGCCTGTCGTAGATACGCCTGATGGTTTAAATTGTTCCATTCAGGTCGGTTGTGTTGGATATACATGTCGAGTATCGACTCATATTTCTCAGACTCAATCCAAGTTTTACCCTCTTCATCTTCTGTCATTTTTCCATTGATAACAGGCGGCGTATACAGTAGATGCTCTTGATTATGCGCCTTTGCAAATGCCCTACGGTCTGTCAAACGTGGATCCCGATCCTTCCGAATCATATGATCATCGCGGAAATGATCCACACAATATACCTTTGAATGTTCCATCTCTTTTGCCAATCGAAACCCAATCTGATCTCCTTCGCCCCGCTTGAGTTTATATGTCCCATTCATATAACCTTGATATTTTGCATTGACTTCAGTGTCGCGCTTTGAATCCACCTCAAGTGCTATCTTGGTAGGTTTAAATGCTTTAAGTCGCTTGACTACTTCTTGAATCTCGCGCTGGCGTTTTAGTGTGAGAACATCATCCATTTTGTCATTAGACATTATAATGATTTACTCGCAAGGTATCTGATAAGACCAAGGTCTGAAGTTTAATCTAAAGTTGTGTAACCCACAACAAGTTTCCATGACTAAATCGGTAAATCCTTTTTTGTAGTTGCGCAACTTGTCTTTGACGATACGGTATCTTTTGATACCACTAATAGCGTGTTCAATGCGTATGCGTATTGACGAAATCTCGCGATTCTTCGCTTTCTCTTGAACCGTCAGATCTCGACCTTTGGGTTTCTTCGTTGGTTGAATCATCTTGACACCCGGAACTGAAAAACCTTGAAAACCTGAATCTTGATACAAATAACTACCGCGTGGCAGGAAATAGATCGTCATATCGGCGATGCGCTTGTCGTGTATCCTGCCTTCATAGCAAGGCGTCAATAACACCACTTTGCTATCGGTATTAATCATCAAGTTATTCTTGACGGTGTGTTGCTTCTTTTTACCACTGTAATGTGCCTGTTGTGCTTCTACGTCTTTTGGACGTTGAATCGGACGTTCCGTGGCATCATGAAAAAAAGTGTTTCAAAGCCTGAGTATTAGCCGAGATCTGCGTAGATGCGTCAACAGTTGAGAGAGTCGTCTCCCGTGATGGCAACTCTCCAAGGTCTGCCAAAGCACGATTCAACACAGGCAAGAGTCGATGAATCCATTTGTTGGCGACAGGTTGAGACATACCGAAGAGTTCACCAAGGACATCTTGCGTCATGGCTTTTCGCAGGTAAATCAAAATAAAGAGCAATTGATCTTCCCGACTCGGTAAGCAACTGTTTTTATAGAGAGTGTACCGACGCTTCTTTCGGCGTTTGCCATCAAGCGTCTGTGTTTCGACGAACTCTAAAAATCGTTTGGAGAAGGACGGAAGAAGTGCCGAAAACTCCTCGGGTGTATATCCTGTCAGCGACAGGAATCGTTTTGGTTTAGTCTTGAGTGTTTCATAGCGGGTCATCAGTTGGTCTCCAAGACGGTATTTCTTCTGAGTTTATCATAAACCAACTAAACCTACAATTAAATCGTTATAATGTCTAATATTGTCCAAACTTTAGTCAACAGTTAGGATAGCAGAAAAATATAGGTGTGATTCCTCTGTAATCAGCCGTATACTCAAATCTATAGGCGTTAAACTAACGTGAGTTCGATAAAAAATAGGGTGTCGTATAAAGAGAACTCCTCTGGTATAATGAGGTAAGCTAAACCCATTACCCAAAGGAATTCTCCATGCCGATTATATCACTTTTCTGTGAGATTGACGACTTTTTTCTTGCGTTTGAAAAACAAATGATGCCACGATCGCTACCGGTTTCGGATCCAGCGAAAAAACGCCGACGCACCCGACGCCTACATACTAGCGAGGTGATGACGATACTCGTAGACTTTCATCAAAGTCGGTATCGAAGTTTCAAGCACTATTACCAAAAGCATGTTGCGGTTCAGCTGCGATGGGCATTTCCATACCTGGTTAGCTACAACCGCTTCGTTGAACTCATGTCAGAAGCATTGCTGCCCTTGTCTGTCTATCTTCAGACGCGATTTCGAGAGTGCAGCGGTCTTTCATTCATTGACTCAACACCGGTGGCAGTCTGTAAGAACCGACGCATCCCGGCGCATCGCGTCTTCTGCGGAAGTTGAAGAGGCGGTTGGGTTTCAGCCAACCGCCGATATATCGGTTGCGAGCCGAAGCCTCGCAACCTCTCCAACTTCCGAGCTGAGGAGGCAGCACTTTCAAAAAACTCTCTGGGATGGTTCTATGGGTTCAAACTCCATCTGGTTATCAACGAACGTGGCGAACTTCTATGGGTTGCGTTAACACCCGCAAACATAGACGATCGCAGACCCGTCGCAAAGTTGACCCAACGCCTCTTTGGAAAACTTTATGGCGATAAGGGATATATTTCCCAGAAACTCGCTGAGGCGTTAGAAACCCAAGGTCTGTTCTGAGTCTACAAGGTTCGTAAGCATATGAAACCCAAACCCTTGTCGGATTTCGACGCAGTCATGCTGAAAAAGCGGATGCTCGTTGAGTCGGTTATTAATCAACTAAAGAACCAGAGTCAACTTGAACATACCCGCCACCGGAGTTTCGTCAACTTTCAAGTCAACACAGTATGTGCGTTGATTGCTTATACTTGGCAGGAGAAAAAACCATCACTGAATCTGCGAGCACTTGATGAAATCAAGGACTTACCGGTTACCGTTAACTAGATCTTTATTCCGAACTCACGTTAGAATACACATAGTAACTCGATCACGCGCTCGCGTGTGGGGTTGTGAGCATGCGTTCTGATGCTACATACCGAGTGGACTCACGTAAAGTTGCGACACAAGCGGTAGAAGTCTTTGACACCAGATAGATACTGGAGGAAAACTTGAGTGTAATGGGAAAGACACTTAAAGGTGCATCCCGAAACAAGCACTCTCAGATATACGAAGTCGCCTTCGGGCGAGAGGGCAGGGCGTTGTCCTCTGGAGGAGAGGGTGTCAGAGTTGTGATCGCAAGCAACCCTTGTTGATCCCACAATCTGCCAAGCGTTGGGGAAACTCTCAAGAATCCCCATGCTTTAGTTTGGGGAGTATGTCAAGATGGACCTCTTCAGCAGGATTGCCACAAGCACAGGTATATCCGTCAGTTTCCATCCTCTCTTCTCTTTTCTTAGCCCACGCATCCGATTTAATGTAGGCATTATATTGCTCATTTTGCTCATCTGTGCCTTTTGATAGACGAAGGAATCGGTGCCATATTTCTTCTCTGAGATCAGAGGCATCTGAAAAATCAGGAATGAGTTTTAGTGTTCGGTCAAGTAAACGAGTGGCTGATTCATATAATTCAGGAGTAGGAGACTCGTATCCCGCTGCATAGTACAAAAGGACTGCCGTAGCATATTTATACCTTGCTTCTTGTAAAGGATATTTAGAAGTGCCTTCGATTGATTTCATTTGGTATAGCCCCTCTGTGTATAAAAAAACAAGGTGATGCGCCGCAGCACACCGCCTCATTTTGGTTAGGTTGGTTCAATAGTTATTTCATCCGTTGTGAAGGTTTCCTCTGTATAAAAGCAGGCTGTTTTCACGGAAAAACAAAGGTTTCCGCCAAAGCCTCGCACAACCTGCAAAGCGAGGGTATCCTACTCTGATGACACCCGTCAAACCGCTTTCCATTCCGAGCGTGCGGGCAAATTTATGATGGAGTATTATTGCTTCTCTGATGTGAGAGGTTGACTTAACACCGCAAATAACTTCAAGTACCAATACCTTCGCCAAAAAAGGTTGAATAAATAGGGCAACCGTCCTAAAGTTATGAATGACCAAACCCATAACTGAGAAAGGACCTTCGCCCATGTATGACATTCTATCAGTCTTTAGTGTTTTGTATCCACATTTATCAACGACCACGGTGCGTCAGTTTTCTCGCGTGGTTTTGGGATTGCTTGTGATGACGGGGCGGGTCAGCATGCTAAATATCTCACGTTGGACATCAGAAGGCGGGAGTTACCGGACGGTCCAACGCTTCTTCAACACCGTTATCCCTTGGGGGCCTATTTACTGGGTGTTTTTTAGGACGTATCTGCTGGATGCTGAAAGCACCTATATCCTCGCTGGCGACGAAACCGTGGTCTCAAAATCAGGTCAATCGACTTACGGTTTATCGCGTTTTTTCTCGTCTGTGTATGGCAAAACGCTCCCGGGATTAGCGTTCTTTAGTTTATCGTTAGTGAGCGTCAAGGAGCGGCGTTCTTACCCACTGGCTATGGAGCAAATCGTTCGTGGCGACACGCGCGGTCTCCGAAGTCCAGTGGAAACCTCTGAACACCCTGAGGACCCGCCAAAACCCGCTCCCCGACGCAAACGCGGACGCCCAAAGGGAAGTCGGAACCGAGACAAGACGGAGGTCCAGCTCAGCGATACATTGAAACATCTTCAAACGATGGTCAAGGCGTTGCTGAGACGTATTGATGATTTGATACCGCTGCGCTACCTTGTGCTTGATGGATACTTTGGAGACAATCATGCGCTACAGATGACGCAAGAATGTGGATTAGCACTGATCTCAAAGTTGCGCGTCAATACGGTTTCCCTTTATTTTCCAGCTACAGCGCCTTACGCCGGACGTGGACGCCCGCGTATCTACGGGCAGCGTTTCAATCCGCAGCAGATGGATACCAAATACCGGGTCTCTACCGAGACGCAAGGAAACATTACAACCGAAGTCTATCAGGTTTCAAAGTTGCGCCATAAAAAGTTCCCGGATCCACTAAATGTGGTCTGTATTCTCAAGACACATCTGTTGACGGAGAAAAAATCACACGTCTTATTGTTCAGTTCTGACTTAGCATTGGCGGCGGAAAAAGTGATTCACTCTTACCGACTCCGCTTTCAAATCGAGTTCAACTTCCGCGATGCGAAACAGTATTGGGGGTTAGAGGATTTTATGAATGTCAACAAGACACCCGTGAACACTGCGGCGAATCTATCAATGTTCATGGTCAATGTGTCTGCGAAACTTTTAGCACCCTTGCGTTTAGCACACGCCAAGTGTAGCACCTTAGATCTCAAAGCACACTACCGAGGCGTGAAGTATTTGCGCGAAACATTAAAAATACTGCCCCAAAAACCTGATGCTATTGTTATTGATGAAATCGCTGAACGTCTCGGTTCAATCGGGGAAACCATTCATCATACACCCGCTCAACTCAATACATCATAATTTGGCGAAGGTATTGAGTACATTCCCTGATATAAAGTAGACTTTAACGGTGTGGGGTGATACTTTTTCGATGTGTTCGATATGATCGGTTTCAATTAAGACTTTATCTAATCGTAGTTTCATAGCGGACTCATTTGGTAGGTAACGCCTTCTGGAGATGTTTCCACAGGTGAGTTCATGCGAAAGGTTACCGTCTTTCCTGCGGCAACCAAACCTTTGACATCTATGGTTAGCGACGAATCGTCTGTTTGCCCGGTTTCATAAAAGAACTGGATGCCGGGACCGCTGGAACCCTCCACACGCGCAAAGCTGCTTAAGTCTCCACTCGTCATCGTTTGTCCATTTATTTTGATTGTGAGCCCACTGCCTTCGAGTGTATAGGCATCTGGTGGCGCATCGTAGTTTATCCAGATGATCCAGCTGTCATTATAAACGTGATGGCGTCTATATCAGTAGACACGCCACTCGGCGGATTTTTAACTGTAGGTGGTGACAGTGGCGGTGGTGATTCGGGTACGGGTTTGTCATCATCGAGTGTAACGTCGGTATCATCATCACGAGTATCTTCATCATCTTGTGTGTCGGGCACTGCTGGTGGTGCTACTGGCGGGATATAGACCGGTGGTTGGATGTAGACCGGCGGTGTCGCCTCCACTGGTGGATCCTTGAGAGTATCGTCGGTATCAGCAGCAGCGGTATCGTTATCACTCGTATCGTCAGCATTGAGAGCAATATCGGGATCGGGCATCTCACCATCTGACGGCACGACATCTTCTGTCGTTTCTGTCAATGTTTTAACAATCTCGGTGGTATCCGTTACGTGTTCAGCACGCAGGATTTGCTTGCCTTCGTTACTTTTTAGGACTTACGCAAAACTCATTGACATATCCTCCGTCATCCATTATTATGGTGTGTGAGGAGGTAAATAAAAATGACGAAACCGACACGTGTTGATTACTGTCAGTATTTACTCAGCACACCTATTAACTATACGCTGAGGCATTTCGGAGAACATTCTGAGAAATTCAGTCATGATCAGATAAACCGGTATCTCGCCAACGCCCGTCTCAGACCCCGCCACGTCTGGGAACATGTCAAACCCCACTTGGAACAGACCCCGGATGGATGTCTGATCTTTGATGATACTGTCTTAGACAAACGGTATGCCAAAGAGATGGTCTCCTTGGCGAAACAACAATATAGTGGCAACGCTGGGAAAACGATAAACGGTATCGGAAACCTTGTGACGTGTGTGTATGTCAATCGGGCGTTAGACCGATATTGGTTGATTGATTATCGCATTTACGATAAACAAGGCGACGGTAAATCGAAGTTGGATCATGTGAGAGATATGCTCTCGGTCTTGGTAAACGCTCGCAATGTTGCTTTTTCTACAGTGTTGATGGATTCCTGGTATGCCAGCAAATCGCTGCTGCTCTACATTGAGAGTCTTGACAAGACGTATTATTGTCCCTTGAAATCCAATCGTCTCGTTGACGATGCTAATGGTAGCAAACCTTACCAACGCATTGACACGCTACAGTGGACAGCCGCTGAACAGACCTTTGGCAAACGCGTGAAACTCAACAAGTTTCCAAAAAATCACAAGGTGAAAGTTTTCCGGGTGGCATCTTCTCGACGCACGGATTATGTTGTGACTAACGACTTGAGTCAATCCGATGTCTCCGTCGTGCGGCAGGTGTGCGACGTGCGCTGGGAGATTGAACAATTTCATCGTGAAGCTAAACAGTTGACAGGACTTGAAAAATGCCAATGTCGTCTGGCGCGTATTGTTCGTAATCACATTGCTGCTGCGTTTTTGGTTTGGGTTCATCTGATGCGTAAGGCACATGAGACGCGTCAAACGCTTTATCAACTCAAACATGGATTACTCTCTGAGTATCTGTGTCAACAACTCAAATCACCTGCGCTGAAAATTAATGCTGCGTAAGTCCTAAAGAGGCTGAACCCATGAAAAACCGACTAATCCCCATCAGCGTCATTCTCATCATCCTTTTCATTCTGGCTGGCTGTAGTGATTCAATTCTGAATTCCATGCTCACGCCTGACGATGTGGACCGGTATATCACACACGCCGATGATGGACAGGTCTGCCTTGAAAGCGGCATAGAAACAGTCTGCCTAACCCTTATACCGAAAAACACCGATAAAAACATCAATGCCCCTATTATCCATGTTCACCCTCAAAAATTGGTGTATATCTTCTATTATGAGGGCAAGCCGATCCTGCGTGCTGAGCGTGCGACCGATACCACAAACATCCGCAAAGCATTTGACTACCCAACACAAATTCTTGATGATTCACCGCCGAGTGATGATACTTCAGATAATGGCAACGATGATAGCACTGCTGACCCGCCAGTTGTGCCAACGGATAACAATCCGCCTGTGAATACGATGCCACCTAAGGATGATCCGCCTAAACAGGATCCGCCGCCGCTCGTGCCAACGGATAACAATCCGCCTGTGAATACGATGCCACCTAAGGATGATCCGCCTAAACAGGATCCGCCGCCGCTCGTGCCAACGGATAACAATCCGCCTGTGAATACGATGCCACCTAAGGATGATCCGCCTAAACAGGATCCGCCGCCGCTCGTGCCAACGGATAACAATCCGCCTGTGAATACGATGCCACCTAAGGATGATCCGCCTAAACAGGATCCGCCGCCGCTCGTGCCAACGGATAACAATCCGCCTGTCGTTGATGACACACCGCCGCCTGTGAATACCCAACCGCCTGTCGTGACTCAACAACCGCCACCCAGTAATCCTGTGTCACCGCCACAAACACCGCCACAAACAAATAATGTTGGCGAAATAGACGCACATCACGTCTATAATGACGGCTGGATTATCTGGATAAACTACGATGCGCCACCAGAGGCATACACCCTTGAAGGCAGTGGACTAACAATTACGATCAATGACAAACAGATAACAAGCGCAGATATTCAGGGTTTTGCGAGAGTTGAACCACCACTCGGTGTCCAATTCTTCTATCCAACTGGAGAAACAGACACATCGTCATTGACAATAGAGGTGACAGGATTGGTCTCTGCTTCGGAGACGGTAACCTTTGAGATGGGTTTGCCTGTCAAAACGAGTCCAGAAGGTGTGACGTATCAAACAAATCCATTGTAGGACTGTCCGCACGTTTGGAGGAAAGTAAATGAAACTACGCGTCGGAAATGTTCTAATAGAAACAGATCATATCGAGTACACAGAACGGGTATCGCCACATACCGTCCATCTCCATATCACGCGAAAAAAAGACGCAAACCTACAAAGAACAGTGTCCGGTAAAACGCCAAGAGTATCTCTCAGCACTTCAGCAAGAGACAGAAAAGCGTGGCAAAAAGCCGGTTTATATTGACGAGAGTGGTTTCAGCAAAACCGATTTCCGTCGGTATGCTTATGCCCCGAAAGGTGTCTGTGTTGAAGATAAAGTGCCCAGTCATCGGTATAGCAACACGACCTTGATTGCTGCACGACTTGACGGGTGTTTCACTGCGCCTGTGCTTTTCGAGGGGAGTTGCGATGCGGTTGCATTCAATACATGGCTTTCGGAGATGTTGTGTCCTTTGCTAGATGACAGATACGTTGTGATTATGGATAATGCCTCCTTCCACAAAGGTTCAGAGACAGCGGCATTGATCCGGGGTAGCGGTGCGAGTTTATTGTTTTTACCGCCGTACTCACCGGAGTTGAATCCGATTGAGAAGGATTTCGCTAATATCAAGCTGATACGTCAATACAACGCTGAGGTATCTATTGATGAAATTATAAAAGTGTATAATTAATTATGGGCTTTACTATAATGCATCTTTCTTGACAGAAAATACAGGATTTGTTAATCTTGCCAACAAAACACTTTCAAAGACGGTTTTTGATTTTTTCAAGCACGTCCTGGGATGACGTTATAAACTCACCCTGTCTTTTTAGGATGACATTAACCTCCTAAATTCAAACTAAATACTGGCGGTCAGGGGGCCATGCGCGTAATGCGCGTAACTGATCAAATGTAGCGATGGGAGATGTTGACATCTCCCATCGCTACATTTAGTCAGTTATAGTGGATTTTATACAATTACCTATGCCCTCTCGATCAATGCTCAACCCCCTAACTCCCCTTATTTGGTAATTCACCATAGTTTGAAATCCAGCAATGTGACTTTCCCTTGAAATTCAGGCATTCGGGCATCACATATCGGATTTCCAGAATGCCGCTAAAATCAGCGGATTTCGCCTTAAAGAATTCAAAGAGTGGTGGCATGAAACAGATCTTAACAAGGTCGCGAGACTCGTGTCGTTCATGTCTAATAAATAGGACTTACGCAGTTGGTTTAGAAGTCCCCCTGATAAGGGAGATTTAGGGGGTTAAAAATAAAAAATCTCGCTCCACATCCTAAATTTGTGTAAGTCCTAAGGATTGCGTCGAAGTCGGACAACGGTCTGGTTTTCATATTCTTAACGTGAGTTCCATAAAAGGTTTTAGGGTTTTTCGGTCCCCGGCAACTCATGCTTGATTTCGTCAATCACTCGCAACTTCAGTGTCGGTTTCTTTTCCAAATACGTATAAGCAATCAACGCTGAGACGCTATTGACTTGAAAGTTTTGGAAACTCCGATGACGGGTATGTTCAAGTTGCGTCTGACTTTTGAGTTGTCCAATGACCGTCTCAATGAGCATACGCTTCTTGAGCATCGCCTCATCATAGGTGGACAACGGTTGAGGTTTCATGTTCTTGCGAACCTTGTAAATCAAGTCAACCCCTTGGCTATTCAACGTCTGTCGCAACTCTTTGGAGATATATCCCTTATCGGCGTAAAGTTTGCCAAACACGGATTGCGTCAACTTTTCAACCGGCACCCGGTCATCTATATTTCCGGGGGTCAACTCAGCCCCAAGGATATCCCCATGGGTATTGATGAGTAGATGAAGTTTGAACCCATAGAACCATCCGAGCGAGGTTTTGCCACGTTCAGCGTGTTCGAGAAAGACGCGATGCGTTGGGATACGCCGATTCTCGCAGACCCGGAGTCGGGTTGAATCCATGAAAGAAACTCCATCGCAGGTGCCGAACCGGGTGTAAAGATAAACAGACAACGGCAAAAGTGTCTCTGGCATCAGCGCAACAAAGCGGTTGTAGCTGACAAGGTTTGGAAACGCCCACCGCAAACCTAGGCAAACTTGTTTCAGGTAATAGTCTTTGAAAGTCCGATACCGACTTTGATGAAAGTCTACGAGGATCGTCATCACCTCGCTGGGATGCATCCTCCGGGGCCGACCCCGTTTTTCACACGCGGTTGCGGGGAGTTGCTGGCGTGCCTGATATTTTTCAAACGCCAGAAAAAAGTCGTCTATTTCGCAAAAAAGTGATACAATAGGCATGGAGAACTCCTTTTGGTATAGGTTTGCTTACCTTATTATACCAAAGGAGTTCTCTCTAAAAAACTCCTATTTTTTATGGAACCCACGTTAAACATATTAACCAGTTGGTGTCCAGTGGCAGTGTTTTATGTTTTTCACATGCCAGAGTCAGTTCCCTTCTCATATCGCTCTGTTCTTTTTTTGTTGAGGTTTCCGAAAAACACGCTAAAAAATGATCACAGCTGTTTATTTCCTTTTCGGTATGATTTTTAAAACTTACTCCGGCAGGCGAATCTTCTGCATACCAGAAAGTCTCAAATCCATAGTTTTCTAAATCACGATGCAATCCTTCAATAAACGGTCGGTCTTCCTCTACGCACGAGATAAAAACTTTTTTCTTCTCATTCATTGATATAAACCTCACTTTTAAATTCAAAATAAGTCCAAAACTTTTCTTGTATTCCGTTATACCACATACCCGCCCACAATTCAACCCCACCTTATTCTGAAGTGTAGAATGAAAAAAACCCAGAAATTCCGCAGGAAACACAAGCGAAAAGAGTGTGATTTTTTTTGCGTTGCTACCCGAACAAATCAGCAGGGCTGCACGTCTAAAGGATAACTGACGCAACTATTAGGCAACCACTATACTACACTACTTACCATAAGCGTCACACCCTATATCATTTCAAAGCAGATAAACACGACCAGTGGGGTCAACGCGCCCTGCTCGGAGGTTCTAATGTATGAATTCTGTAAGATTAGAGCAGGCATTGCAGAAGCTATCAGACGCGCTATCGGGGTTTGACGACACGCTCACAGACATTCAAATGAACACTGTGCCGAGCCAGAATATGGCAGACATTCAACGCCGACGACTTCTCTCTGAAATTGACAGCAACACTTCCAAGGTGAGTGCGAGTATCGGTGAAATCGGAGAAAAGATTGAGCTCCTCAAATCGTTTGAGGGCATTACAAGCCCAAAGAGCAGCCGACGGCATTCGTAAATTTCATGAGGCACGCACACAGCCCCATTGAGCGATAAAGGCGCAGTTTTGGTTTAACCGAGCAAGATTTACCCCAAAGCGACTGCAGCAGATACCAGATATGTGGGGACACTCAGGACGGAACTACGCAAAGCATGCAGAATCCGAACATGGCAACAGCGATGAGAGGAACGCAAACAAGCGATATATCGTTTTGTAGAGTGTGTACCCCGTCGGTGTCCGACAAGTCGCTTACCACCTATCCAGCGAAGGACTGATTGAGAAGAAAGAGCGAGATTTTGATATAGTGAGCGACCTGATCGGAGAAATGCGAGAGGATAGCAAACTGCCGTGGACGTGGGTCGTTGACAATACACGAGATTACACACTCACACACCTCCAACACCTTGAGCAGACCGCCGATGGCATTATTGAATCAGAACGTCAAGCGGTTGCAGAGATACCCGAAATGGATAGCAGAGAAAAATTTGAGATCATCTGTGGAAAACCACGGACGAAACTGGAGAGGTGCATCGGGCGCAACCCCGATGATCATGAGGCAATCGAAGCATTATGGGAATTACATAGGTTGCGATATGAAAACGTCTGCGGTATGCCCGCCATTGTGCCAGCGGGAAATTTTGAGACATTTGAGACACATTAAAAAAGGGGTTAGCACATGACAAGTAAGAATCACTTTGAAAGGCATGAATTATCAAGTCTCTTTGGAGATATGACCGAATTGGAGTTTTCGGAACTGAATACTGATATAGAACAGAACGGCTTTGCACAGCCTATCATTTACGTCTATGAAGGCAAGATATTAGACGGTTGGCATAGGTATCAAGTGGCAGTAAATCTTGAGAAGGTTTCAGAACTTGAGTTCACGCCACTCGATGGTATTCAGAACCCGTTGGGCTTCGCAATGGGGGTAAACTACTTTAGACGGCACATGACCGCAAGCCATAGGGCAGTCGTCAAGGCACTTGCACACCAGAGCGAATGGATGCAGTTAGGCGATAATCAGCATATAGAGGGTCTGCAAAATTACAGACCCAAGTCGTCATCGCAAATGGCTAAGGAAGTGCAAGTATCCACACGCATAATGGATGCAGCGAGAAAGGTTGTCAAACTTGGATTAGCAGATGAGGTGATAAAGCACAAAAAATCGGTTTTCCAAGTCCTAAAGGAACAGGATAGCGTCAGATTATGCTACATAGAACCTCATACTTTGGAACATTATGAAATCAATAGAAGTATCTGTTTCGCTAATATTCAAACCCTGTTACACGAATTATACTGTCGCAGTGGGAATTATTCAGAGTATGCATTCTATATAGAACGCCCTAATGGGAAGTGTGAATTTACACGGTGTAAAAACTGTTTTGAAATGGACAATTATTATGGTGCGGGCTGTGACACAATTGGCACACATCTTGACGAAGTTGATAGTATTATCAATGAGTTGACAAAAGATTCCGCTGAAACAGCCAAATTATTGGCAGAAAATCCTGACGCATTGGATCAACTAAGAAAAATATCAGTTGATGCCAGCAAAATAATGATGGATGCGGAATACTTTATTATAAAGAATCTCGATCACCTTACAGATGACCAAATTGCGCAGATTTTAGTAGAAGCGCAGAATGGTAACCGAATAGACGAGAGTCTGCTCCGGGGGAAGCATAATGCACAAAACGAAACTAATACCCAAGCGTAACTCAGTATTCTACGGGGTTGCCAAACCGGAAGCCGACAGCACCGAGCAGTGGTAGGCAGTGCGGGGGATGATTTTTGAACGGGAATCCATTGATAACTACGAATCTTGGTAGGACATTTTTTACTGAAATGGCGCAGGAATGCCCTGATTGGAAATGTCCACAAGCTAAAAGTGGATAACATGGCACGTAAAAGAAGGCGCGGAAAACGCTTCAAAAGGGGTTAGACATTGAAATATCAAGTAATTTATGCCGACCCCCCGTGGCGGTATGATTTTAGCAGATCAGACAGCCGTAAGATTGAAAACCATTATCCTACAATGGCTATAGAGGACATCAAGGCGATTGACGTTGGGGAATTTTGCCATACGGATGCTGTGCTTTACCTTTGGGCAACCGCACCGAAATTTCCCGAAGCATTTGAAGTAATGAACGCTTGGGGCTTTGAATACAAAACCAACATACTATGGGATAAGAAGGTTGCAGGTATGGGATATTGGGCGCGCAATCAGCATGAACTCATACTTGTAGGTACACGCGGCAATTTTACTGAATCCACTATAGAGGAAACCCACGGGTATGTTTTATCAGTTAGGCGAGGAACACACAGCGTGAAACCTTTACAAGTAAGAACAGCAATAGATAAAACACACCCGAACCTACCGAAAATCGAACTCTTTGCCCGTCCAACTATCTTTGACTTCGACAATGACTGGGATTACTGGGGCAATGAAGTGCCTCCTGTAAGGAGCGGAGAGCCTGGCACGTAAGTATCAGCAGTCTAAGCGCAAACTTTGGCGTTGGCATAAGCGACCACGCGGTGGTGAAAACTTCGCTGAATACTACTCGAAACTAAAAGAGATCGAATGTCTTGAGGCGCGCATAGAATAGCATGAACGCAGACAGGGCAGGCATAACCGAAATACCGTCAAATACAGCGTTGACTGCTCCCACACCTAAAGGAGTGGGATTCCTTTAGATGCCCGTCCTATTTCAGCGAGTGGGGTATCTCTTTCATTCTTATAGACCGATTGTCTGATTTCTCAGACCGACACGATCGCAAAACATCGCGGTGCCAGCCAAAGCACAACTACAGAATATCTCTAAATCCCACAAGATATACTGATACTTAGGTTCATCGTTGAGGTTCTAATATGCCAGTTGTGGAGGGAACACCTACACAATCCTATAGAGGCAACTACCTCTCATTACAAACGATTGGGGGATCATAACCCCATAACTCATAGACCGAATGTAGTATCCACGGAAAATATCCGTATCCGTTCTATCCATGCAAAAGGATGGACAGGACACCTGCAAGGAATGCAGGCGTTTGCATTCCTGTCCAACGGATATAAGGAGTATACTACATTCTATTATGATTTAATTTGACAAAAAGTGATAAATAACGTATTGTTAATATTGGTTGAGTGTTTGGCAACATTCACTCCTCCAAATTCAAACTAAAATGTTGAAGCCGATGGGAACTTGGGACTCCTATTGGCTTCGGCTTTTTTCTTGACAAAATAACACACAAATGTTAGAATATATATACCAGTTGGCAGACATATCCAGCGTCACTGCAAGGTGGCGTGTCTGCCTACCCACTGGATAGGGGTTAAACGCTGGTAACTGGTAACCAATGACGCTGCCTTTACGAACTCAGAAAATCGAACTTAACCCGAATAACAAGCAATCCACGTTGATGGCGCAGCATTGTGGCTATACCCGCGTTGCTTTCAACTTTGCTTTGTCGTCTTTCAAGACAGGCTTAGATGCTGACGAATGGCGGAGTCTTTACGGCATCAAGCGTGAGTTTAACGCCGTCAAACCTGATAAGTTTGCATGGTGTAACGATCTCTCACAGAACGCGTCCAAGAATGCTATCCACAACTTTGGTGATGCCGTGAAACGTTGGAAAAGTAAACAGAACCGATTCCCCGTCTATAAGAAACGATCTGATAGAATCTCCTATCAAGCCGACAATGGCGTAGGAACGGTTGAAGTTTACAAAAAGCGTATCAATCTGCCCAAGATCGGCTGGGTGCGGATGCGTGAGGAACTGCGGTTTAAAGGTGATGTCTCTAAGGTTGTGGTATCCAAGCGTAACGATCGCTGGTTCGTTTCTATACTGGTTCGGTGTAACGAAAGCAATTACACACACCAAACGCTCCTGTTTGACGATAGAGAGCCGATAGGCGTTGACGTAGGTATCAACACCCTCGCTACGTGTTCTGATGGCGTTGTATACGATAATCCACGCCCTCTGAAGCGGTATCAACGCAAATTGAGACGTGCTAACAAGGATTTATCACGTAAGTGCAAAGGCTCACAGAATTGGCAGAAAGCAAAGAAACGACTCGGTGCAGTCCACTATCGCATTGCCTGTATACGTGAGGACGCACACCATAAAGCGTCAACGGCTATCGTCAAAAGTGCCGCTGCTATCGGTATAGAAACACTGAATATCAGCGGACTTTTGAAAAATCGTAGGTTGGCAAAGGCTTTATCCGACTCGGCTTTTTCTCGCTTTCTAACGATGTTGAAATACAAGGCAGAGCGTCGCGGTATACCGATAACACAAGCCGATATGTTCTTTGCGAGTAGCAAAACGTGTAGCAGTTGTGGACACAAGAAAGATGACCTCACGCTCTCGGATCGCACCTATCACTGTTCTGAATGCGGTTTTGAATGCGATCGAGATCACAACGCGGCTATCAATCTGTGTCCCACTTAACCTTTAACACTTCGCCACGAGTTGCGAGGAGAAGTAAAACGCCTGTGGAGTTCATATAAGACCTCGTTTGGAGGCAGTGGACGTTGAAACAGGAAGCATGGCAACAATCAAACAGAAATGTAAGGTTTGTTTAAGTCCTACACAACGGACTCTGGTCGGCTTTAACGCTTTTTTAGGGTAAAATTTGGTGAAAATTAGACTTTTTTCAACAATTCTGCATAAAAATTGAAATTTTTTGTAATTTTTCTTGACTTAATACGTTAAAAATTGTATTCTATATACATAGCAGGGGGTAAGGTTGATTGATTCGGTTGATTCATGGCTATATAGAGGAGATATAAGGATGTATTCACATCGCGACATTATTAAAGCCTGTTATTTGGCTTTCAATGGAAAAAGCAATGACGAGATCGCCGTTACAATCGGCGCATCTAAGCCGACAGTCGTTCGCATGAAAAAACATCCTTTGTGGATAGAGACCGAAAAAGACCTCATCGCCGCTGAGAAAAAGGCGGTCGTTGAAAAACACCTCGCTATGCGCGACAATGCCAATAAGGTGTTGGCGCAAGGTTAGATCAAAGAGAATGGTCAAAGAATCCCTGATCCGTTCTTTGTTTTTACGTGGGAATGCGAGTCATATCTAAACGAGGTTCACATTTCCCAAAGTGTTTTGATACGGCATGGGTTGTACAAAACCGGTGCTGTGTATTGTAAATGTTTTTTATTTCCTATAGATTAGGAGGAAAATACGTAATGTTGTCAAATAAATTGACATTTTCCTTGACGAGTTTAGTTTTTTTACTAATGTTCGCTTTCGTTGCGACTTCTGTGATGGCAGCGGAGGGCGGGCCAACGGTGACGATTACGGATGCTGGTACGGCTACTGCACCGTCAGAGCGAGGTGCTTTTATACTGAAAATCGCTTTGACAGAGCCTGTTGGTGATCCTAGTACTGCGGCTGATAAAGAGGTTACTTACCAATTCTATGATAAGGACGATGTGGGGTTAGGTGCTGATCCTATAGACGCGAATCTTGTTACAAATGATAGAAGTACCGACAATAAAAGTTACAGCAAGACTATTAATCTTACAACAGGGTTGGGTACTCTTACCCCAGCTGTTGCTGCTACTGCTGTTGGCTTTCACGTATCCGTACCAGAAGATGCGTTTACCAGCACTTTGGTTGGTGGTAAAGGGAACGTTGAGAATAGCATGCGGTTCTCCCTTCCGCCTGAATTGCTTGATCAAAAGGTTGTCATTACGGCAGAACTGGATGATACCGACACGGACCCCACTGACGGTCAGAATTATAAGCTGACTTTCACGTTTACAGATGCAGATGCGGATCCAGGGCTTACGGATGCTAAGGTTAAGGTCGAACCCAGTTATATTGATGCTGCTCCTACACTTAACGCTGCTCCTACCGCCGTAAATGCAGATGGTGATTGGGTCTTCACAGGAAGCATAACCCACCCAGCCGGCGCACCTGACTTAACAGTAACATTGGAGGAATCTTATGTGGCGGCAAAAGATGTCACATCTGAAACAATTCCGCCAGTAATAAAGGTTAATCCCGCTGTAGCCATTAATATTGTTGACGATAGCCATGATCCTGAAGCAAGGACTTTCAAGGTGGAGGTTACATTCACAGGGGCTGATCCTATTATAAAGGATTTTGATCTTGAAAATCTTGTTGCGACAGACAAAAATATGGCAACGGTTGAGCTGAGTCACGTTACACCAAAAGCCGAGCGTATGCCAACGGATGCAAGTCAAACGTATGTGGCAATTGTACAGTATGATCGTTTGGCAGACCCGCCGCTGACTCTAACCACGTCAGAAGCGTATTCCAAGAAGATTACTAATACGGCACCTCCAACGACGATGGTTGGCATGGGTCCACCAACACCAGACACTACAGATCCGGTTGTGGCTATCACAGCACCGCCTACGGCGGCACAAAGTGCTGCGGTTACGCTTGCCTTCAGAGTTACCGAAGTCAATCCTGCTACAGGGATGCCGACGGTTACAGGAAGCCCAACACCCGCAGCCGGTAATTACATGATTTCAGCTGTTGCTGCTGGAGCAACTACCGATACCTACATGGTTACGATTACACCGTTAGCTGCGACTGCGACGACGGGCGATATTGCCGAAACCGCAGTTACACTCACAGTGACTGGTTCCGATATGTCAGGCAACACAGGAACGGCGACGGCTACTGTTACCTTGGCAGCACGGACGGCACCTGCCGTTGTTACTCAGAACAATCCTGCGTTCGCAGCAGGTACATCTATTACAGCTGTATCCGCGACTGCCGGCACAGCGATTGCATCTGTGACGTTGCCTGCGGCGACAGACGCAGACGCTACTGACACGACCACTTACACAATCACCCCGACACTCCCTGCGGGTTTAACTTTCACTGCGGCGACGCGTATGCTCTCTGGCACGCCAACTGCGGCGATGGCAGCAACGATGTATACCTATACAGCCACGTCGTCAGATGCAGCAGAGACAGCAGCCACGCTGACGTTTACGATCACTGTCGCTACGACAAGCGGTGAAACGCCTGTGCCTGTGGTGATAGGTGGCACGATGAACCCAGTCGCTGCTGGTGCAGCTGGTGCGATAACATTTATGCTTGATGCCGCTGCATTACAAGCAGGTGACTATATAATTCTTCAGCCCGCAACGGCGCTGAATGATATTAAGCTTGCTGCTGCCAACGTATCGACAACTGTAGTTCCTGATGCGCTGTGGACAGACTTAGAAGGGTTCTTCCGCTTCGGCGGTGGTGCTATCGACCTAGTAGGTCCGACGGGATCTCTCGATAAGGATGTCGTTATCAGTGAAATCATGTGGGCTGCCGATGCGACTCCGCTTCCAGGCATAGTCCAGACACAGAGTCAGTGGATTGAGCTCTATGTTGCAGCGGATTCGACACAGGTAAGTAAAGATAGTGTAGTCGTTGCCAATGCAAAACCTGGGATGTGGACATTGAATATGACCAGTGGGAACCCCGGAGACAAAGCTGCGAATACGACTGATAGGATGAGCAACTGGGGCTTAGGTCAATGGAATGTCACATCAGGCAGTTACGGTCAAAACGGTAGCCTTGGGAACTTAGCGGGTAATGGTATTCCTGCTTCTTCACCCATAGCGTTCGTCTCAATGTATCGTAACATCAACCACAAGGATCGCGTGAAGACCGATAAGAATCGCGCAGATCAGTTGAATGCGATTCCCGATGGCACTCGTAATGGGAGCTGGAAGGAAGACGAAGCCAACCGTGGCAGGTACCAGACAGGTAATCGCTATGCCACACCGGGTCAAGATCAGATCATAAACATCATCTCTGCAGACGCAGCAGATACCGTTGCTCGTGATGGTGTTATCTTCAACGAGATCGCCAACCGTTCTGCAGCCAAGCATGAGTGGATTGAACTCCACAATCAGAAGACCGGATCGGTGGATATCAAGAAATATGTGCTTAGCATGGTTAGCGCGGAATTGGTTGCCACTGATGATACTGACGCTCACGCTAAGAAGGATGTGGCGATTGTTACTTTTGCTGACGCAGATGAAGACATCGTGATCCCTGGGGGTGGGTATCTGGTTATCGTAAACACCGATCCTGCCGATACAAGTCTCGCTGTGGGTCAGAACGTTGCGGATCCGAATTCGTCCAAGCAGGGCGTTGACACGCTGTATTATGTAGATGCCGACTTGGAGCTGCCCGACACGGGTAAGTTCTTCCTTATCCTTCGGACAGAGGTAAAAGCGGGGTCGCATGAGAAGATTGTTGATGTCGCAGCCGGTAATGGTGGGTATTTCGGATTAGTGGATGACGACCCGAATTATAACACCGATGCCTGGCCCCTGAGATCCGTTGGTGCTGGTGCAAAGGATGATCTGGGTATGAACGATGACAAGACCTGGAGACTTGACACAGCTAAAGCCCTTTTCCACGGTGATTCTTGGGTAGGTGATGCTGGTGTCACGGGTTTAGGTGTTGATCGGAACAAAACCACTTTCAATTCTGGCACACCCGGCTATGCCAACGACGCTGTCCAAGCTGAGTACTTTGATGCCGACAGTAAGGCGAAGTTCACAGGCATGATCAGTATCAGCGAAGTTATGGTTGATCAAACACGGCGGAATCTGCCACAGTGGATTGAGATTTACAACGCCTCGCGGACACAGGCGATTAACATCAACGGTTGGGAATTGAAGATTCTAAACGTCAATTCCGCAGACTTGGATGGCCGCACAAGCACGACGCTGAAAATTGATGGCGACCTGATTGTCGCGCCGAACCAGACAGCTTTGATTGTCTCCGGTAGCGGTAGACGTTCTTCGGATATTCCGGATACCAGTGTCTATAACCTCTACGCCAAACATCGTCAGAAGCTTGAGATGAACAGCCAGCGCGATAGCATACTGAGCATTGAAGGTTTCTACATCTCGCTAAGTGATGCACGCGATGTTGTAGCGGATTCGGTTGGAAACATTGACAGCAATGCAAAGACTGACGATGCGCCGGCATGGGCATTGCCAATGTCCGACGATGGACGGAGTTCTCTCCTAAGGCGGTATACCAGTAGCGATGCCGATGATGGCACAACCGCAGCGGGTTGGATTCTCGCTTCAATGACGAATCTCGTGCCGCAAACCTATTACGGTGATACCGATGATATAGCGTCGCCCGGACATCGTCAAGGAAGTCCACTCCCAGTTTCACTGTCGAGTTTCCGTCCGTTGCGCGACCAAGCCACTGGTGATGTTGTTATCCGTTGGATCACGCAATCTGAGTTGAACAACGCTGGATTCAATATCTTGCGGAGTGAAACGAAGAAAGGCGAATACAAGGTTGTCAACCTCAAAGGCATCGTTGCTGGACACGGCACAACGTCTGAACAGCACGTCTACGAGTGGAAAGACACAACCGCGAAACCCAACGTCGTTTACTACTACCAGATCGAAGATGTTTCTTTGGATGGTAAACGCACAGCGTTGGCAACCACTCGTCTGAAAGGACATGTTTCTGCAGCCGGTAAAGTTACCACGACATGGGGTGACTTGAAGAACCAATAAGAATCGAGGCTTGCAGAACTAAATAGGTTATTTCAGGGATGAAATAATGTTTGAACTAACCTTTTGTTAAAAAGAAAAAGGGGGTGTGTCCCTACACACTCCCTTTTTTTATTGGATATACCTATGAAGGGACTTCCTTAACAATCCCAATCCTTTAGGTGAATCAACGGTATTTATGCCTTATGGCATAAACCGGGGTCCAGCCCTGTAACGCTCGTGCAGGAGTCCAAAAAAGATTTGACTTTTTTCGTCTTGGCAAGTATTTCCAGCGTCACCTCTCGGTGGCGTGCTTGCCTACCCACTGGAAAGGGGTTAACGGCGTGATACGTGAGCAACCCAAATGGCGATCAAATCACATAAGATAGCATTAGACACAACTGACGAGCAGCGTTCATGGTTTTCGCAGCAATGCGGTTATTCTCGGTTTGCGTATAACTATGGACTATCTGATTTTAAAAACGAGCCTCGTCACTGGAAAGAACTCAATAAGCGTTTTAACATTGCCAAACGCGGTATAGAATGGGCAAAAGACATGGATCAGCGCGCAGCCTTATTTGGCATAAAGCACCTTGGGGACGCTATATCACGGTGGCGAAGCGGACAAAGCAGGTTTCCAAAGAAAAAGAAACGCAGAGACCGTCAATCTTATAGCACTGACCCGAACTCGGTCACAATAAAAGGTAAACGTATCCGCCTCCCAAAGATTGGGCGGGTGCGTATGTTTCAGAAGTTACGGTTTAAAGGTGAGATTGTAAAGATTACCATATCAAGAACGGCACATAGGTGGTTTGTATCTATAACGGTAGACACAGGAACACCAAATGTTCCTCGTGATACACGTGGACTCCCTGTTGTCGGTATAGACGTAGGTATCAACTCACTCGCCACACTTGATAACGGTAAGCAGTATCCGAACCCAAGACCTTTGAAACGTTGCGGACGGGCGAGAGCAGGATTGCAAAGCCAATCCTGCGGTTTCCGTTGATTCGGCTTCGCGAAGCAACTCTCGCCCGTCCGAATGAGCGAAAACTCAAACGTGAGCAACGCAGGCTTAGTAAGAAAGTGTTTCTCTCTAACAACTGGTATAAGCAGAAACAGAAAGTGGAAAGACGCCACTATCGGATTACTTGTATCAGGATAGACGCACACCAGAAAGCAACTACAGAGATTATTAATAATGCCAGTGTGAGTGGTATTTGCGTTGAAACGCTTAAGATTACGAACATGCTCAAGAACAAGCACCTTGCGAAAGCCTTATCCGATAGTGCGTTAGGTGGATTCCTTGAGAAACTCAAATCCAAAGCAGAAGTGCTGGGTATACCGATAACCGAATCTCCACAGTTCTTTGCGTCGAGTAAGACGTGTAGCCACTGTGGGCATAAGAAGAAAGAACTATCGCTATCAGAGCGAGAATATCATTGTAGTGTTTGCGATCAGACTATAGACAGAGATGTCAACGCTGCGATAAATCTAAAACACCTCGCCGTAGGGCATACGGAGAGTCTAAACGCTTGTGGAGTTTGAGTAAGACCTCCACAAGGGAGGCATTAAACTATGAAGCAAGAAAGAAAGAATCCCACCGCTTTAGCTGTGGGAGAAGTCAAAACACTTACAACGAAAAGATTGGGGCAAGAGATTTTGAGTATCTATACTACCTTCATTCCACCAATGTTTTATTCGTTTCTGCTGACGCACAACACGAAAAATATATTACTGGAGCAGGGATACTTAAATCAAGACGCAACAGTTCATTTGCCTACATACCTTCTGATAGAAATAGTGATCCCGAAGAACACGATAGAGTCATGAGATATATCAAAAACGGGACACTATATTAGTTAACTGAGGGTGGTTCATAAATCCTTTTTATTAAAAAACAGTTTTAATGTGCATGACCTTTCGCGTAGGAAGTTTCCAGCGAACATTCATTAACATTGCAAGTTGTAAAATCATAACGCCGAGTCCGAGAAAGGTGGCTACAGATGCCAGACCGCTGACGGGTAAAGGTTTATGTTGCCCTTGGGTTGCCAAGAGTTTGCTGAGTAAATCAAACGTCGGTTCAATGGCAGTTTTCCGAGCGGCTTTTGCTGCATTGAAAACTGCGATCGCCCTGGCATACCACAACTTTATTTGTGAACCACCCTCAGTTATGTCAGAAGAACATGGAAGAATGGAAGATAACACCCTCCCATTTGAATCCTATTTCTGAGCGAAGTTAAAAATCGGTATACAAGTGCTACATATTCGCGTCTAACGCAGAGGAGAGGAATAATGATGAAGACTAACATGTATATGTTGATAGTGTTGCCACTCTTGGGACTATTGATAGTTGGATGCAGTGGTCGCCGTGGACCTTTCATTGAACTTGGTGTTGGTATGACACCAGTTATTGCTGATGAGGAGTGGACTGCTCGGACGTATGATGCGGGTTTTTTTTCAGGTCCGTTGCTTGAGCAGACTCATCATGATGCTATCGCCGCTACGGTATTCCCAGCGGGCAACTTGAAAATTGGCTGGGGATTTACCGAACAACTACTCGTTTCGCAGTCGATTCAAGTGAGTAAACTCACGACCACGGGTATTGGGATCACAGTTTTTCAAAAAAAGACAGCACCTTCCCTATTTTTCGATATAACTTTGCCCGTGTCTTTCTATTTCCCAAATTTTTCAGATGAGGTTTCCCAATTCGTTGATGGTTACGGTGCCAGTGTTAGTGTTGGATATGAATTCAAGAAAAACTGGACTGTACAGGGAGATTTCAGTTTCGGCACTCATGACTTTTACGTAACCGATCAAGACTTGGGTGAGGGTATTCTGCTACTCTTTGGTGTTAATACGGGCTATACTGCTTATGAAGGAGAAACTACAGGCTATTCCCTTGGGTTCAAGATTAACTACATCTGGTACTAAAGCCGTGCGATAAGCAAAGGTTTGTACTGCCATCGGAAATTAGGGCCACCCTCAGTTAACTACAATTGCCCGCTACCCCAAAAGACAGCCCTTGTGTGATAGGTTTAAACACAGGGCTGCCCAACATATAGTGATGGCGGGGTGGGAAAATTGGCAATAGGTTTGTTGTTTTACGGCAAGGGTTGCCTACTGGCGAGCATTCTAATGAATCCTGTGTGGTTGTTATGACCATAGTAGAGATACGAAAATTGGCGAATGCGCCAGTCGGTATCCGTTTCCTCGTCGCGCCACAGCACAACTTCAAAATCATTGGGGTCAAACTTAGAGTGTCTTTCAATATTTGTAGGGCTGAACACATAGTAGTTATCGTCGGACTCCAAACCAAATGTGTCGCGGGCTGTTTCGCGAACACTCATTAATTCAGGCATTTCAAATAACTTCGGATTATCGGTAATAAAGGGTAGTATGAAATGAACAGAATAGTAATAACGCTCGTTGTCCTCTACGACGGGTACAATAAGCTCTAAATCTTTAAGTTTTGTAATTGCGCGTTTCACTTGGATCAACGTGTATCGTGTGTTGTTTCTAATATCGTCTCTACTGATCCCTCTCAACCCTTCGTAATCGTCAGGGTTATAGCCTCTCTTAATCTTTGTAAGGCTTAGTCCCACCTCTTGCGCGGATTTAAGGATTCGGTGCTTGATATAAAGATAAATCGCATAGGTGCTTCCCGAGCACCTATTATCAATCAATACCTGAATATCCACCGGCATATCATACGTCATGAGAACCCCTATATCTTTAACACACAAACCTTTGTGCAGATTCGCACAAAAAACAACATTTTTGTCACTTATATCCAACAAAGTCAGGTGAGACGGGGCTTGTGCAGATCTGCACAGATTTTCATAATTCTGTGCAGGCTTGCACAGATTTGTGCAGGCTGACACGGATTTGTGCAACCTTGCACAAGTCGATTTCACGAACCCGCGTGACACGTGGGTTCGTAAGCCCTTAAATCCCTCTTAACATTATATAACATATTTAAGTTACAAAACCCCTATAAATTTATGAAATCCTTAAGAAAGAAGGGGGGTCTTACGGGACTTCGGGCGTAAAGCCGACTGCTTTAGCTTTGGGATATAAGCCCGCTATTGGCGTTAATTATGTCAAAAAAGATTTGACTTTTAGGTAAGATTGTAGTATAATTATTGTATCAAGTTGGCAGACATTTCCAGCGTCCCCGCTTGGTGGCGTGTCTGCCTACCCACTGGAAAGGGGTTACCGGCTTAATACTTGATATACCATGAAAACCTATAAGTATAAATTTGGCAGTCAATCTAATTGTATTCGTATTGGCAACTTGCTTGACGATATGTGGCAAGTGCATGAGTATTTCCATAAGTGGCAACGTCAACGCTATAAAGACGGTTTGCCGTATGCGAACTATAGTGCGATGTGCGCGCAATTGACAGAGTTGAAGCGAACCCTGCACCCACATTGGAACGTGTTGCCGTCCCAAGCGATTCAAGAAGAACTTAAGCGTATTGACGCAGCCTATCAGCGTTTTTTCAATAGACTGGGCGGCAGACCGAAAATCAAAAAGCGACATAAGTTTAAATCTATCACACTTCGCGGGCAATCGGGGTGGAAGATAACGAATAACCGTATCACCGTCACGTTGCGTAAATGGAATCCTGATACGTGCGAGTGGACATTTGATAGAGTCCCGTATACCTTTTTCAAGCACCGCGAGTGGAAAGGTGATATAAGAACGATCACAATAAAACGTGATACTTGCGGTGACTATTGGCTGTATATCACAACTAACTTCACGGATACTGAACCTCTACCGACAACAAGTCAGAGCGTTGGGGCAGACTTCGGTATGAAAGATGCATACTTGACACTTAGCACGGGTGAGAAAATACAACACCGACAACCGTTGAAGCACTCCTTGAGCAAACTTCGCAAACTCAACAGGACCCTTAGCCGTAAACAAAAAGGTTCTGGTGGTTGGTGGCGTGCGGTTAGACAACTCGCACGGTTCTATAGGCATATTGCCAATCAACGCAAAGACTTTCACTATAAACTTGCGACATATCTGTGTAAGAAGTTTGACGTGATTGTTCTTGAAACACTGAATCTTGACGGAAACCTGAAACGCCTTTGGGGACGTAAGGTCTCCGACCTTGCCTTCTACCAATTTGTTGAGATTCTGAATTATAAGTGTATCAAACATAAGCGTGAGTTGCGCCAAGTTAGTCAATGGACTGCCACAACGAAACCGTGTTCGGATTGTGGCTACAAAAACGATAATCTTTCTCTGAACGATAGGCAGTGGATATGTCCCGAATGTGGTTCACACCACGATAGAGACATCAACGCTGCGATAAATATATTGCGGGCAGGGATAGCGGTAACCTAAATATCATAACCTTGTTTCTTGCAAGCAAAATGCCCGCTGGTGGAGCGATAATAAGACGGTAATCTCAAAGAGAAAACCGCAGTCGCTATGAAACCGAAGCCCACGCCTTTAGGCGTTGGGTGCTATCACCCCCCTCGCCTTCGGCTTCACCCCCCGCTTCTGTTCAAGGCAATAAGTATTAGTGTTTTCAGTTAGCACCTTTTTTCCGCTCTTTGAGATACAATGCGTACTGATCAGCGACGTATGCAACCTCCCACCGAATGGACGTATCGTTATTTTCAGGTGCGCCCTGCGGTATTATCAAGTCCACCGCTTCCAACCTATTTAGCGACCGCCAGATAGTGGTTCTATGCAAATCAAGTATTTCGCCAGCGAGTTTGTTGCGCGAATAGGGATTGGTCATACCTGTTGCCAAAGTAAGGTGTGTGGCGAGAAATATATATACCTCACAATCACTTGCCGATAAGCCATGCTTAATAAACACTTCAAGTGCTTGCGGGGTAACTGCAGCAAAGTGCAACTGCTCAAAACGGTGCTTTTCTCGCTTAGGCACGTCAGCCTCTACCGAAATGCCCTGTCGCTGCTTTTCTTTTACCTCACACTGCTTAATATACTCTGTGTGATCATACTGCGGAAAGCAATAATTCAACTCCTCAACGGTTGGGCGACCAGCCTTACGTAGCACACGCTTCGCCCTTTCGCAAAACACGTCTCGCTTGTAAGCGTGCTCAAGAAAAGGCTTATTCTCAGGATTCTCAGCGTATTCGTCCGTCAAAGCTTTCAGTCTTATGAGGAGATCTGAACCCGTACCTGTGCCGTTCTCATTCGGATCGTCTATCTCTATACTTATGCTTGGGGATATAATATCTGAAATGTGTTTACTGCGCATTGATCAAAAAATCTCCCTTGCTAATTCCCTGATAATTTTATCAGAGAAATGTTTACAGCAGATATGAAGGAGAGAGTGTGACCAATAGCGAATCGTGCTGGATTGTGGTGAGGGACTCTCAACCGCTTATATCTTGCTCGTTTCGGCTGTAGGTGTTGTTTGTATTATCTCTTGGGTTGGTCTGTGTTGTTGGTTGTTAGGGGGCGCGCCTAAGAGACGCACCACCCGCAAACCGTATACACCTACTCAAACCGCAAGATAAAGAGGTTTAAGTTTGACGCTCGGAAGTAGCTACTCAACCGTGCGTCCGGTGGGCAAAGATTGCCCACTGCTATTAAGAAATTATAGCACCTCCACACTTGAATGTCAATTAAAAAATAAACACAGGCATCAGGCAAAATACAACCGTTGCGTTGATCAGGCAGCCTTCTCCCATAGATTTGGTGCGTTCTGCCTGTATCGTTTGTTGGTAGGACTGGGTGTATGCCTGAACGTATGCCGGCGGTCTCCCTATCAGCCTTCCCGCAGGAACTGGCACAGCGGGGTTATCTATGACCAGCCAAGCGAAGACGTTCAATAGGCATCCGCTAACAAAATGCAGACCGTCATTGCTTTCCCGGTAGCCGTCGCGGTAGCCGTCGGCTGCCCCCAATCGCTGAATGTCGGACTGACGCAGCACGTCCCTACTCTCAATAAGATTGTGTAGTGCCGTGCCGAACCGTCCCTTGCCTAAATACGAACCTGAACCGATACGCACCCGTTCACCCAGTTCGTCAAACGTCTCTATAACGAGCCCAAGGTTCTGTAGCATTTCAGCCTGCGGGGTTCTGCGGAACGCACCGCCAACACGTTGACCAATACGTTGGCGTATCGGTGTGCGAGGTGTCCGTGTATACCCACGCCCTTCGGTGTATATCGGGTCGGGGTCACCGCTTGCCATAGAGCCGTCTGGCAGTTCGTGTAGCCGTCCGCCCGCCATTATCTGTGTCGGTGAACCGTAATACGGGCTGGCGGGGTTCAGCACGTCGTCTAACACGTCCATAACTTCGTTCTGTAGACGCGTCGTCTGCATACCTAATTCAAAGGTATCGCCACCAAAGCGTGAGCCGATATTCTCTCTATTCAGCCGTCCGAGCAATTTATTCGCACGCCCCAAATCAAAGCCACGCCCCGCAAACCGATCAAGCCCTCTTGTGAGTCTACCATGCTGTCTACCCCACGCACGCCAGTTCTTTGGACTACGGAATATAGAAGGACGACGCACACTACCACGGCTCTGTTCAAGAAAACCACGCCATTCGGTGAAATGTTCTTGGATAGCAGCTTGTAGTGCGTCTGGCTCTCGTGGCACACGCGGTCTGCGGTAAGGGTCGCCACCAATCGGGTCATAAGGCGTTATACCCACATTCGCACTTGCTGTAGACGTGTCAATAAACGTATCCAGCCTACTCAACCGTCCCTGTTCACCAAGTGCTTCTGCCTCTGCCTCTGATATACGGTTCATGAAGTTGCCAGCTTCGTCATAGAGCGGACGTTGCGATTGATCGCCTTCCCAACCTTCTGCGGGGTGCGGAAACTCATAGAATTCTTCTCTGAACGGATCAGCAAGTCGGGATTCAATATGCCTAAACCCTGTGGGATCAACGCCTTCAGGCAACGCACCGCGCACCGCGTCAGGAAGCGGGCGGTGTAGCTGTTCATAGAACAACTGCTGTTCGGGTCTACGGGCAAGCGGATACAACGCCTCGTCTATAAGCCTACCCAATTTAGAGCCGACAAACCCTGATATGCCGACACCGCCAGCAAGAAACGGGTCAACAGTCGCTAAATCCGCTAATCCAGCACCAGCGATACCTAACGCCTTTATCTGTCCTGTGCGTGCGGGAAGTGTGAGCAATCTATCAAGGAAACGCGGACGACGCGCCCTACGGTCACGTCTACGCGGTCTAAGCCCTATTTGTTCGCCAAGCACTTCTATCTTCTCTCTATGGACTTGGGTAGCAGTGAGGTTCTCAATGACTTCACCGATAGGCACTCTACCCGATTTTTCCATAGACACTAAATCTTGGTAGGTGCGAACACGCTGATAACGTGCGCGGAGTCGGTCAAACAGGCTGCCTGTATTTCTGCGAACCTGTCTGCTTGCTTTCGCAGCGTCTTTAAGGACAGGCTTTATCGGAGCAGGCTGATCTGCCTGTGCAAACCCAAGTTCAGGCATAAAATGCGACTCATGCCCCATTAGGATAAGTTCTTCTTTCGCACGGGTCATGGCAACATAGAGCAGTCTGCGTTCTTCCTCAAGGTCTTCTGCCAATGTTTCCGCATTCTGAAGTGAAGGGAAGGAACGGTAGAGTCCACCACCACTTGCCAATGAGTTCATTAGCACAATAACACGGTCAAATTCCAGTCCTTTCACAGAGTGCATAGTTTGGACAGTCGCTACCCGTTTCTGCATTGCTTCGGGCATTTTGTTCCATAACGCACGCACTTCGTCATTCGTTCTAACAAGGATAGCCGTTTCTCTATCGGGAGGCAGTTGTTTATCCAGTTCGTCAAACAAATTAGCGGGGGTTGAGGGGACAAATGTGGGCTTAACACCTACTCCCATTTCACCACGTGAGAACAAGTCTTTAGCCAATCGCGGTGACTGCGCGCCCTCAATGAGTTGTTTGGATAAATCAACGATATTCTGCGTTGAGCGGAAGTTTTCAGTTATATTATATTGTGTCGCTGTATCCGCAAATTCCTGCATGACCTGACCCGCACCTGAACGGAATCCGAAAATAGTCTGGTCGTCGTCACCGACAGCAAGGATATTTTCACCTAACTGGCTAAGGTAGCGATAATCCACTTGAGATACGTCTTGGAATTCGTCTACTTGGACATAATCAAATCGGCTTCTGTAGCGTTCAGCAATATCAGGGCGGGTTTCCAAGAGGTTCGCTGTATGGATAAGCATATCTTGGAAATCAATGAGTTGGTTATCCGTCTTAAAAGTTTCATAAGCGATAGCAAAACGTTTCGCCTCACCCGCCAATACACTTGGATCAAATAGACCTTGCGTTACACCCGCACGTGCGCGGTCTACTTCGCTGATAACTTCGTTGAGTATAGTCTGATTAACCTGTCCTGTTTTGGACTCTTGTGCCATAAGGCGATAGGTAAAGTTCTTAAACTGGTCTTCTTCTTCTGCGACTTGCGGTGTATACTCAAAGCCGAGTGCGTCAATGTTCTCTCTAATTATCCGGTTAGCAAACCCGTGAATTGTCTTAATTTGGACTTTACCAATATCACGGGAGCGTTTTATCAATTCTTGTTCAGCCTTTTTATTGAACGCAAGCGTCAATATCCGTTGTGGGTCAACACCCTCGCTCTGAACGAGGTTCAACATACGCTCACGCAACACTGCCGTCTTACCCGAACCCGGTCCAGCGACAACCAGACCGCGTCCCGTCCCGTGTTCAATCGCAGCCCGCTGTTCAGGTGTAAAATCAAACGGACTGGCTTGACCCGTAGGCTTCGCGACTTCCGCACCCTCAAACGCTGAACGTTCAAATTCCGCTGGCGAATAATCCTCAAAGTCCACTTGCTCGGCACTATCAATCTCATTGGCTATATCATTGAGCGCGGCATTAATATCCTCGTCCCCTTTACCGCTCATAAGTTGCAATCTACCCTCGTCAAACACACCATACGCACGGCTTACCGGTATATCGTCTGGCACGAGTATCTCTGCTACCTGTGAAGGTAGTTCGCCTGTTTGCCTATACGTTTCAGAACGCTTGCCCAAATACCCCAAAGCGTCTTGACCCCGCAACATAAGCGACTCAAACTCTTGCTCATACGCGTTGCGTGCCTGTTGGAGATAGTCATGCATATAGCCTTCAGTAACTTCGTTATTCTCGTCAAGGAAATCGCCTATACCATGCACAATGCCGAAAAACTGGGTGGGTGATTGTAAATCTTTAGGCAAGCGACTGGGGTAAATATCCTGATCCCATTCAAACTGCTGGTAATCTTCTAATGTGTCTTTTAAATGCCCGTATGCCGTCACAGCAAACTTCTGTTCGTCACGATTAAACAGCATAGCGTTGAATTCGTTAAATAATACTTCAGGGTCAAACGCAAAGCCTTCAGGCTGTCCGCCTTTCGCGCTCCATGAATCCCATGTCTGACGATAACTCGGAAAATCAGCAAAATATGTAACCTCATTCGCACGCTCAAATCGGTGTAACCCTGTCGTTGAGAGTTGCGATTGACCTGACCGTATCGCAGGACGTAAAACACCGGCTTGCTGAACAGCAGGCAAATGTTCAGTCATGTGTTCAGCAGCCATAAGTCCTGACGGCAACATTACCGGTTCCGTCTTACCGCTAAATAGGCTTAAATCATAACGTCCTAACAACCGTTCAGGCTGTATCACCACTTCGCCCATATCCCCATGCGTGCGTCCTATTTCAAACATATCCGATAATTCGTCTTGCGGGACACCCTGTTGCATGGCTAACTGATCGAAGTTATCGTCCGATAGTGCCGTAAACACCCCTTCTAATACAGAGAGTATCGGTCGTTTCGGGGTGGTTGCACCACCACGCGCATAGCCCAATGCGTCTTGTATATCAGGAAATGCGTAAATACCTTCACGCCGTAAATGGGTGTCACCCTCATACGGATAAGAAAGCGTCTGATCCGCAACATATTCACCTTCATAACTCGCTACGAAATCGCCAAACGCGTCACCCACAAAATCAGAGGGCAACTCTTTAGGAATGGTCAGCCAATCATGTATACTCGATAAATTCCGCACTATCTTGTCTGTATCAATCGTTTTTAATTCAGGGTAGTCGTCTAAACTAATTTCTTCGCCATAGCCCCAATCTATTATCGCACCTAAATGGGTAGCGAAAGCATTTGTCGCCTCCCAATCCGCAGACCGCAACTTAAACGGGTTCTCATTCTCATGGGATACCCGATAGAACCGTCCCGGCTCAATATACGCTTGGGTATCAAGTTGGCTACGCGGTTGGATAACGGGTATCTCGCGACCACTGAACAAGTCTACATTCGATTCGTCAATAGGCACACCCGTTAGCACTTCCTGTAAGTCAAAGAACCCTTCGTCCGGGTCTAAACTGTCAAGAAACTTTCTAAACTCATTCTGCGTTTGGTCTAACACGTCGAAGTAATGGGAACGCATATTACTGACTTCACGCCCAATCCTATCGGGCTGTTGCACGCCGATACGCCGTGCGACCTCACGCTGTAAATCTAATCCGCCTTGCTCAAGGAAAGTCGTGAGTGCCGTATGGATACCCGCTACCCTTGAATTAATACCTCTATCAACAAAGTCGGGGATAATACCGCCCCAACGCCCCAATACTTCTTCGGGTTCAGCGACCAATTCTAACGGGTTAACAAAATTGAACGGCAAGTCCCGATTGGAAGCCTCAAGCGGGTCTACCATAAGATTGCTTTGAAAATGCGAAGCGACAGGCTGCCCACGAAACGCTATAATATCGTGTTCGACCGGTGCAAGGTTCATATTCGGCACTCGCTCAAAATAGGTGCGGAGTGTATCAAGCGTAGGTAGCGAGAATAGACCTGTGCGATAAAAATCGGGACGGTTGTAATCGCCCATATTGCGAAGATTCGACGCGTCACTAAATTCGGGAGGCAGGAATTCACGCCAATCTATTTTGAATATATCCTCTGAACCAATCATATCATAATCGTCAACAGCATTGACGGCATTATCAAAATCCGTCTGTAGTAAAAACGGTAAATCCGCATTGATAAACGTAGTAAGGTTATCGTCCGAGGATACAATCTCACCAAAGCCCGTCAACATACTCTCTAATGTATCAGCCCGGTTAATTCTACGCCAAAAGACGTTCTCTTGACCCTCGATCCCTGTATATTCGTTGAAGTCAATCAAATCCATAGACGGCTGCGAGAAATCTTGACCGCTCAACAGTTGTATGTCATGCCGTTCCGTCAACAACTTATCGAAATCAGCCATAAAACCAGCAGCACGCCGTTGGCGTATAGCAGGATCGACCCCGGTATCGCCTATAAGCTCTAAACCCTCTAACTGCGAACTAACAAAATCTTTGAGTAATTCAGCACGCGGGACTTGCTCTGCCCTTGTCTCAAGTTGGGTGAATATATTTGAGAGATCGTGTTGTGAAGAAGCACTAAAATCCGTGCCACGGGAATACATGCCGAACTCATATATCTTCTGTTGATAGAGAGAGACCAAATCCGACCCGAAACGCCCAAGTATCTCTTGGCTTTTAACGACAGTCGCATGCGGCGATATACCCAACGGGTGGTGTTCACCCCGAAACGCGACCAATTCCGGTCCCCAATTCTGACCCCCCGTCGCATTATAGAGTTCTTCGGGCGTAGCAGCCGAATAGACATACCCCTCGGCTAACGATAAGCCTGAACCGCGACCCGTGCCGTATTGACGACCCGTCATATCCGCAAGATATTTCGCTGCCGTTTCTAATGTATGACTCCCAAGGTCATGTCCAAGCTGCGTGACAATATGTGCCACCGATTCGCTTTTTATATCAAACGAACCACCAGCAGTCAAATCGTCTTCAGGCACAGTAATACGGAAAAACACGTCCGATTCACGCGCCCATTTATCAATCTGTTTAAGTGCCTCCATATCTTCGTCGGGCAATCGTTGCCTTATCCACGATAAATCGTCTGCCTCTGTAGACTGATAATACTCTCTAACCGCCAAATCACGAATATGCGGAAATTGTGCCAACCCCTCTGCCGATTCAGAGATAAGCGGAACAGGGACTGCCGGACCTCGCGGCGCGTCATAGCGATAGCCTTCAGGCATAAACACGTCTTGAGCAAGATAACCCGCGGTATCAGCGTCTTCAACATATTTACGAAACGCTGCTACACTCTCGTCTGATAAGACATAATGCCCCTCAAATCCTGACATTGGATCGCTATACTCTTGAAGATAGACAAGGAATGAATCCAAATCACCTGTAAACATATCATAATCATCTGAACCCTTTTTAAAGCCTGATACAATGTTTTCCATTACCCGTGTCCAGCCCTGATTCTTTTCAAAAGCCTGTGAAGCTAACGCCACTCTCGGCATGAATTCAGGCTCAATAACGTCTATTGCACCAAACGGAATATCGGGTATAAAATTCGAGGCAAGGTCTCTAAATCCTAACTTAGTAAAATCGTCATAAATCTTTTTGCCCGCTTGTTCTACTACATTCTCTACATTCCAACGTTCCCAAAACATTGCGTCTGTCGTTTCTAATTTAGAAGCGTCACGATAGAACCCTGATTCCTCTGCCTCAAGGTATTTCAAATAATAGTCACGCGACATTTTCGTTTTGAAACCGCCACCTTCAATACCCTTTAGCACTTCGTCTAACGGGTTATCATAATAACCTTCCCGAACAGTCGCGTCGTGACCCCGCAATAACATATACATGTGAGATAAATCGCCGTGTGCTTCTCTAAGTGCGTCTAATCGTGGATAATTCTGTTCAGGAATAGCAGCAAAAGCGTCATTAAGCACTCGCTCAAAATAACTCCGGTCCCCAGTCCCTCCAGAACGCATATCTATCAAATCGTCTACATACCCACGCAGCCTTTTCTCTACATTCCCTAATTCCCAAGTCGTATCTACTGTTGTATCGCCTTCTACCCTACTCCCCATACGGGTTTCATAATCCGCGAACAACGACCCCATTTTCTGATAGAACTCACCGGTCCGTCCATAACGGTAAATCCCATGTTTCTGTGTGGATACACCCGCACCCCCAAGCCTTTCTCCAAAGAAACTCATAAGGTCGGAAGGTAAATGTTCAACAACGCTATCGGCTATAACCGAAAACCCGTCTTCCATCCACCCGTGAATAGCTTGTTGACCCTTAACAAACATAAGAGAGGGTCGGGATTCTAAATCAAAATCTGTGGGGAGTTGTTTAACGAGCTCGTCAACAGTGGAGGCGACAGCGATAGGTGGTTGTCCGCCCGTTGTTTCCCACGGGTGCGGAGCAATCCCTTCCCGTGTCTGATACATTACAGGTAGACCGCCCTGTTCAGCGAACTTCACTTGACTGGCTTCAGGATCGTATGAACTGAACAAAATAATCACAATAACGGGCAGGACACGTTCAGAGTTAATTCGTGAAGCGGTTGACAACTACATAAATAAGAAAGCAAAAGAACTTAACAACATAATCGTTACGCGGAAACAATGGCAATCTTTGAGGGATATAGCAACGGCAATAAAGAAGCCGATACCTGAAATAATACAAAACGCTATTGCTTCGTTTATCCGCAGCAGACTTTAATTATCCAGCAACAGTTGTTCCAAAACCATACCCGCGCGGGTTGGTGCTTACACCAACCGTAATTAAAGCAAGCAAATATAAGCAAATGTAGGGTTATTCACAACCAACAACGGTAGTGCAGTCCTACATTTCTTGGGTCAACAGTCAAAAAAAATGCTGCTATCAAAAAAATAACAGCTTCAGTAAAGATATTTTATTAAGTCAAACAAAAAAACCCCAAATTACACAATTTTGCATGTCACTTTTTTGCCTAAAAAAATCACCTAAAATCGCTCACTTATAGCGTAAAAATTCAGTGATAAAAAAGGGTGAGAAAAAGGTCGTACAGCACTACACAACCTTAAAAGCAAAAGAGAGGGTTACACTCGACGATCCGCAAGCAGAACGCACAGCAGGCGCGTGGCGTTGTGTGTTTGTAAGACTGGCGGTGTGCCGGCGTATACTACGAGAGCCTGCAACGGCGGAGCCTTATGTGTCTCTTGATACTTTTACCAGCCACCAGCCAAACAAGCCCCTCCTACGCCCTATGCTATCGCTATTTGGGGCTACCGCAGGAATGCAGGGCAACCCGCTTGCTATGTTTTTGATTATGCCAAACTTTGCCGAGGCCACACACCACCGAATAGGAAAATACAAGCATATCCACCGGATCTGACACCTACCAGCATGTACACCGCCCCGCGAATACGACGCAAGAATCATGCTAAATCGTTCAAAATCCAAGGGCAGTTACGCTTCGCTTACGTGCCTAACGGCACAAAAGACCAAGGCAAAGACAGGTTAAGCAGGGCGGGAGAAAGTATCACGTGTTGAGTAGAATATCCTACCAGATCGCACGCTTTGGAAAACAGGCGTAGGGAAAGAGAGAGGAAAGGCACACCACCGGCGATAACAGCACCCGCAGCACCCGGCACCGAGCACCACGATCGGAAAGCGAAACACCGCCAGTCACCCGCTCACACCACCGCGATCGGCAGACCCGAACCAAAGGACAGGCGAAGACAGGCACTGCGCATGCACCAAGAAATCAAGGGAAAAGCACCGACGGAAAAATGCTACGAACCCTCATAAACACTGGGTTAAAGGCAGAAAAAAAGTAAGATTTATATAAACCTTTGCACCCCAAATTACGTCTAAATTAATAAAGAAAGGCGAGGGCAACCGCCAAGTTAGACCCCCGCCAATAGCAAAGTAAACCTATGTAATACAGCCTTTGCCATTTCTATTTTAACACACGGCAGAGGCACAATGCAAGAACAGGAGCATTGACTCATGGCACGTGTAAAGGTTGAATTATACGGAAAGCGCGGACACCGCAAAACCGATATACAACCAGACCGGAGGTTCACCAACCCACGCTTTGGACAGGTTGCACCAGCACCCACACCTCCAGCAACGATTACCCCCGAGCTCAAGACCTCCGCAGAACTGCAAGCCGAACAGGTTACCGCAGTAATGCCCGCTTTCAATACTGCCTACACAGCCGTCGGAAAGGTTATCGAGGTGATACACGAAAAGGGAATGCAAGATGCCCTTGACGATAACTGACAGGCGGGCATGGGCAACTTACGTGAGGCAGAGAACACCCTCGAGAACCTTGAAAATCTGTTACGCCTAAAAGCAGAGGTCTTGACAGGCGACGCATTAGACGCAGCAATGTTTGAAATGTAGACACCCGAATCCGAACAGAAGCGCGCCCCAGTCGTGAGGCGCGCACAACCTCCACAGGAGCAACCCAATGCCACGTACCCACAGCCATACCCACAGCATAAGCATAGAGGAATCACCCTTTACAGACGCCGGCATGATTATCGTAGACAACTGGGAAAACCACAACCCCGAACCGAACCAAGCACCCAGTGGCAGCACCGTGATCGGCTTATACTTCAGTCTATACAGCGTGCAACAGGTTATCAAGGTATATGCCAGCCGAGTCCGCAGACACCGACCCCACGCTCAAATCAATATCAGTTATATTGTGAAACCCTGAATATACGTACAGGATTAGAACCCGCCAGCCGACCCCACCAGATCAGGCAAGGCTGGCAGAACCACAGAGAAAAAACCTACAATGCTTAAATCAACCCCGTTTCACTTCTTTAAGATCAGCACGATACACGCGTTCATAGCAAGCTACACGAAACCGAACCTTATCCTTGCTGGCGCGTCTATCGTTTTGTGGAAACTTCACTATGTGCTTTACCAACGCGATACCAAGACCCGTGCAATTCTGATACCAACACACCGCGACGGCTGGTGCTTTTATGATCAGACCACAGCCACCGGTGAGCTCGATATTGACAGCATATTGGAAAGAGCAGAGGCAGAGCATACGCGCTAACTGGATAGAGGGCAGAATACCCGTAGCATGCAAGGGCAAGCAAATCCGATTCCCGGTTGGTAAGTATGTAGAGCCGGCGAACCCATACCCAAAAAATCGCTATACCTTTTATGAGGCGAGAATTCCGATCGCAGGCACGAACCACCACCCGTATAGGTTAGTTGCTTTCGCCAAATGGGATACGAGGGGAAAGGAAATTAGTTATTGACAGACAGAGACAGGCATTTGACAGCACCGGATCGAAGGTAACAGACCCCTGAAAACGTTACATTCAAAAGCATATTTTTTACCTTTTCGCGCTAAATTTGCGCAAGATCACACCACAACCCACCAAAACACACACTTTTTTGTTACCGTCCGTTAAATTTAGTCAGTTGTTGCCGAGGCCAGCACAACGAACATTACAAAAAAACAGGTACACAGCACACAAAACAGCCAAAAATTGTATCGATAAGAGCGTTTTTTCCGTTTAATTCCGTGAAATTCCTTTTACGGACAAACACGGAGGACTGCGGAATGGCAAAAATCACGATTTCCGAGGCACTTAAACTGGTATCAGTGAAGAAAACGGCTTTGTATGCTGACATAAAAAAGGGCGTGTTATCAGCTGATCTTGACAATCGCGGACGCAAAGTTGTGGATACCGCGGAGCTCGAACGCGTCTATGGGCAGTTGAACACACCGAACGAAAACGGAAAAGCAAACGGAACACAACGGACAGAGGCGAACGGTGTCGGAAAAGTAAACGGAACAGAGCGAACAGAGACGGACACCAACGGAAACGCCAGCGATGTCTCTGTACTCAAGGCTCAAGTCGAATTATTGACCGAATCACTGGAAAGATCGGAAAAGCGCGCGGAAGAACTCAGGACGGACAAACAACAACTCGGTGAACGGCTTGCGGAAGCTCACAAAATGCTATCAGCTGAACAGGAAAAAACGCGTATTCTGATGCTTCCAGCTCCGAAGAAAAAAGCGGGTTGGCTTGGATACTTCCGACTCGGAAGATAAAGACAACAGATCACAACCAATGACACCGGTAGAGCGTAACCGATTCAGAGCAACGATAACAAGGATAATCGGTAGGCAGCCAAGTGTCAAACAAGTAGAGGATGGGTTAATCTGCTGGCATTGGCGAGTGATAGAAAGCGATTTTTGCGTCTACATTCACGGCGACGGTAAGGAACTATGGATTGTGCTGTCGAACTCACATTTTCAATTTGTGGGCAGGTCACCCGAGACCGCTATCTTCTCCAACGCGTCTCGGACACTTGCATAGTTGACCCCTAAATACCTCTGTGTTGTCGCTACACTTTTGTGCTCCTCGACATATTGGCTCCTACAATAATGCCTGATAGCTATCCAATTCTTCTTGAATAATGGCGGCTTGCCTATCATACCCCGCGGGCATAGCAGACACAGCCCACTGGAGCGTATCAACCCAGTCCAGTATCCGTTCAAGCTCAAGTGTTCCTCCGCCGCTTTCTTTCAACATAGCAAGCCAGACATTCTCCAATGTTTGGCATATCGCATTGTGGACTTCTGCCGGTGTTACTTCAATATCGGTTGCCGAGGCCGTAGCAGGAGACTGATACACCTCCACACCATTCGCTTTCAGATACGCAATCCAAGCCGTGCCATTACGGATCGCCCACGCCCCTTGATCCACCGTCATTTTGTCCAGTCGGTTTGTTAGAGGCATACTTTCAGGAATATCGCTATCAGTTAATACCGCCGCCGTTTCGTTTTCAGCTTCGTTTACAGGAGCAACCGCCCCCAGTTCCATTTTTTGCGTTGCTATCGCTTCTAAAAAATCCATTTTGTTTTTCCTCCCAGTGTAAATCACGCCTAAAACAATGCTTTAATCCAGACACAGCACGGGTTTAGAGGCAAATGTCACTGAACAGTGCAAATTCTCACATGACATAATTAACTATATATGTGCCGTGAAAAATTGCACTAACCAGTGACATTTACTAAAAACCTCGCTTCTCTACCCAGTTGAAAAGCGTTCGACGAGACACACCCACCCGTTCTACTATATTGTCAGGGGATACCCGAGCGTCGTAGAGTTCCAAAGCCAATCGTTTCCGTTCTGCTTTCAATTCGCGTGCCTCCTGTTCCTTCTGGCGTGCCGTTTTCTTTTCTTCTACCGGTGCGCCTTGTTCGGCTTCCAATCTTTGATTAGCGACGGTTTCAAGGTTATCAAGACCACCCGCTACCTCAATATCCTCTGGCACGAACCCGACAGCCCGACCGGTGAAATCGGGTATCAACACATTGCTAAAGACGATAACTGTATTAGCAAACCGATTGAGACGCGCACGCCCCACCGCTTGCTGCAGGCGTGCCACTACTTCTGACAACCAACAGAGTTGCACCCTTTGGTCGACGTATTCACCGCTATCGTTATCACGCTCATAGCACAGGGGAACGTCGTCATTACCATATAGGACTTTCGCGCGGCGAGCGACAATATCTTCAGAAACTTCGGGACACCCGAATATCCAAAACACCATACCGCTTTCAGTGAAATCAAGACCCTCCATTTTGTGAAAGGACAGCACCGATAAATTCGTATGCTTTTCGGTGAGTTCCTTACCATACTTCTTGACAATGAAATCAAATGTTATCAAAACATGCCGAACAGACTTATCGCGTGCAACTTCGTTTTCTATGAGCTCAAGATACCGTTTACCGGACTTTGACAGACCGACATACTCATACTTGCCATTTTCGTTCTTGACAGAATCAAGGAGCGTCCCACGCGGATATTTCCCCGTGCGACCCTGAAAAGCACGCTTACCTTTGACCCAAAGAGTCGGTGAAGTTTCAATAAATGTAGTCGGTACACCTTCAAAAGCACGCTCAAATCCTTCACGCTGGAGTGTCGCGGACATACACACCAACCGCTTGACGCGACTATGCACCACAGGCGGAATTACCCAATGCAGCACCCCGTCGACATACCAGATCGGAGCGTCCACTTCACGCTGATAACGTTCAACAAACGCTTTCAACTGCTGAAAAGGTGTCCAATTCGACTGTTCATACAATCGCGGTAAGGTGTTGATACCGTCGAGATCGGACTGCTCATAGACACCCAGTGCAAACGCCTGCGCAGGCGTAAGCGTCATATACTCGTTATCGGATACCTGCTGCGGTTGCAGGACAGGCAGATACCGAGCTTGTAATGCCTCATAAGCGTCAAAATCAACAGCAACGTAAGCCGATAAACCGTTTGCGAACATAACGGAATGATAGGCGTAGACTTCCTTTGTGTCTGTATCGGTTGCACCGCGACCAATGCGTTCATAAGGGACACGGAAACGAGACGCTTGACGGGATAACGTCCGCAGTTCTTTGTCGCTATACCCATTGACGAGTTCTGCGATCGCATAAGGCGAAACCTTGTGCTTGTATTTCTCCAGCGTATCAATTACCTGTGCTGCGAAATCACCGAGTTTTTCACCTTCCCAATCACGAATCCACTGCTGAAGAACCGCTTTAGACAAGGAGCAATCTATAAAGAGATCATGGGCTTTCGCCTCGTCAATCACACAGACCCGATCCGACGACTGACCACGCGACAATTCACGGAAGAACCCCCTATGCAATGGATCAAGGAACAACTTAGGCTGTGCGATACACAACACCTGGGCACTTTGAGCGATAGGCGTTTGAGAGAGGTAACCGTCGGAACGACATTTGCTTTGGACTTCACACGTAGCACACACCGCCACCGGTGCAGGAATACCCTGATCTTGCGCGTTCTTACATAAATGTGGCTTGATACATAGCAGGTCACCCCGTTCAAATGCCCGGATACGCTGACGCAACGGAATAAGGTTAACCGGTGTTTTATTGCCTTCGCTATACCCGAACCACCGAGACCGCCAGAGAAATGCGTGAGTCTCTGCTTGATCAAATCTACTATAGACTTGCTCCGCTAAAGGCGTAGTGTTCAGATTCATAGCTACCGAACCACCATTAACAGCGAACGATACTGCCTGCTCTGTTTTGCCTTCACCGGTGCCAGCACGTAAACCCACAACACGAACAGTCTGCTTAAATGCTTTCGCTATTTCAGTGGCGTTATCTTCTAAAGTTTGTAGAACACGCTCCGGACGTTCTTTTTCAACAGGTAGAGGTTTAGCAGCCCCTCGAAGCTCAAGAGGCGATATAAGCCCCTCACGAACCGCAGCCGCTTTTTCTACACGCTTGGCTTTTTTATAGGCGTCCGGGTGCGTGCCATAGCCACGATCCGCAAGGATACACCGCAATTCGCGCTTATCGCGGTCTTTAGTCATGTCAAGGTCATAGAGGTAATAAGCCATATACCGGTGGGCATTGACAGGCTTAGTGCCGTCAGATTCAGGGGACTTTGACTGCATTGTGTTAGAAAACGGCTTTATCACACTGCCTACGAGCTCAAAGGAACGCCCAGGACTGCTTTCGTGCCAATTCCAAGCATTACCCGATAGGTGAGACGCAAGACCTAATTCAGTCAGTAGAGAGTCTAGATCGACTTCACAGAACGCCCAAATCGGATCAACATTTTCAACAACCGAGTGACCGCGACGTTTCAGTTCAACCCGAACGGCACTATCTTTATCGCGACGCTCTTTGCCTTCTGCTTTTTTTCCTTCGTTTTCAAGACGCACTGCCTCCGCTTTCGCTTGCTTTTCGCTTGCTATCTGCTTCCATTCGGAAAAGGTATCAAGAGAGACCAGACCACCAAGAACCCTGTTCTCACACTCCGGACGCGCATTGCCAAAAGATAACCGAACCTTGTCGATACCCACACCACGAGCGATAAAGGGATATTTTGCAACCACCCAGTCAATAGCCGCCTCCCATAGTTCAGTTTCGCCTTTGTAGATAGGTTTCGGAGGCACCAGCATTAGACGTGTCCGCAGTTCAGGTTTCAGGCTCGAACGACTACTGATAGATTCGCCAATCCAATAGAAATCGTTTAGAATGTCGGGGTATATCTCTATGAGTTGGTCAAGGTTTTCGGGGACAGGGTGAGAGACCTTGCCCCAATCGTCTCCGTCAGGTAGAATAATGCTATGTTCTTCACAATAGTCACCCGACCGATACGACTCACTAGCTGGCGGATTGAACAACCCTGGCGCGAAAGCATAACCAGCGTTCAAAACCTCAATAATTTCAGTAAGCGTTAGGCATTCCTGCTGCCAGTTGCGCGACTTGCGACCGTGATACGTGCCACCGAGACCGTCAACCCATACACCATAAGCCGTCTGCTTATGTGGTGTTATGCGATCTTGCTCAAAATACGAAGTCCGAATCGTAGACTTATCGGGACCGTCTACGTCACGAATTGTGACAGGCTCAACACGGGAATAATAGAGAAAATCGCCTTTTTTGCTGCGCTTCTCTACAAAACCTTTCGGTATTTTGTTCGGTCGAGTCCAGCGAAATCCAGTGATTAACGCCTTGTCTTCAAGCGTTCGGATCACACGCTTTCGGTTGACAAGACCGTGATATTTAGTTGTGTTCATTATTCTGGAATACCTTGCAGGGAGGGAACAATATTAAGCACATTTTTTTGTTTTTTTCGCTGTAATAGACTTTATTTTTCAAAAGATTAGCAAAAAATATGAAAATGTGGTATAATACCTAAAAAGAGTAGTGTGTTTTTCTCACTACTACTTTTGAAATCCGCCTCCGTGCGGTTGCTCAGAAGGGAAGAATAGTATTTTTCACGTGCTTTTGGAAGGGCGAAGTGTCATACTATTCGCGTTCCTGTCTGACACACATTACAAATCAAATCCGACCGGTTTTTAAATCGAGCCGATCGCAGTTTAAGCCCGCCCCTTTAGCGGGCTTTTTCTGTAACTCTGAATATCTATAATTACGGATACATTGTATCGTAAAAAATAAAGATGTCAATCTTAAAAAATCATCACGATACTGCTTCACGCCTGACTTCGTTAAGCCTCAATCTTTTTCAACATCTCTGATTCTATCACACCCTTCACGTCGTCCGAAATAGGTGCTATGCGACAGATGGACTTCATATATTTCAATAGTATATTTTGATGTGCCGTCCGCCTGAACTCTTTTTCAATCGTTACTGCTTTGCGACCAGTCAGTACTGCAATACGCGGTGCAGGAATACCCGCGAGACGCATCAGAGCCACTTGCAGACGCGCGTCTTTGTCCTTGTCGAACCGCGGTGCGTACGTTCTTTTTTGCTTTGTCATAATCTAAAATCCCTATTTGAAAACGTATGCTTGTATTATACCAGAAAATAATACATTAAGTCAACACAAAAAACAAAATAAGAGCGCGCAGCTACTGAGGTCTACACACTTCACTAAAAAAAACAAAAAATACAGGTTTCGCTTTTACCGACTCAGAGATTTCTGTTACCAGTCGCTTTTTGATTTTCGGTCTGCCGCCCAGTCTATTGAAAAAACGCTGATAGGCTGCGTCAATACGCTTAAGTTCTTCTTGAATCGCTTGGGACGGCAACACGTTCCAATGTGGGTGCAGGGTTCGCTTCAACTCTGTCAATTGCGCGCACATCGCACTATAGTTCGCATACGGCAAACCGTCTTTATAGCGTTGACGTTGCCACTTATGGAAATACTCATGCACTTGCCACATATCGTCAAGCAAGTTGCCAATACGAATACAATTAGATTGACTGCCAAATTTATACTTATAGGTTTTCATGGTATATCAAGTATTAAGCCGGTAACCCCTTTCCAGTGGGTAGGCAGACACGCCACCAAGCGGGGACGCTGGAAATGTCTGCCAACTTGATACAATAATTATACTACAATCTTACCTAAAAGTCAAATCTTTTTTGACATAATTAACGCCAATAGCGGGCTTATATCCCAAAGCTAAAGCAGTCGGCTTTACGCCCGAAGTCCCGTAAATTTAGATTTGATTTTTTGCCAAAACCGCACAGAACGCCCTACAAGCCCCTCGAAAGACAGCCCCTCTGTGATACCCTTCCGAGAGACTCAAACACAGAGGCTACCCCTCAAACCTTTAGCACGTTCTGCTGTCAAAAAACCTTTCCAGTTCCACTGCTTGGACAATTGGTTACTCTAATACCAAATCCTTTTCAGGCAGCCACTCCGCCAAAAGCTCGCAGAGATCGGGGTCGTAATCAATAAAACTTTGACGCGTCCCATTTTCTTCAAAGTGCCATGGGATAAACCAATGTTTTACCCCTTCAGCGAAATATTCCGAAGAATTCACAGCTGCATACGCCCCTTCGTATTTGCCCGCAGCCATAGATTTGTCATAAAGCAACTGGACGCGCTCTTGAAGGTCGGGGTGTAGGGTTCGGATAGCAAAATCAATCGCATGCCCGAATTCATGGACGAACCCGCCGTAGCCGAACCGGGCGAGCGGAGACGCACAAAAAACCCCGCAGACCCCGTGAGCCTTAAGACTGATTCCAAACATTTCGGGCATGTCCGCAAGCGTTTCGTTTTCGGGTATGATTGCCATTCTAAAACCGGACGCACCACCGAAAAAATCAAACTTCGCCTCCGGTGACAATCGCTTCCGCAAGGCTGGACGCTTGGAAGTCATGGTCAAAAGGATACCTTTTGCGATTCTGAATTCGTCTTCTGTAACGTTGTCCGAGCCGACAATGATAATCCCGCCAGCGTCTACATAGCGGGTATAATAGGTCTCTTGCCCCTCGCGCTGTTTCCAATAGCGCAGCAGATTATAGAAGTTATACTCCGCGCTGGTAATTTCTTTTGGAGCTACTCTGCTTGTGGCTTTCAAAGCTCTCAAAATACTATCTTCTACAGGAAACAACTCTGCGTCGTCTTCTTCTTCAAGTGCGATAATGCTGTCAAGTAGGTCTTCAGGTTTTCTAAACAGCAGTTGTCTCAATGCGTCCGTGATTGGCATTGAAATACGTTCAGCTTCAACCGTTTCCTCTTTTAGTTCTGCAAGGACTAACGGCTTTTTGCCTTCAGCTACAATGCTCAGCGGGTGAACATAGGCATAGATAGGTTCTTCTTCAGACGTTTCAAAGTCGTCTGCTCCGCAAGCAATCAAGACCGCCAGTAGCAGTAGCAAGATCACATAGCCTTTCATTCGTTGTCCCCTTCGTTGTCTTTCTCTTTCTGTCCTTCCGTGTAGCTCTACCTAAAAGCGATAATACTTCGGATACAAAGCCTTTGGTGCAGAGGAATAGCAACATAATTTATATGCCTGCCTCACTCTACTGAAAATTCCTTGCCCATGACGCTCTCATAATGTCTGACTAATTTCAGAGTCGCTGCCTGTTCTGATTCTGTCGGCTTGCGAGCACTCAAGTGAATAGGAATGTCTGTCTCTTGGAGAAGCTCCCATAGTTCGACGATAATGAACATGCTGGCTTCGTCCGAGTGGTTCGTTCCTGTAGAATCAACCAATTCCTCGTTCCGCCACATATTGTAGAGAATGCGTATCCGCTGCCCCAAAGTCATGTGATACATTATCAAGTGCTTCTTTGGAGTCAACTTCAGAGCAGAGAGGGTGGTGTCCTGTAGACGATTGTGGAACAGGTCGTCCACGGCTTGCTCATAATGCATTATCTGATTATCCATGCGTGCCTCCTTTAAAATCCAACGCCAGCAGACAACATTAGTCCCCGCCCTTGAAGTCGTGCCTGTCCAAATAAAACAAATGGGCTACCCGTGTTAAATACATACGATATAGCAGTCGTAGACGTGCTGTAATCTTTCCGTTCTTCCGCGACAGTGCCAATGACCGTTGATACTCCTTGTGAAACAACAAACATTGACCGCCCCAGTATGTATGTGGCTGAAAAATAAACGTTCACAACCCGAAACCTCAAATCATATCCGTCAATAGTTTCTCCGCCCACCTCATAAGACCCCATGATCCCTAAGCCCTTATTGCCCATAGAACCGCCATAATACCCAGTCAGTCCCGCAAAAGCAATTTCGGTGGAAGTATGCATACCCAGTGTCCCGACAAAGAACCCGCTCCATTTATACTGTGCCTCCGCCTCACTCATTAAAAGAGCAGCAAAAAACACGACACACACAAGAAATACACATGGTGCTTTCATTTATATTTTCCATAGTGTTGGGGACTGTAGACGGAAGGTGTCCGGTATCCCGCAGTGTTTTTAGAGGGCTAACCCAAAAGCATGCACAAAAAGGGATTTTGTGATACAATCAGGTTAGCGTCTGTCATAGTCACGTTATGGCAGTCGCACGAGCCGATTGGTGGTCGCACACCGTCGGCTCACCCCAAACAATTTTTGGGACTACCACGCACATATTGTAGCATGGACGGGGAAATTTGGCAATGTTTTTATTGTATTGAGGGCAACTTTGTCGGATCGATGGACTTATCCTGAATGAACGGCAGTCGGAAATGAATTTGGTAGTAGTAGCGTCCGTTGTCACCGAGATCTGGCACTAATAAATCCAGTTTCTGTAATTTTTCAAGTGCGTTATTCACCTGTTTCAGCGTGTAGCCAGTGTCGTCTCGTATCTCGTCTCGGCTTATCCCGCGGAGTCCCGCATAATTGCTTGGATCATACCCCTGCTTTATTTCAGAGAGACCCAAACCTACGTCCATGCCGGCGGAGATAAGTCTGTGCTTGATATAGAGATACACAGCATACTCGCTGCCCGAGCATTTATTGTCTATCAAAATCTGATAGTCAATGGGTATATCGTAGGACATGCGGAATCCTTTGGGGAGTTTGTGCAGATATGCACAAAAGTGGAATTATTTTTCCTTTTCAATTCGCTAACGAATTAAATTATCCACCCACAAATCCAATTCGCTAACGAATTGTATAATTCGCTAACGAATTGTATAATTCGCTAACGAATTACGCACTTTTGCGAACCCAGTCGTGACGGGGGTTCGTGAGGGGTCAAAGTGTCCTTAAGAAGTCTTAAAGACACTTTTAAGAGTACGCACTCTATATGTATATGAAAATTCAAGAGGAAGAAGGGGGTCTTACCCCCTCACCTTCGGCTTCGGTTTCACCCCCGCATTTAACAGGACAACCAAATTCTTCACGACGTTCCCAAAGTTCCCGATAATGGATACCGGTTTTCTTTGCGATTCTATATGCATGGTATTTCGTCTGGTCAGCCTCTACGACGAATGGCAACTTGAAAGATACTTTTTCTGTGTAGTGTCTCGGATATTTAGAATTTTCCGAGTATTCCAACACCTCTCGCTCGACCAGCCACTTGATCGCTCCACGGACTTTATCTTTCCCACATTGTAGTTTCTCTGCGAGGTGTGCCACACTGAAACCGGTTGTAATGCCTGTGGAATTGTCGCAGTGGAGCGATAGGAGGTCTAACAGCCGTCGCCTGTGTGGTGAGTCGGATATTCCCAGTTTCAGGTCAAGTTCCATGAACTGCGGTGTGACGATAGACCCAAAAAACAGCCGTCCGCCAAGTGAGTGATTGGCTTTCTCTATCCATTCCCATTTAGCCTTACTCAACTTGATTTCGTCCGAATCGTCTTGGGGTTCTAGCGAGTTATTCAGGCGTTCTTCAGCCTGTTGTCGGGTGGGTGGGCGTGTCGGCTCTGAATGAGACTGCGGACTTTCGTTGCCCGACGATTCTTCCTTTTCCTGAATGGATTGTAAGAAGGCTGAATTGTCCTTCTTATATTCAGGAAAGCAGTAGTTTAATTCTTCCAGTGTCGTCTTGCCAGCCTTCTTCAGTAAACGCCTTGCTTGAAGGCAAAATCGGTCACGAATATAGGCATACTCAATACCATACCCGCTCATGTTCTTCTCAACTTTCTCGTCAACTAACGCCTTGAGTTGCTTGAGGTAATCTGAATCCGTGCCTGTGCCGTTCTTGTTAGGGGTGGTTGCCTGTGGGTCTATGCCCGGCACCTGTATCGCTGCAATCTGCTTGCTTTGCATAAAAAAAGGTCTCCCTATACCTCTCTATACTCCGTATCAGAGAAGCATTGATAGCAGATAAGAGAGTTGACGACCAATAGCAAAGTGTAGCTGAAGTTGCAAAAAGAAGTTTGGGTGGGTCGCTCTCTATATCCCGCTTTTACTGATTGTGTGTGAAAATTCCTATTATCTTGGCTTGGAGAAGATTGGCGGTTAGGGGCGCGCCCATAAGACGCAGCCCCACACACCATACACAATCAGCTCAAACCAGATAAGAGGTTTAAGTTGACGCTTTGGATAGCTACTTCCTCCGCGTTGGATCAGACAAAGATTGCCCTTTCCACTTAAAAGGATACCACATTTACGATTCAAAGTCAAGGGTAATTGTATATTTATTTTCGGGCTTGAAAGCACAGGTAGGCGAAATACGAGCTGAACCGATTGGGGTAAAATTACGTCCTTTAAGGTGACATTTGGGGTGTGATATGTCACGTCACAACAAGCGGTTAACCCGCATAAGAAAAGAAAAATTTAGTATTATGTCAGAAAAAATTAATGGGACGATTTATCTTAGGCGAAACGGTATTAATGGATTACCTTATGTCGGTCAAACTACTGTGCCAGAGTCTGCTCGGTGGCGTAAGCATATAGAAGAAAGCCGTAGAAAGAATCTACGCAAAGGAAGTTTCGCGGAGGCTATCAAAATCTTTGGGGCTGAAAATTTCTCGCTACAGATATTGGCAGAGAATGTTCCTGATCGGGAAACATTAGACATTATAATGATTTACTCGCAAGGTATCTGATAAGACCAAGGTCTGAAGTTTAATCTAAAGTTGTGTAACCCACAACAAGTTTCCATGACTAAATCGGTAAATCCTTTTTTGTAGTTGCGCAACTTGTCTTTGACGATACGGTATCTTTTGATACCACTAATAGCGTGTTCAATGCGTATGCGTATTGACGAAATCTCGCGATTCTTCGCTTTCTCTTGAACCGTCAGATCTCGACCTTTGGGTTTCTTCGTTGGTTGAATCATCTTGACACCCGGAACTGAAAAACCTTGAAAACCTGAATCTTGATACAAATAACTACCGCGTGGCAGGAAATAGATCGTCATATCGGCGATGCGCTTGTCGTGTATCCTGCCTTCATAGCAAGGCGTCAATAACACCACTTTGCTATCGGTATTAATCATCAAGTTATTCTTGACGGTGTGTTGCTTCTTTTTACCACTGTAATGTGCCTGTTGTGCTTCTACGTCTTTTGGACGTTGAATCGGACGTTCCGTGGCATCATGAAAAAAAGTGTTTCAAAGCCTGAGTATTAGCCGAGATCTGCGTAGATGCGTCAACAGTTGAGAGAGTCGTCTCCCGTGATGGCAACTCTCCAAGGTCTGCCAAAGCACGATTCAACACAGGCAAGAGTCGATGAATCCATTTGTTGGCGACAGGTTGAGACATACCGAAGAGTTCACCAAGGACATCTTGCGTCATGGCTTTTCGCAGGTAAATCAAAATAAAGAGCAATTGATCTTCCCGACTCGGTAAGCAACTGTTTTTATAGAGAGTGTACCGACGCTTCTTTCGGCGTTTGCCATCAAGCGTCTGTGTTTCGACGAACTCTAAAAATCGTTTGGAGAAGGACGGAAGAAGTGCCGAAAACTCCTCGGGTGTATATCCTGTCAGCGACAGGAATCGTTTTGGTTTAGTCTTGAGTGTTTCATAGCGGGTCATCAGTTGGTCTCCAAGACGGTATTTCTTCTGAGTTTATCATAAACCAACTAAACCTACAATTAAATCGTTATAATGTCTATTAAATGTATCCATTCCCGGATTCGCTAAGTGTGGACTGCCGAGAATCATGACTGTCGTTTTTTGGGTCATCTGCTTAATTCCTTCTGTAGATACATCTGTCTGATCATCGCTTGTGGCTATACCGATTATAAATAGCATACCAGTGAGTAGCATTATCAAATAAAGTGTGTCTTTCATCAAAGCTATCATTAAACTTTCTCCTATCTCTAGTGTTGTGTCAACCCTCTGTTGAAGGATAGAGTCGTTTGAGTTTGATACGCGCATCTTTGGTAGTAAACCGCCATTTTACAGTCTCACGTTGCTCATTTCTTCGATTTTGCCATGCTTGAACCTCGCGCTTTAGGGTCTGTTGATCCGGTATTCGCCGAGAAAGACACTGCCGCGTCAATACACTGAGTTCTATCTCTGCGATGTTCAACCAACTCCCATGCACCGGCGTATGATGTAATGCCAAACGACTCCGCAACCGAGAGGCTTCGGGAGCCTGAAACGCTTTATACAACGACGCATACTTGTGCGTATTGAGATTATCAGATATCAATAGCACTCGCTCGGCATCCGCATAGACTTCCTCTAAAAGACTTTTGACCTCTTGCGCCCAATCCACGGCTGTCCGCCGCTCCCGCACAGACACGCCTCTCCATCCTCTAAGTGCCTCGGTAAAGAGAAATATAGAGGCAGTGCCATTGCGACGATACTCATAATCCAGACGTTTGGGGCGTCCAGGAACCCCAGGGATTGGCATCCGACTTTCTTGGAGTAACTGCACGGATTGTTCATCCATGTTGACGACCGGAAACCGAACATCCAAGGGTCTCTGATAAAGGTCAAGGATATTTTCCATACAGGCAACAAACGCCTCATCTGCCTCCGGGGGAATCACCCACTGTTTATGCAGGTGCGGTTTTAGAGCGTTTTTTTTTAGCGTCCGCCGCACGGTCTCATGAGAAACACTTTCAACACACTCAAGAGCCACGAGTTCCTCGGCAAGCAACCGCAACGTCCATTTCGCGAAACCCGCAGGCGGATCCCCACAACTCAACGCAATCAGACGCGCCTCTGCCGCACCGTCAAGTTTCGGGAGGCGAGATGGCTTTCGCGGCGTTGCGCGGCATAACGCACCAGACAAGCCACGTTCCAGAAAACGCTGCCTGACATTGTAAACCGTCCGCGTATGACACCCAAACGCTTCAGCGATGCGGGCATCCGTCCAAGCAGGCCCCGCAGCATCGGATTTCAATAAAATATGAGCGTGTTTTATCTCATAAGCCGGGTGTTTCCCTTTATCAACACACCCCTTCAAAAATGCACGATCACTATCGGTGAGTTCGACAATATACTTCTTCTTCATGATGGTGTTCCGCCCTCCTGAGTTTTGTTTTTCAAAGTCTAAGGCGGAACAACTTTATCTGTCAAGCTTAAAAATAATACGAAATATATACAAGTTCAAATGTAACGACTCCGCAACCGAGAGGCTTCGGGAGCCTGAAACGCTTTATACAACGACGCATACTTGTGCGTATTGAGATTATCAGATATCAATAGCACTCGCTCGGCATCCGCATAGACTTCCTCTAAAAGACTTTTGACCTCTTGCGCCCAATCCACGGCTGTCCGCCGCTCCCGCACAGACACGCCTCTCCATCCTCTAAGTGCCTCGGTAAAGAGAAATATAGAGGTAGTGCCATTGCGGCGATACTCATAATCCAGACGTTTCGGGCGTCCAGGAACCCCAGGGATTGACATCCGACTTTCTTGGAGCAACTGCACGGATTGCTCATCCATGTTCACCACCGGAAACCGAGCATCCAAGGGCCTCTGATAAAGGTCAAGGATATTTTCCATACAGGCAACAAACGCCTCATCTGCCTCCGGGGGAATCACCCACTGTTTATGCAGATGTGGTTTCAAGGCGTTTTTTTTTAGCGTCCGCCGCACGGTCTCATGAGAAACACTTTCAACACACTCAAGAGCCACGAGTGCCTCGGCAAGCAACCGCAACGTCCATTTCGCGAAACCCGCAGGCGGATCCCCACAACTCAACGCAATCAGACGTGCCTCTGCCGCACCGTCAAGTTTCGGGAGGCGAGATGGCTTTCGTGGTGTTGCGCGGGATAACACACCAGACAAGCCACGTTCCAGAAAACGCCGCCTGACATTGTAAACCGTCCGCGCATGACACCCAAACGCTTCGGCGATGCGAGCATCCGTCCAAGCAGGCCCCGCAGCATCCGCTTTCAATAAAATATGAGCGTGTTTTATCTCATAAGCCGTGTTTTTCCCTTTATCAACACACCCCTTCAAAAATGCACAATCGCTATCGGTGAGTTCGACAATATACTTCTTCTTCATGATGGTGTTCCGCCCTCCTTAGTTTTGTTTCTCAAAGTCTAAGGCGAAACAACTTTATCTGTCAAGCTCTAAAATAAAACAAAATACATATAAGTTCAAATGTGACGAAGCACTAGTCTGGATCATATTTTTTCTGTTTCATCGGCGATTCTGCTACCACTCGCTTGCTATAAAAAAATGGTAAAAAAAGGATTGATAGAGCGATTCAGGTATGAAATAATAGAGGGTTTTATAAATTTGACGGCGTGCTATACCCAGTTATTGGGTAAATCTAAGTCCTCTCTGCGTGCTAAGCAAAGTTCGCCACGACTCCCTGGACATATTACCAGACCACACGCAAGACACGCACCCGCAGCGCGACGCGCCTGACGTTCAGCACGCACATTCGGTAAGGACTTCACAGAGGTTCCAAGGGGCGATACATTCTCTAAATAACGCGATTTTAGAGAGGCAATTGACGCTTTCGGGGTCGCTTCTTCTGCCATCTTACCGCAGAGTTTACAACGATACCAATAATGTTCGCAACCACCATAATGCCGGGTGGTAATCTGGAAAGCCTCTTTAGAATGACCATAGGAGGGATGCTTTCTCGCTCTCATTTTTAACCCGCCTTTTGAATCTTGGGTTGCAACGTCAATAGACCTTGCTAAGAAACAAGGTCGTCAACCATGTAAGAACCTTTGTTTTCCCCTGTTTAGAAGTGGGGGTTTGGGGGTTTTACCCCCAATCTTCTTCTCACCGACCCGCTTGGGGTCTCCGAAGTCACCTCAATCAAATCTAAACTGTCCGCGTCACCGATAAAATTGAGTGGTAATAGCTGCGTTACACGATTCCGGCGGTGCAACCAACTCACACTACCAGCGGGTTAAAAGGGTACCAGTAAATCCGTCTGCGCGTCCTGAATACCACCTTGCGCGTCCTGAATACCACCCTGTACACTATCAGAACCACCCCATCTCGCTATAGATTCGCGTCTCGCCTCGATATAAGGGTTTATATCCCGAACGACGGCTTTGGGGATCAGATGCAACTCCCGATCCAAAACGTCTTTCCAGTTGCCTCTGCCGACCCGTTTTTCCCATCTCCTGTCGAGATACCGACACCGCCACTGTTTATTCCCCGAATACACATGATGTGGTGTTGTAACCACTTCCCAACGTCCCACTTTCACCTTTCTGCGTTCATGTTTCGCCTTCATCCGTTGCGTCTCAGTTTTCTCCGTCGGCTTTGGATAGAGTTGAAACACCGATCGCTCCCAAGGTTTCGACAATCGCTTCAACATCCCCGCTTTCTGCAATGCCTTGATCGCTTCGCAGACCGTCTGTTTGCCTAAACCCGTTAACTTCGCAAGCATCGTCATGCTCATCGGAGCCGTGATACCCTTGTTCTCACCGCTCCGCCAATCCGAATGGAACTTCAGAATGATCCAGATCAGAGCGGCTTTCCACGAAATATCACCCGCTTCTAAACGTTCTATGGGACCGCCTTTGCCATATGGCACCGCAAACTTCAACGGATTGCCATATTCGTCACGTGGCACATCATCCGAACCGCAGTTGTGATGCCTTAGCTGGTAGATAACGCCTTGCATACCGGTTTTCAGACAGATCAGCCAGTTTTCCAACCGCTTCAGCACCTCACGGATATAACGATGTGAAACATGGATCGCTTTCGCCAGACCACGACCCGAAATCCAATACGTTTTACCATTCGCCCACGTCGAATGATGGTTCATTTGTAAAAATACAATCGCATCTATCGGTTTCATACGACCCGCAAACAACTCCGACAAGATGGTATGAACGCCAAACGGAACCTGCATCGTTGTTTCTTGGTATTCAAACGCCGGCTTGTAGAGGGGCGTATCGCCTGATAAAAATGTGCCGCCGTAATAAATCGAACAATTTGTTTGGTTCAACATTCCGATTTCTTCCTTTCGGGATATTGGAAGCAAGTTTTTCTGCACCAAAACAAATGTTGATTACTTAACATTTGTCTATTATTGACATGTTCGTCAATAACGTGTATAATTCTATTGATTTAGATGGTGTGATCAAGTCTGGGTGGTGTAATCAGACTAAATCAACTAAATCAAATTGGATTGTATGGTGCATTTTCTATTCAGGAATTGCATTACCTACAAAAAGGGGACGTTATCATAGACGTTGCCTTTTTGTAGTTAAAGTTGCCTTTTAAACGATTATCACTGAATAGGCTGCTTTGCCTCCCTTGAAATAGTGTTTGCAAAGTTTACCTTAATTTTCATAAGTTGTCAAATTTTTTCTCTGTTTTTTTCGTGTTTTCCTGTACCTCAAGCAGGTAGCTTGCTAATGATGAGTCGATTGCCTTCTAACCGCCATTTGTGCGTGCCATCACGGAACGCTCTCCAGCGTTGAGATTGCAACGTCTCGGCATCGAAGGTTATCCCGAAGTCGGTGAATTCGCCTGTGATGTCGAGCTTGCCATTTTTCACCATTGCCGATTTTGCTGCGGGAGACAGCCATTCCGGATTCGACGATCCGTCAAATACCTTCCCGTTGACGGCATAAATGACTGGGAACTTCTTGTAGAGCTTGTCTCTGAGTGCGTGAATTGCGTCTATCTCGCCATGCACCAATGCCACAGCCTTTGGATTTACCTGCTTGACGAGGTTCACAAGCTGTCCCTGGTCGGAGTGGGCGGATAAATGGAATCTATCAACAGAACACTTGACTTCCACCGCAGAACCGTCAGCAAATAGGAGATCATCGCCCTGTTGAAGTGTCTGTAAGCGTCTGCCTGGGGACTCAGCGTCTTGGTAGCCTGATAAAAAGATGGCGTTGTTAGCTCCGGGTGCGAAAGCCTTTGCGTATTCAACGGATGCGCCGCCGGTGAGCATCCCCGAACTTGCGATAATACACTTTGGCGTTTTATCCTTCAAAACAGCGTCGCGTTCTCCGTGTTTAACGGTTCGCAGGGTATCGGTGAAAAACATCGGCTGTTGGGAGTTGTGAAGCCACTGTTGAATTTTCTGACTTAAATGTGGCTTTAGGGATTCGTAAACGCCGCAAATGTTGCGCACAAGTCCATCAGCAAAGACGGGAAAGGGTTCAATAGTGCCCGAACGCATGGCATCTTTCAAAATGAGCAGAATTTCCTGTGCCCGACCGAGTGCGAAACTCGGAATCAGCACCGATCCGCCGTTTTTCACCACCGCCTCAACGGATTTGGCGAGTTTCATTTCCTCACTGGTTCGCGATGGGTGGTTAGAAGTACCATAGGTTGCCTCACAGAACATATAATCCGGCTCAATTCCGTTTACATCGTCGAGACCGTCTATTGTCCTTTGGCGGAACGCTGAGACATCGCCTGAATAAAAAAATAGTCCTTCGGGTGTATCGAGTAGAATCGAGACAGCCCCCAAGATATGCCCAGAACGGATAAATTTAACGCGCCAGCCTTTCCACAAGTCATTCCATTTGCCGATTTTCAGAATCTGTATCTGTCCGAGTGTCGCTTCCATGGCTTCTTGGGTGAAAACCGTTTCACCTTGTGTGTTCTGTACACGAACGGCATCGTTGAGCATTACAGACGACAAGCGTTGCGTTGGGAGTGTGGCGTATATTGGAGCCTGTGGGAAGTCGTGATGTGCTAACGGCAATGCCCCCACATGGTCGGCATGAGCGTGCGATAGGAAGATTGCGTCCAACATTGGGACAGTATTCTTGAGCATCGCGAGATCGGGCAAGGCATCAGTTCCCTGCTGGTTGACCCGGATACCGCAATCTATGAGGATGTAACGCTCCGCAGCAGAGATCAACAGACACGATCCACCGACCTCACCTGCGCCACCGAGAAACATATATTTCATTTTACTGCCTTTTTTGCGATGATTCCTTATCAAGAACCAACAATGCGTTGTTGCTTCAGTGTTTCTATCTCTTCTCGGAGTTCTTGAATCTGTTTATCGCGTTCACGATCTTTTTGATTCCGCAATGCGATGAGGATCTGTGGGACACCGACGGCTAGGACAATCAGAGCTATGAGACCGTATGTGACATTTGTGGCGTGTGAGATTTGTTTGCCAACGCTCTCAAATTGTTTGTTAACGCTCTCAAATTGTTTGTCAAAACCTTCCATTTTCCCGCGCATCCATGAAACCCCCTGCTCAACGTTTTGGAGCCGGGTATCCAATGCTTGAATTTTCGCATTTAGAGGTGCGGTTTCGGCTTTGACTTCTTCCTTAACAATCAGACGGATTTTATCAAGGTCTTCGGGTGTCAGTTCTGCGACAGCTGGCAGCACCATAACACAAAAGAGTATTGAGAGAGAAAGTGTATATCTCATGGGTCGTCTCCTTTTGTGTATAGTAAATCACATTCCTTCACGACTGTCAATAAGATTTTGTTTTTTCACCTAACGACAATGTGAATCGTCACGTGACGCTGCTGGCATGTTATCGCTCGATATATCTGATGGGAAGTTTGGTATTTTTCATTTTTAGATTGACTTTTTATCTGAAATTGTTTTTAATTCATTCACAGATGGGCGAAAGGCGGGACGGTCTGTTTTCAACCCCGTATGCTTGTCCCCGAACTGAGCTATAAAGGAGGATCAATATGTCACGCACCCGACAACCCGAAGCCTTTTACACGGCTGCGCTTTTGATTTTTCAAGGTGTCCCTCGCTGGGAACATCTGATGGACTAGAGGGAGCCCACCGATGTGATCGGCATGTGCGTGTGAGATAAAGATCGCGTCAAGTTTCGATCCGAGCCCTTTCAGTAGAGCGAGATCGGGGAGTGCTTCAGAACCGCGCTGGTTCACCCGCATGCCGCAGTCAATAAGAATGTTTCTATCCGAGGTGAGGATTAGCAGACACGATGCACCGACCTCGCCAGCACCGCCGAGAAACATATATTTCATAAAATTTACCTTTTTTGCGTCGTCGAACATCTTGACTTGACATTTTTTGCCGTTTATTCTACAATAATAGACGGCAGATTGATTTTTCGTTAGGTGCGCCGCAGGTGATATGAACACCCGCGACGCGTAGCCCTGCCATTGTGTACGAATGACAGTGCTGGTTTCTTATAATATCACACTTTGCGACTAAAGTGTGAGGATTTTAGGGAACCAGCCCCCTATGCGGAAAGATTGCCCCTCGGCGGAACCTCGTCGTATTAGTTTCTCTTTTGTTAGCAATCCCGCCATAGAGAAACCTTCCACCTGAAAAATAACAGAATATTTTACACTGCGAATCAAGTGCGCTTAGAGTTTATCCATCTTGGCGGCATCCGTGTTTCTACCCAATAGTTTCGGCAGAAAACGGGCAAAATCTAAAAAGATGATACTTTTATTCTGTCCCCTCGTTGTGTTTGCTTTCTATCTTAAACGTGATCTTCGTGAGCGTGCTCAGGCGCGTGTGCGTGAACTTGAGCATGATCTTCGTGAACGTAGTTCTGCGATACCGATGCTTCAGATAGATATTTGGCTGCACAGCGTGGAGGCGAAGTCGAAGAAGTGGCTGGCAGAGATGAACAAGGCGAACCAACATCCACTGAATCAACACGTGGAGCAGCTCTTGGAGAAGAAAGGAATACAGGGGCGCAAAGACCAGATGCGGATCGTGGAGTTTCTGTGGCATCAGGAATGGATCGAGGAACCATGGCAGGCGTACGACGCAGGAGGGAATCTGACGGAAGTGGTGTTTCCGAGCCTAACATACAGGCAGGAGTACCTTGAGAAAGTCATCGATGCAATCGACGAGAGTCCGCTGACAGCACTCAACAACGAGATACTCCACCAGAACGCCCCAGAAATGGAGGGACTCAACACGGAGAAGATCGAGTGGATACTCAACGTAGAGGAGCCGCAAGAAGTAACACGTCTACTGAAGCAGCTGATACTCCAGACGGACAGGCAATACCTGTTCTACGACCCGTATCGCTGAGGTGCCCTCTGTCATAGAGATCACGTGAGAGTCATCGCTAAAAACACAACTTTGGATCGGAAACCATGCATACTCGGAAAAAAATGAAAAAGGTCGGGGCGGGTCTGTGTGGATTTTTCTGGTAAAGGAGACCTTATGAAACGGATTCACACTTTCATCACCCTTATAGTCTTCATGTGCATTGCTCTGGGATACAGTTCTGCCGAAGCACAACAGAACATCGCAGAACAGGCATATAATATCTTTCAGCGAAACTGCCTCAACTGCCACGGCGAACACGGAGCGTTTACCGAAGAAATCATTATTGATCATACCGCACTGATTGAAACCGGAGCGGTTGTTCCGAGAAAACCTGGTGCCTCCTCACTGTATCAACGACTCATTGAAAAACGGGTTGAAAAACGGATGCCGCTAGGACAGCCGCCGCTTTCACCTGCTGCGATTCGTACTATTCGTCAGTGGATTCTTGCGGGTGCACCGAATTGGGAAACGCTAGAACAAGATGGAGCCTTCATCACTCCTAAGAAGATGCTTGAGACCATAGAGAAGCATATCAACGCTCTTGCGCCGTTTGACCGCACCTTTGCGCGTTATTTTACGCTAACGCATCTCTACAACGCTGGTGAGACACCGGCGGCACTGCATGCCTATCAGAGTGCACTCTCGAAACTCGTGAACAGTCTATCGTGGGGACGTAGGGTTATCAAACCACAACCTATTGACGCCGAAGCAACGATCTTTTATATTGATCTCCGAGACTATGAGTGGGAGATCGGAACCAATCGATGGATACTGATTGAAGCGGAATATCCCTATAAGATTGAGTTCAATGCACCGACACAGACAGTGCTTCGTGAAAAACTAATGCGCCTACGCGAAGCAATGGGTTGCGAGGTGCCGTTTGTTGATGTGGATTGGTTTGTTGCGACTGCTTCTTTGCCACCGCTCTACCATGATATTTTAGGTCTCCCAGAGACCGATCGTGAGTTGGAAACACGCCTTGAGGTGAATGTTGTTGAAAATATCCGCAACGCCGCTGGGAGGCGTGTTTGGCGTGCGGGTTTCAACGATTCGGGTGTTTCAAATAACAATCGAGTTGTCGAACGACACACGTCTCGGTATGGAGCGTATTGGAAGAGTTACGACTTTGCGGGGAGTATAGGGACGCAGAATATCTTCACCTATCCGCTGTCTTTTGAACACGATGGTGGCGAGATTGTTTTTAACTTACCCAACGGTTTGCAAGCATATTACTTGGCAGATGCCGGCGGCAACAGGCTTGATGCGGCACCGATAAGCATTGTTTCCAATCCTGCAGCGAGTGATCCGACCGTCCGTAATGGACTTTCTTGTATTGGATGTCACACCGAGGGAATGAAGGACTTTGAAGATCAGGTCCGCTCAGTGATTCAACAGAACCCGAATCCGCCGTTTAACAAAGACAGAGCATTGCAACTGTATACAGAGAAAGCAGCGATGGATGGTTTTATAGCTGAAGATACACAACGCTACCGACAGGCACTTGAAGCCGCTGGTGGTATCTTCGGTGGTATTGAGCCGATTCAGCGATTCTATGAGGCGTTCCAAGGTCCAGTTGATGCGGCACACGCTGCCGCCGCAGTTGGTTTACAAACGGCAGTATTTCTGAAAAGGATCCAACAGAATGTAGGTTTGAAAAACTTAGGGCTATTAGTGCTGGAAAGCGGAACTATGAAGCGGGACGCGTGGACATCAAGATTTCGTGAAGTGGTCTTTGCACTGGATTTCCCAGAAAAGAGCGTCGTTACACCAATTGATCCGCAGACCGAACGCATCCCTGGGGAGGCTGTTTACATCCCGGATCCGAACCTCCGCGCCGCGATTGCAGAGGCACTTGGTAAAGGTGATACGACAGTTGTTTCGATTACAGCAGAGGAAATGGCGAAACTGACAGAACTTGTTGCGAATGGCAGAGACATTGAAAATTTGACAGGGCTTGAGTTGGCTATAAATTTAGAGATTTTATACGCACCTGACAACCGAATATCCGATCTCTCACCTCTCTCTGAACTAACCCACTTGGCAGTATTACATATCTGGCACAATCCAATAGAAAGTTTATCCGCGCTCGAAGGTTTATCAAATTTAGACGAGATAACACTTATAGGAGATGGTGGAATATCCGACCTCTCTCCTCTTGCTGGACTTGTCAAACTAAATCGCTTTCTAACGTGGGGTAACCCAATCTCGGATCTTTCACCTCTTTCGGGATTAACACAATTGGAACATTTAGATATTTGCGGATCAGAAGCGTCTGATATTTCGCCACTGGCAAGGTTGACAGGATTAAAAGAATTATATCTTGCCCAAAACCGTATCTCTGATGTATCTCCATTGTCAGGTTTAACAAATTTAACACGATTGAGTCTAAAAGAAAATAAAATCTCTGATGTATCTGCGTTAGCAGCGTTAAAGCAACTCAAATTATTAGAACTTCACCATAATTCAATATCCGACTTTTCACCTTTAGCAAGCTTACCCGAGACAACAACGATTTCACGTGCTTTTAACCCAGGGGTTCCAAGAGGCGGTCGGAAAATAGAGGGTCCTTGGTTATGGGTCACCGTTCCGGGAGAAAGCCTTGATGGTAACACGGATTTACTCGCAGCAGCGAGTGCTGGCACTCTAAGCGAACAACAGGTCGCAACCGACGGTGTTATACAAGGAAAGCCGGTTGGAAACAACCTCTGGACCCAAGGAAAAATCGCGCCATATGGGGAGACGAACATTGTTGAGATGTTAGATGAGATCGGTAGCCAAGCAAATAAGAATAACAATAATCGTATCATCTATGGCTCTATCATTTTGGATTCACCGCGTGAACAGGACACCCACATGTTTTTCGGATGCGGGGATCGGGTGAAAATCTGGCTCAATGGCGAGTTGATTTATCAATCCCTGCTTTGGCGTCGGGCTGGGAATTATCATGATTTTATCCCTGTCAATTTGAAACAAGGACCCAATGTCTTGTTGGTTGTAATTGACGACGGGGTGGGTTTCGGCTGGAGTGGCTTTTTCGGTTTTGAAGAAGGCACGGCGTATACAGTATCAACAGCATCAACAAAAACGCGTGTTGGATACGTTTTCTCTAAGCCTGAAATCCATGTTGATGATACCTTCCGCCTTGATGTCAACGCAGAAAATGTCATTGATTTAGCGGGGTGGCAATTTGATATTACGTTTGATCCGACGCGGCTCGAAGCGATTCAGGTGAATGAAGGTAATTTCCTCAAACCAAATGGTGAAACGACCTTCTTTCGCAAAGGCGTGATGAATAATCGATCTGGTAAGATTACCGGTCTGAGTTCAGCACGACTCAGCGAAGTGGGTGTTAGCGGCACAGGTTCGCTTGTCTCGGTAACCTTTAAAGCCAAGGCAGGAGGGCAGACGCCGTTAAGATTGAATAATTTTCAGTTCGGTTCAGCCACTGGTGGGATTATCCCCGCGGGACCTCATGAAATTGTTATCAGCATCGAAGGTCAACTGGCGTCGGGAGATGTAAATCGAGATGGACAGGTGAGTATTCTGGATATGGTGCTTGTTGCTCGACACTTCGGGAAAACAGGGTCTGCTCACTCGGAGGTTGACGTAAATGGTGATGGTGTTATCAATATCTTAGATCTCATCATTGTCGCACAACACATGGGTGAGTCAACTGCGGCAGCTGCGCCTTCGATTCTTGCTATGAAGGGGATAGAGGAACTTGATCCTGCGACGATACAGGCATGGATAGAACGCGCACA
>OZ245003.1:0-2514870 GCA_965223425.1 Candidatus Nitrosopumilus sp. | reverse complement strand
TCCATGTTTTTATTTGTCTGGAAATCCTTTGTCATTGTAGATACCTTTCCTGCATCTCCGTCAATAACAAAAAGCTCCATGCATTTTTCCTTGTCAATCTTGCTGTGAAGATGTGTTGTAATTAGATCTTCAAAATTATGAGTAATGCCTGAAACAACGTGATCAAATTCATCATTATGTACAACTAGAAGAATTGCATGAATATTTCCAGACAAATCTGATTTTTGTTTTTCTTCAGAAACAAATGATCTAATTCCTGCTCTAATGGCCTCGGATCTGCCTGAAAACCCTAATGTTGATTGTAATTTATCCAATTCTGAGAGAATTTCGTCATTTAATGAGATTGAGACTATTGGCATACGCCTAATGTTATTAATTACCTTATAAGTTTAGCAATTAAAGTTATTAATATTTTATAGATTTATTAATAACTTGTATCGATCTGGAGTTGTGAATGCTCAAACTAGGTTGGCAATCTTGGCAATAGTAATAGTAATTCCATTAAGCTCTATTGTAGTTTATGGCACTGATTCGAATCAACAGCTGGTCACATCTAATAATTCACAATTGCAGATTATTTCATCATTTTATCCTCTCCATGAATTTTCACAAAATATAGGGCAAGAAAAAGTTGATGCAGTTTTGCTTGTTCCAGTTGGAGTGGAACCACATGATTGGGAACCGACAATTAAAGACGTGCAAAAAATGCAAACAGCTGATCTTTTAATCATTAATGGAATTGGTTTTGAAGACTGGGTTGAAAATTTGGACGAGGCCGGTTATCAAGGAAAAATTATTGATACAAGCAATGGAATTTTGGTAAGGGAAGATGATCATGATTCTGGGGATCCACATATCTGGCTAAATCCTGTTTATGCAAAAATTCAAGTACAAAATATTGCAGATGCATTTTCTAATTCAGATCCCCAAAACCAACGATACTATCAGTCAAACGCAGCAGAATATATACAACAGTTAGATTCACTCGATTCAAAAATAAGGAATGAACTATCAAACTGTAATAATGATTTTGTAGCTTTTCATGATGCATTTTCATATTTTGCAGATGAGTACAATTTGAATCAGCATACAATAATTTCTTCTACTGATCCACATGGAGAAGTAACGGCAAAAACACTGGAAGATATCATTTCCAAGTCTAGGGAATTAAACATTAAAGTAATTTTTAATGAAGAGACTGTTGATGCCAGAACTTCAGAAATTATTGCAAATGAAATAGGCGGAAGAGTTTTAGTTTTATCTCCTTTGGAAGCTGTTTCTGAAGGTACTTACATTTCTAAAATGACTGAAAATCTCAACAATCTCAAAGAGGCATTATGTTGAAAGTAGTTGAAATTAACAATCTTACTGTTCAATATCCTGATGTCAAGGCTTTGGATAGCGTAAGCTTTGTAGTCAATCAGGGAGATTTTCTAGGCATAATTGGTCCAAATGGGGCAGGCAAATCTACTCTTTTTGATGCGATGTTAAGTCTTAATGCAAAATACAAAGGGGATGTCAAATTTTTTGGAGAAGATATTAGAAAATCAAAGAATTATCTCAAAGAAATTGGATATGTACCACAAAAGCCAATCTTTGAGAAAAATTTTCCGGTAACTGTTCTTGATGTTGTCAGAATGGGTTTGAGAAAAGAATCTGACGAAAATACGATTGATAAAATTCTGCAACAATTATGGATTCATGAACTAGGCAATAGAAGAATCGGTGAATTATCTGGAGGACAGCAACAACGGGTATTTATTGCAAAAGCCTTGGTTAACAGCCCAAAAATTTTGATTCTTGATGAACCTGTTACAGGAATTGATCAACAAAGTATCGAACTATTCTACAGCATTCTTCGCGAATTAAACTCTAAACAAAAAATTACAATTATTTGGTCTTCCCATGATCTAGATGCAGTAAATCAACTAGCTAACCACGTTGCATGTCTGAATAGAACATTATTTTTTCATGGCGAGTCAGACAAATTCTTTTCTAATGACGAACTTGTTAAGCAATACTCTGAGGCATCAATGCAGGAACATATGCACCATCATTAATCATGTCTTTAGAAATTCTAACTTACAGTTTCATGCATAGGGCATTAATTTCTGGAATTGCTGTTGCAATTCTCTGCTCAGTTGTTGGGCTATTCCTAGTTTTGAGGCGCTATTCATTATTTGGTGATGCAATTGCACACTCGTCATTTGGTGGTATTGCATTGGGTCTGCTTGCAGGTGTCTATCCACTATGGACCGCATATGGAGTTTCAATAATTAGTGCACTAATAATTACAAGAGTTAAAGACAGATTCAACATATCTGGTGATGCTGCAATTGCAGTTCTTTTATCGTCCGGCATAGCAGCTGGGCTCGTAATTATCGGATTATCTGGTGGCTTTACAATTGATATCTTTAGTTTTCTGTTTGGAAGTATTCTCCTTGTTAGCGCAGATGATACTGTTATGATTCTATCACTGACAGGTGTAATCCTAATTGTAATTCTGTTGCTATTTAGACAAATTCTTTATTCAACATTCAACGAGGAGCAAGCCAAAGTCAGCGGAATTCCTGTAGAGAAAATAAATTATTTGATTGTGTTTATGGCAGGAATTACTGTTGTTACCTCAATCCAACTTGTTGGTGTCTTGCTAATTTCAGCTTTATTTGTAATTCCTAACGTCTCAGCAATAATGTATGGAAAAGGTTTCAAACAAACTGCAATCATCTCTACGGGCTTTTCTATATTTTCTGTTGTTGCCGGAATTCTGATCTCGTATGTGTTTGATATAACCCCTGCAGGAACCATCGTTTTGTTGTCAATTGGGTTGCTTGCAGCAACAATGGGAATAAAATCTGCTGGGTTATTATCTAAGAATTAATCAACGAGTTTAACCTTCTTTTATCATGTATGCTTTTTACATAAAACAACGATGCTGCAATAATTCCCAATGCGACAAGTGGTGAAGCAAGTTCTGTGTATTTTATTTCATAATCATCTGATGATTGAACCTGTGAAGCAATAACAGGATCCTCTGTCATCTTTACTGTTCCAATTTTGTTTGCCTGTTGTTCGACAAACCATACATTGTCATTACCATCTGATGTCATAAATTGAACAAAGGATGTCTCAGATGGAACAGGTACTTCAATCAGATTATTATTGTCCGGATCATAAACTCCGAGATTGTCAATAGTGTGCTGTGCAAACCAAACATTTCCATATCTGTCAAATGTCATTCCAAACGGCAGTGCATCGCTATCTGGCACAGAAACCTTCTCAAATGTTCCTAAAACTGGATTATACCTGGTAATTGCCAAGCCTGTGTGTTCTGCAATCCATAAACTCCCATCATCATCAAAGAGCAAGGCTTCTGGACCCTGTAGAACAGTTTCAGTTGAAACCTCTGTTATCTTGTTTTCTTTAGGATCAATAAATCCGATCTTGCCTGTTCCACTTGCAGAATACCAAATCTTTCCATCTTCATCTATTGTTAATGCAAATGGAAGCGATTCTCTTTCTGGCAATACAAATTCTTCAAACTCGTCAAGTTCTGATACATATTTTACAATTCTATCTTTGTTAGTAATGATAACCCAAATGTTTCCATCAAAATCTGCTTGAATACCAAGCGGTAAATTTTTTGAAATTATCGGATCTAAATCAGGAATTGTTTTTAATGTGATTTCCTTGCTTTGTATGTCGATAAATCCGATTTGATTTCTTGGAGTATCAGAAAACCAGACGCGTCCACTGTTGTCTTGTGTTAGAAACGTTGTAGTAAGCCCATCAAACGAATATGGGGTAAATTCTTGTGTTTCAAGTGAAAATTGCCACAATCGCGGAGAAGATGTATCACTTATCCAAATAGAATCTTTTCCGTCATATATTGGGAAAAGAGGCTTTGCTTCTTCTGGGAATTCATACTCGGTAATCTGAGTCTGAATGTCAGTTAGCCTTGGTTTTACGAGTAAATTTAGAATCTTTGATTCACTTGCATTCTCAGTTCTTTGCGCTTCAATTTCTACTAACCACTCCCCTGAAAATCCAAATGTTAATTCTCCTTGGAATTCAATTGGTTTGTCTTCTTCTTGTTTGATTATCTCCATTGGAATTTCAATTGGTGAAATATTTTTTGATGGATTTGATATCTTTACTTTAATCTGGTTTGAATCATAGAGAGGGTTGCCTTCAAAGTCACTTACTTTGACTAGGATTGTGTTTGTTCCGCTAGAAAACGGTGAAATATCAATATCAAATTTTGTGTTTTCTGTAAACTCTAGAGTCTTAAAACCGTAAACGATCTCTTGTGCATCAACTTTTTGAATCTCACCTGCTGGTAATGTCCCGTTTGTAAGTAGTGCAACTACTCCAAGAAGAATGATTCCTAGAGTTGCATCTACTCTGAGAGATCTTTTTAGTTTCCTATGAACTAAAATTTTTCCTGATGAAAAGTTCTTTTCAGCATTTTTTTGAACTTTAAACTGGAAAACCCCTCCCAAAGCAATCATGATTGCCGCAATTGCAATTTTCAGAATAATTAACTGGCCAAATACTGATTGTGTAATTAATCCCACATCACTTTCTAGGAACCACATTAAAGTCGGTCCTGTAATTATCACAATTCCTACTGAAATGATGAATGCTATTGAGAATCTTGGAATCAAAACTAGACTCATCTTTTCTCGATTTACTTCTTTTAGTTGAGAAAATGTTGGAAGTAATGTAAAAACAAAATAGAAAATACCTCCTATCCAAACTGCTGCAACCAAATTATGGATATAATCTAATACTAGTGCGGGAGTCTGTTCACTAGCTGCGCCGTGTCCGATCATACTTGTGGTTGCAATTAGTACTAGTGATGCTACGAGCATCGGAATCTGATTCTTCTTTGATAGTGATTTTCTTTTATCCATTCCAAACCAAATTCCAAGTAAAACTACTGTAATGATCATTCTTGCAAGCCAAATTGTACCAAAATAGGTCTGAATTGCTTCAATAGGTGAGGTTTCTAATCTGATTGTCTGAATTGCAATCATCAGAACATCTGAAATGAATACTAACATCAATCCTATTCCTGTAATTGACATGAATTTTCCATGATGGAACTTTTCTACCTTGTCTAATTCTTCTTTGATTGATTGTTTGTTTTGCGTTCCCCAAATTATGAGCGATGCAATTACTGCGCCTAGAACAATAGTTTGACCGACAAGTCCCGGAAATCTTGCACCAGCTTCAGGCAAAAACACAAGTTCCGATGGTCTTTCTATTTCTAACATAGAAGGATCAATTACAACATTTCCTACTGCAAATAGGAATGCATCTGGAACAAGATGTCCATCAACTTTAGAGAGAACCTTGGTTGATACTGTATAAACTCCATCTTCTAATGGGGGAGTTGTAACAATAAGAGATAATTCTCCTTCATAGTAACCGGTATCCTTGTTATCAATTTGATCTCCGTTGGTATCAAACACTTTAACTTCACTAAAGCCCATGTCAACTGGTTCTGAAAAAAATATAATTACTTCTGTAGTTCCAACTGGCGCATTTGATGTCAAGCTAGGAATGGTTTCTTCTGTAAAAGGATGTGCAGCTGCAAATGGAATTGATATGGATGATATTATCAATAGCGTAATCAGAAGTTTCTGCATTTAATCTTCAGGCCATTCTAGATAATTTAAACAGTTTTCACGACTTTGATATTTGTACCAATCCACGTAAAGATAATAACGTGTTATAATGAAATGATGGCAGTGAAGATAACAATTTTTGGCTTTATTGCCCTATTATTTTCAGTTGGTATGATTGCACCCTCACTTGCTCATACAACAGTTCATGTTGGACAATATGAGATTGAAGCAGGATGGGGAATTGAACCGCCGGTTGTGGGTATACGAAATGACATTGCTCTCAAAATTATTGAACGAGGAGAAACTGAAGGATCATACACAGGTATTACCAGTGCCTTCAAAGACGTTGACGCAACTGTAATGTTTGGTGGCGCAACTAAAAAAATTGATATAAATTCAGATACTAGACCCGGATATTATTTTTCACCAATAATTCCTACTAAAACAGGAACATACATGGTGGAGCTAAAAGGCGAACTTGGAGGTACGCCAATTGATGTAAAGATACCTGTTGAGGATGTTGAACCTACTGCAGTATTGGATTTTCCGCCAGGCAATAGTGAAGGAACCGCAGACGTGTCTGCTCTCAAGAATGCTGTTTCATCACTACAACAGGATGTTTCTAAATTAAAATCAGGTGAGACAGCCGTTTCTGCTTCAAATGGTGGAACTGCTTATGACTTTGCAATATTTGGTTTATCAATTGCAGTAGCAGCTATCATCTTGGCAATAATTTCTTTAGTAAAAAGAAAATAGAAAAGAGAAATTCCTAAAATCTTGGAACAACTCTAGATTTTGCGGTTACTGCAATTATGCCTATGATTGCAACAGCTAGTATCGTCATTGCAATTGTACCAAATTCTGGAACAACGTTTGAAAATACTACCTCTTCCCCAATTGGTCCCGTTTTAGGATCATCAACGCCGTAACCTTGGAAGGTAACAGTGACGTCTACTGGATCAGAGGAACTCAGTGCTGCTGTTGTGTGTGCACCTTTACCGTCATGACGATGTGCACCTTCATCGTGCATTACTTCTTCACCATTTTGTGTTACCATAATGTCATAGTTGACATGCTCTGCATCTTTGAATTCAATAGAAATTTCCATCATTTCACCTTCAGTTGGTGTAGAAGTCCAAATTGAAATCATTGTGCCCTCTGATAACATTCCGGTTGCAGATGTATCACCATCTAGCATCATAGCATCGTCATCCATATGTTCTTTTTCTGCAGCTTCTGCTTCTTGTACTATGATTGTCCCTTGCATCCAAACATGTAGAATACAGTAGTAAGGATACTCACCTACAGTATCTGGACTCCATTCAAATGATTCATCTACCTCTTGGAAACCAGAATCAAATATGCCATCTGGACTAGGAATAAAACCATCAACGGTTCCTGATGTGTATGTATGTTGTACAGTAGCGTCAGTGTTTGTCATTATCACTTTTCCACCAACATCAACTGTTGCTTCACCTGGAATGTAGCATTCGTTTGTGTCCTCACATCCAGGAATACCTAATGGAACTGTTCCTGTTGTGATTGTAACTTCAGAATGATCTGCAAAGGCAGCTGGGGCTGATGAAACCATCACAGCTGCAATAGCAAATAGTACGAAGAAAGAGCAAATTGCTTGAGTCTTCATTAGACAGACTACTTGTGGGGATACATAAAAACCTCACTAGAATTTCCAGCAATGGAACAATCTAGTTTCTTCTAAACTGGTACAACTTTAGAATTCCAAACGCAGGAATTCCAACATACATTCCAATATTTAGTATAATCAAACTGATTCCATAACCTAGCATTTCTTGCTCTGAATCAATGTCAACATGATTTAGCAAAGACAATGATGCTAACATTGGAGTTAGTGATGCTTTCATAACTTCTTTGAAGATTGGTGACTCACGCTCTAAATCAGCAATTGCTGGTGAGAATGAATAGTAGAACTGATTAAATCCGCTCATAAATGCACTTCCAGATTCTGTTGACAAAATTGTGTTATCTCTAAGTTCTCTTAGTTGCTGTACTTGTGGTGCAAGTTCTGAACCATATGTTGCAGTTGCAATAAGACATCCGCCGTTTTCCTCACCACTATCAATAACTTTTTCGTCCTTATCCATCATTGGTTCGTCCTTATCCATCATTGGTTCGTCCTTATCCATCATTGGTTCGTCCTTATCCATCATTGGTTCGTCCTTATCCATCATTGGTTCGTCCTTATCCATCATTGGTTCGTCCTTATCCATCATTGGTTCGTCCTTATCCATCATTGGTTCGTCTTTTGCCTCTTGCACTATGATTGTACCCTCTTCCCAAGGATGAACTAAACAAAAGTATTGATGTTCACCAATTGCATCTGCAGTCCATGAATATGATTCACCAGCCTCTACCAATCCACTGTTGAACACAAGACCTGCCTCGTCATCTGTAACTAAACCTGATGTGAACGTGTGTGACTTGGAAGCAGTATTTGAGAAAATCACTTCTCCATTAAGATCAACTGTTGCAGTACCTGGAATAAAACACTCAACTCCCGTGTTTCCTCCACATGCGTTTAATTGCCAAGAATTTGCTAATGGTTCAATTGTAACTTCAGAATCATCTGCAAAGGCAGCTGGGGCCGATGAAACCATTACAGCTGCAATAGCAAATAGTACGAAGAAAGAGCAAATTGCTTGAGTCCTCATTAGACAGACTATTTGTGGGGATATATAAAAACCTCACTAGCAGTCTCAGGATGTAAAATTAGTTTCTTCTAAACTGGTACAACTTTAGAATTCCAAACGCAGGAATTCCAACATACATTCCAATATTTAGTGCAATTACAGCAATTCCAAGCCCCAGAACTTCGGCTTCTGAACCCTCGTCAGCTAATGCCATAATTGACAATGTGGAAATCATTGGGGTAATGAGTGCCATTACTGCTTCTTGGAATGCTGGGTTCTCCCTTTCCCAATCAGCAACTGTTGGAGCAAACGAATAGTATAATGTGTTAAATCCAGTCATAAATGATACACCTGATGCAGTAGAAAGTACTGTGTTATCTCTAACTTCTCTGAGGAATTGAACTTGTGGTGCCAATTCAGTTCCATAAGCTGCTGTTGCAATCAAGCATGAACCATTTTCTCCATTTGATTGTTCATTGTTTGGAGGTGTGGTGGATTGAGCGTCTGCCTCACCTACTAAAACATCAAAAGAAACTGTTTCTGTTGGGATTGGTTGGAACAAAATTCCCTCAACTTCAAAGTCCATGGAATACACTCCCTTGCCTAGATTAAATTCGATTGGAATTTTCACAGAACCTACAGATGTGTGTGTAAGTGGAATTGGGCCAAAAACAGTTTTTCCATCTTTTGAGACTGTTATTGTATAATCAATATGCTCTTGTACTTTTTGCGTTTGAGGATTAATAAAATCAACATTTATTTTGGTTTGAATGTTTGGTTCAATTGCATCGTGAGTTAGTTTTACATCCAGCGTACCTTTTTCAGTTGGTAAAGTTTGGGATTCACCATATGCTGGAATTATTAAAAATGGTACAAGTAATAGCACAAACAAAAACTTCATACCCTTATTTCGAAAAATCGTAAATAAAAATCGTACTCTGCCTTCTAAAAAATTTTTTACGCATAGGAATTCTGTGCCATCTTTAAATATGGAATTAACATAATTTCATTGTTGTACCAAAAGTTCGTATTATTTATTATCGTTATTGGTATTTTTTCAGTATCGACTATTCTCCCACATGCGTTTGGACATGGATTAGGTGGAGACCAAGCACCACCGATATCATTTGGTGATATGGAGGTAACTGTACGTACACAATTGAATCCTTCTGACATTACACTAGGTGATGTTGATTCTGCCAACATGCAAGTGCGTTTCTTTGATACACTAACTAACGAAACTCTTGACAAAGTAACATACAGAATTGAAATTTGGCAAAGTGGTGAACTTTTAGCTAGAAATCTGTTTTATGATTTAGATGGAACATTAGATGTGAAAATTAAACCACAATTAGGATGTAATGAAAGTAATCTTTGGGACTGCACGGTTTATGGTGGTTCTGAGCATGTTAGTGCACCGGGTGCTCTGTATGTGCAAGGACAGGCATGTACTGATGATAACCTGGATATCTGTGCAAGACCGTCAATCTCCGGTCCGATATTTGTAAAAGGCGGTTTGTATGAAATCAGAGTAGATATCGAGGCTGCCACCAGTCCAAAAAGTATGCTTGCTACACTACTAAGTTACGAGACTTTTGTTAGTGTTGCACAAGAACAAAACTTCTTTCTACAAACTGCAAATGCCGAAGAAATTCCAATTATCATAAAAACATACTATGACGATGTTGATAATTTCAAATTTGATCAATCAAACAATGTAATCTCATTTGATATGCCGTTTGATTGGAGTCCAGACTATGTTGACTTGGTCCAAATAGTACATGAAGAAGTTCGAATTCCAAAAACATTTGCGCCTTATGCCGAAGGTAAACAATTCAAAGGATATGTCAACGGTGTAGAAATTGACCAAAGGGCATTGCTAAATGATCCATATTCATACGATGATACAAACGTCATCCATTTTCTAGTTACAAAAAATGAATTACAAAGAATCAATGAGGCTTTAGGCCCTAGCAACCATGACAACAAACAGATGAACTTGAAGCTAGTTCCACTTGGCGAGGTATCAAAGAGCTCAACTGAATTTTATCTTGTTGATACTACAAACTATGAGCAAGTTCCAACAACTGTGAGTATTTCATGGGATGGAAACTATGGTGCAGGTGATGAGGTACCTTTTGACATAGTGTTCTTTGATGAAAACGGGGATCTTATACGTGATATTAGATACGCAATTTCCTTTATTGATGAAAATGATCAAGAATTAGAAAGATTCTCAGGAGACGATCCTCAGAATCCGGGAATTCTTTCTACAGAAGGACTTGATGTACAAAAAATTCCGATCCCATCTCAGGGACAATATAGAATTGATATTCTGGTTTATGGTACAGGATTAGACTATAGTCAAAAACATGCCGGAATAGGTTCTGGAATTGTTGAGATTGGGCCTAGTCTTCAAACAAATACCCCACCTGAACCCCAAGTCCAACCACCAACTGCAATCCCATCATGGATTAAAAACAATGCCGGTTGGTGGGTAGACGGCACACTTGATGATGACTCATTTATCCAAGGAATTCAATTTTTAATTAAAAAAGACATTCTAAAGATTCCTTCAACTACACAAGGCGCAAGTACCGGCTCCAATGAAATCCCATCATGGGTTAAAAACAATGCCGGCTGGTGGGTAGACGGTACACTTGATGATGACTCGTTTATTCAAGGAATTCAATTTTTAATTAAAGAAGGAATTATAAGGATTCAATCATAGGTTTTTAAGCATATTCTGTAATGTGATAGTATAATGAAAGACATCAATGACATCATGCCCAAAATTCCACACATGAAATGGGGAGCCCTGATGAACAAATCACCAACCCATGACAAAGTTGAAGAGATGAACAAAATTTTTCCAAGCAATGGCAAATGGCATACTATCTTTGAAGAAAAAGAGCAAGTTACAATTGATGGAAAACAAATCCGCAAAAAAGATCCTAACAAGTGGACATAGGTTGAAAGCCCTATCATTATTTACAATTCTGATATTCTCATCTCTGTTTGTAGTTACATTTGACAGTGTATATGGTCATGGAGTAGGGAGTGAGACCTTTCCACCCGTGGAATTGGATGGAAAACTTGTAACTCTGGAAGTTTCATCTTCTACAAGTGATCCTGATTCTGTCGATGATCAACAGATATCAATTTCACTTGTCGATTTTGATTCCAAAATTACGCTGCGGGATGTGACTTTTTTGATAAAATCTGAACGTGGTGACGAATTTCTTTTTGAACAAGAATTCAAGGCAGATAACGGGTTCATAGTTTTTAATTTTGTATCCGAAGAAACTGACCCTGTTATAATCGAGGAAGATGGTGGCGGTGATTTCTTTGGCTCGCTGTTAGGATTGGAAAGCAGGATGGTTCATGTCAAAGGGCCAAAACTTAGTCAAGGCGGTTTATACAAATTTGATGTTAGCGTACTTGCTGCTGATGGATATTCCAAAAAATTAGAAGAGCCTCTAGTATACAATGCAGGAATTTCCATTGCTCAAACAACTAAACACGATTTTGCTGATCCGAACTTTGGAGAACAATTCGTTCATGTAGTCACATACTATGATGAGATTTCAGATTTTAACTATGATCCGAGTTCAAAAGAAGTCAGCTATTTTATGCCATTTGAATGGAATGAAACTAACATTAATCAAACTTCTGTTGTTCATCAAGAGCTTGTAATTCCAAAAAAATTTGGTGATTTGTTAGTATCTGGATTTACAATGTACGTTAACGATGTAAAGTTATCTGAAGACATTATGAACATAGATGATTTTTTTGCTGACGAACGTATAGTTCATTTTATCATATATCAAAAAGAGCTGTTTAATGTTCTTGAAAGCGCTTCTAATCATAATGGAATGAATTTTGTAATCAAGCCAGACCGTGATTATGTTCATTTGAGTTCAGTTACTGACAATGGACAGTTTAGAATTCTTGTATCCTGGGAACCTGAGAATCTAAAATCTGACTCGAGTGCAAAAATAATGTTTGATGTTACGGATATTTTCTTAAAAAACAAGCCTGTTTCAACTAACTATGACTTTTCAGTTACTCAAAATGATAGAGTTATCTTTGAACAAAGTGGAACTAGTACTGACTCTAAAGATGAACACAATATTGTAGAATTTATGATTCCCGAAGATGCCACCGGAATCGTACATCTTAGTTTTGAAAATTTAGGCAACAACAATTTTGCAAAATCAGTTATTCCTGTTGTAATTAATCGCGTAACAACCCAAAATAATGAAATCTCAATACCTGATTGGGTTCGAAATAATGCATTGTCGTGGTCACAAAAGCAGATAGATGATAATGCATTCATTGACGGAATTGAATATTTCATTAATAACAAAATTATTGTAATTCCTCAGACTCGGCAAGAAACATTAGAATCAAAAAATATTCCATCATGGGTTCGAAACAATGCGGGCTGGTGGGCAGAAGGTTCCATTGATGATGAAATGTTTGTTCAAGGAATCCAATTTTTGATTCAAATAGGAATCATTCGTGTATGATCAGCTGCCGTTTGATACATGAACCAGTCGTTTTAAATTAGCAGTTAGGCGAGTTTTGTTACTTTGTTTAGACCAGAGAGTATAGTTGAAAGAAAATCCACCTTATTCTCTATAGTGGCTGCCGGGGTTATAGCAATTTTAGCTCTACCGATAATCATCCCCCATTTATTACATGGTTTTCATCTTGTACACATCTTTTTACATGTGGGGGGAATCACTCTTGCGGTATTCATTTCAATACTTGCAGGAATTGCATATTATAGATTAAGAACAAGACGACTTTTACTTAGTGCTATAGCATTTGCTAACCTTATTGCAGCTGAAAGTGTGTTGCTAGTTGATGCAACATGGCCTTCTGTGTATGACCTCGGTGAAATGACACTTCCAGAGGTAGGACATTTATTGACGTTTGTCACATTAGGATTGTTAGCGTTAGGAGTGTTTAGAAATGACTGATAGGGATTCACAAATACAACAAATCATTGAGCAAAATCCGGGGATTCAATTCCGTGAGATAATGCGCTCATCTGGATTAAAAAACGGAGTTTTAAGTCATTATTTAGGAAAACTAGAAAAAAATGGTATCATCAAATCAATTCGTGGTCCGCGACAAGTTAGATTTTATCCTCCACAAATTACTGAAGACGAATCAAAAGTAATCAAAGCACTACGTAAACAAACTCCACGTGATCTGTTACTTGCACTAATCAAAGAGGATGGGATAGACTTTGGAAAATTAGTAAAAGAAGTTAAAAAATCCCCATCGACAGTCTCACTATACCTGTCACAACTTGTTGAAGATGGTTTAGTAGAAATCAGACTTGTTGAAGTAAAAAAGAGATATCATATTAAAGTAAGAGATCTTGTAGATAAATTAATTGAGGATTATAGACCAAGCTTACTTGAAAAACCAATATCGGAATTCGAAGATATCGTCAACTCTTTCTAAGATTCCAGTCTCAAAAAATCTGTTTTTACTACTAGGGTTTTTATTTTCCTTGTTGTTTATTCCACAATTCACATTTGCTGAAGTTTTTATTCCATCTGATGAGTATGTTGGATATTTTGATTCAAATGGAATCTACACTGTCATTGGCAATGTAAAAAATAACCTTGATTATGCAATAGTTCCTACAATCACTATCTCAGTAAAAGATAATTCTGAAATTTTTTCTAAAACAATTCAACATGTTCCTCTAATCTCAGAAGCAGAAATTCCATTTAAGATTCAATTTCCTGAAATTTTAGGAAGTGCACATGTTTTGATGCCAGCAGAACTATCATATGAAAAAACTAAAACAGATGCGATTCCAATTGAAGTCATTTATGATTGTGCTGCTGCATGCAGCTAAGCGAAACGTTACCACGATTAAGAAAACCACTTTTCATGTGCAGGTTCAAATCGCTGATCTGATGTCAGATTTGAGATACATTTCGCTTAGCTGGCATGAAAGGCTGAAGATGTTGCTGTACCATGATGCAAAGCTGAGGCAGAAGAGCTCGGAGTGCTAGTTTGTTGCATAACGCCCAAGCCAGTCAAAAGTTGGGTAAATTTCGTGCCTAGGATCCAAGTTATGCAACAAACTAGTCTGAAAAAAATATATAAATACCAAAACAAAAGCATCAAGTTGTTGAGTCACACCTTTCAGTTATCTGCTTTCAAGCCGTCGCTAGCCGTATTGCGCCTCTGTCATTCCTGCTGTAGTCTTGTTTTCCCTGCCACAATGTTGCCTGACATCGGGGGGGGGGGGGTGGAAGGATTAGCAGCAGTAATGGTAAGAGAAGAAGAGTACAGGAGAGTCTGAGAGTTGCGACGACTGATAAAACCGCCATTGCTTGCAACAGCAGCAGTAGCAACAGCGCTTGTTCTTCTGATTCCACTTTGCATCCCCTTTGCGGAAGCCACGATAGATTCGCCTGTTCCAGTAGCCTCTATCACTGACGACCAGAGACATTCCACCGGCAAGATATTTGACGAGCTTGATTTTGCAAATGACATCACCACGGTAAAGATAGGCAACAGCACCTACGCCTTGGTCGCAGCATATCGTGACGACGGCGTCCAGATAATCGACATTACCAATCCAGCAGACCCCGTCCCGACAGCCTCCTTTGATGAAGGGGACACCGTCACAGTCGACGGGGTAACTGGGACATTTGACGAGCTTACAAGTCCACGGGGCATCACCACAGCAACTATCGGCACCAGTACCTACGCCCTGGTCGCATCAGACACTGACAGCGGCGTCCAGATAATCGACATTACCAATCCCGCAAAACCCTTCCCGACAGCCTCCTTTGGTGACGGGGAGACCGTCACAGTCGACGGGGTAACTGGGACATTTCACGAGCTTCAATTTGCACGTGCCATCATCACAGTAAAGATAGACTCCAGTACCTACGCCCTGGTCTCGTCAGTCCGTGATGTCGGCGTCCAGATAGTCGACATTACAGATCCCGCAAAACCCTTCCCGACAGCCTCCATTAATGACGGGGACACCGTCACAGTCGACGGGGTAACTGGGACATTTGACAATCTTGACGAGGGATTTGACATCACCACCGTAAAGATAGACTCCAGCACGTACGCCCTGGTCGCAGCATCCTATGAGCACGGCGTCCAGATAATCGACATTACAGATCCCGCAAACCCCTTCCCGACAGCCTCCTTTAATGACGGGGAGCTCGTCACAGTCGACGGGGTAAATGGGACATTTCACGAGCTTAGAACACCACGGGGCATCACCACAGCAACTATCGACACCAGTACCTACGCCCTGGTCACAGCAAACGCTGACAGCGGCGTCCAGATAGTCGACATTACAGATCCCACAAACCCCTTCCCGACCTTCTCCTTTGATGAAGGGGATCGTGTCACAGTCGGCAATGCAAACAGGACATATGACGAGCTTGACCGCCCATATGGCATCACCACAGTAGAGATAGGCACCAGTATCTACGCCCTGGTCGCGTCACAAGGTGACAGCGGCGTCCAGATAATCGACATTACCAATTCCTCAAACCCCTTCCCGACAGCCTCCTTTGGTGACGGAGATACTGTTCCAATCGCCGGTGCAAACAGGACATTTGACGAGCTTAACGGCGCACAGGCCATCACCACAGTAACTATCGACAACAGCACGTACGCCCTGGTCGCGTCACAAGGTGACAGCGGCGTCCAGATAATAGACATCTCGGCAAGTTCTGTTGCAGGCCAGACCACGCCAGTAATCAAACTTTTCGGTGTGAACCCGCACCTGATGGAGCTTGGCGGCGCCAACTATACAGAGTCCGGGGCCACGTGTAATGATGCAGACGGCACCGACCTAACAAGCAAAGTCATCATAAACAGCGACAGTGTCAACAGGCTTGCCGTGGGGGAGTACCAAGTTACCTACGACTGTGCAGCAGATGACAGCGGCAGCGACAGCAGCAGGGCCGACACCATGATCCGCAAAGTCGCAGTCCGCGACACCGTAAAGCCCGCATTTGTAGTCGATGAGCACGACGCAGACTATACCACCACCATAAACCTTGGGGGCACGTACGTTGCAGGCACGATCCTAAACGTGACTGACCGCGACCAGTTCACCCAGAGCACAGAGAACGCCGAGGCAGTCAACACGGACATTCCGGGAACCTACTACGTCACATACACCGTCACTGATGCCTCTGGCAACTCGCACACAATAACTGAGACCGTAATAATATTTGATCCAAGGCCCCCCGCAATCACGCTAAACGGCGACAACCCGCACTTTGTGGAGTGGGGCTCCGGATACGACGAGCCGGGCGCCGTATGCATTGACGGTGCAGGCGATGACACGCTCTCCCCGGAGAACCTCGTGATAAACTTTACCGCACCAGTTGACGCACTCACCGTGGGCTTCTACGAGGTCAGCTACTACTGTACTGATCCAGACACCAACATTCACACAGGCCCCGTGGTCCGCCCGGTTACAGTCCGCGATACGGTGTCACCCGTAATTGTTGATGCCTCCATGCTCGGGGCAGGCACCATAGTCCTGACCTACAGCGAGCCAGTCGACGTGAAATCTGATGCGACTGACGGCTCCGGGTTCGGGCTGTCTGCCGGAGGTGGAACAGTACATTTCAACTCGGATCCCGCAGGCGCCGCCAACAAGATAACGCTTGGCATCTCCGGGCGTAACGGCTCCACTGCCGATCCGCCTGACATCACGTATGATTCTGAATCCGGAGGAAGCGTGGAGGACACCAACGGGAACGCCGCGCACACGGGGACCTTTGATGGAACCATAGATATGGCGCCCCCCATACCAAAGTCTGCCCACACGTCCAACTCCACTGCCATTCACATCGGGCTTTCAGAGGCAGTAGCTGACGCCGGTGTCGCTCCCGGCGACTTTGCGCTGTCTGTGGCCCCCTCAGCAGTAACGCCTGTTAATGCTACTGTGCATGCAGGTGATGATGATAATCTCCACGCTGCCCCGCATGTCACCTCCGTGTCAGTTGACGGCTCCCGCATCACGCTCCTCCTAAACGGCACGCTGCACGGAAACCAGGACGTCAAGGTCTCATACCAAAAGGGCGGCTCCATCGGTACGGGCACCGGTTCAGGCGGCACCATAAACGACCTCTCAGGGGGCACCACGCTTGCCGGCTCTGTTCCGATCGGCCAGCAGACAGACTTTCCAGTCGCCATGACCCTATCCAAGGACGGCACAACAATCTTTGTGCTTGACTTTTTTAACAGCCTGCACGCATACGGTTTGCCTGCCCCGTGGGACACATCCGGCGCATCCCACGCATACACCACCCCGCTGTCATCGCTGATACCGCCCGTTCCAGTCAACAGCACAGTCACGGTGAACCCCGAAACTTACATGGCGGGCCTAACCTTCTCTGATGACGGCACCAGGCTGTTTGCCACAGACGCGCTGGACGGCTCTGTCATCCACGAGTTTGCGTTCTCCTCCCCGTGGAACGCCTCTGCTGAATCCTTTTCCTCGTACACTGCCCACTCTTTACCCCTGTCCGGCATCGGGCCCAACACGGATCTGCGCGGCATTGCCTTCTCGCCGGACGGTACCACCATGTACATCGCAAGTGACCTCAACGACCGGATACACGAGTTTTCCCTTACTGATGCGTGGAACGCCTCCTCTGCCTTCCTGACGCACAGCGTCTCTGCGCAGGGCCCCCGGGCAGACGCTGCAGATGTCACTGCAGGCATCGCCTTCTCCGCTGACGGCTCCCGCATGTTCGTGGCAGTGCCTGATAAAAACCTCATAAACGAGTTTGCGCTTTCAGAGGCTTGGAACATCTCAAGTGCCGCACACGCGGGATCATTCAGCCCAGGGCCGTCCGTATTCAGCGTCCTTTCCTCTGGTTCCCTGTCCTTTGTTGACGTGGAACTGCCGTTTGAGCCCTCAGATGTGGCCTTCTCCGCTGACGGCACCCGCATGTTCGTGCTAGATGAGAGCGCAGGCGATGACTTTCCTGATTCGGTATCCGGCCTGACGCCCGCAGTAAAAGGGTACGCTCTGGCGCCCCCTGCCAAACCCTTTGATCCCGGGGCCCTCCCAAACCAGCTCGGGTCATTTGGGCTGCGTGAGGTCCAAAACACCCTGCCTGTGGCAAGGGCAGGCCCTGACGTCTTTGCATATACGAACACGGCAGTGTCCCTTGACGGCACCGGCTCGTATGACGCAAACGGCGACACCCTGGCATACCTGTGGGAGCAGACTGGAGGCCCGGGGAACGTGGCACTGGATGATCACACCCTGCAAAAACCGGCGTTCACATCACCTGCAGTGGCAGACTCGGGGCCCCCCATCGTACTGGAGTTCACGCTGACGGTAAGTGACGAAACAGGCAACGCAGACCGTGACACGGTGGCAGTAACGGTGCTTGCAGGCGTGGGTACGCCTGCTATAGTGTCTGCCAGCGTGGTCAGTGCGACGCAGTTTGAAATAGTGTATAACAAGGCAGTACACGGAAACAGCACCGATTACACCAACCTTGTAATTGACGGCAGGGGGCAGACAGTCGGTGTGGTGGCCGGCACCGGGACTGCAACCCATACTGTCTCATATTCCCCCTCTGATACAACGGCAACAACAACAGCGACTGATGCGACAGGCACCGTGGATATCGGCGCGGGAATTACCGATGCCCACGTGCCTGACATCTCGCTGGTTCCAGTTGTCGGCCAAACGCTGTCTGACGGCGTTGCCCCTACGCTGGTCTCTGCCAGGACGGGTCCTGCCTCAAACCAGATAGACGTCACCTTCTCCGAGGCTGTCCGCAGCGGCGCCTCTGATGACTTTGTCGGCTGGAGTGTATCGCTGGGAGACAACAATGACAACTACAACACAGTCATTACAGTCACCGGCCTTGACGGTACCGGCAGCACTGCAACCCTGACGCTGCAAAAACCGGTCATGCCCAGTGACGCAACGCCTGACGTAACATACGATGCCGCTGCGGGGAGCGTCTCAGATGCGGCAGGCAACCCGCTGGCAACTGCAACTGTCACCGCTGTTGCGGGACATCCTGCAGGTCTTCACATCCACCTGATCGGCGATGACTTTATATCGCACCCGTACGGGGAACCGTACACCGACAAGGGCGTCCTGTGCCATGACGCAGACGGAAACGACATAGCTGACACCGGCGACTATGAAAACCCGCCACACCTGAATCAGACGGTGTTTCTGAATGTCTACTATCACTCTGAACAGGATCCTGATTTTAGCGATTTCAGTGTCGTTCTTGGAACACAACTCTTCACGTATTCCCCTTTTGACATACAGTCTGTAACCTATGTGTGTACTGACTCTGAAGGAAACTCTGTGGGGGAGGGCAGATCTGTATACCTGGTTGATGACACCCCGCCTGTAATTGACCTGCACGGAGATGGCAACATAGATCTGGATATAGGAGAACTATTTAATGAGACTGCCACGTGCACTGACAATATCAAACATCAGACTGATGACCGAGACCTTCCCTTTTATCTTGAATTTACAAACTCTTCCCTCCCTGACGGATACCAGGACGCTACAGGGGAACACACGATAACCTACAAATGTTCGGACTCTAGTAACAACGACGCAGAAACCAGCAGGACGCTTCATGTAGGCACGCCTGACAACACGCCACCCGTGCTTGCAGTCAACCCCGGCATAGTGACCACCCTGGCAAACGGCACGCATGTCGTACGGCAGGATGTCGGCTTTGCAGCAGCAGGTGACGGCGGCCTGCAGTCCGCAGTATCCTGCACGGACAACAGGGACGATACCCCCTCAATCACGCTGGATCCTGCCACGGTGGACACCTCGTCTGCTGGCACCCATACCATAACGTACTCCTGCACGGATGCTGCCGGCAAACAAGCTGATACCGTCACAGTCACCTGGGATTTCGGTCCTGCAGCCCCCGTGCTTGCAGTAACGCCCGCAGACACCGCAGTCACGCTTGCAATCAACGCATCATACAGCATCCCCGCAGCATCCTGCACAGACCACAAAGACGGCGACATCACCAACACCGGGATTGAAAGGGCCATCTCGTCTGGAGGCCAGCCAGTCGATACAATAGACACCTCCTCTGCAGGCACCTACGATATAACGTACTCCTGCTCAGACTCTGACGGCAACACAGTAGAGCACAACGTGACAGTCACAATCCGGGCTGCCACAACTGACAACACGCCGCCTACCATAGTGCTAAAGTCGCCGCCCCTGACACTGTTTGTTCCGGCCGGAGCCGCCTTTGCAGATGCCGATCCCGGCGCCTTCTGCATTGATGGCCAGGACGGACGCACAGACGAGGGAATCGACGTGGATGCCACCGCACTTGACACGGCCGTTCTTGGCAACCACACGGTGACGTACTCCTGCACGGATTCTGGCGGCCTCCGGTCTGACACCATATCAAGGCCAGTCAGCGTGTACGGATTCACCGTAAACGGGAACATCGCCGACTTTGCAACTGACATCACCACCTCTGATGTCTACGAGCCATACGCAATCCTAGACATTACGAATATCAAGAATCCAGTCAACAGCACAAAGTATCGCGATACAACAGGGCAAGAGACTGCTGTTCCCTTTAACGGAACAACGCTCCAGGCGGGAACCTGGAGCGTGACGTATGCCGTCTCTGGCCGCGACGACGTGTCAAATCCGATCAACTTTGAAATCGAGGAAACCATAACCGTGGCTACTGCACCGCCGGATGACAACGTCACCCCGACTGCGATAATCAGAGCGCCTGACACCGCAGACGAGGGAGCAACAGTAACCCTTGACGGGACCGGCTCGACAGACACTGACGGCACCATATCATCATACGCATGGACCACCAACGACACGTCCATCACAATAACAAACCCCTCTCAGGCAACGGCATCATTTACGGCCCCCTCGGTCGAAAAAGACACTTCTCTGGTCATCACGCTGAAGGTAACTGACAACGACGACGGCACAGATTCTGCACAACACACCATGACCATAACCAACGTAAGCCGGCCACCGGGTGACACCACATCACCACCGGCCAACAACCCTCCTGTCATCTCGCATACGGTGGACACCGACCAAATCTCTACTACCAGAATCACGCTGGACCGCAATACCGGATTTGAGCTTGATGAGCTGGGCGTAACATGCTCTGACCCGGACGGTGACACCGTCCAACTCACGCATGAGGCAAGTCCGGCGTATGATAAAGACACAGAAGGCAGGTACTCCATCTTCTACACTTGCACCGATTCACGCGGCCTTTCTGCAGAACTCCATGTTGTCCTGCACCTTTCTGCACCTGACACCACGCCTCCAACCTTTAGGGTAGACGTCCACACAGGCGACTTTGAGACGTCCCTAACAGAAGGCCAGACCTACAGGAACGGCAAGATAGAAAACATCACAGAGACTGGCAGCCCTCCGACCAGCATAGAGATAAGGTATTACAGCGGCGCCGGCGATGCTGCTGTCACCACTGACGAAAACAAGATCAACTCCATTAACAATACCATGCCTGCCATCGGAAGCTACACCATACAGTATACAGTCTCTGACTCGGCCGTTCCGCCCAACACCCACACAATCACAGAGACACTCACCGTGCGCGCACCTGCCACGGTAACCATAGGCGCAATCGTCTCGACTACGGGCTCCATCTCGTCACTTGGCATACCTGCAAATGACACCATACACCTGGCAGTAAATGACTTTAACGACAGATACCTTGCGCCAAACGAGGCCGCATGGAGGCTTGCAGTATCTGCACATGATGACGGGTCTACTTCTGAGGGCGCAATTGCAGCACTGGAACTGCTTGCAGGCAGCAACATAACCTCCATTGTGGGCCCCCTCACAAGTGAGGCGCTGTCTGAAGTCAAGAACAACACCCTGTTTGACAATCCGCCAAGGCTTGCCATAAGCTACGCATCCACTGCGCCCACAGAGGATCTCAAACAGAAGGACGACCGCATCTTTAGGACCGTCCCTGACGATTCCAACACCGTCAGGGCGTACGTCAGCCTCTTTGAGGCAGACTCCATCGATTACGTGATTCCGGTGTTCCGCAACGACGCGTGGGGGGTAGCACTGAACCAGACTCTTCATAACAATACCAACAGCGAAATAACCGTACACGGCGGAATACCATACGGCACCGGCACAGAGTCATTTGCTGACACGCTTGCCTTGCTGAATGACACGCTAAGCCATGATTCCGTCAGTGAAAAGACCCCCGCAGTGGTGGTGTTCGGATTTAACGAGACCCTTGACATACTCGACGAGGCTGCAGCCACTGCAAACCTGCCTGCAGCAAAGTGGTACGGCAGCGACGCCGTGGCGCCATCAAAGCTGCTTGAGGGTGATGCCCCACGGGACGAGAAGCGCAAGACATTCCTTGAGCGCACCGACTATAACGTGCTCACCCTTGCAATAGACCAAAACGAGGCAAACAAAAGGATAGACCGCTCCGTGGACAACGCTGACGTATACTCTTATGCGGCATATGACGCAGTATACATACTCGGCACTGCCATACACCTCAACGGCGGCCCTGCAGGTAATACAGTCAACGAGGGCCTGATTGGCAACATCGCGCAGGTAGCAGACAACGCAAACGGGCACTACACAGACCCTGCCATGGGCAACACCACGCTCAACGAGTACGGCGACCTGCTGCAGGCTGACTACTTTGTCCTCTCCCTTGATGCAGGCAGCGGAACCTCCTTTGAGCCGGAATTCAGGTATTATCACTCATCAGGCACCCTTGGGAGCCTTGTCTCCTCTGGTGGCGGCGGTGGCAGCAGCGGAGACGTCTCTGCCCCCTCAATCCGCACGGGCTTTGATGCGGGCCAGTACCCCCTGGTATACGACGGGGTAAAGTACGGCCCTGACACGATTGACTCTCCCCACACTGCCACGATACGCGCAGGCAGCGGCGAGAGGCTTCTCAGCACCCTCACAGTATACGAGAACGGCGGGGCGCAAAACGTGCGGCACGTCGACATGTTTGTCGCACACGACGGCAGGACAATACACAACGACGGCACGGAAACCCACGTGACCTACGATTCAGGCAACATCCGGATAACTGATCCGCACGGCCTGATTGCCAGCGCCACCGTGGATGCGTCTGCCATCGACGCCACAAAGGCGCAGTTTGAGTTTGTTATAACCTTTGCCAAGAAGGTTCCGCTCTCTGACGTGCTGTACCGCCTGTGGGACACCAGCAGAAACGCGCTTTACATCCACCTTGAGGACGCCCTTGTGGTGTCTGAGGGAAGGAAAGGCGGCAGCAGCAGCAGTGGCGGCAGCAGCAGCGGAGGCGGCAGCAGCAGCGGAGGCGGCGGCGGAGGTGGAGGCGGCGGCAGCAGTAGCAGCAGCAGTACCGCCACCCCAGCCACCGGCAGCGGCAACGGCACAACCACAACAACCACCGGCAGCAGCAACGGCACCGCAGCTGACACTGCAGACAAACAGCAACCACAACAACAACAACCCCGACAGGGCTTCACCGCAGAACAGCTTGACACCCTAAAGCAGTGGGGCGGATTTGCGTCCCAGTCCGCATCTGACTCGCAGCTTTTAGCCCAGTTCGGAATAGAGGGCACCAGCATCCCCCCATACTTTAAGCAGACAGCAAAGTGGTTCCTTGATGCAGATGACGGCGGTGACGGCCTGACTGCGCAGGAGTTTGTCGCAGCGCTGTCGTACCTCGGGCAGCGCGGGCTGCTAAACTAGGGACGCCAATAATAACGACACCCCGCCCAATCAAGGACAGTACGGCTAACTGCCAGGTGAGATTGGAGAATCTTCAACGTATCCGGATCCTGCAATTGCGGCCAGGGCCTGGTATCAGTCTTCCTAGAAGTACTTCGTAGAGATTACCAAAAGGAGAAACTTTCTACTACAAAGAATCACACGCATCCAGAATCGGCAGAATCACGAATTACTGGTTACAGTTCAGAGGAAAACTTGGTCTTCTGGGAAGACTGAATAATGTAAGCGTCAGGATATTTTTTCATTTTATCAAGATCGTGTTTTATGCTTTTTGCTTGAGCACCGCCTAACCTGTTTCCTCCAACAGGAATGGTAGATTTTACTTCTCCAACTGCAGATTCTTTCCCATCAAGACATCCTATGATATCTACTCCAGAATCAGAATCCGATTTTGTTTTTTTTACCTATTATGGAATAAAATTACCATACAGGCCATAGTTGGGCGAGAAACAGAAGAGTCATCTTTTTGCCTGCCTCTCATCTTTTTCCATATCCTGAATAATCTTATTATACAAATTTCAATGAACCTAAACAGCCAATGCTTCCACTAAGAGATGAAAACCCACATCCTCCAGGTTTCAAACCAAAGGTAACTTATGCCTTGATCATAATCAATGTGGCTGTATTTTTTATGGAGGTTGCGTATACCGGGCAATTTTTTGACTTTACGAACCAAAATGCATTTGCAATGTTTTACAATTGGGGTGCAGTTCCAAATTGTATAACAGGTGCAACTTTTTCTACAATTGATTTTGGTGCAGGACCTGATAGATTTTCATGTCCTACCACTCCATACCTCTCTTTGATTACTTCAACATTCATGCATGGCGGTTTGATGCATCTTGGAGGAAACATGCTGTTTTTGTGGATCTTCGGTGATAACATTGAACAAAAATTTGGAAAGGCAAAGTACCTTGGAATTTATCTCATGTGGGGAGTTGGTGCAGGCCTAGTTCACATTTATGGTGATACCAGCAGCGTAATTCCTGCAGTAGGTGCATCAGGGGCAATCTCTGGAGTGCTGGGGGCCTATCTTGTTATTTTTCCAAAAGCTAGAATCCAAACTTTCTTGATGATGGGATTCTTTTGGAGAATGATGCACATTCAGGCTCGATGGTTCCTGCCATTCTGGCTAGTCTTCCAAAACCTGCTACCGTTTTTCATTGGCGGATTCGGTGTTGCAGGTGGAGGTGTTGCATATCTTGCCCACATTGGAGGATTTGTAATAGGTTTAGCCACAGGCTATCTTTACAAAAAAACACACAGCTCTGATTTTATGTACGGAACAAGATATGGTTACAGACCAGACTATTGAAAGAATAAATCACCGAATCTGTTTGAATTTCTTATGCCTTTGATTACAGTGTCAATGTATCCTGGAAGATCACAGGAACAAAAAGATGAATATGCAAAAGCAATCACAAAGTCAGCAGTTGAGATTCTAAAAACAAAAGAGAGTCACGTAATTGTTGTTTTTGAAGACAATCCTAAAGAAAACTGGTTTTTGGCAGGAAACCAACTTTAATTATTTTTAAAAAAGAATCGACTGGACTAAACCTCCGGCCACGGTGTGCACATACACACACTAACTATGGTCAGTATGCCATTTTTAGAACAAGCTTGCATAATAACAAAATGGTACATTTGGTGGTTTGCCAACGGTTTATCCTTTTATTGCCATTTGATTAATCAATCACATGAAAGTCGGAGTAGTCCAATTCAAAGCATCAACTAACAAAGAAACTAATCTAAAAAAAATTATTTCATATATCTCAAAAGCAGCTTCAAAAGATGCAACATTGTGTGCGTTTCCAGAATTTATGATGTTTTATACAAATTCCGCTCAAACTCCAAAGCAGCTAGCAAACTTGGCCGAAACAGTTAAAGGAAATTTTGTCACAACAATTGCAAAAGCGGCAAAAGAAAACCATATCCAAGTTATAGGCTCATTTTATGAAAAGAGCAGAAAAAAAGATCGCGTATATGACACTTCTTTTGTCGTTGACAAGTCAGGCAAAGTAATTTCTACATATAGAAAAATTCACCTCTATGATGCATTAGGATTCCGAGAATCAGACAAAATGGTCTCAGGATCAAAGATTGCAAAGCCTGTAAATACCTCACTAGGAAAAGTTGGCATGATGATCTGTTATGACCTAAGATTTCCAGAGATGTCACGCTCTCTTGCAGCTGCCGGTTCTGAAGTCTTAGTTGTGCCGTCTGCTTGGGTTAAGGGTAGCATGAAGGAAGAGCATTGGATTACGATTAACAAAACGCGAGCAATTGAAAATGGGTGCTATGTAATTGCACCCGATCAGGTTGGGAATATTTACTGTGGAAGAAGCTTGATAGTTGATCCATATGGAAAAATCTTACTTGACATGAAAAAGAAGCAGGGAATGGGTTTTGCTACCATTGATTTAAACAGGGTAAAGCAAACACGAAAAGTTTTACCGTTACTTAAAAACAGAAGAACAGATGTCTATCCTACTTTGAAGGCTTAGGCTTTCTGCTTTTACAATTAAAATTTGAGCACTGTTTTGTCCATTTTTGTTTTCGTGAATAGCGAAAAATTATAATTGGCCATTTACATACATCACAAGGACTTTTTGTTGCTCTAAGTTTTGCTTTTTGCAATAGTGGCGATGAGGCTTTGCATCCGCCATAAAAGTTTGAACAACCAATGAATCGTTTTCTTGTTGTTCGTGATCTAATCACCATTAGTTCTCCAAGCTTACATTGGGGACACTGCACAAGTCCCTTTTTTGGAGAATTGGTACCAAGAATCACGTATTTCCTCTCTTTTGAGGACCAAGAGAGGTATCCATTGCCATCCAAATATTGAATAACCTCTTTTTTGAAGGCATCGGTTTTTGACTTTGTAGTTTTTGCTACATGTCTTGCAGCCTTTTTAATTTGAACAGCTTGAAGAATTTTTTTCTTTGGTGGCATTTTCTATGATGAATTTACTAAAACGATTTTTATAGGGACTTTGGTCAGTGACATTTGTGGAGAAGGTTTGTGTTCTTGGTGCAGGTAGCACCAAATATGGAAAATTATCAGGCAGTATTGCCGATATTGCCACTCAAGCGTCAGTTTCAGCCATAGAAAGTGCAGGAATTGATCCAAAAGACATCAAGGCATCCTATATTTCAAATGTTTTCGGGGTTGCAGACAAGCAGGTACACATTGGACCCGTCTTGATGAGTAGATTGGGAATTCCGGACAAGCCGTCATTAACAATAGAGTCTGCATGTGGAAGTGGCTCTGTATCTTTTAGAGAAGCCTATGCAAACATTGCCGCAGGATTTTATGATTGCCTTATTGCAACCGGTGTTGAAAAAGTAACTCACACGGGAACTGAATGGACAACAACTTACTTTGCGTATTGTTCGGACTTTTTCTACGAAGGTCAAGCAGGCGCATCGTTCCCAGGATTGTTTGCATCGATGGCTAGAGCCTATTTGACAGAGTTTGATGCAACTGAAGAAGATTTTGCAAAAGTTGCAGTAAAGAACCATGATAACGGTGCATTGAACCCAAAGGCTCACATGCAGAAGAAAATTACAATTGATGATGTAATGAACTCTGCAGTAGTTGCAAGCCCTCTGAAACTTTATGATTGCTGTCCGTTCTCTGATGGTGCAAGCTCCGTTATTCTTTGTTCTGAAAAGTTTGCAAAAGAACACGGTGGTGACTACATTGAGGTAATTGGATCAGGCAGAGGCGGATCACCTGCTGCATTGCAAGGGCGTGAACATATGACAACAATCCCTAGTACAAAGATTGCATCTGAAGCAGCATACGAGATGGCAGGTGTTACTGCAAAAGATATCGACTTTGCTGAAGTGCATGACTGTTTTACAGTTGCAGAAGTAGTTGATACTGAAGATTTGGGATTCTTTGAAAAAGGAAAAGGTGTTGAAGCTGTCCGTGAAGATAGGACAAAACTAAATTCTGATATTTCAATTAACCCTTCAGGTGGCCTTAAATCCAAAGGACACCCAATTGGAGCCACCGGTATTGGACAAGTAGTAGAAGTATATGATCAATTAACTGGAAATGCCGGTGAAAGAGCTGTTAAAGATGCAAAAGTTGGTTTAACTCATAACTTTGGCGCAACAGGCGCAAGTTGTGCTGTTCATATATTCCAGAGTGTGTAACATGTCTGTTGAGGAACAAGTTATTGAAAATGCCAAACAGGGCAAGCTCCTAACTCACAAATGTACTAGCTGTGGCCATCTTCACCTGTCCACTGCTTATTATTGCCTAAAATGTGGAAGTAAGGGGTTTGAAGATGTTCTTTTGGAGGGCACAGGCACGATTGCCACCTACACCATAATTACAGTCGCCCCTGCAGGCTTTGAAAAGTACACCCCATATGCCTTTGTCATACTTCAGCTAGATGCCTCAGATTTGAGAATTTCTGGATTTATGGGAGGGGTTGCTGCCCCTGCAGACCTGCCAGTCGGAACCCCCGCCAAAATTACTGGCTTTGATGAACGTGGGATTATCATCGAAAAACAGTAAAATAATTTGCCTGAATTATTAAAAAAAATCAGAACCGATTCTTAATTATTTTGTATGGCTGATCATCTTCATGTCTGTAGAAATTACATGTGGTAAATGTGGTGAAAAGATCACAAACATGAAGATGTTAAAACCACTAAAAGACGTAATGAATTCCTATGATGGCAAGTGTCCTTCTTGCGGACAAAAACTTTCTACATCAGAGTTTTCACTTGATGTCCATGAAAACTGATCCCAGATGATCTCACCAAGATCATTTTTACGTTTTTAAAAAAATTAGATCGTTGATGTTACAAATTGTTGTTTCTTAACAACGATCTGATCAAAAACCGTCTCAAATAATCTAGTCACAAGTCTTATTTAGTCCTTAATTTAGAAAAATGCATGGAGTTGAGCGAAGGGGTCTCAGAATTAAAGAGAAGTGGCATATTGCAATCTACGTCAAAGCGTGTCAGAATGATCTTTTCTGTCATGGCAAGTCCAAACAGAATTGACATCCTCAGAATCCTGAATTCTAAAGGCCCTTTGACTTATTCTGAGCTAAAGTCACTGGCCGGCTTCAAATCAAAAAAGGAAAGTGGAAAATTTGCATACCATTTGCGGAAACTGCTAAGACAGTCCCTTGTTGCACTCAACAAATCTGAAAGACGTTACACCATCACTAATCTGGGAAAGTTAGTTTTGAGCTTGGCAAGACAAATTGAAGAGAGATCAATCATTGAAAGTGGAAAAATGTATGTCAGAACATCACATGAATCCATTGAAGAGTTTAATTCTCATAAAATTATTCAATCACTAGTTCGTGAGGGCAGTCTTCCATTAGAACTTGCACAAAAAATTACCGAAGAAGTTGAGAACAGAATTTACAAATATCAGACTACATATCTAACAGGCTCGCTTATTCGAGAAATGGTGAACTCTGTTCTCCTAGAGCACGGTCATGAGGAATACAGGAACAAACTTGCACGCCTAGGCCTGCCTGTTAATGACGTAAAAGAGATGATTTCAAACCTGGATGACGTAGATAACGGCGCTGAAGGCCTCCTGTTTAGCACTGGACAGCGCGTATTTGCCGAACATTTGCTTACTAACATTTTACCAAAAGACGTTGCAGATTCCCATCTGTCTGGAGACTTGCATATTACAAATCCTGGAGTCTGGTCTATGATTCCTGACACAGTGTTTGTTAACGTTAAGGAATTGGTTGAAAATGGAATTGATCTTGGCGGAAAACATCTTAACGTATCGCGGATTCCTGCATCAAAACAACTTGATGAAATTACAGGCGCATTATCCATTATAATTTCTCTTCTTTCAAAAGAGGCCTCACAAGAAATCGTACTTGATGGATTAGCTCCATTGTTTGCCAAACATTCAAAATCCCGTACAGAACTTGAACAAAGGCTAACCGATGCATTTGCAACCGCATCTACAACCTCCAAATACAACAAAGCAAGCACCAACATCTCAATTAGATTACAGTTGGGCTCTGATACAAAAACAATCAATGCAATTATTAACGCATACAAAAATTACACAAAGATAACACCAATTCCAAAAATCGGCTTGATCATAGATCGTGAGAAGGGAAAGATCACTGATGTTTCAGAGTCGGCTGCTGAAATAATCTCACTTGGTGGAAAAGTAATGTTTGCCAAAGGCCAAACATCAAGCTATGGTGTAACAAACGGATCTACAAGGAATGCCGGTTCGCTTTCGATAGCACTGCAATCTGTTTCCATAAACCTTCCACGACTTGCTTTTGAATCAAACAAAGATGAGACTTACTTTAGAGCAAGACTTGCGTTACTGATGAAGCCTGCACTGTCTTCAATGGCGTTAAGAAAAAAAGACGTCTCTGATCTTACTAGAAGGGGATTAAACCCGATTCTTGCAAAAAATACACAATACATGCAAAGAAGTTCTGTCTCTCTTGTCATAAACTTGGTGGGACTCAAAGAAGCAGTCTTTAACATACTTGGATTCCAAGACAACAAAGAGGGACGCGGTATTCTTTACAAAGTCATCGAAACTGCAGTTGATGTTGCAGCCAAAAAGGGCAAGGAACTAGGAGATCCCGTGACTATCTCCATGACCGAAACTGAAGGCTCCCGCCGTTTTGCCAGTCTGGATGGTGAGAAATATGGCAAGAATTCTGCTCTCAATTCGATGGAAAGTGACTCTTATTCTGAGGGTGTCGTGATTGACGCATCTGAAGTTGCCAACTATACCAACAAAAGTGAACATATCTCTGAATGTAACAAGATATCAAAATCACTCAGTGGAGGATTGCTTGTAACCCTGAAAATTGACAAAGACACAAAGGTCGGTGTAATCAAAAAATCAATTGAAAAGGCCTCCACGCTTGTTTCTTCCTTCAAACCTGTAAAGAAAGTTACAATATGTGGTGAATGTGGCTTCAAAGATGAACCATTTGAAGGCAAATGTCCAAGGTGCAAGTCCCCATATGTCGTCTGAATTTCGTAAATTAAAAACTAGTTGCGATCATTTTTTAAAATTATTTGATTAGTTTCAGATCTAGCGATCATCGTAGCCCATTGCAAAGTTATGCCAGTATGAAGTTCATAGTAGCGGTGTCAATATTTTTGAACCGAGCTTGAAGAAAAAATTGTGGAATCAGTTATAACCACATTCATTCTAACCCTTGCGGGGAGATTATAATTGGATAATTCACAAATAGAAAACACTATCAATGAGATCCGTAAGCGCAGTGGCGCAGTAACGGCTTTCAACAAAGATAAAATTTCAAATGCCATCTTTAGGGCATTGGTGGCCACATCTAAAGCCGATCGTGGCCTAGCCGATCAGCTCGCAGAGAATGTAGTTGACAAACTAGTGGAACAGGGATTTACCAGTTCTCGAACGCCAACTGTTGAAGATATTCAGGATATTGTAGAGTCAACTTTAATCGATAGCGGTAATAGCGATATAGCAAAAGCATACATCGTTTACAGGCACGAGCGAAGAAAGTTAAGAGACGAAAAAATGAAGGTCTTGAATCTAAAGTCTCTTGATCCTGTCTCTAAAAAGTTTGATTTGAACTGTCTCCGAGTCTTGGCCTCAAGATATCTTTTCAAAAACGGTAAAAATGAGATTATCGAATCCCCAACCCAGATGTTTGAAAGAGTTGCAATTCTGGTCGGACTAGGCGATGTTCTGTATGACTCGCAAGTGTTTGACAAAACAGGAAACACCACACAGGATATAGATGAAGCACAATCTTATCTTGAAAAACTAGATGCCTTTGATTATAAATTCAAAGTAGGGTATTATTACCTCAACAAGTGGCATTTTCGATCCTTAATCAACCACTACGTAACACTTGCAAACAAAAATCAAATGAAAGTCAGCTTCAAAGATCTTTTGACATTACTAGTGGCAAAGAAGCTTGACAGTTATGCAGACAAAATAACAGAATACTTTGAACTGATGACATCACAAGACTTTCTCCCCAATTCGCCAACAATGATGAATGCAGGTGGAAGGTTAGGACAGCTCTCAGCGTGTTTTGTACTTGGAATGGAAGATGATATGGAACAAATCATGAAATCAACCTCTGATGCGGCACTAATCTTCAAGTCCGGCGGTGGGGTGGGAATCAACTACTCTGATCTTCGTGAGGAAGGTGATATTGTAGCATCAACATCCGGTGTTGCATCCGGTCCCGTGTCCTTCATGAATATTATCAATACTGTAACTGAAGTTGTCAAACAGGGAGGAAAAAGACGCGGCGCAAACATGGGAATCATTGAATCGTGGCATCCTGATGTTGAAAAATTCATCACAAACAAAACAGAGCCAGGTATTTTAGAAAACTTTAACGTTAGTGTTGGTATCTGGGAAGACTTTTGGCATTCACTTGTTAACACTGCAGATGGTAACTATGTCTTACGCAGTCCGCGTGACAAAAAACCGGTTAAAGAAATTAATGCACACCAGTTAATTGATCTGATTGCGTTATCTGCATGGAAAAGTGCAGAACCTGGACTGATCTTCTTTGATCAAATTAACAAGTACAATGTATTTGCCAAAGCCAGGCAAGCGCCACTAAGGGCAACAAATCCATGTGGCGAACAAAGCCTCTATCCATACGAATCATGCAACTTGGGTTCTATCAACTTGGTAAATCTTGTCAAGAGACAAGCAGACGGAACCTATGAATTTGACTGGCAAAGATATGAGGAAACAATTAGAAAAACAACAAGATTCCTAGATAACATCATTGATGTAAACAACTACCCGGTTCCAGAAATCAACGTGGCGTCAAAAGAATCCAGAAGAATCGGGCTTGGGGTTATGGGGGTAGCCGATCTCCTGTATAAGCTAAGAATTCCATACAACTCCAAAGAAGGATATGAGCTACAATCAAAACTAGCCGAAGCTCTGACGTATTACTCCATGGAAGAAAGTGTTGCACTTGCTAAATCTCGTGGTGAATTCCCACTTTGTTCAAAGACAGAATACCCTGAAGGAAAGATCCCAGTGGCAGGATACTATGAGAAACCAAAAGAGTCTCATTCCTATGAATGGGATGCACTAATTGAGAAAATCAAAAAACATGGCATTAGAAATGTCCTGGCCACCACAGTTGCCCCGACTGGTACCTTGTCTATGATTGCAGACTGTTCAAATGGAATGGAGCCTGCATTTGCTCTTGTATTTGAAAAGAGAGTCACTGTTGGAAGATTCTTCTACACAAACAAGATAGTTGAAGAAGTCCTAAAAGAAAATGATCTTTACAACGATGAAATCCTTGAAAAGATTGCCGACAACTATGGATCATTGAAAGGAATCCCTGAAATTCCACAATGGATGCAAGATATCTTCGTTACGGCAATGGATATCCACTGGGCCGATCATCTTATGGCTCAAGGAGTATGGCAGGATTGGATTGGAAACGCAATTGCAAAAACAATCAACATGCCATATGATGTAACAGCAGAAGATGTAAAATCTGCATATCTGTTAGCACATGAGCTAGGACTGAAAGGAATTACCGTTTACCGTGATGGTTCCAGACACAAGCAGGTACTTCACATGACAAGTGAAAACGCAGAAAAGACGTTTGAGGTTTTGCCAAGTGAGCATATTACGGATTATGTGACTACACATATCACAAATCCGTATATCAAGTCTCAAGTCAACGCTGCGCTTGCACTAAAAGTGCACGACGAAGAAATTAAATCTGAACCTCAAAAACAAGAAGATGTCTCAGAAGATCGTTTGTGTCCGACATGCAAAAATACTCTTATCTTTGCAGAAGGCTGCAGTATGTGCCTTGAGTGTGGATACAGCGGCTGTACTTCTGGATAGATGACAGGATCACAACTTTTTTACTTTCTTCTCTTTTTCAATTTGTATGGACAAAAAGATCCTAGGCGTGATCGTAGGCATAGCCGTGATTATTGCCATGGCAGTTGGGGTTTTGGCCTTACCAAGTTCAGAAACCAACAATGCTCAAAGAGCCAATGAAAAGATTGGCCTTGTAATTAATTCCCCAAACCAATCAGTATCATTGCAGCAAGTTGATGAGGTCTTTTCAGACGCATCAACAACTGGAATCGGTCGAAGTAATGTATACCTGTTTTGGAATCTTGTCGAGCCTCAACGAGGAGAATTTGACTGGAGCCAGTCAGATGTAGTGATGGGATTAAACCAAAAAAATGATCTCAAGGTAACACTCTTCTTTTCAATAATTAATGGGCAAACATTAGGACCATTTCCTGATTGGATAGGAAAACCATCCCTTAACTCTATTGGAGAAGAAAAACTGGTAAATGTTCTAGATTCAATTCTTTCACGGTATTCTATCATAGATACTGTAATTGTTGGCGGTGAAACAGAATCTCAATTTCGCTATCATGAACAAAACATTCCTGTATACAAAGAGCTGTTTTCTGGAGTTTATGAAAAAATAAAAGAGAAACATCCTGATGTAAAATTTGGAAATTCATTTGCATTACATCATGTGATAAATAAAGAGTTGGCACATATTGTTGATGATTTAGCGATTGGTGATTTTGTTGCATTTTCATATTTTCCTGTTGATACTCTAAATGATATCGTAAAAACCCCACAAGAGGCCAAAGAGGACTTGGAAAAGGCATTTGAAATTGTGCCAAACAAAAAAATTGGATTCTTTGAGATTAGTTGGAGTACATCGGATTTTGTAGGCGGGAGTACTGGCCCTCAAAAGGATTTCTTGGGCAAATTATTCAAATTTTATTCAGAAAATGAACCTGAAATCGAATTTTTGACGTGGTACAGGCAGTATGATAGGCCAGAAGGTACCTGTGTTGCAGCGCAACAGGATATTGGCGATAAAAGCGTTAGTGTTGGAGGAGGCTCTGGTTTGGGCAGTAGTGATTATGTTATTGAAAGACTAAACCACTATATTTGCAACGCCGGTCTTGTAGATGTCAACGGTAATCCTAAACCAGGCTGGAATGAATTTAAAAAACAAATTGAAATGATCAACTAAAATGATTTCTTTAATTTTATCTGAATCTGCCTTAGAGCTTGTCCCCTCTGAACTAAAACACCATCCGTCAGTTATTTCCCATGCAAGAAAGCTTGGAAAACACACATCAGAAATTTTACTAGATAACTCTTGGCATTTTGCAGCTATGAAAGGAATAAAAAATGAAATTAAAAGAGGGCGACCGGATCTAGTGCACTTTTCAATACTTGAAGCTACCACAATCCCGTTATACCTCCGAAACAAAATGAAACTCTTTGTTCATACAATTGATGATAAGGTAATTTATTTTGGTCAAAATGTTCATGTGCCCAAGTCATACCGCCGATTTGAAGGGTTGATTGAAAAACTGTATCAAGAAAAAAAAATTTCAACAAATGATGAAACATTACTTGAGATCAAGGAAAAAACCTTTCCGGCGCTATTGGATGAAATTCATCCCTCCAAAGTGATTGGATTATCAACACAAGGTACGTCAAATTCATATGAAAATATTGCCCAAGAGATTTCAGATGGTACATGCCTTGTGCTTGGAGGGTTTCAAAAGGGAAACTTTTCTGATTCAGTTAAAAACAAAATAAGTTCTTTGTATTCTGTTGGTAGTGAACCGTTTGAAGGCCATGTTGTAGTTTCTAGAATGCTCTATGAATATGAAAAAACCATTTTTATGTAGGACATAAAATTTTCATTCTGTTGCAGTCATAGTATAGCCTGGTTAGTATTCGGGGTTTCCAACCCTGCGACGCGGGTTCAAGTCCCGCTGACTGCATTTTTCATAATAATGGGAACCAATTTTTAGGCGTGTTTTTAGAAATAATTATGAGACCTGCGGTTAAAAAAATTGCAATGGAAAGAATGCAAATTCTTATTGAAAATGCAATTGGTAATGCAAAAACAAATCCTCAACTCTCTCAGCGTCAGGCTTTACTTGCTCGTAGGATTAGTACTAGACATAAAATTCGGATGCCCTATGATCTTAAGATGGTTTTTTGTAAAAAATGTAAATCATTTATTGCGCCTGGAATTAATTCTCGAATTCGTCTGGGAAGGGCATCTGTCAAGTCGATCAGAATATCTTGTAACTTGTGTGGGCATACTTATCGCAAAATAATATCTCAATGATTTATAAGGCGATTCTCAATTTTTTCACTTCATGGCAAAGGTATACGATGTACCATCAGATGTATTGATAGGAAGGCTTGCAGCTATTCTAAAGAATGAAGATATTCCCGCACCCTCATGGATTCCATTTGTCAAGACAGGAGCTCATGCTGATAAACCGCCACAAGACAGGGAATGGTGGCATACAAGATGTGCATCACTAATGAGAAAAATTTACCTTAATGGTCCTATCGGAATTAGCGAGTTAAGAAAAGATTATGGTGGCGGTAAACCATCTGGATACGGTGCAGCCCATCACAGGGATGCCGGCGGCGCAATTATTCGTAATGCCATTCACGGTTTAGAAAAACTTGGCTATGTGGAAAAAGTTGAGAAAAAAGGCCGTGTTATCTCCAAACAAGGAATGCAAAAACTCGACAAACTCGCAACAGAAATTCTTAACGAATTAATTGCTGAGAACCCTCAATTGAAAGTATACACTTAGATTCAAAATGAGTTTTCCAGAATCCAACGATCAACCTCAAGATAACACAGCCAATGAACTAGCTGCACAAAAAGAACAGATTCTAAAACAAATTCTTACATCTGAGGCAAGAGCAAGGCTAAACAATATCAAAATGGTGAAACCAGAATTGTCTGATCTGGTGGAGCAATATCTGATTGGAATGGCCACCCAAGGAAAAATTTCTGGTCAGCTGTCTGATGATCAACTAAAGCAGATACTCCTGTCTATTCAGCAACCAAAACGCGATTTTAAGATAAATCGTGTCTGATCAGATAAAATATAATTATGGGTAAATAGCCGATTTATTCATGAAAGCCGTTGTATACAATGAATATGCACCAGATGATGATTATGCTAAAATCCTCAAAGTCCAGGATATAGATGAACCAAAACCAAAAGCAGATGAGGTAGTTTTCAAAGTAAAAGCCTCTGCTCTGAATTATAATGATATCTGGGGAATGAGAGGCCAACCGGTTGCAGTTCCACTTCCACATGTATCAGGTTCTGATGCTGCCGGAGATGTAGTTGCAGTAGGCGAGGATGTAAAAAACATCAAAGTTGGAGACAGAGTTGTATCCCACTCTAACATGTCATGCAGGGTTTGCAAAGCATGCACCGATGGTAGGGAATTTGATTGTGTTAACAGAACCATTTGGGGTTTTCAAACTGGTCCAGCATGGGGAGCCTTCTCTGAAGTGACCCACTTGCCAGAAGTTAATGTCTCAAAAATCCCAGAGGGTGTTTCATATGATGAAGCAGCAGCTGCATCAATGACCATACTTACTTCTTGGCATATGCTAGTTGGCAGAGCCAAGATTGTTCCAGGACAGACTGTCTTGATTATGGGCGGTGGCTCAGGGGTAGGAAGTTTCGGTATTCAAATTGCAAAACTCTACAACTGCGATGTCATTGCCACTGCAAGTCCAGATAAACTAGACAAATGTCTGGAACTTGGAGCAGATTATGCAGTAGATCACAGAAAAGAGGACTGGCACAAAGAAGTTAGAGGTATAACAAAAGAACTTGCCAAAAAGAAAGGTGAGGTGCCGGGAATTGACGTATCATTTGATCATATCGGTGAAACACACTGGAACAAGCAACTAACCTTACTCAAGTATGGTGCAACTTTAGTTTCATGTGGTGCAACAACTGGATATGATGCAAAAACTGATCTAAGACATGTATTCTTCAAAGGTACGAACATCTTAGGTTCAACACAAGGAACCAAAGCCGAACTTGATCAAGCCCTATACTGGATGGGTCAAGGAAAAATCAAAGCGGCAATCGACTCAACATACACATTTGAACAGGCAGCAGAGGCCCACACAAAGATGCTAACGGGAAGAGGCCTCTTTGGCAAAATCTTAATGAAGCCAGAGGGCGCATAGTCATTTAATGACGCATCTTTTTCGCAGTATCATATTTGTACCTGGGAACAATTCAAGATTTCTTGAAAAAGCAAAAAAACTTCAAGCAGACATTGTTTGCTTTGATCTAGAAGACTCTGTTCCAGATAGTGAAAAGACAAACGCACGAAAACTGATCAAATTAGCATTGAAATCCCGCAAATCTTACGCATCATCAATTTTTGTGCGTACTAACTCCCCATCATCTGGCAAAATTCCATCTGATCTCAAAGAAGTGCTTCAAAAGGGAATTGATGGAGTTGTTATTCCCAAAGTAAACAATATCCAGGACATGAAAAAAATTGAAAAAACCCTGTCTGGGTTAGAAAAGACTAGAAAATTAGAACCTATTCAAATAATTCCCTCTATTGAATCTGCAGAGGGGGTAGTTAACACGTTTGGTATTGCATCTTTTGGAAAAAGAGTCACTGCGGTAGTTTTTGGAGTTTTTGATCTGTTAAATGATCTGGGAGTCGAATATACGAAAAAGTCAGAAGGATCCAATTATTCAAGAACAAAGATCCCAGTAGATGCACATGCAGCTGGGGTAGCTGCTATAGATGCAATTTGGCAGGACCTAAAAGACGGCAAAGGATTAGAAAAAGACTGCAAATTTGGTAAAAGTATGGGATATTCTGGAAAAAGTGTCATACATCCAGATCAACTATCTACCGTACACAAATTATTTCATCCAAACAAAAGTGAAGTTTTGTGGGCCGAAAAAGTCTGCAAGGCCTATCTTGAATCAACAAGGAAAGGAAAGGGCGCTACAACAGTTGATGGAAAAATGATAGATGAAGTACATTTCAAGCAAGCCAAAGCACTGCTTAAACTTGTAAAAAAACAGTTTTAATCTAATTTATGCTTCAATGATTGATTTCATACTCATTCATTTCTAATACTCCATCCAATTAACTAATTCACCTTTTGTTCTGTTAAGTATTAACCCATATTCTTTTGAATATGCAATTCTTGCTTTTGCAGTAGTAGGATCAAGAAAACTGTAAGGATAACAAACTATTTCTTTTTTGATTTTCTCAGATAGGCTTTGTTCCATATCAAGAACAGTTAACAGATATCCCAATCGGCGTAACACTACATTAATTTCAATTTTTTTTGCTAATTGGTAAACCTCATTCCAGTCAACTTCTTTTCGTATATTCCACATGGCTTTTGTTACTTCTACTATTCCACCACAGTATTCCGGATGAGTTAATCCATCAACAATTGTTTTTTCTTTTGAAGAGATGTTAAAATTATTATTTTTTCCTATTTTGCATTTAATGTATCCAAAAAATTTCTTTTTTGAGATGGTAACAAATTGGAATTTTTGATTTCCAAATTTTAAAATACGGTTTTTCTTTCGTTTTGGAGTAGCAACAAAGACCGTGTAGGGTATTTGCTCTGTCATGTCCCAAAAATTCATTGCAGTCCAAAACCCAACATAGTACTCATCAATCAATTGAGGTACAATTAACCAAGGATCCTCAGACCAATATCCTTCAGGATCCGCTCTTGCAGGGACAAGAAGATATTTTCCATTTTCGATTTCTTGCAATCTCTTCTTCTTTTTCAGTCCTTCTATTACATTCCAGGCAGCAGAATCCGTTCCTTCGAGGATATTTTTGGCATCATTGAAGGTAAAGATGCTTATTTTCTTCATCTCTAAACTAAACAATAATTTGCTTTCTTGTGGACCTAGTCGTATATTTTGTGTCACCTTTCTCTCCTCTAAAGAGAGATCAGTTACATAAAATATATATAATTTATGTATACATTCTCTCCTCTAAAGAGAGATCAGTTACATAAAATATACAATAGTTCTAGGCACAATTAACACAATTTGATCATTTTTTCAGAGTTTATTCACAGCATGATCCCAATCACGGCATGCCGTACTAAACACCCAGATGGGAGTTATACTGTGGAAAAAACTGGAAAAACTCCATATTCCTTTACTCCATAAATCATTCAAAATATCAAATAGTCTCTAAAATCCACGAGTAATCGTTTCAATTTCCGGAACTTGTCATAAAGTGTTATATTCTAAATTTCATAACATTATAGTGGTAATAATGGGCAAACGGGTTACGATCATGATTGATGAGGATCTTGATAAAAAACTTAGGCTTCGTCAAGCAAAATTGATTCAACAGGAGCAATCTTCCTACAGTTATTCTAAAGTATTAAACGAGGCACTTCGTAAATCGCTAAAATAATAATTCCAGCGTTTCTTTAATAGGATTAGAATGTGTTAAAGATGACTAGTTCTTATAAAATTACAATAAAATGGTTAACCTTCTTGATCCTACAAATATAATCACTAGAATGTTTAATTCTGGAAAATACGACGATATGTACAATTATTGTAAAAACTTGCTCAAAAAAATACCTAATGATATGGTTGCACTTCAAAACATTTCATTGTCTTTAATTTATCTACAAAAATATGAGGAAGCAATTGTTTATTGTGATAAAGTTCTTAAAATAAAAAACTCTGACACTTATGCATTAAAAAACAAGATCTATGCTCTTGAAAGTTTGAAACAACATGAACAAGTTTTGAAATTATGTGAAGAGATTCTATCTAAGAACTCTAAGGACGTTTGGATTTTAAACAGCATGGGATTATCTTTGAACGAGTTAGATCGACATCAAGAGGCTCTTGAGTATTACAACAAATCTCTTCAAATGGATTCAAGTGATGTCACTGCATTGATGAACAAGGCCATTTCTCTTAGTCATTTGGGTAATTACAAAGATGCTATAGAGTATTATGATAAAGTCCAAATGATTGATTCTAGCTTAAAAGAAGCTTCTCTTGCAAAATCACAATTATTAAAAAAATTAGACAGGGAAGATGATGCCTTTTTGGCAGCGCAGGGCGTGCTTAACAAAGAAATGGAAAAAATTAAGATGGATGCTAAAAAAAACAAATGCACAGTATTTCATCAATTTTGTGAAGATGAATTTGAAATGTATGACAGCTAAGCGAAATCTGCTCTAATTCGGGCCAAATCGGCTACAAAATGCAAACAGATCAATGAGGGTACGACCCCATGATTTCTGTTGTTGAGACAAAAAACCAGACAGGGCCGCGAACTGTTAAACAATCCACGCATATATGAAGACGTTGCAGACGGCGCCAAAAACATGCTTGCATGCGCCAACACATCAGACAGGTACAACGCAACGTTTGGGCCAGATGATCTGAACTGCGGCATGCTAAAGGCTGCCACCATGGATTCCTCTGTGGGCGGATGCGCAAAGGCGCAAAGGCGCAAAGGCTGCGATACCCCGTCTGACAGGTGGATTGCATCGGCAATCAAGGGAATTGAGCAGGATGCAATCCAGCACACGCTTGAGGGCCAGATAGCAAGGCATCTTGAAACCCTCAAAAGACTGGGCAGGTTTCCAAAAAAAGGACTGGACATAGCAATCGATATGCACCTCATACCGCGCTATGACAGGGTACCGGGGGCGGAGCTGACACGTTCCAAATACAAGAACGGAACCAAATACTTGAGCGTTACATGAGTCCAGTGCGTAAATGACAAGATGCGTATCGTTCTTGCCGCATCATACCTGAAGATGCTCGAATCCGTGCCTGATTACGTGGATGCCGTCCTCAAAACCATGGCAGGGATGGGGGCATCAGGACACACCTGGTGTTGCTTGACCGTGAGTTCTTCTCAGTTGATGCGATAAGCAGGCTGCAGGAAAACAACGTAAAGTTTCTGATGCCGTGCAGGAACACGTACAACGTGGTGGCCGCCTGCAAGAGTTTGCACAGGGGAAGAGAAGGAAAATCTCAGGGAACGTAATTGAAAACAACCTGGGTTCTGCTGCTGAATATTCCATGATAATAACTGACAGGAAAAAGGCCAAAGACTCTGATGGCCCAGAAGGAGGTACATCGGGTTTGCAACAAACCATCCCGCAGTCAGGACCGAGGTCTATGCCAAAAGATGGGGGATAAAGATGAGTACGGCAAAATCGAGGAGTGCAGGGCCAAGACACGAATCACAGACATGGAATCGCGGATGCTGTGCTTTTACTATTCTCTGGTATTGTACAATGAATGGGTGATTGTCAGGGCAATGCTTTCTGATGGCACTGAAAGGCAGAGTGCCATGACCATGCTGACGTTTAGGGTGCAGCTGGAATCGCTTCCCATACGCCAGTCCAAACCGCCTACATGATCTCAGGCTTGGGACACATTTCGCTTAGCTGTATTTCTAAAAACACGTATTAATAAAGTGTGATTTACTGAAAAAAGAAAAAAGGCCAGTGTAAAACTAGCACGAACCGAAACCTCAATATTATTATCACTATGCCATATTAAAAGGATTGTGGGCCTGTGGTGTAATGGTAGCACGATGAATCGAAACCTCATAGGTTCGGGTTCAATCCCCGTAGTTAGCACATTAAATAATTGAATATTTTCACAGGCAGGATCTCCTTTCTGGCAAACAGCTTGCGTACTGACTGCTCCATCTCATCTAGCGTGCCAAACACCTTTGCAGACAGTACCCGCTTTATCACCCTCCACTGCATCTCAATGGGATTAAGCTCCGGCGTGTACGGCAGCAGGTACTCCAGAACTATCTCGCCGTTGTATCTTTCCAGAAACTCCTTTACCTTTTTGGATTTGTGATATGACGCATTGTCTACAAACAGCAGCACCCTGCCGAATCTTTTGTGAACCCGTTCCAAAAAGCTGCAAAAGCTGTCGCTGTTTGACTTTTCATAAAACATAAAGTAAAATGCGCTTGCTGACAGGACTCCAAAGATGTATCTTCTCTTGCGTGACAAAACAGAGGGGGATGTGGCGCGCTTGCCGCGCCTTCTCCACCCGTAGCCGGGCCTGTTTGATGCCTTTTGAATCGAGGATGCATCGCCGGCCAGTACGGTGTATCCCTGCGCCGACTTTTCTGCAACGAGTTTTTTTGCCCGCTCCTGAAACTCTTTTTGCTTTCTTTTTGAGGCTGACTTGGGGTTTTTTGGACGCGCCTTGCTCCACGAAAAGCCCATCTCCCTGATCAGCTGCAGCACGCCTGCCTTGCTGTACTGCACGCCGAACTTTCGCTTGATGTGCAGCCTTACCAGGTTGGAGTCCCACAGGCTGCTCTCAAAGCCGCATGACTCCGGCCCCGCATCCAGGTCTGCTGCAAGCTGTCCTGCCTGCGGCCCGCCTAGCAGGTGCTTTCGTCCCCTGCCGCTGCGCTCGAATCTTGCGCGCATTCCCTCGTCCTGTGCGCGGTTGAGCCATGCAGATATGGTGGATTTGGGCCTTCCCAGCATCCTTCCAATCCTGTATAGCGGCACGCCGTCCTTGCGCTGCATGTACGCAAGCAGCCTGTCGCGCCTTCTGGGATCGGTCTCTTTTTTGTATGCCCTTTTGAGGTCTGCAACGCCGGTGTTTGGCAGAAATTTTGCCCCCCTTGCAACCTGTCTCTTTTTTTGTTTGTACATGCAGTGTGTGCGGTATGGCCTGTCTTGGATCTTTTGGCCAAAAATAATTGTCAAAATGGTTCAGGTTTTTTATGTGCATACTACGGCAGGTCCACAAAAAAAGAAAAAAGTATTTCGGTATTTCGAAATATCATATCACGTTAATGCAGGAAGCCCTTTTTCAACCAATACTTTTCTTAGGAATTGAGCCTTTGATTTTTTGGTTCTAAACGCCATTTCGTCAATCATTGCAAATTCCTCATCAGTTACGGGGATGCTGACACGTTTTGACGTTCTTGCCTTTCTGCCTGTGGCCTTTTCAAATTTTTCAGCTAGTGCAGATAACTGACTCTGAAGCTCCTTGATTTGTGCTTCCAGTACAAACTGGTTTTTTGTGGCAAAGACAAAAGGTACGGAAAATGTCAATCCGATGTTCAGGGAAGCCATGATGATTACAGACAAGATACCAGCTACTCTAATTTCTGATGGTGCAGCTAACTTTCATCAAGCTTGGAAGGATAATTACAAGGCAAAGAATCCGCTTTGGAAAGAAACCGAACACATTAGACACATCCACATGAAAGGCGACAAGAACAACAACAGAATGGAAAGGCTGAACGGTACAATCAGGGATAGGGAAGTGGCATATAGAGGAATTAAAAAAATGGACAGTCCACTCTTTGATGGCTTTCAGGCATACTATAATTTTTCAAAGAAACATGGTGGAATTGACAAAAAGACACCAGCAGAAAAGGCAGACATTCTCATTGATGGAAATAACAAATGGAAGACTTTGATTCAAAACGCCTCATTAAGCCAATACCAGTAGTGATTTTGGTCATGTACCGACAACTTCACAGAACCCGTTTTACAAAAAATTTAATTAGCTTTCAAATTCACTTGTCGTCGCGATGGGAGAAGATAAAGAAAATGATCTAGATGATTTTGACACCATCAAAGTATTCTCTTCAGAAGACGAAAAATTAAAGATGCTTGGGGAATTACTAAGTAACCAATCCAGCCGCGACATTATAAAACTGCTAGTCTATGATGAGATGTACATAAATGAAATTGCCAACAGACTTGACATGAGGGTTAGTTTGGTGATACATCATCTCAAGAAACTAAGGGCGTTAGGCTTGTTGCAAATAACAAATAAAAAAATTGTAAGGAAAGGTAATGATCATAAATATTTTAAAATGATTCCAAATGTGTTTATAACTCTTAACAAACCAAATGAGCAGACCAAACAAAATCATCTAAGAAGAATTTTTAGAGGCACAGTTAGATTCAGTGCCATAATAGCCTCCATCAGTTTCGCGTCATTTTATTATGAATTTTTAAGCATTAGAACATCTGAAATGAACTCATTGACCGTTCCTTTGACTATCCTGCTCACGGGTTTTGTCATTCATACCATCCTTCATTCTTTTCCAAGAAAAAGGAAGTAGTGCCAGTAAACTAAGATACAAAAAAATCAAACCTGTAATTACAATATTGAGGGAAAGCCCCCTTATAGGGTCCATAATCGCATGATAACCTCCAAAAAGAACGAATCCGACGGTTAAAAAAACCACGGTGGATAATAGCATATAAAAAATCATTTTTGGATTATGATGACTAGAAGTGCCAATCATAAACATATCCACCCCACCACCAAACAGGCCAAGTGTATGCCAGAACTTCCGGATTAGGTTCACCGGGAGAGTGATGCTCACTGTGTTTCCAGACTTCTTCTTCTTCATACACTATTGACTGGTAACGGAATGAGTCGGTTGTACAATTATAGAGAGTTCTTGGATCATGATAGTCGTCTCCATAATTGTGTGATGCATAGAAAGGACCCAGATGGTAACTGCTTGGAAGTGCATTTATTGCAGCCGTTTTAGTTGACCAGGTACCAGATGTGGTGTTAGGTGGTTGAGGATGTGGGTTTGAACCCGAACCTCCACAAACATCTTCTGCCGATGCAAACTGAACTCCTAACAATTCTGCCACATCTTCACTTCCCTGCTTACCTTCTTTGACGGATTCTCTAAATGCTTGCAAGCCTTCATAATCTTCATCAGCTACATCAGTAGTTCCCAGATGTAGATTTGTGCCTAGATGTAGGTTTATGCCCAGATGCCGGTGCGTTACCGCATAACTGCAATGCAAAGATCCAGATTAGGCTACGGCGTGCAATATGTCATGAAAGTCGAATTACAAGACGAACTGATCGCACGCCAGTACGACATGACATCAAACCGGTTTAAAATCTTGCGCTCGTCGTTTCAAAAGCTTGGCATGCCAATGTCTGAGAGGCACAACGCCGTATACGGATGCGGCGACATACTGGACGTGCCAATCAGGGCGTCTGAGAGAAACACGTTTGTAGAATCCCCCGTACGGCACAACAGGCTTCAAGACACGGGTGCACGTACGCCTGATGCAGACCTGGTCATGTCTGCAGTCCGTGGCGTCAAACCGGCAGACGTGCAGGCCTGGTGGGGGTTGTTGCCAAATTCACATCTAAGCTGCCACCACCACAATATTCTGCCTTGCTGCACACTCCAAACGGTTTAACACCTCAAGGTTCCATCCTATTGTCTTGCACAGTCCAAACCGCCTTCTTGTGGATGTCTTTCTGAACCTGCACAGCAACCGGTGACCTTCTGTCTCCTCTGCTCCAAATATTCCCTCTATCATGCCTCGTTTCTTGTAGATCTCCACGTCAAACAGTCCTGCGGCCTTTTTCCTGAACTTTTTTGATCTGTTCACGGCATTGCCCCTCTGCTTTATGTTCGGGGTCATGCCGGCACCAAAGACAAGCTTGCAGTTCCTATCAGAATCATACCCCCTGTCTGCATTGAACCTGCCTGCAAAGGCAATGCCTGTCTTTTTGATCTTCTTTAGCAGCGAGGCAAAGACGGTAGTATCTGCCATCTTGTTGGATGTGATGCGGCAGGAGAGTATGACCTGCAGGCCCAGTACCGAGGCCACGTGCCATTTCAGGTATTTCTTTTGACGCTTTGCCTCCTGTTGTGCCTGTTTCTGGCCTTTTTTTTGCACTCTTTCATACCTGTCAGTGGCAACGCCGCTGCTGTCTGATGCCAGCGTGAGATCAGAGGCATCAAATCCTGCAAGGCACGATGCTGCCGTGCAGGCAATGATATCTTCAAGCCATGCAACAGGAATCTTTTGCATGAACTTGGAGACAGTAGTGTGATCAGGTACGGGTTCGTCCCACGGCAGCTTAAGCTTGGATACAAGGTTCTCCATATCCCGGTATGTGTAGTTTAGACATACCATGAGTATGCAGATGCATGCCAGCTTGTTCCTGCTGTGAACCCGGTTGCGTCCAGGACCGGACTGTCTGTCCCGGACAGGACACGGATTTTTCACAATCAAAGAAACTATATGGGACGTGAGAAAATCCAGTTCTTGGGTGTGGGCCTCGTGATAGTACTTCCAGTACTGATCACGTCTCTTATGATCACTCATTAGAGAACTCACATCCTCTCTGATCAATATGTGTACAAAATCACAAAATTAGATCATGGGGGTGAATTTGGCAACAACCCCGGCCTGGTGTGCAAAGACATTAGCACGCACGGTGCGGCACGCCCGCCATACAGGAATGCTGCAGGACATCGACGCCATTGCAATAGACGTTACGGACATACCATACCATGGGGAGCAGCTGCAGGAGCATACAAGAAAGTCGCGTCCAAGGGCAGGAACATCCACGTTTCTCTCGTATGTCGCAGTGCACGGAGTCGGCAGGGACTCCTCGCAGATTGTCCTGGAATCGCAGCTGCTGCCGGCAAAGGAAAAACTGGCCGATTTTATAGCCAAAACACGCACGAAAATCCTCAGAGGGGGGGGCGCACACTCAAAGACTGTGTTCCTGTACGACCGCGCCTTTTACAGCGCTGACTGCATGACAGAGGCAGGAAAGGGCGGGTGCCGCTACATTATGCCTGTCATCATGAACTCCAAGATCAAGAGGATAGTCAAGATGTACAAGGACGGAAAGGCAAGCCAGGTATCGCAGCAGTCAATGACCAACAAAGACGGCGTAACTGTGACCTACAACCTTGTAATTGTCAAAAGAGACAGGAAGAAGAAGAAAAAGGGGGAGGGGGAAGAGGAGGAGGAGCAATACATTGCGTTTGCAACAAACATTCCCATCAGGAGCGCCAGAGCCATGACAGGCATCATACCGGAGCAGTACCGCAAGATGGGGCATCGAGACGGGGTTTCGCGTCATAAAGGAGATCATGGGCAGGACATGCAGCAACTCCCTGTCTGTGAGGCTGCTGATGTTTTACCTGCCGCTGCTGCTCTCCTCTTTCTTCATAAGCTGCTTTTACATCATCGTTCTGTGAGGCTGCTGATGTTTTACCTGCCGCTGCTGCTGTACAACCTGTGGAGGATTGCCAGGTTCTGCCTTGATGCGGGAAAGAGGCATGGAAGAGTGTCTTCTGCGGGAAAAAAACTCACCATGGCGTTGTTTATCGTGTACATTACAAGCAGAAACGAGTTGTTTGTCAATGATCGAGGCAAGTAGAACCGATGCCAGTTGCGGTTGCGGTAAATCTACATCTGGGAACTACTGACACGCCGGAGCTTAATCCCATTGAGATGCAGTGGAGGGTGATAAAACGGGTACTGTCTGCAAAGGTGTTTGGCACGCTAGATGAGATGGAGCAGTCAGTATGCACGCTGTTTGCCAGAAAGAAGATCCTGCCTGTGAAAATGTTCAATTATTTAATGTGCTAACTACAGAACAAACTGGAGGCTTTTTTCTGCACTGTCCCACCATATCTCAAAGCTTCGTATTCCGGCGCTGACCAGACCTCCTGCCGAGGCTATTGCCTCTTTTTTGTCCATGGTAATCAGGACTATTACAGAGCAGGCCGACAGCTGCTCTGCTGCCGGAAGGAATTTTTTTGCCTTGTCCAGCTGGCCTTTTTGCTTTTTCGTTTTGCAAGCCGCCATCGTTTTGAACCCAATGTATGGAAAGGATTTTTTTCAATAAAAGGCACCAAACACGGCAGAAAGACATAATTTCTCACGCCCACAAAAAACACCGGATGCAGTTTAGAAAATATTCTCATTCTGAATTTCTCAAGACATTTATCGCAATCCTAAAAGACAAAAAGGGCAAAAACAACACCTACAAATTCGCACTGGCCAGATTTCTTTTGGAATACAGCATATCAGATTATGAGTCAAATCAAGTCCCATATCCTGACATTGCAAAGTGTTTTTTCAAGTATTACTGGCTGCAAGAATGCAAATCACGATTACGACAAGGTCCCAGAAACCAACCACCAAGAATAATATCAAAAATTCGCAAGGAATTCCCAGACGACGCCTATCCTGTAAAATTTGATGATATGTGCAAAAAAAATCCGGACAAGATCAAAAACTGCATAGAAGAGATCACAAAGATATGCAGAAAGGATGTAATTCACAGATTTCAACAGATTGGCGGCTCTGAAAAAAAGTTATTTTATGATTATTTTGCCATTCGTTATAACGATGCATCGGGAAACGCAAAAACCGATCCCAAGGGAGGGATATTGCTAAACAAGGATGCCCTGCGCTTTTTTAGAAACAATTTTTCCGCCCTATACCTGTCGGTGATACTCGAATGGATACGCTTTCTTGAACGCCGCAACTCTGGAATTCCCAATTTGGTAAAAAAGATAGAAGGAATGGACAAAGGCCCGCGGGATCAAAACAAATTCAAAAAGTGTCTAACGCCGTTTGAGATAAACTGTTTTTATTGTGGCCTAGATCTGAAACCCGGAAGAAAGACCCATGTTGATCATGTGATACCGTTTGATTACATAGCAGACACAAACCTGTGGAACCTCGTGCTTGCATGTCAGGGATGCAACTGTGAAAAATTGGGAAGCCTACCTCCAAAGATCTACATAGACAAGCTGATCACCCGCAATGCCGCACACAAGAAAAAAATCCCAAAACTGGAAAAATCCCTTGATGATCTAAAATATGATGATCGTGACATATACAGGCACTATTCTAATGCCAATGAATACGGCTATGCGGTGTTGGAAAACTTTCCAAGGAAGAGATAATTACCTTACGAGTTTGTAGAGGCCTTTTGCGTTGCTCATTACGGGATCATCTGGAATCAGCACCTTGAATTTTTTCAGGCCTGACAGCAGCTCGTCACTTGCACCCGGAATCAAAAGACCACCGCCTAATATCGCTATTGGATACGCGTCGTTATACCCTTCGGACATCTCGCACACCTCAGATATGATGTTCTCTGCCAGAATCTTGGAGTATTTCTTGCACAAGTCCTTGTTTTGATACATGCACTTTACGTCTAGATGGGCAAACCTGCCAATCTTTCTTGTTACAAAGTCAGATGCCCAAGACGAACTGTGGCCGTCTATGACCTCCATGTTGTCAATTACAACTATTTCAGTGGTGCCCTGTAGTGTGTTGCATAACTCGGCATGACCACATTCCGTTCGTCCTAGGATCCATGCACCTGCTCCCCTACATTGCTGCTGCCACCCACCTGTTGTACATGGCAATCCTCACCCTTACCTCTCTTACCATGCTCTCCCATTTGCGTGAGAGCAGATGCTCTCCGAACATCCGCTTGAATGCGGAGATGATTGCCCCTATTCTCCACCTTTTGCCGTACCCTACAGTCGACTTCCAGTATCTTCTGTTCTCCTTTTTCTGTTCCGCCGTCCGTCCCTTGACGTGCATGCCTGCGCTGCCTCCCAGCTGCTCTTTCACGGCCCGGTTCCACGCCTTGCCGTCATCGCCCCTGCCGCTCTCAGCAAGGCATGGCTTGAGGGGCACAAGCGGCTCGATGCCCTTCCTCCTGCACGCATTCATGTTTTCCTTGGAGGCGTACGCGCAGTCTGCAAGCAGGCTGGCACTTGGCACTTCTTCTTCTTCTTCTTCTTCTTCTTTGCCGCCTGCCGAACCGGCAAGCGGAGAGACTCCGTCTGCAAGCATGTTTGGCCTCCTTCTCGTATTGTCCTTCCCGGCCTTGGCAAACGGTTCGGCTGCTGCCTGATCCGGCAGATCCCGCAGTACCGGCGAGTCGCCGGTTCTGCCGTCTGTGACTACGGCAGCCAGCATCATGCCGGTGTCCGCATCTGCCAGCAGGTGCATCTTGATGTATCCCCTGCGCACCACCGCCTTCCACTTGTCGCGTATCCATTCTCCGCGGTTCCACTGTTTGAGTCCGGTGGCATCGGCCACCAGGGTTACGTGCCGGGATGTATCATGAACGTATATGGTGTTGCCGTGAATGTTAATGTCAAATTTCTCCATTCTTCTGCACAGCGTGGTATGGTGCGGCGAGTCGTGTCCCTCAAGCATCTTGTCTGCCATCCCGGACAGCTGCCTGAATGGAACGCCGAGGGCGGCTCTCAGTGCGGCTGTCATGTGATCATGGTGTCTGCATACTGGAACGGGGCCCCCTCCTTGCCGCAGTTGGCCTGCCCTACCTCGCAGCTCCAGTCAGGGTTGTACTGCACTACCAGCTCTGCACCACGCCGTACGTACTTTGCATTATCGGTCAACACTTGGAGCATGCTGTCATGATCTAAAGCTTTTTCGGTCAGAAACATGTGTATTTGTTGGTCAGCTTAAACTGCGTGGTGGATTTTAGGCGTGTTATGCAACAAGCTACAATGTTCTTTGCAACGTCGTTGTCCTGCACGCTTGCCTGTATCTCACTGTACTGGGAATCCAGCTTGGAAGATATTGCATCCAGTCCGTGCTGGATGGTTGCAGGACAAAACTGCGTACCGTATCTGGTGTTGATTATGTTTGTAATTCCATTAATGCTCACCTTTGCGTTCCATAGAATTGCAATCTCTGAGAGCAGGTGCGGGCCAAGCTCTGTATCTTTGATGGGTCTGGCATCGTGACATGACTGCAGTCACTGCAGCGGGATCTAAAGTAGGTCTGATTTTCTGTGATGATCTGTGCTGGCTGCGAGTCAGTTACTAGTTTTTGGTGCATCTTTTCAAATTTTAGGTTTGTAGAACCGCACTTGCACTTTGTGATCTTTTTTTCCACACTGTGATCTGCTTTTCTGCTGTGTGATGCGCCGACATGTCCCTGCTTCCGTCCGCGCTTTTGGCCTCCTGCGGGGCCATCATATTATTATTGTTCTTTTTCATCTCCCTTTGTTCCTTTTTTTGTCTCTTGTATTCCAGAGAGCGCATGGATGGCGGAGTATGCGGATTTTCATAGTATGTCAGCCTTTTTCTCAAATCTGAAATTTCTAGATGCTGTTTGTCAATTGTCTGAGCTAGTTCGTCGTTGCCCTTTTGTCTTTTTTTGTCATTTGCAATCAGTCTTGCTATTTCATCACGAAGGGCCTTGACTTCAGAGTTCAATGAAGAAGGTCACGATTTGCGGATTTTAGATCCAATGATCAGAATAATTTGTCTATCTGATTAACCGCCTAAACTCATACGAACCATACATCTAAATAATTTTATACAAAGAATTAGTACTGATTTTTAATGTTTACAGGAATCGTTGAAGGTATTGGTAAAGTGCAAAAAATTTCTAAAAATACCAAAACCAGAAGTGCCATCCAAATGACCGTAAATCTAGGCAAACATGCAAAAGGACTGAAGATTGGTCAAAGCGTTGCACTCAATGGTGTTTGTCTTACTGCCACAAAGCTATCCAAGTCTAATTGTATCTTTGAAATGATTGAGGAAACCACTAAAAAAACAGATCTTGGAAACCTGAAAGTTGGCGGAATTGTAAATATTGAACGAAGTCTAAAAGCTGGTGACAGACTAGAAGGACATTTTGTTTTAGGTCATGTAGATGGAGTCGGAATTATCAAAAAAATTCAAAAAAAACCCAAAGAAGTTCAGGTTTGGTTTGAAGTTCCTAAAAGACTGTCAAAGTACGTAGTGAAAAAAGGCTCTATTGCCGTAGACGGAATCAGCCTAACAGTTGTTGGCATCAAAAGCACTCTTGCGGCTGTTTCACTAATCCCTCACACTATCAAAGTGACAAACTTTCAAACCAAAAAGATAGGCGATAAAGTTAATATTGAAACTGATATTCTTGGAAAATACATTCTAAAATAAGGCCAACTATCTACAATTTTAGTGGTAATTACCAATTTTTTAGTAAACTTTATAATTAGATTAGAAAGAATTTTTGTACATGTCCCTTGAATCCTCATTGCAATCTCTAAAACGTGGAGAATTTGTTTTGCTGTTTGATTCAGCCGGTAGGGAAAATGAAATTGATATGGTAGTAGCTGCAGAATTTGTTACCCCTGAACATATAGCAAGAATGCGTCAACATGCTGGTGGATTATTATGCATGGCAATAGATCATAACTTTGCGACATCCCTTGAACTAAGATACATGCATGAGATTCTTTCAGACTCTCCAATCTCAAATAAAGAGATGATAATGGGTCTAGCACCTTATGGTGACCATCCAACTTTCTCATTATCCATAAATCACTACCAAACTTACACTGGAATTACGGACAACGATCGGGCATTGACAATTAGAGAAATGGCAAATATCTATAATGTTGAAAACAAACAAAAAAAATTCGCATCATCTTTTAAAACTCCGGGCCATGTTCCCTTGTTGATAGCATCCAAAGGCTTGTTAGCTGCCCGTCAAGGGCATACTGAAATGTCTGTCTATCTAGCTCAAATTGCTGAACTGACTCCAATTACTGCAATCTGTGAGATGATGGATGCTCAAACATATACCGCATTATCTGTAGACAAGGCAGAAAAATTTGCCAAACAAAACGGAATTCCATTAATTGATGGAAAAGAACTTTTAGAATACGCTAAGGTGCACTAGTTGTGAATATTGCAGTAGTAGTTTCAGAATTCAATGAAAAAGTGACATCTAGGATGTTTTCTGTAGCCCAAGAAAAAGCAAACTCGATGAAATTAAAAATAGTATATACGTGCAAGGTTCCTGGCGCGTTTGACATGCCCATTATTGTTGACACGTTATTGAGGAAAAACAATGTTGACGGTGTGGTCACCTTGGGCGCAATAATCAAGGGGCAAACAAAACACGATGAGGTAATTTCCCATGCAGCAGCAAAGTCCCTTACTGACCTGTCAATAAAATATCAAAAGCCTGTTTCTTTAGGAATATCCGGTCCTGGCATGCAAGAAAGACACGCCTATGCTAGGATAAGACCTGTTGCAGAACGTGCAGTCGAGGCAGTAGTGAAGATCTCCCAAGAGCTACAGAGGGTTCAAAAATGATTCAACTTAGCATCTTGAAAATTACTGGATATGGTCCTTGGACATTGACATTGGGAAGCGATAGGGAACATGAACTTCAAATGCTTCAAGCATCTCTTTACAAAGAAATACAGAAGCTGTTCTCAGAAAAAAACTGTCTGGTTTTTCTGAATCGAGCAGATGAGTTTTTTGTTGTATCAAATGGACTTGAGTTAGATGATCACGTTCAAATTCAAAAATCACTTGAAAAGTCATTTGATGTACGTCTAACTGTTTCCATTGGCTATGGCAATTCCCCGTTTGAGGCAAACTTGAAGGCATATGAAGGGAAAAAAAATGAAACCATCTTAGATAAAGAACATAATATTTTTGGTTTTGTCAATGGAAAATCTGATTCAAATGTTTCAATAATGCATCTAGATGTAGATAATCTTACTTCAAGAAGCCAAACTAGCTCTCCCTATGAGATTTCATCAATAATTTTCCAGTTGTATTCGAAAATGTCAAAATTTTTCTTGGAAAAAAACTCTCTTACATTTTTTATGGGCGGTGATAATTTTATGGTGATTGCAAGTGATGATGCAAAAAACTCCGTGCAGAATTTTATTAACATGATTAAGAATGATGACAAAATTTCCTTGAATTGCGGAATTGGTAATGGACACTCTGCTAGAGAAGCAGTAAGACTGGCCACAAAATCCCTTGACACTATACGAGAAATTCGAGATTCAGGAAAAGAAAAACCTGAAGTTTATGAATTATCATGTTAATAAAAAACACAAGCGTACTATCTGGCACGGAATTAGACTTTATTCCAAATACTGACATCAGAATTCAAAACAATACATTCAAAAAAATTCAACCAAAAATTACCTCAAACAACAAAGAAGAAGACTCTGTAGATTGCGAGGGCCTCCTATTAATTCCTGGATTCATCAATGCCCACACACACATAGGCGACTCAATTGGAAAAGATGTCACACTAAATAGTTCTGCTGACAAAAGAATTCATCCCGTATTTGGCACCAAATCAAAAATTCTAAAAAATACATCCCAAGAAAATTTATCAGTTTTTATGAAAAATTCGTGCCGCTCCATGGTCCGGAAGGGGATCACCACATTTGTAGACTTTAGGGAAGGTGGGTTAGATGGCGTTATCTTACTCCAAAAAATATTGTCTGACATTCCTTTACGTGCAGTTGTTCTAGGCAGGATGGAATTTTATCAAAAATCTGCTGAAATCAGAAAGAACTTGCCCTATCCTAGAGAAAAAATTAAGGATCTCAACAGGCTGATCAAAAACTGTGACGGAATTGGCATTAGCGGTGCAAATGAGAACAGCCCGTCTGTTCTAAGTTATTATTCAAAAACAACAAAACTCCGGGCCATACACTCCTCTGAAACTAAACAAAGTGTTTCTAAATCCAAGAAAATTACAGGAAAATCTGAGGCAATTCGAGCATTATCCCTGAAACCGCATTTTTTGGTTCATATGACCCATGCCTCAAAACATGATCTTCATGCGGCGGCAAAAAAAACTCGAGGCATTGTAATATGTCCAAGAGCCAATTCCTCCCTAGCTGAGGGCATTCCGGATATAGAACTAATGAAAAAGGCAGGCTGTACTGTCGCCTTGGGCACAGATAACGTTATGATAAATTCTCCAGATATGTTCAGAGAAATGGATTTTCTTTGGAAAGCAACCATGGGAATTCATAAAAAAAGAGTCGATCCTAAAGAAATTCTTAAAATGGCTACAGTGAACGGGGGGAAAATTTTGCAAAAAAATATTGGAGTCATTGAAACTGGAAAAACTGCCGATTGTATTTTTCTTGACAAGCACGCATTGGATTTGGAACCAATGCATAATCCACATGCATCAATTGTTCATAGGGCAACAGAGTCTGCAGTCAAGGCAGTAATGATTGGAGGTAAAATAGTTCATGGCAAAATCTAGACCTTATGTAATTCTAAGTGCAGCACTGTCAATTGATGGAAAGATTGCTACTAGAACAAATGATTCAAAAATGTCTTCAAAACAAGATAAAGCTAGACTTCACAAGTTAAGATCCAAGGTAGACGCAATTCTTGTTGGCAAAAATACTGTTTTAAGAGACAACCCTTTGCTAACCGTACGACATACCAGAGGAAAAAACCCGACTAGAATAATTCTGGATTCTAATGGTAGCATATCTGGAAAATCAAAAATCCTGCAATCAAGTCATAAAACTCCAACTATTATAGCTGTATCCAAAAAAATTAGCAAATCAAATCTTGATAAACTGCGCAAATTTCCTGTAGACATAATTATTGCCGGTGAGGAATCTGTCAACCTTAAACTATTATTAAAAAAACTTTCAGATAAAAAAATTAAAACAATTCTTGTTGAAGGCGGTGGAACTGTTAATTGGGAATTTATTAAACATAATATTTTTGATGAATTAATCGTTACACTGTCTCCATTTTTAATTGGTGGAAACGATGCTGTTTCTTTTGCAGGCGGAAAGGGTTTTGAAAAAATTTCAAATTCTCCCACTCTGAACCTCAAGTCAGTTAAGAGGCTCAAAAATCACCTTGTTTTGAATTACGCTAAGGTGTAAGTTATATACCTAATTTAAAATAAAATTACAAGAAATTGGCAGTAAAAAAGAAATCTACACAAAGAAAAACTACAAAAAAGAAAACTGCAACAAAAAGAAAAGTTGCAACAAAAAAGAAGGCTGCAACAAAAATAAAGTCCAAGTCTAAATCTAAAAAACCAGCATTTGGCGGTTACGCAATAAGTTTTGCAGGTCGCAAAGAAACTGTAGAGCAAGTCTTTGGAAGCAAAGCAATTGCACCAAGTGAAATGACTAAAAAGATTTGGGCTTTTGTAAAGTCAAAAGGCCTTTCTAATCATTAAACCAATTTGTTAACATAAAATCGTTAACTAATTTCCATCTTTTAATTATTTGTCCTAAGATGAAAATCCTGTACCTGTGGAGATGGAAGAATGTGATGATTCAGGTGATGATGATGAAGAAGAAGTTGACGAGGACCTCACAGGAATCATGAACTCCGAACGTACTTCAAAGCCCAAGGCGTTCCTAAGATCTCATTGATCTTCACTTAACAGACTGATGTCATCAAGTGTCCTCGTCACATATAGTACGCGTAAATAATACTTAAGGAATACCCATCTTTTCACTTTACGAACGCATTTTACGTTCTATAATGTTTGAAATTATTATGAAATTCTGATTGCTTTATTATGCGATCAGAATGTTTGCTGCATGTCCTTGTTGATCTCATCAATCTTTTTTGAATATGCTTTTTTAGATTTGTCATTCTTTTTTAGATTTAGAACATTTCCGCATGATGGGCACTTGAACATGCCTTCAAGCGATTCTTCAAAGGTCACTCTTGGACAATCTTCATTACCGCAATGATAAAAGTCAGAGGCGTTTTCATAATCCAGCCTTTGCTGTAACCTCTCTGAAATTTTCTTTTTTTGGTTTTCAATAAAATGCTCGACTTCTTCTCTCCTGGTTCTCCATCTGTAGACAAACCAGCCTTTTCTCTCATCTTTTACTCTGATTCCAGTAATGAGCGATTTTCCAAACAGATCGTACAATACTTTTCTTACCATGTTGATTCTAAGGCCTGTAGAGCTTGCAATTTCTTCATCTGTCGCATCTTCGGCTTTTAGCAGGGATCTTGCTACTTTGAGATATTCATCTCCTCCAATCATGGAGGCAATTCTAACAAAAGGATCCTCGTATTTGTCTACCAACTCTAATCATTCCCAATTTTCTATTATTAATCCCTTGTTTCTTTTACTTTGACGTTTTTACCCGTTTTTGTGGGTATGATCCTCTTTTTTGCATTTGGGAATTCATTCTCAAACTGTTTTCCATTTTGAATACGGTCTAATAGTATTGCCAATGCGCTAACTTCCGAATGTGGCTGACTTCCCACTCCCACATTATAGTCTGATATTTCATAAATTTCTCTTGGGACTTTCTCAGCACCCACAACAACTAGCAAGTTTTCTTCTCTTGCAAGTTTTTCCTGCACATCATTAATTTTTTCTCCATACATTGAAAGATGTACAACTCTAAAGTTGTCTTCTTTTTTCTTTTTTACAACGGACTTCCATTTATCAATAAACTCAACTTCAAAACTTCCTCCCCAGGCATCATTGATCTTCTCCAAAGTCTCCTTGATTTCGGGATTTACTTCAGTCATGAAAATTTTTTCAGCTCCAAATGCCCTTGCAACTAATGCTACATGAGTTGTAACCCTATCATCCCTTACAAGGCGCTGCCCGATTCTGACTACTTCAATTGCCAAGTGTCTCCTCAACCCCCAAAGAACTCTTCCTGGATTTGTACGAATCATGACTCTCCATGATATCTCTGATTAGCTCCTCAAGCTCCTTAATGTTCTTGCCTGTTTTTGCAGATACTGAGATCCATTTTTTGTTTTCAGCTAAATTCAGCATGTTGATTTTCTGCTCTAGCTCTCCGAATTCTAACAAATCTGCTTTGTTTAATGCATATGCCATCCTGTCTTTTTCAACTCTTAACTCGCTTAATGTTCTCATGCAGCTGGCAAATTTCTTTTTTAATTCAAACAACGAGTCACTAATATCTATTACAACAATAATGATGTCTGCATGTCCTAACTCTTCTAATGTGGACTTGAATGCATCTATCATGTATGCAGGCAATTTGCTGATAAAGCCTACTGTATCTGAAATTAGGAATGGTTCTTGATTAATTGTAACTCTCCTTGTAGTTGTTGAAAGAGTTGTGAACAGTTCTTTACTTTGTGCTCGAGTTTCCCCTGTCATTTTATTAAATAATGTGGTCTTTCCTGCAGATGTATACCCTGCTAGTGAGATTGTTTTGAATCCCATTCTCTTTCTCCCCTGCCTGTGAAGTTCTCTTTGTTTTCCAGCTTTTTCCAGTTTGGATTTTATTGTCTGCATTCTATGCTTGATGTCATTATAATACACATCAACCTCGAATTTTCCTATCCCCATAAATCCTGGCTGTTCCCCCATACTTGAAAGACGAACTTTTTCTTTTGCTCTTGCTATCTCATATCTTAACTGTGCTAATTTTACTTGCAATTTTGATTCTGCACTTGATGCCCTGCTTTCAAAAATTTCAAGAATTAATGCCTCTCTGTCTAAAATTTCTCTATGTAAAACAGATGCAAGATTGTAGTTTTGGCTTGGCTTTAAAATTTCATCAAAGACGATCACGTCTGGTCTGAGTTTTTCTGATATCTCTTCTAGTCTTTCTAAAATTCCACCGCTAATTCCATACTTTGGTTTTTTTAGAAATTTTTGTTTGATTATGTGAACCACTTGGTATCCTGCCGCGTCGCACAACCCCTTTGCCTCATTAATTGCGTCATCTTTATCATACGTGATTAAAATTGCCGAATTCATTTTTATTCAGTATTCTCAGCATAATTCGAGTTAAAGATTCTACCTGTTTTTGATAAATTATCCTGATTTTTTTAGTGCTTTTTCTATATTCATATTCAAGACAATTTCTGCAATGTCGCTGGCATATTCAGACACCCTTCGAATATTCTCAGTCATTCTTCTGACCCTCCAAATCTCCTCATCATCTTTTAGTGATTTTGAGGCGTCTCTGACTTTCTTCTCATATTTGGAAATCTCACTTGTCTTTTTAATGGTCTTTTCTGCCTGTGCATAGTCTTCTTTGAATAATGCCAAACATGATTCATCTAGCACTGACAAACAAAATTCATTCATATCTTGCAATTTTTCTAAAATCTCTTTTTTGACTGATTTTTTGAACTCGAGAAGATCCTTTGCAATAAACGCTGCATGATCTCCTGCTCTTTCTATATTTTTTACAACCAATCTGTATCCTAAACAGTTCCTAGCGTTTCTAAAACCCATTTCTTTTAGCATGTGCTCATTTTGTATGGCTATTTTCAGTTGACGAATAATATAAAATCCAAATCTATCTACTTCATCATCAGTGTTGATTACCTCTTGAGCTAGATCTAGGTTATTTTCTTTTACTGATAAAATTGCATCACTGGACATTGATTTTGCCAGGTGAATCATTCTTTTGAATGCCCCGTCAACTGACAGTTCTAGCAAATTGACAAGAACCTGTACTGTGATTCCTCCACTCGAGTCAGAAATAATTTCAGAACCCATCAGCATTCGTTTAACGGCACCCTTCACAGTGTTTCTTTGACTTGGACTTAGTCTGCCATTTTTTGGTTTAACGTAAATGGTTTTGAATCCCAAAAAATACAGAGAAATTAATTTTCTAACAATTGAAGATGCTTCCTCTTCAATCTCAATCTCTATTACTGCATCCTCTTTCTTTTGTGTACGAGATTCAAATTTTGGTGGATAAAGCTCTAATGTCGATGATCCTTTTCTGACCATTCTAATTTGGTCTCCTTGTTTTAGACCCAATTCTGTTATCCATTGTTTTGGCAATGAAATTATGTATGATGATTTTCCTGTAAATTGGATTTTTCTTGTTTCACCTGTTTCTTCCACAATCTAAAGAGGAAAATCTCAGTCTATATAGTTTAGCATTTCTGATATAGTTTTGCATTGAACTAATATTTAGAAAAGATCGCCTATACACATGGACCAAACTCTCAAGCTTCGGTGTTCAATTGATGCATTATTTGGAAATGGCGTATCCAAACATTTGCCCAAAGACATTGAGATGGCCTTTTCACGAAAAACAGGAAGAATAAGAACTGTTTCACATAAAGGAAAGTTGCTGTGCACTTTGAGAATTGATGGCGGTTTGGCAATTAGTCCTTATTTTGCTCAAATTTTATTGAAGAGTAAAACATTCCGTGAAAATTGTGTTGAGATAAACAAAGATGCTGCTCCATTTGTCAAGGAGGGCAGATCTGTATTTTGTAAACACGTCGTATGGTGTGGAAAAAAAGTACGAATTTCTGCTGACACCCCAGTATTGTTCAAAGATAAAATAATTGCAGTTGGCAAGGCAGTTTTATCCAGCGAGATGATCTCAGATTTTGATAGGGGCGTGGCAATTAAGGTTAGAGATAGTTTAAAAAGTCGCAAGGGGGAAATAGAATCATGATGCGAGGAGGAAATCGCGAAATGCGAAGAATGATGGACAAGATGGGCCTTGACATGAATGAACTTCCAAATGTTCAAGAGGTGATCATCAAGACCGACAAAAAAGAGATTATTATCTCCAAGCCCTCCGTTACTGAAATGAAAGCAAAAGATAATTCTATTTTTACAGTGACTGCAGATAGTTATGAGGAAAGTGAGTTGGAGGTTCCAATTTTCTCAGAAGAGGATATTCAGCTAGTCAGTCAACAAGCCGGAGTTGATGAAGAAAAGGCTAAAAATGCCTTGGAGGAAGCCAAGGGCGATCTTGCAAGAGCAATTTTACTTCTAACTACTGGATAAATGCCATTTTTGTGCCTAAAATTGCGTAAAAACTGAATGATTTAATTAATGGAAAATTCGAATTTGGGTATATGAGCAATGTATCTGAATCTAAAGTTACCGGAATTATCAAGTCTTTGAGCAGTTTAGAAGGTGATATGGATTCTCTAAATGGCAAAGTTGCTGATATGAAAAAACAACTTGCCGTAAAGACACAAACTGAAATTGACGCCTTGTTAGAAAAAACCAGAGAAATGGCTACAAAAGAGGCTGAAACTATTATTACTGCCTCAAAAGAAAAGGCAACTGCAGAATCTGCAAAAATTTCCCAAGACGGTGAGGCTAAATTATCAGAAATACAGTCAAAAATTGATGCTAATTTTGATGAAGCAGTGAAACACGTCGTGTCAACTGTTTTGAAGGCATAAATCTAAATCTCATATGTTGTTTTATCAAATATCGATCCCCTACTGAATGCCCGTATTGGAATTGCGACTACTTATGGTAAGCCGTACTATAGATTTTCAACCTATCTCAAGGCCCTCAAATTATCATTTGATTCTATTCTTCCTGAAGAAATTCTAGATTATTCTGGACATCTTGTTCTTACTACTAGGAAAGAATCCCCCAAAAAATGTAAAAAACCATTACTGCATGAAGATATTTTTGAGCATCATCATACTGTAATTAGAGGTATAATGATGCAAAAACTCAATTTAGATTTTGAAGAAGATAATCTGATCTTAGGGATTGATCCAGGACAACGAATTGGGCTATCGGTTTTTTATTATGGTAAAGAGATTGAAAGCTCCTTTTATTCCTCAGCTGACAAATTAATTTTTCATATTATACAAGTTTTAGGAGGTCTTCGGGCAAAACGAAAAATCGTAAAAATTGGTAATGGGAATATGAAAATTGCAAAACAGATTCTAACCATGCTTAATTTGAAATTTTGTTCCTCTTTTGAATTAGAATTTGTCGATGAAAGGAAAACCAGTCTGAAAATTAAAAATTTCAATCAAAGAGGAAAACGAGACATGCTTTCTGCAAAATACATTTCACAGCGAGATGGATACAGACACTCTGTTCTGCCTCTGTCGATTACAGGTTAACAAACCAAAAATTTGCCTTGTAAAATTTTGAAAATAACGTGAGTTTGCCATTTTTTGCTTACACTTTACTGGCACAATGATGAAAGTGGGGGTGGGGGTGGGGGTATCCTACATTTTATTGTCTTTTTTGAAAAAAAAATGAACTTTTTTGTTAAACACCTATATTGATACATGTCATTTTTGCAAAAAATATGATCTGGAAATCAGCTATACATATTTATTGAAGATTTGTCCGTTTTTTTTGAAACTAATATGTTCGATCGCAAAATTATTCAAAATATTTTCATATTTTTTGATTTTTTTTATAGATCTTATCGATCTAACCTTATATAGTTGTGAATTCTATAACAAACTACCAAGATGACTTGTAAAGGAATTTGTGTTAGATACAAGGCTCAAAAGCCTGTTGGAACCGGAAGATATGCCTCTGGACAACGTCGATGCCAAATTTGTGAAATATTCATCAAATGGGAGGGACTTTGGTGTCCATGTTGTGGATACAGGTTAAGAACAAAACCACGTAATTTGAAATACAAAGCAAAGTTACGTGCTAGAGTTGAGGCTGATTCTATTGAAGCTAAATCAGTTGTAGATGTTCAAACAGAAGAGATTGAAGTTGGTGTTGTAAAAGCAAAAACAAAATCCAAATCTAGAATTGCAAAAGCAAAAACAACAAAATCCAAAGCAACAGCTAAAGAAAAGACTCCTTGCAAATATTGTGAAAAATTGTTTGTTTATGCAGACAAACACGAAAAGAATTGTAAGAAAAATCCAAACATCGAAACCTCCACAGAAAGTGAATCAATAGCAATAAAAGCATAAGATTTGTTCATAGCTTATTGACATCTCCAAATGGATTTTTCCAAAAAATGGTAAATTTGGAGAGTCGCGGTTTTTCTTTACAGATTCAAAAGTTTGAAAATGGATATTTTGTATCTGTAACGGAGGGATCTAACAAGATTGGCTCTGTTGTTGCTTCTTTAGCAACTGGCCCTGCCCCGGTTACGACTACTGTTATCCCATCAAAAACCGAATCTCTTTTTCTTAAACTTGTGTCTGAACGGATTAGTACCAGGATGAGGGGGATTGCTTTGGTTTCTGCTTTTATTCAAAAGGAATTGGAACCAAAAACTGCAAAAGCCTTAATGTCTGAGATCATTGAGATGATTGAGAATGAGTGATCTAAGAAACTATATTTCCCAAATAAAAAAGGGTAAGGATCTTAAAATTATAAGAACAAAAGTTTCTACAAAATTTGAAATTGCAGGAATTACCGCAAAAGTTGACGGCTCCCATGCTGTTTTATTTGAAAATATCAAGGAAAGCAGTTTTAGTTTAGTTGCTAATTTGGTGGGAACTAGAAAGAGATTTGCTCTTGCAGTTGGAGGAACAGAGGATGGCATCCATCAAAAAATTATTTCAGCAATAAAAAAAGCTAAAAAGCCAAAAATTATCCCATCAGGCAAATTCATGGAAAACAAGTCAAAAAATATCTTCTCCATGCCTATTGTGACCCACTTTCAAAAGGAATCTGGACCATTTATCACATCCTCGATTGCCTATGCTAAAAATCCTGAAACTGGAAAACAAAATTCGTCTTTTCATAGATTGATGCCAATTGATAAAACTCATTTTTCAATTAGAATGGTAGAAGGACGTCATCTGCACCGATGTTTTGTTGATGCCAAAGAACACGGCGATGATTTGAAAATCGCGCTTACTGTCGGAGTTCATCCAGCAATTTCCATTGCAGGTGCATATCAAGCTGAATGGGGGAAAGATGAGATTGATATTGCCAATTCTCTCTTGAATGGAAAGCTAACTTTGGCAAAACTCCCCTTTACAGGATTGGATGTGCCATCAGATGCTGAAATTGTAATGGAGGGAAAAATTCTTCGTGACAAAACCCATCCCGAATGGATGGTTGAGATGCTTCAGACATACGATCACAGAAGATCTCAGCCCGTCTTTGAGCTTGAAAACCTGTATTTTAGAAACAATCCTGTCTTCCATGATGTTCTGTCTGGTTATTCAGAACATAGGCTGTTGATGGGCATGCCCATAGAGTCAAAATTAAATGGAGAACTGAAGAAAAGTTACCCTCAGACACAGCAAGTCTCAATGACTAACGGTGGATGTAACTGGTTGCATGCAGTTGTACAAATAAAAAAGAAAAACGAGTCTGATCCTAAACAAATCATCAAAAAAACATTCGAATCCCATCGCTCTCTAAAGCAAGTAACTGTAGTTGATGAAGATATTGATCCTAACGATGCAGAGTCAGTAGAATATGCAATGGCCACTAGGTTTCAAGCAGATAAAGATTTGATAATCATAAAAAACGTGCGTGGTTCCAGTCTTGATCCTTCCAGTGATCAAAAGAAACTACGCACTGCAAAAATGGGCATTGATGCTACCCACTCTCTCTCAAAACGCCCAGAGGGATTTGAATTGGCAAAAATTCCAAAACTTGGCAGTATCAAACTAGAGAAATATTTCAAATAACTAACCGATTTTCACAGATCCATTTAAGAATAATGACGACTATCTTTCATTGATGTCTGAACAAGAAAAAACAAACGAATGGGACTCCTTGTGGCAAGAATATGCAAGATCTCTTGAAAACTGGAAATCCCTTTTTGAACAAATCCAAAATGCAAGTAATGAAATGCAAACCAAATTCAATCAAGTCTGGGACAAGGCTACTGCCGAATCAAGTGCAGAGACCATGAAATTATTTGGCGAAAATTGGCAAAAGGCAATGAACGAAGCAGGAATTCAATCCCTCAAAGAGTTTAGTGAAAATTGGCAAAAAGCTCTCAGTGATTCTAACGCCTCTGTTTTCACGCAATTTGCTGAAAATTGGCAAAAGACTTTGGGCTCGTCTGGATTAGAACAAATGCAAGCCTACGGTGAAATGATGAAAAAGTTTGCCGAAACTTGGACTACAATGTGGCCAAAAAGCCAATAATCCAAATGGAAATGAAACCACAAACCAGCCTCTGTATCTGTTATTTCTATTGGTGCTGGGAATTGCATTTACTGCGTTAGATCAATGAAACATCTGCCCATGAGTTAAACATGTTATTTGGATTCAACTTCAAAATTATCTCCGTGTAGTCAATTCTTTTATCTTCCTTCTTGACTCTTCAACTAGTCGTTTCATAACTTGAATGTAAATTTCTGCTGCATAAACAATTTCCACATCTTTATGCTCCTCAATATCTAAAAATGCAGATGCAGTTACCTGGTTTTTGCCTACTTTGGGCTCGTCATTCTCATTTCTTTTATGATTGATTACTTGTAAAAATATTGGCAACTGTCTTTTTATTTCAATTTCTAACTCTTCTTTTGAACGTAATTTGCCCTGACTTGAATTAATTTTAATATGCTGATAAATATCATTTTTGTATCGTTCTGATGCCCTGATCATAACTTTGATCTCAGGCAGTTTTTCAAACTTATTTTTGAATTGGCAGATTTTTTTTATAAAATTTGGATATGGGTTCTGATGTTCCTGATTATATTGTGCTGAATACCATTTTGAAAATTTTATGGCGTTTTGATCGTTTTTCTTTCTTGCTTTTTCTTCAAATTTTTCCTGCACGGCCTTCTCTGAAATAAACAACCCAAAATCCCTGTCCCCTTCTTCAAAAATTCCATTAATTGTGTCATTTACCGAATCTATGTATTTGTTAAAAAAATAATTTACATAGTAAGGATCAGGATCATACTGTCTGATCTGTTTTAGATACATCTCACAATTTTTGATCGTTTCTTCGATATTCATTAGTCTTTGTCGGATTCTAAAGCAGCATATTTTGACTGTGCTTTCAAATTTGTTGCCAATTCTTTAAAAATCTCATTTACACTAACATCAACTAGATTGATAGTTGCGTTTTCTTTTACTATTTGTTTTTCAAATTTTTCTTTAATTGCAAAAGATACTGATGACCAATGCAAAGTTCCTTTTAGTTGCTCTTCGACAGTGGAATTCGTTGTTGGAAAATTTGCTGGTGAAAAAACAATTCCGTTTGTCCACTGCATTGTGGGTATTGCTCCCCCTGACGTTCTTGTACTAAATGCTATTTGTTTTACCCAGTCATCAAATTTGTATTCAATTACTTCGTGAATAACCAATTTTTTCCATGGTTCTATCGAGATTTCCATCTGTTCATCACACTGTTAAACCAATTATAACCTTATTTTTTGAGCCTAATTGATTATTTTATTGGGTTCTGAAGTTAATGGGGGCTTGAATGAAAATTTTTACACTGGAAAGTTATAGGATGTTTTGATTAATTTTCATGATTTTGAGAAATTGTAAAGATAGGCGCCCCCTACTACTTGGTTTCATACTCATGATTGCCACAACTCCGGAAGCTTGCGCTGTATTTCGCCGTGCAGGCGCTTCAGCTTTCCATTGGTTTGTTGGCGTCCTACTGCAAGAATTTGTTTTATTCCAAGCTCGACTAGCCTTTTTTCAAACTTGCTTGCATCCTTTTTTTGAGATTCCTTTTCGTCTGCATAAAACTGCGAGCCGTGATCCATCATGACTGCCGCAGGCTTGCCATGGTTCCTTATGGCCTGATCTAGCACCCTGAGTGCGTTTTCTGTAGTGGCATTATCAAACATGCCATACCCTGTCACGAACCTGGAGGCGTCATCCTCGTAGCACAGGAACCACCTGCCGTCATCAAGCAGCTTGTAGTCAGTATGCCACAGGGAGTTTGAATACGTGCGCTCGTAGCGGATCCATCTTCGCTTTTTGCCCTTCCTTGACTCTTCTGATGCCAGATCTTCGTCCCTCAATATCCTGTGAATGGTGTTGTGGGGATATTTATTCCGGTCTGATCCCTGACTGCATCTTGTATGCTTGTAGCACCCACAGGTGCTCCTGGCACTGTACAGCGAGGACTGGGATGAACTACTTTTCATATCCCACAAATTGATCCTAATTTTTTAAGACCACTATGAAAAAATTGATTTTTGGTCAACAGAGTTGATCAATACAAGTTATAGATCAGAAAGATAATACAATAACCTATGATTACAATTACCTGTGGAGATTGTGGATTCAAGAACAAACCTCAGAGATATGTAATCAAGAAATTGATCAATTTCACTAGAAGAAGTAATCTGATCTACAAATGTAAGAAATGTGATGCAACACTCAACATTTTGAGAGATGAAAGTCAATGGAAAATGCGGTGGATTGAATTTCCAAACATGGAATTAACAGATCCTTTCAAAGCAGAAGATCTCTAAAATCTGTACCTTTATGATATCTTTTTTTTATGAGTACTTTTGCAGATAGTTGTTGAGTGAAAAACTAAAGCCATTACCAGACATACTTAAAAAAAAATTGAAAATTCTTTTTGTAGGTACTAGCCCAGGTGTACGTTCCTCACAAATTGGCCATTATTTTGCAGGACATTCTAATGTGTTTTGGAAACTAATGTATGAATCAAACCTAACTAACGTGTTGTTAAAAACTGAAGATGACAGAAAAATGTTGAAGTATGGTTATGGTTTAACGGATATTGTTAAAATACCTACTAGAACCGTTTCGGACATAAAACAGCAATATACGATTAAAAGCACTAGAAGGCTTAATCGAACCTTGGATTTGTTCAAGCCTAAAATAGTGGCATTTGTTGGGAAAATGGGTTTTAGAATATATTCACAAAATCAATATTCTAATTTAGAATATGGATTTCAATACAAGTACGGTGACATACGAATTTATCTTATACCTTCAACAAGTGGACAAAGTTATGCAGATACAAAGTACTATGAAAAATTAGATTGGTATCGTTCACTTCGTAAATATTCTAATTCAATTTAATTTTAACTTGAATTTGCTTGTTTGTTAATATACATTTGTACCATATGCTTGTAAATTGGATCTAATAATGATATTGCATAATCTTTATTTTCATTATTTTTCATTATTATTGCACCATAACAAATCAATAATAAAGCAAATTGCTTCCAATAAGAATCATCAAACCATTCTTTACATAGTTCAAATAGAAAATCAAAATCAATAGGATTACTTCTTTTTTCATGTGAAGAGATGATAGTTCGAACTATTGATTCAAATCTATTTAATTTTTGTAATCTGAGAATAACATTCTTTGATGGCATAGATTTCATTTGAAAAGTTTCATTGGTATCATCCTCTAAGACATTTTCAATTAATTCTAACTCGTCCATATAAATATGAAAACTACCGCTATAATGATTGTATGTTCCTAATTCTGTATTATGAGCAGTAGTCAAAACTGCATTGACATACTCTTGAACCATTGTAAACAAAAATACATCATAAGGTAGAAGTCTAAAGGCATTTTGACTTCTCATATATGTAACTGATTGAACTTTTTGCTCTCGTATTAAATACTGTAAATTTAATGTACAAGGTACCTCATCAGCTGTTTTGTGCTGATCAAACTGGGGAAGATAAATTGATGCAACAGCCCTTCTTCTGGATGGGTCTCCATCTAATACATTGATAACATGTTTGATTTGTTCTAAATGATGGATTCCAAATAATCTGGGTCCGTAAGCACCAATCATCTTGAATCCATCAGAAGAAAACTTTGAAGAAAATGGGGCATAATATTTGATTGTTTCAGCATTGAAACTACCTTGAGTAATCCACAAAAATTGTCCTATACATTGGAATATGTTCAAACCAAAACTTTTGTTAAAAATTATTCTATCTCTTGGGTCATCTATTTGAAACTGATATGAAATTTTCTCTCGGAATGCTCTTTTTTCACCTCGCTCAACGGTAATGCCATTATCTTTTACATCTTGAAGAATTTCTTTCCATTTTTGATCAAACAAATTAAGACAATCTCATGATCGAGAATACGGTTTTAACTATTATGTTATGCTGTTAGTATGTTCAATCTTAGCATATCTGCTAAAACCCTACGAATTAAAGTTTCTTCAAAATTTTTGTAACCATAAGTAAGATCTTCTAATAGGTAACCAATAATATTGTCTAACTCTTCATTTGCATAATTTTCATTTTTTAGATATAATATTGATGCTGCAATTTCTAACCAATCTGTCTTGTTAAGATGAGGTCTTAACATTTCTCCAAACTCTCTAACTTGTTCTTGATTTAAACCAACATCATCTGGGTGTTCAGTTAAGTTTTCATCTATAGCTGTATGTGCATCTTCAGAAACTTGTTTGCAATAGGGACCTCGTATATACCACTCAAATTCATACCCTAGATCAATCCCAGATTCTTGGGCAAGGTAAGTTATTTTTTGAACTTTTAGTTTATCATCAAATTGATCCATTGAAAGAGTTTTATTGATTCCGTTGAAAAAACCTGCAAGAGATGAAGCCGTCAACTTGGACGTTTTTACAAAAATGACCTATAAAAAGCCTATTACAGAATTGTGATCACAATTCAAAAAATAATGATCGATATTTTCTGAATGTTTATAATTATGAATATGCATGAACATATGTTCTTAGCCTCTTATACCAGTATAATTTCTCCTTGTAGCTTGTATCTGCAAAACTTTGGCCGCTGGTAGAAGGGAGAAGATACACAGATGATTTTCCAATTTTAAATTTTTGAGAACCATATTTTACCTTTTTATTATTTTCATCTAGATAATACCTATAGCCAGTTTTTCCAACAAAAGCAACCACATCAGGTTCATTTTTTTCTATAATGCAATATAATCGGTTCTTAGCTCCATTTCCATCATTTCTTCGGAGTTCTGTAGTAGAACGTGTAGGTCGTTTAACAACATCTGTTAGCCCATAACCATACTGTACCATTTTTCTATCTAATTCGGTAGTCAGTCTTTCACCTGTTAAATTTGATTCATGTAATAACTTCCAAAACATGTTGCTTGCTCCTGCAAAATAATGGCCAATTCTTGCGGATTTTTCTCCTGGATTTGTTCCAACAAATATCACGCTCATGTTTGGTTCTACAAGATCTGGCAAAGTCTTCATGGAGTGATTTTTCAGGGTTGGTTGCATAATTACATCAAGATGGTGTATAATGTTATTATTTTTTGTTTGTTAATTTTTACCCGATCAAACAATCATCAATATTTTATTGATTCAAATTTAGCAGTCCTAGAGACTATACTGGTACATCTTCGAGGGTTTTCACCGATTTTGAGATGGCGTTACATTAGAGGGTTATAGTGTTACGTTAGAGAGCCGCTACACTTAAGCTCTCGAGACTTTTCAAGGCAATGTCCACACATACAGTGCGGGGTCTAATTTCTATCTATCAGAATTCCCTATTATGTTTGGTTCTTTCCAAAAACCCGCCTATCTTTACACTTCTTCGAAAACTCATAATTTGTTGAAAACATCCGCGAACCTTCCAGTGTATTTTATTGATCTTGCTTATTTACTAGAAAACAATTCTTATTTTTTATAATGAGTCACTGGGCCGATTATTTAATTTCGGAGGCAAGTTTTGATTTTGATCATTTAATCTATGCTGTCATACGTCATCAAGATACTGATCAAGGAATTACTGAAGGAGAGTTGGTAGATCGCTTGACTATATGCTCTGATATACAAAATGGACTGAGCTACATTACAATTTACAGTGGGCAAGATTCTTGGAAAAAGGGGCACAAAATTCGAACTTTTTCAATTGCAGGTAATCCCTATCTACGAATTGATGGAAACAAAGTCAAACTGGATTATCTTGGTGACTTGCCTGAAACGTCAGTACCGCCACCTGAACCAGTTAAGGAATTAACATTTGAATCAAAACCAGATTCTTCGACTACACAAGGTACTCTGCCAAAAGGCTTTGAACCGACACCAGAATTAGAAGAAGCTACTACTGAAAAGTAGCACAGTTTGATGATTTACAGAAAGAAATTGATGAATTAGAAGATGTGTTGTCTGCTCAATCAAATCCGTCATCAGATGAATCAACCGAACAATTATCAAAGGATGAGAAATTCGAAAAAGAAATTGGAAAACTCGAGGATATTGATATTGAACATGAAATTATCCAAACATTAGAAAAACAAACTGATAAACTTGATAATGCTGAGAAAAAACTTACTCGCTCGACAACCGCTAAAGGCACTTCAGGATCAGATTCCCCACAAGCTTACTGTGCCAAATGTAAAACCAAAAGAAAAATTAAAAATCCAGAAGAAACCACTGAAAAACGGCAGACCTGCGGTTAGGGGAACCTGTTCTGTTTGTGACTGTAAAGTTTTCCGAGTTGTAAAATTAAAAAAATAATAAATTTTAATTTGCAGAATTACATCTTTTCGGATTGCCACGTTTGATTAAATCTTTTAATGGCTTCTTGATATGCCTTTATTGAATCACCTCCTGATGTTTTAAGAAACTTTTCCCACTGTTCATTGAATTTTTTTATTGATCCAATATTGGTTTCTTTGAAAATGTTTTCAATCATCTTGGTTTGCTGTTTAATGTATTCGGGGCCAATTTCTTCCCACGTGCTTTCCCAACTTGAACTTACTTTCTTCAATAATTCCGAGTCTGACTCTAATGCTTTTTGACACGCATCATGATATGTCATCAGAGTTTCATTTGTAGCCTTTTGCCATTGCGCAAGAGATTCTTTCCAACCATTTAGTGCCGAATTGTATTCTGCCCATGCTTTCTCAAATTCAGGTCTTTTTGTTGAAGACTTTGCTTGTTTTTTTGGTTTAACGGCCTTCTTTTTGGTTGACTTTTTCTTAACAGCCTTCTTTTTCTTCTCAACAGTCTTTTTCTTGGCGGCCATACTTTTGTTTAAAAATAGTAAGTGTTAAATCTTTCAATAATTTTGAAGTTTGAAATTTTTTTTTAAAGGATCATAACTCAAATTTTGATGCTTTGGTAAAATTTGCAAGATATTTTTTCTCCTTATTTTTGAACAGTTTGTAATGGTTTTCACATAGGTTTCTGGTTTCTTTAAAACTGATTTTCACGGTTTCTGCCGCTTTTAACCTACACTCTGATATACTGCATTTCAACACATCTGATATTCCGTATTTCCTAATAATGCTTTGAAATTATATTATTACCCTCTGCTAACTTTTTTATCATCGCGTCATGTCGAAAAATCATGAATGACGGTGAAAAAGGTAAGCGCTTCTTAGAATTGGTTGATGAGCAGAACAACCTTCAGTGGAGCATTGTTTCAAAATTATCTTCTATGATCAATTCCAAATGGAATTCTACAGAGTTACAAAATGCACTTGAGACCCTAGTCGAAAAGCATTCTAAAATTACTAAAGAGATTAACAGCCTCGATGAGAATGGCAGTATTTTATAATCCAGTATCTACCATTAACGCAATAAACAATACTGCCAAGTAAGGACTGGAAAATTTGAACAAGGTCCAGGAGGCTTTTTCCATGGGTTTAGCTATGACCCAAATTGACAATGCAGTCATTAGTGCACCTGATGCAATTGCAGTCCATAGATATATGCTACCTACCATTTCTTCCCCATTTTCAGTTGTTATAAAGAATGGAGCAATTGAAAATAGTACCATTACGACAGTTGAAGCTGCAATTGCCCTTGCTGACGTCTTTTCTGATTGCACTGCAGTCAACATTGGCACATTTACTTTGTTATAATCCTCTTTGAAATGTAAAGTCAATGCCCAAATGTGCATTGGAATCCAAATAAACACCAGTCCTGCCATTGCAAGACCCATTGTCCACAAATCTGACATGCTCACAGCCACCCATCCTATCATAGGTGGTGACCCCCCACACAATCCTCCTAAAATTATGTTGGTTCTTGAACTTCGTTTTAACGCATACGAGTAAACAAGAATATTGTTTATCAATCCAAATGCGATGAACGTGGTTGCCCACACGCCCTGTTCTAACGTTGTTGTAAATGAAATTCCAAATGCCAAAACTAGAGATATTCCAGCTAGTACAAATCCAAAATTTCTTGCCTTTACTGCCGGATAGATTCTTTTTGATGGTAAAGGTCTGTTCTTAGTTCTTTCCATTATTGCATCAATATCTCTATCATGGTAGTTTGTCAAAGTGTTGGCAGCAGCCGAACCTGCCGCAACTGAAAATAGCATTAGCATCCATGTGGCCAGAGAAATTTCAATGCCGTAAATATTAGACGCTGTTAACGCTGCACCAAATGCGGTAAACACCAGCAAATACCAGATCTTTGGCTTTGTTAATTCATAATATACAGCAACACGGGATTCTGACTTTTGCTTTTGCAACACTAGTCACTATCCTTTGATGACATATATGGCATTACTTTGGCACGTGATTTCATTTCAATAAACGACTCTGAGGACTGGATTCCTTCAATCCTGCCTATTCGTTCAGAAACCATTTTGTGCATTTGATCTAGTGATTTTGAATACATGGTTATCAATATGTCAAACCTGCCTGTAACTTCTGCCACTTCCCGTACCCCATCAATTTTGAATAATTCGTCAATTATGTGATCGCGTTTTTTTGTGTCCATGTTAATTCCAGTTAGAGCTTTGACACTATAGCCAAGTTCAGCATCATTAACAATGATTGTAAACCGCTCAATTAGCTTTCTTTTGGTCAGTCTTTTGATTCTTGAATATATCACTGACGAGTTAACTTTGATCTTTTTTGACAGCCGTGGAACAGAAATTGACGCGTCGTTAGATAATTCTGATAAAATTTGCAAATCCAAGTCATCTACTTTTACCGTTCAAAACACCCGAATCGATCTAGATTTCTGGTTCTTATAAAGTTATTATTGTAAAAATTGCAAAAAATAATCTAAATCTTGCCTTTTTTGTATAGCATTTCTGCTAACAACACTGCACCTTTTGCCGAACCCATTTTTTTATTGTGTGAGAACAACATGTACTTTAGACCGTTATCAAACAACTCTTCTTTTTCCACTCTTCCGATAGTTGTCGTCATTCCATCCCCGACGGTTCTCTCCATTCTTGGTTGAGGCCTTGTTGGATCTTCATGAAATGCATAGTAATCTTTTGGTGCAGAAGGCAGTCCTTCAACTGAAATGCTTTGATTGTAAGAGTTGTAGAGCTCTTTAGCTTTTGCAGGATCAATGTCTCTTGAAGTTTCCACAAAGACTGATTCAGTGTGTCCATCAATTACAGGAACCCTGGTACAGGTACAGCTAACTCTGATATCTGCATCCTCTATTTTACCGTCCTTGAGTTTGCCTAAAATCTTTCTTGTCTCGGTTCTAACTTTTCCTTCTTCTTTTGGAATATACGGCAGAATGTTATCAGTGATTCCCATTGCAGAGACTCCGGATTTTCCACCACCTGAGATGGCCTGCATTGAAGTCATCATGACTTTCTTTGCACCATATTTTTCCAGTAGCGGTTTTAGCGTGATTGCCAAACCGGTGGTAGTGCAGTTTGGCAGCGGTGCTACCCAACCTTTCCAATTGCGATTTTTCTTTTGAATTTCGAGCAGTTCAGCTTGTTCATCGTTTACGCCTGGAATGAGAATTGGAACATCTTCTTCATACCTGTATGCGGAACTAGTTGAAATCACTGGCAAGTCTGCTGCCATTTTAGTTTCAATATCACGTGCTGCTACAGATTCTACTGCTGAAAATACTAAATCCAATTGTGATACATCAAGATCATCAATTTTCTTGACAGTCATTGATTTGATGTATTCTGGAATTTCTCCACTGACATCCCATGCAATAATTCCACTTGCATCTTTGATTGCATCCAGATAGTTCTTATCTGCTGAACGTTCAGAAGCTGCGATTTGAGTTACCTCAAACCATGGGTGGCCATCTAAGGATTGGACAAATTCCTGTCCTACGGCACCTGTCACTCCAATAATTGCTACTCTTTTCTTTTCCACGACGATCTAGGACTGGTTGATTTCAATTAATAATCGTTTTTCAAATTACCAAAAGATACTATATTGCCCATTCTTATTTGGTACTGTGAAAATAAGGACAAAATCGGCTATTGCGACACATAATCCCGTGCCTCATGGGGGAAGATATTCTGTAGCCAATAGGGATCCCAGAATTGTGGATTTTAGCTCAAACACAAGCCCTGCTGGAATGCCGGCATCTGTAAAGCCTCTCTTGAAAAAAAGACTGGGACAAATAGAACATTATCCAGACCCAAATTCAAATGACTTGATGTCTGGCCTCAGAAAATATACTGGATTGCCAGAATTAAATCTGATTGTTGGAAATGGCGCACTTGAGATAATCTATAATTTTTGCAGTGCCTTTTTGTCAAAAAAACGTGTTTTGATTCCTATTCCCACGTTTGGAGAATATGAAGCTGCAGCAAAGCTGGCTGGCTGTAAAATTGTTTTTTTTAAAACAATGAACCTTTCTGAGCACATTGATTCGTTTATTTCTCAGATTCCTTCCAATGGATGTATTTTTGTTTGCAATCCAAACAATCCCACTGGAACAGTATTGTCAAAAAAACAGCTAACTAGAATTATTTCCGCTGCCAAAAGAAAATCCTGTTTTGTGTTTGTTGATGAGTGTTTTATTGAATTGGTTCCTGAATCAAACCAGTCAATATTAAATTTAATAAAAAAACATGATAACCTCTTTGTGCTAAGATCACTTACAAAATCATTTGGTTTAGCTGGTATTAGAATAGGGTATGCTGGAGCTTCCAAACGAATTATAGATATTTTACAAAAGATGAAAATTCCTTGGAGTGTTAATGCTCTTGCCCAAGAAGCAGGATTGATTGCAATCAGGAACAAGGCCCATATCACAAAATCAAAATCTATGATAAAAAAAGAATCTTATTTTCTTAAAAACAGGATTGCCGATATTCAAGGATTTGAATGTCATGCATCATCAACCAATTTTATTCTGATTAAAACAAAGCAAGACTCTACAAAACTTCAAAAGAGACTGTTAAAACATAAAATCTTGATACGCGATTGCAAGAGTTTCAGGGGTCTGAACAATCATTATATCAGAATTGCAATAAAATCTCATAAGGATAACCTAAAACTGATACGTGCATTGGAGGCAGTAGCATGAATCCTTTAATGATACAGGGAACTGCCTCCGGTGCTGGAAAGACAACGTTAGTTGCGGCATTGTGTCGAATCTTTGCTGACAAAGGCTACAGCGTTGCGCCATTCAAATCACAAAACATGTCAAATTTTGGCTATGCTACGCCTGATTTTGAGATATCCCGTGCCCAAGCAATCCAGGCAATAGGCGCCAGGTGCCAAATCACACCGGACCTCAATCCTATCATGCTCAAGCCGTTGGGAAATTACTATAGTACAGTCTATCTTAACGGTAAGCGTTACAAGAAAATGCATGCAAAAGACTACTATGCAAAATTTGTAAAATCAAAAGGAATCAAAGCCGCGACTGATTCTTTAGATAGGCTTGAAAAAAACTATGATCTGGTAATTCTAGAGGGCGCAGGTTCTCCTGCAGAAATAAATTTGCAAAAATTTGATATTGCAAACATGTCTATTGCCGAGCAAGTAAATGCATCTGTTTTGCTGGTATCCGATATTGACAAGGGAGGCTCTTTTGCAAGTTTGGTGGGAACCATGACACTGTTAGAAAAAAAATATCAAAAGCTGATCAAGGGATTTGTCTTCAACAAGTTTCGTGGAGATATAGATGTACTAAAACCAGGCTTTGCAAAAATAAAACAAATTACAAGGGTTCCAGTTTTGGGAACCATCCCAATGCTGAAAATGGATTTGCCTGAAGAGGACTCACTTGATGCAAAACCAAAAGAGATTGCCTGGACTAGACACAATATTTCTAAAATTGACAAGGAGCTAGGCAAACTAGCAAAAACTGTAAAAAATAACCTAAACATCAAGGCAATTGAGAGGATGTTAAAATGATTCTGGAATCTACAGTAATTGTTGCCTTTGCCTTGGGATTGGACTTTGCTTTTGGAGATCCTAAGAGCAGATACCATCCTACTGCTTGGATTGGCACGTTAATTGCAAACCTGACCCCGCTAGCTAAAAATCATAATGCGTATGCTGAAAAACTTGGAGGAGTTTTTGTAATTGTAATGCCTGTAGGAATAATTATTGCGTTGCTTTGGATTTTAAATCTAGGAATTTCATTACTTGCAGTTGATTGGATAATCCTGGTTGCCACAGTTGTGGTTGGGGCAATCCTGCTCAAGACCACTATGGCAATTCGAGGCATGGAGCGTTATGCTCTAGCCGTAGTAGATTCTCTGGAACACGACGATTTGGATTCTGCACGAGCAAGTCTGGCCATGATAGTAAAGAGAAACACCAAAAATCTAGACAGAAACCACGTAATTTCAGGCGTGCTTGAAAGCATCAGCGAAAATACCGTTGATGGAATCACCGGACCTCTTTTCTATTACGCTCTTTTTGGCTTGCCTGGGGCATTTGTGTACAGAGTCGTCAACACTGCAGATTCGATGATTGGATACAAGACTGATATCTTCAAAAACGTAGGATGGTTTGCCGCAAGATGTGACACCATTTTAAACTACATTCCTTCTAGAATCACGGGGTTAATTATGATCATTTCGGCTGCTATTTTACAAAACAATTGGAAGGAGTCATACAAAATAATGATACGAGATGGCAGAAACACTGAAAGTCCTAACGCAGGATATCCTATGGCTGCATTGGCAGGCGCACTTGGAACAAAATTTGAAAAGATCAGTCATTACGAGTTAGGCGATGGCAAAACCACGCTAACAAAACAGCATGTTTGCTCTGCAATCACAATGATGAAGCTTACTTCTTTTCTTTTCTTTGGGATAATCACTGTTCCAATAATTTCTATTTTATCTGTGATTGGATGGTGGATTCATGCTTAAAGAAATCGGTTCTGTCTTTTCCTTTCTGACCATCTTTCCATCATCAAATGCAACGTTAGAAAACATTGCAAAATACATGTACGTTTTTCCAATTGTGGGAATTGCAATCGGACTTTTAGTCGGTTCGTTCGGTTTTGGGCTGTCCTTCTTTTTGGATCCCTTGCTAGTTAGTCTGTTGGTAGTGGCTTCCCTTGCAATTGTGACAGGAATTCACCATGCAGACGGATTAGCTGATTTTGCAGATGGCCTTATGGCCAAGGGTAGCAAAGACAGAAAGCTAAAAGTAATGAAAGACCTTTCTGCCGGCTCTGCTGGAATAGTTGGAATTGTTTTGTATCTTATGGGTCTGGTAATCACCATCTCCCTTACAAGCGGGTTTGATCTGTTCAAGGCAGTTTTGATTAGTGAAATTTTGGCTAAATTCTCAATGGTGCTGATGGCTAGTTTGGGAAACTCTGCCTCACTAGGCTCAAACACTCCTTTTGTCTCAATTATGAAAGACAAGAGGAAACTTGCAGCAGCTTTTGTCATCATGCTTGTTCCCGTTGCTGTTATTGGCGGGACTGCCGGACTTGTAATGCTAGGCGTTACTGTCACCCTGACAATTTTTGTATTGGCCATTTCGACTCGTAGTTTTGGCGGAATCACAGGCGATGTCCTTGGCGCAACCAACGAACTTACAAGATTGGCCTCTTTGATGGTGTTTGTCTCAATATGATTGGGATTGTGATGGCAGGCGGCAAAGGCACTCGCATGAATTTGGATGATGAGAAACTGTTGCTCAAATACAAAAAACCAGTAATCCTACATGTTATTGACTCGTTGAAAAGCTCAAACCGCTTTGCAAAAATTTTAGCAGTGACTAGTCCTGGCTCGCCCAAAACAAAAAAACTGCTAGAAGAAAACAATGTTGCAACTTTTGATACTTCTGGAATGGGCTATGTTGAGGATCTAAGTTCAGTGCTTCAAACTATTGATGATGATGATGTTTTTGTAACTTCTGGTGATCTGCCGTTGCTGGATGAACAAATCATACAAAAAATTGTCACCCGATACAACCCTCAAAACATCTGGACTAGCGTCGTCGTTACAAACAAGTTTTTAACTTCGCTTGGAATTAAATCAGACTATTCCGTTGATTTTGAAAATCAAGAGTGTCATTATACCGGAATATCTCTGGTAAATTCTAAAAGCATCTCTTCTCTTGAAAATTTAGATGAGAGTTATATTGTAATTGATGACAAAAGAATTGCGCTTAATCTAAACACAAAGCAGGATTATGATTTACTCGGCACTACTTAAGACTTTGCCATTTATTTCGGCTTTTGAGCCTGTCGCTTTTGTAATGGCGTTGCCACAGGAGTTGCATGCAACCGATGTTGTTGCATGAGAATAAACCACTTGAAGCTCGCCACATTCATTGCAGTTAACTTTTTGAAATTCGCTTGATGGTTTTGGAATTTCCACGTGATCCTTTTTCATGCGGCCACCAACTCGAACTTTTTAATTCTGATACCTGGTTTGTTGTATTTCTTTTTACATACTGTACATGTCATAATGGGAGTGACTTTCTTTGTAACTTTGGCCGGTTTTGCCAGTTTTGGGAATTTTTGTCCGCCATATCCCCGTTTACGTTCTGCGTGTCGGCGTTCGCCTCTGGCAGAACCGCGTCTTTTTCCAGCCTTGTAGATGGAGACCTTTTGTTCGGTATGTGTTTTACATTTTGCACAATACTTTCTGATCACCTTGGGAATGTTCATACCAACAAAACCTTCCAAACCGTAATTTAAGCATTGAATCTATAAGGTTCTGTCAAGTTATAGGCACCTATCACTCGACTTTGACATATCGACTATCTGGATTACCGGTATGCAGGGTTCCATCATCGCCGGTTCAAAAACACCGGACTGCGCTTCACCTATGTCATCTCTACTATCCCTAAACCTAGGGGACAGTTTGCGTGATATGTTCATGGCAGCTACAATGTCTCTGTCCATGTACAATCCGCAATTATTACACGACATTTTACGACTGTGTTGCATGTCCTCTTGGAGTTTCTTTCCGCATCTTGGACACATCTTGCTCGTGTTTTTTGGGTCTACATATTCGACTGGTGGGAGCCCGACCCATTGGGCTTTGTATTCTATTTGGCGTTGCAGCTCGTAGAATTGCCATCCGTTTAATCTGCGCCTATACTTGTTGCCTTGGCCATTTCCTTTTTTGTAGAGTTTTCTAATTCCTTTTAGGTTTTCTAGAACGATTACAGCCTTTTCTTTGACGGCATTATCCACAATATCTTTTGATATTCTGTGTATGTATTGTTTTGTTCTATTGGCCATTCTTCGCTGTTTTATCTTCCAGAATTGGCCTTTCTTTCTGCGATCATTTCTGTAGAATCCGGCTCTGGCGTGCATGGTGTTCTCTTTTATGGATAGCAGTTTGTTTGTCTTGTAAAATGTTACCTGTCCCTCATTGCCACATGTAACATTCCTCAAATTTCTATCGATTCCTACTGTCTTTGTACATTCTATCTTTTCAGTTTCCTTGGAAACACAAAGACTGATGTTGAGGGCAGTCAATGAAAACGAGCGTACTGTCAAGGCAGGATTCGACAGGATTTTTTGGGTGTGTGGGTTTAACAAGACGTTGATTGGATTTCTACTCTTGTATGGGATTGTGAGTAGTGCACCATTGTGTTTTATACCATAACAATTAGTGATAAACGGCTTTGTTACCTTTGGGTATCTAACCTTGATGCCACGTTTTATTGACTGTTTTCTGTTTGCCAGTATGCCAGCAGCCCTTGATATTGCATTTAGTTTGTATGACGATAAAATGTCAGTCTCTCAATTCGTGATAGCATAGACATGATAACCCTTTCATATTGTGTGTGTCTTCTTTTAACCCTGTCTTGATGCAACGGTTAACCATTTCTGTGAATGTGACCATCATATCCATTAGGTCAGAGTTTGGTGTATATTTTTGTGCTACTGACTTTGTTGCCTTCAACAAATATTCTATGATTTTGGAGCATTTATGTACGCCTATCCTCGGTTCTATGTAATCTTCGAAAGCTAAAATATGGATCTTCCCTGAATTGAAAATTTTCAGGTGCCTATAACTTGACAGAACCATCTATAATAGGCGCAAAATCTAATTAAAACTGTGACTTCGAGTCTAGCGCATTCGATCTCTTCCTTGAATTCTGTAGCAATGGGTGACAAAAAAGCTGATCTGGTTTTGAAAAACTGTAACTTGTTGTCAGTATATACCAAGGAAGTTATTCCAAAAACCCAGATTGCAATAACTGATGACAGGATTGCATATGTTGGCCCGGATGCTGCGCATACAATGGGTCCAAAAACCAAAGTCATTGATATAAACGGAAAATATGCAAGCCCCGGTTTTGCAGATCCCCACCTGCACATTGACCAATTTGTATTGCCGTCTGAATTTGTAAAAAAGGCACTTCTTTGCGGCGTCACCTCTCTTTTTTCTGATCCGATTGACATTGTTAGCGTTTCAGGTTACAAGGGCTTTCAAGAATTCCTCAAACTTGGAGAGGATCTACCGGCAAGACTTTTTCAGGTAGTTCCAGGAGGCCTTCCAGTGGATGCAAAATTTAGCAACAGCAAGCATCTCTCGCTATCGCAGGAAAAATCCGCAATAAAACACCCCCACGTTCTTGGCCTAGGGGAAGTTTTTTCGTGGACTAGAGTTACCTTGCGTGAACCCAAAACAATGAAATCCCTCTCTGCAATGCTGGAGTGTGATTGTATAATTAATGGGCATACAGCAGGCATAAGTGAAAAAAAACTCAATGCCTATGTTTCATCAGGCATACTCTCTTGTCACGAACCGATTAATTTTGATCAGGTCTTAGAAAGACTGCGTCTTGGAATGTGGGTAATGATTAGGGAAGGCTCGATAAGGCGCGACCTGAAGGAAATCATTCCCCGTGTTTTGTCTCACGGAACTTATCTTAACCGCCTGATGTTTTGCTCAGATGGCATTGATCCGCTAGATATTGAAAAATTTGGCCATATTGATCATTGCATCAGGGAATCAATCAAGCTTGGCCTCAAACCTATAGACGCAGTTACAATGGCATCTAAGAACAGTTTTGACTATTACAACATGGGAAAAGATCTTGGCAGTATAGCACCTGGAAAACTAGCAGACATTCTGGTTTTTAATGACTTGAAATCATTCAAACCAAGCAAAGTCTTTGTGGGTGGAAAGCTCGTGGTTTCAAATGGACGTTTTGTAGTACCCTTCAAGAAAAAAACCATACCGCCCTGGATTAAAAAAACCGTCAAACTAAAAAAATTCTCAAAAAATGATTTTCTTGTTAAATCAAGAAAGAAAGACGTTCTTGCAAATACAATATTTATGCAGACTGAGATAATTACAAAAATCGGATCAGCTGAACTGCATCCAAAGGACGGCCATGTCCCTGCCTCTTTAGATTCTGATGTCTGGAAGGTTGCAGCATTTGATAGAATTAACGGGACATCCAGACACAGCATTGGATTTCTGGAAAACTTTGGAGCCGATATTGGCGCGTTTGCCTCCACCTGGAGCTTTCATGAAAATGATATGATAGTCATTGGTTCAAATGACTCTGATATGGCCTTAGCTTCAAACCATCTTATCCGAAATCAAGGGGGGCTTGCTGTGGTAAAATCCGGCAAAATTTTAGCCTCGCTGCCTTTGCAATTTGGAGGAATCGTCTCAACTGATTCGTTTGAAAGGGTTTCATCAAACTTTAAAAAAATCAACCACGCTATTGTAGATTCAGGATGCAGGTTTGCTAGGCCCCATCTTGTTCCCCTGTTCCTGCCATTCTTGGCTCTGCCATCTGTTAGAATTCTTTCAGGTGGGATTGTGGATGTGAAAAAACGGTGCTACATCAAGCCGATCAACTAAGTAATATTAAAAAGGGGGATTTGAGGTGGATGAAACTGAACCTAAATGGCATCAATTCAACAAGGCCCAAATGGACCCGTTTTAGTTCTCAAGGAGAGCGCACTACAGCAAAAGGGCAAAGACGCCCAGCAGAACAATATTGCTGCTGCCAAGCTAGTCTCTGAATTAGTTAAAAGCAGTCTTGGGCCTAGGGGTCTGGATAAAATGCTTGTCGATTCCTTAGGCGATGTTACTATTACAAATGATGGTGCCACCATTCTAAAAGAGATTGACGTTCAGCACCCAGCTGCCAAAATGATAGTTGAAATTTCTAAAACAGTAGATAATGAAGTAGGTGATGGCACGACTTCCTCTGTTGTTTTTGGAGGCGCATTGCTTGCAAAAGCAGAAGACTTGCTCAAAAAAGAAGTTCATTCTTCAACCATTGTCGAAGGCTTTCAGGCAGCTGCGGAAAAAACCCTTGAAATATACTCAGAAATGTCAAAGAAAGTTCAACCTGATGATAAAGAATCACTCATTAATGTTGCAACAACTAGCATGCAATCCAAATTAGTCTCTGAGGATAGCGGCGTACTGTCAAAAATTGTCGTTGATGCTATTCTTAGTATTGTAACCAAAAAAGGCGATAACTACACTGTAGACCTTGAAAACATCAAAGTTGAAAAGAAGGCAGGCGGCTCGATTCAAGACACTCAAATTGTCAAAGGTATCGTTTTGGATAAAGAAATTGTTCACAGTGGAATGCCTACAAAAATTGAAAAGGCAAAAATTGCGCTGGTAAATTCCGCGTTGGAAATTGAAAAAACGGAGATGAGTTCTGAAATTAGGATTACTGATCCGACTCAAATGCAGATGTTCCTAGAAGAAGAAAACAGAATGCTAAAGACCATGGTTGACAAATTATATGACGTTGGCGTTAACGTGCTGATTTGCCAAAAAGGAATTGATGATATTGCACAACACTATCTTGCAAAACACGGTATTTTGGCAGTTCGCCGCGTCAAAGAAAGTGACATGATTAAACTCTCCAAGGCTACAGGCGGGCGTGTGATTAGCAACCTGGATGATCTATCAGAAAATGATCTCGGTTCGGCTGATATGGTTCACCAAAAGAAAGTTGAATCTGACAAATGGGTATTTGTAGAAGGCTGCAAACATCCGCAATCCGTTACCATGTTAATTCGTGGCGGCTCTCAAAGAGTGATTGACGAGGTTGATCGTTCAATACACGACTCTTTGATGGTTGTAAAAGACGTAATTGAAAAGCCTGAAATTGTTGCCGGCGGAGGTGCGCCTGAGTCCTTTGCAGCCTCACAACTCAAAGACTGGGCTGACAGTTTTGATGGAAGGGAACAGCTTGCAATAAAGAAATATGCCGAAGCGCTAGAAACAATTCCACTAACCATTGCTGAGAATGCAGGGATGGATCCAATCGATACGATGGCTACTCTGCGGGCAAAACAAAACCAAGGTCGCAAATGGACTGGCATTGATGCTAAAAATACAAAGATTGCAGATATGTTGGCAATCAACGTTGTAGAACCAACCGTGGTCAAGGAACAAATCATCAAATCTGCAACCGAAGCTGCATGCATGATTCTCAGAATAGACGATGTTATTGCCATATCTGGAGCTCCAGGTGGCGGAGGCGGCGGTATGGCGCCTCCAATGGGATAAGATTTTAGTTAAAACTAAAACCCTCTGATTCCCATAAATTGCTGTTGAACAAAGTCGGCGTTGATCTGGGTGGGACAAAGACAGAAGCTGTTCTGCTTGATGGTAATCTAGATGTTTTAGAAAGAAAAAGAATCCCAACGCCCCAAAATGATTACCAGAAAACCATTGATGCTATTTCATCCTTGGTTTTAGATATTTCTAAAAACATTCCTGATTTTTCTTTAGGCATTTGTACTCCTGGCGCAATTTCCAAAAAAACCGGATTGATCAAAAACAGCAACACCCAATGCCTGATTGGAAAATCACCAAAAGAAGATCTTGAAGACAAGCTGGGCAAAGAAATTTCAATGGAAAATGATGCAAATTGTTTTGTTATGGCCGAAGCTAAGATGGGTGCTGCCAGCGGATTCGGTTCAGTATTTGGTGTGATCATGGGAACAGGTGTAGGCGGCGGAATTGTAATTGATGGAAAACTCCATTCTGGAAGAGCCAACATTGGAGGCGAATGGGGACACCATACTCTTTACCGCAATGGAAATTCTTGCTACTGCGGTAAAAATGGATGTGTGGAGACCTACATCAGCGGCCCATCATTAGAAAAACAATGGACAAAACTCACTGGAAAATCACAACCCCTTCCAGAAATCCTTTCAAGTCTTGATGGCGAAATTGGAAAAAAATGGAAGGATGAATTTTTAGAAAATTTTGGATACGGCCTTGCAAATGTGATAGACATCCTGGATCCCGACGCCATAGTGCTGGGCGGCGGCTTGTCAAACATTGGTTTTTTGTATTCTGAAGGAAAGGAGTCAGTTTACAGCAAGGTGTTCTCTGACTCGATTGACACTCCCATTCTTAAAAACAAGCTGGGTGACTCTGCCGGTGTTTTTGGCGCATGCTTGCTGTGACTGAAAACCCCGCTTTGGAAATGTTTGTCAGCAACAGCAACAAAAAAAAAATACGTAGACTGTAGATGTGCTGCCGGCTGTGGATTTTTTGGTTTAGAGTTGCTTATTATATGTTAAATGACACAATACCCATCAAATGACTTCATATGGTAATTTTGGTGATTTTTTACAAAAACAAAACATAAAATCAATCAAAATAAAATTCTCTGAAATTGAAGATATATGCAAAGGAAGGTTGCCCCCCTCTGCATATTCATACCCTGCTTGGTGGTCTAACAGCGACTCTCACCCTCTTATGAAAGTGGTTTTAAGTAAATCTTGGTTCAGCTCTGATCTTGACCTCAAAAATCAAACAGTTAGACTCGACAAAGGCAGAACACAAAAGCCAAAAATGAAAAGCAATTACAAAAAAGAAAAAATCCATATAAACAGCAGACCAATCCTTGACCTAAAAAACAAGCCTGCAAACACAGCTCTGGTAAATGACTACGACTTTATTTCAGATAATAAGAAAATCCTGTTTCATGACTTGCTAAACGAGTTTGTCAAGGAAATATCATTAAAAAAAATTGAAGTCTATAATGAGGCAAGTATACAGCATGAATTAGCTTTGTTGCTACGAAAAAATCTAAATGATTACAAAGTTCAATTTGAAAGAAACGTATCTGCGTTTGGCCTGAATAAACAAATTTTTGTGAAAAAGGAAATTGATCTGGTCATATTCAAAAAAGATAAATCCGAGGCATATGCAATCGAAATAAAATTTCCTAGACAAAAGGCATATCCTAACCAAATGCTCATGATCTGTGAAGACATAAAATTTTTGGAACAATTAAAAAATGCTAACTTTACTAAATGCTTTTTTTTGGCTTTTGCAGATGATGGTAATTTTTGGAATGACAAAGGCGGTCGCACCATTTACCAAAAATTTAGAAAAGAAAAACGCCTAGAAGGAAAGTTTGAAGGCAAAATCAATGGAAAGCATATCAAACTCAATTTTGACAGTTCTTATGGCATCAATTGGAAATCCATAGATGAATGTACCAGATATTTTCTTGTAACAGTGTAATTTTTAACAGGTTCAGACGGAATTTTACAGTGAAGACTTCCGATGCAGACTTGGCGGAATCCGTTTGTCATGATTTCGATTTCCATATATTTGGAACTGACTGACTGTGTGTGCGTGACAAAATTTACATTTCCTCTGTAGAAACTTGCAAACTCTTCTCCAATTGATTTTAACCATTCTTTGCCAAATGAAACTCTCTTTCTGTCCGTAACCCCATCAAACGTACTGCATGGTCGCCTTCTGCCTTACACACCCACCAACAAATATCAAAAACATGAAGTCTGTGATCATCCAAATTTTTCAAGAGTACCTGTCCTTGATTTTTAAAACCTTCTCTGCTATGCCATTTACGTCTGCATCTAGTTCCGTGCTGATTAAAACTAGTCCCGCCCCTCCAATGGGGACTGTTATCCGATAAATCTTTTCATATTTTGCCAGTGCAAAAATAGGCTTTCCAATCTTATCGGCAGTTTTTTTACGTGTAGACCACCTGTAAACTGCTTGAGACAAAGACATCTCTGTTTCCTCTCTTGACAAGTGATTTTTTAATCCCGGCCTCATTTTGTCATAGAGCTCACCATAATCATACACCCCCACGTATCTGATTTTTTCATCACATTCTAGAATCTCATCACAGATTTTTTCGTATTCCATATCTCTCACTATTGCGGCTCAATTGTTGCAGGCGGCTTGCTTGAAATTGTATAAGTTACCCATGTCACATCCTCAATCTCATTTGTAATTCTATTGCTGATCTTTTCCAAAAGACCGTGCGGAAGTCTTGTCCAATCTGCAGTCATTGCATCAATAGAGTCTACAACCCGTATCATTACAATGTTTCCATATTTTCTTTCATCCCCGACAACGCCGACTGCCTTATCGTCTCCAACTGCAGCATATGCCTGCCAAACTTTGTCATACAGGTCTGCCTCCACCAGCTCGTCTTCGACAATTTTACTTGCTACCTTGGCAATATGCAGCTTTGTCGGGGTCACCTCCCCCATCACCCTTACAGCCAAGCCCGGACCAGGAAACGGGTGCCTCATCAAAAGGTTTTCTGGAACCCGTAGAATTTTTGCTATCTTTCTTACCTCGTCTTTGTACAATTCCCTTAATGGCTCTAAAATGTCCAAATCAAGCCAGTCTGGCAGTCCGCCTACATTGTGATGGGATTTTATTACCGCTGCGGGTCCTTTTGAAACCCCGCTTTCAATTACATCCGGATAAAGCGTGCCCTGAGCCAACCATCTGAAAGGACCATTTTTTTTGGCAAATTCGGTAAAAACACGAATAAATTCCTCTCCCACGGTCTTTCTTTTTTCTTCGGGATCCTCGATTCCTTCAAGCTTGCCGAGAAACTCATCAGCTGCATTGACTGCTGTAAAATTTACGTTGAAATTATCTTTGAACATCTCCTCAATTTCTGTTTCCTCGTTTAACCGTAACAAGCCATTGTTTACAAACACACACTTGAGCTTGTCCCCAACAGCCTTATGGATTATCAGTGCTGCCACTGTCGAGTCTATGCCTCCGCTAACCCCGCAAAGCACGTTTCCTTCTATTTTTGAAATTTTTTCCACTGCTGTCTCGACAAAGCCCTCCATGGTCCAGTCTTGTTTTGCCCTGCATACTTTCAAAACAAAATTCTTGAGAATCTCTGTACCTTGTTCCGTATGTACCACTTCGGGATGAAACTGGATTCCGTAGACTGATTTTTCCTCTAATGCTATTGCGGCAGCTTTTGCGCCTTCTGTATGTCCTATTACTTGAAATTTTGGCGGAACTTCTTCTGCTTCGTCGCCATGGCTCATCCATGCCCTGACTGACTTTCCTACCCCGTTTAGTAGATCTTTGTCATTATCAACTGTAAGCAGGGACGAGCCGTATTCCTTGTTTGCCCTCTTTACTTTTCCGCCGTATTTGTTTACAATCAATTGATGACCGTAGCAAATTCCAAGCAACGGCAAATTCATCTCAAAAATTTTGTTATCCGGGATTGGAGCATCTGAACTGTAAACACTTGACGGGCCTCCTGAAAAAATTATTCCCTTTGGATTGTGTTTTTGTAACTCCTCACAGCTAATATCAAAAGGAACAAGTTCTGCATAAACAGAAAATTCCCTAATTCTTCTACAAATTAAATGGCTGTACTGTGATCCAAAGTCTAAAACTACAATTTTGTCCATATCATCACTTGTTGATGTTTTCAAGCATTCGTGTTAATGACCAGCCTGCAGTGTTGATAAGCTCATTTACCCTTTCCTTCTGCCTATAGTTTCTGATAATGATTTCTCTAATGTCTGAGCCGTTTTTGTTTATGATCAAATCAATGATTGATTCCTTTTGGATCTTCCCGCTATCTGCTTCTGCAGAATCCTTCTTCTTCATTTCCCCAATAATTCTGTCTAGGAAAAATGATTTGAAAGGCGGTACTTCATCACTAATCTCGATTTTATCGTCTAAAACTATCCGGACTTGATCTGGCGTGACAAACGCATTTGCAATTACTTTCCCGTCGCTTCCCCTCTTGATTGGAATGGAATCTTCTGCGGGCTTTTCTGCAGTCTCTGACTTTTTTTGGATTTCTGGTTTTACCTTTCGCAGTTGTGAGGCTTTGGTGTAGCTGGATTCCTTTAGAACCAAATCCAAAACTATAAGATTTTTTTCTAACATCTCTATATCTTTTTGATGCTTGTCGATTTGCTTGATCAAATTTTCTTTCAAAGTAACAATGTCCTTGACTTGCTCTTCGGAGAATTTCATAGTCTGTTTAATGGGGGATAGGGTATTAAATGCATTCTAGGTGATGGCATCTAGTTCTTTGTATGGTATTTTTTTAAATCCCTTGATTGGCTTTGATGTGGTAAATAATTCTGACCTTGTAATGGTTGAAAGCCATTCCAAAAGTGTCTTGCCTCTTTTTAGCTTCATCAGTTTTACTTTTCTGTCGGCTTTTTTTGTATTTGAAAATTTTCCAATTCTGTCTCCAAAATCCATCCCAAACAAAATAATTTTTTTTGCACCATAATGATTAGCTAAAAAAACCCCCCTGTCCCCATCAGTAAACCCCCCAAAATTTTGAATCTTGCCAAACGGTTCTGACTGAGTCGTACCTATACAGTTTTTCAGTTTTTTTGCGAATTCCAGCTTTTCTATATTGTCCCCATGTGCATGCACAACAAATATCGACTTTGTCCTTGCAATTTTTTTCAATGCGTCGTCATCCCCGTCCAAGTCAGTAACAACGATGTCTGGAATGACTCCGTTTTCTATTAGCGGTTTAACTGAACTGTCTGCTGCAATTTTTATTGTTTTTTTATGATCTTTTAATTTTTTAACGGCAGCTGATAAGGAAGGGCCGGAGCCTATCACAAAGACGGTTCTGCCTTTGACCAAATTGAGAATTTTTCTGTCACTATTCGAGCCCCTTAGAATTGAATCCAAAAGAACGGCTGATTCCCTGTCCTTTGTTTTGCTGTACCTGAATTCTTTTAAAATATCCGAATATCTCTTTTTCCAACCTGAAATCATCCTACCACTCAAATTGGATTGGTTTTTGATAAACCATGTGGCTAGAATTGGAAATGTGCAAGTAGGCGGAAAAAGCCCTGTACGCATAATGGGAATCCTAAACGCTAGTCCCGAATCGTTTTACAAAAAATCTGTTCGCACAACCAAAACTCAAATAAAAGATGCCGTAAAACAGATGGAAAACGAGGGTGCAGATTTTGTCGATGTCGGAGGCATGTCCACTGCTCCGTATCTGTCCACTACAATTTCAGAAAAACTCGAATCAAGCAGAGTTCTTGACGCAGTTAAAATAATTCAGAATGTTTCTAACCTTCCAATCTCCGTTGATACATGCAGGGCCAAGGCTGCCGGGGATGCGTTAGAACACGGTGTTGAAATAATCAATGATGTTTCTGGATTAAAATATGATGGAAAAATGCAAGATGTCGTCTCAGAATACGCCCCCTCTCTAATTTTATGTGCATACAGCTCCAAACCTGTCTTTGGGAATGCTGTAACTGCAACCAAAAAGCTTCTTAGGGACAGCTTGCAGATTGCAAAAAAATCCCGCATTTCATCTGAAAAAATTGTATTGGATCCCGCGATAGGATTCTTTCGAAAAACTGGACGTGGACCGTTTTTTACAAAAATTAGATCAGACTGGGTGGAAAGGGATCTGTCCATCATTAAAAACTTGAAATCCATAAAGCAAAGCCATCCGATACTGATCTCAGTCTCAAACAAATCCTTTTTGGGAAATCTTTTAGGCAAAAAAAATCCGTCTGATCGGCTGATCGGCTCGATAGCTGCAGAGGCCGCGTCTGTCATGAATGGTGCTGACATTATTCGCACTCATAACGTTGAGGCCACCAGTGAGGCAATAACGGTAGCTTCAAGACTATCAAAGCAACACAAAGGCTTATAATCAATATTTAACTTCCCTAACAAGGTTTCATTGGAATTCAGAGAAGGATTAACTTTTGACGACGTTCTTCTTGTACCCAAATATTCAGACATTACAAGCAGAAGCCAGACCGATCTAAGTACCAAACTGTCCAAAAACATCTCAATTAACATTCCTTTTGTAAGTGCAAACATGGATACTGTCACTGAGTCGTCCATGGCAGTAACGATGGCCCGTGCCGGAGGTCTGGGAATCATTCATAGATTCTTGAGCATCCAAGAACAATCCAACGAGGTTCTCAAGGTAAAACGCTCAGGCAGCGTAATGATAGAAAACCCGTATTCCATCTCTTCTGATAAATCCGTACAGGATGCCTTAGACCATGCAGAAGACAAAGAAATTTCCGGTCTTTTGGTAGTCGATTCCAATTCTAAACTAGTGGGAATAATAACTGAAAGGGATTTACTGTTTGCCGATCCAAACAACCCCGTTCATGACGTTATGACAAAGGATGTCGTAACTGCAAAACCTGGCGTTACGCTGGATGAGGCAAAATCCATTTTGCACGAACATAGAATCGAAAAACTGCCAATAGTTGATGACTCGGGAATTATCAAAGGTTTGATTACAAGTAAGGACATTACAAACAATGCCAACTATCCAAATGCGTCCAAAGATAAGAAAGGAAGACCGTTAGTTGGGGCAGCAGTTGGTGTAAAGGGTGACTTTTTGGAAAGAAGCGAATCCCTTCTGGAGGCAGGCGCTGACGTGCTTGTTGTTGACATAGCACATGGCCACAGTGAAAATGAATTAAACACGATTCGTAACATCAAAAAAGCGTTTCCAGACTGTGAGTTAATTGCAGGTAACATCGCAACTGCCCACGGAGCTGAAGATCTGATAAAGGCAGGAGTTGATGCAGTAAAAGTCGGCGTAGGCTCTGGTTCAATCTGTATTACTAGAGTCATTACCGGTTCTGGCGTGCCCCAACTGACTGCCGTAATGGACTGTGCAAAAGTTGGTAAAGATCACGGCATTCCAATAATTTCTGACGGCGGTACAAGAACTTCTGGCGATGCAACAAAAGCGCTGGCTGCCGGGGCTTCATCTGTAATGGTAGGCAGCATGCTTGGAGGCACTGACGAGTCACCGGGCACCGTCTTGACTAAAAATGGAAAACGCTTCAAGGTTTACCGTGGAATGGCCTCTCTTGCAGCCTCAATTGGCAGAAAGTCAAAGGAGACTGGCTCCATTTCGCTTGATGATGATCTCAATGACTACGTTGCCGAGGGAGTAGAGGCTATGGTTCCTTACAAGGGAACTGTGACTGATATTCTAAAACAACTTACGGGTGGCGTGCGTTCTGGATTGAGCTATTGCGGTGCACATACAATTCCTCAAATGCAGGAAAATGCAGAATTTATCAAAATGTCAAGAGCTGGATTTGCAGAAAGTCAGCCTCATGATGTCTCCTTGATGTAGATAATTTTTTAAGCAGTACCTAGAATCAATGATTCATGATGTCCAAAAGAACTATTATAGGCCTGGTAGTTGGAAGTGCAATTATTGCAATTGGCGGCATTTCCTTAGTTTCACATGTTGGACTAATCACCATTAATGAAAACTACGTGGTAGGAGTTGGTGATTCCACAGTTTACATAATTCCTGCACCAGCTCACACCGAACAAAATATGAGAATTGTTGGCAATACTTTTGATCTCAAACTTGAGAGTCCCGATGGGGGATTGATAATTCCAAAAACCTCCTACAAGGACGAACTGGATTTGGACTGGACTCATATGGCAGATGGTGAAACAAAAATCCAGATCCAAAATACTGGTAACAAGGAATTAGAAATTACGGGAGTTTTAGTTAGAAGCTCTGATCCGATCTGGTTCACATATGATCTCATGGTAATTATTTCGGGGATGGTCATCATTGGGTTTAGCATGGGGTTTACACTGAGAAAGCCCAAGGGGTTTTAGCCTAGTTTTGCAGAAGGATACGAACCCAAAACTTTCATGAAGAGCGTCTCTTGCCTTATCTTGTCTAGCATCTCTGAAATCTGCGTTTCTTTCCTGTGACCCTCAAAATCTACATGGAAGTTGTACTCCCATGTGTTTGCTTTAGTCGGCCTTGATTCTATTTTTGTAAGGTTGACATTGTTTTTGTAGAAATTCTCCATTGTTCTGTATAACGAACCCGGCTCGTGCTTGATGGAAAAAATAATCGAGGTTTTGTCGTTTCCCGTTTCCGGAGATTCTTTTTTTGACAATATCAAAAATCTCGTATAGTTGTTCAGGTTATTTGCGATATTTTCAGAAATAACAGGCACATCGTGTATGGATGAGGCTGTTCTGCTGGCTATGCATGCGCAATTCTTCTTGCCAAGTTCCTTGACAATTCTTACGCTGCCTGCCGTATCATATGCAGGAATTGTTTTCATGCCGTGCTGCTCGATAAATTTCCTGCACTGGCCTAGTGCCTGAGGATGCGAATACACGGTATCTACCTGTTCCAACCTTCCAATTCCGATTAGACAGTGCTCTACCCTGTGATAAATCTCGCCTGTGGCATTCAGGGATGTTGAGTACAATAGATCATAGCTCTCGCCGACACTTCCCTCCAATGAATTCTCCACGGGCAGAACTGCATACTCTGTTTTACCAGTAGACGTGCTTTCTAAAACTTCTGCAAATGTTGCAAGGGGAACCGTCTCACTTTCTTCGTTAAAAAACGATCTTGCCGCGGCTTCACTGTATGCCCCCCGTTCGCCTTGGAACGAAACACGACGTATCATTTCTTACTCTCTCAGCTTTACAAAATCACTGTTGCCAAAATTTGTAGAAATCTTTCTCTCGTCAATCCAAGAGCACTCTGTACATTTTATGGCATCGCGCATTGGAACGACCCTGCCCCCGCACTTTCTACATTTTGTGAATAGTACGCCGCACTGCGGCTCTTCAAGTGTTGCGTGAATTGTTCCGTTAAGATGATTAATTATCTTCACTGTTACTATGTCGTTAACCAGTGCCACGTTTTTCCTTCTAATGTTTCGTATCGAGCATATGCACTCTACTTTTGATGTGGTGGGTTTTCCATTGATGTAGTCTATTGCTACTGCAATCATGGATGACATTACTGCTGCGACTGTTCCAATAATGGTGTCCCCCACCTTTGGAATTGACAAGTATTTTGGATGTCTGATGCTGGCAGTTCGCGTTGCATTGTCGATGTCTTTTTGTCCAACCGTTGCTGCTCTGACCATGTCCCCATCATCAAAGGTGTTGTATCCGGCCTCGTATTCCTCAATGGATGCTATCTTGTCACCTGGAAATACCGCACTATCTGACATGCTGTGATTTTTGCTGTTGTGATTATAATTGTTTGTGGTCTTCTGAAAGACGATATTGGCAAATCATATATCTCTAAAAACTTGAAAAAAATCATGAAGGCCCTGGTATATGATCGATATGCTGAGAATGATGATTTTTCTAAAATCTTGAAAATCAGAGACATTCCTTCCCCTGAACCAAAACCCCGTGAAGTCGTTTTCAAGGTCAAGGCAGCGTCGCTGAACTATGATGACATCTGGGGAATGAGGGGAAAGCCCTTGGCAGTTCCGCTGCCCCACATTTCTGGAACAGATGCTGCAGGAGAGGTCATCAAAGTCGGCAGTGATGTAAAAAACATCAAAGTTGGGGACAGGGTGGTATCCCATGGAAACATCTCGTGCAGAGTCTGCAAGGCATGTACTGGTGGACGGGAATACGACTGTAAAAGCCGGACAATTTGGGGGTTTCAAACCGGTCCGCTTTGGGGGGGATACTGCGAGGAGGCCCACCTTCCCGAAGCTAATGTCGTGAGGATTCCTGATGCCGTGTCATATGATGATGCAGCTGCTGCCTCCATGACGCTAGTTACATCGTGGCACATGCTTGTTGGCAGGGCAGAAATTCATCCCGGACAACTGGTTTTGGTCATGGGCGGAAGCTCTGGCGTTGGAAACTATGGAATTCAGATTGCAAAACTTTTTGGATGTACTGTAATTGCCACTGCCAGTCCTGATAAATTAAATAAATTATTGGAACTGGGCGCTGACTATGCGATAGACCATAGAAATAACGACTGGCACAAAGAAGTCAGAGCGATTTCAAAAAAGATTTCAAAGCCCTGCGGTGACGTACCTGGGGTTGATGTAATTTTTGAGCACATTGGTGGATCCCATTGGAATAAAGAGCTGACTTTGCTAAACTATGGCGGAACGATTGTAACTACCGGGGCCACGACAGGCTATGATGCCCCAACTGACCTGCGTCACATTTTTTTCAAGGGAATCAACATTTTGGGCTCAACCCAGGGAACCAGAGCTGAGCTGGAACAAGGCCTTTACTGGATGTCTCAGGGGAAAATAAAATCTGTAATTGACTCGACATATCTGCTTGAACAGGCAGCAGAAGCTCACGCAAAAATGCTCAAAGGCAAAGGCCTTTTTGGAAAAATCCTGATGAAACCAAACTCTGATTGACATGGCAGATCCTAAAACAAACCCAATTTTAGATGAAGGAAACAGACTGTTTCTCCAGGGCAAGCTAAAAGAGGCAATCTCATATTATGACAGAATTCTAAGAGATTGCCCGGATAACCTCAGCTCCCTTAACAACAAGGGATATGCTCTAAGCAAGCTCAAAGATTTTGATAGTGCGATGAGGTGTTATGATGCTGCCTTGCAGAGATATCCTGACGACCTTTCCGTGTTGACTAATAAAATATCCTCTCTTCGAAAAAAAGGGAATTTTGCTGAGGCATTGTCGTTGTGTGAGAAAATTTTACATGACAATCCGAAATACAATGTTGTCTTGTATCATAAAGAGCGAATTCTGTTTTCTATGGAAAAATTTGACGAATCGCTTTCATGCTGCAATGTTATTCTAAAGGATTATCCGGATAACGGTGATGTCTTGCTTGATAAATCATGTGATCTTGCAATGCTGTCAAAATTTGATGAGGCACTTGATTCCCTTGAGCACGCAGTTTCTCAAGGAATGCAATACAAAGCAAAGGCAAAAAAATCTGAGTTGTTTGATAAACTATCTGATTATTCCAGATTTAAAAGACTGGTGTCCTGATTACAGCCAGTGTGGAATTTCTAAATACCCCTCAATGCTTTCGTTTCGCAGAATTTTGAGAAGGGCGTTTGCCTGGGGCGTAGACAGCACAGGCTTGTCAAATTGGTTGTCTGTGGAAATTCGCGGGCATGCCACCTGAACAAAGGCGTCGATTCCCTTGAGATTTCTTAACCTTTCATTTGTGATGTCAGTCAGTGCAAACAATTGAACCTGCTTTCCTTCTTTTTCTAACTCTTTTTTGATCTTCAAGGCAAACACCTTGGATAGCTGCCCTTCCTTTAATCCGACAATGACCCCAAATGACTTTGCCTCAGCTGCTTTGTATACTGCAAGTGTGGCCTTTTTTTTTAGCTTTTGTGCAAATTCTGTAACTTCCCTTACCTCATTAAAGTAAGGATCCAAAACATAGGTTGGCAGGTTCGTTGACAGTGCAATTCCTGCTGCATGGAAATTGCTCTGTCCTAGAAACACATAGGCATCAACTTCTTTTTTTAGATCTGTCGCGGGATAAAATTCACAACCAAACACCTGGCCATCGTTTAGCTGTCCCTTGCCTTTTCCAACCTTTACGTTAATTCCGTTTTCTGTTAAAATTTTTTCAACCTTGTCTACTTTATGCAGATGCTGGCTGTCTGTAACTAGTGAAACTGTTTTTTCTTTCAAGATGCCGGCGCATTTTTTTGCGACACCATCAAACTCAACATCATCAAATGCGTCAATTAAGACTAGATTCTTTTCTAATGATTCGGTGTTTATTGTGTGTCCTATGTTAAACTGAATTTCTGCTCCGAGCACTTTGGAGCCGTTTGAATTCAGATCACAGGTTCCCCATGTCGTGTCTGCCAAGACGTAAGCCGGTATTCCGAACTTTTCTGTGATTTTCATAGCGGTTTCTTGGACTTGGGGCAAAATTCCATCAGGGCCGTTTAATGAAACTGATGCCGGGTTTTTGCCTTCAATCTCCTTGAAGATCCTGTCCTCGTCTATTACTATCAATCCAGCTTGGAATCAAATGTTATTAATTTAAACCAATTGTACTACACTGGTACTTTGGAGGGTGTTTTGCATAAATTGAATCGAGTGTTACTCTAGGCAGGTGCTGATCAAACCATATTCAATTCTTTAAGAATTTTCTCAAGTTTTGGAAATATATTATCAGGGCACGGATATTTTGGTTTTATTCCTATTCTATTCCAAGATTCGTGTTTGGTCTTGCCATGTTTTCGTTTAATATCTGCAATCCAACAAGTTTTGACCGTTATGCCATGACGTTTTTTGTAAATAATTTGGGCTTTCTCATAGGTCACAAATATTTCTAAACATTCAACAAATAAAAGAATTTAGAAAATTATAGTTTGTTGTATAACACGCCTAAGCCAGTCAAAAGTTGGGTAAATTTCGTGCCTAGGATCCAAGTTATGCAACAAACTACCTTGCTGTGCATTGTGTCAATCAATGGACTACGGAAAGAATTCTATCTGTTAGCTTATATGGGCATGTGATTTTTCTTGTTGTCCAAACTCCACTTCGCTATACCAGTTCTTCCTGTGATAATGTAATGGATGAGATTCCACTTTAACATCAGTGACCATGAAAATCAATTTAATTGGTTTCAAAGCACAAATCCCTAACTTTAGTTTGTCAGGCCTCCAGAAACCCCGGGAAATTATCTATCGTCAATACAATAGTTACTCGATTTAGTCGAAAATAAAATTCCACATAGATCCATCACAATTCTTTAGAAATTTTTTATGTTTTTGAACATGTTTTAGTTTTACATGTTTTACACATTCTTCACAGGCTCCAAAATCATGATGATCTATGACGATCCAATCATACTGTTGGCTATCATTTTGATTGAACAAGTCAACAATTGTTATTGTACGCTTACGGTACAACTTCCTGTTTTCATATTGGAGAAAACAATGAAATAATCACAACACCTGTAACGCATGATGACGGAGCGAAAAACAAACGACATACTGAACATGATAAGCGCACTGCAAAGGCTGGAGATCGGTGATCTAGATAGATTGGTTCGCATAAGAAACAGGATTTTAGACAACGACATCCGTCAGGACGATATTGATTATGTATATGACATGTTTGATCATGTTCGCTACCTGAAACGAGATGATGCACCCATATCTGGCAGAAAGTCAAGCCGAACATGGTATTTGCTTCCAATATTTCTGTCAATCATAGGCGGAATCATTGCGTACCTTGGATTGCGTCACGTAGACCCGCCACGTGCACGCAAGACACTGTTGTTGGGTTCTGGAACCTTTGCCATATTTGTGACTATTGTGGCAGCAGGCATTGTGTCTGATGAGACAGACATAGCAGGCGATCCTCCTGCCAACGCAGTAGACGAGACCATATATGCAGACGAAGCTCGGGAAGAAGTAGATGCCGTACCGGAGAAAATCAAACTTGGAAGCGAGTCTGAAGCCGCCACTGCATCGCTACACGAATACGAGACGCATACTGTATCATACACTGACATTCCAGACTATGCTGATCCAGACCTAGCAACTCCTGCACTGGAGCATGCCCTATATGCATGGGAATATTCCAACACGTTTCTCCAATTTGAAATAGTCGAGTCAGATGCAGACCTGCACATAGAATGGATGCGATGGATACCTGCGGGTAACTTGGGACTGCATACTGTTTTTGATAAAGAATCCGGCAGTGCCGAAAATCACGTAATTACAATTAGATTGGGAAACGACGACTGCCATTCTGACTATCAACTGTACCATACGGAGTCACTAAAACACACAGTTGCGCACGAAATAGGACACTATCTGGGCCTGCGGCACATCGATGACGAAGACCACCTGATGTATTCTGGAGAATTCTTTGATGTTGATACCGTCTCCACATATGACAACCGTGGATATTCCGTACCTGACATTGCCAAACCCACACTCAGAACACAGCATGGACAGGACATACTTTTACAGATAGAGTCTGCCAAAAAAATCCTGCTAGAAATTATCCTTGAGAGAGAAGATCTCAAAACAGGTACTGCTGACCAAGATCTGCTGCTCCTTAATACCGAGAGACACAATGAGGTGGTGCGCCTGCTGGACTCATTGGACGATGATCTTGAGTGCGTAGAGATTTCCGGCAAATACCTGCCAAGGTTAAAATAACAAACTGGAATACCTTGTTCGACTTGGATTCTGATGCCGTTGCAGATGTTGAGGCACTTCTCAGACTTGACATAGGTGATACAGGAAGGCTTGACCACATAAAGTCCATGCTTCAAAACGGAAAAGACTTGTATGATTCGGACAGGAAGTACCTTGAGAGCCTAAAAAGCAGGATATCTGGAAACGTATCAAAACATGACATACAAAATCATGATCATGTGAAAACAGACAAAACACCAAGCGACGAGCCCTCCAGACAGGGGCCAGAAACAGACCCTTCACCCGCGATACACGCACAGGCACCACAAGATCCAATTCCGTCTGATGCCAGCAGGGACAAGAACATCGTTATCATAAACCAACCACGCCAGTCAAGTGCGGCGTGGTACCTCTTGCCGATATTTTTTTCCATAATAGGCGGTGCAATATCGTATTTTTGCCTTAGAAAACAAGATCCTCCAAGGGCCCGCAAGACACTCATCCTGGGTGCCGTTCTATCTGTCATGCCAATCCTGCTGCTGGCAAGTCTGCTTGGATCTGTGTACTACGAATTTGAAGGCTCAAGGGTATCGGTAACTGACATGACAGACGATCAGATAAAACAGAGTGCGCCCACCATCCCACACGCATCACTCATGGAGGAGAGCGAGAGATACAAAGGCGAGATAATACACTACGAGGGGGACATAGAACAGGTGCTGAATAACTTCAATTCGTATGTGTTAAGGGTACAGGTATCTGACCAACCGTTTGCAACCGATTCGATATGGTCCAACTTTGATCCAAATACAGACAAGGAGAGACAATGGGTTGAGGAGCTTGAGAAAACACTGAACCCATTCAGCCAGGATCCAGACAGTGTTAAAATATGGGGCATCTTTACTGGCCTAAGGGAACATGACACAATTTTTGGAAACACCATGACTATACCTGAAGTAGATGTATACATTCTAGAAAAAACTCAACCGTAATAGCCATAATCACAATAGTAGATTTATAATTGCCTCTTATTGATTCTGTCTAATAATCCAGTAGTTGGGATTGTACCATTCCAAAGCAGTCCACCAGTCATCCGGTAGGCGATGACCACCTGGGTGAGCATCATGTATTTGGATCTGGTTGATCGTGTTTTGTTCTTAAAATGATCAGTTTTGCCTATGTCCAAAATGTACAATCCCAGCTACTGTTTTCAAATCAATATTTAAAAGTAAGAAATAAAATAACACATGTCATGATTCCTAAATATCAAAAATTGATGTTGCCAATGTTGAAAATTTGTAGAGACGGACAAGAATTTCATCGTAATGAATTAAAAAAAATTCTTGCAGATCAGTTTAATCTAACAAATGAAGAACGAAATCAGCTCAAACCTAGTGGTGGTCAAACGTTATTTGAAAATAGAGTAGGATGGGCAGCATTTGAACTGAAAAAAGCTGGACTTGTAAATCAAAAAAAAAGTATTGTATCAATAACTGAGGATGGAAAGAGAATACTGGAAAAAAATCCACAAAAAATTGATAGAAACTTTTTGTTAGATACTATTCCAAAATATCAAGAATTCTACAACAAGATGATTGAAAAAAGAAAAGAATGTTCACAAGACGAAATAGTAGAAATTTCTGAACAATCCCCTGAGGATATGATCATTTCAGGGCATGATAGTATTAGAAGAAATGTTGAAAATGAATTACTTGAAAAAATAAATAAAAATACTCCCGAATTTTTTGAACGTTTAGTATTAGAATTAATTAAAAAAATGGGATATGGGATTGATCATGAAGTTTTAGGTCGAACAGGGGATGGTGGAGTTGATGGTGTAATTAAAGAAGATAAATTAGGACTTGATGAGATTTATTTTCAAGCAAAAAGATGGAAAGGAGCCGTACCTATTCATCAAATTAGAGATTTTGCAGGGGCATTAATGAGCAAAAAATCCAAAAAAGGAATTTTCATTTCGTCGTCTGATTTTTCAAATGATACATATGAGTATATAAAAGATATCGAAATCAAGATTATTCTAATTAATGGGGAAAAATTATCTAAGTACATGTATGATTACAATATAGGAGTTAATGTAGAAGATACTTACAAAATAAAGAAAATTGATGAGGATTATTTTTATAATAACTAATTTTTAAAATAAATTTTTTATAAAAATTCATTTTATAATGTATGTCAGTAGTTCCCAGATGTAGATTTACCGCAACCACAACTGGCATCGGTTCTACCTGCCTCGATCATTGACAAACAACTCGTTCCTGCTTGTAATATGCGCGATAAACAGCATCATGGTAAGTTTTTTTCCCGCAGAAGACACTCTTCCATGCCTCTTTCCTGCATCAGGGCAGAACCTGGCAATCCTCCACAGGTTGTACAGTAGCAGCGGCAGGTAAAACATCAGCGGCCTCACAGACAGGGAGCTGCTGCATGTCCTGCCCATGATTTCCTTTATGACGCGAAACCCCGTCTCGATGCCCCATCTTGCGGTACTGCTCCGGTATGATGCCTGTCATGGCTCTGGCGCTCCTGATGGGAATGTTAGACCTTATGCGTAATCGACTAAAAATTCAAAATCAAATTGGTTTACTAAGGCAAAAATCATCTCGCAATATTAGTTTGATCGATTATGCATAAGGTCTGTTTGTTGCAAACGCAATGTATTGCTCCTCCTCCTCTTCCCCCTCCCCTTTTTTCTTCTTCTTCTTCCTGTCTCTTTTGACAATTACAAGGTTGTAGGTCACAGTTACGCCGTCCTTGTTGGTCATTGACTGCTGCGATACCTGGCTTGCCTTTCCGTCCTCGTACAGCCTGACTGTCCTCCTGATCTTGGAGTTCATGATGACAGGCATGATATAGCGGCACCCGCCCTTTCCTGCCTCTGTCATGCAGTCAGCGCTGTAAAAGGCGCGGTCGTACAGGAACACAGTCTTTGAGTGTGCGCCCCCCCTCTGAGGACTTTCGTGCGTGTTTTGGCCATAAAATCGGCCAGTTTCTCCTTTGCCGGCAGCAGCTTCGACTCTGGGACAACCTGCGAGGAGTCCCTGCCGACTCCGTGCACTGCGACATACGAGAGAAACGTGGATGTTCCTGCCTTTGGACGCGACTTTCTTGTATGCCCCTGCAGCTGCTCCCCATGGTATGGCGTGTCCGTAACGTCTATTGCAATGGCGTCGATGTCCTGCAGCATTCCTGCACGGCCGGCGTGCCGCACCGTGCGTGCCAGCGTCCTTGCACACCAGCTCTGCATGTCTGCCGGTTCGACGCCACGGACTGCAGACATGACCAGGTCTGCGTCAGGCGTACGTGCGCCCGTGTCTTGAAGCCTGCTGCGCCGTACGAGGGATTCTACAAACGTGTTTCTCTCAGACGCCCTGATTAGCACGTCCAGTATGTCGCCGCATCCGTATACGGCGTTGTGCCTCTCAGACATTGGCATGCCAAGCTTTTGAAACGACGAGCGCAGGATTTTAAACCGGTTTGATGCTATGTCGTACTGGTGTGCGATCAGATCGTCGTGTGTTTGAAGGCTCACGACATCTTGCACACCATAACCTAATCTGGATCTTTGCATTGCAATATGCGATAACACACCGACATCTGGGCACAAGCATACATCTGGGCACAAGCATACATCTGGGAACTACTGACATGCCTCCGGTGTGATAAATGTCCAGTAGCTTTCAGGGTCTCCGCGATACACCAGCAGTGCTGCTCCTTTGAATGTATCATCCTCGTGTCTGAAAAAAACTACATCCTGCCACGTAAAGTAATCCCATGACTCTAGTCTAAACCCTGCAGAAGAAAACATGGTCAAAATTACCTTGTCTGTAAGGTCATGTGCAAGTGACAGCATCTTTTGGATCTCTTCTCTGGTGTACGCCCTGTCTTGAGAGTTTACAGGTCTTGGATACAGGTGATACAAACGCTTCCAATGCAGTGCGGCATCGTTTGTATCAAGTAAAACTTTGATTGGCTTGATATAGTTTGGAATTGTGTTGGGACTAATACTGCCCTGTTCTACTAGTTTGACATAATGTTTGATGTATTCAGAAATAATGTTGGTACCAATTATGCTGTGAGACTTGCACAACAACACAAAACATTCAGCTTGTGACTCTACAGTCTCATTTGGAATTTTACTGTTCAATTCCTCGTAAAGACTTGGTGGTATCTCTCCAAGAAATCGTTGCAGGTATTTTGTATAGTGTCTTTTTGTTCCAGCATTTTTTATGCCGTCAAGAAACTTTTCATAGGGGATACCGTCCTGAGATATTGTCTTCAAATCAATTTTTAACATACGTTTTCCATGCCTAGAATCTAATTTAAGCACTCTAAGGGTAATGGACCGGATGGGAGCGGAGCCCACTGTGGGTGCGGATACCTTTGGCAAACGACGGCAGAAGGCGATTGGGACGCCTACAATATCCCTACCATTTTTTTATAAACATATTAAAACGAGTCTCTTCCATATTGTTGAGTGGTGAGACAGGAACAAATTGAACTAATCAAGAGGATTGAGAAGGCGATTGAAAATTTTGGTCTACATAACGGAGGACAGACTTGATCTTTGCAGAATTTCCAATCTTTTCTAGGTATTTGTATGTGAACGGAATAGCATCATAAGAAATGTGCGTTTCCAACCCAACCTGTTTAATTATATCATTGTAATACTTTGAAAAGAAATACTTTGGCTGAAATATTTTGTAGATTTTGTGGAAGTAACCAACTAGAAAATTTACAACGAGTATTCAGGAATATCAGAAATAATCAATTCAGACCCGAGGTTTCATACGAAAAATTTAGGGGATCTTTAGGTTCAATCACAAGAACAAACGAATTTAATTCTACTTACACTACTAAATTCTGTATTATTTGTAGAAATCTTGATGCCGCAGATCCAAACAATCCTACACCTCCTTTAGAAGCAATTCACTCTGATTCTTCAAAACGAGTCATTATTCCTTATGTACTTGCAACCCATCTGAAAAGTGTTCAATATGAAGAAGTAGATATGATCAAATTAATTGAATGTATTAAAAACTGCTTGGATAAAATTTACAACAAATGGTCGATTGATGGTTTGAATCCATGTAAAGATGAACACATGGGCAAAAAAATTACAATCTCACTAAAACACGGAGTAGGAATTATGTGTTGGGTTATTGTGGACTCGATTAAGAATGAGATCTATCTAAGGCTATCATATGGAGGAAATAGAATAACATGTCCAGAAAATTAGAAGCTATTCAGTTCACGAGCGGAAGTTTGAATAACTTCCAGAAAATGGACGAGTTGCTTTTAGGAAGCGACTTGGCACTCATGCTATTATCAATATCTCCAGTAAAAGGCACCACAAAATTACAAAAACAGGTTTTTCTCGCTTGGAAAACACTATTTAAAAAAGACACGGCAGATCCTGGATTTTTTCCCTATAAATTTGGGGCATATAGCAAAACAGTCAAGGATTCCATTATGGTTCTAAAAAACTCGGGGTTTATTAGAATAAAATCTGGAAAAGGAGAAGGTGTGCAATATTTTATTACTCCTTCAGGAAAACGGACGATTTCTAAAAAACTAAAGAGACTAGACATTGATCTCGAAGAATTAACAGATAAAAAATCTGATTGGGATGAATGGACAACACAAGGAATAATGAAGTTCGTTTATCGAAATTATCCAGAGTACACAGTGGAAACAAAGGTGCCTTATCTCAGATGGTAATTTCTGTAGTTCCACACTCTCGAGACAATTTCAATGACCTCTCCACTCTTACAATAAGACACACAAATGGAACGATCGATACTCCAAACAGATTAGTAAACAGGTATGATCTAAATGCTAAAAACGAGATTGGGGCAGACATTCCGCTCACTAGGTCTTCAAAATCCTTTATGATTCAAGAGAGCCTAAATCCTGGCAAACTGAATGACGTTTTAACAAAGAATGGTTATTTGGGAGAAGTACTAAACAAATTCAAATCAATTCAGAACAGAATAGATCCTGATTCATTGACTTTACTTTATCCCTCATTAACCACTCTAAGCATGGAACAACTTGACACCAGAAAAAAAAGGATTGATTACATTAGATTCTTTTGTAACTTGGCAAATCAACTAAGTTTAGAATCCATCGTTCTCCCTACTGTAGATAATGTAATTGAGATGAATGCCCAAGTTACTAAGCAAGGACTGCAACTAATTCCTGTTATAGATCTCAAGGAAGAAACCTCAATTTTTGAAAAACAAGTTGATAACTGTCTAAAAATTGGTAATAGAGATATTCCTCTTATCGCACTGAAATTTGCTCAATATCCTAGTGCAAACAAAGCCTATGATCATATTATGGATAATTTTGAAACTATACATGACAAAAAAAAGCAAGCAATAACAATGGTTGATGTCCCAAGAGCCCTATACAGCGAAGCAAATTACAATGTGTCTGCTCCTCACTATGGATCATTTTTCACAGCTGATCTTGTAGTAGAAGGGTACACTGGAAGTGGGGGCAGGGCTGGAAATATTAACAAAAAAATCAGACTGTTCTGCAAAAACGATCTAGTTACTCCCATAGTCGAACCGCAAAGCAACAAATTTGATGCACAACAAGAAAAACAGGTATTTTTCAGAGATCCTAAACTAGAAGAATTATTTGAAAAAATGTCAACCAATACTCTAACAGAATCAGATTGGAAAAATAACCGACCAAAATATCTTTCAAGGGTACACGAAAATGTAAGAACACGATCCGAATTCAAAAATCTTCATGATAATATTGATTCTAATTCTGTTAGAGATTATTTGAAAGATAAGCATGATATGGATACCGTTGTTAAAAAACATCTAGAACCAAGATTTCAGAAAAAACTATTCTAAAGTTTCATCAGTTAATCTAAATATGCTCTCAAACAGACTAAAAATAGGTACCTTTTTTGTGCGTGTTTAGATCCTTGAATTTTCACGCTTATCACAACACCATAATGAGTAATTTTACGCATGAACCTAAACACTTACCCTTTTTTTATTTTAGACAGTTTAGATCATCGCAAACTTGTTATCTGAAATCACCTAGGAGTTGATTCTTCTACCATTGAAATTTCATCACTCGTTAAACTAAATATTTTATAGAATAAATGATTCAGCTTATTTTCTTCGGTTGTTATGCTTGGGTAGTTTTCTGTTGATTTATTCTGGTATTTCACAGAGTATAATTTGAGTAATTTTTTTACCCTATCAATCACTGCTTTTTCTTCGTTTACAATAATTGGGATTCTGTCAGTTGTAGGATTATCCAACTGCATTGTTCTAATTGCTTTGGCAAAAATAAACCTGTATGCGTACCAATTTACTATCTTAGAATTTAAAAGCCCCAAAACATACAGTGGGTTGATCTTATTCACGGTAATCTGATTTATTGTATCTAATATAACGAAATCAATATTTGGCGGTATTGTTGCAGTGATTTTTAGATGATCTGTTGGACTGTCAATATGTGCAACAATTCTTTGTGCAAGAATTGAATTCCACTTAACATATGCTTTATCACTGTCTATGTCTTTAGTATCCAAATAGCCTTTCAAACATTCTGTAATATAATATCGCTGAATTTGAGCACCACCGATAACTTTGTTGTTGCCGTTTTTCTTTAATCTACTTTGTAGCATACACCCACGACTATTGTTGATATATTTTTTTAGCTTCTGGGATTTTTCATAAATTTTCTGTCCTAGTTTGATCTCATCTCTTGTAATGCCACTAATTAGAAACTCAAATGGAATGCATTCTTTTTTATTAACTTCTGTATCTGCTACAAGATTTTGGCCAATTCGTGATCCAGCAAGATAGGATTTTTTCTCATAATTGTTTTCATAGATGTAAATCACTTGCTCAAGCTTAACATCTTTCCATACCTTTTTACAATCCATCAGAATTGATAGATCATCTGTGATGAATTCTCTGATTTTTTTCCAATTTGAAGCAAAAACCAATGCTTTTGGAACAATGAATCCATGATGTCCGAACTTGGATAATAAATTGCAAGCTGCATGAATCATTAGTTGTGCGGTATCTGTACTGCCCACTTTTGATAGTTTTGTCTTGTGATATTCCTGTTCTTTTTTTGATATCTTTGCACCATACGGAGGATTCCCAACCACACCATCAAACCCGGGATTCTTTTTCCGCTTGCCGTCTGTACCATAAAATATGTCGGGAAACTCCAGATCCCAGTGGAAGAACGAGTGCGCCTCCGCTGCCTCCTTGACCTGCTGCCACCTCTCGTCTGAATAAAAGTCGAGGCCGTTCTGGCCGATTTTGGCCACATAATCTCCCAAAATACTGGTATTTCTGGTTCGCGTATACAAAATACTGAACATTTACCCAGTGCATCTGAATTCTATCCAATTAAATTACCTGTTTTTGAAGTTGTCTTGCATGGATATCATATCCGGGATGGAGATTCTCAGGCAGCGGTTGTTTATTTTACACGAGCACAAAGAGCAACAGAGCATAACAAGTGAGTACACCATAAAATCAAAAACAGAACAGCTTACAAACATCATGATTCTGTCAGACACATCAGTAGTTCCCAGATGTAGATTTGTGCCCAGATGTAGGTTTATGCCCAGATGCCGGTGCGTTACCGCATAACTGCAATGCAAAGATCCAGATTAGGCTACGGCGTGCAATATGTCATGAAAGTCGAATTACAAGACGATCTGATCGCACGCCAGTACAATATAACATCAAACCGGTTTAAAATCTTGCGCTCGTCGTTTCAAAAGCTTGGCATGCCAATGTCTGAGAGGCACAACGCCGTATACGGATGCAATGACATACTGGACGTGCTAATCAGGGCGTCTGAGAGAAACACGTTTGTAGAATCCCTCGTACGGCGCAGCAGGCTTCAAGACACGGGTGCACGTACGCCTGGCGCAGACCTGGTCATGTCTGCAGTCCGTGGCGTCGAACCGGCAGACGTGCAGGCCTGGTGTGCAAGGACGCTGGCACGCACGGTGCAGCACGCCTGCCATACAGGAATGCTGCAGGACATCGACGCCATTGCAATAGACGTTACGGACATACCATACCATGGGGAGCAGCTGCAGGAGCATACAAGAAAGTCGCGTCCAAGGGCAGGAACATCCACGTTTCTCTCGTATGTCGCAGTGCACGGAGTCGGCAGGGACTCCTCGCAGATTGTCCTGGAATCGCAGCTGCTGCCGGCAAAGGAAAAACTGGCCGATTTTATAGCCAAAACACGCACGAAAATCCTCAGAGGGGGCGCACACTCAAAGACTGTGTTCCTGTACGACCGCGCCTTTTACAACGTTGACTGCATGACAGAGGCAGGAAAGGGCGGGTGCCGCTACATTATGCCTGTCATCATGAACTCCAAGATCAAGAGGATAGTCAAGATGTACAAGGACGGAAAGGCAAGCCAGGTATCGCAGCAGTCAATGACCAACAAAGACGGCGTAACTGTGACCTACAACCTTGTAATTGTCAAAAGAGACAGGAAGAAGAAGAAGAAAAAGGAGGGGGAAGAGGAGGAGGAGGAGCAATACATTGCGTTTGCAACAAACATTCCCATCAGGAGCGCCAGAGCCATGACAGGCATCATACCGGAGCAGTACCGCAAGAGATGGGGCATCGAGACGGGGTTTCGCGTCATAAAGGAGATCATGGGCAGGACATGCAGCAACTCCCTGTCTGTGAGGCTGCTGATGTTTTACCTGCCGCTGCTGCTGTACAACCTGTGGAGGATTGCCAGGTTCTGCCTTGATGCGGGAAAGAGGCATGGAAGAGTGTCTTCTGCGGGAAAAAAACTCACCATGGCGTTGTTTATCGTGTACATTACAAGCAGAAACGAGTTGTTTGTCAATGATCGAGGCAAGTAGAACCGATGCCAGTTGCGGTTGCGGCAAATCTACATCTGGGAACTACTGACATTTCTACCAAACTTGATGGTTCAAGATGATGACGGTTCTTTGCTACCAGTCATGACGACAAGGGATGTTCGAAGGTTGATCAAGCATTTTGCTAAGAACGATAACGACAAAACACAGGAAAAACTTGAGGATCTTGATTCAAGGATAGGTTCGGGACAGCTTCATGTAGTGTGGATCAAGCTTCCAGATAGTAAGGCTATGAGAAACAACGAGGTGCGAACGATCAGGCTGACTTATTCCCCGCACCAAGCAAGGTTGCCGAACTCTGTTTTGAAGATTGGAATTAAGAAACAGCCGTATCCGCTGTATTATACACTTTTTACACCAGCCGAATTTGATTTTGCCCGCACGCAGTACAGCACCATTAAAGACGACAAAATGGAACAAGGCCATGCGAGTCCAAGACATGTGCAAAAGTTCAAGACCAACAATTCCGTACAGTTCAGAATACCATCCGAGACTGAAAAAGGCCTTGAGATATCATACTCTTTCAAGCCCAAGACTGCCTCTGTTGCCACCATGAAGATGGTACTTGCAGTCCTTACTGCCATGTCCTTTGCAGTAGCGATGTTAAAATACGTCGTATTTTTGGGAGAGCCGCCAGACACAGGAATCTTCGCCAAGCAGGTGGAGATCGGACTGTTCGTGATTGGTGGTTCATTGCTACTCCCACAGTTGATTGGCAACCAATCCATCCGTGCCAGATACACGTGGTGGTACCTGATACCGATAGGTTTAGGGATACTGATTCTGGCATGAAAACTAATTTAACCGAGAAAAGACATGCCAAATATATGAAACCTGATGATGATTCTGACATACTGGAGCTTTACGGGTGCGATGACAATCCGCTCTCCTACATGATAGAGCCAAAGGGTTCAGTCAGAATAACAAGCAAGGACGACAAGACCACAAAAGAGGATTTGGAGAACATATTATAAAAACCGAGAATCAAACGTTTTGTAAATTTTTGTAGCCAAAAAGCGTTCTGTAGCTCATATTCCTCGGAATGTAAGGTCATCCTCGGCATCCCTGTACATTGACAGCATTTCGTCAACAGTGTACTGGTTGTACTGCTTCATGTAAAAGTCATGTCCGGCCAAGATATGCCCCAACCCGAACTGTATCTTGTTTGTCTTGGTTATGAAGTACGAGCGCAGGCCATGGACGTGAACCTTGTACCTGTTTTGCTTGCAGTGATCATACCGTTCGATCATGCCCGTTTTTTTTCTTGCTACAGAAAACCGCTTTATGATCAGGTTCAGGGACTGCTCCGGCGTTCTGGTTCCGCAGAACGTAAATTCCGGTTTGTTTTTCATTCTGTACCGTATCATGTCAGATACCTGCCGTGAAAAAAACGTAACTCGTGATCTTCCGGTCTTGGTTATCTGTGCGGGTATTCTGACTGCTATGTTTGAACATGTAAAATCGAGGTGTTTTGGCCTTATCTGGCCAAGCTCGCCAGATCTCATTCCGCTTGATACCAGCGCCAGAAGCTGGAATCTGAACTCGGGTTCCGATACGGAAAGGATCTTCCTTATTACATCAGGTGTTACCGGCGTCTTGTTCTCGTGTAGCATCTGTGGAAACGTGAGATCATGGAGCATGTAGTTCCAGTCAATCCTAATTCTGCGATACCTCAAATAGGATCTAAACGAGTTGAAATAGCACATAATGCTTGCAGTGGTGATTCCCCGTTTGGCGTTCCACATTATCCAGTCTTGGAGACGATCATGTATCTCCTCTTCGTCATACTCTAATATCTTTGTCATGTCGATTCGGCCAAACATGCAGATGTTGTTCATGGTAGATGAAAAGAGTTTTTGAGTGGACTTTGATTTTAATTTCAATACGTCCATATACTTTGGCAAAGTTCTTGCATTTTGATTTTCGTGATCTTGCATGTGCATGATACCAGCAAATCTGGAGGTTGTTATATTAGAGATTATGCGCAATCGTAGTGTGTTGAAAACATGATAAACCGCCCCGTCGCACCCTGATCTCGTCTTCCACCTGTCAGTCTAGATCAACCACAACGCGTCGCTTCCACACCGCCACCCCTACAGGTACTTTTGGGTTAACTGGAGCTCGTTTTTATTCAACAACATTTATCAAGAAATGAAGTATATGCGCATGCATGCTTCGGGAAGACAACGTAATTGACAACAGAGATGTGATTCTGAAAGACGAACTTCTACGAATTCTTCCAAAGACCGAAAAGGCTAGTATCGCAGTAGGCTATTTTTTCATCTCTGGGCTCTCAGTTGTTATTCAATCCCTAAAGGGTGTAGATAAAATTCGTCTGCTAATCTCAAATACCACCGACAAGACTACCGCAGAAGCCCTAATTGAGGGGTTTCATAGCATCCGGGAAGCGCAAACCGAAGTTGATAAGAAAAATTTTGTAAACGCCGACAGGAAGAGCAGTGTGATTTCAGACTGTAGGGACAACGTAAAACAATCTCTAGAACACATGAGTCAGACTGTCGATGACAAAACTGTAGTGGAATTACTCATTGAAATGATGAAGTCAAAACAGCTAGAAGTAAGAGTATACCCAAAAGAGAAGCTGCACGCAAAGGCGTATATCTTTCAGCCAACAGATACCGACTTCTCACAGGGTATGGGCGTTGTTGGTTCAAGCAATTTGTCCATTGCGGGAATCTCCCAGAACAGCGAGCTTAACCTCAAAACACAAAATCCACTGGATGTAAACCAACTGTTGAAATGGTTTGATACGTTATGGAAAGACGGACTAGAGTTCACAGAGGATTTTAATCTGATACTGACAAATTCGTGGGCAGGAAAAATATATTCGCCCAGAGACCTGTTTTTAAAGGCTACATATCTGGAGTATAAGGAAAGGCTGGAGGGGCAACACGAAATTGATCCCATATGGGAACAAACATTTCCGAAACTGTTCCCATTTCAGAGAAATGCGGTGGATCAAGGCCTTACAATGTTTGAACTGTATGGCGGCATGATAATTGGAGATGTTGTCGGATTGGGAAAGACCTACATCGGAACCGCGTTACTGAAGTATCTGCAGCTTCAAGATTACAGGCCTCTGATTATCTGCCCGCCGCCCCTCATGCCAATGTGGGAAAAATTCTGTGAGGATTATGAGGTGGACGCAAAGGTTTTGTCGAGGGGTCAATTATCACAGGAAAATTTTGAACTGTATCAGGACTATAGGTACAAGAGCAGGGATCTGGTGTTGATTGATGAGAGCCATCACTTCAGGAACAACAATTCAAGACAGTATGAAAACCTACATCAGTTCATGCAGGCGCAGGATGCAAAGGCCATACTGCTTACCGCAACTCCATATTCAAACAAAGCTGCTGACATTAAAAACCAGATAATGTTATTCCACCAAACGCCGCAGACGTTCATACCCCCAGCAAATGAAACTGATCTTGACAGATACTTTATACAGGTAAAAAACGGGGAGGCGAGTTTGGTAGATCTGCTCAGAAACATCATGATACGGAGAACCCGGAGGTATGTCCTAAAACAATGGGGCAAAGAAGATGAAGGCGGTAGATCATACCTACAAGTTGGGAATGAGAAAAAATATTTTCCTCAACGAGAAATGAGAACGGAGCGGTATGATATCAACAAAGTCTATCAGAGAAAATTTGAGACTATTGTAGGTTATCTTGCCAGCCCAAAACCAGAAAAGCTCGGTGAAAAAACCCTCACTTGTAGGGATCAGTTTATGACCGCAAACGCAAGTTTGGACCCAAAACCAGAAAAGCTCGGTGAAAAAACCCTCACTCTTGCAAGATATAGTATTGGATCGTATTTGAAGGACGAATACAAAGAAGTTGAGCTATACAAGGAACTAAAGACAGCAGGGACAAAACTCATAGGACTAATCAGGACGCTCTTGCTAAAGAGGATGGAGAGTAGCCTTGAGGCATTCAAACAAAGTATCAGACACTACATCAACAGTCACAATATTTTCCTCAAATTGCTAGAGGAGGGAATTATTCCCATAGGGGATGTGTCCTACAAGGAAATGTACGAGATTGCACAATCTGATCCTGATTCGATATATGATCCTAAAACTATTGACGAGTTTAGGAAAAAAGTTCAGGAAGCTGGGGAGACAAAGTACAAGTTTGAGGCATTCGATATTGAGAGACTTGCTTCTGACATCCAAAATGATAAAGAGATATTTGAGACAATTGACGGGCTTGTCCATAGGCTTACGTGGAAGACCGATGACAAGCTGCACAGGTTGCAGGATCTTCTAGACAAGGAATATTCTGGAAAGAAGGTTCTCATATTCTCGGAATTTGCCACCACTGCAAAATACCTGTATGAGTACATACGATGGAAGAAAATCAAAGAGCAGGTGGATTCGGATACCGGCAATTCTATCGAATGTGCCAGACGATTTGATCCGGACAACAATCCAAGCAATGGACCAAAACTCAAAAAAGACGATCAGACTTCTTTGTTGATCTCTACTGATGTGTTATCCGAAGGAGTAAACCTTCAAGCAGGCCAGGTAATAATCAACTATGACTTTCACTGGAATCCGACTAGGCTGATTCAGAGGGCTGGAAGGGTAGACAGAATTGGAAGCAAAAACGAATTCGTTACGGTGCATAATTTTCTTCTAGATCCAGAGATGAAAGAGCATTTCAGCCTTGAGGATCAAGTAGACAACAAAATTAACAGCATACAAAAGATAATCGGGGAAGACTATCAGATACTCAAACCTGGCGAGCCAATAAACACCAGTGACAATTATGCAATCTACAAGTGCGATGCATCAATTTTGGACAGGGAGGAGGAAAACCTCTTAGAGCCATCAAAATTTGAGAAGATTCTGCGAGACATTCAGATCAACAAGCCAGAGTTTTGGAAAGAGATAAAGTCAATTCCTGACGGAGTAAGAAGCTCAGGCAATATAAAATCTGCTGGCCGGTTGCTTTTGGCGTGTGAGAGCGGAACAGAGAGGAGTGGCAAGGTGCGAAAATACTATCTAATCAGCCAGAAAGGAGAGGTCAGAGAGATAAGGTCGCAGGAAGCCTTAGAAATTTTAGAGTCAGACGATGCAGCAGTTTATTCTGCCCCTTCAGACTATGACAGACTAGTGTCTGTGGGCTGGAAGAAATTTGTTGAGGATACAGAACAGATCCAGGCCAGAGAAACCGGCATGAGGCTTGGTACCGCACAAAGATGGGTGATTGAAAAACTGATAAAGATGGACAGTATCAAGGAATTTCTTGATAAAAAAGAGATGATTGAAACTCTTCGAAAGGCATATTCCATCCCAATCCTGAAGGGAAAGTTGAACAAGGAACTGTTGAAAATCAAAAAGAGTGAAATGAAAGACTCGGATTTGTTGGAGCATCTTGGCCAGCTATACCTGCACTACAATCTGCAAAACCAGATAAAACAAAGCGAGGAGGAAAGCAAGTCCCCTCGGATTCTGTACAGCAAATATGTGGGCGATTAAATTTGGTAGATAAAAAGCTGGAAAACTTGGCATACAGGCTAAAAGATCTGGATTCGTTACGCAGTCTATTCTCAGAATTGAACTTTGATTTTGAAAACAAGCCAGTCAACAAGGATAGTTGGAGCAAGGAACAAAAACAGACCGTCTCAGAGGCCAGAATAATTGCAAGCAAAAACGATTACCGAATTTACTATGTCCAGACAAACACAGATTCCCTGAGAAACTGGAAGGGGATAGCTGCCAAGATAATCAAGCAGAATAACGGATTTTGCATGGTGTGCTCGCACAATCCGGGCGGATTCAAGTGGGTGTTTTCAAGCCTTTCGAAGGAATTCTCAAAGTCTTTTTCAGAAACAAGACACGTTCCAATAGATATCAGACCAGATGCTGGCGTTCCAAAAACCTTTGTGGAATTCCTCGAAAAAATCAAGGTTGAACCGAAAATGACCGCATCGTCAATCGTATCCAAAATATCTGATGCCTTTGACTCGTTTGCAGTACAAATTCACAATGAGCTTACGGTAAATGTCTTTGAGGCATTAAAGATATTATCAGAGGGAATAATTTTGGACGAGTCAAATAAACTGACTTTGGATGAGCATACGTTAGAAGAGATCAGAGAACCCACATTCATCTTGCTGTACAGGATCATGTTTGTCCTTTATGCGGAAGACAGGTCGATATTTCCTGATGAAAAGTTCTATCATGACAATTTTAGCTTAAAGTGGATAAAGCAGGAATGGATTTTAAAAAACGACCAAAAGAAAAAGAAAAAGATTGGCCAGTATCAGGTTCAGGAACGGCTGAGAAAGTTGTTTCGGTTGATAGAAGTTGGAAGTGAGGATCTTGATTACAAGCATGAGGAATTTTTCATGCGTTCATATTATGGCAGACTGTTTGACAGAAAAATACACCACGAACTTGAAAAATGGAAGATTCCAAACAAGAATCTTCTTGAGGCAATAGGCCTGCTGACCAGAACGCGTGACAAAAAGGACAACTATTTCTTTTTGGACTATGCCGCACTTGAGACCCGCCATCTCGGCGCAATCTATGAGCATCTGCTGGAGTTTCACCTCACAATAAAAGATGGTAAGGTTTCAGATCTCCCAAACCCAAAGGAGAGAAAATCCACAGGAAGTTATTACACTCCGCAGTATATTGTTGATTATATCGTGAAAAACACTATAGGACCGTTAATTGATGACATTGTTAAAAAAACACCGGACAAAAGCCAGCAAGTAGATGACATACTGGCACTGAACATACTGGATCCTGCCATGGGATCAGGTCACTTTCTGGTTGGAGCTACAAACTATATTGCAAGAAGGATCTGCCATATAGAGTACGAAGATGAAATTTCCGAACATGCGTTTGTAGAGAGAAAAAGGGATGTTGTCAGGCGGTGTATCTATGGTGTGGATCTCAACCCACTTGCAGTGGATCTAGCACAGGTGTCCTTGTGGCTAGAAACATTGTCTTCTGAAAGGCCGCTATCTTTTTTGAACGCCCATCTAAAAACAGGAAACTCGTTGATTGGAGCTAGCATTGACGACATATTGGAAAAACAGACTACCCTCATAGAATCCACAAAGGGCAGGGGTCGTTTTAAGAAGATTGTAAAGGACTTTATCATGCTTGAACAGCTAGAAGACGATACACCATCTGCGGTAAAAACAAAGGTTGTAAAATATGAGAATATGCAGCAAAAGGGAACCACATACTATGATCTGAAATTCATGCTTGATGCAAAGCTGGCAAAATCGTTTGGTGTCGATGTGCCTCCGATAGGCGATTATGTGGCCAAAATCGGCGAGAACGGCCTTGACTTTTATTCAGACGAGAGATGGCAGCAGGTCAAGAAGGTGTCACAGGAACATTCGTTTTTTCATTGGGACTTGGAGTTTCCAGATATCTTTTATGATGATGACGGGAAGCGGAGGAAGAATTCTGGGTTTGACGGGGTTGTTGGAAATCCACCATGGCAGATAGTAAAACCAGACGTTGATGAATTCTTTTCTCCTTTTTATAATTTAAAAAATACTGAACAAAAGTTTAGTATGTTAACTAAAAATAAAAAAAATAAATTTGTTAAAGAGTGCTTGAAAGATAAAAAAATCAAAGTCGATTATGATTTGTATAACAGATATTATGAAAAACAAATGAAATATTTTAACAGTGGTTCATATTATTATCAGTCATCAATAGTTAACGGCAAAAAACAATCCAGTGATCTAAATTTGTATAAATTATTCACAGAGAGATCATATGCTCAATTAGGTAAAAATGGATTATGCGGATTTGTAGTTCCATCTGGAATTTATTCAGATTTAGGTTCCAAAGGATTAAGAGAAATGCTTATTGAGAAAACTAAAATTAACTCATTATACTCATTTATCAATAAAAAAGGGATTTTTGAAGGAATTCATCGACAATTCAAATTCTGTTTAATTATATTCACTAAAGGTAATACAACAAAAAAATTTCTTGCCAGCTTTTATCTTGAAGATGCATCAATACTTCAAAATCATAAAAAAATTGCATATGATTATGATCTAAAACATATTCAAACTATGTCGCCTAACTCCCTCTCATTTTTGGAGTGCAAAAATGAAACAGAGTTTACGATACTAAAAAAACTGTACAGATATCCGTTGCTGGGCTCTAAAGAATGGGATTTTCATGCTGCACGTGAATTTGATATGACCAATAATTCCAACCTATTTCATACCACCAAGGTTGGATATCCTCTTTATGAAGGGAAGATGATCTATCAATTTGAACATAATTATCTAGAACCGAGATATTGGATTGACGAAGAAGAGGGCCGCGCAGTTTTAGAATCAAAAGAACTCAGTAGAATGAAAAAAATAAATAAAGATCATAATGCTGACTCTAGAATTGATTGTGATGAATATAGACTGGTATGGCGATCCATAACTAATTCAACTAATGAAAGAACTCTAATTAGTACAATTTTACCGTATAATTTATTTTTAGGGAACTCGTTAAATTATCTCTCTCCTTTAATCTTTAACGGCAAAAAACATGTCCGTTCAATTTCTCTAAATGAAACTATCTTTTTATGTGGTATTTTTAATTCCTTTGTAATTGATTTTATTTTACGTCATAAGGTAGCCACTAATCTTAATATTTTTTATTTAATGGAATTACCTATTCCAAAATTTGATAAATCAAATAAATTACATAATAGAGTTTTTGAAAATACAGTTAAATTAATCTGCACTACGGATGAATTCTCCAAATTACGCAATTCATTAGGTATTTCTGATTATGAAACTCAAAGTGCTAAACGTTTTGCTTTAGAATCTCAAATTAACGCATGTGTAGCTAAAATATATAATTTAGATCATGATGATTTGAAATTAATTTTAAAAAATTTTCCTATTGCTAATAAGCAGTTAAAAAAACTATCATTAAACGAATTTAGTCAGAGTAATAAAAAGATAGTCTAAGAAAAATTGGTTCTATGTTTTTTGACTCAAACTAATTGTTTCTTATAGTTAGAAAATAATTTAACATGAAGTAAAATTGGCTATAACATCTTTACAAAGATCGATGATTCTATTTGAGGAATCTATAAAATCTGAATACACAAAAGATCTTTACATTACAAACTTAAAACGATTCATGCAATTCATAAATATTGAATTTGTCCATCAACTTACAGCTATTTCTTCAGTAAAATTACAGCAAATGTTAGAAGATTATTTGATTGAATTAAAACACACAATAAACCCAAATTCAATTCCTGTGAGATTTACAGGATTAAGACATTTTTGTATAATGAACAGAAAGAATATCAACTGGGATATTATTCATAAATTATTTCCTCAAAAACAAAAAAGAACGGGACATAAACCATGGACAACTAGAGATATACAAAATATGCTCAAATGTGTTAGAAGTGTGAGAACGAAAGCATTAGTACATTTTCTTGCATCCACTGGCGCAAGAGTGGGAATATTTGATCACAGTTTACAATTAAAACATACTAAAAAAATGAAGTATGGGTGCATGGCAATAAAACTATACGCAGATCATATGGATGAATACTGGTCATTTCTTACACCACAAGCTGTAAAACTCTTAAATGATTATCACAGATACAGAGTAAGGAGAGGAGAACTCATGACGAAGGAATCTCCACTTTTTATCTCATATGACATAAAAAATCAGATGAATTCCAATTCTGTAAAAAATGTAATGTTTAATTTAATAAAGAAATCTTCGATAATCCGGAATTTAGAAGGAAACAGATATGACATTCAAATGCATCATGGATTTAGAAAAAGATTCAATACGTTACTAAAACTAAATAATTCAATAAATTATAATGTTGTAGAAAAACTCATGGGCCATAAGAATGGACTTGACGGTGTATATTTCGTACCTACGCTTGATGAATTATTTGCAGAATTCATAAAAGGAATAAATGATCTTAAAATATGATGATTCATATTACTAACTAATATCTGACTCATTCCAATTTCACAAATTCTTCTAAAGTTGATTTTTTTAGATTTTCATCTTCTACTCTGAAATACTCTAAAATAAATTTCAAATCCTCTTGATTTAGATGATATATTTTAGACACGTATGCATTAATCTGAGATATGAGTTTCAAACGTTTTTTTGCATCATGTACACCCCCACTGATTCCAATTTGTGTTGATAATTCTTCAAATTCATCAGTAGTGCAAATTAATTTAGCTGTATTTTCTAGAATTTTTTGATGTAATAAATTATTTTCATCAAATTTTGGAATAGATAATTCCATTAAATAAAAAATACTTACGTGTAAATTTATTCGATGACGCAAAATAAAATCAATTGGAAATGAGTTGAAGAGACCACATAAAAAAATTATTTCTTTATAAGATAATGAACAAACATATTTTTTACCATCAAACTCTATGGGGCGAATGTATGATAATGTGTTACCTAAAAATACATGTGGAGGCATAATAGTACAAATTAATGTACGTCTATCAATAGCATTTGAAATATCCCTCCAAGCTAATCTGTAATATGACAGATCTAATTTTGGTGATGTCTTATGATCCTTGTTTATTTTTTTCATTCTACTGAGTTCTTTTGATTCTAAAACTGCGCGGCCCTCTTCTTCGTCAATCCAATATCTCGGTTCTAGATAATTATGTTCAAATTGATAGATCATCTTCCCTTCATAAAGAGGATATCCAACCTTGGTGGTATGAAATAGGTTGGAATTATTGGTCATATCAAATTCACGTGCAGCATGAAAATCCCATTCTTTAGAGCACAGCAACGGGGGGTTGTTGCCGAATTGTATCTTGCTGTTGGATTTGTGTGATATGTGGCTTTTCTACAGGCGCGAATAAGGGTCGAATATTGGATAAGGACTATGTAGGCGGGAATTTGGCAACAACCCCCAGCAACGGATATCTGTACAGTTTTTTTAGTATCGTAAACTCTGTTTCATTTTTGCACTCCAAAAATGAGAGGGAGTTAGGCGACATAGTTTGAATATATTTGATATTGTAATGAATTCCAAATGCACAAGTTTTATCGATTCTTCAAGTGATTCAATTGTTTATTCACTTTAACTAGGAAATGCCGCCTTTCTCTTTAGAAGGCATTACAATATTCATCAGTTTTGCCATGCAGGAGAAAAATAATAGTCTCTATGATCTAGTAAGCAGATTGCTTAAGGCCTTGGGATTTACCGTTCTTTCTGCTAAAGAAACAGGAAGGGCGGATTTATCTCCCAGTACTCAAGTAAGTGATCTGATTACCGAATCAAATGCATTGCTAGCCATACTTACAAAAGACATCAAGTCATCTAAAAATGAAAAAGAGATTTTTTATCCAAGCCAAAACGTGATCGATGAAATTGGTCAGGCAACTAACAAGCCCGTAGTAATTATTGCAGAAGAGATGGTTGAAATTCCCTCCAACATACAAATGCGTGCTACTTGCCTGACCTTCTCACGCAGTAGAATGGAAGAAATGTTAGTAAGTTTAACCGAGGCTTTGAAAAAAATCAAGATGATCTAAATTTTAGAAAAAAGAATAGGGCATATGCCGCCACATACTGTGAGTTAGTCTGTTGGCTATGCTCAAACAAAGTGCTCTTGGACGCTAATCCAAAATGTAACCAGACATAGCCTTGATTGTCTGCTCTATCATCCTTTCGTACTGTTCCATGTTGTACGGATCCAAGATCTTATATTATGAATTATTACAATCATAGGATGCATCTAAAACGAGTAAACATTCAAAATATTTTGTCATTCAAAAATTCTGATTTTTATTTTAATAAATACAATGTGGTTGTGGGTGCAAATAACTCTGGAAAAACTAATTTGATAAGAATATTACAATTCATATGTAAAAATAGCAACTTAAATTTACTCCCATTAGATAGAAATAAAAAATTTGATCAAACTGGCAACTCTCGAATCTTATTACAATTACAATTCACAGATAACGAAGCAAAATTAGTTCTACAAACAATGTTTGGTTCTAAAATAGATAAAGATACTTTTCCTAATGCTCTAAAAAATCTTAATGTTATAGTAAATTGGAATAACACAATAAGTGATACAGCCCATCCGAATTTCTTAATGTATTATTTTGAGAATGGTCTCACAATTGTTGAGAAAGATGGACGTCAAGTTGTTTTTGATTATATTTCCGCTAGTAATTCTTCAGGCACTATTGATGAGTTACTCACTAACATACAATCCTTAAAAATGAATTCCATCCCAGAAAGAATTGCAAAATCATACACAATGCGTGAAGATGATAGTATTGGTACACAAGGTACATTATTAGATGCTTTAACAAATGGCTCTCCTCCTTCATCTGTTTTGATGACTAGTGATACTAAATGGTGGACACAAGTTAAATTAGAAATCATGTATAGCAATCAAAATCCAACTCAAACTGCATCTGACATTCTAGAATATATGCAAATAAGAAAGAATACAAATGTTAGAGTACAATTAGATCAGTTATTACATAAAATTATTGATAACAATCTAACGTTTATTGAAGAAATTCATCCAACATATGATAAATTAACAAAGCAATTATTCAATATGAAAAGTCAACATGAGCCAACTTACGAAACACTGAAGAAAGAATTTTCAAATATTTTTAATGGCATAGCGGTACGTGTAGATGAGGTTTCTGATGAACATGGAAACAGTTCATTACAAATTAGATTAAGTGAAAAAGACAAAGAATTTAATTTGCAAGAATCAGCTTCAGGACATTATGCATTAATTCATATCTTATACACTATTCTGGCTAAACCAAATCAAATTTTAGTGATTGACGAGCCAGAAATTCATTTTCATCCAATCAAAATCAATCATTTATCTCAGAAACTATCTGAGCTTGCTGTATCAAAAAACAATCAAATAATTATCATCTCACATTCGCCAAAATTTGCATCTTATGAATTACTTGCAAAGCCAGATTCTTCCTCATTAATCTATCTTAATAGAGTCAATGGAGAAAGTAATGTAAAATCTCTTCCAACTGACTTCCAAATCACATTAAAATCTCATTTATTTAATCCTGAAGTATTTTTCAGTAATTGTACTTTAATTGGAGAAGGAGCAGGTGATAAATTTGCCTTAGAGGCAATTTCAGATCATTTTGGCGGCTTGTTTAAAAAATATAATATTTTTGTGATGCAGATGTGGGGTGTGGCTAATGTCTATCCTAATATTGAACTTCATAATGCCTTTGATATCCCATTTATTGCGATGGTGGATAACGAATACCATGAAAATATGGATAATGTAACTAAACTACCCGTGGATCTAGAAGATGAGTATAAAAAATTAGGTTGGAAATGTTCAGAAAAACTGAAAGAAAATGCATATTCTTTCATGAAGGATTTGTTAAAACAACAAGATGGTTTACAAAAAGTAAAGACATCAAAAATTTGGGAGGCCTTCGAAAATGCAATCAAAAAATCAGGCGGAGTCATTCCAAGTTAGATTAATTTGATTTTGTTATCTTCATACCTTACAAATTATCTATAATCTCTTAACGCGTTATCTGTACTTCGAAGAAAAAAGAAATGCAATTCATGTCGAAAAGATTATTGATCGCCTGCATTCATACACATTATGACACAAAAAGAGACAGATATGTTTGAGAGGCTACCGTTATTCAAGAGATATCTCTTGGAAAAAACTCATAATCCTGTGCCTACTTTGCCTATATCAGGCGTAGATAAAGGATCCAACCTTTGGAGATATCTGTCGACCTTGTCTACAAACATGTGTTAGATCACCTTTCATGGTCTATAGAGGGAAGTTCTATGGCCTATACAAGATGAGTATTGATTCTGCTGGGTTACTTTGTTGATTCTCTTGCCAAGATTGCTTGCAAAGTTTGGTTTTGTTCCAGCATGCCTTATCAAATCCATGTATCTATCAATTCCAAGATCAAGAATTGACATTATGAGGTACATGTACAGAAAATCGATTATCCTCAAGAACTTTTGATCGTGACCAACCATAAACTTCCCAGTTATCAGCAAGACAAAAATATTCCAGAATTCTCACACATTCATGAAGTTTCAGCAGTTCTGGCAGAAACTGTCCACAGAGATAAGATATGGCAGGAAGTTTACGACCCTAACAAGAAAAATAGAGTTCGAGGCCTCAATGAATGACAGTACTACTGTGGCAGTCATGCCCAGTACTGAAATAGTCAGGGAGATCCCAATGGAGCAATTCCAAGGAATGTGGGACATCATGAAGGACGATATCCGCACCGAGCGGTACGTCAACACAAACAAGCGGTACTATTCTTATTGGAGTTCATCCTACATCAGCGCTCTAATCGATCATGTCGTCCAGGATCAGGACATGCAGTGACATCTGTAGCTGCATCTGAATCAAGTTATTACAAAATAATTATGCGTGATGAAATCCAGATAAGTAAAATGTGCTTCAAACTCTGCTAAAACCATTGCCCAAATCTATTCCATGTCCCGAATTGAACAGCACGGTTAAATGCCCGAGTTTGGAACAGCGTAGTACTCTCCAACAACTAAAAATGCCTGAGCTGCTTCAGTAATTTATGGCCAAAAAAACAGTTCTCAACATTGGACTTGACGACACTGATTCCCCTAAGGGAATGTGCACCACATTCCTTGCATACAAAATTGTTGATTTGCTTAAAAAACAGAAAACGGAATTTCTTGACTTTCCAAGACTAGTCCGATTTAATCCTAACATACCATGGAAAACACGCGGGAATGGCGCAGTCTCAATTCGAATAAAAACTAAAAACCCCTCTAAGATAAAAACCCAAATTAAAAATCTCGTTTCAAGGTACTCTGATACTGAAAACGGCGCAAATCCCGGTTTAGTATTTTTTGAAAGTGATGCAATCCCACCTGACTTTACAAATTTCAGTAACTTAGCTTTGTGGCAACTAATCAATAGAAAAAATGCAAAAAGGTTTGCAGAAAAAAACGATCTTGATTTTTTCTATCAGGGAAACGGGCAAGGGCTTGTCGGCGCGATTGGGGCAATAGGATATGATTTTCAAGATCATACGTTAGAGCTGTTGAGTTATCGCAAAAAAGCTAAATTTGGAAAAGAAAGAAAGATCTCTGCAGAAAGCGTAAGAATCATGCAGGAAAAAACTTTCCCAGAGACGTTTAACAGCTTTGATACCAAAAAAGGGCGAATCTTGATTACCCCTCATGGACCTGATCCGGTGTTTTACGGTGTTAGGGGTGAAAATGCCGCGTCGCTAGTCCATGCTACAAAGATTCTGAAAAGTGACGAAAAACCAGACGGCTATATGATATTCAAATCTAACCAGGGAACCGGAGATCACCTGAAAAACGAGCTGACTTTGGAAAACATGAGACCTTATGCATCTGGAAAAATAACCGGAGTCGTATCCAACACCCCAAAGATTGCAAAAGGCGGCCACGTATTTTTTAAAATCACTTCCAAAAATCAAGAGTTTTGGTGCGCAGTTTACAAACCAACGGGAATCTCATCTGTTGCCTCGAATCTGATAAGGGGCGATAAAATATGTGTTGGCGGCGGCATTAGAAAGGCATCAAAAAAATTCCCCCGAATTATTAACCTTGAGTTTATTGATATCCTTCATCTTGAGAAAAACATCATAAAATCCAACCCTCCCTGCAAAACATGCGGCAAAAAAATGAAATCCCAAGGTCAGAATCAGGGATTCCAGTGCATCCGATGTGGAAAAAAAGCATCCAAAAAGTTTTCTGTTGAAATCCCAAGACAAATCAAAGAACAACTCTACATCCCAAAAGTGTCTGCCCACCGACATCTGACTAGACCCCTGCAGCGATTAGGACTGTCTAACAAAGCTTCAAAGTTTGATAAATCCCTTTTGTGGTTTTGTGTTTATGGAAACTAATAGCGGGGAGTAGATTTGAACTACTGATTTGCGGGTTATGAGCCCGCCGGGATGACCTAGCCCTAAATAGTCTGACTTCCCCACCCCGCTGTTCATAAATGAAGATCAGCCGTATATACGCTTTATCAAATTCCTGAAAGTAATTAATAGGATTTGAAAAGATTATCTTTTTGTGAACAAAAAAATTCAAATCATTGCGATTGTCGGCGCTGTGGCATTCTCAGCATTTGTTTTAACTTCCCCCTCTGATCCTCTTCCGATACCAAAGCCCGCATCAAGCTCTCAAAACGACTCGGTAGCTGTTTTAGCTGAAAACCTTGACAAGCCCCGTGCGATTGCCGTTTCTGGTGATCGAATTTTTGTAACAGAAAAGGATGGTTTTATCAGGGTAATTCAGGATAATAACTTGCTAGAATCGCCTTTGGCCGCATTCCGTTCTGCAGATGTGTTTGATGGCGGGTTGTTGGGGATTGCTTTGCATCCGGATTTTTCCAGCAATCATTACGTCTACGTGTTTTTGACATATGAGGAGGATGGAAGTCTGTGGAATAAGATTCTGCAAATAACTGAATCTGAGAACAAGTTACAGGATGCCATAACAATATTTGACAAGATTCCCGGATCCTCATTTACTAATGGCGGTTTTATAAAATTTGGACCTGACAAAAAACTGTATGCAGGCACTGGAACCGTTTCTGATGCCTCCCACCTTCCACAGGATCTTGGTTCGCTATCTGGAAAAATTTTGAGGTTAAACGATGATGGCAGCATACCTGATGATAATCCGTTTCCGGACTCTCCTGTATATTCCATGGGTCACAGAAATCCCCAGGGAATGACTTGGGACAACAACGGCAACTTGTTTGTGGCAGAGTTTGGACCAGAAAAAAATGATGAAATTAATCTGATTCGGCCGGGAAAAAACTACGGCTGGCCTGAGCAGCAATGTTCGGGAGACAAAGACTTTGAGGATGCCGTCCTTTGTTACGATCCGAGCATAGAACCTGGCGGCATCCTGTTTTATTCTGGGGATACGCTTGACTTTGAATCTCCGTTTATCTTGGCATCCATGAGGGCTGCCAACCTTTACCAGTTGGATTTTGAGGAGGGGCTTGGCTCTCAAAAATCAATTCTCAGTGGAATTGGCCGTGTTCGTGACGTTGTACAGGGTCCGGACGGAAGTCTTTACGTTATCACCTCAAATACTGATGGAAAAGGTTTTCCGGACGGTATGGATGATAAACTATTGAGGATACTGAAGTAAAATGCCTGATTCGTCAATTTCAAAATTTTTTGAAAAATCAAGAAAGGAAAGACTGGACATTGTCGCAAACTTTGCAAATCTCTCTGATGAGGAATTAGATATTCTGCAGAGTGATAACGGCGGAATTTCTTTTGACAAGGCAGATAAAATGGTGGAAAATGCCATTGGCACATTCTCATTGCCACTGGGCCTTGCAACGAATTTCAAGATTAACGGAAAAGACTGCATTGTTCCAATGGTCATTGAGGAGCCATCCGTAATTGCAGCAGCATCCAAGGGGGCCAAAGCCGCACGAATCAAGGGCGGATTTGAAGTTACAGCAGACGAATCCTACAGCATTGGCCAAATTCAAGTCTTAGATGTTGACATTCCTTCTGCAACTCAGAGAATCAACGATGCTTCAAGTGAAATTCTGCAGCTGGCAAATTCCAAAAGTAACACCCTGTCCAAAATGGGCAAAGGCGCCAAAGAGATTTCCTGCAAAGAAATCGATGCGCCGTCTGGAAAAATGCTCATCGCGGAGATCCTAATTGATGTCGGGGATGCCATGGGCGCAAATGTTACAAATACAATGTGCGAGGCCGTCTCCCCGCTGATTGAAAAGATTTCAGGTGGTAGAACCCTGCTTCGCATACTGTCAAACTATTCTACTAGGAGGATTGCCAAAGCAAAGGCAGTGTTTGAAAAAGACGCAGTTGGAGGCAGACAAACAGTCGATGACATCGTCCTGGCATTTGAATTTGCTGACAATGATGTTCATCGAGCAGTAACCCACAACAAAGGAATCATGAATGGGATCATATCTGTCGCAAACGCAGTTGGCCAGGACAGCAGGGCCATTGAAGCTGCGGCAAACGCGTATGCTGCAAAATCTGGCAGATACCGCTCCCTTAGTAAATGGAGTAAGGACAGTGACGGCAATCTGGTTGGAACTTTGGAGGTTCCCCTGCCAGTCGGTACGGTCGGCGGCATTGCAAACGTCCATCCTGTAGCAAAGGTCTGTGCAAGGATTCTTGGAGTTTCGTCTGCACCAGAACTTGCATGCGTAATGGCTGCAACCGGCCTGGCCCAGAATTACAGTGCCATCAAAGCACTTGCAACTGAGGGGATTCAAAAAGGACACATGCGTCTGCATGCAAGAAATCTTGCCGCTGCTGCAGGAGCTAAACCCGGACAGATAGATGAAATTGCTCAAAAAATGGTTGAGGAAAAGAAAATTTCACTGGCCAGAGCTCAGGAGATACTTGGGCAAATTTAAACATGCGATTATATACCTAAAAGATGAAAACAATTGGAAATGCCTGAAGTAAAATTTGCCATCCCCAAGGGAAGTCTGGAGGAGGCCACTTTCAAGCTGTTGGAAAGATCCTGGACCAAAGTTAACCGAAAAAGCAGAACCTACCGCGTTTATCTTGATGATCCAAAAATTATAGTCAAGATGCTTCGTCCCCAAGAGATTCCGACCCTGGTTGCAGAAGGATTGTACGACGTGGGCATTACCGGCAAGGACTGGGTTGGCGAAACAAACTCTGATGTGGATCCGATTTTAGATTTGGAGTACGGCAAAATCAGGCTGGTAATAGCCTTTCCAGACAAGTATCGCTACAGGAACCTCGATGAAATGATTGCAGATTATGGCAAAAAGAAAAAAACGCTTCGCATATCCTCAGAATATCTTATTACGGCATCTAAATTTCTAAAACAGTCAAAATCCTACAAAAAATATTACGGCTCTGCGGATCCTCTAATTGTAACCCCCTGGGTTAGGTTGGGAACCAACAAAGGCGTCCAAATTCACCTGTCATTTGGCGCCACTGAGGCAAAGCCTCCCGAAGATGTGGATGCAATAATGGACGTCACTGAAACTGGAACAACCCTCAAGCAAAACAAGCTAAAAATTGTCGATGAGGTGCTTACTTCCACTGCGCACCTGATTGCAAACAAAAAGTCACTAAAGGATCCAAAAAAACGCGAAAAAATATTTGACATTGTAACCCTGATGAGAGGAGCCGTGAACGGCAGAAAATACCTGCACGTATATCTAAACGTTGAAGAAAAGAACCTGAAAGAGCTTCTAACGCAGATGCCCTCCCTCAAAAAGCCCACCATAAGCCCGCTAAGCGAGCAGGGGTGGTTTGGGGTAAACACAGTAATCAGAAAGGACGAGTTCCACAAACTCATTCCCAAACTGAGGAAGATTGCCCAAGGCCTCGTAGTTCATGAACCGCGACAAATTCTAGAGCTCGAGGAGATAAAGCGTGACGAAGAGAATTGATGAGAATAATCAAAGTAACCAACGTTGAAAAATTTGCAGCCAAGATAGTCCCAAAACAGCCTCAAAAAAACAGAACCATAGTAGAATCAATTCTAAAAGACGTCAAAAAAAACGGCGACAAGGCAATACGAAAATATGAAAGAAAATTTGGCGGCGCTGATATTTCCTCATTACGTTTGTCCCAGACAGAAATAAAAAATGCGTATTCCAAAGTCTCCAAAACCGAGCTTGATGCGCTGCGTCTAGCCAAAGCCAGGCTAGCAAAAACAGAAACCGCAATAAAGTCTCTTTTGAAAAATATAACAGTCAGCAATGACGGAATTAAAATTTCTAAAAAATTTGTTCCAATCAAAAGCGTTGGGTGTTATGTCCCGGGCGGACTGGCAAGGTATCCAAGCTCCGTAATAATGTCTGCTGTTCCAGCCAAGATTGCCGGCGTCAAAAGAGTTGTGGTGGTGTCCCCTCCGGACTCAAACGGAAGAATTGATCCGCTGACAGTCGTTGCTGCAAGCATCTGCGGCGTTGATGAAATTTACAAAACAGGCGGCGCCCAGGCAATTGCCGGACTGTCGTATGGCACCAGAACCATTCCTAAGGTTGACAAGATTGTTGGCCCCGGGGGCCCGTTTGTTTCCAATGCAAAATATCTGCTAAGTGACCAGACAGGAATCGACATGCTTGCAGGCCCCACTGAGCTAGGAATTGTTGCAGACAGCTCGGCCAATCCAAACTTTGCTGCACTGGACCTCATTTCCCAGGCAGAGCACAGCAGTGACACCTTTTGTTACCTGATCACCACCTCTGAGAGGCTTGCCCAATCCGTAAAAAACATTGTTTCTGAACTGCTGCCAAAAATTCAAAGACAGGCCATTGCAAAACCAAGTCTTGGAAATAATGGTTTTATTGCAATCTGTAAAACCAGTTATGACATGATCAAGCTTGCAAATATCCTGGCTCCCGAACACCTGCAGATAATGACAAAAAATCCAAGGGCTTTTTCCTCAAAAATTACCACGCCAGGGCTGGTCCTGCTTGGGGGATACTCCCCCTCGTCTGCCAGCGACTACATCTTGGGCTCAGATCACATCTTGCCTACCAACGGATTTGGAAAAACCCGCGGCCCGCTCTCAGTTCTGGACTTTCTCAAGATAAACACCCAGGTCACCTCGTCCAAATCCTCGCTATCCAAAATTTCAAAGCATCTTGAAGTTTTAACAAAATCCGAAGGGCTGCCAAACCACTATGAGGCAGTCAAAGGCAGGTTAAAATGAAAAAAAACTGGCTTGAGGAGAAAATAAGGAACTTTTCTTCCATCGGAGGATATCAAAAACCTGAACTCAGTCAGAATGCGCTAAAGCTTGACTCTAATGAGAACTATGTGGTATCAAAACAGTTTCAAAACGACATCATGTCCCAGGCAAGAAAAAAATCCGACGTAAGGGAATACCCTCTTGGCGGGACAGAACAACTGATTCAGGGCATATCCAAATTTGCCAAAGTGCCCTCCTCCATGATTGGGGTTGGCAATGGCTCTGACCAAATTTTGGATTTGATACTTTCTAACTTTGCATCAAAGCAGACCAAGGTTCTCACCTCTGATCCCACTTTCGGGTTTTTTGAAGAGCGATGCAAGCTGTACTCGATTCCTCTGATTGCAGTTCCGTTTGCAGATGACATGAAACTGGACGTCGAGGATTTCATAAGACAGTCCAAAAATGCAGACATTCTCTATCTTGACTCCCCAAACAATCCTACGGGATTTCAGTTTTCAAAAAACGAACTGCAGAAACTGATCAGGTCCTTTGATGGGCTTGCAATAGTTGATGAGGCCTATGGGGCGTTTGGTGATTACTCCCTTTCGGGCATGGTAAAAACCCAGAAGAACCTGGTTGTCGTGCAAACCCTTTCCAAATCATTTGGTTTGGCCGGTCTTAGGTTGGGATATTTTGTGGCAGGCAAGAGGTTCACTGATGCGTTTATGAACGTCCTGCAGTACCCGTATCCCCTCAGTACGATAACAATCCAGTCTGGAATTCTGGCTCTAGAAAGATCAAACCTTGTGAAAGACACGGTAAGCACCATCAAAACTGAAAGAAAGAGAATCATTGAGAATCTGCGGAAATACGGCGCCTTTGAGGTCTTCGAGTCCAAGGCCAACTTTGTATTGTTTGATGCCCACGGGGCCTACAAGCGGGTCTACGCCGCACTAGCCGAACAGGGCATTTCAATTCGCAAATTAGGTAAAATAGGAGAACACGAGGGATGTCTTAGAGTGACAGTTGGAACAAAAGAAATGAATTCAAAATTCCTGCTGGCTGTTCGTGACTTGCTGGAATGACTCTGAGGAAAAAATCCGAGGGAATCTACATTGATGATTCTGGAATTGGCGCATTAAGCGACATCGATTCTGTAATCTTTGATTGCGACGGCGTCTTAATTGACGTTACAAAATCATACGACTCTGCAATCATTCAAACAGCGCGATACGTTTTGGAGAATTACGCAGATATTTACGGTGCCATCAACGTTGACTACAGGATTATTGATGGATTCAAATCTACCGGGGGATTCAATGACGAGGTTGATCTTGCATATGCTGCAATAATCTCGCTGGCTGCCGCAAAAAAACTGGAAAAAGATCAGACCGGTTTTATTTTTGACGTGATAAAAAACGCCGATTCAAGCGGCATTCCTTCTGTGGAAAAATACGTCGAAGATCAAGCTGACATCTCTGAAATCAAAAGCAAGCTGTCCTATCCAGGCTTACATCATGACACCCCCCTGTATCAGGTGTTTGATCAGCTTTTCTACGGGCCTGAGTTGTACCAAAAACTGTTTGGGAGTCCCTCCAGGTTCTCCGAACCGGGCTTGATTGAGCAAGATGAGGTGATTCTGGATAATTCGCTAGCTGAAAGACTGCAAAAAAAGTTTGGCTCAAAAATTGCAATGGTGACTGGAAGGGGAAAGGAAGCTGCAAGCTACTCTTTAAAAGAGCTGACGGAAAAATTTGATCTGAAAAATTCCAAATTTTTGGAAGATGAGCCAAGGGAGCTTGCCAAGCCCAACCCTGAACCGCTTGTTGATTCCATTAAGGGAATGAACGGGAACTTTACGCTTTATGTCGGGGATTCCATGGAAGATTTCATCATGGCCGCCAAGGCCACTGGCATGGGAAGCAAAACAGTTTTCTGCGGAATTATTGGCACAAGCAAAAACCCACAGGAAAAACTCGAACTGTTTCGGCGCAATGAGGCCGTACTGGTGTTGGATTCAATCAACCTACTTCCGAGGGTATTGGGCTTGGAGCCGTAACCTAGATTTTGCCTGGGAATAAGATGCGGCAACTCTCAAACATCGAGGCGTAATTAACAATTATTGAACTTGAGGTAGATCATTGTCTGTTACAATTTTAGGATAGGACATTAGTAATTCGGCACGTACATCACTTGCTAATTTTTTGTCTTCTTTTATTAGGTCTGTAACAATATCTATTGCAGTTTGTTTGATGACCTCTTTTCTGTTGTCTCCGACTACTTTGTCTAGTTCATCACATACGTATTGGGCAAGATACTGAGATTCACTTGGGGGTAACAATGATGTCGTTTCATTCATACCTCTCTGTACGTGTAGCCATATGAATCTCTTGTGCAGCTCCCGTATATCATAGTGGATCCATTGTAAAGTATTACAAAGAATAAAGTGATCTGATCAAATCTATGCACGCTTATCACTGACTCAGCACAAGACGCCAAGACAGAGATCTTTGCACAAGAGTTGCAAAATGCCCCAAGTTCAACAAAACAACTGAAACTAAACAAGAGATAGAAAAGGAGTTCGGTTTTCGAAACATAGACGGAATAACAAGGCCTCAGTCATGGTGCAGAACCTGTAGAAAGTCCAAGAAATGATTTGAAGTTCGGCCATCGTGAATCGAAACATCACTACGCTTTGAGTTGGGTTCGGTCTAAATTTCAAACCAAGGAATTGGAATCTAGGAGCTTGAATAAAGAAGAGGCTCGTAGGTCGGTGTTGCGTCGTTGATGATCTCGATCAATTTCTTTATCTCATCGCTTTGTTCTAACGTGTCTTTTATTGCATCTGTCTGTAATTCGGCCTGTTCTCTGATCTCGTTGTCCATATGTTCAAAAATTATTTTAAATCTGTCTTCTGCCATTTTATTCGACCACCTTTTTTCCAGACTGCGATTCTATTTGTTGACGTAACGGCAACAGATTTATTTTTTCGCCACATTTGGGACAGTCAGCCGAATCAGTCGAGACTGGATACGCTACAGCACCGTTTTCTAGTGGCATATTCTTTTCTAGGTTGACCTGAACTTTAAGATTGTGCTTGCACTTTGGGCATGAACCATCGAATAAAAGGCTCCTTTGGTTTTGCGGCGCAGGCTGTACGGGTGCCATAAAGCGGTAGATCTGCGAGTCTGCCGTCTCGAAAATCTTGTATAGCGTCTATAGCTCTCAAAGCTCATTCTCAACAAAGTGTAATAACGGAAAAACTAATTATACTATCTGGGAAGCTATACCACTATGGGCAAATCTGCACAACCTACAACCAAATCTAGATTTCCTAGTAAATGGATTGCACTTGAGGATGAAAAAATCATTGCTGAGGGAATAGATCTAGCAGAAGTTTATGCCAAGGCCAAATATTTGGCAAAGTCAAAACCTCAATTCAGAAGAATTCCTGTATGACTTTTAAAAACTTAATCGGATTTGACAAAAACAAAAGACTCGGACAAAAAAAGGATACGCTTGCAGTGAATCGTGACATGAAGAGAGCACTAAAGAATTACAAGTAACAAACAAAACCAATGTATATAGTGGAGCTGAATAAAAAATATGAAATTTAGATCTTTGTTTGGTAATTCAAAAATTGTCTTCACAGTTGATGGCAAGCCTCCCCAAAAATCTAAATGGGGCGGAGACAATGCCAGTCTGATTATAAAATTACGAAAGGCGGCATTAAAAGCCAGAGGAAAGGCGGGCCGTGACAAATGTATAACATCTCCTGTAAAACTGGATCTAACTGTGTATGCGCCAAATATTGATGATAGAAATTATAAACAAACAGGAGATGATGATGAAAAAAGGTACATCGGGGATTTAGACAGTTTGATTGCAGGCGTATGTGACCATATTTCACATGCTCGTGAAGAACCAGGCAGAAATAATTTCAACCCAAGTAAACTATTTGATCAGGAACCTGATATTGATCCGACAATCCCGTTGATTATTCAAGATGATTCTCAAGTTGAAGGTATCAGTGCAAAAAAAATATTTTCAGATAAACTATCTTATGTTGTAGAGATAGAGTATTGATATTCATCAAGCATCATCCCCCCTTTCAGAAATGCTTGCAACGGCTTTGAGAGATTAGAAGACAGGCCCAATCCACCTGTGATCCATACAGCTAACTGTCCAAAAGCAAGCAGCATCAGACCCCAGACAACACTGCTGTTTTATTTTGGTGATATGATTCACCCAAATTGAACCATAGTCTAACTGACTAATGACTGGCACTTGACCATCTTTTTATCAGGTCTTGTTTTTTTATGTCAATAATGATACGGACCAAATCTGTACATGACAAAGCGGAGAAAAAGGACGGGTACAGAGTTTTGATAACGAGATACTATCCTCGATTCATACCAAAAAAAAAGACTGCGTGCAGACGAGTGGAAAAAAGAGCTGGCCCCAAGCGTTGCATTGCTGGACAGGTGGAAAAACAGCAAGATTGACTGGTCTGCATTTGAGGAGGAACTATTAGCCGAGTTCCGTAGGGATCCCAAAGTTATCGACGCGCTGAGAAAGCTCAGGGCCATACACAGCAGAACAGACGTCACGCTGCTGTGCTATGAGAGAAATGGGGAAAAATGCCACAGACACACAGTAAAAAGACTGATAGATGATCCAAGTCAAGAAATGCCATCTTGGACTCTGCTGCTAAATTTTGGTGATCTCATGAAAAATTAGCAGAACCGCATGTAGTGATTGCCTGACAACAACTCTACTGTACAACATTGACCTGTTCTCTTTTTTGCACTTTGCGTAATAGGCAATGTTTGGCAAACGCAATCTCGTCAAACTCTATCTTCTTTAACGGATTGCTGTATTTGATTTTTGGATATTTATCATAAACTCTGCCATTAATTTCCCTGCCGCCTGATTTTGGTCTGATACCTCCCCACTGTTTGAAAAATACTGCAACCTTTTGTTTGTTGCACTGTCTTATGATTTCCATAATCCAGTCTTTTTCCACTCTGCGGTGGTTAAACCCACTTTCCCCCCCAATGATTGCCCAATCAATTTCCTTCAAATCAAGTTTTCCAATCTGACCGATCAATGGCTCAAAACTAACGAACTTGGTTTCAGCTTTGACTTTTCCCAATTCGTCAATTCTCCAGACACTGTCTTTGTTCTCAACACTGACTCCCATCCATATGTGGGATGGAACTTTATAGCCAAAATAATCACAAAATACATATGAAAATTCCATCATGTTGTGAGAACGTTTTGTAAGAATTTGGTAAGTGTGTTTATCAGCTTTAATCATGACATCAAAACATTTTCCAATGAACTCAAAAGATGCCTTTTCATGAAACAAGTCCGACATACTGTTAACAAAAACCTTTCGTGGTTTTTTCCACGTCAGAGGCAGTTTCAGATCATCTGGATGTTCAACGAACTTGAATCCTTTTTTGTATTTCACAACCCCCATTGATTTTAATCTAAATGACATTTTTTCTGCATAGCAGTTCTTGCACCCAGTGGAGATTTTATCGCATCCAGTGGTTGGGTTCCAGGTTGACTCTGTCCATTCGATAGCAGAGTTGTTTGCCATGCCACTTTTTGATAAATCATCTATTAAAAAAATTGATGGATTGGTCAAAGTGTAAATTCTAGTCAAGAATGTCCGTACAACTATCTATAAATCATAAATTGCACATCATATCCAGAGTAAGATGAAGGATCCATATGAATGGTCAAAACAAAGGATAACAAAGATTGTTGAAAAAATCAATCTAATCAAAAACGATGGGTTGATTCCTTCATATGGTAAAGTCTGGTCAATAAAGAAACTACTTGCATTAGACTATTACATATCAGCAACACATGTTATTTACAAAAAACATTTTGATAACTGGTACTATGTAGACACTCATTGTGGTTCAGGTCTTATTGGATTTGAAGAAGACATGCTTAAAGATGAAAAGTTTGCAGGTTCCCCATTAATTGCAACACTGAATAATGAAAAGAAACCATTTTCAGATTATTTTCTATCTGATGTTAATCAAGAATCAATTGATGCATTAATACAGAGAATGTCAGTTCTAAAGCCATCACTTGGTAATAGAACATACAGTCCTGCTTGTAGAAGTTTTGAAGATTCTATAAAAGAAATACAAAAGTATGTTAGAGAAGGAAATATGCTTTTGATTTTTGTAGATCCTAAAGGATACAAAGAAATTACATGGAATCTCATACGTGGTTTGTTAAGCATTAACAGAGCAGATATTTTCATCACGTTGATGAGTTATAGCCTTGCATTAAACAGACCACATGCAAAACCAAACTCAGAAGCGGAGAAAAATTTCAACGAATTATTTGGAAATGAGGAATGGAAAAATGCAAATAATCAACAAGAATTAGTTGGGATATATCTTAACCAAGTAAGAAAATACAAAAAATTCGTTTATACAATCCCTGTCTTCAAGACAGGAGAAAACAAGTTGTATGACCTAATTTTTGCAACAAATAACGAAGGTGCTAGGAACATCATTGATGATACCCAGAAAATCATGGATGTAGTAACTACCGAACTAATGGAAAGTGCGTTCAAGGTTGCGACTAACAAGAAAAAAGATCTCAGTGAATGGTTGCAGTGAATTTTTAAGCGTGAAAGAGCATACTAGCAAAAAAATTTTTTTTTAAAAAATACGATCAAAAAGATCTTAAAGGAACAATTTCTGATCAATATGGATCACCGGCTGATTTTTTTGATCCGATGAACTTTTGCACGTCACTACATACAATGGTAAAACCAACAGCTGCAATTTGCAATATCCAAATTTTTGTGATGCTGTCTTTGTTCATTCTGCATCGAATTCACTTTGTCCTACTGTGGAGACTCTCTGGTGTGCCTTGCTGGATCAGGCCATATACGATCCATTAGGATCATGGACATGGCGAGTTTTAGTTGACTGTAAAGGATCGTGGCATGTAAATTTTCATCAACACTTGCCATTTATTCGAAAATATTATCAATATGGTTCATGTTGAGTTGTTAATGGTTGATTATACTAGAATGAGATCAATTATAGACAAAACTAAATTTCATACACTGAGTCATGTTGCCAAAAATGATAGATTTGACTTTCCTGCTGTTTATCTGATCTATTCCACAAATGGAAATAATCTGTTTTACATAGGCAATACAAATTCTTTGAAAGGCAGGATAGAAGAACACATGATTGGAATTGGAACCGGTTGTTTTTGCAGTAAAATAAAAAGGCGTTCTGAATTATCGCAGAACATACACAATTACAAATTAAAATACATCAGAATTGATGACTATCGGGAAAGGCACTTTAGTGAATGTCTGCTACTTGGGGTATATGAGCCACCCCTGAATTTTACCCGTTAGATTCTCACTGGCCTTTTGAATCGCTGCTAACTGCTTGCTGTTTATTTTAAACATCAATGCCACAAGTTTGAGCCGGCGAGACCTGTTAAATTTTGATGATTCGAGCACAATTTACCAGACCCGAAAAGAGGAACTGTATCAGAAAAAGCTTGAGAAAATCAGCATGCAACAAGGTACAATTTGGAATTAACATCAAGGAAATAATTGCAGAGGATAGATACGGATGTTTACATGGGTGTTCCAAACTCGAACCATTCAAGATGCTGTTCAATTAGAGAACATGAAAAGTTTGAATACTGAACATGCAACCGTTGTGCAATTATGTTGAAATTATCTTGTCAAAAAATCATGTGTCTGAAGAGTTTCAATGGCATTTGTTACATCGCCTAGTACAAATCTTGCATCCGGTTTTAATTCAGATAATTTTTCAAAAACATAACCGGCCGAATACTCGCCAAATAATATTTTTTGTTTTACAGCCCAAAAATGTACAGATGCTAAAAGCTCCAAGTCTCTTGGACTCTTTCCTGCTACAAACCTGACAATCTCATCTAGGTTGCTATCAATTTCAGAAGGAATATTAATTTCAATAGAATCATTCCCAGAAAATTGTAAATTTTGGATAACAGCACCTTTTTTCTTTGTTTTAATTTCATCGACTTTTACGTTTCCGCTTGCAACTAATCGGTCAGCAATCTGTTGGATTTCCCCACAAAATGGCCCGTAATCGGCCCAGCGAAAACTGAAAAGAGTGTGGGTTTGGTTTAAAAAATAAAGACTCTTGTGCAATGCTTTTTTCCCGCGAATTCCCCTGTTTTCTGCTCCTTCATATTTGGTGGCTTTTTTGATTAATGACAAGGCAACACCTTCGTTTGTAAATCTAGTGTCCATTTTATCTCCGCCTTGTCTTAAGAACTTACAATCAAGCATTTTAGATAATAGCTGGTAGTTATTATGTTATTTATGACCATTGGCCCGTTTAGGAATTTTATATCTTATTGTTGTACCAGCTAAGCGAAGTGTGCCAAAGCCTGAGATCATGTAGGCGGTTTGGACTGGCGTATGGGAAGCGATTCCAGCTGCACCCTAAACGTCAGCATGGTCATGGCACTGCCTTTCAGTGCCATCAGAAAGCATTGCCCTGACAATCACCCATCCATTTTACAATACCAGGGAATGGCAAAAGCACAGCATCTGCGATTCCATGTCTGTGATTCGTGTCTTGGCCCTGCACTCCTCGATTTTGCCGTACTCATCTTTATCCCCCATCTTTTGGCATAGACCTCAGTCTTGACTGCAGGATGGTTTGTTGCAAACCCGATGTATACCTCCTTCCGGGTCATCAGAGTCTTTGGCCTTTTTTCTGTCAGTTGTTATCATAGAGTATTTGGCAGCAGAACCCAGGTTGTTTTCAATTACGTTCCTTGAGATCTTTCCTCTTTTCTCCTGTGCAAACTCTTGCAGGGCTGCCACCACGTTGTACGTGTTCCTGCACGGCATCAGAAACTTTACGTTGTTTTCCTGCAGCCTGTCTATCGCATCAACTGAGAAGAACTCACAGTCAAGCAACGCCGGATGTCCTGATGCCCCCATCTCTGTCATGGTTTTGAGGACAGCATCCGCGTAATCAGGCACGGATTCAAGCATCTTCAGGCATGATGCGGCAAGAACGATACGCATCTTGTCATTTACGCACTGGACATGTAACGCGAAGTATTTGGTTCCGTTCTTGTATTTGGAACGTGTCATCTCCCCCCTTTTCCAGTACCCTGTCATAGCGCGGTATGAGGTGCATATCGATTGCTATGTCCAGTCCTTTTTTTGGAAACCTGCCCAGTCTTTTGAGGGTTTCAAGATGCCTTGCTATCTGGCCTTCAAGCGTGTGCTGGATTGCATCCTGCTCAATTCCCCTGATTGCCGATGCAATCCACCTGTCAGACGGGGTATCGCAACCTTTGCGCCTTTGCGCCTTTGCGCATCCGCCCACAGAGGAATCCATGGTGGCAGCCTTTAGCATGCCGCAGTTCAGATCATCTGGTCCAAACGTTGCGTTGTACCTGTCTGATGTGTTGGCGCATGCAAGCATGTTTTTGGCGCCGTCTGCAACATCTTCATATATGCGTGGATTGTTTAACAGTTCGCGGCTCTGTCTGGTTTTTTGTATCAACAACAGAAATCATGGGGTCGTACCCTCATTGATCTGTTTGCATTTTGTAGCCGATTTGGCCCGAATTAGAGCAGATTTCGCTTAGCTGAACACGTATCCATGTGCCATCCTTATAAGAATTCCCAACATTTTTCATCCTGACAGGTACGGCACAAGCTAGGATTATTTCCAGACCGCAAAGGCCCAAGACAACAAAGAGGCGAACAGTTATCCATCCGAGGCAACCACGGAGGCAATCCCTCAGTATCATTCTCCATTCTTTTATCAGGGTATAATGCAATTACAAGGCGAGGCATACAGACTACTAGGTCTGTCCCTCAACGAGTTCATCGCAATTGGCATCCTGACTGTAATTTGTAACAAACGCCCTTCTCTCCTTGAGCATACGGTAAATGACTCGCAGCAGCTTTGAGGCAGCAGCCACTGATGCACGTCCCTTGCCCCTCCTCTTTGCAAGCCTCTTGTAGAATATCGAAATGTCAGACTCGGGGGCATACCTTACATGCGACAAGACGCACTCTCTGTCAGAACCCACCTGCATATGCTGCTTCCATGGTGCGTTATGTGTCCATAGTGTACGGACTCGCCGGAGGATCTCACAGACGGAACAACGCCGACATAAGAGCACAGCTTGTGCGAGTTGACGAACCTTCCTATGCCGTCTATTGTACATGCAATGACCAGTGCAGAGTATGCCCCGACACCCGGAACGGTCTGCAGCAGAGTTGCATCCTCGTTCTCCTTTGCTGCCTGGCGCACCCTTGCATCTGACTGGAGTATCTTGTCGTTTATGCTGTTTATCGTGTCCAGGTACGAGTCTATCCTATAGTCGCTTATCTTTCGAACCTGCGCAATCCATGGCCCGCAAAACGGCTTGCCGTCAGGCCGAATCGATCTCTGCAGCAGTATGCCGTGTATGGAGTTCTTCAGTCCTGTCCTGTGGCGTACCAGGTTGTGCCGGTAATTCACCAGGTCCCTGTTGTTCATGTTCTGCAACGTGGGTACGTGGCACGATACTATGTATCCTCCCCTGTGCATGTCTGCCAGAATTCTGGCATCCACCTTGTCAGTCTTCTTTTTGGACTCTGCTATGAGCTTGGTGGTGTACGGGTTTGACAGCGACACGTCCATGCTTAGCTCGTCTCTTATCTGAAAGAACGGCGCCTTCCAGACAGACGAGGATTCCATCACAAGCTTAGAGTCCTTGTGCAAACAGCCTATGTTGTACCTGATGTCTTTGGCTGTGTTTGCTATCTCTTTGTTGAGCAGTTCCTCGCCGTTTTCATCCATGACTGACATCTGGATGGTCTTCTTGTGGACATCCAGGCCGACAAAGACAGCTGACATGCATATCCTCGGATCTGGGGTTGTGTGTTTGTTTGCATTTCTGATCCTTGCAGTACCGGCTCTGTTTTCTGAACCAGAACCACTCTTATCATCTGATTTCCTTGATCGGGGCACATAAGATTACACATATTTAATAACATAGAAGAGGGAGAAAAAATATCTTGAAGGATATTTGTCAAATTTTTGATGAACAATTGGAAAATTTATTAGAAATGGTTGATCAAGCCAATTTCAAAAATTGTTCTAACATTTCTGTAGATTTGATTAGATTGTCCACAATGGCTGAATATAAAGATGGAATTTTTATTTCAGAAATACTTGAATCTATTTTTGAACAAATCGCACCACTTCTAGAGGGATATGATATTCCAAAAGATGAACGAACGTCAATTATTGCAAAATTACATGAGCAAATATCTTTACTTTCTAAATCATATAGAAATGACAATAAGGAACAGATATATGAAATTCTTAAAGAATTACGTTCGATGACAACTTTACTTCAATTCAAATGTTGGAATATTCTTAAAAGAACACAGTCAGAGCCAAAGCGATTGGTAAGAAGAGAGGTAGTATGATATGGTAATAACGGATAAACCATTTCCAGAAGATAGAGATATTGAAGAAAATATATCTGGACAAAAATATGGAAAAAAAACATCATCTGTTATATCTAGCCCAAAACAAAACGACATTTTGTATTTAGAAACAGAAGAGGGTAAATTTACACAAATTAATATTGGTGATTATTTTGCAAATGATTTGATTCAAGAACTAACTTTGAAAATGAATCGATTAGAAGAAAAAATTTTAAAATTAGAAGAGAAACCTGAAGAATATAAAATTCAAAATCTTTTAGATCAGAATGAAATTAGTAGAATGGAATTAGAGAATATTTTTGAAGTAGATAACTCAGAAGAGTCTATCTCATTAGAAGGACTATTAAGTGAATTTGTAGATAAAAATGAAAATTCTTTAGAGATGGTTCGATCTGTCAGAGATAACTCCTGATAAATTAGTATATTACGACACCAACGTTTGGGTCGGGTATATGTTGGGAGACAAAGATGATTATTTTCCATTATGTAAACCTCTCATAGACAATCTTGAATCCGGTAAAAAAATTGCGGTAGTGTCGTACACATTATTGTTAGAAGTTATCGACACAATGAGGAAAAAAATGCCCAAAAGAACAGATTTTTCTGGTGGGACGAGAGAAGAATGTGATTCAAAAAAGCCCATCGTGGAACAAAAAATAATAGATTTTATTAAAAAAATTAATGAATATTCAAAGGCAAGAAAAATTTTGATAATTAGACCACGTGAAACAATTTCTGAACATCAAAGCATAATTCTAAAGAAATTACAAAATTATTTTGGATATATTCGTGTAATGAGTGTGTGTTCACAGTGTAATGAGGGATTTGTTCCACGTGACTCTAAATTAGAATGTCCAAAATGTAATGAAACATTTGAGCCAACTCAAAAATATCAATACAAAGGTTTGGGATATGTGGATTTAGAACATGCATATCTGGCTAAATATGGGAAATCATCGACATTTTATACATCAGATACATCGTTCAAATCATTAAGTAATGATCCAGATTTTAAATCAATAAAATTTGCTATAATTCCACACCCAAGTAAAATAAAATAGTCTAAATTTAGAAAATTATCAGCAACCGAAGAGTAACACGGAGAAAACTACCGATGACGAAACAGAACCTTAGATCATCATATTTATATTATAAATGAAGGAATCATATTGAATAAATGAAAGATGTAAACATAATATTTACTGATAGGTTTAAAGATGTACAAAAAAATCTTGAAAATGCAAATTATTCTGTATGTAGTAGGATTGCACATGATTTAGTAAATTTTGCATGGAATTTAGAATTAGAAGATGAGGTATTCATAAGTGAAATTTTAGAAGGTGTATTTACGAATTTAGAGGAGATATCTATTGAATATCAAATTCCAAAGGAAATTAGAAGTAAAATCAACTCAGACATAGCAGAGAAGATGAATTCCTTGGCAGATACATACAACACAAAAGATCCTAGTAAATTATATAAAAGTCTCAAACAATTACGTTATATTACAACACAACATCAGTTGAATGTGCGGCAGAATTATGACGTTCCACCAAAATTTCCACGACGTTTGGTTAGAGATAGATGAAATATGACAAAAATATCTATAGATAAACATGAAGTAGAATACGAACAAGACATACAAAGATTAGAATATATAAAAAAAGAATTTCAAAATACCTCATCTACTAATTCAAATAATTTTGTTTATCTAGTTAGCGAATTATATGATTTATTAGAAAGAGTATTAAAAAAACAGGATAAAGTACAACGTATGATAGAAAGTCATGGTTTAGATCAGATCCAAGAAAACAACGGTGAAGATAATTTTGACTTGGATAAAGAAAATGTAAAGAGAATAATATTAAAAGAAATCAGTGTTGGTCAGGTATTTTATCCAAGCGACATAGCTAATGAACATAACTTAGATCTAAAAATAGTGATGGATGTAATGTCTGAATTAAAAGAAAATAAACAAATTGTTGAAAAGTTAGGATAGTATGTCAGTTCATTATAACACAAATGATTCCATAATAGGCGAACGTATTGCATGTCAGTTCAGAAAAAAGAACAGTGAAAAACTAATACGCATGACAGGAAACCATAGAGGAACTAGGATGATCATATCAGGGAACGCATATTGTGTAATCGAGACCCCAATGATAAGAATTGATTGATAGCGATATCCAGCATGTGTGATATGTTGCATTCTGTGCCCAACTTGCAATCAAAAGGTCTTAAATCACAATATTTTGATCCCATAAATGAGCAAGGCCATTTCTAGATGCCTCATTCCTGATAAACCATACGTAAAAAGTATTAAATTTAGAACAAAGCAGACAACATACCTGTGAGAGATATGGCACCGCGAAAAACTTCAATCAAACGAAGCACCAAGGAGACCAGCGTCCAGGTATCTGTAAACATGGATGGAACTGGAAAAGCAAGCGTTAAAACAGGCATTAATTTTCTTGATCACCTGATTGTATCTTTTGGAAAACATGGCATGATGGATCTGAAAGTTACTGCCAAATCAAACGACGGAATCAAACATCACCTTATTGAGGATGCTGCAATTACAGTAGGGCAAGCAATTGACAAGGCATTAAGCTCCAGAAGCGGTGTGACAAGGTTTAGCTATGCGTCTGTTCCCATGGATGAGTCCCTTGCAGAGGCCTCAATTGATCTGGTAAAACGCCCATTCTGGAAGCTGGCCTTGTCAATCAAGCGAAGCAAGATTGAGGATATGTCCAAAGAAGATCTGGAGCATTTTTTCCAGTCGTTGCTGCAAAACCTGAATAGCTGCATCCACCTTACTGTAAAGTATGGCGATAATGATCACCACAAAGTTGAGGCGGCCATCAAATCACTTGCAGTGGCACTTAGAAACGCATCTGCAACAGACAAAAAGCAAAAAGGAGTTCCCAGCACAAAAGGTTCAATGTAATGACTGGTGTTGCAATTTTTGATTATGGCGCTGGAAATATTTTCAGCCTGAAAAACTCTCTTGAGAAGGCAGGGGCAACAGTTGATGTGATTGCTGATTTTGACAAACCTAACTCATACTCTGGCTTGTTGCTTCCCGGCGTGGGAAACTTTGATCCTGCCATCCACAGCATTAGAGACTTCTCCAAGACGCAATTCTTGGATTATGTTGGTGATGCCCCCGTTCTTGGAATCTGTTTGGGAATGGAAATGTTTTTTGAAAAAAGCGAGGAAGGCCAAGAAAAAGGACTGAACGTAATTGATGGAGAAGTGGTTGTACTTCCGCCTTCAATGAAGGTGCCGCACATGGGATGGAATGATCTTGAAATAAAAAAACCCGGAAAAATTCTTGAGGGCGTTGATAACGGTTCTTGGGTTTACTTTGTCCATTCATACAGAGTAAAGCCTGCATCTGATGACGTGGTTACTGCCGAGTCTGACTATGGGATTAAGGTGCCTGCCGTAGTGGAGCATGGGAATTTTTTTGGAACCCAGTTCCACCCTGAGAAATCCGGACAGGTTGGAAATCTGATGATAAAGAACTTTCTTGAAGAGTGTAGAGGATGAAAGTAATCCCTGCTATTGATCTGATGGGTGGCCAGGTAGTCCGACTGTACAAAGGCGATCCCAGTCAAAAAACCGTATATGGCGATGATCCCGTCAAGACTGCAAAAAGATGGGAGTCAGCAGGCGCTGACATGCTTCATTTGGTTGATCTGGATGCCGCACTTGGACTCGGGTCTAACCTGTCTGCTGTTAAAAAAATTCTTGACTCTGTTTCTGTCCCCGTCGAGGTTGCCGGAGGGTTAAGGAACAAATCCATAGTCTCAGATGTGGCAAAAATCTCCCAAAGAATGGTTTTAGGAACGCTGGCCTTCAATGACAGGCCCCTGCTGAAGACATTGCTAACTGAATTTGGAGCCAAAAAAATTGTAATCTCAGTTGATCACAAAGACGGCAAGATAGTTATCCATGGCTGGCAAAAAAACACCGGAATAAAGCTACTTGATGCAGTGAACGGCTTTCTTGATATGGGATTTACGGAGTTCCTGCTGACTGACGTTGGCCGCGATGGAACCCTTGCAGGGCCTGATCTGGAATTTTTGGAGAAAACATGCGGACTGCCAAACGCAAACGTGATTGCAAGCGGGGGCATCTCTAACGTGGGTGATGTCAAAGACGTAAAAGAAAAGAACGCATATGGAGTGATTTTGGGAAGGGCATTATATGAAAACAAGATATCAGTCGAGGAGGCAAAGAAGATCGCATGACTCTGACCAAGCGAGTTATTCCCTGTCTTGATGTAAAAAACGGCAGAGTTGTAAAGGGACTTTGCTTTGAGTCAATCAAAGACGCAGGCGATCCTGTAGAGCTTGCTGAAAGATACAGCAACGAGGGAGCCGACGAGCTGGTCTTTTTGGATATTACCGCATCTGACGAACAAAGGGATACCATCAAGGACCTGGTTCGGAAGGTTGCCTCTGTAATTGACATCCCGTTTACCGTAGGCGGCGGCGTCAAATCACTGGAGGATGCAAGGAACATTCTCCTAAACGGCGCTGACAAGGTCGGAATAAACACCGGGGCAATAAAGAACCCAGAGGTAATAACTGAACTGATGGGGCTGTTTGGCCGCCAGTGCATTGTGGTTGCAATTGATGCCAAAAGAAACTATGATCTCAAGGACGGTGTGACAGTATTTTCAGAAAATAAGAAAAACCTGTGGTTTGAGGTCTTCATTTATGGCGGCAAGCAAGGAACCGGGATTGATGCCATCCAATGGGCAAAAAAAGCACAGAATCTTGGCGCCGGCGAAGTCCTCCTTACCAGCATTGATAAGGACGGCACAAAAGACGGCTATGACATCTTGCTTACAAAAGCCGTCGTTGACTCGGTTTCCATTCCCGTGGTTGCATCCGGGGGATGTGGAAGGCCTGAGGACATGGTCGGCGTATTCAAAGAGTCCAACGCTGATGCTGCCTTGGCCGCATCCATCTTTCACTATGGGACCCATGGCGTAAGGGGGGTCAAAACACACCTCAAAGAAAAAGAGATCCCTGTAAGATTATAAGACCTATTTCCAGTTTTAGAGCATGCAAAAGGCAGTTGACGATATAGATTTTGAGAAAAGCGGCGGCCTTGTACCGGTAGTTGTCCAGGATGCAAACACAAAAGATGTTTTAACCCTGGCTTATGCTAACAGAGAGTCACTTGAGCTTGCAAAAAAGACTGGCAACTCCTGGTTCTGGAGCCGTTCAAGAAACAAGCTTTGGATGAAGGGCGAGGAATCAGGCAACATCCAAAAGATTAAGGATATCCTGGTTGACTGTGACTCAGATGCGATAATTTATCTTGTCGAGCCTTCTGGTCCTGCCTGTCATATGGGAAAGCGGTCCTGTTTTCATAACTTTATTGGGGATGACGGCCCTGCAACCGGTACTGGTAAATTTATGTAATCTGTCCAAAATGTTGGTAACTCGTGATATGCAAATTTTCTCCAAATTTTTTCACGTGTTAACTTTGTAATCCGATAAATATGGATAGAATTTTGAATATTTGAAACATGTTAACTGTGATCCGTTAATTGGTTGAAAATATTAGCTGTTCACTTTGTGATCTGACATACAGTCAACAGGTTTTATCCATTTGCAATGGATCGTTACAGATAAGAAAAATTATCCGTATTTTAAAGAGGTTTTTGGAGAAGATAAATCCGCAATAGCAGTAAAATTATTTGAACTAGCTCATTTTAGAAATATTGATGCACACAGTAAGGAATTAAAAAATTTGGAAAAACAAAAGATTCGAGTTTATTTCCATGATATTGACTATCAAGTAAAGCAACATTATAAAAAAACAGATAATTCATAACACATGTCAGTTTTTATCAAAATAACACATCTTCAACTGTTTCTATTTTTTGATTCTCCTTATGGCCTACATAATCACATTAACTGGAATGTTGTTTGTAAAACCAATATCTAGTTAATGAGATCATCCATAGTTGACTTTATACGAATGGCCATCAGACGAAAATCTGCGTTTATGAGGATCATGGTGATATTTCAATCCTAGCAATCACAAATTTGACAAAACAATCCAATGAATCCGAACAAGTTATTTATGTCAAAAATATACAATTGTGTCATGATGTCTACCCAAAGCAAAGAAATCAAGGCAGTCCATATTGCAGATTTGGATAATCTGCTAAAAAAATATGATCAGTTACAAGATTTTCGCAGAGGCAATATAAAGTGCCATGTATGCCTAAATGAGATATCATCAACAAATGTTGGAAGTATGAAACTAGTCAATGAAAAATTTGTGTTTGCTTGCAACAAAATGTCTTGTTATGATCAAATAGTTAAAAATATTCAATAACCGTAGATCAGTGTAGCATGACAAAAGATATTATTTTCCAATATGTGTTCCAAAATTTTATTGATTTTTGGTGGTCGCTTCCAATAGTAACTTTATCATCATTACTATTTTATTTCTTCACTCATCCTGACAAGATTGCCATCTGGAGCAGTTTAATTGCATCTTTGTTTGAAAAGTCAAGTAAGCGCTCTGCAAGACATAGCGTAGCCTCAGATATACAAGGTCGAATCTCGTCATACATAAAAAATAATCATGCTGATGGAATACTTTCCTATGGTTTAAAATTCCGCTGGATCAAAGGTGATAATTCTAGTTCATACATTAAAGAAGAAGATGTTATTGTAATTATGGATTATCACAATAATAACGATTAAACAAAAATTAAAAATCCACCTTGTGACCTCTCGCAGTACAAGGCTTCATTTTTTACTGTCTTTGTTGTGATGGATCAAACCACAAGAAATACAGACAGACTGGACATATATCCAATCATCTTTAGCTAAATATCTTTATAAATTTTATCGACCGTTCAGCTAAGTCGTCTGTTGTACGAAAAGTCAGTCCGCCTAGGATCAAAAGGACAATAGATGATTATTTCAGGCTGTACCGATCGGGGGTTGTTGCCAAATTCACATCTAAGCTGCCACCACCTGAATATTTCGCCTTGCGGCACACTCTAGACGGTTTAACACCTCAAGGCTCCATCCTATTGTCTTGCAGTCCAAACCGCCATACCCCCTGTCTGCATTGAACCTGTCTGCAAAGGCAATGCCTGTCTTTTTGATCTTCTTTAGCAGTGAGGCAAAACGGCAGTGTCTGCCATCCTGTTGGATGTGATGCGGCAGGAGAGTATGACCTGCAGGCCCAGTACCGTAGTTTGTTGCATAACATGCCTAATCCAGTCAAAAGTTGGGTAAATTTCGTGCCTAGGATCCAAGCTATGCAACAAACTACATCGTCTGTCGGGGTTTTTTTTATCTTCAAAAGATCCTGTATGACGTTTCGAATTTGCATGTCAAGTGATGAATCATTGATGAGGACACATCTTTTGTAAACATGCAAGAGGTATAGTCATTTTTTACAATTACATTTCCTGCAGGTATCGTCTCTGTAACCAGAAAAGACAAATGTCTGCCAAAACAGGGAACTGCGCATTCGTCTCCTTTCATCAGCGGTACGTCATTTAGCAAATCTGTAATGTATATAAATGACGGCAGAGAGTTATTGGGGCACTTTCAAAACTTTTATTTTATTTTATTTTATAATGTTTCCAACGTTCCTATAATTTGACAAGTAATTATCAAGCATTCAAAATAATTATACATTACAGATATTACAGATCATTTTTAACCATAACCATACAACAGTACATTGATGAATTTACAAGTGCTAGACAAAGTACCACAACGGCATCCAAACGATAAAATCATCCAAATAATGGATCCGATTCACAACTTTATCGACATATCAGAATATCCAGTAATACAGCAATTAATTGATACTCCGCACTTCCAGAGACTGAGGCGGCTACATCAGCTTGGTCTTGCATCAACTGTTTATCCAAATGCAACACATTCCAGATTTGCGCACAGCATAGGCGTAATGCATGTTTTTCTTGTACTGTTTGATTCAGTTGCCAAAAGATCAACCCTGAGCAAGGACAGAATCACAAGACTCAGACCTGTTGGTGCAGTTGCTGCCCTGCTTCACGATATCGGACACGGTCCCTTCTCACATGCATCAGAAAAGTTCCTCAATAAGGGAAAATTCAACCATGAAGATATGACACAGGATATCATTCGCAAAACCGAGATTAAAAAAATACTGAATGAGAATAGAATCTCGTCCCAGCTCATCTGCGATATCTTAAAGCATGCGGTCTCCGGAGATCTGCTGTTTGTATCGCAGCTAATAAGCAGCCAGCTAGACGCTGACCGGCTTGACTATCTCATGAGGGACGCACTGTTTACAGGCGTTCCATATGGAAAAATCGATATCTATAGAATTGCAAACACGCTGTCAATATGGAACAAGAAAACACCCAAAGAATCACTGAAAGGAACAGTGGTCGTTTCTCAAAAAGGAATAGAAGCCGTTGAGGATTACCTTCTAGGAAGATATCACATGTACAAGGGAGTATATTATCACAAAACCATCCGTTGCATGGAAAACATTCTAGTCAAGATATTCAAGCGAGCATCAGAACTGTCCAAAAAACACAACAAAATAGTCGACATTACAAAAAAGGCCACTCCAGGCATGATGCTTTCTCTGGATGATTATATGTGCTATTCTGCGATTCATGGATGGACCAAGTCTTCAGATAGAATTCTAAAGGACATGTCTGCACGTCTGATTAATAGGCAGCTGCTAAAGGTACACCGGATTAATCAGAATGATATGATCCAACTGGGATTAGATTCTATGAAGGATATCAAAAAGGAATTCAAGAAGAAAGGGCTAGATTTTGACTATTATTTCATTCAAGATGCCGAGAAAACACCTGGCTATGAACCGTATACGGCTACAGAACAAGACGATGAGCAAACTGCAATTAGTCACATCATGGTAATCACAGAGCATAAGAAGCTTGAGGAAATATCTCGGATTTCTCCGCTGGTTGAGGCCATCAGCAAGGATGACAAAAGTTCGATCAGGATTTTTTATCCGGAGCAGATTTCACCAAAGGTTAGCAATATGCTTGACCAACTAACTAAATACTAATAATGTGGCATTGTTTGTGGGTATAACATGGCAATAATTGATGATGTTGGGTTACTTTGTTTGATCATAGACGGCGGCAAGAATCATCAGATTGCCGGAAGAACCAAACTGCAAAAGATAGCGTATTTCTGCCAGTACTTGGACTGGGATATTAACGGTTATCAACTCCATTATTACGGGCCATTCTCCTTTGCGCTTGCAGACACCGCAAAGACGGCAGAATCTGTTGGACTAGTTGAGCAAAGCAGCAATACCCCACATACTTTCAGCCTTACTGACAAAGGAATCAATCTTATAGAAAAATTTGAAAAAGACGTATGTGATCCTGCCAAGGTAAAAAAAACACGAAATCTTGTGACGAATCTGTCTAATTGGAACAAAGAAGAACTAGAGCTTGCAGCAACCATTGACTTTGTAAAAAGAAACAGCCCAGACATTAAAGATGCCGATTTGTTAGACAAGGTGCACGCAATAAAGGAAAATTTTTCTACTGACAGCATCAAAAATGCGCGCAAAAAGTGGATAAAACTAAAGGTCACGCTGCCAGAATCCATATGAGATACAAGGACTAGATCGCCTAGACACCTACAATACTAGACTATGCATAATTGACCCGTCAAATTTTTTCTGCAGCACACACTGCCAAGACACACAAAGCCAGTCCAAGAAATTATTTAATTTTGATGCAAAAGATCATTGTAAATTCGCAGAAATTCAAACCCGTGCGCACTTGCAGTGCCTCATGCACTAGTTTGTACGTGTTGGCCAGCTTGATTTCCATGCCTGCCTGCTCAAAGGCATCAAAGGTCTTGAGCCACATGTTGGCAGTAGTCTCGCATGCTGCCCTGCATTTTCTTGCCTTGCCGGCGTATTTGTGCGCCATCTTTTGTGCAAATTTGCCTGCCTCGTGTGTTGTGTTGGCATGCTGCCCTGTCTCCAGGACCTTTCCATTCCCGTCCACTACGCATACGTCACATTTTTTCTTTCCAATGTCTATTCCAATGTTTGCATTCATCCTTTTTTATCACCTCCTTTTGGATATGTTGTGGTGGATCGGAAGCTGCATACACCTATCAGGGCGCAAGGCCCAATTACACAGCAGCTCGGATTGCCCCATTCAGAAACAAGGGCGCAAAGCCCATACATGTGCAGGGGTCGATCCATCACAGTAACTACGACAAGGTGGTTATCATGTGTTCAGAAACGAGTTGTTTGTCAATGATCGAAGCAAGTAGAACCGATGCCAGTTGCGGTTGCGGTAAATCTACATCTGGGAACTACTGATGTACAACCGGTGGGTGGCAGCAACAATGTAGGGGAGCAGGTGCATGGATCCTGGGATGGACGGGATGTGGTCAGGCCGAGTTATGCAACACACTAGTCGATGGTTCTGTTGCGTTAGCGGGTGTTATCTAGAAATTTTTACACTGATAAGGTATCAAGGGTTTTGAGCTAATTGAACAAGGTGTTAAGATAGGCGAAGGTTATTTTTTAAGTTCTCAGAACATATTTTGGTAATTTTCCATATTTCTGCCTATGTTTTTTATGTAACTCTTTTTCAATCATTGGTGGTCGATCAGTTATTGCCCATCTCACAACAACTTTGGAAAAATCATCAATATCAGATCTCATACGTTCCCCTGCACTATGTGGTATGTTACCTTTGACTAATCCTTGTTTTATTCTAGAACATAAATTAGATGCTCTACCAATGGTTAGTCTTTCAGATACATCTTCATATTTTGCCTCATAAACACCTGATTGTTTGTTTGGAACATGTATTCGATTGTATGTGTTAACTCTTGCATCAAGTTTCAGATCATTCCATTTGTACCATTCACTCCAATTCAAATTAATATTTGGAATTTTGATTATCTCTTCCACAAAAATATTTTAAAACCATCTCAATAAAAAAATTATGAAATTAGCTTGAGCCAACAACTATCTCTACCATTTGATAACCAGCTAAACTCACACAGTTTTAAAATTTCTAGCTAACACCCGCTAACGCAACAGAACCAGACTATGCACTGCCTCAAATCGCTTCAAAAACGCGAGCTGTTACTTTTTATAGAGTTGCCAAGTATCGGAGCCCAAATGACATCCGTTGAGCAGAACAGAAAAATCGTCACAGAAGGAAATCAGGTCATAGTCAAGGATTTTGTCACACAGGATTATGACATTGTCTCATATTTTGAAGATTTGAACGAATCAGACGACTTGAATCAAAAACTGGAAAATGCGTTAAAGACTGGGATAGTCGCAATAAGGTCGATTGGAGTCACAGGCAATGTCAACTATGTAGAAAAAGCATTTGACAATCTTAACGAAAAGATGAAGCAGGGTCTGGATTCGGTTTTTAGCAAAGACGGTCAATTCTCTGGAATTCTAAAAGAACAATTCGGCGAAGATGGAAAACTAATCAAAGAGTTGTTTGATCCAAACAGAGACGGAAGCCCGCTACACTCACTGCGCTCAGAGCTTGAGGGGAATCTTTTTGCAATTAGGGAAAAGCTCGGAATTAATGCGGTAGTGGATGCGGTTGTTGAAAAAGGCACTAGAAAAGGGATAGATTTTGAGGAGCAGTGCGCAAAAAAACTGAACTGGATCGCAGACATTCATTCAGACATGTTAGAGCAAACAGGCAATGACTATGGAAAACTCCCAAGAAGCAAGAAAGGGGATTTCGTCATAGAACTGGGTGGCATTAAAAAGAAGATGGTCTTTGAAATGAAAAACAAGGGAACAATCTCGCGCCGTGAAATACAAAAAGAGTTAGATGAAGCCATGGAAAACAGGGAGGCGGAGTACGGAATATTTGTGGCAAAAAATAAAGAGTCACTTCCAGAGAGCATTGGCTGGTTTAACGAATATGATGATGGTCACCTTGTTTGTGCGGTTGAAGATGGCAACGGAGATTCCTTTATCGATGGAGAAATAATCCACATTGCATACAAATGGGCAAGGGCAAGACTTCGAATAGAATCGGCCAAGGAAAAGAAACTGGATCCTTCCTTTGTCGTAGAAAAAACAAGAGCGATTCAAAACAAGATGAAAGACATGAGATCCGTAAAAACACAATGCACGAGCATTGAGACATCAGCCAAAGAGATCAAAGACACCGTCAAGGATATGGAATCTGCAATCAAGAACGATCTGGATGAAATCATAGAGTCGTTGGATTCAGAAGAATGACTGGACACGTACAGGAATTATATAGATAGACCCAAAAATTCACGTATAATCACATGGTTTTAACATACATGCTTTTGCCTCGAATGTACACGAATTAATGGTGAGGCAAAGGAGCAATACATTGCGTTTGCAACAAACATTCCCATCAGGAGTGCCACAGAGCCATGACAGACATCATACCGAAGCAGTACCGCAAGATGGGGCATCGAGACGGGGTTTCGCGTCATAAAGGAAATCATGGGCAGGACATGCAGCAACTCCCTGGCTGTGAGGCTGCTGATGTTTTATCTGCCGCTGCTGCTGTACAACCTGTGGAGGATCGCCAGGTTCTGCCTTGATGCAGGAAAGATGTATGGAGGAGTGTCTTCTGCGGGAAAAAACTTACCATGGAGTTGTTTATCGTGTACATTACAGGCAGGAACGAGCTGTTTGTCAATGATCGAGGCAAGTAGAGCCGATGTCAGTTGCGGTTGCGGTAAATCTACATCTGGGAACTACTGATGTGGCAGGCGGCCAGCTCTGCAGCACGCAGTGGACCATCATGCGCCGCTACTGCAAAAGGTGCCACAGGCAGCACTCTGCCTCCATACCGGGAGTGCTTGATGGCCAGCGGTACGGCAACGGGCCGGTGTCGCAGATCCTGGTGTTGCGGTACATCGGGGTGTCCTTTGAGAAGATAGAAAAGATTCTGGGCATGATATACAGGATGCCGATTGCGAGATCCGCGCTAATCCACATCTGCAATACTGCCACATCGTACATGATGCCCCTGTACGACGGCATACTGGGCAGAATCAACGCCGCATATGCCGTCTACGGGGACGAGACGGGATGGTTCCTCAACGGCCTGCGCTACCGGGTGTGGGTTGTGGCCTCCTCGGATTCCGTATTGTATCACATTTCGCCGTCGCGCAGCAAGCTGGTGGCCACGGCACTGCTGGCAGATTTTGTGGGAACCATAATATCGGATTCATACGGGGGATGGAACGACATTGGCACCAAGCGCCAAAAGTGCCTGCTGCATTATTTCAGGGACATGTACCGAACCCATAATCACAACACGGGCAGTGAGTTCACGTCGTTCTTTACAGAGCTGCACGACATCCTAAAGGGCGCCATAACGGCGTGGAATACAGGGCGCGACGGCGACAGGGAGGTGCCCGCAGATACGGTACGGGAACTGCAGCTCAGAATAGACGCACTGGCACGGGGAGCCTACGAGGATCTGGACTGCATCAGGTACGCAAAGAGGCTGCAAAGGGAGGGGAATAACCTGCTGACGTGCCTTGAGCAGTATGTAGAGTACCACAACAACACAAGCGAGAGGCTGCCTCGTATGTTTGCCACCATGCGCAAGGTCAACTACGGCAGCAGGTCTGAGGGCGGAATGCAGGCGACGGAGATGCTGATGACGGTGTGTGCCACCTGCGATATGCGGGGCGTCAATCCGTATGAGTTCATCAAGGATTACCTTGACGGCAAGACAGATGACATTCCGATGCCTACAGTAGCGGCGGAGGCGGCGACACCACCTAACGCTGTGGCAAGCTGTGCCTGAAAGGGAAGAGCATCAGAAACAAGCAGCACACATCTGCAGGATCGTCGGGTTTTTCCATGGTTTTGAATCAGGACACCATCACATGACGGATGGAATTCCCTGATGACGAGTTGGATCTTTGATGTCGGTAGGATTTCTAGGCAACTTCAAAAACGCGATCAGTTACCCTGCATTACCTTATTGTAAACGTTGTAAATAATCCACTTTGACTGCACCATCTATGTTGTATCCTGAACTTTCAAGTGTTTCTAAGGCATTCTCAGCTATATTTTTTGACAGGAATCCTCTTTCATTAGATACAAAGAGAAACATTAGGACATCTAATGAATTCATTCCTAATTTTCCCGAACCATTCTGAGCTGGAATATCATCAGTCAAAATTAGATAATTTTTGAAAGTTCGATCTTCACATTTATCTACTATGCATATTGCTTCTAATTCCCCATCATCTAAACCTAACAACCTATATTTTACTGATAAAAATTGAATTTGATTACAGGAATCTAGATTTACTGTGCCACTTTCTAAAAAACTCTCAATTTCCTGTGGAACATCTCTAGCTCTAAGCTCATTGTGAACTATTTCGGGCATCACAAATTCCCATCCTAGATTTTCCGAAAAAGTGGAAAGAAGTTGAAGTAGATTCACCTGTTCTAAATGTCTCAGAAAACTGGTATCAAGTAATATTTTCAATTAGTTTCAGTGATTTGTTATATTTATCTTCGTTTAATTCATACGGATGAATCTGTTTCTTTATTAATTCTTTTTCAAAAGATTCAACAGAAATTCCGGCTATGGATACAGCTTTTTTAAGTGAAATTTTTTGTCTTTTGAAAAGATTAATTGCAGAAGTTAAGCGAGTTTTTTTAAATTCTGGTTTAATTTCTGATCCAAGTGTAGTTTCTGGAAAAGTCGAATATGAGAACGCAATAATTTCCCAATATTTCATTTCATTAAGGAAATTTTTTAATTCAGAAATAAGTTCCCGTTCTTCTGGTTTAGATTCATTCCAGAGTTTTTTTGCAATACGCAAACCCCTAGAAGTCAGCTCAAGTGGTCCATCACCATATGGTTGATAAATAAAATCTGAGACTTCATTTTGAATCTGCACTGTTTCTAAAGATGGACTAAACGCACCAAAATTGTATTCATCAAATTCAAAATTTAATTTAGGTACTGCTTTAGATAATGCATGCATTTGTTTTTGTAACCATGTATTTCCTTTGATTGGTTCGTTAAATTTTTGTGTATATCCGGGAGCATATAGCAGTAAATACAAGTATTTTTCTTCTGGTGGGAATCCGTCATCACCATCTAATTCATAATATCTCTTCAAATCAAATCACCTACCTAAAAGATAATAACCATTCTCTAAAAGGATAGCGTATGTCCCATGTAAAAGTAAAGGTTGAAGCAGAAGATGAAAACTACTCTATGATGAGAAAACTATCACTAAGTACCAACTCTGCAAGCATTCAAACACCTATCAGAGCCTTTCACTTGAGACAGGACACAGCTTCTGAATCCAGGCTCATTCAAAACGCCAAAGTGCGAGGTATGAACGAAATATACCATGAGTTGACAAAACAAAAAATTGAAGATATCGACAGTGATGTTGATAAATTAAATGAATGGGGGAAAAAACTTCGATATATTTTCACAATGCCAAAAATCAAAGATGAGCTAAATCTCTTATATTTTACCTATGAAAATAAAGACAAAAAAACCAACAAACCAAATAGCTTGCCCACAGATACTGAGATTGAGTATCTGTGTAACATAGTTACTCATCCTGCAAGCGAAGTCATAATACCACCCATGATACCCAACATATCTGGAACAGAATATCTAAAATTTCTAAAAAAATTCTTTGGATTTCTAAAATCGTATGGAAAAAAACAAGAAATAATGGGCAATATCCCTATGGTAGCTACAAGTGAATTAAGAGAGATCAATCAGTTTTATTTTGAGAACGGCGTGAATTTGTTTTCAATTGATTTTGATGGAAAATATCCTATGGATGCATATCTTCTTGTAAATGAGGTCAGAAGACTAACTAGTGTAATAAAAAAAGAATACCGAGACGAAACCTATCTGCACGCTTTTAATGTTCCAATGCCAAAAGCACAACCTACAACCGATATAGCGCCAGCTAAGGACATATTGACATTTGTTAGTGGCTTTGATAGCTATGGCACAAATCACAAGCGAGAAAATATGCCTCCGGAGACAATCGAAAAAATTAACAAAAAAACTGAACAGAAAAAACTAGAAGCCGAACGAATGAAAACAAAATACATTCATCCATTTAGATTATTTAATCGAAAGGATTATGGTTACTACAAGAATGACGCAACAAGACTAGAAGTAATTTTTAAGGACACTCAAGATCATGTAATCAAACTATCTGATCTTACTAGTCCTGATTATAATGAAGCGAAATTAAAACGTCTGCGACGCGCTTTTAATGTCGAAAAGCAAGCCTTGGAGGCCTTGGAATACCGTACCCATATAGAGGAAAATTCAGTTATCAAACATGTACAAGAAAAAGAGTTTGGTAAAGAAAATTTTGGGAGAATTACAAGACTGATTAGATGATCACAAAAGAAATTTCCATTCTTTTTTCCGAAATTGCGCTTTTGTAATCTTGACCCACAGCTACGAGAAAAAGCTCAATTGTCCTTTTGCTTGATTGCTCTGTTGTTCTGCTTGATTGCTGTGTCCTTTTGCTTGAGCTCCCTTTGCAACCTGCGTATCATCTGTTCTGGAGACTCCATTACCTGTTGCGGCGATCAAAATGGATCTAAATCTTTCGGAAAAATTTTTATGATTCAATTATGCATAAAGTCTACTGTGCTTCAAAATAATATTTGTAACTTCTTTGACATCGTAGAATTCTGGATTATATTTCACACGATGATATTTTGACATAAATCCATCAGGCATTGCATTTTCTGGCAGCATCAACGCAGACAAGGGATATGACTCTGATGAGAACTTTAGGCTTGTTTTGATGCCGGTATGACTCCAAACATAAAGCAGAGAAACAAACCATAAGCAGCTCAAAGCCATTTCGTAAAAGGGCCGCAGGAATGTTTGATGCAGATGTCTACAAAAAACGTGGGGCATGATAAAGGGGATATTTGGAGCCGAGGAGACAGAGGGCCACCGGTTGCTGTGCAGGTTCAGAAAGACATCCACAAGAAGGCGGTTTGGACTGTGCAAGGCGATAGGATGGAACCTTGAGGTGTTAAACCGTCTAGTGTGCGCCGCAAGGCGAAATATTCAGGTGGTGGCAGCTTGATGTGAATTTGGCGACAACCCCGTTCAACGAGGCATTTTGTATGACGGTCTTCCACTTGTTGTAGCCGTCAACCTATAGATTATTGAGGCCTGATCTGGAGCTGTCTTTCAATGCATCACAGGCGCTTTTATGAAATTTTTGCTTGATTTGTAAAGATTTCTTTGCAAGAAAACAGAAGAAATTATACGCGTTTTTTAAAAAGACTTGAAGTCAAAACCATTACTGTGCGCACAGGGTTTGGATTGTTTGCAGTGTTTTCATTATTCATACTTGTAGCAAATCCGGCGTTTGCAGATGTCACATCACTGGAACTTGGAAGGATCCTCTATACAGATAATGAATCCTTGGCGTTTATCGGAACCCAAGATGGAAAAGAAGCAGTTTATGTAGTTATCAAAAACCCTTCAGGCAATTTCAAAGGGATGCTATCAGATCCTACACCGGAAAAAGGACTGTTTTCAGTAACTCCAAGACCGGTTTCAAGCTTCTTTGTAGGAGAGGGAATTTACAATGCAACTGCATTTACAAATACACAAAAAATGGATAACGGAATAACGATAAAAATACAATACGACAACGGTAAAATATCGGTTTTAGACGACTTTGTACTTGCGCTAAAAGCAATTTCAGACAAGACAGTTAAAGTGGGAAAAACAGTTTCATTTACAGCCGGTCTTACGGACAACACAATTGAGGGTACAGCATTTCGTCTGAATGGTGCAGCACCTGCAGGGGCCGCAATTGATCCAGATTCAGGAAAGTTTGTCTGGACTGTAGCAAAATCGCAAGGAAATATTCAAGATGTGCTGTACAGTTTTGATGTTATTGCAACCAAAGGAGCTCAAGAAGATAGGGAGAACGTTGTCATCACTGTACAACCGGCATATGTCAAACCAGAGCCGCAACAGGAACCCGCACAGCAAGAACCCGCACAACATGAACCAGAGCCGCCAGTTGCAGAACCCAAAGAACTGCAGATTCCTGCGCCGTTTGTAGACAAAACAAGAGATCCGCAGAGCTACGTTGACAGGTACACCAGGGAGGCAGGCTACAAGAAATGGTTTGATGGCAGCTATCCCGGGTATGATTCAATTTACCAGGCAGTAGGTTTGGAGGAACCGTTAGCGGTTCCTGCGCCGTTTGTAGACAAAACAAGAGATCCGCAGAGCTACGTTGACAGGTACGCCAGGGAGGCAGGCTACAAGAAATGGTTTGATGGCAGCTACCCAGAGTATGACTCAATTTACCAGGCAGTAGGAATGGAGGAACCAACAAAACAAGAGCCCAAAGCTGAAAAGACAGAACCCAAAGAAGCAGAACCTGAAAAAAAGTTTGGACTTTGCGGAACCGGAACCAAGCTAATTGATGGAGTGTGCACCATTATTGAAAAACCAGTACAAAAGCCATGGTGGCGATTCTGGTAATTTCAAAAAAGCCAAGTTTTGATCACGACCTACAAGTCAGTTTTCTTAATCATTTTATTTGAGCAATCATAAATAACTAACCCATGACAAGTCAATTAACAGACGTTATACAAAATATTTTCCGTATCTGACTTTGTTCAATTGTGGTGATCTAGCCTAGTTGTTGTTTGAAAGTATGCTTTATGGATCTTCCTCCCGATTCAGACAAGTCCGCCGTTTAAATGGTGACCTGAACCGGTCCACGTTGTACCATCTGTAAATGCCTTCTAATATACTGGTGCTTAAAGGGTGATCTGCATGGAACCTACTGGTGGTCGAAAATGTGGATCTTATGGGATTTCCCGATCATGAAAGCTCTGGTTAAATCAAGTATCTGTTCATCAGGAACGGAATCGACATCTATCGGATAGTTCTATTATGGTATGGCTGAATGATTTCTTGATAAGTACCGTCTTCCCGGATATGATACCCAATTATCCTTCTACCATAAGCCTTTATGATCGGTTTTGATAAATATATCATGTTTGATAACTAGTCTTTGGAGATATAAATATGCGGTCTAGGTTCTTGCAAGTTCCAATATTTGAGTAATACTCTTCTAAGATTATTTACGGGTTTTTTCTTGCTTTCTCTTCTCTACATTGCAAGCAGATCAAGTTCATAGTCGGAGATTTGAATTCCATTTTGCTTCAATTTCATGCACGCATGGACTGGTAGTACAACCATAAAACATTTGTAGTGTTTTAGGAAAATTATGCAAGTTAAAACGACGGTGTGTTTCAGGCGTGTGTCTTTCACCATTAATCGGATAAGCTCCTATTGATGAAAAATATAATATCACAAGAGCGACAATTACCACTTGTAATGTTTTATGTTCTTCCATTTGACTCATAATTATCACTACGATTATCAAGAGCAACGGAATTATAAACAATTCCCACAGATTTGCTTTACTTATGGCTTTCATTTTACTCATGATCTAGATTTTGATTTTGAAATATTTAAGAAAGATGTAGCTCGAATTTTACCCTACTCAAAGCCAACAATTCTTCGGGAAACATCGAGCTATGATTTGACAATGATGTGTTCCTTTTCTAGTGATATTATTTCCACGGCGCCAAACTCAAAAGTATATCCTGAGCAAGCGTTTTTGGTATAGAAAACATCACTTCTTTACAGTAGACTTTATGCGTAATTGACCTGCCAAATTTTTTCTGCAGCATACATCACCAAGACACGCAAAGCCAGTCCAGGAAATTATTTAATTTTGACACAAAAGGCCGTGTAAATTCGCAGAAATTAGAAATCCGTGCGCACTCTTGCGGTGCATCATGCACCCTGTGCTGTGCCGTCAATAACCAAGTGACGGCCGCTTTTTCTTTGCATCCCACAGCAGTTGAAAGTTTGCAAGGCCGGTACACACAGCCAGTTCCTCGCAAAACTCCTCTACCGTGCCGTCATACGGGTCTGTCATCCCTGCCCACTGCTTTATTCTTCCGATGGCGTGCCCCGCCTTTACCCTCTTGGCGCTGATCCTTTTGTTGGAGTCCTTTTGCCGCTGTGTCAGCTCCGTCCGCGGCCTCTTTTTTTCCGGCATCTCAAGTGCCATTCCCGTGTAGTGATTGGCATCCCTGGTATCCCTTGTCTGCAAGTACCCGTATCCTGTCCTTTTCCGGAGTGTCCCTTTTGTACATGGATTTAGACCACCTGCCAGTCTGTCGGATCCTCTCTTATCATGGTAAGGTCGTGCGTCCCGCCCTCAAAGGACCTGCCTGCTGCAAGTATCAGGCCTGCCCTGTTTGTTGTTATGGTGGTGTTAATCGTAAAGCGCTTCTTTTTGCCAGAGTACGTGTTTTTTCTTTTATCCCTGTCCTGCGGACGCTGCCTTGGCACCTCGGTGCCGTCAATTATGATGGTTCTGTCCGGCATTAGCTGCTCTAGCTGCTCTGATGTCTCGGCCTTTTTTACCAGACGGGTCATCTTCTCTGCAGTCGGCAGGATCCCTGCCAGCACGGAATCTGCGAACCGGAGGTACCTGCACACGGTGGACTGATCCGCATCAAACAGCACTCCCAGGGCGTCCTGCGTCACGTTTGACCTCTTGCGGAACAGCGCAAGCAGCAGGACGGACCTGCGGCCAGGCAGGCAGCGGTTTCCGGGATCCGGCGTCCCGTCCTCTGAAAAGAGCGGCGCGCCGCCGCCGCCGCCGCCGCCGCCCTCGCCGTGGTGCTTCTTTGACTCTGCCACAAAGTCATTGTAGATGTAGTCAAACTGGTCAAGGTCATATGAGGTAATCCCTGCAAGCTTTGCGCTGTTATGCAGTATGCCGTGGATCACCTCCCCTAATTTGAAATGCTTAAGTATTCTTTAGGCACAGAAATTATACTTGTTGGATGGACGAAATGAGCCTATTCCAAAGGAATTAGGCAGTCTAATTGAAGTGGAGGAAGAAGCAGATGATGAAATTATTAAATTTGCCAAAGATAACAATGTTACATTATTAGCATTTATTGGGTCATATGTTCCAAGGAGATATTCTCCTAGTACCAGAGGATATTCAACAATTAATGTAGTAGATGAATTTAGTATTGAACAAGCAATTACAGAAGTTTGTAAAAGAACAAAAAAACTCCCTACTAGAAAACTATACCTGTTAGTAAATTCTCCCGGAGGTAGTTTAGCATCTGCATTCAAAACGGCTAAAGCTGTAAGAGATGCATTTGATGACATTACTGTTTTTGTACCTCATATTGCTGCTAGTGGAGGTACATTGATCGCAATGACTGGAAATCGTATAGTCATGGGAATGATGAGTCAACTTAGTCCATTAGATGTACAAGTATCATTTGAAGATGGACATATAATTTCAGTGAATTCTTATTTTAGGGCTAAAGCAAGACTGGATAACTATTTTTCAAAAAAATCAGTTAAAGAATCCCCCTATACAATGCAACATATGGCAGAATCAATAGATCCAGTTATGTTTGAAGAATTTTCTGGAATACAAGAGGAAGGAATAGCATATACTGATACTATTCTAGGTAAAGCAGGGTAACAATTCGGATTTCTGGAGTGAATTTTGGGGTGCCGAAAGAGATAAAGATCACGGCTAGAACACACATGTGATGCCGGCGGAGTTTGATCCTACCCGCGTAGACTGGGACAACCAAGACACAAACTATCTCTTTAAGCATTTCAAATCAGTGTTTGATCAGGAGAGAAGAGAGAGAAAGTCGTTGGAAGAAAAAGTCAAGCAGCAAAATGATACAATCAAGCAGCAAAATGACACAATCAGGCAGCTGGAAGAAGAGAACAGGCAGCTAAGGACAGGATCCGCAACCCAAAAGCCGGCCAGGAAGGCAAGAAGCTACAATGTGAGAAAATTCAAGGAATATCCGCGGCCAAAAAGCGACAAAAATACCGGGATGCGCGGCAGGGAACAGAAGACTGACATCCCAGTCACAGATCACAGGGACGCAGACATTTCATATTGTCCCGGATGCGGTCTCAGACTTGCAGACAGCAGTACCGATTACGACCGTGACATAACAGACATACAGGACGGCAGGGCGCGCCGCATCAGATGGAGCGTGGCGCGCCGCTACTGCAGGAACTGTAAAACGTCACACTCCGCACGCATACCCGGCACCCTGTCCGGCTCTCAGTATGGAATCACGATAATCTCCCAGGTAGTGCTGATGCGTTGCATGGGCATACCGTTTGAAAGGATAACTGACCTATTTGACATGATATACGGGATACAAATCCCGGGTTCAACGCTGGTCTCCATGTGCGAAAAGGCGGCATGCCAGATGAGGCCCGTCTACGACGGACTGCTTGCAGGGATGATTCACAGGGCTCGCGCCATATACGGGGACGAGACCGGATGGTTTCTCAACGGACTGCATTACTGGGTATGGGTTCTAGTCTCCACGCACGGCGTGATATACCACATATCATCGACGCGCAGCAAGCAGGTGGCAGAGGCACTGGCAGGTGAGTTTGACGGAATTGTAATATCGGACTCGTATCTGGCATGGAGTGGAGTAGGCCTGCTACACCAAAAGTGCCTGCTGCACTATTTCAGGGACATGTACAAGACCCTGGAGGAGAGCTGCAGTAACGAGTTTGCCACATTCTTCAAGAGACTGCACGGCATACTCAAGGATGCCATAGACGCACGGGAAAAGTACGACAGTAATGCGGTTCCAGCAGACGTCACACAAAGGCTGCAGGACAGGATAGACGCGCTGGCACGGCAGTCATACGACGATGCGGACTGCCGGAGGTACGCAAAAAGGCTCAAAAGGGAGGGGGATCAGCTGCTGACGTTTCTAGAGCACGGCGTGGAATACCACAACAACAAAAGCGAGAGGGCCCTGAGGATGTTTGCCACCATGCGCAAGGTCAGCTACGGCAGCAGATCCGAGAAGGGCATGTACATCACAGAGACGCTGGCAAGCATATACGCCACATGCAGGATGCGCGGTGCAAACCCGTACAGTTTTATCCTGGAATGCCTTGACGGCCGCAGAACCGACGGGATTCCCATGGCTTGTCCGGACAAAGCTGCGGCAGTAAAGTGTGTCTGTGCCTAAAACGCCGCAACATCGCGCACACATGTATGGGGCTGAGCGGCGTTTTTGCCGATTTTGAACTGTCACTATATAACGGGGCGTGATTTGTCTGTCAAAATAAATCCCCCACAACTCCACAAATCCGAATAGTTACAAAGCAGGATACAAAGAAAATGAAAAAGAGAAAATTATTGACTCAATGATCTTTTCATTACCTACACATGGATTCGTAATTCAACATTCACTAGCAAAAGAAATAGGTTTGCATGTTGTAGAAGAAAATTCATTTCCAAAAGAATGGGGCATCATGAGAAAATGGCTTTCAAAGTATTTGATGATAGAATCTGATAAACATTTTATTCGATATTGTTTACCATTATCTAAAAAAACTAATGCAAAAAAATCAAAAATTAAAAAAACATCAAGAAAAAAACAAAAGAAGATAAGAAAAAGGTAAAAATTTATTTTTTATCGGTGCCTAGTTTTTTCCAATTCTCAAATGCTATTTTTGCATCAAAGTTTTGAATTTTTTCAAGGGTGATGCTAATGTCTCTAGTTTTTGATTGCTGGGAATCCACTGCTGCAGTCATGTTTTTTTGATGACAAAAATAGTATTTAAGAATGTTTGGTAAATTTCTGAACAGCTTTTGAACTATCTCCAGAAAGTATTTTAATTGAATTTCCACTTGTTGTAAATTTGATAGATTTTGATTCCCCTAGAGCATCAATAATTGGCTTTGGTATAGAACTCTGATACCCCTCACGAATGCCTGAAAGAAACGCTCAAAGGCAAGTACGACGGAGACTAGCACTTTTGCACAATTTTTGAGATTCGTCAGTGTTGTACCACACCCTCCCAATCAATGAAAAATCCATTAAAACTCGATTTTTTTGGATTTTTCTCAAAGTTTCCTTTTTTGCATGGATTTTTCCCGCCTGCGGACGGCTTTTTTTATTAAATTTTCTAAGCATTAAAATTAAGCAATACTTAACTTGATATTAGGATTTTTTATGTACAATTTAACAGGAGAAGCTAGTCTTGGCTAGAACATACCTACAGTGCAGAGAATGCAAGAGGCAGTATGATTCTGCCTTCAAGTATGTCTGCGATGACTGTTTTGGCCCGCTTGACGTGGGGTATGACTTTCCGCCGGTCTCAAAGGATACGTTTTCTGGCCGTGGGCACAACTATTGGCGATATTTTGAGCTGCTCCCAATAGAGAGCAAGTCAAACATTGTTAGCATCGGTGCTGGAATGACTCCGCTGATCAGGGCCGATAATCTGGGGGAGAAACTGGGACTAAAAAACCTCTACATCAAAAATGACTCTGTAAACCCGACCTTTTCATTCAAGGACAGGCCTGCGGGGGTTGCAATATCAAAAGCAAAAGAGTTTGGGCTGTCTGCAGTGGGATGCGCGTCTACTGGAAACCTGGCATCTGCCACTGCAGCACATGCTGCCAAGGGGGGATTTCCATGTCATGTGTTTGCGCCAAGCAACATTGAGATGGCAAAGATCACACAAGCGCTGTCATATGGCGCAAACTACATTGCAGTGGATGGGACATATGATGATGCAAACAGAGTCGCCGCACAAATCGGCGACAGCAAGGGAATTGGAATTGTAAACATTAACATGCGCTCCCATTATGTGGAAGGCTCAAAAACCCTGGCCTACGAGGTTGCAGAACAGCTTGGCTGGCAAGTGCCTGATCAGCTGATAGTTCCGGTAGGGAGCGGGGCAATGCTTAATGCAGTCTGCAAGGGCTTTGAGGAGCTGCAGCATGTTTCACTGCTTGGCGATGTTTCTGGCATGCGCATGATCGCAGCGCAGCCCCGCGGATGCGCGCCAATCGTTGATGCGTTTAAGAAAAACAGCAAAGACGTAGTCCCTGTAGAGCATCCTGACACTGTGGCAAAGAGTCTGGCCATTGGCGATCCCGGTGACGGGAGGTACGTTCTAAAACGTTTGCAGCAATACAACGGGTTTGCCGAAGAGTCAAGCAACAAGGAGATCCTTGATGCAATTTTGCTGCTTGCAAGAACTGAGGGAATATTTACAGAACCTGCCGGCGGTGTCTCTGTTGCAGTGCTGCAAAAGATGGTCAAGCAAGGCAAGATTGACAAGGATGACTCTGTAGTGTGCTACGTCACCGGAAACGGTTTGAAGGCCACCGAATCAGTCATGGAGGTTCTGCCCAAACCCGACGTGATGAAGGCAGACGTAAGTGAAATATCGGCGGTAGTCCAATAGTATGGCAGACATTGTATTTACCGTTCCCTCGGTACTAAACCAGGGAGGCGGCGAAAAGAGAACGGACATCTCAGCTGACTCCCTTCATGACGCATTTGTGATAATGTCTGAGGTAATGGGCGATGATTTCAGGCGCAGGGTTCTGGAGGGCAACGGCAAGCCGCGCTCGCTGATTAACATTTACATCAACGGAAAAAATGCCAAGTTTTCTGACGGCATGCAGACTGCCCTAAAGGACGGTGATGAGATCTACATCCTGCCTGCAGTGGCCGGCGGCTCTGGGGAGCTGTCTCCAAAGGAGCTGGACAGGTTCTCCAGGCAAGTGATGCTTGAAGAGATTGGCTATCAGGGACAGCTAAAGCTGAAAAACTCCAAGGTCTGTGTTGTGGGAACCGGCGGTCTTGGCAATCCGATCACATCGCGGTTAGCTGCAATGGGTGTCGGCACATTACGCATTGTAGACAGGGATGTAATAGAGCTGTCCAACCTGCACAGGCAAACCATGTTTGATGAGGATGATGTCGGCCAGGTAAAGGTGGAAGTGGCTGCAAAAAAATTACAGAAACTAAATCCTGACTGTAAAATCGAGGCGTTGGCCGTATCTGTAAATGACTACACTGCACCAGAAGTAGTCAGCGGATGCGATGTCGTCATTGACGCACTTGACAGCGTTGATGCCAGGTATGCGCTAAACAAAGCTTGTGTGGATCTTGGAATTCCTTTTGTAACAGGAGCTGCAGTCGGAGTCTCAGGACAGGCCTTCACGGTTCTGCCAAAAGAGTCTGCGTGCTACTATTGCATGTTTCCGGAACTGGACGGGGACACAATGCCGACATGCAGCATTGAGGGGGTTCATCCGCCGATACTTTCACTGGTTGGAGGAATCGAAGTTGCAGAAGCTGTAAAGATTGTCACTGGAAAAAAACCAAGCTTGTCTGAAAGAATTTTGCATATTGATTTGGAAAGTCTGGACTTTAACAGTACTAAAACGTTCAGAGCCGACGAGTGTCCAGTCTGCGGAACAGGAAAACCTGAAGAGGCCGTACAAAAAGAGGAGCTGATTCTAGAGGAGCTGTGCGGACGAAACCGCGGAAGGAGAACCTTTTCCATTACCCCGACCCAGACACTTGATCTTGATGTTGAGGGCATCACTGCAGCTGCAAAACAAAAAGGCTTTACAGTGGAGAACCAAGGCGACTTGGGATTGTCCATGAGGACAAATGATCTCTCTGTCAGTTTTATGAAAAGGGGCTCTGCAGTTGTTGTGGGGCCAAAAGACGAGGCTGATGCCGTAGCACTGTACAAAGGCCTGCTGGGCAATGAGACCAAGGCATAAACAGGCTGTAAAAATTTCATGAATTACAGGCAAAATATAAAAAATTTAACGATCATACTGCAGTTTATGGAATAAAGTGTAATTTTTATAACGCAAACTTCAAATAATTTCATTAAATTTGGAAATTTAATCAAAAAATTCTATAATTGTGGACAATTTGTCCATTAGTTTTAAATACTAACTATGAAGAAAAAACTCAATAACATGAATAACGAAATACAACGAAAAATAACTAGTTTAACATTAATGACTATCATGGTTGCAGGCGGAATGACGTTTGCAATCCCTGGTATCATGCCTGATGTTAGCGCTGAATCTAAAGAGACAGCAAATCTGTATGTATCAACTACCACATTTGGCGGACCAATGGTCGTTGAAGTTATTGTAAGGGATCCCAATTTATCAGAAACTGATGAAGATGAGGCAGAACCTGATGTAACTTTTGACGGCAATGATCTTAGAATGGTTCAGGCAACTGATGGTTATTGGTATGCATATGTTGCGCATACTGACAATGTAAAAGCAGTTGATAATGGTAACAATGCTACTACTCTTAACAATATTGGTTTAGATTTTGGTACAGAATGTACCGATGTACAAGCTAATCGTCTTATTGGCGAAGATTTTGATGTTGGTACTATAGTCTATGTGTCTGGAAGTAACTGTGAAACACCTAATGCTGTGGAAACATTAAACGTACTAAGAAATGCAAAAGAAGCAAATAGTAATCGTAATGGTAATCTTGACTTTCCTGGTACTACTTTTGGTAACAATGGTTTAAACAACATAAATGTTTGGCCATTTATCCAAACATGGAATGACTTTACAGATGACGCTACAATTGATGTCATCTATCATTCAGGTGGAAGTAACCAGAAAATCACTGTGATTTATGACGAATCTATGGACGACTTTGCAGATTTCTCTTTGGATAGAGAAAGCTATCCACACGGTGCTGATGTCCACTTAACAATCAGTGATAATCAATTAAACATTGATCCAACTGATGAAGATACTTGGACATTTAATACTGATGGTAGCAATGCAGCATACTATTACTTGTTTGATGAAAGTGGATCTATTACAATCGATAACACCAACCAATTGAAAGATTACAAAACAGAATTGAATAACGCATTCTACGGTGATAATGGTTTTCTTTTCATTGATCTAAGTCCAAACTCTGACGACATCGAGGAAGAAATCTTGATGGTTGAGGATAACGGTTATCAAGACCGTAGAGAACTTTCACCGTATTCAACGGATCTTGTAACTTCACCTCTTGTCACAGTACAAGAAACAGAACCAAACTCTGGTATCTTTTCAAATACTGACAATGGTGATGTGTCTTCACTGACAACGACTAGTGAGACAGACTTGCGTGATCTTGACTTTGAAATAGACTATAACGATACAACAATCAACAGACTAGTCTCATTCTTAGCAGGTAGCGTAACTATGGATCTATCAAGTATTGACGCAGACTGGGGTTCAGGCGAATCACTGACTGTCAACATACTTGATCCTGATGAGAACAAAAACTCCCTACTTGATGACGACTTTAGTGTTGCATCCAGTGCATTTGAATCAATTCCAAGTATTTCAATTGGAAATCCACAAACACTTGAAGGTACAACACAAGTAATGATACAAGGCACTACTGATACTACCGAACTCCAAAGTGATTTGAATGATGCTAATGCCGCATTAACTCTGGCACAAGGCTTTGTTAATGGCAACAAGACAGCAGCAGATACTGTATACGCAGAGGTTGGAGCTGCTGCTTTGATTGCAAATATGACAAATCAGATTGCTGACAGAGACGCGGCCCAAATGACTCTAGACCGTTCTGGTGAACCAGGTGAGGTAGGTGCAGCTATTAATGCTAAACGTAATGCTGAAGAACGATTAGCGGAAATTAACACTGCACTTAGTTTGTTAGTCTACAATGCTACGCAGCAAAAGACACTTGATGCCTTAGCTGTTGCACAAACTGCAGAAATGGATGCACAACAAAGAGTTGATGTTCTAAATGACAGGCTAAATGTTCTTGGAGGTAGCGGTAATGTTATGATCGCTTCTACTGTAGGAGCGTTTGATAATATATTGAGTATTGATACTAGTGGTATTACACTTACTGCTAATCCTACAGTAACAATCTCAACTAACATTGATTCTAGTATCCTTGATGATTTGGTAAACACTAATGGTGTTTTTCAACTTATCAATTATGATGTTAGATCTTTGAGCGCTACTGAGATCAGACTAACAGGAGGAGATGGTAGCATGACATTGTCAAATTCAGATCAAGGTCTGGATCTATATACCGCAGATAGTTCAACTGCTAACTTTACTGGCAATCTCACTATCGAGATTGATACAGGTTTAAGCGGTGGTGGTGAAACGTTCAATATCTTATTGGATATTTTCACATTTGGACAATCAAATGATGGTACAAGATACAATGACGCAATCTACAGATTTGAAGCAGAAGAAACTGATGTAAACACTGGTGTATATAGCGGAACAGTTGAATATATCATGCTAAATCAAATCAATATCTACGAGCATGATACATACGATGGACTTGCAACCATTAGTGATGAGTTGGATATTATTGTACATGAGGATTTGACTGACGAGGACGGAGTTGAGATGATTTATCTTGATCGTGATGGTCAAGGTGTAAAGACTCAGACATCTGACAAAATTAATGCTCCAACATATTCCGGTGTCGTATCATTTGACAGTGATAATTACAAGGTAGCTGATACTGTCACAATCACATTAGAGGATAGAGACCTTAATACTGATAGTGACGTAAAAGACATCTATACTGTTACAGGTGATACTATAGGATCTGACAGATCCTTACTCTTGGATGTTACCTTTGATGACAAGCCATGGGAGCGATGTTCTCCTATCCACAATGAAGGCTTTGGCTCTGCCATTGGCAGTTTGCAAGAAACCGGTGTAGACACAGGCGTCTTTACCACTAATTTCCAAGTTCCAGAAGAATACTGTACTCCAGATGACATAGCTGTTACTGTAACCGGTCTTGACATAGAAGTAAACTATCAAGACTTTAGAGATTCTTCAGGTGAAGAGATTGAAGTTGGAGACAGTGCAGGAATTAGAGCCAATACTGGTTCTATATCTCTTGACAGAACTGTCTATCCAGTACCATTTGGTATGCCAGGTAACTTCACAGACGATGAAAATGATGGTTCTTTCTTTGCAGTACATGATACAGCAGGTGAAGGAGAACATCTAGATAACGGTCAACTCATGATTCACATCAGAGTCAATGATCCGGACTATGATGTATCTGGGAGTGGTCAGGACAAAATTGCCGAATCAGATATCCATGGCCCAGTAAAGGTTATGGTTACTAGAGGTGGCGATACTGTTCTACTTGGAACAGCCGGTTCAGACAGTGATGCAATTCAGCAATACGTTGAAGATGAACTGACCCGGATAACTATAGGTGAAGCTATTCAAAAACCAGATCCTGAAAATCCTAACAAAAAAATTACCAAAGAGTTCGGTCCAATCGTAGAAATTGAACCAACTGCTGGAATCTTTGAGATTGACATTCCTATAGCGTACACCGACGGTCCTGAATCGCCTACATGTCCAGAAAGCAATACCAAAGCAGTATCTCATATTGAGGGGAGCAATTCACAACACTGTATCTTACAGGGAGATATTCTCACTGTGGAATATGCTGATCCTACTGATGCCTCAGGTTCTCCAAATACTGTAACTGATTCAGCTACATTTGACCTTAGAAACGGTGTCTTACAATCCGACAAATCTGTGTACCTAATTGGATCCGACATGATCTTGACTCTCATTGAGCCAGACTTCGATCTTGACAATGATGGTGCTGAGACATATTCTCTTGACTTGATTGAGTGGGATTCAGATGCAGCAACCATGACCATGGGTTCCATAGGTGGTGGTGATGATAAGCATCATCTCGCATTTGACCCAGAACCATCTGCTCTTAGAGAGACAGGCGATTCTACTGGTATCTTCCAGGTAGTGATTGAAATTCCTGATGCTATAGCCAATGAAGATTTAGATCGAGGTGAGGAGATTGGCTTAGAATACACTGATTGGGGTCCAAGTGGCGCCAACTATGTAGGTGATGAAGATGAAGATATCAACTTGACAGTCTATACTTCAAACTTCGGTGCAACTATAGAACTTGACCAAAAAGTTTACACATGGACTGATAAAGTCTACATTACCATTGTCGCACCAGACCACAACTTTGACAGTGATTTAGTTGACGAAATCGGAGAATCTGAGAATGACCCAATAAAGGTTTCAACCAGAGGATTTGATCTTGACAACTACAAGCTAGTCGAAACTGGTACTGACACAGGCATCTTTACTGGTGAGGTTATCCTTACTGGATTTGCACACGATGCAGACGGTGATAGTACAGAGGATACCAATCCACGAACAACTGGATCAGGTCCAACAGGCGGATTCCTAGAATCTGATGACGATGATGGACTTACAGTGTCCTTTGAATTCTCAGATGGTGAAACTGTAATTGGTTCATCACTTATCAGATGGAACATTGGTGAAGTCCAGTGGCTTGAAGCAAGCTATCCAGCTAGCGGAACAGGTGTTATAAGAGTAATTGATCCAGACATGAACTTGGATCCAGAAGCAGTTGACAACTTCCATGTCAATGTGTTTTCTGACTCTGATGCCGGAGGTATTGACCTTACTGTAACTGAGACTAATGAGGCAACCGGAATTTTCGAAGGTACTGTGTTCTTCACAATTACTGACGAATCATCCGGCCACAGACTCAGAGTCGCAGAAGGTGACACAGTCACTGCAGAATATGAGGACAATACACTACCCAAGCCATACACAACTGGAGATGAACTTGATATTACTGCCACTTCACTAATCGGTACTGTTGTACCACCTCTCGAGAGAGTATTAACTACTAACTTGAGAACAGTTGACGCATTCGGCAACAGCTTAGATTCTGTTTCCGTTGATCAACAGGTACAAATCAGTGCTGACTTGGCAAGTGGTCAGGATAAAAAGCAACAGTTTGCATACTTGGTACAGGTTCAGGATGGTAACGGTGTTACAGTATCACTGGCATGGATTACAGGTACATTAGATCCTGGTCAATCATTCAGCCCGGCATTATCATGGATTCCAGCAAATTCAGGAAGTTACACAACAACCGCATTTGTCTGGGAGTCTGTTGATAATCCAACGGCTCTATCGCCACCAGTTAGTACAACTGTCAACGTAAGTTAGAACTAGTTCAAATTTTCCCTTTTTTCTTTTTTTGAATCATTCTTAACGAAAGTTATAGACAATTTTTCCAGAAGTAATATCTAGTAGGACAATGACAGTTAATTAAAATGAAATCAGCCATTTTATTTTCCATTCCATTCCTGTTCCTGTTCCTGTTCCTTTTGCTTCCAACCCAAAGTTCTTTTTCAGAAGGGTTGGCGGCTTCTACAAACAGCAAGGTGTATTCCCCGGATCACGCCTTGCAAGTTTACGGAACCGGCCTGCCCGGCGAGAGCCTGATATTGCGACTGTTTGCACCAGACGAGTCGATTACAAAATTTGAACAGGTACAAACTGAACCCGACGGGTCTTTTAACCATCAATTATTACTTTGGCCCCAGCCCTCGTCATCCACGCCTTACGGAACCTATGTTGTCGAGGTGCTAAGCACTGAGCAAAACGGAATATCTGAGAAAATAGACATCAAATTTTCATCAACAACGGATCTGGTCTCCGTTGCAGTAGAGCGACGAATTGACACTGTTGTATTTGCGCCAGAGACTGGGGCAATAAACCAGTCATTTCGGGTATTTGTTCAAACCACCCGCGATGGATTAAACATTGGAAACAACCCTTCAGAACTGCTTGGAAATTCCTTGATTCACCTGCCTGACGGGCTGTCCCTGTCCATAAGAAACTCGTTTAAGACGCTGTATCCCGGGGTCTACTATCTTGACTTTACCCCAAAGCAGCAGGGAACACATGTTTTTCAAATATCCGTGTTCAATGAGGGGGTCATATCAAAAGGATTTGCCGCAACCCACGTACTGAGCCAGAATCTCGGCGGAATCAACAAAGAAATAATCAAGCTCAACTCAATTTTGGATGAGACCTCACGCGAGCTTGACACTCTAAAATCAGAAATTGAGGGGTTCGACGATACCCTGGAACGCGCCAGTGTCCAAATTGATGAAAACATTGGAACCATTTCCAGTTCTGTAAAATTCATCAGCGAGGCATCGTCCCAGCTTAACGCGTTGATGCTGCCAATTATTGCGTCAATTGGGCTCATTGTAGCCCTGCAAATTACAATTCTTGCACGAAGAAGATAGTTATAATAATGCTGTAAAAGAAAAACCATTGATGCCCAAGGTGGCGATTTTCTTTTCTGTCGTACTTTTTTCAATCGTACTGACAAATTCTTTTGCGTTACTTCCCGAAGACGTGATTCCAGAAGGACAGATGCCAACACGGCAAATTGAGTTTAGTTCAGACATCATCAAGGTTGACTCTGATTTTTTTACTGAAAACAGCTTCAAGCGATATCTGATCTTTGGAACGGCCCCTGGGAATTCTGGCTCCTTAAGAAACAACTCCCTGCATGGAGTTAATTCCGGCAGCGGATTCTTCCATGTGGCAATACTTTCAGAGAGCAACGCGTCAAATCTGGCCTCTCAAGGTTATAATGTGATCGAAGACTTGCAGCTGGACTTTCATTCTGACGGTGCTGACGACGAATCCCCAAGCGACAAGCCTCCAAGCGACGCGTCCAGGATTGCCCAAATATCGCGCTCAGACATTGCCCGACAAAACTACAATGCCACTGGAAACGGAACAACAATTGCAGTTGTGGATACCGGGGTTGATTTTTCTAATCTAGACATACGGCACTCTCTTGCCAGGGACGAGAAGAACCATCCCATAATGCTTGATCCTGACGGCCAGGGAATTGTCTTTACAAACGCAACCTTCTTTGCGCTCATCGATGAGAATGAGGTTATCCGAAATCACAGCAGGCCCATACCGCCCCACATGACCTCCTCAGCTTACGTATCAAAGGACGGGGTTTTTCTTGACGTGTCCCAAGATGGGAATGGAACCCAGATTCCAATCTATAACTCTTTTTTTCCGCAGCTTGGCTCTTCAGTAATTTTTAACGGAACCCTGGCCAATGATATGAAAATCGGTGACGATAACAGAAACTACATCAAATCAAAAAGCGGGGTGTATCATCTTGGCGTGATATACCAGGGCGCAGTACAGGGGCCCCTGGCACGAATCCAGGTTGTGCCCGTGCTAGTCGTTGACTCTTTCATGCCCGGGGTTTATGACACAATAATCCCGGATCTGAGTACCTCATGGGAAGACTATACCAGGTTTGATCTGGAGCCGGATGAAAAGCCAAGCTATGACTTTGATTTTACCGACGAAAAGCCGATTGTGCTGGGAAGCGGAAACGAATTTCTTGTCTATGACTCAAACGGCGACGGAAAAAATGACTATAGCGCAGGAACGTTTGGCGCCCAAGTCCTGGACGTTTACGGGGTGATGCAAAACAAGACCGCAGAAATTCACGACTCGATACGGGCAGTCAACGGGACACTGCTTCCCGCCTTGGATCCCGACGGTGAGTTTTTTGGACTGATGACGGATTTTGCGGGGCATGGCACAGCTAGTGCCGCATCCATTGCCTCGCGGGGGCATGAGACTTATGACATCTACAACAACACTGAAAAATACACCATTACCGGCGTAGCTCCGGATGCAAAGATTGTTCCGGTAAAGGCGCTGTGGTTTGGCGATACGGTGTATGGATGGCTGTGGTCTGCCGGATTTGATAATGCAGGGCATGATTGGAAGTTTACGGGAAATCCCAGAGTTGACATAATCTCAAACAGCTGGGGCGTCTCTGCATTTCCAACTTTTAACGCGTCCCCTGGCATGGATGTCCTCTCTTTGATTCTCGGCGTGCTGGTGACGCCTCATTCTTTGGATGATGACTATCCCGGGGTGACAATGGTTTCCAGTGCCGGAAATTCCGGACATGGTTACGGTACGGTGGGACTGCCTAGCGTTTCGCCGTACGGAATCTCAGTTGGCGCAACTACCAATAATGTCTTTGTAGGTTACGGGCCATTCAAGGAGCAGCCAAGATTTGGAAATACGACGTCCCATTACAACCACGTAGTTGACTTTTCCAGCAGGGGCCCGGGCCCTGTTGGCGATCCCAAGCCTGACCTGATGGGCGTTGGCGCATACGGGTTTACCCCTTCAAACGTCATAAAAACCCAAAAAGACTCCAAGGACGAGTCCTTTTCCCTGTTTGGAGGAACCAGCATGGCAGCGCCTATCGTATCTGGGGGTGCGGCAGTTCTGATTGAGGTAATGAAAAGACAGTCCCAAGACGCCGATCCGTTCACAGTCAAAAACATCCTAATGTCTACTGCCGCTGACCTGGAAAATGACCCGTTCACCCAGGGGTCGGGACTGGTTGACGTCTCCTCTGCTTTGGACTATGTTGCTGGAAAAAACGGCTCGTTTATTGTATATAATGACGCATCATACCACAACATTAAGAAAATTCTGGATCCTGCGATGGACTCTCTCAATTTGACTGCGATTGGATTTGAACGGTTTGGGCTGCCATCAAGATCCATTCCGATGACTAGCTGGTTTGCAGGACAGCTGTTGCCTGGGGAGAGAAGCCCTGCGACCTTTACCGTAGTCAATCCCTCTGAGAACGAGCTGACAGTTGACGTAATGCCAAAAAAGCTGTCTTTAATTGCAAAGACCGAGTTTGATGGCGCAACTGCCGTACGTCAGCAGGATTCCGCGCTTAACAAGTCTGGATCCTACATTCCCAACTATGTCAGGCTTGCAGATGTAAGGCAGCCCTCCACTTTGGACGAATTTTTTGACGACAAAGATCCAATTCCTGATGACTCTTCGTTAATGGTGTTAAGCGTAAATTTTCCGTTTGACACGTTCATGAATGAAACCTCAGATATGTATGCCGGTGATCTCAGAATCTCTTCCCTGTATCTTTATGACTGGCTTGATAGCAACAACGACACGGAAGTTACAAGCGATGAGCTGTCCATGGTAAACAGGGCCGGTTCGTGGGGAACCGTTCAGGAGCTTAGGGTCACTGATCCCAACGAAAAGTTTGAAGGGGTTCCGCTGGTTGGGGTGTATCCCGTTCCGACAAGATATTCCTACTGGACAGGCGATACAAAAATGAACTCCACCTCGATGGATTACACGCTGTCTGCAAGATACTATCAAAAGGAGAATTGGCCTGCCCTGTGGGTTGAGTCACAGCAAATTACCGTGCCTCCAAAGGCTTCTGCCACAGTTGATGTAACTTTGGTTGCACCATCTGATCTGCAGACAGGGGCTTATCAGGGATTTCTAAGTTTTGAGGGAGAGCGGCACTCTGTAAACGCGCCTGTATCCTTTGTAATCAAGCATCTGGTTGATCAAAATGACTCTGCCGTAGTTATTGAAGGAAGACAGGGCGACGATGTTCTGTATGGCAACGGATACACCAAGGGAGCGTTTGATATGGTTAACAGATACATGGCAGGAGACTGGCGGCAGTATTACTTTGACATCCAAGACGAATCAGTTAATTCAGCGGCAATCGAGCTTTCATGGCTGACTGATGATACCAACCTGTCTGTCTTTGTAATGGATCCCTCCGGACGGATTGTCCAGACAAATGTTCCCTCCGGAGTGTTTGGCCATTTTCTAGGATGGGCCTCACTTGACTGGCTGGGCGTTTCTGGTTTTAGCCAGGGCGGCGGGTTCTTTCCCGTAAAAAACAAGGATGACACCTCCACTGTTCTTTATGTTCCGATTAATCAAACTGGAACTTATACACTTTTGACACATTCAACGCTGTTTGGAGGAAATTCCACGACAGAACCTGTCACGCTTGCAGCTAAATTTACCAATATTTCGTCTCAGGACGCACAGGCAGAAACCACATTTGGAGTAGCGGATCCTTCTTCTCTTCCCCCTTCCACTTCCCCTCTTCCTCCTCTCAACGACAGTAATGATACTGTTGCCCAAACAGAACCCCTGCCGGACTTTGCTCAAAGAAACAACCCTGGTGATTCTGATTTGTCATTTAATTCCGGTATTGCCCTTGGAGTAGCAGCCGGTGTTGCGATCGGAATTGCTGTCATGTTCATCATGAGACAAAAGCAGGACAAATAATGGGGAACGGACGTTTACGTAGTGAATTGGATTAACAATCGCTCACAAAACAGACAACATTATTCAACCACAAGATCCAGATCCCAGTGTATGGCAGAATCCGCATGAAATACAACGATTCCATAGTAATACCGGCAGACAAAAGATTCCTGTCCGGAGTCTCCAGTGTGCGCCTGCGCAGCATGCAAAAAAAGGAGACAGATCCCAGGGCCGCAGCAAGACTGCTGGCATATGCCATGCGCAAGGAGGGCATGTCCATACGCCGGATATGCATGGCCCTCAACAGGTCATATTCCACAGTACGGGGCTGGCTTGTGCGCGCCGCACAGCTTGGCACCGACGGCAGATACGACATCAAAAATGAAGGCGCGCCAAACAAGCTCGATCCGGAACAGATAGAACAGCTGCGCGCAGACCTGCTGGCAGGCCCGCGCAGTTGCGGCTTTGAGTCCGGAGTGTGGACGGCACCGCTGCTGGCCGTACACATCAGAAAAAAGTTCGGCGTGCAGTATGCCACTGTCAGCATATATGACATACTGCACAGGATGGGCTTTTCGTGCAGAAAGCCGCGTCCAAAGCACCCAAGTCAGCCTCAGAATCAGAGAAAAAAAAGTTTAAAAAAAAAGCAGGGGAGATAATCCGGAGCCATCCAGACCATACGGTGGTTACAGTTGACGAGGCCTCCTTTATCATTGGGTGGAATACCAAGAACGGGTGGTACCCCAGGGGCAGGCCCGTCACCACTCCAGTCAGCCTGTCGCGCAAAAGGTTCTACTCGTTTGGGGCGCTGTACGACGGCGGCTTTGACTGCAGGTTCTATGCCAAGGCCGACAGCTACGGCTTTGTGGACATGCTCGGACACCTGCATCTCAAGCACGGCAAGATCATCGCCTTTCTTGATAACGCATCGTACCACAAGTCAGAGACGGTCAATGATTTTGTCGACTCGTATGGCGGCGACATAGTCCCTGCTTGCTTGCCCGTGTACACCCCGGAGCTGAATACCACGGAGGGGCAGTGGAGGCTGTTAAGAAGGGCCACTGCAAACGTGATGTATGAAAGCACAAAGGTGATGAAGGAATCCATATGGACAATGCTGTATAGACGTGAGGTCAGGATAACAAGGATGAGCGGTTATTTATCCTAGTCACTACGTTAGATGGTTCTCCCTGAGAAATCCATTGTGGTGTGTTAGTGCACCATCAAATCGCTTACACCACCTGACTGCATTTTTTGATCAGCAGGTCCGGGATCATGACTTGCAGCAACCTCATGTCAAAACCAAGAGAGGATAAGGTTATCAAACATCTATGTAAACTTCTGGCGTTACGTGCTCTGCTTACTCCTCCTTCTCCTCCTCCAGCTTGTCTTGTTATTGATTTCCTATCTTCCCAAGCTTTCTTGCGTACAGGTTGTGTTTTCGTTCATTATACAGCGTCCTTGAAGAAAGAAGGTTGAAGTTGTCGTGTGTTGGGTATGAAATATGAGTTTTCTCTGAATTGAAAATTTTCTCTTAACACATGTTAACCCACGACAACTTCACACAGAGCCCTTTAGAAGGTTCTGCTAACTTGTGGGGACATGGCACAAAATACCGATCTTCTCTGAATTGTCACTGAATAATCTAGTCGTATTCTTCTTTAGATTCATGTGACTTTTTCCATGCCTTTTTTGAGGCAAATCCACAATCCTCTTATAGGCTTTTCAGTTCTAACATCTTTGGCCATTTACATTATCACCCTTGTTTGTTATCCTCAACAAGACTGGCAAGAATATCACCACAGGTAATGCAGTAGTAATACTGTGACTCTAACTCATTAATCTCTTTAACATATTTCTGATATCTTTTGTCCAATTCTGCACCCAGTTCTATTATTTCAGCATTTATCAGGTCTAACACTTGTTCATTTACCCCTCTCTTATTGTTCAAGTCAATCTCAATGTTTAACTCACTGATTCTTTTGTTGTACATGGTAATGAATTCAGTCCATTCATCATCAATCGTATTTCGCTGATTGCTTAATGAGATATTGTTTAGATTAACGTCATTCATGATTGTTAATACCGTGATGATTTTATCCTGCCTTTCAACCAAATCATCAATCCTGTTATCGTTTTGAGATGGGTTATTGTGGTTGTTTGGCATTTTGATTATCTGTTCTGCTACTAGGAACTGAATCATATTAAGAAAATCACTCTGGGTTATGGAATCCTGACCGTACATCAATGCTGTATGTTTGACCCATTTCGGTATATGGAATGAATTGATTTTGATATCTTCACCATCAAGCACTGCTGATGTCTGTAATGCAGGTAATGACACCAACGCTATTACTGTCATCATCAATACAGGAATCATCATCACAATACACGCACTACCTGATCAGCACAATCAAGATATAATGTCCAGATTTTATCATCCGGTTCTTCACAACAACGACTCAATACCAAATACCAAATATCACGATATATCAATATAACTAACTATGCAGCTAAGCGAAGTCTGCTCTAATTCAGGCCAAACCGGCTACAAAATGCAAACAGATCAATGAGGGTACGACCCCATGATTTCTGTTGTCTATAGTTTGAACTATAAGTTCTTGAAGGTTTTTGGATCTCTCTTGACGTACTTGATCACGTCAAGCTTTGTGCAATGCGTCCTCAGATACTCTGAAAGCGTCTGTCTCATCGCCCCAACTGTTGCATAATATTCAGACACCAGTACATCGTGCTTTGACTGGTGCCAGTACTCCTCCATGGCGCTTAGCTCCGGCGTCGCGGCGGGAAGATACGTGACCCGGATGTCCTTGCTTTTCCGGACATGCTCTTGTATTATTTTTGCAGTATGCACAGACGAAGAGTCCATGATAACGTGCACCCTGCCAAAGTTATGTTGCAGCTCCTTGAGATACGACAGAAAGTGTTCCTTGGCAAACCTTTGCTCATACGTTCTAAAGAACCTGCGGCCATCAGCCGATATTGCACCTGAGGCGATTATTCTTTTGCGTCTTGTACGATACGGAACCGTCACCGGCTCTCCCTTGGGAGACCATAGTAAGTACATAAAAAACCTGAACCATTTTGACAATTATTTTTGGCCAAAAGATCCAAGACCGGCCATATCGCACACACTGCATGTACAAACAAAAAAAGAGACAGGTTGCAAGGGGGGCAAAATTTCTGCCAAACACCAGCGTTGCAGACCTCAAAAGGGCATACAAAAAAGAGACCGATCCCAGAAGGCGCGACAGGCTGCTTGCGTACATGCAGCGCAAGGACGGCGTGCCGCTAGACAGGATTGGAAGGATGCTGGGAAGGCCCAAGTCCACCATATCTGCATGGCTCAACCGCGCACAGGACGAGGGAATACGCGCAAGGTTCGAGCGCAGCGGCAGGGGACGAAAGCACCTGATAGGCGGGCCGCAGGCAAGACAGCTTGCAGCAGACCTGGATGCGGGGCCAGAATCATGCGGCTTTGAGAGCAGCCTGTGGGATTCCAACCTGGTAAGGCTGCACATCAAGAAAAAGTTCGGCGTGCAGTACAGCAAGACAGGCGCGCTGCAGCTGGTCAGGGAGATGGGCTTTTCGTGGAGCAAGGCGCGTCCAAAAAACCCAAGATCAGCCTCAAAAAGAAAGCAAAAAGAGTTTCAGGAGCGGGCAAAAAAACTCGTTGCAGAAAAGTCGGCGCAGGGATACACCGTACTGGCCGGCGATGCATCCTCGATTCAAAAGGCATCAAACAGGCCCGGCTACGGGTGGAGAAGGCGCGGCAAGCGCGCCACATCCCCCTCTGTTTTGTCACGCGAAAGAAGATACATCTTTGGAGCTTTGGCGGCAAACGCATTTTACTTTATGTTTTATGAAAAGTCAAACAGCGACAGCTTTTGCAACTTTTTGGAACGGGTTCACAAAAGATTCGGCAAGGTGCTGCTGTTTGTAGACAATGCGTCATATCACAAATCCAAAAAGGTAAAGGAGTTTCTGGAAAGATACAACGGCGAGATAGTTCTGGAGTACCTGCTGCCGTACACGCCGGAGCTTAATCCCATTGAGATGCAGTGGAGGGTGATAAAACGGGTACTGTCTGCAAAAGTGTTTGGCACGCTAGATGAGATGGAGCAGTCAGTACGCAAGCTGTTTGCCAGAAAGGAGATCCTGCCTGTGAAAATGTTCAATTATTTAATGTGCTAACTACAGTACTTTCGGCCTGCCGCATTCTCGTGCACGTCAGTAGTTCCCAGATGTAGATTTGTGCCCAGATGTAGGTTTATGCCCAGATGCCGGTGCGTTACCGCATAACTGCAATGCAAAGATCCAGATTAGGCTACGGCGTGCAATATGTCATGAAAGTCGAATTACATGACGAACTGATCGCACGCCAGTACAATATAACATCAAACCGGTTTAAAATCTTGCGCTCGTCGTTTCAAAAGCTTGGCATGCCAATGTCTGAGAGGCACAACGCCGTATACGGATGCAATGACATACTGGACGTGCTAATCAAGGCGTCTGAGAGAAACACGTTTGTAGAATCCCTCGTGCGGCACAACAGGCTTCAAGACACGGGTGCACGTACGCCTGATGCAGACCTGGTCATGTCTGCAGTCCGTGGCGTCGAACCGGCAGACGTGCAGGCCTGGTGTGCAAGGACGCTGGCACGCACGGTGCGGCACGCCTGCCGTGCAGGAATGCTGCAGGACATCGACGCCATTGCAATAGACGTTACGGACATACCATACCATGGGGAGCAGCTGCAGGAGCATACAAGAAAGTCGCGTCCAAGGGCAGGAACATCCACGTTTCTCTCGTATGTCGCAGTGCACGGAGTCGGCAGGGACTCCTCGCAGATTGTCCTGGAATCGAAGCTACTACCGGCAAAGGAAAAACTGGCCGATTTTATAGCCAAAACACGCACGAAAATCCTCAGAGGGGGCGCACACTCAAAGACTGTGTTCCTGTACGACCGCGCCTTTTACAACGTTGACTGCATGACAGAGGCAGGAAAGGGCGGGTGCCGCTACATTATGCCTGTCATCATGAACTCCAAGATCAAGAGGATAGTCAAGATGTACAAGGACGGAAAGGCAAGCCAGGTATCGCAGCAGTCAATGACCAACAAAGACGGCGTAACTGTGACCTACAACCTTGTAATTGTCAAAAGAGACAGGAAGAAGAAGAAAAAGGGGGAGGGGGAAGAGGAGGGGGAGGAGCAATACATTGCGTTTGCAACAAACATTCCCATCAGGAGCGCCAGAGCCATGACAGGCATCATACCGGAGCAGTACCGCAAGAGATGGGGCATCGAGACGGGGTTTCGCGTCATAAAGGAGATCATGGGCAGGACATGCAGCAACTCCCTGTCTGTGAGGCTGCTGATGTTTTACCTGCCGCTGCTGCTGTACAACCTGTGGAGGATTGCCAGGTTCTGCCTTGATGCGGGAAAGAGGCACGGAAGAGCGTCTTCTGCGGGAAAAAAACTCACCATGGCGTTGTTTATCGTGTACATTACAAGCAGAAACGAGTTGTTTGTCAATGATCGAGGCAAGTAGAACCGATGCCAGTTGCGGTTGCGGTAAATCTACATCTGGGAACTACTGACGTAGATGGCCTCGTCCTGTATCACAGTTACAAACCCCTCCCGATTCAGGCGTGGAATCTTGTTTTTTATGCGTTTTTGCCAGCTGCGGATCTTTTTTGTGCTTGCCCTGTTTGCATGAACCGTCTGTGTCCTCTTGACAGACATGTTCATCCTTTTCAATATTCTTCGGACAGACGTAATGTGGTATGTGATATGATGCTTCTTTCGTATGTCGTTGCGGAGCATCTTGGGTGTGGTTCTGTTGCCCGGACGGGACGATATTATCTTGTTGATCTTTTTTTGTTCAATCTTGGGCGGTCTGCCTGTTCTGGGAAGATCCCGAAGGGCATCTATTCCGCCCTTCTCAAAGCGATCTACCCAATAAGATACCCATCCTGCGCTCTGCAGCAGAAAGTCGGCGGTAATCTGTGGACGCTTGCACCCTGCACGCACACCATGTTTACTGCCAGTATCCTGCTTCTTATTCTGAGATCCTTCTCGTTTTTGTACGTCTTCCTGAGATCTTCCGATGTTAATGTTGGAGGCATGCCTCAACTAGGTTGCGGGGATCAAAATATGTTCCTGCTTGGCAAATTTGATCATTCAAGAACTTTTGCTTGACACTATATCACATCACAAACGTCAGAAAGATAATGCGCAAACTCGGCCTGACTGCCAAGACGGTACGGCGAATCCACATCAACAGGGCAGAGATCGACGAGATCAAAAAATGGCAGCGCAGCGCAAAAAGGCAGATTTCACGCCTGAAAAAACTGGGTTTTGCCGTCGTGGTATTTGACGAGGCCATCTTCATCGACGACCCGACATCCGGCGCAAAGTACTGGTCGCCTGAGGGCCAGCCGATCATAACGACGTACAAGGGACGGCACGGCAGGGTTGTGGCGTATGGCTCCATCGGGATTGACGGCAGGCAGTTCTTCCGGACGTACGACAAATTCGACAAGGAGACCGTACTGCAATACTTGAAGGAATTGGCAAGGCATTTTGGAAAGGTGGCCATAATAATGGACAACGCGCCGCAGCACAAGGGAATAATTGTAAGCAAATTCCTAAAGGGAAACAAGAACGTCAAGGTCATATGGCTTCCGACTGCAACTCCCGAGCTCAGCGTTACAGAGGAGTACTGGCATCAGGCAAAACGGGGCGTGCTGGTATCTGAATATTACGCTACGGTTGTGCACATGCGCCATGCAATGTCAGAATATTTCAGGACAGCTCGTCCCAAGCTTGATGCAATGAAGTTTATCTGTAGGAAGTCCCGGGGTTGTCGCCAAATTCACATCAAGCTGCCACCACCTGAATATTTCGCCTTGCGGCGCACTCCAAACGGTTTAACACTTCCAAGTTCCATCCTATGGCCTTGCACAGTCCAAACCGCCTTCTTGTGGATGTCTTTCTGAACCTGCACAGCAACCTGTGGCCCTCTGTCTCCTCTGCTCCAAATATTCCCTCTATCATGCCTCGTTTTTTGTAGATCTCCCCGTCAAACAGCCCTGCGGCCTTTTTCCTGAACTTTTTTGTCCTGTTCACGGCATTGCCCCTCTGCTTTATGTTCGGGGTCATGCCGGCACCAAAGACAAGCCTGCAGTTCCTATCAGAATCATACCCCCTGTCTGCGTTGAACCTGCCTGCAAAGGCAATGCCTGTCTTTTTGATCTTCCTTAGCAGCGAGGCAAAACTGCAGTGTCTGCCATCCTGTTGGATGTGATGCGGCAGGAGAGTATGACCTGCAGGCCCAGTACCGAGGCCACGTGCCATTTCAGATACTTCTTTTGACGCTTTGCCTCCGGTTTGTGCCTGTTTTTGGCCTTTTTTTGCACTCTTTCATACCTGTCAGTGGCAACGCCGCTGCTGTCTGATGCCGGCGCAAGATCAGAGACGTCAAATCCTGCAAGGCACGATGCTGCCGTGACGGCAACCGTGTCCTCAAGCCACGCAGCAGGAATCTTTTGCATGAACTTGGCAATGGTGCTGTGATCCGGCAGGGGTTCGTTCCACGGCATCCTCAGCAGAGCTGCAAGATTCTCCATGTCCCTGAATGTAAAGTCAAGGCACACCATGAGTAGGGGTTGTCGCCAAATTCACATCAAGCTGCCACCACCTGAATATTTCGCCTTGCGGCGCACTCCAAACGGTTTAACACTTCCAAGTTCCATCCTATAGTGTGTTGCATAACTCGGCCTGACCACATCCCGTTCATCCCAGGATCCATGCACCTGCTCCCCTACATTGCTGCTGCCACCCACCGGTTGTACATGGCAATCCTCACCCTTGCCTCTCTTACCATGCTCTCCCACTTGCGTGAGAGCAGATGCTCTCCGAACATCCGCTTGAATGCGGAGATGATTGCCCCTATTCTCCACCTTTTGCCGTACCCTACAGTAGACTTCCAGCATCTTCTGTTCTCCTTTTTCTGTTCCACTGTCAGTCCCTTGACGTGCATGCCTGCGCTGCCTCCCAGCTGCTCTTTCACGGCCAGGTTCCACTCCTTGCCGTCATCGCCCCTGCCGCTCTCAGCAAGGCACGGTTTGAGGGGCACAAGCGGCTTGATGCCCTTCTTCCTGCACGCATTCATGTTTTTCTTGGATGCATATGCGCCGTCTGCAAGCAGGCTGGCGCCCGGTGCATCCTTTTCTTCCTCCTCCTTGCCGCCTGCCGAACCGGCAAGCGGAGAGACTCCGTCTGCAAGCATGTTTGGCCTCTTTCTCGCATCGTCCTTCCAGGCCTTGGCAAGCGGCTCTGCCACTGCCTGATCCAGCAGATCCTGCAGTACCGGCGAGTCGCCGGTTCTGTCGTCTGTGACTACTGCAGCAAGTATCATGCCGGTGTCCGCATCTGCCGGCAGGTGCATCTTGACATATCCCTTGCGCGTCACCACCACCGCCTTCCACTTGTCGCGTATCCGTTCTCCGCGGTTCCACTGTCAGAGTCCGGTGGCATCGGCCACCGGGGTTACGTGCCGGGATGTATCATGAACGTATATGGCGTTGCCGTGAATGCTAATGTCAAATTTCTCCATTCTTCTGCACAGCGTGGTATAGTGCGGCGAGTCGTGTCCCTCAAGCATCTTATCTGCCATCCCGGACAGCTGCCTGAATGGAACGCCGAGGGCGGTTCTCAGTGCGGCTGTCATATGATCATGGTGTCTGCATACTGGAACGGTGCCCCCCTCCTCCTTGCCGCAGTTGGCCTGCCCTACCTCGCAGCTCCAGTCGGGATTGTACTGCACTACCAGCTCTGCACCACGCCGGACGTACTTTGCATTATCGGTCAACACTTTGAGCATGCCGTCATGATCTAAAGCTTTTTCGGTCAGAAACATGTGTATTTGTTGGTCAGTTTAAACTGCGTGGTAGATTTTAGGCGTGTTATGCAACAATCTATAGTTACGTCAAGGTCTAAATAGAATTCCAAATTAACTTTCTTATTGGTTCTAACGACTCAAAGAGTGGGCTCAAGCTACAGATTGTATGTAGATAAAACAGACATGAGAAAATTTCATCCCTCATGGAAAGTAGTGTCTGTAAAACTTGGAGAAAAAACATCTTTCGTTCCAATTACTTTGACCGATTCTTTTTGGAAAACATGTCCTGAGTTGAGAGGAAAGCAAATCACTAGGTGGATTATAGAACTAGGACTGAATCGTTGGGAAAAAGAACACCCACACAAACTAAATCTTGAGCCGCTCGGAGACAGAAAATTTGAAATATCTTATTACATTGATTGACCGCTCCATTACTAGAATTTAACATATGTTGAAAACCCGAATTTTGAACCATGTAATTATCTTTTGAATTCTTTTATTATACAGTGTTTTAACCAGTTAAGTTCCAAATTGAACAGCCATATGAGTTCTAAATTTCCATGTCCCGAATTGAACAGTCCGGTTAAATATCCCGAGTTTGGAACAATGTAAACTGTTTGACTAATGTACGTCAGAACGGACGTATTAAACTTTACACTCTTTTACGATTTGAGAAATAAGGATCCTATGACAATACCAATGATACCAATAATAACAGCTGTTAGGTTTCCTTCGTCTGAAATAAAACATACATTTCCTCAAAAATATCTCGTTTGACGATGTACTTTTCACCACGAATACCAGTTACCAGATAATCTCCCTTTTTACCTTTCATTGTCCCTTCCAATGTTTTTATTGTCTTGACTTTTTCTAGCTGCACTGCCTCGATTGGGATGGGTTTCTTTACATATTTTTGTATTTTTGAAGACATACTTGTATTTGGTACGATCTATGTTATTTCTTTTTCTGTATATTCTGCCAGTTTGTAACTTCACCAGCAAGCAAAAATTCTATACTCTCAACAAATAGTTTTTGTTTGTCTTGTGCAACAGAATATTTCTCAGTATCAGTCTTGTAATGTGAATATTCTTTGCGCATAGATTCTGCTGTTATTCTATAGTTTATCCACTTTTCACGAATCTTAAATGTTGCAATTAAACCTGTGGATATTGCAACAATCATTGATGTGAACACTGCCAATATCTTCCAGTCTGGTTCTAATATCAGTATCAAAACTGGTGTGAGTGAAGAACAAAAAATTATGATTGTTTGTAAAACATCATGGTTGCGTTTGCAGGTGATAGACTTTTGGTCATACCACTGCAATTGATCCTCATATCTATTTTTTACGAAATCAGAAAAATCTTGTTCGTTCATGAGTAAACATTAGCAATTTTCGATTGCAGTGATAATGTCGTCAATATTCCAGTCAACTATATCAGCAGAATGATCAATTAATGGTTGTGGTTCGATATCATCATTGTCAGAATGCAGTCTTACTCCTATGAGGCATTTGTCCAGATCGTGACCGGTTTCTAATTCCCATTCCACCCAAGAGCTATAGTGTCAATCAAAAGTTTTTGAGAGTGAGCGACCTTCTACAGATAAACTTCATCGCATCAAGCTTGGGACGGGCTGTCCTGAAATATTCTGACATTGCATGGCGCATGTGCACAACCGTAGCGTAATATTCAGATACCGACACGTCCCGTTTTGCCTGATGCCAGTACTCCTCAACTACACTGAGCTCAGGCGTTGCAGTCGGAAGCCATATTGTCCTGACATCGGGGTTGCCTGCAAGAAACTCTTTTACAATCCTTGCCTTGTGCTGCGGCGCGTTGTCCATGATGATTGTCACCTTGCCAAAATGACTTGTCATCTCCTTGATGTATTGCAGAACCGTCTCCTTGTCAAACCTGTCATATGTCCTAAAGAACTGCCTGCCGTCTGTCGCAATGGAGCCGTATGCCACCACCCTGCCGTGCCGTCCCTTGTATGTCGTTGTGATTGGCTCCCCTTTTGGTGACCAGTACTTTGCGCCACTTGCAGGATCGTCGATGAATATCGATTCGTCAAAAACGACAGTTGTAAAACCCTTCAATTCCAGGCGTGAAATCCGCCTTTTTGCATTGTGTTGCCACCTTTTGATTTTGTCAATTTCTGCCCTGCTGATGTGGATGCGCTGAGCCGTCTTGGCAGACATTCCAAGCTTGTGCATTATCTTTCTGATGCTGGTTATGTGGTATTTTACTTTGAATCTTTTTTGTATGTCGCTTTTGAGTCTTTTTGGCGTAATAATGCCGCTGCTGTTTGCATCTGATACAACCCTTGCAATCTTGTCCAACCGAACCTTTGGCGGCCTGCCTGTCTTTGGAAGATCCCGGAGGGCGTCTATGCCGCCCTTCTCCTCCTTGAAACGTTCCACCCAGAAGGACACCCAGTTGGGGCACTGCATGAGCGAGTCTGCCACATGTTGAATGCTTTCATTGTTCATGCACACCATGTTTACGGCCGCCATTCTGATCTTGACACGAGGGTTCTTCTCCCTCTTGTACGCTTTCTTCAGGTCTTCGGATTTTACTGTGGGCATTGCAATGCGTGGTGCGGCGTGATCAAAATGTATTTCTGTCTAACATATTTGATCTCAAGAACTTTTGCTCGAGACTATATCATGGGTTGAATCTCCAATTAAACATATTATGATGGAACTCTGTCTGATCTTCTCTTTTATCTGCCGTTTTATGTATGGGGCATTTTCACTATCGATTGGTTCTTTGATGGAATAGTCTGCAAATTCTAAATCTATCTTACTGTTTTTTGCCTGAGCTCGGAACATGTTTACAAGATTAAGATTCTCCTCTACAAAACTCAGGAAAATATGAACCGCCACAAAAGCCTGCTTTCTCTTCTATGATTTAAACTAATCCTTGATCGGTTCTCTATTGCGGGTTCTGTTCATCTATGATGACCCAGCCTCCTGAATTCTGATACCTGGCGGTTAGCTCAAAGGTATCCTGCGCGACTTTGTTATAACTACAATTACGGACACTGCTGTTCCAAAGTGACCTCGATTAACAATCCACTACTGATCGAAAATGTGGATCTTAGGAGAATAGAAACTTTACTTGCGTCATGACAAACCTTGATGTGTAGTCCTCATAGTACAGGAAACATATCCTGTCATAGAGCTTCTTCTTGTCCATATGCTACATGGAGTCAGGGTACGGTGATAGGAGCGGATCAATTTACATTTCATGCTCTTTTTTGGTTGCCTCTGTTAGTTGTGTAAACATGGCAATTTGGTACTAACCACGTACTAACTACACTGACATCGTAGTAGCTCAATCCAGTCAACTATGCCTTGTGCTGATTCAGGCCCTTCCCATATAGCTCGAACCAATGCAAAAACCACAAAAAGAGCAACAACACCAACCAAAAGCTTGAGTAGGAGTTTTCCGTTATCGCGCATTGGTTTGTTCATGTAGTCGTCTTCCATTTTTCGGAGTTTGAGCTCTTCCTTCTTTGCAGCGATCTTTGCACTTTCTGACTGATTGTGTTGCCGTCGTACCACGATGATGTTAAGGGAGATTATGGAACCGCCACCCACGCCCAGAAGTGGTAACCAAGGCCAATATTCAAAGTCTGGTCTGGTCACTACTAATACTGCTATTGCGATGTAGGCTACAACAACAGTCCTACGATGAGTCCATTTCATACTAAATATTCGGCTATTCAATGTTCAATATAATAGATGAGTTGCGCAATTGATTCAGTTTGAGTATAATCTCAATATTTCCTAACAACAAGATCCAAAGCTAAGAAATAACCATTTTCAATTCATGTTCAATCACACGAAACTAGCAAAAAGACCAAAACAATTCCTGTCAATAACGGGACTGACTGTTCCACAATTTGATTCCTTATCAAAAGAAATACAAAAGAAATACAAAAAAATTACAAAACTACAGAAGCAAAACGTCTATCAGAAAAGAAAAGAAAAGAAAAGAAAAGAAAAGAAAAGAAAAGAAAAGAAAAAGAGACATTGGTGCAGGACACAAGTTTGATCTATCAATCAAAGACAGAGTTCTGATGCTGTTAATGTACTACAGAATGTACACAACACACGATATGTTGGGAATGATATTTGATTTGAACAAATCAAATGTGATGCGAGATATCAGATATTTGGAGCCGGCAGCAAAACAGTCAATCCCAATTCCCGCCAAAAAGTATGCAGATTCAAAACAGATCAGCAGCATACAGTAACTCCAAGAGTTCTTCCCAGAATTAATTGCAATCACAGATGGTACAGAGCAACCAATACTGAGACCAAAAAACAAACGCAAACGTAAAACACACTATTCAGGCAGAAAGAAAGACCACACAGTACAAAACCAGATTACGATAAATCTTGAGAGTCATAATTCACAAACCTGCACACTCACCTGGACGTCGTCACGATTACAAAATTTACAAATCAAAACATCCGACATTCTGAAGAGCTGCTAAACTTTTATGACCTTGGATATTTGGGGATTGAAAAGGACCTTCCAAAACAGACCAGCATTTTGCCATACAAGAAAAAAATTAACTGATTCTCAGAAAGAGTGGAACAAATCTCAAGCTAAAATTAGAATCAGGATAGGGAGCATGTCATTGCACAAATCAAAAAATTCAGAATTAGTGCAGATACATTTAGGAACAGATTGTGTCGTTATGACACTATTAGTGAGAGTTTGCAGAATTGTTAATTTCAAGATACGGTGGAAGCAAAAGCTTGTTGTGATTCCATAAAATCAAAAACTATCGAGTGAAAGATGGGGTTTTGATTGTAATTGCGCAACTCATCTAATGTCTTAGTACATATACCGTCAGTAGTTGGGATTGTACATTTTGGATAGCCCAAACTGATCATTTTAAGAACAAAACACGATCAACCAGATCCAAATACAAGGCATGCTCACCCACCTTAACATGTACGAAAAAGATGGGCAAACACACCAACAGAACCAAGACATCAGGGGATTTAAAATCTTCCAGTCCGCACTGCAACACCTGAACCTTGCCTTTGGCACAAGACACAACACGCTGTACTGCCTCAGGGATGCAGCGCACATGCTACTGGTCATGGCCAGCTCCAACGGATACGCCAACGGCGCGCGAGATCTCGGCTCTCCCGGCATCCGCATGCCGTCGGGCAGCTGGCTGCTCAAAAAGCTGCGCATCATAAAGCAGGACAAGATGAACCGCTTCTGCGACCAGATGATGCATGATACGGTCAACACGGCATGCCGCAGCATGAGGCGACGCATCAGCAACGAAACGGCAGTGGCTGCAATAGACAAGCACAAGATTCCGCACCATGACAAAAACCCCGACCTCAGGCACCTCATACAGTCAAAATACGAGTCAGGAACGTACAGGTTTGAGTCATACATGACATCCAAGATAGTGCAGGGCGGCAAGGAGGCCAACCTGTGCTTCAGTCCGGTCACCCGGGGTACATCCAACGGCGAATTCGTGCGTAAAACCATCAAAAAGTGCTCCAAGCTGCACCTTGGAATCAATCTTTACCTTCTTGACAGGGAGTTTTACGCAACAGACGTGATGCGGACTGTCAGATCGCTTCACAGGCATTTTATCATGCCGGCAAAAAAGAATGCCGGCATCAAGCGCGCCATTGTACAGCACGCCCAAGGAAAGCGCGGTGATGTCTCCAGGTACACCATAAAATCAGGCTCCGAAAAGTTCACGTTCAACCTGGTTCTGATCAGGGATGACGCCAGGAAAAAAGACGGCACCATGTTTGACAGGTATCGCGCATTTGCAACGTCGCTGCCATGCGAGAATGAAAGGGACGTTGTCAAGTACATCCCAGAGCAGTACAAAAAACGTTGGGGAATTGAAACGGGGTACAGGTCTGCAAAGAGCGTACGCGCGCGCACTGCCAGCAGGAACCCCTCCGTACGGATGCTTTTGTTTGTCTTGTCACTGGTGATAAACAACATCTGGATAGGCCTGCGTCGCACGGTGTGCAGACAAAGATATCATGTGACACTTGCCGGTGTTTTAAACAGGATGATCCGCGTGTTTGCAGCATGTGTGTATGTCAGGTGGCCACCACCGCCTACCGGGTGATTTGTGGGCTGTTTTGGAACGGTACAATCCCAACTACTGATCTATGGTAGCTATTGCCCAAAATGCAAAACATCTTCAGATAATATTTATGGTTATAATGGTGGATTGCAAAGATGCATTTTGTACAGTAATATCTTTTCAGTTGATGATGTTAAAGGTAAAATTGAAGATTATTGGCAAAAAAAAGAGATCTTACAATCAGATAGTAAGTTCACTCTGATTGAAATGGATGAACAGTACAAAGATCAATTCCTCAAACAGACTGATGATTTTCGTAGTGGTAAGATCAACCAATAGGTATGTTGGGTTTGTGGTAAAGTTATTGTTGATAAAAATGAACAGATAATCAATAGTAGAGACATTCATGGTGTTTTCTTTAGAGATTGATTTTGTAATATACTGAAAGTCGGTTCGCTAGTCATCGGCATCTCTCTACATCCATTTTGGGCCACCTTTCCTGTTGAATCTATTTGAAGAGATTTGTTGTAATACTCAAGCATCTCTCTCCATCCATTTTGTGTCATCTTTCCTGACTGCCCCAATTGCCTTTTTGTTTCTAAATGCCATGAGCGGCGTCTCACAGTTTTCAATGTCCAACGAAAAGTGCAGCCTTCTCTCGTTGTAATAGTCGACATATTTTCTCAGGCTCTCATAGTGCCATATCTCCTCCTCTATGCTGCGGTGAAGGCGCTCCAGCTTGCCGTTGGTCTGGGGATGATACGGCCTGGAGTTTATCAGGATGATGTCGCCTGCAAGCAGTTCCTCCTCAAAGAGGGTTGGGCCTCCACGTTCCTTTTTTCTGCCTTTTTTCTGCCGTTTTGTCCTACAAAGCACGAGCCGTTATCAGACAGTACGGATGCAGGCGCACCAAACCTCTTGATTGCAAGCCTGAGTGTCATTACGGCATTCTCAGAAGCGGCATGCTCAAACAGCAACGCTGCACCCGTAATGCATCTTGAGGCATCATCAAGATACGTGACCAGATGCAGTCCTTGGAAGCAGGGAAGGAGGGAGATCTTTCATTTCGTGCCAGTCTTTGCCCGCATCAACCCATAAGTGATAAACAAGGGAGAGAGAGATCTTTCATTTCGTGTCAGTCCACATGCTACATTGCGTTAGAGTATTTTCGCTCAAAGCTGACGTACTTTCTCTTCTTTGACTTTGTAGCCGATGATGATGATGCTACCATGCCGTTCTTTTTCATTATGCGGTATACTGCGCGGTAGCTTGTACCATGATTGTTCCTCAGTCTCCTTGCAGTGCGCAGGACTCCCACGGGGTCGTCCCGGTGTGCATCAGTTACAAGGCGTATCTGGGCGGCTGCGACTGGATTGTGCAGCCTGCCCATCTTCACGCGTGTTGTTCCGATTTCCTGGAACCGGGCCCAGTCTTCTTACGTGCCTTGCCGTGATGCCAAGATCCTCGGCTGTCTGGGCGGAGGAGACGATTCCCTTTTTGCGCTGTCTGATTATTGCTGTCGGGATTTTTCTGTCAGTCTTTTTGCCATAGCTTTTCTGGATCGGTACGGTCTGAAATAATCATCATCATCCATTGCTTCTGATCCTAGGCGGACTGACTTTTCGTACAATTGACTTAGCTGATAATTGAACAAGGTTTATAAGCAATTTGGCGAGTACGTCAGCTTGAATGTCAGAGCTTGGGACAAAAAAGTCTGGCGGGTTATCCAGAAGGGACTTTCTAAAGTTGATAGGAGCCGCAGGCACAGGATTAGCATTTGCTCCATTTGTCCCATTTGGTAATTTTATGCCAAACCCAAATCAGGCATCCCTTGAAAGAGTTCCGGTAATTTTGCCTAAGGGCACTCAGGCCAATATGAACACGTTTCCAGTTAACCACGCCGAAGTAATCACATATCCTGCTACTGGCGATGCTGCACTTGACGCAGAGGCATTTCGTAAATGGCAGTTCATTAGGTTGCCTGAAGAGTTAGGCGGTGCAAAAAGTGACGCGTCATCAATTCGCGCTTACAGCATGATCTGCCTCCACCTTTGGTGCTTGTGGAAGTATTGGCCAGATGATGGAAGAAAGAGGGGCGAATGCCCGTGTCATGGCACCATGTATGATCCATTAACCGGAACGGCCTTTATTGGACCCGCATCAGTACAGGCTGCACCATCAAACACACTGCCTAAACTAACTTTGGACATTGATTCAGAAGGATTTGTATTTATCATGCCGCCAAAATTTGACGTAAATGAAAATGGAGTAATTGGATATGGCCGTTTCGCTTGAACGAAGAACCGGACTGGTTGCATTCTTTTACTGGCTTTGGGATGGAATAGACAGGACAATATTTACTGCCATCAAGTTTTCATTCCCTGCCAGATTTGTAAGTCCGTTTGGATTCTTAGGAATGCTTACATTTGTTGTATTTATCATTCTCGGAGTTTCAGGAGCTCTTCTCATGTTTTACTATCAGCCAATATTGGACAGGGCATGGGACAGTGTTCAATTCATCAATGATGAAGTCCCATTTGGCTTTCACATAAGAAACATTCACTACCATGGTTCCAACGCAATGGTGCTTCTGGCTGTTCTTCACATGTACTACCAGTACTTTAGCGGAAGATACAAAATTAGAAACGAAGTCTTGTGGATGACGGGAGTAATTTTGGGCGTCGTCACAATCCTTGAGGCATTTACAGGATATGATGTCATATTCAGCGAAAGGGCAGAGCTTGCAATTAGCATCGCCGCGTCTCTGACCACGTCAATTCCGGTGGTCGGACCGACAATCCGCGATGCGGCGCTGGGTAGCGGATTTTCAGACTTTGTATTAAGATTCTATGCGCAACACGTGTTCTTGTTGCCAGTAGTAATGCTAGGACTGATGGCAGTTCACTTTCCAAGATTCCTGGTATTTGACGTCCCTATGGTTATGGCCATCTCAGGTGCCATTCTCATCACCGGCGGCGTGTTCCCAGTTGATATGGGATTCAAGTTTGAACCGACAGTGCCGCCGGGCGTAACGGTTCCTGAATGGTATCTTACAGGAATTTACGCATTCATGAGGACACAGTATGACAAGTTTGTAACTGGGCTGATGTGGCCCTTGATATTCATCATCTCAATTGTGCTGGTTCCGTTCATTGACAGGTACAAAAAGTTCTCATGGAGAGACAGACCAATAATCACAGCGTTTGGCATTACAAGCCTTGCACAAATTATGGTCACTACATATTGGGGATTCTACATCTCGCCTGACACCTCCATTTCACTAGTAGAGCGCCTGGTAATTGATCCAATATTCTTCTATTCTACAATGATCTTGATGGTTCCGCTAGGGTTTGGATTTACCTACATGATGATAAAACTTGCAAATGAGGCTGAAAGAAAGTCAAAACTTGCAAAAAGTACGGGCCCAAATCAAGTTGCAACAATCAAGCTTTCTGAAAAATGGATTAACTGGCTGCTGATTGCCCTGCTGGCATTCCAGGTATTCCTAAACATTGCAGCATATAACGCAGCCCTGACTGGAATGAAGAACATCTCACTGTTCTTTGTTGGGCTGATCTTGCTGGTATTTGCAGCATTCTTCCATATCTACAGATATGCCATGAGTGAGCAAAAGAATGCCCCGCCACCACCACCTGTTCCCGTACACGAAGAAAAACCAAAGCTGGCCCAACCTGTAGCCGCATCTGCTGAACCAAGTAAGCTTCCGGAAGGGGATGCCGCACCAAAAGAAAAGCCAAAAGAACTGGCTCAGGAAATTCCCGCTCCAAAAACTAAGGCAGATTTGGGAGTTGGCGCAAACAACAACGGCAACGACAATAACAACAACAATCCAAACATTGGTGCAGATGATATCAAGAGGGCAAGCAAATGAGCGCACCCACATCAAGCCATGCATACGGTATAGGGCTTATTGCATTGATAATTGGCATGTCTGCTGTAGTGGTATTTTACACTTCGTTTTACCTTCCTGAATCATTGGCAAAACCGTCTGTGTCCGAACACATCTTGCATCCTGAAAAAGAACTAATCATCGAAATTGTTCCAGGTGCGCTGATTGAAGGAAATGACAACTATGTTCCAAATTCTCCGACTATACTACTGAACATCGACAACAAAGTAATCTGGCAAAACAATGATGATACTGCCCATACTGTAACCCCTGATCATAGGCATTCTGACAGTTACAGCGGTGACTTTGGCTCTGAAGGCGTTCTTAAACCAGGCGATGCCTATGAATTTCTGTTTACCGAACCCCAGGAAGTTCATTATCACTGCCTACCACATCCATGGATGACCGGCTCGATCACAGTTGAGAAGAGCAGATTCTAGATGGAATATTTTGCAAAAATTATCTGACTTTCAATTTCTTTGTGCTGCTCAATAATTGATGCCCTAAATTTAATCTCATGTTCTTGCTCTGGCTCAAATTCGATCAATGCCGTAAATTCTGCCTTGTTTTCAGGCATTACGTCCTTGCTGATAAACAGCCTTGAAACATTCTGTGATATGCTCTTTCCATTGTATGATTTGTAGACTACATGCTCGTTGGAGTCCAAAATCTGGGTGTTTATCACAACCCCGTCATATCTTCCTGGATAGGAGACAGTAATTGTTCCCCTTATCTCTGAGTTTGGATGAATGTCAGTTGCGTTTAGTTTGAATTCAATGTCTTTCACGAAAACGTTATCTTTCAATTAGAATAAATAATTTTGTTAATCTCACCCCGACACTTGACAGGAAGAATTATGCCCCAATAACTTTACAGTTCTGATGATTACTGTGTTGTATAACTAGCCATCTGATCCAATTTTTTGCACCAACAAGCCACGTGGTAAAGGGGCCGTACATCAAGGCATCACTGTATAATTTGTTTGAACACATAATAACCTATTTGGTTGATAATTAAATGTGGACATAAAAGCTATGGATAAAAATATCGGCATAATTGATTTTTTAAAACTTTTGATGCGAGTTTTTGATGACATGGATGAATATATAGAAAACATGTTGAATTTGTCAAAAAAATACGAAAAAGAATTTGAATCGCTTGCAGATGTAAATCTTGGAGATATAGGCGGATTTGATGCATTCATAAAAGAATTTTCAGATAAAGAAATTCCAACATTAATGAAAATATTTGCTACTCTAGTAGAGTTTGAATCAAAATACAAGCCAACATTAGAGGACAAACAAAAAGAAGCAGATGATCTACGTAAACTAATTAAAGACATGTCTACTAATCTTCATAAAATAATGGATGGTAAAAATTGAGTCTAAATGTTGCTCGGTCGCATGAACTAATTCAAGCCATAGCACAAACTACTTTTCTATCGAGTTTTAAAAAAGGATTTGATGTTGGAAGTAAACATTTTGAATATTTTAAAAATGCTGGTGATGTGATGTGTGATAATGTTGTAGGGATTATAGAATTTACAAATTCAGGATTTGATGTAAATATGAATAAAATGGTTACAAACAAGCAATATGTGTTTTCATTTGAGGATTCAAAATATTTGATTTGGAAGAATACTTCTGATGAACTTGTACTAAAGGAAATACTGTAGATGGATTCTCCAATATCTGCTAAATTCAATATTGGTGCAACACGTGAAGACAAGACATTAACTTATGATACAAACGTATTTGCAAAAGAATACAACAAAACAAAAAAAGTTGGAAACATTAAACCAAAAACATTCTTCATCAAGTGTAAGGGAAATGGACATATGGATTTTACGTTACTAGAGGATCCAATAAACACGATAAAAAAACTATCTAAATTAAGAGATGATGGAATGATTACAAATGAAGAATTTGAAGAAAAAAAGAAAGAGCTTTTAGAGAAAATCTAATCAGCTATTCTAAGGTTTTCATTCTAGGATTGTTTCTCTGACTGTTATGTGAATCATTTATGAGCTGTCATTCCCTCAAAGTTGCTCTTCTCCCAAAGTATTCTTTTTAGAATGTATTGCCATGGGTTACCTTTCTGAATCTTCCTTAAAATTAATAAAATTTGATCCAAGTTGAATTTTATTGGGATACATGTCTCATGCAAGTGATTTAATTCCAGTTTAATTAAATGAGATTTGATTTAGCTGATTGATTTTAATTTTTGAATCATGACACGCAGAAGACAAAGGACATGCAAAGAACCTGTCCGATTTTTGTGCATGTCAACAAATGCATTTTTCTACAGCCTAGCATGATGTCAAATTATGGCGTCAAGTGATAGCGTATTGTCAATGGGCACCATTTCCGCATACCTGTCAAACCTGCCCACGCATGTACGAAAGAACTTGCGGCCGTCTGCATCCTAGTCGCTTAGGGGAGAACTTGTCGTCACGCAGTACAACAGGAAGCACAAGAAGGTCATCGTGTGCGGCGTCAAGTATTTTTTGCCAGTTACCGGATCATATGTGAAAATCGATTCGTCCGGTATTACTGTGACAAAACCCTGCATTTCCAGGAGTAAAATCTTCCTTTTTGCCTGTCTTTGCCATTTGTGGATCTTCTCAATGTTTGTCTTGTTTATGTGGATGCGCTGTAATATCTTGGCAGACATGCCTTGTGTAAATACTGATTATTGACAATTCTCTTTACAATCTTTGACATTTGACAGAAAAAATCAATTTGCGATAAAGATTATGTTCAAATTCATTCAGAAAAAAAATGAAAAAACTAGCTACATCGTAGGTGGGGATTGGTCCGAACTAAAAAAAACCTGGGACAAGTATAACCAGGCTAAAGATAACCAGGATAACGCAAGGATGGAGCAGCATGCCAAGAAAATAAACCGCCTGCAAGAAAAACTAGGCATTGAAAAAACTAATTTTTCCTAAACTCTGCCCATATTTTTCGATCTGCAGCCTTGCGTTTTGAATACGTTATTTTGTTTCAACCCAACTTTCAAATTCTTTAACTGCCTTGCATGGAATCTCAGTTGCAACCTTGACTGGAAATCCAAACTTTTGTTTTATTTCTTTAACAAATGATTCAAAACCTATGGGAAACATCTGAGTTTTAAATTGCCAAAGGAATCCCTCACCATTCATTATTTCCTGTCTGTATGGCTCTAACCACCTACATGCAAATATGGGAGTTATCTGTAATGCTTTACATAGTTTTAATTTTATTCTCAACTCCGATCTGTCCATTATGTCCAGTTCGTTTTTAGCTTCTACGCCCACCGCCAGTTGCTTTTTTTCATGTACGGCTAACAGATCCAAACTATGTTTGGTTTCAGTCCAATGCCTGCCGTTATGGGAATTTACTCTTCCCTCATCAATGATTCTGAACCCCTGAACCCTGAGTTCGTTTTTTACTAGAGCATGCAGATGTCTTCCCAATATGTCAGTAATCTTTGGACTGGAATATCTGCTAATATGACTGGCAGTTCTTTTTATTTTTAGCATTATTTTTTCTTCATCGTCGTAATTTCTCACAATTTTTGCGGGAAAATAGAATCGAATTTTTCCTGTGTACTTTGTTTTAATTTCCATACTCCTCAGAATTTGCTCTTTTTCCATTTTTTGGAGGGTATCGCTTATCTTCCACGGGGGATATCTGTCCTCTAATTTTCTTTGTATCATGGACGTATGTAACGGGGTTAGATTTGCCCGATTGTAGTAATTAAAAAAAAGTGTTCTTACTTTTTCCTTACAACGATCTCGTTCCATGATCCATTATTTGCGTAAAACATATTTTTTAATTTTATGCACGTCATATTGATCATTTTCAACCTAATCGGGTTTAATTTCTTATCTTTTTCCTACCTTCTACACTTATTTTTTTGTGATCCTGTATATCTACAACAATCAATCAATCAAGATCTTATGAGATCTCTAATTTGTGATCAAATGATTAAAATAGGATCACTACTGACTAAAACCATGGTAACATTCCATTCAACTGTTGCATATCCTCAACTGTACTATATGCTAGAGCACGGAGACTTCAAACAACGCCCCATGGCACGAGAACTGGATATACCGCATGGGGCAAGGGTTAGCGGATTTGTAAACTGGCTAGTTGCACTAAAATTTGTTGAGAAAATAAAAAACAGAAAACAGAGACTAAACGTCTATAGGGTAATCTCTCCGGTGGCATTAATCAAATTTTATAGCACTTTTAGAAATATGGAAACGCATCGAGTATCTAGAAACTGGGGAACAGACAGAAGCCAAGTCATTGAATACTTTAAAAAGGAAGGCGGCGTTTTTTGTCTAACGACGGCACTGGAACATTACACGGAATATGTACGTGATCCTGCAATTAATGTTTACGTAGATGAAAACTTTTGGAACAAGATGCAAAAAAAAGAAACAACAGGAACTGTACGTGTTAATATGTATCCGTTTCTACCACTTAGAGAAGACAATGTTATTGAAAAAGACGGTCTAAAAATAACCACAAAACTTAGAACGCTGATAGATCTGTATTGCAGTGATAAAGCTTATGCTGCCGAACCGCTGGTGAAGCAGTTATGGCATTAGAAAAAGATCGATACATACCTGAACTAACAAGTAAAAGTCAAATAGAATTACAAAAATTTGCAAAATGGTATAACATTAATCAGGGTGGCAATTGGCCTGCAGTGATAGGCGGATGGGCAGTTTGGTCTTATCATAATGATGGATTCGGATCACGCGATGTTGATTTAGTTTTTCCAACAGATAATTGGATTGAAGACATGATGATAAAGACATATTTTCCTGGAAATGGTTTTAGAGAATATAAAATAGGTGATCCAATTTTTGGTGAACTGCATTATGGCAAACCAATAGACAATAATGGCGACATAATATACTTTGATTTAATTTCTGCTGAAACTCCACGAGAAGACTCAGTCAACATGAGTGTAACTGTAGATTGGAATTGGGTTTATGAAGATCAGCAAGCACAGCCAATTGGGAATGATGCTTCAATCAACGTACCGTCATTAGAATTCTTAATTGCACTAAAAATCATAGGTTGCATATCTAGAAGTAGGCAGTTACAGGTAGCCCATGATAGTTCATACTTTCTCTCTAAAATGTGGAAAGACTGCTATGATATTGCTAATTTAACCAATCATTTGACTCCCAGTGGCGATAAACTACTATACCATTTCACACGAACTGGCCCTAAACAAAGCACTGACTCAAGAATTTTTAGAAATTTGTGATGGACAAAAGAGCGCATTAGAGGAAGGCAATTCAAGAATGGAGCCCTTGGAAGAATTGCTTGATTTGTTCAAGTAAAAAAATACTAATTCAATTCTGTGTTTTAATATGACAAAATCACTGGAATGATAAGTAGATCTTATGCATAATCTACGTTAGCTTTTTTCAACAGCCCCTAACTTCCTTGACTAATTCTTCGGAGTCAAAATCTTCTGTGTTAATTTTTTCAGATAGTATTCCTTTAATGCGATCAAAAGATTGAGGATCCAAATCAGGCATTTTATCTAATCCGATAGATTTAGCTAACCTCTCTCTAAAATCTTCATCTCCAAATACATGTTGTTGTGAAGATGCGATAGATCTTGGAATCTCTCCAAGCTCTTCAGAAAATGGAATTTCATATTGAGAATTTAGATACGAGTCATTTTCTGTAGTAATTTTATTCACATCAGCTCTTATCTTGCTATTAATGGCCAGATCTGGATGTTTTTGATGTACATCATTTAAAAGAATCTCTAATGGTTTTTGAAAATAATTAGAAGTGATGGATTTAATTTTCTCAAGTTCTGATGAGTGCTTTTCTACAAAATCTCTTATCATCTCTTTTCCTTTTTCAGTTAATTTGTATCGATTTACAGGATACCCATTATCTGTAATTACTTTGATGGCTTGAATAAAACCACGCCTTTCTAATTTTGTAAAGCTTTGTGCCAACTGCGGACTAGACCCGCCAAAATCATCTGCTCTCCAATCATCAAAAAATTCTTCATTTTTGAGAACATCATGAAAAGACAAAATTGCAAATTTTTGTAATCTGGCTATTCCCTCAATATATGGTACTGAATCTATCATTGAAAGGAGCCATTTATCTTCAATTTTTAAAAAACCAAAAACCCCCATATTGCTTAGTCATCTGATCTACTCTTTAAATTATTTACATTTTTGGATTCCGTCGGTGCTGTCCAAATTGACTGATTTCGATCACATGTTTCGTGATTTTTGCGCAAAAACAGGCAAGACGGCGGTGCTGCCCATGCCAGAAGAATACCGGTGACACCGTCATCAGGTACTGCCTTGTCCCAAAGAATGGCAAGCAGGAGTACAGCTTACGCTGGGAAAGCCCTCTCCGCATTACGGCAGTCTTATGCGACCAGGTTGTAGCAGATGCACTTTAGGACAAGCTGCAGCCTTCTCATGGATGCCGTCCTTGCACGGGCGACTGCGCCGAACCTCTCCTTCATGACAGAAAACGTGTTCTCCACCAGGCTGCGCTGGCCGTAGGCCTTTGCAAACCCGCACGGGTCGTCCCTGTGCCAGCGAAGCATTTTTCCCATGGGGTTAAACCCCCTGGGAACAGAGTTCTTCTTGGGACATATGACCGGCTCCCTTCCGCTGTCTGCAATGATACGGCAGTTCTTCCTTGAGAGGTATGCCGCATCCAGCAGGACGTGGCCGCCGGTGTCGCCGTGCGGGGGATCCTCCCGTACATGTCGCAGAACACCGGCGAGTCGTGCTTTCTGCCGTACGTCACCTCGCACGCAGATATCATGCCGTGCGGGGCCACCAGCACGTGCAGCTTGTCAAACTCGCGCCTTGAGACGAGTCCTTTCTTGGCGTCCTCCCAGTCCACGTAATTCATGATGGAGAACCCAGACGAGTCGCCTATGACGGTGCCGCGCGCGTCGTCTCCTGCCTGTGCCAGAAGCAGTCCTGCGAGCTGCTCGATCCTCCCTGACAGCGCTTTTGCCATGTTGTGCAGTGACGATTTTGATGGAATCCTTTTTAGGCCGTAGGCGTTTACCGTACCCGGGTGCAGTTCCATGTACGTGACGTGAACCCTGTACGAGTGGTTACGGAACACCATGTCCAGCACGCACAATAGTGCCGATGTCTCGTCCTTGGAGGCGCCCTCCAAGACGGCGGGGATCATTTCTTTGAGTTTTTTGATCCTCGTCACTATCTTGTTGCCCTCGCCCCTCCTCCGCTTCTTCTCGTATGCTGAATAGTTCCGGCACATCTGGATCCTGTACCTTCGGACGTGGGCGTCATGCTGTCCGTTTTTCCTGCCCTTCTTTCGTCGTTTTGACATTGACGTGGTGCCAAGCCCGTGATCCAAAAGCCTTGCAGCAGGATTTCGTCATGATCTATAAGCTTTTCTGGAAATTTCCGGGAAAAATTTGGACAGCACCTCAAACTTAGAAATATTTAGGATTCAATCATTTCAGATGTAAGTTCATCCACGATTTCAGTCAAGTCGTCTTGAGTTTTGATATCAAATGGTGTTTGAAGGTTTGCGTCGTAAGTATACTCGATGATGAGGGATATCGATAGACCTAATGCAAAAATCACAGGCATTATGATGAAATTTTTATTCATGTACATTACTATTGATTGTAGATATCAGTAATAAAAAGGGCTAATTTGTTGCATGGGTTCTCCATTCAACATTTGGTATTGCTCAAGCATTAAAGCTAGGATGACTTATGTTGCCATTCTTTGAAACATATCCATCTAGAGGGTAAAGCAGCAAAGCCTTGATGACGAGGCAGAAAAGATACGCAATAACAAGATGGCAGAACAAAACGTAACAGTGTAGAACTATTAGTTAGAAATTATTGATGTTTGGTTTTATTTTTTATTTGCACATATTTGATAAAAGAAAAAGGAGTGTTAGGCATGTGTGCCTGTAACAGTTATTGTAGAGCCAAGTTCAGTTGAAAGCGTTGCCCGATCTAGTGCATTATTGCTTGTACTGTGAGTTATATTTGTACACTGAGGTAGCCAAGATGTGCCAAATACTTCACCATTGCCACCATAGTCATTATCGCGATACATGTTACCAAATACCGTGTATAGTCTCTCAGTAGATTCATGTGTGTATTTTACCTTATTATGTTCGACATCATCTGTCAGACATATTTCGGACCAAAACTTTACCTTGTCCGCATAAGGTATGTCTTCAATTTCTGTCGATACCGTACCAGGACCATAAGAATAACTAGCGACACTGAGATTGACAACAAAACCAAAAATATTGGCTACAGGATACCATATTCTTGCCTGCTTTTCTAGGCTTACATCATCTGTATGTATTGAAATAATATTTTCATCTGCAAGCATTTTATACATGGCATCCTCTCCACCACAAGTTAGATCTCCGGTTAACTCTCCACAGGCTACATTAGTGGTATGTGAGTTGTTTGCAAGCTCAGAAGCTGCCTTTGCACGTTGAGCCCAAAAGCTTGGATTCTCGTCTAGTTTTTCATTTGTAACTACGCCGTAAAATTCTAATGTCTCAAGTATTGCAGTTTTGGCCATATTAATCTGAGCAATACGCTCAAGATCTCCTTGCTCTTCTGCTTGTTGTAGCTCCAGTGTTAGATTACTTGCCTCATCTAGTATTTGCTGTATTTTTCTTTCATATGCATCTTGATTTGCCCTATAATCATCAATAGCCTGCTCATATGCTGCTTGTTGGTCTGATGTCATGTTTAGGTAGAAATCCTGTTGTTTTAGGAGATCTAGATATGCATCAGCCTCTGTATTTCCTACAGGGCCAACATTGCCAGTTTCGTCTTCTTGGCCAGGTACAGTCTGTGCAGATACACTACCAATTCCTGCAGGAACCAATAGTATTGCTATTAACAATGGAATTATTGTCTTTGTTAAAGTCATTATCAATTATGAAAATGGCCTAAGATAAAATGCTATCGATCATAAGTTCTGTGTAATAGACTTTATGCATAATTGACCCGTCAAATTTTTTCTGCAGCACACACTACCAAGACACACAAAGCCAGTCCAGGAAATTATTTAATTTTGATGCAAAAGATCATTGTAAATTCGCAGAAATTAGAAATCAGTGCGCACTCTTGCGGTGCATCATGCACTCAGTATCATACCGTCAATAATCAAGTGACGGCCGCTTTTTCTTTGCATCCCACAGCAGGTGAAAGTTCGCAAGGCCGGTACACACAACCAGCTCCTCGTGAAACTCCTTTACCGTGCCGTCGTACATGTCTGTCATTATTCCCCACTGCTTTATTCTTCTGATGGCGGTGGCGTGCTCCACCTTTATCCTCTTGGCGCTGATCCTTTTCTTCGAGTCCTTTTGCTTGAGCTCCCTTTGCAGCCTGTGTATCGTCTGTTCTGGAGATTCCATTACCTGTTGTGGCGATCAAAGTGGATCCAAGTCTTTCGGAAAAATTTTTGACGATTCAATTGTGCATAAAGTCTATTGTTGGGCAAATACAGAACACCCGACACGTTAGAGGATATTAGCAGTGTGCAGATGCCTAATTGCCACTCACGAACACGTAAAACCTCGTGGTGTCAGAGTTGCCACTGTCGTCTGTGGCCGTGCATTCCACCGGACTGGCTCCATAGGGAAAGACGGATCCTGATGCTGGCACGCATAAAACCTCAACGTCTGCATCCACCGTATCCAAGGCTGTCGGCACTACGTACGTGACGATGCGCTCTACATATATGCTGAACTCCATCCTGATGCTGTCAATGGCCGGCATGACCGGCGGGGTTGTGTCGCACACTGTCACTATCTGCGGATACGATGCAGAGTTGCCAGCAGAGTCAGTGGCAGTCCACATCACGGTGGTATTGCCAAGGCCAAATGATTCTGGTGCGCTGCTTGACACGGACGTAGTATGCGTGACTCATAATCAACTAAAATGCCAACAATTACCGACCAAAGGATCTAGATCGTAGTACGGCCCACGCATGGCATGAATACAAAAGATCCAATGATATCGGCAGGGAGCCGCTTCTTGCCGTGCACCAGCAGGGCATACCTGCTCAAGTGCCACAAAAGCGAGAAGAACCCCAAGGTACGGGGCAGGCTCATGGCATACGTGCTGAGAAAGGATGGAGTGTCCGTGCACGGGATAGCCAGGGCAGTCAACAGGCCGTACACGACCGTGCACAACTGGCTGGTGCGCGCAGTCCAGCTGGGTAGCTTGTTGCATAACACGCCTAAAATCTACAACGCAGTTTAAGCTGACCAACAAACACACATGTTTCTGACCGAAAAAGCTTTAGATCATGACAGCATGCTCCAAGTGTTGACCGATAATGCAAAGTACGTACGGCGTGGTGCAGAGCTGGTGGTGCAGTACAACCCTGACTGGAGCTGCGAGGTAGGGCAGGCCAACTGCGGCAAGAAGGAGGGGGCCCAGTTCCAGTATGCAGACACCATGATCATATGACAGCCGCACTGAGAACCGCCCTCGGCGTTCCATTCAGGCAGCTGTCCGGGATGGCAGACAAGATGCTTGAGGGGCACGACTCGCCGCACTATACCACATGTGCAGAAGAATGGAGAAATTTGACATTAGCATTCACGGCAACGCCATATACGTTCATGATACATCCCGGCACGTAACCCTGGTGGCCGATGCCACCGGACTCAGACAGTGGAACCGCGGAGAATGGATACGCGACAAGTGGAAGGTGGTGGTGCGCAGGGGGTATGTCAAGATGCACCTGCCGGCAGATGCGGACACCGGCATGATACTGGCTGCCGTAGTCACATACGACAGAACCGGCGACTCGCCGGTACTGCGGGATCTGCTGGATCAGGCAGCAGCCGAACCGTTTGCCAAGGCCGGGAAGGACGATGCGAGAAAGAGGCCAAACATGCTTGCAGACGGAGTCTCTCCGCTTGCCGGTTCGGCAGGCGGCAGGGAAGAAGAAGAAGAAGAAGTGCCAAGTGCCAGCCTGCTTGCCGACGGCGCGTACGCCTCCAAGAAAAACATGAATGCGTGCAGGAGGAAGGGCATCGAGCCGCTTGTGCCCCTCAAACCGTGCTTTACTGAGAGCGGCAGGGGCGATGACGGCAAGGCGTGGAACCGGGCCGTGAAAGAGCAGCTGGGAGGCAGCGCAGACATGCACGTCAAGGGACGGACAGCGGAACAGAAAAAGGAGAACAGAAGATACTGGAAGTCGACTGTAGGGTACGGCAAAAGGTGGAGAATAGAGATAATCATCTCCGCATTCAAGCGTATGTTCGGAGAGCATCTGCTCTCACGCAAATGGGAGAGCATGGTAAGAGAGGTAAGGATGAGGGTTGCCATGTACAACCGGTGGGTGGCAGCAGCAATGTAGGGGAGCAGGTGCATGGATCCTGGGACGAACGGGATGTGGTCAGGCCGAGTTATGCAACACACTAAAGCCTGGAGCATCCAGACACGCCGACATTGTTATTGACGAGCAGACAGGTGAGGAATATGATGTCAGATCGTAGGGGGGGGGGTATACTACTTTTGGGATCCCACAGGCTCTGAAGTTATCATGTGTTAACATGTGTTAAGAGAAAATTTTCAATTCAGAGAAACTCATAGCTCATACCCAACACACGATAACTTCATAATCTATAAAAGATAACATATAACAGATCGATCAATAATGGCTTTGAAAAAATCAGATTTAATTCTTCTATTACTTAATGGCGATAATAAATATCCAATTACTGGTATAACTAGATTTGAAAAATTAGTGTTTCTAACGCAAAAAGAGGTTTTAGATAAATCAAATACCACAACAGTAAAGTTTGATTTTGGGCCAGACCGATTCGGTCCTTTATCAATGGAAATTTATGATGAATTAGATTTTTTGAAATCTGTTGGCATGATAGAAGAAAAAGCTGGGAAAAAATATGAAATTACCCACAAAGGAATACGATTCCTTGAAAAGAAAACATTTGAGAGAGTTAGTGAGGATATGAGAAAACGCATATCAAGCATCAAAGAAACATACGGTAAAGAAAAATTGAATGATCTTCTTAAGTATGTGTACACAACATATCCAGATTTTACTGTAAAATCAGAAATATTGGGTAGAGTATTAGAATCATAATGATTTCAAGTGAAACAGGTTTTTTTCTAGCGTTACTTCCAATATTTGCAGGGGCTGCAATTGTATTGTTTAAAATGGTAGATAGTAAACAAGACAAACTTGATACAGATGTTGCAAGTACATATGAACATGTCAGAAAATATACTCTAGATCCTATTTTAGGAGAAATTCTTGGCGGTAAAAGAGGAAAATATAAGCCCAATGAATTTTTCAATACTCCTGAAGTCGTAATGAAATTATCTGAATATCGAACAAAATTATTCCAATTCAACAAAGTCAATGAGATGAAGGGAAGTATTTTGCTAATGTTGGACTTGTCACTCAAAATAACTGTGAGTATAGTACTCGTGATTATAACATTCATTACAATAAATGAAATTTTTATAAATTCTATTTACAATACATTTGGAATAAGTAGACCTTATGCGTAATCGACTAAGAATTCAAAATCAAATTGGTTTACTAAGGTAAAAATCATCTAGCAATATTAGTTTGATCGATTACGCATAAGGTCTAGTATATTTCAGGCAATAATTTTAGATTCAATTATTTTAACAATATTGGTAATATTCCTAGGTATTTTTGTAAGAAAATTTATTTCCATTAACGCTTCATTTAAGGCACAGATTGCTGAACTTAAAGGAGGATTACCGTGAATCTAAAAGAAAAAGATTTGTATCATCAAATTGAGAATACCGGCCCTTTTGCAAAAAAGATGTTCTATTATGAAGTTCCAATAGGAAAATGGAATACAAGTAGAAAAAGAATAGACAATGGTTACTTTAAAAAATCAAAAAATGATTTCAATTGAAGTGAAAATCAGTAATTGGAAAAAGGCTCTCCAACAAGCTTACACTAATCTGTATGTATCTGATTATTCTTATGTCGCTTTATGGCATAAAACAATTCCAAATATAGACAGAGCCATCTTTAAAAATTTAGGTATTGGTATATTGGAAGTGAATGGTTCTTGTGAGGAAATAATAAAAGCAAAGCGTTCCAAACTAGTCATTCCTAAATGCAAGGTTTATGCAAAAAATAAATGCAAATCAAAAGAAGGCGAGACTGTTGATTAATTTAATGATACGTGTCAACATCAGTAGAGAGATGGCATGGTTAGAGAACAGTGATTTAAAAAACTGTGACGTTATTGTATCAAGTCATATCATAGAAGGTATAACAAAAAGAATCACTTCTATGCTAGTAAAATTAAAGCGACCATACGTAATTGATCCTCACACATATGTATTTGGTGCGGATGTAGCATCAGTAGTTGGGATTGTACCGTTCCAAAACAGCCCACAAATCACCCGGTAGGCGGTGGTGGCCACCTGGCATACACATATTCTGCAAACACGCGGATCATCCTGTTTAAAACACCGGCAAGCGTCACATGATATCTTTGTCTGCACACCGTGCGACGCAGGCCTATCCAGATGTTGTTTATCACCAGTGACAAGACAAACAAAAGCATCCGTACGGAGGGGTTCCTGCTGGCAGTGCGCGCGCGTACGCTCTTTGCAGACCTGTACCCCGTTTCAATTCCCCAACGTTTTTTGTACTGCTCTGGGATGTACTTGACAACGTCCCTTTCATTCTCGCATGGCAGCGACGTTGCAAATGCGCGATACCTGTCAAACATGGTGCCGTCTTTTTTCCCGGCGTCATCCCTGATCAGAACCAGGTTGAACGTGAACTTTTCGGAGCCTGATTTTATGGTGTACCTAGAGACATCACCGCGCTTTCCTTGGGCGTGCTGTACAATGGCGCGCTTGATGCCGGCATTCTTTTTTGCCGGCATGATAAAATGCCTGTGAAGCGATCTGACAGTCCGCATCACGTCTGTTGCGTAAAACTCCCTGTCAAGAAGGTAAAGATTGATTCCAAGGTGCAGCTTGGAGCACTTTTTGATGGTTTTACGCACGAATTCGCCGTTGGATGTACCCCGGGTGACCGGACTGAAGCACAGGTTGGCCTCCTTGCCGCCCTGCACTATCTTGGATGTCATGTATGACTCAAACCTGTACGTTCCTGACTCGTATTTTGACTGTATGAGGTGTTTGAGGTCGGGGTTTTTGTCATGGTGCGGAATCTTGTGCTTGTCTATTGCAGCTACCGTTGTTTCGTTGCTGATGCGTCGCCTCATGCTGCGGCATGCCGTGTTGACCGTATCATGCATCATCTGGTCGCAGAAGCGGTTCATCTTGTCCTGCTTTATGATGCGCAGCTTTTTGAGCAGCCAGCTGCCCGACGGCATGCGGATGCCGGGAGAGCCGAGATCTCGCGCGCCGTTGGCGTATCCGTTGGAGCTGGCCATGACCAGAAGCATGTGCGCTGCATCCCTGAGGCAGTACAGCGTGTTGTGTCTTGTGCCAAAGGCAAGGTTCAGGTGTTGCAGTGCGGACTGGAAGATTTTAAATCCCCTGATGTCTTGATTCTGTTGGTGTGTTTGCCCATCTTTTTCGTACATGTTAAGGTGGGTGAGCATGCCTTGTATTTGGATCTGGTTGATCGTGTTTTGTTCTCAAAATGATCAGTTTGGGCTATCCAAAATGTACAATCCCAACTACTGTACTAGAGTTTCACATTCAATTTGTTATGGAGAACACAAAAGTCCATTTTCTACCGGAGGTGGGGGTTCCACCACTAGATTTTATCAACCATATCTATATTCAAAAATTCCACTGACAAGGGTAGAAGAGGTTGAAAATGCATTGAAATTAAAAAAATGTAATTGTACATATTGTGATATTTTAACGAATACACACACTGAAGGTCGAGAATTAGAGTTAACTGGAAAACACTTCCTGTTGAAACGAATTGAAGAGTTGGAAGAAATTAATACTCATGGAATTACAACATTTCTGGAGAAATTAATGAATGCAAATAAGAATGCCGTGCAGAAAGATAAAACTGGTGCATATGCTAATCTCTATGAACGATTTTCAGACTGGAATAAAACTATCAATGAATCAAACTAAATGAGATATACTTCTATTACTATAACTACAGTTTCACCTAACGAATGGATGAAGATGATACTGGTGGAAAGCTTAGAATAGATACGTGTTTGATTCATTCTTTGTTGCTGTGTCAATACATACCTAGAACAAATCATATTCAACATCTTGAAATATCTCTCTTGTACGAAAAGTAGTTCCGCCTAGGATCTGAAGAACAGTAACGGACTATTTTAGACTATACCGATCACGAAAAATCATGCAAAAAAGACTGCAGAAAAGTCCAACAATACCTGATCAGACAGCGCAAGAATGGAGCAATGTCCTCACATCAGTAGTTCCCAGATGTAGATTTACCGCAACCGCAACTGGCATCGGTTCTACTTGCCTCGATCATTGACAAACAACTCGTTTCTGCTTGTAATGTACACGATAAACAACGCCATGGTGAGTTTTTTTCCCGCAGAAGACACTCTTCCATGCCTCTTTCCCGCATCAAGGCAGAACCTGGCAATCCTCCACAGGTTGTACAGCAGCAGCGGCAGGTAAAACATCAGCAGCCTCACAGACAGGGAGTTGCTGCATGTCCTGCCCATGATCTCCTTTATGACGCGAAACCCCGTCTCGATGCCCCATCTCTTGCGGTACTGCTCCGGTATGATGCCTGTCATGGCTCTGGCGCTCCTGATGGGAATGTTTGTTGCAAACGCAATGTATTGCTCCTCTTCCCCCTCCCCCTCCCCCTTTTTCTTCTTCTTCCTGTCTCTTTTGACAATTACAAGGTTGTAGGTCACAGTTACGCCGTCTTTGTTGGTCATTGACTGCTGCGATACCTGGCTTGCCTTTCCGTCCTTGTACATCTTGACTATCCTCTTGATCTTGGAGTTCATGATGACAGGCATAATGTAGCGGCACCCGCCCTTTCCTGCCTCTGTCATGCAGTCAACGTTGTAAAAGGCGCGGTCGTACAGGAACACAGTCTTTGAGTGTGCGCCCCCTCTGAGGATTTTCGTGCGTGTTTTGGCTATAAAATCGGCCAGTTTTTCCTTTGCCGGTAGTAGCTTCGATTCCAGGACAATCTGCGAGGAGTCCCTGCCGACTCCGTGCACTGCGACATACGAGAGAAACGTGGATGTTCCTGCCCTTGGACGCGACTTTCTTGTATGCTCCTGCAGCTGCTCTCCATGGTATGGTATGTCCGTAACGTCTATTGCAATGGCGTCGATGTCCTGCAGCATTCCTGTATGGCGGGCGTGCCGCACCGTGCGTGCCAGCGTCCTTGCACACCAGGCCTGCACGTCTGCCGGTTTGACGCCACGGACTGCAGACATGACCAGGTCTGCATCAGGCGTACGTGCACCCGTGTCTTGAAGCCTGTTGTGCCGTACGAGGGATTCTACAAACGTGTTTCTCTCAGACGCCTTGATTAGCACGTCCAGTATGTCATTGCATCCGTATACGGCGTTGTGCCTCTCAGACATTGGCATGCCAAGCTTTTGAAACGACGAGCGCAAGATTTTAAACCGGTTTGATGCTATGTCGTACTGGTGTGCGATCAGATCGTCGTGTGTTTGAGTGCTCATGACATCTTGCACACCGTAACCTAATCTGGATCTTTGCATTGCAATATGCGGTAACGCACCGGCATCTGGGCATAAACCTACATCTGGGCACAAATCTACATCTGGGAACTACTGACATAGCAAGAGATCTTGGTATTATTGTTAGACATGTACGAAGACTGGGCACGGTTCAAAATAACAGGAACCACGCATGTGAGGATGAGTAGGCAGCGCATTCCAATCACGATTTCCCAGATACGCCTCCCATAAGCAAGGTAGTCATTCTATGTCCTCTCCAATTTTTTCTCAGGATCAACCTCAATTGGCTTTTTTCTCTTGTCTAGAAACTCTACAATGTCTTTTTTTGTAATCTCATCTAAGCTGGTATTGGTACTGTCTGCTGAAAACATCTAGTAGTACCTTGAGGTAGGTAAACGGGCCCAAAGGGCTTCGATCCCTTGACCATTGGATTAGAAGTCCAACACTCTATCCATGCTGAGCTATGGGCCCAAAAACCTAGCAGTTAGTTACTATTTTAAGGGTTTACAGCCACTTTTTTTGATAGTTGTCTCTTTCCATTTTAAAGAGAAACTGCTGTGCATATCCTGCATATGGCCCAAAATGATTTACAATTTTTTCATGAAGAATGTCATATTGTTTTTCTGTAATCGTTTTTGTCTCTAACGCAAATTTTTCAAGATAATACTTTTCTAAAATTTTAATCATCCATCTGTCTAGCGGCACTGCTTCTAATTTATTTAGTGAAAATAACATTATGCAGTCTGCAACTTTGTTTCCTACGCCGGGAATCAAGCAAATGTTTTTTTTCGCATCAAAATAGCCTATCTTTTTTAAACTCTCTAAATCTATTTTCTTTGAGGCAATCATTTTTGCCGCCTGTCTGACAAACTTTGAGCGATACCCAATCCCACATTTTAGAATTTCACGTGCGGGGGCCCGTGCAAGTCTTCCTGGTTTTGGAAACAAAAAAAACTCTTGGTTGTCAAACTCGACTCTCTCCCCAAATTTTTTTGACAGCTTTTCCAAATTTATCTTGATTTTTTGAATATTGGAGTTTGAGGAAACAATAAAAGAGATCAGGCATTGGAAAGGATCTTGTCTGAGCAGCCGAAGTCCCGGATATTTTTTTACAGCCCTGCTCGTAGTCTTGTCCCTTGAGATTGATCTGATTATTTTTTCCATGTCGTCATCTTTTCTCAAAAAATCTGTCTTGGTATTTCGGTGCGACCTGATCTCCCCCGAGCTGCTGATTCTGAGCACATTTTGACCGTCTATCCCATACCAAAAATTATCATCTTTTTTCCATAAGAATACCTGGCCGCTGTTAATTGAATCCCCTACGTTTATGGCAGCGGCAGCGGCAACGTAATTATCTTGCATTTTACACAGTTGTTGTCTCATTAACTGCCGGGGCACATGCCTCCAAACCGAATTTTTCGTGAATTTCCTGGGCAAACATGCTGCATGATTCAGAGTCCCCGTGAACTGTCAGCACTTTGGGATCTCCTCTGATTTTTTTGATCATATCAAACAGCTCGTTTCTATCTGCATGTCCTGAAAACTCAAACTGTTTTACCTCTGCTGTAACGTTGAGATCCTTTCCTCTGGTTGAAACTGTTCCCGTTTCTAGTAGTTTTTTGCCCGGAGTTCCCTCTCCTTGGTATGATACCAGTGCAATGCCATTCTTGGCGTCAAATGCCAGCTGTTGCAAATAGTATACTGCGTTGCCTCCAACCAGCATTCCAGCCGGCGATATTACAACGCACGGTTTGCCCATCGCACGTTTTCGCTCAGAGTGCCCCCTAATTGCAGTTGCCCCGTTGATTGCATCTGAAAATGTTTTTGGATCCCTTAGGTATTCTGGATGCCTAAACATTATCTCATTTACCTTGAGTGCCATTCCGTCCATGATGATTTTGTGTTTGAAATTTGCACTCTTTAGTATGCAGGCCATCTCCTGAGAGCGTTCCACTGAAAATGACGGAATAAACAATATTCCTTTTCTATCCATTACCTCATTTGCAAACTCTATTAATTCCCTCTCAGACTCTTTTCTTGGCTTCTGTTCTGTTTTAGCATACGTGCTCTCCGTAATTAGCAAGTCAATCTCCCCCACATCCAAATCCATCTCGCGCAGCATCCTCGAGCCGTTTGTTTTAACATCGCCGGTATAGAAAAGACGCTTCTTTTCTGACTCTACCAAAACGGTACTCCCTCCAATTACGTGGCCTGACTCCCTTAATTCCAAAGTCGCGCTTCCCTTGGCAATCCTCTGTTTAAACCCAATCTCCTTGGCATTTTTCATCATGTTGTTTACTTCGGGCAGATCAAACGGATGTGAGTTCTTTTCAATTTTTAGCATGTCTTCTATCAATAACTTTGAGAGATCAAAGGTTGGCGGTGTGGCATAAACATCAGTATTTCCGCTAACAAAAAGAGATGGAACGTTACCTGAATGATCCAGATGAGCATGAGTTATTATGACTGCATCCAAATCTTTTGGTTTAACATGAAGTGGATATTGCGGGGGCGTTCCCCTTTTACCAAACAATACCCCATAATCAAGCAGGAGCTTTGTTCCATTACAATTGACCAAAAAACCAGATCTGCCAACCTCGTTTGCAGCTCCTAAAACCTTGACATCCAAGAATTAAGATGAATTTTCAGCGACGTTAAAACCTTCTTAAAGTCGGCTAATCATTGTGCCTATTATAGAATCTACAAAAGCTTTAATTAGTGTAAGCTAAGATCCGATCCTCATGGGAAGAAGCTTCCAAGAATGGTTAGGACAACAAGATCAAGCCGTCGTCGCTAAAACACGTGCTGGTGACGAAGCAAACAAACCACTCCTTAACCAAATTAACTGGATTTGGGTTAACAATCTGATGAATCAGAAAGCAGATCTAAATCCTTCTTCTGCAGAATTACTTGACTGGGTTACCTCCGGTCAAATAGACGCAATGAGAAAATAAACGTGCAAAACACGTTATCTTTTTGTTTTTTATTTTTTTAACCGCCCTTTTGCGCACGCTTTAGCTCGATCAGTTTCATAACAGGGTTATGAATTTCAATCATGGTTTAAATAGTCATCAGGCAGTATTGATTCTGTAATGCCAATAGCAATACTTCCAGACATTGACGAACAAAGATGTATCGGATGTGCACTATGTGTAGAAATCTGTACAACTCTTGGTCCGGATGTCCTTAGAGTAAAACCAGTTGAAGGCTGGAAGAGAGGTAAAGCATTTGTATTTTATCCAGAAAGATGTATTTCTGATGGTGCATGCATCGGCGTATGTCCAACAAAATCAATCTTCTGGATGAGACCAATGAATTACACTGCTGGACAACCAGTACCTCTTCACAAAAACGGCGTCTTCATCAAAGGTTGGGCAGAAGACGCAGCACTATAAGCTGAGTCTTTTAGCACATTCTTTTTTCTTATTTTTGATTACGAAAAAGATTTTCTCTTGATGCCCTTTGGCAGTGTTTTTATAAAATGCTTCAAGAATTTGTCTTTTTTATCATAATGAATCTCTGAAAACTTGTTGTTGTCAAAGAAGCGCCTCCATGTCTCCTCAAATGCAGGAAATTCTTTTGGCTCAAAACCCATCCTAGCAGTCTCATGGTGCGCAGCTGGAAAGATGTCTGAAATTTCAATTGGAATTAATCCCATTTGTGGATTGTATTGGCACGTTTGTATCGAGTCAAAATCCTTGAATTTTTTTTCCAGTACGGCATATTCATGGGACAAGTATCCTGGCTTTGTACCTGACTCTTTGGTAATGAGAAGTTTCTTTTTTGTTGATTTGAATTTTCTAACCATGTTGTGATACGTTTGAACCTCTGGACGAAACTGATCCTCTTTGTCATAGAGAAAAATGGCCCTTTCTTTGAATTTTGGCGTAGTGGCACCAAGAAATTCGTGGTTGCTTGTCATCACTTCAATCATTTCAAACAGCCTAGGGTGGGCTCGTGCCTTTTTCATTACGTATTCCCACAATCTTCCTTCATAGATTGCCTGCTTTACTTTGTCCACTTCCAGTTTGATTGCATAGAGATTATGGATTGCCAGCTGATTGATTTTTTCAGCAGTCTCTAGCTGACGCAGCTCGTCTGGCGCATATTTTGAGCATACTTCACAATTACATGGAAATACGGTAATGTCTGCTAGGTGGCGCGTGCCATCACCTGTGATGTATCTCAAATGTTTGGCATAAAGCATGTATGATGCAGAGTCAAATGTGTCGCATCCCAAAGCTACTGCAAGTGGTATTGTCAGAGGATGTCCTGCCCCAAAGAGATGTAAGGGAATAGAATGAGGCATCTGTTTTTTTGCAGCCACAATCATCTGTGCCAGCAGCCTGTACTCGTATGACTCCATGAATTCGACTGGACTTCCCAAAGCTAGCATCTGAAAACCGGCATCTACCAGCTTCTTCGTTGATTTTGCGACAAGCTCAAAATGTTCTCCGCCCTGAATCGGGCCAATCCAGATCTGACCATTGTCTTTGCTGTTGTCAAGTGTTTGTTTTGAAACTTTGAGAGTGTGATTGACGTATGCCTCTGCTTTTTCTAATGGCAGCCCGAATCCCGTTGGTTTGTCAAGCGGAATTGCAAAATCAGTCAGGATTCCTTTTTCAAAATCTGCCATCTCTGGCGGCAGCACCTTGAGATCTCCGTATTCTAGAACTTGATAACCCCCAGAATCTGTCATGACTGCACCGTCAAAATCTATGATTTTATGAATTCCTTTTTTTACAGCCTCATCGCCAAAATTATTTCTTGTAATGTATGCATTTGTAATTACTAGATCAAAACCTATGGATTGAATTTTTTTTGATGGGATTGTTTGTTTTACTGGATGAATAACAGGAACATATGCCGGCGTTTCAATCTTTCCATGGTTGGTGTGGAGAGTACCGATTCTTCCTGCCAGGTCTGTTTTGGAAATTTCAAACAAGTAACTACCAAAAATCAAGGGCGTTATTTAATCAATCAGCAAAAAATTTTTTCAAGTCACTGTTTTTTGTAACCAAGTCAAGCCAGTCTACCTCTTCGCCGCCCTTGTGGGTGGAGATTACAGTCATTACCTTTTCCACTGCTTCTGGAATACTTTTTTCACTGGTGTTTACCTGAAACACTTTTTCTTGAAATTTACTTGATGAATCATGTGCAATTATGCCTAGTATCTCGCTGCCGGTATTCTCTGTGATTTTTTTGTCCGTGTATCCTCTCTTCTCATATATGGGAATCAAGTCATAAGGACTTCGTCTCAAAACAATCATTATTTTTATTTTGTTTTTGTCTAAAACATAAGGTGCCAAATGCCCGACAATCACACATTTCTCCAAAGTTTCCTGTTCAAGAATTTTTCCTAATTTTGAAGTATCAACCTCGTTTGTATCGCCATTTTTCTCAAATAATCCGGCATCTTTTGCCACACTATTAATGTCAATTACGGGCAATCTGAGTTTTTCAGCAATTTCCTGTGTTATGGTATGCTTTCCAACTCCCGGACTTCCGGTAATCACTATTGACATGCTATAAAATCGTGAATACTGCATTAAACGATTTCTGGGTTCTGTGAAGTTATCGGGAGTTAACCCCTATAACTCGACTTTGACATATCGACTATTCGGATTACCAATGGTGTGCCGGATTCCGTCATCGCCGGCTCAAAAGTGCCGGACTGCGCTTCACATATGTCATCTCTACTGCCCCTAAACCTAGGGGGCAGCTTGCGTGATATGTTGTTCATGGCAGCGACAATATCCCTGTCCATAAACAAACCGCAATTATTACACGACAGTTTACGATGCTGTTGCATGTCCTCTTGGAGTCTCTTTCCGCATTGCGGACACTGCGTGCTCGTGTTTCTTGGGTCTACTGTCTCGACTGGAGGGAGCCCGACCCATCGGGCTTTGTATTCTATTTGGCGTTGCAGCTCGTAGAATTGCCACCCGTTCAATCTGCGCCTGTACTTGTTGCCCTGACCATTTCCTTTTCGGTACAATTTTCTTATTCCTTTCAGGTTTTCCATGACGATTGCAGTCTTGTTTTTGACTGCGTTGTCTACTATATCCTTTGAGATTCTGTGGATGTACTGCTTTGCTCTGTCAGTCAGTCTTCTCTGTTTTTCCTTGTAGAACTGATTTTTCTTCCTGCGGTCATTTCTGTGGAAGCCTGCCCTGGCGTGTATTGTGTTCTCCTTTATGGATAGCAGCTTGTTTGTCTTGTAGACTGTCACCTCTTCCTCGTTCCCACACGTCACATTTCTTAGGTTTCTGTCTATTCCAACTTTCTTGGTGCACTCTATCTCTTGTACTTTTTTTGAAACACAAAGACTGATGTTGAGGGCAGTCAGTGAAAACGAGCGCACCGTCAAGGCGGGATCAGACAGGATTTTTTGGGTGTGATCGTTGAGTAAAATGTTGATTGGGTTATGTTTCTTGTATGGGATTGTTAGTAGTGCACCGTTGTGTTTTATGCCGTAACAGTTTGTCATAAAGGGATTTTTGACTATTGGGTCTCTTATTCTGACACCTCGTTTGACTGATTGTTTTCTGTTTGATAATGTGCCTGCAGCTCTTGATATTGCATTTAGTTTGTATGTTGATAAAATGTCATAGTTACGTAATTCATGATAACATAACATGGACAGCCTCTTCATATTGTGAGTGTCTTCTTTCAACCCTATAGTGTCAATCAAAAGTTTTTGAGAGTGAGCGACCTTCTACAGATAAACTTCATCGCATCAAGCTTGGGACGGGCTGTCCTGAAATATTCTGACATTGCATGGCGCATGTGCACAACCGTAGCGTAATATTCAGATACCGACACGTCCCGTTTTGCCTGATGCCAGTACTCCTCAACTACACTGAGCTCAGGCGTTGCAGTCGGAAGCCATATTGTCCTGACATCGGGGTTGCCTGCAAGAAACTCTTTTACAATCCTTGCCTTGTGCTGCGGCGCGTTGTCCATGATGATTGTCACTTTGCCAAAATGACTTGTCATCTCCCTGATGTATTGCAGAACCGTCTCCTTGTCAAACCTGTCATATGTCCTAAAGAACTGCCTGCCGTCTGTCGCAATGGAGCCGTATGCCACCACCCTGCCGTGCCGTCCCTTGTATGTCGTTGTGATTGGCTCCCCTTTTGGTGACCAGTACTTTGCGCCACTTGCAGGATCGTCGATGAATATCGATTCGTCAAAAACGACAGTTGTAAAACCCTTCAATTCCAGGCGTGAAATCCGCCTTTTTGCATTGTGTTGCCACCTTTTGATTTTGTCAATTTCTGCCCTGCTGATGTGGATGCGCTGAGCCGTCTTGGCAGACATTCCAAGCTTGTGCATTATCTTTCTGATGCTGGTTATGTGGTATTTTACTTTGAATCTTTTTTGTATGTCGCTTTTGAGTCTTTTTGGCGTAATAATGCCGCTGCTGTTTGCATCTGATACAACCCTTGCAATCTTGTCCAACCGAACCTTTGGCGGCCTGCCTGTCTTTGGAAGATCCCGGAGGGCGTCTATGCCGCCCTTCTCCTCCTTGAAGCGTTCCACCCAGAAGGACACCCAGTTGGGGCACTGCATGAGCGAGTCTGCCACATGTTGAATGCTTTCATTGTTCATGCACACCATGTTTACGGCCGCCATTCTGATCTTGACACGAGGGTTCTTCTCCCTCCTGTACGCTTTCTTCAGGTCTTCGGATTTTACTGTGGGCATTGCAATGCGTGGTGCGGCGTGATCAAAATGTATTTCTGTCTAACATATTTGATCTCAAGAACTTTTGCTCTAGACTATATCTTGATGCAATGATTGACCATCTTTGTGAATGTAGCCGCCATATCCATTAGATCAGAGTTCGGCGCATATTTCTGTGATATTGACTTTATCGCTTTCAGCGAATATCTTGCGGTTTGGAGGCTTGTACATTTTGGGAATTGACATATAACCCCCGATAACTTCACAGAACCGATTTCTGCAATACTAATAAGTAGAATTGGGTTTTTGACAATAGTGCAAATTGGTTTATTGGGAAAAGCAAATGTTGGCAAGTCTACGTTTTTTTCAGCTGCAACAGAAACCCCTGTGGCATCAGGCAATTTTCCTTTCACCACGATTGAGCCCAATGTTGGCGTAGCCTATGTCAAGGCAGATTGTGCCTGCAAACATTTTGATATTCAACATGAAAACACGCTATGCGTTAATGGAACCCGTCTCATTCCAGTTAAACTAATTGATGTTGCAGGACTGGTTCCGGGCGCACACGAAGGAAAGGGATTGGGAAACCAGTTTCTTGATGATGCACGACAAGCTGAAGTCCTGATTCATGTGGTAGATATTGCTGGAACTACTGACATCCAAGGACAGCCTGTTCCAACCGGAACCCATGATCCTCTAGAAGATGTAATGTTTGTTCAAGACGAGTTTGATCAATGGTTTGCAGACATTCTCAAAAGGGAATGGGATAAAATTACCCGAGAAATCGATCAGAAAAGAGCCAAGCTTACTGATGGCATTGCAAAACGATTCACAGGATTGGGGATCAAAGATTACAAAGTACGTGAGGTGTTGCAAAAGCTGGGTCTTATTTCTAAAAATCCAAAAGAATGGGAAGACTCTGATATCCGAACCTTTGTTAAAGAATTAAGAAAAAATACCAAACCAATGATTGTTGCCGCAAACAAAGCCGATCTCTGCCAAGATCTTGACATTCTTAAAAAAATCTCTGATCCTGTGATTCCTTGCAGTGCAGAAACAGAATTGCTTTTGCGCAAGGCATCAAAAGCTGGGATTGTAGCCTATTCTCCAGGCGATGAGGGTTTTAAAATAATTGAAGGACAAGAAGTTCTGCCCCCCCAACAAAAAGCACTGGATTTGGTGAAATCAGTATTTTCTAAAATCACGTCTACTGGAATTCAAAAAATCTTAAACAGTGCTGTTTTTGATTCTTTGAAATTTATTGTTGTATATCCTGTAGAAGATGAAGCGAAACTAACCAACAAGGACGGTGTCATTCTACCTGATTCCAAACTACTCCCCCAAAACTCTACTGCAAAAGATTTAGCGGGTTTGATTCATGCAGACATTGCCAGGGGGTTCCTACACGCAATTGACTGTAAAACCAAACAAAGAATCAGCGGTGAGCAGAAATTAAAAGATGGCGATGTGATCAAAATTGTATCCACGCTGAGTAGGGGATAACATGCTAGGTCTGGGAATTGAAAGCACCGCACACACATTTTCTTGCGCCGTAATTGAAAAAAAAGGAAAAAAAGGCAAGATTCTCTCTGATGTAAGAAAAATTTACCGTCCTGAGGACGGAGAAGGGATTCATCCGCGGGAGGCATCACGTCATCACGTTGAGAACAGTTCTTTGGTGTTGGCCGACTGTCTAAGAGAGGCAAATACCGCAATACAGGATTTAGATCTGATCTCTTATGCCGCAGGTCCGGGATTGGGCCCGTGTTTGCGAGTAGGCGCAGTTGTTGCCAGATCTTTGTCTTCTTTTTACAAAATTCCAATCTTTCCTGTCAATCACGCCATTGGCCATATTGAATTGGGGAAACTTCTCACTGGTGCAACTAACCCCTTGGTACTTTTGGTGTCTGGAGGACACACAATGATTCTTGCATTTCTCAATAAACAGTGGAGAGTTTTTGGTGAAACCCTGGATATCACATTGGGCCAATTACTTGATCAGTTTGGAAGATCCATTGGATTTGCCTCCCCCTGTGGAAAAAACATCGAGGAACTGGCATCCAGATCTTCTAACTATGTTGCATTGCCATATTCAGTAAAAGGAAACGATGTTTCTTTTTCCGGCTTGTTATCTGCAACAAAATCTGCCGCAAAGAAAAATAAAATTGATGCCTGTTACTCACTTCAAGAAACTGCTTTTGCTATGATTAGTGAAGTTGTAGAACGTGCCTTGTCATTCACAGGTAAAAAAGAATTGATGATAGTTGGCGGTGTTGCAGCTAACAAACGATTATCCGAAATGCTCCAAGATGCATGTAGGCGACACGGATGTAAATTCTTTGTAGTTCCGTTACGATACGCAGGAGATTGCGGAAGTCAAATATGCTGGACTGGACTTTTAGAATCCCAAGTAAAACAAGGCACTCCGCTAAAAGACACTTTGATTACACAATCTTGGAGACTAGATTCAGTAAAGGTTGATTATTGATCCTTACCATCATTTATGGCGTCTTCAATACTGTCAACCCAACTCCCTGTATTGAAAACCCCGAACTTGTAGGTCTGTTCTCCTTGCCCAGTCTTGGCAGAAAAACATACTTTCTTCATTAGTAGTCCCTCTTTCCAAGTTTTAATCACGTCATCTAATGAAACATCCAGTATTGTGTCCCCCATATGCTTGGAAAAATCCATCATTCGTGACTTTGTTTTGTCAAATGCCAACCTCTTGCTTGTTAATGTTAGAATTCCCGAACCTAGACTGTCTTCGCTACAATCTTCTTGTTTTATTTTCCTTTCACCTTCTTCCATGATTAATTTTTATTGAATTCCTTTGGATATAATGTTAATGAAGTTACGAAAAAAAGGGGCAGAAGCTGACATATATCAAACTGACTGGCAAAATTCTATCGCAATTCTCAAAATTAGAAAAACAAAAAATTATCGCAATCCCTCCCTTGATTCAAAAATACGCAAACAAAGAACAATTAAAGAATCCCAAATGTTGTCTCATGTAAAATCATTTGGAATTCCAGCACCGCTTGTTTATTTTGTAAATTTGAAAAAATCATCAATTATCATGCAAGAAATTCCTGGAACCCCCGTTCATGATTTACCTGAGTCAAAAATTATTGCACTGTCCAAACAAATTGGAAAATTAGTCGGAACACTACATAAAAACGGCGTGATGCATGGAGACTTGACAACATCTAACTTCATATCATTCAAAAATACCGTTTTTGTCATTGATTTTGGACTGTCTCAAAATACAATAAAACCTGAAGATCATGCAGTTGATCTGAGACTAATCAAAGAAATTCTCAACAGTGCTCATGCAGAAATTATGGTTCCTGCTTGGAGAAACTTTCTTGTTGGCTACAAATCCATTGTTGGAAACTCAAATTATGTTAAAACTACAAAACTGGTTCTAGATATAGAGAGTCGTGGTAGATATGCAACGGTCATTTGATCTATTCTTTGTGTCTTCAAATCGTCACAAATATCAAGAGGCAAAAAAAATTTTAGATTCATTTGGAATAAATCTTGGTTTTTTCAAGTCTGAATTAGAAGAAATTCAATCAGATTCATTAAAAGACATAGCATCAAAGAAAGCAAGAGAAGCGTTTTCCAAATGCAAAAAACCTTGTCTGATTGAAGACGATGGCTTGTTCATTGATCCACTTGATGGATTTCCAGGTCCGTACTCATCGTACGTTTTCAAAACAATTGGAAACAAGGGAATTCTCAATCTTCTCAAAAATAATAGATCAGCAAAATTTGTTTCTGTTATTAGCTATTGTGACAAAAAAGTCTTACAATCCTTTGATGCAAAGATTGACGGTACTATATCATATTTGCAAAAAGGAAAGGGCTGGGGCTATGATCCAATCTTTATTCCAAAAAATACAAAGAAAACATTTGCCCAGCTAAATAACAAAAACGATTTGTCGCATAGATACAATGCACTAAAAAAATTCTCTAGTTGGTATTTGCACAAGTAGCAGTAATCCAGCGATCAATAAACCGTTCATTATTCTGCAAAATTGAAATTCTTGAAACAAAACTTTCGTCCATCACTGAAAATATCTTACTGTGTTTTGATACTTGTTGGCTGAAACTTCTCACTTCGTCCATTTCCAGCATGTCTGAATGTTCTAACCTGTTAGTTGAACGGCCAATATGCATGTATGATTTTATCTCAATAAAGTGCGGACTTGCTTTTCTAAACATTTCTGCAAACGCTGGAATCATTTCCTTTCTGTCATTATAGTTTCTAATCAGAGTAATTCTTAGCACTGTTCTTGTTTTCAAATGCTTTAACATGTCCAGAGTTCTGTTCCATCTTTCCCAAGAATCATCATATTTTGGTTTGTTTATCCTGATAAATGATTCATAGTCTGCTGCATTCGTCGACAGATACAGCTGTGTTGGCAATGCATCCTCGTCTTGTAATCTTTGAATCATGTCTGGTTCTTGACCATTAGTTACAAGAAAGATTGACTTTGTTGCTTCAAGTGAATTTAGATATTTGATTAGTTTTGGCAGCTTTGGATACATTGTTGGTTCGCCAGAAAGTGAAATTGCATAATGACTTGGCAACAATGATTCATCTAACCTCTGTTTGTCATTTCTTGAATCCCCGTAATACCCGTTGATCAGTTTCTTTCTCTCAGCCATCAGCTTTGTTAGTATTTCTTCAGGTTCTGCAACTCGTTCTGGCTCCATTTTTAGCGACTCGTAAAATTCCATTGGTCTCCAACAATATACACATCGATTTTCACAGTGCATACCAGCTGGAGAAAACTCCATACACCTATGAGTTGAAATTCCGTAAAACTTGTGCTTGTAACAATTTCCCTCATGCTTGAATGATTTTTTTGTCCAATGGCACAGTTCTACCGTGGAGTGATCAGCAACGCCATACTTTGCCTTTTTCAATTGCTCAGATATTGCTGGCTTTATCTGGATTAAACGATTTTCTTCCTCCTCCTCCTCGACTGTTTCCCCCGAACAACTCATTAGTTCAAATCTTGTTTTGGTTTACTTAAATTGATCGAGTTTTTTGTCTAACATGGAAATTTTTCTCAAATCTATTATGATTCTGAGTCGATTTTAGAGTGAGGTTTAATAACTGGATCCTCAAGGTAATTTTAGGCATTGAAAAAAATACATATTTTACCATTCCTAGTTTTGCTTTTAACCACATTAACAAGCATGCCTGTAAACTACAGTTTTGCTGCTGATAACGACTTGGATAATGACGGTGTTGAAGACTCGATGGACGCATGTCCAAACTTACAAGAAGACAATAAAGGCGCAATTGATGGATGTCCCTCAGATTTTGTTCCATGGTACGATGAAGACTTTGACGGAATAGAAGATCATATTGATCAATGTCCAAGTCTTAGAGAAAATTACAATCAATTCCAAGACGACGACGGCTGTCCTGATACCCTTCCTGGAGATGGTGCAGGTGGAGTTCCTGATGGTGATGGTGATGGTTTTAATGATTATGTAGACTTGTGTCCAAACCAACCAGAAACATTCAATGGTGTTTCTGATAGAGACGGCTGTCCAGATGATTTTGACTCCGGTGATAGAGATAGAGACGGCGTTCCAGATGCAATTGACACATGTCCACTAAGTGCAGAAACCTACAATAAATTCCAAGACGACGACGGCTGTCCAGATTCTACAAGTGACTCTACTTATTCTGACAGTGACAATGACGGTATTCCAGATACAATTGATTTGTGTTTGACTGAACCTGAGGTGTATAACGGTTATCTAGATGCAGACGGCTGTCCAGACGCCTCACTAGATTCTTCATTTACAGATTCTGATGGTGACGGAATAGCAGATCAATTTGACATTTGTCCTAATGATGCAGAAACTTACAATAGATTTGCTGACTATGACGGCTGTCCAGACACACTTCCATCATTTACCGGTACGCTAGATGATGCAGATGGTGATAGAATTATGGATGCTGATGATGCATGTCCACTAGATCCTGAAAGACACAACGGGTTCCAGGACGACGACGGCTGTCCTGACATTCCTCCTTATTCCAGTGATGATGATTCGGACCTTGATGGAATATTAAATAGTGTTGATCAGTGTCCCGAAGTAAAAGAAACCTACAATAAATTCCAAGACGACGACGGCTGTCCTGACTCTGTAGCAGACAACAAAGGAATTCCAGATACTGACAATGATGGCATCAATGATTATGTAGACTTGTGTCCAACACAACCAGAAACATTCAATGGTGTTTTTGATAGAGACGGCTGTCCTGATACTGCAAACGCAACAGACAGAGATTTAGATGGAATTCCTGATGATCTAGATCAATGTCAAACTGCTAAAGAAACTTACAACGGATTCCAAGACGACGACGGCTGTCCTGATAATATATCTGGATATTCTGCATCAGACTTTGATGGTGATAGAATTCCTGATTTAAACGACAATTGCCCACTTGAACCTGAAGTGTATAACGGTTATCTAGATGCAGACGGCTGTCCAGATGATCTAGTTGTAGACTCTGATGGTGATGGAATTAGAGATACATTAGATCAATGTCCTGAGACTGCAGAAACCTGGAATAGATATATTGATACAGACGGCTGCCCTGATAGCCCATTAGAAGCTGACTCTGACTTTGATGGTATTGTAGATTCTGTAGATCAATGCCCTGCTGATCGAGAACGTTACAACAACTTCCAAGACGACGACGGCTGTCCAGATTATCCTGACTTTGTTACCAGCTCAGATTCTGACTTTGACGGACTTGTTGATGAATTAGATCAATGCCCACTAGTTCCAGAAACCTACAATAAATTCCAAGACGACGACGGCTGTCCTGACTCTGTAGCAGACAACAAAGGAACTCCAGATAATGACAATGATGGAATTAATGATTACAATGATAATTGTCCAAACCAACCAGAAACCTATAATGGAATTCTTGATAGAGACGGCTGTCCAGATAACTATCTCTCAAAAAATGATCGTGATTTAGATGGAATTCCAGATGCAATTGATGCATGTCCAACTGCCAAAGAAACCTACAATAAATTCCAAGACGACGATGGCTGTCCTGACTTTATAGCAGAATCATCTGTTGTTGACACTGACAATGATGGTATTGATGATGTTTATGATGATTGTCCGCTAGTTTCTGAAAACTATAATGGATTCCAAGACGACGACGGCTGTCCTGATGTTGATGATACTCAGCCTGACTCTGATGGTGATGGCGTTCCAGACGTGATGGACATGTGTCCAGAACAAAGCGAAGTTTGGAACAGATATGTTGATTATGACGGCTGTCCGGATTACTTGCCAACTGGAAATATTACAATTGACAGTGATGACGATAGAATAAATGATGATGTTGATTTATGTCCAAATGAAAAAGAATCTTGGAATAAATATAATGATCATGACGGCTGTCCTGATACTATTCCAGAACAATCAAGATACAAACATGATGCTGATTTAGATAATATTATCAATGACTACGATCTGTGTCCTCTAGAACCAGAAGATTATGACGGTGACAGAGATGCTGATGGATGCCCTGACCAATAATAGTTACCTTAAAATGAAAAAATACCATCTTGTAGGATTTTTGCTTTTACTTACCTCTACTATTGGTATGCTACCAAGCAGTGTTTATGCAAACGACTCAATCGATACTGATGGCGATGGTGTTCCAAATAATGTTGATCAATGTCCAAACCTTCTAGAGGATTATGATCCACAATATGGTAACAACATTGACGGCTGTCCTGCAGATTTTGTTCCATGGTATGATGCTGATTACGATGGAATACAAGACCATGTTGATAACTGTCCAACTGTAAAGGAGACATATAACCGAGTTCAGGATGAAGACGGCTGTCCTGATTTGTCATCTTATGACACGAAAAATACTGCCGATTCTGACGGTGATGGCTTTCCAGATTATCTGGACTTGTGTCCAAACCAGCCAGAAACATTCAACGGCGTTGATGATAAAGACGGCTGCCCAGACGATGTCTCTGCTTTAGTCGACAGCGATCAAGATGGACTCTCTGATACTTTGGATGCATGTCCGTCAGACCCTGAAACTTACAACATGTTCCAAGACAGTGACGGATGTCCAGACGCCGTTGATGCAACTACGTCACAATACCAATTCCCAGACACTGACGGTGATGGAATTGAAGACAGATGGGATGCATGTGTTGACGAGCAGGAAAACTACAATGGTAGTTTAGACTGGGACGGCTGTCCAGATGTGTCTGGAACTGATTCTCTAGAGATACCTGATGCTGATTATGACGGCATTCCAGATGCCTCTGATGCTTGTCCATCAGACCGTGAGAATTACAATAAATTCCAAGACGACGACGGTTGTCCTGACACCATTGATTACCAAATAGTTGGCGATGCTGATTATGATGCTATTTTAGATCCAAACGATTCTTGCCCTTTCAGTCCTGAAACTTATAATATGTTTGAAGACGAAGACGGCTGTCCTGATTATGTGGCAGACAACAAACTGACTGCTGATACTGACGGCGACGGCATTCCAGATAATTCAGACTTGTGTCCAAACCAGCCAGAAACACTCAACGGATTTTTAGATAAAGACGGCTGTCCTGACAAGCAATCATTCAAACTTGATTCAGATATGGACGGCGTCCTAGATGCCTCTGATGCATGTCCATCAGACCGTGAGAATTACAATGGATTCCAAGACGACGACGGCTGTCCAGACACCGTTGATGCAACTACGTCACAATACCAGTTCCCAGACACTGACGGTGATGGAATTGAAGACAGATGGGATGCATGTGTTGACGAGCAGGAAAACTACAATGGATATCTAGACTGGGACGGCTGCCCAGACGTTGAGGGCACCACTGCAGGTGACATGCTTGATACTGATTATGACGGCATACCAGATCTATTAGATCAATGTCCAACATTAGCTGAAAGATACAATGGATTACAAGACGATGACGGCTGTCCTGACACCGTTGATTTCCGAGCCGTTGTAGATACTGATTCTGATGGTATTTTTGATAACCTGGATTATTGTCCAACTGCTAAAGAAACTCACAACTTTTACTTAGACGAAGACGGCTGTCCTGATTATGTGGCAGACAACAAACTGACTGCTGATACTGACGGCGACGGCATTCCAGATAATTCAGACTTGTGTCCAAACCAGCCAGAAACACTCAACGGATTTTTAGATAAAGACGGCTGTCCTGACAAGCAATCATTCAAACTTGATTCAGATATGGACGGCATCCTAGATGCCTCTGATGCATGTCCATCAGACCGTGAGAATTACAATGGATTCCAAGACGACGACGGCTGTCCAGACACCGTTGATGCAACTACGTCACAATACCAGTTCCCAGACACTGACGGTGATGGAATTGAAGACAGATGGGATGCATGTGTTGACGAGCAGGAAAACTACAATGGATATCTAGACTGGGACGGCTGCCCAGACGTTGAGGGCACCACTGCAGGTGATGCACCTGATGCTGATTATGACGGCATTCCAGATGCCTCTGATGCTTGTCCATTAGAACGTGAGAATTACAATAAATTACAAGACGATGACGGCTGTCCTGACACTGTTGATTACCAAATAATAGGCGATTCTGACGGCGACGGCATTTTAGATCCAAACGATTCTTGCCCTTTCAGTCCTGAAACTTATAATATGTTTGAAGACGAAGACGGCTGTCCTGATTATGTGGCAGACAACAAACTGACTGCTGATACTGACGGCGACGGCATTCCAGATAATTCAGACTTGTGTCCAAACCAGCCAGAAACACTCAACGGATTTTTAGATAAAGACGGCTGTCCTGACAAATACTCATTCAAACTTGATTCAGATATGGACGGCATCCTAGATGCCTCTGATGCATGTCCATCAGACCGTGAGAATTACAATGGATTCCAAGACGACGACGGCTGTCCAGACACCGTTGATGCAACTACGTCACAATACCAATTCCCAGACACTGACGGTGATGGAATTGAAGACAGATGGGATGCATGTGTTGACGAGCAGGAAAACTACAATGGATATCTAGACTGGGACGGCTGCCCAGACGTTGAGGGCACCACTGCAGGTGACATGCTTGATACTGACTATGACGGCCTTGCAAATCATTTAGATCAATGTCCAACATTAGCTGAAAGATACAATGGATTCCAAGACGACGACGGCTGTCCTGACAGCATTGATTTCCAAACAGTTGGCGATACTGACGGTGACGGAATTTATGATGATATAGATGAATGCCCAACTGCTAAAGAAACTTACAATAGATATCTTGATCTAGACGGCTGTCCTGATTATGTGGCAGACAACAAACTGACTGCTGATACTGACGGCGACGGCATTCCAGATAACCTGGACTTGTGTCCAAACCAGCCAGAAACATTCAACGGTGTTGATGATAAAGACGGCTGTCCAGATGATGTTTCTGCCTTAATCGATAGTGATCAAGATGGGCTCTCTGATACTTTGGATGCATGTCCGTCAGACCCTGAAACTTACAACATGTTCCAAGACGATGATGGATGTCCAGACACTACTGATGCAATTACGTCACAATATCAATTCCCAGACACTGACGGTGATGGAATTGAAGACAGATGGGATGCATGTATTGACGAGCAGGAAAACTATAATGATTATCTAGACTGGGACGGCTGTCCAGACGTACCTGGAGCAGAATCTACTATTCCTGTATATGCTGATTCTGATTCTGATGGATATCCAGATGCCACTGATTCTTGTCCAACAAGTCCCGAAACTTGGAACAAGTATCTTGATCATGACGGCTGTCCTGATACTATTCCAGAACAAAAGAGATTTGTCCACGATAATGACCTAGATAATATCATTAATAGCGAAGACCAATGTCCTCTAGATCCTGAAGACTATGATGGGGATAGAGACGATGACGGCTGTCCTGATCCATAAACTAGCTTCTTATGATTTTAATTTGTCTGGAAGAATCTATTTAACGTGAGACTTAATAAATACTTGATAATAGCGAAGTCAGGAAGAATGAAAAAACATTACATTTTAGGATTTTTGCTTTTACTTACCTCTACTATTGGTATGCTACCAAGCAGTGTTTATGCAAACGACTCAATCGATTCTGACGGTGATGGCGTTCCAAATAGTGTTGATTTTTGCCCTCATCTTCTAGAGGATTATGATCCGCAATATGGTAATGATATTGACGGCTGTCCTGCAGATTTTGTTCCATGGTATGATGCTGATTACGATGGAATACAAGACCATGTTGATAACTGTCCAACTGTAAAGGAGACATATAACCGAGTTCAGGATGAAGACGGCTGTCCTGATTTGTCATCTTATGACACGAAAAATATTGCCGATTCTGACGGTGATGGCTTTCCAGATTATCTGGACTTGTGTCCAAACCAGCCAGAAACATTCAACGGCGTTGATGATAAAGACGGCTGTCCAGATGACGTCTCTGCTTTAGTCGACAGCGATCAAGATGGGCTCTCTGATACTTTGGATGCATGTCCGTCAGACCCTGAAACTTACAACATGTTCCAAGACGACGACGGCTGTCCAGACACCGTTGATGCAACTACGCCACAATACCAATTCCCAGACACTGACGGTGATGGAATTGATGACAGATGGGATGCATGTGTTGACGAGCAGGAAAACTACAATGGATATCTAGACTGGGACGGCTGTTCAGACGTATCTGGTGTAATGTCTTCTGGTTTAATTGATTCTGATTATGACAGTATTCCAGATTCTATTGATGCCTGTCCGTCAGACCGTGAGAATTTTAACAAATTCCAAGACGACGACGGCTGTCCAGACAATCTTGAACTTTCAATTACAGGAGATTCTGACGGTGATGGAATTTCAGATCGTTTAGACGCCTGTCCTTATTCAAAAGAAACCTATAACAAATTCCAAGACGACGACGGCTGTCCTGACTTTGTTGCAGATAATCCTGTTACTTATGACTCTGATTCTGATGGAATTGTTGATAATCTAGACTTGTGTCCAAACCAGCCAGAGACATTCAATGGTTTCCAAGACAGAGATGGCTGTCCTGATAACTATGATTCTACAACCGATTCTGATGCAGATGGCATTATCAATATCTCTGATGTTTGTCCATTAGAACCTGAAACTTACAACTTTTTCAAAGATGGTGACGGCTGTCCTGATGCAACCGGCTCTGTTGTTTCATCTTATGTCTTCCCAGACACTGACGGTGATGGAATTGATGACAGATGGGATGCATGTATTGATGAGCAAGAGAACTACAATGATTATCTTGACCAAGACGGCTGTCCCGATGTTCCAGGATTCTCAAAACCTGCATTACCTGATACTGATTATGACAGAATACCAGATCACTTGGATCAATGCCCAACATTAGCTGAAAGATACAACGAATTCCAAGATGAAGACGGTTGCCCTGACTCTATACCTTCTGATTCACTTGGAGATACTGACCTTGATGGAATTGCCAATAATGTTGACAAATGTCCTGATGCTAGAGAAACTTACAATAGATATCTTGATCTAGACGGCTGCCCTGACTTTATAGCAGATAACAAGTTAGCTGCTGATTCTGATGGTGATGCCATCCACGATTATATCGACTTGTGTCCAAACCAGCCAGAAACATTCAACGGCGTTGATGATAAAGACGGCTGTCCAGATGACGTCTCTGCTTTAGTCGACAGCGATCAAGATGGACTCTCTGATACTTTGGATGCATGTCCGTCAGACCCTGAAACTTACAACATGTTCCAAGACGACGACGGCTGTCCTGACACCGTTGATGCAATTACGTCACAATATCAATTCCCAGACACTGACGGTGATGGAATTGAAGACAGATGGGACTCGTGTGTTGATGAGCGAGAAAACTACAATGGATATCTAGACTGGGACGGCTGTCCAGACGTACCTGGAGCAGAATCTACTGCACCAACTAATCTTGACTCTGATGCTGATGGATATACAGATAACGTAGATTCCTGCCCAACAAGTCCTGAAACTTGGAATAAATACAATGATCATGACGGCTGTCCTGATTCTGTTCCAGAACAACAGAGATTTGTCCACGATGATGACCTAGATGGCATCATCAATGATATGGATTTGTGCCCTCTTGATCCTGAAGATTATGATGGAGACAGAGATGCAGACGGCTGCCCAGATAATTAAGCCTAAATTTTTGGCATAGTAAATATATTCAAATTATGGACTTTTCATATGCTTCCAAAATTTTCTAGTAGGGCATTTTTAGCACCCATGGCTGGCGTAAGTGATCCTGCCCTTCGTCTACAATGTAAACAAAAAGGGGCAGGTCTTGTTGTTACTGAATTTACCAACATTCACAGTATAATTGCCAAAGAAAAGCAACTTGGAGAAAATGCTAAAACAATTCAAGAATTCATTGAATACTCTGAAGAAGAACGTCCTCTTTCAGTTCAATTATTTGGCTCTGATCTTCTTGCGTTAGAAAAAGCTGCAAAGATTGTAGAGCCGTATTTTGATATTATTGATTATAACATGGGGTGCCCTGCACCCCACATCACCCAACAAATGGCCGGCGGTGCTCTTTTGCAAGAAGTCAACCTCACCCAACAAATCTTTAACACTCTTGTCAATGCCGTAAAAAAACCTGTAACCTTAAAAATTCGTTCCGGAGTAACTGATGCCAGTAAATTCCTTTTTAGAGAGATTGCAGAAATTGCAGAAGATGAGGGAATCCAAATGATTACTTTTCATCCTAGAACTGTCAGTCAAGGATATTCTGGAAATGCAGATTGGAGCATGATAAAAGAACTAAAAGAAATATCCCGCATTCCAGTTGTTGGAAATGGTGATATTACGGCTCCCGAGGATGCTAAAACTATGATTGATAAAACCGGTTGTGATTATGTAATGATAGGCCGTGGCGCAATGGGAAACCCATTCTTGTTTGAACAAATAAATGATTATCTAAAAACCAACTCTTATCATGAATACTCTTTCAAAGACAGATTGAACTCTTTTTTTGATTATCTGCATCTGACAAACCAATACAAAATCAAATTTGCCAATATCAAAAGCCAGGCAATTCGATTCACAAAAGGCATGAAGGGAGGCTCTAAACTGCGTTTGAGAATCACTTTTTCTAAAAATATTGAAGAACTAGAAAAAATTATGAATAGCGCATATGATTCCTCTTAAAAATTTGCTAGACTGCCAGACATTCCTTTACATTTGTTCAGTATTTAATCAAAATCCATGTTATATTTTTAGGTCAGTTAGACCATTCTTATATAATTCAAGATGACATTTTCTATATGAAAAAAGGAGTTAAACCATAGTGGCAACAGCTTATGTTCTCATCAACTGTGAGCTGGGCTCTGAAGAAGCCGTAATATCAGAACTCAAATCAATTGAAGGTGTAGTTGAAGTACATGGCACGTTTGGCGCATATGATGTTTTAGCCAAAGTAGAATCTAGTCAGGTTGAGGCGCTACGTGAAACTATCACTTGGAAGATAAGAAAAATTCCAAAAATCAGATCCACCTTGACCTTGATGGGCATAGAAGGACAACAATAATTCTACAAAATCCTTCGCTTTTATACTCAAATTGCAATACATATCAACCCTTCAAAAAAAAAAAATATGTCCCCCAAAGGGATACCGCACTGAGGGGAGTAGTGACGCCCTCTCAGTAGTAATTACCAATTAAATTATTTTGCCGTTGGTTCTTTGATGAGAGCAAGATATGGCTAGAGTGCCTCAGAGTCAGTCTTTTTTGATGCAATATTTAGAACGCTATCAACATTGGACACAACTATGATTCCGTCTCCTCTTTTCCCGTACAAGCTGCATCTACAATTGCTGCAGAAACCTTTTCCACTTTTGAGTCATCTACAACTGTAATGATCGTTGCAACTTTGTTGTATTCTGCTACAAAGGTATCTGTCCCCCTTCCCGCTCTGATGGTTTGTCTTTCCCCAGAACCTCTTCCGTTTCCCTCTAGAATGGCAAGCCCTCCAACTAATCATTGATTGCTGCAGAAACGACTCCTGCCTTGTTTCCCTGAATGGTCGCTTCAATTCGTTTCATTTTCATTAATTTTTTTGATATTGTTTAAAAGAGATTATATGTTTTTATTCAATTTCTATGATACTATGCATAGGTTATTTCATAATCCTGTGACCTTTTTAGTATTAAAAAAAAGTAAAACTATGAAGAGTGATGAAAAAAGATCCCATCGACTAAACTATCTTTTGAAGTGTTACCTGATAAATCCTAAAGAAAATGATCTCTATCAAAGAGCCAAACAAATGGGGGTCTCTGATTCTACTGCAAGGGACTATATCCGAACAGTCATTATACAAGCCCAAAAAATCTGCTCAAAATAGATTTTTTTGATTTGTTTAAAAAATTGGCTTTAAACTCTTTTTTTAAAAGAAATCACTAGAAATCTTAAACAAGGCTATTCATAAATAATCATAGGGGATAAAATACACATGGCTGACCCATTACTAGATGACGTAAAGGCCCTTTTAGAGAAGGATTTTGGAGACGATCGCATTTTAAAGCAAATTTGCAGGGCATGTGAGAATGATGAGGTCATCAGTAACTATGAAAGAAATTATGTCAAAAAACTAGCAGAAGAACACCTGGGAAAAAGACCGGAAATTATTCAAACCCCGCCCCCCCTTGAGGAAAAGCCAATAGTCCCAGATGTAATACTGCCTGAAATCCCAACCATTCAGAACACCCAGACAGTTCAGCCCAAACTGCCACGAGTTACCTATTCTAAACCCAAAAATTTGAAAAAGATGGCAGGTATTGGCAGTGTTGCTTTGATAGTAATTATTGCAATAGCCGTCTCTTTTAGCGGTGCCTCTAATACAAACCCCCCCAATGTTACAGCACCAACTAATCCGATTTCAGACGGACTGTCAATCCAGACTGATTTATCATCTTATGCTGCAAAAGATATCATCTCAATTAGCGGCGTATCTGATACTGACGGAACCGTGTCTCTGTCAATTGAAAATAAAAACAACGAGCTTGTATGGAAAGAACAGGTTTCCCTAAAAAATGATGGGAGATATTCTACATTAGCCATAGCTGGTGGAGCAGGATGGGAAACTTCTGGCACTTATACAATCAAGGTAGATAATGGCGTAGAGGCAGCATCCGATACGTTTTCATTCACTGCGTAACCTCTTCAAATCCCTTCCAGTGGGAATCGATTACTTCTCTGAGTTTCTCCACACTAATCTCTTCCATATACTCGCGATACACTATGAATTTATTTTCTCTGCCTGAATACTCACCATAAATGTCGTTAGTGTTTTTTGGGATTGCGCCTGATCTCCATTGGCTCATCTCAAAAACCCATATCGTTGGATCCGGATTTGAAAAATCAATGTCATCACAGCCCACGACATAAAGAAAACATTTTGTTGACTGATTCAGTTTTTCATGCAGTTTTTCATATGCAATCATTTGGCCTTTTGGAATATTGATCCTATCGTTGTGAAACCCCTTGAATTCCAAGATGACAAAGCCTCCATTGTGCTCAACAAGCCAATCTATGTCGGTTCCGCCTGAGGCTACCATTCCGTGTACAATCAGATCTCCTAAAACCTCCCTTCCACGAGTAAATTCTGATTTGTCAAAAATCTGATATTTTGCCTTTGGGCTCTTGCGGATAACTTGCTTTGAATTCTGGTCTGATTTTATCATGTCTTCTTTTGCGTATAAAGTATCGACCAGTTCATTTGTTCTAGTCCCCATAATTTTGGAATTTTTAACTTGATGATAAGATAGCCTGCAAAATTTAGTAAAGTTAAACGTAACAATTCGGATTTCTGGAGTGAATTTTGGGGTGCCGAAAGAGATAAAGATCACGGCTAGAACACACATGTGATGCCGGCGGAGTTTGATCCTACCCGCGTAGACTGGGACAACCAAGACACAAACTATCTCTTTAAGCATTTCAAATCAGTGTTTGATCAGGAGAGAAGAGAGAGAAAGTCGTTGGAAGAAAAAGTCAAGCAGCAAAATGATACAATCAAGCAGCAAAATGACACAATCAGGCAGCTGGAAGAAGAGAACAGGCAGCTAAGGACAGGATCCGCAACCCAAAAGCCGGCCAGGAAGGCAAGAAGCTACAATGTGAGAAAATTCAAGGAATATCCGCGGCCAAAAAGCGACAAAAATACCGGGATGCGCGGCAGGGAACAGAAGACTGACATCCCAGTCACAGATCACAGGGACGCAGACATTTCATATTGTCCCGGATGCGGTCTCAGACTTGCAGACAGCAGTACCGATTACGACCGTGACATAACAGACATACAGGACGGCAGGGCGCGCCGCATCAGATGGAGCGTGGCGCGCCGCTACTGCAGGAACTGTAAAACGTCACACTCCGCACGCATACCCGGCACCCTGTCCGGCTCTCAGTATGGAATCACGATAATCTCCCAGGTAGTGCTGATGCGTTGCATGGGCATACCGTTTGAAAGGATAACTGACCTATTTGACATGATATACGGGATACAAATCCCGGGTTCAACGCTGGTCTCCATGTGCGAAAAGGCGGCATGCCAGATGAGGCCCGTCTACGACGGACTGCTTGCAGGGATGATTCACAGGGCTCGCGCCATATACGGGGACGAGACCGGATGGTTTCTCAACGGACTGCATTACTGGGTATGGGTTCTAGTCTCCACGCACGGCGTGATATACCACATATCATCGACGCGCAGCAAGCAGGTGGCAGAGGCACTGGCAGGTGAGTTTGACGGAATTGTAATATCGGACTCGTATCTGGCATGGAGTGCCGTAGGCCTGCTACACCAAAAGTGCCTGCTGCACTATTTCAGGGACATGTACAAGACCCTGGAGGAGAGCTGCAGTAACGAGTTTGCCACATTCTTCAAGAGACTGCACGGCATACTCAGGGATGCCATAGACGCACGGGAAAAGTACGACAGTAATGCGGTTCCAGCAGACGTCACACAAAGGCTGCAGGACAGGATAGACGCGCTGGCACGGCAGTCATACGACGATGCGGACTGCCGGAGGTACGCAAAAAGGCTCAAAAGGGAGGGGGATCAGCTGCTGACGTTTCTAGAGCACGGCGTGGAATACCACAACAACAAAAGCGAGAGGGCCCTGAGGATGTTTGCCACCATGCGCAAGGTCAGCTACGGCAGCAGATCCGAGAAGGGCATGTACATCACAGAGACGCTGGCAAGCATATACGCCACATGCAGGATGCGCGGTGCAAACCCGTACAGTTTTATCCTGGAATGCCTTGACGGCCGCAGAACCGACGGGATTCCCATGGCTTGTCCGGACAAAGCTGCGGCAGTAAAGTGTGTCTGTGCCTAAAACGCCGCAACATCGCGCACACATGTATGGGGCTGAGCGGCGTTTTTGCCGATTTTGAACTGTCACGATATAACGGGGCGTGATTTGTCTGTCAAAATAAATCCCCCACAACTCCACAAATCCGAATAGTTACAGTTAAACTATTTTTCTGCTTTATCTGCAGAAAAATTCCCCTCCTGTCCCCTTGTACAAAACAAAATACTCTTCTGGATTCTTCCTGTCTTTTTTAGCATTCAAGGCATCCTGATACATCTCAAAATGTTCAACGACATACAATTGGTTTCCCGGCTCTGCAAAGTAATCTATTCCAACCAAATCAAATCCCGTCTCAGGTGTCAGATTGTTCTTTTCTCTTTCAAAAATATCTTCAGCCAATTTCTGATTTTTTTTAAAATATTGAATTCAAATTACTGGTCATAAATCATCAGATTTTTCTCTTCTAATAACGAATGCAGGTTGTGAACGGAACGATAGACATCTGACTCTTTTTTTGCCCCGGTACACACCAGCTTTCCTGATGCAAATAGCAATATCACAGTTTTTGGATCAAGCATTCTGTGAATGAGTCCTGGAAATTGTTCTGGTTCGTACATGCTTCGCGGTAGTGTTCTTGCCGCCTTTTCTAAATGAATTTTTCCGCCAAGATTGATTGCGGCAACTATATTTTGAACTGTAATTACTGCATCCTTTTTTATTTTGATTTTTCCCTTTCTTAGTTTCTGAACTACTGTGTTTACGGCCTTGATTGCCATCTCCTCGGATTTGGCTCCGGTACAAACCATCTTTCCTGTCCTAAAAATCAGAGTTGCGGTTCTGGGAGCCTTTAGCCTAAAAACAAGTCCGGGAAACTGTTCAGGATGATATTCCGTGTCTGGAAACTTTTCTGTAATTTCATTCAGAACAATTTTTTGATCAACTGATGCAGATGCAACTACGTTTTCAACGCTAACAATGGGCTTTGTTTGGGGCATGACATGGGACTTTAAATAGCCCTTTATATATACTAGGCCAGATTTTTTCTAAAAATCAGAGTTGGCTCAATGATGGCCAATCCATTGATAGCGATACTCCTCATCAATAATGTCTGCAACTATATCCCTGTTTTTGATCTTTGTCTTAGGTACGTCAATCTCAAAGAACCCTAACTTGCCTTTGCATGGGATTGGAATTCTAAATGATTTTTGATTCTTTAGCACAAACCCATAGGCGTTGCCATGAAAATTTTTTGAGGCCAAATGGAATTTTTGATCTGCTTTGACTTCTTTGGCTGAACCGTACTTTTTTACATCATAAAGTTCGGCCTTTCCAATTATTCTGCCTGTAACAAGTTTTTTGTTAATCTTTAGCCTTTTGCAATCCTCTGTTCTGATCTTTAATGGGGCATGAACCAGAAACTCTCCGCGAAAACTTGTGTTCCATTTTCTCAGCTCGATAGTCTTTTTGCCTGAAATGATTAAATCCGCAAACGGTTGAGAAACTGAGAGGCATTTCAAGGTGATGGCTATTCCCTGGCTGTCTGAACATATTGGCCAGGATTTTTGCCTTGCCCTTCAGGCAGATTGGTTATTCCGCCATTAAGGCTCTCAGTGACTATTCCTTTGCTTGCAAGCACCTTGGTTGCCATAAGTGATGTGTTTCCAGCCATGCAAATTAGCAGTGCCTTACCCTTGGAGCCGTCTAGTTCTTTGGTAAGCTCCTCTGGAACCTGCTGTGTTGACAGTAACTGATTTATGGTACTTGCTTTTGGAATTGCAATTTTTTCCTTGTTCACCCCCAACGATTTGGCAATAATCTCAATTCCTTCCTCTTTTGGGGCATACTGTGTATGAACCCATATTATTTTGTCATAATCCTCGACACCTGATGCTGCCTCTTCTAAAGAGACCTGAATGCGTTGATTGGATGACATTGACTCTAGATTTTTTCTGTATTTTTCTATGCCATCGGCAACTATAACTATGAATTTTCCCTTCTCTCCGTCACTTGCCATTTCTAGTATGGAATACAACGCAAGTGCCGTGCTTTCACCAATGTTGTGGCCCCTGTCTACAAAGAATTTTAGTAAATGTTTTGCCTGCCCAAAATCAACCTCGTGCTGAGCTGCATATGCGTCTGGATTGTATAACTTTAGCCCATCTGCCTTGGCCTTGGTTCTAATTCCTGCAACATCTTGACCTGCGGGCGGAAATACCACGTGCACAGATTTCTTTCCGTATTTTTCATTCATGTATTTGCTTAATCCGCCAGATGTGCCGCCTGTTCCAAAAGAACAAAGTATTCTGTAATCTTCTAGCGAGTCCCCGTTTTCATGCAACTGCTGATCAATTTCTACTGCGGTAATGGTTCTGTGGGCCTCGATGTTTAATTCATTGTCGTATTGTTCCGGACAGAAACAGCCGTAAATTTTTGCAATTAGTTTTGCCAGGTTGATAATGTCCTCTGCTGCCAGCAGTTCCTGAATTTCCTCGATGGACTCGTCAAATTTTGTAGGATCAAAACCTAGCTCAGCTAACTGAGAGCGTATGTTTCCGGCAGTTGCTTTTGCTTTTAACGCATCAGCATCAGCATCTTTCATTCCAGGAGCGGGACAGATATCCATGTCAAGATCCATGATGCGAATATTCTCATTTCTTAATTCTTTGAAGACCCCTTCCTGCAATTTCCTTGAAACAAGTGAGACTACAGTCAATCCGAGTTTTGACATCTGTCCAAGGGCAATTCCAAAGTTACCTGATGTTGCCTCAATAATTGTTTGGTTGCTCTTCAATTTTCCCGTTTTAATTGCATCATGCATGATGTAAATGGCAGGCCTAACTTTGATTGAACCTGATACCAAGCTGGCATCAAATTTTCCATACACTTTCAAGTCCAAACCCGAAATATCTAATTTGTAGAGATTTTTTGCACATTCTTTTAGATCAGATGTAAGATCAGTGAGAGGTGTTGCATTGACTACTACTTTGCCTCCCTCCAGATGTGGAACTTTGCTCCAAATCCCCCGTTCAAATTTCTCAAGCAGGGGCTTGTCAACATCAGTTTCTGACATGTTCTTCTCTGTATGCCATCAATTTTTTGCTCATATAAAATATCCTGATGGTGCGCTGCTGAAAACCTATTTTTCTAAAATACGGATTACTTTACTTGGAATATCCTTTAGCCTGCTTACTGCCATGGTTTTTTCGTATCCCAGGTGTTTCAGATTGTTTGCTATGGTGGTGGCCCTTATTGTATTTGGCCCCAAACCCAAGGCTACCATGCTGATTCCTAGCCTCTTGAGGGCCTTTGTCGTATTTCTTACCGCATCCGGATCTGATGGCTCGCCGTCTGTCAATGTCAAAAAAATATCCGGCCTTTTTGACTGCAAAATTGGAAACATTTTGTCGTATACTTCTGCTAGCGGGGTCGAACCGTTGGCAACAACCTGTGCTAACCTTTTTGCAGTAACGCTGTTCCATTTTATGTTATCTGGTTTTATAGACCAGCAAATTACCGCTCTGTCTTGAGTGCTAAATGCATACACTGCAAACTTTACTTTGAGATAAGATAAAACCTCGCAAAGTGCTAGAGTGGCTTTTTTGTATTCTAGAGCATCTGATGCGATACTTGATGAATGATCCAGCAGTATTACAATTTTAGTTTTAATGGATTTTTTTATATCTGTAAAAAATGGCTCATGACCCTCGATGTAGCTTTCCTCATCAAACTCCTCTCCGGATCTCATGTGCTGTTCTTTCCAACCTGATTTCCATTCCTTAAATTTCATTTTTAACCCGTTGATCAGGCCCATGTCGTAGATTGCTGTCTCATTAACATTTTTTGTGGAAGGGGTTCGTATTCCTATTGCTTCTGGGGCCAACCCCTTGTTTTCCATTTTTTTGTTTTCATCAAGCAATACTTTGTATTCGTCATAGACATTTTCTCCTCTTGATATTGCATCAGGATCAACTGAACCAAAATCGCCCTCTTTGTTTTTAGAAATTACTTTTAAAATTTTTAACAGCTCTTCTTCAGACATTGCCATTCCTGCTTTCATAAAAGGCAGGGACACTGGTATTGTAAGAAGTGAGTCAATATCCAAAATTTTGACTATCTCACTTACGTTTTTTTCAAGCCAATCAGTGTCATGACTCTCATCAATTGCCTTCCTGACACTTTTTTTTGCAAATAGCGCTGCTTTTTTTATTTTTTCAAAATGACTGGATTGGATCTCACCCTTGATTGCACCGAACATAAAATACTGATAAAATGCCTCTACGATTCTTGCCTTTCCATAAACCGTGTGGAGTTGTGGTCTTGCCACAAGCATGTAGGCATAGTTGAAGATGATCTCATCGTCCATTCCCTTCCATATCTTCCTGCCTAATTGCTCAACTCTTTGCGTCTCCATGGTGTTGAGAATGAACCCAAACGCATGATCGTTGCTGAGAATCCTCTTACAAAATCTTACCCTCATTGCTTCGTACCACAGCGATGTTCTAAACTGGCGGTATTTCTGAAAGTTGTTCCCGATTCTTTTCTCAAGCGGTGTTAGGATAACCTTGTTTTCGTTTAGCCTTGTTTTTGTTTCCATCTTGTCTGAAACCTCAACGATCATTTTGTCTTTTTCAGACCACCTTCTTACAAGAAAGGTGGCAATTTCTACCAAGGATTCGTTTTGAAGTTGGATTGCCTGCATTTAACTACCAAACATGGACGTGATGATGTCGCTTACCTTTTGATATTCTATGTTCCCCCACTGCGTGTAAACATTTCCAAAAACAAAATTTGCCGCGTCCTTTGCACTCATTCCTTTGTCCAGTAATTTTCCAAATGCGATGGTTTCCCTCAAGCTAGGAGAGTAAAACAGCTCCTCAACTGCGGCAGCCTGTCTTAGTATGTTTGCCAGTTTTATTGCTTGGGTGATTTCTGCTTCGCACTCTCCGGCAACATGCTTTTTTACAATTTCCAATTCTATGTCCTCTGGCGGATATTCTAACCTAATTCGTACTGGAAACCTGCTCAGTATCTGTGGCGGAAGCTCCTTTGTACCGCTATGTGTTAATGGATTTATCGTTGCAACTACAAACCAATTTTCTTTTGCATTGATCATCTCCCCTGCTGATTCTTTTAGTGCAATCTGCCGCCTATCATCTAGTGCCTCATCCAGTCTAAGCAAAACATCTGCTTCTGCTGAATTAATCTCATCCAAGTAAAGCATGTCTCCCTCTCTCATCGATTTTATCAAAAGCCCTTCATCAAAACTAACAGTTCCGTCCCTCATTGTTTTTGTTCCAACCAGATGACTCTCTCTGGTTCTGAGGCTAAAATTAATGGATTCTAGGTTTGCATTCTTGTTTTTTGCAAAATCCCTGACCAGGGAGGTCTTTCCGGTCCCCTTTGGCCCTATAATGAGTACAAAAAGACCTGCTTTGTATGCCTTGTTTAGAATTTCAATTGAATTGTTCCAATCCAGGTATTGTGCCTCTTCCAAAGTATGTTTTGATGGATTTCAACAATATTTAATATTAGATCTAATCTCCAAACGCCTCTACTTTTGCAAACGCTGCGTCCATTCTTTGATGCAGCGTCTTGTTCCATTCATCAAAACCCGAGGGGTTTTTTGGATAACTGTTGTAATGTTCTACCAGCCATTGGTTCTCTTTTGATGTAAATCTGAGGCCATCTGCCACTGTTTTGTTCATTGCACCTCTGATGATCATTCCAATCTTACCCAAACCAGAAAAGTCAGGATGCTCACCCTTGCTGATTGACTCAACATCAAGATTTCCCAAAAAGTGTTTCATTCCGTAACTAATCTGCTCATTGCTCATTTGCTGCACCAGCCTTCTAAAAAGCTCAAGACCTGCAGTTTTGTATCCGTACTCTCTGATGAAATCAAGGTTGTATTGCCAAAGGCCTGCCTCTGAAACATCGTTTGCTTCAAACGCTTGAGATATGTTGTTTCCAATAATTGTCCCTGCAATTAATGCCGGTCCTATCCCGCCTGCATCAATTGGTTTTGGCATCCATGCAGAATCTCCAACTAACATGTATCCTCCTGATACCATGCAGTCGTTCTGTCTTCTTACTGAAACTTGGAAAACTCCAGAGTTGTTGTTGATGTCTTCTGGATCTTCTGATAACCTTGCATTCCTGATTGCCCTGTTTCTGACAAGATATTCCTCCATCAGTGACTGAACGTTGTCTTTTTTACCCAGTCTTTTGTTCCGCCTTTCTAAAAGTGATTTTTCAACCCCTAAACCGATGTTGACCTTGTTGTCTGCTTTAGGAAATACCCATCCATATCCGCCAGGTGCAATGTCCTGGTCTAAATGGATTATGCAGTAATCCGGATCAAATTCTGAAAGATCTTTTTCCCCCTGATCAAAATACATGATGTGCCTGCCAGTAGATTCCAGATCTCGTCTGTCTATTCTTTTTTCCACCTTGGTAGAGTTTTGAAGTCCATTTCTAAGTACGGATGTTACCCCTGTTGCGTCAACAACAAGCCTTGCCGTTTTCTTAAAAGGCTGTTTTGTTTTGTTGTCAACTCCTTGAACCCCGGCTGCTTGCTGACCTTCGTAAATCAAGCCTGTAAGATTTATCTCAAACTCAAACTCAATCCCTGCTTTCCTGCATCGCTCATTTTGAATTTCTGGAAGTTTCTGACGGTTCAGCATGTATCCTGCCCCGTCAAACGGAATTGCAGTTTCCCTATCTGGCGAAAGTGCCATAACTCCTTTTACATCATGCTCGATTTCTGGCCTAGTCCATTCCACTTTAATTCCATCTGACATAAAATCCACTGCCTCTTTGGAACACGCATCACCACATACCCAACCCGCTAATGATTTTCTGCCGGGTAAAAACTCTGGATTTCTGTCAACGATTAAGATCTTTAAATTTTGATTTGAATAATGGGAAATTGCCTGTGCTGTGATGGTACCTGCAAGACCTCCTCCGGCAACTATAACATCATAATCTGTCACGATAATCAGGTTCGTCTATCCGTATTTAAAATAATACCATGACAAGATGTAGGAACCTGTAACAAAATTTTGCGATCGATTCAAAAATGGGGTCGGTTCGTCGCGGCGTCCTCATAGCTTTTGCTCAGACTGGAGCGGCTGTTATTTCCTCATTCCCAAATTGGACAGTTCTGTTATTCCTATTTAATCTAGTTGGCAATTTGAAAAATTTCTGTAAATGCTTTGACTGTGTCTTTTTTGTTGTAAATCGGGGTGTGAATTTTTAATTTTACTGTGTCTTTTTCTCCAAATACGAGATTTCCTTTGATTAGCTCTTGTTTGTCCAGTCTCATGTGAAATCTCGAATCTACCGTACGCTCATCAATTTCTTCAATTAGCTTACTGATTTGCTCATCAGATAACGATCCAAGAAGTTTTTTCAGAAAATTCCGAGCCTCTTTTTTTACAATTTTGGCATTTAACACAGTTATTGGGTTATCAAAATGTCCTCTAGTCTCCCGAACTGCAAAAATTTCTTCCTTAATCTCTAAGGTTTCGTCAAAAGATTGGAATATTTTTGAAATATCTTCAGTTGCATGAACGATTACGCCGATTGTCACTTCTATCTTGTCAAACATGATTGTAAAATAATGATTTTGTTATCTATGCTTCAAGCAGTACTGTTTCCTTCTCTGCGGTTCTGATGAGTTTTACCTTCTCAAGGCCCACGTGTCTTACTCTGATCACTTTCTTGAACGCTGCCATGATGTCTGAATTGATCTTGCTGTAGCAAGTAGCCTGTACAAACTGTTCAACTGTCATCTCTGGAACTGTCTTGTTGATTACATCCCTTGCAAGTAGTCTAAGAGCGTGTTTTCTAGACGTGTTCAGCTGTCTGTGTGTTAGGGCAATCACTTTAATTCTGAAGACATACCCGTCCTTTGTTTTGATGTCGATAATAAAACTAATTTTTGACGAGCCACGCCTGACCAGACTACGCAAAAATTCTTTCGAGTATTCGAATCTTTTGAAAATTGTTGATGCCTTTTCTCCATCAACATTGTCAATTTGGAAGTAAATTTTGTATTGATGTTGTGAAGGATCTCCTTTTAGAATGTCGTAAAGCGTTACCTCGATAATTCTGCCTTGTGCATTTTCATCACTGGTAATTGGAACATAAGCAATTGGAACGCTGTTAAACGAGTCTGGGGCATTTACTGTAACCCAGCGTTTTTCTCTCCACTTGTCTTTTACTCGACCTTTTCTGCGTGCCAATTATTATCGACCTTTGAACCCAAAATATAAGGGTATGCGGAGCCGCAGTGGATCCGAATATGTTGGATTGTTAACGACGACAGAGAGCTATCGTGGTGCTTTCAAAACCACTTCCTTTTTTTTAAACCTTTTAAAATCAAGGATGTTATGGTGTTTTATGGTGGACAGGACAAGACTTGATCTTATCAGGAACTAGAAGAAAAGACCAACTCTAGGGTTATAGTCTATTTTACCGGCGATAAAAGAAATTTTGAAACTAGAATTGGCAATGACGTTATTCCATTATTTTATGAGCATCTAGATGCAATAGGTCATCAAAAGAAAATAACTCTGATTTTGTACACATTGGGAGGGATCACTAATGCAGGATTTGGACTAGTGAATTTAATTAGAGAATATTGCGATAAATTTGAAGTCATAGTTCCATTCAAATGCCTTAGCACCGGAACACTGATTGCCCTAGGGGCTGATAACATATTCATGTCCAAGGTGGGACAGTTGAGCCCAATAGACCCATCAACCACACACATAGTCTTGGTCCAAAGGAACAAATTCCAAACGCACCTTCACTTCCAATTCCAATAAATGTTGAGGACGTAATGGGTTATTTTGAACTAGCTCGTGATGATGCAAAAATCAACTCTCGCAATATGGTAGAAATCTTCAAACTGTTGGCGTAGTGACTAGGATCAATAACCGCTCATCCTTGTTATCCTGACCTCACGTCTATCCAGCATTGTCCATATGGATTCCTTCATCACCTTTGTGCTTTCATACATCACGTTTGCAGTGGCCCTTCTTAACAGCCTCCACTGCCCCTCCGTGGTATTCAGCTCCGGGGTGTACACGGGCAAGTAAACAGGGACTATGTCGCCGTCATACGAGTCGACAAAATCATTGACCATCTTTGACTTGTGGTACGATGCGTTATCAAGAAAGACGATGATCTTGCCGTGCTTGAGATGCAGGTGTCCGAGCATGTCCACAAAGCTGTAGCTGTCGGCCTTGGCATAGAACCTGCAGTCAAAGCCGCCGTCGTACAGCGCCCCAAACGAGTAGAACCTTTTGCGCGACAGGCTGACTGGAGTGGTGACGGGCCTGCCCTTGAGGTACCACCCGTTCTTGGTATTCCACCCAATGATAAAGGAGGCCTCATCAACTGTAACCACCGTATGGTCTGGATGACTCCGGATTACCTCCCCTGCTTTTTTTTAAACTCTTTTTTCTCTGATTCTGAGGCTGACTTGGGTGCTTTGGACGCGGCTTTCTGCACGAAAAGCCCATCCTGTGCAGTATGTCATATATGCTGACAGTGGCATACTGCACGCCGAACTTTTTTCTGATGTGTACGGCCAGCAGCGGTGCCGTCCACACTCCGGACTCAAAGCCGCAACTGCGCGGGCCTGCCAGCAGGTCTGCGCGCAGCTGCTTTGTCTGTTCCGGATCGAGCTTGTTTGGCGCGCCTTTGTTTTTGATGTCGTACCTGCCGTAGGTGCCAAGCTGTGCGGCGCGCACAAGCCAGTCCCGTACTGTGGAATATGACCTGTTGAGGGCCATGCATATCTGGCGTATGGACATGCCCTCCTTGCGCATGGCATATGCCAGCAGCCTTGCTGCGGCCCTGGGATCTGTCTCCTTTTTTTGCATGCTGCGCAGGCGCGCACTGGAGACGCCGGACAGGAATCTTTTGTCTGCCGGTATTACTATGGAATCGTTGTATTTCATGCGGATTCTGCCATACACTGGGATCTAGATCTTGTGGTTGAATAATGTTGTCTGTTTTGTGAGCGATTGTTAATCCAATTCACTACGTCAAACATTCATCCAGTTACACTAGGTGCCATAAAGAGGGCAGAAAACCAAGTAGAATACATGGCAAATACGCTACTAAAATTTCACTGTACCAACAAGCAAAAAAATTCCAAAATTGTCAAAGAATTGTTAAAGGAGAGATTCTCTCACCAATATTTGATAACAAGACGTGAGGCAAAAGATATTGGCCTCCCAATAGGCGAAATATCTTCCATCAAATCACTAATCATGTCATTATATGGGGAGTATGCTGGTTTCTTGGAATTAGGAACCAACTTTTTTCCAGAACAAGTCTTGGGCAAATCAGATCAAGAAACAATTGATGTGAATCAGGCCATCATAGAAGATACTGTCAGTAGTTGGGATTGTACCGTTCCAAAACAGCCCACAAATCACCCGATAGGCGGTGGCCACCTGGCATACACATATTCTGCAAACACGCGGATCATCCTGTTTAAAACACCGGCAAGCGTCACATGATATCTTTGTCTGCCCGCCGTGCGACGCAGGCCTATCCAGATGTTGTTTATCACCAGTGACAAGACAAACAAAAGCATCCGTACGGAGGGGTTCCTGCTGGCAGTGCGCGCGCGTACGCTCTTTGCAGACCTGTACCCCGTTTCAATTCCCCAACGTTTTTTGTACTGCTCTGGGATGTACTTGACAACGTCCCTTTCATTCTCGCATGGCAGCGACGTTGCAAATGCGCGATACCTGTCAAACATGGTGCCGTCTTTTTTCCTGGCGTCATCCCTGATCAGAACCAGGTTGAACGTGAACTTTTCGGAGCCTGATTTTATGGTGTACCTGGAGACATCACCGCGCTTTCCTTGGGCGTGCTGTACAATGGCGCGCTTGATGCCGGCATTCTTTTTTGCCGGCATGATAAAATGCCTGTGAAGCGATCTGACAGTCCGCATCACGTCTGTTGCGTAAAACTCCCTGTCAAGAAGGTAAAGATTGATTCCAAGGTGCAGCTTGGAGCACTTTTTGATGGTTTTACGCACGAACTCGCCGTTGGATGTACCCCGGGTGACCGGACTGAAGCACAGGTTGGCCTCTTTGCCGCCCTGCACCATCTTGGATGTCATGTATGACTCAAACCTGTACGTTCCTGACTCGTATTTTGACTGTATGAGGTGTTTGAGGTCGGGGTTTTTGTCATGGTGCGGAATCTTGTGCTTGTCTATTGCAGCTACCGTTGTTTCGTTGCTGATGCGTCGCCTCATGCTGCGGCATGCCGTGTTGACCGTATCATGCATCATCTGGTCGCAGAAACAGCTCATCTTGTCCGGCTTTGTGATGCGCAGCTTTTTGAGCAGCCAGCTGCCCGACGGCATGCGGATGCCGGGAGAGCCGAGATCTCGCGCGCCGTTGGCGTATCCGTTGGAGCTGGCCATGACCAGCAGCATGTGCGCTGCATCCCTGAGGCAGTACAGCGTGTTGTGTCTTGTGCCAAAGGCAAGGTTCAGGCGCTGCAGTGCGGACTGGAAGATTTTAAACCCCCTGATGTCTTGGTTCTGTTGGTGTGTTTGCCCATCTTTTTCGTACATGTTAAGGTGGGTGAGCATGCCTTGTATTTGGATCTGGTTGATCGTGTTTTGTTCTCAAAATGATCAGTTTGGCCTATATCCAAAATGTACAATCCCAACTACTGTGACATATTAAAAACATTTAAAATAATAATATTTCAAGTAGTTATGATATTGGCACAAAAATCACCATTACCTGATTTTGATGAATACCGAATCAAGCTGGTAACTGACGCAATGAAGAAAATTAGAAAAACATCATCAAATGATGCTAAACCAATGGTGATTGCACGAAAAGCTTTTGATGAAATCCAGAGAACAGGAGAATACGAATTTGGTCAAAAGCTTTTTCAAAAACTCAAGGATGATTTTACCACATTAAGAGACGAATTGAGTCCTATGTTAAACATCATAGAAAAATCATTAAACAAGTAATTAATAACCTGACTGGAAATTTCTAGAGCCATACATTATCGCTCGTTTTCATCTGATGTAATATTATCTCTCCATCTGTCAATTTGTGCTTCTAATATTCGTAATTCTCTTATCAATTCGAGGACACAACATACCGTGATGCCCAAGATCCCTAACATAACTATAGTGTCAATCAAAAGTTTTTGAGAGTGAGCGACCTTCTACAGATAAACTTCATCGCATCAAGCTTGGGACGGGCTGTCCTGAAATATTCTGACATTGCATGGCGCATGTGCACAACCGTAGCGTAATATTCAGATACCGACACGTCCCGTTTTGCCTGATGCCAGTACTCCTCAACTACACTGAGCTCAGGCGTTGCAGTCGGAAGCCATATTGTCCTGACATCGGGGTTGCCTGCAAGAAACTCTTTTACAATCCTTGCCTTGTGCTGCGGCGCGTTGTCCATGATGATTGTCACCTTGCCAAAATGACTTGTCATCTCCCTGATGTATTGCAGAACCGTCTCCTTGTCAAACCTGTCATATGTCCTAAAGAACTGCCTGCCGTCTGTCGCAATGGAGCCGTATGCCACCACCACCCTGCCGTGCCGTCCCCTGTATGTCGTTGTGATTGGCTCCCCTTTTGGTGACCAGTACTTTGCGCCACTTGCAGGATCGTCGATGAATATCGATTCGTCAAAAACGACAGTTGTAAAACCCTTCAATTCCAGGCGTGAAATCCGCCTTTTTGCATTGTGTTGCCACCTTTTGATTTTGTCAATTTCTGCCCTGCTGATGTGGATGCGCTGAGCCGTCTTGGCAGACATTCCAAGCTTGTGCATTATCTTTCTGATGCTGGTTATGTGGTATTTTACTTTGAATCTTTTTTGTATGTCGCTTTTGAGTCTTTTTGGCGTAATAATGCCGCTGCTGTTTGCATCTGATACAACCCTTGCAATCTTGTCCAACCGAACCTTTGGCGGCCTGCCTGTCTTTGGAAGATCCCGGAGGGCGTCTATGCCGCCCTTCTCCTCCTTGAAGCGTTCCACCCAGAAGGACACCCAGTTGGGGCACTGCATGAGCGAGTCTGCCACATGTTGAATGCTTTCATTGTTCATGCACACCATGTTTACGGCCGCCATTCTGATCTTGACACGAGGGTTCTTCTCCCTCTTGTACGCTTTCTTCAGGTCTTCGGATTTTACTGTGGGCATTGCAATGCGTGGTGCGGCGTGATCAAAATGTATTTCTGTCTAACATATTTGATCTCAAGAACTTTTGCTCGAGACTATAGATCTGTTCTGCTCATGGCGCTGTTCTGCAAGCGCTCAAACGTGACACAGGATGCCTTGGGTGTGTTGTTTGATATTGACCAGTCCACTGTGTGCAGGTACCTCAAGTTTGCAGATTCCGTGCTGGCAGAGATTCTGCCGACAGCCGATAAGATAACTGATCTCATAAAGAATGCCAATACTGCAGAGCAACTAGAAGAGCTAATACCGAAGAAGACCATCATAATTGACGGCACCGAGGTGCCAAGGCAGCGTCCGCAGGACAAGGATAAAAGAAAAGACACGTACTCTGGCAAAAAGAAGCGCTTTACGATTAACACCACCACAATAACAAACAAGGCAGGCCTGATACCAGGGATGCCAATCACTACGCGGGAATAGCACTTGAGATGCCAGAAAAAAAGAAGCCACGAGTGGAGCTGACACAGCGGCAAAAGGACTCTAACAAAAGGATCAGTGCCAAGAGGGTAAAGGTGGAGCACTCCATCAGAAGAATAAAGCAGTGGGCAAGGATGACAGACCCGTATGGCGGCACGGTAGAGGAGTTTCACGAGGAGCTGGTTGTGTGTACCGGCCTTGCGAACTTTGGTTTGCTGTGGGATGCAAAAAGAAAGCGGCCGTCACTTGATTGTTGATGTATGATACGGGGTGCATGATGCACTGGAATGGTGCGCATATATGCGCTTGAATTCTCCCGGATCTGTTGAGTGATCGTATATTTTGTGCCAGACGGGGTTATTTTTTGGACTTACTTGCCTTTGTATCTTGATGGCTTGCGCTGTAGAAAAAAAATTTGACGGGTCAATTGCATAATGTCTAAAGAATTCACATGGATGTGCATAAAATCTAGTATCAAGATTCATCGGAAATTATCAAATTTTAATCATTTGTGAATTGAGTTATATGATTGATGAAAACTTTAGCGTAATTCTATTTTAGATTGGAATGGGGATGTTATTTTTAGTGCCGCACAAAGATATAGAATAACTTGTTTTAGAGAATTAAAACGAAGCCAGGTACCGCAGACTTGCCGTTCTTAGCTCCGGGATCATTTGACCCAGCATAACTACCAACTGGTGATATTTAACAGATTGGTGTCAAATCCGATCAAAATCACGCATGAATCCAGATTTTGACATGTGGGGACTAGCTGTCACGAATACTCGGCGTTTCTCGATCCTTATGAAATGATCTTTAAACCAAAACCGGCACATTCTCCCGAATCGTCGCACCAAAGCTTGGATTCAAACACCCTCCAATAGTTTTCGATATCGGACCGTTCATACATGTGCTGGCGGGTGCAGTGTGCCGCCACGTCGGCCAGCTGCACAAAATTTCGCTCATCTGAGCTGGTAAAGAAAACATCCTCAATCAAGTGACTTGTGGGGGTGCCTTTGATGCCGTTCTTCTTGGCTGTTTTTACATATCTGTTAATTCTCGCGTCTTCATATCGCCCCTTAGAATCCACAATCATTACCCCGGTACCATATTTTTCTCTTGAGGCCAGAAATCCTTCAATTTGTTCAACCAAGCTTTTCCAGGCAGTTTTTTCCAGATGCTCCACATCGTATTTGCTTTCCAATTCTTTCTTTTTTATCACAATGGATATCACTGCCAACTCATGATTTTTGAAAATATTGAAAATATCTGTCAAAAATGCGTCACGCCGTTCAATTGTAATTCCCACGTATTCTTTTTTACTTTGTAAAATGTCATACATGTGAATTTCTAGCACATCGGGATCAATATCTGGAAAGTGTTTCTGCTTGATTTTGATTATATCTGCATTGATCTCATTCCAGTGTGAATCCTCTACCATTACCGCGGAAAGGATAAAGAACTTTCCCTCCCTCTTTCCGCCGTGTGGCACTCCCGATTCATCTGTGTATGACATGTGCATTAACCCTCAAACCGTGTTGAACCGTAAAAACCTTGCAATTATGGCGTCAGAATCGTCCTTGGATCACACAAGATATCAAGAGTCACAATATGGATAAAAAATGGAAAGGAGTATTGCAAGCGCTCCGATCGCTTCCTACCGTTGCTTTAGACCCGCACCCACTGTGGGCGTAGTGACTAGGATAAATAACCGCTCATTCTTGTTATCTTGACCTCACGTCTATCCAGCATTGTCCATATGGATTCCTTCATCACCTTTGTGCTTTCATACATCACGTTTGCAGTGGCCCTTCTTAACAGCCTCCACTGCCCCTCCGTGGTATTCAGCTCCGGGGTGTACACGGGCAAGTAAACAAGGACTATGTCGCCGTCATACGAGTCGACAAAATCATTGACCATCTTTGACTTGTGGTATGATGCGTTATCAAGAAAGACGATGATCTTGCCGTGCTTGAGATGCAGGTGTCCGAGCATGTCCACAAAGCTGTAGCTGTTGGCCTTGGCATAGAACCTGCAGTCAAAGCCGCCGTCGTACAGCGCCCCAAACGAGTAGAACCTTTTGCGCGACAGGCTGACTGGAGTGGTGACGGGCTTGCCCTTGAGGTACCACCCGTTCTTGGTATTCCACCCAATGATAAAGGAGGCCTCATCAACTGTAATCACCGTATGGTCTGGATGACTCTGGATTATCTCCCCTGCTTTTTTTTTAAACTCTTTTTTCTCTGATTCTGAGGCTGATTTTGGGTGCTTTGGACGCGGCTTTCTGCACGAAAAGCCCATCCTGTGCAGTATGTCATATATGCTGACAGTGGCATACTGCACGCCGAACTTTTTTCTGATGTGTGCGGCCAGCAGCGGTGCCGTCCACACTCCGGACTCAAAGCCGCAACTGCGCGGGCCTGCCAGCAGGTCTGCGCGCAGCTGCTTTGTCTGTTCCGGATCGAGCTTGTTTGGCGCGCCTTTGTTTTTGATGTCGTACCTGCCGCAGGTGCCAAGCTGTGCGGCGCGCACAAGCCAGCCCCGTACTGTAGAGTATGACCTGTTGAGGGCCCTGCATATCTGGCGTATGGACATGCCCTCCTTGCGCATGGCATATGCCAGCAGCCTTGCTGCGGCCCTGGGATCTGTCTCCTTTTTTTGCATGCTGCGCAGGCGCGCACTGGAGACGCCGGACAGGAACCTTCTGTCTGCCGGTATTGCAGAATTGTTGTATTTCATGCGGATTCTGCCATACACTGGGATCTAGATCTTGTGGTTGAATAATGTTGTCTGTTTTGTGAGCGATTGTTAATCCAATTCACTACGCTACAACCTTTAGATCCGCCTTCACTGCGTGTCCGGGTTCCCTTCCAGTACTACCTTGCCGTTTGGCAGTCACGGCAAACGCCAAGCCCGGCATGATCATCTGTCCTGCGCAGTCAGGTGCGTATGCGGAATCCCTGTGGAGGCGCGTATAAGGGTATATCACTAGATCTCTTTCTGATTTTCCATGTAACTCTGTAAAACCTGGGGGATTCTAATGTGGCCGTCTTTTGTTTGGAAGTTTTCCATCATGGAGACTAGAACTCTAGTGGTGGCAACAAGGGTGCTGTTTAGCGTATGCAAATACTGCGTATCCTCGTTTGTTTTGTCTCTAAATCTGATCTTTAGTCTTCTTGCTTGATAATCCAGACAATTTGAACAAGACACAATTTCCCTATAGGCGTTTTGTCCTGCCATCCAAGCTTCAATGTCATATGTCTTTGCTGAAACCTTTCCCATGTCCCCTGATGAGAGCAACATTACTTTGTGTGGGATCTCCAAGTTCTGATAAAACTCCTCGGCTGCTAACAGCATCTTTTCGTGCTCGTCCCAAGAATCCTCTGGTCTTGCAAACACAAACTGTTCAATTTTGTCAAATTGATGCACTCTGAAAATTCCTTTCTGATCTCTTCCGTGTGCCCCTGCTTCTTTTCTAAAACATGGACTAACACCGGCATACCTGATAGGCAGATCTTTTCCCTCTATGATCTCTTTTGAATGCATAGCTGCCATGGCATGCTCAGATGTTCCAATCATGTATAGATCTTCATCCTCAACTTTGTAGATGACCTCTTCAAAATCATCGGCAATTACTGCCCCCTCCATTGACTCTCGATTAATCATGTAGGGCGGTTGGACAAGCAAATACCCTTTTTTTGCAAGAAAATCTAACGCATAATGAATTAGTGACTGGTTTAGTCTTACTAGATCGTTTTTTAGAAAATAAAATCTAGCCCCTGCCACTTTTGCGGCTCTTTCCAGGTCTACCAGATCGAGATTTTCAGAAATGTCAATATGGTCCCTTATCTCAAAGTCAAAATTTGGAATCTCCCCCCACTTTCTAACTTCCTTGTTGGCGCCTTCATCTGCCCCAATGGGGACTGACTTGTGAACAAGATTTGGAATTGACGATGCTAACACTGAATATTCAGCTTCAATAACGTTTTGCTCTGATTCTAATTTTACAAGCTTGTCTGAAACATTTTTCATTTCTGCTAGTATCGACGATGCGTCCTGGCCTGCCTTCTTTTTTTGCGAAATTTCTAGTGCCACCTGATTTTTCTTTTTTCTCAGCTCATCTGTTTTGATTATAAACTCACGTCTTCTCTGATCAGATTCTATTAGTGCATCCAAGTCAAAGTCTACATTTCTTGCTTTGAGCATGTCTAGAATAACCTGTGATTTTTCTTTGATTAATTTAGGATCTAACATTACTCAATCACCTTTAACGCAACCTGTACATGTTCTAACACTTCATCAATGGTACCAATAAGTTGTTTCATGTTCCCCCTACTTTCAAAACTAAAAACTAGCTTGTTATCAATATTTTCAACATAAAGGCTCAGTCCTTCTGGAAAATTCACATTATCAGGCTCTAATGCTTTTTTGACAGTTTCTGCCTTTTCTTTTGGTATGTTATTGAGAACTACCTGCACTTGACACGTTAACGACATTTACTTCTAGATAGTTCAGAAAGTCATCTAATTTGTCTTTAGTTATTTTTGCCCCAGCTGCTGCATCATGGCCTCCGCCGACACCATCAAATTTCTCAGCGCCTGTTCTCATTAGCTCGCTTAGATTGATATCGGATTTACAGCCAAATGATTTTCTTGATGAGAACTTTATTGTGTTTTCCTCGGCCTTGGTCCTCAAAATTACAATTTTTCCAGCATTTTTTGGCGCCCCTGCAATCAGCGATGAGATGGTCCCAGTCATTGTTTCTGGAACTATGTCCTCACCATTTACCATGACACAGGTTTCACTTTCAGAAATCCTCCATCTCTCATTTGACAAAATATTCATGTATTCTCGAATCATCTTTCGATAATCTGTTAAAATGGCCTCGCCCTCCCTTAGGATCTTGTTTCTGTCTCCCATACATACTGCCATTCCAACACCTGAACGATTGATTCTTCCACACGAGTTTAGCATGGTTGAAAACTCCCTTCCGTCTCGCAGGAAGCTCCTTTTGTCCTCTTTTGGGAATGTGTAGGTATATCCAATTAACTCTGACATTATTTCAGTGGCGTTTTTTCCAGAAGTGAATTTGGTAATTGATTCAATCACTAGTCTTTTTTCTTCTTCGTCTAGTTCTGCTGGAACCCTCCATCTCCCCCCATCCTTTAACTGAATTCCTGATGAACTCAGGAGTGAAAGACATGCATCTCTATTCCAGGTCAGGCCTTCGATGAATGGCTGTGAAGTAAATGCCAGTGCATCTGGGAGCGGTCTTGTCTCTCTTCCAACTAGCAGTAAATCCAAATCAATATCCACCAAACCCAATTCTTTGGCAGTGTTTGCAATCTCAAAATTCTTACCTGTAAATGACTTTCTTTCTCCCTGGTCTTGCCTATCCCCTAATGCAGAAACAACTGCTATTGCAGACAAATCTGAATTTCTTTCATCAAGTGCAGTTGATGCAAGATATGCCATTCCGCCTGCACAAATCTCAGCTCCTCCATCAATTCCGTATCTCCAAGCATTGATGACGTTTTGATTGTCCAACTCCTCATCTGGTATCTGGTGATGATCTAAGACAACCCAGTTGTCTCCCAAAGCCTCGTCTAGATTCTTTGCAAACCCTCCGCCCAGATCTGTCACTATGTGAAAATCCCTAGAATCTGTTTTGAAGGATTCTGCTACGTTTTTACTGAATTCTTTTGATGTTCTAACAGTACATTTGGCCCCTGCCCTGATTAGAGCTTTGGTAATAATGCTGCCAGATGTAAGTCCATCACAATCAATATGGGTTGTGACAAAAATTGATTTTCTGGATTTTATGCAATCTGAAATTTTATCTTTGAAAAACGAGAGTGACTCGTCAAGTGGTTTTGTCATTACTCTAGTTGGGCAACCACGGATTTATATTTCCAGTTTTTAGGAATTCTTTCAATTTTTTTGTAGTATACAGATAATCTGTGAACTTTGGCCTCAATTAATTCCAAAGATCTTACGTTTCTCCTGTCTCCTTTGTTTGCTTTGAGATGTTTTTGAAGGCCTACTGCCTTTTTGACGATATTTTCAAGATCTTCAGGCATCTCTGCTTTCAAATCATTTTCTTCTAAAATCTCACCAATGCTTTTTTTGGTAATTGGCTTGATTAGTGGAATTGAATGCTGATCCCTTAGTTTAATTCCAATCTGACTGGGGGTCAATCCTTCCTTAGAATATTTTATCACTAGTTCTTCGATTTCTTTGGGACTTTGGGTTATCCACGAGGGTGCACGCAGTGTGGCAGGTCTAATAGAATGTGACTTTCCATGTCTGTGCGTATGCATTCGTCCCATGATTTGGCTGATTTTAGAACAAAATTAAACGTTACTTTACTGATCTCGTACATAATGCCGAAATTTGGGGTTTAGAATAAAAGTTAAATAAGTCTCTGGCTTCAAAACGAACAGGTAAATCAGTATGAATACAAGAATACTCTTAACGGCGACCATGCTTTCTGTATTTTTCTTCGGTGCCATCGGTGCAGCATCAATTGCATTTGCCCAATACATGGGTAACGTTGGCGATGCAGGAGAAACAGGATCTTACACATTAGAGGAAGCACTTGAGATTCAACGTAGAAGAATCGAAGCTGCTGAAGCAAATCCAGCATCTGGTTCAGGAACTCCGTATCTTGACGCAGATGGTGTACTTGGCGCTGCTGCTATTTCAGCTGCAGTCTTTGGTGGTATTGCAGGAGCTTTACTTCTTAAAGGAAGATCTGGCAAATACGCAGCAATGGGCAGAGGATAAAAATCCACTTTTCTCTTATTTTATTACTAATTTCTAGTGTATACTGATCTCGTTATTTCTGATAATAAAGGAAATGTATATATCGCACAAATAGAGCCAAAATATCATGATTCCTATCGTAGGTACTTTCCTAAGTATCCTGTCATCAATTACAGGACAGCTAGGACCAAACTATGATCCACTATTCTATGATGTAATGATTTACATCTTCGGAACCATCATGTTCACAGTATTCCTTCTTGGAATTATCTCATTCTGGTTGCGCGTACACGGATGGGCATACAAAGACAACCGTGAAAGATGGGTCGACGAGTTGGACAGACACTTTGAAAGAGAAGGTATCGGTCTTATTCCAGACAACGGTAAATACTGGTAATCCTTCTTTCTTTTCATTATTTTTAAAATCTCCAGTTTTGCTGTATGTGGTTTTGGTAATTAATTTAGAAAACTTGATTTTTTATAAAATCCGAAATGTCTAATTTTCTGGTGGAAGGAAATCACTGTCTTTTGACTCGTCATATTCCTTTGAAGTAAACTCTGCCTTGTAGTGATGCCCATCTTGCAACGGATGGTTGATGAAATGAGGCGACTCTTTACCATTGACGTAAATTGCTGATTTGCTCTGCTCCATGTCTTTTAGAGGAAAATCCCACATCCACAAAAAGTGGCCTATCTGAAATGAATATTCTTCTGTCCATTCTGCATAGATCGTTCCGTCGTTAGTTAGTGTGTACATGGTTCTATGACAGTCTCCCTCACTCAATCCTATGTTAGCTGGAATGTCTGCTTTTTGACCATCAATTAACAGCTCCAATGTTGCCTTGATCTTGTATGGTGTCTCCTTGTCATTTATGCAAACTTTTAGAGGATCATTTTGGCTAATCTGACCCTGAATTAGACTACTTGCCGCACCTACTGAAATTGCAATAACTGCCGTGATTGCTAGAAACCTTATTGTTTTCTTGCGCTTTGTTGGATCTCCCATTCCAGGCCAAATCATAGTGATGACTTGGACCAGATTCCTTAAAGTCCTTTCTCTTAGTCATACATTATCTCAATAGTGTCCAACTGATCTTGATGGTCTGCCAGAAAATACGTTATTTCATCTGAGTCAATTTCAAGCCATTCTGACTCCCCTCTATATGGGAGATAGTCTTCAACAAACAAGTCGTCTGGGCCTGTCATTCTGACAATGACTTTTTCATTTTTTGGCTTTATCTCAAAAGGTAATTTTAGAACTTTACCCCTTCTCTGATTTTGTACATTGATTTTGTATTTGTCAGAACGAAATGAAACTTCGCCAAAAAAATAACTTTGAAAAATATCTAATTTTGTTATCTTGAAGCTTAGCATGTTTTCATTATTGTTCTCTACAATAAAACTTGAACATGCGGGAACTAATGATTAGTTAGAAAATGAAAAGGAAAAGGTTGGGTGGTTTAGATTACTTGCCAGGGTCGTGTAGCAAACGTGATTACATATCCAACGCCAATTATGATTGATTGGTATGCGATGTTGGTATATGGAATTGGTTTGATAATTGGTTCTCCTTCAACTACAACTGTTTGACCTGGACCGAGTCCTGGACCTACTTGTGCTACATTGAGTTGGGTGTGTACGTGGTAGACACCTGCTTCAAGTGCTTTTGCAGATAGTGAATATTCTGTGACAGAGTTTCCTGAAATGTCAAAGACATTGCCTGGTGGGTCTCTTGCCAGCATCTCCCATCTGTTTCCAGCATTAGTAGATTCTGAGAAAATGGATAGCCATCCTCTTAGATCCCTTTCTACAAGGCTGACTAGTGTTCCTTGAACTGTCAAGGTTTCGCCAGTTTGTAGAGATTGTCTGTTAAAGGTCTCATCTTCAATTCTGATGAAACGACTCTGAAGTTGTGCTTGGACACCGTGTGCATCTGCTGTTGGAAGAATTGATTCAACCCAGTTGAAACCTAAAGTTCCTAGTGCAAGTACAACAGCCAGTCCGAATACGAAAATCTTTTTTTCGACCATAGTTATCCCTAATATTCTGAAAGATAATACACGTCGTTATATGTTTTACCTTCATAACGAGGATCGATACTTAATACAATGATTATCATTGATGATTAACAATGAAAGCAGTCAAAAAATATTAAAATTATTATATTTTAAATCATAAAAAATCAATTATTTTCATAATCTTCTAAAACTCGTGTGACATTTTTGATAAAAATTTAATGCATTCAAAACTCTTACTTTATATTCAGAGCATACATGACAGTAACTATGGCACAGATGCCCGCATTAATCCCAAAAGAAGTTGAGATTCAGAGACTAAAAAAAATCTGGCTCATCGTTATTGCTATGGGATCCACTGCAGCATCAGTCGAAGTAGATAACTTCGTTGATGGTTCTCTACATCAGACCTCTATCAGAGATAGTGCATTTACACCAGCACACTGGTGGTTATACTCCCACTTCATTACATTACCACTTGGATGGGGAGCAGCAGCAATCTATGATAGAAAGATTCCAATTCTCAGAGGCCCAAACAATTCAATGAACACAGGTTTGAAGATGACCATCCTTGGTTACCTTGCAACTATGTTTACAATTGGAGTTAATGAGATGTGGCATTTCTGGTTTGTAGAAGAAATCTTTGCGGTTCCGAACCACTGGATGTTTAACATGGGTGTAGTAGTTGCATTCATGGGTGCACTTGCATACGTAGTCAGGGTATATGCTAGACTCGTAGAACTAGGCGCAGAAACTCCTGGAGAGAACCCATATGTTGCAGAAATGTACAAGATGGCCCTAGAAGGCAAATTGTACAGCAGATCAATTCCATAGACAAAAAGTGCAAAAGCACACTTTTTTCTCTTTTATTATTTTAGTTGTGGCTAGATCGTACTAGACTCGGCCATTTAAGAAAGACTTAAAAGGATTCTGCATCAGAATAAATCCATAATGACTCTACCTAAAGGATTCGGTTCTGGCGGTGGCGGTGGATCATCTAGCGCTGACGTAGAACGAATGATTGGACGGCGCGTTGAAAACATGACTGGTATGATTACCATTTCATTCATAGCCGCATGGTTGGCAACTTTTGGTGGCACCGCAGCAGGATACTTCTATTATCCATGGGCATATCCAACACCAAGTGGTCACTATGCATTCATCGTACTTACGATCATTGAGGCAATAGGTTACATCTTCTGTGTTAAAGTCATGGAAGAAGGTTCCAACAAGAATAGTAATGGCCTAGTCGCCGGTGTTATAGCCGGTGTTACAGTCGGTACAATTCTGATATCCCTGTATGTTGGTAACTAGAAGGAAACCCCTTCAGACACTTCTTTTTCATTTTTAGGTTAAAAACAAAGATCTTCATCACACTCTAAAATTTTATATACTGACCCATTATTCTACAGGATATGGTCTGGTTAAGACGATGTACTCACTACTTGTTCATAGTAGTAGTCGCAGTTAACTCAACACTGTTAACAATTAATGCAGGAGACTACATCTTCTACACTGACTGGGCTTGGACTTCATTTACGGTATTCTCAATATCGCAAACGTTGATGCTTGTAGTAGGTGCAACATATTACCTAACGTTTACAGGTGTTCCAGGTACAGCAACGTACTACGCTCTAATAATGACAGTATACACGTGGATTGCAAAAGGTGCATGGTTTGCACTTGGATATCCATATGACTTCATTGTAACTCCAGTTTGGCTGCCATCAGCAATGCTGTTGGACTTGGTTTACTGGGCAACAAAGAAGAACAAACACTCGTTGATACTGTTTGGAGGTGTACTAGTAGGAATGTCATTACCATTGTTCAACATGGTAAACCTGATAACAGTAGCAGACCCGCTTGAAACGGCATTCAAGTATCCAAGACCCACATTGCCACCATACATGACACCGATAGAACCGCAAGTTGGAAAGTTCTATAACAGTCCAGTTGCTCTAGGTGCAGGTGCAGGTGCGGTGTTGTCAGTCACTATGGCTGCGCTGGGTGTTAAACTAAACACTTGGACTTACAGATGGATGGCCGCCTGGTCAAAGTGGGACTAAGCTCTCAACCTTTTCCTTTTCATTTTATTAATTCGGCTTAGAGTATTCTCTAAACCATTTGAATTTGATTAAAAAATATTGCACAGGTTGTGATCTTTTGTTGTCTCTTTTGACAATATGCAATCTTGTGATAGTACCATGTGAAGCAGCAATACAGTCAGATACTTGGAACCCCAAAACCATTTGTAAAATGGGCAGGAGGCAAAAGACAGCTAATTCCAATTTTAAATGAAAATTTACCTAAAACCTTTGGGATCTATTACGAGCCATTTTTGGGAGGAGGGGCGCTTCTCTTTCATATTCTCACCGAACAAGCGCGACCAAAATGTGGCATCTCTGATCTAAACTCTGATTTGGTACTGGCCTATACTACCATCCGAAATAGAATTGATGAATTGATCAGCTCTCTAAAAGTACATGAAAAAAGTTATCAAAGAAATTCAAAATCTTACTACTACTCTGTTAGAGATGGCAGCCCTAGAAGCGAGATTGAAAAGACATCTCGACTGCTCTTTTTGAATAGAACCTGCTTTAATGGATTGTACCGTGTTAACAGCAAAGGAAAATTCAACGTGCCTCTTGGAAAATACACAAATCCAAATATTGTCAACGAAGACAACCTCCGTTCTGTCAGTGACATTTTGCAGTCAAGCAGAGTCTCAATAAAATGCCGTGATTTTGGGGCAGTTTTACAAGATGCAAAAAAAGGAGATCTTGTATATTTTGATCCTCCGTATCAACCAGTTAGCCAAACTGCTAATTTTACAAGTTATACAAACAAGGATTTCACATATGATGATTTGAGTAGGCTAGCAGAACTTTGTATGAAATTAGATTCTAAGGGATGCAAAGTTTTGCTGTCTAATTCAGACTCTAAAGAGGTATCAGATATGTTTGCAAAGAAACCTTGGAAGGTAGACAAGATTCAGGCCAACCGTTCAATTAACTCCAACTCTAAAAAGAGAACCGGACACTTTGAATTATTGATTAAAAATTATTAGAAGCTTCGAGCGGGATCCGGACCTGCGACCTTTACCTTACCAAACCCTCAGATACTGAATGACGATTTCTGGAATCGCCATAATCTACACCTCCAAAATAATTACAAAAAGTCTACTGTTTGAAGATCTCACTGATCTGGAAAATAAAAAACTTAAAGTTGGTTTTTATGATGCACAGGGAAATATTGGCAGGCAGACAGAACACACCTTTTTCAGATATTTTCTTTACTCATAGAGGATTTATGTAATTTCTACAAAATCTACAGAATTTCATAGATTGACAGATGCCAACATGAAATTAAAATAAAATCATTCTATGAGAGTATTTTGAATAAGACAATTGAGCATATCAAACCTTTTCTGAAAGAATTTGGCATGAATGATTGCTTTAGAAGTGCTGTTTTTGCATCTGGGATTAAGCTAATTTCTAGTCCTACATTTGATTATGAGAAAATAGTTCTTAAATCAATCTTGAAATATCTGGGTTGTAGATATGACAAAAAAAAAAAATTCATTGATGATCGGAGTGAATCTGGGAAGATTGATACAAAAAACTTTGTAGATAAATGGTTGGATAGGATCTCATAAACATGGCCACAAAAATTAGTATTGCTTATCTGACTAAAGACGATGTTAAAGAAATCAATGATACTTTGTTACCTGCATCTGAAAGAGGATTTCTTTATGAGGGTGGAGTTGATTTTGCAGTTTATGGTGTATCTTATGAATATGAAGATCTTCCGATAAAAGATGCAATTATAGGCAAGGCCGCTTATTTGTGGTATCAATTAGCTAGTAACCAATATTTTGTTAATGGAAATAAACGAACTGGATTCACTACAGCAGATGTCTTTCTCAAATTAAACGGATTTACTTTAACTGCAAGTGAGGATGAAAAACACGTTATATCTAGTGCCATTGCTAGAGGACTATACCCTATCGAGTCTGTGCGAGTAGAAATAGCTCAATATATTAAATAATCACTAGAATCTATTTTCTATATGGGACACAAAATCACTTATGCATCTCAAAGCAAATTCAAAAGTGCTCTTCGCAAATCTCTTAGTGAAAACAAAAACTTTCTGCTAAAACTTGAAAAAGAGGAATCTGCAGAAATAAAATGGTTCCAAAATCAGTTTTTCACAAATGCTCAGAAAACAATGGAAATACCCATAGTTTCAAATCTCTACCCAGATGGGATTCCTACAAAAACTGATACGTTAGGTAACAGACACGTAAAACCCCTCAAGATCTAATCATGGCTTCAAAAGAAAAATCTATAGATTTCGAAATTGCAGATGAACCTTGGAATAAATACGAATTAAGTGATCAATCTATTTTGAAAACTCGATATATTCTAAAAACTGTTCACCGTTCAATAGTTAATGGAAAAAATAACTATCGTGGGGATGGAATACCATTAACAATCATTATAGTTCCGCCTAAATTAAAAGGCATACCTGATCCAAAAAAGTACTCTCCAAAAGAACTTCAGGCGAGTGTAGACAAAGAAGATATGAAATTCAGAATTGTTCATGAGGAATGGAATGAATACCTGTTGGATGATGGAGCACGAATTCGAATGAAATCTACTCTTACTAATATTTCAAGGACTAAAAAAAGAGATGCAAATGGTGATCCAATCTATAATATACAAAATAACATGTTAGTTCAAGTAAAAGAACCCAATATGGAATAAATGTTACCTTGTTTAGTAAAAAAGAACGTCAATTCCTATCTGGAAATGGAAATTATTCAAAGAACTATCAATACCTAATTGAACATGGAATAAAGAAGAAGAAACTTTTACAGTTTTCAGGATCAGAACTGCCACTAATTGAACAGAGTCAAAATCTTACGGAATTCTACAAGACACTTACAGAATTTCATAATGACGACATGGAAATTAAGAAGCTCCGAGCGGGATCCGGACCCGCGACCTTTACCTTACCAAGGTAACGCTCTACCAGGCTGAGCTACCGAAGCACAAACTTCCCCTGTAGAAAATCCTTATAATCCTTCATTCTTGTCTGAAACCCTCTAAACTGTTAAATTTCACACACATTTTTACCATTTTGGAGGAGTAATCAAGCCTGGCCAAAGTAAGCACTATGCTTTTGGACATGCAGGACTTAAGATCAAATAATGGGTGATCCTGTCTCTCAGGAGTTCGTGGGTTCAAATCCCACCTCCTCCATACACAACTATTTTGGATGCCTGATTCCTCTAGCGTTTAGAACTTCGTAGACCTCTGGTATAGACCAGACAAATCCAACATGTACGCAATCTTTCTCATCACAGAGCTGACAGAACAACTCTCCTTTCTGAACTGCAACTTCTGCAATTCTATTTTTGATATTGTCTTTTAGTATAATGCGGTCATCATCGACAGAAACCTTTTCTATCTTTGGAGCATATCTTGCAAAGGTCTTGTCCTTTTGCATCATCTCCTCTAACATGTAAGTTACATAACCTGAAAAGCTGTTGACGCCCTTCATTGCCAAGTCGTCTTTACTCTTTTGATAAACCTCGTTGAATTTATCATAGACTGTCTCTGAGACGGTGATTGATTTGAATCCGGCTTTTGGCAATTTACTTTTTCCTTACCGTACATTAAGGTACCAAAGTATATAATGTTTTATTTTAAAAAACAGGCAAGTTTGTGTGAATGAAAATTAGTCTTTATACGATACCCTAGTCCAAGACCACTATGGGACGAGGCTATTCGACTGAAGAGATTAGGCAAAAACTGATTTCATCTCTGGAGGGTTCTGAGACAGGAATGTCAGGAGTTGAGATTTCTGAAAAAGTCGGTGTCAACAGGATTACCATGACAAAGTATCTCAAGGTTTTTGCAGCCGAAGGATTGCTACGACAAAAAAATATTGGAAACATTACTTTGTGGTTTTTAGAACCAGGACAAGAGTCCTACAACTTTCCTGATGACTATTTCAAAATATCGTCACAGTATCTTAATGGCTTGATCAAAGGAACCCAAGACCAAGTCTACTCCCTAATTCGTAACTGCATACATTCGGGGGCTACAGCCAATCGTTTGATACTGGAAGTAGTTGTGCCTGCCATCAACTCTGTTCAGGATTTGTATGATGAGGGAAAGATTGGAACAGCTGAGCAAAATCTCCTTAAAACCACAATTTCAAAATCTCTTCAAATTTTTAATCAGCTTCAGGTCGTATCTGATCCAAAAAAGAATGTAGTTGTAATTGCATCTGATGCCCAAAGTTTGCTCGTCTCTGAAGCTGCGTCTGCTGCATATCATTCTGATGGCTGGAAGGTTTTTCATTTGGGGGATATGTCTTCTGTAATCAATGTCTTGTTTGATCTTGATTTTCAAAAATTAGTTGGAAAAGTTTGGAAACAAAAACCAGGGGTTTTGGTAGTAGCTGTGTTCTCACAAACCGGTGAGGGGCTGAACTTTTTTGCAGACTCGATCAATCCAATCCGAGAAAAATCTGGAAAACGTATGAAATTGGCACTTTGTGGAAAGGTATCTAAAAAAACCAAAATTGATTCTGACTTGTTATCTGAAAAACTAGATGACATCTTACAGTGGTCTCAAACCATATCTGAAAATATCAAATAATAATCGGAAATGGGCCCGATGTGATTCGAACACATGACCTTTCGATTATCAGTCGAACGCTCCAGCCAAGCTGAGCTACGAGCCCACGAACAATTCTCTAGGCCAGAGTCATTTAAGTCTAATTTTCTTTCCACTTGATTGAGCAACCAATTGATGGGTCAAAATCTTTTTCAATTTTTTTGCCGGACAGTAATTTTTGTATGTTGTTAATCATTGTCTTTTCGGTAGCTTCATCATCTGGCTTCATGGCATTGTCAATTCTTCCATGAAAGACTAGTTGTTTTTGGCCATTGAATAAAAATGGGTCTGGAGTACACATTGCGCCATATTTTCTGGCAACCTCTTGTGTCTCATCAACCAGATAATCAAATCCAAACCCTTTCTCTTTTGCTGTTTGTTTCATTGCATCAAAACTGTCTTCAGGATAATCCGTAGAGTCGTTGCTGTTAATTCCTACGATGGCAATCTCATTTCCAAATTTTTCATAGAGCTCATTTAGCGCACCTGCTTTTGCCTTTACATATGGACAATGGTTGCACATGAAAATTATTAGAAATCCCTTGGACTCGCTGTAGTCATTTAGAGAATGTTTTTTGCCGTCAATTCCAAGCAGTTCAAAACCCGGAGCAGCATCTCCTGGCTTTAGCATAACTTGAGATTCTAAAAGTACCATGAGAGAAACAGTCTTGGTTTCAAATAAAATCCTTGCCAAGAAGACAACAATTAAAATCCACACATTGTCCCTTCTTCATGGGGGGCCGGTAGTATAGCCTGGTAGTATACCCGCCTTGCACGCGGGGGGTCACGGATTCAAATTCCGTCCGGTCCACCTTTAATTATCCGATCTACGTTGAAATTCCAATTGCTGGATGGATTTAAATAGGATAAGTTTCGGTTTTCTTCTATGGTAAGCGCAGCAGACGGATGGCCTGTATGGATTCCACTCATTGTTGGTTTAGCTCCAGGTTTGATTTACTGGTTAGCAATCACTGCAAAGAGAAAATAAAATTTACATCTATTTTTAATCTCTTTTTATTATCCCCTACGTAGTACTAGCTATAGGTGAAACCTTGTTACCTCTCTTGTTGACTATATGGTATGTTACACAAAATTAACCTGCCATTCCGTAGAAATTCATATGAAGAAATTCGTTTCAAGTGGATTTTTGATTTTATTGTTAATTCCATTTTCACAGGGATTCTCTCAAGAATATTCAGACAATGTTTCAACCCTTTCTGCATCTCTGGTAAATGACTTTCCATTTGTCTATCAGGATTCTGAAGGATATACTGTTGTAGTCGGCGAAGTCAAAAACAACGATTCCTTAACGCCAATAACTAATGTCAGGGTTCAAGTTATTTTTTTTGGTGACTCTGATCCTAACCCACTTGAAGTCAATGAAGGCAGAACAACGCTTGAAGTAATTCCGCCAAACGGACAGTCTCCATTTGCAATACGTTCTGCCTCACCAAACCCTGACATCACTCAGGCCTCCGTATCCATTCTGGGATTTGGTTCTTCAGGATCAAAAGAAAAAGGACTGACTGTATCTTCTACCGGGGTTACTTTGGACACATCATTGCACTTTTCTGGGATTTTACAAAATGGGGGAGCTCCAAATTTTGATACCAATGTCTACCTTGCCTTTTATGATGGATTTGAGCCTCCGCGAATCTTGGGAGTATCTACAATTGAACTAGGCGATGTGCAACCAGATACCAAAGTATCATTTGAGTTTGATGAACCAATTGATGCCAGAGCCGTAGGATTTTTGCTGTTTTCTGAATCTGATATCTTTTATTCTGATTTTGTGAATGTGGAACTTCCACCCTCTCAAATTCTTACAAAGCTAGCTACAATTTCTGATGTTACTGTAGAAGATAACATGGGACGGCAATTATCTGAAATTAAAATGGGTTCTACTGTAAACTTGAAAAGCAATATCTGGATACAGTTTGCAGCAGACCAAAAATCCAACGAAACAGCATATACCTACTATGTTCAAGTCAAAGAGTCCGGGCAGTCCCCCAAGGTTGAATATCTTGGAAAGTTTGATGGACGATTCATTGGAACGGGGACTGAATCTCAAAGCATAGACTGGATTCCAGAAAAAAAGGGACTATTCTTCATCGAGACGTTTGTCTGGGATAGAAGCAACATTCCAATAGCAGAACAAGGTCCCTTTGTCTTAATTCTGGTAACCTAGTAGGACTTATTTTCAAAGAATTCTATAACAATGCATGCCTGAATTCTCTCTGGTTGCAACCGGCGGCACATTTGATATCATCCATCGCGGCCATCTTACTTTGCTTTCAGACGCGTTTGCAGTTTCTGATAAAGTAATAATTGGACTAACTAGTGATGAACTAGCTGCAAAAAAAGGAAAAATTCCAACCAACAAATATGAAAAGCGACTTGAAAACCTGACTGAAACTCTTTTGAAAGGGTTCCCAGACGCCTCATTTCAAATTAGCAAACTAGATAATGACTTTGGCCCTGCAGTTTTGGAGAGAGGTGTGGAGGCCTTGGTAGTTAGCGGTGAAACAAGTAATCAGGGGGATGTTCTAAACCAACTTCGAGCAGAAAAGAAATTGCCTCCTGTTAAAGTTATAACAGTGCCAATGTTTTTGGCCAAAGACGGCACAAGAATATCTACAACTCGCATCAAAAACTCTGAGGTTGACACAGAGGGAAACTTGTTATCAATTGACTAACAGCTTGTCTAACTTTGAGTGATTGGAATAAAACAGAATTCTAGAATTGAGCATGATGGCAATCATCAACCATATGATGAAAGTAATTGATACTGATGTCTCAAATCTAAAACAGGGACTCCAACCTGAAAATCTTTCGTTTTGGCATGATAAGATTATCAAGGAGACAATTGAGATGGCGCCACCTTGGCTTGAGGACAAAATCAAGGTTCATCAAGATCCTACACTTACAATGAAGTTTAATTTGGACATTTCAAAGCGCGCAGTCAGATACTTTATGATCGCAGTTGATAATAATTTAGACCAGATGCCATATTCAACAAAACTCTATTTTCTCAAAGTTCAAGAGATAATGTCAGTTGAAATGGATAAATCCCTTGTTTGAGCAATTTTTTGTTTTAGGCACAAATTAAACCTCTAACTATCTATATCCAATAAATTTAGAATTCAGTACAATGGAGTTCTACAAATCAAAGTATTCTGATAGAAAAAAATCCAGAAGAAACCCCAATCTCGATAATGAGCCATCTCGCTCTTTTAGAAACTCAAGATACTCCAGAGATGATAGAAGAAAAGAATCTGCAGCTGTAACTTGTGCTGACTGTGGTACTGAGTGCAAAGTTCCATTTGTTCCAAGAACTGATAGACCTGTATATTGTAGCGACTGTTTTAGACAAAACAAACCAGATTCAGGAAACGACAGATATTCTAGAAACGACAGATATTCTAGAAACGACAGGGATTCAAGATACTCCAGAGATGATAGAAGAAAGAATCTGCAGCTGTAACTTGTGCTGACTGTGGTACTGAGTGCAAAGTTCCATTTGTTCCAAGAACTGATAGACCTGTATATTGTAGCGACTGTTTTAGACAAAACAAACCAGATTCAGGAAACGACAGATATTCTAGAAACGACAGATATTCTAGAAACGACAGGGATTCAAGATACTCCAGAGATGATAGACGTTCTAGGAGTTCTAGAAATGATAGGAACTCACGTTCAAGTAGAGACGATTCTAGACCTAGAAGATCAGCCAATGATAAATTTTTGAAAAAACGAGAAAGTTTCTTTTCTGATGGCTCAGAAAAATTCTACGCATCTTTAAAAGAAAAATTATTTGAGATCTTAGGCGGAAAAGTTTGTTCTAACTGTGGATTCAAGGATGAAAAAGCCCTAGGATTCAGTCACAAATATGACACTGAATCTTTTGATGATATCAGACGTGGAGGGGCAGCATCTTCCTGGGGAAAATATATTTCAGAACCGGAACTTGCTAGGGAAGAACTTGATGTGTTATGCTTGAACTGTAACGAAATCAGACAACCCATATCAAAGCCAAGAGAAGACAAACCAAAATCTAAACAGAAAAAGAATAGACGTTTTCCTCGATGATATCATTAAAATCATCTTTGGGAATTTATTAACACTTTAATTATAATAATTTTGAAATCGAATCATGAATGGTGACTTTAAGGCATTAGGAATATCTATGATTGCTATGGTTGGAATTGTATTGCTCTATCTTGTTTTAGGGTTATAGATTCACTCCTTCACAATTTCTACGCTATGCTCTGAAATTTTAGTGGAAACTAGTCTGTGTTCCTTATCAAATACTGATTGGATAAAGTCTGCAAAGTTTTCAACATTTTCCTTATCTTTGAGTACAATGCTGTGGGCAGATTTGTCTTTTAGCGAAATTACCAATTCATTTTCAACCACGTTAAGAATTGATGTGATGTGGGTTTCTTTCCCATCCTGTATGAAAATTAAACTAGCTAGTTTCTGAGCTTCATATTTGTCATTGCACGAGACACTAATCTTCATTTATTTTCAAAAAGAAATTGTCCTATCTGGTTTTTTGCTTTTTCTCTTTTTTCTTGATGAACTGCAAGGAACTCGTTAATTTTTTCAATTAGAATTGCTTTTAGTTCCCCTGAGAGTAGTTTTCCAGATTTGTAATCATCATAAATTGATCTTAGTTTGTTGTCGTCTGGCTCAAAAAATATTCTTAGATACTGATATGAAACATCAATGTCTGGATTCCCTCCAAGCTTTCTATGCTCTTCAATATCTGGCTGACCACCTGAAAATGCATACTTGTTGATTTTCTTTTTTACTACATCTGGCGCATCAGTTGTGTATACCGTACCGTTTTCATCCGAAGCTGACATTTTTCCACCCGGTCCTTCCAAGGCCGGAGTCATTATGTTGTGAATTAGTGCTGGTTTTGGCTTTCCAATCTTTGGTGCAATGTCTCTTGTTAACCTAAAGTGGGGATCTTGGTCTACTCCTAATGGAATCAAAACTGGTTTGTCTTCAATAAAACATGGTGCTGACTGTAGTGATGTGTAAAAAATCATACCAAGATTTGTTTCATTTGTAAATCCAAATGTTGCCTTTGTGTTTGAAAAATTAATTTTTTTTGCCACTTGAGCTGCAATTGGGTATAAGGTTTGAATGTTTTTCGTGTTGATGATGATTTTTGTTTTTTCTGGTCTGAAACCCAGCGCAATAAAGTCTAACGCATTCTCATATGCAAATTTTCCAGCTTCCTCTAATGTTAGATTGGGTTTTGAATAAAATTTTTCATCATCTGTTATTTGAAAATACATGTTGACATCAAATTTTTCTTGTAGCCACTTTGTAAAAACCCATGGCACCAAATGGCCAATATGAGTATGTCCAGAAGGCCCTCTTCCAGTGTATAGAAAGAATTTGTCACCTTTTTCATAATCATCAAGAATCCTGTTCATTTCTCTGTGGGAGAAGAAAATGCCTCTCCTCAGCATGAAATGGTCCTCGCCGGCACTTTTCCTGATCCTGTCTTGCAGCCCTGACGAAATCTTTTCAGTACCGAATTTCTTGATCAATTTATCATAATCGATATCCCCTTCGACATGCCAAGGGGTTACAATAAAGTCATCAGATGACATTCAAATTGACTTAGGTTAAGGTTTAAAAAGTCTTTTTCGAACTTTTACTGTTGTCACAAGTTTTTCATGATATTGAAAAAAAAATTATCGCCTCGCTAAAGGATAATCCGAAACAGACACCTGAAACTCTTGAAAAATCTACAAAACTTTCCTCAGATCAGATTAGACGTGGAATTGAATGGCTAAAACTAAAAGATCTGGCAATTGTCAACGAGTCAAAAGCCAGTATCATCAGCTTGGGCAAAAACGGTCTTGAATCTTTGCAAAAAGGACTACCTGAAAGACGACTGCTAGATTTACTCAAAGACAGTCCTGGCAAATTATCTGACTTGCAAAAAGAACTGGGCCCTGTTTTTGGAGCTGCTATGGGTTTGGCTAGAAAAAACAATTGGGTTGAAGCATCGTCAGAACAAATCACACTTAAGAATTCACCATCAGAACTTCCAGGCGAAAAAACCCTCAAACAAATTGGAGAAAATAAACTTCCTCGAGAAAAAATTGACAGGAGTGATTTATCGGGACTTTTGAAAAGACCTGATTTTATAACTGAAGACATTGTAAAGACCAAAGAAATCACTCTAACTGATTCTGCAAAATCAATAAAACTTTTAGAATCTACCGGGGCAATAGACGTTGAAGCAAAGGTACCTGAAGTTTTTGTTGCAAGAACCCATCCATTAAAAGACACTATTGAGGAAATTCGTGAAATATTTGTTACGTTGGGATTCTCTGAAATCAATGGCAATCTGGCTCAACCGAGCTTTTGGAATTTTGATGCGCTATTTACCCCCCAAGATCACCCTGCAAGAGAATTACAAGATACATTTTATCTTGATGGCATGTCTGCCAAAAAAATTGCGACCCCTGCGCAGATTAGAAAAGTTTCAGAATCCCACAAAAGCAGTTGGAGATATCATTGGGATATCAATGAGGCGCAAAAGATGGTTCTACGAACACATACAACCTGTGTCACCATCAAACATCTGGCTGAAGCCAAACCTGATGAGGCCAGAGTTTTTTCATTGGGTCGTGTGTTTAGAAATGAAAAAGTCAGCTACAAGCATCTTGTGGAATTTAATCAAATTGAAGGGGTTGTTGCAGGAAAGGATGCTAACTTGAGAAATTTAATGGGAATTCAACGGGAGTTCTATAAACGAATTGGAATTACAAAAATAAAATTCTGGCCAACATTTTTTCCGTATACAGAACCATCACTGCAAACTATGGTGTACAATGAAAGACTGGGAAAGTGGGTAGAATTATTTGGAATGGGAATTTTTAGACCCGAAGTGACCCAACCCCTTGGTATCGCCAAACCTGTTCTGGCATGGGGTGGCGGTATTGAAAGAATCGCCATGTTAAAGTATGGCCTTGATGATGTTAGGGAATTTTACAATAACAACCTGAGTTGGCTGAGGAGTGCCAGAAAATGCCAGTAGTTGAATTATCTTACACCAGACTTCAAAAACTGGTCGGCAGAGTCACAAAAAAAGAAATTTCTGACATGCTGCCATTTCTTGGATTGGATATCGAATCTGAAGACAAAGACCTGGTCCGAATTGAATACAGTCCAAACAGACCTGACTATTCAACTGATTTTGGAATTGCACTCGGATTGCAAGGATTGCTACGAGTCAAAACCGGAGCAATTAAACTCAACGTCAAAAAATCAAACCAATATCTGATATCTGTCAAGTCCGATGTATCGAAAATCCGTCCCTTTGTAACTGGCATTGTAGCTAAAAATGGAAAAATTGATGATAAAACAATCAGCCAGTTTATGACTCTGCAGGAAGATCTTCATTTTGGAATGGGAAGAAAGAGAAAGAAATCATCAATAGGGATTCATGATTTAGACAAGATTGCTTTTCCTCTAGTTTACAAAACCACTAATAGGAATTACAAATTCACTCCATTAAACTCTGGCAAAGAACTTTCAATATCTGAGATCCTAAAAAATACTGATGTGGGAAAGGATTATGGCTCTATACTTGGAAATTCTGCCCAGGTACCTATAATTTTAGATGCAAAGCAAAACGCCGTCTCTTTTCCCCCAATAATTAACGCAGCAGTAACTGCTGTTACAACTAAAACAAAAAACCTGTTCGTTGAGGTAACTGGCATCAATAAAGGGGACGCTGAAGACATGCTTTCAGTCGTTGCAACTATTTTACAAAGCGCAGGTTTTACTTTAGAATCAGTTAGAATTTCTGGTGCAAAGAACTCTTCACCAAAACTTGAACAAAACAAAATGTCTGTAAATCCTGTCCTGATCAACCAAACTCTGGGCTTGAATCTCAGCACTTCTAAGATTGCTTCATCGCTGAAAAAATCTAGGTTAGATGCATCAGTCAAAGGCAAGAACAGCATCATTTGCACAATTCCCGCATATAGATTTGATATTTTTGGACCAATGGACTTGGTAGAAGAAGTTGCGTTGGGTTATGGAATTCAGAATCTTGAACCCACATTATCTCCTTCTCAAACACTTGGACAAAAGCATCCAAACTCGATTACTCTGGAATCAATCTCTTCTATGATGACTGGGTTAGGCTACATGGAAGCACTAAACTCCAGCTTGGCAAGCAAGCGAACCCTTTATGACAATACGCAAAGAGACCCGTCAAAAATTATCTCAGTCTTGGACTCTAAGAGTCTTGAGCATACGATTCTTAGAGATTCGTTACTTCCGGGAATAGTTGACAGTCTGGCAAAAAATATTCATGAATCATATCCGCAAAAATTGTTTGAGATAGGAACTGTTTTTGCTAAATCCGATCCTATTGCCGAAGAAGCGCATCTTTGTGCAGCAAGTTCACATAAAGATGCAAACTTTAGTGAAATAAAATCTGTCTTACAGTCTGCCGTCCAATCAATATTTGGAAAAACCTGCGAGACTAAAACTGCCGCTCACCCAACTTTTGAAAAGGGACACGTTGCCAGCATCACCATTGATGGAAAGGCTGTCGGAATCGTTGGCAAAATCAGCAAGTCCACCAAAGACAACTTTAAGCTTAGAGAGCCAATAGTTTCTTTTGAAGTGAAACTACCTGATTAATATTTGACCAAGTAGAATACTGTATGCCCTAAGAGCAACCATGCAGACGGATTGGGATGATGTCGATCGTAATGATACCAATGATTTCCAATTCACCCAGGCATGGCACATTGAGGGCGCCCCGGTTTTAGAACCCAAGGAGGTTTTGGCTAAATACCAATGATCTTGTGCGAGTCAGAACCGGGGGACAATTCAAAAACATAAAACATCCATGCAAATACAGAAAACTGAAAATGGCAAATTACTGGTTAGCAAAACAAGAACCTAGCGGACCCAGAGGATATAATTTTGAACGACTAAAAAAAGAAAAAACAACAGTTTGGGACGGAATCCACAATAATCTTGCATTAAAACACATGAGAGAAATGAAACCTGGAGATCTTGTCTTGTTTTATCATACCGGTGATGAAAGACAAGCTGTTGGCATTATGCAAGTTACTTCAAAACCCTATCCAAATCCAAAGGAAGACAATGAACGCTTTATTGTTGTGGACGTTAAATACAAAAAAACATTGAAACGTCCAGTGACACTTGATGAAATGAAAAAAGAAAAAAAATTCAGAGATTGGGAATTAATTAGAATTTCAAGATTATCTGTGATGCCAGTGCCAAAACAAATCTGGGATGCAATCTTGAAGATTTCTCAAAACTAAGTACAATCGGTTTACTGTAGTAAGTACATAAAAAACCTGAACCATTTTGACAATTATTTTTGGCCAAAAGATCCAAGACCGGCCATACCGCACACACTGCATGTACAAACAAAAAAAGAGACAGGTTGCAAGGGGGGCAAAATTTCTGCCAAACACCGGCCGTTGCAGACCTCAAAAGGGCATACAAAAAAGAGACCGATCCCAGAAGGCGCGACAGGCTGCTTGCGTACATGCAGCGCAAGGACGGCGTGCCGCTAGACAGGATTGGAAGGATGCTGGGAAGGCCCAAGTCCACCATATCTGCATGGCTCAACCGCGCACAGGACGAGGGAATACGCGCAAGGTTCGAGCGCAGCGGCAGGGGACGAAAGCACCTGATAGGCGGGCCGCAGGCAAGACAGCTTGCAGCAGACCTGGATGCGGGGCCGGAATCATGCGGCTTTGAGAGCAGCCTGTGGGATTCCAACCTGGTAAGGCTGCACATCAAGAAAAAGTTCGGCGTGCAGTACAGCAAGACAGGCGCGCTGCAGCTGGTCAGGGAGATGGGCTTTTCGTGGAGCAAGGCGCGTCCAAAAAACCCAAGATCAGCCTCAAAAAGAAAGCAAAAAGAGTTTCAGGAGCGGGCAAAAAAACTCGTTGCAGAAAAGTCGGCGCAGGGATACACCGTACTGGCCGGCGATGCATCCTCGATTCAAAAGGCATCAAACAGGCCCGGCTACGGGTGGAGAAGGCGCGGCAAGCGCGCCACATCCCCCTCTGTTTTGTCACGCGAAAGAAGATACATCTTTGGAGCTTTGGCGGCAAACGCATTTTACTTTATGTTTTATGAAAAGTCAAACAGCGACAGCTTTTGCAACTTTTTGGAACGGGTTCACAAAAGATTCGGCAAGGTGCTGCTGTTTGTAGACAATGCGTCATATCACAAATCCAAAAAGGTAAAGGAGTTTCTGGAAAGATACAACGGCGAGATAGTTCTGGAGTACCTGCTGCCGTACACGCCGGAGCTTAATCCCATTGAGATGCAGTGGAGGGTGATAAAACGGGTACTGTCTGCAAAGGTGTTTGGCACGCTAGATGAGATGGAGCAGTCAGTACGCAAGCTGTTTGCCAGAAAGGAGATCCTGCCTGTGAAAATGTTCAATTATTTAATGTGCTAACTATGGCATCACTATTATTGGGATTTTTGTAGTGTTTTTTTATTAATTGCAATGCCTGTTGTATGTTTTACACTAGCCTAAACCTTATTCCATATTTTGTCATCTTTATTGCCCCACATTTCTTTTGCAGTCTCCTCAGATAGTTTTAACAAGTCCTTGAAATCAGATTCCATCTGTTTTTCCAAATTTGCAGCCTTTTGAATCAAAAGCTTTTTGTTTTTTGTTGCAAGTACAAGCCTGTCTCCTTTTTTTATTCCCAACAACGTTTGAATTTCCCGAGGAATTGTAATCTGCCCCTTCTCTGAGACATTAACTGTCTTTAGTGCAGGCTTCCATAAAACAACTTTTCAGGCAATGCAGCTATTGTCCTTACTGCATCTTCCTCAAACAGCCTTTTTCTGATTCGAGCCTCTGTCTTCACATTGATATAGTCGATTTGTTTAATTAATTCATGGCAACAGCTTATGTTTTAATAAACTGTGAACTAGGTTCAGAAGAAGCTATAATTCAGCAACTAAAGAGCCTGGACGGTGTTAAAGAAGTTCATGGAACTTTTGGCGCATACGATATTTTGGCCAAGATAGAGTCTGATACCGTGGAAAAACTTAGAGAAACCATTACTTGGAAGATCAGAAAAATTGAAAAGATTCGTTCAACCCTTACCCTGATGGGTATTGAAGGCCAAACATAAACCCCACTTTTTCTTACTATGATTTTACATTTTATTTTCGTTGTAAAAGAAGAAGATCGAGAAAAACGTCAGTTTGAATTTGAATACGTTAAAAAAATGGGCCAGTTTTACAAGGCATGGATTAAAGAAAAGTTTGGAAAAGACTATGAAATTCAATGTGATGAATTAATCACAAAGCCTGGAAGCATTCTTCAAAGACTTGATACCAATACTCTTGTACGTGATCATGAACAACGAGGAAAAGACATTTACCATTTCTATCTGACTCATTTCCGACCATTGTGGACTGATTGTACTTGTGAGGGATATCACGCTGAAAATTTTGGAATGGTGTTTTGGCAGCCACTTAAAGAATCACATGATACGTTATTTCTTGCAGAAAAAAACTGCACTACAGTATCCCATGAATTGCTTCATGAGATGTTACGGATTGCCGGACATAAAAAATTCATTCAGGTAGTTCATGACATTTGGACAAAGCACCTGTTTGAACAGTTAGAATTTGAACAGTTTGATGAAAACTTTCAAAAAACTGATGGCAAGCCTATGTTTTTGGCAATGGATACATCACAGCTAAATCTAAAATAATCCTAACTAACACTTTGTGACAGAATAAATATTATTTTCAAAGTTTGCTGTTTTAAAATTTAACATATTTTCAGGATCATCATTTCTTGATTTACTCAAGTTTTCAAGCTCTACTAACGCATCGCCTCTAAAACCTACTGAAGCGCCATAAATTGCATCAGTAAGCATTGTTCCATGTTCACCTTTCTTGATATCATCTACCATTTCATAAAATCTGGTTGTCTCTTTTTTGTTAACAGGGTTTCCAGTTGCCTTGTTATATGCAACTGCAATGTACATTCCATTATTTTTTACTGCAACAGGAATTTTATGATTTTTACCTTTTGCACCTGGAATTGTTTCATTTACTAGAACTTCGCATTTATGATACATGCTTGAAACGTATGCATAGAATCTGTACTGTGCGTATTTTCCTGCGCTGTCTTCTTCACACCCGACAAAAACTTTGTGTAACAGTTCCAAAGCCCCGTCATTCATACTCTGTAATCTGTCATCAATTCTGCCCCTTTCAAGAAGATCTGATTTGCACTCTTTTGCAATTAATACCAGAATAAAATCAGGTAAATTGTAGTTTTTTAGCGCAGCAACAAATGCTCCTGCTTGTGACATGCCAAATTTTGGAAAACCCTTATTGACCATACTCAAACCTCACTTTAGAAAACTTGTAACTCCACAACACTCACTTGGAAAGCTACTTTTGGCTTATAATTGTTAAGAAATTTGCATGCCTATTGGAATGTTTTTTCTAATTTTTAAATTGTAAATATTAAATTCGGGATAAATTTATCGCATCATATGGAAATTGACACTACTTCTGAACTTGTTTCAAAAGTATATCTGAAATTAAAAGAAAATATTGTAAAATATAGAAACATTGTTGGAAAACCACTTACACTTACTGAGAAAATTTTATCTGGCCATTTTAACGAAATGACTGACAAAAGTTTTGTTGGTGGAAAAGACTATGTTTTTCTCAAACCTGATAGAGTTGCATTACAAGATGTTACAGGTCAAATGGTAATGCTTCAATTCATGCAGGCCGGTCTTAAACAAACAGCTTTGCCAACAACTGTACACTGTGATCATCTCATTAGAGCTGAAGTTCAAGGTGATGCTGACATGAAAGTTTCTCTTGATGAAAATAGCGAAGTTTTCAAATTCCTGCAATCTGCTGCAGCAAAATTTGGATGTGGTTTTTGGAAGCCTGGTGCTGGAATCATCCATCAAGTGGTTCTTGAAAACTATGCATTTCCTGGTGGATTGATGATTGGTACTGATTCTCATACCCCAAACGCTGGTGGCCTTGGAATGATTGCCATTGGAGTTGGTGGACTAGATGCAGCTGAAACTATGGCAGGCATGCCTTGGGAGCTACTTTATCCCAAACGAATCGGTGTAAAACTGACTGGAGAACTAAATGGATGGACAGCTCCAAAAGATATCATACTCAAAGTTGCCGAAGAACTAACAGTTTCAGGCGGTACTAATTCTATAGTTGAGTATTTCGGACCTGGAACCGAGTCTATCAGCTGTACTGGCAAGGCCACAGTTACCAACATGGGGGCTGAAATTGGTGCAACTTGTTCAGTCTTCCCTTATGACAAAAGAATGGAAACCTATCTAAGATATACCAACAAAGGGGACATAGCTGAGTTAGCAAACCAAAATAAAGAATCGCTTGTTGCCGATCCCAAAGTAGAAACAAACCCTGAAAATTTCTTTGATCAAGTTATTGAAATCAACCTTTCAAAATTAGAACCCCGTATTGTCGGACCTCATACTCCTGATTTGGCAAGAACGATTTCCGAATTAGCTGATGATGTAAAATCCAATGACTATGTTGATCCAATCTCTGTTGCACTAATTGGCAGTTGCACAAATTCATCTTATGAAGACATGTCACGGGCAGCAAACTTGGCCGAACAAGCAAAAGCAAAAGGAATCAAAGCTAAGATTCCTCTATTGGTGACTCCTGGTTCTGAACAAATTCGAGGGACTATTGAGCGAGATGGCCAAATGGATTCTCTAAAAGAAATTGGCGCAACTGTTTTGGCAAATGCTTGCGGTCCTTGTATTGGCCAATGGAGCAGACCTGAGTTAGGTGAAGACCAAACAAATACCATTGTCACGACATTTAACAGAAATTTTCCTGGACGTAATGACGGCCATCGAAGTACTTTGAATTTTATTGGAAGTCCTGAAATGATCATTGCCTTAGCTTTGGGAGGAAAACTCTCCTTTAATCCATTGAAAGACGAGTTAACTGCATCTGATGGAACAGCATTCAAACTTGAACCACCAAAACCTGCGCCAGAAGTGCCTGAAGAGGGGTTTGTAAGACCTGAAGGAATTTTTGTTGCGCCGCCTGAGAATTCCGATGATGTTGACGTTATCATTGATCCTAACAGTAAGAGACTGCAACGTTTGGAACCTTTTCCAAAATGGGATGGAAAAGACCATGAAGAAATACCAATCATGGTAAAGGCTAGTGGCAAATGTACCACGGATCATATTTCTCCTGCAGGTGCATGGCTGTCTCTGCGAGGACATCTGGATAATCTAAGCGATAATATGTTATTAGGAGCAGTTAATGCATTCAGCGATAAAGTAGGCCATGGCAAGAATATTCTAACCGACCAACTTGAGCCGTTTTCAAAAACTGCAAGACAGTACAAAGAAAAACAAATGAAATGGGGGATTATCGGCGACAATAATTATGGTGAGGGCAGTAGCAGAGAGCATGCTGCAATGACTCCAAGATATTTGGGATGCGTTGCAGTTATTGCAAAAAGCCTGGCTAGAATACATGAAACTAATCTAAAGAAACAGGGAATCTTGGCGCTAACCTTCAGTGATCCAGAAGACTACAACAAAATTCTTGAAGACGATAAAATCAGCTTACTTGGTTTGAATGGATTGGAACCACACAGGCAAGTCAAATGTGTTGTCTCACATAGTGATGGAACCAAAGAAGAAATTTTGTTAAGCCACTCATACAACAAACCTCAAGTTGAATGGTTCAAAGCCGGTTCTGCACTGAATGTTTTGAGAAATAATCAATAGAATTTTTAACGTGGGGCCGACCGGAATCGAACCGGCGACCTACGGGTCACTACAGCTCCAAACTTACATCATCCGTGAGTCAGCTTAGCTTAGTTTACCTCTGGAGCCCTTAGCGGTGATCTATTCGTAGACACTGTCGCCCTACCAGGCTAGGCTACGACCCCACGAACAAGAATGAAATAGACTCGAATTTTAAGTTATTTTTAACCAAGATTTAATTGAGATTAGCATGAATTTGCACTTGATCATCAATCATGGTAAAAAAAATTCATCTTGCGTTAGGCGCCATTCCGGTAATTGTGGCACTTTTAATTTCAGTTCCATTGCTTACAAAAAACGAAATTCCAATCTCTGCGGCAAATTCTTACGATAATATTGAAATTGAATATACCAAACACCAGTTAAAGAAAATTTCTTATGGTATTACAGAACGAGTAGGTGCTCAACAAACCGAAATTCTTTTTATCAAAAACAATGGTGATTTGAAATACTCTGTAACTGAACAAGGATATCTCCAACCTGATATTCGTTCTAAATTAGATGAAACAAAGCTTAACAAAATAAAGGCGTTAATCAAAGAAACTGGCTTCATATCAATTCCATCAGAATCGTTTCTGATTCTAGACAATGTTACTGACTATCAAAAATCAAATGTTAAGGTAACTCTTAACGGACGAGTCAACCAAATCCACTGGCCTGAACAAAACGCTACAGCACAATTCATTCCGCCAATAATCACTATGGTTGAATCCGAACTAGATCAAATCGTATCTAACATTGGTGAATAGGTACAAATAGCCTCTAGTGAAAATTAGAACATGCTTCCATTATCTGGTGAACGAGATGATGCTAAAGGTATAGTTTCTGAAAAGGCAGACTCTGCTGATATCCTGCGTGGTTCATCTACTGTTAAACGTGGTCTTGCCCATATGTTGAAGAACGGGGTAGTAATGGATGTTACAACTGTAGAACAAGCTCAAACTGCCGAGGAGGCCGGAGCAGTCTCTGTAATGGTTTTGGACAAACTCCCATCTGAAGTTAGAAAAGCAGGAGGCGTTGCGCGTACTGCAAGTATTAGAATTATTGAAGAAATTATGAGCTCAGTAACAATACCCGTCATGGCTAAATGTAGAATTGGCCACGTCAATGAGGCGCTAGTTCTACAGGAAACTGGCGTTGACATGATTGATGAATCTGAGGTTTTAACTCCCGCTGACGAGTCTCATCACATTTGGAAATGGGATTTTACAACGCCCTTTGTAAATGGTGCAAGATCCTTGGCCGAAGCTTTGCGAAGAATCGAAGAAGGTGCAGCCATGATTAGAACAAAGGGAGAACCCGGAACAGGAAATGTTGCAGAAGCTGTTACTCATATCAAAAAAGTTAATGACGAACTAAGAACAATAAAATCAATTTATGATTCTGGAGATAATCAAGATTTGGTAAGAACGGCAAGAGAATTCAAAGTGTCATATGATATTGTTGAACAAACTGCAAAACTTGGAAGATTGCCTGTTGTAAATTTTGCTGCAGGCGGAATTGCAACCCCTGCAGATGCGGCATATCTTATGTCTCTTGGATGTGACGGAATTTTCGTCGGCTCTGGAATTTTTAATGCTGATGATGCAAAGGAAAGGGCACGGGCAATAGTTCTGGCTACCACTTTTTGGAACGAATCTGACAAAGTTAAAGAAGCCCAAAAAATGATTGACGAAAGACAGTCTATGCTGGGATTGGATGTAGATACCTTAGAATTGCGTATGCAAGAACGTGGCGGATCTTCATGAGTCTTAACGTTGGAGTTTTATCTATTCAGGGTGACGTTCAAGAAAATCTCCGGTCTACTCGCTCTGCCCTCAATGATCTAGGTATCGATGGAAAAGTAACTGATGTAAAAACTCCTGAAGAAATCTCTCAGCTAGATGGGTTGATAATGCCTGGTGGTGAAAGTACCACTATCGGACAACTTTCTTTGGTAAACGGCTCGTTGAGGGTTTTAAAAGAGAAGATCGAGAACGGAATGCCTACGCTTGGAATTTGTGCCGGCATGATCATGCTATCAAAGACTGCCGATGATCGTGTAATGGGAAAAACCGGTCAGCCCCTGTTGGGCATCCTTGACATCAAACTAGAAAGGAATTCCTTTGGACGACAGCGCGAATCCTTTGAGGCCGACGTGTCAATGGACTCGATTGGCATTCCAAAATTTGCTGGAGTCTTTATCAGGGCGCCGTCTGTTTCTGATGTCGGTCCTGATGTCAAAGTCCTCTCAAAATTTAATGAAAGAATAGTTGCCGTCAAAAAGGGAAATGTGATTGGTACTTCCTTTCATCCCGAACTCACCGAGGATATTTCATTACACGTGTATTTTGTTAACCTTGTCAATGCCTCAAGGCACAGCCACGCCTCGTACCATGCCTGACGATCTCAAGCCAAACCAAATTTATAAATACGATCTTAAAAACATCTTGTTGTTGAACCACACCTTTCAGTTATCTGCTTTCAAGAAGCCGTCGCTAGCCGTATTGCGCCTCTGTCATTCCTGCTGTAGTCTTGCCTTCCCTGCCACAATGTTGCCTGACATCGGGGGGGGGGGTGGAAGGATTAGCAGCAGTAATGGTAAGAGAAGAAGAAGAGGACAGGAGAGTCTGACAGTTGCGACGATTGATAAAACCGCCATTGCTTGCAACAGCAGCAACAGCACTTGTTCTTCTGATTCCCCTTTGCATCCCCTTTGCGGAAGCCACGATAGATTCGCCTGTTCCAGTAGCCTCTATCACTGAAGATCAGAGACATTCCAACGGGAAGACATTTGACGAGCTTGATGAAGCATATGACATCACCACAGTAAAGATAGGCACCAGCACGTATGCCCTGGTCGTAGCAACCACTGACCAAGGCGTCCAGATAATCGACATTACAGATCCCGCAAACCCCGTTCCGACTGCCTCCTTTGATGACGGGGACACCGTCACAGTCGACGGGGAAACTAGGACATTTGACGAGCTTGACTCCCCACGAGGCATCACCACAGTGGATATAGACTCCAGCATGTACGCTCTGGTCGTAACATCCTTTGGCAGAGGCGTCCAGATAATCGACATTACAGATCCCGCAAACCCCGTTCCGACTGCCTCCTTTGATGACGGGGACACCGTCACAGTCGACGGAGAAACCAAGACATTTGACGAGCTTCATGGCGGATATGACATCACCACAGTAAAGATAGACTCCAGCACGTACGCCTTGGTCGCAGCAAACGAAGACAGCGGCGTCCAGATAATCGACATTACAGATCCAGCAAACCCCGTCCCGACAGCCTCCATTAGTGACGGGGATCGCGTCATGGTCGGCAATGCAACCAAGACATTTGACGAGCTTAGCTATGCACGAGGCATCACCACAGTGGATATAGACTCCAGCACGTACGCCCTGGTCGCAGCATTCCTTGACAACGGCGTCCAGATAATCGACATTACAGATCCCGCAAACCCCGTTCCGACTGCCTCCTTTGATAAAGGGGACACCGTCATGGTCGGCAATGTAACCAAGAAATTTGACAAGCTTGCATTTGCAAATGACATCACCGCAGTAACTATCGGTACCAGCACGTACGCCCTAGTCGCAGCATGGAATGACTTAGGCGTTCAGATAGTCGACATTACAGATCCCGCAAACCCCGTCCCGACAGCCTCCTTTGGTGAGGGGGAAACCGTCATGGTCGGCAATGCAACCAGGACATATGACGAGCTTAACCGCGTAGATAGTATCACTACAGTAGAGATAGGCACCAGCACGTACGCCCTGGCTACAGGAACCAGTGACGACGGCGTCCAGATAATCAACATTACCAATTCCTCAAACCCCTTCCCGACAGCCTCCTTTGGTGACGGAGATACTGTTCCAATCGCCGGTGCAAACAGGACATTTGACGTGCTTGACGCCCCACGAGGCATCACCACAGTAACTATCGGCACCAGTATCTACGCCCTGGTCGCGTCACAAGGTGACAACGGCGTCCAGATAATAGACATCTCGGCAAGTTCTGTTGCAGGCCAGACCACGCCAGTAATCAAACTTTTCGGTGTGAACCCGCAGCAGATGGAGCTTGGCGGCGCCAACTATACAGACATAGAGTCCGGGGCCACGTGTAATGATGCAGACGGCACCGACCTAACAAGCAAAGTCATCATAAACAGCGGCAGTGTCAACAGGCTTGCCGTGGGGGAGTACCAAGTTATCTACGACTGTGCAGCAGATGACAGCGGCAGCGACAGCAGCAGGGCCGACACCATGATCCGCAAAGTCGCAGTCCGCGACACCGTAAAGCCCGCATTTGTAGTCGATGAGCACGACGCAGACTATACCACCACCATAAACCTTGGGGGCATATACGTTGCAGGCACGATCCTAAACGTGACTGACCGCGACCAGACCACCCAGAGCACAGAGAACGCCGACGCAGTAGATACGGACAGTCCTGGAACCTACTACGTCACATACACCGTCACTGATGCCTCTGGCAACTCGCACACAATAACTGAGACCGTAATAATATTTGATCCAAGGCCCCCCGCAATCACGCTAAACGGCGACAGCCCGTACTTTGTGGAGTGGGGCTCCGGATACGACGAGCCGGGCGCCGTATGCATTGACGGTGCAGGCGATGACACGCTCTCCCCGGAGAACCTCGTGATAAACTTTACCGCACCAGTTGACGCACTCACCGTGGGCTTCTACGAGGTCAGCTACTACTGTACTGATCCAGACACCAACATTCACACAGGCCCCGTGGTCCGCCCGGTTACAGTCCGCGATACGGTGTCACCCGTAATTGTTGATGCCGCCCTGCTCGGGGCAGGCACCATAGTCCTGACCTACAGCGAGCCAGTCGACGTAAAGTCTGATGCGACTGACGGCTCCGGGTTCGGGCTGTCTGCCGGAGGTGGAACAGTACATTTCAACTCGGATCCCGCAGGCGCCGCCAACCAGATAACGCTTGGCATCTCCGGGCGTAACGGCTTCACTGCCGATCCGCCTGACATCACGTATGATTCTGAATCCGGAGGAAGCGTGGAGGACACCAACGGGAACGCCGCGCACACGGGGACCTTTGATGGAACCATAGATATGGCGCCCCCCATACCAAAGTCTGCCCGCACGTCCAACTCCACTGCCATTCACATCGGGCTTTCAGAGGCAGTAGCTGACGCCGGTGTCGCTCCCGGCGACTTTGCGCTGTCTGTGGCCCCCTCAGCAGTAACGCCTGTTAATGCTACTGTGCATGCAGGTGATAACGACGACAATCTCCACGCTGCCCCGCATGCTGCCTCCGTGTCAGTTGACGGCTCCCGCATCACGCTCCTCCTAAACGGCACGCTGCACGGAAACCAGGACGTAAAGGTCTCATACCAAAAGGGCGGCTCCATCGGCTCGGGCACCGGTTCAGGCGGCACCATAAACGACCTCTCAGGGGGCACCACGCTTGCCGGCTCTGTTCCGATCGGCCAGCAGGCAGACTTTCCAGTCGCCATGACCCTCTCCAAGGACGGCACAACAATTTTTGTGCTTGACTTTTTTAACAACCTGCACGCATACGGTTTGCCTGCCCCGTGGGACACATCCGGCGCATCCCACGCATACACCACCCCGCTGTCATCGCTGATACCTCCCATTCCAGTCAACAGCACCGTCACGGTGAACCCCGAAACTTACATGGCGGGCCTGGCCTTCTCTGATGACGGCACCAGGCTGTTTGCCACAGACGCGCTGGACGGCTCTGTCATCCACGAGTTTGCGTTCTCCTCCCCGTGGAACGCCTCTGCTGAATCCTTTTCCTCGTACACTGCCCACTCTTTATCCCTGTCCGGCATCGGGCCCAACACGGATCTGCGCGGCATTGCCTTCTCGCCGGACGGTACCACCATGTACATCGCAAGTGACCGCAACGACCAGATACACGAGTTCTCCCTTACTGATGCGTGGAACGCCTCCTCTGCCTTCCTGACGCCGCACAGCATCTCTGCGCAGGGCCCCCGGGCAGACGCTGCAGATGTCACTGCAGGCATCGCCTTCTCCGCTGACGGCTCCCGCATGTTCGTGGCAGTGCCTGATAAAAACCTCATAAACGAGTTTGCGCTTTCAGAGGCCTGGAACATCTCAAGTGCCGCACACGCGGGATCATTCAGCCCAGGGCCGTCCGTATTCAGCGTCCTCCCCCCCGGTTCCCTGTCCTTTGTTGACGTGGAACTGCCGTTTGAGCCCTCTGACGTGGCCTTCTCCGCTGACGGCACCAGCATGTTCGTGCTAGATGAGAGCGCAGGCGATGACTTTCCTGATTCGGTATCCGGCCTGACGCCCGCAGTAAAAGGGTACGCTCTGGCGCCCCCTGCCAAACCCTTTGATCCCGGGGCCCTCCCAAACCAGCTCGGGTCATTTGGGCTGCGTGAGGTCCAAAACACCCTGCCTGTGGCAAGGGCAGGCCCTGACGTCTTTGCATATACGAACACGGCAGTGTCCCTTGACGGCACCGGCTCGTATGACGCAAACGGCGACACCCTGGCATACCTGTGGGAGCAGACTGGAGGCCCGGGGAACGTGGCACTGGATGATCACACCCTGCAAAAACCGGCGTTCATAGCACCTGCAGTGGCAGACTCGGGGCCCCCCATCGTACTGGAGTTCACGCTGACGGTAAGTGACGAAACAGGCAACGCAGACCGTGACACGGTGGCAGTAACGGTGCTTGCAGGCGTGGGTACGCCTGCTATAGTGTCTGCCAGCGTGGTCAGCGCGACGCAGTTTGAAATAGTGTATAACAAGGCAGTACACGGAAACAGCACCGATTACACCAACCTTGTAATTGACGGCAGGGGGCAGACAGTCGGTGTGGTGGCCGGCACCGGGACTGCAACTCACACCGTCTCATATTCCCCCTCTGATACAACGGCAACAACAACAGCAACAACAGCGACTGATGCGACAGGCACCGTGGATATCGGCGCGGGAATTACCGATGCCCACGTGCCTGACATCTCGCTGGTTCCAGTTGTCGGCCAAACGCTGTCTGACGGCGTTGCCCCTACGCTGGTCTCTGCCAGGACGGGTCCTGCCTCAAACCAGATAGACGTCACCTTCTCTGAGGCTGTCCGCAGCGGCGCCTCTGATGACTTTGTCGGCTGGAGTGTATCGCTGGGAGACAACAATGACAACTACAACACAGTCATTACAGTCACCGGCCTTGACGGTACCCGCAGCACTGCAACCCTGACGCTGCAAAAACCGGTCATGCCCAGTGACGCAACGCCTGACGTAACGTACGATGCCGCTGCAGGGAGCGTCTCAGATGCGGCAGGCAACGCGTTAGCTACTGCAACTGTCACCGCTACTGCGGGACATCCTGCAGGTCTTCACATCCACCTGATCGGCGATGCCTTCCTATACCACCCGTACGGGGAACCGTACACCGACGAGGGCGTCCTGTGCCATGACGCAGACGGAAACGACATAACTGACACCGGCGACTATGAAACCCTGCCGTACCTGCGGCAGCTAAACCAGACCGTAGATGGTGAGAGGCTAGGCGTAGATGTCAACCTTCATGAAAATACCGTTCTTAATTTTACCCACCAATCCCAAAACGAGTACCGCCCATTTGATCCGCAGGAGGTAATATACAGGTGTGTCACCCCGCTTGGATCCGTAGAGGAGGGCAGGACCGTAGCCCTGCGTGATGAAACCCCTCCTGAAATCCGACTAAACGGGCCACGCGACGTGGATCTGGAGATAGGCGAGACATTTGATGATACTGCCACATGCACTGACGCTCCTCTCGAATCCCAGATGGAACTTCTAAACGCCGCATTTTATCTGACTTTTACCAACTCTTCCCTCCCTGACGGGTACCAAGACACCGCAGGAGAGCACACGATAACCTACACATGTTCGGACTCTAAAGGCAACGACGCAGAAACCAGCAGGACGCTTCATGTAGGCACGCCTGACAACACGCCACCCGTGCTTGCAGTAAACCCCGGCATAGTGACCACCCTGGCAAACGGCACGCATGTCGTACGGCAGGATGTCGGCTTTGCAGCAGCAGGTGACGGCGGCGGCCTGCAGTCCGCAGTATCCTGCACGGACAACAGGGACGATACCCCTGCAATTACCCTTGATCCTGCCACGGTGGACACCTCGTCTGCTGGCACCCATACCATAACGTACTCCTGCACGGATGCTGCCGGCAATCCATCTAATACCGTCACAGTCACCTGGGATTTCGGTCCTGCAGCCCCCGTGCTTGCAGTAACGCCCGCAGACACCGCAGTCACGCTTGCAATCAACGCATCATACAGCATCCCCGCAGCATCCTGCACAGACCACAAAGACGGCGACATCACCAACACCGGGATTCTAACTGCCATCTCGTCTGGAGGCCAGCCAGTCGACGAAATAGACACCTCCTCTGCAGGCACCTACGATATAACGTACTCCTGCTCAGACTCTGACGGCAACACAGTAGAGCACAACGTGACAGTCACAATCCGGGCTGCCACAACTGACAACACGCCGCCTCACATAGTGCTAAAGTCGCCGCCCCTGACACTGTTTGTTCCGGCCGGAGCCGCCTTTGCAGATGCCGATCCCGGCGCCTTCTGCATTGATGGCCAGGACGGACGCACAGACGAGGGAATCGACGTGGATGCCACCGCACTTGACACGGCCGTTCTTGGCAACCACACGGTGACGTACTCCTGCACGGATTCTGGCGGCCTCCGGTCTGACACCATATCAAGGCCAGTCAGCGTGTACGGATTCACCGTAAACGGGAACATCGCCGACTTTGCAACTGACATCACCACCTCTGATGTCTACGAGCCATACGCAATCCTAGACATTACGAATATCAAGAATCCAGTCAACAGCACAAAGTATCGCGATACAACAGGGCAAGAGACTGCTGTTCCCTTTAACGGAACAACGCTCCAGGCGGGAACCTGGAGCGTGACGTATGCCGTCTCTGGCCGCGACGACGTGTCAAATCCGATCAACTTTGAAATCGAGGAAACCATAACCGTGGCTACTGCGACTGCACCGCCGGATGACAACGTCACCCCGACTGCGAGAATCAGCGCGCCTGCCACCGCAGACGAGGGAGCAACAGTAACCCTTGACGGGACCGGCTCGACAGACACTGACGGCACCATATCATCATACGCATGGACCACCAACGACACGTCCATCACAATAACAAACCCCTCTCAGGCAACTGCATCATTTACGGCGCCTAATGTCACAAAAGACACCCGGCTAGTCATCACGCTGGATGTAACTGACAACAAAAACGCTCCAGGCTCTGCACAGCACACCATGACCATAACCAATGTAAACCAGCTACCGGACGGTACACCTGACACCACGCCTCCAACCTTTACGGTAGACGGCAACGCAGTCGACTTTGCGACGTCCCTAACAGAAGGCCAGACCTACACGGAGGGCACGATAGGCAACATCATAGAGGCTGACAGCCCTCCGACCGACCAGGGGACAAGGTACTATAACGGCACCGGCGATGCTGCCACCATCATCACTGCCGAAAACGAGATCGACTCCATTGACAACACCCAGCCTGCAGTCGGAAGCTACACCGTACAGTACAGCGTCTCTGACTCGGCCGTTCCGCCAAACACCCACACAATCACAGAGACGGTAACTGTGGGTGAGGCATCAGTGATTGCACCACCTCCACCACCTTCTCCTCCTTCCAACACGCCACCAACCATTACGCTTAACGGCAATTCCACAGTAACGGTAAAAGAGAGTCTACCGGGGGAGGAGGATCCACTGTACGATGATCCCGGTGCCACCTGCACGGACAGCGAGGACGCCGACGCTGAAGGCTATCCTGAACTGAAGACAGGCGGCGACACCGTACGCACCTCCGTCCCCGGCACATACGCCATCACGTACCACTGCCTGGACTCTGACGGAGACACGTCAGAGACCCTGACCAGGGAAGTCACAGTCACAGAAGAAAAGCCCAAGCTCGCACTTGACGGCCCTAACCTCGTATCCCTGCCAATTGGGGCGTCATCTGACATGATCAATAACATAAACTTGAACGCCACCTGCACGGATCCGCAGGAAGGCACCATTAATGACAGAATCGAGGTGCAACTGCTGTTCGGCAACAACCAAACGTCAATTGATACGATAAATGACATATCGGATATACGGAACCAAATCAAGACCGACCAGCGCGTCACCTACGAGATAAAGTACTCCTGCACAGATCGCAACGACGGACGCTCAGCCGAACCTGCCATCATAAAAGTCGAGGTGGGCAGATCCGGCGGTGGCAGCAGCGGAGACGTCTCTGCCCCCTCAATCCGCACGGGCTTTGATGCGGGCCAGTACCCCCTGGTATACGACGGAGTAAAGTACGGCCCTGACACGATTGACTCGCCCCACACTGCCACGATACGCGCAGGCAGCGGCGAGAGGCTTCTCAGCACCCTCACAGTATACGAGAACGGCGGGGCGCAAAACGTGCGGCACGTCGACATGTTTGTCGCCCACAACGGCAGGACAATACACAACGACGGCACGGAAACCCACGTGACATACGATTCGGGCAACGTCCGGATAACTGATCCGCACGGCCTTATTGCCAGCGCCACTGTGGATGCGTCTGCCATCGACGCCACAAAGGCGCAGTTTGAGTTTGCCATAACCTTTGCCAAGAAGGTCCCGCTCTCTGACGTGCTGTACCGCCTGTGGGACACCAGCAGAAACGCGCTTTACATCCACCTTGAGGACGCCCTTGTGGTGTCTGAGGGAAGGAAAGGCGGCAGCAGCAGTGGCGGCAGCGGCAGCAGTGGCGGAGGCGGAGGCGGCGGCAGCAGTAGCAGCAGCAGTACTGCCACCCCAGCCACTGGTAGCGGCAACGGCACAACCACAACAACCACCACCACCGCTGGCAACGGCACCGCAGCTGACACTGCAGACAAGCAGCAACCACAACCACAACAACCACGACAGGGCTTTACCGCAGAACAGCTTGACACCCTAAAGCAGTGGGGCGGATTTGCGTCCCAGTCCGCATCTGACTCGCAGCTTTTAGCCCAGTTCGGAATAGAGGGCACCAGCATCCCCCCATACTTTAAGCAGACAGCAAAGTGGTTCCTCGATGCAGATGACGGCGGTGATGGCCTGACTGCGCAGGAGTTTGTCGCAGCGCTGTCGTACCTCGGGCAGCGCGGGCTGCTAAACTAGGGACGTAGTGACTAGGATAAATAACCGCTCATTCTTGTTATCTTGACCTCACGTCTATCCAGCATTGTCCATATGGATTCCTTCATCACCTTTGTGCTTTCATACATCACGTTTGCAGTGGCCCTTCTTAACAGCCTCCACTGCCCCTCCGTGGTATTCAGCTCCGGGGTGTACACGGGCAAGTAAACAAGGACTATGTCGCCGTCATACGAGTCGACAAAATCATTGACCATCTTTGACTTGTGGTATGATGCGTTATCAAGAAAGACGATGATCTTGCCGTGCTTGAGATGCAGGTGTCCGAGCATGTCCACAAAGCTGTAGCTGTTGGCCTTGGCATAGAACCTGCAGTCAAAGCCGCCGTCGTACAGCGCCCCAAACGAGTAGAACCTTTTGCGCGACAGGCTGACTGGAGTGGTGACGGGCTTGCCCTTGAGGTACCACCCGTTCTTGGTATTCCACCCAATGATAAAGGAGGCCTCATCAACTGTAATCACCGTATGGTCTGGATGGCTCCGGATTATCTCCTCTGCTTTTTTTTTAAACTCTTTTTTCTCTGATTCTGAGGCTGATTTTGGGTGCTTTGGACGCGGCTTTCTGCACGAAAAGCCCATCCTGTGCAGTATGTCATATATGCTGACAGTGGCATACTGCACGCCGAACTTTTTTCTGATGTGTGCGGCCAGCAGCGGTGCCGTCCACACTCCGGACTCGAACCCGCAACTGCGCGGGCCTGCCAGCAGGTCTGCGCGCAGCTGCTTTGTCTGTTCCGGATCGAGCTTGTTTGGCGCGCCTTTGTTTTTGATGTCGTACCTGCCGTAGGTGCCAAGCTGTGCGGCGCGCACAAGCCAGTCCCGTACTGTGGAATATGACCTGTTGAGGGCCCTGCATATCTGGCGTATGGACATGCCCTCCTTGCGCATGGCATATGCCAGCAGCCTTGCTGCGGCCCTGGGATCTGTCTCCTTTTTGTGCATGCTGCGCAGGCGCACACTGGAGACGCCGGACAGGAACCTTCTGTCTGCCGGTATTGCAGAATTGTTGTATTTCATGCGGATTCTGCCATACACTGGGATCTAGATCTTGTGATAAAACAATGTTGTCTGTTTTGTGACCGATTGTTAATCCAATTCACTACGCCAATAACAACGACACCCCGCCCAATCAAGGACAGAACGGCCAGCTGCACGGCTAACTGCCAGGTGAGATTGGAGAATCTTCAACGTATCCGGATCCTGCAATTGCGGCCAGGGCTTGGTGTTATAGCTTTCGCAGTCGGTCATGACAGTATTGTTGTCTTCAATGTGCCTGGAGGCGATGACACATCTCAAATGAGAATGATTCGGGAACCCTCTTGCCATATCCTGAATTTAATGCCAAAGAAACAAGCCGTCCTCCCATCTGACACCGTAACCCACGAGCTGGTGCGGACATACAAGACAAGCGACGTGTGGACTGACCAGTTCGGTTACACCTGGACGAAAAACTCGTACGGCACGTGGTACTACCTTGAGGGTCCCGCACACAGCACCGGCACTGCCTGCACTGACGTCAACAACAGGCTGTGCAACGCGTTTGCCGAAAAGATGGCAGGGCACACGGCGCTCATGGAGCAGCTGCGCGATGCGGAGTACGGTGCTGACGTGTATGGCAAGTAGTAGGAAAAGGGGAAAGAGAGGGAACAAAACAGTGACTATCTTTGCAGAAGAGCCTGATATCTGATCACAAATGGCATTTTGCAGGCATGTTAGGCCCAGTCTGCCAAATTATGCATAGCTTTTAGGTCTTTTTTGAACGGTTCCATGCTTTCAGGAATTTCAATTTCAATTGGATCTTTCAGTGACAAACTCCGGGATCTTTTCTTGTTCCATACTTTGGAATTAAACCCCGTAATCTCTTTTGTGATGTTGCCCTGAGCCTCGATATTTTCAGCTTCCACACGCTTTTGCTTGTGAATGCTTTGTTCTGAATACAGGATTCTCCAGAGGTGTTCAGTGATAAACGGGGTTATCGGCGCTAATAATTTTAAAATTGTTGATAATGTTTTGTGCAGGGTATAGATCGCCCCGTCTCTTTCCTCATCAGAAAAATTAATTCCACAAGCCCTTGCTTTGATCATTTCGATATAGTGGGCTGCAAATACATTCCACGTAAACTCTCTAATTGCAATTGCAGGAATGAAAAAGTTGTATTCGTTATATCCCCTGTTGCATTCTTTTACCAGGCAGTCCAGCTCTGCTAGTATCCACCTGTCTGATGCGCCACTAGGCGTTCCTGACTCAATTACAGGAAAACCAGACAGGAATCTTGACACATTCCACAACTTGCTGAGGAATTTTTTTGTAGATTCGATTTTTTGTTCGTTGCACCTAAAGTCATATCCGTGATTAGTTTCGCTTGCGCTCCAAAATCTAAAAGTGTCCGCACCTAGTTTTTCAATGACCGGCAAAGGATCTATCGCATTTCCCTTGCTCTTGCTCATCTTCGTCCCTTTCTCATCAAGGCCATATCCCATAATCCAAGCTTCAGACCATGGTTTCTTTCCCGTGAGCTGCTCACATCTCAAAAGTGTATAATACAACCATGTTCTAACAATATCTTTTGCTTGAGGTCTGATTGAAGCAGGATAGACCTTTTTGAAAAAGCCATCATCTTTGTTAAACTTACTAACAAAAAGTGGTGATACACTAGAATCCATCCACGTGTCAAATGTTCTCTCCTCGCCAACAAATTCGCCGGAACCACATTTTGGGCAATTAGTAATAGGGCATTTTTCATTCCATGGTTTGTAGTACTTTCCTGGCTCAGGAACGTAAGGCTCTGAGCAATTTTTGCAGTACCATATTGGGATTTCAGTACCATAGTATCTTCTTCTTGATATGGGCCAGTCAATGTTGATAGATTCCAGCCAATTCATTAGAATTTGTTTGTGCATGCTAGGATGAAATGTAATTTCCTGTCCCAACTTTTTCATTTTTCCAATTGATTCTTTTTGTTTAATATAATATTCCTCCATTGGAATGATCTCAATTGGATTTTTACTTCTCTCTGAAACCGGGGTTCTGTGAACAATGTCTTCAATTTTTTCTACAAATCCGTTTGTTTCTAGATCTTCGGTGATCCTTGTTCTTGCCTGTTTTGGCTTTAATCCTGCATATTCCCCTGCAACTTCTGTCATTTTACCATCTAATCCAATTGCAACGATTTCTTCTAATCCTAACTCTCTGAATAATGCTACGTCGTTTTGATCACCATAACTACATACCATTACTGCCCCTGATCCGAATTCTTGTTGAGCAGAATGATGTGTTCTTAGTTCTACTTCCGCATTCATTATTGGAACAATTATCTTTTTTCCGATATGTTTTGTGTATCTCCTGTCTTCTGGATTCACAATAACTGTTTTACATGCACAAATTAGTTCGGGTCTCGTACTTGCAATAATAATTTCCTGATCTGTGTCTTTTATTTTGAATTTCATATAGACTAACTTTGTCGCCCGATCTTCGTATGTTATCTCTGCATCTGCAATTGTTGTCCCTGACACCCAATCATAGTTGTTAGGTCTGTTTGCTAGATACACCTGATCTTTTTTCCATAACTCGATGAATGTTGATTGTGTTAGCGTTCTGTATTCTTCTGAATCTGTTCTGTAGTAGTTTGAAAAATCCCCGCTAATTCCCAGGTTTTTCATAATTAGGATCATTTCATCTTCCAAACCGTCTAATGCTTCTTTACATAGATTCAGAAATTCTCCCCTGTCTGTCTCCCTCATTCTGATTTTGTGTTTTTTTTCAGTGTACAGCTCTACCGGGAGTCCGTTTCTGTCGATTCCTATTGGAAAATAGACATTTTTCCCCGCCATTCTTGCCGTTCTTGCAATCATATCAATCTGTGAATAATGTGCTGCCGCTCCAATGTGCCATGGCCTGCCTGAAGGATAAGGTGGCGGCGTATCTATGGTAAAATTGCTTTCTTGTGGAACAAAGTCATAAATTTTATCTTCCTCCCATTGCTTGAGTATTTTTTTTTCTAACTCTGGATTCCATGCTTTTTCTGATATTTTTGGTTCCATTTCTTAACTATCTTGAGATATTTGAGATGATATGAGAGCCTTTGTTATATCCTTCGTAGATGTATACTCCTACTGCCTCTACGTTTGATGGCATTTTTGGCGCTAATAGCTTGATAATTTCACTTGAAAGATTCTCAACAGTAGCCTCGCCCTCTAAAAGATAAGTTGTATTTTTTGGAACCTGCAATTCAAACATCCCTTTCGGACCTTCAAACTGAATTAGATAATGTGATTCATCTTCGGATTTTAGATATTTTCTGTTAATGAAAAACTTATGATCAAATATGTTTACGACTTCTTTGATAATTTTTTTTGCTACACTAAAGTCCAAGAGTAAATTGTCTTTCATTTGTCCTATCAGCTCTACCATTACAGAGGATGTATGCCCATGTAAGATAGAACATTTTTCGACTAAAGGAAGTATGTGTGCATAATCAAATGAAAACGATGCGTCTTCTAAAAATATAGAGCCTGTCTGTGGCGTTTTATCATAAAATACAATGTCTTGCAACTCTTTAATTTGTGCAACATATTTTCCATGTCCAATTGCCATTACTTTGTCTTGAGGAAAGTTTTCTTTGATTTGTTTGTATTTTTCAATGTCATCATCACCATCAATTACTTCAATCAATCCCTTCTCTGTCTTAAAATCAACTGTCACTTCACTTCCGTTCTTTAAAATGAATTTGTGGTTGTATTGATATTCCTCCTCAAGAAAAGTAAGCATTTGTGCTACTGTTAACTCTGTTCTTGTTCTGAGCAAATTTCCCTTTTTATCGATATATCTAAAATCTGAATCCAGAATTGTGGGATTTGTAGTCATGTGAAATCATCTGACTTGGATCATAATATAAATTCTATAATGTCTGTGCCTAAAATTTCTCTTTTGTGCTATGCCAGAGAATTTAGAATTTTGGCAAGATTGACGTCATTTTTTGTAATGCCTCCAGCATCGTGAGTTGTTAATTCTACGGTGACTCTGTTGTATACATTAAACCATTCTGGATGATGGTTCATTTTCTCAATTTCCATAGCTGCCCTAGTCATAAACCCGAATGCCTGGTCAAAGTCATCAAACTGAAATTCCTTGCGAAGCTTTTCATTTACAACACTCCAGCCCGGGAGATTCTTTAGCTCCTCGTCAATGTCAGTCTGTGATAATCGCATCATACTGTTTTAGATAGAATGTTAAACTAATAGTTAAAGGGTTTGATTCATTACTGTTTGTATAGAATCTATCACGTGAGCGACTATGGACAAGATTAACAAAGAATTACTTGAGAATATTAAAAACTCCATTTCTGAAACTGTTCCAGAAAAGAAAATTGGAATTGCTTTTTCTGGTGGTGTTGATAGCACACTAATCTCAAAAATTTGCTCAGATATGGATTATGATATTACATTATTGACAATTGGTTTTAATGAATCTCATGATGTTTTGTTTGCAAAACAAGTCAACGAACACCTGAATTATCCTCATCATGTTCTAGAAATTGATCCAGATTCTTTTTCTGATGTCTCATCAAAAATTTATCAAACAATAAACACTGAGAATCTATCCTGGAATGAAAACTGTATCGCATTTTACTATGTGTCTAAACTAGCAAAAAGCTTAGAACTTGATATTGTGGTTACTGCAAATGGAATTGATGAATTGTTTTGCGGCTACAATGCATATAGGGAAGCATTTTCTGAAGGAGAATCTAAAATTCATGAGGTAATGTCCTCCAAGCTAGATAATGAGCTAAAAATGATGAGGGCCATAAATCTAATTGCGTCTGAGTTTGGAGTGGAAATACTTCAGCCCTTACTTTCTACAAAATTCATTGAATATGCAAAAACAATTCCTTTATCTGAAAAAATTCATGACTCTGAGGATTTGCATCGTAAACATATCATAAGAAAATTGGCAAGTCAAATCAGCGTTCCAGAAATATCCTGTACAAAAAGAAAAAAGGCCTTACAATACGGGTCTAAAATCCATAAAGCCCTGCTAAAAACTAGATGAATTTTTTAACTGTATTTTGGACAGACTTTTTTACATTACTGATGATTGCAGGTGATGCACCAAGATGTTTTTCTGGTGAAAATATCGAATCAATCTCTTTGTCTGTCAACTTTGAAGAAAATGCTTTATCTTTTTTAATGGCATCGATGTACTGAATCCCTTTGCCGTTTGCCTCAAATGCAACTCTTTGAACATCTCTGTACGCCTCAAATCTTGGTACGCCTTTTTTGATTAGTGCCTCTAAAACAAATTCTGCAAATATTTGCCCCTTTGTAATGCAGAGGTTTTCTGCAATTTTTTTCTCGTTTACCATCAAGTTTGAAACAATTCCAGTCATGGTTTCTAACATTTCATCAACTAGGATAGCTGCAGTTGGCATCACAAATCTTTCATTTGCTGAATTTGAAAGATCTCGTTCATGCCATAAAGGAATATTTTCAAAGGAAATACCCACTTGACCTCTTACCATTTTAGATAATGATGAAACCCTCTCGCTTTTGATTGGATTTCTTTTTACAGGAACTGCACTGCTGCCCATCTGCCCCTTCTTGAACTGTTCGGCAACCTCCCCAATCTCTGTTCTCTGCAAGTTTCTGACCTCTACTGCAATTTTTTCCAAAGTTGAGCCAATCAGCGCTAACTCAAAGACATATTCTGCGTATCTCTCTCTTGGGACGATTTGAGTAGTAACTTCTGCCGGATAAAGATTCAAGCGCCTTGCGACTCTTTTTTGTACTTCAAGTGATTTTGCACCCATTAAAGAACCGGTACCTACAACACCGAGTGTCTTACAAATTAGGATTCTTTTCTTAATCTCTTCAATTCTTTCTACATGTTTTGCCATCTCTGCGGCCCAGTTTGCAAATTTTAATCCAAATGAAATGATACTTGCATGTTGTCCATGAGTTCTGCCCACAGCTGGAGTATTTTCGTATTTTACAGCTTTTTGTGCAAGAATTGATGCCATCTTTGCAACTTTTGGTTCAATTATTTTCAACGAGTCACGCATTTGCATAGAATTACTAGTGTCTACCAAGTCGTTGCTTGTTAGTCCATAATGAATCCACGGTCTGGCATCCTTTGTACATTTTTCACTTAGTGATTCAACTAATGCTGCAGTGTCATGATCACTTTTTGCTTCAAGCTGTTTGATTCTTTTTGCAGTAATTTTTCCAGATGTTGCAACTTTGAGAATTTTCTTTCCAGCAGTCTTTGGGATCAATCCTATCTCACTTTGTGAAACAGCAGCTGCACCTTCGATCTCTAACTGATAATTCACTTTGTTTTGCTCACTGAAAACCTCCATCATCTCCTTAGTGCCATAACGACCGCTGTCTATGGGTAAAATTGCCAACATTATGACCTGTATTCATGAGAAAATAAATCTACTTCTTGTCCTGTTTGCGTGTCTGAAGTTATTTTGTTGCAATCTGGCCTCAAAAAATTACTTTTTTAAGATCTGCCTGTTTAATATCGGGATTTTTTTACAGTGGCTATCTTCTTTTGTGATCTGGCTTCTTTTGTCTTTGCCTTGGCCTTGTTTACTTTGCCTTCTTTTTTGGTAGGCTTTCCACTTCTTCGAGCAGCTCGAGAAATACCTGCTCTCATTTTTTGCTGTTTTTTCTGCTCTTCTTTTTCCTCATCCGTTAATTTTTTTCTAACCACGCATACCGAATCTATTTTATCCTAGATAAATTAGATCATTGTTCGGTTCCGTAACGTTAACGTTACAGAACCTTGCAGAGATAAATCTTATATAACGACTCTGGCAAGAATGATTATGGATGAAAACAGTGTTGTTCTTGAAGATGGGCAGTCCAAAACAGTATTGATGTCTAGTGCTCCAAAGAGTAGGACTATACAAACTGTATTCTTTAGTCCTAAACCAAACGAGTCTACGATCATAGAATTTGACTGATTTTTCTACTGTAGTGGAGTCACAGTTGCAGATATCGCATTGCTAATTATGTAGATCCTGTCACCTTTTCTATCAAACAGTTTTGTCCTTGAAATTGCTGTAAGATTGGAATGAATTAAGATCTTGGTTCCTTCATCTAACAGGTACTCTGCTGGTTCATACTGCAAGGTGTCATATCTGCAATTTTCAACTTCTATGTCTTCTTGTAATTGTTTTGGCGTGTATTGGGTTTGATTTTTTTCTCCCTGCAGGTTAGTGTCACACATCAAAACAGTCGTACTGTTGATGTCAGTTGAATATTTTATTTCCTTGAGAGTCTTCTGTGTACCATGCTGAATGTAGCATGTTTCTTATTTTCACTTTAGTACCGTCGTGCAAATTGTATACATTCCATCTTTCCTTGATTACCTCAAAATCAATATAATTTCTTACTTCCATATTTGTAGTGTTTCTCACAATCTTATAATAGTACCTATTCAATGGTTCCGTAACGATAACGTTACAGAACGCATTGTTCTTTCCAGACGTGGAAAGTTTTCATTCTGTAAACTAATTTTGTTCAATTCCAGTTTCTGATAACACCCACTCTAAAGCTTTGAGATAACCTTGTTTAAAATTTTTTTCATCAATTGCCCAATCAGGATTGTCTCTCAATTCTGCAAGTAATTGATTTGCCTTGTGTGTGATGGCCGCCTCGTCTAACATGCATTTGAATAAATCCCAATTCATTTAAAATTTTTTTACAACTCTTCTGATGATTTAAATTGGATTGAAAGGAAACTTTACCGATACTCATGTCTGCTAGCACTCCAAAAAAAATTGGGGAAAATCAATATCAAATTGACGCTGATTCTAATCTCGGAATGAGGGTTCCTGTACGAATCTATGCTGATGAACCACTGCTACAGAAAATGTTGTCTGATAGAACAATTATGCAGGCACGAAATGTTTCTTCTATTCCTGGCATAGTTGGTCATAGTGTTGTTTTGCCTGATGGTCATGAAGGTTATGGCTTTCCCGTAGGTGGAGTTGCAGCTATGGATGCAGAAGAAGGAATGATTAGTCCCGGTGGCGTTGGATATGATATCAATTGCGGAGTCCGATTACTTTGCTCAAATTTAACTGAAAAGACAGTTCGCTCAAAACTAAAAGATCTTGTTACTGATCTCTTTGGCTCTATTCCTTCAGGCGTTGGTTCAAAAGGTGCAGTCAAACTCACTCACTCAGAACTTGACGAAGTTTTGGTCAATGGTGTCAATTGGGCAATTGAACATGGCTATGGTTCACCAAATGACTCTGATGTTTGCGAAGAGAATGGTCAAATTCAAAATGCTGATCCTAACAAAGTTTCTGATAAAGCAAGAAAAAGAGGTGCACCACAACTTGGAAGTTTAGGTTCTGGAAATCATTTCCTTGAAGTACAAAAAGTTGCTGAAGTTCATGATGAACAAGCAGCAAATAGAATGGGAATTAAAGAAGGATCTATTACAATTTTAATTCATTGTGGTTCTAGAGGATTCGGTCATCAAGTATGTAGTGATTATCTTAGGATTTCCGAACAAGCAATGGAAAAATATGATATCAACTTACCGGACAGGGAACTTGCATGTGTTCCTAACACTTCTGAAGAGGGTGAATCTTACAGAAAAGCAATGTTTTCAGCACTAAATTTTGCATGGAGTAACAGGCAAATGATTACTCATTGGACTCGCAAATCTTTTGAGCGTGTATTTAATCAAACAGAATCTGATCTTGACATGAAGCTAGTCTATGATGTTGCTCACAATATTGCAAAAGTAGAAAAGCACAAAGTTGACGGACAAGAACGAAAACTTGTTGTTCATAGAAAAGGTGCAACAAGAGCATTTCCTGCAAATCGTGACGAAGTCCCCTCAAAATATCGAGATTTAGGACAACCTGTCTTGGTTCCAGGTTCAATGGGTACGGCAAGCTGGATTCTGCTTGGACAGCCTAGTTCTATGGATTTGAGTTTTGGCTCAACTGCACATGGGGCCGGAAGGACAATGTCCAGATCAAAAGCCAGGAGAAACTATACTGAAGATGATGTTAAAAAATCCCTCAATGACAAGGGCATATTTATCAAGGCACTAACAAGAGATGGGGTTGTGGAAGAAACTCCTCAAGCATACAAAGACGTTGATGCTGTAGTTGACGTATCTCATAATCTCGGGATTGCTACAAAAGTTGCCAAATTGGTGCCTATGGGTGTGATTAAGGGTTGAGCGAGGAGAATTCTGAACTTGAACGACTAAAGGCAAAAAGACTAGCTGAAATGCAAAAAAATATCTCTTCAAAACAAGATATTAAACAAGCCCAAGAACCTGACAAAGAAAAACAGCCTGAAAATACGCGAAATTTACTTGTTGCTAGACTGGGATTTAGAGGATTGGAAGTTTTGGAAAATGCAGAATCTCAATTTCCAAACGAAACTAAAATTATTGTAGAAAAATTATCTGAATTAATTAAGACAGGTGAAATTAATGAAATTATTGATGGGGGAAAGTTATTGACATTATTTAGATCCGTTGGCCTAAATATCAGAATGGCGACAAAAATCAATGTTGAGCAAGATGGAAAGTTTGTATCCCTGAGTGATAAACTTGGTAGTAAATCCTCTGATGATGGTTGATGAATCATGAGTATAACCTTGGAAATTGGAACAAAAAATTATGCCGATGATTTGTTATCAGTCAAAAAAGCACTTTCGCACATGGAGAGTCTTGTAGGGTGTCATAATGGATATGCGCTCAGTGAGCCTTCAACAAAATTTGGATGGACATTTTTCAAACTAGCCTTCAAATCTGATCTACGAACCGGCATAGAAGAAAAATTTTCTGATATGTTAGAAAAATACAGGTGGTGTGATCAACCAGAAAAATTTACAAAATTTATGGCAGATTATTTTGATTCTAGGGATTGTAATGTAAAAGTAAAGAAAGCAGACTAGACTCTTCTTCCTCTTTTTCCACCTTTCTTTCTAGTGGTGTCATGAGGAATAGGTGTAACATCATCAATTCTTCCAATCTTAAATCCGCCTCTTGCTAATGCTCTGATAGCAGCTTGTGCACCTGGGCCCGGTACTCTAGAACCAACCCCGCCTACTGCACGAACTCTGATATGAAATCCAGTGAATCCTTTTGTTTTTGCAGATTCGACTACTGCATTTGCAGCTTTCATTGCAGCAAATGGTGATGATTCGTATCTGTCAGCATTGACATGTATTCCCCCAGAACTGATGGCAACAGTTTCTCCGCCGGTAAGATCAGTCATGTGAATAATTGTATTATTGTAACTGCTGTAAATATGGACGATTCCCCATTTTTCAGGACCTTCCTTTTTTACCTCTGGTTGAGATTTTGTTTCAGCTTCGGCCTCAGATTTTACTTGCTCAACTGGCGCTTCGGCCTCAGATTTTACTTGCTCAACTGGCGCTTCGGCCTCAGATTTTACTTGCTCAACTGGCGCTTCCTCAACTTTGATTTCAGTTTCTGACAATGACTACTCACATCTTAAAGGGTTTAAAAAACATTGATTTTCTAGCCCCGTCTTAATTTATTTACTTGGCACAAAATTAGTGATTATTCATATACTTTGTTAAACTGGATTTTCTAATGGCATCGATTCTTTTGTTGGCTATTGGAATTGGGGTTGCTGCTGCCTTGCTTGGCTCTTTGGCCTTTCAGCTTCAACTACCGATCAATGATTTGGTTTTGGCTCCATTGGAAGAAAAATGCCAGCTGATTGCCAATGAGGGATACAAAATTCATGCAACTTATCCAGAATCAAATCCTGATGAACTACCTGAAGATGACATGAAACGAATGTTGTATCTGGATGAGAAATGGATGAATGAATGTGTTGCAATACTTCCAGCTGATTCTATAATCAATATTGCAAATAATGTGGATAGAGATTTCTCTTATGGCGAATAGTCACCTAAAATGCTTCCATCCCAGGCCCTTCAAACGAATCTGGCTGTTTTTCTCTTGTACAAAAACCCCTCTTCCCGATGTAACATATCCAATCTCAATAATTGGTATTTTAAGCAATTTGGCATTTTTTTTAATTATTTGCCTATATTTTGGTGATATCGTAAACACAATCTCATATTCTTCTCCTCCATGAAAAACTAACTTGTTTAAATTAAATTTGCGAGATTTGGCATATTCTTGTAGATCTTTCATTGAAGGAGTATTGTTAATTATGAATTTTTTTTTACTCTGCTTTGACATTTCATTTAAAGTAGTAGATAACCCATCACTAGAATCCATTGATGATGAAAAATATTTTTTATTTTTTATTCCAAAATTGAGTTTTGGTTCGGGTTTTGTTACTGATCTGATTGATTTTTTAACAAAATTACCTTTTCCATTCTTTTTACCAAGAAGCATATTCAATCCTGCAGCAGTATAGCCAAATGGCCCTGTTACAAATATCAAATCCTTGATTTTGGCCCCTTTTCTACTGACTATTTTGTCAGTTTTTCCAAAAACACATACATTGAAAACAATCTCTCTGCCTGAATTAGTATCGCCGCCTAGTATTGAGATGCCATATTCATCACACGCTTTTCTAAAACCTCCTGTAATCTCATTAATTTGTGAGTGTGAGATTGTTTTTGGCAGATTCACAGAAATGATTCCATATTGAGGTTTGATTCCTTTTGCAGCAAAATCACTTACACATGCAACAACACTTTTTCTTGCAGCATCTGCCAACTTCATTTTAGATGGAATATCAGTACTTTCTACTAGCGTATCTGTTTTAGCTACAATTTTGGTCTTGCCCAAATTGAAAATTTCTACATCTTCAGAAACAAATTTCTTGTTTCCTAACTTGTTCTGAAAAATTTTGATTATTGAAGATTCATCTAACTTTGTCATAGCTTTGTTTCACTAATTCTAATGCCTCCCTCACATTTTTTTTACATTTTTCTTCGTTATTTGATTCTGCTGAAACTCTTATGCTGTCCTCAGTGTTTGATTTTCTAATCAAAACCCAGCTGTTCTCATCAATAATTCCTTTGATTCCATCTAGTGTGATTACTTCTGAATATTGTTTTGAAATCTTAGAACTGACTTCTTGTATTACCTTATCATGAAAAGTTGAATCAACTTCGGCTTTCCCCCTTATTTGACAGTAACTTTCCATATAATCCAGAATTTCATCAAATTTTGAGCTTCCCAACATGGAAGCTATCAAACCGCTAGTAAGAATTCCCTCTCTACAATAATTAAATTCTGGCAAAATAAAACCTGCACTGCTTCCTTCTCCGCCTGCTTGAGCATCGTTTTTTAGCATGAGATCCATCACATTTGCTTCCCCCACTTTTGATCTTTGAACAGTGCCGCCTTTTTCCAAGATGAATTTTTCAACTGATACACTTGTATCGATACTTAGAACAAATTTCTTGTAACCTAACTCCAAAGATTTCGCAACACCCAGCCCTAGTGTCACATCTGGAGTCTGTTTCTTTCCTTTTCTGACCACCACTAAGCGATCTCCATCCAAGTCAAATGCAAACCCAATTTCTTTTTTGTTAGATGCTAGGATCAATTCAGACAGCTCATCAGATGTAGGATCAGGTCCTCTTGAACACCCTGATAGTTCTTCATTTAGAACATCAACCCTGCATCCTATTTTTTTCAACAAGTCCGGTGCAAAGCCTTTAGCAGCACCTCCTCCAATATCTACTGCTATTTCTGGCTGATTTTCGACATTTCCTATGATCTTTTCTGCATCATCAATGTATGATGATGATATGTCGTGTTCGACTCCAATTTTTGATTTTAAAATTTCTTGATGCTCGACAATTTGTGGTAACTCTTCTTCATTTATTCCTCTACCTTCAATAATGAATTTCATCCCATTCCAATTAATTGGATTGTGAGACGAAGAAATTACAATTCCTGCACCATACTTTCTTGCATCTCTGAAAACCACAGGAGTTGGCGCTGTCCCCAAATTAAACACATCAATTCCATTTTTCATCAATGCAGCACTAGCAACGTCTTTCATCATAGAACCTGAAGGTCTGGTGTCTTTTCCAATAACACATTTTTGTGATTTAATTAAAGATGAAAAATTATTACAAAACTCTAGCACATCTTTTAGATTCAGATCCTCTCCAAATATTCCCCTAATTCCAGAAATTGTCTTCTTCAATTAATCCACTCGGAAAGGCTTTTTATTAACTCTGATGGATTTATCCAAACGTGCCTTGGTAGCTCAGCCTGGTAGAGCGAACGCCTCGTAAGCGTTAGGTCACGGGTTCAGATCCCGTCCGAGGCTTTATCCTGTAAAATTTTCAAAATTATCTGGGAAATTATTGAGAGTTTAATTCATCGAAGGTTTCAATATCTGTTTCCAATTCCTTCCCTAAACCTTTCCACCATTGTTTAGTTTGTCCCGTCATACTCCCCTCATACTTTACGTAGAATTCTCCCTTATAGATCTGTCGATTGAATTACGTTTGATCATATGGCAGTGCATTCTAAAGTACTAGTTTTCTTTTGCTTCTTGTTTTCTTTTCATTTTTCTATACACTATTATCATTAAAGTGGCACCTGCACATCCCCAAAATAATGGCGATAATCCTGGTTCAACTGTTGGTTGTAGAAATCCCACAAAACCTAAAAACATTACTGCCACAAAACCCAGTCCTAATATTTCAAGCATTTTTGCCATAATTTTTTACTATAGTTCATAAAAGTCAAAAAGATATATGGTTTTGTAAATCACCTAGTTTGTGGACAAATATCTTACTGTAATCTTAATTTTTATGGTTGTAGGTATACCGATAGCATTTGTAGATGTGGCCACGGGGGACTTTCGAGAGCAACCAAGGCTTGAATTATTTTATGGGTCAATCGGAGGAATAGCAATTATTGTTGTTTACAGCTCTTACAAAGAAAGAAAGGAACGGCAAAAAGCCAATGCTCGAAGAAGATCTAAAAAATAGTTTCTAAAGTTCTAATCCAAATGACTCTACAATGCCTGCAAATTTTATATAAGAATCCAAGTACTGTCTACCTTTTGCAGTAATTACAAAGGTGTTCTTACCGTCAAACTCAATTTTGTTAATGAGGCCCGCACCGGTTAAATTTTCTAGGAATTTTGATAATCTTGAATGTGATAAATTTGCCTTTGTTAGAAGAGATGTTGTTTTGATTCCTTCTTGTCCAGACTGTTCAGTGACAGTTAGCAAGTCTGCAACAATCTGCATGCTAGTTCTATACGAAACCATACGTACTCACTCTAAAACTCAGATATAAGGGTATTACCATTAATTCAGATCAGATAAATAAGCTCTGGTCTGATTTTTCAGTAATGTCTGCTCAATCATCAATACCATGGTTTGATGACTTTTTGGGCGTTGCATACAGATACTATGACCTTAGAATGAACGTTGTCCCGTTAATTACAGACAGAAAGGAATCTGCATATCTTTGGCATGATACTATTCATTGGTGGTTGGATCCATCAATAAAAATTCGATTTGTAGAGACTGGTGACAAGTACTGGTTTGTCATGGGTTCTGATTCCCAAAGACCTGACACCAATCTATCTTTTTTCAAAGTATTACAAAAATCTGAAAACTATGAACGATTCAAGAAAGGTCACGGCGGAGAAGCGTATCTTAGACTAGGAGTATATACAAAAAAATCACTTGATGAGGTTAAAAAAAATGCTATATGTAATTGTGGTCATGAGGCTGTAGACCATGATGAGGGAGATTGTGATATGTGTCTCTACAACAAATGTGACTGTAAAAAATTTACTAGTTTTCAGGTAAACTTGCTGAAAAGAAAAAAAACAATTACTGATATTAAATTTTTAGAGGAAAAAGACGTAAAAGATGATCCGCTTGCATGGAACTGTCTTAATGTTAATCAATATTCTAAATTAAAACAAAACTAGTCCAAATGTTTGTTTACTCTTACGTGCTCTCCTGGATAATGCTCGCTGACTTTTCTTGAATAGCATTTTCCACATATTGGGCCTTCTATCCCCCATTTCTCCATCGGATTATAACGAAGCCCAATTTTTTCACTACAAACTGCACATTTCTCTTTTACCTTCAAGGTATCTCTGCTCTTTTTAATCAATATAAAAAACATTCTGGAACAAATCATATCCAAAAAATTATGTTAAATATGCCTTGCTTGCATTGAATTTAGGTAGGCAGTCTGACCAATGTAAACCTCCTGCAAGATTTTTACTTGGTTGGGCTACTACCTTTTGAATTTAAAATAAATTACTTGTTAGTTTTTTCAGTGCTAGAATCTCTTCTTCTTCCTGTCTGACTTTCTTATCAATTACGCGAAGCATCATATCATTCCAAACATGTTGAGAAAAGAAATTATGTTTAGTATTTGCTAATTCAATTTCATCATCAACTACTGTATCTTCAAGAAATTTTGTTACTATTACGTCTGTGAGTTTTAAAATTCTGGAATTGAGTTTGAAGCTGCGAAAGATGGGTTCTATTTTTCTTATATCTCTCTTGAAATCCCCCTTTGATTCAAGAATTTTTTTGTGTAATATTCTAAAATAAACTGCTACAAAAAATAATGTTGCATATCTTTTTGTTTTATGACCGCCTTGTTTTCCATACTTTAATGATTTTTTGGCAAATTCCTTAACAAGATACGGGTATAGCAAGATTCTATAATCATCTTTTAGATTGTCATTGAAAATATCATCATATTTACTTCCTCTTGGAAGAAACTGAGCTGGTGAACTATATGCCTCAGTTGGCCTTTGTTCGATTCCTGCAACTAAAGATTGTATTGCGTCTTTAGCAACGATAACTTTTTTGTGGTTATCTGGAAGATAACTGTTGTATGTTGCATCCCCTTCGTATTCGCATTGTTTTGATTTTGTTTTAGTGTCAAAAGATCCTGCCTGAATTTCATAAAAATAGCCACAATTTTTTAACTGTGATTTGATTGATTTATGAAAATCCATTAATGAAACCAGATCTTTTCCTCTTACTGAATTTTGAGAATTCCTATACTTTGTGATGTTATTTTGCTCTTGCTCGCCGTCTGCTTTGATTATTGTAACTGTCATAGAGCCCTCCATGTTTTTTGTTCTCTTTGAATGATCAAGAATGGAATTCGATGTTTGTGCACCGTTAACAATTTGTGGAGCACATAATTCAATCAAATTCTCTCCTAATTCTTCAAAATCACTAACAACAATCGTAATTCCATTGTTATAATAGAAGAATTTACCTGGATTTCCCTGAAGCGTCTCACGTAATCCTTTGTTGACTGTTGTTTTGAATTGCATCCATTGTCTGATATTTGATTCAAAAACGTAATCCCTGTTCTTACTTACAAATTCAGTTAGTTCACGTAATTTCAAAATCCCTAGTATGGTATTTTCATGTTTAAGCATTCTCTCTAGTTTGATTGATGATTTTTTACCTGCTGCAGGTTTTTTAATTCTGTCCCATAATCTTTGAATTATTTTTTCGCCATCTATGACTTCAACCAATTCATCCTGATATTCTACTTTCTGATCTGTAACATAACAGCATTTTATCTTAAGATTTTTTTCTTTAATTTTTGTTACAAGTTGGGCCAACTCTGGTCTCATTTTTGTAACATCTTTTGTAAGTAATCTTTTTGCATCTTCCTTGAATTTAGCAATTGCTTCTAGTGAATGTGATGTAGCATATTTTGACTGGAATAATCTAATTGTATTCTCTGAAAAATCTACTGGAAGATATGCATCAATTCCAAGATCGTTTGCACCATCAACTATTGCATCTGCTGCATCATCTTCTGTGGCCTCAAAAACTCTAGTTAATACCCATTGAAGAAAATTATTTCCTTTTTCAACTTCATTTTTAGCATTTTCAGAATATTCTTTAATGCTTCCTCGAATATTTTCTGCAAATCCTTCTAGAGGAAGACTAGAATTTTTTTGTACTAATAATGCGTGTGAACCTGGTATGTACTCTAATAATCCATTTCCATTTTGTGACAATTTATTTTTCTAATATGTTATATATTTAGAGAATTTGGTAATTATGTAATAACTCAGTTTTGGATGTGATGTGATCTGTTTAAAAAAATAATTGGAATAGGCGTAACTACATTGACGATTTTAGTGGTTATTGGGTTAGCATTTTCAAATAGTTCTGAGGAAGAAAATATTGAGGAGCTAGATTTAATTATTCAAAGTGATATTGTCATGCCCACAAAAGTTTCTCGTCCAGGATGTGAAGAAGAAGATAGATGTTATGTTCCGTCAAAAATTGTTGTTGAAAAAGGAAAACAGGTAACATGGACTAATGAAGACTCAGCTTTTCATAGTGTGACTTCTGGTTTTTATGATTCACCTACTGAACTTTTTGATAGCGGATTTTTGGATCCGTTTGAATCCTATACTCTGACTTTTGATGAAGCAGGAATTTTTGATTATTTTTGTACCCTTCATCCTTGGATGCAAGGACAAGTTATTGTTGAGTAAGGTACCCGAGGGAGTCGAACCCCCTTGTATAGGCTTTGCAGGCCCACGCATAACCGTTCTGCCAGAGTACCGTTCTGAAAAACGCAAAGTGAATAATTAAACCCTTTAGATTAGAATTTGTTAAATGGTTTTGATGCCAACTTTACATCTTCTCCTTTTACAGTTTTTCTACCTGCATGAGATGTCATATCTACTGCACTTTTAGCAATGCTATTTGCAAGTTCCTCAATAACTCTTCTTAATTCATCTGCTGATTCGTCGCTCACTCTCTCAGCCCCTGCTTTTTTCAAAATTCTGTACATTGCAGATAATCCTAATTCTGATGACTTCATGAATTTCATTTTCATTTTTCCCGAAAAAAGATAATGAGTGAAAAAATATCACTAAGGGATCGATTTATACAGACTATTTCAAGAATTGATAAAGAAATGACGTGGTTTTTTGATTCCCATATACACTTGTCTGATCCTGCATATTCCTCTGATATGAAATTTATCTTACAAGGAATGGAGTATCTGAAAATTAAAGCATGTTGTGTTTCAATGGATAATGAAAATTCTTTACAAACTTTAAAACTGGCAAAACAAAGTGATCTAATTTTACCATTTATTGGTATTCATCCTGAATGTGCAAGTGACAACCTTGAGCAAATGACAGTTATGATTGAAGAGAATCGCCAAAATCTTTCTGGAATAGGAGAAATAGGATTGGATCCAACCTTTGTTAATACTGATGAAGATTCTAAAACACAAATCCGTGTATTTGAAACATTATTGTCACTAGCTGAAAAATTTGACAAACCAGTATCTATTCATTCAAGAAAAAGTGTTGACGATGTTTTTCAAATAATGACTTCGTATAATACTAAACATGCTTTACTTCATTGGTTTGATGGTAGTAAAAAACAACTTCAAAAAGCCATGGACATGGGATTTTTTGTATCATATGGACCTGTAATGGTTTATGCAAATGATAAGCAAGTCTTGTTATCCAAAACAGACGAGTCAAAAATTCTTGTAGAGACTGATGGACCTGTTAGATTTTCTAGATGCTTTGAAATGAAATCTGGACAAATCAGCTTTATCCCTAGTGTGGTTTTTAGTGCTTCAAAAATTCTAGGAAAAACATTTGATGAAATGGGAGTACTATTAGAAAATAATTCGAATTCATTTCTTGGAATATAGGTATAAAATACCCCCCATTCTTTAAGCGAACAGTGGATAGAATAAAACGTCTCTCATATGAGGTTCTAGATGTACACAAGTCTAAATTTGGTGAAGATTTTGCCGATAACAAAAAAGTCTTGGATCAAATTTCTATCATACGTTCTAAAGGTCTAAAAAATGAGGTGGCAGGATATATCACTAAATTTATCAAAAAAGAAGTTCGTGATGAAAAAGCTAAACAGGCACAAATAGAATCACTACAATCTGAGGAATTAGCGGAACAAGAAGTTCAAGTAGATGCCGCCGAATCTGTCACACCTTCTGAAGAAACTACTGCCGAAGTTGTAGATACCACCGAATCTGTCACACCTTCTGAAGAAACTACTGCCGAAGTTGTAGATACCACCGAATCTGTCACACCTTCTGAAGAAACTACTGCCGAAGTTGTAGATACCACCGAATCTGTCACACCTTCTGAAGAAACTACTGCCGAAGTTGTAGAAACTCCTGAATCTGTCACCCCTTCTGAAGAAACTACTGCCGAAGTTGTAGAAACTCCTGAATCTGTCACCCCTTCTGAAGAAACTACTGCCGAAGTTGTAGAAACCACTGAAGACAAAGCAACCGAAGCTACAGAAGAAAAAACTGAATAATTGGTAAAATATTAATTTTCTAACTCTTAAATTAGATTATCATGATTACTGTAAAACTCGTTGGCGGTGCAAAAAAATCTTTTTCAACAGAACAATTAGAAATTGACCAGTCTGATATATCAATTCAAGATCTGTTTGATTTATTATTAAAAATAAAACCCGTCGATACTCCTAAACTGGATGTAGAAAACCTATTGATTGCAATCAATGGAGTAGATTCTTCTGCTATGGAAGGAAAGTCCACTAAGATAAAAAACAATGATCTAGTAAGTATTATTCCTGTAATTCATGGCGGGTCTGCTAAAAAACTGACTATGCAGGTACTGAAAAAACAAATCCAAGCACTTGAGATTACAGGCCAAAAAACAATCGATATAAAATTTCTTGATGATTTAAGAAAAAAATACCCAAAAATCAAACTTCAGGCAATATCGAGTAATTTTATCTTAAATAACTATCATTTAAAAAAAATCCTATCATTATCATTAGAATCCGAAAAAAACCAGGTTTTACTTTCTAACAAGCTTGAAACTGACATTTTGATGCGTTTTGCATTAACACAGCAAATTTCTGATGCAATAAAAAATGCTGGAATTAAACCAAAAACTAATTTTATTTTAGTTGCAGTTGGAAACAAAAAATCACTAAATTCATTATACGAGGAATTGTTACCTAAATCTGTAAATTTATTCTCAAAAAATAATGATTTGTTTCTTAAAAAATATTTTAAAATTAGAAAAAAACAACTTGATTCAATTTATTCAAACCATCCATTGGAAGATATTTTGATAGAAAAAGCTACAATTTTACTCTGAGATACTTCGTTTAGTCTTTTCAACACTTAGCACATCTGATTTTTTTAATATTGAAACCCCTGTTTTATTGCCTAATATTTCAATTAAGATAATCTTGTCAGGAAATTCAAGTGATACTTTATTTTTTAATTTATTTGCTATTTTTGAAATAATTTCTTGACTAGACAAGTCTGAATTTCTTTTTTCTATGGATATTCGGTATGTCTCTTTGTCTGAAATTTGTTTGGATATGTCCATAACGGCTTTTTCTATCCCTTCAACTTTTGTTTCAATGATTTTTTGAATTGGTATTATTCTTAGACAGTATCTAATACTCCAGGGTTCATCAAGTAGCGTCTCTTTAATTTCTCTTACAACTTTTATTGGCTCAAGCTTTGTTTCAGCAGTTAAAATCCCCGACATTTTTGTAATTGAAATTATTGCATCAGAATCTCCAAATTTTTCTAGAATTGCTTTTATTTCTTCTTCAGTTTCAGGTTCAAGATGTCTGGCACAAGTGATGATTAAATTCATTTTTCTAAGATTTCTTCTCTACTCAATGAACCTTCTCGAATGATTTTGATTTCGTCATTTTCTATTTCAATTATTGTTGATTCTGTTTTACTTTCGATTATGCCACCATCTACCAGAATATCATATTTTTGAAGATTATTCGAACACTCATCAGGATCTGTAAATGGTGGCTGTCCTGAAATATTTGCACTAGTACCTACCAGAAAATTACACTTTTTCAATAATTCTAATGTACAGTCATGGTTGGGAACTCTTATAGCAATTTTATCAATTAAATTTAATGATTCTTTTAAATTTTGATCTTTTAGTTTCAAAATAATTGTCAATGATCCAGGCCAAAATTTTTCTACAATTTTTTTAGAAAATTCATCAAAAAAGACAATTTGTTCTGCAACCTCTTTTGAATATGCTAAAACTGGTAATGGTTTTGATATATCTCTGGATTTAATTTCGTAAATTTTTTTTATTGAATCTTTGTTGTATGGGTTACATCCTATTCCATACACCGTATCTGTTGGAAAAACTGCAATTCCCCCCTGATCAATAATTTGAAATGCTTTTTCAATTCCTTTTTCGTTACAACTTACTTTCAACACATATTCTATTCTTTTTTGTTTTATTACCATTTACTTTGTATGAGGTCACCTGCCCCCTGAAGTCAGGCGTGGAAATGTTTCTGATGATACAAACTCGTGCTTGGATAGGGGAACAGGTGACCTCATACGCTGCAAGTCAGCTAAGCGAAATGTACCCTGATTAAGGAAACCACTCTCATGTGCAGAACCAAACCGCTGATCTGATCTCAGATTTGAGGCATTTCGCTTAACTGGGGTTCAGTCTTCCCAGAAGTACCAAGTTTTCCTCTGAACTATAACCAGTAATCCGTGATTCTACAGATTCTGGGTGCGTGTGATTCTTTGTAGTAGAAAGTTTCTCCTCTTGGTAATCTCTACGAAGTACTTCTGGGAAGACTGGAATCTGAAAAAAATACATAAATATCAAAACAAAAGCATCAAGTTGTTGAGTCACACCTTTCAGTTATCTGCTTTCAAGAAGCCGTCGCTAGCCGTATTGCGCCTCTGTCATTCCTGCAGTAATCTTGCCTTCCCTGCCACAATGTTGCCTGACATCGGGGGGGGGGGGGGGTGGAGGAAGGATTAGCAGCAGTAATGGTATTGGGAGAAGGAGAGGACAGGAGAGTCTGACAGTTGCAACGATTGATAAAACCGCCGTTGCCTGCAACAACGACAGCAGTAGCAATAGCGGCACTTGTTCTTTTGATTCCACTTTGCATCCCCCTTGCAGATGCTGCGACGGATGCAACGTCTGTTCCGACAGACTGGGGCCTGATACCCTCGGGCCTTGGTGAGGGGGACCAGTTCAGGCTGCTTATCGCGACATCAACTAAACACAACGCCGTACCTACTGACATTACAGTATATGACACGTACATCCAAGGCCTCGTAGCGGCAGGCCATACAGACATCCAAGAACACAGCTCGTCATTCAAGGTGGTGGGCAGTACAGGTGCAGTCAGTGCGCGCGACCACACCGGTACCACCTATAACAGTACAGACAAGGGCCCCCCAATCTACTGGCTAGGCGGCGCAAAGGTGGCAGACAACTATCAGGACTTTTACGACGGATCATGGAATGAGGAGAGATCCGCGCGGGACGAGAACGGAAACGTATTCCTGTTTGGTTCTGATGCTACATCAGCCGTGTTTACTGGTTCTAATGCAGATGGGACAAAACACGGCACCGCACCCCTTGGCGCTGACATGGTGCGAGCTGGACTTCCAAACAATGCTGATAATGGCCCGCTCACCAGTCCTATACAGGATCTAAAAAGTGACACGCATCCGTTTTACGGCATCTCACCTGTATTTCAGGTAGAAAACATCACCATAACTGACGTAAAACCACTACAGTACCTCGACGTTGCTCCGATCACCTCCATTACTGACGGGGAAACCGTCCCAGTCGGCGGTACAAACAAGACATTTGACGAGCTTGACGGCGCACGGGGCATCACCACGGTAGAGATAGACTCCAGTACCTACGCCCTGGTTGCAGCAAACGCTGACGACGGCGTCCAGATAATCGACATTACCAATCCCGCAACCCCCTTCCCGACTGCCTCCATTACTGACGGGGAAACCGTCCCAGTCGGCGGTACAAACAAGACATTTGACGAGCTTGACGGCGCACGGGGCATCACCACGGTAGAGATAGACTCCAGTACCTACGCCCTGGTCTCATCATTCCGTGACGACGGCGTCCAGATAATCGACATTACCAATCCCACAACCCCCTTCCCGACTGCCTCCATTACTGACGGGGAAACCGTCCCAGTCGGCGGTACAAACAAGACATTTGACGTGCTTGACGGCGCATGGGACATTACCACAGTAGAGATAGACTCCAGTACCTACGCCCTGGTTGCAGCAAACGCTGACGACGGCGTCCAGATAATCGACATTACCAATCCCGCAACCCCCTTCCCGACTGCCTCCATTACTGACGGGAAAACCGTCCCAGTCGGCGGTACAAACAAGACATTTGACGTGCTTGACGGCGCACTGGGCATCACCACGGTAAAGATAGGCAACAGCACCTACGCCCTGGTAGCTGCAAACGCTGACGACGGCGTCCAGATAATCAACATTACCAATCCCGCAACCCCCTTCCCGACTGCCTCCATTACTGACGGGGAAACCGTCCCAGTCGGCGGTACAAACAAGACATTTGACGAGCTTGACGGCGCATGGGACATTACCACGGTAGAGATAGACTCCAGTACCTACGCCCTGGTTGCAGCAAAAGATGACAACGGCGTCCAGATAATCGACATTACCAATCCCGCAACCCCCTTCCCGACTGCCTCCATTACTGACGGGGAAACTGAGAGATTTGACGAGCTTAACGGCGCACGGGGCATCACCACGGTAAAGATAGGCAACAGCACCTACGCCCTGGTAACTGCAAACGCTGACGACGGCGTCCAGATAATCGACATTACCAATCCCACAACCCCCTTCCCGACTGCCTCCATTACTGACGGGGAAACCGTCACAGTCGACGGGAAAACTGAGAGATTTGACGTGCTTGACGGCGCACTGGGCATCACCACGGTAAAGATGGGCTCCAGCACCTACGCCCTGGTAGCTGCAAACGTTGACGACGGCGTCCAGATAGTCAGCATCTTGGCTACAGAAAACCGGCCCCCGACAATCACCCTGATCGGCACCAACCCTGCAACGGCAGAAAGGTACTTCGAGTATGAAGATGCCGGGGCAGTCTGCACCGATCCTCACGGCGATGATACAACGCTTACCAGCACCTCCACTGTGGACACGGACACAATCCCAGGCACTCCATACTCGTACACCTACTCGTGTACGGACCAACACGGGCTTGCCGCGCAAGACGTGGTCAGATCAGTCTCTGTGGTGGATACCATAAAACCTGTGATTACCCTTCACGGTTCGGCATCCGTATCAGTGGCAGTGGGCGACACGTACCCGGAAGGGGCAAGATGCGTTGACTCGGGCCGTCCCGTTCTCGACGGTCTGGGTGAACCTTCCACCTTCTTTACTCGCCTTCAGTATACCATTGTTCACACAGTCAGTGGCGATACGGTGAACACGGCTGTTGCCGCCAAGTACAATGTGGTGTATACTTGCTCAGACGGGTACAACAGCGCGGATCCGGTAACCCAGACTGTAACTGTTACGGATTCCATGAGGCCTAGGTTGGTCTCGGCAGGACTAGACAAGGACACCGGCCAACTGACCCTCACCTTCAACGAGAGCATTGACTCCTCCAGCCTAAACAAATTCAAGTTATACATAAGGGAGCCCGGATCCACCACGGGTGTCGTGGCCCTGTCCGGCGACTCCGTTGTCGGGGTCACCGCCAGCTCAATTACCCTCAGGCTGGCAGAAGCAGACAAACAGGCAGTCATCGCGATGAACAGCCCGCACCTAGAGATAGCCGCCACCGCGATATCTGACAGGTCAGGTAACTTCATAACGGAGCCCTTTGACCTGACCAACGGCACATCGTTCTTGAGATCCTTCATCGCGTCACAGGACAACAAGCCGATAGGCATCGCCTTCTCGCCTGACGGCACCAAGATGTTCATGATGGGCACTCAGCACGGCGCCGTGCGCCAGTACGCGCTCTCCACACCCTTTGATGTCAGCACCGCCTCCTACAGCAGCAAGTTCTTAGTGGTCGAAGGCCAGGACAACGCGCAGATAGGCATCGCCTTCTCGCCTGACGGCACCAAGATGTTCATGATGGGCACTCAGCACGACGCCGTGCGCCAGTACGCGCTCTCCACACCCTTTGATGTCAGCACCGGCTCCTACAGCAGCAAGTTCTTAGTGGTCAAAGACCAGGACAACGATCCGATAGGCATCGCCTTCTCGCCTGACGGCACCAAGATGTTCATGCTGGGCACTGAGCACGACGCCGTGCGCCAGTACGCGCTCTCCACAGCCTTTGATATCAGCACCGCCTCCTACAGCAGCAAGTTCTTAGTGGTCAGAGACCAGGACAATCTGCCGGCAAACATCGCCTTCTCGCCTGACGGCACCAAGATGTTCATGCTGGGCGATGAGTTCGGCGCCGTGCGCCAGTACGCGCTCTCCACAGCCTTTGATATCACCACTGCCTCCTACAGCGACAAGTCCACCCGGGTCCGAAACCAGGACAACGTGCCGGAAGACATCGCCTTCTCGCCTGACGGCACCAAGATGTTCATGATGGACAGTCTGCGCGACCGTGTGAGCGAGTACAACATAGGCCCGTCCTACAGCATCAATGCAACGTCTGACAGTGCGGCGCTTCTGTTCTCTTCGGCCACGTACAACAAAGACTCGGGCGTCATAACGATGACATTCAGCGAGGAACTGGTTGCAACTGAGACTAACTACACGAAGATCCACATCCGCGCAACAGGCTCAGACACGGCGGGCATAACATTCTCTGATATAACCACAAGATCCACCGTGGGTAAAACCGTCACGGCCACCCTAGACTCCGCGCAAAAGACGGCATACTCGGAGCTCTCGCCCGCGCCGCCGCAGCTTGACATAGGGCATGGCGCAGTCGCCGACGCTTCTGGCAACAAGATAGCAGAGGCCGTTGACCTACAGATCACAGAAATAAACCAGCCCTCAACAGTCACGCCAACGCTACCGGACGTCAACGTCCCACCGACTGCGAGAATCAGCGCGCCTGTCCGGGCAGCAGAGGGAGCAACGGTATCACTTAACGGAACCGGCTCGACAGATAATGACGGCACCATATCACTCTACGCGTGGACTGCCAACAACACGTCCATCACAATAACTGATGCTGACAAGGCAGAAGCATCATTTACGGCACCCCCGGTCACAGAGGACACCACGCTGGCCATCAAGCTGGTGGTAACTGATGATGACGGCGCTACCGGCTCTGCAAACCACACCATGACCATAAATGACGTAAACCGGCCCCCAACAATCACCCTAAACGGCGAGGATCCTGCAACTGCAGAAAGGTACGTCACGTATACAGATGCCGGGGCAGCCTGCGCCGATCCTGACGGCGATGACGTGACGCTTACCAACTCCTCCAATGTGGATACAGACACGATCCCGTTAGCTCCGTACTTGTACACCTACTCGTGTACAGACCAACACGGGCTTGCCGCGCAAAACGTGACCAGAGCAGTCCATGTGGAGGATACCGTGACACCCGTGCTTTCCCTTAACGGCTTGTCATCCGTATCGCTGACAGTGGGCGACACATACACAGATGACGGGGCAACCTGCACTGACTCTGGCCGTCCCATTACCGTCACAGTCAGCGGCCTTGATGCGGTGAACACGGATGCAGCAGGCCAGTACGATGTGGTGTATGCCTGCTCAGACGGGTACAACAGCCCGGATCCGGTAACCAGGACCGTAACTGTTACGGAACCTGCGATAATGCCACCACCACCACCACCGGACGGCAACGTTCCCCCCACTGCGTCAATCAGCGCGCCTTCCCGGGCAGCAGAGGGAACGCAGGTAACCCTTGACGGGACCGGCTCTGCTGACACTGACGGCACCATACAATCATACAACTGGACTGCCGGCAACCCGGCAGTAACCATCACCGGCGGCAACCAGGAAACTGCATCATTTACGGCGCCCCAGGTCGCAGAAGACACTTCTCTGCTCATCACGCTGAAGGTAACTGACGACTACGGCGCCACAGGCTCTGCACAGCACAACATGACCATAACTGACACAAACCAGCCACCGGACGGCACCACGCCACCTCCACCCAACGAGCCTCCCGTCATCTCGTATACGGTAAACCCCGACTCAAGCGGGCCTGACAGCATCACGCTGGACCGCGATACCGGCTTTGATCTTGCCGATCTGGGCGTGACGTGCTCTGACCCGGAGGACGGCGACATTACGCCCGTGAGTGAGAATGAGAACCTGTATGATCCAACCACAGAAGACAGTCAGTCCATCCTATACTCGTGTACTGACTCAGACAACAACACCGTATACCTCCGGGTTGTCCTGAACCTTTCTGCGCCTGACACCACCAGCGATGACGACAACGAGCACAAGACCCGCCCAACCTTTGGAAACTCTTGGAGCACCAACCAGAAGCTGGTCTCCTGCGGCTACTCCATGGACGGGTCGTGCCACGACGTGCTGGCATACCACGTCGACTATCAGCGCGCAGAGATACGGACCGGCTCCACGCACGACTTTGCGCTAAAGGCATACGCAGAAAAGGGCCTTGACAGGGTGGCAGTAGGCTTTGGCGTGCCCTCAGTGGGATCCCCGTTCTCTGACGCAGAGGCCTCCATAACCGTCCATCTGGGACGCAACTACACCACAGACTCCACCTACGAGGTGGCAGGAATATCGCATGATGTCCGCCGCGGAAGCACAAGCTCCGTAATAGACGCGTCAGGCATCACAGCCTCTGTTGATTCTGCGGCGTGCATGTCCGATGTCAAGCCGGGAGCAGCAGCGACGACGGCCACAAAAGGAGAGGAGAACAACAACAACAGCAACAACGACTACGACTGCATCTCCGTCCTGATATCTGGCGTCCTGTTCCTGGAGCAGACATACGACGAGCCATTCATGATCCAGGCAGTGGACTCCAAGCGCCGCGTCACAAACCACTACATGAACGACGGGCTGGCAATATCAGGGGAGTCGCTTAACCCGCCAATGGTCATCCTGCTACAGACAAAGTACTCCTCCCAGTCTGATATCATAACCCACGAGCTGGTGCGGACAGACAAGATAAATGACGTGTGGACTGACCAGTTAGGTTACACCTGGACGAAAAACTCGTACGGCACGTGGCACTACCTTGAGGGCCCCGCACACAGCACCGGCACTGCCTGCACTGACGTCAACAACAGGCTGTGCGACGCGTTTGCCGCAAAGATGGCAGGGCACACGGCGCTCATGGAGCAGCTGCGCGATGCGGAGTACGGCGACATATACCAGACGCAATAGCCGTCCGGCAATGCTGGCGTGCACGGCGCAGACAACAGGCAGGAAAGACCTGCCCGCCGTGAATCTGATCATCTTTTTGGCACAGGCAGGCTGAAACGGTGGCATCTGTAGCAAATTTCAGTAAGTTCAGATAATCATAGAAACCACTGGGGTTGTCGCCAAATTCGACCAAATGATCTAATTTTGTGATTTTTCACGCATATTGATCAGGGAGGATGTGAGTTCTCTAATGAATTGTCATAAGAGACGTGATCAGTACTGGAAGTACTATCACGATGCCCACACCCAAGAACTGGATTTTCTCACGTCCCATATAGTTTCTTTGATTGTGAAAAATCCGTGTCCCGTACATCAGTAGTTCCCAGATGTAGATTTGTGCCCAGATGTAGGTTTATGCCCAGATGCCGGTGCGTTACCGCATAACTGCAATGCAAAGATCCAGATTAGGCTACGGCGTGCAATATGTCATGAAAGTCGAATTACATGACGAACTGATCGCACGCCAGTACAATATAACATCAAACCGGTTTAAAATCTTGCGCTCGTCGTTTCAAAAGCTTGGCATGCCAATGTCTGAGAGGCACAACGCCGTATACGGATGCAATGACATACTGGACGTGCTAATCAAGGCGTCTGAGAGAAACACGTTTGTAGAATCCCTCGTACGGCACAACAGGCTTCAAGACACGGGTGCACGTACGCCTGATGCAGACCTGGTCATGTCTGCAGTCCGTGGCGTCAAACCGGCAGACGTGCAGGCCTGGTGTGCAAAGACATTAGCACGCACGGTGCGGCACGCCTGCCGTGCAGGAATGCTGCAGGACATCGACGCCATTGCAATAGACGTTACGGACATACCATACCATGGGGAGCAGCTGCAGGAGCATACAAGAAAGTCGCGTCCAAGGGCAGGAACATCCACGTTTCTCTCGTATGTCGCAGTGCACGGAGTCGGCAGGGACTCCTCGCAGATTGTCCTGGAATCGCAGCTGCTGCCGGCAAAGGAAAAACTGGCCGATTTTATAGCCAAAACACGCACGAAAATCCTCAGAGGGGGCGCACACTCAAAGACTGTGTTCCTGTACGACCGCGCCTTTTACAACGTTGACTGCATGACAGAGGCAGGAAAGGGCGGGTGCCGCTACATCATGCCTGTCATCATGAACTCCAAGATCAAGAGGATAGTCAAGATGTACAAGGACGGAAAGGCAAGCCAGGTATCGCAGCAGTCAATGACCAACAAAGACGGCGTAACTGTGACCTACAACCTTGTAATTGTCAAAAGAGACAGGAAGAAGAAGAAGAAAAAGGAGGGGGAAGAGGAGGGGGAGGAGCAATACATTGCGTTTGCAACAAACATTCCCATCAGGAGCGCCAGAGCCATGACAGGCATCATACCGGAGCAGTACCGCAAGAGATGGGGCATCGAGACGGGGTTTCGCGTCATAAAGGAGATCATGGGCAGGACATGCAGCAACTCCCTGTCTGTGAGGCTGCTGATGTTTTACCTGCCGCTGCTGCTGTACAACCTGTGGAGGATTGCCAGGTTCTGCCTTGATGCGGGAAAGAGGCATGGAAGAGTGTCTTCTGCGGGAAAAAAACTCACCATGGCGTTGTTTATCGTGTACATTACAAGCAGAAACGAGTTGTTTGTCAATGATCGAGGCAAGTAGAACCGATGCCAGTTGCGGTTGCGGTAAATCTACATCTGGGAACTACTGACATGCCAGAAGGTCTGGTGCGGGGCGCAAACCGGTACATGACAAAAACAAGCTTGCATTTCTCTGCATACTCACGGTGTGCCTTGACTTTACATTCAGGGACATGGAGAATCTTGCAGCCCTGCTGAGGATGCCGTGGAACGAACCCCTGCCGGATCACAGCACCATTGCCAGGTTCATGCAAAAGATTCCTGTTGCGTGGCTTGAGGACATGATTGCCGTCACGGCAGCATCGTGCCTTGCAGGATTTGATGCCTCTGATCTCACGCTGGCATCAGACAGCAGCGGCGTTGCCACTGACAGGTATGAAAGGGTGCAAAAAAAGGCCAGAAACAGGCACAAACCGGAGGCAAAGCGTCAAAAGAAATACCTGAAATGGCACGTGGCCTCGGTACTGGGCCTGCAGGTCATACTCTCCTGCCGCATCACATCCAACAGGATGGCAGACACTACAGTCTTTGCCTCGCTGCTAAAGAAGATCAAAAAGACAGGCATTGCCTTTGCAGGCAGGTTCAACGCAGACAGGGGGTATGATTCTGATAGGAACTGCAGGCTTGTCTTTGGTGCCGGCATGACCCCGAACATAAAGCAGAGGGGCAATGCCGTGAACAGAACAAAAAAGTTCAGGAAAAAGGCCGCAGGGCTGTTTGACGGGGAGATCTACAAAAAACGAGGCATGATAGAGGGAATATTTGGAGCAGAGGAGACAGAGGGCCACCGGCTGCTGTGCAGGTTCAGAAAGACATCCACAAGAAGGCGGTTTGGACTGTGCAAGACAATAGGATGGAACCTTGAGGTGCTAAACCGTCTAGAGTGCGCCGCAAGGCGTAACTATTCGGATTTGTGGAGTTGTGGGGGATTTATTTTGACAGACAAATCACGCCCCGTTATATAGTGACAGTTCAAAATCGGCAAAAACGCCGCTCAGCCCCATACATGTGTGCGCGATGTTGCGGCGTTTTAGGCACAGACACACTTTACTGCCGCAGCTTTGTCCGGACAAGCCATGGGAATCCCGTCGGTTCTGCGGCCGTCAAGGCATTCCAGGATAAAACTGTACGGGTTTGCACCGCGCATCCTGCATGTGGCGTATATGCTTGCCAGCGTCTCTGTGATGTACATGCCCTTCTCGGATCTGCTGCCGTAGCTGACCTTGCGCATGGTGGCAAACATCCTCAGGGCCCTCTCGCTTTTGTTGTTGTGGTATTCCACGCCGTGCTCTAGAAACGTCAGCAGCTGATCCCCCTCCCTTTTGAGCCTTTTTGCGTACCTCCGGCAGTCCGCATCGTCGTATGACTGCCGTGCCAGCGCGTCTATCCTGTCCTGCAGCCTTTGTGTGACGTCTGCTGGAACCGCATTACTGTCGTACTTTTCCCGTGCGTCTATGGCATCCTTGAGTATGCCGTGCAGTCTCTTGAAGAATGTGGCAAACTCGTTACTGCAGCTCTCCTCCAGGGTCTTGTACATGTCCCTGAAATAGTGCAGCAGGCACTTTTGGTGTAGCAGGCCTACTCCACTCCATGCCAGATACGAGTCCGATATTACAATTCCGTCAAACTCACCTGCCAGTGCCTCTGCCACCTGCTTGCTGCGCGTCGATGATATGTGGTATATCACGCCGTGCGTGGAGACTAGAACCCATACCCAGTAATGCAGTCCGTTGAGAAACCATCCGGTCTCGTCCCCGTATATGGCGCGAGCCCTGTGAATCATCCCTGCAAGCAGTCCGTCGTAGACGGGCCTCATCTGGCATGCCGCCTTTTCGCACATGGAGACCAGCGTTGAACCCGGGATTTGTATCCCGTATATCATGTCAAATAGGTCAGTTATCCTTTCAAACGGTATGCCCATGCAACGCATCAGCACTACCTGGGAGATTATCGTGATTCCATACTGAGAGCCGGACAGGGTGCCGGGTATGCGTGCGGAGTGTGACGTTTTACAGTTCCTGCAGTAGCGGCGCGCCACGCTCCATCTGATGCGGCGCGCCCTGCCGTCCTGTATGTCTGTTATGTCACGGTCGTAATCGGTACTGCTGTCTGCAAGTCTGAGACCGCATCCGGGACAATATGAAATGTCTGCGTCCCTGTGATCTGTGACTGGGATGTCAGTCTTCTGTTCCCTGCCGCGCATCCCGGTATTTTTGTCGCTTTTTGGCCGCGGATATTCCTTGAATTTTCTCACATTGTAGCTTCTTGCCTTCCTGGCCGGCTTTTGGGTTGCGGATCCTGTCCTTAGCTGCCTGTTCTCTTCTTCCAGCTGCCTGATTGTGTCATTTTGCTGCTTGATTGTATCATTTTGCTGCTTGACTTTTTCTTCCAACGACTTTCTCTCTCTTCTCTCCTGATCAAACACTGATTTGAAATGCTTAAAGAGATAGTTTGTGTCTTGGTTGTCCCAGTCTACGCGGGTAGGATCAAACTCCGCCGGCATCACATGTGTGTTCTAGCCGTGATCTTTATCTCTTTCGGCACCCCAAAATTCACTCCAGAAATCCGAATTGTTACCGCAAGGCGAAATATTCAGGTGGTGGCAGCTTGATGTGAATTTGGCGACAACCCCGAAACCACTGGCAGATGATGTCTCAAAGATAGTGTAGGGGAGGTGACCTCATACTTTACTTTTGAACAAGTTTTTAATAATGATGAATTTTCATTTGTAAAGCATGTTTGAATCATCTTCTGATTATGAAAATAGAGATTTTGAAGATGATTTTGATGATGAATTTGAAGAAACTGATGACTAGATACTTAGTCCAAAGTTATCTGCAAAATTTGTAAATGTATAATATGCCTGAAGAAATTCTCTACCCGATTGACTAATTCTGTATTTGTTTGAACCTTGAGTGTCTACTTGTTCTAATAGTCCTTGTGACACTAGTGTTTTCAAAATTCTCGAAATTCTGGAATGAGAAATGTTTGCCTTTCTGATTAGATAAGTAACTGATGCCCCATCTGCATCTTGTAGATCGTCTCGAGTTGTTGCTAGAATGTCGCCAATAATTTTCATATGAGTTCTATATTCTGCCATTTTCTCTATTTGGTTATTCTTCTAATTTCTATGATAGGGCAGTGATATTTTCCAATATACTAAAAAGATAAAAGAAATTGACAACTTTTTACCCACTCTAAATTTTGAGCCTACGTTGAAATTATTCTAATCCATCTTCATCAAATTTTATCTTAGTTAGTGGCACTTTGCTTACAGGAATGAATAATGCAATCAATCCCCCAATTTTGATTGTCATTGATGCAGAATAGAGGATTGATTCTGGAAATAAAAATGAGTACCATCCTAAAAATTCCCCAAATGCTAACAGTCCTAATCCAAAAGCTACTGAAATTGCACCTCTGTTTTTATTTTCAAAATAAGATAACATTGTCTCAATAGCACCATACGTTAACAAAACAAATGAAACTGATCTAAAGATATGTTCTAACTGAACAGAGGACACTAGGAATAATGGAAAAATTCCAATTGATCTAAAATATCTTGATTTTGGAAAAAATGATTTTATGCTGTGTGAGAATGCAATGAAAAAATATCCGACTGTTTGAATTCCGATTCCTAAAGTTTGAACCCACCTCTCTATGTTTCCTGACTTTAAAACAAAATCTTCTGCCATATATCCTGCCCATATAACAAAAAATCCTAAACTGATTGAAAAAAATGCAATTGTTAGTCTAAATAATGTAGGACTGCCAGTATTTCGAAATCCAACAATTGACATTATTCCTATTGCAAGTCCTACCAAAAATCCTATCAGATTAAGTATATTTTCTAATAAAAATTCCAATGATGTTTAGAAACTTGTTAAACTAATTATTTTAATCTGATGAATGATTTTACTATGTTGTTAAAAATGTGAAAAGTGGCTTTGATTATCGTGTATTTCATCAGTAGATGAAAATGTACTAGCCGGCAGACGGCTGTTCTGGCCAAATCCCCCTGCCAGGAATCACATCAGCAGAAAATTTTTCCATCAGCTCGAACATTATCAGCAGAGGAATAACGGCAACATCACGCCGCCCTCCATTGCATCTCCTGGATCTTGCAGCCGATATTACCCACAAATTATACATTACAAGTGCCATAAAGAACAGAAATATTCTGATGACTGCGTTCTGGCTGGTGGTTTTGGGCCTTGATCTCTCTGCGTCCCGGTACCCCGTTTCTATGCCCCGCCTCTTTTTGTACTCCTCTGGAATTCCTTCTGTCTCAAAGAGCGGGTTACGGCAGTCAAGGTTGGTGGCATACGCCAAATATCTGTCCGGTGTGTTCTCCGAATCCCATCCCCCCCCTATCTCCCTTCTTTTTTGCCACAATGACCAGCCGAAACGACTGGCCCTGCTTGTGCTTGCGTGTCATAAGCGTGTGCGTGGAGACTGCATCCCTCTTGCCGTCGTGGTGATCCAGTATTGCCCTTTTTATTGCAAAAGTTTTTGATGCCGGCATGATGAATCTGTGATCTGCCTGCCGGATCTCCCTTGTGACATCGCTTGAAAAGAATCCGCGGTCAAGCAGCAGCAGCAGTTTGCACCGAACCCCCACATCGGCGCAGTCCTGCAGCAGATCACGCACGATACAGGCAGGTTTGTACCCCTTTTTGAGGGGCCTGCATGCCACATCAAGGTTGGGCCTGTCCACGCACTGCATCGTGGCGTATCCCTCAAACCTGGTGGTTCCATTCCTGTGTTTTGAGCGCACCAGCTGTTTTTCTCTGGTATCGGAGCTCCTGTCGTACCGCGGTATGTTGTGCGTGTCAATTGCCATGACATGCGGGGTTCTGCGCAGGAGGCCTGCCTGTGTTGCGCACAGTACGGTCTTGCGCACCATCTCCCGGCACCTCTTCTCCATGATGTGCCTGTCAGAACATGCGTCCCTTATCTTCCCCAGAACCCACACCGATGACGTAGTGAATTGGATTAACAATCGCTCACAAAACAGACAACATTATTCAACCACAAGATCTAGATCCCAGTGTATGGCAGAATCCGCATGAAATACAACAATTCTGCAATACCGGCAGACAGAAGGTTCCTGTCCGGCGTCTCCAGTGCGCGCCTGCGCAGCATGCAAAAAAAGGAGACAGATCCCAGGGCCGCAGCAAGGCTGCTGGCATATGCCATGCGCAAGGAGGGCATGTCCATACGCCAGATATGCAGGGCCCTCAACAGGTCATACTCTACAGTACGGGACTGGCTTGTGCGCGCCGCACAGCTTGGCACCTGCGGCAGGTACGACATCAAAAACAAAGGCGCGCCAAACAAGCTCGATCCGGAACAGATAGAACAGCTGCGCGCAGACCTGCTGGCAGGCCCGCGCAGTTGCGGGTTCGAGTCCGGAGTGTGGACGGCACCGCTGCTGGCCGTACACATCAGAAAAAAGTTCGGCGTGCAGTATGCCACTGTCAGCATATATGACATACTGCACAGGATGGGCTTTTCGTGCAGAAAGCCGCGTCCAAAGCACCCAAGTCAGCCTCAGAATCAGAGAAAAAAGAGTTTAAAAAAAAAGCAGGGGAGATAATCCGGAGCCATCCAGACCATACGGTGATTACAGTTGATGAGGCCTCCTTTATCATTGGGTGGAATACCAAGAACGGGTGGTACCTCAAGGGCAGGCCCGTCACCACTCCAGTCAGCCTGTCGCGCAAAAGGTTCTACTCGTTTGGGGCGCTGTACGACGGCGGCTTTGACTGCAGGTTCTATGCCAAGGCCAACAGCTACAGCTTTGTGGACATGCTCGGACACCTGCATCTCAAGCACGGCAAGATCATCGTCTTTCTTGATAACGCATCATACCACAAGTCAAAGATGGTCAATGATTTTGTCGACTCGTATGACGGCGACATAGTCCTTGTTTACTTGCCCGTGTACACCCCGGAGCTGAATACCACGGAGGGGCAGTGGAGGCTGTTAAGAAGGGCCACTGCAAACGTGATGTATGAAAGCACAAAGGTGATGAAGGAATCCATATGGACAATGCTGTATAGACGTGAGGTCAGGATAACAAGGATGAGCGGTTATTTATCCTAGTCACTACGGTATGCGGCTCGCGGCGTGGCGTACTGAGAGCATCTGTGTGATGCCGGAGGCATACGAGCCTGACTTGCACATCGATATGACTGCCCGTATAAAATCCTCCATGCCGTATAGCGCGTTGTGTCTCCCAGAGAAGCTGAGGCCTACCGCGTCTACAATGTCAGGCAACATTTTAAATGCCTTGCCTGCCGTATCAAGACGGTGTCCCAGTTGATCTTTTTGGTAAAGCATAAGGAATGACAGGGGCACTGATCAATTGCTTTTTCTGTCCGAATTGTTTTCACAGTTGGTCTAAAACTTGGATCCCGGGCGAGTCAAGAGTACATTTTCATCTACTGTGTCTGGATGCTCCAGGCTTGTGTATCTTCCTAGCCTTTTCTTCCAGACCCACACACCCTTGTTTCCAGTGACAGTAAGGTCGGTGCGCCTGCTCTTTATCGACCTTGCATACTCGGAGAAGGGGTGAACTACTTTTTGTACAAGATAAAACAAAATAATGCTGAATTTGTATATAATCACATCACTTTTTATTTGACTATGTTGTTAATCCCATTCATCCAATGAGCCTGAAGATTGGCCTTCTGTGCTGCCCGCATAGTCTCCGAGAATATCTGAATATTTGGATTCATTGTGCGCCACAAATTTTACATATTCCCCATAACTCATTTCCAAATCACAAGAACTGCATTTTACTAAAGAGAAATCCATTGTCAATTCTGCATCTTCCTTGCATTTTGGGCATTTTATCTTCATATAGAATTCTGTTCCTGATAATTATTATTACTTTGTCTTCAAAAAAAGATAAAAGGAGTTTCTTATTGCTAGTTTCTATGAGTCGTACTTGCACAAAATGTAAGAATGCTATTCCTGATGATGAAGCACTTGGTGTTGTTGCTGAAAAATATCCCACTTGCAACAAATGCTGGGCTGAATGGAAAGAATACCAAGTGATGGTGATGAACGAAATGAAACTTGACATGTCCATGCCTGATCATAGAAAATTATTGAAAAAACATGAAAAAATCTTCGTTGGTGTAATGTCTCCTGAAGGAGAAATAATTGATTATACAAATGAGGATAATAGAAAGCCTGACGAACCACCTGCTGATGCCTAAAATTTCAAGTGTTGTTTGGCGTTATTTGGTATAACTAACATAATCTTCCTTTTTCTCTCTTCATCAAGATTATGGATGATTTTTTTAATTGTGGTGGCAAGAATTTCTTTCTCATTTTCCTCTAATGTTAAAAAGATTTCAAGAATTCCATCTAGATTGAAGGTAATTAATTTTTGTGGGGATTGTGACACCTTATTAATATATGCTAAAAACAGTCCTTCCCTTTGATCTTCTGAAAGAGTTGTTAAAATTTTAAGCCACGTTTTAAACAATTTGGAAAAGTTGGGAAACGGAACAGTTGGCCCTGCTTCCAATGCATTGTTAATGACCTCATCTCTTTCAGATTCAGACATTGAAAAAAATTCTACCATTCTTTTTTTCAAAATAGGATTTCTAAGAAAATCTGGAAGGCTGGCCAAACTAATTATGATATTTCCAGCAAAATTTTCTTCAACCATCAATCTAAAAGAATTACTGTTGGATAAAAATCATATACAAACACTTTAGCTTAAATAAACGAAATAAAATCTCAACAGCATGACATCTACTGTGGTTGTTGGCGGATTTTTTGGAGATGAAGGTAAAGGAAAAATCATCTCCTATTTGGCAATCAAAGACAATCCAAAAATTATTGTACGTGGTGGAGCCGGTCCAAATGCAGGTCATACAATTAGAGACGGTGATAAAACTTACAAAGTTCGAATGCTTCCCAGTGGATTTCTTAACAAGAATGCCAAAGTAATGATTGGCCCTGGAGTAGTTATTAACCCTGATGTCCTAAAAAAAGAAATTCAAGATTTTAACGCATCGGGACGTTCATTTATTGATAAACACTGCGGTGTTATTGAAGAAACCCATCTGATACGAGATTCTAAAGGTGAATTAAAAGAAAAAATTGGAAGCACCGGTTCTGGTACAGGGCCTGCCAATGCAGATAGAGCTATGAGAGTTTTAAAATTGGCAAAAGATATTGATTCGCTATCTTCACTTATCAAAGATGTTCCAGAGGAGATAAATTCAGCACTTTCTGCCAATGAGAATGTTCTAGTTGAAGGTACACAAGGTACTTTTCTTTCTTTATGGCATGGAACCTATCCATTTGTGACCTCAAAAGATGTTACTGCGTCTGGAATATGTGCCGATGTTGGTCTTGGTCCTACTAAGGTTGACGAGGTAATTGTTGTTTTCAAATCATATGTTACGCGTGTTGGAACTGGTCCTCTTGAGAAAGAGCTTTCACTTGATGAGGCTGAAAAAAAAGGATGGTCTGAATTTGGTACTGTGACTGGGCGTCAGAGGCGTGCGGCTGACTTTGATTTTGATTTAGCACGCCGTGCAGTCATGCTTAATGGCGCAACACAAATTTCTATAACAAAATTAGATGTTCTTTTTCCCGACTGTGCAGGCAAAACTTCTTTTGCTGAACTAACTGATGATGCAAAATCCTTCATAAAAAGCGTTGAAGATGAATTAAACACGCCTGTGACAATTATTGGTACTGGCCCGGATATCAATGATGTTGTTGATAAAAGAAGCTAGGCTCCAAAGTTTTGGATAAGTTTAATTTGACACTATACAAGAAATCTTTGTGGACAAATTAAAAAATCCCTCTAGTGATAAATTACCGCGCTACATTCAAGTAAATTCAACATTAGAGTTCTCTAGGCTCGTTTGTGCACTTGAGCGTGTACCACGTGTATCTTTTTTACATGATCATGATGGACAAAAAATCTTATCAGTACAAATGGACATTCTCAAGGAAAAACCCATTGTGTACTATACCCCTTTAGAACATAACGGTCATTATCTTTGTTATGGATTAAAAGGAGGAAAGGAAGAATCTGAAATTGTTGATTCTACTTCTGATACAAGCAAGCTCTATTCACCTATCGTTAGAATCAAATCGCTTCCAAAAACCTTGAGGCCTGGTAATGGAACCCTTGATAGATATCAGCCAATTGAGTTAGAAGATATGTCTAGTCTTGCAAAACTTACTTGGGGTTTTGATGAAGTTCCTTTTCCACTATTTTTGTTCCCACGCAATGACAAATGGCTTATTGGAGTTTTCATGAACTTCAATGAAGAAGGAACCTCTTATTTTTGCCATGTAGTGCTAAATAGCGATCCAAAAAAACCCTTTATGAAATTCTCATCAACTAATGGTTCTGAACCTCTTTTTGTAGAAAATCCCTCCGAACACGGTTATTCTTACATCAAAATAATAAAATTAAAAGACACTCATCCTTTAGTTGATTATGGTCACCTTCAAAACTAGATTAGCAAAGCTATCAAAAACGCATGGAAACGTAATTCTTGCTAATGATTATGATCCTTCTGTTAAAAATTTAGAAGCAAAAACTATCAAAAATATCAAACAACTGCATTCCTTTCTTTGTGGAATTAAATTAAATTTTCATCTGCTTCTTCCTTTGTGTGGTAAAGAGATTCTAAAAATCAACAAGACAGCTCATAGATATGGTTTACAAACTATTGCAGACATCAAACTTAACGATATTGGAAATACTAATAGAGCAACTGTTGAAAATCTTTGGAATTTAGGATTTGATGCAGTTATTGCAAATCCAATAATGGGACTTGACAGTTTGAAAAATTTAGCAAAATCTGCCCATAAAAATGGGAAAGGTGTCATAGCTTTATGCCATATGAGCGCGCCTGAGGCTAAATTATCGTATGATATGGAGGTAAAAATGAGAAAAAAACAACAACTGTATCAACTATTTCTGGACTGGGCTCTGACCTCAAAAGTTGATGGAATTGTGGTAGGAGCTACTTTTCCAAACATTATACAATATTGTTCTAAAAAAGCAGGAAAAAAACTAAGCATTTTTTCCCCCGGCGTTGGCACCCAAGGCGGAAGTGCAAATAAAGTGATTTCGGCTGGAACAAATTATCTGATTGTTGGCAGAACCATTCTAAATGCTAAAAACCCTGTTAGCGTAGTAAAAGAATTGCAATCACAGAGCCTTGGTAAGTAGCATCTGCGCTTTTGTTAACACAGTTTTTGCATTATCAAATGTAATTTTCCCCATTGATGTGTTATAATCCATCCATGTATAATTAAGATGTTCATGTGAAATAGCCACTTCTTTAGTTTTTGTTTCAGCTAAGAAAAACACTACTTTTTTGTGAACCAATTCCCCCCGATATTGAAAATCATATTTAATCCATTCTTCAAAATCTTCCAAAAATGTAATGTCTGCAATGCCAGTTTCTTCCTTTGTTTCTCTAACTGCTGTTTCACGTGTTGATTCCCCTTTGTCCATTTTCCCTTTTACAAAATCCCAATGCCCAGAAGGGTAATGCAAGAGTAGGAATAAAGTTTTTGAGTCTTCCTTTCTAAATAATACAACACCTGCTGAAGTTTCTTCAATCATTTTCCTAGCCTTCTTTTTCTTTCTTGAAAAGTTCTGATTGCCCTCATCAAATCTATTTTTCTAAACTCGGGCCAAAATATGTCCATAAAGACTAGTTCACTATATGCACTTTGCCACATTAGAAATCCACTCAATCTTTTTTCCCCTGATGTTCGTAAAATCATGTCTGGAGATGATTGTGGTAAATGCGATGTGTAAAGATTCGATTCGATTTCTTTTTTGTCAATATCATTAACATTTAGAGAGCCATCTTTGATTTTTTCTCCAATCTTCTTTACTGCATCTACTAACTCATATTGTCCTCCATATGCTAAGGCTATGTTTAGAAAATGTCTGTCATAATTTCTTGTAACATCGTCTAGTTGCTTTAAAATCTCCTTTATTGAGTCTGGCAATAATTCAATTCTTCCAATAGCTTTTACTCTCATTTTGCATCTATGAATTCTAGGATCATTATACAACTTTTCAAGTCTCATACGAATTAGTTCATAGAGTTGCTCTAATTCATCATCATTTCTGTCCAAATTTTCTGCCGAAAGCGCATACAATGTGACAATTTTAATATCAAATTCTTCACACCAATCAAGAAGGTTTTCAACTGCATCGGCCCCTTTCCAATGCCCTGTTTTTGGTATTGTTAGGTGTCTTTTGGCCCATCTTCTATTCCCATCTAAAATCAGAGCGACATGATTTGGGATATCTCCATTCTGAATCTCATTTTCAAGTCTTTTTCCATAGATCCTGTAGAGGCCTGATAATTGAAAAACCACTTCTTTTATTTTGCTAATATCTTGTCACCTTTTGATGATTAATATCCCGTTGCAGATATCAGTGTTTTCAGAAATTCATTTTTGTGATAATTCAGACAAATTTAATCTGAAACCATCTCTTGATCTTTGTGCTTTCTGTACTTTTTAAAGAGAATTGTAGCTGAGATTAAAGTTGCTGCTAATCCTCCTAACAGCGGCGGAATTAGAGTAAATGAACTTTCGTCATAAATCATTATGTTGGTAAATTGAGATATGGTAGGATAAAGCGCAATTAAAACAATAATTCTTAAAATGTCACTTATCTGTCTTGGAACTCCTCCAATCCAATTACTGAGCAGTGTTCCGGCAAATATGGCGCCCATTCCAATCCATAAAATTGGTAATGCCCCTGCAACAAATTGGCCAATAATTACTTTGTCTGTAATCTTTGCAATAACTTCTACATCAGCCTCAATTAATTTTACATCAACTGTACTAACACCAGCCGGTATTGATGAAAGAATTAGTAGTACTCCTGCAACCATAGTAAAAAATCTGATAAAACCCATCGGAGTTGGTTTTGACCAACTTGACCATGCCCTATCAACGTCAAATGCTCTAATCATGAATGCCCCGCCCAAAATACTTACAAGAACTGCAAATATTTCTGTGGTTAAATCAAACACACTTGCAATTCCGCCAATTAACAAAAGCATTCCTGGAACTCCTAAGAAGAATTTTGAGTATCGTGAATCATAGGCAATCATCTTTAGGTATTTTCCAAAAACTGCGTATGAATATTCAACACTTCTGCTTACTTTCATTACAACACGTTGTACAGAAACAACTGGTAGAACATTTTGAATTACTGGAATAACACTTTCGTCGTCTTCTCCATCAGAAACTATAACAGCACCATTTGCAGAAAATTTTTCTAGAACTTTTTTTGTTTCAGCAAGAATCTTTTCATCAGCTTGAACTCCCCTATCCTTAACCCCTGCAACAGTTATCACTTCAACTTGGTAGCCTTTACTGATCAAATCTTCATATGTTTTAATCGCTGAAAAAATTGAATTAGAATCTGCATCTTCTGGATCTTCTAGGGCTAGTCTTTGTGCAGCCTCAATACATGCATCTCTGCCAATTACTGGTGTAACAATGCCAGCTTTTTCTCCTACATCATTATCCCTATCAACACAGATTACAAGTAATTTATTAGCTGTAGATGCATTGACATCCTTTTCTACCTTGTCAGATCTCTGAGACATTCTGATCTTTATTGTAAAATTGCTTTTTAATGATTTCCAACGATTGTAGTTAGTAAAATTCGGTTTTGAGGCTAGCTAGGTCTTGATTCATCGGAAATTTTTACATACTCCAGAAATTCCATTTTTAGTGCGTCTATTTTTTGTGCAGTTTCCATCATTTCCTCCCCTGTGTTCCCTTTTTCAATCATAGAGGCCAAAACTTTTGTTTCTATAATATAAGAATTGAATTTTTTCATTGCTTCCATATAGTTGATGTAGCTATCTTGCCATTCTTCAGGCGGTTTTGATGTTACAAATTCACTTATCTGCGCAGTTACTTGCGATGATGTTACCTCTGTTACAGTGGTATATTCTTCTGGAGAAATTTCGCCATTGATTAGATTTTGGTATTCAATATTGATTGATTCTTGCAAAACTTCTTGAATATTTTTTACTCCATCAAGATAATTTTCATAATCTGAAACAACAAATGTTGTTTCATTATTTTCGGGAATTGCCCATAACAAAAAACTTGCACCGGTAATTGCAGCTAGTATTGTGGCAGTTACAATTATTCCTTTTTTTGATGCCATTTTGTAATTTAATAATTAAGGACTTTATAACTGATAATCTTCAAAAAATCGTCGCTTGTTAAATAAATATTAGAAAAAATCACTTTTTGTATAATTTTTACTCCATTTTTTTAAAAAAAATTGTATTAGTAGAAATTTTTGACAATTGTTGCTTTTTGACGCCTAAAAAAATTTACGCACATCTAGTTTATAGTTAAATAATTTTCACAGCCTCTTCCTAAATACCACCAAGTTTGACAAAATTTAGAATGGTTACAGCATATTGCGTAAAATGCAGAGATAAAAGGGACATTAAAGATCCCAAAGAAACTAAACTAAAGAATGGACGTCCTGCCGTAAAAGGCACATGTCCTAAATGTGGAACTAACGTTTTCCGTATAGGAAAGATGGAATAACCTACACAAAAAGTCCACATGATTTCTCTTTTTCAAAACCCATATAGGGTCTAACATGTGTCATTTTTTATGACCAAAGCCGAATATGAAAACCTACTCAAACGTATTCAGGATAATTTGGGCGATGCCAAAAAAGAATCCTCGACTAGATTTGAGCTTCCCGTTGTAGATGTAATGTGGGAAGGACAAAAGACTTTCTTGCGTAATTTTTCAGAATTCCCTAAGGTTCTGCGAAGAGATCCAGACAAAGTTCTTCAATATTTATCAAAAGAGTTTGCAGTTCCTGCTGAAAGACTAGGTGATAAGGCAATGTTTATTGGAAGACGGGCTCCTGATGACTTTACACGATTATTCCAAATTTATGTAAAAGATTATCTAGAATGTACAACATGTAAAAGTCCAGACACAAAAATTGTCAAAGAAAATCGAATATCATTTTTAATTTGTGAAGCTTGTGGTGCAAAATCTGCTCTGAAAGGTAAATATGCATGATGCATTTTTCAGTACGGGTTTCTAATTGTCAACAAAACACAATGCTCAATATCTGTGATGCTGAGTTGCTAGGGAAAAATATTATTCAAGATGAATTAAACATGCATATCAGTGAAAGCTATTATGGAGAAAGGTTGGTTGAAAAAGAAGAAGCAAAATCATTATTAAAAAATTCTTCAATTATTAACATGGTTGGAAAAGAAACAATCTCACTATCTTTAGAACTTGGAATTGGTTCTGAAAATGGAGTTAAAAAAATTTCTAACGTTCCTTTTCTAATTGTTTTTAAAATGTAGAGTGGTTCGATTTCTATTTTGAATTATAAAAGAAATCCATTTTATCTAGTAGGAGTAAAATTCTTTGATGTCTGATGAAATTAGCAAAAAGTTAGAATCTAAGATTGATAAAAAATTAGCGTCCAAATCTAAACGAAAACATTTGGAAGATGGTTTCAAGAAAGGTAAAGTTGTCAATGAAGTATTGGATAAACCTACTGTTATGACTCTCTATAAAATGATTAAAGATCATATTATTGCATATGTTAACGGTTCTGTAAGCGCTGGTAAAGAATCCGTTCTTTTTTGGGGTGTTGATGAACATGATGTTGATGTTGCTTTGAAAATTTATTTGGTGAGTACTTCGAATTTTAAAAAACGCGAACCTTACATTCTTGGTGATCCTAGGTTCTCAAATGTGAAAAAAGGCACAAAGAATTTAGTCTATTTGTGGGCAAAAAAGGAATTCCGTAACTTATCTCAGTGTCATAATGCTGGAATTCCTGTTCCAAACCCACTTTATGTCGCAAATAATGTGCTTGCAATGGAATTTGTAGGACATGCAGGCTCTCCTGAAAAATCTCTGTTGGAGTCAGATGTAAATGACGATGATTATGAACAAGCAATTTCAATTATCAAAGATCTCTATCATAAAGCAAAATTAGTACATGGAGATTATTCTGAATATAATATTTTTAAAACATCAAATGGTCTAGTTGTTTTTGATCTAGGTTCTGCCATTGATCTAAGACATCCTAATGCTCAAGAGTTTCTTAAAAGAGATATTAATAACATTACCAAATTCTTCAATAAAAGAGGGGTTTCTGTTGAAGATCCAGATATTTTATTTGAGGAAATTGTGAAATGAGTTTTCAAAAACAAATTCGTATCCCAAATGATAGAATAGCAGTTTTGATTGGAAAATCAGGTAATGTCAAGTTAAAAATTGAAAAGCTGTGTCATGTTTCTTTGAATATCGACGGTGATACAGGAGAAGTCTTGATAAAATCTGATGGAGATCTTGAAAAGATTCAACCATTCAAAGCCATGGAAATTGTTACAGCAATTGGTAGAGGTTTTTCACCTGAAAATGCTATGACTTTACTAAAGAGTGAAAATGCATTGCACGTCATAGATCTTCGAGAATTTACAGGAAAGTCTAATGCAAATGTTGAAAGGATAAAAGGGAGAATTATTGGAGAAGGTGGTAGAGCAAGACAAAACATGGAAAATCTAAGTGGCACCCATATCTCCGTATATGGAAAAACTGTTTCAATTATTGGAGATGCAAGTAAATTACGGTTAGCCGTTGATGCAATATCGTCTATTTCACATGGAAGTATGCATGGTGCAGTTTATAGTAAATTAGAAGCTGCAAATAGAAAAGAGAAACAAGAAAAAATGAAATTGTGGGAAGATTAAGATGTCTTCTATAAAAGAAAAATTTAATCAAATATCCCCTAGTGAATTCTTTTACAGTAATCGTGATTTAGCAGGTTTTAGTAATCCTACACGTTCTCTTTATACTGCTGTCAGAGAATTTGTCGAAAATGCATTAGACGCATGTGATCAAAAGGGAATTCTCCCTGACGTTCATTTAACAATCAAGGCCGTTGACCCTGAAAAACCGGATCCCAAACACTATATCTTGACAGTTAAGGATAATGGTCCTGGTGTGGATGCAAAACATGTCCCACTTGCGTTTGGAACTGTGCTTTATGGTTCAAAATTTGGCCTCAAACAAGCTAGAGGCATGTTTGGACTTGGCGCAACTATGGCAATTTTGTATGGTCAAATTACAACAAACAAACCTGTCACAGTAAAAAGCTCTACTGACGGAGCAATCCAAGATCAGTTTGAAGTATTACTTGATATTCAAAAAAATAAACCTGTAATTGTAAAACATACCACAAAAGAAATTTCAAAAAAAGGTCTTTCTGTAAGTATTTGTTTGGAAGGTGATTATTCAAAAGCAGGTAACAAAATTCGAGATTATGTATATGAAACTTCTTTGATTACCCCTTATGCGTCAATAACTTTTGATGATCCTAAAGGACAAAAATTTCATCATCCAAGGTTTGTAAAAAATATTCCCCCTCCTCCAACAATAATTAGGCCTCATCCACATGGTATTGATGTTGAACGAATACGAAGAATGATAGTTGAATCACAATTTGAAATTCCAAATATTGATGATGTTATGATTGAAAAAGTTAGAAAGGATTTGGGATTGGCCAAGAAAAATCTTAGTTTTAATGTAATTATGGAAAAAGCAAGGAAAAAATGGAAAAATCTTTCACGTCAAGTTCGGGTAATTGTTGCCCTGATGTCTTTTCTAAAAATGGATTTTGAAAAACTAAACAAAATTAAAATCGAAGACATTGATGTACCTAACAAAAAACTATTCTACTGGGATTTTGGCGACTCGCAATCCAAATCAGCTGATATGGATCCTGAAAGTCAGTATTACAAACAATTGACTAACACTGTTCAGGGAGAACCTCTTACTACATTTTTGACCAAGAGGTTTCAACGTGTAGGTCCTACAACTGCAGTCAAATTTGCAGAATTTGCAGGGTTCAAACCTGAAAAACGAATGGGCACCTTGACAAATCAGGAGTTAGTTAATCTCAGTGACTCGCTCCAAAAATTTGATGATTTTATGGCACCGGACTCCAGTTGTCTTGCGCCATTAGGAGAACCACCTTTAGAGAAAGGCATTAAAAAATTCTTTAATCCTGATTTTACTGCTGTAGTTCAACGTCCTGCCTCTGCCTATTCCGGATTTCCATTCATAATTGAGATGGGTATTGCCTATGGTGGTGAAATAAAGTCTGGCGGACCGCATGTTTACAGATATGCCAATAGAATTCCCTTGCTCTATGATGAGGGTAGTGACGTTGTTCTTAAAGTTGTAAATGACACTGATTGGGGAAGATACAAGATAAAAGGTGATCCGCCATTCATTATTGTGTCGCACATATGTTCCACTAGAATTCCGTATAAAACTGCCGGAAAAGAAAATGTTGCCGACCGACAAGAAATAGAACGAGAATTAAGACTGGCATTACAATTCTTATCAAGAAAACTTGCAGCATACATGTCAAAAAGAGGACAAGCTGAGATGGCAAAAAAGCGGGCTAATCTTTATGCAAAATATATTCCGATGATTGCCACGTTTTGTACAGAGTTGGCTGATAAGAAAAAGGAGCCTAATTACAAGAAGATGTTGGAAGAACAAAATACAATTGAATCTCAAAAGCCCACAGAGGAGGAAAAACCAATTGAAAACCAATAAATCAAAAGAATTAAGCAAGAAAGCCAAAGAAAAACAAAAAAGTGTTCTTGAGATGCTTAAGAGCCATGGAGCAAAAATATATGATGATTTAGATAGTGGGCAGTTTCCAAAGTTTTCAATACCTAGTAGATCTGTAAGTAACATAGTTTATGATAAAAAGCTTAGGCAATACATCCTTGGCAGCAATTCTGCTTTACGAAGCACAAGAAATTCCTCCCAACTAAGATCCTTTACACAATTAATGTGGTTGGCATTTTTTGCAAATAGATTAACCCAAGAGAAAAAATCATCCACCTTAAGAGATGTCTACTATTCATCACAAGCATTTGCTATAGAATTTGAAGATCAAGCAGAATCCGATAACATTATCGTGGATTTAGAGGCTGTCACATCTAAACCTAGAGAAGATTTTCACATATTTCCTGAAGAGAGAAGCTCAATCTTTGGTGATTTGAATGTGGAATATACCATTCCTGGATATGAAGGCAAATCAATGAATCTATCTAACCATCCTGATGGGTATTCTATTGGTCCTAGTCTAACTACTGCAGAACTTGTTGACACTAGTGCTGAAATTGTAATTGCTATTGAAAAGGGTGGTCTTTTTACAAGATTTGTTGAAGAACAAATTGATAAAAAATTCAAATCTATAATCATCAATACGGGAGGACAAGCCCCTCGCTCCACTAGAACTCTGCTAAAGAGACTTCATGATGAAATGGGATTGCCTGTTATCGTACTTACTGATGGTGATGTGTATGGAGAACACATCGCTATGGTTATCAAATCTGGTTCAGCCAATGCAGCTCACTTAAGGGAACTGACTGTTCCTGATGCAAAATGGGTTGGAGTTTGGGCTACTGATATTGAAAAATTTAAGCTGCCGACAATTCCTATGACTGAATCTGATATTAAGAGATGCTATGATCTTCAAAAAGATCCAAGATACGAGTCAGGAATATGGAAAAAAGAGCTAGATGTGTTTTTGAGAATTAAAAGAAAAGCAGAATTGGAGGCTTTCTCAAAATATGGTCTTACTAACATCACTGACAAATATTTACCACAAAAATTAGAACTGGCAAAAAGCCTCTGACTATTTTATTCTAAGTGTCAAGACACCATTTCTGTATTTGAAGTCAAATATTTGCATGTCATTTGCACCTTCAATTGGAACTTCTTTTGAAAATCCTGCGGTTCCACGTATGTATAATATCCCATCTACCAATCTGACTGCTATTTTATCTTCAGGACCTGGTACTTCTGCTACGAAAACGAATTCTTTCTCTCCTTTAATCAGATCATATACCCAGTTCTTTGTTTCTTGTTCTCTGGCTTTAGTGTAAAGTGGTTTATGGTCCTTTGCCATTTTCTTTAGAATTCTAACCCAGTAAAACATTGTTAATGCAGCTGCGCCAATTAAGATAAAACTCACAAAACCTGCATCTACTCTCTGTGTCATGATGTAGATTATTCCTAAAAATAGAATTACAATAATTGGTATTACAAAATTTAATGACTGTTCATTTGAATACGTTCCTTTATAACTTGCCAAACAGTAAAAATCTATGTTTACCAAATATAAAGTATCTTTGAACTTTGGAGAATGTTACTTAACAAATAATACTTTGATTCAATATTGGCCATTGAATCCAATTAGGCCCAGAAGAAATAACAGGATTACGGCAGTCCCGACATGCGCGTCATACCCTACCAGTATATCTTAAGATAATTTCAAGCACACATTTTTGAGTCAGATTGCCGCAAGTATATTTGGTTTTTATTACCATTTTTCAAAATTTAGCTAATGTCTGATGCCTCTAAAATTGAAAATGATCTAGTTTCTGAAATTAGGTTAGAACCTATTCAGGCTAAAATGTATTTGTTAGTTACATGTTATGGAAAAATGGCTTTATCAGAAATTGCAGAGAAATTAAAGATCTCCTTGAATGATGTTCAAAAAACAGCCAAAGAATTAGTCACTCTTGGCGCATTCATAGATATTTCTGAAACCGAGTTTGAGGCAATGCATCCAAGATTTACAGCAGTCAACATGTACAGAAAAATGTGTGAGCGTGAAAATATTGAATTCAAACGAAACAAAACTGTTGATAGTATAGGGATGATTTTAGAAAAGCCCTATGATGATGCAAGAACTAAATAATGTTGATGATTGGTGAACACCATTGAGTATTGACACTGAAACTTGTAAACATCAGCCAGTCTACTATGGGGTAGTAAACATCAACATAGATGGGAGAACAATTGGTTCTGTTGATGTATGGAGGTGCGGTATTTGTAAGAAGCGATTCTGCGAAGAAAAACAACTCGGAATTGAAGAAGTAGCCGATTTAGTAGGAATGCCAAAAATTGATCCTGATGCAAAATGGGCAGTTACAGTGTGTAAATTACAACAAGGGAAATACAAGTGGAAATTAGTCAAAATAAAAGAAACCGGTGAAATAAAACACGAATGTTTAGATGAACAGGTGATTCCCCTTGCAGTTAAGGATTTCAAGGTTGAAGATGAAAAGCATTGGAGCTTTTTAATTGATGATAACGTTAACAAGGCTGTAGAAATTTAGTTTTTAAGATGGATCTCAAAGTTCACATTAATAATATTTATGGAAGCCAAATGGCTGCAAAAATTACCGGCAGTTTCACAATCGATAATAATGAATTTCGTTTTACTGCGATTGCATTTGGAAGAATCGGCGGACAAAATGTTGGTGCAAAAATCTCTAAAACTACTGAAAAAGAGTTGGAAAAATTAGGATATGATGTTAAAGAGGTAATTATGTTACTTCAGAAAAATCTGCTTCAGGGAGATTTAACCCTTCCAGAAGGGCTAAAAAAAGAATCTTTTGTAGATGATTAAAATTCTGCTTCCTCTAATGCCTTGGCACAAGAACAACTTTTAGTTTTAGGAATTTTCTCAATTAACTCTGTTAATACCTTCTTTGTTCTTTCTACATTTTTTGAAAGCGTTTCTAAAACTTCTTTAGCTGTAACAGGTTTTTCAGCCCAAACATCATAATCTGTGACTGTTGAAATTGATGCATAGCACATTTGTGCCTCTCTTGCTAATTGGCATTCTGGAACAAGCGTCATTCCAATAATGTCTGCACCTGTCGTTCTATAGAATTTTGACTCTGCTTTAGTTGAAAATCGCGGCCCCTCTATACAGGCATAAGTGCAGTCTTTGTGCATTCTCAAACCTTGGCTGCCTGCAACTTGAAGAATTGATGATTGTAACTCTGGACAAAAGGGATCAGCCACTGAAATATGAATGACTCTTCCATTTTTTGAAAATGAGCCCTCTCTTGATTTAGTAAAGTCTATGAATTGTGATGGTAATGCAAAATGTCCGGGTTCTAACTCTTCTTTTAGGCTTCCAACTGCAGATGGTGCTATGATTCTTGTGACCCCCAGTTCTTTAAATGCCCAAATATTTGCCTTGAAATTAATCATATGCGGTGGAATAGCGTGTTTTTTTCCATGTCTTGGAAGAAAAGCAATTTTTCTTTCTTTGAACACTCCTACTGTTATGGTGTCTGATGGTTTGCCATAAGGGGTATCAATATCAATTTCTTGTGCGCTTTCTAGCAAACCTGAATCGTAAATTCCCGTTCCTCCAAAAATACCAATTTCCACATCTTTTTCCACTAATATTTCACCAGTGATTTACAGTCATACTTGCTTATTCCTTTCATTCCATTTAGATCTGTTAGTTCTACAATGAATGCAAAGCCTGAAATTTTCCCTCCTATTTTTTCAATTAGTCTTGCAGATGCCTTTGCCGTACCTCCTGTTGCAAGCAAGTCATCACAAATGAGTATTCTTTGTCCTTTTTTGATAACATCTTTTTGAATTTCTATTGTGTCTTTTCCGTATTCAGTTGTATATGACAATTTTACCGTTTTTCCAGGCACTTTCCCTGCTTTTCTAATCATTATCATGCCTTTGTTGTATTTCACTGCTAGAACAGAAGCAAGAATGAATCCCCTTGACTCAATTCCAGCAAACAAATCGATATCTTTTGGATGAAAATGTTTTGAAAATTCTTCTGCCATTAAAGACAAGGATGCCGGATCTTTCAAAATTGGGCCAAAGTCTCTAAATAAAACACCTTTTTTAGGAAAATTGGGATGTTCTGTAATTTTTTCTCGAAGATTCATGTGAATTGGGGTTTTTTGGTAAAATAAAATTGTTTAAAATTATTGTAACTCGTACGTGGTCTCTGCAGAATCAAATGCATCTGATGCTCTAACTGTATAAGTTCCTGGTTCTGTGTTTTTAGGAATTATCCATGGCAGATTAATTTCCCCTTGAGCTGATGCTGGAAATGACAAAGTTTCTATAATTTCATTATCTGCAGATGTTATTTCAATGCCTACCGTTTGTTTAGCCCCAATTACTTTAATTGTAATAATTTGTCCAGATCCTGGAATATTTGCTCCCTCTTCAACTGTTATTTGCATTCCCTCTGATAGCGTTGCTAAAACTTCAATTTCTACATTATCAAAGATTGCTCCACTTTTTGCGTTAATTATCCATGTTCCACTAATTCCATCACTTGGAATTCTAAAAGTGTCTTCTGATATCTTTTTATTTTCATCTGAGAAAGTTTCTTTTATCCTAATCTCTTTTCCTTCAGGATTAATCAAGGTAACAGTAAGTAGAACATTTTCATCGGTGGTTTTTCCTAAAATCAAAACAGAATCACCAGGTAGATAATCAAGTTTCGTAGTGTTGATGTCAATGTTGTCTGAATCTGTACGCAAACCTATTGCGAAGAATTCTGAGTTTTGTGTACTTCCTTTGCTAATTACAGCTGTATATACTCCAGACGAATATCCTGTCAGATCAAGAGAATATGTTCCCCTGCCATCTGGTTGTAACGTGATGGATATTGCTTCTCCTATCGGTTTATCGCCAGGATTTACAAATAATAAGCTAACAACATCTGATCCTGTTCCTGTAAGTGAAATTACAGCTGTTTCTCCACTGTCGTAATTCAACTTGTCAAATTCCAAGTTAACTGGAATTGATGGTAACTCTCCCAGTCCTGCAAATATGAACTCTATTTCTTTTTCTTGTGTTGCAATTAATGTGTATGTTCCTTCTGTTGTACTTTGAGATGTTGGGAATTCAAACTCTACAAAACCAGAATTATCAGTTTGAACAATGTCTGAAAAAATTTCTTTTCCAAGAGGATCTTCTATTGCCAATTCAATTGATTTGTTTGGTAATGCTGTTCCGTTAAATTTCATAGTTTCACCTGGTTCAAATTTCAAACTAGTTGGAGCCATGATAATTACTTTGTCTGATTCTACCGTCCAATGTTTTAACACATTTTCTCTTCCATCAGTAACCGTTGCGCTGTATTTTCCTAATGCGGCATCTAATACTACAATGATTGGCTTGTCTAATTTCCAATTCCCCTTAGAGTCTATCTCTGCTGTTCTTGCGTTGATAACTCCCCCTTTTGGTGCAGTTATTTCTACAGTAATTGCGCTGTTGGGTTGTCCAGTTCCAAAAATCTCTAAAACGTCTCCTCTGTGTACTACCTCTGGAATTCCTTCAATTGTAAGTTTAACAATATCTGAGTCTGGAATTCTGTTTTCTATTTCTACTATTCTAAGACTGATCTTTTTTTCTTCGCCTTCTTTGTCTTTAACTTTAAAATCCACCCTATCTGCTTTTTGATCGTCGGGAATTTTCATTGTAGTCATAAAATGACCATTTTCATCTGTTTCAAAACTACCGATTTTTTTTGAATCAATATAAAAATCAAATTCTTGTGATGTGCCAAAATTATCTCCTGTAACTCTAATTGACGAACCCACGTTTGGTTTTTCTGGAATTATTCTAAAGAATGATTCTGCAGACATGCTTTTGTCAGTATTTCCTGTATTTTGATCTGGTTTGGGTTTATTGTCTTGGATTACATCTGATAGTTCTTCTGGTAACACTTTACCTGTATCCATTTGTTTATCTTCTTTATCTAATGCCTTCCAATTAATTCCAGGTTTTTCTTTATCAGTTTTAACACCAAACTTTACAGATTCCCCTGGGTTTATTGTTTCTGATGTAGTGAAAATTATAACTCCTTGTGGGGTTTTTTCTCCCATCCAATCTTTTTCTGTTTTAAATGATTCAAAACTAAAGCCACTTCCAAGCCAAATTCTAAATGTGTTGACTTCTTCATTTGAATCATTTGTTACTTCAATAATTGTTGTTTCTTCAAGTGCAAAACTTGTCACCTTAATCTCTTCTGCATACACAATTGCTGGAATTGTGGCAAGTGTTATTGAAAATAACAACGTAGTTGAAAGGAAAATTCCTCTCATCGAGGATTTGTTCATATAATTCGGACTTCTCATCTCTCACTTAAACCTAAAGAATTTTTCCTACTTTTCTATTTTTTATTTTAGTATTTTTCATGAGAAACCTTCTTAAATCTTAAGCCTTGGCCTTTTGAAATTTATCTAAATCTGGTTTTGTAGCTACATTTTGATATTGTCTGATTCTTTCAGCAATTAATCTATACAATGATCTGAATTGATCTTTTGTTTTGTCTGATAGGAAACCAGTCTCCTCAAGTGTAATTTTCTCACATATGTATCTGGTAATCTCTTCATTGTCAAATTCTCCCCAGTCATCGTCTCTATGTTCTTGCCATATTTTTCTTAATTTATTCAAGATTCCCTTACTTTCCTTGGAGGCCACATCCTGAGAAGTGAGATTCAAAAATCCTTCATCTCTTAACTTTATTTCATAAGTCTGATTTACCACATGTAAATAATCATCAGGAACAATGTAATCCTCAATTGATTCTAGCTTTTTTCCTTCTCTTTCAAAAAAGATAGTTTGAACTGATGAAAATTCATTTGATACTAATTGGGCAGAAATCTGCTTTGATTCTTCAGAATTATCTAATAAGACAAACGTCTTGTATCCATGATTTCTATAAAATATCGCTAATGGTAAAACTGAATTTTTGTTATATGCGGCAACAACATTTAGTGGATTCATTGAGATGTTAGGATCCTGTAAGAATTTATCAAATGCATTGAGATACATTGCATCAGACATTGTCTCTACAATAATTATCGGTCTGGAATTTGTTCCTATTTCTCTATCTACGATGGATTCAACTTGACCTCTGGATAATCCATACAAAATTGGTGTCAATGTTTTGTCATCTGCATTCCAATAATCATAAAATATTCTACTGAGATGTTTTCTTTTATCCAACTCTACAACAAGTAGATTGCCAGGAGTATAATCAAAGATCATAAATGGTGAATGTGTTGCATACAAAACTTGATTAGAACCCGCCAAATTTTTCAACAAATCCGAAATTCCCATTTGTTGTGTAGGGTGAAGATTTCTGGCAGGCTCGTCTAAAAGTAATATTGCTTCTTTTAATTCTGCTCTTTGTGTTTCTGCTGCAAAGTTTACAATAAAAGAAAATGTCCACTTGAAACCTTCTGCCCTTCTATTTAATAATCCAGTATTTGTAATTGTTCCATCTTTATGAACATCTGAGATTACAACACTCATAATGTTTCCTGGATTGTACCTTAAATCTACATGAATTGGATCTCCTTTCCATGCTGGGTTTAGTTTACTTGTTAACCTGTTACTTGCGGCATTGAGAAGTTTGATGCATTTTGAGGGACTTTTTTTTACCTCCTCTAACTCCTTCATATCTAATTCAGCCAGATAAAAGAGATTTCTTACCGTCTCTGCCTTGTCAAACTCCTCAACGAGTTCAATTGAATCTTTTCTTTCTCCTTTTTCTTCCCTTTGATATTCATTGAGATTTATGTTGCCGTAGATTTTTTTGTAATCTGAAAAATAGACAAATCTTGGATGTAATTCGGATTCTATGTAATTTTGCAAGGCAGTTTTTTCACTTTCACCACTTAGAAGATTTGAGAATTGGTTTTCAGGACTTTCATAGATTTTTTCCCACTCTTCAATTACTTTTGGTTCTTGTATTGCTATAACATGAAATTGATTACTAAATTCTGCCATTCCACCATCAAATGTTTCTTGATTCTTTGGTCCTGATCCTTCAAAGAATTTTGTATCAATTTGTATTCTGATGTGATTTGGCAGTGTATTTAAAAATCCAAGAATTTGTTTTGAGAAATTTTCCCACGAATTGAGTCCTTTGTCTTCTGCTTCACCAAGTTCTATGCCTTCAAATTCGTATTGAACTTTTGGTTTTCGATTTGTTCTAAATAATTTGATTTTTTTAATTTCTGGCAAACTTGGAAATTTTTCTTTTAATAGACTAATTTCATGTTGGTTGAATTCAAACTCCCCCTCTGCTAATTTCATCTCATCTTTTAATTCCTCATTCATTTCATCACAAAGATCTAATTCTGAAATTTGTTCGTCTTTATTCAACAAAGTCAATGCTTGAAGAATAGTGGTTTTCCCACTTTCGTTCCTTCCAACAAAAGCTGCTAAATCTCCAACTGTAATCTCTCCAGAATCATGAATGCAACGATATGCACTCACTCTGAATTTCCTTAGTCGCATCTAGCGATATTTAGTCGGCTACGATTTAACTCATTCGTCAAATTGATCTCAAGTTTTCTGATTTTGCTAAATAAATATAAGGGAATTATAGATCTAAAACAAAATGGCATTTAAGAAAGTTTTTGTTGTATTTGTTTTACCTGTAATCTTTTCACTTGTTTTTGGTTCAGCGGTAATGGCTGACATTTTACAGAAACCCGATAGAGAATTAAACATGTGGCCAACGTCTTTTTCTGACGGAGATTTGCCATATTCTGAATCAGTTGAATTCATTGGTTTGGCTAAACAATACTCCACATCTGAACCAGTAGAAGTTCAAGTCAAAATCAATGATTCTTCATTTGATTGTGGAGATCTTTATATCACAATTTACACAGTTGGTACAAACGATGCAATCACTCAAGATGGCTTCTTTAATCAATGCTTTCTGTTGGAAAGTAGACTGCTTCCTGTTGAAGGTGAGTTTTCTGAGGTAGTTGATACTCCTGGATCTTATAAGATAGTTGTAGATATGATCTCAAAAAAACTTCAGAAATTCACTATTAGCGAGATATTTACTGTTAAATAGGAATGGATAATTGAAAAATAAGAAATTGAATTTAAAACATGAGGTAATCTAATGGCCAAGAAAAGAGATTCTTTGATTGATGAGGCAGAAAAAATTAAAGCACAAATTGCTGAATTAAAAAAGAAAAAGAAGATTCTAGATTCTTCTGACAAACCTCCAAAGAAAGCTGAAGCAAAACCTCCAAAGAAAGCTGAAGCAAAGCCTGCAAAGAAAGCTGAAGCAAAACCTCCAAAGAAAGCAAAGAAAGCTGAAGCAAAACCTCCAAAGAAAGCAAAGAAAGCTGAAGCAAAGCCTGCAAAGAAAGCTGAAGCAAAGCCTGCAAAGAAAGCTGAAGCAAAGCCTGCAAAGAAAGCTGAAGCAAAGCCTGCAAAGAAAGCTGAAGCAAAGCCTGCAAAGAAAGCTGAAGCAAAGCCTGCAAAGAAAGCTGAAGCAAAGCCTGCAAAGAAAGCTGAAGCAAAGCCTGCAAAGAAAGCTGAAGCAAAGCCTGCAAAGAAAGCTGAAGCAAAGCCTGCAAAGAAAGCTGAAGCAAAGCCTGCAAAGAAAGCTGAAGCAAAGCCTGCAAAGAAAGCTGAAGCAAAGCCTGCAAAGAAAGCTGAAGCAAAGCCTGCAAAGAAAGCAAAGAAAGCTGAAGCAAAGCCTGCAAAGAAAGCAAAGAAAGCTGAAGCAAAGCCTGCAAAGAAAGCAAAGAAAGCTGAAGCAAAACCTCCCAAAGAAAAAAAATTAACTAAAAAAGAGTTAGAAGAAGCCAAAAAGGAGGCTGAAAAAACACTTGAAGAAGAATTAGAAGAACAACTTTCTGATGAAGAAATTGAAAACTTTCAAATTGAAAAAGTTGACATGGAAAGACTTACTAACAAAGTCTGTGATATTTTGGCAGAACGTGAATCAAATGGAATGTTCCAGAGTGAATTGTGGAAAAAACTTAAACTTACAAGTCGTGATGGTTCCCGTTTAGCATTAAAATTAGAAAGAATGGGAACGATTACTAGAGAAAAGATTCTTGAAAAAGGCCGTTGGACTTATAAGTTAATTTTAAAGAAGACTCCAATCAGTACTCAATCAATTGAAAATGCTCCTTGCTTGGTTTGCCCTGTGGAACAGAAATGTACTCTTGAAGGCGAAATTAGTCCAAGAAGTTGTCAATTTATTGAAGATTGGGTGATTGCTGAAATGAAAAAACCTTCAAAATGAAACTGTTAGATGCTCGTAAAGATCACTATAGAAAATTAGCTCATGAGCAAGGTTATAGAAGTAGGGCTGCATACAAACTAAAAGAACTAAACCAATCTTATCGTATAATTGGTCCGGGATTCAGTGTTATAGATTTAGGATGCGCTCCCGGTGGTTGGACTCAGATGGCTGTAAAACTTGCTGGAAATCAAGGCAAAGTTATGGGAATTGATTTGTCATATGTTGAAGAGATTCCTGGAGCCTACATTCTTAGAGAAAATATTGAGGATGAGCACGTGATTGATGAAATAATGTCCTATTTTGAGCGTAAAGTAAATGCCGTAATTTGTGATTTATCGCCTAAGGTTAGTGGAAATTGGTCTGTTGACCATGCTAAACAAATTTCTCTTAATTATGATTGTACAAAAATCATGGACAAAGTTTTAGCACACAAAGGAAACGCTGTCTTCAAAGTCTTTGATGGAGAATATTCAATGGAGTTTAAGGACTATGTCAAGAAAAAATTTTCTCGAATAAATCTTACAAAACCTAAAGCAAGTAGAAAACAAAGTAGTGAGTTATACTATGTTTGTCTAGGTTTTATTGGCTAGTCTGAAATATTTCTTCCATCTCGTTTATTTTTGCATTTGTTCTAAACCCTGTCGGATTAAATGACGTAACACTTGCTACAAAATTATTTTTTTGTAAGTTTGTTATTAGATTCTCTAATTTGGGGGGAGATGATTTTATTTTTGATGCAATTTCATCTAGCGTAAAATATGTTCCAGGCATTTCTGATTCTTTTAGACATTTGTCAAGTATTTTTTCATAAATTTTATCTATTTCTAAATTTGGAATTTCTAATAACATATTTTGAACAAATTCCCTGTCAAAAATTTTTCCAATCCATAATGGCCCTGCAATACTAATTTTTGACTTGCATAGTTCACAATTTTGTTCTTGTTCTAATGTAATTTTTCTATGCCCACAGTTTTTACAGTGTAGTATGTATCCTACATTTTCTTCCTGATCTGGCCTATTTTGAATTTTGATATATGTTCTATAGTAATGCATGTTGCTTTCAACAAATAAGGGAATTATTTTTACCCCCAATCTTGCTGTTACCGTTCTGAGACAACCAAGAATCAGCCTGATTGCAATCTCATTTCCATATTTTGTCCTTACAGGAATTCCGCCATACTTTCTCTTACATGCTGATTGGAATAGTCCGTTTAGCACCTGAAGATCTGTCGCTGCTGTTGAAAAAATTCCTCCATGCATGGTGGCTCTAACCCCACAATCAAAAAATGCTGCAGGAGAACCAAAGGGATCTATGTCTACAATTGAGCCTCTTTCCCCTTTTTTTGAATAATTACTTAAAAATCTACAAACTTCCTTCTCAGAAAATTCAATGTTCTTTAAATTATTCAGACTTGCTGAATATTCTGCAATTTTTAAGGCAGTCGGGTTTAGATCATTGATTACGACGTTTTCCACTCTTAATTCATTTGCAACTCGCAATCCCCTTGCACCAATTCCTGATAATCCTTCTAGGAAAATTTTTGGACCTTGAAAATTTTTCAGAAATGCCGCATATGCAATTATTGAAAGATCTCTATTCAATTTTGCTTTTGGATTAAAAAATGCGGGTTTTTTTGGTGGAACTTTTTCAGTGATTGATTTTTTTGGAACAAGTAATTTTGTTTTACCTTCTATAATTTCTTGAAATGTATCATTTGGAATTTCCAATTATTTTCTATTTTTTTTAATGTATAATGGTTTAATACTTGTGCTTTAAGACAAAATTCGTGCAAATTTGTGGAATTGATGATGCCGGACGTGGTTCTATGTTGGGGCCATTAGTTATAGCCGGAATCTCCTTGGATAAAAAAAATTTAAGAAAACTCTCTTCATTAGGAGTCAAGGATTCAAAACAACTTTCTCCTAAATCACGTGAGTATTTTTATAAAAAAATCATTAAAATTGCCGATGATTATCATATTGCAAAAATTTCCCCAAAATCCATTGATGCTAGTGTGAAAAAACACTGTTTAAATGATTTGGAGGCAAAATATATGGCCAAAGTTGTTTCAAGACTAAATTCAGACACATCATATGTTGATTCTTGTGATGTTAATCCTAAAAGATTTGGAAAAAAGATTTCACAACTATCTGACAATCATAAAATTAAATCATATCACCATGCAGATAGTAGATTTGTGATAGTTTCAGCTGCGTCTGTTCTTGCAAAAGTCACACGGGACAGAGCAATTGCAAAATTGCGAAAAAACCATGATCTGGGAAGCGGATATCCTTCAGATTCGACAAGTGTAAAATTTGTAACAAAATATTACAGGACAAACCATATTATGCCTAGTTTTGTGCGTAAAAGCTGGAAGCCTATTCGGCGAATTTTGGATGATAGCTAATTTCTATATTTTGCAATTACTATTGCATGATCTTTGTCATATGGATGTAAATCTATGGACTGCAAAACATCAAAATTTATTTTCAGTTTTTCTATTTCTTTCTCAATAATTTTTTTTGGAGATTTTGTAACATCAATACTTCTTGTCTTAATGACTAGGAAGAAGATTCCTCCTTTTTTTAGAAACATTTCGCAGTTGTTTATTGCAATTTTTGTTTGATCAGGCTGTGCAATATCCACATAAACTACGTCAACTTTTCCAAATACAGAAAAGTACTCTGTTGGTTTTCTTGCATCTTGCATAATTGGAATAATGTTTGATCTATATGGTGCAACTCTGTCTAAAAAATCCCTTGCAACTCTGCTTGCATGTTCAACTGCAAAAACTATCCCACTTGGACCAACAATGTCTGAAATATGACTTACAGTTGTTCCCGTTGATGCTCCTAGATAGAGAACTTTGGTTTTATTTTCAAAAGGAAACTCTTCAAGTTCATTCATTATGGCTGCTGCTAATTTACTTCTAAATGGATCCCATAACCTGTATTCAATTCCTTTTTTGCTGATCAGTTTTTCTTTGTACACTTGGTTTCCCGGAACTAAATTTTCAGTAGCTAGTTTTTTCTGTCCTTCTGATTTGATCCAAAAAAACGATTGATTATCTTCTTCCAAACTTTTTTCTCTTTTTATTTTTGTTCGAGTTTGATCTTTCTTTATATCTTCCACCTTCCCTCCTTCTATCTCTGAAGTTTCCACCATCCCGTTTGAATGATTGGGGTTTCCTGATGTCTTTTTCAGTTGGATTTTCATATTTCTTGCCTATTTCACCTACTCTGATGTTGAGTTTTTCAAGTAAAGTTTCGTTTAATCCTTCTCCATAGACATCCACCCTTGCAGCAATGACTGCTTTTGCAGCAATTGCACGTGCAATTTTTCCTCTTTGCCATCTTGGTGCTGCATGGACCATTGCGTGCTGGAATAGCAATCCATGTTTTGGTGGTTGAGAACCAGTCTTTAATGATCTAAACAATGCTTTTTCAGCACCTAAAACCTGTATTGTACTTGCAGGGAGCGATGCCAATCTTTTGAGACTCCCAGCTCTTCCTAAAACCCTTGCACCTACTGCAGTTCCTAGTATTGCTGAAAGATTGGGCGCAATCGTTCCCATCTCAGACTCGACATGGTCTTCAAGTTTTTTACGTAAATCGTGAAAGTCCAGAATTTGTTTTGCAATTGATTGCACTATTGCCAAGTTAGCATCAGATATATCGCCGCCTCTGCTGTTTGATGAGATTAAAGACAGCATCTCAACTTTTGATTCTGGAAAACCTGCGTCCTCAAAAACTTGTTTTGTTAACGATTCACGTTTTCCTGCTAATACAATTTGTGCATATCCATTGATACTGTCAATTACATTATCCAATTCTGGAAAGTGCAAACCATACCATTCCCTTAGTCTTGAACTCAGTGCATTTGCTATCTTGTCAATTTCATCTAGTGAATTAATTGCTTGAATAATGTGAAGATCTGGACTTTCTGATGCCTCAGTAACTTTTGAGGATGATAGTCCCAAAGCAAACTCTCTTAGTTTTCCTAACGCGTCTTGTGGATTAGAGGCAAAACCTGAATCAACAATTATTTGTGGCTTTGTTGCTTGTATTGTTTCTAATTCTTTAGATTCCATGAGCTGACAATCAATCGAATTTTTTTTCAAAATTGCCAATAGCGATTCATCACTAACAGAAACCACTATCTGGATTGAAGCCAGATAGTTTATCAGTTCATTTAGTTTTGATTCTTTATTTTTTACTAAAAGGTACTCTTTAACATAATTTGAGAAAGAAAATGCTTTTTCAAGTTTTTCATCATTGAAAACTGAGATCCCCAATTCTGTTAAAATTACAGAATACATGACTAGTTCAATCTAAATCACCTTTAAAAAAGGTACCAGAATTATGAATCAACTGTTATATTCGAAACTAAGATTCATTAATCAAAGTGGAATCCAGTCTTTCAACTTCGATAGGTCAAATTCACTTAGACAGACCTGTAATGCTGGCATCAGGAATACTGGGAATTTCATTGGATGTCTTTAATCGACTATATCGCTCTGGAGCAGGGGCTGTCGTGACAAAATCCCTTAGCAGGGAACCTTGGGAGGGTTATCCAAATCCAACTATCTTTAGCGTAAAGGGTGACGGTTGGATCAATGCAGTAGGGTTATCGAATCCTGGCGCTCCAAATTTTGCCAAAATGATTCAACCAAACCAAGATGTTCCAATTATAGTGAGTCTGGTGGGTTCAGCTCCTGAAGATTTTGAATTTATGATAAAACAATTTGAAAATTGCAAAGTAACTGCGTATGAGCTGAATCTTTCATGTCCCCATGTAGCTAAAGTTGGTTTAGAAGTCGGCGATGATCCTGAATTGGTAAAAAAAATTGTATCTACGGTTAAAAACTCCGCGGATGTTCCAGTAATTGCTAAAGTCGGTTTGGGCACCACTCATTATCTGAACACTGTAAGGGCAGCAATGGATTCTGGAACTGATGCAATTACTGCCATCAACACTGTTCGAGCAATGGCAGTCGATGTTGAAACAAAGCGTCCAATTCTAAGTAACAAATTTGGTGGATTGTCTGGCACTCCGATTAAACCAATTGCACTCAGATGTGTTTATGAGATCTCTTCTAAACATGACATTCCAATAATTGGTTGCGGTGGTATATCTACTTGGGAAGACGCAGTTGAATTTTTCTTAGCAGGCGCATCTGCGGTACAAATTGGTAGTGCAGTGGGTGATAATTGGCTTGAGGTGTTTGACGATATTAACAATGGAATAATTTCATATATGAAAAGAAATAATTTTTCAAAAATAGAGGATATGATAGGTCTTGCAAAAAAATCCTAACCATCCAACAGTTGTTACAATTGAAAAAGTAATTGATGAAACGCCTACTGTTCGAACCTTGGTCTTTTCAAATGAAATAATGTCCAATGTTCTTCCTGGACAATTTGCAATGGTTTGGATTCCTGGGATAAACGAATTGCCAATGAGCGTTATGATTTCAAATGAATCTGGAAAGGCTGCCTTTACGGTAAGAAAGCATGGGCCTGCTTCAACTGGACTGTTCAATATTAAGGCAGGAGAACAAATTGGAATTCGGGGCCCATATGGCAATTCTTTTGATGTCAGGGAAGGCAAACTCTTGCTTGTTGGTGGTGGAACCGGTCTTGTTCCAATGATGCGACTGCTTACTTTTGTAAAACCTACAGATGATGTTACTGTTCTAATTGGCGCAAAATCAAAAGATGAGGTCTTTTTTGAAGATTTGAGTAACAACCTTCTGGAAAACGGTTCCCATAAGGTAATTGTTTCAACTGACGATGGTAGTTATGGCGAAAAAGGATTTGTGACTGATTTAGTCGAAAAGCTTGTCAGTGAAACCAGTTTTGACGCAGTATACGTCTGCGGACCTGAAATTATGATGTACAAAACGGTCCAGTCAGCTCATTCTAGGGGAATATTTGTCCAAGCCAGTCTTGAGCGAATGATGAAGTGTGGAGTTGGTATTTGTGGCAGCTGCTGTGTGGGCGAGGATCTTGTTTGTAGGGATGGAACCGTATTTGACGGCCAGCATCTATCTTCAAACAAGGAATTTGGCCATTCTCGCAGGAACAAGGCTGGAATCTTAGAAAACTACTAGTCTTACTAGCAAGGTTTAAAATAAATTAAAAAATTATTTTCATGAAGGATATGGGAATGCCAAAAATTGTTCTGACCGCTGATCGTACCTTGATGTCTCCGTACAGGGGATTGTCTCTTGCTACATTTTTTGGATGTGCGCCAGCTATTGATCCTAATAGGAATAAAAGCAGTTTTTTGTACAAGATTCTTGGCAAACAGGTTACTCCAAAGATTTTGTTTGATTTTATTTGTAATTATATTCCTCACACAAATGGTGTTGCAAATTATGCGCCATACGGCTTGAGAAAATTAGAAGCTGGTCTGTTACGAGATGGATTCAGTAGACAGGATGTTGTCGTTGCTCATCCTGATCATATAGAACAATTCATCGGACCTGAAACACAAGTTGTTGGAACCTATGAAATGGATCCTCTTGGAATGGGCCCAGTTACTATGACATTCACTTACGGCAGAAAGCAAATGTCCTATGATGAATTTTACAATACTGAATTACATAGTAGAATTAAAGCTGCTAAAGCAAAGACCGGAAGTAAAGCAAAAGTAATTTCTGGCGCATCTGGAACCTGGCAGTACAACTATGATCCTGAAAAAATAGAAGAACTTGGAATCTATGCAATACTGGAAGGAGAGCTTGGCGGTATTGCTCCAGAGATTGATGGGCATGCTGGAAGATTCTTTAATTATTTAATTAACGGCGACTTTGAAAACATGGATCCCTTTAGAAAGAGAAGCGACTTTAAAGTTAACATTAAAGAATTTGAAAGAAACGGCAAAAAAATCCATGGAAGATTTGTAAATTTTTGGGATAGACCTGATTTGGAAGAAATTCCTGACATTGTTGAACCAAGCATGCATGGAATGGTCGAGGTAATGCGTGGATGTGGTAGGGGATGCAAATTCTGTGACGTTACATTAAGATCATTGAGATATTACCCGCCAGAAAAAGTCAAAAAAGAAATTGAAGTTAACATGAAGAAAGGCGGTTCAAAATCTGCATGGATTCACAGTGACGATATTTTCGTTTATGGCATGGATCCAAGAACTGCAAAAGGAATGGAACCAAACAGAGAAGCGCTTGAAGAATTGTTTACTGCAATCATGTCAACTGGCGTAGAACATACAAACCCTACACATGGAACACTGGCCGGTGCAATAGCTGATGAAAAACTTCTTCCAAATCTGTCTAGAATCATCGGGGCCAGTCCTGATAATATGATTGGCGTGCAAGCCGGATTTGAGACTGGAAGTTTGAGATTAATTGGTAAATATGCAGACAGAAAACTTGCACCTTATTCTCCTGATGAATGGCATTGGGTTGTAAAAGAGGGTGTAAAAGCACTGAACGAAAATTATTGGATTCCTGCATTCACACTAATCATGGGTCTTGATAACGATGAAACTCCTGAAGATTCATGGGAAACTATACGCTTAATCAACGAATTAGAACGTGAACAACCTGAGTCAATGTTCACTGCTACTGCACTTACATTTGTTCCAATTGGATTGCTAGAAAAATCTGACTTTTTCAACATTGGAAGTGAAATGACACCTGCTCAACTAGGTGTTCTTTACAAGACATGGCAACACAACTTCAAGTATGGTATCCAAAAATTCATGACTAGAACAGGCTCAAAAGGCCCACGAAGATACTTCTTTAATGCGATCGCCAGATCTCTTGGTGGCGTTCCACTTGGTGCCATGGAAAGATATGCACGCAAAAAGAGCAAGGAACACGAACAGGTAATTGAGACTGTAAAGGCAAAGTACTGGTAGGGTCATACAAATACATAAATTCACTTATTTACACCTATATCATCATGGCAACACACGGTTCAATTACTAAGGCAGGAAAAGTAAGAGGACAGACTCCAAAGGTAGAAGGAAGAAAAATTGTAGGTACAAGTTCTAGCCTTAGAAACAAGAGCAATTTCAAAAAGAGATTTGTTCTTGGAAGGTTTCCTGGCCAAAACAAACCAGGCCAAAGAAGAAAGAGACGCTAGTCAATTTCTGTTAAAATTTTATCGCCAAATGATCATTTTCTAAGAGGTACAATGCTTGAAAGGAATAATGCTGCAAAGCCTGATTCAGCGTTGACCAGTGTACCACATCTCACGATCAAAAAATGATTATAATGAACTCGACCAAAAAGAAGCAGATTGACATCCAACCCCTCTGCAAGCCCAAGACTGTTTTTTGAGAAAGGCACCATCCGTATTGAGGATAGTAAGTTAATCCGAATTCCAAATACAAAATACGATGACAGGGCCAAATCTCTCAGGTCTTATGGGCTGAGCTATCAAGAGATCATAGAATATTTGACAAAAAGCGACTTGGATTTTGTTGATCATGTACCTGATTTCATACCATCTCCAGTATTCCAAACAAGGGATTTGGAATTGCGAGACTATCAGCAACAGGCAATCCAAAATTGGGAAAAATCATCGATGAGGGGATGTGTCATTCTGCCTACAGGTGCTGGAAAAACTGCAATAGGAATCAAGGCAATCCAAAAAGTAAATGCAGCTACGCTGGTGGTGGTTCCCACAATTGATTTGATGGAGCAATGGACAAACAACGTTTCCAAGCATCTCTCAATCAACAATCAAAACTCACCAAACATGCAAATTGGAAAACTAGGCGGTGGAGAAGACAATCTACAAGCAATCACCGTGGCAACATATGATTCTGCGTATATTAGAGCAGCAACAATAGGAAACCAGTTCAAATTGGTAATATTTGATGAAGTACACCATCTTCCTGCCCCTGGATACCGTTCCATTGCAGAACAACTCATTGCACCATACAGATTAGGTTTAACTGCGACAATAGAAAGAGAGGATGGACTAGATGAGTTAATCCCGCACCTTACAGGCGGAATCGTATTTCGTCTTGGATCAGATGAGCTTGCATCACAAAAACACTTGGCAGAATACACAGTTGATAGAATACAGGTCACACTAACTCCAGAAGAACAAAAAGAATATGCAGCTAATCACACGAAATTCCTGACAAATCTCAGGCAGTTAGGATTCAAGGTTCCATCAATGTACAATCTAAGGCAGCTAATCATGATGTCAAACAGAAACAGGACTGCAAGAGATGCACTACTTGCAAGAAACAAGGCAAACGAGATTGCATTAAACAGCATATCCAAGATAGACGAACTGCAAAAAATACTGCAAGAAAACAAGAAAGCAAAGACAATAATTTTTACACAAAACAACAAAATGGTGTATGATATATCCCACAAATTCCTGATCCCGCTTATTACCCACAGAACGCCAAAAGATGAAAGACATGATGTTTTGGATAAATTCAAGTCTGGCAAATACAATGCCGTCGTTACCTCGCGAGTCTTAGATGAAGGGGTAGACGTTCCTGATGCTGAATTGGGAATAATTGTAAGCGGTACAGGCAGCGGACGAGAACTAGTACAGAGACTAGGAAGAGTCCTAAGACCAAAAAAAGACGGCAGAAAGGCAAGACTGATTGAACTAGTATCAAGGCACACACGAGAAACAAGCACCAGTGCAAAAAGAATAACTGCTCTGAAGAAAAGTTCCCTACCAGATACAGATTCACCGTCATCATATGGGAAATAAACAAAAGATGTCGTCCAGCTACATGCCAGAAATATTTGAGGTTGTGCGCTGATGCTTTCATCCGAACTTTTGCGTACAAGGACTAGCCGTGGCAAGATAATGCCGCTGTTTTGTAGCACTGACTTTGGCAACGGAACTGATTACGAACTTGCCAACAAACTCATTGTATACTTTGCAGATGCACAAAAGAACAAACAGTGTAAAGGGGACTTGCTACAAAAAATCAAACCGCTCGAGTCAGAATATGACTACAAATTGGTACGTGGATTGTTTGCACTGCTAGACAGGCGATCTGTTTTTGGACAATCAAACTCATCAACTTCGATTGCAACTCCCTTATTCATAAGACAGAAACTGTTTGAAGAATCCTCAAGACAGGGTCTGGCCTTGTCTGCGTCACAAAGACAGGATATTATCAAACAAATTGCAGCACAGATGCATATTTCCCCAGACGATGTTGAAACCATAATGTGGAATGACAAAGATGAGAACCTTGTACTTGTACAGTTTGATACAATTGGCCCTAAAGATCTGATTTTGTGGTACAACCTTTCCTTAACACAGACACTTCTTTTCAAATGCACTAGATTGGAATTTTATGTAAGAGGCGGCCTGTACTGGAAACAGGTTTTGCGTAATGTCAAGCGATATGGATTGATGTATAATTTAGAATATAGTTCTGATGACAGTACTGATGACGATACTGGCGCTAACGACGATTCGATAAAGTGTGTTTTAGAGGGGCCGCTTAGTCTCTTTAAAATGACTGACAGGTATGGAACTTCGATGGCCAAACTATTGCCGTCAATTATAGGCACGCCGACCTGGAAGATCAGCGGCTCGATAGTGAAAAAAACAGATGGTGGACAAAAAATCTACTCATTTGAGTTATCAAATGATGATACCAAAGAGTTTCTTCGCTCAACGATAGATGCCACATATCAAGACGATAAAAGCATCAGAAATGATGATTATGTTTATGACAGCTCAACGGAGGCAGCATTTGCAAAGCGATTCGGCCAATATTTTGATCAGACTGACAAGACAGGATGGAGGATTTCCAGGGAGCCAGATCCGTTGATTGCAGACGGCAAGGCAATGATTCCTGATTTTCTGTTTGAAAGATTCGGACGCAAAGTGTATCTGGAAATTGTAGGTTTTTGGACAAAAGAATACTTGGAAAGGAAGGCATCCAAGCTTAAGGTGCTGTTTGATGGTGATGCCGGCAACAGGCAAAAGGCAGACTTGCTGGTAGCGGTAAACTCCGAATTGGCATGCTCACAAATAGAAACAATTTCCAAAGACAGGGTCTTTACTTTTAACAAATATGTTTCAATCAAACCAATTTTGGAACATCTAAAGAAAATTGACGTGGAAATTGCTGCAGAAAAGATTGAGGGTACCAAAATCAGATTGGATAAGGGCAACATGGATCTGATTTCCATAAAGAAGGTTGCAGACGATCATCTTATCCCAGAAGAGGCTGCATTAAAGATTCTTCTTGCTGATTATCCCGAGAATTTTATTGCGGTAAACTCGTATCTGATTTCAAAAGAGAAAATCAGTTCCATAGATAGTGACCTTGACGGAGTTTCTACGTTTATTGGTGCCTGTAAGATATTGACATCTCAAAAAATTCCGGATTCATGCCATGCTGATTTGTTATCCAAAATGGGTTATGATGTGGTCTGGGAGAATCTGGATCCTAACAATGCCAAAATATCAAAAAAGTAGCACGCAAATCAATTAATCAATCATACGGGGAATGGGATTGAAATCAACGGAGACAGCAATTGATTACGCTGATCCAGAATGCTAGTAAAAATTCCTCACATGCATATCCATCAGAAACATTGTAAAACATTATGAAAGTAATTTTTTGATTTTCAAACCTAAAGACCCCTAAAACAGATTCTACCAATCCTGCGATTGATATTTTAGGCGTAAAAAGTAGGTTGATTGATTAAGCAGTGCCGCACTTTTTTGCTTAAATAAGATCAGGCACGTATTAAGATGCTAAGGTATTGACTACTATCTTCAGTCTTCCCAGAAGTACTTCGTAGAGATTACCAAGAGGAGAAACTTTCTACTACAAAGAATCACACGCACCCAGAATCTGTAGAATCACGAGTTACTGGTTATGGTTCAGAGGAAAACTTGGTACTTCTGGGAAGACTGATCTTGTAGTAATTCCTAAATAACCAAATTTGTTATATTACAACATGAGTCAAACTATCAGTAAAGAAGCAAAAATGAAACAAATCTTCGAAACTGCACAACAAATGAAAAAAGGCGAAATAGAAATAGCTAAAAGTTATGACAGTGTGAAAGCCTTTATAGCTGATGCTAAAAAACAAAATTCTTGACGTGGCAAATTCAATTCGCAAATACAAATGATTTTCTAATTATTGCAAGACGGTGTGTCAAGATAAAGTATGCTGTGCCTAGCGATCCGTTGACACCCCAACTTTTCCGTAATTTAGCTTCATAGATCTTATATGTACAAAGTTCGTATAATACAGTCTAAAATGTTTTACAATGATCACAAAATTATTAAATGTCTGCCCTTTGGAGGTTACTATGATTTCTAAACAAATACGATTAAAGATTGCTTTTGATGATCCTGAGACTGGACCTGCTTGTGCTAAAGTTGGTCAATTATTGATTAAGAAGCTAGATGAAGGATTTGATTTAGGGCAAATCGCAAAAAAAACTAAAAAAGATGAATCAGAAGTTATGCACTCATTACATCGTCTTACTAACAATGTTAAGATTTTAGAATATTATCTAGATGCTCCTGATAACATTGAAACTTTAGATGCACCTGTAACAATTCCTGTAAAATACAGATTCAAAAAAGAGTATCAAAGATTAGCACAATCTTATTTTCAAAAATAATTTAATGTATTGACACATCATGGAATTTGCGGTAGATATTAGTTCACAACTAAAAAGTGTTGGATTTGATAATATTACAAATTCTCTTGTTACTAGAGGTGCATTACAAACTATAACTAAATGTGAAGTTGATAAACATGAAATTCATGTGGGTTTAAGAATCGAATTTGAAAATCATGATGAAGTATCTAATGTATCTGTTTTACCTACTGAGATATTATTTTCTGGTACTGGTTGGGAGCAATTTAACAGCAAAGTATGTAAAAAATTAGATTCAATCCCATCTAAATTAAAAGGCACTTGTCTAAAACATGGAAAAAAAGGCAAACAATTTGTTTTCACATTTTAATTTAAATTATTTTTAGCATTCTGGGTTCTCCCATACGAAATCGTCACTGCACAACATGGCAAAAGCGCTGTCAGCAGGACCGAGCAGCTCGCAGGACTGCTTCTGGCACAGGCAGGAGACGACGCGCGCGGCACCGTCATAGGCGACTCGTCTGGGTTCTCCATCATGAATTACGCGGACTGGGAGGAGGCCAAGAAAGGACTCGTCTCAAGGCGCGAGTTTGACAAGCTGCACGTGCTGGTGGCCCCGCACGGCATGGTATCTGCGTGCGAGGTGACGTGCGGCAGAAAGCACGACTCGCCGGTGTTCTGCGACATGTACGGGAGGATCCCCCGCACGGCGACACCGGCGGCCACGTCCTGCCGGATGCGGCATACCTCTCAAGGAAGAACTGCCGTATCATTGCAGACAGCGGAAGGGAGCCGGTCATATGTCCCAAGAAGAACTCCGTTCCCAGGGGGTTTAACCCCATGGAAAAAATGCTTCGCTGGCACAGGGACGACCCGTGCGGGTTTGCAAAGGCCTACGGCCAGCGCAGTTGGTGGAGAACACGTTTTCTGTCATGAAGGAGAGGTTCGGCGCAGTCGCCCGTGCAAGGACGGCATCCATGAGAAGGCTGCAGCTTGTCCTAAAGTGCATCTGCTACAACCTGGTCGCATAAGACTGCCGTAATGCGGAGAGGGCTTTCCCAGCGTAAGCTGTACTCCTGCTTGCCATTCTTTGGGACAAGGCAGTACCTGATGACGGTGTCACCGGTATTCTTCTGGCATGGGCAGCACCGCCGTCTTGCCTGTTTTTGCGCAAAAATCACGAAACATGTGATCGAAATCAGTCAATTTGGACAGCACCCCCTAAAACAATACTTTTATAAAGTACTGGTACCGTACCATACGGTATGGTAGAAGACCTGAGATTAGATAGCTTAGAAGGCGTAGGTCCTGTAACTACAAGAAAATTATCCGATGCAGGTGTCCACAACGTCATGGATCTCATCGTTAGGGGTCCAGTAGAAATTGCAGACATAACTGGAATGGAAAAAGATACTGCTGAAAAAATTGTCAATAAAGCCCGACAACATCTAGTTGAAGGGGGATTGCTTGCCAAAGACTTTGTTAGTGCAAGTGAAATTTACAAACACCGACAAAGCATTGGTAAAATTACAACTGGTACAAACTGTCTTGATACACTATTTGATGGTGGCGTTGAAACTCAAGCCTTGACAGAAGTTTATGGAGAATTTGGTTGTGGTAAAACACAATTTGCTCATACAATGTCTGTGATGGTTCAAAAGAGTAAAGAAGAAGGTGGTCTTGAAGGTAATGTTTTGTACATTGACACTGAAAATACTTTCAGACCTGAAAGAATAGTATCCATTGCTCAAGTACACGAAATGGATCCAGAAAAAGTTCTAGATAACATCATTGTTGCTCGTGCATATAATAGCGCACATCAAACATTGATTCTAGAAGAAGCCGGTTCTATAATTGAAGAAAATAATATCAAACTAATTGTTGTAGACTCTGCAGTTGGATTGTTCCGTTCTGAATATCTTGGACGAGGAACATTGTCAACCAGACAACAAAAACTAAATCATTTCGTTCATCTGTTATCTAGAATTGCAGAAACATACAATTGTGCTGCAATTGCAACCAACCAAGTTATGGCATCCCCTGATGTCTTCTTTGGAGATCCAACACGCCCAATCGGTGGAAATGTGGTTGCACATACAAGTACATACAGAATCTACTTTAAGAAATCAGGAAAGAAACGAATTGCTAGAATGGTAGATAGTCCTCATCATCCTGAAGAGGAGGTAATCTTTGCTCTAGGCGAAGCAGGTGTAATAGACCCTGAAGACGCAGAGAAAAAGACCAAAAAGACTACCAAAAAAGCAACTACCAAAAAGGCAAAAGAGCCTGAGGTTGAGACACCTGCAGAAACGCCTGAGGTTGAGACACCTGCAGAAACTCCAAAAGTTGAGACACCTGCAGAAACTCCAAAAGTTGAGACACCTGCAGAAACTGCTGAGGTAAAGCCTGTAGAGTCTACAGTAGATACTGAATCAGATGATTCAGAACCAATAGAAGAATAACTTCTCCTCCTACTTTTGATTTCTCTTATTTCTAACGCTAGTGATTAAATTATAATATAATTTGAGAATCTGTTAATATACATGATGACAGATCTTTATCGCCTACTTCCAGAAGAGATGGAACAACTCGTAATTGATATGGGTTATCCTAGATATCGAGCAGACCAAATTTTGCTTCCATTATACTACAAATTTCCAAAAAACATCAATGATATACCACAACTTCCAAAAAAACTCAGAGAGAAGCTAATAGAAGCTGGGTATACGATAGGTTCTGCCAAAGAAATGCATCGAGTTGTAAGTGAAGATGGTGATACAACCAAATTATTGTTGCAGTTAAATGACGAATCTTCTGTAGAAACTGTTTTGATGCAATATGATCCAAAAAAGATTGGCGGTCATCCAAGGTCAACAATCTGCGTCTCAACTCAAATTGGATGTGCGATGGGATGTGTCTTTTGTGCAACCGGTCAGATGGGATTTGAGACAAATCTCAAAGCAGAACACATTGTATCTCAAGTAATTCATTTTGCAGAGATTCTACAACAGCGAGGAGAACATGTAACAAACTTGGTCTTTATGGGAATGGGTGAACCAATGGCAAACTATGATGAAACGATTCGAGCAGTAAAAATTTTAACACATGACAGAGGTTTTGGACTTGGCCAAAGACACATTACCGTTAGTACAATTGGTATTACGTCCGGAATTGATAAACTAGCTGATGAGAATCTACAGATCGGTCTTGCTATTTCCCTTCATGCGCCAAATAATGAATTACGAAAAGAATTAGTTCCTACTGCTAGCCCAAACTCAGTTGAGGATATCATAGAAGCTGGAAGACGTTATTATCAAAAAACTGGGCGTCGTGTGACATTTGAGTATGCTTTGATGAAGGGAATCAATGACTCTCCTAAAATTGCAGCTGAATTGGCCAAACTTTTAGAAGGAAATGGTTCTCATGTGAATCTGATTCCAATCAATCCTACTGCTGGTGGTTTTCAGCGACCTTCAGAAGATCATGTTCTTGAATTTGAGCGAATTTTGTATAATGCTGGTGTAAACTGCACTGTTCGTGTCGAAAAAGGCACTGAGATCTCAGCTGCTTGCGGTCAACTTAGAACTGATATTGCAGGCTAAATTTTCTAAAATAATGTCCTAAGTGTTAAAATAGGGCTCTCAAAGATTTCACTCTACATGGCAACTAAGAAACCTCATGGTCGTTCACATGGATTTAAGCACAAATCCAGATCTGTTATGAAGAAAAAGTCTCCAAGAGGAGTTTCATTCTTGTTACGTGAATACCAGGAGGGTCAACAAGCACTTGTCATCATTGATCCTAGACAGCACAAAGGATTGCCACACAGACGATACCACGGTAAAGTGGGCCTTATCACAAATGTCGGCAGACGTGCTATAACACTAGATGTGAAATTAGGAGACAAATCGAAAACCTTAATCACTAGATTGGATCATATCAAACCATTCGGTGTATAGATATGAAAGAAGTAAAAAAGAAACAAGCTATTTCTCTTTCAGAAGTTAAAGAAATTTTGGGTAAAGTAGATGTTGAAGAGATGGATCAAATTCAGCGTTGGACCTATGATTATGTTTCAAAATTTGTATCAACTGATCCTAAAGATGCAAAAGAAATGAAAAAACAACTCATGAAAGAATGTGAACTGACAGAAAACGAAGCTGTTGAAATTGTAAACATCAGACCGACAAGCTTAGCTGAACTACGTTCCTTTACATTTGGCTGGAAAAAACTAATTCTTGCTGAAACTCTAGAAAAAATGCTCAAGATTATCAAGGAGCATTCGTAAGTTTTTAGGGGTATTTTATTTTGCACAGGGCACAAACCCCTCCTAGGAAATATGAGGAATATGCATACGTTCTAGATTTCAATCCTAGAGGGAAATCATCCACCGTACGAGGAAGAGAAGGAATCATAGTTACAGCTATTGGAGAAGACCGTCTGACTCTTTTAGAAGTTCTTGGTGTTGCTAATTCTACATTTGAAGTAGGTGAGAGAATCTATATTGGAAAGGAAGGACGGACCAATGTTCTCTCTGTTTTGGGAAAGATGGACTATGATCATATCTCGTCATCTGCTCAAAGCGAATTAACGACAGTTGTAGAAAATATCGTGACTAATAATGAATCAAGGTTTGTTGAATATCTAAACAATGCACAGCCCTTGACACCAAGAATTCATGCACTTGAATTAATTCCTGGAATTGGAAAAACCTACATGAAAACAATGTTGGATGAAAGAGAAAAGGCAAAGTTTGAAAGCTATCAAGATTTACAAGAAAGAGTTGGATTCAAAGACCCAATAAAACATATTTCAGCACGAATTTTGGATGAAATTACCGGTCAAAGCCGAATGAATCTTTTTGTAAAAAGATGATAAAACGAAAACAACTCGGACAGCACTTCCTCAGCTCAAATTCAATAGCACAATCAATTGTTTCAGAGGCCAAAATCAAAAAAGACGATGTTGTATTTGAGCTAGGAACAGGATTGGGAATTTTGACTCCCTTACTGTGTGAAAAGGCTAACAAGGTAATCTCAGTTGATGCTGACAAAAAACTAGTTAGCAATGCAAAATCTGCATTTTCTGATATTGATAACCTTGTTTTGAAACCAGGTGATGGTTTTAAGAATAAAGATTACTTTTCTGTTTTTGTATCGAATCTACCATACTCTAGGAGCAAAGATGCAATAGAATGGCTTGCTCAAAGACCATTTTCTCATGGTGTAATAATGGTTCAAAAAGAATTTGCCGACAAACTGTCTGCAAAATCATCAAAGAGAAAAGCGATAAGCATTATTGCAAATCATGTATTTGAAATTAAGACTGTTTCTAAGGTGGGAAGGAATAATTTTTCACCTCCACCAAAAGTTGATTCTGTAATTCTAAAAATAATCCAAAAAAATACCGTGAAAAAGGATCTCATCCAAGTTATTAACAAAATTTTCTCATACAGGAGAAAAACTGTCAAAAACATTCTAAAACAGTTTGGCAAAGAAAGTGTAATAGACAAGCGAATAGATGATCTTTCAGGGGATGAAATAATTAATCTTGCAAATCAAATCCTTGAAAAATGAGGAATATCCTCCATCTGAGGACACGTTTTTCATAGCAGAAAATATTGAAAATGAAAAAGGAGATTTTGCATTGGATATAGGAAGTGGCTCCGGATATCTGACAAAACTACTCTCTGAGAATTTTTCTTTTGTAGTTGGAACCGACATTAACTATAAAGTGTTAAAACATCAAACCTACAAAACAAAAAACCTGATTTGCTGTAATGGCTCTGATGCATTAAAAACAAAATTCGATCTTGTTGTCTGCAATCTTCCCTATCTTGCAACTGATGAAATCTTGGATATTGCAACTGATGGAGGGCCAGAAGGGCTTGAAGTACCTCTGAACATAGTCAAGTCAGCTATTCCGTGTCTAAACACGATAGGAAAATTTCTTTTTGTCACATCATCACTTTCAAATTATCAGGCACTAATTGATGCAACAAAAAAACAAGGGTTAGCATCAAGGATTGTCGCAAAAAAGAAATTATTTTTTGAGGAACTAATAATTATTGAAGCAAAAAAGTGATTACTTTTTTAATAATTCAGCAGAACGTTTTGCAATTGCATCTGACATCTTACTTGTTTTGGCATTGCCGCCAATATCATATGTCACAAACTTGCCCTCATTGATTACTTCATCTGTAGCTTTGAAAACTGCATCCTTTATTTCGGGCTCGCCCAGATATTCTGCCATCCATGCTCCAGATAAGACTGCAGCAGTGGGGTTTACCTTATCCATTCCCTTGTATTTTGGCGCACTTCCGTGTGCTGGCTCAAACATGGCATAATCATCACCGATATTTGCAGAATAAACATTTCCAATCGAGCCAATGTTGCCAGAAGCGCATTCTGATATGATATCCATGAACAGATTCGTGCTTAACAAGACAGAATTATTGAATCTTTGAGGATTTTTTACTAATTGTTGGGTCATATTGTCAATGTAATATTCTTCAATCTCAATTCCTGGATTTTCTTTTGCAGCTCTTTTTGCCTCACTCCAAAAAATACCGTCGGTTCTTTTTAGAATGTTTCTTTTTGTAATCACTGTTACTTTCTTTAATCCGTATTTTTTTGCCCATTCAAATGAAGAATCTACTATTCTTTTACAACCCTTTCTTGTTATTTTTCTAATTGCTATTGCAGAATCTTCAGACGTGTCAAATTCGATTCCTGAATACAGCCCTTCAGTTGCCTCCCTAAAGCATACGAAATCAAGTTTCGTGTTTGGCGAGAGTCTGTTATATGTCTTAATGGGCCTGACATTTGCATACAGCTGAAATTTTTGTCTTGTAGAAACGGCTACGCTTCTAGGAGCATCAGGTGATGGTATTGTTGTAGTGGGACCTTTGTAGCAGGCATCGCTTTCATCCATGATTTTTGCTGTGTCATCAGGAATGTATGTGGCTCCGCCATTTTTTTCCCATTGTTCTGAACCTGCTTCACAGCGAAGAAGCTCAGTTTGAGTATTGCAAGCCTCTAAAACATGAATCATGGCATCAACTAGTTCCGGACCGGTTCCATCGCCGTTGATCACTGCTGCTTTTTTACCCATTTCAGCGAGATTTGTCGCTTGAGCGTATTTAATTCTACCCTTGTCAAACAAAAATTGATTTTTTAAATGGCATGTTTCTCATAGGAGCAATTTATTAACATAGCTTGATTTTGTTTTGATGGAAGATGATTATTGTACAGCTCTCGGATCTCCATGTGGGTTCCCAGTTTCAGCCCAAAGTATTTGAAACAGTAGTCAAAGAGGTAAATGAACTAAATCCTGATGTGATTGTAATTACAGGTGATCTTACCAATGAGGGTTTGATGAAAGAGTATGAGGAATGTAAATCATTGCTGACAAAACTCAACACCAAAAAAATTATTGCAGTTAGCGGAAATCATGATTATAGAAACACCGGTTATTTGCTGTTCAAAAAATTTTTTCCGTTTGAAACAGTCAACGAGTTAAGTGGTGATGTTGTTTTAGTTACTGTTGGAACTGCTCGACCTGATAGAAATAATGGGGAGGTGGGATACAGGCAAAACTTGTGGTTAGAAAGGACCATGAAAAAATATAAAGACAAAATAAAGATCGTGGCAATGCACCATCACTTAATTGCAATCCCTGATACCGGCTCTGATCAACTCACTGTTGTTGATGCCGGCGATGTGCTAAGAACAGTTTTGGATACCAAAGTTGACGTGGTTTTGTGTGGACACAAACATCGGCCATGGGCTTGGAATTTCAAACAACTGACAGTAGTAAATGCTGGAACTGCAACATCTGAACGAGTTCGTGGATTGTTTGAAAACACCTACAACATTCTTACCCTTTCTGACAAAAAGATCCAAGTGGATCTGAAAATTGTAGGTGGAAAAAGAGTGGCAATTGATGAGATTGTGAATAATTATAGCCAATTTGGCGACGAGTGAATTTATTTACAGATTAATTCTAGGCATCCTTATGCGGGGGTCGCCTAGCCTGGTAGGGCGTAGGATTGCTAATCCTATGTCCGCAAGGACACGGGGGTTCAAATCCCCCTCCCCGCGCCATTAAAAATTAAATTTAATAGGACGACTCGAGAAGCTTATTCAATGGGACGAAGAAAAACTCAAAAAATTATCCGGACCGGTCCTAAAAATGCGACAACTGGAATGTGTCCTGAATGCAGAACCATCGGCAAAGTATTCCTTCTTGGCCCGCCTGGAAAAGAGAGAGGAAAATGCGAAAAGTGTCGCCAAGAGTTTGAAATTTAGTTTAATTGCCCATTTTCGATATCTTTTTTTATATTCATGGTTTTTTTGACTGTTGAAAGATCCGAGACGAAAGGTGAAATACGAGACAATCAAGCCGTTTGACATCTGCGCTCCGTACAAAATACACATTCCCAAAAAATTCAAAACCGTGCTGAACTGTTCATCAGAACAAGGAAGGGCATTTGAACCTCATGAGATATTATCAGATGTCCCCTTGACAATCCTAAAATATTTGATCCAAACAACTGCGCTAAAAATTCAGCAGCAGTGACAATTCAATCCCTCAAAGCTGCATTAGATATGGGAACTGTTGGGAAAGTAGGTGATGATAACATAACCATTCCAACATGTTTAGAACTCTTGAGGCAATAGACTGTTGGCAACCGCGTTGCGTGGAACGGAATTCAAAAATAAAGAGATGCGGCAAAGAATGACAACTAAAGAGATGCGGCAAAGAATGACAACTAAAGAGATGCGGCAAAGAATGACAACTAAAGAAACATATCTGTATCACTTGTGGACTCAACAAATGGCATTACAGGCCATACTTGAATGGCCTGGCCAGCCTGTACCGGCCGTCATTGGATCTTACAAAGTAGATCGGCTTTTTCTGTGGGTTGCCCCTTCTGTATCTGGAAGGGTACCTTGATGCGGCCCTTGACTCAATACGGCACGCCTTGACCAAGTCGTTTGGGTAAAACGGCTCTTTGAGTCTCTTTGATTTTACCGCCCTGACTATCTTGGAATATGTTGGGTGTGGGTTTTTTCTCATGTCAGAGATGGGCTTCTGTAGGTTTTTTAGTTTTTGTTTGAATCATTCTTGCCCTTGTTTCACCCGCCCTTCTTCAGAAATTAGCGGATCTCAATATTTTACTGACAGAAATCTTGCAGTTCCTGTTTTGCTACCTTCTGCCAAACAGCCTTCCAAGAGACGATCTTTCTTTGTTTGGGGGCATGACTGTCTCTGGCTGATTTCCTTAGACGTGCCTGGACTACGATCTTATCCAACTCATTTTCAGATATCACAGTTTTGGCTTTTTTCTTGCCTGATAATGACTCTAGTTTTGTTTCAAGTTCCAGGCATCTCCGTGCCAGGCATGATTTGTCAGTGTTGTACAGCGGTTTTTGATTTTTGATGCATTTGATAGTGAACTTTAATCTGCCGACATCCCCCCCAACATTCCTGCGTCTAACTGCCAGTTGCCATGGACTGACTACCGGCATACCTGCCGAATGCAAAATCCGCTAATATTTTTTTCATTTTTTGTCAATTACTGATCACTACTTCTTTTAACAAAAGTCAGCCATGGATATAATCACGGCCAAAAGATACAACTCCCCAATAAAATATCGATTAAGAGAAATTCCAGTAAAACACATCAAGGTTTGGAAGGACGCACAAGCTAGAAAACTCGACAGGGATGGGGTCGCAGAGCTTGCAAAATCCATCAAAAACGAGGGACTGCAGAATCCGCCTATGGTTCAAAAGAACGGCAAAAACGAGTATCTGCTGATGTCAGGACAGCGGAGATTGGCAGCGCTCAAAAGATTGGGCGCAAAGAAGATTCCGGCGCTGTTGCTTGCTAACACTACAAGGTATGACCTGAAGGACGCAAAGGCAGCGTCTGTTGTAGAGAATCTTCACCGCAACAAGATGAACACAAGGGACACGACTGCAGCATGCGTGTTTTTAACCCAGTCAGTTGGAAAGGCAAAGGCCGCTCGTTCCCTTGGAATGTCATCCCAAACTCTAAAGAAATATCTGGGGTTTGCAGCGGTGCCGGACAGACTAAGACAGTTTGTTCCAAGGGAGCTGTCCCGCGATGACTGTGTAAAGTTGTATCGGGCAGTTCCAAACGTTTCAAAGGCAGTAAGGACTGCAGAAAAAATAGTTCCGCTGGACCAGAAGCTAAGAAAAGAGTATCTCAGGGCTTTGAACCGCTCCCCAAAATCATCTCACGCCAAGTTGCTCAAAAAGGCAAAATCCGGACTGCTGCAACAAAAAGTTACAGTCTCATTGAACAAAGGAAATGCAAGAAAGCTGCAAAGTCTGGCTGCAAGAAAAGATATGGATGTTGGAGACATGGCCGACAAGATATTGGCAGGTTATCTGAAGAGAAAACAGAGATAAATAACGTGATTTTAAAAATATATGGCAAAAATCACCTATTGAACGGTTCTGTCAACTTATCGGGTCATGAGTGGATAATCTAGACCTGTAAAGGGTCGGGACATGAAATTAACCTGTACTTTCTATTTTTTCAATATTTGTTATTGCTTGTAAAACTACACTGTATGTTGGTTCGCCATAATTATTGTATTTGTCATACTTGAGAATTTTTGTAACAATAGGTTTTACAGTGATCTTAAACCCATCAGGAGTCATATATTCTTGAATTTCAATTTTTTGTTCTTCAAACTTTACTTCTTCACCCTTATCCTTTTGTGGATTCATTTGTTCTGTTGAAGGTTGACGTTTTAGAGATTGAGGCACTACTGCAGATATTGCATTAAATGTGTCTACAGCTATACCTGCAGGGTACCCTTCAGGAGTTTTTTGAGGATTAAAGAAAATTTTCTTGACTACGATTTTTGCTTTGATGCAAGTTCCATCATGTACTAGAAATCTACTATAATCTTCTTTTAAAACTACAAAATCAACTTCTTTTGAATCTATAACGGACATATTGTTTTGTTTATCATATCTGTTCTATAAAGTGTTCTAATTCGTTTACCTGAATCAATATTCCTCTCAAAGTGCCCCTATCTAATTCATTATGAAGTGGAACACTAGTTAATCTTTTGTCGCTATGTTTTAAAATTACATGGCTTCCTCTTTGTCGTTTAATTACAAACCCTTGTTTAACAAGAAATCTAACTAATTCACCGCCAGAAGTTACAGGAAGAGACACTAAAATATTCTTCTTACTGATATGCTAAATTCTTTGTCTTTTCCTAATTCTTCTCTCATAAGACTAATTGCTTCGACAACATTTCTTTCTGCATCATCAAATGATTTGCCTTGTGTGATGACATTAATTTCTGTACATTTAGCAACAATCATTCCATTCTCACCTTCTTCTAAAGTAACTAGATGAAGATCTCTAAGATGATGTTCTTCTGCTGGACTTCTACTGTATTCAAAAACATTCTCTAGAGAACGATGGTCTAGATAATTTAATTGAGTTTCCATGCTAATTTTCTCTCTTATTATTATTATAATCTTTGTGTTTTTAAATTCTACGAATTAGTTGTACTTGTGCCTGATTTAATCCATATATTTTTCCCATTTATCTCAAATGTTATATAATCAGGTTCGCCTAATGCTTCAATCACAGGTTTAGGAATAGAGCTTTGATATCCTCGGGACTCATTATGATTTATACTCACTGTAAATTCCTTAGCGTCTTTCTTCCATTTGGGCAATATCTAAAATCCCTAGTCTACGCATATAACTTTTATCTACGTAGTTACGTAATTGTGGGATTCTAAAAGTAGTTCACCCCCCTGCTACTTGGTTTCATATTCCTCCCCTGTCTGCTCATCTACGACTATTTCTCCCTTTGGCGGCATCTTGAACACATGATAACCACCTCGTCGTAGCTGTAGTGATGAATCGACCCCTGTATGCATATGGGCCATGCGCCCTTGAGCTTGAATGGGGCAATCCGAGCTGCTGTGTGACTGGGCCTTGCGCCCTGATAGGTGTATGCAGCTTCCGATCCGTCAAAGATCCGAAAGGAGGTGATAGAAAGGATGAGCAAAGGAACAATCAGCATAGGAATAGACATTGGAAAGAGAAAATGTGACGTATGCGTCATGGACTGGAAGGGAAAGGTTTTGCATACTGGCCAGTATCAAAACACCGTCTCAGATGCAGACAAATTCGCAGAACAGACGGCACTCAGGTATTCTGCCAGAAGATGTCAGGCAGCATGCGAGACGACGGGCAACATGTGGAACATCACATACGGCGCCTTTGAGAGACATGGAATCGACATAAAGCTTGCCAACACCTACAAGATGGCAATAATTGCAAAGACGGGAAAGAAGACAGACAAGATTGACGCACAAAAGATAGCAAGCGTATTGAGGATGGATTCAATACCAGAGTGTTATGTGCCGTCAGCTGACACAAGAGGAGTCCGGGCCATGGTCAGACAGAGGATCAGGACCGTAGTGACTAGGATAAATAACCGCTCATCCTTGTTATCCTGACCTCACGTCTATCCAGCATTGTCCATATGGATTCCTTCATCACCTTTGTGCTTTCATACATCACGTTTGCAGTGGCCCTTCTTAACAGCCTCCACTGCCCCTCCGTGGTATTCAGCTCCGGGGTGTACACGGGCAAGTAAACAAGGACTATGTCGCCGTCATACGAGTCGACAAAATCATTGACCATCTTTGACTTGTGGTATGATGCGTTATCAAGAAAGACGATGATCTTGCCGTGCTTGAGATGCAGGTGTCCGAGCATGTCCACAAAGCTGTAGCTGTTGGCCTTGGCATAGAACCTGCAGTCAAAGCCGCCGTCGTACAGCGCCCCAAACGAGTAGAACCTTTTGCGCGACAGGCTGACTGGAGTGGTGACGGGCCTGCCCTTGAGGTACCACCCGTTCTTGGTATTCCACCCAATGATAAAGGAGGCCTCATCAACTGTAATCACCGTATGGTCTGGATGGCTCCGGATTATCTCCCCTGCTTTTTTTTTAAACTCTTTTTTCTCTGATTCTGAGGCTGATTTTGGGTGCTTTGGACGCGGCTTTCTGCACGAAAAGCCCATCCTGTGCAGTATGTCATATATGCTGACAGTGGCATACTGCACGCCGAACTTTTTTCTGATGTGTGCGGCCAGCAGCGGTGCCGTCCACACTCCGGACTCGAACCCGCAACTGCGCGGGCCTGCCAGCAGGTCTGCGCGCAGCTGCTTTGTCTGTTCCGGATCGAGCTTGTTTGGCGCGCCTTTGTTTTTGATGTCGTACCTGCCGCAGGTGCCAAGCTGTGCGGCGCGCACAAGCCAGTCCCGTACTGTAGAGTATGACCTGTTGAGGGCCCTGCATATCTGGCGTATGGACATGCCCTCCTTGCGCATGGCATATGCCAGCAGCCTTGCTGCGGCCCTGGGATCTGTCTCCTTTTTTTGCATGCTGCGCAGGCGCGCACTGGAGACGCCGGACAGGAACCTTCTGTCTGCCGGTATTGCAGAATTGTTGTATTTCATGCGGATTCTGCCATACACTGGGATCTAGATCTTGTGGTTGAATAATGTTGTCTGTTTTGTGAGCGATTGTTAATCCAATTCACTACGTACAGGACAGGACACGCGTGATAAACCGCGTCCACAGCCTGCTTGACAGATACGATGTGAAAATCGATGCCTCTGAGATGTATGCCATAAAGGCCGTAGAACAGATGGAGTCTGCAAGCCTGGGATCCGTACATGACGAAATAGTACCGAGTCAGTGTGCCCGGCAGATAAGGAGCCTTACCGAGGAGATAAGACACATGGATGAACACCTGGAAAAGGAGGCATCGCTAAACGAGGATGCAAAACTTCTTGCCAGCATGACTGGCATGGGAATCTACTCTGCACTGCTGCTTGCAGTCAAGATAGCCGACATTGTCAGATTCGAGACCCCAAAGAATCTCGTCTCATGGGCAGGCCTGTGTCCGGCGATACACCAGTCAGGCGACAAAAACTACATGGGCAGAATCAAAAAGCTTGACACCAACAGTCTGGTCAACTGGGTTATGTGCGAGGCTGCAAACACGGCGGTAATTCATGATACTAGAATGAAGGCAGTATACGAGTCTTCCAAGAGAAGACATGCAGGCAAGCATGCACTTGCCATAGTGACTGTCGCCAACAAGATGATAACCATAGCGTGGCACATACTCAAGACCAGGACACCATACGAGTCCCGAAACGAGGGACTGTACAAACGCAAGCTTGCCAAGATGGAAAAGGCACGCCAGAGGTGATTGGCATGTCATCCCACCAAATTATCTCTCCAGCGTTAGCTATAAATCTTGCACCGTACAAGTAGGCACGGATCGGAAATACAACTGGGATGCGTTGCCGCAACACGCCCGGTGGTTAACATAGGTGCGCACAAAGGCCTGTGCAGGCGTTTCCCTCTGCTTTCTGTTCAGTGACATGTGGGGCCTGCGGTTGTTGTACCAGTCCATGAGCAGGTCCACCGGATCGCTTTTGCGCATCATGATTGCCACAAACTCCGGAAGCTTCCGCTGTATCTCGCCGTGCAGGCGCTCCAGCTTTCCATTGGTTTGCGGGTGTCCTACTCCTGCAAGAATCTGTTTTATTCCAAGCTCGACTAGCCTTTTTTCAAACCTGCTTGCGCCCCCCTTGCCTTGGCCTCCTTTTCGTTTGCATAAAACTGCGAGCCGTGATCCGTCATGACTGCCGCAGGCTTGCCGTGGTTCCTTATGGCCTGATCCAGCACCCTGAGTGCGTTTTCTGTCGTGGCATTATCAAACATGCCGTATCCTGTCACGAACCTGGAGGCGTCGTCCTCGTAGCACAGGAACCACCTGCCGTCATCAAGCAGCTTGTAGTCAGTATGCCACAGGGAGTTTGAGTAGGTGCGCTCGCAGCGAACCCATCTTCGCTTTTTGCCCTTCCTTGACTCCTCTGATGCCATGTCTTCGTCCCTCAATATTTTGTGAATGGTGTTGTGGGGGATATTTATTCCGGTCTGATCCCTGACTGCATCTTGTATGTTTGCAGCACCCAGGTGCTCCTGGCACCGTACGGCAAGGACTGCAGAATGCTCCCTGCGTCCTGGCATGCCGTTTTTGGGCCTTCCCATCAGTGCAGGATGTGATATGTCCTGTATCATGTGGTTTCTGTGCCTGGCCCACAGCTTTTGGACCCATCGTACTGACACTTTCATGGACTGGGCTATCTGGTGTTGGCAAGACGGCCCTTTCTCTTTTCTCGTACTATCCATGTACCTGTGATTTCTTTAGTTTCATGTTGTTGGGGTGTTCCAAACTTGTGTATCTTCCTAGCCTTTTCTTCCAGACCCACACACCCTTGTTTCCTGTGACAGTAAGGTCGATGCGCCTGTTCTTTATCGACTTTACATACTCGGAGAAGGGGTGAACTACTTTTTGGACTATACACAGTCAAGATATTTACCCATAACTTTTTAAGACAATTTTTTGTTGATAGATAATTATGAGTTCAGAAGCTGAAACCATCTATGAGAGAGTTGCAAAACTTGAAGATGAAATTGCACTACTCAGAAGTGAATTGGATATTCTAAAGAAAGCATTTAGAAATAAAATTGCACGTCATGAAATATCACTGATCAAGAAAGGGCAAGATATCAACTCTATCATTGACTAATTTTTTGTCTTTATGCTTCTTATCAACTCTAAAATAAAATCTATATCTTCTGCGTCTGGATTGATTTCTAAATACTTGTTCAAATATCTCAACGCCGTTTCAGAATTTAGTAGCCTTTCTTCTAAAATTCCTTTGTCTCTGATGTCTTCTGGAGATTCAGGATCAATTGCCAAAACCATGTTAGTGCAACGAAGTGCCTTGTCATATACAAATGACTGTACATATGAATTCTTCAAATTGCGCGTCATTCTTACAAGAACTTGTTCTGGTTCTATCTCATCGAGAAACTCCGGTTGAAATTCTAACTGTCCGTTAAAATTAGTGTCTAATATTTCCTGCAAGTCATCAATGTCTAATAGCATTCCATCATAAAATGGATCCAAAACCATTTCTTCGTTATATTTTACTAGGATGTGACTTGGAAATCCGGCGATTTGAAGACTCAACCCAATAAATTTTGCAATTTCGACATAAAGAATTGAAATGGTGATTGGCAAACCTGATTTTTTGTCAATTACTTCGTTTAGAAAATTGTTTTTTGGATTATAGTAGTCATCGTCATCTCCACTAAAACCTAGATTTTCAAAAAAGTGCTCATTTAACATTGAAATTAGATATGTTGGGTTTTTGACATCACTAATTGATTCTTTTAATGACAATCCTATTTTATTTATCTTCTGAATGTATTCGTCTACGTTTAGATCCGGATATTCTAAAAGCTGAGCAAATTTTAGGCATTTTTCAACCAAGTTAAAGTTTGGATTTTTTACAAATGAAAGCCATTCTGCAACAAACGGATCAAACTCTTCATTCAATTATTACTGGCTCATTTTTTTGAGATATAATTGTGGATCCTTGAGCTCTCTGGTGTTTGGCGGAACTTCGATCATCTTTTTGAAGGTATTCCTGCCTAGTTTTTCATACACGGTTTTGGTAAAGTCTTTTCCCATGCTTTTTCTGACCTGATACGAAGAGAAATCTGTGCCCATAAATGTAGTAAGATAATTCTGAAAATCTTGATCATCTTTTAAGATATTTTCAATTGCAAAGCCTGCCATTCCTTCCATTGCAGTAAATGCTGCATGGTGTTGCTGAATTGGGACAAGCCACCTCTTGTAAATGTCTAAAAGTTGGGGAACTGATTCGCCTATCTTAGGATCTATTTCTACATGTGTAAATGTCATAACATCTGGCCCTATCTGCTCAATTAAGAAATGATCTGGATTCAAAAAGAAAAACAGATTTGCCTTTTTTGCAAATGGGAAATCGTCTGGCACTGCCTGCAGCTGACAATATTCTGCAAGTTTGCCAATAGTCTCAGTGTCAAGTGACAAAATAACATTTGCCAATTCTTCGTTGATTTTATTTACTTGCATTGCGGCATTTTTGTTTATTTGCTGCAGATTTTCTTGTGCTGAATGAATTAATTCTTCTAGCACTGTCATCTTTACGGCTCCCAAATATCCAGAATTCACATTTTCAAATCTTGACTCGTACGGTTCTCCCTGTTTGTGTAAAATTATCTGTGGGTATCTTGATAAAATGAATTTGTTCAGGTATATCACAGAGCCGAGGTAATCCCCATATGTTGTTGTAATTTTAGATATGTATTGAATTGCATATGTTGAATATACCAAATATTTTGCAGTGTCTTCTTGCATCAGATCTGCAATCTTTTTTGGATCTTCTTTTGCTACTGCATCAAATAATTCTGTTACGAACTGTTTTGCCTCGCCGTCTGCAAATACTTTGTCCCCCTTCATTTTTTTCAAATCTCCTAACTCTGGAAATCTTAACTCTAGGTTGTCAGGAACCTTGACACCCAGAAATTCTTCTACCTTGTCTTTGTAAATTGGAAAAATCTCTTTGGCAATGTCTTCTAACTCTTTGAAATGAACCTTGTCTCCAAGCCCATCTTTGGCTTTGATTGCCAACTCTGCAATCTCTTTTTCTTCACTAGTTTCAACTGATAATTGGCCAAATAGTGCTTCGGCAAATTCTCCAAATTCTCCCAATTTGCATAAAATCAAGAAATACTACATTTAACATTATCTTCCTTTTTTGCATCAAAGAAATTACTAGTTCACAACTGCTGATTTGTTGCTAGGACTATCTTGTTTTCTAACATTATCTCTTTTGTGAATAAAGATAGAAATTACACCCATTGCATCCCCGCCTATACCCCAACACAATAGGGATCGTTTTTCTATTTTGGATGACTATCATTCTGATGACACAAATCGAATCGTTGCTTACAATCAGACATCTGCCTCCCGAACCTTTGTTTTTAGACTAGAGCCAGGAGATGGCCATATTTCAGTTGAATTTGCTGCTTACCTACATCTGATGCCATGCTGACTTTGGCCTGTTGCCATGCACTACCGTCTCTGCCATACTCCTTTGACTGCTACGGTAACCTTATTGATCCCCGACAGTCTTGATACATTTGTGTGTACAAGCCCACTCGTGGTTGAAGGTGCCCTTTTGGGCCATTATGGCAATATGGACTCTGCACATGACAGAATCATTGGAATGTTTGAGAGCAGTCAATGCAATGACAAAGTCTCGTCACCATGCTCAGGGCCTGGTAAGAGCGCATCAGTCTGTGTAATGCCGGAAACTTGAAAAGTTGGTACAGCGCGGCTGGATTGGTATTGACGGTGTTCTCATGTGCTTTCATTGTACGCTTTATCTTAAGTGGAACTAATTTCCATACAATAGAGAGAAAAGATTCAGACCAAAACTAAGAAATAGGCAGAAACCACCACCTCTGACATGAGAAAAAACCCACACCCAACATATTCCAAGATAGTCAGGGCAGTAAAATCAAAGAGACTCAAAGAGCCGTTTTACCCAAATGACTTGGTCAAGGCGTGCCGTATTTCTGCAAGGGCCGCATCAAGGTACCCTTCCAGATACAGAAGGGGCAACCCGCAGAAAAAGCCGGTCTACTTTGTAAGGTCCAATGACGGCCGGTACAGGCTGGCCAGGCCATTCAAGTATGGCCTGTAACGCCATTTTTACACCGTAAACCTCTCTAGTTTTGTTTCAAGTTCCAGGCATCTCCGTGCCAGGCATGATTTGTCAGTGTTGTACAGCGGTTTTTGATTTTTGATGCATTTGATAGTGAACTTTAATCTGCCGACATCCCCCCCAACATTCCTGCGTCTAACTGCCAGTTGCCATGGACTGACTACCGGCATACCTGCCGAATGCAAAATCCGCTAATATTTTTTTCATTTTTTGTCAATTACTGATCACTACTTCTTTTAACAAAAGTCAGCCATGGATATAATCACGGCCAAAAGATACAACTCCCCAATAAAATATCGATTAAGAGAAATTCCAGTAAAACACATCAAGGTTTGGAAGGACGCACAAGCTAGAAAACTCGACAGGGATGGGGTCGCAGAGCTTGCAAAATCCATCAAAAACGAGGGACTGCAGAATCCGCCTATGGTTCAAAAGAACGGCAAAAACGAGTATCTGCTGATGTCAGGACAGCGGAGATTGGCAGCGCTCAAAAGATTGGGCGCAAAGAAGATTCCGGCGCTGTTGCTTGCTAACACTACAAGGTATGACCTGAAGGACGCAAAGGCAGCGTCTGTTGTAGAGAATCTTCACCGCAACAAGATGAACACAAGGGACACGACTGCAGCATGCGTGTTTTTAACCCAGTCAGTTGGAAAGGCAAAGGCCGCTCGTTCCCTTGGAATGTCATCCCAAACTCTAAAGAAATATCTGGGGTTTGCAGCGGTGCCGGACAGACTAAGACAGTTTGTTCCAAGGGAGCTGTCCCGCGATGACTGTGTAAAGTTGTATCGGGCAGTTCCAAACGTTTCAAAGGCAGTAAGGACTGCAGAAAAAATAGTTCCGCTGGACCAGAAGCTAAGAAAAGAGTATCTCAGGGCTTTGAACCGCTCCCCAAAATCATCTCACGCCAAGTTGCTCAAAAAGGCAAAATCCGGACTGCTGCAACAAAAAGTTACAGTCTCATTGAACAAAGGAAATGCAAGAAAGCTGCAAAGTCTGGCTGCAAGAAAAGATATGGATGTTGGAGACATGGCCGACAAGATATTGGCAGGTTATCTGAAGAGAAGGTAACCCTAGGTATAAAATACATACATTTTGTTAAATAAAAATCGTGAAAAGCGTATGGTCACTAAACCATTTAACGAGTTAACATTACGTACCAACTTGAGAATTTAGGATTTAGAATTTCTTCAAAAACCAAAAAACCATCTTGTCCATCATGGAATCGAAGCTCAATTCACGTACTGCGTTAAATTATAAAGTTGATTTGATATGCTAAAACAGAATCTTATGATGTAAAAATAGCAAAAGAAAGCCATGTTACTGAAATAGATATTTTAGATAAGGATCATCCAACACGAAGCAATAAACAAAATGAATGAATGGTTTGGCAGGTTCAATGAACTTTATGTCTTCACAGATAAATTGCTATGGAAATTATAGTGACTAGATGTTATTCCATTATCTTTAATGTTTTTTTGATTAAGAGTGCCCTGTTTCTGACTGTAACATCGCTTACTCCAGCTACTACTGAAAATTTCTTTTGACTGATCTTCTCACCATTCATTATGCATGCAATATACAATGAAGCTGCAGCTTGTGCCACAGGGTGTTTTCCGGCAGTGATTTGCTCTTTCTCACAGCGCTTTAGTATGTCAAATGCATCTCGTTTGGTCTTTTCTTTTAGGCTCATGTTGTTTGAAATTTTTGAGATAAATGATGTAGTATCATACTGATTAAGATTCAATTCTAGCTTTTTGATTATGGTTCTCAAATCCTTTGAAAGTGTTCTCCGTTCGATATTTCCAGCCTTTGCAATGTCATCCAATGTTCTTGGAATGCTGCTTTGCCTACATGCTATGTATAACGAGGCTGCAATCAATGAGGCCATCGTTCTTCCCCTGGTTAGTTTTGCACTCGCTATTTTTCTGTAAATATAGGCAGTGTTTTCTACAACATTTTCTGGAATGGCTAATTTTGTTCTCATCCCATGAAGTAACGTAAAGGCCTTGCTAAAAGAAGCAGTATTTCTTGATTTGCTTCTCTGATCCCATGTTCGCAGTCTGTTGAATTCATATTTTGTTTTGCCAGATAATGCTTTTCCAGTAGAATCTTTATTGGTACCAATTACAGTTGACAGTCCCTTGTCATACATTGTCAATGATGTGGCAGGACCTGTTCTTGCCAATTTCATAAAATCCTCTTGTGTGTAGCCACTGCTTTCATATGATGAATCAGCCATATTTTGCAATAAGATAAGACCGCATCCCCCACAAACAATTTCTCCTCTCTCAGAATCAGTTATTGCAGGATAGGTTTTGCAAGCATCTAGTTGACACTTGACATCGTAATCATTAGAATAATTTACTATCACTACTAGCTATTGGCGGCGTTTTTAAAATAAAAACAACTTGTTTTAGGTAATTTTATAACAAAAACTAAACTTTACAAACAAAAAATTCCTGTAATCTTCCAAAAAATAAATTTCCTAGTTGTAATGCAGCATACATTGTAATAAATGTTGAAAACATACTTTATAATTTTATTTTGCTTCTTTAAAGCCGAAGATGGGGTGTCCTTTCTTTAGTTTGACAACGGGAAGATATGGAAAACCATGTTGAAACACATCTGTAAACTGTGGCGGACTTCCTTTATGTCCTGAATATTTCAAGAAAGGCTTGTTAGGTTCCTCATCTAGTTCTACATAATAAAAACAATAAACAAGTTCATCGAATTCGATCATGGACATGTATCCTACAATCCATTTTTTCCTTCGCGGGAAACACAACAGGGTTACCTTTGGCTCATCTGGCCATTCAGGATCATATGTCAATCTGGCAAGGCCTCCAAGATCAAGTACTTTGGAAGTTTTGAAACTGTCAGATATTTTTTTGTAAGATCTGATTGGAAATGGCATGGATTCTAAATGAATTATTGGTGCATAGTTTGATGTTGCTTGCATGGAACTGACGGCTCTTGCGGCTTCCTTGCCTCCTTTTGGGCTGTATTCGATATATCTGCCATTTTTGTAGTCTGTGTAAAATGCAAGAATTGAGCTTGGCAACACCATGCTGCTAGATAACACCATTTTTCCACGCATCTTATGAGCATAAACCCTCAGAGGATATTCTCTAAATGCGCATACAAATCGCGCAAAATCTAAAAAGCTTGCCACTTCGACAAAGTGAGTTTGTACCAATCTGAACTCTATTGCGGTGTTGAGCTACTTATGTTACATCCAAAATCATTTCATGACCTACTGAAGTAGGCATTTGTTTACAAATACATGACAAGCGGCAAAACCTGAAGCATTTGGGTTTTCTTGAAGCCGTGACTGGTTCCAAGTGGTGGGCTTACGGTAATCTTTCGTGATTTGATTTGGTTTGGTTTGATTTAGGGAAACACCCAAAAACCAAATTTGAAAATCATCATTGTTTTTTATATTGAATTGCTGTTGCAGGCCTTTATGGCAAAATTACAAAAAATTCTTGTTCCTCTTGATGGTTCACCAAACTCAATTAGGGGATTGGATAGAGCAATTGAAATTGCAAAAGGTACTGGTGCTGAAATTACTGGATTTTATGTATTTCAATTACCTATAACTGCAGGAATAAAATACACACAAAAAATGAAAGATGCCGCACAAAGAAAAGCTGTCACAGCAATTGGCCCTGCAATGAAACGTGCACAAAAGGCCGATGTGCTATTCAAATACAAAACTGGAGGTGGCAAAACCGGTTCTGAGATTGTCAACTATGCGCAAAAAGGAAAATTTGACATGGTTACAATCGGTGCAAGAGGTATGGGTGGAGCAAAAGAAGCATTTCTTGGAAGCGCATCAAACTACGTCATGCACAAAACAAGGGTTCCTGTATTGACTGTCAAATGATTTGATTTTATAATTTCTTCTTCTTTATTTTCTAAAAACCATCCAAAGCCTAGATCCTACAAAAATTCCAACTGCTGACACAATCAGTACGATCATTACTGCTTGCCCTATGTAGTCATCCAATGCTCACTCACCTCTTCATGGGTCTAATTTAATATCTAAATGTGTGCCGGGGGCGAGTTTCGAACTCGCGACCTCCAGATTATGAGTATTGCCTTAGTTGGAGAACCGCTAGAGTTTACCAAGCGAACTGGCACTCTAACCAGGCTGAGCTACCCCGGCATGTATATGACTGAAAAATTTGGGAAATTAAATGATTCTAAAACGCTTTGGATGACTGTTTGATATTTTTCCATGCGGCATTTTCGTTCTTGACCCAAAGGAACTTCTTTTGTAGTGCAGCAGTATACAGTCTCTCCCATTCTGCACCTACCTCGTCAGTCCATGCCTTGACAACACGGGGATCTATGTAGTTTCTCAAGGATGTTCCAAGGTTGTAATCTCTGGTTTTTTCAGATAACTCGATTTGTAACTTTAATTTTTCTACTCTTTCTCTGTGTTTTGATTTTTGTCTTTTAATCTGCTCATTTAGTTTTTTGATTCTCTTGTCTTTTTTCTTCTTTTGAGTGTCAGTTTTTGGCACAGATGATTTCACTTTTTTGAGAGTCTTTTGGGATTTCTTTGAAGGCCGGTCTTTTTCCACTTTTTTGAGGGTGTCCCGTTTCTTTTCTAATGACTGCTCAAACGTCTTTGGAATGGTTCTTTTATGATTGCATATTTTGGCAGCTTTCAGGTTTGCCAATTTTGCATGATGCAGTTTCTCATTTGCTGTTTTTTCTTTCATGTCATCATGCTCTGCAAGATAGTCTTTGACTACTGTTGTTGCCAGGTATGTTCTGAATACCTTTGCAGTCAGTCCTTTTACAATTTCAGAATAATATGCATTGACATGTTTTGATGTAATGCCGTCAAATATGTCGTCTTTTGGTTTTTTCTTCTCAATTAGTCTTTTGAGGTTTTCGTGAAATTGTTTGTCATGACCTTCAGCTTTTACTGTTTCTTGCCATCTTACACTGTCTTTGCCAAGAAAATCAAACTCTATTGCATTGGGAGTAATTTTGATATGCTCTTTTCTTAGGGTTGTTGCACCTACTGTGTCTGCTTCGTCTGGATCTTTTTCGTCTCCTACCCTCATTGCAGTTCTATAAATCAAATAACATGCAGTAGCAATCTTGCTTTTCTTTTGATTTTTCATGTCCTTTGCAATTCTATCCTTTATCTTCTCAATTTCATTTGCAAGCTTTACTGCTTTTTCGTATTTTGCCTTGTCCATGTCCTGCTTTAGTCCCGCAGTATCTGCTAGCCAGACATACTTTCTTTTCTGAGTGAGAAAATCCATCCAACTGGCCAGCCACATCGAGTCTTTGTCATGGATAATTTTGCCCCATTTGCCTTTGGGCACTTTGGCTTTCTTTCCAAGGTTTAGTGTTACGTCTTTTTTAGTAACACGTGGCTTCCATCTTCCCCTAAGTGGATGCTCGCCCCTTCCGATGAATATTCCTGGCGGTTCTGCCATGTAGTTTCCAACTTCAACTTTGTTTCCATCCATGGTGGCAATTCCATAATCTTTCTTGAGTTCTTCTCGTAGTTTCTTCCTGTCCTTTGCCTGTTTTTTCTTCCCTTCTTTGCTCATCGTCTCTTTGCGGTCTTTTTCCTTGTCAACTGTTTTGTAAGCGCTTGAAAAATCAATGTCTTCATATGAAATTTTTTTAAATTTTGAATCCAGAGTTTTAGCAAAATCTGCTGTAAAGTTTTTTTGAAAAACCTTGTCCTGAGCATATGGGGTGTCTTTCTTTTTTGCCCATTGGTATGCCATCTCTTCCTGGCTTAGATCAAGACTGACACTTTCTCCTTTGATCTTTATGTTGATTCCTCGAGTTTCATATGGAGGTGGAAACAAGATTCCATTGTGTTGTAGAGTTCTCCATTTCGTCATTTTTTTCACTTTAAAATTGCAGACTGACAAAAACTGGATTCTATGTGTATATCAATTTAACGTACAAGTACGATGTCAGCTAGGGAACAATTCTTTGCTCATATATTTCTCAAATTCCATGTCTGTTTTCGTCTTTTTTGCTTCCATAAACATGGCCGCATCAGTTCCTACAGTATATCTTGGCAAAATCTCACCATCATTAATTGCCTTGATGACGATATCTGCAACTTGAGATGGCGCAGTTCCCATTTCTACCATCATTTTCAAACCTGCAAGGATGTTATCAGTCAGTGCCTTGTATTTGGGATCTGTTTTTGATTCTGGCACCCTCATTGAGTTGAAAAAGTTTGTTTTGATAACTCCTGGTTCAATTAACGTGGTTTTAATTCCAAACTGACCAAGCTCATACCTCAAACACTCACTCAGTCCTTCCAGTGCAAATTTTGTGCTAATATAAGCTGGAGAACCGGGTAATCCCATTCTACCGACAACAGAACTAATGTTTACAATAATTCCTGAATTCTGATTTCTCATAATTGGTGCAACTTCTTGAATAATTCTTACAATGCTAAAGAAATTAGTTTCAAACTGTTTTCTAAAATCATCAACTGATATATCTTCAGTACAACCAAACTGTCCATATCCTGCATTATTTACTAGAACATCTAATCTTCTGCCATCAGAAACTATTTTTTTGATGGCAGAAACAATTGATTCTTCTTTGTCTACGTCTAGTTCTATTACATCAATTGGAAGATTCTCTTTTTTCGCCGCGCGCTCTAACTCCTCTGATTTTTTGGTATTCCTCATGCTTGCAAAAGTGTGATATCCGTTCCTTGCAAGTGCCAACGCAGTTGCCAATCCAATGCCTGATGAACTGCCTGTGACAAGAGCTACGGCTTTTTCCATGTCCATCTTAAATTTTTGTTCTATTTATCCCATGTTGATTCGGGTTATGTTGTGTCTTTGGTTGTTCTGAGGCTGTTGGGTGTCACCCTGATTTTGTGTTGCATGGACCCTGAAATGCTTCTTTGAGTGGACAATCTTTCCACTTGATCAAGAAGCAGAGCTTCCAACAAGTCAAACATTAGAGAATGCCCTAACCACAAGTTTTTGCAAACTTGCTTTACAAAACCGTGGCATCCGGGTTTCTTACACGGCCTAAAAGAGAGTTAAACCTGCTTTGTCCTCATGAACACCTTCTCGCATATTGGAAAAAACCATTCTGTCATCTCTTCAGACGACTCTAATCTTGAATCAACAAATTGTCTGGAACGGTGATGTAAAACACTTGTTCTTGTACAATGGTGACATAAAGATCAAATTCCAACGGCTCTGACAGGTTGGATCTTACGCTGCCTGCACTGATGACCTCTACATCCATGTGATACAGTCCACCTCCAGTAAATATCGGGCCTCCAATTACTGGATTGTTCTTGCCAAGTGTGTATAATGCTCCTACTGCTATTGGATGCTCTGTTCCATAATACTCTGTACATTTCCAAGGCTTTTCTTCTCTGATGCTACAGTCATCATTTGGCCTAATGTCAATTGTGACTTTGCCATCTTCTGCATAAAACATGTTTCTTGCAAGCAGTTTGTCCTTCTTGAAGATATCCACCTTGTATGTTGTCTGTGGGATCAGCGTCTCAGTATCATCATCCAGGAAAGCGATACTCATAAACGCATTTGAGAAATCCCCTTCTGTCATATCTGCTGGACTCATTCTGATTTCCACTGTAACGTTTTTGTTCTCAAAACCAATTGGCGGAGCCCTGTCCATGCCGGGAATTCCATCATGACCAAAAACACTTGTCATTGGAATAGTGATCATAAAAAATAGAAAAAACATCAAAAAAATTTTCTTCATAAACACAATGCAAAATTAATGATATAAAAACCATCTAGGAATTCTTTGAGAAAAAAATCTCTGGGCGCGTTTCTGGTTCGTTCTTTTCTCCTTTGTACCTTCAATCGCATCATGGCGGTTGGTTCAGTAAACAGGAAGAACACAACCCAAGACGCTACAGAGCCCCATTTATCATACTAGGGGTTTGTCTCCTTCAGTAGGATCAACTAACTCTGTCTTTTCACCGCTGTTGATTCTCTCCAGAATCTCTAACGCTGAATACTTGTGCAGGTACTCGTTATTGTTTCCACATCTATACGAAAATGTACATCTTGGACATCCCGACTCACTTTGACACGGACACTCCTTTACAATACACATACTTCGCTTGATGGCCTTTTCAAACCTATCATAGAGAGCCTTGCTTGCTCCACTGCCTCCGATTGCACCGTCATAGATGAAAATCAAGCCTGATGTGCCCAAGGATATGCCTCCCAAGTCTTGAGACACTCCTCCTGTAATCATGTTACTGCCCTCAATTACGACATGTTCTGTTGCATGATACCCACTGGCTTCAGCATAATCTTCATCTTCAGACTCTTCAATTACTTTTAGTGGTCTTGGCGCATGAAACACAATTCCCTTTGTTACAAAATCATATTCTAGCGGAGCATCCAATAGAACTTTTTCTCCCTGTGTGATTTCCTGTCCTAGCTCAATATTGGCATAACCGTATACCTTTTTCTCAATATGCAATTTACAGAATGCAACCTCAACACCGTTTGCATTTCTTCTCTCAAACACCGTCTCAATTGTTGGCCATTCCTCTGTGAGGGATTTTGTATAGTATGGATAGCCTCTTGGAATTCTCTCTATCTTGGCAAAACGCTTGTCTGGATAATCAAACTCTTTTACTTTGTACCTTGTTCCTGCAAGAAAATAGATTGCATCTTTGTGCAGTTCCTCTAGTGCAATTGGCAGTATTCTGTCTCCCACCTTTTTATCATTTAGGAAAATGTCAATTGATTTGCCAATTCCCCTGATGCTGTAATCGTTTAGCATAGAGTTTATTTTATCAAAATTTGGAATTATTCGATTGTTGAATTCTTTGAGATTTTCTCTGGCTATGTGCTGTTCAATTACCTCTTGATGCTCTCTTAATTCGTGTTTTGAAATTGGCCTGTCGCATGCCATTGCCAAAACCTGAAACTCTTCCACGAACGGATTCTTGGGATCGATGTATGTTTTTTCAACGTCCTCAAAATAGTCATCAGGATGATTCTTGTAATACTGAGAGATTGGGTCGTTTCCTAATGCCAGAAATGCGTATCCCCTTTGTCCCTTTCTTGCAGCCCTTCCGATTCTTTGAATCAGTCTGTTTACTGGAATGGTAGATGATATGACACAGTCAACATTGCCTACATCTATGCCTAATTCAAGCGTGGGAGTACATGAGATTGCCTGCAAATTGTCCTCTTTGAATTGCCTCTCCACTGATGTTCTGTAGTTTGCCATTAGTCCTGCCCTGTGAACCTTGATGCCAACTTTTTGTTTTTTTGCCTGCATTGCCAGCAGTTCAGAATTCAGATGCGAGTTGTTAAACACCATCGTCTTGTGATTTTTTTGAGTTAGTTTTTTTGTTAATTCCACCATCAGAGCCCTCTGTGTTCGAAGTGATGGAAACAGCATTGCAAAATCCGTCTGACCTTTTTTGCCAGATCCTTGAATCCTCTGCATTTTTTCTCCAAACAGTTTCTGACAGAATTCTTTTGAGTCATCTAATGTGGCCGACGCTGCTACAAATTGTAACTTATTGGTACAAACTCTCTTGAGTCTTTTTACGATATAGTGCACATTGGAGCCAAAAATTCCTGAATACACGTGAGCCTCGTCAGTCACTAGGATTTTAGTCGATGTTAATAACGATGAAAATTTTGTTTGATGCCACATATGGTAATGCAAAATATCAAAATTTGTAACTAGGATATGTGGAGGTCTCCCAACTATCTCTCTTCTTTCTGCCAGTTTTGTATCCCCGTCAAACACTTTGACATTTACTCCGATCTTTTCTGCAAATTTCTGAATTTTTGGATATTGATCTCGTGACAGTGCTTTTGTTGGATACACAAAAATTGCAAAGACGTTTCCATCGTTTGCCTCCTTTTTTATTCTCTGGATTACTGGAATCAAAAACGCTTCTGTTTTTCCAGACGCAGTTGGCGCTTCAATTACAACGTTTTCCCCAAACGTAATCTCTTGGATTGACTCTTCTTGAAATTTGTAAAACTGTTCAATCTTTAATTCCCTGAGATGTTCTATGATTGATTCATCCAGTCCTAAATCTTCTACTTTGCATCCAATTTTGGGCTCGGGATTGCTCAAAACCTTGTACTGTGAAACATAGTCTTTTTTTGAAAACAAGATTTCTTCTGTGATTTTATCTGGCTTGTTGCTACCAATCATTTGTTTTATCTCATTTTCTCCCCTGACAATCCCCTCGTCTTTTAGGCCTTCTGATAGCCCTCTTTCTGTAACCAGGCCTTGATCAAATCTTGAAAGAAATTCAAGGAATACCTCGTCAATGTTTTTTGAAAATTCCAATAGATCCTCAATACCGCATTTCCCGCAAGAGACATGCATCTTTTTGTTGAATGTCTTTTGAATTTCTATCTTTGACTTGCATTTTGGACATGAAAATTTCAAGATCTATCTGGTAAGACATGGCTGGTGATTTATTGTTTAATAATTACTCTGATCCATGACATTATTATGCTAGGAAACAGTCTTGAATTTAAAAATGAAACAAATCAATGTCAACGAAATTTATAATCTAAACTGCATTGAAGGAATGAGCTCAATTCCTAAAAATAAAATTGATCTTGTAATTACTGATCCCCCATTTGCAATCAATTTCAAGGCAAAAAAGGCAAATTATAATCGAACTCCATCTAGGGTGTTACCTGGATACAATGAAATCAAGCCTGAGGATTACTATGATTTTACGTTTGCATGGATGAGTAAAGTTTTTCCAATTCTAAAGGATTCAGGAAGCATGTATGTTTTTTCAGGATGGAATAACCTCAAAGACATCCTACGAGCGCTAGACGATGTTGGATTTGTCACTATTAACCATATAATTTGGAAATACCAGTTTGGCGTTGTCACAAAAAAGAAATTTGTCACTTCTCATTATCATTGTATTTACGTCTGTAAAAATGACAAGAAACGGAAGTTCTTTTCGTTTTCCCGATTCAAAAAGGATGAAAAGACCAAGGATGGAAGAAGTCTTCATTACAAGGACAAAGAAGATGTATGGAATATCAAAAGGGAGTACTGGGCGGGAGATGAAAAAACTCCAACGAAACTCCCTTCTGAGCTAATTGAAAAGTTATTAGAATACTCTAGTGAAAAAAAAGACATTGTACTTGATCCCTTTCTTGGTTCGGGGCAAGTAGCAGTAGTGAGTAAATCCCTTGGTAGAAAGTTTCTCGGGTTTGAAATTGTTCCGGAATATTATAAATTCGCCAAAAAACGGCTTGATAAAAACATGTACCGAATCAGGAAATCAAAATAATTTATTGATTCTTTTCTGACTCGTTTGTTCTTTTCTTACCTATTTTCCCAGATATGATTTCTCGAAGCTCATCGTCTGTTTTGCCTTCAGTTTTCACCCCTATTGACTTGGCAATTGTTTCTAATTTTTTTCGTTCGGTTTCTACAGGACCTGAAATTCTTGGTGATTCTTCTGTTGCCTCTTTTACTTGATCTTGAATTTCATTTTTTGCCTTGTTGTATTCATTTACAGCTCTTCCAATCTTTCTTGCAGCACCTGGCAGCTTTCCTGTTCCTAAAATCAATACTAGCGCAACAAAAATAATAATCATCCATTCGCTTCCAGCTATATTTAATGAATAATCAAGCACGTTTTGGAGTACTTTAATTTGAAATTAAACGTAATGTTCAAGACTTGCGGATGAATAATCAGTCCCATCTTTGAATACCTACATGGTACTGTTGACTTGAGGATCCGAGATGCCAAATTGAGCATGTCATCTGGCAAAAGATCCTCTGTTGTTAACAATGCCTCTTGTCGTCCTGCCTGTGAGCCTTTTTCTTGCCATGTGATGTGATCAGTATAGCGTCAGGCAATCCTTCATTGCATGCTTTATCTTGGGTGAAACTAATTTCCGTACAATAGAAAGGAAAAGGTTTAAACAAACATCCAAAATATCTTCAAAAAACTATACAATTACATAATATTTCATAGAATGATTTTTAATAACTGTTGTTCATTACACACATTGTTTGTAATGTATGACAAAGAAAATCTGTTTGCAGATATAATGGTCTACAAACCAGCCAATTATCCTGTGCGTACAGATAATTTTGGTAAAGTTTTACAGTTCTGCCACCACCGCCCCTCTAACCCTGTTTCGGCGGGGGGGGGGGGGGGGTATGATATTTCAGAAGAATATCATTTTTGTATATTATGATAAAACCTGTATACTACTAAATCCGTCGTCATATCCAGTCATCTGCTGTTACCGGACTACTTTTTGTGACAATTACAGTGCTCGTAAGCGTCTGCACACACCTTAAAATTATAAGAATTTATGATGAAACTAATACTTGTTTTTGTTTTTTTCTTGATTCCATTTTATGTCATCTCTGCAGACGCCACAATCGATTTACCGTCGCCTGTCGCATCAATTTACGATGGACAAGAAGTTAATGGAGGATTCTTTGATACGCTTGAGACTGGACACAACATCATCGTAGTAGTTATTGACGATGTCATATACGCCCTTGTCACTAGTTTTAATGACAACGGCGTCCAGATAATCGACATCAGCGATCCCAGCGAGCCGGTTCCGGTTGCATCGGCCACTAACGGTTCCAAAGCCACTAATGGAAAAACTTTTGACACACTCAGCAAGCCATACGGCATCACCACTATTAAAATAGATGGCAGCACGTACGCCCTTGTCGTAAGTAGCGGTGACAACGGCGTCCAGATAATCGACATCAGCGATCCCAGCAAGCCGGTTCCGGTTGCATCGGCCATTGACGGCGAAACGGTTGGTGGCAAGACCTTTGATTTGTCTCGTCCACGGGAGATCGCTGTCGTAGAAATTGATGGCACGATACATGCCCTTGTAACAAGTTTTGAGAGTGATAATGTCCAGATAATCGACATCAGCAATCCCAAGACGCCGGTTCCTGTAATATCATTACGTGACGGTACCACAGCCACTAATAAAGAAACCTTTTTGCTTGATGGTCCACGTGGCATCACGACCACAAAGCTCAGTGCTCACACGTACGCCCTTGTCGTAAGTAGCAATGACGACGGCGTCCAGATAATCGACATCAGCGATCCCAAGACGCCGGTTCCTGTAATATCATTACATGACGATCAAAACGACGCTAATGGAATGCCCTTTGATACGCTTGCTCGTCCATATGCCATCACTACTACCAAAATAGGGTTAAACACGTATGCCCTTGTCACAAGTATTGGTGATCACGGCGTCCAGATAATCGACATCAGCAATCCTCTTTTACCGGTTCCGGTTGCATCGGCCATTAACGGCGAGAAAGCCACTAATGAAGAGACTTTTACCACACTCAGCAAGCCATACGGCATCACCACTATTAAAATAGATGGCAGCACGTACGCCCTTGTCACAAGTACTAGTGACAACGGCGTCCAGATAATCGACATCAGCGATCCCAGCGAGCCGGTTCCGGTTGCATCGGCCATTGACGGTGACGAAGTTGGCGGAATACCATTTGAGAGGCTTCAGACAGCTTGGGGTGTCACCACCACCACTATTGATGATAGCACGTACGCCCTTGTCACAAGTCAAGGTAGTGACAACGGCGTCCAGATAATCGACATCAGCGGGACTAAAACTGGTGCCACATCGGTTGAGAACAGTGACGTCGTTGACGGAGTGCCCTATGACACGCTTCTCGGCTCAGACAGCATCACCACCGCCAAGATCGGCTCTCACACGTACGCCCTTATCACAAGTATTCTTGATTATCACGGCGTCCAGATAATCGACATCAGCAATCCCAAGACACCGGTTCCCGTCATATCGTTCCGTGATGGTCAAAAAGCCACTAATGGAATGCCCTTTGACACACTCACCATTCCACGCGACATCACCACTATTAAAATAGATAACAGCACGTACGCCCTTGTCACTAGTTTTATTGACAACGGCGTTCAGATAATCGACATCAGCGAGCCCAGCGAGCCGGTTCCGGTTGCATCGGCCATTGACGGCGAAACGGTTGGTGGCAAGACCTTTGATACGCTTGCTAGTCCATATGCCATTACCACTACCAAAATAGGGTCAGGCACGTACGCCCTTGTCACAAGTATTCATGATCACGGCGTCCAGATAATCGACATCAGCAATCCTCTTTTACCGGTTCCGGTTGCGTCAGCTGTTAACGGCACAGAGATTGATGGCAAGACCTTTGATACGCTTGCTGATCCATATGCCATTACCACTACCAAAATAGGGTCAGGCACGTACGCCCTTGTCACAAGTACTAGTGACAACGGCGTCCAGATAATCGACATCAGCAATCCCAAGACACCGGTTCCCGTCATATCGTTCCGTGATGGTCAAAACGGCGCTAATGGAATGCCCTTTGACACACTCACCATTCCACGCGACATCACCACTATTAAAATAGATAACAGCACGTACGCCCTTGTCGCAAGTCAAGGTAGTGACAACGGCGTCCAGATAATCGACATCAGCGAGCCCAGCGAGCCGGTTCCGGTTGCATCGGCCATTGACGGCGAAACGGTTGGTGGCAAGACCTTTGATACGCTTGCTGGTTCATATGCCATTACCACTACCAAAATAGGGTCAGGCACGTACGCCCTTGTCGCAAGTATTCGTGACAACGGCGTCCAGATAATCTACATCAGCAATCCCATGACACCGGTTCCCGTCACGTCGTTCCGTGACGGTCGAGCCACTAATGGAATATCCTTTGATACTCTTAATAATCCGCGTGATATTGTCACATCAATAGTAGATAACAGCACGTACGCCCTTGTTACTAGTTTTGGTGATCACGGCGTCCAGATAATTGATTTGGATTTTTTTGATCTACAAGTCGACACCACAGCCCCCGTGATCACCGTGATTCCAGACGAGATAACGCTGGAGCTTGGTGCTGACTCGCCTGACCTCCTTGATGGCGTCACAACTGACGATAATTCTGCAGTCACCACCACTGGCACGGTCGACACTAATGTCGTGGGCGATTACGTCATCGGCTACAACTCCACTGACGGCACAAACCCTGCCATGCAAAAGAGCAGAACCTACCACGTAGTCGACACCACAGCCCCCGTGATCACCGTGATTCCAGACGAGATAACGCTGGAGCTTGGTGCTGACTCGCCTGACCTCCTTGATGGCGTCACAACTGACGATAATTCTGCAGTCACCACCACTGGCACGGTCGACACCGGCACCGTAGGTGAATATATCATACGTTACGACTCCACTGACGGCACAAACCCTGCCATGCAAAAGAGCAGAACCTACCACGTAGTCGACACCACAGCCCCCGTGATCACCGTGATTCCAGACGAGATAACGCTGGAGCTTGGTGCTGACTCGCCTGACCTCCTTGATGGCGTCACAACTGACGACGGTTCTGCAGTCACCACCACTGGCACGGTCGACACTAATGTCGTGGGCGATTACGTCATCGGCTACAACTCCACTGACGGCACAAACCCTGCCATGCAAAAGAGCAGAACCTACCACGTAGTCGACACCACAGCCCCCGTGATCACCGTGATTCCAGACGAGATAACGCTGGAGCTTGGTGCTGACTCGCCTGACCTCCTTGATGGCGTCACAACTGACGATAATTCTGCAGTCACCACCACTGGCACGGTCGACACTAATGTCGTGGGCGATTACGTCATCGGCTACAACTCCACTGACGGCACAAACCCTGCCATGCAAAAGAGCAGAACCTACCACGTAGTCGACACCACAGCCCCCGTGATCACCGTGATTCCAGACGAGATAACGCTGGAGCTTGGTGCTGACTCGCCTGACCTCCTTGATGGCGTCACAACTGACGACGGTTCTGCAGTCACCACCACTGGCACGGTCGACACTAATGTCGTGGGCGATTACGTCATCGGCTACAACTCCACTGACGGCACAAACCCTGCCATGCAAAAGAGCAGAACCTACCACGTAGTCGACACCACAGCCCCCGTGATCACCGTGATTCCAGACGAGATAACGCTGGAGCTTGGTGCTGACTCGCCTGACCTCCTTGATGGCGTCACAACTGACGATAATTCTGCAGTCACCACCACTGGCACGGTCGACACCGGCACCGTAGGTGAATATATCATACGTTACGACTCCACTGACGGCACAAACCCTGCCATGCAAAAGAGCAGAACCTACCACGTAGTCGACACCACAGCCCCCGTGATCACCGTGATTCCAGACGAGATAACGCTGGAGCTTGGTGCTGACTCGCCTGACCTCCTTGATGGCGTCACAACTGACGACGGTTCTGCAGTCACCACCACTGGCACGGTCGACACTAATGTCGTGGGCGATTACGTCATCGGCTACAACTCCACTGACGGCACAAACCCTGCCATGCAAAAGAGCAGAACCTACCACGTAGTCGACACCACAGCCCCCGTGATCACCGTGATTCCAGACGAGATAACGCTGGAGCTTGGTGCTGACTCGCCTGACCTCCTTGATGGCGTCACAACTGACGATAATTCTGCAGTCACCACCACTGGCACGGTCGACACCGGCACCGTAGGTGAATATATCATACGTTACGACTCCACTGACGGCACAAACCCTGCCATGCAAAAGAGCAGAACCTACCACGTAGTCGACACCACAGCCCCCGTGATCACCGTGATTCCAGACGAGATAACGCTGGAGCTTGGTGCTGACTCGCCTGACCTCCTTGATGGCGTCACAACTGACGACGGTTCTGCAGTCACCACCACTGGCACGGTCGACACTAATGTCGTGGGCGATTACGTCATCGGCTACAACTCCACTGACGGCACAAACCCTGCCATGCAAAAGAGCAGAACCTACCACGTAGTCGACACCACAGCCCCCGTGATCACCGTGATTCCAGACGAGATAACGCTGGAGCTTGGTGCTGACTCGCCTGACCTCCTTGATGGCGTCACAACTGACGATAATTCTGCAGTCACCACCACTGGCACGGTCGACACCGGCACCGTAGGTGAATATATCATACGTTACGACTCCACTGACGGCACAAACCCTGCCATGCAAAAGAGCAGAACCTACCACGTAGTCGACACCACAGCCCCCGTGATCACCGTGATTCCAGACGAGATAACGCTGGAGCTTGGTGCTGACTCGCCTGACCTCCTTGATGGCGTCACAACTGACGACGGTTCTGCAGTCACCACCACTGGCACGGTCGACACTAATGTCGTGGGCGATTACGTCATCGGCTACAACTCCACTGACGGCACAAACCCTGCCATGCAAAAGAGCAGAACCTACCACGTAGTCGACACCACAGCCCCCGTGATCACCGTGATTCCAGACGAGATAACGCTGGAGCTTGGTGCTGACTCGCCTGACCTCCTTGATGGCGTCACAACTGACGACGGTTCTGCAGTCACCACCACTGGCACGGTCGACACTAATGTCGTGGGCGATTACGTCATCGGCTACAACTCCACTGACGGCACAAACCCTGCCATGCAAAAGAGCAGAACCTACCACGTAGTCGACACCACAGCCCCCGTGATCACCGTGATTCCAGACGAGATAACGCTGGAGCTTGGTGCTGACTCGCCTGACCTCCTTGATGGCGTCACAACTGACGATAATTCTGCAGTCACCACCACTGGCACGGTCGACACCGGCACCGTAGGTGAATATATCATACGTTACGACTCCACTGACGGCACAAACCCTGCCATGCAAAAGAGCAGAACCTACCACGTAGTCGACACCACAGCCCCCGTGATCACCGTGATTCCAGACGAGATAACGCTGGAGCTTGGTGCTGACTCGCCTGACCTCCTTGATGGCGTCACAACTGACGACGGTTCTGCAGTCACCACCACTGGCACGGTCGACACTAATGTCGTGGGCGATTACGTCATCGGCTACAACTCCACTGACGGCACAAACCCTGCCATGCAAAAGAGCAGAACCTACCACGTAGTCGACACCACAGCCCCCGTGATCACCGTGATTCCAGACGAGATAACGCTGGAGCTTGGTGCTGACTCGCCTGACCTCCTTGATGGCGTCACAACTGACGATAATTCTGCAGTCACCACCACTGGCACGGTCGACACCGGCACCGTAGGTGAATATATCATACGTTACGACTCCACTGACGGCACAAACCCTGCCATGCAAAAGAGCAGAACCTACCACGTAGTCGACACCACAGCCCCCGTGATCACCGTGATTCCAGACGAGATAACGCTGGAGCTTGGTGCTGACTCGCCTGACCTCCTTGATGGCGTCACAACTGACGATAATTCTGCAGTCACCACCACTGGCACGGTCGACACTAATGTCGTGGGCGATTACGTCATCGGCTACAACTCCACTGACGGCACAAACCCTGCCATGCAAAAGAGCAGAACCTACCACGTAGTCGACACCACAGCCCCCGTGATCACCGTGATTCCAGACGAGATAACGCTGGAGCTTGGTGCTGACTCGCCTGACCTCCTTGATGGCGTCACAACTGACGATAATTCTGCAGTCACCACCACTGGCACGGTCGACACTAATGTCGTGGGCGATTACGTCATCGGCTACAACTCCACTGACGGCACAAACCCTGCCATGCAAAAGAGCAGAACCTACCACGTAGTCGACACCACAGCCCCCGTGATCACCGTGATTCCAGACGAGATAACGCTGGAGCTTGGTGCTGACTCGCCTGACCTCCTTGATGGCGTCACAACTGACGATAATTCTGCAGTCACCACCACTGGCACGGTCGACACCGGCACCGTAGGTGAATATATCATACGTTACGACTCCACTGACGGCACAAACCCTGCCATGCAAAAGAGCAGAACCTACCACGTAGTCGACACCACAGCCCCCGTGATCACCGTGATTCCAGACGAGATAACGCTGGAGCTTGGTGCTGACTCGCCTGACCTCCTTGATGGCGTCACAACTGACGATAATTCTGCAGTCACCACCACTGGCACGGTCGACACTAATGTCGTGGGCGATTACGTCATCGGCTACAACTCCACTGACGGCACAAACCCTGCCATGCAAAAGAGCAGAACCTACCACGTAGTCGACACCACAGCCCCCGTGATCACCGTGATTCCAGACGAGATAACGCTGGAGCTTGGTGCTGACTCGCCTGACCTCCTTGATGGCGTCACAACTGACGACGGTTCTGCAGTCACCACCACTGGCACGGTCGACACCGGCACCGTAGGTGAATATATCATACGTTACGACTCCACTGACGGCACAAACCCTGCCATGCAAAAGAGCAGAACCTACCACGTAGTCGACACCACAGCCCCCGTGATCACCGTGATTCCAGACGAGATAACGCTGGAGCTTGGTGCTGACTCGCCTGACCTCCTTGATGGCGTCACAACTGACGATAATTCTGCAGTCACCACCACTGGCACGGTCGACACTAATGTCGTGGGCGATTACGTCATCGGCTACAACTCCACTGACGGCACAAACCCTGCCATGCAAAAGAGCAGAACCTACCACGTAGTCGACACCACAGCCCCCGTGATCACCGTGATTCCAGACGAGATAACGCTGGAGCTTGGTGCTGACTCGCCTGACCTCCTTGATGGCGTCACAACTGACGATAATTCTGCAGTCACCACCACTGGCACGGTCGACACTAATGTCGTGGGCGATTACGTCATCGGCTACAACTCCACTGACGGCACAAACCCTGCCATGCAAAAGAGCAGAACCTACCACGTAGTCGACACCACAGCCCCCGTGATCACCGTGATTCCAGACGAGATAACGCTGGAGCTTGGTGCTGACTCGCCTGACCTCCTTGATGGCGTCACAACTGACGATAATTCTGCAGTCACCACCACTGGCACGGTCGACACCGGCACCGTAGGTGAATATATCATACGTTACGACTCCACTGACGGCACAAACCCTGCCATGCAAAAGAGCAGAACCTACCACGTAGTCGACACCACAGCCCCCGTGATCACCGTGATTCCAGACGAGATAACGCTGGAGCTTGGTGCTGACTCGCCTGACCTCCTTGATGGCGTCACAACTGACGATAATTCTGCAGTCACCACCACTGGCACGGTCGACACCGGCACCGTAGGTGAATATATCATACGTTACGACTCCACTGACGGCACAAACCCTGCCATGCAAAAGAGCAGAACCTACCACGTAGTCGACACCACAGCCCCCGTGATCACCGTGATTCCAGACGAGATAACGCTGGAGCTTGGTGCTGACTCGCCTGACCTCCTTGATGGCGTCACAACTGACGACGGTTCTGCAGTCACCACCACTGGCACGGTCGACACCGGCACCGTAGGTGAATATATCATACGTTACGACTCCACTGACGGCACAAACCCTGCCATGCAAAAGAGCAGAACCTACCACGTAGTCGACACCACAGCCCCCGTGATCACCGTGATTCCAGACGAGATAACGCTGGAGCTTGGTGCTGACTCGCCTGACCTCCTTGATGGCGTCACAACTGACGACGGTTCTGCAGTCACCACCACTGGCACGGTCGACACTAATGTCGTGGGCGATTACGTCATCGGCTACAACTCCACTGACGGCACAAACCCTGCCATGCAAAAGAGCAGAACCTACCACGTAGTCGACACCACAGCCCCCGTGATCACCGTGATTCCAGACGAGATAACGCTGGAGCTTGGTGCTGACTCGCCTGACCTCCTTGATGGCGTCACAACTAGCGATAATTCTGCAGTCACCACCACTGGCACGGTCGACACTAATGTCGTGGGCGATTACGTCATCGGCTACAACTCCACTGACGGCACAAACCCTGCCATGCAAAAGAGCAGAACCTACCACGTAGTCGACACCACAGCCCCCGTGATCACCGTGATTCCAGACGAGATAACGCTGGAGCTTGGTGCTGACTCGCCTGACCTCCTTGATGGCGTCACAACTAGCGATAATTCTGCAGTCACCACCACTGGCACGGTCGACACTAATGTCGTGGGCGATTACGTCATCGGCTACAACTCCACTGACGGCACAAACCCTGCCATGCAAAAGAGCAGAACCTACCACGTAGTCGACACCACAGCCCCCGTGATCACCGTGATTCCAGACGAGATAACGCTGGAGCTTGGTGCTGACTCGCCTGACCTCCTTGATGGCGTCACAACTGACGATAATTCTGCAGTCACCACCACTGGCACGGTCGACACTAATGTCGTGGGCGATTACGTCATCGGCTACAACTCCACTGACGGCACAAACCCTGCCATGCAAAAGAGCAGAACCTACCACGTAGTCGACACCACAGCCCCCGTGATCACCGTGATTCCAGACGAGATAACGCTGGAGCTTGGTGCTGACTCGCCTGACCTCCTTGATGGCGTCACAACTGACGATAATTCTGCAGTCACCACCACTGGCACGGTCGACACTAATGTCGTGGGCGATTACGTCATCGGCTACAACTCCACTGACGGCACAAACCCTGCCATGCAAAAGAGCAGAACCTACCACGTAGTCGACACCACAGCCCCCGTGATCACCGTGATTCCAGACGAGATAACGCTGGAGCTTGGTGCTGACTCGCCTGACCTCCTTGATGGCGTCACAACTGACGACGGTTCTGCAGTCACCACCACTGGCACGGTCGACACTAATGTCGTGGGCGATTACGTCATCGGCTACAACTCCACTGACGGCACAAACCCTGCCATGCAAAAGAGCAGAACCTACCACGTAGTCGACAATCCACCTGACCCAAACTTACCTGAGAACCCAAATGAGAATCCACCTGACCCAAACTTACCTGAGAACCCAAATGAGAATCCACCTGACCCAAACTTACCTGAGAACCCAAATGAGAATCCACCTGACCCAAACTTACCTGAGAACCCAAATGAGAATCCATCTGACCCAAACTTACCTGAGAACCCAAATGAGAATCTAGAAGATCCTTCGGATGATGGTGTTCCAGTGTCAGATGTTCCTAGAGGCAAATCTGGCAATTCTGATGAGCACAAAACTCGCCCAACTTTTGGCAAGTCTTGGAATACTTATGCACAGATAGTCTCATGTGGCTACTCTATGGATGGAATATGCAAGGACGTATTATCGTACGTTGTAGATAATCCACTACAAGAGCTACAAACTGGCTTTGTACACAACTTTACATTAAAGACGTTTGCACCAAAGGGAATGAAGTTCTTCTCAATCGGCTTTGGCGTGCCTGACGTAGGCAGTCCTCTTAATGATGCCGAGGCGTTGATCAGGGTGTATCTGACAAGGGACTATAACACCACATCAACATATGTCATAGATTCCGTGTCGTACCAGAACGAAGACATGGTCATAGGCCAGAACGCGACGTTTGCAGTCTCTGCCGTAAAATGCATGCCTGATTCCACACTGGAGAGATGTGTCCAGCTTGACATAGCAGGCGTACTATTCCGGGAGCAGATGCACAACGAGCCGTTTGTCATACAGGCCGTAGACACGAAGAGACGCGTCACAAACCACTACATGAACGATGGCATAACAATAGCCGGTGACTCGATGAACCCGGCACCGACTGTAACACTGATAACAAAGTTCGCATCCCAGTCTGATGTAGAACCCTACGAGCTTGTAAGGACCGACAAGATAAACGACATGTGGATCGACCAGTTCGGGTACACCTGGACCAAGAACGGATTTGGTACGTGGTATTACGTGGACGGCCCCGAATTTATAGTAAGTACTGCGTGTACCGACGTGGAGAACAGGCTGTGCGACGCGTTTGACAGGAATATGGCAGAGCACACGAGGCTCATGGAGCAGCTGCGGGATGCAAGATACGGGAACGTGCACGGAGACAGATAGATTCTTCACTACCTGAAACCTGCCGTATGGATTGAAATGTCCAAGCCGGCAAACGGACATCATAAAATTTCTTCATATTTCCACTTTTTTGCATGATCAGTCTTTCCAGAAGTAATCTTATGTGCCGATCAAGGAAATTAGATGATGATAAGAACAGTTCTGGTTCAAAAAGATCCACTGCTAAAAGGATCAGAAATGCAAACAAACACACAGCATGGATTGCACAGGTTCGAAAGATAAGCGACTATAGGATAGACTAGTACCTGGACACGATAAACAGCATAAACGACAAGATTCCAGTCAGATGCAAGAGTACGTCAGGCAGCAAAAGAGAACAAGGATGCAGCACTACTGCAGACCATTCCGGGCGTCGGGGCATACTCTGCACTGGTCTTGCATGCACCATAACGGCATAGAAAGATTCGTCAACTCACACAAACTATGCTCTTATGTCGGCGTTGTCCCGTCTGTGAGATCCTCCGGCGAGTCTACATTATGGACACATAACGCACATGGAAGCGACATATGCAGGTGGGTTCTGACAGAGTGCATTTTGTCACATGTCAGGTATGCACCAAGTCTGACATTTCGGTATTCTACAAGAGGCTTGCAAAGAAGAGGGGCAAGGGACGTGTAGCAGTAGCTGCTGCCTCAAAACTGCCGCGAGTCATTTATTGGATGCTCAAGGAAAGAAGAGCGTTTGTTACAAGTTACAGTCAGGATGTCAATTGCGATGAAGTCATTGAGGGACAGACCTAGCTGTATGCCTTGCCTTGTAATTGCATTATACCTGATAAAAGAATGGAGAATGATGCTGAGGAGGGATTGCCCCGGCGATAGCCTCGGATGGATAACTGTTCACTTCTTTGCTGTCTTGGGCCTTTGCGGTCTGGAAATAATTCTAGCTTGTGCCGTACCTGTCAGGATGAAAAATGTTGGGAATTCTTATAAAGACGGCACACGGATACTCTTCAGAATACCAAAATGTAAAAAATAGGACTCAAGATCTACACAGTATGAAACCTATATCATATGCCTTAACTTACTTTGCAGTTAGCGGCATATCGACACTCTTAGATGTTATCAGTTACGACTAAATCTTGTCGTCTGCTGACAGAGGCTTGTTGTATGGTTGCATCATGTATCTGGGACTGTCTGCATCTCCAATGGTGCTGCGTACCGGATCATGCTCAGCAAGTCAAGGTTGAGTGTGTCTACTGCAGGATCGATTGATGAGGATCTTTGGTTGCTCCCGATGATTCTGCCAAAAAAGTCAACATGACTGTATTTATCCAGCGGTTGGCCCTGAACAATCAGCTCTACTAGTCCTCCGTCGACCTCCACAAGTACCGCGTACGTGTCATCATCGATGCTAGTTGACTGCATGACGGTTCCTTGGTACCGGACTGTCTCCCCAAGGTACAAGTCGACGTTTTCGAGCAGCTCCATGTGAGGCACGCTTTTCAGGCTGGTGCGCTCTAGCTCGTCATTGGCAGGAACGTGATCCATGACGTTCTTAACCTCCTCTACTGCCAGGTAAAACGCAGTAGCTGCAATTGATATTATCACTGCCACAATCACAGCTAGTATGATTCCAACCTTCTTGAGCGCGCCCATATACTACCAAAAAAAAAGGTAATATTTGTAGATATCTGAGGATTGGGCATAATTCCTTCCAAAAAATATCTCTAACTGCAAACCATTATCTTGGCGCTTCTTGGATGTCGCTGTCAGTCATGCAGTTGAAATACACTGCCAACTGGTAGCAGCACGCACATCAGTCCAGCCCTCTGTGCATCCCTTGTGTTTTGTAAATAAAAAACTGCCATACCGCAAGAGGAATCATTAATTGATATATTACTCTCAAAGATAAATTTAGTTGAACGAATTTGCAAAACTGCCATTTTTCGTTGAGGCATAACCCAAGACTGTCGATGTTGATTAGAGATGCAAATCAAAGAAAATAAAAAACTGATCGTTTCCTTGCTGATTTCGTTTATTGTCATGGCATCGTTTACGGGAATTATAGGATACGTTTCGGCAAATATTTCAAAAGACACCATCAACCAGTTGGTAGGACGGCAATCCACTACTGTTGCATTTAATGCACTAAACAAGATAGATATCTCAATTGCAAATAAAATCTCTGACTTGAACAAGATTGGAAAAGAACCTGTGATTCAAAATGCCCTGATTTTAGCAAACAGGACTGAGCAACCTTCCGAAAACAAAATAATTTCAAACAGACTAAGCGAAAAGATTTCCATTGACAATAAAGAATCTGACTATGGGACTTATGAAAACATAACATTGCTAAATCTTGATGGCAAGACGATTGCCTCGTCTGGTAACAATAATGTTGCCAGTTTTTTCAGAGAGATGCCAATAGAAGAAATCAAAGAGTCTGAAATGTCTCTGAGTGACGTTTACTATGATCCAATGCTTGATGAAGACAATTATCATCTTGGAATTTTAGTCACAGATACAAAAGGACAGGCAATTGGCTCCCTTCATGCTCTAGTCAGCTTCCAAGAGATAATTATGCTGATAGAAGAGTCAAAGGAACAGTCACAATTTGCCTCATCTGAGTTTGATCTTTTTGATAATGGGGGATTCTTGCTTTATTCTACAACAGATGGGCAAGAAGATCATGCCATTTCGGATTTTATGTTTGGGTTCGGGGGGGTTCATCATGACATTGAGGAAGAACTGGAGAAACTAGATGAACAGTATGATGCAACAATACGCGAATATGGATACATAGAACCGGAACTATCAGAGAAGCAATTGGAAGAGATTGAAGAAAGATTCCTTCCACTTGACCGACAATATGAAGATATCTTAAAAGAATACGAATTTGGAGAGACTGCTGAAAACCAAGAAAGGCAGCTGGAAGAACAGATGCTAGGACTGGACTTGCAGTATGATGAGATTTTGCAAGAGTATGGGTTTGTAGTGCCGACACTATCAGGGGGAAAACAGCTAGAATTTGACGAGAAGATAGCTGAGATCGAGTCAAAATATGAAGAGATCTACGAAAAATATGATCTAGATTTTACATTTGGGGAAAAGGGATTCTCAATAGTAGACTCGGATCAAGAAAATGAGATACTGTATTCATATTCCAGGCAGAGGGGCTACCATGATTTTGCAGGCTCTGACTGGATCTTGGCAGTTCATACTGAAATGGACGAAATTTTGCAAGACGTCAACTCTCAAAGAGATTCGCTATTGTTTCTCACAATAGCAATGACTGGCGCAGCTGCGATTCTTGGAGTGCTGTTCTCTAGAATATTCTACAGGCAGTCTCAAAAGATCAGCGAAAGCAAACAAATGTCCACAATAGGACACTTGTCCTCCAACATCGCACATGATATGAGAAATCCATTGGGCGCAATTAGAAGCTCGGCTGAAAGAATACATGATCAGAATAAAGGCCAAAATAAAGCAATTTCAGACGAAATAAAAAGAATTAATCGCTCTGTAAAAAGAATGTCTCATCAAGTGGAGGGAGTGCTAAACTATGTCCGTACAACTCCTCTCATTACTGACGAGTTCTCAATTCTAGAGATGCTAAACTATGCCAGAGGCTCAGTGGATGTGCCAAGAAACATCAAGGTTATTCTTCCAAAAAATGACATAACAGTAGAATGCGATCAGGAAAAACTAGAGATTACCTTTGTAAACCTGATGCTAAATGCAATTCAGGCAATCGGAAACAGCAAAGACGGAACAGTAAGCATCAGAATCGCAGAAGCAGAGCAAGACATCCGTATAATCTTTGAAAACAACGGTCCAAGCATACCAGATGATGTGATGCCAAAATTGTTCGAGCCATTGTTTACTACACATCTAAAGGGAACAGGCCTTGGATTGTCTAGCTGCAAAAACATCATAGAACAGCACCGTGGAAAAATAACTGTGGGACAAGATCCTGCAACGTTTACGGTACGTATCCCAAAAAGACAGCACGGCTAAACATGCAACGATACATTTATCTCAAAAAAAGATGCGAGATGCAGTTAGTGTATTCTGGCAAGAAGATTCTCTTTGCAGACGACGATGTGGATTTTTTGGAGGCCACCCAGCTAATGCTTCTTGACAAGGGCTTTGATGTGGAAACTGCATCTGATGGGATAATGGCAGTAGAAAGATATCGAGAAATCATGCCTGATATCATGTTTATGGACATAAAGATGCCTGAGATTGACGGCTATGAGGCCTTTTCAAGAATAGTCAAGTTTGATCCAGACGCAAGGGTGGTATTTACGTCCAGTTACGCGTTAAACGACAAAAAGTACAGTGATGCAAAAGAGACATCGCTAAGAGGTTTACTGAACAAGCCTCTTGAATTTAAGAGTCTTGAAAAGATGATAAAAAGGCATGCCAGATAGTCATCGCATTAATCCGAAATTTTTGATTGTGCTTGCCCTGTCTCTGTAATATTTGCCTGCCTCTTCTACAAATTTCATGTACCATTCTTTGAGTTCAAAATCACGATTCAAAACCTCTTGCAATTCTTTAATTCCCGGCGGGACTTTTTTTGCCCTCGTGCTCGTTGGGGAATAATAAAGAAAGTATGTGTAAAACCACAGTGATATCTGATCTGCAAGATCCTTTTCTGAAATAGACTCAAAATATCTGCGATATTTTACGTGAATATATGACATCAGCTCGTAAAGTGGATTACTTGCATTATTTACAATCGTTGGATTATCAAGAAGCAGTCCTTTGGCCAGAATTCCAATCTTGTAAACGTCGTCCCCGATCACTGATTTGAGAAATTTCCATTTGCCAAAAACTTTGGGCAGCACACTGGCATAGTTTTCTGCAATAATGTCAACGTCTTTTTTGTTTAGATCAAAAATGTTGAGACAATACAGCACCCCGTGAAGTGATAGTCTGTACCTGTCAGATACTGGATATCTCAGAACTTTGCCGTCTTTTACAACCAACCCAAACTCCAAAATGCCAGAAGAGTGCCTTCCTCTGTCTGTCCTGCCGACTAGCAGCCTGCGATACTCTTTCTCTTTTTCGCGCACCTTGGAGTTATCGTTAGGAAATCTTTTCTTTGTCATCTCCCAAGTAGTGGAGGTTCCAAGCAACGCTAGCACCTGTAACAGCTGTTGTATATTTTGGTGGTGCCTTGTTTTTGGTTTCAGAGTGCCATAAAGCTTCTTTGCAGTAGGAAGCACGTAAAATTTGTAAGACAGCAAATTTCCGTAATGCGTACCCTGATCAACAATTGCCATACCGCAACAGGATTGGCAAGGCCATATAAAACCTAATCTAAGAGACTTTGGAAATGACCACAACATATTCCAAAAACAAACGATTTGTCTTTCCTGTCCTTGCCGTAATGCTTGCTTTTGTAGCAGTTGCAGTAGCAACAGGACAGCTAGTACAGGCACAGGAAACAGAAGAACCTGGCACTTACAAACTGTATGAGAAACTCGATGCTCAATACGACGCCATTCTTGAAAAGTATGGCTTTGTAACGCCGGAGCTTACCGGAGAGCAAGAAAGACAGCTAGATGCAGAACTTGCTTCATTAGATGAAAAGTATTGGGAGCTGGACCAAGAATATGAGAAACTCGATGCTCAATACGACGCCATTTTTGAAAAGTATGGCTTTGTAACGCCGGAGCTTACCGGAGAGCAAGAAAGACAGCTAGATGCCAAACTTGCTTCATTAGATGAGCAATACCGGGAGATAGCAGACGGGTTTGAGCACTATGGGATTCCGCCGGAACTAGAAGCAAAATTTGAAGAACTAGACATGCAATACCATGCAATTCTAGAGCAATTTGGATTCTCGTCTCCGGAACTAACTGAGCAACAAGAAGCCGAACTTGCACAAAGACTTGTTCCACTTGATGAGCAGTATGAAAAAATATCTGCAGAAATGACTCTCAATGATCCTTCAGGCCAACTGAAACAGAAGCTAGAAGCAGAGCTGGAGGAACTTGATTCAAAATACAGTAAAATTCTCCAAGAATTCGGTATTGCAGAACCGGTATTAACAGAAGAACAAGAGATGGAACTTGAACGGCTGTTGGCACCTTTAGAAGAGCAATATCTGATTCTAGAAGAAGAGTTCGAATCTGACCAGAAACCTGTCGATGACAATTAATAGCCCTTGGGGCTATTCCCCTATTTTTTTCCAACTAAAATCGCCAAACCTGATAATTTTTCAATTTCACTGGGCATGCTTGTGCCGGGCAGAAACTTGGATCCCCTGTCCGGGTTGGTTTTTCTTTTCATGGGTTCTCCGGTACGGCGCGATCTATCCCTTGGCCAAAAAACATGCTCAAAATGGCTATAGGCCGATTTAACAAGGAGCTGACTATTCTGTGGCACATGTGGTTGGATGATTCCCGCAATACCTGCATTTTCCATCGTCCCAATCAGCGCAATGCTGTCTGACTCTGTGGCACTTGACGTAAAAACAATCCCACCATGTCTTGCATTGATTGCACATGTAATCTTTTCTCGTGCAGATTCCACTGCCCCTGATGCGTCATATCCAAAAGGATGATCCATGCCTGACGCATTACCGAATTTTTCTGTAAGGACGGCATCACTGCATCTAATGCACGTGGATCTCGTGGAGTTGTTGCATGATGATCAAGATATATCGGAGACCTAGAACGGAACGTATTCTGAGACTCCATCTTTGTCCAACCTATATGCCATACCCAGTGTTTTATTTTTGATAGTCTGATGTATCGAGGGTATTTTTTTGTCTGTACGATAGTTATGCATGGATACGCCAAAATTTCCCTCGCTTGTAAAAATCAATGTTTGGGGAGAAATCTCTGCAAGAGTGCGTACTACAAGCGGACAATACTTTAGACCCCAGCGCCCAAACCTGTTAATTATCAACGGCAGATCAACTCTGTACCTTTTCCTTATTGCAATTAGCAGTGCATAGTAGGCCAGTGTTGCCTCTGGTGCCGAGAGGTATCTGGGAACCATAATCTGGCTGTTCTCCAGTTTTAGAAAGCCGCCGCATCCTGCGGTCTTGTGTTCGGAGAGCATTTTAGTGTATATCTGGTTGGCACTCTCAGAAATTTCCAAAAATTCATCTGTAAATCCCATCGTGACAAAATAGTCCAAAAGATCATGGTAATCCAGATATTCTTCTACAAACATAAGGTTGATGTCATATCTTTTTCTCTCAATCAGATCCAGATCCAAGACATCGTTGCGACCTGTGGAAAAATACGAATGGAGTTTGTCAAACAATGTAGAGCCTGCACCAGAATCATCAAGTATAAAGTTAAGATTTTTTGTATTACTAGTAGATAGTTTGATTTGATAGTTGTCCAGCTTGTTTGTGATTGTCTTAATCTTCAATTGAACTAACCTCTTGTACCATGTTTGATTTTAAGAGTCTTTCAGTCTTCTGGCCTGTCTATTCTTGAAAACAGCATTCCGGCACCGCGGTTCACATGCGTCCTTGTCATGCGAGGAGCATATTTTTCGTATTAGACCTTATGCGTAATCGACTAAAAATTCAAAATCAAATTGGTTTACTAAGGCAAAAATCATCTCGCAATATTAGTTTGATCGATTATGCATAAGGTCTGTTTGTTGCAAACGCAATGTATTGCTCCCCCCTCCCCTTTTTTCTTCTTCTTCTTCTTGTCTCTTTTGACAATTACAAGGTTGTAGGTCACAGTTACACCGTCTTTGTTGGTCATTGACTGCTGCGATACCTGGCTTGCCTTTTAGTTTGTTGCATAACACGCCTAAGCCAGTCAAAAGTTGGGCAAGTTTCGTGCCTAGGATCCAAGTTATGCAACAAACTATGATCACTGCAAGCAAAACAGGTACAAGGTTCACGTCCATGGCCTGCGCTCGTACTTCATAACCAAGACAAACAAGATACAGTTCGGGTTGGGGCATATCTTGGCCGGACATGACTTTTACATGAAGCAGTACAACCAGTACACTGTTGACGAAATGCTGTCAATGTACAGGGATGCCGAGGATGACCTTACATTCCGAGGAATATGAGCTACAGAACGCTTTTTGGCTACAAAAATTTACAAAACGTTTGATTCTCGGTTTTTATAATATGTTCTCCAAATCCTCTTTTGTGGTCTTGTCGTCCTTGCTTGTTATTCTGACTGAACCCTTTGGCTCTATCATGTAGGAGAGCGGATTGTCATCGCACCCGTAAAGCTCCAGTATGTCAGAATCATCATCAGGTTTCATATATTTGGCATGTCTTTTCTCGGTTAAATTAGTTTTCATGCCAGAATCAGTATCCCTAAACCTATCGGTATCAGGTACCACCACGTGTATCTGGCACGGATGGATTGGTTGCCAATCAACTGTGGGAGTAGCAATGAACCACCAATCACGAACAGTCCGATCTCCACCTGCTTGGCGAAGATTCCTGTGTCTGGCGTAGTGACTAGGATAAATAACCGCTCATCCTTGTTATCCTGACCTCACGTCTATCCAGCATTGTCCATATGGATTCCTTCATCACCTTTGTACTTTCATACATCACGTTTGCAGTGGCCCTTCTTAACAGCCTCCACTGCCCCTCCGTGGTATTCAGCTCCGGGGTGTACACGGGCAAGTAAACAAGGACTATGTCGCCGTCATACGAGTCGACAAAATCATTGACCATCTTTGACTTGTGGTACGATGCGTTATCAAGAAAGACGATGATCTTGCCGTGCTTGAGATGCAGGTGTCCGAGCATGTCCACAAAGCTGTAGCTGTTGGCCTTGGCATAGAACCTGCAGTCAAAGCCGCCGTCGTACAGCGCCCCAAACGAGTAGAACCTTTTGCGCGACAGGCTGACTGGAGTGGTGACGGGCCTGCCCTTGGGGTACCACCCGTTCTTGGTATTCCACCCAATGATAAAGGAGGCCTCATCAACTGTAATCACCGTATGGTCTGGATGGCTCCGGATTACCTCCCCTGCTTTTTTTTAAACTTTTTTTTCTCTGATTCTGAGGCTGACTTGGGTGCTTTGGACGCGGCTTTCTGCACGAAAAGCCCATCCTGTGCAGTATGTCATATATGCTGACAGTGGCATACTGCACGCCGAACTTTTTTCTGATGTGTGCGGCCAGCAGCGGTGCCGTCCACACTCCGGACTCAAAGCCGCAACTGCGCGGGCCTGCCAGCAGGTCTGCGCGCAGCTGTTCTATCTGTTCCGGATCGAGCTTGTTTGGCGCGCCTTCATTTTTGATGTCGTATCTGCCGTCGGTGCCAAGCTGTGCGGCGCGCACAAGCCAGCCCCGTACTGTGGAATATGACCTGTTGAGGGCCATGCATATCCGGCGTATGGACATGCCCTCCTTGCGCATGGCATATGCCAGCAGCCTTGCTGCGGCCCTGGGATCTGTCTCCTTTTTTTGCATGCTGCGCAGGCGCACACTGGAGACGCCGGACAGGAATCTTTTGTCTGCCGGTATTACTATGGAATCGTTGTATTTCATGCGGATTCTGCCATACACTGGGATCTAGATCTTGTGGTTGAATAATGTTGTCTGTTTTGTGAGCGATTGTTAATCCAATTCACTACGTGACGTGAACCCTGTACGAGTGGTTACGGAACACCATGTCCAGCACGCACAATAGTGCCGATGTCTCGTCCTTGGAGGCGCCCTCCAAGACGGCGGGGATCATTTCTTTGAGTTTTTTGATCCTCGTCACTATCTTGTTGCCCTCGCCCCTCCACTTCTTCTCGTATGCTGAATAGTTCCGGCACATCTGGATCCTGTACCTTCGGACGTGGGCGTCATGCTGTCCGTTTTTCCTGCCCTTTTTTCGTCGTTTTGACATTGACGTGGTGCCAAGCCCGTGATCCAAAAGCCTTGCAGCAGGATTTCGTCATGATCTATAAGCTTTTCTGGAAATTTCCGGGAAAAATTTGGACAGCACCGTCTGTTCCAAATGACGTAATGCCTGCAAGCTTTGCGTCGTTGTGCAGTATGGTATGGATTGCCTCCCTGCTGTGAAGCAGTGCCGTCTCAGTCTCGAGGCGGTCCGCATCTCCTGTCACGTTCCACAAGGCTGTCCTCGCGCAACAGCTGCTCGCGCAGCAGGCCAATTGTCTTCTCGCGCTTGCTGATTGCTGTGTCCTTTTGCTTGAGCTCTTTTTGCAGCCTGCGTATAGTCTGTTCTGGAGATTCCATTACCTGTTGCGGCGATCAAAATGGATCTAAATCTTTCGGAAAAATTTTGACGATTCAATTGTGCATAAAGTCTAATGGATTAATCCAACCACGTAAGATTAATTTCTCTGCAGTAGTTGGTTTTATACATACATATTTACTACTATCAGGCTTCATAATTTCTACAAGATTAGATTTGCAGGATGGTTTTTCAATTTTAATCTTGAATTCTGTTTTTGGTTTTTCAATATCTAATAATGGTGTAGTTAGATTGTATTCATGATCTATTTCATTAGAATTATGTTCTACCAAAAATCTACTCATATTGTAAAATAATTCAATGGAAATAACATCAGAAATCAAGTCTATCTCAAAAGTTTGATATTCTGGGTATTGATATATTACTTTAAAATTATCAGTTTGTATCCCATCAAATAGCAATATAAAATCTTTATAATTCTCGGTTGTCATTAAAGGTAATTTAGTATATGGAATATCAATAGTGAGAATACTGTTAAAAATAATATCTGATGTGATTATCATTATAGATTGATTAGTTGGTTCACATATTCTTGCTAATTTACCATAATTTAGAGTATAATCAGTTATTATTTCTGGAATACAATCATCATCATAATTCTGCCAAGTATTTTTTTTAATTTCGGCACTTTTCTCTTCACTCTCAACTAAACCAGCAGATGTATATACAAAACCTATAATTTCTAAAATTTCACTGTTAATTGGTAATTTAATTTCATAAGTTTGATAGTCAGAATTTTCATTTTGTAAATTTTCTGACAAATAACTATGTTCTTCACCATCAATCATTATGATAAAATCATAAAAATTATCCTTAGTTATTCTTGGAAAATGCGTGTATGGCATATCAATAGTCAATATACTTGGTGATGTTACATTGTCTAAATAATAAACAATTTCATAAATGCCTTCAATATAGCAAATTTTTTTAACTTTGCCATTAGTAATTTCATAATCATAATTCAGTTCTTCTGGACAATAATTATCTTCTCTCCAATCAGTAGCCTTTTCAATTACTTCACTTTTCTCTCCACTCTCAACTAAACCAATACAATAGTTAGGCTCTGAATAATCAACTCCATCAATAATTGCATATGTTCCAAAATATACTATGTGAATTATTGGTTCGTTCCAAGTAAATTCCAAAGTGCGTGAAATGTCAGTTTGTGCAATTTGTGTTACTGTTGTGGTTCTATCAAAATCAATATTCGTGCTCAAATCGTTAGGAAAACATGATTCATAATCAAATTGTTTCAAGTCAAGTGATTCTTTTGGTATCTCAATAATTAGACTTCCTGCTGCTGTTGTATCAAGATTGATGGTATAATATAGATAATCAGGATTTGCACATAAGCTAACAAATTTGCCATTTGTAATTGAATAATCAAGTGGTGTGATTGATTGGTAAGGATACAAATCTGCTCCATGATCATCACATGATATTTCTGCATATGTTAGGCTGTTGGCGTGCAAACCAATCAGTAAAACTAAAATCATTACAAAAAATCCTACGTATTTCAAACTATTCTTAGTTAAAAATCATCATAAAAATAACTTTTTAATTTTCTACACTGATGTAAATGAGGTGGCTTCTCCCGACTCTACCTGACTGTAACGCTAGGCAGGTAAAGTGTAACGCTAGGCAGGTAAAGTGTAACGCTAGGGTTGCATTATCAGTAGTTCCGATTGTGTGCCTGTCTTGGAAGACAATTACCCATAACTTCTGATTTTGCCAACACTCTGATCTAAAAGCAAGGAGTACCAGCCCTGTCAATGAATTACAAACAACAAAACGGGGCACTCCAAAAAGAGTATGGACGGCACGGATTTAACTTCTTGCAAGCCGCATTAAAGAGGACAGGCATGAGGTTCTCAGACAGATACAACGGCCTGTATGATTCAGCAGATGCTGCCATGCTTCTTTTGTACATGAGCAGAAACGGCATGTCAGTAGTTCCCAGATGTAGATTTACCGCAACCGCAACTGGCATCGGTTCTACTTGCCTCGATCATTGACAAACAGCTCGTTCCTGCCTGTAATGTACACGATAAACAACGCCATGGTAAGTTTTTCCCCGCAGAAGACACTCTTCCATACATCTTTCCTGCATCAAGGCAGAACCTGGCAACCCTCCACAGGTTGTACAGCAGCAGCGGCGGCAGATAAAACATCAGCAGCCTCACAGACAGGGAGTTGCTGCATGTCCTGCCCATGATTTTCTTTATGACGCGAAACCCCGTCTCGATGCCCCATCTTGCGGTACTGCTCCGGTATGATGTCTGTCATGGCTCTGTGGCACTCCTGATGGGAATGTTTGTTGCAAACGCAATGTATTGCTCCTCTTCCTCCTCTTTTTTCTTCTCCTTCTTCTTCCTGTCTCTTTTGACAATTACAAGGTTGTAGGTCAGTTACGCCGTCCTTGTCAGTCATTGACTGCTGCGATACCTGGCTTGCCTTTCCGTCCTTGTACATCTTGACTGTCCTCTTGATCTTGGAGTTCATGATGACGGGCATGATGTAGCGGCACCCGCCCTTTCCTGCCTCTGTCATGCAGTCAACGTTGTAAAAGGCGCGGCCGTACAGGAACACAGTCTTTGAATATGCGCCTCCTCTGAGGATTTTTGTGCGTGTTTTGGCGATAAAATCGGCCAGTTTCTCCTTTGCCGGCAGCAGCTTCGACTCTGGGACAACCTGCGAAGAGTCCCTGCCGACTCCGTGTACTGCGACATACGAGAGAAACGTGGATGTTCCTGCCTTTGGACGCGACTTTCTTGTATGCTCCTGCAGCTGCTCCCCATGGTATGGCGTGTCCGTAACGTCTATTGCAATGGCGTCGATGTCCTGCAGCATTCCTGCACGGCCGGCGTGCCGTACCGTGCGTGCCAATGTCTTTGCACACCAGTCCTGCACGTCTGCCGGTTCGACGCCACGGACTGCAGACATGACCAGGTCTGCGTCAGGCGTACGTGCGCCCGTGTCTTGAAGCCTGTTGCGCCGTACAGGGGATTCTACAAACGTGTTTCTCTCAGACGCCCTGATTGGCACGTCCAGTATGTCGCCGCATCCGTATACGGCGTTGTGCCTCTCAGACATTGGCATGCCAAGCTTTTGAAACGACGAGCGCAGGATTTTAAACCGGTTTGATGCTATGTCGTACTGGTGTGCGATCAGATCGTCGTGTGTTTGGATGCTCATGACGTCTTGCACACCGTAACCTAATCTGGATCTTTGCATTGCAATATGCGGTAACGCATCAGTATCTGGGCACAAGCATACATCTGGGCACAAATCTACATCTGGGAACTACTGACATGTTTGTTCCACGTATCTGCCATTTGGCCTTTATCCATGTGTGGTCATCTACAAGGTCGATTGAATCTACATGACTTTTGGGTGATGTTTTCTTGGCATCAATGGACGGGTGACTGGATAGCAATTGCCGAGTTTGACAGGGATGCTCGTATCCTAATTAAAAATCAGGAGAACCCATTGCGTATGCAGCAGTAAGCGGCAAGTTTGCAATTGGTGGTATTCGTTTTGTTCTCCATTCTGATGCTGGCTTGATTGATGCATGCAATCCATATGAAATTCCAATGACTAAATCAGTAATGTTGACTAGTATCAGAATTCTATTCATTTGTATGCGGCAACCATTATTGCCCCACCCATAAGATCTTTCTCAAATTCTACTCTGGAAAATTTTTCTAATAGTAATGCTTCTAGTCTTTTGTTTTGAGGCCATCTTTTGAATGTACCGTACAAAGTTCCAAACTTTAATCCTAATCTTCCTCCAGCAATAAATGCAAGAATTGGAAGTATACATCTTAGATAAAATGAAACCCCTGCCCTGCTGAATGCATTATCCGGTTTTCCTAAATCAACAATAACAAATCTGCCTTCCTTTTTCAACACTCTGTAAATCTCAGAAATTGCAATTCTCAAATTGATTGCGTCTCTTAATGAATATCCACACAAAACTGCATCAAACTCTTCATCTCTAAATGGAATGTGTTCAAAAACTCCGTTTGCCATATCTGGGGATTTTTCAAAATATGTGCTAGTATTTTTTAGCATGGGCACAAGAGGATCATAAAGCGTAACTGAAATTTTTCCATCAGTTAATTTCAGTGCAGTCTTTGACATGTTGCCAAAACCAGAACCTGCATCTAGAATTTTATTTCCTGGAACTACTCTTTGCAAAATTCCACGATTTCTATGCTCTACATCTTTGCCTAGTGAAATTATAGAATTTACTTTGTCATAAACAGGAATAATCTCTCGAAGTACTTCCATTACTTCGCCCCAATAACTTCCTAAACCACTCATAATCTATTGTCTCTGTATATACCTGTTTGAATAGTTTTCAAATCAAAAACTTCTATACTGTAGCAAACTTTGATGTGTTCTGAGAATAATTCTGTAAATCAGATTCAGAAACTTTCTCGAAAACCTTTTCTTCAGCTGTAATTTTTGCCATTTTGACATTGCTGACTCCGTTTTTTTCTTCAGCTTTTAGATTGATAGATGCAATAGCTAATGCCGCTGCATCCTCCAAGCTCATATCTGCATTGTAATGTTTTTCCAAAAATGCATTTACATCCTCAGAGCTTGCTCCAATTGCAACAGCTGCATATTGAACATAAGTTCCACTTGGATCTGTCACATAGATTGATTCTCCTTTTTGATCAATTCCTGCAATTATCAAGGAAACTCCGTTTGGACGTACCCCTGAATATTGAGTAAACTGATGAGATTGATCTGCCAAGTGTTTGGCAACTGTTGAAACTTCAACTGATTCATCATATGTCATTTTAGTTCCTTGTGAAAAGAATCTTGCACTATCTACTTGAACGCGTGCATCCGGGATATACCCTGCTGCGGCAACTCCAATGTGGTAATCCACTTGGAAAATTTTCTGTGTTACGCTTGTTGTTTGTAGTGTTCGAGGTTTTTCTTCTACTGCCATAATGACTCCTTGTTTGGTGCAAATGCCTATTGCTATGGTTCCTCTTTTTACAGTCTCCATGGCATATTCTACTTGGTATATTCTGCCATCTGGAGAATACATGGTAGGAGTCATATCGTAACCGCGTGATGCCATCATGATATCACGAGTCTGTACCAAGTCAATTTAAGGGTAATTGTCTTGCCTGAATATGGGCATGATCTGGAAATAGAGTTTTAAGCAAAATCAGCTTTTTTACTGTTGAAGATGTCCAACCAACTCTTAGAATTCAAGGAAATTATTAGATCAAGGCAAGTTTCAGAACAAAGAAAACCAGACAAGCAGACAAGAAAATTGCTGTTGTACTTGTTTACAAGTACCAGAGGTGGATTCACCAGGTTGCGTATTATTATGCACTTGCTTGATCAACCGTACAATACCCATCAATTGGCAAAGGAGCTTGGTCTTGATTACAAAGCCGTTCAACATCACCTGAAAGTATTGGGGAGAAATAATATGGTTTCAAAAATTGGAGAAAAATATGGTGCAATTTTCCACCTGTCAAATTTCCTTGAAATAAATATTGGCGCACTAGATGAAGCGATTGAAAAACTAGACAGGAAGCTGAATCACAAAAAAGTCTACCTGTAAACAATTTTTGCGATCTGAGTTTTTTCATTAAACTTAAATTAATGAGCCCATTGAAAAAATTGCCCTTGGTAAAGAATGATCCTTTTGCAAACGCAACAAAGCAAGTAAATGATGCATGCGATGTTCTGGGAATTAAAGACAAGGGATTGCGTGAATATTTGGCAATACCAAATAGAGTTTTGAGAGTTAAGATTCCAGTAAAAATGGATAATGGAAAAATTAGGGTCTTTATGGGTTTTAGAAGCCAGCACAACAACGACAGGGGCCCATACAAAGGCGGTATTCGTTACTTCAACCCCGAAGGCGGAGTGGAATACATGGAACGCGAAGTCATGGCACTTTCATCTTGGATGACATGGAAATGTGCCATAGTAGACATCCCATTAGGTGGAGGCAAAGGCGGAATCTATGTTAATCCAAAAACTGAGAAACTCAGTGATGGGGAATTAGAAAGATTAACCAGAGGATTTGCATACAAAATTGCTGAAGTTATCGGACCTCAAAAAGATGTTCCAGCTCCTGACGTTTACACAACAGGACGAGAAATGACTCAAATCATGGATACGTTTAGCAAACTTAACGATAACAAATATTCTCCGGGAGTAATTACTGGAAAACCAATTTCAATGGGAGGCTCTCTTGCAAGAAATGTTGCAACAGGTTTAGGAGTAGCATATACTGTAAGAGAGGCCGCAAAGACATTGAAAGCAAGTCTAAAAGGTGCCAAAGTTGTTTTACAAGGATTTGGAAACGCATCAACATTTGCAGGCGAGTATCTTGAAAAGATGGGCGCAAAAGTTATTGGCGCAAGTGACTCTAAAGGCTCTGTTTCAATTCCAAAAGGCGCCAAGGTTAGTAAAATCTTAGAACACAAACAAAAGAAAGGCTCCGTTGTTGGGTTTCCTGAAAGCAAAAAAATCTCAACTGAACAGCTGCTTACCACCAAATGCGATGTTCTAGTTCCCGGTGCATTAGAGAATCAAATCAATGCAAAGGTTGCCAAAAACCTCAAATGTAAAATTATTGCAGAAGCTGCAAACGGTCCGACATTACCCGAAGCAGATCCAATTATCTACAAAAAGGACATTTTGGTTATTCCTGATATTCTGGCAAACTCTGGCGGTGTTTGTATTTCATACCTGGAATGGGTACAAAACAATATGGGTTACTATTGGTCATTTGATGAGGTTGCAAACAAGATGGAGAAAAATATCACCAAAGGATTCAAAGATGCCTATGCTCTCTCCAAGAAACACAAAATTGACATGAGAAAGGCAACCATGGCTTTAGCTGTTGACAGAGTGGTAGAGGCCTTTAACCAAAAAGGAATCTGGCCATAAACCTAGACCAGATACGATTCATAGCAAACTAGTTGTTCAATAAAAATTATTTTCCCCTTTGTTATTTCTCGAAGCTTTCTCTTGAAAGAAAGATCCACTCTTGTTCTTCTTTGCAATAACTGAATTGTTTTGTCTGTGAGATGTCTTCCTTTTTTATCCCTGTCAAAAAGTATGATGATTCTTTTATATTTTGCAACCGAGTCGGCAAATTTTATCATTCCTCCAAATTTATGAAATTCTAAAATTTTTCCTGAGCATCCTAGTTTTTTTAGTGCAGCTGAATCTCTTTTTCCTTCAACTACAATGACACTGTCTTCTGCAGAGTTCAACTGAACAACAAAATTCTTGATCTCGGAAATTTCTTGTTCGGAGATAACCACACTTTGTGATGTATCTTAACATATTAAGATCTTTTGCATATGGAAAACAATGTCTGGTGTTTTACTTGTACAAAACGCTCGCATCGAGGGCTCGGGATATTTAGGCGAGTTACTAAATGACGATGGATTTGAGATCACATCAATAAATGCAAAACATGAACAACTTCCCGAGAAAGACTTTTCTCTGGTTGTAATACTGGGGGCCCCTGAAAGTGCAAACGATGATCTGCCTTATCTCAAAGCAGAGCAGCAATTAATCAAAAGCTGTGTTGATGCAGGTGTTCCTGTTCTTGGAATTTGTTTAGGCTCTCAACTAATTGCAAAAACTTTTGGCGCCAAAGTGTACGCTGGATCACAAAAGGAAATTGGGTTTTACAGTGATTTGGCCATTTATGATGACTCTTCATTTTTTTCTGGCTTCAAGAACCCGTTCACTGTTTTTCACTGGCATGGAGATACGTTTGATTTACCTGACGGAGCCGTCAGATTGGCCTCATCTGAACATTATCTGAATCAGGCGTTTCAATACAAAAGTGCAGTCGGATTACAATTCCATCTGGAGGTAAATGAGGAAATGGCTAATCTTTGGCTTGACAACACAGAAGAAAAACTAGAAAAAATCCCATACATCGACCCACAAAAAATCCGTTCTGATATTGATGAAAATATTTCAATTGTAAAATCAAACATGGAGAATTTTTACTGTAATTTCAAATCATCATTCCGTCTTTGACCAAAATGATGACTATAGTGTGAATCAAGAGTCTTTTACCGCGATAGGTTTTCTGCCAGTGCACTTCATCACATCAAGCTCCATGAAAGTTTTGAACTCCGTTTGAAATCAGAATTGCAGGTTTCTTTTTTGCAACTTTAACGCCATTTTTGAACATTAGTCTTACATCCTGAGTGTACTTGTGATCTGAAACCTGTTTAGATACCCAGTAACGAGCTTCATCATCAACCAATGCATAGAGATATTTTCGGTTATCCTTAATTTTGAGATACATCTTGTCGGTTCTCCATTTTTCTGAAACTTGGAGCGTAATGGATTCGATATGCCGCTCTATTAATCTAATGTATTTTTTTATCCAGTTTTCAATGATCTTGTGTGTGATATCAACACCAAACAATCTCGAATCTGCAACATGACGTAGTGATTCGCCATTGAAGTACAGATTCATTGATGTAGTAACCGTTCAGCGTTGCCTTTAGCCCCTCAAATCCTAGATTCATCGAGAATTTTCTGTTGTAATACTTGTAATCATCCATCTGAATATCATAGTTCTTGTTGTGCCTTACGCTTATCTTTTTGATGTTGTTAGAATTACATCTTGGACAAATGCTTACATTTACTGGCCTGATTGTTGTTTATCGTTTTGCTGTTTTTCTGATCTCTATTGAAATCTCTACTGCATGAATGTGCTTACAGCATGTCTTTCTGAAATAATGATCTTCGCAGGAGCAAAACCAACCAGATTCCAAAGCAATAACATCATGCTGTTTGTCTCTTGATTGGGAATTTACTTTGTAATATGTAGTAGTTCTACGAATTTGATTATTCTTTTGTGTTATTTCTTTGCTTCATTACTCACGTAAATTTTGTTTATTCATTGTAGTTATAATTATGATATCATAATTGTATATACATTGTGATACCATAATTTAAAATACATGGAAGAAAGAGTGATGTTATGAAATTGCAAAAAGTTCATGCCTATAATTATGGTGACAGGCCACAATTCAAGCATATTGTAACTTTACAAGAAGATTTGATTAATCAGTTAAAATGGGAATCTGGGAGTGAATTAGAGGCTATGATAAAAGGTAATGGAATCCAAATTAGTTTTATTTCAAAACCTGTCAAAAATAAAACACCAAAATCATTAGAACCGAAGATGCCTTATTCAGAATTTAGAGATAAAATCAAGAGTGCATTAGAACATAAAGATAACGGTATGACATGGACAGAATTAAAGGAATTACTGGAATTAGAGCAAATAGTACCAAACAACAAATGGGTTAGACAGCTAGAGAAAGATATTGGATTAAAACGAATTAGAGACACAAATGGCGTTATTTGGAGAGTCAATCATGTCTGATGGGTTAAAACAATATGATGATACTGAATCCAAGCAAGAAATAGAGAAAAGATATTTTGAGGATCTTATAGTCTTGGGAAATGCTGTACCTGATGAAATTAGCGATAATAGAAAAACAGTATGCACAGTAGCTTTTTCAAAAGAACATGGAATGATTAGAATTTATCCAGTACCGCCAAACTCACCCATGAAGAGATGGAATGTAATTGATATTCCTTTAGAACGTAATTCTAGAGACAGCAGAGCAGAGAGCTGGAAAATTCAAGGTTCAAAGGCAGAGTGGAATACACTATCCGATAAAATCAAAGTAAAAAGAAAATTGTCAAGAAAAGAATGGGTCGAACTTGTTGAATATCTAAAAACAAATTACAGTTATGATTGTATTGAAGACATGAATGATCAGAAAATCAGTTTAGGTATAATCATACCAAAAATAATTGATAAAAAATTTGAAGAGAGAAAAGATGTAGATTCCACTGTCCAATCCACATTAGTTAATGACGATTTGTTTATGACCATACGAAATTATGGTGTGCGTCCTGTTGTATCTTATAGTTGTCCAAAATGTAGAACAAAAAAACAATACCACAAGCAAGGAATTTTAGAATGGGGTGTGTATGAATGGTTACGCAATGATTATGACAATAAAGAGCAGATGTGGAAGAATCTTCACATTGATGAATTAGGATATGATCAATCGTTTCTTGTTGGTAACATGAATCTTCACAGGAGTAGGTTTATGATAATCAGTGTTTTTAGGTATAAACTTGGTATCTAACAATCTAGGGTCTTCTATCAAATCCCTAACCATGTGTCTATGACATGGACATCCATCCTTTTCATAACACAGTAAAGTTACATTTTGCATCATGTTTTTTGTCTGCAATGTGTAAATTGCTTCAACACTATCTATGTTGTCTCTTAACTCATAAAATAACGTAGTTTTAAAATCATCCCAATCTATTTCAGTATTTTTGTATCTCTTTAGAAGTTCAGTACTGGGAGCTAATGACCTTACCCAAATATCGTATTTTTCTCGCTTAACACCTCTTGGATAAAAACGTGTGATCAAAACTCTAAGTCCATCTTCTTCATCCGCTTGTTTGTAGATTGATTTTGTTCTGATCATTTGATTGCGCTTTGAAGCTGTCTTGGTAAATATTTTTCTCATATTATGGTTGTAGAAATACACTTCTTGATCAAAAATGTTTCGTTATAGGGTTGATTCTGGTAGATCATCAGATTCTAGGATGATAAATTTATGATTCTTCCTTAGCATTTCCTTTAACATTGTCAAAATTCACTCTAAGTTTTTTCATGTGAACATTTCCATTTTTGATTACATCTTTAATCTGTTTTTGAGTTGAATTTAATTGAGATCTACCTTTTTTCACATCAAGAAAAGTTATGGATGAAACATCTTTTTTGAACAGTCCATCAAATACAATAAAATCGATAGGTTGGGTTGGCATTAATGCACATAGATCAGCTGGATTATAGTTTGTTTTATTGAAAAATGGAAATAATTCTGCAATGTGACCCTCTATTACACTTCTTGACCGAAGTAAAGCTAACTGTGTCTTTTCTTTAATTATTTCTTTTTGTGAGTATGCAATATCTGATTTCATATGTCTTATTTTTTCAGAAAGCATTCTCTTATTGTTTTTGTATTCCTCATTCATTAGATTAATTTTATCTTTTAATCTATATGTAGATTCATTCATTTTTTGGTTTAGTTCCTCTAAATCAAATTCATATTTTTCTTTGAATTGTTCTAATTTCTCTAATGCTATCTTTGTTTGTTTTTCTGATTTTGCTAATAGGTCTTTAGGTGGATTTTTTCCATGCATTAATCTAGCATTAAACAAAGAAAAAATAAAATTACAATGAGGACATTCAGCATAAATATTTCTTGATTCTTTTAATCCATCAATAAAATCCATTTCTATTCTGATTGTATTTTTTATTTAAAAGGTTATTGGGTTAAATACATTCAAAATGCCAGAAAATCACAGCTGCCTACACCACACACTAGAAAACAGCTACCGTAGATTACACAGCACCTACAAAACAGGATTTTTATTTTAGCATTTTGTTATTTTTTCATTGAAATATTTCAAGTCAAAATGTAGCGTACCTGGATGTGATTATGAGGGCGACTCGCTCAAAGATATACGACTGCACAAAAAATCAGTTCACGCATATTAAAAAAAGGATCCAATTAATTAACAACTTGTTTTAAAGTAAAGTAACTATTCGGATTTGTGGAGTTGTGGGGGATTTATTTTGACAGACAAATCACGCCCCGTTATATAGTGACAGTTCAAAATCGGCAAAAACGCCGCTCAGCCCCATACATGTGTGCGCGATGTTGCGGCGTTTTAGGCACAGACACACTTTACTGCCGCAGCTTTGTCCGGACAAGCCATGGGAATCCCGTCGGTTCTGCGGCCGTCAAGGCATTCCAGGATAAAACTGTACGGGTTTGCACCGCGCATCCTGCATGTGGCGTATATGCTTGCCAGCGTCTCTGTGATGTACATGCCCTTCTCGGATCTGCTGCCGTAGCTGACCTTGCGCATGGTGGCAAACATCCTCAGGGCCCTCTCGCTTTTGTTGTTGTGGTATTCCACGCCGTGCTCTAGAAACGTCAGCAGCTGATCCCCCTCCCTTTTGAGCCTTTTTGCGTACCTCCGGCAGTCCGCATCGTCGTATGACTGCCGTGCCAGCGCGTCTATCCTGTCCTGCAGCCTTTGTGTGACGTCTGCTGGAACCGCATTACTGTCGTACTTTTCCCGTGCGTCTATGGCATCCTTGAGTATGCCGTGCAGTCTCTTGAAGAATGTGGCAAACTCGTTACTGCAGCTCTCCTCCAGGGTCTTGTACATGTCCCTGAAATAGTGCAGCAGGCACTTTTGGTGTAGCAGGCCTACTCCACTCCATGCCAGATACGAGTCCGATATTACAATTCCGTCAAACTCACCTGCCAGTGCCTCTGCCACCTGCTTGCTGCGCGTCGATGATATGTGGTATATCACGCCGTGCGTGGAGACTAGAACCCATACCCAGTAATGCAGTCCGTTGAGAAACCATCCGGTCTCGTCCCCGTATATGGCGCGAGCCCTGTGAATCATCCCTGCAAGCAGTCCGTCGTAGACGGGCCTCATCTGGCATGCCGCCTTTTCGCACATGGAGACCAGCGTTGAACCCGGGATTTGTATCCCGTATATCATGTCAAATAGGTCAGTTATCCTTTCAAACGGTATGCCCATGCAACGCATCAGCACTACCTGGGAGATTATCGTGATTCCATACTGAGAGCCGGACAGGGTGCCGGGTATGCGTGCGGAGTGTGACGTTTTACAGTTCCTGCAGTAGCGGCGCGCCACGCTCCATCTGATGCGGCGCGCCCTGCCGTCCTGTATGTCTGTTATGTCACGGTCGTAATCGGTACTGCTGTCTGCAAGTCTGAGACCGCATCCGGGACAATATGAAATGTCTGCGTCCCTGTGATCTGTGACTGGGATGTCAGTCTTCTGTTCCCTGTCGCGCATCCCGGTATTTTTGTCGCTTTTTGGCCGCGGATATTCCTTGAATTTTCTCACATTGTAGCTTCTTGCCTTCCTGGCCGGCTTTTGGGTTGCGGATCCTGTCCTTAGCTGCCTGTTCTCTTCTTCCAGCTGCCTGATTGTGTCATTTTGCTGCTTGATTGTATCATTTTGCTGCTTGACTTTTTCTTCCAACGACTTTCTCTCTCTTCTCTCCTGATCAAACACTGATTTGAAATGCTTAAAGAGATAGTTTGTGTCTTGGTTGTCCCAGTCTACGCGGGTAGGATCAAACTCCGCCGGCATCACATGTGTGTTCTAGCCGTGATCTTTATCTCTTTCGGCACCCCAAAATTCACTCCAGAAATCCGAATTGTTACAAAGTAAATACTATCCGACCAGGACTTGGTGTCACAAAAAACACAATCCACCCTGTTCCATGTGGCATCGAGCCTGTTTGTTCCTTTATTGGTATGCTTTATTGTACGGAAAGTCAGTCCGCCCAGAATTCGAAGAACGATAACGGGCTATTTTAGACCAGATTGTGAGTCCCGCGGGGCGGAGTTGAACCACCGACAACCCGGTTTCTGTATGCCTGATATGCTGTTATTTGGTCAGCCATCTAAAGCCAACAACTACAGCCGGAAGCTCTACCAGGCTGAGCTACCACGGGACAAGGAAAACGAAGATCTATGCTATTAAAAAACTATCGTAGATGCATTCCCACACTTGATCGTAGGATCTCTATAAGCATAAATACCCTCAAAAGTTTTTGTAGCTTTGTGTCTGAGCTAAAACTCTCCTATTCTGGTTATGTTTGTGCCCCATATTTGCATACACATGAATCCGTTGAGCTAAAAGAGTCTTGGATTAATTCAAAAAACATTGAAAAATTATTTTTTGTCACAGGTACATTTTCTAGTGAAAGCAAGCCGTACTTTTCTGATTCTACTAACCATTATCTTCTAGCCAAATTCAAGGACAACGAGGAGACATCCAAAGATCTTTCTAAACATAATCAAGACAAAACATCTTTTGTGTTTAACATACAAGACGACCTCTTCCAAAGAGAAGTCCAAGGAGAAACAAATTTTGTCTCAATATACTACATAGAATACGGGGAAAACGATGAAGATCTGCAAGAAATTGCAAATCTTTTACTAAAAAGAGAAAAAGTTGAAAAGGCAGGACTTGGAAACATGAATACGTTTTGCTTAACTCCTTCAAAATTCACGTTTCCATACTCTGAAGATATTGTAGTCATTGAAGTTGCAAGCGAAAAGAGTCATCAAAGCGTAAAGAAATACTGTGAGCAAACACGACGTGATGTAAACAGGAAAGGATTGATAATGACTAACTTGATGAGCCTTTCAATTCTTGATCAACTAAAATAGAAAAGTTAAATATTCGACGAAAAACTGTTTTTTCATGAGCAAACCATCGGACCTTGGTTCTTTGAAGATAGGTTCTTACATTCTATTACCACATTCTGATCAACCAAGTGGTGAACCATGCAGAATCACTGAATATGATACATCAAAACCAGGAAAGCATGGTGCAGCAAAAGCCAGAATTGTTGGAGAAGGAATTTTTGATGGTCAAAAAAGACCTCATGTGGGGCCTGTCAGCATGCAAATCCATGTTCCGATGATTAACAAAAAAGTAGGCCAAATAATCTCCATAAACGGTGACACAGTTCAAGTTATGGACTCTGAAACTTTTGAAACAATTGACGTATCCATGACTGATGACGAAGTTAGCGGTAAATTGGAAAATGGACAAAATGTAGAATATTGGGTTGTAATGGATAAAACTAAAATCATGCGCATTAAGAACTGATGTGGATGCTGATGATGAGCGGAAAAGCCGTCTGATTTTTGATGAGGATTATGAGTGATGAGGCATCCTTTTTCAACAAATTTCAAAGGTTTGTTGAATCAAACATTTTAGATCATGAAATTAGGTTCTCTTTTTTCAGGCGGAAAAGATAGCACATATGCAATACATATGGCACAAAAACTAGGACATGAAGTAACGTGTCTCCTAAGTGTGTTTACAAAATCTGAGGAAAGTCATTTGCTGCATCATCCAAATTTACATTGGACAAAATTACAATCAGAATCTATGAAGATCCCCCAACTTACCATCAGTTCTGATTCTGATGACACTGATGATGAATTATCTGTGCTGGAAACTTTGATCCAAAATGCTAAAGAACAATTCCATATTGAGGGATTGGTTCATGGTGGAATCAAAAGCCAATTTCAAAAAGAAAAATTTGAAACTCTTTGCTCGAAATTAAATTTAGCTGCAGTCTCTCCATTGTGGAATGCCGAGCCAAAGCAATACATGAATGATCTACTTGATTCAAATTTTGATTTTATAATGATAACTGTGTCTTCTGATGGTTTAGATGGCACTTGGCTTGGCAGATCTGTTACAAAACCTGATCTTGATACTTTGCAATCCCTATCTGATAAATTTGGTTTTAACTTAAATTTTGAAGGAGGTGAAGCAGAAACGTTTGTGATTGACTGTCCTCTCTTTTCAACCCCGATCAAAATTAACCGTGCCAATAAAACATGGGATGGGTATAGAGGAAGGTTTGAAATAGTGGATGCGGAGTTGAACTACAATGCTTGATGGATTAAAGGACAGCTTGGGTGCTGCAATCAAAAAAATTGTCAAATCTTCAGGTATAGATGAAGAACTAATCAAAGATCTCTCTAAAGACGTTCAAAGGGCATTATTACAGTCTGATGTAAATGTTAGACTAGTCCTAGAGATTACAAAGCAACTTGAAGAACGGGCATTAAATGAGACTCCTCCTCCCGGTCTTTCACGAAAGGATCATATCGTAAAGATACTTTATGATCAACTCTCAAAATTATTAGGAAATGAGTCTGATTTTGATTTTAAACCTGGAAGACAAAATAAAATAATTTTACTTGGAATTCAGGGCAGTGGTAAAACCACTGTTACATCAAAACTTGCCAAGTTTTTGACAAGGCAAGGATATGCAGTTGGAGTTGTAGGTGCTGATACCTACAGACCTGGTGCATTAGTTCAACTCAAAACTATGTGTGAAAAATCAAACGTTGAAGTGTACGGCGAAGAAAACAACAAAGATTCTCCCAGTATTGTTAAAAATGGACTGAAACATTTTGGCGGCCAGCCTCTGGATATAATTTTAATTGATACAGCCGGTCGTCACAAAGAAGAACACGATCTATTAGAAGAAATGTCTCGAATAAACATAGTTGCAGAGCCAGATTTGGCATTACTTGTTATTGATGGAACTATAGGACAACAATGCTACAATCAAGCAGAGGCGTTTCATAAAACCATTCCCGTTGGTGGTGTTGTCATTACAAAATTGGATAGTTCTGCAAAAGGTGGTGGTGCGCTTGCTGCATCTGCAGCTACTGGTGCACAAATAATGTACATTGGTACTGGCGAACGAATTGATGATTTAGAAAAATTTTCTCCAACGCGATTCGTTGGACGATTACTTGGAATGGGTGATGTTCAAGCAGTGCTAGATTTGGCCAAACGATTGGAAGATGTAGGGGATGATGTAAGAATGAAAAGAATCTCTAGTGGAAAAATGAATATGGATGATTTCTTTTATCAATTAGAAGAAGTCACTAAAGTTGGTTCATTGAAAGGTTTTCTTGAAAGTATGCCTGGTCTTTCAGGAATGGTAAAAGATGATCAGCTAGATCAAATGGAAGGTAGAGTAGAGAAATGGCGCTATATCATTCAGAGTATGACCAAAGATGAAAAAGCAAGTCCTGAGTTACTTAATCCCTCACGAATCAAAAGAATTGCTCGAGGTTCTGGTTGGTCGGAAGGTGAAGTTAAAGAACTGCTCAAAAATTACAAGAATTCTAAGAATATGATGAAGGCCTCCAAAGGCCGCCAAATGCAGGGCACGCTTAGAAGAATGGGTTTGGGATAATCTTACACACAATTATTTTCTAACATGTCTGATTATCAAAAAATTCTTGTTATTGCAAACCAAATCTTACAAAACCATGAATTGTGTGAGCAATGTTTAGGCAGATTATTTTCAAAACAATTACATCTTTCATCAAATAAGATTCTTGGTAAAAAACTTGGGAAAAACCTAAACTCAGCCCAGAAATGTCATATATGTAAAAACCTGTTTGATAATCTAAACCATTTTTTGAAACTAATGCTCGATGTTTCGTCAAACTATTCTTTTTCATCATTTAGCGTAGGTGCTATCATCAAACCCTCCATTGTTGATAGGGATGATTATATCCGCTCAAAATACAAATTAAAAGGAACTGACAGTGTGAAGACCGATATAACAAGAGAATTGGGAAAACTATTTTCCAGAAAAACAAAACGGACAGTTGATTTTTTGGATCCGGATTTGACTTTTACCGTAAATCTAAAAGATGAATCTTGCGAATTACGTTCAAAATCAATAACTCTTTCTGGACGATATATCAAAACTTTGAGGGGAATGCCACAAAAACAAAAATCTTGCTCCAACTGTTCTGGAAAAGGATGCAGAGTTTGCAATTTCCATGGAATATCAGAATTTGATAGTGTTGAAGGGACTATCTCTCAATTTCTTTTTGAAAAATTTGGTGGAACAACTGCTAAATTCACATGGATTGGCGGTGAAGATAAATCCAGTCTAGTTTTAGGCAAGGGAAGACCGTTTTTTGTCAAGATTCAAAACCCACTAAGAAGAAATTCAAAACTGACTTCTAAAAAATTTGACTTTCTAAAAATTATTAGTCCTAAGCTAGTTTTAGAATCTCCAAAAAAACCTCTCAAATTTAATTCGTCAATAGAGGTAAAAATATCTACAGAATCTAAAGTTTATTCAAAAAACCTAAAAAAATTAAAAGATCTTCATAAATGCCCTATTGTAGTATATGAAAAGTCTGGAAAGCGTTCTGAAAAGAAAATTTTTTCTATAAAATACAAAAGGAATTCTGATAATAAATTTACCATGTTTATCGAAACTGAAGGAGGTCTTCCCATAAAGCGATTTGTGAACAGTGATGATGTATCACCAGGGGTTTCTCAGATCCTTAATGTTCCTTGCAAGTGTCAAGAGTTTGATTTTCTTGATATTGAGACAAAATGATAACAATTAACTATCGCTGAATACTCAAGACCAGCATGCCAATGAGAAAGAAAGGTAAGCATCAAAGACATGCTGATCAAAGGGCTGAAACTCGCAAAAAAAAGAAATCTGGAAAACCAAGATCTTAATTAAATCAACCTTTTTACATTCATAATTGTCGAGGAAGACCATTGAATCCGCTAATACGTCTCAAAGATGCACACACTAAAGGAATAATTCCCGACAGCGTGTATGATCTTGCCATAAAGCGTTTTCCTATTACTGTTGAGGGGATAAACCGAATTGAAAAAGCATCTGGAATTCAATATCCTGTTGCATACGTTGAACCATCCCTTGTACTTTCTTCCCCAAATCCAAACTCTTATGAATATGGAATCTTGTTTGCAAGAACAATTCCTGTGATGTTTGAAGAGCAATTTCAGGTTGTAATTCAGATTTCAGCTCCCTTGGTTGCTTATGGGCTCAAAGGAACAGTTCATGCAATTCTAGCACATGAATTTTTACATTTTCTAGAATTAATAAGAAAAATTTCAAAAATGGAACTACTGTCTGATGAAATCTCTGGCAATTTATTTGAAAACGTTTACAGCGATGAAACTCGATTGTTCGAACCCAGAGTTGTCTTTAAAGACCGCACTTTGCTAAACCATATCACAAAAAAATTTCCTGCGGGTTTTCGTGATTACAAACTTGAGGACAAAGTCATGAAATTTTGGGCTGACAAAAATCTTCCTAAAACGAACATATCTTTAGATAGCAATACTGTAAAACTATCTGCAGAATCTCTTTCTAAAATTAAATTAGAGCCTAAATTTATTTCGAAAATTGAACAATTAGAAGAAAAGAGTTCTAAAATTCGTAAAAAAAGGTTATATTAAATTAATTAATTTATTGTTGATTAAATTCAGTTAACCCACATTTTCCGCACGTGTGTCTATCTTTGTGTTCTGACATAAACACACCCTTTCCGCATCTAGAACAAATCTTTCTAATTCTTGATACTTTGTCTCCGTCGACTTTGTAGTATGCATAAACATTTGGGCTAGAACCTTTTTTGCCTGCCATTACTCAGGTTTCTCCTCTTTTTTATCTGCCACATCATCTGTTTTTACCCCTGCCGCTTCAGCTGGTTTCTCTTCTGCAGGAACTTCTTTTGTTGCATCCTCTGCCCCTTCAGCTGGCTTCTCTTCAGCAGCAGCAGCTTCCTTTGTTACTGCTTCGGCTTCTGCAAGTTTAGCTTTGGCCTTTTCTAATCTTGAGAAAATTGTTGGGTCTACATGTTTTTTTGCCAGTCCTTCATCATCATAAACATAGAAAGTACCTGTAATTGTTGGTTTTCCTACATGTGTTTTTAATCTCATTGGAATTATCACTTTGCCATCTAGTTTGAATTCCTTAGTAATCATATCTACTGCTTCAGTCTTTTTGAGTTTGCCGGCTAATCCTGCAAAATTGCACGTCAGCTCTCTTCTAGATAAGAAAGTATTATCCACATCTGTGATGGTCTCGATAATAGACATGTATCCCAAATCCTTTGGATATTTCATATAAACCTTGATTGAAATTAGCGAAGAAATTTAAGAAATTCATGTCAAATAACTCCATGGAACGATATTTGCTTCATTTTAAAAATGAAGGATACGTCCCTCAACAATGCAGAGAATTGGCATACAAAGCAAGAGATCTTGTGTCTGCCATGAATGTATCAATAAGGCTTGCCAGAGTGGCCACTAAATTTATTGAATTTGATGTAGCTGCTCAAAAAGAAGATCTAGACACACTTGTTGACACCTTGGCCCCAATTGGGACTATTGACAATGTCAGACATGTTGTTGAGGAGCATATAGAGAAAGAACAGGGAATCAATGACGGGATATTTTACTTTAACAACGAGAGATTTTGGGAATGCCATGAGGCATTTGAAGGAGTGTGGAATCAGTGTTATGGGCGAGAAAAAGAGCTGGTTCAGGGTATTATTCTGGTAGCTGTCGCATTTGCTCATGAACAAGAAAATGAAGAAAGTATTGGAATTGGGATGTTAAGTAGGGCTTTAGAGAAACTGGGATCTTCTCCTTCTGAGTATCATTCAATCGACGTTGATAGAATTAGAAATAAATCGATTGAAATGCAACAAGCAAACAAATTGACTAGATTTGAGATTTAATTAATTCTAGGGATTTTGAAACTACTTCTGCGCCTTGAAGCAAACCAATATTTCCTTTCTTGGCCTGTTCCTCAGTCATTCTTGTTGTTCCGTCATTTTTAATAAAATCTCCTGAAACTAAAACCGGAACAGGATCATCACTATGTCCTTTGTTAATACAAGGCGTAGAATGATCAGCTGATATGATAATTGCAACTCTGCTTGAATCAATATTTTCAACAAGAGTTTTGAAGAATCTTTGATCAATTTCCTCTATGTTTTTCATTTTGCCGATTGCATCTCCATCATGGCCAAATTCATCTGGTCCTTTAAGGTGAACGTATATTGCATTTTGTGTCTCCATGGCCTTTGCGGCCACTCTCGCTTTTTCTTCATAATCTGTCAACCCTCCCGCCTCGAATGCTTTCATTTCTAGAACTTTTGAAATGCCAAGCTCAACAGGCATATCTACTATACACGAAAAATTCATTGCGTATTTCTCATTAATTGAAGTGACATCCGGATATTTGTTGCCTGCGTCTCTTAGTAAAATACAGCTAAGCTGTTTTTTATTTTGTTCTTTTCGTCTTTTGTTAATCTCTGCTTCCTTCATGATGCTAATTGACTGCTCTGAAAACTCGTTTACCAAGTTTGCAGTAAGCTTTGAATCTTCGGTCTCTTCTAGCGGCAAACATTTTTCAATTTTCAAGTAGTCACCGACTGCTTTTGCCACTCCCATGCCTCCAATGTTACTGTATGCTGGATCCGTATTGGTGATTTTTGATGATAATTTTTTGGAGTTTGTTCTGATTCTGACTGTCACCCTGTGTCCAACTGTTGGAGACACCACAACTGATGTGTCTGGATGTGAGAATTTGATCTTTTGTTCAATTTCTTTTGCCACTCCAACTGCATCTTCTTTTTCAATATGTCTTCCAGCTCTTCGATCTGTAATCACGCCTTCATCATCTAGTGTGGAATAATTTCCTCGCAAAGCCAGATCACCATCTTTAAAATCAATGCCAATCCCTATGGCCTCAATCACTCCTCTTCCGGCATAATCTCTATGACTGAATTTGTATCCCAACATATTGAACACGGCAATATCTGATTCAGGTGCTATTCCTTTTCCAACAGAAATTACTTCTCCAATTGCGCCGTTGCTTGCAATTTTGTCTAAAATTGAAGTGTTTGCGGCCTCTAATGGTGTTTTCCCATCCAAATCTGGATGTGGCAAGTCCCCAACACCATCTAAAAGTACGTAAATCATATGAACATCTGAATTATCCAAAATACCCCTGCTTATCCAAGATCTGATGCTTTCCTTTAAAGCTTACATCAAAACATGCGATCAAAACAAAATACAGTATTTGGGAAATTTTTCTTCGTTATTTTATTTTTTTAAAACATAATGTATTGATGAAAGCAATATTGTCCTAACTTTATGAAAATTTTGCTGGAATTTTTTTTATTTTGGTTTTAATCAGATCTTAGTAAACATTTTAACAGACGCTTACTTCAAATAACAATCATGGGGGATATGCGCAAAGATTATGTTTCTGAGCGTTTTATGATAGTTTCAAAAAAACATGATAAAGTCACTGACCCAAAAAAATCCCCCTATGCCCCTGGGAATGAATCTATGACAAATCCTTCTGTTTTGTCTCTTGTTGCAAAAGATGGGATGCTACAGCGCCTTCAAGACAATGAAGACGAGTATGTGGAAGGATGGTCAATTAGGGTTTTTGAAAGTAAAAATCCTATAGTGTCAACAGAGACTGAAAACTCCTACAGCGATCGACCTTTCTATAGCGAACCTGCATATGGATATCACTACATTGTGGTTGCATCTCCTAACAAAACAGACACGTTTGCAACAATTGACGCTGAGCAATGGTCAAATGTTCTTGTAGTTGTTCAGGATAGATTAAGATGGCTTTATACCCAAAAAGGGGTTACATACGTTTCAATTTATGCTGATCAAGGCCAACTGGCTGGCAATGAAAACCCCCATCCGCACCTTCACATTCTTACATTTTCTACGATCCCACCAATAATTGAAGAAGAGGCCGAGGCTTCGCACAAAATTCTGAATGAAAAGGGCGTTTGCCCCATGTGTCAAATAGTAAATGAAGAGACCGGCGGTAAAAGACAGGTACTTCAAACAGAAGGATTTATTGCATTTTGTCCGTGGTCCCCTTCATATCCTTACGAGTTTTGGATTTCCCCAAAGAAGCACACCACAAGTTTCTCAAAAATTACTCAAAAAGAAATTAATGACTTGTCCCTAATTCTAAGGTCTACTTTGGGCGGTCTTTCCAAAACAATCAAAAATGTTTCGTATAATCTGGTATTCCATCTTTCCCCTGAAAAGAAAAACAGCAGACAAATTCATTGGCATATTGAAATTTACCCAATTACCAAGGCTTGGTCTGGGCTAGAACGTGGATATGGCATTTTCTTAAATGACGTGTCCCCTGAACAGGCCGCTGAAAAACTTGGAGCAGCGTGCAGAAAAGAATTAGCAAATCTTGTTGGCATTGTTTGATTTTTTGAATGGTTTATTTATCAACTAAAATTTGTTAGAATTATGGCAGTTGAGAAATGGCTTGCAATTACCTGCGTCGGTTTGTTTGCAATGTTTGCAGGCGAAATGATTTCAGTCTATAATTTTATGATCAACGTTCCAGAAGATTTTGAGTTTCTAGGATCCTTCTCAGCAGATCCAAAAATACTTCAATTCATTTCAATTGGTGTTGCACCTGCTGGAATTTTAGCTGCTGTGGCCTTCATTATGTCAAGACAATACGGTTCAAAACCAATTGGCGGAATGATTGTTGCAGGCGGAATAATTTTGTTAGTAGGAATGTTTGTTTGTCATTCATTGCTAGACAAAATTGACGAAACATACCTTACAGATGCAGTCCAGCATGTGCCGATTTTGTTTATGGCCCTCTCTGCTCCTGTAATTGCTGTTGGCGCATATCTGTTCAAGGAGAAAAAGAAGCGTCCCAAAAAAGAATTTTTCTAGACGTAATCGTATCTTAACTCGCTTGCAACATGTTTGAAGCCGAGTTTTTCATAAAATGATTTTACATCCTCCGTGCAATCTAAAATTGTCTTGTAGCAGCCTCGTTTTTTTGCAATTTCAAGAAGATACTTCATAATTTTTTCTCCAATTTTTTGTCCTTGGAATCGCTTGTCCACCACAACATCTTCGATATGGCCTACCAGTCCTCCGTTATGAATGAATTTTTGTTCAATTATCAGCGTCGCAGCGCCTACTATCTTTCCATCTGATTCTGCAACTGCTATAACATGATCTGGATTTGCGTTAATCTTTTTAAAAATTTTACCTGCCTTGTTTTTATCAATATCGTCGCTTGTCTGTCTTAGTGAATCAAGCGTTGTTAGGAAACCATTTTGAAGATCCTCGTTTTTTAATTTTCTGATAATTAGTTCACTCATTTTTATTTTCAGATCTTTCCAAGTTTTTGAATATAGTCTTGATATGCTTTTTTGTAAGATGATTTGTTACCAATATCTGTAAACCCCTTCTTTGTTTTAAAACTACTAACTAATTTTTTTCTATTCACTGCTTTCTTGATAACATCATCCATTCCATATGGCTTGTTTTTTGGAATAAAACTCAAAACTTTAGGCTCCATGACATAACAACCCATGTTTACATCAACTTTGATCTCTGGCTTTTCATTCCAACTCAAAACCTTTCCAGTTTTAGAAGTTTCAATCACTCCATATGGCAAATTTGTTTTGTATTCATCAAGACCCATTGTGACAAATGCTTTTTTCTTTTGGTGCTGCTTTATCATGTTTCTAAGACTAAAATCAAAAACCGAATCCCCATACACGCACACAAAAGTGCCATCTATGAAATCCTCTGCAGTTTTAAGTTGACCTGCCGTTGCTAGCGGCTTGTTTGAAACTGCGTATTCGATATTTACTCCAAATCTTTTTCCGTCTTCAAAGTAATCTTCAATTGTCTTTCTGAGATAACTAACACACAAAACAACTGACTTTACGCCGTTTTTTCTTGTCCAATCAATTAAATGTTCTAATATTGGTTTTTCACCTAACGGTAGCATTGGCTTTGGAAGAAATGTGGTGTAGGGCTGGAGCCTTGTACCTAATCCTCCAGCAAGAATTACTGCCTTCACAAATCCGATTTGATTGATGATTATTTATGTTCAAGGATATTACTCGGTGCTGTTCAAATTGACTGATTTCAATTGAATGTTCCGTGATTTTTGCACGGGCTCTGGTTGATTTAGGCGATCCAGATCACCAAAATCAAACAGCAGGGCTGTCTGGGATCTGGTGTTGCCCACTTTTGGACAACTAGCTATCTAGATCATCAAAAGCGACCAGGACTTGATTCTGTCAAGATACAGGTACCCTGTATTGAATATCTGAAACTCTGATTAAATCTGATTTTAGTGATATTTGTTTTCCTTTTTCTCCTCTTGGCGTCATGTTATACCTTCTATGGTATAACCACATTATAAAGTTATACCCTTTAAGAGATAAGTTTATGAGTATTGAAAATATTTTAAATTATTGGCAATTACAACTAAAAAAGTCAAGGGAAGAGAATATCTGTATTTTACATATTATGATCAAAAAATTTCAAAAAAGAAAGAGTTGTATTGTGGATTAGCCACAAAAAAAGAATCAAAACAAAAAGCACTTGAATTGGAAGTTTCTTACCTGAAAGAACAAAAAAAGAATATTGTTGAGAAAGTTACAGAAGTTGAAAAGGAGCTCAAGCAGTTTCGTTGATTATTTGTTTTGTAATGCTTCATTCAAATTGTCCATCATTGTTGAATTGATGTAACTTAACAAACTGCTAACTCGTGGTGCTGAAAGATTTGCTGTGTAGTAATATGTACGCCCAGTTTTTTTCACACGTTTTATTACTTTTTCCGAAAGAAGACTTTGGATACTTCTTTGAAGTGTCCTTGAAGGGATTGTAGTTAGATCTGAAATTTCATCTTCTGTATATTGCAGTCCTTCATTTGTCAAAAGAAAATCCAAAACTTTTGCATTTGCAGTAGGAAATAAACGAGTTAGTGGAAGTTGTATGTTATCTTCCTTTTCTAATATTTCCATGTTATTGTATAACACTTGGAGTTATATATAATTTGCCAAAACTGGCAGTTTAAGCTTCGTAAAATGGCGTTGTATATTGCCAAAATTGGCAATTTATATATACCATATTATGAAGCTTAAATCTATGATTACTGTTGAAGAATGAAAACGAAGAATTGTGAAATTTTTCATGTATAGAAAGATGGCAGGTACACATTATAGAATTAGGAATGAGGAAGAAGTGTTCAAAACATTTGCCAGTAATTTTGAAAGAAATACTCAAACTGCTTATGAAGAATTGAGAGCAGATAAGATCATTGAAGAATACAGAAATAATCCTGTTCCTTATTACACATTAAATTTTTCAGAGAAGGGACAACAAATTCAAGCCATAATTAAAAGTGAACCATTTGATACTGTAGACTTTATGCATAATTGACCCGTCAAATTTTTTCTGCAGCACACACTACCAAGACACACAAAGCCAGTCCAGAAAATTATTTAATTTTGATGCAAAAGATCATTGTAAATTCGCAGAAATTCAAAACCCGTGCGCACTCTTGCAGTGCCTCATGCACCCTGTGCTGTGCCGTCAATAACCAAGTGACGGCCGCTTTTTCTTTGCATCCCACAGCAGTTGAAAGTTCGCAAGGCCGGTACACACAGCCAGCTCCTCGCGAAACTCCTCTACCGTGCCGTCGTACGGGTCTGTCATCCTCGCCCACTGCTTTATTCTTCCGATGGCGTGCCCCGCCTTTACCCTCTTGGCGCTGATCCTTTTGTTCGAGTCCTTTTGCTGCTGCGTCAGCTCCGTCCGCGGCCTCTTTTTTTCCGGCATCTCAAGTGCTATTCCCGTGTAGTGATTGGCATCCCTGGTACCCCTTGTCTGCAAGTACCCGTATCCTGTCCTTTTCCGGAGTGTCCTTTTTGTACATGGATTTAGACCGCCTGCCAGTCTGTCGGATCCTCTCTTATCATGGTAAGGTCATGCGTCCCGCCCTCAAAGGACCTGCCTGCTGCAGGTATCAGGCCCTGCCCTGTTTGTTGTTATGGCGGTGTTAATCGTAAAGCGCTTCTTTTTGCCAGAGTACGTGTTTTTTCTTTTATCCCTGTCCTGCGGACGCTGCCTTGGCACCGCCTCGGTGCCGTCAATTATGATGGTTCTGTCCGGCATTAGCTGCTCTAGCTGCTCTGATGTCTCGGCCTTTTTTACCAGACGGGTCATCCTGTCTGCAGTAGGCAGGATCCCTGCCAGCACGGAATCTGCGAACTTGAGGTACCTGCACACGGTGGACTGGTCAACATCAAACAGCACTCCCAGTGCATCCTGCGTCACGTTTGAGCGCTTGCGGAACAGCGCCATGAGCAGAACAGATCTGCGGCCAGGCAGGCAGCGGTTTCCGGGATCCGGTGTTTCGTCCTCTGAAAAGAGCGGCGCGTCTTTGTTGTGCCTCTTTGACTCTGCCACAAAGTCATTGCAGATGTAGTCAAACTGGTCAAGGTCATACGAGGTAATTCCCGCAAGCTTTGCGCTGTTGTGCAGTATGCCGTGGATCACCTCCCTGATGTGCAGCAGCGACGTGTCCGTATCAGAGCGGCCTGCATCTGTAACGGCCCACAGGCCGTCCTCGCGCAGCAGCAGCTGCTCGCGCAGCAGGCCAATTGTCTTCTCGCGCCTGCTGATTGCTGCGTCCTTTTGCCTGATTGCTCTGTTGTTCTGCTTGATTGCTCTGTTGTTCTGCTTGATTGCTGTGTCCTTTTGCTTGATTGCTGTGTCCTTTTGCTTGATTGCTGTGTCCTTCTGCTTGAGCTCCCTTTGCAGCCTGCGTATAGTCTGTTCTGAAGATTCCATTACCTGTTGCGGCGATCAAAATGGATCTAAATCTTTCGGAAAAATTTTTATGATTCAATTAACCATATGTGAAGGCTCGGAGAAAAGGAATTTTAGATGACACTGGCATCAAGTCCTTTAAAAAGAAAAAAACAAAGAAACAGATTACCCGTGGTTCTGACAAGATCATGTATGTTGGACTAGACGTGCACAAGGAGACGATTCAAGTTGCAGTACTGGATGGCGGCGGGACACTGCAGTCCAACATGAAGATAAAGAACAATCATGCGGAGATCAGGAAAACATTTGCCATGATCCCAAGGGACTCAAAATACGTGCTGGAATCATCATCTGTCTGGTACGGCCTATACCGGTTTCTCACAGATACGCTGGGATTAAATGTAATCGTATCCAATCCGTTTAGCACCAAGGTAATTGCAACGTCGCTCAAAAAAACAGACAAGGTGGACGCGCAGGCGCTGGCAAATCTATTGAGAGGGGGCTACATTGCACAGTGCCACGTGCCCGACAATGACATAGTAGAGCTAAGACACCTTGCAAGACACAGAAACAAACTGGTCAAGACAAGAACAGTCATGAAGAATTCCATACATGGGATACTCTTGCAAAACGGAATCAAGACAAAATCCGGCGGATTCGGATCCGGCCACGTAAGGGAATTGAGAAAACTGAGGAACTATCGCATAGATTCGTTCCTTGATTCCATAGCGTTTCTAGACGGGCAGATCTACAAAATGGATGTAAAAACCCGCCGGATAGTCAAAAGGGATCAGAACATCAGTCTGCTGACCACCGTTCCTGGAATAGGGTATTATTCTGCGCTTGCAATATATTCGGAGATTGGCAATGTCAAAAGATTTTCAGACTCGCACAAACTGTGTGCATACGCGGGCATTGTTCCGTCCGTGAGAAACTCTGCTGAGACGGTACACCACGGCAGGATAACAAAGAGGGGAAGCCGTATGCTGCGATGGATAGCAGTGGAGGCAATCCAGACCCATACAAGACACGCGCCTGACAGCGACATTACAAGATTCTGCAACCGTCTTGCAAAAAAGAGAGGAAGATCAAAGGCAAAGGTTGCAGCGGCATCAAAGCTGATACGTGTAATATATTGGATGCTAAAGGAGAAAAAAGAGTATGTTGCCCAAAAATAATTTATTACGGTTAGAGTCTGTCTGCGTTTTATGCGTTGAGGTTACACCTCGGGCAATTAACTGCGGTTCAATCTAACAAATGGATGAAGAATGGCACTGGGAGTAAGATCCCGAATGGATACTTGTCCGCTCATCTTTTGGAATTTGGATCAACCCCAGCGTGAGCCATTCAACACTGTGACAGTTTGCAAGGAATGTTTATAAAGAATTCACATGGATACGCATAAAGTCTCATGAAGAAAAGATATGTTACAATCCTGATATTTGTAGCCATAGTGGCCTTTTTTGTGATGATGCTTGATAATGAATTCTTAGTTAAGATTATCATTCCTTCTCTCCATATTGTACAGGTCTACGTGTCTGACTTTGGGACATACATGGCCCCTCTTGTTTCAACACTCATTGACATCCCAAATAACATATCTTTCAGCCTTCAGGGGGAGCCCTCAGAGATCCCGCAAAGCATAGCCATGGCAAACAACGACTTTGCCATGGACTTTTACGGACAGGTATCAGGCAATGATGATGACAACATCTTCTTCTCGCCTCTTAGCATGTATGTGGCATTCTCCATGCTGTACGAGGGGGCGCGTGAAAACACGGCACAGCAGATTCAGCAGGTCTTCGGGTTTGACTCAGACGTGGCCCTGCGTCACAACGCCACTGCCCACATTATGCCGTCCTTGAACCGTGATGATCCGCACGCCACACTGGAGCTTGCAAACTCCGTCTGGATTGCCGACTGGTTTTCTCCGTATGACTCATACATGGACATAATACGCAAGACGTACCTTGCCAAAGCCGAACGCGTCAATTTTTTGGGCGATGGTGTAGGGAAGATAAACGCATGGGCGTCTGAGAAAACGCACGGCAAGATAAAGAAGGTGTTAGCACCTGATGCTGTAAGTTACCTTACTGCGATGGTTCTGGCAAATGCCATATACTTTAAGGGAACTTGGGTGACGCAGTTCCCGGCAGAGGATACACGCGAGTCGGATTTTTGGACAAACAGTAACAGCATCAGGACTGACTTTATGAACGTGCGTGGAACATTCAACTATGCCGAAGGCGATGGCGTGCAGGTGTTAAAGATGCCCTACAAGGGCGACAGACTCTCCATGCTGGTGGTACTGCCCTCTGAGAGGGACGGCATAAAACGATTACAGGAGATGCTTTCGACCAAACTCTTGCAGAAATGGCAGCAAGGTATGACAGAATCTGAGGTGATAGTGTCTATTCCAAAGTTTGAGATGAAGACACATTATGATCTAGAACCCAGCTTGACAAGCCTTGGAATGACAGATGCTTTTAAGAAAAAAATAGCAGACCTCTCAGGCATTGCAGACGTATCTGGAAGAAACCTGTTTGTCTCAAAGGCGGTTCAGGACGCATATGTGAACGTAAACGAAGAGGGGACAGAGGCTGCAGCCGTGACTACAATAGTAATAGGAATGGAGTCGATGCCTCCACCACCACCAAAATTTACCGCAGACCACCCATTCATCTTTATCATACAGGACGACGAGAGCGGCACCATCCTGTTCATGGGAAGGGTGTCTGATCCGTCACTGACAGACTAATCCGTTAGCCGGTAGTGTGTTGCATAACTCGGCCTGACCACATCCCGTTCATTCCAGGATCCATGCACCTGCTCCCCTACATTGTTGCTGCCACCCACCGGTTGTACATGGCAATCCTCATCCTTACCTCTCTTACCATGCTCTCCCACTTGCGTGAGAACAGATGCTCTCCGAACATTCGCTTGAATGCGGAGATGATTACCTCTATTCTCCACCTTTTGTCGTACCCTACAGTAGACTTCCAGTATCTTCTGTTCTCCTTTTTCTGTTCCACTGTCAGTCCCTTGACGTGCATGTCTGCGCTGCCCCCAAGCTGCTCTTTCACGGCCAGGTTCCACTCCTTGCCGTCATCGCCCCTGCCGCTCTCAGCAAAGCATGGTTTGAGTGGCACAAGCGGCTTGATGCCCTTCTTCCTGCACGCATTCATGTTTTTCTTGGATGCATATGCGCCGTCTGCAAGCAGGCTGGCACTTGGCACTTCTTCTTCTTCTTCCTCCTCCTTGCCGCCTGCCGAACCGGCAAGCGGAGAGACTCCGTCTGCAAGCATGTTTGGCCTCTTTCTCGCATCGTCCTTCCCGGCCTTGGCAAACGGCTCTGCCACTGCCTGATCCAGCAGATCCTGCGGTACCGGCGAGTCGCCGGTTCTGTCGTCTGTGACTACTGCAGCAAGTATCATGCCGGTGTCCGCATCTGCCAGCAGGTGCATCTTGACATATCCCTTGCGCAACACCACCGCCTTCCACTTGTCGCGTATCCATTCTCCGCGGTTCCACTGTCTGAGTCCGGTGGCATCGGCCATCAGGGTTACGTGCCGGGATGCGTCATGAACGTGTATGGTGTTGCCGTGAATGCTAATGTCAAATTTCTCCATTCTTCTGCACAGCGTGGTATGGTGCGGCGAGTCGTGTCCCTCAAGCATCTTATCTGCCATCCCGGACAGCTGCCTGAATGGAACGCCGAGGGCGGTTCTCAGTGCGGCTGTCATATGATCATGGTGTCTGCATACTGGAACGGTGCCCCCTCCTCCTTGCCGCAGTTGGCCTGCCTTACCTCGCAGTTCCAGTCAGGGTTGTACTGTACTGCCAGCTCTGCACCCCGCCGGACGTACTTTGCATTGTCGGTCAACACTTTGAGCATGCTGTCATGATCTAAAGCTTTTTCGGTCAGAAACATGTGTGTTTGTTGGTCAGTTTAAACTGCGTGGTAGATTTTAGGCGTGTTATGCAACACCTATGTTAACCACCGGACGTGTTGCGGCAACGCATCCCAGTTGTATTTCCGATCCGTGCCTACTTGTACGGTACAAGATTTATAGCTAACGCTGGAGAGATAATTTGGTGGGATGACACATACCAATCACCTCTGGCGTGCCTTTTCCATCTTGGCAAGCTTGCGTTTGTACAGTCCCTCGTTTCGGGACTCGTATGGTGTCCTGGTCTTGAGTATGTGCCACGCTATGGTTATCATCTTGTTGGCGACAGTCACTATGGCAAGTGCATGCTTGCCTGCATGTCTTCTCTTGGAAGACTCGTAAACTGCCTTCATTCTAGTATCATGAATTACCGCCGTGTTTGCAGCCTCGCACATGACCCAGTTGACCAGACTGTTGGTGTCAAGCTTTTTGATTCTGCCCATGTAGATTTTGTCGCCTGACTGGCGTATCGCCGGACACAGGCCTGCCCATGAGACGAGATTCTTTGGGGTCTCGAATCTGACAATGTCGGCTATCTTGACGGCAAGCAGCAGTGCAGAGTAGATTCCCATGCCAGTCATGCTGGCAAGAAGTTTTGCATCCTCGTTTAGCGATGCCTCCTTTTCCAGGTGTTCATCCATGTGTCTTATCTCCTCGGTAAGGCTCCTTATCTGCCGGGCACACTGACTCGGTACTATTTCGTCATGTACGGATCCCAGGCTTGCAGACTCCATCTGTTCTACGGCCTTTATGGCATACATCTCAGAGGCATCGATTTTCACATCGTATCTGTCAAGCAGGCTGTGGACGCGGTTTATCACGCGTGTCCTGTCCTGTACGGTCCTGATCCTCTGTCTGACCATGGCCCGGACTCCTCTTGTGTCAGCTGACGGCACATAACACTCTGGTATTGAATCCATCCTCAATACGCTTGCTATCTTTTGTGCGTCAATCTTGTCTGTCTTCTTTCCCGTCTTTGCAATTATTGCCATCTTGTAGGTGTTGGCAAGCTTTATGTCGATTCCATGTCTCTCAAAGGCGCCGTATGTGATGTTCCACATGTTGCCCGTCGTCTCGCATGCTGCCTGACATCTTCTGGCAGAATACCTGAGTGCCGTCTGTTCTGCGAATCTGTCTGCATCTGAGACGGTGTTTTGATACTGGCCAGTATGCAAAACCTTTCCCTTCCAGTCCATGACGCATACGTCACATTTTCTCTTTCCAATGTCTATTCCTATGCTGATTGTTCCTTTGCTCATCCTTTCTATCACCTCCTTTCGGATCTTTGACGGATCGGAAGCTGCATACACCTATCAGGGCGCAAGGCCCAGTCACACAGCAGCTCGGACTGCCCCATTCAAGCTCAAGGGCGCAAGGCCCATATGCATACAGGGGTCGATTCATCACTACATCTACGACGAGGTGGTTATCATGTGTTCAAGCTAGTGCTGGTCGCACATACTGCGCGAGGCACGTGACCTGTGCGTCAAATATGACGACCCGCAATGCAGGTGCGTACGGGATGTGCTAAAAAGAATGTACAGGGACGGATGCGGTGCGGCCGGAAACAGAACGGATCTCTGCTGCAGACTGTTGCGGCGGATAAGGCAGCTGATCATGAAATATTCGGATAATCCCATATTGGAGCGTTTCATGAAAAAGCTGAGCAGGGCGGCGCCTGACATGTTCCGGTTCGTATCAGACCCCGGCATCCCGCCTACCAACAATGCCGCCGAGCGCGGATTGCGCGAGATTGTAGTGCACAGAAAGATCCGTGGCGGGCTGAGATCTGTGGATACCATGGAATGGATGGGGAATCTATTCTCGTGTGTCACCACTTGGAAGAACAAGAATATTGGCTATGTGGCCGAGATTGTAAAATATATGTAAAACTGAGCTAAATCAGGTGAACACGTACCAAACAACTATTATGCCAATCATGTAATTCCATGAAGGGAAATAAAATGACAACAACTGAACTAAAGGCAAAACTGATCAAAATAGGAATCATAGCCTCAAAAACACCCGACAGTTAACGTGGAGAAAGAGAAAATTTTCAATTCAGAGAAGATCCGTATTCATGTCCCCAATTTGTTACAGAACCCATGTCCCGACCCTTTACAGGTAAAAGATTTAGACTAAACGCCCGATAACTTGACAGACGTTATACGAAATCTTTTCTATATCCTGTGATGTATCGTTACTGTTGGGCCTGAGAGTTGAAGGGTTACTGCCATGTACAAGGGCGTTTCACAGACTAACTCAAAGTGAGCGGAAAACAAAATACCACACAGATGATGGTGAATGGGAGCATTCCGCAGAATCAGGCAATTTGATCAGAAAGGAGGTGATAATATGATCAGCATAGGAATTGACGTTCACAAAAACAGGTGCGTTGCAACAGTAAAAAAAGATACCAGAAAAAAGCTGGAACAGTCAAGCTTTGAGAACACCACACGTGGAATAACGGGTTTTATCAGACACGTCAAAAAGACATACGGCAAAGACATGCAAGCAGTGTGCGAATCAACTGCCAACTACTGGATTAGACTGCATGACACACTGGAGGATAACGGCATTGATACTGTTCTTGCACACCCTGCAAAGACCAAGATAATAGCACAGGCAAAACTCAAAAACGACAAGCTCGATTCAGACGTGTTGGCAGACCTGCTAAGATCTGACATGGTGTACGAGTCATTTGTACCAGAAAAATACTATCGGGACCTGCGCAGTCTGGTAAGAACAAGACTGAATCGCGTACACAGTGTCTCAAAACACAAAAACATGATTTATGCAATACTTGCAAAATACGACTACACCCAACCGACAATAAAGACATTCTCACAGAAGGGAATCAGATGGCTGCATGAAATCAGTCTGACAGAAGTTGACAGGATGGCAATGGACGCATATCTTGAAAACATTGAGATGAATCAAAAACAGATTGACACATTTGAGACAAAGATTGCTGCAATTAGCAACGAGGATGAAAGGGCAAGACTAGTCATGACAATGCCTGGAATAAGCTATGTCACGGCACTGACAATAATATCCGAGATAGTTGACATTAACAGATTTGCAACAGCAGAGAAACTCGTCTCATATGCGGGACTTGCACCATCGCACAGGGACAGCGGAGAGACGCAAAAAGGAGGCGGCGGAATAACAAAACGTGGTTCTGCATGGCTGCGCAATGCAGGTGGAGGCTGCAAACACCACGATACGATTTGATCCAAGGATGGAATCATTTTATTCAAGAATCGCAAAGAGAAGAAGAAAACAAAAGGCAAGAATAGCAGCTGCAAGGCAGATGATGCTTGAGATAATCTGGCACATGCTAACAAACATGGAGGAATACCGCACACAGAATCATGAGTTGACGCAAAGAAAGTATAAGAAGATGCAAGACAAATCAGAAACATCCTGATTCAGCAAAGCACACTGAGAATGGTCCGCAGTAGGATAAGGGGTGATTTCGTATGGGAGAACCCAAGGCTTACATGAGTTTAACTGCATATGCTGTTCTGGGTGACTGGAATCAAACAATCTTTAAAATTTTTTTGATTACACTATTTGGAGTCTCGCCGAAAACTATGATCATGGGCTCCTTTCCAAAATCTCCTTTGTGAAACACAATGTCAGGTGCTTTGTTTAAATTTTTAATTGAATTTTTCATTCCCCATTTTATGGTGGAACGTTTGCCTTTCACACTTTTGGGTTCTTGACTTCTATCATAACTCGAAACAACTAATTTTGTTTTTTTAATTTTTGATATGGTGGAATTTTGATACTTGAGGTTTATTGCTGAGCATACTTGTGGAAATTTTTTATTAACTGCAAGTAATGCTGTTGCAACATGTTTTGAGCCTCCATATCTTAAATCGCCTGCAACCATTACTTGTTTTCCAGCTTTTACAATTCTTCCAGAAATACCTAAAACGTCTTTTATTGATTTTGGTTTTTGTTTGGAATTTACAAAATTTGTTTGACATTCTGGAATATTTTTATAGATATTTTTAATCTCGACAAATTTGTTAACTGCATCTGATAGGTGTGAATTGATACTGTCTCCTTGAATACCTGTTATGGCAACCCCTTTTCCAATCTTTTTTGCGTTTTTTATGGAATTGTAAGTGAATTGTTTTGCAAATTTCATCGACTCTAGCATGTTTTTCTTTTTTACAAGTGCAAAAAGTATGGCCGCAGAGTAGTTGCATCCACTTCCATGGTTCGTTTTAGGAACTCTGTCTCCGGAAATAACGTATTCTTTGTTTTTCTCTAATACAAAATCTGATATCTGGTTATTTTTTTGATCAACTCCGGTAATTACTACGTTTTTTGCCCCCATTTTCTGAATTATTTTTGCAATTTTTTTTGGCGAATTTTTTGTATTATTTTTGGTTTTTGATAGAGTTTCGGCCTCAAATTTGTTTGGCGTAATTACCGCAGCAAGGGGAATGATGAATTTTTGAAAATCTTTGATGGCTGAATTTTTGATTAGTGACCCGCCTGTTGTTGATTTTATTACAGGATCAACAACTATGGGAATTTTTAATTTTTTTAATTTATGATGTAATGTTTTGATGATTTGTGAATCATACACCATCCCAATTTTTATTCCATCAATTTTAAAATCTGACAATACTGAATCTAGTTGGTTTTTTAGGGCATTTTGTGAGACTGGCTCACTCTTACCAAACTTTGTAGTGTTTTGGCTAGTAATTGCAGTAATTACAGTTAAGCAATGTGCATCAAGCATAGAAAATGTTTTGACATCACTTTGAATGCCTGCCCCTGATGAAGGATCTGAACCACCAATAGAAAGTAAATTCACACTGTTTTGTTGTTGTTGTTAGTCCTAATCTATTTTTCCTTTAAGTCTCAAACCTTTTCACATGGGCAGTGAATTTTTCTGATAGCTGTTTTATAGTTAGACACCCATTTTATTTTAATGGCTAAAATTCCTCTTGTAGATGACTCCCCTGCTGAAGAACTACGATGTACAACTTGTTTGTTACCTATGCAATATCAAACAAAAAAAGATGGTAAATTTCTGTGGCAATGTTTCAAATGTGGGAAGCAATATCTTATTTCAAACAATTCTGATGATCATGTTGAAGAGAGTTGGAGCCCGCCTAGATGACAAAATGTCTGAGGTAGCCTCAAATCTGAAAACCAAAAACTTTGAAATTATATTTTGCTAGTTCCAGCTGAAATTGAATTAACACAACAAGTAACTGAGATTAAACAAAATGTTTCAAATTCTCCCGGCTCTAAACTGCTAGTCACGCCTATTTTGAACGGGATCTCAAATTCAATCAGAAAAATTACCTTTGCACAAAGAACCGGATTTGAGTTAATTTAGAATGCTAGGAAGATGCTTGGGATACACAATCAAAAGAACAAAATTCGTCTCTCATGCTGTAAAACTCCCTCCCACAATGTCTGCATTCCCTGATGGCTCTCATAATGATCCATATGCTGATTCTGACATATAAGATCGATCTATTTTCTTAATGCGGCGCTATGAAATTTTCAAGCGATCAAGAATTTTTTGTGATTTTCATGATTGTTTAAATCAGGTAATAACATAGATTACTTTATGGCAACTCAAATGACTGTTGCACGACGCGGTGTTGCTACTGATGAAATGAAACAAGTAGCAAAAGATGAGGATGTTTCTCTTGATTGGTTAATTCCGAAAATTGCACATGGCTCTATAATAATTCCAAGTAACAATGCTAGGCCCCAGAAAATTCACAATGTTGGAATTGGTAAGGGCCTTAAAACTAAAGTAAATGTCAACATTGGAACCTCCACATTAAATGTAGACTTGGAAGCAGAAATTGAGAAAGCTAAGGTTGCCGTAAAGTACCATGCCGATACAATGATGGATCTAAGTGATGGTGGGGATGTTAAAAAAATAAGGCAAACCCTCTTAGATGCTGCACCAATTACTTTTGGAACAGTTCCAATTTATGAAGCGTACAACTATGGTGTTGAAGTTCATAAAAATCCTTTGAATCTGACTGAAGATGACTATCTCAACGCATTTGAAAACAATGCAAAAGATGGGGTTGATTATACAACAATTCATTGTGGCATTACCAAAGACATTGCAAAAAGAATTCTCAAAGTTCAGAGATATGGCGGAGTCGTAAGTAAGGGAGGAACAATCACTGCTGCATGGATGCTAAAGCATGACAAAGAAAACCCATACTTGACTCATTATGACTATCTTGTTGAAATTGCCAAAAAATACGATGTCACATTTAGCCTCGGAGACGCACTTAGACCGGGCTCCATTTTGGATTCCCATGATGAATTACAAGTTCAAGAGATGATCAACATTTCCCAGTTAACTAAACGCGCGCATGAGCAAGATGTTCAAGTTATGGTGGAAGGTCCGGGACACGTTCCACTCAACGAGGTTGCAGCAAATGTTCGGTTGGCAAAATCACTAATTGGCGATGTGCCATACTATGTTTTAGGTCCTTTGGTAACTGATATTGCTTCTGGACATGATCATATTGCAAGTGCCATAGGCGCTGCAGTTTCAGCAAGTGAAGGCGTTGATCTTTTATGCTATCTTACCCCATCTGAACATCTGGCTTTGCCAAATGCTGAAGAAGTAAAGGCAGGATTGATTGCTTATAGAATCGCAGCTCATGCAGGCGATCTTGTAAAGATTCGTGACAAAGTGATCAAATGGGACATGGAAATGACTGAAGCTAGGCGTACATTGGATTGGGAAAAACAGTTGGCGTTATCTATTGATCCTGAAGAGGCAGCTAAAATTCATAGCCGTACTGGACAGCACCCTGGAAACAACGTTCCATGTACTATGTGTGGAGGCGCATGTGTCTACATGATGCTGCCGCAACAAAAAAATTATGAAAATAAGAATGAGAACCTACAACAGGTTGAGTAAGACTTTTTGAAGACTGGGAACTGTTTCATAGTTTTCTAGATCGCCTACGCTTACCCATTTAAACTCCGAGTTTTCCCAATTGAGTTTGATTTCTGGGTTTTTTGCTTCAAACAAAAACGGGAATACATTCCATTCATGATTTTCGTATTGGGGCGAGTTGATTCTCATCTCCCCTGAAGATTTGACAAGTGTGATCCTGTCTTCTGCAATCCCGGCTTCTTCAAAAATTTCAATTTTTGCTCTTTTTAGGGGCTCTTCATCTTTTTCAATGATTCCGCTAATCCCTGCCCACAACCCCTTCATTGATTTTACTTTGTCACTTCTCTTTAGAATCAATATTTTCTCATTATCTCTAATAAACGACGTAACTATCTTAGTCGAGCGCATATCCGTTATTTTTCAACGGCTTTGACCATTTTTGTCAGTTTTTTGTAGGATTCATTGATGTCTGTGTGTTTTGCAAGTCTGTCTTGGCATTCTTTGATGTAGTTGACCACCTCTTCTGTCTTTGATTCCTGAACAGCAGTGAGCAGTCTTCCAATATCTTTCCAAAGCTCTTCGGCAACTCTTCGAATCTCTGGATTTGCAATAATGGTTTCAATTAATTCTGGGGATTCTGTCAATATGCTCTCTGCTAATGTTTTTTGCACTCTAAAGGTAGTTCCTGACATTTTTTCTGTCAACACCATCTTTTCATCCTTTGAGATAATCTTTGCAAAAACAAGATTCATCAAATGAGTTAATCCTAAAATCACTGCTATTTTTTTATCATGCTCAACGGCATCAATTGTTACAAAATTTGCACCTTCAAATAATGATTTTGCAACAGTTAATTCTTTTTTGGCATCTTTGATTGGAACTGAAATTATATTTTGGCCTTTAATTGTTTTTACCCCTGGTCCAAACATTGGATGGATGCAGATTGGATTAATTTTAGATGGCATCTTTGCTAACGACGATGCAACTTTGGATTTTTCAGATGAAATTTCAATAAGATATGTCCCGCGCTTCATTTCCTTTGCAATCAGTCTGATGATCTCAGGTGTTCTTCTAGTTGGAGTACACAAAACAACATAGTCTGCCTTCAAAATTGCCCCTACCAGCGAATCTGATTCTATGACGCCTTTTCCTGAAACTTTATTTTCTGTATCATAGCCTGTCACCTCGTAATTCTTATCTGCAAAATATTTTGTAAACCATTGTCCCATTTGACCCCCGGCACCAACAACTGTTATTTTCTTCTTCATTGTTTATCCCTCATGATATCACTCAATATATTCATCCCGTCAATTAGTATTTTTTCGTCCTGACACGCAGAAATTCTAATGAAATTTTTGTAATCTCCAAACCCCTCCCCTGGTGCCACTGCCAAGCCTTTCTCGAGTGCTTTGTTTGCAAACTGAACCCCGTCAAAACCTTCTTGGTTGATTCGTGCAAAAATGTACATTGCCCCATCTGGAATCACAAAATCTAACCCCATCTCGTTTGCTTTCTGTGTCAATACATACAGTCTGTGTTGTACTGTATTAGTATTATCAGACGTATCTGCCTCAAGTGCCTTCATGGCAATGTATTGGATTGGCTCTGGGACATTTGTTAGGCATAATGCCTCTAATTTTGCCATTTTTTCAACAATCTTTGCATCTGCTATTCCATACCCAATTCTAAATCCTGTCATTGCATGAGATTTTGAGAATGATTGAGTGACAACACTTTTCTCGTAACTGTAGCTTAGAGCGCTTTTCCAACGAGTTTTTGCATACTGTGAATAAATCTCATCACTTAGCACATAGAGATCATTTCTTTTAGCTGTTTCCATTATGCTGTCTTGTAATTTTTCGGAAAGAATTTTTCCTGTTGGGTTATTTGGATAGTTTAGCACAATCATTTTTGTGTTTGAATTGATTGTATTTTCAATCTGTTCCATTGATGGCTCCCACTTGTTTTCCAAAGTTGTATTAATCGTTCTAACTTTGATTCCGGAATTTAATGCGCATTCTTTGTATGCAGGCCATGCCGGCTCTATTGCAACCATTTCGTCACCTGGATTGAGAAGTGTTGTAATTGCTGTAAAAACTGAGAATCTTGCACCCGGACTAACTATTATGTTATCCTCTGAAACATCTGTGCTAAACTTGCTGGAGACGTATTTTGCAAGTGCTTCTCTAAATGCTGGCATTCCTTTTGCCTGACCGTATTTTAGAAATCCTTTGTCAAACACTTCTTCTAATGCATTTTTTACAACAGTTGGCGGAAGAAAATCTGGTTCTCCTACCTCCATATGAATAATTTTCTTTCCTTGCTGTTCAAGCGACTTGGCCTTTAGAAAAATTGAGAGATGTGTCTGTTTGTTTGCTGATTGAACTTTTATTGATTCGTTTAAGAGAAAATTCAAATATTTTGTTGCAATTGTTTTGTCCAACCCTATTTCCTCGCATAGTGAAATCACTTTTTCGCGTAGGTTGTCTTCGCGTGTTTCATCAGTTACTCCCATGCCGATATTTTTTTTGACGTTACCGATTTCTTTTGCAATATCTGTTCTAGTTTTTAGAAGCCTTATCATCTCTAAAGTGACTTCGTTCATCCTATTCCGAAGATCATTGATATCTGACATTTTCTTACAAAACAGGCTTGATGGCCCCTGCAAGAAGTGCATGATCTGCAAGAGTCAAGGCTACAAGTGAATCTACTACAGGAGGCGCCCTGGGCACAACACATGGGTCGTGCCTTCCCTTAACTTGAAGAGTCGTTTCTTTTTTAGTCTTAATATCTACAGTGCTTTGCTTCTGCGCAATTGACGATGCTGGCTTGAATGCAATTCTAATGGTAACTGGCATTCCGTTTGAGATGCCTCCTAAAATTCCTCCAGAATTGTTTGTTTTTGTTACTATCCTTCCTTTCTTAATTGTGTACAAGTCGTTATTTTCAGAGCCATGAAGTTCTGAACCTCCAAACCCTGAACCAAACTCTATTCCCTTTACTGATGGTATTGAAAAAATTGCCTTGCTCAGCTCTGATTCTAGCGAACTAAAGATTGGTTCACCTAATCCTACTGGAACCTTTGTTGTAACTGACTCAATTATTCCTCCAAGAGAATCCCCTTTCTTTCTTGCATTCAAAATACTTGCCCTCATCATTTTTGCAGTTTTATTTTCAGGACACCTTACCTCATTTTTATAAATTGAGCCAACCATCTTTTCACTAAACCCCCTCTCCATCTTTATCTTTCCAATCTGTGAGGTGTACGAGTTTGTTTCAACCCCTAGTGTTACTTTGAGTAATTTTCTTGCAATAGCGCCACCCATGACATGCGTTGCAGTTAACCTGCCGGAGAATCTTCCGCCCCCCCTATAATCATTATAGTGACTGTACTTTATCATGGCAGTATAATCTGAATGCCCCGGTCTTAGTTTTGTCCTTAAATTATCATAATCTTTTGATTTTTGATTGCTGTTCCAAACTATCATTGTGATTGGCGCGCCGGTTGTATGTCCTCTGAAAACTCCTGACACAATTTCTACTGCGTCTCCTTCTTTTCTTTGGGTTGAAATAAGGCTTTGTCCTGGCTTTCTTAGATCCATCATCTTTTGTATCTCTTTTTCATCAATCTCCAATCCTGCAGGACAGCCGTCTAGGACTGCACCAATGGCTTTTCCATGACTTTCACCAAAACTTGTTAAAACAAGACGCTGACCAATAGAACTTCCCGGCAACACAATATCAAAGCTAAGCGGTGCTTATAATTCCTCATTCTGTTTTTGGAAAAAATTCCATTGTCTTTGTGACTCGTTTTGGGGAACAGACTACGAACAGATGAAAATTATACCGTTATCGATAATTATATGAAATAATTACAATATCTTATTAAATATCATAATAATGTATACATTATATGGAAAAACATGCAAATTTTAACGCATAATTTGTGCGGCCCTGCGAAAAATACATGTTATCTGCGCCAAAGCGTTGTGGGTGAGGAGAATGCTTTTCACTCTATACAGGGTCGCGCCATTAGCCTCTCTAGTTGATTTTTTTTGAAAATAATTCTATTGGTTTTGAATTTTAGCTCCAAGACTGTTCATCTCATCTACAAAGTTTGGATACGAAACTCTTACTGATTCTGGATCTGTTATGGTGCAATCCCCTACATACATTCCAGCTATACAAAATGCCATAAACAATCTATGATCATTTTCAGAGTTTAGTTCTGCCCCCTTTAGACTTTCTGATGATTCTAAAATTAATCCGTCGTCTTTTTCTTCAACTTTTATTCCAAGTTTTGCCATTTCTCTAGCTGTGATTGCAATTCTATCTGTTTCCTTTAATCTTGCATGTTTTACGTTAACTATCTCAATTGGATTTGATGTATTTAATGCCAAAATTGCAAGAGGTGGAAGCAAGTCTGGCGAATTACTTAAATCAAATTTCCCACCTTTCAATTTTTCAGGCGATTTGATTTTGACTTCATCATCATCATCATTGACACTAACACTTACTCCCAACCGTTCTAAAATATCAATAAAGGCTTCATCACCTTGTGGCAAGTTCCCAATGTTTCCTTTGATGATAACTTCTTCTCCGTTAAGCACTGCAGCTGAGAGAAGTAGTGCCAGACTTGAAAAATCAATTGGAACTGTAAATACGGCATTTTTGTAAACTTGTGGTGGTATGTTGTATTTTTTGTAAGGGATTAACGTCTGTACAGACACCCCAAACTTTCTCATTGTTGCAATCGTTGCATCAAGATATGGTTTTGACACCAAACTTCCCTCTATGGTAAGATTGATTCCGTTTTCTGTCAGTGGTGCGCTGATTAATAATGCAGAAATAAATTGACTGGAGAAACTTCCTGGAATTGTTACGCTGCCCCCTGAAATTTTCCCCTTGATTTTTATTGGTGGACTCCCGCCTGATGAGCTGCATTGCGCACCCATGCTTGATAGCGCGTCTAGGAGAGGCTGCATCGGTCTTTTTTGTAGGCTTTTATCCCCCGTTAGAGTAATCTCTTCAGAAAATAGGCTTGCAATTCCTGATGCAATTCTAATTGTAGTTCCAGAGTTTTCTGTGTTAATTTCAGGCACATTTGTGCCTAGTTTTATGGGATTTTTGACAATAATTGATGAATCCCTGATTTCTATCCCTGCGCCAAATTTCCTGCAAGCATCAATTGTTGCCATAGTATCAGCTGACAGCAATACGTTATCCACCCTGCTGTTATTTCCTGCAAGTGATGCAAGAAAAATTGCTCTGTGCGTGTAACTCTTGTTTGGAGGGCAAACTATTTGTCCGGAAATTTTTGATTTTTCAACTTTACAATTCATGAACTTCAGCCTTTTTGTTACTTACTTTAGAGACAATAACGTTTCCTTCTAGCGTTGAGAACACCCTTTTGATGCTTGATTCATTTCCTTTTTTTGTTATTGCTGCAACTGCAGGCCCATTTCCAGAAACTGATGCTCCAAGTGCACCTTTGTCGATCAAACTTGTAATTATTTTAGAATCTGAGTTTAAAATTGAAGCAGTGGCCAATCCATTAATGTTCATTGCCTCCCAATAGTTTGCTTTTCTTGCCAACTCCCATGCGTTTTCAAATACGGATGAAAGAATTTTGAGTTCCTTCAGGTTGCCTCTTTTTCTGTTCTTAGGGATAAATATTACTGCGATTAAATTAGTTGGGCCTTTTTCAAAGTGAACTCTTTTTCTTCTTGCATTATCTGTTACATTGAATCCTCCATAATAACAGGAGCACGCATCATCGTATGCCCCTGTAATGCTCACTCTTGATTCAATTGATGCATCAACCCCCGCAAGTAAAATTTGCTGATCAGTTAGCTTTGGCTTGAATATTTTTGCACATGCCAGCGCCACTGCTGATGAAATTGAACTTGAACTTTTTAGTCCGAACCCTGTTGGAATTTCTGAATCAAGCGTAACTGTTATTTTGTTCTGCTCCAAGCCTTTTTTTAGAGCAATCTTCTCTACGGTTTTGTTGATCAAGCGGGAACTGAGGCTTTTGTTTTTGGATTGAAGTACAATCCCTCTTCCTGGGGCCGTTTTGACTACTGCCTCCACCTTTAATGAAATTCCTAATGTGGCGCCTTTCTGGTTTGCAATCGCATTTACAAGAGAGATTGCCCCGTGCACTGTAGCCTTTGCTTTTGCCATCAAAATCCCCCTAGCAATGCTTTTTTCATTACATTATAAGGTGCTTCCATACCGTGCCAGATCTCAAATGCCCTGACGGCCTGACCTAAAAGCATCTCATAACCGAAAATGACAGTTGCTCCTTTATCCTTTGCCTGTTTGACAAAATCCGTGTTCATTGGCATGTATATGATGTCATAAGCGACTGTTTTTTCACTAATCCCTTCTAAAGAAATTGGGCTTGACTCGTTCTTTAACCCCACTGATGTTGCATTGACAATGATGTCATAGTCTTTGGCAGAACCCCCCACATCTTCAATTTTCATCGTGTTGCAACCTAGCCCAATTTTTTTTGCAAACTCTGCAAGACTGTTTGCGTTTTCTAGTGTTCTGTTTGCAACAGTTATGCTCTTTGCTTTTTCTTTTGCCAGTCCTGCAACTATTGCCCTTGCAGCCCCCCCTGCCCCAAGCAGTAGAACTCTGGAATTTCCGATGTTTAATTCCCTTTTCTTAAACGGCTCTAGAAAACCGTCCATGTCTGTGTTGTATCCCTTGAGTGTCCCTTCTTTGTTCACAACTGTGTTGACTGCGCCAATCAAACTACATGATTCGTCAATTTTATCCAAATATTTCATCATCTCAACTTTATGAGGTATTGTTATGTTGAATCCGTCGATATTGATTTTCTTTAACCCCTCGATTCCTTCTTTCAATTCCCCTTTTGGAATTCTATAAGCGATGTATGAGCAATCCAAATCCAGTTCTCTAAACACTGCACTATGGATATTTGGAGACAGTGAATGATCAATTGGATCTCCTATAACTGCAAATGTTCTTCCCATCTTATTTTTCTGAGCTATATGATTGATTTAAACTCTCAACTGTTTATTTTTTCAGACTTGTAATTTTCTTTACTTCATCGACACTGAATTGGCCTGGAGCAACTGCCTTTCCTAATGAGACATAGGTGTATGGGCTGCCCAAATACAGGCACAAAATCCTTGAAATCCTGCCCAAATCCCCCATTGCAAATGATATCAGGTTATTCTTCCCTTTTTTGCTGTACAACTCTAGCATTCTGTTTGAATCATTTGCTGTCTTTGCAGTACCTACAATTTTTACGTTTGATGAGAATTTGCTCATCTGGTTCAGCTTCTTTTTTAGGCCTGCTGAATCTGGTGTTTTTTTAAAGTCATGCCATGATACTAGCAGTTTCGTCTTTGTTGATCTTAGATATTTTCTCAACGCTGTGCTCTTCTTTAACGTGTTATATTCCACATCTAGTAAAAACGGATTATACTCTGCAATCAACTTTAGAACTGCAATTCGTTCTTTTTCAGTCCCTGGAAATTTTCCTCCTTCTGTTTTTGGTCTTAGTGTACAGACAGTTTTGTTTAGATCTTTTTTGACTAACTCTAATGCTTCAGGAATGTGCTCAATCTTTAAAAAATCAAACCTGACTTCGACATAGTCTGATTTCTTTAACGCAATTTTTAGCACTTTTTTTATTTTGGACGGTGTTTTTTCTGCAATCGATACGCAAGTTTTGTATTTCATTTTATTTTTCTAATATGTATTCGTCTGAAACTTCCATTCCAAAATGTCTTCCGGCAGCAGGCTTTGCATGAACCATTACTGTATCCCCTTTCTTCAAGTGGGTGACTGATACTAGCTGTCCGTTTGGTTTTACAAAACGAATCGTTTCTGCATCCTGTGCGATTATTCCTCCTACCTCCCCTCCTGCGGATGCTTTAATCATTAACATCGGTCTCCGTTCTATCTTTGATCTTCCAACCGTTGCCCTTCTTGCCTTTCCTTTAGAATTAAGAATCAATACCTCAGAGCCTGTTTCGACTTCTGAGAGATAACTAGTTGTGCCATCTGGTGAAAGCGTGTAACAATGAACAGCACCTGCGTTTACTCGAAATGGCCTTGGGGATGTAAATGATGATCCCACTGATTCATTATGGACTAAAAACAAAAAATTTGATCTGCTTCCAATTAGCATTCCTTCCCCCTTGTGAAGCATCGAAGCTGTATCTACACAAACCCGTTCTCCATCCCCCACTTCCTTAATGTCGATGATCCTTGCAGGTTTCATGTCAAAACTCCTGGTACCCAGATACACCATGGCCTCCCTTACCTCATTAATTGACGATGTACTGAAAATTACCCCATCTACTCCGACCTCTAAAATTGAGAACATCTTTCTTACTTCTTCAGGAGTTCTTGCAATTGCAAAAATTTTGGTATGGACTTTGTGAAGTTTGGCAATAATGTTCTCTAGGGGAATAATCTTCCAGTCTTTTACTTCTACTATGACAAAGTCTAACCCCTTCCTAGCGACAGAAAGAATATCTTCAATATCTGAATTTGATAATACCTGGAATTTTCTTCCAGATTTTCTTCCTTTGGGCTTTGATGCTGCCTCTTTTTCAAGTACTACGTATTTTGCAGCATTTGAGGGGAAAACTGTCTCTAGTTTTGTCTTTTTCTTGCCTATTTTTCTAGGATCAAGATATACCATTTTGATTCCCTCGTCTTCTAATTGAGGAAGAAATTTAGCTAGTTGTGCCTGAGACATTTTGGGTGCAATTATCAGCTCTCTTGTCTTACTCAATTTTCTTCAATGCTTCCTTTGCAGTTTTATTTCTGAAAATTATTTCAGCTAGTGCCTCTACCATTTTTTCAGGATTTTTGTGTGCAAAGATGTTTCTGCCGTATGTGACACCTTTAGCTCCTGCAGTCATAGCATCTTCAGTCATTTGAAGAATATCTAAATCTGTTTTTGCTTTAGGTCCGCCGGCAATGACAATTGGAACTGGTGTGCTCTTTACAATTCTTGCAAAGGAATCTACATCGCCAGTGTATAATGTTTTAACAATATCTGCACCACACTCTGCACCAATCCTTGCGACATGTCCGACAATCTCAGGATCATGAGGATCTTTTATGTTCTCCCCCCTCGGATACATCATCGCCAAAAGCGGCATTCCCCACTTGTGGCATTGATCTGCAGTCATGCCAAGCTGCTCTAACATCTCTGGTTCTTCTTTACCTCCAACGTTGATGTGTAATGAAACGCCATCTGCTCCCATCGCCGCAGCTTCTTTTACGGTTCCAGTCAACATCTTGCGATTAGGTGATAATGATAATGCAGTACTACTTGAAAAATGAACTAAAATGCCAACCCTAGTTGGTTTAGGCAGTGTTTTGAGAATCCCTTTGTTGATAATTACACTGGTGAGGCCATGTCCCTCACATTTGTAGATTGTATCGGCGGGATTTTCAAGACCCTCGATGGGCCCATTTGAAATGCCGTGGTCCATTGGAATGCAAAGCATTTTCCCTTTTTTGAGAATTCGGTTGAGTCTGATTTGGTTGCCTGATACCATGCGTTGATCTCCGTTTTGCGCCCTACTTAAAAATAACGTGAACCATTGAACTCAGGTTCATGCGGAATTGAGTACAATTACTCGTTGGGCTTGATCAACCCAAATCTTGAAAGCCAGATAACTTTTCTTTGCTCATTTTGCTCTTTTAAAGAATCTAGTATTCCTTTGCGTTTTTAATACTCTTTTCTAGCTTTTGGCTTGCATTGCCAATCCAGAAAAAAGAACCGTCTTTATCAAATACGATTTTGTTTTGTTTTTCCAAAACATCTAAAATAAAGTTAAATGACGGATACTGCATTCCTTTGGGCAATAGATTGTATAGTTCCCGTTTGGTCTCAAATTCTTTAGTCTCAAATACTAATTTTTCGACCTGAATAAAACTTCTCAGTGTAGGATTGTATTTTTTACTTTTCTCCAAAATATAATCCAAAACAGTCATTGATTTAGCCATGCGTGATTCCCAACTGCTTATGCAGACAAATGATATTTATATGTATGTACATTTATGTATCAATAATTGAATCTTTTCTCATAAGCATGATGATCCGCTAATTCCATTAGAAATGCAGTCTTTTCACCATTGTAAATAGTAATAGAATAGACTAGTCTCATGCCTTTTGGCAAATATACATGAAACGCATTGTCAATCCCATGTCTCTTTTTGTAGTATTTGGGAATAGTTTTGAATTTAATTCGTTTGCCTACCATGATATCTTTTTTTAACTTGTCGATTATTTCCTGAATATTTTTAAAGAGTGTACTAGACTTTATGCATATCCATGTGAATTCTTTATAAACATTCCTTGCAAACTGTCACAGTGTTGAATGGCTCACGTTAGGGTTGATCCAAATTCCAAAAGATGAGCGGACAAGTATCCATTCGGGATCTTACTCCCAGTGCCATTCTTCATCCATTTGTTAGATTGAACCGCAGTTAATTGCCCGAGGTGTAACCTCAACGCATAAAACGCAGACAGACTCTAACCGTGATAAATTATTTTTGGGCAACATACTCTTTTTTCTCCTTTAGCATCCAATATATTACACGTATCAGCTTTGATGCCGCTGCAACCTTTGCCTTTGATCTTCCTCTCTTTTTTGCAAGACGGTTGTAGAATCTTGTAATGTCGCTGTCAGGCGCGTGTCTTGTATGGGTCTGGATTGCCTCCACTGCTATCCATCGCAGCATACGGCTTCCCCTCTTTGTTATCCTGCCGTGGTGTACCGTCTCAGCAGAGTTTCTCACGGACGGAACAATGCCCGCGTATGCACACAGTTTGTGTGAGTCTGAAAATCTTTCGATATTGCCAATCTCCGAATATATTGCAAGCGCAGAATAATACCCTATTCCAGGAACGGTGGTCAGCAGACTGATGTTCTGATCCCTTTTGACTATCCGGCGGGTTTTTACATCCATTTTGTAGATCTGCCCGTCTAGAAACGCTATGGAATCAAGGAACGAATCTATGCGATAGTTCCTCAGTTTTCTCAATTCCCTTACGTGGCCGGATCCGAATCCGCCGGATTTTGTCTTGATTCCGTTTTGCAAGAGTATCCCATGTATGGAATTCTTCATGACTGTTCTTGTCTTGACCAGTTTGTTTCTGTGTCTTGCAAGGTGTCTTAGCTCTACTATGTCATTGTCGGGCACGTGGCACTGTGCAATGTAGCCCCCTCTCAATAGATTTGCCAGCGCCTGCGCGTCCACCTTGTCTGTTTTTTTGAGCGACGTTGCAATTACCTTGGTGCTAAACGGATTGGATACGATTACATTTAATCCCAGCGTATCTGTGAGAAACCGGTATAGGCCGTACCAGACAGATGATGATTCCAGCACGTATTTTGAGTCCCTTGGGATCATGGCAAATGTTTTCCTGATCTCCGCATGATTGTTCTTTATCTTCATGTTGGACTGCAGTGTCCCGCCGCCATCCAGTACTGCAACTTGAATCGTCTCCTTGTGTACGTCTAGTCCAACATACATGATCTTGTCAGAACCATGGGTAATCTGTTTCTTTGTTTTTTTCTTTTTAAAGGACTTGATGCCAGTGTCATCTAAAATTCCTTTTCTCCGAGCCTTCACATATGGTTAATTGACCCGTCAAATTTTTTCTGCAGCATACACTACCAAGACACACAAAGCCAGTCCAGGAAATTATTTAATTTTGATGCAAAAGATCATTGTAAATTCGCAGAAATTAGAAATCCGTGCGCACTCTTGCAGTGCCTCATGCACCCTGTGCTGTGCCGTCAATAACCAAGTGACGGCCGCTTTTTCTTTGCATCCCACAGCAGTTGAAAGTTTGCAAGGCCGGTACACACAGCCAGCTCCTCGTGAAACTCCTCTACCGTGCCGTCATACGGGTCTGTCATCCTCGCCCACTGCTTTATTCTTCCGATGGCGTGCCCCGCCTTTACCCTCTTGGCGCTGATCCTTTTGTTCGAGTCCTTTTGCTGCTGCGTCAGCTCCGTCCGCGGCCTCTTTTTTTCCGGCATCTCAAGTGCTATTCCCGTGTAGTGATTGGCATCCCTGGTACCCCTTGTCTGCAAGTACCCGTATCCTGTCCTTTTCGGGCGTGTCCTTTTTGTACATGGATTTAGACCACCTGCCAGTCTATCGGATCCTCTCTTATCATGGTAAGGTCGTGCGTCCCGCCCTCAAAGGACCTGCCTGCTGCAAGTATCAGGCCTGCCCTGTTTGTTGTTATGGTGGTGTTAATCGTAAAGCGCTTCTTTTTGCCAGAGTACGTGTTTTTTCTTTTATCCTTGTCCTGCGGACGCTGCCTTGGCACCGCCTCGGTGCCGTCAATTATGATGGTTCTGTCCGGCATTAGCTGCTCTAGCTGCCCTGATGTCTCGGCCCTTTTTACCAGACGGGCCATCCTGTCTGCAGTAGGCAGAATCTTTGCCAGCACGGAATCTGCAAACTTGAGGTACCTGCACACGGTGGACTGGTCAACATCAAACAGCACACCCAGGGCATCCTGCGTCACGTTTGAGCGCCTGCGGAACAGCGCAAGCAGCAGGACGGACCTGCGGCCAGGCAGGCAGCGGTTTCCGGGATCCGGTGTTTCGTCCTCTGAAAAGAGCGGCGCGTCTTTGTTGTGCCTCTTTGACTCTACCACAAAGTCGTTGCAGATGTAGTCAAACTGGTCAAGGTCATACGAGGTAATTCCCGCAAGCTTTGCGCTGTTGTGCAGTATGCCGTGGATCACCTCCCTGCTGTGCAGCAGCGACGTGTCCGTATCAGAGCGGCCTGCATCTGTAACGGCCCACAGGCTGTCCTCGCGCAGCAGCAGCTGCTCGCGCAGCAGGCCAATCGTCTTCTCGCGCCTGCTGATTGCTGCGTCCTTTTGCTTGATTGCTCTGTTGTTCTGCTTGATTGCTCTGTTGTTCTGCTTGATTGCTCTGTTGTTCTGCTTGATTGCTGTGTCCTTTTGCTTGATTGCTGTGTCCTTTTGCTTGATTGCTGTGTCCTTTTGCTTGATTGCTGTGTCCTTTTGTTTGAGCTCCCTTTGCAGCCTGCGTATAGTCTGTTCTGAAGATTCCATTACCTGTTGCGGCGATCAAAATGGATCTAAATCTTTCGGAAAAATTTTTTATGATTCAATTATGCATAAAGTCTATTATCAAGGGGGCCTGATTATCAAATATTTTCAAATCATCAGATTCTATCATATTATAAAATAAAAAAGTTAGACATTGAACTATTTTTGTCTTATTGAATTATTGAAGTTATTCTCTCTGAAGTTATTCTCTCTGAAGTTATTCTCTCTGAAGTTATTTCCAAATTTTCATCGTGTTACCTTTGGATTTGTCCAATAGATGAGAACTTGTCTTGGAAATTTTGGGTTTGAATATGTGTTTGTCAAGTAACTTTTGCTGCTTAGAATTTTTGTTGGGACGTGGTGCGAATAATTTTAGAATTCTAATCTGGCATCATGAAACAATCTGAATCCCGAATGAGATCATATTATTATTGTACGATCCATGTTTGATTATAATGTCCAAAGACTATCTACAAATGTTCAATCGATTCTTCAGTAAGGAAGGAAGAATGGCCAGCACGTATAAACCCGTATTCTTACGGGCCATTTTGGATATTGGAGATCTGTATGATTCTAGAACTGCACAAAAATTGGTAGGCAATCAATGGCTTGAACGCAAAGACGGGAAAGTTTTTGTGGATCTAAATTTTGTTGCTGTTCGATTTGCAAAATATTATTGGGATATGGAGTATAGTTTTCGTCTCAGACAGTCCCAGGATCCGCAGGATGCAAACATAACCAGATTGATAAAAAGCATTCATGATCCTCAAAAAAAACCACCCACCATAGATGAACTATCATCAGATAAAATGGAGCAATTTCGAGCAAAGGTAATTACTAAGAGTATCAAGCCAGAGGTTTTAGTACATCTGCTTACAGATATGAAAGGATTTTATAAAAAAACCGATTCAAAAATAATAGCATTAGATGAAGATGTTATTGAATTTCTGCATACGCATAAGATACTTTTAAAAAAAGGAATAAACAGCTCGCTTGCAAAATATCTTGAAAAATTAAATCGTATGACTCCTCAAATTGCAAACAAGATAGACAATGAACTAAAGAGTAGGATTTCTTTGAAAGCGGAGATACAGCTTTGGATGAATCAACAGCAAGACTCTAGATGTTTTTATTGTGAGCAAAAATTTCAGCGACCACATGTGGATCATGTCATACCATTCAACTATGTTTTTTCAACTGATCCGTACAACTGTACATTGGCCTGCCAGCAATGCAACTGCACAAAATCTGACATGCTGCCACATAAGGATTTGTTCAATAACATCATAGAGAGGAACAGAGAAATTACTGATTATCTAAATACTGTAAACTCGCAATATAATGAAAAGTCATACCTGCGTCTTTTTGAAATGTGTGCAGAAGAATACAATGCAGGGAAATATTTCAGCCCAGACACTTAGTCATGGTGATCGATTTCAGATTAATTTCTAGCTTTCATTATTGCTAAACCGAGTAATGCTAAACTGCTACCAATAACAACAGCTTTTCCCAAATCACTTTTCCATACATGTCTGGCTAGCTCGCCAAGTGGTTCATATGCATTGCATCCATGTCAAAGCCATGCAGTTGGAATCTTCTGCATGAACTTGGCAACAGTACTGTGATCTGGCAGGAGCTCGCTCCACGGATCCATCCTCAGCAGAGCTGTAAGGATCTTGGCATCAACCTTGTCTGTCTTCTTCTTGGATGCAGCTATTGCCTTTGTCAGGTATGGGTTTGACAGGGTTTTTGTATCCAAGCGTATCTGTCAGAAATCGACATGTATCAACCAGACAGATGAGGATTCATGGCTATGCTGGCATAAGGCGGTATGCTTGCAAAATGTTTCTTGATTGTCTGGTGAGTGTTGTCAATTGCTGTTTTGTAATACCTTTCCGTCATTGTCCATTATTGCTACTTGAAGAGGTTTCTTGTGCAGGTCAATGCCCACATACATGCTGTTGCTTAATTTGCCCCTAATCTGTTTCTTTGGAGGTGACAGACTGCGAATCCTGGAATTAGGTTCATCTCTTATGCTGTCTGATTTCCTTTTCTCTGTATTCACATATGGTTACCAGAACCGCCAGAACTTTCTAGAACTTTTAATAATAATTGTTTTGTTTTTTCTTGATAAGATTTGAAATTTATTGATAATCTGAACCAAACATTTTCTCTAAATTATTATCAGGTTCTCCATGTTCTTGCAACTCCCATAAATTAATGGAATTATGAATTACTTCAGGATAGTTACATGGCATGTCTGCTTGGAGAGAAGCTGATTCATGCCAAAATAATAAAACTGTTTTATTTTCAACTACTATTGGTCCTAAATATTTGAAAATTCCAAGACCTGGAAAATACGGCTCTGACAAATCTGGGTGCTGATCTGCATAACCATCTTTGCCAATATTTGTACAAAGTAGGATCAAAGTGTCATTTCTCTGTAAATTCATCCCATAATTAAATTTAGGAATTGGCTCATACCCTGTGGACCATTTGTAGTCATTTTGACCAAAAATAACATTAATTGAGTTGTCTGGTTGCAACACTGCTTTTTCTATTGATGTTATATTTCCACCATTTAACAAATAATCATAATGGCCAATTCCTTTATCTAAAAAAACTGCATTTTGCATTGGCACAACATATGTGACATAATTATACATCGAATTAAAATTTAGGACAATTAGTAAAAAACCAATCACTATTGGAAAAACGATAAAGAACCATTTGTTCATGTCAATTCACCAAATTTAGTAATAAAAAAAGATTAATGCCTATTGGGCATTTGAATCTACGGTGTATGTGAACAACCAAGTTGCACTTGGGCTATTAGCTACTTGATGTGTTGAGCTAAATGCTGCACAGGTACCTGTCCATGTATCAGAATCACTCCAAGAATTAATGCCAATCTCTAACACTCCCTCAACATCATGCGTATAACTTGATGAAGAAGAACAGTCAGAACCATATATGTATGCATTTTTACCTATTCCATGAGTCGTACTAGTATTTGATACTGAATCATTTAGTGCTCCATAACCAGAGTCTGAAACAGTCCATGCGCAACCACCAGTACTTCCCTCACAAGCCCATGCATAGATGTGTCCATTCATTGTATGATATGGATTAGCTGCAAAGGCTTCTGGTATAACATAGTTAATGGCTTTATTTACAACATCTGTGTTTTGGGATTCTTCACAACTCATGTAATTGCAAGCTGCATTATGGTTTGTTTCAGTCCAAAAAGAGTCATCTTGTAAATGTAACTCAATTGGTACATTTCCATGATTAGCTATGTTGTTGTGCGAGTCTACAATTTTTGTAACAACTTCAGGATTGACATCTGATGCTATTGGATTTGGATACTTTGTAGCAGCCCAATCATGATATCTCCTTTCGGCATCTGTTGGCTGGTATGTGCCATTTCGTTTTTGTTGTTCAATGTCTACTAACATTGTCTGCATCGATGCACCCACTTCATTCATTCTAGTGTCAAAGTTATTAAGAACGATTTGCTCTTTTATCATAACTTTGTTCCATCCATTAGCACGATCGACCATAGATGTATATGCTTTGATTGATTTAGTTTTTGCATCAAAATCTTCTGCATTTTTGTATTGACTTTCCCAATTAGAAAACTCTCTATCTAACAATTCATCGTCAGATGTAGAATCTTTTGAATTTGCAGCTTGTACAAAATCCATACTACTAAATGGCAAAATCATTGCAGCGATTAAACCCACAAACAATAGACTTTATGCATAATTGACCCGTCAAATTTTTTCTGCAGCATACATTACCAAGACACACAAAGCCAGTCCAGGAAATTATTTAATTTTGATGCAAAAGATCATTGTAAATTCGCAGAAATTAGAAATCCGTGCGCACTCTTGCAGTGCCTCATGCACCCTGTGCTGTGCCGTCAATAACCAAGTGACGGCCGCTTTTTCTTTGCATCCCACAGCAGTTGAAAGTTCGCAAGGCCGGTACACACAGCCAGCTCCTCGCGAAACCCCTCTACCGTGCCGTCGTACGGGTCTGTCATCCTCGCCCACTGCTTTATTCTTCCGATGGCGTGCTCCACCTTTACCCTCTTGGCGCTGATCCTTTTGTTGGAGTCCTTTTGCTGCTGCGTCAGCTCCGTCCGCGGCCTCTTTTTTTCCGGCATCTCAAGTGCCATTCCCGTGTAGTGATTGGCATCCCCGGTACCCCTTGTCTACAAGCACCCGTATCCTGTCCTTTTCCGGAGTGTCTTTTTTGTACATGGATTTAGACCACCTGCCAGTCTGTCGGATCCTCTCTTATCATGGTAAGGTCGTGCGTCCCGCCCTCAAAGGACCTGCCTGCTGCAAGTATCAGGCCTGCCCTGTTTGTTGTTATGGTGGTGTTAATCGTAAAGCGCTTCTTTTTGTCAGAGTACGTGTTTTTTCTTTTATCCTTGTCCTGCGGACGCTGCCTTGGCACCACCTCGGTGCCGTCAATTATGATGGTTCTGTCCGGCATTAGCTGCTCTAGCTGCTCTGATGTCTCGGCCTTTTTTACCAGACGGGTCATCCTGTCTGCAGTAGGCAGGATCCCTGCCAGCACGGAATCTGCGAACTTGAGGTACCTGCACACGGTGGACTGATCCACATCAAACAGCACTCCCAGGGCATCCTGCGTCACGTTTGAGCGCTTGCGGAACAGCGCAAGCAGCAGGACGGACCTGCGGTCAAGCAGGCAGCGGTTTCCGGGATCCGGTGTTTCGTCCTCTGAAAAGAGCGGCGCGTCTTTGTTGTGCCTCTTTGACTCTACCACAAAGTCATTGTAGATGTAGTCAAACTGGTCAAGGTCATACGAGGTAATTCCCGCAAGCTTTGCGCTGTTGTGCAGTATGCCGTGGATCACCTCCCTGATGTGCAGCAGCGACGTGTCCGTATCAGGGCGGCCTGCATCTGTAACGGCCCACAGGCTGTCCTCGCGCAGCAGCTGCTGCTCGTGCAGCAGGCCAATCGTCTTCTCGCGCCTGCTGATTGCTGCGTCCTTTTGCTTGATTGCTCTGTTGTTCTGCTTGATTGCTCTGTTGTTCTGCTTGATTGCTCTGTTGTTCTGCTTGATTGCTGTAGTTAGCACATTAAATAATTGAACATTTTCACAGGCAGGATCTCCTTTCTGGCAAACAGCTTGCGTACTGACTGCTCCATCTCATCTAGCGTGCCAAACACTTTTGCAGACAGTACCCGTTTTATCACCCTCCACTGCATCTCAATGGGATTAAGCTCCGGCGTGTACGGCAGCAGGTACTCCAGAACTATCTCGCCGTTGTATCTTTCCAGAAACTCCTTTACCTTTTTGGATTTGTGATATGACGCATTGTCTACAAACAGCAGCACCTTGCCGAATCTTTTGTGAACCCGTTCCAAAAAGTTGCAAAAGCTGTCGCTGTTTGACTTTTCATAAAACATAAAGTAAAATGCGTTTGCCGCCAAGGCTCCAAAGATGTATCTTCTTTCGCGTGACAAAACAGAGGGGGATGTGGCGCGCTTGCCGCGCCTTCTCCACCCGTAGCCGGGCCTGTTTGATGCCTTTTGAATCGAGGATGCATCGCCGGCCAGTACGGCGTATCCCTGCGCCGACTTTTCTGCAACGAGTTTTTTTGCCCGCTCCTGAAACTCTTTTTGCTTTCTTTTTGAGGCTGATCTTGGGTTTTTTGGACGCGCCTTGCTCCACGAAAAGCCCATCTCCCTGACCAGCTGCAGCGCGCCTGCCTTGCTGTACTGCACGCCGAACTTTCTCTTGATGTGCAGCCTTACCAGGTTGGAATCCCACAGGCTGCTCTCAAAGCCGCATGATTCTGGCCCCGCATCCAGGTCTGCTGCAAGCTGTCTTGCCTGCGGCCCGCCTATCAGGTGCTTTCGTCCCCTGCCGCTGCGCTCGAACCTTGCGCGTATTCCCTCGTCCTGTGCGCGGTTGAGCCATGCAGATATGGTGGACTTGGGCCTTCCCAGCATCCTTCCAATCCTGTCTAGCGGCACGCCGTCCTTGCGCTGCATGTACGCAAGCAGCCTGTCGCGCCTTCTGGGATCGGTCTCTTTTTTGTATGCCCTTTTGAGGTCTGCAACGCTGGTGTTTGGCAGAAATTTTGCCCCCCTTGCAACCTGTCTCTTTTTTTGTTTGTACATGCAGTGTGTGCGGTATGGCCTGTCTTGGATCTTTTGGCCAAAAATAATTGTCAAAATGGTTCAGGTTTTTTATGTACTTACTATGTGTCCTTTTGCCTGATTGCTGTGTCCTTTTGCCTGATTGCTGTGTCCTTTTGTTTGAGCTCCCTTTGCAGCCTGCGTATAGTCTGTTCTGAAGATTCCATTACCTGTTGCGGCGATCAAAATGGATCTAAATCTTTCGGAAAAATTTTTATGATTCAATTATGCATAAAGTCTACTATCTGAATGCCTTTTTCTACTGGCCACATGTGGTTACAATAGGGTCTCATTTTTTCTATCAAGGGTTAAATAGAAATTAAAAAAGATGAAGAACAGTTGAGCCAAACTACTGAACAGATACAAAAAAGCGATATCAAAGACGTTTTGGAGAATTCTCTTAACGGCCAAAGGCCCGAACCTGAGGACTGCTTGAGACTGTTAGAGTCTGATGATGTTCATCTTATGGGGCTTGTTTCTGGACACCTGACACGAAAACGATTTGGCAAAAAAGCATCTTTTGTAAATAATATTATCTTGAATTATACCAATGTCTGCATTACTGATTGTAAGTTTTGTGCGTTTTATAGATCACCTGGCGCTGATGATTCTTACACGCTGACTCTTGATCAAATCGAATCTAGAGTAAAGGCCTCATGGGACATGTTTAAGATCCGTCAAGTTTTGATTCAAGGCGGCCATAATCCAAACTTGAGTATAGAATACTATGAAGATGCATTTAGGATGATTCGGGAAAAATTCCCAAAAGTTGGCGTTCACGGGCTATCTGCGTCCGAGCTTGACATGATTGCAAAAGTTGAAAAGTCCTCAACAAAAGAAATCTTGTCTAGGCTAAAAGACGCCGGGTTGCAGTCAATTCCTGGTGCCGGCGCTGAAATCTTAGTTGATTCAGTTAAAGATGTTATTAGCCCAAAGAAAATATCCAGTGATGACTGGATTAGGATAATGGATGAGGCTCATTTGCTTGGACTTTCAGCATCTGCAACCATGATGTATGGCCATGTTGAAAACAAGCAAGATATTGTTGATCACTTTTTCAAAATTGTAAAACTACAAGAAAAAACAAAAGGCTTCATGGCATTTATCCCGTGGAATTTTGAGCCAAACAATACCCTGATGCATGAAGAAGGCTTGGTTGAATACGGGACTGGCGGCGTTCAACTCTTGAAGATGATTGCAATATCCAGACTAGTCTTTGATGGCTTGATACCGCACATCCAGTCTTCTTGGTTGACAAATGGCGTTGGCATGGCTCAGCTTGCTTTACAATATGGCGCTGATGACTTTGGCGGAACCCTCATTGGAGAAGAGGTTGTTTCGTGTACTGGCGCGCGCTCAACTGAACTAACTGATAAAAAAATCATAGATGCCATCCGTCAAATTGGCTGTCAGGTAGAAGAGCGAGACAACTTCTACAATCCTGTTAGAGTATCATAGCCCATAGTCAGACCATTTAGAATCCACTAACCCCTTTGTTTTATCGTCAACTTGCACTTGTTGCTGGATCTCTCTGTCATACCCCTCTTCTTTTGTTTTCTGCGTCGCATCAATTCCCAACTTGGAACCCAAGTTAACAAGTGGAGATGCGGGATCCAGGGTGTCAGTAGGCGTGTTGTTAATGATTGTCGTGTCCCTTGCCGCATCTGCCCTTGTAGTTATTGCCCAGATGACATCATTTATTTCGTGAACGTTGATGTCCTCATCTACCACCACTAACATCTTCGTTAGCGAGAGCTGTCCCATTCCCCATAGCCCCATCATCACTTTCTTTGCCTGGCCTGGGTATCTCTTCTTGATTGATACGATGGCAAATCCCTGGAACCATCCTGCTGCCGGCATGCTAAAATCGACTACTTCGGGATGAAACATTCGAACAAGTGGTAAAAATGATCGCTCAATCACTTTTCCAATATATGCATCCTCAAGAATTGGTTTTCCTACGACTGTCGTAACATAAATTGGATCTTTTCGTCTCATAACTCCTGTCAGCGTAAATGTTGGGTACGGCTCAACTGGGGTATAGTAGCCTGTATGATCTCCAAACGGTCCCTCGTCTCTAATGTCTGCAGGATCAACGTATCCTTCTAAAACAATCTCTGCGTTTGCCGGAACATCCAAATCAATTGTCTTACATTTTACAGTCTTAATTCCTTCTTTTCTTGTAATTCCTGCAAACAGGTACTTGTCTAATCCCTCTGGTACTGGCGCAATTGATGAAAATATTGTTGCAGGCTCTCCTCCAATAATTACTGCAGTTGGAATTTTTTCTCCCCTGTCTTTTGAAATGTCCCCGTGATTAGCTCCCCTCTTGTGTTTTTGCCAGTGCATCAATGCATGAGTTTTGTCAATTACCTGCATTCTATATACTCCAAGATTTCTTACTTTTGTTTCTGGATGTTTTGTGGCAACTAATCCTAGAGTGATAAACCGTCCTGCATCACTTGGCCATGATTTTAAAATTGGCAGGTCATCAAAAGATGCATCACTTGATGCTATTTCCGTTACAGGACCACTTGTTTCTGCTTTAGGAAATGATGCTGCCATCTTTGATAGTTCTGGAAGCTTTCTTATTTTGCTTAGAAAGCCTGATGGAACATCCATCATCTTTGTCATGTCTGCAATGCGCTGGCCAATCTCAGTAAAGTCTGTCATTTCCAGTCCTATCTCTAATCTCTTCATTGAGCCAAACGCGTTTCCTAAAACTGGCATGCCATAACCTTTTACATTTTCAAAAAGAATTGCAGAACCATTAGAATACATCTCTCTTCTCAAAATTTCTGCAATCTCCAAATCAGAGTCAACTTCAGTTTTGACTCTCTTCAGCTCCCCATTCTTTTCAAGCGCTGCAGCGAACTCATGAATATCTTCTATTGGCACAATGATTTTGAAGCTGATTCAAGTATAAGCTTAACTGGATTTAACACAAAATTGTATTTTCTTAAAATTCTTTTAACAAATGTATTTAATTCTGGCTCTCAGGAAAAACAGTATTGGCTGATGACAAATGTGCGGTATGTAAGGGAAATGGGGCCATAGAATTACTTGGTTCCCAATGTCCCTTCTGCAATGGAACAGGTGAGCCAAACCAACCTGCCAAATCATATCTTGATTCTCACATATGTCAATGCATATTTCTTGATAGAAAGAGATGTCCGTTATGTGGCAAGAGATGTCATCATGATACCCCAAACAAACCAAAAATTTTGCTAAGCCCTGAATAATCTACATTGGTGGAAGTTCAGTCTTTTTGTCATAACCGCCGGATCCAAACTTGCAGTAAAAACACAATTCTGATTCCATGTGTTTTAGTTGTTCAACTTGAATTGCCCCGAGTTTTAGAGCAATCTTTGTGAGAATTTTATACTTTAATGGCATTGCAGGGATCACCTCTTCCATGTAAACCCTGTAGTGATCAGGACAAAACCTTAGCGTAACTTTGCTTGGCTCTTTTCCTTTTTCGTTTACTTGTTTTGTAAAATTGATCTGTTCCCTGATGTATTCGTGTTTTGGACATGGACAGTCTTTGCCTCCGGGATGTTTGTATGCTGGCGTGTTTTTCCAATCAAATTCTGGGAATTCCTTCTCAAAGTCATCCATTACAACTCTTATGTTATCTGTGCATATAAAACTTGATCAAGTTTTGTTCGTGGTAATAAACCGGTTCTGTGAAGTTATCGGGAGTTAACCCCTATAACTCGACTTTGACATATCGACTATTCGGATTGCCAATGGTGTGCCGGATTCCGTCATCGCCGGCTCAAAAGTGCCGGACTGCGCTTCACATATGTCATCTCTACTGCCCCTAAACCTGGGGGGCAGCTTGCGTGATATGTTGTTCATGGCAGCGACAATATCCCTGTCCATAAACAAACCGCAATTATTACACGACAGTTTACGATGCTGTTGCATGTCCTCTTGGAGTCTCTTTCCGCATTGCGGACACTGCGTGCTCGTGTTTCTTGGGTCTACATATTCGACTGGCGGGAGCCCGACCCATCGGGCTTTGTATTCTATTTGGCGTTGCAGCTCGTAGAATTGCCACCCGTTCAATCTGCGCCTGTACTTGTTGCCCTGACCATTTCCTTTTTTGTAGAGTTTTCTAATTCCTTTCAGGTTTTCTAGAACGATTGCAGCCTTTTCTTTGACGGCATTATCCACAATATCCTTTGATATTCTGTGGATGTACTGCCTTGCTCTGTCAGTCAGTCTTCTCTGTTTTTCCTTGCAGAACTGATTTTTCTTCCTGCGGTCATTTCTGTGGAAGCCTGCCCTGGCGTGTATTGTGTTCTCCTTTATGGATAACAGTTTGTTTGTCTTGTAGACTGTCACCCCTTCCTCGCTCCCACACGTCACATTTCTTAGGTTTCTGTCTATTCCAACTTTCTTGGTGCACTCTATCTCTTGTACTTTTTTTGAAACACAAAGACTGATGTTGAGGGCAGTCAGTGAAAACGAGCGCACCGTCAGGGCGGGATCAGACAGGATTTTTTGGGCGTGATCGTTGAGTAAAATGTTGATTGGGTTATGCTTCTTGTATGGGATTGTTAGTAGTGCACCGTTGTGTTTTATGCCGTAACAGTTTGTCATAAAGGGATTTTTGACTATTGGGTCCCTTATTCTGACACCTCGTTTGACTGATTGTTTTCTGTTTGATAATATGCCTGCAGCTCTTGATATTGCACATATCTTGTATGACGATAAAATGTCATAGTTACGCAATTCGTGATAACATAACATGGACAGCCTCTTCATATTGTGAGTGTCTTCTTTCAACCCTATCTTGATGCAATGATTGGCCATCTTTGTGAATGTAGCCGCCATATCCATTAGGTCAGAGTTCGGCGCATATTTCTGTGATATTGGCTTTATCGCCTTCAGCGAATATCTTGCGGTTTGGAGGCTTGTACATTTTGGGAATTGACATATAACTCCCGATAACTTCGCAGAACCAATAAACCCAAATGTACATAAACCCCAGAATCTTCATCCAGATTAATGGCAGCTGCTAAAAAGCAAACTAAAAAAGATCTTGAAAACAAGATTGCCAAATTAGAAGCAAAAATAAACCAACTTGCAACTCAGCTAGAATCAGAGCCAGCTGAGACAAAGCCCGCAGAAACCCCAAAACCACAAGAGGCACCAAAGCCGGCAGAAACTACAGCGCAACCACCGGCAACAGTTCAAGAGGCGCTAGAAAATGCATACAGAACTGCACCGACGAGCTCTTTTCATGATTACAGAGCAAAGGTTACAGGCTATGCTCCGGCACCTAACAGATACTTTGTAAGGTTAACTGCCCCTGTGGGAAAAGTTTCCACCTCTGATTGGAATGCCCAAAAGGCAAAGGTTACTGGCTACACACAGCCATCAGACCAATACTTTGCAACAAGGGCAAGACTTGCATATCATCCGCCTGACAAAACATTTGGAAGTTTTAGTGGCGCAAATCTAAGCGTTGAAGGGGTGCTGTCCAAATTGACTGATTTCGATCACATGTTTCGTGATTTTTGCGCAAAAACAGGCAAGCATCGGTGCTGCCCATGCCAGAAGAATACCGGTGACACCGTCATCAGGTGCCTTGTCCCAAAGAATGGCAAGCAGGAGTACAGCTTACGCTGGGAAAGCCCTCTCCGCATTACGGCAGTCTTATGCGACCAGGTTGTAGCAGATGCACTTTAGGACAAGCTGTAGCCTTCTCATGGATGCCGTCCTTGCACGGGCGACTGCGCCGAACCTCTCCTTCATGACAGAAAACGTGTTCTCCACCAACTGCGCTGGCCGTAGGCCTTTGCAAACCCGCACGGGTCGTCCCTGTGCCAGCGAAGCATTTTTCCCATGGGGTTAAACCCCCTGGGAACGGAGTTCTTCTTGGGACATATGACCGGCTCCCTTCCGCCGTCTGCAATGATACGGCAGTTCTTCCTTGAGAGGCATGCCGCATCCAGCAGGACGTGGCCGCCGGTGTCGCCGTGCGGGGGATCCTCCCGTACATGTCGCAGAACACCGGCGAGTCGTGCTTTCTGCCGCACGTCACCTCGCACGCAGATATCATGCCGTGCGGGGCCACCAGCACGTGCAGCTTGTCAAACTCGCGCCTTGAGACGAGTCCTTTCTTGGCGTCCTCCCAGTCCACGTAATTCATGATGGAGAACCCAGACGAGTCGCCTATGACGGTGCCGCGCGCGTCGTCTCCTGCCTGTGCCAGAAGCAGTCCTGCGAGCTGCTCGATCCTCCCTGACAGCGCTTTTGCCATGTTGTGCAGTGACGATTTTGATGGAATCCTTTTTAGGCCGTAGGCGTTTACCGTACCCGGGTGCAGTTCCATGTACGTGACGTGAACCCTGTACGAGTGGTTACGGAACACCATGTCCAGCACGCACAATAGTGCCGATGTCTCGTCCTTGGAGGCGCCCTCCAAGACGGCGGGGATCATTTCTTTGAGTTTTTTGATCCTCGTCACTATCTTGTTGCCCTCGCCCCTCCGCTTCTTCTCGTATGCTGAATAGTTCCGGCACATCTGGATCCTGTACCTTCGGACGTGGGCGTCATGCTGTCCGTTTTTCCTGCCCTTTTTTCGTCGTTTTGACATTGACGTGGTGCCAAGCCCGTGATCCAAAAGCCTTGCAGCAGGATTTCGTCATGATCTATAAGCTTTTCTGGAAATTTCCGGGAAAAATTTGGACAGCACCCGTTGAAGGAGTAGAGATAAAAGCCAAAACGCCAGAACCGGCAAAACTTGCCAAAGGCACACTGCCAAAAGGTTTCTAATTTAACATCATCCCCTGTTTTCTATTTTTGGTTCTGTTGGATTATAGTGATGGTTATGTTAGGTTATCGAGACCTAGATTGAATTCTTCAAAGTTATGAATCTAGTAATGATTAATTTAAATACAATTTTTATGAACAGCCCATGTGAGATTAGAAAAAGTTTTTGGAGTAATTAATGATGATCTATCAACATATGTGTCAAGGCAAGAAATAGATGACTGTTTTAAGAAAGCATTTGACCAAAAAAGGCAACTTGTAGTCTATGGCTCATCTAAACAAGGAAAAACCACACTTCTAAATGCCCATATAATATCGGAAAATAAAGTTATAGTTCAATGTTCTCCAACAATAAATTTACATGATATTTACAAAACCATTCTCAAAAAATTAGAGATTACAATTCAATCTAGTAGCTCAATTGAAAATGAAGACAATACCAAAGCTAAATTTAATTTTAAAGTAAAAATTCCCATGTTGGCCGAAGCAGGAATGGAGGTTGAAAAATCCACAGATGAACGAGAGACAAATTCTGATTTACAAATAGACGTTAATGGTGCACAAGACATAGCAGAGATAATAAAAAAACACTTTCCTGAAAAAGTCATCATACTTGAAAATTTTCATTACTTAGAAGAGAAAGAACAAAGATTATTTGCTTTTGATTTAAGAACATTTCAAGATATTAATGTCAGGGTAGTAATTCTAGGAATTTGGAGAGAAAGAAATAGACTAATTCAGTATAATGGAGATTTACAAGACAGGATAATTGAATTACCTGTAGAACCTTGGACAGAAGAACATTTACAGGAAATAATCAAGCTAGGTGGGGAATCACTTAACATAGATATGAGTAAGATTAAAAATGATCTCATCAAAGAATCATTTGGGAATGTTGGAATGCTACAAGAATTATGCAAGGAATGTTGTTATGATGCCCACATAATTGAAACTGGAGATCCAAGAAAATTAACAAAGGATAATCTACAAAATGCTATTACTAAAATCACTAATTCATATGCAAGTAGATTCCACAGAGCACTTGAAACATTTGCAGATGCTAAACCAAGACAATCTCAAGATGGAAGTCAAGGATTAGGGATGCCATATTTTTTTGTACGTGTTGTTTTAGCATATTTTGATGTGCAGCAAATTAAAAATGGATTATCAGTATATGATTTGAGAAAGGCAATAAAAGAAATTCACCCAAATCGTGATAATAAAAGATTTGATCGTGCTTTAACTATTTTTCTTAATAGAATTAGTACATACCAAAAAAATCATGGCATTACTCCCTCAATTTTTGACTATGATACCAATTTACGACAGCTAAGTATCGTTGATCCTAATTTCTTCTTTTTTGTTAAGCATTATAATCATCATGAATTTTTAGAGGGTTTGAAACTACCTCTCGGATTTACGAAAAATGCCCCAAGTTCATAAATTTTAGAAATTTCAGGATTTTTAGAAATTTCAGGATTTTTAGAAATTTCAGGATTTTTAGAAATTTCAGGATTTTTAGAAATTTCAGGATTTTTAGAAATTTCAGGATTTTTAGAAATTTCAGGATTTTTAGAAATTTCAGGATTTTTAGAAATTTCAGGATTTTTAGAAATTTCAGGATTTTTAGAAATTTCAGGATTTTTAGAAATTTCAGGATTTTTAGAAATTTCAGGATTTTTAGAAATTTCAGGATTTTTAGAAATTTCAGGATTTTTAGAAATTTCAGGATTTTTAGAAATTTCAGGATTTTTAGAAATTTCAGGATTTTTAGAAATTTCAGGATTTTTAGAAATTTCAGGATTTTTAGAAATTTCAGGATTTTTAGAAATTTCAGGATTTTTAGAAATTTCAGGATTTTTAGAAATTTCAGGATTTTTAGAAATTTCAGGATTTTTAGAAATTTCAGGATTTTTAGAAATTTCAGGATTTTTAGAAATTTCAGGATTTTTAGAAATTTCAGGATTTTTAGAAATCCCTAGCCACAATTAATCTGAGGTCACAGTAATTGTATTACCACGAATGACAAATTTTAAGGTATTTGGATCGCCTAACATGTCGATTATAGGTTTTGGAACACGACATCTCTTACTACTTGTTCCATCAAAAGATAATGCAACATGAAACTCTGTTTCATCTTTTTTCCACCTTGTCAATATTTCATATCTTATTATTATCTATAAAAATTAAACGGGCGTTTAATTAATTATAAATATACGGACGTATAATATAATATGTGAATTCAAGAAAACAAAGAGCAAAACAAATGATGGACTCAACAGGTCATGCATCACAGTTTGAATCAAACAAATTCAGAGTTAGATCATAAACTGATCCAGAAAAATTCTATGTTGTATCAAAAACAGATAATGGTTTAACTTGTGAATATATGGATCATATCAGAAGAAAATCTGATTGTAAACATATCAAAATTGTTTTATAGATAATTATGAAAAATAAGTGTTACAGAAACAACACATTTAGAATCATGGAAAGATCAAAACTTGAGCTCTGCAAGTATTGTGATTCAGGTAAGATAATCAAAAAAGGAATTAGAAAAAACAAGAAAGGAAATATTCAGATTTACAAATGTCTTGACTGCAAAAAGAGATTTTCTTCAAACTTTGGATTTGAGAAAATGAGGTATGATTACACTACAATCACAGTTGCTTTGCAGATGTATTATTCAGGAATGTCAGTCAGAGACATTGAGAATAATTATGCGATGTTGTAGATTGAAGTTAATCATAGTTCCATCTGTGGTTGGATTTGCAAGTATTCAACAATGGTTTCAAAATATCTTAACGAAATTGTTTCTAGGACTGGAAATTGGGTTAGAGCAGACTAGGTATGGATAAAGATTGTAGGAAAGCAAAAGTATCTATTTGCTAGTATGGATGATGACACTCGCTACTGGTTGGCTAGTGACATGACAGATACAAAGTTTCAGCATAATGCAGACAATCTATTGAAACTCACAAAAGAATCAATAGACAAGAATCCAACTCATTTTATCGCAGACGGATTACCAGCCTATTCTAAAGCCTCAAAGAAAATATTTGGAAAAAAGACTGCTCACTCAGACATACTCACATTCAAAAAGATATGAATAACAACAAAATGGAGCATTTGAATGGTGAGATTAGAGACAGAGAGAAAGTGTTCTGAGGACTAAAGAAAATGAAAACACCTATTCTTGATGGAATGAAAGATACTGTAACTTTACAAAAAAGCATGGATCTCTCAAGGGTAAAACTCCAGCTGAGGAAGCATTGATCAAAATTGATGGTAAGAACAGATGGAAAACCATAATTCAAAATGCCAGCTTACACAAGTAAAATTCAATCTAAATTTTCAGGTCTTGATAACCCGACATAACCTTATTTTTAATAGTAATATTCTTCTTTGATCCTATCTTATACTGTGTATGCCTCCAAAAATCAAGTGTCCTAACTGCCAACAAAATGAATGGCTTGAAAATTCACAATTGAACTATCTTCCTAAAGTTAGTCAAATGGAGGATGGGGAGTATGTTGCTGATATTGATAATGGCATCCATGTCAGATTATGGCGATGCAATAACTGTATGTACGTAATGCAGTTTTGGGAGCCTGATTGACTGATTTGAAAATTCATGTTTAATCTGATGAAAATTTTACAAGTTATTGCGTATTTTCATGAATAAATTTAATGTAAAATTTAGGCTGATCAAAATGTAAATAAACCGTGCAATATTTACACTAAGGAATGGCAGTAAAACGCAAGGCAAGTACGAAAAAAGATCTAGAATCAAAAATCGCAGAGTTGGAAGCAAAATTATCAAAATTATCATCACAACTTGAATCTAAACCTGCACCAAAGCCACAAGAAGCACCAAAGCCATCTAAGACAAAGCCAGCTGAGACAAAGCCAGCTGAGACAAAGCCCGCAGAAACCCCAAAACCACAAGAGGCACCAAAGCCGGCAGAAACTACAGCGCAACCACCGGCAACAGTTCAAGAGGCGCTAGAAAATGCATACAGAACTGCACCGACGAGCTCTTTTCATGATTACAGAGCAAAGGTTACAGGCTATGCTCCGGCACCTAACAGATACTTTGTAAGATTAACTGCTCCTGTAGGAAAAGTTCCAACATCAAACTGGAACGAACAAAAGGCAAAGGTTACCGGCTACACACAGCCATCAGACCAATACTTTGCAACAAGGGCAAGGCTTGCATATCATCCGCCTGACAAAACATTTGGAAGTTTTAGTGGCGCAAATCTAAGCGTTGAAGGAGTAGAGATAAAAGCTGAAACGCAATCTTCTCCTCCACCACCTCCACAAGAAGCGCCAAAAACAGCAGAAGGTAAACTTCCAAAAGAGACTGAAGTGGTACAACGTAATGAAGGAAAATCAAAACAACAGCTTCTAGAAGAATATGAAAACGATTACTTGCAGAGAATAGAACAAGATAAAATAGCACAACAAAAAGCCTATGAAGAAGCACTTGCAGCAGAAGCAGAAGATAGAGCTTCAAGTACGCAAGGTACTTTGCCAAAAGGTTTTGAACCAAAACCAGAACCTGCAGCAGAAGCACCAAAAGCTTCTAAAGGCACACTACCAAAAGGTTTCTAGTCTTCCTACAACCTTTTCTTTTACCTATTTTTAGTTTGAACCTAGAAAGTCCTCCAGAACTTGTTTTGAATGTCCTGCAGGTTTTACTTTTGGATAAATTTTGAAAATTTTTCCTTTCTTATCTACAAGAAACGTACTTCTCATGACTCCCATGTACTCTCGTCCCATGAATTTTTTCTTGCCCCAGACCCCAAACATCTTTGATGCTTTTTTGTCTACGTCTGCTAAAAGTGGGTACCTGATTCCCATTTTGTCACAGAATTTTTTGTGCGAATCCACATCATCAGGACTAATACCTATGATTTCAATGCCTTCTTTTTGAAATTTCTTGTAGTCTTTTGAAAATTCATCAGCCTCTGTAGTGCATCCTGGTGTGAAATCTTTTGGATAAAAATAGATGGCATGTTTTTTGCCCTTGAAATCTGTAGATTTTATTTTGTTGCCATTGGCATCATTTATCTCAAATTTTGGAACAGGATCTCCTTTCAAAATCATTGTATTTTACAATGTAATTGACTGTAATTAATTACTTTTTGACCTGCCATGATCACAAATCTAGTCCGAATCTTTTATATGGAAATCAAAGTGGTTTTAGCCTGATGGTTAATCCAAGAGCATATCTTGCTGAAGCAATATCCACATATGGATTGGTCTTCTTTGGCCCTCTCTCAGTTATCTTAGCTATCGCATCATTTGGTGAAGAATTAACAACAATGTCTGTACTGTTCATTTCGCTTGGACATGGCGGTGCTATTGCATTGATGATCTATGCGTTTGGCCATGTATCTGGCGCTCACATTAACCCTGCAGTTACTATTCCGATGATGATTACAAGAAAGATTGGAATTGCAGATGGAATTGGATATATCATTTCACAACTAATCGGCGCAGTAGCTGCTGCTGCTACTCTTAAAGCAATTCTGCCAGAACTTGGCGCCAAAGTAAACTTTGGAACTCAAGGTGGTCCAAGCGAATTAATCAATAACAGTGTTGGCTCTGGTTTTGCAATTGAGGCGGTTCTGACATTCTTCTTGGTAACCGTAATTTTCATGAGCGCTGTTCACAAGAAAGCATCTCCCGGATGGCATGGATTTACAATTGGTGGGATGGTTTTTCTTATTCACTTGGTTGCTGTTCCATTAACTGGCGCATCAGTAAACCCTGCAAGAACATTTGGTCCTGCACTAATCTCTGGATTCTGGGAGTTCCATTGGTTGTATTGGGCAGCCCCAATCTTAGGCGGAATAATTGCCGGTTTGATTATGAACTATGTTTTTGTCAAGCAGGCAGAAAAGGAAGCATAATTTAAAATCAAATATTTTTTATTTCATGTGCTGTGCATGGAAAGTCGGTTTGCCAGTCATCTGCATCTTTTCCCATCCGTTTTGGACAAGTTTCTCTGATCGCTTCTGGTGCTTTTTTTTGTTTCTAAAAGCTAGCAACGGGTCTCACAGTTGTCAATGCCCAGCGAAAAGTGCAGCGGTCTTCTCTTGTTGTAACAGTCGACGTACGCTCTGAGTTGTCGTAGCGGAATATCTCGTCCTTTGTTGTACTGGAATCTCTCAAGACTGCCGTTGGTATGTGTGGGTGACATGGTGTGGAGTTTATGTTGATTTTTTCAGGGAATCTGCATTGAGAAGCTTGTATGGTTTTGTCATTTTTCGCCAGCCTCTACTATGATGTTCTTGTTTTTTACCAAGAAGCTAATACAGTTACTTATGCCCAATCTTTCAATAATTGGTTTTGGAATACGGCATATATGACCGCCATTGCCGTCATTGTTTACGCTTACTGAAAAGACAGTTTCATCCTTTTTCCATTTTGGCAATGTTTTTCTGTATGTAGGTGTCTATATAATCTTATTCGATCTAATACTATACCGTACTAATATTGAATGCTTTATATTAGTACGGATATATTATACTGATATGAATCAAGTAAAAATGACTGGCGATGATGAGGCCGTGACGCTCTCACTCGTCATAGAGAATGACGAAATTGCTTCTAACAATCTGAGCCAGTCATTTTTTCTCTTGCTTGGTTCTATATTAATTTTCGAGGTATATCACGCATGAATCCACGAACCCAAAGAGCAGCACAGATGATGGAGCTGCCAGACTACGCAGTGCAGTTCAGCTTGCAATGGCAAATCCGTCCTCTTTTAGGTGAAATTCTCTTTTTGATGCGTTGCTGCCAACTTTTCACAGCAGATACATTGCATGATTGGTGTGGTATCCTTGTGCAGTTTTTGCAGACATGCCAATTGATGCATTATTTTTCCGATGTGGGTTATGTGAAATCTTGTTCCTGTGGAATAAAAGATACTTTGCTGCAACATTACAGGAGTAAAAAGTTAGCTTTGCTTTTGACATGATACAGTCCATTCTTTTCTTTGAGACTGTTTTTGGTCTGCCGCTTCTTGGGAGGTCGTAGAGGCCATCAAGGCCGTGTTCCCCAAAACGACTCGCCCGTCTTCTCATCCGGTTTGTGCAGTGGTGTAATGTTTTTGTAGTGTATTGTATTCCTTCCCATCCTTTAGAATCATCAACGCTGCAGGCATTCTTGCTACAGCCCTGGAATTTTCTTTTTTGTATGCTGCTTCAAGTGCTTCTAATTTGTTCATCGGGTTTTACCATACAATATGATCAAAAAGTTTTTTGTTTTGGAGTAATTTAGTTCACGAACTTTATCTTTTCGCTATAGTAATGCAAATTAAACCGCCATTATGAGGTATTATGAATTGCCCTCTGATGAGAAATTTTCTGTTGCCAACTCTCTAGAAATATTTGATAATGAAACAAAAAAATTGGAATCTTCTATTAGTTCTGCATTAACAAAACCTGAGTTGCCACTTTCTGAGATTATTCAGATTTACTATCAGATAATGAACACCACTTCTCTTGCTTCAGTGCTAAAACAGCAATCTGTAGGCTCAGATGAACACAATTCAGTGATTAGAAAAATCGAAGAAACTCAAAAACTCATTTCAGAAAATTTCGATATAAACTTACATCCATCAATTATGTCCAAACTCACAAATTCATTAGCAGAAACTACAAAGCAATTAAGATCTATAAACATATTAGAAAAATCTAAAGATGAAATTGAATCTGAAGCACAACTATATGAAAAATTGCGTCAAACAATGAGTACCAAGGAATTTGTTGAACAATATGACAAAGGGTTGTCTCATGATTGAAGAAATTGCTAACAATTTAATTAATTTAAAAAAAGAATTCACAAAAACCTATGATGGTAAAAGTCAGATTCAAGAGGTAATGCCAATTTCAAAATCAGAAACATTCCCAATAGGACAAAAAGATTTAGACTTGTTGCATCAATTTGCAACAAAGAATCCAATCTATTACAATTCTTATGAGAAATCCATTGCAGGAACATCTTGTATTGTGTATGAAGGTGACATTAACAAATATTGGTTAAACAGTATTCAGCACGGTTCAAGCCATGCGCCATTTTCCCCAACATGGATGATGTCTGCATATGTTGGTGCGTTACTTGCAAAAGAAATTGGATATTCTGAAATCATTGATGTTGGATCTGGAGATGGTAGGATAGCGTTTTGTGCCAAAGTTTTAGGTTTGGAATCCTATAGCATAGAAATTGATGATATGTTAGCTGATCTGCAAAAGACTTTGACTGTTCTTGACTTTCATCCGTACTGTTCTAATGCTACAACATTTGATTATTCTTCGTTGGATCTTAGATGCCCTGTATTTTTTATTGGGGGTCTTGCACAAATGGGAGGAACTGCACTGACTTCTGGCGTTTTAGATCAAGTTACTTCAATTCCATCTCTGATGAATAATATCGGTTGGGTATTTGCTGGCACTTTGTCTCAAAAATACCCACCAGATCCAAAAAATGAGGCAGGATGGGGTACGCTAATGGAACAAAATAATCTTCATTCCATCAAGACTATCTTTTTACCAACTGTTTGGACATTTCATGAGCCAGATGAAACACCTTATATCTTTGCACAAACAGTTTCTGACAATAGTAATCCAAATTAAGCGTGAATTTCAAAACTTTTCGGACTCGTTGCACAGCATGGATAGTGCGAACGCTTGCGGAGCGTTAGGTCGTCGGTTCGAATCCGACCGAGCCCGTTTTCTAAATTTTTTATGAAGATCTTAAATATCATTATTTGCTATGTCTGTAATGAGTCGTGAAGATTTCAACTCCTCTTCCATTATAGTCAAAGACATCATGGCAAGAGCTTTGATCACTGTCAATACTGCCACTACTGCACATCAAATAGCAAAAATGATGGAACAAGGAGGAATTGGCGCAATTCTTGTAAAAAAGAATGAAAATCTTGTTGGCATAGTTACAGATAGAGATTTTGCAACAAAAATTGCTGCAAATAACCTTCCATTTGACACTCCTGTGGAAAAGATAATGTCATCTCCATTAATCACCATCAATCATGATGAACCAATCTCTGCTGCAGCAGAAATGATGAGCAGCAAAAAAATTAGAAAACTTGCAGTGACTGATAATGGTAATATTGTTGGAATTATAACATCCACTGATCTAGTTAATCAACTTGCAAAATAACTAAAACGTTTTTGTTTTTCTAAGAAATAATGTAACTGTCACCATATAGCATGCAGTTGCAATAGTTTCTGAAACCAATGATGCAATGTATGGTTCTATTCCAATCTCAAGAAAATAATATAGAGTTGGCCACCTTATTCCAAGATATACCATTTCTCCTATCCCAAATGATGAAATCAAGGCTAGCAGTTCTCTCTTGATTAAATTTACTTTCATAGTCTTGTAGCGTTCTTTATTGTTCCAATAAAACAAACATGAAAAAATTCCAAAATAAGCTACGTATCCAATGATTATGGTAAATGTTGTGTTTAGATAACTTTCATAACCTGATAATAGCTGGGCAGCCATTGCCGATAACAAGGCCGATACAATAAAGCAGATCAGAAAATTTCTGTTCATCTGCAATAACTGCTGATTTGACTTCATAATTTTTCTAATATTTGATAACTAATATTTTGTATCACCTGATAGACAAATTATGAAAAAACGATGCCAATGGGCAAAAGATGAACCAAACATTGCCTATCATGATAAGGAATGGGGAAGACCGCAGCACAACGATCAAAAATTATTTGAATTTTTAATACTAGAGGGCGCCCAAGCCGGTCTTTCCTGGACTACTATTCTCAAACGAAGAGATGGATACAGAAAGGCTTTTTCTAATTTTGATCCACAGCTAGTCTCAAAATACACTCAGAGACATATCCAAAAACTACTCAAAGATGAATCTATTATTCGAAATAAACTCAAAGTCACTTCTGCTATCAACAATGCAAAGCAGTTTCTCAAAATTCAAGACGAATTTGGTTCGTTTGATGGGTATTTGTGGGGATTTGTAGAACGCAAGCCGATCAAAAATAAGTTTAAAAAATTATCTGATCTGCCCGCATCAACTAAAATATCAGAGAAATTAAGCCAGGATCTAAAAAAACGCGGCTTTAGCTTTGTCGGCCCTACAATTTGCTATGCGCTGATGCAGGCAACAGGCATGGTAAATGATCATACCTCTGAATGCTTTTTGTATCAGAAATAATTTTTAAACTAGAACAACTATCCGAACTTGTGTCTGAAGGAAAATTTGCAACTTCAATCTCATGTATAGATGGCAGAATACAAATTCCAATAGCAAATTGGATTAAAGAAAATTATTCTGTTGACTATGTGGATACAGTCACTGAGCCAGGCGTAGATAAGAACCTCACAAAGGATTCTGTGCTTGAATCAATCAAAGCCAAAGCTAGAATATCCATCCATGCTCACAAATCAGAATTAATTGTTTTTTCTGGGCATTATAACTGTGCAGCAAACCCAGTTTCTGATGTGGAACATGCCGAGTTTGTCAAAAAAGGAGTTGAAGCTATTTCTTCATGGAATTTGGGTGTCAAAGTAGTTGGCGTTTACGTTGATGGCTCTTGGAAAGTTAATATTGTTTAGGTTTTAGAAGGTTTTTTGTAAATTATGCATGAGCAACTATCTCGCTTTACAAAAACAGCTGGTCCTGGAATATTATTTGCAAGTACTGCAATCGGCGTATCTCATCTAATACAATCAACTAGAGCTGGCGCTGATTTTGGCTTGCTAATTCTGGGATTTGTTATTGTCGCTACTTTGCTAAAATACCCCTTCTTTGAGTTTGGCTCTCGCTATGCAAACTCTACACAAACAAGCATCATTGATGGTTACAAGAAACTTGGAAGACCTGCATTGTGGCTGTATTTTCTGTTAACTGTTGGCTCCATGTTTTTTGTTACAGGTGCAGTGGGGTTTGTAACTGCAGGCTTTTTTGAAAATCTTTTTGGAATAGAATCTCTTGGAGGATGGACTCTGGTGATCTTATTTGCAACATGTGTTGGAATACTGGCAGTTGGAAAATACAGCGTACTTGACAGCCTGATCAAGATTATAGTTGTCGTGCTAGTGATTTCTACCGTATCTGCATTCTTGCTTGCATTGTACAATGGCCCAATAGAGCCAGTAGAAGGATTTGTGCCAAAGGAACTATGGAACATCACTGGAATCTTTTTCCTGCTTGCATTAATGGGATGGATGCCAGCCCCAGTTGATCTTTCTGCTTGGAATAGCTTGTGGACATTAGAGAGATCCAAACAAACTAATTTCAAACCCAAACTCAAAGAAACCCTTTTTGAATTTAGGCTAACGTATTTGATAACTGGAATTCTTGCAATAATGTTTGTCACGCTTGGCTCTTTCATGTTTTTTGGCTCTGGTGAAGAGCTACCAAATAACAACGCACACTTTGCACACAAAATAGTAACGCTATACACACAAACTATTGGTGATTGGAGTTACGTCATCATAGCAGCGTCTGCCTTTACTGTAATGTTTGGAACAACCATTGCAGTTTTGGATGGTTACTCACGTTCATTACACAGAACAGTCGAATTGATTTTTACTAAAAGAGAGGCAAAAATACGGACAAAGTTCCGTACATTTTATGTTATTTTCTTGCTAGTCATTGCTATTGGCGGTATTGTAATAATTTTTGAATTTGAAAATAATCTCAGAGAGCTAGTTGATTTTGCCACTGTCTTATCATTTCTTATAGCACCCATAATTGCAATCTTTAATTTTAGACTAGTCACAGGCAAACATCTCGATGAGGATTCTCATCCCTCTGTGGCGCTTAAAATTCTGAGTTTTTCAGGAATAGTTTTCCTTACCGGATTTGCAATATTTTTCATAGTCACGCGATTTTTTTCATGATCCTTTAAATTCTATTTGAAACAATGGTTTTCTATGAAAATTTCTGCAAAAATGAAAAAAGCACTAAATGATCAAGTCGCACTAGAGGCTACAGCTTCTAACAGTTATCTTGCAATGGCATCATGGTGTGAAGTAACAGGCTATCAAGGCGGCGCAGATTATTTTTACGCACAATCAGATGAAGAGCGAGCTCACATGCTAAAAGTTGTTCACTATCTAAATGATGTGGGAGCTACTGCAACAATTCCTGCGACCAAATCTCCTGCAGGTTCGTACAAATCACTTGAAGGGCTAGTCAAGGCCGCACTAAAGAATGAACAGCTAGTAACAAAGGCAATTCACAAAATGGTGGAGATTGCACAAAAAGAAAAAGATCACTCAACATATGCATTTCTGGAATGGTTTGTAAACGAACAAGTTCAAGAAGAAACAAAGTTTGAAACGCTCTTGCAAAAGTTTGATCTAATCGGCCGGGATAAGCTAGCAATAAATGAGATCGACAAAGTTCTTGCAGCAGATGCTGCAGCAGCTTCTGCTGAGGATGCCTCCGCCGCTTAGAAATTCTTTTTCTAAAATAATTAATACTGCATTGTTTTGAATTATTTCATGACAGTTATTGTAACAAGAAAACCAGGCGGTGTAACACAACTATTCAACACTGAAACTGGTAGAGTTACTTACGAGTGTAAAGCAGAATCTGCTTACATGTTAATTGAAGCATTTGGTGGGATTGTAAAGTTTAACCAAAAAGGTGCAATTGCAACTGTAACTGGCCATATTACCTCACTTGAATCATGTGATGTGATCAAAAAAGGCCATCCGGATTACAAAGATACACTGACTAGTATTATTTCAGCACACAAAGAGTTTGCCCAAAATGTTTCTGATTTGTCTCAAAAAGAGATTCAGGAACTTGAAAACAAGTTATCTGGCCTTTAGTTTTTAAATTTTTCACATTTGCAGCCTCTAACCAGGCATTTGCCGCTACCATCATGTGAATGGAATTATCATGATAACAGCATGTTTTCTTGTTACTGCATTTCATTTTTTAATTTCTAATTACACTGATGAATTTCTTGGCTTGTCATGAACCCTGCCAATATGCAATGCTAATTCTACAATATCTGTACCGTATTCTTTTCCACAAAACTTGCATTGGAATGTGTATTGGTTTGACACGATCAATTCATACTGTGTTATGGTATTAATAATCTCTGATCTATCTTTTTATTTAGCCATAAATCATGCAGTGCTCACATTCACAATTTTCTTGTTGCTTTGATTTTTTCAAACACTTTTTGTGTTGGCCTGCTTGGCACTGTACACAAACTTCCTCGATGTTATCCACGCTTGTATATTTTTTAGATTGATCAAACCCAAAGCCCCCGTCTTGTGGTCCTACCATGTTTTTGTATGATTGATGTAGTATTTCTACTTCACTAAATTGAAGACTTTATTGTGTCTTGCAATTCCTTTTTGTGCATTTCAATAATTCCTCTAATTTCAAAAGTATCTACATATCCTCCAGCTGATGCACGAGTTGCTTTGAGTAAATAATGCAAAGCTCCCTCTTCAATTTTTCCAACATAGTATCCATAAAGAAATTCTAATTCGTCATCACACTTCCAAATTTGTCTGATGTTTGGAAATGTTTGTTTAATTTCTGTTGGTATCTCTTGAATTCTTCTTTTAACGTACTGATCAAGTGATTTTCTAATTGTAGAATCCTGAAGCAATTGTTATAATTTCACAATACTTGTTTTTAGTCCTTGTCTTTTTCATCTGTTTTTTTCTTTTCTGCTCTGTCCCAAAGATGCATAGTTCCTCTAATCATAAAAGAACCGACAATTATTGCCACAATTCCCCCGGCAATAAATAAAAAGAATTTACCAACATCTTTGATACTTGCCAATAGTTGCTAGTTCACGCGAGTCTAATTATAATTTCTGGAAAAATCCAAGTAGATTCAATAGTGAGGTTAGCAAATTCTCTTCATAATGTCTAAAATCAAACAAATTCTAGCTTGGATTGCAATTATTGGCGGTGGAATTGGGTTCTTCTTCTTTTCTATAGAGATGGCTGAATTCATGCGATGATTTTGAAAACTAATTACCTTGTAGTTATTTGTAGTGATAATTAGTATGATTACCCAAGAAATCAAAGACTTTTTGAATCTACAAAAGCTCGGTTATGTAGCAACTGTCACTTCTGATGGCAAACCAAACCTTTCTCCAAAAGGAACTATCATTGGTTGGACTTTAGAAACATTGGCCTTTGCAGACATTCGCTCACCTGACACAATCAAGAATTTACAAAGCAATTCTTTTGTTGAAATTAATGTAATTGATCCGCTTTTGCGTAAGGGCTATCTGTTTCAGGGTCAGGCTCAAATAATTAGTGACAGTTCACTGTATGAGGAAATTTTAAACCATTATAGAAAAAAAGGAATTAAAAGTCCAATTAATTCAATTGTGTTAGTTAAAGTTTCAGATGTGTCTGAAGTAACTTCACCATTATATGACATGGGAATATCAGAGCAAGAAATTAAAGCAAAGTGGAAAAAACACTTTGAAAATTTATGATTTTGTCCTCCTTAGTTTCTCTAATTCTTGTTTAGTTTTATTGTGTGCGTCTCTTTCCTGTTCTAAAAGTAACTGTATTGCTTCTAGTTCTTTTTGTGTCATGTTAAGTTTTGACTTTAACGATCCTACTACTGCACTTGCTGCCTCAATTACCCCTGCAGATGTTTTTTGATCTAAATCATCGCCTCCAATGAATTCTTTTTCTTTAGGAGTCAAAACACTGGTGTCTTGAAACTGATCTTTTTTTGCCAATTCCTCTTTTGCGTTATATAGCCTAGATGTTGCTTCTTCTAGCTCCTTTTTGTATTCCATGTTTTGATTTCTGATGCTACGAAGCAAGGCCTGTTCCTGCGTCATTTGTTCTTTAGTTTGATCGTACTCTTTTGTGATCTTTTTTAATTCTTGTTTGATCCTTAGTAGACTCTCTTCTGTTTTGCTAAATCTGCTAATTGATTCTGAATCTGTAATCTTTTCTGACTTTCTGATTTTTTCGCTAATCTCTTTATGTTCCCGTACGGCTACATCAAGCTCCAGTTTTTTTTGGTTGAGTTCCTTTTTGACTAACATGAGGCTGCTGACTGTGGCCTCGTATTCGTCTTTTACCATCTCAATTTTCTGTCTAATCTCGTTGAGCTCCTCTTGTTTTGCCCTGTATTCATTTTGAATATTTTCCATTTCTGCCTCAAGCTCCTCTTTTTGTGCGTATTCTTCACTTTTTTCTGAAATTGCCTCTTCAACTTTTTTCTTTGTAAAAAATCCCATCTCTTTCACTCTTGTTTAACCCGCGTTCTAATGAATTTTAGATAGAATCCAATGCTGCCAATAATCATTCCTCCAACTAGGGAAACTATGCCTAATTCTGGCATGCTTGGGTAGATATTTGGTGCAAGAAATAGCAACAATGCTCCAAAAATTATCAGTGCAAATCCTCCGCTGTTTCTTGTCCTGTTATGTTCACCGTGAACCATGATCATGTATACTCTGACAGTGTTTTTGCCACTTGCTTTCTTCCAATGTCTGAAATGAAAGGCCCTATCTTTGGGCCCCTGGATGTTCCCAGTATTATTTGATATAGTATTTTAAAGAAGTCTTTTGGCTGTACATCATTTGATTTTGCAATTTGGTATATTGTATTTTGAATGTCTTCTGGTTCTTTGTCTGCATCAAGTGCATCTGTGAGTATTTTCAACGCTTTTTTTGCAGAGTCATCTAAATCAATCCGTGTCTTCTCTTGCGGGTCAAATTCATCTGCAAAGTTTCCTGCAATGTCGACTAGTTTTTCAATCTCGGATTCTGGATTTTTTATTACTCCATAGTCTAGTAATTTTTTCACTACTCTTTCTCCTCTGTTTTCTTTGAAGATTTTTGCTAATTCAATCAAAAGTCGATAGTTGACATGTGTGCTTGGTTGCTTTGGCGGGTTGAGCAGATTAACATACTCGTAGAGCCCTTTTGATTTTGTCAGTTTTGCTTGATTGTCTATTTTGATTCTTCCAAAGTAAACGTCTTCTAGTTCATTGTATTCATTCATTAATGATGGAATGTCTTCGAATCCCAGTTCTCGCGCACCTGTAATTCTTTTGTATAATAGTAACAAAATTGATTCTGGACTGCCAAACTCTAACCATTTTTGTGCAGTTATGACATTTCCAAGTGATTTTGAAATCTTTTTTCCACCTTTGTCTAGGAACATCTCATATTTCACGTGATGGGGATGTGCATACCCTAGAATCTCATCTGCCACCCAATCATTTACTTTTACAGAATCCATAATGTCTTTTCCATATGCTTCAAATCTAATGTCAAATGCCGTCCATCTGGCTGCAAATTCTACCTTCCAGGCTAATTTTCCAAGGTCCTTTCCAATGTCTGCCTCCCCTTTATGGCCGCAGCCCTTGATCATTTTTGAGCCAATTTCAGCGTCATGGCATCTGTACTTTACTTTTCTTTCATCAGAAATGTATTCAGTTGATTCTGCTGTGTATAGGCGATTACAATTTGCACAAACAGGAAAGTATGGGAGATATTTTTGATATTTCTCTTGTCCTACAAGCTCTGCAATCTTTTCTCCAATCCTTGTGCTGTTTTGTAAGATTGTGTGGATTTGATCCTTTAGCAGTCCTTGTTTGTAAGTGTCAGCTGCCCTTCTAAACTCGTACTTTATTCCTACCTTGTCTAGTCCATCTAAAAGAATACTGCTCATGTGCATTCCATACGAGTCATGACATCCATATGGATCTGGAATCAACGATACCGGTTTTGCCAAATGTTCTTCTAAGGAATCAGGAAGCCCCTCGGGAATTTTTCTCAAGCCATCAAGATCATCTGAATATGCAATTAGTTCTGATTTGTAACCAAAATTCTCTAATGCTAATTTGACTCCGTATGCCCTTACTGCATCTCCTAGACTTCCAATGTGCGGAACTCCTGATGCACCAAGACCACTTTCCACTTTGATGTTATCCAAATTTCTACCAAGCGTCTTTTCACGTTCAAGTAATTCATGAGCTAATTTGTCTATCCATGTTCCTTTTCCAATAGTTTCTTGTTCTGACATCTCTTTTCACTAGTTCAATGTTTTAGACATGTATGGCCCATATAACAAATACCCTAATTTTTGATAGTACTCTCTTGTACCCACTGCGCTGATTACTAGAATCTTCTTTGCATCAAATTCTTCTTTAGAAATTTTTTCTGCTTCTTTCATTAAATTTTTCCCCAACCCTGAATGCTGAATCTCATTTTCCTCTTTTTCTCCAATCTTCAATGATTTTCCATAGACATGAAGTTCTCTTACAATGCAAGAATTTTCTTTCACTTCGCCTCTGTGAGCATTGCCACTTGGTTTTCTTAATCTCAAAAACCCATAAATTGATTCATTTTTGTCTTCATAGGATAGGAATGCTTCTTTTCCGTCTGAAGAATCATAATCCATTCTGTTTAGTTTGACATCTTTTCCATCTGATTTTCTGTTAGCAAGGCCTGCCTCTCTGCATCTGATACATTTGCATGAAATTCCCTGTTTGGCCAGATTTTCATGCACGATTTGCCTTAGATTACCTGATTTTGGCCCTGCAATGATTTCATTTGGGGAGATCTCCCTTTGTACACGCATGACTCTGACCCATTTTGGGATATTTTTTTTTGCTTCTGTTAGCACTTTGATCATGACCTCGTCTGAATATGGGGTGTACCTTCCTTGCTTGTATTCCTCATAGAGTGGCGTGTTTTCAATTACCAATGATGGATAAATCTTCAACATGTCTGGACGTAGCTGTGAATCAGAAAACAGTTTTTTAAAATCTGCAATGTCCTCTTCTGGTGTCACTGTAGGCAATCCTGGCATCATATGTGCGACAATTTTGTATCCTGCGTCTTTAGAAATTTGAAATGATTCTGTTACATCATTATAGTTGTGGCCCCTGTTGACTATTTCATAAACTCTTTCTTGTAATGACTGAACTCCGATTTCCACTCTTGTGATTCCATAATTTAACATCCAATCCACGTGTTCTTTCTTACAATAGTCTGGTTTTGTTTCGATTGTAAATCCAACATTTCTTATTGATGCATGTTCATTGTTTGATTTTGCTTCTTGCAAATTTTTTGAATCTATTCCATTTAGAGCATCATAGCATGATTTGATAAAATTTTCTTGATAGTCTCTTGGCATAAACAGAAAAGTGCCCCCAACAATTACAATCTCCATTTTAGACGGTTCATGACCAAATGCAACTAGTTTGTCAATCTTTGATGTGATTTGTAATTTAGGATCAAATTCATTTTCAATGGCATTAAGTGAAGATGGTTCTTTGCCTGTATAGCTGTTTGGAGAATTAAATTCAATTCCTCCCGGACAATATGTGCACCGTCCATGTGGACAAGCGTATGGTTTTGGCATTAATGCTACTACTGCAACACCTGATGCGGTTTTAGCTGGTTTTCTTAACAAAACTTTTTTTAATTTATTGAAATCTGATTCTTTTGCCATTGACAGAATTTCATAATTTCTGGGAATTCTTTCTAGTGAATATTTAGCACAGATTTTTATGATTTCATCTTTTACCTGTTTTTTACTGGGCTCGTTAATTGTAAGTAGATTTTGAGTGATTTCACTACATGCTTTAGAAAAAACAGAATCTAGCTTGCTCATGCCTGCTCATACTGATATGGACATAAATTCGTTAAATAATTTGGCTCAATCGAGGCTATCTTTTTCTCTTTACAGTCTTCCTAGCTGGTTTTCTCTTTACAGTCTTCCTAGCTGGTTTTCTCTTTACAGTCTTTCTAGCTGGCTTTCTCTTTACCTTTCTTTTAGCAGTTCCTCTAGCTGGTTTTCTCTTTACAGTCTTCCTAGCTGGTTTTCTCTTTACAGTCTTTCTAGCTGGTTTTCTCTTTAGTCTTCCTAGCTGGTTTTCTCTTTACAGTCTTTCTAGCTGGTTTTCTCTTTACAGTCTTTCTAGCTGGTTTTCTCTTTACAGTCTTTCTAGCTGGTTTTCTCTTTACAGTCTTCCTAGCTGGTTTTCTCTTTACAGTCTTTCTAGCTGGTTTTCTCTTTACAGTCTTTCTAGCTGGTTTTCTCTTTACCTTTCTTTTAGCAGTTCCTCTAGCTGGTTTTCTCTTTACAGTCTTTCTAGCTGGCTTTCTCTTTGATTTCTTTACAATATTTTTTTTAACAATTTTTAATTCGGATAATTCCTCTTGGATTCTTTTGATCTCTGCAAGTACTTCTGTTTTGAATGAATCGCTGTTTATGTTTACTGACATGTCTTGTACTCAACTTTCTATATGATTTAAGACTTTTTGAGAATTTATTGTACGAGTTCACGTCCCCTTACAAATAGGCGCGAATTTTACGGAATTTGTGTTGTTTACGCAGAGTAGGTGAACTCATACAATTTATTCTGACTTTACTTTGGTGCTTGCATCTGCGTTGCTTCCCGTCTTCTGTTCTTTTCTGTATTCTATCTTCAACCAGATTGGTGTTATGATCGTTGTTACTGCTACCATGATCACAATTGTCGAATATACTTCAGACGTAAGTATTCCTGCAGTAACCCCAACTCCTGCCACAATGAGTCCTACCTCTCCTCTTGATATCATTCCGATTCCTACTCTCATCCCCTGTGCCCTACTTTTCAAAAACATCATTGCAGGCAGTCCACATCCAAACAATTTTGTAACAATTGCAACTGAAATGACAACTCCGCTTAGCATCAAAATATTCAAATCGACTGCTCTTAGGTCTACTTGTGCCCCAATAATTGCAAAGAATAGCGGTGCAAAAATCAAGCCTATCTTACTGACATAATTTTCTATTTTTTCAAAGACCTTGGTAGTTGATAGCGCCATTCCCACAGCAAACGCCCCTACAATCGGTGATAGCCCGATAGATCCTGCAAGAGCTGCGGCACCAAAGAACGACGCAGTAGCTATTCCCTCAACACTACCTTTTGCCTTCCATAATCTCGGCGTAATTATTCTTGGAATAACTACCACTGCCACAGCAAGCATTATTGCAAAGAATCCTAATACTTGTAAAATTGTAATTGTAACTTCAGTAATGTCTATGTTGTCTATTCCCCCATCTGTTCCTGCAATAGATGTGACAACTGATAGTACTGCAATTGCTAAAATGTCATCTACAATCGCTGCGCCAATGATGAGTCTAGCTTCTGGAGTTTTGATTTTCCCGAACTCATTTAGCACTTGAATTGAAATTGCAATACTTGTTGCTGTAAGCGCCGTAGCAATCAACATTGATTGTAATGCATCAAATCCAAACATTTGGAAAATTGCAAGGCCTGCAAAGAACGGCACCACTACTCCTAGTGTTCCAACAGTAAACGCTGCTTTTCCTCCTTTGAGAAATTCTTTTGGAGTCATTTCCAGTCCTGCCATAAACAAAATTACGATTGCGCCCATTTCTCCAAGTATTCTTATTTCATCATTAATCTGAAGCAGATGTCTTCCATCCACTACAAAGAATCCCCCTAATGCAAACGGGCCCACGATCATTCCTGCCAAAAGTTCACCTAAAACAATTGGAAGTTTCAGTCTAAGGAAAAGCTCTGCCATTAATTTAGCTGCAAAAAGAAGAATTCCTACTCCGATAATTGTTTCAATGAATTGCCCTTCTACAGCCATTTCTACTGTTAGGACTAGAAATATGTAATATAAGGTGATGCTAGGTTGAAAATTATTTTGTTGTTGTTAAATTAAGCAATTTTTTTAGAATTTACAAAAACCCCTTTCTTTGAAATGATTTGTCCTATCTCCTGACTTGAAATTTTATGTTTTTTGAATATTGATTTGATTTTTGTTGCTTGGTTTTTTGGTGCAATCACACAGAATCCTACTCCCATGTTGAATGTCTTGTACATCTCTTCGGGTTTTACCCCCTGCTCTTCCACTAGTCCCATAATTGGTGGGATTTTTGGCAGTGAATCTATTTGATAGCCTATTTGTTTGAGGCGCAATAGCTTGGTAAATGCCCCTCCTGTTATGTGGGCAAGACCGCTTACTTTGCATCTTTGAATAATCTCCAATACCGGATTTGTATAGATCTCAGTGGGTTTTAGCAATGCGTCCCCTATTGTTCCTATCCCTCTGACTTTGTCTTTGACAGAGTATTTTGTTAACAGTGCTTTTCGTGCTAGTGAGTATCCATTTGAGTGAATGCCGGTACTTTTTGCACCGATGATGATGTCTCCTGATTTTATTTTATTTCCAAGAACCATGTCTTTTTTCTCTGCTAGTCCGACCACCATTCCTGCCAAATCAAATGCAAATCCCTTGCCTTCAATTACATCTGGCATTATTGCAGTTTCTCCTCCAACTATTGGCATTGAAGATTTCTTTGCACCTGTTACTAGCCCCTCTACAATTTTTTTGAATATCTGCTGATCATTTTTGTTTGCGGCAATATAGTCTACAAATGAAACAGGTGTTGCACCAATGCAGATTACATCATTTACATTCATTGCAACACAGTCGATTCCAATTGTATTGTATTTTTTCATCATATTTGCAATCACTACTTTGGTTCCCACGCCGTCTGTGTGTGTGGCCAAAAGTTTTCCACCTGAAATCTCTACAATTCCTGCATAATGTCCAAACCCATGTGCTATCTTTGCTTTTTTCTGAAGCTTGTGAGTGGATGCAATCAATTTTCCAATTGCCTTTTGACTTTGTTTAATTTTAGAAATGTCCACCCCTGCTTTTTTGTAGGTTAGAACCATGGTTTGATGCACTTTTGCTGTGAATAAAAGAATTTGCCTGCAGTTTCGATCGGTTCTGTCAAGATACAGGGACGCGCCTATCTATCTTTGCACTGGAAACTTGCGGTATTTTTCATAAATTTCTGAGGAGTTTGGGGTTGATATCTTGGTTCTGTTGGTGTGCTTGCCCATCTTTTCTGCGCAAGTCAAGGTGAGTGAACATGCCTTGTATTTGGATCTGATTGATCGTGTCTTGTTCTTAAAATGATCAGTTTGGCCTAATCTAAAATGTACAATCCCAACTACTGTCTAGGATATGCACAGTGTAGTTTTCTTCAAAATAGTCCAAATCAAGGAATCTTAGCTGAGAGGCACAAATACAAGATCCGAGCATCAAACTACCTGGCCACCTTATCTATTTTTCATATGTGTTTGCATCCCACAAACAACGAGTCAGAAAGGATGCTTCGGCGCGTCGTCATATCGCGCAAGATCAGACAGTGCCTTGTCAGTGAAACAGGCATGAAGGTATTTGGCATACTGGTGAGCTGTTTGCTGACATGGCAGAAAAGGTGCACCAGCATTCAAGAAGAGATACTGAAACTGTATTGTAGATCTATTCTGTTACACTAAAACCCACCACATCGGAATGGGCAGTATATGGATCAGATGATCAATTTTTTTGATTAGACAGGATAGGTGAGGTATACGTAAGATTTAATATTGAATGTGGAAATAATATTCTATGAGCCAATTAGAAAAATTTGATAATCCTCAAAAACCACAAGAATTAATAAAATCTAGATTAATTTGTAGTACCAATGAAAATGAATTAACTACATCATCTATCACCGCATGGGTTGGATTTTTGATTGGATCATGTTCCCAAACTTTACAACCTGTTAAGGTTGTTGATGATGCTATCAAAATAAAAGAACGTCTATTAGAAGTAAACAAACCATATGCCTTTCAATATAATGATAAAGATTATGTCATAACAAAAACAGTTGATAGCATCAAGTTGTATGAATTGAGAGATTAATTGTCAGACGATTCTTTTTCACCTTTTAAAATTAGTGGCAAAGTTGGATACGAATATTCAAACAAAAAAAAGCATCTCATTATTGAGTTTAGAAGTAATGAACTTAAAATTTGTCAACCAAAACACATTACAACAAAAAAACATTGGCATAGTAAAGAAGAGGTTTGGTTAGTCCATTATCGTGATAAAGGAGAACCTGATATTCGATTATTAGATGGAGATACGAAAAAATGAGAGAAGAACGAATTGACTATAATACAATAAGAGACGATTTTTCTTCTTACGAAGTAGAAAATGGTCAAATTCTAAAAGTGAAATTATCTACGGTAGATGTGATGTATACTTTTGATGGTGATAGTGAGAAAAAAGGTTCTGTTGCAACAAATTCCTATTCTTATGTAATAACACCCTCTGATGTAGAACGATATGAAGTAGAATATGAAATAGGTCCAGCATCTGAGCAAGATCAAATAAGAGAATTAAATTTTAAACCTATTCGTGAGATTATCAATATCTATGAAACAGAGAAGTTTTTTATTTTTTCAGGCATCAAGGTTGAAAAAATATTTCTTACCAATAAAACGGATGTCACCAATAATCCCATACTTAGATATCAGTCTATAAACGCAATAGATATAATTGAAAAACCCACTTTCAATAACCCTCCTAACAACACGCAAAAACCAGAAGAATAGCTCCTTACATTTCTAAAACATTCCGGAATGGATCCCACAAACAACGAGTCACAAAGGATGCTTCGGCGCGTCGTCATATCGCGCAAGATCAGACAGTGCCTTGTCAGTGAAACAGGCATGAAGGTATTTGGCATACTGATGAGCTGTTTGCTGACATGGCAGAAAAGGTGCACCAGCATTCAAGAAGAGATACTGAAACCGTATTGGAGACCTATCCTGTTACTTCTGAAATGTCCAAAATTATATTAATTGCGGTCTTTCGTCTAACTTTGAATCTGTTATTGGTTTTTTTAATCCATAACGTGGCACGATTGATTTGACTAAATCTCTGAACCATGACTGTGCCGATGGAGCGATGAATATATTCTCAATTAATTTGTCCATATCAACTGGAATGTTAATGCCTACTTTGTAATTTTTTTCAAATTCTGATTCTGTTAATTCTGAAGGGTAATCTTCTACTATTGCTCGTATTTCATTTTCATATTCAAAACTTTTTCGTTTATGTAAAAAGGGTAGCAAAACATTGTCAGTTCCAAATGAATCATTTTCATAATCCAAATATTCTACTTTTCCAACATGAATTACTCTAGTTGTTTATCGTGCACATTACAAGCAGAAACGAGTTGTTTGTCAATGATCGAGGCAAGCAGAACCGATGCTAGTTGTGGTTGCGGTAAATCTACATCTGGGAACTACTGATGTAATTGCTACCAGATTTATCCGTGTTGTAGCCAATATTCTAAAATAACAAACAAGCAAGAACAATTCATATACGAAGAGAAGCAATCCGAGGATAAGAGGGACAAATGTCCCGAGTTTTGAAGTGTCAAGATTTGTGACTGACGCCTGATAACTTGGCAAAATCTTTTGATCACATGTACATTCCAGATGTCTCTTCTCTATGCTCTGTATATTTTTGAGATAATTCGCTAAATTCTGAGTTGATTTTCTCTCTGTTTTCTTGCAGTTCTGTTGTGTCTATGTTCATTTCATAAAATCGATTTAGTGCCTCAATCAGGGTTGCAGCTGCGGCTGAGTCTGGCGCTCCTTCGTTTGCTTTTGCCAACAGTGTCAACCCCTGAATCTTCCTTACCAGGCATTCATTTAGTATGCCTCCTGGGATTCCAGTGATAAATCCCTGTGGAATCATGCTGATGTCCTTGTCTGCCATGGTTCTTATCAAATCTTCTTCAGCAGCACAATATGCCTTCTCATCATGTTCAGTGCTTGCAACTCCATCTAGAATAACGATCTCCTTGGATCCTTTTTGTGCTGCCCAATCCAAAATTGATGATACCAAACAATACAGTCCCTCCATCTTCAATGTTATCTCACAGATTATTGCACATATTGTTCCATCTTGATTTGCATAGAATCTAAATGGGTGACGCAATCTGCCTCTCATGAAAACTGTTGATGGGGGAAGATATTTTGATCTCATCACTCCAATTTCCTCCATTTCTAATTTTTCAATAACGTGGTTAATTGCGACAGGACCTACAAGACCAGCTCCTACAAAACCTGCAAAAATTATTGGATTCTTTAACTCTACTTTCTTTATCTCAAAGACTTCGGCTTCTGGAAATTCCTTTTGCACGGTTTACGTCGATTTTCTCTGTCTAATTACCTTTCTGCATAAAGAGATTCAACATAGTTCGTCCCTTGTCTGTGATCGAATAAATCACATTTGGTCCAACCGGCTCTTTTTTTACAAAGTTGTAATCCACACATAGATGCAGATAATTCAAAAATGATTTTTTCATTCTGATCTTTGACTTTGAATATAGATCAGAAAATGTCATGGGATTTCCTCGAAGCTGATACAATAATTTCAACAAAGACAACGTGCTATAGTCCCTTGTCCTTGCTTTTACTGCATCAAGTACTTGCTCGCCTCTTTTTATGATAAAGTCTTCGAATTGGTCTGCCACTTCTATTGGTACGTATGTCAGTCTTGCCCGCATTATACTGTATGGTACGGTACATTACCTTATTAGTCTTTAACTTGAGCTTTATTGATCTTTCTGGATGGTTTTTTTACACCTCTGTTTGTGCCTAACTGATAAGTTCAGGTTTACTGCAGTTGTTAGAATTGTGAAATTATAATAAATCACCTCCTTTAAGCAGTCAAAACCTGAAATTTTATTGTGGAAGTAGTAGCAAGTGCAGCATTAACGATAGTTGGACTAGTCCTACTATGTTTTGGCGGAAATTGGCTAGTCAGTGGCAGTGTTGCCATTGCAAGAAAATTCCGAATAAGCAATCTCGTTATCGGAATGACTGTAGTAGCGTATGGTACTTCTACTCCCGAACTTGCTGCCAGTATTGCCGCCGCTGGAGAACATAGTGCAATTATTTTAGGAAATGTGATTGGAAGCAACATTGCAAATGTTGGAATGGTAATTGGCATTGCTGCAATTATTGTACCTTTAGTAGTTAGTAAATCTGTATTACGAAAAGAAATTCCAATTATGTTAGGCGTTTCTCTTTTACTGGTTTTAATCTCAATTGATGGCGAGCTTTCTGTTTATGATGGAATCTTGTTACTTGCTGGTTTAGGTGTGTTTGGATTTTATACCTGCAAAGATGCAATGAAACAAAGAAAAGAAAACAAAGAGAAAACTGAACCGGGGAAAAATAGCATATATCTAAAGTCTATTGGGCTAATTGGAATAGGAGTTGTTCTTTTGTATGTTGGCGCAATTCTAACCGTTGATAATGCTGTAATTTTGGCAAAAGAATTTGGGCTATCAGAAAAAATCATTGGTTTAACTGTAATTGCAATTGGAACATCTCTTCCAGAATTAATAACATCAATTATGGCAATTAGAAAAGGACATGCCGATATTGGCGTTGGAAATATCATTGGGAGTAACATCTATAACATTTTGATGATAATGGGTGTTGGTGCTGCGCTTGGTGGCGTGGTGATTGCATCTGATGTCTACGTTGATTATGCAATAATGATTGTCTTCAGTCTTTCGCTGCTCCTTGCTTTGAGGACTGGAATCATAAACAGAGCTATGGGTGTCTGTTTAGCTATTGGATATGTTGCCTACCTAATAATCACATTTTTCAAATAATTTGTGCCTAAATTTGGCATTTAGATGGAGTTTACCATGATATTCTCAGCCTTGATTGATGGAGCAATGGATGGAAGCGATGCCCACTGAATTACATTTTTTTGATTGTTTCCAATTTCTGAAATGTCTTTTATCATGGTCCGAAGACTGTGTGTTATTCTAACTGATTTTCCAGGATCTTTTATCTCTCCATTCTCAATAATTCGTATTCCACTTCTTGCTGTACATGAAAAATCCCCTTTGATTGGATTTACTGCATATGTGTACCACAATCTTCCAATTAACAATCCGTGTTTTGTGTCCTTTATCATGTCTTCTTGAGAAATTTTCCCAGAATCTATTTTGAGATTATGAGGTGCTGAAACCGGAATTGGGTCTGAGCTTCTTCCCATGGGGGAGCCCGGCCTTGATGCATTGCCTGAGGATTGTTTTCCTTCTTTGTAACTATCAAAAAGATTTGAAAAAGTGTTTTTAAAAATTCCATTTTCTATCAAATGTCTTTTTTGAGTTTTTGTTCCTTCATCATCTACAGATTTTGTTCCAATTCCTTCTGGAATGTGAGGGTCATCAATTAAGCTAAATTGTTCATTTGCAATTATTTTTTCAAAATTATTTGAAAAACAACTCTTCTTTTCTGAAAATGTTTTAAAATTAAAATTTGATGCTATAACAAATGCCAATAACTCTCCTGCCGAATACGGTTCAAAAATTATAGAATACTTGTCTGAGTCAATTTTTTGTGGATTTATTGATTCTGTGCACATGATCTGTGCATCACTTCCAACTTGCTCTGCAGAAAAATTTGCTAATGTCCTACAACTTGCATGTCCTATTCCTGATACTGGTAATGATCCTTGTTCTGATTCTGCATTAATGATTCCTGAAATGTATGTGGCCTTGTCCTTTAGATCCAACCCGTTTGAGTTTGCCATCTCAAAGTTTTCTGAAACAATATTCAGTGATCCTGTAATCGTTTTTATTGTATCATTATTTGCTGAATTTATCATATTTTGGGCGATATCCATGGCATCTGTGCCTGAAATCTTCTCTATTTTTCCATCAAATGTGCCATCGAGTCGGCTGAAGGATGTTTCATGGGGTAATCCTTGCCAAAAGTTTCGTACTTTGAGTTTTGATGATGTCTCAAATGCGTTATCAATTGATTTCTCTATGTCTTCTTGGCTGGTTGTCTCAATTGATGCAATTTTTTTATCATGAATTAACCGTATGCCGTAACTTTCCTCAAAGTTTTGTTTAATTTCTGAAATTTCAGAATCAGTAATTCTTACAGTTGTGATTTTCTTTTTTACAGCAACCACCTCGCATTCGTTTATTCCTATGTTCTTTGAGTGGTTTAATGCCTTGTCCAAGGCAGACAACTATTTTCCCCTTGGATTTTTATAATTAAACTTGTTAATTTTAATTAGTTCTACATAAGAACCAAATTGTGACGTATCTGTAACCTTGTCAAGTTTGTCTTCAACATCATTTATTCCGTCAAACTTTTTTAGAATGCTGTATTCTGTATTCCTCTCTGCAGGAATTCTTCCAATCTCTTTTACCATCCTCCTTATCTCTTTTGGTCTTAGCAGTTGACCATGTTCCGAACCTGCTGATGTTGATATGCTTTCATTGATCAGCGTCCCTCCAAAGTCATTTGCCCCCCACATCAATAACAGTTGAGACATCCTTTGTCCTTCCTTTACCCATGACATCTGAAGATTGTCAATAGAACTATTCAGCATTATTCTTGCAACTGCATGAGTTAGTAAAACATCATTTCCGTTTGCGCCTTCTCTGATCCCTTCATGTAGTTGGTGCTTGTACATTGGTGCCTCAGATGGAATAAAGTTTAGTGGGACAAATTCTGTAAATCCCCCGGTCTCTTTTTGAATCTCTCTTAATTTTGCAATGTGTTTTACTCTGTCTTCTAGTGTTTCTAAATGTCCAAACATCATAGTTGATGTGGTATTAATTCCCATTTTGTGTGCAGTTTTGATAACTTTCTCCCAGTCCTCTACGCTGATTCTTCCTGGAGAAATTTTGTCTCTGAGTTTTTGATCAAGAATTTCAGCGGACGTTCCTGGGAGTGTATCTACTCCTGCTTCCTTCATCTTTTTTAGAAATTCTTCAATTGACACATTTGATCTTGCTGCACCGTATAGAATTTCTTCAGGTGAGAATCCATGAATGTGGATGTCAGGAACCTCTTTTTTGATCTCTCTGCATATGTTTTCGTACAAATCCCCTTTCATATCTGGTGGAAGTCCTGCCTGAATGCAGACCTCAGTTGCTCCTAGCTGATGTGCCTCTTTTGCCCTTTGCACAATCTCTTCGGTAGGCAAGAAATATCCTTCTTCTTCTTCTTCTCTAAAATCTCTGCTAAATGCACAAAAACCACATTGCTTGATACAGACATTTGTAAAGTTGATATTTCGATTCACTACATATGATACAATATCTCCCACTCTTCTTCTTCTGATCTCATCTGCAACCAGTCCCACCAGGTGAAAGTCAATCCCAGTTGCTTGGTATAGTTCTAATCCGTCTTTTATGGAAATTTCCTTATCTGATAATGCGTTGTTTAGGATTTCAGACACTATGGGGTCTGCATTTTTAAAAAGCGAGTCTATGTTTATTGTCATCTCCAGTATTCCTCTTTTACCAACCCTTCCTCGTTTTCAATAACTGATATCTTTTCTCTTAACTCTTTGTTAACAAAAGAATAGAATTCTGGATATACTGGAAATCTACATTTTAATTCAAATCCTGCCTTCTTTGAGTTTTCATCTATCTTGTTAATTTCTGGCCACGAAAATTCAGGGTTGACAAAATCTGGAGTTAGTGGCGATATGCCCCCCCAATCATTGATTCCAACTGATAAGAAACTTTGATATGATTTTAGAGATAAATTTGGAGGAATCTGTATGTTCATTTCTGGCATTATGATTCTTGACAATGCAACCACTGTTTTGAAATAGGTCTCATCAGCTGATGGCTTGTTTCTCATGCCTGTGTCTGGTTTGGGTTGAAAATTTTGCAGGATTACTTCTTGAATGTTACCGTATTTTTGGTGCAGCTGTTTTATCGCTAGAATCGAGTCAATTATCTCCTCAACCGTCTCTCCAATTCCTACAAGAATTCCTGTTGTCATGGGAATTCGTAATTTTCCAGAATTCTCTAAAACCTCTAGCCTTGTTTCTGGTTTTTTACTTGCAGCCAAATAATGCGGCATTCCTTTTTCTGTTAATCTTTCACTGACATTTTCAAGCATAACTCCCATGGAAACGTTTGTCTTCTTCAATTCTTTCATCTCTTCAAAATTCAGATTTCCAGCATTAGTATGTGGGAATAATCCTAATTCTAAGGCCAGTTCTGATGCACGAATCAGATATTCAGAAGTTGACTTGAATCCATTTTCCTCAAGCCAGTCGCGTGCTTCTTGATATCGCTCTTCTGGTTTTTCTCCTGTCACAAAAAGTGCTTCAACACAATTGTATTTTTTTGCTAGTTGTAATAGTTCTGTAATTTGTTGTTTTGACATCAATGATAATTTCTCTTCTTTTGGCTCTGCTTTGTATGTGCAGTACGAACAGGTGTCCTTGCACAAATTGATTATGTTAAAAAACGCCTTTTTAGAAAACGTGACTGAGTTTCCTTTGAACTTGCTTCTCAAATTCTGTGCCGCTAAAAATAATTCACTAGGGTCTTTCATTGAATTCTGATAAATCTCAATAATGTCTTGACGGGCAATTGTTCTGTTTTCTAAAACATTGTTTAAACCTTCAGAATCTAACACAAGCGTGTTCAACAGAAAGGTTTTTGACTTGAAGTATTTATGCTTGTATTGTGCTAGTTTCCGTTTGGCCTCTCTTGGAGAATGATTGTAACGTTTGTTGTTCTTCCATCCCTGAGAACCTCCAAAACCATTTCATCTCCGACAGATTTTGCCCTCTGAAGATGTATCAAAATATCGTCAATTTTTCTTACCTCAATTCCGTCTACTGCTAAAATGATGTCCCCTCCTATCTGATACTTGACTCCCTCAACTTGGATGGTTTTTTCAGAGCCAATCAGCCCTGCCTTGGAGGCTGGACTGTCTTCTACAACTGTTATGACCAGAAATCCCACTGCTTCTTTTAACTTTAATGCTTTTGCCAGATCTGGATTAATGTCAAGACCCGATATTCCAATCCATGGATGTTTGTATTCCCCTTTTTCAATTAGCGTTGGTATGATTTTTGCAACTGTTTGTGATGGTATTGCAAAACCGACTCCCGTGAACTCGCCTGTTGCTGATTGAATTGCTGTATTTATGCCAACAACCTCCCCCCTCATGTTCAGCAGTGGCCCTCCAGAGTTACCCGGATTGATAGCCGCATCAGTCTGAATTACATCTGGTATCGAATACCCCAAGCCTGATGGAAGCAACCTTCCTAGCTGGCTTACTATTCCTGAAGTCATAGAGCCTGATAATCCAAACGGGTTGCCAATTGCAGCTATGTTTTCCCCGACTTTGAGATTAGCTGAATCCCCAATTAGTATTGGGTTTAACGGTGTTGAATCAACGTTGACTTTGATTATTGCAAGATCTGTATAGTCATCTATCCCAACAACGTCTGCATTGTATGATCTTCCGTCAAGAAACGTCACTACAATTTTTTTAGCATCGTCAACGACATGAGCGTTTGTAGCAATGTGCCCTTTTTTGTCAAAAACAAAACCAGAGCCTACCCCGTTTGTTCCATCTGGACTCTCATTTCTTTGTACATTTACTCTTACAACTCCTGGTTCTGTTTTCTCAAAAATTTCAATTAATGATAAATTTGTTGAATAAACAGGCGTTGTCTCTCCAACTGTACTTACTGAATGTCCGTTACTTGCAACAATTTCTGGTTTCATAAATTCTGGCGGTGACACAAATAACACCGTAAATATGACTGCCGCCATTGCAGCTCCTATGGCACCACCTACAAACACTCCTGATCTGTCCATGAGATTTTTTGTTTCTAATTTTCTATGTAAAAGGCTTACTATACTCGAATTGAATTTTGAGTGTGGTGGTCTTTCATTGAATACACTCTACCTCTCCATGTAACTGAAGACGTACTTTTTGCCTGAAGTAATCCATTTAGAAATCCCAAAACTACTACTAAACTTCCTAATGGTGCAAATGCCGCATGGACAATTTTTAATCCAAGCCCAATTTTCACCTCAATTATCGCACCTGTGTAAATCAGAATTGAGGCAATACCTGCCGTAATGCAAAGTGTTTTTGCAGACGTGGCCTCTATTGGCAATGACACTGATGCGGCAAATATTGGAAACGGGACAAATAGCAAAAATGCCACTGCAAAGAAAATTCCGATGGCAATTTTTCCACTTTGAAGATACAATGGAACCATCAGCCTCTTTAACGCATTCCATAGTGTAGTCCTGTCTCTGGCCCAAACTGCCTCAATCAAATGCTCTCCTCTTACCATCTTTACTTTGTATCCTGCCTCTTTCACTTTTTTACCGAGTGCGCCATCTTCGATAATTTCTTGTTTTACCCCCTCGTGCATTCCCACATCTTGATATGTCTCCTTTTTCAGGATAAAAAAACTTCCAAAGAAATAACCTGTTTTTTTTGCAGGATTGTTGACGTTTAACGCTGAAAATCTAGTATGCAAAAACGTGGAAATCATTGGAAGCGTAATCCTTGTCCAAAAATCAAATGTCAGCATTCTTGGAATTACAGATAGTGCATCCAAGTTACATGAAATCAAGTGAGCAACTGCAAGTGATATTACGTTTTTAGAATAGTTTGTATCTGCATCAGTAAATAACAAAAGATCCCCTTTTGCCTTTCTGTACCCTTCCATACATGCCCAGTTTTTACCAATCCATCCTTCTGGTTTGGGTTTTGCCAAAACAGGGACAATTTTAGAAGATTTTTTTGCATATTCTGAAATAATTTTTCCTGTTGCATCGTCTGACGAATCATCAATAACTATAATTTCATAATTTTCATAATCTTGCTCAATCAACGAATCTAGACATTTGCCGACAAACTCTTCTTCATTCCTTGCCGGAAGAATTACAGAGACCATTGGAGATGTTTTTGACGTATTTTCAAACTTGTCAAGGTGTGGCGTCAATCTAAATGAGTTTGCCATTGATTTGATGAGAAATACCCATGCTCCACATATTCCAATTAGAATTGCTGTCAGTGAGTAATTGAATATATCAATAATTAACTCCATTGAATTATCCCTCGATTTCGTCTTTGATGCTTTGCATTGCTTGCTCTGTACCACTTTTGATGTGTTTTTTTATCATCCCAGTAAACACCCCCATCATTCCTGTCAGTTTTATATCCCAAATTGTTTGTAGTATTGTTTTTTCATCTTTAGGGATAAGAGATATTATTTTCTCTCCATCTATGATGCCCTTTGTGAATTTTGCTTCTATCTTTTCTTTAGGTTGAAGTTTTACCTCCTGCAAGCATTTTTGATCTCTAAACGCTATTGTGATTTCTCTGTTTATCGTGTTTCCATCCCTTGACAAGTTATTGACTTTTTTTGTTCCTTTCCAAAACTTTGGCTCATCATCAATATCTGAAACAACATCCCATACTTTGTCAATTGAAGCATTGATTTCTACTTCCACCTCAATTCTGGCCATGCCCTACAAACTTTTGATCCGCGTTAAATATATTAGATTCTCATTCCATTTCAAATAGACTGTGGTGGGCAACATGCCTAAAATCCGGAACATTAACTCCAGTTCCAATGGCATTTGCCATTCTTCCATCACAGTCAATTAAACTTGAAAGAAAATGAAACCCTCAAAATACATGCCAAAAATTGAAACCCTTGATGGCGCAAAGTTTTGGAAAAACGCATATGCCCACCAACGTGGAAAGTTGTTGAAAAAAGTCAGCGTTCCAGAGGATCAAATTATCTTACTAGTCAACAAAAAGTACATGGAACTTCCTGCTGCTCTGAGATATGAGATTGAAACTAGCGGAATTGATAAAAAAGAATTACAATAAATTCGAAATTCATTTTAACAGGAACGATTAGGGTTTGTTATGTCAGATGTTTCATATGATGATTTTGCAAAACTAGATCTTCGAGTCGCAAAAGTCATTGCAGCCGAACCTATTGAAGGCAAGTCGAGAATTATCAAGGGACGAATTGATTTGGGAAATGATGATCAACGAGACGTGATAATTGGCGGTGCACAATACTATCAACCCGGAGACATTGTAGGAAAAACTGTTATTGTTATAGCAAATTTAGAACCAAAAAAAATGGCAGGAGTTGAATCAAACGCAATGCTGCTGGCAGCAGATGTCGATGACAAACCGTTTTGGCTTACAGTGAATGAAGACATTCCTTTGGGAAGTCCTATTAAGTAGCCTGATTGGCCTTGTGACCAAAAATTAGTGAAAATGGATTTGATTTATGATTAATCATAAATCATTAGGTCTTTTTCTTCTAGCAATGAATGCAAGTTGTTTACGGATCTGTAAACGTCTGGTTCTTTTTTAGCACCCGTACAGACAAGTTTTCCTGAGGAAAATAACAAAATGACTGTTTTTGGATCTAGCATTCTATGAATAAGTCCTGGAAATTGTTCTGGTTCATACATGCTTCGTGGTAATGTTCTTGCTGCTTGTTCTAAATGAATTTTTCCGCCTAAATTGATTGAAGCTACAATATTTTGAATTTCAACAACTGCGTCCTTTTTGACTTTAATTCCGCCTTTGCGAAGTTTTTGCACAACAGTTTTTACTGCTTTTCTTGCCATCTCTTCTGATTTAGAACCGGTACATACCATTTTACCTGAAGTGAAAATCAACGTTGCAGTTTTCGGACTCTTTAATCTGAAAACCAGCCCTGGAAATTGATCAGGATGATATTCTACATCTGGAAATGTTTTAGTAATTTCATTCAAGTCCATCTTCTGGTCTACAGAAGCTGATGCTACAACGTTCTCCACGCTTACGATGGGTTTTGTTTGTGGCATTTCAGATTTTTTTGTATTTTAACTATAATAAAAGCACTCGCCACCATTCTGGCCTCCAGTCTAGATTTTTCTGCACTTTTTTGTATATTTTTGGTCGTTGTGGGTAGGACGAATGATTTAATTTAGATCTGAGAAGTGCTGAGTCTAGTGGATTTTACAAATTTTGATTTTGAGCAGTTGTTTGGAATGGGCGATGATACTAATCCTCTAATGATGTTGATCTGGATTCTTCCAATAATTCTCTTTATTTTTTATGGACAAAGAATTCAACTGTATGTTACTTCTGGTGAAATTAAAAAAGCAATTAAAAAATTAGATAGTTTTAAAGAGGAATCAAAAAATGAATTGATTGACTATGCTAAAAAAAATCTGAATCCTAAGGACGGCTCAACAAAAAAAATTGACAGGTTTTTGGATTACTTTACGATCATGCCAGTTGATATGGATCCTAATGGGATAGTTGAGAAAGTAAAACATACAGTTAGATCTCGAGAAGACTATACTAGAGAACACGTAAAATCACTTTTTCCAGGAATTAATGATTTGGAATTGGCCAAAGCCCAAACTTTACTTGAAATTGCCTCTTCATTGCAAATCATTTACAAAATCGTCAACCACATGTACTTGACTGCTAAAAAACAAAACAATTATCCGCTGATTTTACCGCTTCAGATGCTTCTTCCTTTTATACTGGAGCAAGCAGAAGCGATGAAAGACGCAATTTCCGCATTTAAAGCAGGACAACCTGTCGGTGATGGAATTGGCCCAATGATTGTAGGAAAAATGATGTTAAATAGTGAAAAAGAGACTGTAGCGTTTCAAACTGTTCTTGCAAAAACTGAATTTGAGGACAGAAAATTATTTCTTTTAAAAGCAGAAGGACCTGGCTCCACTGTAGGCAGACCTGCTGATGCGCTAGAGGCAATCGTTTCTGATAACAAGCTTGATGCAATAATTATGATTGATGCTGCATTAAAAATGGAAGGCGAAGACTCTGCATCTGTTGCACAAGGTTTTGGTGCAGCCATTGGTGGAATTGGAACTGACAGGTTCCAAATTGAGGCAGTTGCAACAAACAACAAAATTCCTGTCTTTTCAATAGTGATCAAGCAGTCAGTCAAAGAGGCAGTAACTTTGATGACAAAAGAAATTGCTGATCAAGCTGAGGATGTACGCTCTCAAGTTTATGAAATGATTCAAGACAACACCAAAGAAGGTCAATCTGTACTGATAATTGGTGTTGGCAACACTGCTGGGGTGCCCCAATAGTGTTTGATAAGAAAAAAATTACTATGGCATACACTGTTGAGAAATGTCAAAAATGTGAAATGCTAAGAAAAAGAAAATTCACTGATGGTGATACTTTGTTTGCCGAATCCTCACAATGTACATCATGTGATGGTATGACAAGTATAGAAAAGATATTTGGTGAAACTATGGAGCAATAGTAGTTACTGTCACTCCATTTTCATTTGGAATGAACGTATGCTCAGCTTGTGCAACTCTTTGTTCATTAACTTCGACTAGAACAGGATATGCCTGCACTGCTTTCTTCCTTATCAAAATTTCCATCAATTCTCTTGCTTTCTTTTCTTCCCATTCTTTTGTTATCCATCTTAATGCAAATGGTAACATGTTAAAATTTTCCCAAATAAAATCAAGTAACCTATCAGCTTCGGTGTTTTTTGTTTTCTTTCGTGAATTAATGGCAAAAATATTTTTTATTTGTCCGTTTCTGACGAATCCTCCGCCCTGTTCTGTTGTTACAAACGGTTCACATGCATATGCTGAATTTTCTGAAAGTAAAAAACCTCCAATTGACCAAATATTTGGAATAGATTTTCCGGCGTGTATTGTATATTGTTCCAATGAATGCCCACTCAGATTTGCAATCGGTATGAACCCCATTTGTTTTATTGTGGTCTCAATAGTTCGTCCAACATCACTTGCTTTTACTCCTGACTTTATCATTGACATTGCATTTGCCAGTGCTTCTTCAGCTGCTTGAACCAATCCCTCAAACTGTGCATCATAGCAAACAGTTACTGCAGTATCTGCGATGTGACCATTAATCTGTGCACCAAGATCAATTTTTACTAAATCAGTGTCTTTGATTGTGATTGGGTCATTTGGTTCTGCAGTGTAGTGAGCTGCAATTTCATTAATACTGGTGTTTACTGGAAAAGCACATTTTGCTCCTCGCTTTCTGATTTCCCCCTCAACTTCTTCACAAATTTCATAAACTGTTTTGCCAGTCCAATCTTTTACTCTGACCACCTCTCTTACTTCAGCGGCGATTTTTCCTGCCTTGACGTAATCTTCGGTTTGCACATTTGTGATCCTTTGAGTGCCTTTAAAATGATTATCTGTGAAGCTTAAATTGGGCAACTTTTAGGATTTACTGGGATCGTAGTCTAGCTTGGTATGATTCTGCGTTTGGGACGCAGAGGTCGCGCGTTCGAATCTCGCCGATCCCACCACTAATCATTATCTTATTATCAAATTACTGCATAATATTACTGCCGAGCGATGAAGAAGAGTTAGAGTAATGACTTGAATGAAGTAAACTAATTGGCTCTGAGCTCCGGCATGTTTTTATTAATTCTGTGTTGCTTTGATTTTATTGAAATTTGAAAGACGGGACATAATCTTACTTGCAGGCCTTTTACTTTTTATGATTGGATTGATTCCATTTATGGAGCCCATTTATGCAATTCTTATTGTGACTCTCATGTATTTTGGAATCAAAGTGTATGTGGGAAAGCGAAAGCAGCTGATTAAACGTGATGTTGGAGAAGGAATCTGCATGGAATGCGGCTCTAAAATCCAGAATAAGAAATGCCCAAATTGTGACTATTCTCAAGAATGATTCCCACGTATGCTTGATACTGGAAAATCAGGCTTGTTTTTGACGGTTTTAAGATATATGACTTTAACAACAAGCTCAACTTTTCCTCAATTTCATTCTAAAATGAGTCTCCTATGCAACAAAATCAGGAGCAGCAATGAATCGTAACCTGTCTATTGCATTTTCTATATTCCTACTTGCAGGAATCATAGTTCCAGCATATGCCCAAACTTCAGAAAATGTCGTAATTAACGAAGTTGACACTAACCCTCTTGGAGATGATTCAGCATCTATATCCGAATGGGTAGAGCTTTACAACCCCACAGATTCTGACATTGATCTAAGTGGATGGGAGATCGCATCTACAACTGCCCATAAAAAAACAATGACGATTCCTTTTGGAACAATTATTGAGTCTGGAGAATTCCTGACTTATTCATATCAAAGCATCTGGTTTACCGACTCGGCCGAATCCGTTGAGCTTAGAACTCTTGACGGCGTCGTAGTTGACAAGACTCCCATGCTCACTGATACTCAAAACGACTTTACCACATGGCAGAGAGTCTATGATGGCTATGATCTGGACAGTCCTGATGATTGGAAGTTTGTTAAATCAACAATTGGTTCTTCAAATGGAAAACCAGTTAAAGTACAAGAGGCAAAAGAACTTGTTGTTACAGCTGCACCGGCCAAACCTTCATATGTGTTTGGTGAGACTGCGGTAATTCGCGGAAGTGTTTCTGAAGAGGTTTTTGTTGTAAAGCCCTCTTACCAACCCGAACAAATTGTAATACGCATCACCGGTCCAAACTTTGACGAAACTGTAACCATGTATCCTGATCTTGATAAAAATTATAAAACAACCATAAGACTACAACAAGTTCTTGGAATTAATGAAGGAACTTATGACGTGTCTGTAAATTATGCCGGTGCTGTGGCAAGCACAAGCTTTTCTGTCGGATTTGAATTAATTGAAGAGCAGCAACAAGAAGAAGACTCATCACTAAGTATAGTCACTGACAAGCCCCAATACATTCCTGGCCAAACAGTCTCAATTGTTGGGACTGCTTCTGAAATTGTCCCATTTGCAGGCATGAAGTTTACTGTAACAGATTCTAGCGGTGTCGAAATCTATGACGGCAACCTATACCCAACTGACGGCAAATTCACAACTGACATCTACATTACAACTGTGAATCCTGAATTTGGAACCTATGTCATCAACGCTGAATATTCTGACAAGTCCACTTCAGCTACTTTTGAAGTGGTAAAAGACATCAAAGAAGATGTTCCTATCTCACTCTGGTCTGATAAACCAGCTTATGGTCTAGGCGATAAAGTCAAAATTACTGGCAGATTAAACCAAGTTTGGGTGGGTACCATGGATTTAGAGATTGTACAAACAAAACAGGCATCGATTGCCAGTCCATCTTCTGGAGGCGATGTTGGATTTAAAATTCTAGACGGAATTTCAATTATGGGCGATGGTACCTTTAGTTACACATTCACAATTCCAAATAGCGAACATAGACTGGGTGATTACAGAATTAATGTTTCAAAGAATGTTGGCTCTGCAAGTCTTATAGTCCATGCAGTAGATGATCCTGAAAACTTTGTTGCATCAACTGAGCCGCTGACTGTAGAATCTGACAAGGGCTCCTATGACCTTGGCGAGACGATGGTTGTCAGCGGATTTGTGAGGGATCCTTATGAGAATTCAAGTTATGGTACAAGTACGGTAGTAAGCATAACCATATCCGATGAAGATAGGAATCCTCTGGAAATTATCACGCTGCCATCAGGATCCAAGACTGGAGTAAATGATGGCGTAGTTGTTGGGTATGCCTTTACTGCCGTTCCAGAAACCTCCGGTAGATATTCTATAGAGATTCCTGTCACTCGAACTGTATTTTCTGTGGGAAGCTATGTGGTAAAAGCGCAATATCAGGATAATGCGGCGACGGCAACTTTTGAAATAGCTGACTCTCTTGATTTGGCAGACGGCCAAATGATTCTACTTGATAAGAAAGTTTACGGTTTAGGGGAAACTGTTACTTTGACTGGGCTAGTTCCTCCTACGGGCGCCAACACAGTAGATATCTCACTTACCAGACCTGATGGAACCGTTACAAATTCCGGAACTTCCATCAATAACCAAAAATTCTCATGGTCTTGGACCACTCCGACAGCTGAAGCATACCAAACTATCAAAACTGATGATAACAGGGATATAACAAAGTCCAACTTTGGAGTCTACAAAATTAAGGTCTCAATTGACTCAGAAAGCGTGAATGTCTTCTTCAAGGTCTCCGAAGATCCTGAAAATGACTCGTTATCCACAACCCCGATCTTCGTATCGACTGAAAAATCCCTGTACAAGGCCGGCGAAAAATTAAGAGTAGTTGGAAATGTAATCATACGCGAACAGGGCGATGAAGGGCTGATAGTTCCCGAAAGAGTACAAATTACAGTACTTGACGGGACATTCCCGTACAAAAAGATTCACGAAGCATCTGTTTATCACAACCAGGGAGGCGAGTTTTCAAGCTTCTTTGAATTGCCTCTCACCATATTTGATGAGGGCTCATACACTGTAAAGGCAGAATATATCGGCACTAGGACTCAAACAGAATTTAGCGTGGCACATGAATTTGCTCCTGGCGTTGATGAGGGCCTGTCTTTGCTACTCTCAACTGATAAACCAGAATATTATCCTGGTGAGACAGTAATAATTGCTGGAAAGCCAAACAAGCTAGTCTATATAGAGAGTTTCGACCTGAGCATCATTCAACAGACAGATGACGGGACGGCATGCAGTCCCCTCATTTGTGGAATTTATGCCATTCCCGCATCCTCCATCAGTCCAAGCTCTTCTGGCTCATTTACCCACGAATTTATAATTCCTGATTCTGCTTTCTCAGTCGGCCTGTACGAAGTTACTGTGGATGCAGGCTTTGAAACAAAGTCCATTCAATTCAATGTAGTGGAAACGCCTCAAAGTCAGAAACCCGGCACCATAATCGAAAAGGAAAACAGGATTCCAGAAAAGACCATTACAATCTTTACTGAAGAAAAAATAACTGATAACGGCACTATTGCCCCTAGGGTCATTTCAGGTTCTTTGCTTACCCCTTCACGAGCAGATCAATCCGACGTTAACCTCAGAGTTTCTACAGCTGCTGAGACTTGTATTATTGGCCCTGATGCTGATTGCCTAGTGAGAGAATCCACCAGAAAACCAGGACAAATTTATGACATTGTAAAAGTTGATGGGATTGATCTTAAAGTTAGGTACAGCGGACCGGATGTGCGCCTAGAAAAATTCAGCATTCTGCCTGAATCATCTGTGGACTTTTTGCCTGATCAAAACTGGAATGTTGAGGTCATCAAGGATGATCAAGTTTCGCGATTCTATTACAAAGTTACATACAAGACTTTGGAGTAAGTTCAAAATACCACTCAGTTGTAATTAAATGCAATGAAATTACAAGTATTGATGTTTTATCAAGATGATCCTAAAAAATGCACAGCTGCCAAGATGATAAAGTTCGGTCTTGCACAAGACATTAAAAAAATCAGCAACAGCGGGCTAGTTTTAGATCCTTTTTCTGAAAAAACTTTGCTGCCCAAAGACAAATCCCTGATCAATTCCATAGTTGGAGTTGACTGTTCTTGGAATCTTGCTGACAAGGCATTTTCAAAAAAATTCAATGGAATAAAACGAAGGCTTCCGCCCCTACTTGCAGGAAATCCTGTAAATTATTCAAAGTTAAACAAACTGACCACCGTAGAGGCATTGTCTGCGTCGCTATTTGTTCTAGGTTTCAAAGAACAAGCTTTAGAATTGCTTGATAAATTCAAGTGGGGACACACTTTTTATGAATTAAATCAAAACCTCTTAGATGAATACACTAAACTCAAAAATGAAGATCAAATAGAATTGATTTTAAAAGATTTTGGATTGCTATAGGCGTCTTTTCTTCAAGTAAATCACAATTCCAATAATAATCAGTACTGGTATTATCAGCCAAACCCCGTATTCTGATTCATTTTCTGTAAACTCTATGTCTTTGTGCAAACTAGTTGGCAATTCTGTTTTGCCATCTGTTGCAATAAAACTTGATTCATAAAAATCCGGCTTTAATACTGAGTTTGAAGTTGCAAATATTTTGATATTGTTTGCCCCTATTCCCAACGCTTCTGTGTTTTCTGATGGTATGTTGATCGTAATCTCGTTTTCTTCCATTTGGATATTGTTAGATAGTATCATCTTGCCCTCGCTGTCTGTCAAAAAATAATGTATGGAATCTGAGTTATCTGCCTCTATTTTTATTTCTAATTCCCCTCCTCTTTGAATGGTTTTTTTAATTTCCACGTTTTTGATTACTGGCAGTTCTGCTTTTTCAAATTCAGACCATCTTCCGATTTTAAATGGGTATGACCCGTCATTAAATGCGCTAACTGTTATTGTACGCGATTCTGGCGCATATGATTCCAGATAAAATGGGCCGTTGCTAATTACCGCATGATTGTTGTCTTCAATCCATTTTATTGAAGAATCATACCTGCTTTGGAAATACTCGTTTTCATTGTTTTCTTTTAATGATGTGGGAATGTAGCTGGAGTCTTTGAATTCTTGCAGATAGTCTTTGACAAGGTTTGCATCGTTTGGAATAATCAACGACAGCCAGTTTACATTTTTGCTTGTAGCACCGGATCTGGAAAATGATACTTTTCCATCCATGACTGCTCTTTCCATTGCAGATGTGACTTCCCATGGCATTGTATTCCATATTGCTGCCCAGTCTGCAATTTCCCCTTCATCAAAATGCCAATAATCCACATAGACTTCGATCGTATTCTCATCTATTGGCTTTACACCGATAATTGTTTGAATGCTTTGAGCAGCCCTTGGCGTAAACTCTGTATCGAAAGTTTTGTCATTCTTATCAGTCTGTGTTCCCCATTCTATTGTAAAGTATAATGAATGTAGGATATCATTCATGTCCATTTTTTCCCCGTTGTGCCAATTGCTAAATTCAAAATCAAACGTTACTTTGCTTGTTGCAAACGTGTCAGCATCAACATTGCCCCATTTTTGCATTGATGGTTTCCAAATTCGCACATCCTGGGGGACTGCTAGCTTGTCATTTGGTCCTGCAGTTTCAACCTGCCATTTTGCCCTAACTGGAAATGTTTCCCCTGTAAAGGGATGCTTAAACGTTCCAGGATCTGACACCACTCCCCAGATATGCCTGCTATAACTGTCAGTCAGCCCCATTACTGGATTCCACGCTCCTTGATAGATTTGTTTGACCCCGACTACAAACTCGTTACTGTCACTTTTTGCATTAATGGGCGTGAATCTGCTTGGAACTCCGGCACCAAAGTCATTAACTATGCCGCTAATCTTTTCATTTGCAACATATTGATCAATTTTACTTGCTAAAAAAATTCTGACAGACTCGTTTACCCCTTCAACAACTGCGTCTTGAATTAATTTTGATCTCTTATCTGATGATTCAAAATCGCCCGTGTATATCTTCTGAGTAAGTTCGTCTAACATCTCATTTTTGTAATTCCAATATGTTGGGTCGTTGAATCCTGGCATGTTTGAAAACCAAGGAGAATACATCTGTCCTAACCCTGCCGCATCATATCTTACAAACGCAGAACGCCCCCATCCTTCAGTGTATAAACTCCACTTCAAATCAGATGGGTCTGAGCCGTATACCACCACAAATGCTTTGTTCAGATCCCCGAAATCCTTTGCTACGGCAAACCCGATTTTTTCTAGATCAACTACTAGGATTTCCCCTATTGATTTTCTAACCGGATCGTCGCTTCGGATGAAAATTGTAATCCCGATTGGGCTTTCACCCATGTGCCATTTGTCATTGACTTTTACTGCCCCTTTTTCTTTGAGTGCTTTATCAATAATCTCTTGTGCAAGAGCAGGATTGTATTTGAAATTAAATGTCTCCAACTGTTCAATAACTGTAAGATATTCCGGGTCTGACGTGCTATAGTAGGAAATGATTGGGGCCCCGTACCCGCCCATCAGCTCATTTACAATTAATTTTCTATCTACCAGATAGTTTAACGCAAACCTGACATCCTTGATTGAAAACGGATTGAATTTTTCAGATTCAGCAGGATTAACAAGGATGCTGTATGATCCTCCCGTGGAATCAAAAATTTGTAAACCGTCCCCTGCCTGGTGATTCTCCAACCTGTCTGATGAGATTCCATAGTAATACACGTCCAGGTTTCCATTACGCACTTCTTCTAGTGCTGTATTTTCGTCTAAATACTGTATGAATTTGACTGAGTCAAAGAATGTATTTTTTTCTGCAAATGCTTCATTATACATTATGGTTGCAATTGAAAGAGCTAGTATGATAACTAGCAATTTTTTCATAATTGTAATTTCAAGTGCCTGTAATAAAACCTATATTCACTTCATGAGTCAAATTATTCAGTTGAAAATTCACCCTAAAATGATTGCTGGATTAAAAGGAATTATCTCTGGTGGAATTTCAGTTGAGGATTTTGTTGCCGTTACAAAACTAAATCCTACAGACTCGAAAACCATTCTAGATGAATTCCTAAAAAACGACATTGGAACAAAACAGGACAATTCCTATTATTTTGAAAATGGCGACAAACTAAAAATAGCTATTGCATTACTTGAGAGGGGATTTCCTATTGACGAAATCTCCGTCGGATTGGACTGGAAAGATTTTGAAGGATTAACTGCTGCAATTCTGGCTTCAAAAGATTTTGCAGTAATTAAAAATATGATTCTAACTAAACCTAGAATGGAAATTGATGTCATTGGAATTAGGTTGGGCATTGCGATTTTAATTGATTGTAAACATTGGAAGAGATACAACACCTCATCCCTAAGAACTGCTGTCAAAAAGCAGATTGAAAGAACAAAGCGCTATGTTGCTAAAACCCAAGGAGCAACTGCCGTTCCAGTTATTGTAACATTATATCAGGATAAAGTTAATTTCATAGAAAACGTTCCCATAGTGCCAATTTTTCAATTTTCTTCATTCATAGATGAGTTTTATGGAAATATTAATCAGATGAAAACTATAAAAACAAACTAGTCACAAACAGCAAAACTCCGCCAATTAGGAACCACTTGGTGATCTTTAGGGAATTGTCAAGTGCTTTGGAGTAATCCTCATAGATTCCCTGTCCCATGACCTTCACTTTGGTCTCATTCTCCAAAATCTCAAATTTTGCAGATGTGGTTTTCGTCTCTGCGTTTTTTGCAATCTCTAGCAGCCATTTTGAAAGCTTGTCTGCCCCGGTAATCAATCCTAACTGATAGTATCCATTTCTGTTTCTGGCCTTGACTGGAGCATAATGCGTGTCTGATGTACAAATTTCAAGTAACTGATAATCCCTTTTTGCAAAATTATCGATAATTTTCTCTCTCACGCCATTTTCCATGTTGTTTGCGTCTGCCCATCCAAGAAAATACTTCTTATCGTTGATTTTCAGACAAACAACTCCTAGTCCCCCCATCCCCAAGTCCTCTGTCCACACGTCCATATTGTCTGAATTTGCGTAGCCAAATTCAATTGGATAGCTCTCTTTTGTGATTAGAGTGTCTAAACAAGATTTTGCAGCCTTTAGCATGTCTTCTCCGTCCTCTTTTGAAATTTCCTCTCCCATGGCATTGTGACAGTCTACTATCAGGGTTCTAGCATAGTTTCGATTCTTTGCATATGTTTCAATTTCTGTTTTCATATAACTTGGAATATCTTCCATTCCATGTGGGGACAGTGACAAAAATAATAGCGGGTTGTTTCCAAACAGCAGTCCAATGACCCGTGTCTTGTTTATTTGAACTGTTACTGGCTCTGTGCATTGTAATCCCTCTTCTTTGACTTGGCTGTTTTCTAAATTTTTTAGATAGCTTTCCACCTCATTTTTTGACGGTAAGTTCAGGGCATGATCTGATATGCTATGCATGACCATCGCAGACGAGCCCAGATTCTTGTAAATTAGGTATGGTATATTGCTTCCACCTACGGGGTGATATGGGCCCGGATGTATTTCTGGCAATACCATTCGAAATTCTGTTTTGCCATTTGGTGATGATAGTCTTATTTGAGCAGTAGAAACTTTGGCCTCACTTGAGCGCTGCTCCATAATCTCTTCAGCATCCGTATGATCATTTCCCTGTGATGCAAGATATGCTTGAATGGTTTTGTGAGTGCTGTCCATGCCGGGCCTTCCCGCTCTATCAGTAAGCACTGACCATACGCTTGCAACTATCAAAAATGATGCGCCATATCCTAATGCTACAGGATCACCTAAAATTGAAAACCACATATCTTGTGGAATCAGTGTGAAAAACATTGCCAATGGCTGTACAAAACATATTGCCCATGCTTTTCTGATGCTGATTCCTAGGGTTGTCGTGTAAATTCCTATTCTGAAACTTGCAAATAGAAACATGCCAAAAGTCACAAAGAACAATGATGTCTCTTTTGCCAAAACAAAACTTGCTAGCAACCCCATCAACAGCGTAACTGCCCATAACATGTTTGCAAAAAGAGATGAATGTAATGATTTTGAGTATTCTTTTTTCTTTGTAAATCTTGTATCTAGTAATTGGGTTAGCAGCAGCACTCCAATCACTGCTGGAATTCTATACCATGCCTCATCAATTCCAAAGTCTTTCAAATATCCAAGATATATTGTAAATGAGATTACTGCCGCCGTAATTAACGAGCCTGCTAATGAAAAATAGTGTGAAGAAGGATTGATTAGGGTAAGGGAGAACCTACTGTGTATGTTTGAAACATCATCTGAATATTTTTCCATAGTTTTTTCACGGAACTAGAAATATGTCGATTGCCCATGAGACTACAATTAAGCTTATAGGAATTGATACTACGATTTTTGGATCTAACTTGAACCCTTTGGTCTCATCTTCAAAGAATCTCATGAGACCCCCACTTGATGCCGGAAGCGGTGCTGACTTTTTACTACTGCTCATAATTCGGAAACACGGATTTTAACATAAAAACCTTATTCCTGTAGGGTTCTGTGAAGTTATCGGGAGTTAACCCCCATAACTCGACTTTGACATATCGGCTATTCGGATTGCCAATGGTGTGCCGGATTCCGTCATCGCCGGCTCAAAAGTGCCGGACTGCGCTTCACATATGTCATCTCTACTGCCCCTAAACCTGGGGGGCAGCTTGCGTGATATGTTGTTCATGGCAGCGACAATATCCCTGTCCATAAACAAACCGCAATTATTACACGACAGTTTACGATGCTGTTGCATGTCCTCTTGGAGTCTCTTTCCGCATTGCGGACGCTGCGTGCTCGTGTTTCTTGGGTCTACTGTCTCGACTGGCGGGAGCCCGACCCATCGGGCTTTGTATTCTATTTGGCGTTGCAGCTCGTAGAATTGCCACCCGTTCAATCTGCGCCTGTACTTGTTGCCCTGACCATTTCCTTTTTTGTAGAGTTTTCTAATTCCTTTCAGGTTTTCTAGAACGGTTGCAGCCTTTTCTTTGACGGCATTATCCACAATATCCTTTGATATTCTGTGGATGTATTGTTTTGTTCTATTGGTCAGTCTTCGCTGTTTTATCTTCCAGAACTGATTTTTCTTCCTGCGGTCATTTCTGTGGAAGCCTGCCCTGGCGTGTACTGTGTTCTCCTTTATGGATAACAGTTTGTTTGTCTTGCAGACTGTCACCCCTTCCTCGCTCCCACACGTCACATTTCTTAGGTTTCTGTCTATTCCAACTTTCTTGGTGCACTCTATCTCTTGTACTTTTTTTGAAACACAAAGACTGATGTTGAGGGCAGTCAGTGAAAACGAGCGCACCGTCAGGGCGGGATCAGACAGGATTTTTTGGGTGTGATCGTTGAGTAAAATGTTGATTGGGTTATGTTTCTTGTATGGGATTGTTAGTAGTGCACCGTTGTGTTTTATGCCGTAACAGTTTGTCATAAAGGGATTTTTGACTATTGGGCCTCTTATTCTGACACCTCGTTTGACTGATTGTTTTCTGTTTGATAATATGCCTGCAGCTCTTGATATTGCATTTAGTTTGTATGTTGATAAAATGCCATAGTTACGCAATTCATGACAACATAACATGGACAGCCTCTTCATATCGTGAGTGTCTTCTTTCAACCCTATCTTGATGCAATGATTGGCCATCTTTGTGAATGTAGCCGCCATATCCATTAGGTCAGAGTTCGGCGCATATTTCTGTGATATTGGCTTTATCGCTTTCAGCGAATATCTTGCGGTTTGGAGGCTTGTACATTTTGGGAATTGACATGTAACTCCCGATAACTTCACAGAACCTCCTGTAGCAAAATTTGAATTCAAGCGTAAAAAACAGTCATTTTGGCCATGGCAGTAATTCAATGCTGGATGACCACGCAATTAAAGCAGGCAGAAAAAGGATTCCAATAACAGCTAATTTTTTTCCTATGTCATCAGGCAACCCAACTGTCAATCAAGAAATAACCTCTCCCTCAAAAATTATCAAATTAGAGCCAAATCTGCCTTGAAAACCCCTTGTATCCTGTGCATGGCCAAATGGAAAGAGATTCAGAAAATGAGATAAAATATTGAAGAGCATGTATATGCCCGACGAGTAGTTATTTTGTTAGGAGAATGGCAGGAGTCAAAGAAAAAGTATTGGAAAACAATGACAAGTTACAGAAATACATTATTTTGCTAGCGTATGCTAGTGATGAACCAATCAAAGGACAAACTAAACTTCAAAAAATGATGTTTTTACTATCTGACAAAATTGATGAAATTAAAGAGCAGGGCAGTTATGATGCTGATAATTATGGGCCATACAGTAAAGTCATTGATCAAGAGTCACAATATTTGGAAAAAATAGGAGTGCTGTCAATTAGTCCTGAAGAAATCGCAGTCACCAGAGAAGGAAAAGAAATTGCAAAAGAAATTGTGAAAAATGAGAATAAAAGCATCCTAAGAGCATTAGATGAATACAAGGAGTTCCTAAATGATCTTACCAGTAAAGAATTGTTGGCATATGTTTATTTGGCCTATCCGGATATGACTGAAGAATCTATAGAATACGAAAATCTAAAACCATACATGGAAGATTATATTCTGTCCTTGATAAAAAAACAGAAAATTAGTGCTCAACGGGCAGCTGAGTTGTTGAACAAGCCCCAAGATCATATTATTGATAAAATGAAAGAAAAAGGAATAGCTGTTCTAGGATAAATTGAGGGTATTGGGTGCGACAACGTGATTGCAATATTTGATGAAATTAACTGTCCTGACTTGATTGAAAAAAAAAAATAATACTTTAGCTAGGAATTCTTGAAAAAAGTTTCATCCATGTGATAATCCAGGTTAGGTGTAGGAATCAAAGGCAGTTCAGTTATTCCTGCAAAAGAATCTTAGGGCCTGACATATCGAGGCTGGGGTGATTTTTAAGGCCGGTTCCCCACTTAACAATCAACTTTATTGCCTGTTCTTGGTTTTTTCCAAAGTTTCCAATAAAGAGTTGATCGATTTTAAAATCTCCTGTTGCTTTTCATGGTTCTTTTCCTGTTCCAGCTCTTTTGATAGATGCTCCATCTTTTTTTCTAAAGCTTCTTCTAATGATGATTTTGTACTTTGTTGTACTGCCTCTTTTGGAATTTCTTTTTTTTCGGGTTTACGCCCACAACTTGTGCATAAAGCATGTCCGTCTTTTATCACCCTCACTCCCGAGCAATATGGGCATTTTTCACCAAGCAGCGTTCCTCCTTTTAGCAGTATTTCGGCAGCTTTTTTTGTAAGATCTTTTGACACCATTCTCATTTGATTTCCTATCTAAAAAGTACAATTATTTTAATTCTGAGTTCACCAAACAAGGCTTAATAGTGCGTATAACTGAAATCATTTCGAACGAATGGCAGTAATTTGTAATACTTGTGGTCTTCCAGAAGACTTGTGCGCATGTGGTGAACTTGCCAAAGATAGTACTAAAATTATAATTCGATTGGAAACAAGACGATTTAAGAAAAAAGGTACAATGATTGAAGGACTAGATCCTAAACTAAATAATTTAGAAACTGTTGCCAAAGAACTCAAAAATAAATATGCCTGTGGTGGTACTGCAAAAGAAGGCTACATCTTTTTACAAGGTGATCATAGAGACACTATCAAAGACACTTTGATTGGTTTGGGATTCCCTGAAGAGAGTATAGAACTACATTAGAACAAATTGCAAAGCTCAAACAAAATACTTCAAGCTCTTGGAATTCCTTTCACTGCGCTAATATCTGTGATCTTTGGATTGTTTCTTGTCTCTTTTCCCATAGGGCTCTTTGTTGTTTTTGAGAGTGAAATAGGCGGAGACATCAATTATGAATACCCGTTTACACATTTGGCTTTGTTTGATGGCACTGCACTCTATCAGGCCACAATTGATGTAAGTGTTGGAGATGTATTTGTTGTATTGTGGACTTTTTATGCAATAATCTTTGTAATTGCAATGCTGGGTCCAAAACATGGATTTCTAAAATCACTCTTGCCAATAATTTCTTTTGGAAAATATGATACTGTATCAAACTATATGATTGGTGTAACAAAATGGTTTTCCATTTTGATCTTCGTTTCTGTATTGATCAATTATGTTCAGGAAGGATTTGGAATTATGATTGATCCACCTCTTGTTGAAAATGATCTCATCCAATTTTTTTACGTGAGTCTTGCTCCTGTGATAGAAGAATTTGGATTTCGTTTGATTCTGATTGGAGTCCCTTTATTTGCGCTGTATTCTAGTAGATCTTCTGCAAAATATTTTATCAAATGTTTGTGGCGGCCATATAATTTAGACATCCATGATTATAAAAAAGCAATTTTCCTGATTGTCCTTGTTGGAATCATTTTTGGATTTGCCCACATTGCTTTAGGTGAACCTTGGAGTGAAGGCAAGTTTGCACAGGCTGCCGCAAGCGGAATTATTCTGGGGTGGGTCTATCTTAGATATGGCTTTGTGGCCGCGCTTTTGATTCACTGGGCCACCAACTATTTTGTATTCTCATATGCAAATTTTATTTCACAATTGAATCTCATTTCGATTGAGCAAGCATTTTCCCATTCATTGATGTCCTCACTAGAGTCACTGTTCCTAGTTACGGGCGCTTTGTCGATTTTTATATTGCTTGCAAAAAGATATTATTCTAAAAAAAGACCTGATCTAGAGGTTTAGCGCCACTTTCAATCCCTTGTATCTGTTTCTGATGGTAACTTCAGTCACCCCTGCTGCTTCGGCCACGTCTCTTTGAGTTTTATTTTCACCGTTAGTTACACATGCAACATAAAGTGCAGCTGCGGCTAACCCCATCGGATCTTTTCCTGCAGAAATTTTCAATTCTTCGGCTGTCTGTAAAATCTTTGTAGCTTTTCTTTTTGTTTTTTCAGATAATCCTGCCTTGCTTGCTATCCTTGAAATACATTTGACTGGATCAACTACTGGCATCTTCAAATTAAGCTCTCTTAATAATAGACGGTAGCATCTGGCAATGTCTTTTCGTTTAATGTTGCTTGACTGTCCGATATCTTTTAGCGTTCTAGGCGTTTCTGTGTCTCTGCATGCTGCATAAAGTGCAGATGCAATCAACGCTGAAATAGAACGTCCTCTGACTAGCCCTTTTTCAAGTGCCTTTCTGTAAATGTATGCTGCTTTTTCAATAACTGCATCACCTACTGCAAGCTTATCTTTTAACCTGTCTAGCTCGCTAAATGCCTGTCTAAAGTTCCTGTCTACTGGTTCGTGAACTTGACTTCTGCTGTCCCAAGTCCTAAGTCTTTCAATCGTACTTTTCATAGAAGCTGTTAATGGTTTTCCCGTTGCGTCCCTGTTTTGAGGATTGATGACTGTTGCTAATCCCATATCGTGCATAGCAAGTGATGTTGGAACCCCTGCCCTGCTTTTGTTTTCCCCTTCGTTTGAAAATGATCTCCATTCTGGTCCTGACTCTTCTACTTTGTCTGTAATTACAAATCCACACTTTCCACAAAAATTTTCCCCGGTGTTTGCATCTGTAACTAGAGTGCTCTGTCCGCATCTTGGACACTTGTCTTTTGGATTTACTGTTTTAACCATTATATTCATCAAAACCTTTTATGATAATATTTAACATTTTCTAAATCATTCCTTATAAGTCTGCTGATGATCGGCTCGTAAGAGGCTAGGTTAGTCACGAACTCAAACATTCTAGATCATACTGATCCAAATTCGATGATCCCTGATTCTGTCTAACAGTAGTTGGGATTGTACCGTTCCAAAACAGCCCACAAATCACCCGATAGGCGGTGGCCACCTGGCATACACATATTCTGCAAACACGCGGATCATCCTGTTTAAAACACCGGCAAGTGTCACATGATATCTTTGTCTGCACACCGTGCGACGCAGGCCTATCCAGATGTTGTTTATCACCAGTGACAAGACAAACAAAAGCATCCGTACGGAGGGGTTCCTGCTGGCAGTGCGCGCGCGTACGCTCTTTGCAGACCTGTACCCCGTTTCAATTCCCCAACGTTTTTTGTACTGCTCTGGGATGTACTTGACAACGTCCCTTTCATTCTCGTATGGCAGCGACGTTGCAAATGCGTGGTACCTGTCAAACATGGTGCCGTCTTTTTTCCTGGCGTCATCCCTGATCAGAACCAGGTTGAACGTGAACTTTTCGGAGCCTGATTTTATGGTGTACCTAGAGACATCACCGCGCTTTCCTTGGGCGTGCTGTACAATGGCGCGCTTGATGCCGGCATTCTTTTTTGCCGGCATGATAAAATGCCTGTGAAGCGATCTGACAGTCCGCATCACGTCTGTTGCGTAAAACTCCCTGTCAAGAAGGTAAAGATTGATTCCAAGGTGCAGCTTGGAGCACTTTTTGATGGTTTTACGCACGAATTCGCCGTTGGATGTACCCCGGGTGACCGGACTGAAGCACAGGTTGGCCTCTTTGCCGCCCTGCACTATCTTGGATGTCATGTATGACTCAAACCTGTACGTTCCTGACTCGTATTTTGACTGTATGAGGTGTTTGAGGTCGGGGTTTTTGTCATGGTGCGGAATCTTGTGCTTGTCTATTGCAGCCACTGCCGTTTCGTTGCTGATGCGTCGCCTCATGCTGCGGCATGCCGTGTTGACCGTATCATGCATCATCTGGTCGCAGAAGCGGTTCATCTTGTCCTGCTTTATGATGCGCAGCTTTTTGAGCAGCCAGCTGCCCGACGGCATGCGGATGCCGGGAGAGCCGAGATCTCGCGCGCCGTTGGCGTATCCGTTGGAGCTGGCCATGACCAGAAGCATGTGCGCTGCATCCCTGAGGCAGTACAGCGTGTTGTGTCTTGTGCCAAAGGCAAGGTTCAGGTGTTGCAGTGCGGACTGGAAGATTTTAAATCCCCTGATGTCTTGGTTCTGTTGGTGTGTTTGCCCATCTTTTTCGTACATGTTAAGGTGGGTGAGCATGCCTTGTATTTGGATCTGGTTGATCGTGTTTTGTTCTCAAAATGATCAGTTTGGGCTATCCAAAATGTACAATCCCAACTACTGGTCTAATGAGTGACTCGGAGATCAAGATATTACGGGATGCTCTGGCAAAATCATTTGCTGAAAACGACAGCTTGCGAAAGATTGTCAGCCAGTTGGCAGGCGATGTAAAAAAATTACAGGCAAGGGAAGCCGAGAAGGATTTGACAATGGCGGAACTAAAGAGGCGCGTAGCGTTCTACGAGAATCCGCACTCACCGCCGTCGGCAAACTCCATTCCCACGCGCCGAAAAAAGGCAGACCGTGCAAAAGGCGGTTCCTCCTCCTCCTCCTCCCCTCCTCCAAACAAGGGCGGAGCAAGTGCAGGCCACGTCGGCGCATCCCACAAGAGAAGGCCTGATCACACAACGGTGCACAGGCCAAAGAAATGCGCAAAGTGCGGCAGCAAAGGCATTACAGTTACAAAGACCACGACAAAGATGACAGTCGACATTCCGGAGATTCCAAGGACCGCATCCACAAACAACGTCATACAGCACTGCACCTGCAGGTGCGGACATGTCACAACACCCCAGGTCGGAATAGACGGAACATCGATTGGCAAGAACCTCATGACAATAACCATGTCGATGTATAAACAAGGCTGCAGCCTGAACTCAATCAGGGAGGCAGCAAGCCTGTATGACACGTCAATCTGCAAAAAAACAATACAAAACGCGCTGTTTGCATTAGGAGGAGCGTTAGAGCCGGAGGTAGAGTCATGGAAAGAAAATATTGGCAGATCAAAATACCTGAAACTTGATGAGACGTCATATACAATATACGACAAACTGGGATATGTCTGGGTATGCATCGGTGATGATGCGGTACTGATTCATGTGGACAGAAGCAGGGCCGCTGCCGTACTGGATCTTCACTTTCCTCACTGGGATATTCCCGTGACAGTCGACGGTTATGCGGCATACAATCGTTTCAGAACAATTCAACGGTGCCGGTCGCACATACTGTGTGATGCCGAATTTGAACAGGATGATGGTGATGATGGTGATGAACCAAAAACCATGCTGTATGAGAAACTGCGTTTGCTATACCACGATGCAAAGCAGGTTGCGCTGCGGCCTGACGCGCACACGCATTATGACTCGTTTGTGATCTCCTGCACGGCAATTGCGGATTCGTACAAGGGCTGTCCGGACTGCAAGTTCGGAGACAAGCTGGAAAAGGCCACACCAAACCTGTTTACGTTTCTAAAGCATCCCGGAATGGATCCCACAAACAACGAATCAGAAAGGATGCTTCGCCGGGTCGTCATATCGCGCAAGATTAGACAGCGTCTTGTCACCGAAGCAGGCATGAAGGTATTTGGCATACTTGTGAGCTGCTTGCTGACATGGCAGAAAAGGGGCACCAGCATTCAAGAAGAGATACTGAGACTGTACTAGAGACCTAGCCTCTTACCATTTGTTGACGGAAACGGCAGGATGTCCAGATTGATTATGAATTATCTTTTATTCAAATTTGACTGTCCATTCATGTTAATCAAAAATAAAGATAGAAGAAAATATTTCAAATCATTAGAAAGATCACAGCTGAAAAACGATGAAATGTTTTTTGTAAAATGGTTTATGAAATATTATATTAAAGAAAATAAAAAATATTTGTAAAAAATCATATGCTGAATAGGATTTAGTAAAAATATGCGTTTACCTCAACAAGAATCTAAATTCATCTTGGGTGATGTCCCCTCAAAAATGCAAAACCAACCGATCTGTTACTTTGAGAAGATCCCCCGCCGAAGATTTAGAGTGTGATAACCCATGAAAACTGTAATTTTTTGTGCTACTCCTGGCATATTCCTGAACCTACTCTAAAATCTTCTTGATTTTTTCCACAACCAGAGGTTTTTCGCTTTGCCCTAGCAGAAAGCCTAGATCCTCAGTATTGTCTATGTCCAGCATGATCCGTTTCACAAAAACCAGCGCCGCATTTAGCGTATGCTCCTTGGCTGTATTCATGTGAATTTTGTAGCTGTCCTCATCATAGTGGGTCTCCATCAAATTTACTGGCATTCTGACTAGCGCATTGGTGCCATCAAACCTTCTAGATGGAACAACTATGGCAAAATTTGGGGGGGCAACATAGTTTAGCATAAAATCAATGTCTTGGGTTTTCATAAACGGGATGTCCTGGGGAAATACAATTGAGGCATCAAAGTTGTTCTCTAAAAGATACTTGTCTGCAAGCGCAACTGCGCTGTTGACACTTTCTTCTTTTTCATCAGTTATGGTTGTGGCGTTGAATTTTTTACCCATCTCAATTGCTTTTTCCTCCTTTGTTACAATGACTGTTTTTTCGATTTTAGGCGATATTGATATTGTGTATAAAATTTCCTCTAACATTATTTTGCATAGCTCCTCTTTTTGATGCGGAGGTAAATCTAAGCGGTTTTTTGCATTAGAGAAAGCCTTTACAGGAATTATGGCCGCTATTTTCAAGTTATACGTGTACTTGTTTTAAAATGAAATTTGCCAATGCGTCTTCTGCCAGTTTATTTTTCATAGTGATTTTTGTTTCAAAAACTTTCATGTCCAGGCTTTGTATTTTCTTTATTAGCATTCTGTCTTTAGTGTCTACGATAATGTTAGAACAAACGTCTGAATACATTTTTGCCAATCCATACGCATTTGATTCTATTCCTGCAGCCTGCATATATTTTCCTGCCGGGCCACTAATGGAATTGTCTCCAATTAATGGGCTAACTGCCACTACCTTCTTCTTTATCTTTGATAATTCTTTTCTGATTCCCTTGATCTGGAGCATCGGCCCTATTGACGTTAGTGGGTTTCCCGGGGCCAAGATTACCATGTCTGCATCATGTATTGCATTTACGGCTTCAGGGTTTGGACGTGATTTCTCTGCCCCGATATACTGAATTCCTTCAACGGGGTCTTTTCCTCTGTGTTTGACCCAATATTCTTGCAAATGCAGTTCTCCCTTGTCTGTGATAATTCTTGTTTCAATACTGTTGTCTGTAACTGGTATGATGTTGGCACTAACTGCAAATTTCTCACACATCCATTTTGTAATATCGCTGAGATTTTTTCCGTTCTTTAGCATGTTTGTTCTGATCAAATGCGTTGCAGCATCTCTGTCCCCTATTCTAAACCAGGTCTCTTCTCCAAAAACCTCCATCTGGCGTAAAAAGTTGAAAGTATCTTTTTTTACTCCCCATCCTTTTTCTTGATCAAGTAAATCTGCCAAACCATAAACAATGGTGTCAATGTCTGGACATACGTATAACCCGTAAAGCCAGTAATTGTCTCCTACATTGCTAATCACATTAACTTTGGATTCTTGGGAAACCAGACCTCTAACTAACTTGACTGAACCTGTACCTCCTGCCAAAACTGTGATCATACCATTTTCTCCTAAAACTGCAAAGTCTACATGTCTTGCTCAATATTACTTTTTCAAAAAACAGCGATCAATAATTTGGATAGGTTTATTACTTTCTTGAACTTGATTTTTTTCGTGTCTAGGGCCATAGTTTTAACAGTTTTACTTGCTGGTCTTATCGTTGCAGGTACTAGTGCCCCTGCTGCGTGGGCTGCACAACTAGATGCTAGAGTTAATCCAAATAATGAGTCATCTCCATTTAAGATGAATTATCAAAAAACTGTTTTTATTGAATATCCAAATGGGGGAGATCTGTTTGATGAATTACAAGGAAAAGAATGGACAATAGCAGGAACTGCTGACTCGTCAAATGCCGGAGTTCAAAATTTGATAGACAAACTCAATGGATCAATTGCATCTGATGGAAGTCAAGCAAAAGTTTCTGACTTGGAGGTTACTTATGATTTTCATCTTAAAGCAAGAAATGTCAGTACCTCTATTGATTACCAGGTAATCATAGAGGGAACATTAACTAATTATGTAATTACAAAAGACTCTCAAAGAACGCTAGTTGATTTGGGTTGGAGAGGACTAACTGTTACTGATGAAATTGTAGTTGATGGTGTAGAGATTAACATTCCAATAAATCTACTTAGAGACCAAGAACCTGGAGTTTATGCCTTCCTTGCTGGGACTGCAGCAGAAGATGTTTTGAACAGGCATCTTATTGATGCGGACTTTATTTTAGAACAACCGATAACAAACTGGCACTTTTTGTTTGATCCAACCGGAATCAATGTGGATGCTGGAACATTTGGATTAGATGAAGAAATTTCTGGATTTGTTGTGTCTAGTTGGACTATGGGAGAGAGCAGTCTAAGGGAAGGAAGGCAAGTAGAAAGAGTCTTTGAAGCTGAAGTAATGGCAGATCAACCATATACTGTTCGAAGTGTGCAGTCTGCTGATCAAGGTACACTTGCTGCAATAGGATTTGGCGCATTAGATAGTTTAGATGGAATCGAAATTGCAGGCATTACCCCAACTCCTCCAGAAGGTTACGCAACGACTTCGACTGGCGGATTTCCAATTATGATAGTTTATGGAATGGCAGGCCTTGCAGCTATTGCAGGAATTGGGTTCTTTATTTTCAGTAATAGATCACTTAAACGCGAGGCACAAGGCCAACAGGGAATTGATCCCGGCAGACTAGTAGGTTATGAAACCAGTTCATCATCTGGTGGCTATCAGACCAACAGAGGTGAGGCCCAACTAAAAGACGATGCTAGTTATCAGTACACCAGAAGCGTTTATGAAGAAACTACACAGCAAAGCCCACCACCACCACCACCTGCAGTAGCTTCCACTACTCAAGATGCAGCATGTGGTTGTGCAGCATCTGCAGATATGAGCTCCGAATGTGATTGTGTAATGCAAGGCGCCTGTCTATGTGATGCTACGTGTGGCTGCAATGCAGATATCTGCAAAGAACAAGTTCGCTCTATGAGTTAAAACAGTGGAACCCTTTATGCAAGTGGACAGGAAGGAAAACCAACTAAAGAAAAAAAACATTACAAATCTCGGATTTTTTGTATATGTGCCGCCACGTCAAATGGCAACAAGCAACAGAAAAGATGTTTAGTCAATTCTGTCATAGGATAACGACAGGATGCCTTGAGACGATCCCGGGGGGTGGTCTCCTTGATCAAATTACGGCGTTATCGGGCAACTCCGTATAAATTAATAACCAACTTATTTATTGATGTCGTGAACATAAATCCTAAATCAACACGTATTTGAGAAACGCATATTTTTGTTAGTGTATCTTTTAAAACATTGATCTTCGATATTATCTCAGATGATGAATTTGAGAGGGTATTTCTAAATGTAATAAGTCATGGCGCCAAGGACAACACTTACAAGTTTGCACTAGCCCGGTTTATGTTAGAATACAGCAGGGACCACACCAAAACACATGTGAATTTTAATGTCATTGCACAATACTTTCTAAAATACTACTGGACCCAGATATGCAAACTAAAGATGAAGCATGCGCCCCAATCTACAAAGAAACCAGAGATAGTAAAAATCATAGAAAAGGAATTTCCCAAGCCGTACTACCCACAAACATTCAAGGAGATGGCGATGCAAGAGCCTGAAAAAATTCAAAACTGCGTTGACAAAATTGTAAAGTCGTGCTTTCATAATGTGGTGTGGAGGTTTCAGAGAGTCAAGGTCAGCAAGGCCACCGAAGTTAGACTGTTCTTTGACTACAAAGTTGCCAGAGTAAAGAATCCCAACAGAAAATATGTTGATCTTGATTATGGTATAAACCTTAATCCAAATGCAATACAGTTTTTCAAGAGGTACAATGCCGTTTTGCTCAAGGCAGTGATACTAGAGTGGGCCAAATTTCTTGAAAAGCTAAACATTGGCCTTCCCAAAATAATAACCAAAACAGAAGGAAAGAACATGTCTAGAAAATCACTGACCAAGTTCAGAAAATCATTGGAACCTCATTTTAAAGACTGTTTTTATTGCAAAAAACTCCTTCCGGACGGAAGGGACACGCATGTAGAGCACGTCATTCCATTTGATTACATTGCCGAAGATGACATTTGGAATCTTACCCTGGCGTGTCAAAAATGTAATCTGCAGAAGCTAGGTGCGCTGCCTCCAATGGATTACCTCAATAAGCTCATTGAGAGAAACAAAGATTACCGGGAAAAAATACCAATGCTGGAAAAATCTCTAACCCGATTTGACTCGGATTTTGAAAAAATTATCAGAAACCACTATGCAAATGCAAAGTCGCACGGGTACATGACTCTGAAAAACTTTCCATAGAATTTATGGCACGAATTCATCTGATCTGCCTAAAAGATGTTCACTGTGGAACTTGCACCTAACTCAGCTGAGTTGCAAATATGATGTGTGGAAAGTTGCACTGTCTGCGAATTTTTGCATGTCTTAATTCAATGTATGCTTGTTCAGATTCTCGCACTAAAAGTAAGGCTATCTTTTTCCAAAACCCAGATCGCCAGAACATTGACCCGTGCCATGCCTGTTATGCAATGTCCCATCATGAGCTAGGGAAGCGTTACCCACAACCCTTTTTGATTAACTGCGGCACGTCTGACCTGAGACAGCAGCTACTGTGTGTGTGTATATGTGGCTCTTTTGCATATTTCATACCTGCAAAGGTTGCATGCATCTGCTCATCTGTCCCAGTTTATCAATCGACAAAAATGCTCAGGATCATCCTCTTGCAGCTGCTCTCAGTCCACGTATCCGTGCCGATTAGCACATCTCGCCATGTATCGTCGCTGAGCTTGGCGCATCTGTCTGCCAAGGTAGTAAGATACGCATCAAAGACATTGTATCCATGTGGATCCACGTTGGCAGTGGCCTCTGCATAGTCAACTGTTTGGATTGCATCAAGGGCACTGTCACGTAAATCCATGACGTATTTTTGGTGTAATAATACATCGTCCCTGTCACCTACCATGCCGTGTCCTGGAACAAAATATTCAAAGTCATACTCTAAAATCCATTCGTATGCATCCATGTATGCACCTATGTCTTCGGATATTCCAAGGGCATAAAATGGAACCCAGCCAGGCTGCACATGATCAACTAGAAACAGCGTCTTGTATTCTGGAATGTATGAGAAGATGTTTCCCCTTACATGTGCCGGCCCCTTGTATGACAGCTCTACTATAGTATCCCCAAGCTCAAGCGTGTACTGGTCTGAGAATGCTATGTCAGGTATTGGACGCTGTGAATCATTAGAGCGCTCAAGCCATGCCTTGGTCTCCTCGTGTGCAATGATTGTCACGCCATCTCCAAACACGTGCGCCGCACCTATATGATCTTTGTGTGCGTGGCTATACACCAGATGTGTTACTGACTTGCCTGTAGTCCCCTGGATTAACTCTACGAGGTTCTCACCAAAATTGTTGGGCGCATCAAACACTATCACGCCCTCGCCAGTTGGAATGAACATCGAGTTGTATCTTCCGTCTGTGAGGACATGTATGTTTCCCACAACATTTGTTATGGTGTACGGGGAATCATCCATGACAGATTCCTCCCCTTTGTCCTCAACTGCCGGATCTTCCTGTTCTGACATCTGGGATTTGGCCTCTTTTGTCTCTTGGCTAATCTCAGAGCACAGCCTGTCACCGCAGACCTTGTCAGAATTAATTTCAGGCAGATAGGTTCCCTTGGCCTTTACGGCATCAGCAGAATACATTCCAGTACTCAAAAACAAGATCATCAACAGCAATCCAAGAAATAAAACATTCATTACATAGATACGTGCTGATAATTATTAAGCATGATGTGTGTGTGTGTCTGGTATCAAGAAAATCCAGCAACCGGTGTTTTGTTTCAAGATTGCCATGTTGATACTTTTAGATTCTAAGAACCGCCTGCTCAAACTGTGGTTTTGCTATTCATAATATTGTCATATGTGAGAAAACATAGAATAACTTATGAGGCACGCATTTGAATTGATCTCATATTGAGACTAGTATTGATTGTTGCGTCAGTTTTAATTTTAGGTGCGATTCCTGCATTTTCAAACCTCTCTTTTGGCCAGGGCGTTCAAACATCAGGCGGCGTTGATGTTGACGGCTCTTGGTATTCAGGCGAGGGACTAAAAATTGGAGATTACTTTGAGTATTCTTTGTGTGAAATAGATCTCAATGACTGTGCACCAATCAAACTGAAGATGTGGATCAAAGGAGAGATACAAAATGAAAGTGAGTCATTGTGGGATGCAAAGGTTGTAGTCATTGACGGCAATAAGATCATCAAAGGCTCGATGGGGCTTGGCAAGGTTGCCCCCAACCCCTTTTTGTTTGATGATGATCTTTTTGACTATGCAATTGGATTCAAGTCCTCATTGAGCTGGCTGTCTGCTTTTGCCACTGCAAATGAAGATGATAGAGTTCACGGGCCAAAGGAATTCCGGGATGCCGCATGGGGAAAGATTGCAGCCATTGGAGGCGCCCAGCTAATTCCAAAACGAGTGGAGACGATAAACACTCCTGCAGGAACTGCTGATGCCGTTGTAGTTGGGTGGTACAGCGGAAACAATAATGAGATTTGGATACTGGATGATTTTCCTTTCCCCCTCAAGGCACTTACTTTTGCATGGGTCACAACAGGCATTGCCCCAATAATGCATCAGTACACTTTGTTAGATTATGAAGAAAACGTTACAGATGATCCTTTCAGAGATGTTGAATCAACAGTCAAAAAAGAACAGCTGCTGGGATGTCCAACCGTATTTCATGATTATGTGAGTGGCCGTGCATCCACAAACACATTTTCCATGCTGGTACAGTACAACTATTCTCCGGAGGTACCTATTGAGGGCTGCAACATTGACTGGAAAATAAATTTCATGAACAAGTACAATGAAGTGGAATTTGTTGATCAGGTTCATTATGACATCTGGGTAGTAGATGAGGATAACAACAGAATTCGCTCGTATGCCAAAGACATTGGACGTGCAGATCTGTTTAACGGGTTTGGCCAGGCCCACATTCTTCTTCCAATAGAAGAAAAGGCAGGCACTGTCCGTTATGCAATATTTGTTCACGGCACAGGATACGAATATGAAGTACCAAATTCTGAATTGGGCGGATATGTGATAGTGGAAGTTGAGATTGCAGAGAATCCGCTTCTTGAAGAATCAAGTGATAATGATGTGTCCTATTCTGAAATACCGCCATGGATTAAAAACAATGCAGAGTGGTGGGCAGCAGGACAAATAGACGATGACTCTTTCATTCGAGGAATACAGTTTCTGATCAAAGAAGGAATCATAAAGATTCCGCCAACATCCAATACTGGTTCTGGTTCAAATGAAATCCCATCTTGGATTAAAAACAATGCAGAGTGGTGGGCAGCAGGACAAATAGACGATGACTCTTTCATTCGAGGAATACAGTTTCTGATCAAAGAAGGAATCATGAATGTTCCTTAGCTTGAACACATGATAACCACCTCGTCGTAGTTGTAGTGATGAATCGACCCCTGTGTACGTATGGGCCATGCGCCCTTGATCTTGAATGGGGCAATCCGAGCTGCTGTGTGACTGGGCCTTGCGCCCTGATAGGTGTATGCAGCTTCCGATCCGTCAAAGATCCGAAAGGAGGTGATAGAAGGATGAGCAAAGGAACAATCAGCATAGGAATAGACATTGGAAAGAGAAAATGTGACGTATGCGTCATGGACGGGAAGGGAAAGGTTTTGCATACTGGCCAGTATCAAAACACCGTCTCAGATGCAGACAGATTCGCAGAACAGACGGCACTCAGGTATTCTGCCAGAAGATGTCAGGCAGCATGCGAGACGACGGGCAACATGTGGAACATCACATACGGCGCCTTTGAGAGACATGGAATCGACATAAAGCTTGCCAACACCTACAAGATGGCAATAATTGCAAAGACGGGAAAGAAGACAGACAAGATTGACGCACAAAAGATAGCAAACGTATTGAGGATGGATTCAATACCAGAGTGTTATGTGCCGTCAGCTGACACAAGAGGAGTCCGGGCCATGGTCAGACAGAGGATCAGGACCGTACAGGACAGGACACGCGTGATAAACCGCGTCCACAGCCTGCTTGACAGATACGATGTGAAAATCGATGCCTCTGAGATGTATGCCATAAAGGCCGTAGAACAGATGGAGTCTGCAAGCCTGGGATCCGTACATGACGAAATAGTACCGAGTCAGTGTGCCCGGCAGATAAAGGAGTATTTGGGTAAAATTGCCTTTGATGAGAAACCACATCTGGTAAAAAATTCCATGTATGCAATAAGATCATTTTTTCGGGAAAACGAATCAGAGATTATATTTTATTTTAAATCTCGAATTAGATTAACAAAAAACATACCAACTGCTCCCCTATCCATTGAAACTCTACAAAAAATTCTCACCATTAGAAACATACAGCCAATAGAGAAAGCGGTATTTTTATGCAAATTCCAGAGGGGACTTGACAGCTCAACGTTTGCAGACAGATTCAATTTTGAGGTATGGGAACAGCTTGTAGAGCACTTTCAATCAGATAAACCAGAATTATGGGATGTCAAAAATACTTCAGTACCAATACAGTTGAGAAGAACAAAGACAGATTTTTTGCATATGGGATTTCTTGACACAGATGCAGTTGTTGCTCTAGTAGAATACCTGCATGTCCGCCATGCAAAACCAAAAGTTGGTGAGGCATTATTTGTAAACAGAGCCAAAAAACCGATTACAGTAAACTGGCTATCAAGAAGATTTCACAAGCTGGTTGCAAGAGTAGAATTACTACGTGGTGATCATACAATGAATCGGTGCACTCCACATGAAATGCGGGATCTGTTAAAATCCACACTGATTGATTCTGGATGCAGGCCTGACGTTGCAGATCATGTTCTTGGTCACAGTCCCAAGGATTCGTATGAAAAACAAGCATTGCTATATCCAGAATCACTTACATACGAGTTTTCAAAGGCATCAGAGAGAATCAATATCTTATCAAGATACAATAAAAAACAACATGGTAGATCCGTCCAAGATTTACTACCCTCTAAGGATTTTGGCGAACTATATCATCGCATCATCATGCATGAAAAACGTATTTTGCAGTTCGAGCAAGATAATTGTAAGACAGATAGCAGGAATCAGAGCAGACGAATAGTTCAAGACTATATGCATGAAAAGACATCTTTGACCTTGAATAGAAAATTATTTATCATGTATACGGTAATGTATAGCATGCAATCACTAGAATCCTTTGTAGATCAAGCTATCAAGGAAGGAAGAGACGATATCAAGGATTTTGATGAATTCAAAAAAATATTAGATATTTTGGACGTAAAGGAAAAACCAATATATCTAAAATATGAGGTTCATTCCAACACATGAATGGTATTACAGCAACAGACCCAATCTTTACAAATATTCTAAATGAGAACAAACATGAAAAACGCAAGCATCTGATTAAATTAGACTTTATGCATAATTGAATCATAAAAATTTTTCCGAAAGATTTAGATCCATTTTGATCGCCGCAACAGGTAATGGAATCTTCAGAACAGACTATACGCAGGCTGCAAAAAGAGCTCAAGCAAAAGGACACAGCAATCAGGCAAAAGGACACAGCAATCAAGCAGAACAACAGAGCAATCAGCAAGCGCGAGAAGACGATTGGCCTGCTGCGCGAGCAGCAGCTGCTGCGCGAGGACAGCCTGTGGGCCGTTACAGATGCAGGCCGCTCTGATACGGACACGTCGCTGCTGCACAGCAGGGAGGTGATCCACGGCATACTGCACAACAGCGCAAAGCTTGCAGGGATTACCGTATGACCTTGACCAGTTTGACTACATCTGCAACGACTTTGTGGCAGAGTCAAAGAGGCACAACAAAGACGCGCCGCTCTTTTCAGAGGACGAAACACCGGATCCCGGAAACCGCTGCCTGCCTGGCCGCAGATCCGTCCTGTTGCTTGCGCTGTTCCGCAGGCGCTCAAACGTGACGCAGGACGCCCTGGGGCGCTGTTTGATGCGGATCAGTCCACAGTGTGCAGGTACCTCCGGTTCGCAGGTTCCGTGCTGGCAGGGATCCTGCCTACTGCAGACAGGATGACCCGTCTGGTAAAAAAGGCCGAGACATCAGGGCAGCTAGAGCAGCTAATGCCGGACAGAACCATCATAATTGACGGCACCGAGGTGGTGCCAAGGCAGCGTCCGCAGGACAGGGATAAAAGAAAAAACACGTACTCTGGCAAAAAGAAGCGCTTTACGATTAACACCACCATAACAACAAACAGGGCAGGCCCGATGCTTGCAGCAGGCAGGTCCTTTGAGGGCGGGACGCACGATCTTGCCATGATAAGAGAGGATCCGACAGACTGGCAGGTGGTCTAAATCCATGTACAAAAAAGACACTCCGGAAAAGGACAGGATACGGTGCTTGCAGACAAGGGGTACCAGGGATGCCAATCACTACGAGGGAATAGCACTTGAGATGCCGGAAAAAAAGAGGCCACGAGCGGAGCTGACGCAGCAGCAAAAGGACTCGAACAAAAGGATCAGCGCCAAGAGGGTAAAGGCGGGGCACGCCATCGGAAGAATAAAGCAGCGGGCGAGGATGACAGACCCGTACGACGGCACGGTAGAGGAGTTTCGCGAGGAGCTGGCTGTGTGTACCGGCCTTGCAAACTTTGGTTTGCTGTGGGATGCAAAGAAAAAGCGGCCGTCACTTGACTGTTGATATGTGATACAGGGTGCATGATGCATGGAATGGTGCGCACATGTGCGCTTGAATTCTCCCGGATCTGTTGAGTGATCGTATGTTTTGTGCCAGACGGGTCATTTTTTGGACCTGTCTTTGTATCTTGATGGCTTGCGCTGTAGAAAAAAAATTTGACTGGTCAATTATGCATAATGTCTAGTGTATAAATTTCAAACAATTTTTTTTAAGAATGAATGTATCCCCCGAAAGTAAACAGAAAGAAGATCTAAAATTAATCCCGCTAGAGTATCCAATTCCCATAATAGCAATCGAAAAATATCAGTCATTATCCAACCTCATTGCAGAGGTATCGAAGCCCGGTCAACCGAGAGGGACTCAAGATCCTCAAAATAGGAAATCCCTTCTCTCAGGAGTTCGTGGGTTCAAATCCCACCCTCTGCACTAAATTTTATTCATGATATTTAGAAAATTTTTAAAAATTATGCAGCTAGTGTCTTTACTTTGGTAACAGAATGTTCTGAAATTTGTTTGTGTATTTCAGCCAAATCCTCGTCCTTGAAAGACAGATTGCATCTAAAACACTTCCAAACCATCTCGGACATGGTTAAATATGAGCGTAAACTGCTTATAAATATATTGCATAATTGATTCTATTAGTTGCAATACATGATCATTGTTTTGAAAAACATGTAATTTTTTTAATTTATTGGATCATAATGAAATTTTCTTCTGACTAAAAGCTAAATCCAAGGGTTTAGAAACAAAAAACATGACATAACCTTAGAAATATGGTGGATATCTTTGAAATTTTTGGAGAGTACTCGTATCTTGGAATCTTTCTAGTTCTGATTGGTGTAAATGCTGCCCCAATTTTGATGCCACCTAGCTGGATTGTCTTGACATCATTTTATCTTCTTGATCCTAGCTTGAATGTTGTCATTCTTGCCATGGTGGGCGCAACCGGGGCAACAATAGGCAGATTTTTCCTAAAAATGATTAGTGGTTTATTTAGGAGATTTGCTGGGCAGGAGCAGAAATCTAACCTTGACATTATTGGAGATTATCTAAATCACAAAAAACACGGCTATGTCATAGCCTCATTCCTCTTTGGAGCAACGCCCCTTCCAAGCAATTTCTTGTTTATCACCTATGGGCTGATGCGGGCAAAGAGCATGGGGATCTATGTTGGATTTTGGCTTGGTAGAGTCATCTCTTATGTCATTATGATATACTTTGGAAATGCTGTTCTGACTCCATTTCTGGAAATATTTGAAGATCGCCTTATGGGAATTTTGCTAATTGATGGTGCAGGAATCGGCGTGATTATTCTTTTTGCGTCAATCAATTGGACGGTTTTAATTACTCAGAAGAAAATAAAATTTGTCAAGCCAAAAATATGGAGATTCTAAATGAAAGTCCTTGATTCCCTTAAAAGTGATGTAAAAAAAAGAATGGAAAATGATTCTGCACACGATTTTGAACATATTATGAGAGTGTATAGTAACGCGCAAAAAATCTGCAAAAAAGAAAAAGCAAATGAAAAACTAGTTCTCAGTGCTGCGTTACTGCATGACCTAGTATCATATCCCAAGTCTGACAAACGCTCAAAAACATCTTCTGTTAAGAGCGCAAAAAAATCAAAACAAATCTTGAAAAAATATGGTTTTGATGAAGAAGAGATCACAATAATCTCAGATGCAGTTCGCGATCACAGCTTTTCACGAAGCAAAACCCCTAACACCATTGAAGGAAAAATCCTCCAGGATGCTGACAGGCTGGATGCGTTGGGTGCAATAGGAATTGCAAGAGTTTTTGCTACAGGCGGCTCTCTCAAGCGACCATTTTACAACATTGATGATCCTTTTTGTAAAAAAAGAAACCCAGATGATAAAACTTGGACAGTTGATCACTTTTTTCAAAAACTACTCAAACTAGAATCGTTGATGAACACAAAATCTGGAAAGGCAGAAGCAAAAAAGAGAACCAAGATGCTAAAGGAGTATCTAACACAACTAAAACAGGAACTTTAGCCATAATCGACATATCTGTCGTACCTGGTTTCGACTTCTTTGTTTTCACCTGATTTTATTTTTTCATATGCCTCATTTTTTCTAAATTCAATGTACTTGCGAATCGCTGCAAATTCTTCTCCTTCTTTTGGATAAGAATCAAAAACTGGTTCGATTTTCTTTAGATACTCTAATGTCTTCTCCCTGTATTCTTCTCTGGTGGGGTTCTTGATTCCTTTCATTCTAAACCAAATAACTGCCCAACTTGAGCCTACAACATGTGGCAATAAATCAAATGCCCTTTCAATCTCAAAACGTTCGTCGTTTCTCATGATTCCTGAAGAAATTTTGCAGCTGATTTTGCAAAATATGTGACTATCATATCTGCCCCTGCTCTTTTAATTGAATACAGAATCTCCTCTGTGATGTCTTTTTCATCTACGTATCCTTGCTGTGCTGCAGCTTTTACCAATGCATATTCTCCAGAAACGCTATATGCAGAAACTGGAATGTTGAACCTTCTTCTTGTTTCTGCTATCAAATCCAAATAAGACAATGCTGGTTTTATCATCACAATATCTACTCCTTCATTAATGTCCGTCTCAACTTCCATCATTGCTTCTCTGGCATTTGTATATGGAACTTGGTAGGTTTTTCTGTCTCCAAATCTTGGCGCACATTCAGCAGCATTCCTAAATGGCGCATAAAAGCTTGAGCTGTGTTTGGCAGAGTGTGACATTATTGAAGTATCTGTGTATCCTTTGTCATCAAGTGCCTTTCTGATTGCAGCTACTTGACCGTCCATCATTGCAGATGGCGATACCGTGTCAACTCCTGCCTTTGCCTGGCTAACTGCTATCTTTGAAAGTGTGTCAATACTGGCATCATTGTCAATTTTATCCCCTTGAATGATTCCACAGTGTCCAGCTGATGTAAACTGGCATAGACAGACATCTGCCATTACTACCATCTTATCTCCAAAATTTTCCCTAATTTGGGAAATTGCTTTTTGAACAACCCCATTGTCGTCAAATGCAGAAGAACCCGCGTCATCTTTTTGAGCTGGAATTCCAAATAGCATGATTGCGGGAATTCCCAAATCACTGATTGTTCCTACCTCGTCATTAACATCATCTAACGGCAGCCTCTCCATCTCTGACATTGATTCTATTTTGATTCTACTCTTTAGACCCTCTTGAACAAATACTGGACAAATGAAATCCCTTGGAGAAAGCGTGGTCTGTTGAATCAGCTCTCTCATTTTGTCTGAGGTTCTTAGTCTGCGAAGGCGCCTGGCAGGAAATGACATGTTAGAAATTCTCTTTGGGTAAAATATAATCCTAGTCTGTCTCGTCTTGTTTTTTATAGTCAAACAGTTTGCTTGCCAACTCCACTATGTCAGGCTTGCCTTGTTCTGATGCCCTTCTGATGTTGTTCATTGGAGTCGAAACAATGCCTTCAACAACTGCTTTTGTTAATTCGTCAATAATTTTGATCTTTTCTTCATCTTTCTCATCAAGCATTTGTAGTGCCTTTTGCAGTTCTTTTGCTCTTAGAGAGTCTATATTCTTGAATACGTCCTTTACAAGTGGTTCTGCATCTAGTCTTTTCATTGAGGCCTCTAATACGGATACTTCTTCGTTAATTATGTTTTCAATGGTTTTTACCTTGTTTTGCCGTGTGTTCATATTTTTTTCAACCATTTCCGCAATTTGGTCTAGATTCATTAGCTTTACGCCGCCAATAGTTGCAACTTTTTCATCCACTGTTCTGGGGTTTGACAAATCCAGAATCATCATCCCCTTACTTTTTTCTTTCATGGCTTTTGTGATTCTTTCATGAGTTACGAGAAAATATGGCGCAGTTGTTGCCACAAATAACACGTCATAATTATCAAATCCTGAAAGAACCTCTTCAAATTTAATTGGGTTTCCTCCCATCGTCTCACAAAATATTTGTGATCTTCTTATGGTCCTGCTAGTGACATCAAATGCATACCCTCTTCTCTGCAATGATTTTGCAACAAGGGTTGATACCTCTCCGGTACCAATCAACAAAACCTTCTTTGTTTTTAATTCATCAATATTTTCTTCTGCAAGCTTTACTGCCATAGAGCCAACTGAAATCCCCCCCTTGCCAATCCCACTCGAGTTTCTAATCCTAGTTCCAATTCTAATTGCCTTGTCAAACAGAGTGTTAAGATGCTGGCCCGATGCCTTTGTCTCTCTGGCAGAAGTAATGGAATTTTTTATCTGACCTAAAATTTGCTCTTCCCCTAATACCATGGAATCCAGACCTGATGTTAATTTTAAGAGGTGGTGCAGTGCTTCTTGATTTTCAACAAATTCGACATTGTCTTTGAATACCTCTTCTTCGAGTCCAGTTAGTGATGCCCACGTTTTCTTGATCTTGTCCAAATCATGTGTCTTTGATTTGCCAAACAGTTCTATTCTGTTACATGTCTGAATAATCACACATTCGTCTAATCCTGAGTGTTTTTTGAACTGCTCATACGCATCTTGCATGTCTTTTATTGTAAATTGCTCAAGAACGTGTATTGGTGAGTTACGAAAAGTTACACGTGCATTGATGATGATATTTTGGTTCATTTCCAATCCCTCAATATTGTAATGGCTTGCTTTTCAGCTTTTTTTACCTGGCCGTCTTTTATTAACTGATCAATCTTATTGTCATTCATGATGGCACGGAGATACTCCCTTCTCTGGATTTGATTTGGTATGGCCTCTTTTGCTAGTTTTCTTGCGATCCTTTGAATTTTGATTTGGGCAACGTCCTGTCTTGTAATTATCTTTTTGAGCATTCCCTCTGATTTGTTTTTAATTTTCTTTGCCATTGCTGGACTTTGACCCCCTGTAAAAACTGCAATCTGAACCACATTTTCAAAATCAATTATGGCCGGATTTGAAAAATCACTATCTTCGGGACTATCTGCGCTGTATGCAATGATTTTGCGTCTTCTTGCACAGTTGACAATTCTCTGATTTAATCTTCTGTCATCAGTTGTTGTAATGATCATGTATGGCTTGAACTTTGCAATAAATTTCGTATCTTGAACTTTTTGTTTTTTAAATTTGATTTTCCTTGTTCTTACCAGTTTTTTGATTTGAGAGTTTACAGAGTCACTAATCACTAGAACTTCACAGCCTTGTTTTGGCAATGAATTGATTCTTTTTTGTGCCTCATTCCCACTGCCAATCACAATCACCGTTTTGTCTTGAAGGTTCAGATCAACTATCATCCGATCAAAAAGACTCGGGTTTCTATTTATGTATTGAAACAATGCGTAAAATCCCAGCTACATTTTTAATTGAATGGTCAAGTCATTGACTTGTTGACCTATGGATGAACTGGACAAAGAACTTCTTAACGAAATTCAATGGACATTCCCACTTGTGAGAAGGCCCTTTGATGCCATTGCTAAAAAATTTAACACTACTCCGGAGACTGTAAAAGAACATCTCAGCAACCTAAAAGAGATTGGCGTCCTAAGACAACTTAGTGCCATTTTTGATACAAGAAGACTCGGTTACACAAGCTCTCTTGTTGCAATGGAGGTCGAGTCTGACAAACTAGAACATGTCGCAAGTCAGATCAACTGTCATCCCGGTGTCAGTCATAACTATGAGCGTGACCATCAATTCAATCTTTGGTTCACTTTGGCCGTTCCCCCCGGCTCTGATTTGAAAACAGAGCTTGACAAATTTAACGTCCTAAAAGGAATCAAAAAAGTTCGAATGCTTCCAACCCTGCAACTGTTCAAAATTGGTGTAAAGTTAGACATGGTTGACGATAAGAAGCACAAAGTTGCGCCATCTGAAGAAAAAAAAGAGATCAAGAATGTAAAGTTTGAACCCACAGAAGAGGACAAAGACTTTGTCCGTGAATTACAAAAGGATATGGAAATTATTGACGAGCCGTTTGCAAAGGCAGCTGACAATCTTGGAACCACTGAAAATGAATTATTTGCAAGGATGCGACACTACGAAAGCATTGGAGTAATGAGACGCTTTGCAGCAATCCTGAGACACAGGCAGGTGGGATTCACTGCTAATGGAATGATAGTTTGGAGAGTTCCAGAAGATAAAATATCTGATGTTGGAGCAAAGCTAGGCGCATTCCCTCAGGTCAGCCATTGTTATGAGAGACCTACGTATTCTGACTGGCCATACAATGTATTTTCAATGATTCACTGCAAGACTCATGATGAGGCCCATGAGATGGCAAAAACAATACAAGACCAGATTAGCGTTGACGAGTACCGAATTCTCTTTAGCTCTCGTGAATTCAAAAAGACCCGGGTTGAGTATTTCGTAGAAAACTCCTTTACTTTGGAAGAGACAGTTCCGGCGTCTTAGAGTTCGTTTTCATCGTGTCCGACGACATGGATTGTACAAAAGTATTGATCATTCATGTTGCAATAGTAAAGGGAATCCTCCCCGCATGCCTTGCATGGTGGCTTTTCGTCGTGTTCTGATAGTTTTGTATGGTAGACCTTGCTTCTGCTGGTAATGCCTGAGTCTTTGTAAATTCTTGTTAGATTCGCGTAATATTCGAGTTCTCCTGGATTTAGCGGCTGCTGGTTTTTGATTTTTTTAATGATTGCTTCCCATTTGCCATACTCCCCAATTTTGGCCAGTTTCATTCTTTCAATGACTTCGAGCGTTTTTTGCGAATCCATGGAGTGTCCATTTGCAAATTAGCTTGCTTGGGGTGTCGCTTTTAGTTCATAGGGCGGCCAGGCATCGTACAGCTCTTCTATCTCCTTCATGTCTGCTGCTGAGACGTATCTGCCTTTTGCCATCTCTGCATTAGTGATGATTTCTTCTTCGCTGACCATCGTTGGAAATACTGATGCAAATCCCTTCTTTGTCATGATAAACCTCATTGCCAGCTCTGTAATGTTTAGTCCGTTTCTTTCTGCAATCGGTCTTAACTGTTCGACTTTTTCTAGTGATGCTTTAATCCATTCGCCCTTTCTTACTGATCTGTGATCTTTTTCATCAATCTTTGTATCGGCATTTACTTTTCCTGTCAGTATTCCTGATGCCTCGGGAACCCTAACTAGAATCCCGACGTTTTTCTCTTCGGCTTTTCTCATTAATTCGTTTCCTGGAGTCTGTTCTAAAATATTATACACAGTCTGGACTGCGCTGATGTTTGGCCTATCCATTGCTTCAAGACCCTCCTGCATCCAGCCAATTGCAGGGCCTAATGCAACCTGATATGTCTTGATGGACCCGTCTGCAATAAAACTATCAAGCGCACTAAATATTGAATCATCCCTGATGTGAGCTAGCTTTGGATTGTGCAGTCCGTACATGTCTAAATGATCAGTTTGCAGTCTCTCCAAGCTGTCCCTTAGTGCCATTCTTGTAAAGTCCTCATCAAATTTTTGCGGTAATTCGCCATGTCCGATCTGCTCCGCTCCCCGAAAATCATAGCCATATTTTGTAGAGATGACAACTTCGTCTCTCATGTCCCTGAAAACCTCCCCGATCAGCCTCTCACTTTTTCCCTTTCCATACATGTCTCCTGTCTCAAAGAAGTTAATTCCTACATCGTATGCCTTTTTTAGCATCCTTTTTGCCTCGTCCTCTTCAATTTTCTTGCCCCACCAATCAAGGGCAATGGCCCATGCGCCAAATCCTAATTCTGATACTTTGATGTCTGTTTTTCCAAGTTTGTTGTAGTCCAATCTTCTATTTCCTATACTTTTGACTTCATCATTTATGTTTATCCGAGACTTTCAATGTAATGCTGGAATTTTCAAGGAAAATTATTTTTGTAAAATCCTAACCCAGACTGGATATCAGGGGAATCAGATCTTTTTTGACGCACACGATCATTGGAATGTCATTTTTTACATATGATGATACTCGGGTCTCCCTCAAGTCCATGATAAGATCTTGGAAATCTCTGATATCGTCTACTTCAAATGCCAGCATAAAGTCCTCATCGTGTATTCCAAAAGAGTATGTGGTGTTTAGTACAATTTGTGGGTACTTCTTGCTTGCCTCCATGTGCTCATCCATAATCTCTTGGCGTTTTTCTTTTGGCAAGAGATACCACTCCCTAGTCTTTGTAAATGGATATACTATGACGTGCCTTTTTGGATCATTGCCTGTGATGAACCCATGAGCTTTTTGCTCTTGTGCATAAATTGACGGTCTGGTACAGGAGAGATATGTCATAGATGGTATGATGTATTTTCCAAACACAGTTTTGTATAGTTTCTCAATGGCAGTCTGAATCTCCTCAACTGTTTTTGCGGCAAACCAAAACAAAAAATCAGAATCATCTCGCAGTCCTAGATTTGAATATGATCTAAACATTATTCCCGAATTTTTAATTATGTTTTCAACCTCTTTTGCAGACTCTTCTTTAGCCAAGTCTGCCATCCATCTCCATTTGGGATCTACCTTGAAAAATGAGAAATTGAAATAATATTGGCCGTCGTCCTCTGACATGATTTTTCCAAACTTGAAACCCTATTTAAACAAAAAATCAGGTTCCATATTGCAGAATCTCTGTGATTTTTTCTCGGGATTTGTGCCGCGACTTTACTTTGACAAGACTTTGGCACCGATGCTGTGGTGGGCTCTCCGTGATTTCTTCACCTGCTTTCCCTTTGGATGGTTTTGATTTTGCTCCCATGTTGATTTGGTTTGATTTTCTTTTATTTCTGGAACCTTTGGAAAATTCTACATTAACTTTGTAAATCAACAATGTTTTGGAAAAATATTTTGTTTAGATTTGATTAGGCTGTCTGCTCTAAGACCCAATCATAACCGTCTTTTTCTAGTTTATCTGCAAGTGATGCATCACCGGTTTTCAAGACTTTTCCTTTGGCAAATACATGTACAAAGTCTAGTTTGTCTAGGAACTTTAGAATTCTGGCATAATGGGTAATTACAATAATTGTTGCGTCTTTGCCAGATACCTGACTGATTGCTTTTGCTACTGCCTGAACTGCATCAATGTCCAAACCTGAATCTGGTTCATCTAAAATTGAAATTTTTGGTTTTAGTACTGCCATTTGTAAAACCTCGGCACGTTTCTTTTCTCCCCCAGAGAATCCCTCGTTGAGATATCTTGAAAGAAATTCCTCTTTTAATCCAACTTTTTCCAAGTTTTCTTTTAGATATTTTTGAAACTCTCTTACTGTTATGAACACCTCCCTGTCATCCCCTTCAAGTGCTTTACTCAACGAGTTGTAAGCTGTTCTAAGAAAATGAGAAAATCCCACACCTGAAACTTCGGTTGGGTACTGGAATCCCAAGAACAGCCCTTTCTTTGCCCTTTCATCTGCAGTTAAATCTAAGATACTTTCACCGTCCAACAAAATATCTCCTGACGTAACTTCATATTTTGGATGTGCAAGTAATGTACAAGCCAGCGTACTTTTTCCTGAACCGTTTGGCCCCATGATGGCATGAACTTCGCCTGGTTCTGTTTTTAGATTGACACCCTTGAGAATCTCTTTACCCTCCCTTGTTACATGAAGGTCTTTGATTTCTAATATGCCCATGTTGCAAAATGTCTTGTTTCGTTATATAATGCCGACGAAATTTAGCTGATCCTAACGTACATTTTTGGTAATAGAATGAAAAAAGAGGAAGGGGGGGGGGGGTGGTGGGTTAGTTTTTGGTCAGAGACGGCCTCAAAGCGATTTTGAGTTTGTAACTTGTTAGAATCTCCTTGCATCTGTTTCTGATGGTGACTTCTGTAACTCCTGCAATGTTTGAAACGTCTCTTTGTAGCACGTTCTGTCCAAGCAGGACTGATGCAACATACAGGTATGCTGCGGCAATTCCGTTTGGAGCCTTTCCATCTGCAATGTTACTGTTTTTGGTTTTTTCTGCAATTTCCAAGGCCAGTCTCTCGACTTTGACCTCAGTTTGTGTGGTGTTTGCCATCTTTGAGATGTATTTGTCCATGGTTACAACCGGGGCTGTCAGTTGCCCCATTTCCATTACCATGATTCTATAGTATCTTGCTGCAAGTTTTGTTTTTGATTTGACATCCTTTGCTAGACATATTCCCCGGCAAATTTCTTCTAGTGATCTTACCACGTTACATTGCTTGCATGCCATGTAAACTGTAGCAGCTGTGATGCTGACTACTGATTTTCCCTTCACATCAACATGTCCATCCATGTTTCTGTATATCATAGAAGCAGTCTCCAAAACATTTTTTGAAAGACCAAGACCGTCACACGTTTCGCCCATTTTTGACAAAACATTTGCCAGTCTTCTCTCTCTTGGTGAGGAAACCCGTATTCTTTGCTGCCACTTTCTGAGACTGTGCATCTGATTTGCAACTTCGTGGTTGATTGTTTTTCCACTAAAGTCCCTTGCACTAATTGAGATCTCAGTCGTTATTCCCAAATCGTGTTGGGAATAGGTGGTCTGTCCGGTCGCCCTTGCCAGCTTCATCTTGTCTTCAAGATTTGAACTAACTGTTTCTGGACCAAAGTCTGCAATCTGATCATCGACTACAACGCCGCAACCAGAGCAGATTATTTCGCCATTCTGCATGTCATCAACTAGCGTTGATTTACATTCAGGACAGCTCTGTTTTTCTAGTATGTTCAATTTTTTCTTCTCCTAAGTTTTTTGTAGGTATTTGCAGGAGACTGTTCAGATGCGAAAACACTTTTGCCAATGTATTTTTTGATGTTGTTTGTTAGCGGAGTCGCTGATGCAAACGGTCTTTTTACTGGACCGATTAGTTCCATTACTTTTGCGACCCTGGTTCCTTTTTTGTCACAGAGTATTTGTCCTTCAACTAGTTTGTTAGACAGTTGAACGATAACCCTGCCACTACCGGCCAGGTGCATTATTTCGCCTACCTCCTGCAATTAAAAACACTAATCATATACTCCTATCATACACTTCTGTCAACTTTACTTTAGCTAGAGCTAGATTTGATTCTATTTCGACTGTTTGGCTCTCTTTGAAATCAGTTTTTCTGAAATTTTGTCAAGAATTTTTGTCTTGGAGGATCCTTTTGGTAAAATAACATACCCTGATCTGACATATGGCCTTTTGGGAAACCTTACCTTGTCATCAGACTCTGTAATTTCAAATCCTGCGGCCGTTGTTGCATCCGTTAATTCCTTTAGCGAGGGATCAAAAACACATTTTTCCATTCCCTGCCTTCTTCCTTTGGACTTTTTCAAGTTCTTGTTAAAGTAATCCAGCCAGACTACGACATGTTCGTAATCTTTCATTTTATCCCTAGCAAGACTGCGTTAACTATTCCGGTCTGCCCTGGTTTGGAAACCACTCTGCACTTGCCTTCCTGTGTCTCTAGTATTGCACCCTTTGTAATGATGCCCCGTCTTTGATAGTCGTTATTTGTTGAATTCTCTAAAACTTTGAGAATTTTTGTTTTCTTAACTTTGGCATCCCCTGTTGCCAGATTGGCAAAATCAATTGATTTCAGGGCTGTCTTTCTGCTGTCCCCGCGAATTCTTCTTGTAATGGTTACCTGAGCTCCGTTTACAGCCTCGTTTGGATATCTGTCGGTTTCATACTTTCTTCTACTTCTGAGTGGCCGTCTTCTTCCCCCGGTGGTTTTACTGGTTGCTAAATTTTCTACGGACTTTCTCACAAAGCCTTGTCTGAATTACTCTAATTTATACAAAACGCAAAAGATTGGCCTCGGGCTGAAACCTGCTAGTTCGATTCTGTAACAGTCTGGGTAGTGGGGCTTGCGTGATTCATGCTTGCCGTTTTTCTCACCTTGGAGAACAGTCTTTGTTTCAGATCCTCCACATCTCCCTTGATTCCAAAATACTTTTGGAACTTTTCAGTTGTTGTGTAAATTTTTAGCCTTCCGACATTTTGATGACTGATGTAGTCTAGCTGTCGCAGTTCTTTCAGATGCGCATAAACCCCGGTACCCCTTGTCTCTACAAGTTGTTTTGATGAGATTGGTTGCATATATGCAATGTAGGATAAAGTCTTGAGCGTTGCGTTTGGAAGAACCGGCTTTGAGGCGTATCTTTTCACTGTGGCGCTGTATTCTGGTTTTAGCTGGAATACGTACGAGCCGTCTGGAAGTATGGCCACCTCCAGTGCTCTGAATGCTGACCTTGTCTTTTTCATGAGATTGCTGAGCAATTCCAGCGTCTTTGTTCTAGATTCTGTGCCTGAGGCTCTGATTATGTCTTCTATTCTAAGGGGCCTTCCTGCTGAGTATAACGCAGCCTCTACCCTTGCTGTTGCTTCGTCCATATTCTCAATTTTAGCCAACTGTTCATCAATCCTCTAAAATCTAGTTAAAGAAGCCTTTTCTCCATTTTTGATCAGTTTGTTAACCCTTCTTTAATTGCTGTAATCTTGATGTCCCCCTCAATTTGTTCAAGGCTCACTTTTTGGTCTCTGGCTAAAAATAACGCCGCAAAGAAGCATCTTATGGAGTCAATTTCATCAAGTTCTGCAATAATATCCTGCAATAGTCCAAATCCTGCTGATGAAATTTTCTTCATTACCAGGTCTTCGTACTTTCCAATAATGCTTTCAAGTGAAGTAAAATATTCTTGAAAATCAGGAGCTTCAATTGGCTCTATTTCCAGTTGTCTGTTTCTTCTTGATTGAGGGTTTGCAATAGTGCCTATGAGGTTTTGGAGCAGTCCCAACAGATCATCCAAAGATACGGGATATGTTGATTCGTGCCTAAATGGAATATCAATCAACTCGATATCTACGTCTGTTCTTTGATGTATTGGTTTTTTTGCCATTGCTGCCTTTTGTAATGCAAAAATACTCTCAACTTTCATTCTGTAGATTAGTGATGATGACAGTGCTGCCATTCCTGCGACCTTGAGATCCTTCTTGCCTGATTTTTCCAGAATTTTTACCAACAAATTCAAAATCTGAATCAAGTCAATCTCCCAGACGTCTTTCTTGGCAACAGATGAGGGACTAAACAGAACGTTTACCGGTTCCTGGGAAATACTCTTGGGAGTCTCTGACTCGCTCATGTGGTATCTTTTGCCGCATCCAATAATATCTAAGGGCTCTATTTTTTTCTCATTTCCAGTCAACTCTTATATTGTTATGACCAAAAACCAACCTATGAAATCTGCTCGAATTCCAGGCCCCAATGAACCCATTACGGTATCTGAATTTGAGACTCCAAAACCTCAAGGAAATCAGGTTCTTGTTAAAGTAAAGTCCGTTGGTGTCTGTCACAGTGACTTGCACTTGTTGGAAGGCGGTTATGACCTCGGTGACGGACAAGTCATGAAGGTTACAGACAGGGGTGTAAAATATCCGGTGACTCCGGGGCACGAAATTGTCGGCACTGTTGAAGAAATTGGCGACAGTGTCTCTGACACATCAATAGGGGATGAGGTCTTAGTTTTTCCCTGGATAGGCTGCGGAGAATGTCCCGCATGTAAAGTGGGAAACGAAAACCTATGTGACACTCCCAAATCAATGGGCGTCTTTGAGGACGGTGGTTATTCTGATTACGCTTTGGTTCCTCATTTCAAATACTTGGCAAAGCTTGATGGCGTTGATCCAGACTCTGCAACCTCACTTGCATGCTCTGGACTTACTGCATACAATGCAGTCAAAAAAGCAAATGCAAATTCACCAGAGTTCTTAGTGATAATCGGAGCTGGCGGACTGGGATTAATGGGAATCCAAATTGCAAAAGCAATAACAAAAGCCAAAATAATATGCATTGATAACGATGACAAAAAATTTGACACTGCAAAGAAGATGGGCGCAGACTCTGTTGTTAATACCAACGTTGCCGGCTCTATAGCAACAGGATCCGGGGGTTCAATAGAGAAAATTATTTCAATTTGTAACGGCAAGGGCGCAGATAGCGTTATTGACTTTGTAAATGCACCTCAAACTGTAAAAACCGCACTTGGTGTTTTACGAAAGCGAGGCAACCTGGTGCTTGTTGGACTCTTTGGCGGTTCTGTTGACCTGTCCTTGGTGACGGTTCCACTCAAATCAATAATTATTCAGGGCGCTTACACTGGAAACTACAGTGACATGGTTGAGCTTCTCGATCTTGCAAGAAAAGGGGTAATCAATCCTGTAATATCCAAACGATATTCTCTTGATGATGCAAATGCCGCACTTGAGGATCTCAAGGCACGAAAGATTATTGGCCGCGCCGTGATTAACCCGTAGCCTGCTGCCCTCGGACTTGCGGATTTCAGTCCTGCCATCTGGAATTGAAGACTGCCCTGCCGCACAAGTTGGCGCTGATCCTCGGACTTGCGGATTTCAGTCCTGTAGTCTGGAATGCCTTAGAACAGACAGACAGACAGACAGACAGACAGACAGACAGACAGACAGACAGACAACACCTAGCGTCTTCGGATCTGCCACCCGCGCCGCGCCATCAGAACCTTATCCGTCTTTTGCCATGATCGAGATCCGCAGAACCGGCAGCATCTGTTGCGCATGCCATGTTTTGGTCAATCTTATTTCTGCAAACAGAATCCAGAGTCTGAAAAAAATATATAAATACCAAAACAAAAGCATCAAATTGTTGATTTACACCTTTCAGTTATCTGCTTTCAAGCCGTTGCCAACAGTACCGTACTTTTGTCATTCCTGCAATAATTCTGCCTTCCCTGCCACAATGTTGCCTGACTCCGCCCGGGGGGGGGGGGTGCGTGTGCGTGTGTGGAGAAAGGATCAGCGGCAGCAATAATGGTATTGGGAGAAGAAGAGGACGGGAGATTCTGACAGTTGCAACGATTGACAAAGCCGCCGTTGCCTGCAATAGCAGCAATAGTGGCACTTGCTCTTCTGATTCCCCTCTGCGTCTCCCTTGCTGATGCCGCGATAGATTCGCCTGTTCCAGTCGCCTCTGTTACTCACAGCCCGGCCTACCCCGAACTTAGCGGCGCGCATGACGTCACCACCGTGGTTATCAACGCCAGCACCTACGCCCTTGTTACGGGAGGTACAGACCATGGCGTCCAGATAATCAACATCACAGATCCCGCAAGCCCCGCACCTGTAGCCGCTATCAGTGACGGCAATACATTTGACGCGCTTAGATCCCCACGGGGCGTCACCACCGTAACTATCGGCTCCAGTACCTACGCCTTGGTCGCAGCATCATCATTCAATGAGAAAGGCATCCAGATAATCAATATCACAAATCCCGCAGACCCAGCACCGGTCGTCTCTATCCGTGATAGCCAGACCCATCTCAACGGCAAGACATTCAACGAGCTTAGCGGCGCGCATGACGTCACCACCGTGGTTATCAACGCCCGCACCTACGCCCTAGTCGCAGCATCCCTTGACAACGGCGTCCAGATAATTGACATTACGGATCCCGCAAGCCCTGCCCCAGTCTTCTCCTTTGATAAAGGGGACACCGTCACAGTCAACGGGACAGACAAGACATTTGACAAGCTAGAGTATCCACAGTACATCACCACCGTGGATATGGGCTCCAGCACTTACGCCCTTGTTACGGGATTTTTTGACGACGGCGTCTTGATAGTAGACATCACAAATCCCACAAACCCCGTCCCGACCTCCTCCTTTGGTGACGGGGACACCGTCACAGTCGGCGGCGGGGAAAACAAGACCTACGACCAGCTTGATGGCGCATGGGACATCACCACCGTAAAGATAGACTCCAGCACCTACGCCCTTGTTGCGGCATCTAACGACTTTGGCGTCCAGATAATCGACATCACGGATCCCGCAAACCCCGTACCGGTTGCCTCTGTTACTGACGGCAATACATTTGACACGCTTGCAGGCGCACGGGGCATCACCACTGTAACTGACGGCTCCAGCACCTACGCCCTTGTTACGGCATATCAAGACAACGGCGTCCAGATAGTCGACATCACGGATCCTGCAAACCCCGTCCCAGTTGCCTCTGTTGTTGACAGCCAGGAATATGGCAACGGCAAGACATTTGACAAGCTTGAAGGCGCCAATGGAATAACTGCCGTGAAAATAGGTACCAGCACCTACGCCTTGGTCGCAGCATCTGGTGACCGCGGAGTCCAGATAATTGACATCTCGACGGCAGCAGAAGAAGAATCCGCTGCAGACAGGCTGGAGCCATCAACACAATCATACACAGAACCTATTACCACAAGCAAACAATCATCCGCAGATGCAACGCTTGTCCCGGCAGACTGGGGCCTGATACCCTCGGGCCTTGGCGAGGGACAAGACCGGTTCAGGCTGCTCATTGTGACATCGACTACACGCAACGCCACATCTACTGACATAGCAGTATATGACACATTCGTCCAAAACCTCGTAGCAGCAGGCCATGCAGACATCCAAGAATACAGCTCGTCATTCAGGGTGGTGGGCAGTACGTCTGCAGTCGATGCGCGCGTCCACACCGGTACCACCTATACCAGTGCAAACAAGGGCCCCCCAATCTACTGGCTAGACGGCGCAAAGGTGGCAGACGACTATCAGGACTTTTACGATGGATCATGGGATGAGGAGACATCCGGGCGAAACGAGCATGGAAATGAATTCGAGTTTGGCACTACTTCTATATTTACTGGTTCTAATCATGATGGGACAAAATCATCAGCCACTCAATTAGGCAGTACCTTCCAGGTACAACTGGGGGGTCCAAACACAGATGATGGTCCATTATCCGGTAATAATATTTTCAACCCATCTTCCCCGCTTCAGTTTTATGCCATCTCGCCTGTATTTCAGATAGGCAATGCCGCCCCAATCGCCGATGCCGGCCCAAACCAGCACGTGCAGGAAAGAGACACGGTAACCCTTGACGGGACCAACTCGGCGGATCCTGACGGCGGCGACGACACTACCCTGACATACTCGTGGTCCCAGACATCCGGCTCCCCTACCGTACCCCTGACAAACGCCAACACAACAAGCCCCACATTCACTGCACCGTCCACCACCACCGCCGCCGATCCTATCACGCTAGAGTTCACGCTTACGGCAAGCGACTCTTCCTCCTCAAACGGCACTGACACGGTAACAGTAACAGTCTACGACGACCAGACAGTCTTTGCCAGGTCTGCCACATACTATGAAAACCACGGCATCCTTGACATAACCTTCAACAAAGACATCATTAACGATGAACAGACCATGCTCTCTGACCTGGATATCCGCGAGTCCGGCTCTGATGCTGTAGTCTCGAATCTTGCCTCCTCTGAATGGCTGCGAAACACGGCAGCGCGCAACACGATGACCTTCATGCTTGATCAGCCCACGGATAACGCAGTCAGAGCATTGACATCCCCGGTGATTGACATAGCGAATTATGCCGTGTATGGCGCAAATAGCATCTTCTTCGAACACGACCAGAGCGGCCTGCCAGTCGTCAAAAGCGGCGCATTTCTTCCGCGGGTAGCCTCTGCTGTTGCCACTGCCCAAAACGAGATCACCGTGCACTTTTTGTCCAACGTCGACACGGACGTTGATGACGGCACGGGATGGTCCGTGGGCGCCTCCCCGGACATAGGCCTGAAAGAAGACTTTGCCGTACAGTCAAACTCGGATCCCGGCGGGACAACAGACACCATGACGCTTGCGCTAAACGGCTTGCTGCCGACAGGATTCAGGTCAGGTGCCATCTTCCTTGACTACCAGAGGCCGTCTGATGACGGCAGCAGCAGCAGCACCGGCGTCTTCAACGGCACCGAATACATGGGCAGCACCAACCGCATCATACTGGCCGACGGCATATCACCGATCCCAGTAAGTGCCAGCGCACCCTCCCCCGCGGACACGTCAATAACCATAACCTTCTCAGAGAGGATCAAAGGCACGGCCAGTGCCGAAAGCTTTTCGTTCTCGCGTGTTGCAGGCAGCCTCACCACGACGCCGGTACCTGGACTGACACAGCAGCAGGTCAGAGCCGACGCTGATCCAACCCTTACGCTTAACCTTGACGGCCCCATCGGCAACAGCACCCTGACTATCAGCTACGACAGGGATTCCGGAGACATCATATCTGACGTTGACGGCAACTACCTGGCAAGCTTTTCAGGCGTACCGGTGGGCACGCCTGACGTGAACCTGCGCCCTATTGCCGATGCCGGCCCAAACCAGCACGTGCAGGAAGGAGACACGGTGACCCTTGACGGGACCAACTCGACGGATCCTGATAACGGCGACGACACTACCCTGACATACTCGTGGTCCCAGACATCCGGCTCTTCTACTATAACACTGGCAAACGCCAACACAACAAGCCCCACATTCACGGCACCGTCCACTGCCAACTTTACTGCCCTGACGTTCGCGCTTACAACAAATGACGGCTCCCTGTCAAGCAACAATGACACGGTAACAGTAACAGTCTACGACGACCAGACGATCTTTGCCAGGTCTGCCACATACTATGAAAACCACGGCATCCTCGGTGTAACCTTCAACAAGGACGTCAACCTGCTCATTAGTACTGAGCTTGACTTGTTCCATATCCGCGAGTCCGGCTCTGACTCTGGCGGCTCGGATCTTGCCTTCCCCCTACTGCTGCACACGAGTGGCAGCACGGCGCATTACAAGCTTGACCCGTCCACAGATAACGCATTCAGGGCTTTGACATCCCCGGAGGCTGACATAGAGGGATTCTTTACATATTCCCAAAACGGGTTCTCATTTAATTACAACCAGAACGACCTGCCAATAGGCAAAAGCGGCGCATTTCTTCCGCTGATAGAATCTGTTACCCTCGTAGCCCATAACGAGCTTGCCGTGCGCTTTTTGTCCAACGTTGATACGGACATAACTGACGGCACGGGATGGATCCTGTTTGGCGCAGACGCGGCAGGCCTTGCCATAAAATCAAACTCGGATCCCGGCGGGACAACAGACGCCATGACGCTTGCGCTGAACGCCTCCCTGCCGGACACTGCCACCAGGTTTGATGCCGTGCACGCCCATTACCAGAGGCCGCCTGCCGATGGTGATGGTGCCGCCGGACAGAGGGGCGGCATCTTCAACGGGACCGAGTACCTCGATAACGCACGCAACATCATGGCAAATGACGGCCTGCCGCCTGTCCCAGTCAGCGCCGCGGCAGCCTCTGACACGTCAACGTCAATAACCGTAACCTTCTCGGAGAACGTCAAGGGCTCGCATGGCACCGGGAGCTTTTCGCTCTCACGTGCTGCAGGCAGCGCAACAACGTCTACACCAATACCTGCAGTGGTGCCGCAAACAATACTCACTGACTCCCCAACCCTCACGCTTGGCCTTGACGGTCCTGTCGGCAACAACACCCTGGTTATCAACTATAACCAGGATCTGGAAGGCAGCAGCATGGCAGACGTTGCAGGCAACCCCGTGGCAAGCTTTGCAAACATACATGTGGACACGCCTGACGTGAACCGGCCCCCTACTGCGATAATCAGCGCACCGGCCAGAGTAACCGAGGGCGACGCGGTAACCCTTGACGGGGCAGCGTCTGCTGATGATGACGGCACCATATCATCATACGGATGGACCGCCAACGACACGTCAATTACAATAACAAACCCCTCTCAGGCAACTGCATCATTTACGGCGCCCCGGGTCACAGAGGACACCACGCTGGTCATCACGCTGCAGGTAACTGATGATGACGGCGCTACCGGCTCTGCAAACCACACCATGACCATAAGCGACTCGGGCAGGCCTGATTCCTATTCTAACCTTAATCGCGCTTCTGTCACTACGTCTTATAACGACACAACCAACATGCTTGACATCACACTTTACGTGAGAAATGCCATACCCAGTCAGGATGCCACCTACCAATCCAGGGTGTACCTTGAGCAGGACGACAAGGTAATATACACACAAAACGATACGCAGACAGGCCTCCCACCCGTTACAGTCAGTGTTGACCCCGAACAGGTGCCAGTCGACTATTCCACGGATCTGATAATCACATTTGAGATTCACAACACGGAACAGGTCAGCGGCCTGGTTGAGGGATCCGTTATTTCCGGTATACCTGCCGGCGAGCTTGAAGATTACTTCCCGACTGACCCGACAACAACAACAACGACGCCGCCTTCATCCGGCGATGACAACACCCCGCCTACGTTTGCTGCAAGGACCGGCCCTGACACAAAACAGATAACTGTAACGTTCTCTGAGAACGTCACCAGCACGGCTGACTCCCACACCGTGTGGGGCGTGGAAGGAAACACGGTCACCGCAGTCACCGGCCTTGACGGGACAGGCAGCACCGCAGTAATAACGCTGCAAAACGCACTTGACACCGGTGCGACACCTGATGTGACATACACTGCGGGGGATATCTCAGATGCGGCAGGCAACGAAATGGCCACTGCAACCATTAACGCAGGCCCCACACTGGATGGCACGCAGCCTGCAGGCGCTTCGTTTACTGCAACACACAGCAATCTGAGATTCCCCACCTCTGTTGCATTCTCTGTTGACGGCAGCAAAATGTACGTGCTTGACAGCCGTGGCGGCGACATCTACCAGTACAGCCTGTCTGAGGCCTTTGACGTATCCAGTGCGGCCCTTGACGGCACGGCAGGCGCCTCGTTTACTGCAACACACGACAATCTGCGGGGACCTGACTCTGTTGCATTCTCTGTTAACGGCAGCAAGATGTACGTGCTAGATAACAGCGGCAATCGCATCTTCCAGTACAGCCTGCCTGATGCCTTTGACGTGACTGGCGCCACCCTTGACGGCGGCGCGTCCTCAGACGGCTATCTGTTCGATGTAGCCCATCGCGATCTGAACTTACCTGACTCTATTGCATTCTCTGCTAACGGCAGTAAAATGTACGTGCTTGACAGCCGTGACGGCGACATCTACCAGTACAGCCTGCCTGCGGCCTTTAGCGTGGCAAACGCGACCCTTGACGGCGGCACGCCGCAGCAGCCAGGCGCCTCGTTTACGGCAGAACACGACGATCTGTACACGCCTAACTCTGTTGCGTTCTCTGATGACGGCAACAAGATGTACGTGCTTGACGGCGATGACGGCGACATCTTCCAGTACGGCCTGCCTGATGCCTTTAACGTGACTGGCGCAATCCTTGACGGCAGCACGTCGCAACAACAACAGCCAGGCGCCTCGTTTACGGCATTCCACAGCGACAATCCTGATTCCCTTGCATTCTCCTCTAACGGCAGCAAGATGTACGTGCTTGATCCATATAACGGCGACATCTTCCAGTACAGCCTGCCCACCGCATTTGACGTGTCACCAGGCGTAACTGACGGCCTTGCGCCAACAGTTGTATCCATTGCAAGGCACGACCCTGAAGAACAGGACACGGACAAGGACAATCCACTCTTCAGGGTAACATTTAGCGAACCTGTAACCGGGGTTGGCAGCAGTGACTTTGAGACCTCTGGTAACGCCACTGCGCGTGCCTCCACAGTCACCCAGGTGTCCGGTTCCACATATGACGTACGGGTGTTTGTGTTTGCCAGCGGTATAGTCGGCCTTGACATTAAGGCAAGCAGCAACATTGCAGACGTTGCAGGCAACTTGCTACTGGCAGCAGCACCGGCAGGCGACGACCCGGTGACACCGACTGTATCTGATGAATCATACAATGTAAACTTTATTCAACCAGAGCTCGTGTCAGTTGTAAGGCATGACCCCACAGCACAAAACACAAACGATAAAACCCCGACCTTCAGGGTCACGTTCAGCACGGCAGTGGCCAACGTAGACGTGGCAGACTTTGCGACGTATGGCAACGCCACTGCAGAAGTCTCCACAGTCGTCCCGGTGTCCGGCGGTAAATCATACGACGTGGGGGTAACCGTAACTACAGGCGGCACAGTCGGCCTTGGCATCGCATCAGCAAACAACATTGCAGATGCCGTTACAGGCCGCGCCCTGTCCGGTACGGCACCGACTGGGGCCAACGAGTCATACACCATAGACATTGCCGCCCCGGCATTCCTGTCAGTTGAAAGGCACGATCCCACACCGCAGAACACAAACGATGCCACCCCGACCTTCAGGGTAACCTTCAGCGAGGAAGTGGTTAACGTGGATAAATCAGACTTTGTGATCCAAGGCGGCCTCAATACGGGTGCGACTGTCAGCAGCGTAACCCCGGCGTCCGGCGGTGCCGTATACCACGTGGAGGTAGCCGTACCTAAAGACGGCACAGTCAGCCTTTACATCAAGACAGCAGACCATATTCACAACATTACAGACGTTGTAGGCAACCCGCTGGCCAACACGCTTCTCACCTCGGGCCAAACCGACGAGTCATACACCACAGACACTGTGGCCCCGACACTCTCGTTTGTCACAAGGCATGATCCTACAGCAGAGGACACAAGCGATTCCACCCCGACCTTCAGGATCCTATTCGGCGAGGCAGTCGTTAACGTGGATGCATCAGACTTTGAGACCACAGGCGGCGCTGATGCGGCAGTCACCGGCGTAACCCAGATATCTGGTTCCGAATACCGCGTGGAGGTAACCGTAACTGCAGGCGGCACTGTAGGCCTTGGCATCGCTGCTGCAGAAAACGACATCACAGACGCCGCAGGCAACGTCCTGGTTGTTGATCCGATGGCCATCTACAGTACGTACAACGTTGTCGTAAGACCGCCCCCAATCGCCGATGCCGGCCCAAACCAGCACGTGCAGGAAGGAGACACGGTGACCCTTGACGGGACCAACTCGACGGATCCTGACGGTGATACCCTGACGTACTCGTGGTCCCAGACATCCGGCTCCCCTGCCGTAACCCTGACAAACGCCAACACAACAAGCCCCACCTTCACTGCACCGTCCACTGCCAACTTTACTGCCCTGACGTTCGCGCTTACAACAAATGACGGCTCCCTGTCAAGCAACAATGACACGGTAACAGTAACAGTCTACGACGACCAGACGATCTTTGCCAGGTCTGCCACATACTATGAAAACCACGGCATCCTCGGTGTAACCTTCAACAAGGACGTCAACCTGCTCATTAGTACTGAGCTTGACTTGTTCCATATCCGCGAGTCCGGCTCTGATGATGGCGGCTCGAATCTTCTCTCCTCCAAGCTGCTGATCACGACGGGCAGCACGGCGCATTTCAAGCTTGATTCATCCACAGACAGCGCAGTCAGGGCATTGGCATCCCCGGAGGCTGACATAGAACCCGATTTCACATATTCACAAGGAGGATTCTCATTTGATTACGACCAGAACGACCTGCCAATAAAGAGCGGCGCATTTCTTCCGCTGATAGAATCTGTTACCCTTGCGGCCCGTGACGAGCTCACCGTGCGCTTTTTGTCCAACGTCGACACGGACATTACTAACGGCACGGGGTGGATCCTGTTTGGCGCAGACGTAACGGCAGCAAACCTTGCCATAGAATCAAACTCGGATCCGGGCGGAATAAAAGACACCATGACGCTTGCGCTAAATGCCTCCCTGCCAGGCACTGCCACCAGGTTCGATGACGTGCACGTCAAATACCAGAGGCCGTCAGGCGATGGCGGAGGCATCTTCAACGGCACTGAATACCTCGGGAACACTGCTGACATCAAGGCAGCCGACGGCCTGCCGCCGGTTCCAGTCAGCGCCGCAGCAGCCTCTGCCATGTCAACGTCGATAACTGTAACCTTCTCAGAGAACGTCCTGGGCTCGCATGGCGCCGGAAGCTTTTCGCTCTCACGTGCCGCAGGCAGCGCCACCACGACGCCCGTACCTGCAGTGGTGCCAGAAACGATATTCACTGACTCTGAGACCCTCACGCTCAACCTTAATAGCACCATCGGCAACAACGACCTGACTGTCGCCTACAACCAGGACCTGGCAGGCAGCGGCATAGCAGACGTTGCAGGCAACCCCGTGGCAAGCTTTGAAGGAATACCGGTGGGCACGCAGTCTGCGCCAACGCCTCCAACGCCGCCGGACGGCAACGCCCCACCGACTGCCTCAATTGCCGCGCCTGCCCGGGCAGCAGAGGGCACGACTGTAACCCTTGTCGGGACCGGCTCCAGTGACAGTGACGGCACAATATCATTATACGCGTGGACTGCCAACAACACGTCCATCACAATAATTGATGCTGACAAGGCAGAAGCATCATTTACGGCACCCCAGGTCACTGCGAACGCCACTCTGGTCATCACGCTGAAGGTAACTGATGATGACGGCGCCACAGGCTCTGCAAACCACACCATGACGCTCTACGACACAAACAGGCTGCCAGCTGCCGATGCCGGCCCAAACCAGCACGTGCAGGAGGGCGACACGGTGACCCTTGACGGGACTAGATCGGCGGATCCTGATGACGGCGACACCCTGACGTACTCGTGGTCCCAGACATCCGGCTCCCCTGCCGTAACACTGACAAACGCCAACACAACAAGCCCCACCTTCACTGCACCGTCCACTGCCAACTTTACTGCCCTGACGTTCGCGCTTACAACAAATGACGGCTCCCTGTCAAGCAACAATGACACGGTAACAGTAACAGTCTACGACGACCAGACGATCTTTGCCAGGTCTGCCACATACTATGAAAACCACGGCATCCTCGGTGTAACCTTCAACAAGGACGTCAACCTGCTCATTAGTACTGAGCTTGACTTGTTCCATATCCGCGAGTCCGGCTCTGACTCTGGCGGCTCGGATCTTGCCTTCCCCCTACTGCTGCACACGAGTGGCAGCACGGCGCATTACAAGCTTGACCCGTCCACAGACAGCGCAGTCAGGGCATTGGCATCCCCGGAGGCTGACATAGAGGGATTCTTTACATATTCCCAAAACGGGTTCTCATTTAATTACAACCAGAACGACCTGCCAATAGGCAAGAGCGGCGCATTTCTTCCGCTGATAGAATCTGTTACCCTCGTAGCCCATAACGAGCTTGCCGTGCGCTTTTTGTCCAACGTTGATACGGACATAACTGACGGCACGGGATGGATCCTGTTTGGCGCAGACGCGGCAGGCCTTGCCATAAAATCAAACTCGGATCCCGGCGGGACAACAGACGCCATGACGCTTGCGCTGAACGCCTCCCTGCCGGACACTGCCACCAGGTTTGATGCCGTGCACGCCCATTACCAGAGGCCGCCTGCCGATGGTGATGGTGCCACCTCACACAGGGGCGGCATCTTCAACGGGACCGAGTACCTCGATAACGCACGCAACATCATGGCAAATGACGGCCTGCCGCCTGTCCCAGTCAGCGCCGCGGCAGCTTCTGCCACGTCAACGTCAATAACCGTAACCTTCTCGGAGAACGTCAAGGGCTCGCATGGCGCCGGGAGCTTTTCGCTCTCGCGTGCTGCAGGCAGCGCAACAACGTCTATACCAATACCTGCTGTGGTGCCGCAAACAATACTCACTGACTCTTCAACCCTCACGCTTGGCCTTGACGGTCCTGTCGGCAACAACACCCTGGTTATCAACTATAACCAGGATCTGGTGGACAGCAGCATGGCAGACGTTGCAGGCAACCCCGTGGCAAGCTTTGCAAACATACCGGTGAGCACGCCGTTTACGGGCGATACCGGCGGCGGCACGCCTGATGCGAACCAGGATCTGCCAACAATCACACTCTTGGGTGCGAACCCGCAACAGATGGAGCTTGGCGCCAACTATACAGAGTCCGGGGCCACGTGTGCTGATGCAGACGGCACCGACATATCAGGAAACATCGTGATAAACAGCGATAGTGTCAACAGGCCTGTCGTGGGAGAGTACAACGTCACCTACGACTGTGCAGCAGATGACAGCGACAGCAGCAGGGCCGACACCGTGACCCGCGTAATCGAGGTCCGCGACACCGTAAAGCCCGCATTTGCAGTAGATGAGCACGACGCAGACTATACCACCACCATAACCCTGGGGGGCACGTACGTTGCAGGCACGATCCTAAACGTGACTGACCGCGACCAGACCACCCAGAACATAGGGAACGCCGGCGCAGTAGATACGGACAGTCCTGGAACCTACTACGTCACCTACACCGTCACTGACGCCTCTGGCAACTCGCACACGATAACTGAGACCGTAATAGTGTCTGATTCAAGGCCCCCCGTAATCAAGCTAAACGGTGACACCCCGCACTTTGTGGAATGGGGCTCCGGATACGACGAGCCGGGCGCCATATGCACTGACGGTGCCGGCAATGACATACTCTTGCCGGAGAACCTCGTGATAAACTATACCGCGCCAGTTGACGCATCCACCGTGGGCGACTATGAGATAAACTACTACTGCACTGACCCTGACAGCGGCATTCCCGCAGACCGCGTGATCCGCCTGGTTACAGTCCGCGATACGGTGTCCCCCGTAATTGTCAGTGCCGCCCTGATCAGAAACGACACCATAGTCCTGACCTACAGCGAGCCAGTCGACGTAAAGTCCAACACGACTGACGGCTCCGGATTCGCGCTGTCTGCAGGAACAGTCGCCGCAAACACGGATCCGGCAGGCGCCACAGCCCAGATAACGCTTGGCATCACCGGGCGCGGCAGCTCCACTGGCGATCCGCCTGACATCACGTATGATTCTGCATCCGGAAGCGTGGAGGACACCAACGGGATCCCCGCGCATGCAGGCACCTTTGATGGAACCGTGGACAAGGTGCCTCCCGTGGCAATATCTGCCCACACGTCCAACTCCACTGCCATTCGCATCGAGCTTTCAGAGGCCGTAACTAATGCCGGTGCCGCTCCCGGCGACTTTGCGCTGTCTGCAGTCAGGGTAATAACCAACATGACAGTGCATGCAGACGACATCCGTCCGACTCCGCATGCTGCCTCCATGTCAGTTGACGGCTCTAGCATCACGCTCCTCCTGAACGACACGCTGGACGGAAACCAGGACGTAAAGGTCTCGTACCAAAAGGGCGGTTCTGCCGGCATCAGCACCGGTTCGGGAGGCACCATAAACGACCTCTCAGGGGGCACCCTGCTTGCCGGCTCCCTTCCTATCGGCGAGCAGACGGACTTTCCCGTCGCCATGGCCCTCTCAAAGGACGGCACAACAATTTTTGTGCTTGACTTTTCTAACAGCCTGCACGCATATGCCCTGCCTGCCCCGTGGGAAGTCTCCTCCTCCTCCTCCTCCTCTGGCGCATCCCACGCATACACCACCTCGCTTGCATCCCTGATACCGCCCATCCCCGTCAACAGCACAGTCACGGTAAACCCCGCTGTTGCCATGGTGGGCCTAACCTTCTCTGCTGACGGCACCAGGCTGTTTGCCACAGACGCGCTGGACGGCTCTGCCATCCACGAGTTTGTGTTCTCCTCCCCGTGGAACGCCTCTGATGCGTCCTTTTCCTCGTATGTCAATCACACGCTCTCCTCGGCCGGGATTCTGCCCAACACGGATCTGCGCGGCATTGCCTTCTCGCCGGACGGCACTGCGATGTACATCGCAAGTGACCGCAACGACCGGATAAGCGAGTTCTCCCTCTCTGAGGCGTGGAACGCCTCCTCTGCCGTCCTGGCGCACAGCATCTCTGCAGAAGACCCCCGGGCAGACGCTGCTGCTGTCATTGCAGGCATCACCTTCTCTGCTGACGGCACCCGCATGTTCGTGGCAGTGCCTGATAAAAACCTCATAAGCGAGTTTGCTCTTTCAGAGGCCTGGGACATCTCAAGTGCCACCCACGCGGGATCATTCAGCGCAGGGCCGTCGACCTTTAGCGTTCTTTCCCCTGATTCCCTGTCCTTTGTTGATGTGGAACTGCCATTCCGGCCCTCAGATGTGGCCTTTTCTGCTGACGGCACCCGCATGTTCGTGCTAGATGAGAGCAGCGACTTTCCTGATTCAGTATCTGCTCGGACGCCTGCAGTAAAACAGTACACTCTGGCGCCCCCTGCCAAACCCTTTGATCCCGGCGTCCTTCCAAACCCGCTTGGGTCATTTGCGCTATTGCAGGTTCAAAACAGCATCCCAACTGACAGCACCACGCCTGATGTGAACATGCCACCGACTGCGGTAATCAGCGCGCCTGAAACTGCCGGCGAGGGGAGAACAGTGCCCCTTGACGGGACAGCATCTGATGATACTGACGGCACCATATCATCATACGAATGGACTGCCGGCGACCCGACAATAGCCATTGCCGGCAGCAACCAGTCAACAGCATCATTTACGGCGCCCCGGGTCACAGAGAACACCGCGCTGGTCATCACGCTGAAGGTGACTGATGATGACGGCTACACCGGCTCTGCAAACCACACCATGACCATAACAAAGTCGGACAGGCCTGTTTTATACCCTCAATCTTATCGTGCATATTTCACTCCGTATTATAATGACACAACTGACATGCTTGACATCACATTTGGCTTTGATAGAAGGACCAACATCATACCCAGTCAGGATGCCATCTACCAATCAAGGGTATACCTTGAGCAGGACGAGAAGGTAATATACACACAAAACGATACGCAGGTAGGCTTCTTCCCAGTTACAGTCAGCATCGACCCCAAACAGGTGCCAATCGACTATTCCCTGGATGAACTGGTAATCATATTTGAGATTCACAACACAGAACAGGGCAGCGGCCTGGTTGAAGAAGGAACCAATATTTTCGTTATACATGATGACGACTATGAAAAGTACTTCCCGAGAACGACAACGACTACGACGACACCGTCGCCAGCTGATGACACCGCCCCGCCCACGTTTGCTGCAAGGACCGGCCCTGACACAAACCAGGTGACTGTCACCTTCTCTGAGAACGTCAACAGCACGGCTGACTCCCATACTGCATGGGGCGTAGAAGGAAGCACGGTCACTGCAGTCACCGGCCTTGACGGGACCGGTAGCACCGCAGTAATGACGCTGCAAGACGCACTTGACACCGGTGCGACACCTGACGTGACATACACTGCAGGGGACATTTCAGATGCGGCAGGCAACAGGATGGTCACTGCAACCATCAACGCAGGCCCCACACTGGATGGCACGCAGCCTGCAGGCGCCCTGTTTGCTGCAAAACACGACAATCTGGGATTCCCCACCTCTGTTGCATTCTCCGCCAACGGCAGCAAAATGTACGTGCTAGACAGCAGGGACGGCGAGATCTTCCAGTACGGCCTGTCTGAGGCCTTTAACGTATCCAGTGCGACCCTTGACGGCACGGCAGGCGCCTCGTTTACTGCATTCCACGGCAATCTGTCAAACCCTGACACTGTTGCATTCTCCGCCAACGGCAGCAAGATGTACGTGCTTGACAGCAGCGGCCATCGCATCTTCCAGTACAGCCTGCCTGATGCCTTTGACGTGACTGGCGCGACCCTTGATGACTCCTCCTCAAACGGCTATCTGCTTAGCATAGCCCATGATGATCTAGGTGAACCTGGCTCTGTCGCATTCTCTGATGACGGCAGCAAAATGTACGTGCTTGACTCTGATGACGGCGGCATATTCCAGTACAGCCTGCCTGCGGCCTTTAGCGTGGCAAACGCGACCCTTGACGGCGGCACGCCGCCAGGCTATGCGTTTAGGGCAGACCACGGCGGGCTGGACTCGCCTGGCTCTGTCGCATTCTCTGATGACGGCAGCAAAATGTACGTGCTTGACTCTGATGACGGCGACATCTTCCAGTACGGCCTGTCTGAGGCCTTTAGCGTATCCAGTGCGACCCTTGACGGCACGGCAGGCGCCTCGTTTACGGCATCCCACAGCAGCCTTATCTTTGATTCCCTTGCATTCTCTGATGACGGCAGCAGAATGTATATGCTTGATCCCCATACCGGCGGCATCTTCCAGTACGGCCTGCCCACCGCATTTGACGTGTCAGCAGGCGTAACTGACGGCCTTGCGCCAACAGTTCTATCCATCAAGAGGCACGACCCTACATCGGAGGAAACAGACCGCCAAAACCCAACATTCCAGGTGACATTTAGCGAACCGGTAACCGAGGTTGGCAGCAGTGACTTTGCAATCTCAGGCAATGCCACCGCTACAGTCTCCACAGTCACCCCGGTGTCCGGCTCCACATATGACGTACTGGTGCGTGTGACTGGCATCGGCACGGTAGGCCTTGACATTAAAACAGCAAACGACATTGCAGATATTGCAGGCAACCGGCTGGTCGACCTGAGGACCCCTGCGGCAGCAGATGCAGACCAATCGTACAGTGTGGACTTTGCCCAACCGGAACTTGCATCAGTTGAAAGGCATGAACCTCCAGAACAGGAAACAAGCGACAGCACCCCGACCTTCAGCGTCACGTTCAACAAGGGAGTGGTCAACGTGGACCAATCAGACTTTGTCACCACAGGCACCGCCAATTCCACAGTCTCTGCTGTAACCGGGGCGTCTGGCGGCACGGAATACCGCGTGGAGGTGGCAGTAACTACAGACGGCACGGTAGGCCTTGGCATCAATGCAGAAGAAAACGACATTGCAGATGCCGTTACAGCAGCTGCCCTGTCCTCTGGCACTGCGCCTACTACCGGAACCAACGAGTCATACAACGTAAGCATCATTCAGCCGAAACTCGTATCAGTTGAAAGGCATGATCCTACCACGCGGGACACAAACGATGACACCCCCATCTTCAACGTGACCTTCAGCCAGCCGGTGTTCAACGTGGATGCATCAGACTTTGTGGCCCTGGGAACTGCCGACGCTGCAGTCTCTAATGTCACCAGGATATCCGGCGGCACGGTATACCACGTGCTGGTAACCGTAACTGAAGACGGCACGGTAGACCTGGGCATCGCTGAAGAAAACGACATTGCAGATGCCGCAGGCGTCCCCCTGTCCGCCGATACTGCGCCTACCGGGGGGATCAACGATTCATACAGCATAGACACCACCGACCCGGCATTCCTGTCTGTTGAAAGGCACGATCCTGCCACAGAAAACACAAACGATGACACCCCCACCTTCAGGGTAACCTTCAGCGAGGAAGTCGTTAACGTGGATGCATCAGACTTTGAGATCTCAGGCAGCGCCAATGCGGGTGCGGTTGTCAGTAGCGTAACCCCGGTGTCCGGCGGTACCGTATACCACGTGGAGGTAAACGTGGTCAGAGACGGCACAGTCGGACTTTACATCAAGACACTCAACCACAATCACAACATTGCAGACGCTGTGGGCAACCCGCTGGCCAACGCGGTTCTCGAATCGGCGGACCAAACCACCAACGAGTCGTACGCCGTAGACATTACCGCCCCAACACTCTCGTTTGCCATAATACATGATCCTGCCACGCAGAACACAGGCAACACCACCCTGACCTTCAGGGTAACATTCGACGAGGCAGTAATCAACGTGGATCCGCCAGACTTTGAGACCACAGGCGACGCTGATGCGACAGTCTCTACGGTAACCAAGGTATCTGACAACGACTACCTCGTGGTGGTATCAGCAGATACGGGCGGCACTGTCGGCCTTGGCATCGATGCAGAAGAAAACGACATTACTGATGTCGCAGGCAACGCCCTGCCCTCCGGCACCGGGGATGCCCAAACAAGCACATACAACGTAAAGGTCACCGCCCCGACCCTTGAATCAGTTGAAAGGCTGTATCCTGCCACACAAAACACAAACGATCGTACCCCCACCTTCAGAGCAACCTTCAGCGAGGCAGTCACCAATGTGGACACATCAGACTTTGTGACCACAGGCGACGCTGCCGCCACAGTCACCACAGTCAACACGGCATCTGGTACCGTATACGAAGTGCTGGTGACTGCAACTACAGACGGCACTGTCGGCCTTGGCATCAATGCAGTAAACGACATTGAGGATGCCGTAGGCAACGACCTGTCCGGTACGGGACCTACCGTGACTGACGATTCCTACATTATAGATACAGTTCAGCCAATCCTAAAAACCATTACAAGGCAAAGCTCCGTATCAGAGTACACAAACGACGACACCCTCACCTTCAGGATAGCCTTCAGCGAGGATGTGTTCAACGTGGATGCGGCAGACTTTGAGACCACAGGCGACGCTGTTGTGACCAACTTGCAAGTCTTTCCGGTACTATCATCTGACAACTCCACATACGACATATCAGTGGATATAACTGCAGACGGCACGGTCATCCTTGACATCGCCGCAAACAACGACATCAAGGACGCCGCAGGCAACGCCCTGTCCGGCACGGCACCTACCGTAGCTGACGACTCGTCCCTCACGGTAGATAGAGTTCGGCCGACCCTCGTATCCGTTGAAAGGCACGAGCCTGCCACACAAAACACAAACGATCGTAACCCGACCTTCAAGGTGACGTTCAGCGAGGAAGTGTTCAACGTGGATGCGGCAGACTTTAAGACCACAGGCGACGTCGATGTGGTAGACTTTACAATCAACAGGATGCCCGGCGGCACAGCATACAACGTGACAGCAATCGCACCTGCAGACGGCACGGTAGACTTGGGCATCGTTACAGGACACGACATCCAAGATGTCGCAGGCAACGCCCTGTCCGGTACGGAACCGACTGGGACAGACGATTCCTACATTATAGATACAGTTCGGCCGACCCTCGTATCAGTTGAAAGGGACGAGCCTGCATCACAGGACACAAACGATGACACCCCCACCTTCAGCGTCACATTCAGCGAGGCAGTAAACAACGTAAACAAGGAAGACTTTGCGATTACAGGCAGCGCCGCTGCGGAAATCAAAACAGTCACCGGGGCACCTGGCACTGCCCAATACCGCGTGGAGCTGGCAGTAACTGGAGACGGCACGGTAGGCCTTGACATTAAACCAGAAAACGACATTGCAGATGTCACAGGCAGCACCCTGTCCCTTGAGGTACCGCCTGAGACTGACGAGTCATATACGGTAGATACCGTTCTGCCGACCCTCGTATCAGTTGAAAGGCACGAGCCCGCAGAGCAGGACACAGGCGACACCACCCCCACCTTCATGGTAACCTTCAGCGAGGGGGTAAACAGCGTAAATGAGGAAGACTTTGCAACCTCAGGCGATGCCGCTGCAACAGTCTCTGCAGTCACCTCGGTGTCCGGCGGTAAAACATACCGCGTGGAGGTGACAGTAACTGCAGGCGGCACGGTAGGCCTTGACATTAAAGCGGCAAACAACATCGCAGATGCTGCAGGCAACGCCCTGTCTCTTGATGTACAGCCTGATACTGACGATTCCTACACCGTAGATACCGTTCTGCCGACCCTCGTATCAGTTGCAAGGTATGGCCCCCCATCACAGGACACAAACGATTCCACCCCCACCTTCAGGGTGACCTTCAGCGAGGCAGTCACCAGCGTGGACACGTCAGACTTTGATACCACGGGCAACGCCACAGCGTCAGTCTCCACAGTCGCCCCGGTGCCCGGCGGTAAAATATACGACGTGGGGGTGACCGTAACTGCAAACGGCACAGTCGGCCTTGGCATCTCACCAACACACAATATCATTGACACTGCAGGCCTCCCCCTGTCTGATGAGGAGCCGGCAACTGACCAATCATACAACGTCCTCCTCCCCCGCGTGCCGGTGGGCACGCCGCCTGCGGATGCCGTTCAGCCGGCCCTCCTGTCAGTTGTAAGGCACGATCCTGCCACACAGAACACAAACAACGGCACCCTGACCTTCAGGGCAACCTTCAGCGAGGCAGTGGTTAACGTGGACACGACAGACTTTGAGATCACAGGCAGCGCCACAGCCACAGTCTTTGCAGTAACCAAGGAATCTGATACCGTATACGACGTGGAGGTGACAGTAACTGCAGACGGCACGGTCAACCTTGGCATCAATGCTACTGCAAACGACATCAAGGACGCCGCAGGCAACGCCCTGTCCGGTACAACACCTACTACCGAGGTAAGCGAATCATACAACGTAGATACCGTTGCCCCAACCCTTGCATCCATTACAAGGCACAACCCTGCAGAGGAGGACACAAGCAGCAGTATCCTGGTCTTCAGGGCCGCCTTCAGCGAGGCAGTCAACAACGTGGATCCATCAGACTTTGAGATCCTGGACAACGCCGATGCGGGCAGCTTGCTAGTCACCCCGGTGCCTTCCAGCTCCAACTCCACATACGAAGTACGCGTACTTGTATTCGAAGAAGGCACGGTCAGCCTTGGCATCAATGCTACGGCAAGCGACATCACAGATGCTGCAGGCAACGCCCTGTCTGGCACGACACCGACTGGGGACGACGAATCATACAGCGTAGATATCACTAGACCTACCCTCGCATCCGTTGCAAGGCACGACCCTCTCACAGAAAACACAACTGATTCCACCCCGACCTTCAGGGCAACCTTCAGCGAGGCAGTAGTTAACGTGGATAAATCAGACTTTGCGACCACAGGCAGCGCCACAGCGACAGTCTCTGCAGTCACCAAGGAATCTGATGCCGTATACGACGTGGGGGTAACAGTAACTGCAAACGGCACTGTAGGCCTTTCCATCTCACCGCTCTCAGTACGCGACATCAAGGACGCCGCAGGCAACGACGTGCGGCTCTTTGCGCAGCCTACCGGGGACAACGAATTATACAGCGTCTCCCTCCTCCCGCAGGCAGAAAACCGGCAGCCGACAATCACCCTAACTGGCGACAACCCTGCAACTGCAGAAAGGTACGTCACGTATACCGATGCCGGGGCAACCTGCGCCGATCCTGACGGCGATGACACAACGCTTACCAACTCCTCCAATGTGGATACAGACACGATCCCGTTAGCTCCGTACTTGTACACCTACTCGTGTACAGACGAACACGGGCTTGCCGCGCAAAACGTGACCAGACAGGTTCTTGTGGCAGATACCGTGACACCCGTGCTTTCCCTTATCGGCTTGTCATCCGTATCGCTGACAGTGGGCGACCCATACACAGATGACGGGGCAACCTGCACTGACTCGGGCCGTTCCATTACCGTCACAGTCAGCGGCCTTGATGCGGTGAACACGGCTGTAGCCGGCCAGTACGATGTGATATATACCTGCTCAGACGGGTTCAACCCCGCAGATCCGGTAACCCGGACCGTAATTGTTACAGAGCCCATGCCACCACCACCACCACCACCACCACCACCACCGGACGTCAACGTCCCACCGACTGCGAGAATCAGCGCGCCTGCCCGGGCAGCAGAGGGAGCAACGGTATCACTTAACGGAACCGGCTCGACAGATAATGACGGCACCATATCATCATACGCGTGGACTACCAACGACACGTCCATCACAATAACTTATGATGACCAGGCAACGGCATCATTTACGGCACCCAATGTCACAAAAGACACCCTGCTAGTCATCACGCTGGTGGTAACTGACAACGACGGCGGCACAGGCTCTGCAAACCACACCATGACCATAACCAACGTAAGCCGGCCACCGGGTGACACCACATCACCACCGCCCAACAAACCTCCTGTCATCTTGCATACGGTGGACACCGACCAAATCTCTACTACCAGAATCACGCTGGACCGCGATACCGGCTTTGAGCTTGCCGAGCTGGGCGTAACATGCTCTGACCCGGAGGATGGCGACATTACGCTTATGCTTGATGAGCGTCCGACGTATGATCCAAACACAGCAGGCAGGTATTCCCTCTCATACTCTTGCGAGGATTCAGGCGGCATCATCGTATACCTCCAGGTTGTCCTGCACCTTTCTGCACCTGACACCACACGCCCCACAATCTCACTTGTCGGCGACCCTGAGCATACAGTCGACAAGGGCGCCTCCTACGATGATCCCGGAGCCGAGTGCGCCGACTTGCGGGATGACTCCCCCGAACTGGTGACATCCGGCTTTGTAGACACCTCCGAACCGGGCACCTACGAGATAGAGTACACGTGCAAGGACGCTGCAGGCAACGAGTCAGATACTGTTACCCGGAAAGTCACCGTATTGCCTGACACCACGCCTCCAACCTTTACGGTAAACGGCAACGCAACCGACTTTGCTACATCCCTAACAGAAGGCCAGACCTACAGGAACGGCAAGATAGAAAACATTACCGAGACTGGCAGCCCTCCGACTCGCACGGAGATAAGGTACTATAACGGCACCGGCGATGCTGCTGTCACCACTGAGGCAAACAAGATCGACTCCATTAACAATACCAGGCCTCCCATAGGACATTACACCATACAGTATACAGTCTCTGACTCGGCCGTTTCGCCAAACAACCACACAATCACAGAGACACTCACCGTGCGCGCACCTGCCACGGTAACCATAGGGGCAATCGTCTCGACTACGGGCTCCATCTCGTCACTTGGCATACCTGCAAATGACACCATACACCTGGCAGTAAACGACTTTAACGACAGATACCTTGCGCCAAACGAGGCCGCATGGAGGCTTGCAGTATCTACACATGATGACGGGTCTGCCTCTGAGGGCGCAATTGCAGCACTGGAACTGCTTGCAGGCAGCAACATAACCTCAATTGTGGGCCCCCTCACAAGTGAGGCGCTGTCTGAAGTCAAGAACAACACCCTGTTTGACAATCCGCCAAGGCTTGCCATAAGCTACGCATCTACTGCGCCCACAGAGGATCTCAAGCAGAAGGACGACCGCGTGTTTAGGACCGTCCCTGACGATTCCAACACCGTCAGGGCGTACGTCAGCCTCTTTGAGGCAGACTCTGTCGATTACGTGATTCCGGTGTTCCGCAACGACGCGTGGGGGGTAGCACTGAACCGGACCCTTGCAGATGAAATTGATGATCATAACAACAGCACAGACAGCAAAATAACCGTACACGGCGGAATACTGTACAACCCTGACACTGTGTCACTTTCTGCCAACACAACGCTTGCCTTGCTGAATGACACGCTAAGTCGGGATTCCGTCAGTGAAAAGGCCCCCGCAGTGGTGGTGTTCGGATTTAGCGAGACCCTTGACATACTCAGCGAGGCGGCAGCCACTGCAAACCTGCCTGCAGCAAAGTGGTACGGCAGCGACGCCGTGGCGCCATCAAAGCTGCTTGAGGGTGATACCAGACGGGACGAGAAGCGCAAGACATTCCTTGAGCGCACCGACTATAACGTGCTCACCCTTGCAATAGACGAAAACGAGAAAAACAAGAGGATAGACAGCTCTGTGGACAACGCTGACGTATACTCTTATGCGGCATATGACGCAGTATTCATACTCGGCACTGCCATACACCTCAACGGCGGCTCTGCAGGCAATATGGTCAACGAGGGCCTGATTGGCAACATCGCGCAGGTAGCAGACAACGCAAACGGGCACTACACAGACCCTGCCATGGGCAACACCACGCTCAACGAGTACGGCGACCTGCTGCAGGCTGACTACTTTGTCCTCTCCCTTGATGCAGGCAGCGGGACCTCCTTTGAGCCAGAATTCAGGTATTACGGATCATCAGGCACCCTTGAGGGCCTTGTATCCTCTGGCGGCGGTGGTGGTGGCAGCAGCGGAGACGTCTCTGCCCCCTCAATCCGCACGGGCTTTGGCGCGGGCCAGTACCCCCTGGTATACGACGGAATAAAGTACGGCCCTGACACGATCAACTCGCCCCACACTGCCACGATACGCGCAGGCAGCGGCGAGAGGCTTCTCAGCACCCTCACAGTATACGAGAACGGCGGGGCGCAAAACGTACAGCACGTCGACATGTTTGTCGCACACGACGGCAGGACAATACACAACGACGGCACAGAAACCCACGTGACATACGATTCAGGCAACATCCGGATAACTGATCCGCACGGCCTTATTGCCAGTGCCACTGTGGATGCGTCTGCCATTGATGCCACAAAGGCGCAGTTTGAGTTTGTCATAACCTTTGCCAAGAAGGTCCCGCTCTCTGACGTGCTGTACCGCCTGTGGGACACCAGCAGAAACGCGCTTTACATCCACCTTGAGGACGCCCTTGTGGTGTCTGAGGGAAGGAAAGGCGGCAGCAGTAGTAGCGGCGGCGGCGGTGGCGGAGGCAGCAGCAGCAGTGGCGGCGGAGGCGGAGGCGGCGGCGGTAGCAGCAGCAGCAGTACTGTCCCCCCAGCCACCGGCAGCGGCAACGGCACAACAACAACAACAACCGCTACTGGCAACGGCACCGCAGCTGACACTGCAGACAAGCAGCAACCACAACAACCCCGACAGGGCTTCACCGCAGAACAGCTTGACACCCTAAAGCAGTGGGGCGGATTTGCGTCCCAGTCCGCATCTGACTCGCAGCTTTTAGCCCAGTTCGGAATAGAGGGCACCAGCATCCCCACATACTTTAAGCAGACAGCAAAGTGGTTCCTCGACGCAGACGCAGATGACGCAGATGACGGCCTGACTGCGCAGGAGTTTGTCGCAGCGCTGTCGTACCTCGGGCAGCGCGGGCTGCTGCTAAACTGAGGGGACGCCAAAGGGTATCACCTGCCAGTCAAAGACAGATGCCCGCCGCAGATCACCGGGAACGCAGCTAGGATCTGCTTGTCTGGCACCACGCACACACACAGGGTCTTACCAACCCCCACCCCTGCAGTCCCCAGTTGAGCCTGCAACCGGATTGCGGCGCATCATCATATCATCATCCCATATGCGTTGTTTTCCTTGGCCGTTCCAAACAGCAGCAGCAGCAGCAGCAGCAGCGCCCTTTTCAGATCCCTGGCCGTATAATGGGCAGCGCCCTCTCTGGCTCTTAACCTGGCAAACCCCGTTGCGCAAATACGCGCCTCTGGCAGGCCCTTCTGATATGCAGTCTGCAATCGCAGTGCTGTTTTCTGTCGGCCTGGTGACATGACAGTCTCCGCACCGGTCAGACCCGGGCAGCGGCAAGCCCCTGTGCATCACCCCCAACCGGCAGTTTCCTGCACCTTTTGCATCCATGGCCGGAGCTACGCACCGTCTGGCTGCCCATTCCTCCAAAACCCCGCAGATCCGAGAACCTGTATGTCGCCGCTTCCTCCCCCTCGCGTCCCCGCAGCGTATCTCCAGACGAACAACCACCTGCGTTCACTTTTTCTAGTTTTCAGAGGCGGCTCTGTCTCAATCCAGGTTCCAGTCTGCAGTGCCGTGCTTTCTGCAAACTTGCATCTCTGATCAAGCGTGATTGGATCAGACTCGATCAACGGGTAGGCCATGCATGCAAGCGGTCTTTGCTTGTAAATTCTGCACGGAAATCCCCCATGGGGAGATTTATCATCTGCGCTGTCCGTCCAAAAAAGGACAGGCGTTGCCGTTTTCTTCAACTCCCATCAGCTGGTATGCCAAAACTTTCGTTGGAATCAAGTCTTTGCCTCCAGATACCCCGATTCTTGGCAATCTGGATCTTTATTCCCCTTGCCCTTCTGACTTTGCCATCCTTTCTTTTTCTTCGGGAAGGATTAGCACCCCTATCTTTCCAAATTTTTTACTGGGATAATAATCCCTTTCAATACAGCACTGCGCACATTCCTCTACGCATCTAAATTCCACAAGTTAGCTTTCATTAGGTGGATAAAATCCCCTGTGTTTGATTCTGCCTCACACGCCCCGCGCATCAAAAACCCTATCAGTTATATGCTCACAATGGCAGTGAGAGTCATGGGTAAGCGCCAGGTAAAAAATGAAAGTGCTCTAAAAGAGATCCGCATGCCAGAGGAGGGCGAACTTTTTGGCCGTGTCTTGAGAATGCTTGGAGGAGAAAACGTCATGATAAAATGTGCTGATGATGTTACCCGGCGGGGCAGAATTCGAGGAAAACTCAAGCGAAGGGTTTGGATTCGAGATAATGACATTGTGATCATTGCTCCTTGGGATTTCAAAGACAATGAACGTGGTGATATTATTTGGAGGTTTACATTGCCTCAAGTTACATGGTTAAAAGAAAATAATCACATTCCTAAAGATTTCTAGTCTCAATTCTATTTGATATGATCCGTTTTTGACATCTTACTTAATATAGTGATTAATTATCTCAAAATCAAATGGAACAAGGTACCGTAAAATGGTTTAACCGTACTAAGGGCTTTGGTTTTATTGAAAGAGAAGATGGAGACGATCTGTTTGTACACAAATCAGATGTTGACGGATTCATCAACGAAGGCGATAAAGTCGAGTTTGAAGTAGGCGAAGGTAAAAAAGGACCAGCAGCACAAAAAGTCAAAAAATCAGAGTAGGCAATGAATTTTTTAATTTAAGAGTTCATTTTTGTTTTCTTAAATCAGTCTATCTTTTTATTATTTTTATAATCAGTTGCTGTCTTATGGAAAATTTTGGGTTCTCCCATACAAAACCGTCTCCTGTCACACTGCTGCCATTCTCAGGTGCCATACTAAAAGTTTGTTTTTGGTTCAATAGGATTTATCACGCGAACTTTTTCTCGTGGATATAGTAAGTTTTTGAACCATCTTATTACAATCGCCAAAAGTTATTTTTTCAATTCATCTTTGATATGGTCTAGAATCAACTTTAACAAAATTCTAACTTCATCTTTCAAATGTTTAATGTTTTTATCAGAATAGAAATCAAATTAGTTATAAGAACTAAAATCAAAATAACTAGGACCAAAAAATTTTTTAATAGAATTTTGAGTTCCTTGATAAATACAATTATGACTAACAGCATTTCGAAGATGTCGGTATTTCTCAAGATCAATTCCAAAGTCTTCTTCCTTAAGATCTTCAATAGATAGATACAGAGTTCTAAAATTTTGAATTATGTGTTTGGAAGATAGGCATCATTAACAAAAAATATTATTTTAGATAACGGTTCAGTATCTTCATGCAAAATTTTTTCAAAATCAATCCCATTTAATTCAACAGCATTTGATATAGCATATTGTGGTGATAATATTTTACTTGCAGTAGAACGGCCAGATTTATACATATTAGTGCAACCACAGTAGTTGGGATTGTACCGTTCCAAAGCAGCCCACCAATCACCCGGTAGGCGGCAGCCACCTAGCATACACACATGTTACAACCACGTGGATCATCCTGTTTAAAATACCGGCAAGTGTCACATGATATCTTTGTCTGCCTACCGTGCGACGCAGGCCTATCCAGATGTTGTTTAGCACCAGTGATAAAACAAAAAAAAGCATCCGTATGGAGGGATTCCTGCTGGCAGTATCAGTAGATGAAAATGTGCTGCCCGGCAGACGCCAGATCCGGCCAACCTAATCGTCATGCTCAAGGCCGACAGACAGCCTTGACATATACTCAAGCATAATCACAAGTTGGATTGCGGCAGTGTCGTAGCTCCCATGCCACGCAGCAGACCTTGCAACTGAGATCACCCACAGATTGTACATCACAAGGGCCATGAAAAACAGAAACATTCTGACAGGGGCATTCTGGCTGGTGGTTTTGGGCCTCGTCCTTTCAGTATCCCTGTATCCTGTTTCAATGCTCCTCCTCCTCCTCCTCCTCCTCCTCCTCCTCCTCTCGTACTCCCTTGGAATCTTTCCTATCTCAAATATCGCATTGTGGAGTCCATGTTGGTGGCATACGCCAGGTACCTCTCTTGCACGTTCTCTGAATCCCATCCGTTGTCCCCTTTCTCCTTTGGAATTATGACCAAGCTGAACGACTCTCCGGGTTTGTGGTTGTGCGTGGTAAGCCGGTACGTCAAGACGGCCTCCGCCCTTCCCTGACTGTACTCCATGATCCTCCTCTTTATTCCGGAGGTTCTTGATGCCGGCATGATGAATTTGAGGCCCGCCTCCCGGATCTCCTGCATCACACCACTTGAGAAGAAGCCGCAGTCAAGCAGCACCAGTCCTGCGCAAACCCAGGCATCCTTGCAATCATTTAGCAGATCACGCACGAGATCGGCGTTTGTCCGCCCCTTTCTGAGGGGCCTGCACGCCACGTTCAGGTTGGGCTTGTCCACGCACTGCGCCGTGGTATACCCGCCCCCTCAAACCGCGAGGTTCCACCAGTAGTTCCCAGATGTAGCTTGTGCCCAGATGTAGACGTGGTATACCCGCCCCCTCAAACCGCGAGGTTCCACTGCGGTGTCTTGAGCGCACCAGCTGCTCTTCCCGGGTTCTGGGATTCTTGTCATATCTGGGTATCAGGTGGGTGTCAATTGCCATGGTGTGGGGAATGTCCCTGAGAAGGCCGGTGCGCCTTGCCTCGTGTATGGTGCCGCGTATCATGTCCCTGCACCGCTTCTCCATCACATCAGCGTCAGTGCAGACATTCCTTACCTTTGAGAGGATCCACATCGACGACGGTATGCGGTACAGCCCGTGGCGCACGGAGAGCATCTTTGTCACGCCAGAGGCGCACGAGCCGCTCTCGCACATCGATATGATGACGCGCACAAAGTCGCCTATCCCGTACGGGCGTTGTATCTGCCAGAGAAACTGATGCCGACTCTTCCCAGCATTGCAGGCAACATTTTAAACGTCCTGCCTGCCATGTCAAGTCGGTATCTTTGCTGCTCTTTTTGGTGAAGCATAAGGAACTGCAGGGGCACCTGATCAATTGCCTTTTCTGTCCAGATTGTTTGCAGATCAGGCAAAATCTTGTCGTCCTTCCACTCCGTGAAAACACGTTTTCATCTACTGTGCATGGCTGCGCAATGCAATGGTGGAGGCTGCAAACACTACGATACGATTTGATCCAAGGATGGAATCATTTTATTCAAGAATTGCAAAAAGGAGAGGAAAACAAAAGGCAAGGATAGCAGCTGCAAGGCAGATGATGCTTGAGATAATCTGGCACATGCTAACAAACATGGAGGAATATCGCATACAGAATCATGAGTTGACACAAAGAAAGTATAAGAAGATGCAAGACAAATCAGAAACGTCCTGATTCAGCAAAGCACACTGAGAATGGCCCGCAGTAGGATAAGAGACGATTTCGTATGGGAGAATTAGAACTGAGTAATAGAAACAGAGTACATCATAATATCGTCTTGTTTGAATCGTTTCTTTAGAGTACATTTGAAATTTTTCAAAAACTCAATATTCTCTTTTGTATCTTCATAAACAGCCCAATACACAATATGTTCATCAGTTGCCTCTTTTTTAGTATCAGGATTTAACCAACCTCCAAATAAAGGACTAGGAACAATAGTACATCCGCCAAATTCTCTCATTAAATCCTTGTATGTTTCTAAAAATTCATCATCGTCTACTTTTTTACGATTATTGTTTTTAGTAGGATTATGATAAAGTGGAAGTAATATTTCGAGTTTTAGTAGAGGCATCAAGTTAGGAAAGTTCTTGGTACTGTATATTCTTACTTTTTAGTGTGGCACAATCACTTTTTTTAATGGTGATTGTGTTTTTATCAACACCACTAATACTTGCCTTAGAATGAATCAAATGATTGAATGCCTTGGCTTGCTCTGATTCATCTGAAAAACAGATAGTGCAAATCTCAGGATCAGGGGTTGTTTGATTCATGTTATCAATAACATCACCAACATTATAAATTTTCTAGTAATACGTTGAGCCTCAATTGTATGAAAAGTCAGTCCGCCTAGAGTGGCGATCATTGAAAATTTCGCCTCAAACACAACGAGCTAGATACCTGTAGATGTCAAGTTTAATGGAACATGTCCTAAAGTACTCTGACACTGTGTGTTTGAGATCTTCAAGCGTGTCATAGTGTGCTGCCGTGATCAGCCTGTACTTGGCCTGCTTCCACAACGCCTCGATGGCACTAAGCTTCGGAGTGGCAACAGGCAGGTAGAGTATCTCGATCTCTCCCTTGTGATCCTCCAAGTATTTTCTTGCCGCCGCCGTCTTGTGCTGGCCGGCATTGTCCATTATCAGCAGCACCTTGCCCCACTTGCGGCGGGCCTCTGCCAGGTACCTCACAAACGTAGGGCCGTCAAACTTGTCATACAGGCGCATCAGTCTGGTGCCGTCATCTGCAAGCGCCCCGTATACGACTGTCTTGTCCCTGCGTCCTGACCTTTCTATCTCCACGGGATCGCCTATGCGCGACCACAGCTTCTTGCCGTCCTCACCGATCCTTATGAATATCGACTCGTCCTGTATCGCAATCCGGAATCCACGCCTTTTTGCACGTGAAATGACTGCTGAGGCGTCTTTTTGCCACCGTCGTACCTCGTCGGCGCCTGCACTGTTCCCGTATACTGTCGTGGATGTCTTGCAGGAGAATCCAAAGACGCGCATTATCCTGCGCATGTTGGACATGCTGTATCTTCTGTTTGTCTTGCGACGTATCTGGTTGCGCAGCTTTCGCGGAGTCAGCGTGTTCTTTTTGCAAAGCCTGTAGGCCAGCTTTTCTATCAATGCGTACAAGACGTCCGGGCTTTTGCCTCTTCCTGGCGCGTCCCGGAGGCCATCTGCGCCATATTTTCTGAACCTGCATACCCACAGCTGGACTGTGCGTTGGTCTACGTTGGCAATATCTGCAAGATCTGCCGTAGAGTGTCCCATGAGGACTCCGCGCACTGCCAGCATCCTGTCACGAATCTTGATGTTCTTCTCTGCACGCATGGCCTCCGTCAGTGCCTGTACTTCGTTCACAGCTTGCAGCTGATCTGGTGATCAATAAGCTTTTCTGTTCAGTCCTGTCTGGAGAGGCGAAATTAATTATAATCGCCACTCTAGGATCAGAAGAACAATAGATGATTATTTCAGGCTGTACCGATCACAAAAATCCATGACAAAAAGACTGACAGAAAAATCACGGCAATACATAATCAGGCAGCGCAAAAAAGGAGTCGTTTCCTCTCAGATAGCCCGAGATCTTGGCATCACTGCAAGGCATGTGCGAAGGCTGGGCCAGGTTCCGACAATCAGAACAACACGCATGAAGATGGGCAGGCCGCATGTCCCAGCCACATCTGCCCAGATGCGCCTTGTAACTGGGGCGCACCAGGACAACCCTGTAGGGGTTCTGCGCACTGCAAAAAGACTGAGGGAAAATCATGATATAAGCTACCGCGCAGTAGACTTTATGCATAATTGACCCGTCAAATTTTTTCTGCAGCATACATTACCAAGACACACAAAGCCAGTCCAGGAAATTATTTAATTTTGATGCAAAAGATCATTGTAAATTCGCAGAAATTAGAAATCCGTGCGCACTCTTGCAGTGCCTCATGCACCCTGTGCTGTGCCGTCAATAACCAAGTGACGGCCGCTTTTTCTTTGCATCCCACAGCAGTTGAAAGTTCGCAAGGCCGGTACACACAGCCAGCTCCTCGCGAAACTCCTCTACCGTGCCGTCATACGGGTCTGTCATCCTCGCCCACTGCTTTATTCTTCCGATGGCGTGCCCCGCCTTTACCCTCTTGGCGCTGATCCTTTTGTTCGAGTCCTTTTGCTGCTGCGTCAGCTCCGTCCGCGGCCTCTTTTTTTCCGGCATCTCAAGTGCTATTCCCGTGTAGTGATTGGCATCCCTGGTACCCCTTGTCTGCAAGTACTCGTATCCTGTCCTTTTCCGGAGTGTCTTTTTTGTACATGGATTTAGACCACCTGCCAAAGTCTATCGGATCCTCTCTTATCATGGTAAGGTCGTGCGTCCCGCCCTCAAAGGACCTGCCTGCTGCAAGTATCAGGCCTGCCCTGTTTGTTATTATGGTGGTGTTAATCGTAAAGCGCTTCTTTTTGCCAGAGTACGTGTTTTTTCTTTTATCCCTGTCCTGCGGACGCTGCCTTGGCACCACCTCGGTGCCGTCAATTATGATGGTTCTGTCCGGCATTAGCTGCTCTAGCTGCTCTGATGTCTCGGCCTTTTTTACCAGACGGGTCATCCTGTCTGCAGTAGGCAGGATCCCTGCCAGCACGGAATCTGCGAACCGGAGGTACCTGCACACGGTGGACTGATCCACATCAAACAGCGCCCCAGTGCATCCTGCGTCACGTTTGAGCGCTTGCGGAACAGCGCCATGAGCAGAACAGATCTGCGGCCAGGCAGGCAGCGGTTTCCGGGATCCGGTGTTTCGTCCTCTGAAAAGAGCGGCGCGTCTTTGTTGTGCCTCTTTGACTCTGCCACAAAGTCATTGCAGATGTAGTCAAACTGGTCAAGGTCATACGGTAATTCCCGCAAGCTTTGCGCTGTTGTGCAGTATGCCGTGGATCACCTCCCTGATGTGCAGCAGCGACGTGTCCGTATCAGAGCGGCCTGCATCTGTAACGGCCCACAGGCTGTCCTCGCGCAGCAGCAGCTGCTCGCGCAGCAGGCCAATTGTCTTCTCGCGCCTGCTGATTGCTGCGTCCTTTTGCTTGATTGCTCTGTTGTTCTGCTTGATTGCTCTGTTGTTCTGCTTGATTGCTCTGTTGTTCTGCTTGATTGCTCTGTTGTTCTGCTTGATTGCTGTGTCCTTTTGCCTGATTGCTGTGTCCTTTTGCCTGATTGCTGTGTCCTTTTGCCTGATTGCTGTGTCCTTTTGCCTGATTGCTGTGTCCTTTTGCCTGATTGCTGTGTCCTTTTGCTTGAGCTCCCTTTGCAGCCTGCGTATAGTCTGTTCTGAAGATTCCATTACCTGTTGCGGCGATCAAAATGGATCTAAATCTTTCGGAAAAATTTTTATGATTCAATTATGCATAAAGTCTAGTATTGGAGGTATGAGAGAGAAGGAATGCAAAAAGGATTATCATGTAGCAGTCAGGGCAATCGAAAAATACGGGTCTGGTAACGTCAGCTACGTTCCCAAACTACAGTCATGTGTTGACCTGGCAAAAACAGAAGAACAGGATAGATTCTTTGACGAATTTACCGACGGCGGTATGCCTGTCTACATCATAGGTATCACAAACAATGAGAGAAACTTTAACGAAACTACGAGGAAGGCATATGTCAGGTTGTGCATGGAGGGAAGGGCAGTCATGCTTGGCCAGTGGACTGATCCGGAGGGAGTAACATACAGGGACGTGATAACAATCATGTCTGGAATCGACAGGAACCGTGCTTTAAAGTATAAAAAACAGTACGACCAACTATCAATCATGGAGATACGAAATGACGCTTCAAGATACCTCTGACCAAAAGACTTTCAAGAACACGTTTGCACCGCGTGTGGAAAACGAATATCTTACCGTACACGACGTAATCCTCGGGTTGAAAACCACGATGCTCCACTCTGAAGACCTCCCGCCGGAGGTGCAGGACGCCGTAAGCGAGGAGCTTGAAAGAATTAAAAAGGGCAAACGGCGCAAGGGCGATCCCGCCACACGCGCCAAGGCCTGATGGCGTGCCGTCCTCGTTTGTTTAATAGGAGATTGGGAAATGGTGATTCAGCATTTATCTAAACAAAGGACATTCAAGAACACGTTTGCGCCCGATGTGAAGAACAGCGAGCTTGGGGTTCATGCAATAATATTGGGGCTAAAAACCACCGCACTTGACTTTAAGGATCTCCCACTGGACAGTAGTTGGGATTGTACATTTTGGATAGCCCAAACTGATCATTTTAAGAACAAAACACGATCAACCAGATCCAAATACAAGGCATGCTCACCCACCTTGACTTGCACAGAAAAGATGGGCAAACACACCAACAGAACCAAGACATCAGGGAATTTAAAATCTTCCAGTCTGCGTTGCAGCGCCTGAGCCTTGCCTTTGGCACAAGACACAACACGCTGTACTGCCTCAGGGATGCAGCGCACATACTTCTTCTGGTCATGACCAGCTCCAACGGATACGCCAACAGCGCACGCGATCTCGGCTCTCCCGGCATACGCATGCAGTCTGGCAGCTGGCTGCTCAAAAAGCTGCGCATCATAAAGCAGGACAAGATGAGCTGTTTCTGCGACCAGATGATGCATGATACGGTCAACACGGCATGCCGCAGCATGAGGCGACGCATCAGCAACGAAACGACAGTAGCTGCAATAGACAAGCACAAGATTCCGCACCATGACAGGAATCCCGACCTCAGATAGCCAAAACCACCGCCACCGGTGCTGCCGTGAGGTACTTCTGGGAAGACTGGTAATAGAGATTAGACCTTATGCGTAATCGACTAAGAATTCAAAATCAAATTGGTTTACTAAGGTAAAAATCATCTAGCAATATTAGTTTGATCGATTACGCATAAGGTCTATTATATAGTAAGATATTATCAGATTTGATAAGAACATGAAAAACATAACAAACAAAACAATAACAACATTCTTGCTATCTGCAACAATGATTATGGGATTCTCCATAATTCCTGGAGCATTGGCACACGACTATACCTCTAATTATTGGTTTAGTTCATCTTCACAGAATATTTGTTACAACATTTCATCGTTAGACAGTATAAAATATGAAGGTAGTACTAACCAAGGAAACACTGTCGCTGGTCAAATACAATATGGTGAAGATGAAATGGATAATAATACAGATCTAAACATCAGCCATGATACAAGTTGTGGAACTTATGAATCGGAAGTATCTCCCTATTATGAAAGTGATATTGGAAAATTAGCTAAAACCGATTTACAAGTAAATACCACGTTAGGTAATGAGTATAAAGATATGGAATACAATAATAATTCTGGTATCAATTGGCAGCAAAATGGTGACAATAGTTGTGGAAGCACACCAGAAATGAGCAGAGTAGCAAATCATGAATTTGGACACCTTGCAGGAATGGAACATCATGGATCTGTTTTTAGTTCACACACAATGATGAAGGATTCTTGTAGTATTTATTGGAATTCAATCAAAAGTGGTGATGAAACACAAGTAAATGGAGAGTATTAAATTGCAAAAAACATATCCAATAATTGCAGCTCTCATAATTGTGTTGACCATTACTGCATCAGTAGCTATGATAAATTATCATGAACATGATGCTGAATCATACACCTATATTCCATCAAACATTGGTTATGCATTAACCACTGTCGATGAAGTTACACAAGGTGCAGCAAGTTTTGCTACTACTGATATCAGCAAGGTAAAAGATCAAGTTGATCATACAATCAAAGGTACTGTTGTAAGTATCTCTGAGCCAATTACTTGGACTGAACCAACACCAAAATCAGAAGGATATTTCATAAGAAATGGTGAGAATGTAAAAATAGAAATTGACATAGAAGTTGATGAAACTAGTAAATCCAAAATTGAATTGGATGCAGGTTCTATTGTAACAGTAACAATTACTGGAAAACTATTAGATAATAAACTCAAACTCGATGGTGGGGAAGAGCAATATGAAATCGGTGAGAGAGTAATTGTACACATTGCAGAAGATCCAAATGAAATCATTGGTAAAAATGTAAAATACGTCAAATTAGGGCAATTTGGCAAATACAAGATTCACGGTGATAAAGCATACAACGAACTGTACACAGAAGGAAGAAACATTTCATCCATAATGTCTGAAACAAAAAATTAACATACCTTTTTTCTTTTTTTATTAATTAGCTTAATGTTGTTTATACCTCAAAAGAGCACATAAAATCTGGAAATTGAATGAAGAATTATTACAATATCTGTATGGTTCAATTAAACAACTTTTACGAGATGCAGACAAACATAACATTCATCTTGAAAATAGAGACAAATTAACTCACATTACAGAATCAAATCCTGTCAATTTCTTGATGAGATAGAAACAGAGGCCTCAAAGTCAGAATTAGGCATATTTGATGAGGATACCGACCACGGAATGATATGTTCTTTAGATATTTCTGTGAGAACTTTGTCATAAAGGCGCCAAGGCTGATCACAGTGGAACCGACCATTGCAATTATCAAAAAGATCGCTTCAGGCATCGGTATTATAGCCGGTATGAATGCGGCACACATCCATGTTATGCATGCGATGGGAACCATAAACTCTAACGGTTCCAGATCCGTATCTTCGGGGTGGATTAATGTGGAGAAAAATCCGTTCACCCTTCCTCATGGAACAATTCCATAAAAAGCCCAAATGCGGTTCTACAGTCCGGACAATCATGCATCTGCAGTCTGCCAAACCTAAATCACCAACCCTATCAAACCTGACATCAGATCAAAAAAGAAATGCCATCCAGTCAAAACAACAAATGCCACCATGTAGCAGATTCCTATCGGCATGGTTGCAAAAAACGACATGTATGCCACACGCGATATCACTATCCCCGAACATATCGACATTATCAGAAATGCCGGACGCATCGCCTCAAGCATGTATGAAAAGTCCGGCTTTGCAAACAATCCTGCCATCATCGACACGCCCTGTATGTCCGGCGGCAGTTTCTGGAATCGAGGCAGAAAACGAGCCCATAAAAACAGACATGCCGACAAGTGCCACAAAGAATATTGTAGGTGCGACATACAGCATCAGAGATGACAGCATGATGGAGTCGGACAGCTTGTTTTTTATCGAATTAACTGACATCGAAAAGGAGTGCATCTTCTCCAGCGTATCAATCGAGTCGCCTCCTGCATCGCATATCGTCTGAAACACAAACATGAGCATCCGCAGCCGCCACGATCTTACCGTATCATCGTATATGAGACGGCTTCTGTTTGTGTTGTATTCAAGCCGCATCCGAATCTGCCTTAGCACGTCTGAAAATGCGCCGTATTTCCCGCCCATGTTCTTCTGGGAGGAGAGTTTTTTTATGGATACGATAAAGTTTGCATCAACCTTTCTACTCTCTATCATGTCGCGAATAAACACCGGAAAGTGGTCATTTAGCGAGCGGATGTACCTTATCTGTTCTGCAACATATCTACCGTAGTCAACATACTAAATAATCGCTCAGCTTGACGGGAAATATCACGTTCTTCCTGATCATCTTGCGGATTGACTTTACCATCTCGCGCGTGTTGTCGTATACCCTGTTGCCGATCGCGTCCCTCATCACGTTCCACTGCGGCTCCTCCGAGTTCAGCTCCGGCGTGTGCGGCAGATAGTACCTCAGCTTCACCTCCCCGTTGAACTCCATGAGCCCGTCCCGCACGGCAGCCGACCTGTGCCACGACGCGTTGTCCACGAACACAAGCACCGGCCCGAACCTGCGGTGCAGGTGCCTCAGGAATGCGAGGAACGCTTCGCTGTTCTGCGCGTCACAGAATCTGAAGCAGAGCTCGCCGTCGCCCAGCGCGCCGAACACGTGCTTCTTCTTTCTGGAGAGCGTGACTGGCGCCGTCCTCTTTGTGCCGCGGAGCTGCCACCCGTATCGGGGCCTCCTGTCCCCTATCGTCAGGGTGCATTCGTCGGCAGTCAGGACGGTATAGCCCAGCCTGCGGTACCTGAGGGCGATCCGCCGCGCTTTTTTTTAAACTCGCTGATCTCGCGCTCCGAGGCCGCCTTCGGGTTCCTGGGGCGCAGCTTGCGCCACGACAGGCCGAGCCTTGAGAGCAGCTTGTGCACCCCGTTGAGCGAGTACGCCGCGCCGAACTTCCTCTCGATGTGCGCGCAGACGATCCTCGCCGTCCACAGCCGGGTCTCAAACCCGCAGTTCTCAGGTCCCGCTACAAGATCTGCGAGCAGCTCCGCCCTCTGGGACTCGTCGAGCCTGCACGGGCATCCCGGCCTGCCGCGGTCGCGGCGGCCGCGCAGGCCGCCGTCCCTTGCCCGCACCAGCCAGTCCCGTACTGTGGAGTAGCTGCGGTTTGTCCGCGCGGCGATGCCGCGTATGCTCATGCCCTCCTTCCGCATCATGTACACAAGGAGCCTGTCCCGTGCCTTGGGGTCAGTCTCCCTCTTGTGGCACTCCCTCAATAACCTGTGCCTGTGCCCTTCAGAAAGCCGGATCCCCTCTCCAAATTCCTAGGTTTCTTCATAGAGTGGCTGGGAATCCGCATGATCTAGATCCTTCGGTCAAAAAACATTCCCAAAAGGATCAAGATCGATTATATATTATGGGCACTACGTACATGCCGCGTGCTGTAATTATGCAAAAACCCACCAGAGAGTACTGCAATCTGATTCCTTGTCCCATACAACATATCTCAAACCCGTCGATCCTGATGAGCCACCGTCAAGCGGCGATGCCATACTTGTAGAGTTTGTAGCATATGATGACTTTGGAAATAGCGGTGCATTTACAGAAAACGTCATTCTCAGATGATGAATCGATTGGTCGGGGCCGTCCTGTAAACGATGAATTTTCAAAACTTGGAAAAAATATGTTGCCAACTAACATACCGAAACTAAATTCACCAGATCAATTTTTTTAATAAGAATACCAATCCAAATCAATAAACATCACATCTTGTTTTCTTCTGTGTTGTATGTGTACAAATCCAATTTTCTTATACCACCTAACCACATCGCTTTCAGGATTAAGAACGACTACTCGACAGCCTATATTAATTTGATAACTCTTCGCTTCTGTAATCACCCAATCAATCATCATTTTTCCAATACCTAGGCATTCAAAATCTTTGTGTGTTGCAATCTGCCCTATCAATAAACCTGGGACGTTGGAATATGGAAAAGATCCTAGTTTTTTGTGCTCGTTTTTATTCAGGTCTGCCATTGCAATTGTGACGTAACCAATCACTTCTTTTTTCTTGTATACAAAAAGCCAAGTTTGTCCAATTTCTTTGGATTGATCATCAAAAGCTTCTTTTTTTATATAATTTTCATATTGCCGCTTACTGCATTTAAAACGATCTAGATCAAAACTGGTCTTATCCAATCTTTGAATATGAACATCTTTCTGGAAATTAATCGAAGAAGCAGGCAACCAAATGTTGTACAACTATCGGATTACTTTAAGTTTCTTTCCGTTCTCTACGGCTTTTTTTACAATTTGTTTTTGTCGAAATGTGGGTTTTTTGTTTAAAGTGTCAACCAGTGTTTTCCATTGACTTTCATTTAATGGTTTTACTTCTCTCAAGGCCATGTTAAACACGATATGTACTATATACTTTATAAATTTTCTAAAGTAAACAAAGTTGTTGCGTAATTCCCTGAGTGCCGAATTACGTCTTTTGGACAGCGCCGCATTTGGATCAAGAGTGTGTGTGCCCCTTCAATGAACAAAAGAAAAGATGGTTACTGGAAGAGTTACCATCTGGCACACACAGGAACTAAGATTCCTGACAGACAAATTAGTTTTTTTGATCAAAAACAACCCCCCCGGGGGGGGGGGGATGGAGCTGATACTTGCCCAAACTGCGCGCATGTCAGTAGTTCCCAGATGTAGATTTACCGCAACCACAACTAGCATCGGTTCTACTTGCCTCGATCATTGACAAACAACTCGTTTCTGCTTGTAATATGCACAATAAACAACACCATGGTGAGTTTTTTTCCCGCAGAAGACACTCTTCCATGCCTCTTTCCTGCATCAAGGCAGAACCTGGCAATCCTCCACAGGTTGTACAGCAGCAGCGGCAGGTAAAACATCAGCAGCCTCACAGCCAGGGAGTTGCTGCATGTCCTGCCCATGATCTCCTTTATGACGCGAAACCCCGTCTCGATGCCCCATCTCTTGCGGTACTGCTCCGGTATGATGCCTGTCATGGCTCTGGCGCTCCTGATGGGAATGTTTGTTGCAAATGCAATGTATTGCTCCTCTTCCTTCTTCTTCTTCCTGTCTCTTTTGACAATTACAAGGTTGTAGGTCACAGTTGCGCCGTCTTTGTTGGTCATTGACTGTTGCGATACCTGGTTTGCCTTTCCGTCCTCATACAGCTTGACTATCTTCTTGATCTTGGAGTTCATGATGACAGGCATGATGTAGCGGCACCCGCCCTTTCCTGCCTCTGTCATGCAGTCAACGCTGTAAAAGGCGCGGTCGTACAGGAACACATTCTTTGAATATGCGCCCCCTCTGAGGATTTTCGTGCGTGTTTTGGCTATAAAATCGGCCAGTTTTTCCTTTGCCGGCAGCAGCTGCGATTCCAGGACAATCTGCGAGGAGTCCCTGCCGACTCCGTGTACTGCGACATACGAGAGAAACGTGGATGTTCCTGTCCTTGGACGCGACTTTCTTGTATGCTCCTGCAGCTGTTCTCCATGTATGGTATGTCCGTAACGTCTATTGCAATGGCGTCGATGTCCTGCAGCATTCCTGCACGGCAGGCGTGCCGTACCGTGCGTGCCAGCGTCTTTGCACACCAGCCCTGCACGTCTGCCGGTTCGACGCCACGGACTGCAGACATGACCAGGTCTGCATCAGGCGTACGTGCACCCGTGTCTTGAAGCCTGTTGCGCCGTACGAGGGATTCTACAAACGTGTTTCTCTCAGACGCCCTGATTGGCACGTCCAGTATGTCGTTGCATCCGTATACGGCGTTGTGCCTCTCAGACATTGGCATGCCAAGCTTTTGAAACGACGAGCGCAGGATTTTAAACCGGTTTGATGTTATATTGTACTGGTGTGCGATCAGATCGTCTTGTGTTTGAAGGCTCATGACATCTTGCACACCGTAACCTAATCTGGATCTTTGCATTGCAGTTATTATGCGATAACGCACCAGTGTCTGAGCATAAATCTACATCTGGGCACAAATCTACATCTGGGAACTACTGATGTGACGGTCAAAGCCGAGTTTGAAACTGCAAAGTGGACGAGTTAGGATGGATTGCCTGGTTACGGCAATGCCCAAAAGAGACGCTGCTGCTCCAAGTGTCTGATTTTCAGTTTCTGCAACCCCATGCAAATCATAATCGATTTAGGGTTCATACGCTATAAAAACAAAAATCAAGGATTTTTTTTATAAAAATTATTTTTTTATAAAGATTTTACCCGAAAACCAGCTTTAGGACTTCACGCCAAAAACCATGTTGACATCGCCGGTTGTGCGATAGTATACGTCCCTGCCCGACGACTCCTCCCTGGTTATCAACCCCAGTGAAAACAGCTTTTTGATCACATAGTTAAAATTCTGGGCAGAAGGCTTGCCAAAGTACCTGTAGTCCTTGTTTTGGAACCTTTCTTTTTTGGCCATCTTCTCCAGAATCTTTCTGTCTGAAGGTGAGAGGCTGGCGGCGTCAATTCTTTCCTTGGCCATGACTGACAGCATCTTGACGGCCGTCTCTTCTGGAACAGTCTTTTCTGAAGGAAATTTTGCATGGAACTTTAGGATGAGATCGCCGCATCGCTTTAGGATGTATCTTGCCTCACCTTTTGAGACATCATACAGAATATCTATCACTTTTTCTGGAACCGGTGCTTCGATCTTATCTGTTGAAAGGTTTTTGATTCTTAATTTTATCATCCCGTGGACTTCTTTTTTTGATAACGGATCAAGTTTTACCGGACTTCCGGTTATCATCTCGCTTACCCTGCTTGCCTTTCTTTCTAGCAGCGAGAACAGGTTTGGCTTGCCAACAAGCACCCACCATACTCCATCAAACCCCATCAGGGTGTCCCTTGTTTTGTTTAAAAATCCCACAATATCCATGTCATCGACAATATCCAAGTTGTCAAGCGGGACTATGATGGCAGAGTAGTTTAGCTTGTTTATGACAAAGTCTATCCACTCATTCATGACTGAAACAATAGGAGATAGGACGACTGCAACTGGAGATGTTGCAGATTTTTGCCTGCTCACTCCCCCGCCTGTTCCGAGAAACTTTACCTCGCCGCCCCAGCTGGACTGGATGGTCTGGCTCAACAGGGCCCTTGCTTTTTCATGTACGGCAAACCTGCCCAGCCTTTCTGTCCTGTCACATTTTTCAATGCTGTGAAACATGTTTGAAAAGACTGAAAGAACAAACTGGATAATGTCCATGTTGCCTTCCAGCTCTATCTTGTCGCAGGGAAGGTATCTTTCTGACTTGAACTTGTCATATAGGCCGATATTTACAAAACTTGTCTTGCCTACTCCCACCCCGCCCTCGACTATTATCATGCCGCCCCTCGTGCTGCTTAGAAGGATATTGAATTCGTCGAGTGTCTCTGCACGGCCTACAAACAGTTTCCTGTCGTCTGTATCAATTGAAAGCGGTCTTGGATCATATGGGTTGTCAGTCAGCCCAAGGCCTGCCCAGATGTTGGCCATCCTATGGACTTGATTGCGCCTAGTTTATAAAAATTATTTTTTTATAAAAAAATTCCTTGATTTTTGTTTTTATAATATATATGAATTGATCGCTGTCAACCAGAGTTGTAATATACGGAAAGTAGGTCCGCTAGTCATCTGCATCTCTCTTCATCCATTTTGGGTCACTTTTTCTGATCGCTTCTGGTACTTTTTTGTTACTAAATGCCTGCAATGGAACCTCAGTTCTCAATGTCCAGTGAAAAGTGCAGCCTTTTCTCGTTGTAATGGCCGACATACTTTCTCAGGCTCTCATAGTGCCATATCTCATCTTCGATACTGCGGTGAAGGCGCTCCAGCTTGCCGTTGGTCTGCAGTGGTACGGCCTTGAGTTATCAGTATGATGTCCTTTTGCAGAAGCTCTCCCTCAAAGGGGGTTGGTCTCCACGCTCTGCCTTCTTTTGATTTCTTCCTCCTCTTCCTGCCGTTCTGTCCTACAAAGCACGAGCCGTTATCAGACAGTATGGATGCAGGCGCACCAAACCTCTTAATTGCAAGCCTGAGTGTCATTACCGCATTCTCTGAGGTGGCATGCCCAAACAATGCAGCACCAGTAATGCATCTTGAGGCATCATCAAGATACGTGACTAGCTGCAGTCCCTTAAAGCGCGGATCCTTCATGGCATGCCAGTCCACATGCCACATGGCATTGGAGTATTTTCGCTCAAAGCGGACGTACTTGCGCTTCTTTGACTTTGCAGCAGATGGTGCCACCATGCCGTTCTTTTTCATTATGCGGTATACTAGACTTTATGCATAATTGAATCATAAAAATTTTTCCGAAAGATTTAGATCCATTTTGATCGCCGCAACAGGTAATGGAATCTTCAGAACAGACTATACGCAGGCTGCAAAGGGAGCTCAAACAAAAGGACACAGCAATCAAGCAAAAGGACACAGCAATCAAGCAAAAGGACACAGCAATCAAGCAGAACAACAGAGCAATCAAGCAGAACAACAGAGCAATCAAGCAGAACAACAGAGCAATCAAGCAGAACAACAGAGCAATCAAGCAAAAGGACGCAGCAATCAGCAGGCGCGAGAAGACGATTGGCCTGCTGCGCGAGCAGCTGCTGCTGCGCGAGGACAGCCTGTGGGCCGTTACAGATGCAGGCCGCTCTGATACGGACACGTCGCTGCTGCACATCAGGGAGGTGATCCACGGCATACTGCACAACAGCGCAAAGCTTGCAGGGATTACCGTATGACCTTGACCAGTTTGACTACACCTGCAATGACTTTGTGGCAGAGTCAAAGAGGCACAGCAAAGACGCGCCGCTCTTTTCAGAGGACGAAACACCGGATCCCGGAAACCGCTGCCTGCCTGGCCGCAGGTCCGTCCTGCTGCTTGCGCTGTTCCGCAAGCGCTCAAACGTGACGCAGGACGCTCTGGGGCACTGTTTGATGTTGACCAGTCCACCGTGTGCAGGTACCTCAAGTTCGCAGATTCCGTGCTGGCAGGGATCCTGCCTACTGCAGACAGGATGACCCGTCTGGTAAAAAAGGCCGAGACATCAGGGCAGCTAGAGCAGCTAATGCCGGACAGAACCATCATAATTGACGGCACCGAGGTGGTGCCAAGGCAGCGTCCGCAGGACAGGGATAAAAGAAAAAACACGTACTCTGGCAAAAAGAAGCGCTTTACGATTAACACCACCATAACAACAAACAGGGCAGGGCCTGATACTTGCAGCAGGCAGGTCCTTTGAGGGCGGGACGCACGACCTTACCATGATAAGAGAGGATCCGATAGACTTTGGCAGGTGGTCTAAATCCATGTACAAAAAAGACACTCCGGAAAAGGACAGGATACGGGTGCTTGCAGACAAGGGATACCAGGGATGCCAATCACTACACGGGAATGGCACTTGAGATGCCGGAAAAAAAGAGGCCGCGGACGGAGCTGACGCAGCAGCAAAAGGACTCGAACAAAAGGATCAGCGCCAAGAGGGTAAAGGCGGGGCACGCCATCGGAAGAATAAAGCAGTGGGCGAGGATGACAGACCCGTATGACGGCACGGTAGAGGAGTTTCGCGAGGAGCTGGCTGTGTGTACCGGCCTTGCGAACTTTCAACTGCTGTGGGATGCAAAGAAAAAGCGGCCGTCACTTGGTTATTGACGGCACAGCACAGGGTGCATGAGGCACTGCAAGAGTGCGCACGGATTTCTAATTTCTGCGAATTTACAATGATCTTTTGCATCAAAATTAAATAATTTCCTGGACTGGCTTTGTGTGTCTTGGTAGTGTATGCTGCAGAAAAAATTTGACGGGTCAATTATGCATAAAGTCTACTATTGGAACTTGGCGGCCCAGTCAATGAGTCAGTACATGAAAAAATAGTCAGAAAATATGAGGAATACGCATGCCCTCCTGATGCCCCAGTCTTTCTGGTCAAGTATGATCACAGCAGTACAACCTGTGTAACTCCTGATGTGGCAGCTGAACTGCTCAACAAAGGACTCTGGCAGGGGGATTATGCGCTCTCAGGCAATCAATATGTTCTGAGCTGGGGTTGATGAGAGTTTCCAATTTAAGATGATTCTTGGTATGTTGTTCTGCCAACTCATCCTAAAACAGATTATTTTGTAAACATTTGGTGATAGCATGGATCTGACAATACGGTGCAACATCATTTTATGATTCATCAAGAAATAACAGACAAACAATGGGGAATCAATTATAAAATATCTCCCACAACATCCCCCCAATTACTGCTAATTGATTTTTACATATTCGAATTATAGTAAATTATGTGTGCTGGGAGTAACCCTCCTTCTGTTTTCACGATATTTCGCTTTGCAGCCTACCTGAACTTAGTACAGGAACTCTTAGTTCTGTTTGGCCTTACTCCATGTGGGTCGGCTTTTTTCATTCCTTCTATGGAAATCTCAGGTTTTACCATCATTGTGCGCCATGTTGGATTTTTTTCTGCTCCGTTGCCAACCATCTCTGATTATCCATCTCCGGATCACATTTCCTGTATGGGGGGAGGAGTTTCCTCTGCCGTAGCAGCGTGTCGTGCTCCAGCTCACATGAAACTATTACTCATTTCTTGAATTTGAGTATTGCTTGAGGTTTTGTGCCTATTATGAATAAAGTTCCAAATTCTCTTTTCCATTTTTTTCTACTTTTCAAATCTTTGATATGTTTTGCTCTCACACTAAAACCTGCGTTTTGAAAAAACGACTTCCATTCTTTTTTTGAATGTAAATGCATCTGTATTTCCATAACGTTTGCCCATCTGGCTGTTGCTTTATTATCTGTGTAAAAATCTGTTCCACAGAAACACTTTCCACTCGGTTTTAGAAGTTTGTATATCTTTTCAAGTGCCACTTCAATAGAATCTGCATAGTAAAGTGACTCCATTGAAAAAATAAAATCAAACTTTCCCTTGTATTTCATTGATTCAATGTCTGTGTGAAAAAACTCTTCTTTGTTACTGGCCATCTTCTTTTTAGATTGAAGAATCATCTTTTTGCTTTTGTCAATGCCTATGGCTTTCTTGCAGTTTTTTTCTTGTGCAATTTTTCTTACGACCCATCCATTCCCACATCCTACATCAAGAAAGATAAATGGCTCATCAAATGGTATGGTGTGCAAAAATTTTGATACATTTTTTCCATGTTCTGTCTCCATTAGTTCTGCCCTTCCATTTTGAGCCCACCTGTCAAATGTTTCTCTGACCTTATCCATAGTTTTGATTTTTTTTATTTACATTATAATCTTCGTCTTACTGATCTCTGAGATGAACAACTTTTACGTGTGCCTTATATTCAATTTTCATTAACCTAATTTGAATAGGTTGCCTGACGAATCATGCCGACGCTGTGGTGGAAAATTAACTGAGAATACAAAATGTCCTCAATGTATGAAACCAAACAGCATGATTTGTCAAAAATGTGCATTATGTACAATTGAGCAATTCCATTCAATTTGCATGCCTTTGAAATCCAACCAGACCAATACTGTGCCACAAATAAAGTCAGAGAACTACTCTTTGGTAGTTGCCCTATATCTTGTTTTTATCTAACTAACTCGTGTTAGTATAATTACTGCCCAAGTTTTAAGTAAGACAAGCAGCGGGTTGATCTTTGTGAGACAAATTCCAATTGTATTGGGGCTAATTGCGCTTGTTTTGGTGCCCGCATATGCGTCTGCTCAAAGCTCTGATCGGATCACACTTCTTGACACTTTTGGCACCTATGACCGCGGTGAACCATTATTCATCTATGGACAAGTTGCAAGCATTGTAGATGATTCCTTTCTGATCATGCAAATTATTAACCCTCAAGGAGACTTGTGTCAAATTCAACAACTCACACCGCTTCCAAACGGTGTTTTTATCACAGACGTTATTCCCCTAAAAGGTAGAATCTGTGGTCTTCCTGGTGAATATGAGATTAAGCTGTTCTACGGTGACTATTCAAAATCTACAACATTTGATGTTTCTTCTGACTCTTTTTCTGAACCAAACAATGATCAAAAAACTTCTTTAGCACAAACCTTGGTATCTGATCAAGAATCTTTAATCAATGAAATATTTGATATTTCATCTCCTGTATCAAACCAGACCTCTACTGACATATCTGATCTAGAATCTGCTTACGTTGACTTGTGGGATGAATTTTTTGTAGAGGAGCTACTTTTTGAAATAGATCCTTTAATCAGGCCTGCGATATCTTCATCATTAGATTCGGTGCAACAACTACTAAATGATGATGAAATATCTTTTGATATTGCAAAATCCATTGACAGAACAATTTTTGCAGCAGTATTTTACTATGAAATTGATGATAAAACTAAGGCTATTGGCTTGCTAACTGATGCTTTTGTTGATGTAAGAAATGTAACCCCTGAAAAAACTACTCAAAGAACACCAACTTTTGATGAGTTAGAAGAAACACTACTGAACTTGATGAAAAAGGCTGGCACCATAATGAGTAGAGATGTAAAACATGAAGTTGGATTTATCTTTGCTCGAGGAACTGCCCCTGTTTATTCTAATGAAATTACTGAACTCATTGACGTTCTTTCCAAATCTAGATACCTTGATGTTATCTCAAGAAAACAAAGCGATCTTTACACACTAGTGCAAAATAGTTGGGAATCTCTAAAGCCATCATTACAAGAAAAAGCATCCATTGGGGAATTACTTGCCTCCAGTGCTAGTGTTTCAGAATTATATCAAGCAGCAATACTTTTGAGAGCATTAGACGATGTTGAAAGATTCATCTCTTCTGATTCTGAAGAAAACAGCGAACTTGCAAATCTCTTAATGCCTGATTGGGATGGCCTGGAATCTGATTTAGCATCAGCAACTTCCGTCAATGACATACTAGACTCTGAGTCTAAAATCTCCCAAATGACTCAGATTATAGATATTTCTGCACGAATTAACAAGAGTGTTGAGATTTCGCAATCAAGCGGCATTGACTCAGCACTTGTATCTGATTGGGAATCCCTTTTGGAAAGAGTTGAGAATGCCCAATCCACAGATGAGATTTTAGAGATTGTCTCTGCATTTGATCAATCAATGACTGAACTTAGAGAAAAACGAAACCCATTGACAGTTTTGGAATTCCAATACAAATCCATGAAGACAAAAGCTGAAATTCAAGCAGATTATCAAAATCTATTCCTAATTGATAACGCATTGAAAATTTTAGGCACTGCCAAACAAATGGAATCTGGTAATCCGTCTATTACTAGAATTGATAGAATTGAGGTTCTGTTAACTTGGGTTAGTGAAAAAGCCCCTCAAATAAAAACAGATTTGGATTCTTACAATAAAGATGCGTTCAAAATCCGTGCCAGTGACATTTTACAGCGAGCAAAATCTCTTGAAAACCTAGTTGAGCTAAGCTTAACTAAAAATAGATTTTTGCCAAATTATGTTGAGTTCACTGAAAAACTAAATGAAAAAATTGACGATGTAAGAGATCTTGTAATTGAAAATGATCTTGATCAAGCTGATGCACTAGTCGGAGATTTATTTGATGAGTGGACTCTTGTTTCAACAGCTTATACTGATGATCCTAATGGCTCTGATGTTGGATACACTGTAGATGAAATAAAACGTATTGAATTTCGTGAAAAACTAGAGGCTTACTCGGACATGGTGTCTAATTTCTACAACAATGAGTTTGCCGCATATGCAAGTGAGTATAATCAGATGATGGATGAAGCTTATGAATTAATTGAAATTGCAAACTTTGTCGATGCTGAATCCAAGATAACAGAAATTGGAGATTATCTTAGTGACCATTTAGTTTTACATGCAGATAACATCATCTATGATATTTCATTTGATCCTGAAAAAGAAGTTTGGATTCTACGGGGTGCGACTGAAAAATCCCGTTTTGATTACAGAGAAAATCTCTATCTCACTATTTACAAAATGGATGGCAGCATTCACAGCAATCTAGAATTTACTGATACTAGGCAAGGGAATTTTTACACCCAGTGGGTTGCTCCAACAGATCCGGGACTTTACGTTGTGTCACTACAGTATCTGGACTCCAGGGCTACACAAATTGTTCATATTGAAGAAGAGTTTGACACTCAATACAGCAAAGCTGATTTGGACATGGTTGACTTGGCACGCGAATTTGATGAATTAGAATCGTTTGCACAAAAATTCGGCGGTGAAAATTTCCATGATAATTCCAGGTTTGCATCTGTCATTAACGAAATTAAATTTGGCTTCACTGACAAAAATGCTGAAGGTGTAAATGACAATCTACATGAATTAAGAACCATCATTGAACGGTATCTTCCAATAAGGAATCCCACAGCTCCTATTGAAGCAGCTTATGATGGAGACAAACTTGTCATAACTGGACGTGTTCTAAAAACTACACAATTCAGCGAAGATCTCTTCATTGATATCTATGATCAACAAGGCAATCATGTAGAAGAAATCGCCCTCAAAGATGATCCAACAGGACTGTTTAATGAAGTCCTGTCACAACCATTTGATCCTGGAGTCTATGTTGTCCGGTTACAATACCATGATGTTGTGGTAACAGACTTTTTTGCTGTAAAATAATTAATTTTTTCCTTTTACCAAGTTGAAGAGCTGCCTTACAGCAAGTTTTGGATGGCGTGTTGCTAATTTTATCATATTGGATAATCCAAAATCCGCCTTTATGAAATCAAGAAATTCTTCGGGCTTCAACTCTTTTATGACGTCTAGCTCCCTGTCCCATTCTTCATCTGATAGCCCAATCCATCTGTCTTGAACCTTTCCTGCGGATTTTATTTTTGATTCAATCTCTTTTCTCCAATTCTCTTCATATGGGCAAAGTGCTTCTTTGTCTGTTTTTCCAGACTGTATGGCATCAGAGGCAGTTTGCCCTGCAACCCTTCCAAATTTTATTGCGTATCTTATTCCTTCTAAAACAAGTGGATTTGCCTGTCCGGCTGAATCCCCAACTAACATCAAATTGTTAAAAACTGTCTTTCTTGACAAACCATCATTTGGAATTAGCCCATAATGAAATTCAATCGGTGTTATTTTTCCTAGTTTTTTTATCGGACCCAACTTTGCATCCATTATTTCTTCGAGTCTCTGTGTTGGATCCACATCCGATTCGGGTTTTCCTACACCCACCCCAATTCTTACAATATTGTTTCCTAAAGGAAAAATCCATGCATATCCTGCAGGAGAATACTGCTGTCCTACCATTAGCCACCATGTTTGAGAATCTACATTCTCTGCTTTCACTTCATATTCTGCCCCCGCGCCAAATCTTTCCCATTGGGTTGCAAGTCCCATTGCCTTGCATACTGTTGAAGGAAACCCGCTTGCATCAATTACTATTTTAGAATGAAATGTAGTTTCCCCGTTAGGCCCGCTCCCACTTACCCCAACAATGTCTCCTTTGTAATTTTTAATAACTTCCTTAACATTAGTTTTAACAAAAATATCTGCCCCCTCTTTTTTTGCCTGATTAGCTAGCCATCTGTATGTTTTTCTTACATCCAGGACTGCCGCCCTTGGAATCGAATCGCCAATTGTCACCTCATTATTTGGCGAACAAAACGAAAAATTTTTAATTGGATTATAGCAATTATCGGGAATTCCAAACTCTTTGATATTTTGAATCCATGTAACTCCGCTGGTTCTTACTGTTTCTGCAATTGAATTCTCTTTTTCAAGTAATGCGACTCTGACTCCATTTTTAGCAGCTGCAAATGCTGCAGACGACCCTGCAGGACCCCCTCCTACAACCACTAAATCATAATCGAATTCTTCTGACAAGTGACTAGCATCCCCTGTCCTAGGATATAATTCTGGGCTATATTGTGGGAATTATTTTTTTAAAACGGCCGCGCCTGCTGAATCATTTTCTCTTTCTGAATCAAAAGTTTCCATGTGTGCCGGATCTCTGTGCATGTAACTGTGCGTTTCACCCTCCTTTTTTCTGCAGAACTTTGAATGAACCGTCTCTTGTACCTTCAAAGTGGTCTCATTCTCGTGAAACAGTCGTTTTCCACAGTCAGGACATATGATTTCAGGCATAAATTTCGTCTACATCAAATCTATTTAGATGTTTCAGAACTCCGGTTCTGTGAAGTTATCGGTACATCAGTAGTTCCCAGATGTAGGTTTGTGCCCAGATGTAGGTTTGTGCCCAGATGCCGGTGCGTTACCGCATAACTGCAATGCAAAGATCCAGATTAGGCTACGGCGTGCAATATGTCATGAAAGTCGAATTACATGACGAACTGATCGCACGCCAGTACAACATAGCATCAAACCGGTTTAAAATCCTGCGCTCGTCGTTTCAAAAGCTTGGCATGCCAATGTCTGAGAGGCACAACGCCGTATACGGATGCAATGACATACTGGACGTGCCAATCAAGGCGTCTGAGAGAAACACGTTTGTAGAATCCCCCGTACGGCGCAACAGGCTTCAAGACACGGGTGCACGTACGCCTGATGCAGACCTGGTCATGTCTGCAGTCCGTGGCGTCAAACCGGCAGACGTGCAGGCCTGGTGTGCAAGGACGCTGGCACGCACGGTGCGGCACGCCCGCCATACAGGAATGCTGCAGGACATCGACGCCATTGCAATAGACGTTACGGACATACCATACCATGGGGAGCAGCTGCAGGAGCATACAAGAAAGTCGCGTCCAAGGGCAGGAACATCCACGTTTCTCTCGTATGTCGCAGTGCACGGAGTCGGCAGGGACTCCTCGCAGATTGTCCTGGAATCGAAGCTACTACCGGCAAAGGAAAAGCTGGCCGATTTTATAGCCAAAACACGCACGAAAATCCTCAGAGGGGGCGCACACTCAAAGACTGTGTTCCTGTACGACCGCGCCTTTTACAACGTTGACTGCATGACAGAGGCAGGAAAGGGCGGGTGCCGCTACATTATGCCTGTCATCATGAACTCCAAGATCAAAAAGACAGTCAAGATGTACAAGGACGGAAAGGCAAGCCAGGTATCGCAGCAGTCAATGACCAACAAAGACGGCGTAACTGTGACCTACAACCTTGTAATTGTCAAAAGAGACAGGAAGAAGAAGAAAAAGGAGGAGGGGGAAGAGGAGGGGGAGGAGCAATACATTGCGTTTGCAACAAACATTCCCATCAGGAGCGCCAGAGCCATGACAGGCATCATACCGGAGCAGTACCGCAAGATGGGGCATCGAGACGGGGTTTCGCGTCATAAAGGAGATCATGGGCAGGACATGCAGCAACTCCCTGTCTGTGAGGCTGCTGATGTTTTACCTGCCGCTGCTGCTGTACAACCTGTGGAGGATTGCCAGGTTCTGCCTTGATGCGGGAAAGAGGCATGGAAGAGTGTCTTCTGCGGGAAAAAAACTCACCATGGCGTTGTTTATCGTGTACATTACAAGCAGAAACGAGTTGTTTGTCAATGATCGAGGCAAGTAGAACCGATGCCAGTTGCGGTTGCGGTAAATCTACATCTGGGAACTACTGACATCATGTCGGTGCCAGGGCCAATCGTTCATTACATGGGGGTAAAGCCAGGCAAGAACATGAAATTTTGTCCGATCAATGGAAAAGTCTTCCTGATGCCTTCAGACAAGGATCTGACAAAAAAAGACCTTACAGACATCGACATGTATGAGAGGGCCTTTGATGAGGCAATGAAGGATGACCGGCAAGAATCCAAAGACAAACCCGTCATGTACACAAAGATGAGCGCGCGGGAAAAGTTCAGAATCAAATAGACATCAACCTTACATCCTTTTTTTCTTCACCATCAAGGGAGTCGTGAATCTTGAGGATCTTGGGGCTCTTGGACCACATGTGACACCGGTCGAATCCCATGTTCTTCCACTTTGTCATGTTGTATCTTACGTGCTCCCGGTGACTGTTCACCTCGCTTTCTGACTCGATCTCCACGCTTATTGCAAGCTGGGAACCATAGTCATAGGCGACAAGATCCGTCCTATCCTGCCCCTTGCGGATCTTCTGCCCGGCCATTGTCACGAACATTTCTTTTTTGTGATAGGTGGAGACTATGGATTTGGTCATCACCTCGATATCCTGTGCGGTTCCAATCTCGGCACTGTCATACTCGAAATAGTCTTTTTTTGCCTTGGCAGTCAGGGTGTACGGGGACGTTCTGGAACTATTAATCCTCTCCAGAGTCTTGTCTGAGACCATCTGCTTCAGGACGGCAAGAACCTCTGACCGGTTCTGAACCCGCAGTCTGTCCACCATGTCTGCCTGCCTCATGTCGGATTCTTTGAGCATGAGCATGATCTTCCATTCCATCTGTGTCGGAAACGACACGGTAATGTTCTCAAGCCACTTGCTTTTTTGGGTAATCATCTGCCTCGTAGCCGTATCCTCGACCCTGCCCCTGCCGTATTTTTCCAGCTGGCCGAGTAAAAACTCGTCATAATCCTCATCTACCACAAGCAGGGCCGGCGGCAGGTTCAGCCAGAACTGTACGGGGGGCGGCTGCTCCTCACCCGGCGGTGACTTTTCCCTGACGGTCCAGTGAAAGTATTCCTGGCTGGCAAACTGCTGCTGTAACTCTTTTTGGAACTGTGGATCCCATATCTGGGCTATCCTGGAGGCGTCCTTGCCGTTTACCTTTCCTATCATCTGCGTGCCAGAGTTGCCGGAAATTATTCCCAGCTGCTTGTCGCTTATCTGCTCCGTGGTCTGGTGTGACAGGATCAATCCAAGTCCAAGCGACCTTGCCTGCTCCAGCATAAGCTGCAGCACCTGGAGGTCCTTTACTATCTGAAACTCGTCTAGGGCCAAGACTACCTGTATCCTGTCCTTTTCGTTTTGTACCTTGTTTGCCCTCTCCTGTATGGTAAACCACAGCTTCAGTATGAACGCCTGCATGGCAAGCGGCTGTACGTGCTGGGGCATGTTGAGCGGGGAGATCCTAACTATGGTGTATCTGCCGGCCTGTATCAGTTCGTCAAAGTTTACCGTTCCGTGCCGTACAGAGAACATCCTCTTTAGAACCGGGTCGGTTGCAAACTGCTCTACCCTGTTCAACAGCGGCGTAAAGGCATCGCCTTTTAGCGTGGCAATGCTGTTCAGGGCCTGCTTCATCTCGGGGTCCGGCACGCCAAAGGTCTGGATTATCTGCGGCAGGGCGTCATTTCCCCGGTCTTGCAGCTTTAGTATGATATCATGGATGTCCAGAAACGTGGGGGCATCATGCCTCATGTAGATGTAAAACAGCAGCGCGCGGAATATCCTCTCCATCTGGACATAGCTTGCCGACTGCTGGTACCACTCCTCGATGGTCTTCATAAAATACCCGACATATCTTGATACCACCTCCTCACGCTCCTTTGGCTGGTATGCTGGAAGCTCCAGCGGGTTTATGGAAAACCTGGTCTCCTGCGGATCAAGAAAATGTGCGCGTCCCTCCGATACGGTGCCCCGCTCGCACTGTTTTATGAACTTGTGAGAGTCATCCCCCTTTGGATCCACGTATATGAACGCGTTCTGGAACGTGCCGTTGTTGTTCCAGACTTCGAGATGCTTGGCAAGCAGTCTGATCAGCGAAGTCTTGCCGGAGCCTGACGCGCCCACCCCGTAAAAGTGGTTGGCAAAGTCGGTAGGCGATATGACTGCGGCATCTATGTCCTTTGACTTCTCCATTCCTCCCCAGATTGACTGCCAGTCAAAGTCCTTTTTGATCTTGAAGAACCCGATGTTTGCGCCCGTCTTTGCAGATGGTTTTATTGGAAGCGAGACGCCACGGGTGGTGCCGATGTTGGGTGTTGTAGGATTTGGAAGGTGGATAAACAACGGAATCTCCGATAAATTCAGCACGAGAAACGGCAGTGGTGCCCTCTCCCTGTAGCCTAGCAGGCCTCTTTCAAAGTATCTTCCGGACGCCGAGTCCAGAAACGGCCGCGGATCCGGCAGCAGACGCGATTCAAAGATCTCTATCCTGCGGCGATTCTCCTTTGACCCCCCTGTCCTTATCCGCGTTTTCCTGGATTTGTCAGAGTAAAACTCGCCATAATCATACCGGAACTTTGTCAGATGCTCGTGGTTTGAGTGGATGTTTTCTAATGGAAGTGCCTCTATCTCGTCAAAGTGCAGGTTTATCTCGGAGTCACCGCTCATCATGCCCCTGACGCTCATCAAAAGATGCGCGCTCTGCATCTTGAGTGTGGCATGTTTTTGGAGGCCGGCATAGTTGTTTGTAAAGTCGTATCCCATCTCTGGGTGGTCATGCGGTTTTTTGTCCGGGTTCATGATAATCTCGGTGTTGCTAAGATAGTTGCCGCGCTTTATCTCCCTGGCCTTTTCATCAAGGCGCGTGACGTGCCGCCGTAAAAACGAATTAAACGAGTAATACCTGAACGTAAATTGAATCCACGCGTGCTTTGATAGCTGTATGGTGTTTGCAATCTGCGTTATGATCTGGTGCGCCCTGGTCTGGTCAAAGACTGCCGTATAGTGGCCGTGGTACGTGCTGACATCAAATATCTGATATTCTGATTTTTTGTCAAACCATGTTGGAACCGTATGATCAAGGTCGGCAAAGAACGCGTTGGGGTACATGTTTGCAAAGGCCTGCTTGAAGTTTGAGAGATCCTGTGACTCTCCCACCAGTACGAACCGGAGGCTCTTCTCCGTGCTGTCCCACCACAGCTCAAAGCTTCGTATGCCTGCACTGACCAGGCCCCCGGCGGCGGCCACCGCCTCTTTTTTGTCCATCGTTATGGGGACTATCACGGAGCAGGCAGACAGATTCCCCGCTTCTGGAAGGAATTTTGTAACTTGTGAGAGCTGTCCTTTCTGCTTTTTCGTGTTTGCCAGACGCCATCGCTTTGAGCTCAAATCACAAAAAATATGTAATTTCTTAAAAAGCCTAAAAGCATTCCGGGTTGATAAAAACACGGTGGTTAAGGGGAACTGCAGTCAACGCGTTAGATAGTCGGCCGCTTTGACCGGCGCGGCCTCCTTTCTGCGAACCGTCATCCGTACCGATTCCTCCGTTCCTACGGGGCCGTCGTAGACATTTTTCGGTCTTGCGCGCTTGAGGCACCTCCCCCGTCCGCATCCCGGTCCGTGTGGGATCCCCCGGAACGCCTCGTCCTCCGCCGGTACGGCGTGCCTATTCCCCGACACTACCGTAGTGTCTTTACTTGAAAACCAATCATCTTCGTGTCAAAACAGGTAGAGTATCGCAAATTTGTGTTCGATTATTTGATGAAGACACTACGTACAGGACCTTTTGGCCTGCCGGCCACCGAGTTGGCAGAGACGAAATCCGACGCGTCCTTTGCAAGGCCGGCAGGATCTGAGATCGTGTGCTTCTTAAGGTAGGGTAGGCGGATATTGTGGCGGTGGGGTGATGCGAGTACCAACAAAAGATGAACTGCCTACGGTTACATCAAAGCTGGTAGTGGCAGTGTTACCGGCACCATCAGTCGCAGTACAGGTTACGGTCGTAGTGCCCAAGGCAAACGCAAAGTTCTGCGGATAGTCACAGGCGACGGCTACATCGCCGTCTACGGTATCTGTGGCCGCAGGCACGTCAAAGTTTACCACGTATGCGGCACCCGGTTCAAAATACATGGCAATGTCATCCTGCACAGATACCGCTGGGGGAGTGGTGTCCCGTATGGTGATTGTCTGAGTTGCATTGGCAGTGTTGCCGGCATCATCCGTTGCAGTCCACAAAATTGCGGTGTCCCCCAGTACGAACAGCCCCGTGGAGTTGTTTGAAACAACCGGGGCGGGATCAGTGTCATCGGTGGCCGTCGCCACGCCAATCTGGGTGTTGTTTAACGGCGTCTCGGTGCCGGTTGCCTCGAATATTCTGTCATCGGGAACTGTAAGAACAGGAGCAGTAGTGTCCACGGCCGCGGCAGCATCATAAATCAGGACATCGTCAAGTTCCGTGTCTTCGCTGTTTGAGCTGGAACGCGCGTCAAATTTTACTTTAAAATCAGATGACGATGAATTTACAAGGCTGTATTCCTCCAAGTGCCAGATTCCGTCGTCTTTTGATTCATTGGCAGTAAAGCTGTCCAGCAGGATCCACGTGTCGCCATCGTCTTCCGAAGTATAGACGTAGATTCCCTCGTTGTTTGAAACATCAGCTCCCGTTGCAACAAACCTGTAAAAGCTGAGGGTCGGCTCCGACATTCCTGTCAAGTCCACCCTGTCTATCATTATCATGGAGCAGACATCGTCACAGTCTTCTGTCCCTCCCACCTTGTTTCCTGCCTTGGAGTTGGGGACAGGTTCGATGGGGCTGGCCCTGATGGACCAAAACTCATCGTCCTCCGTGGTTAAAATCCAGTTTGACATCTCCTCCCCCTCAAAGTCCTCAGCAAATGAATCAAGAGTGGTTGAAGCGGGCACTGCAAGCGTGATGTCGACGCTCTTGCTTGCAGTGGCTCCGTCCCCATTTGCCGATTTTACTGTAATGGTATGGTTTCCATTGTCTAACCCCGTTATGCTGGACTCGAATCTTGTGGTTGTAGACGAAACAAAGGGAGTAGAGATTGGATCGGAGACGATGGTCCCGTCAACATAGATGAGCACATATTCTATTCCGGAGTTGTCAAACTCTGAGACGGATCCGGAGACTGGAATGCTGGGCTGGGTTATGATGGATCCGTTTGTCGGGGAGTTGATGTTTATGGTTGGCGGGGTATTGTCGTTGATATGTACATGTACCAGATTTGAGGCAGCAGAGTATCCTATTGCATTTTTGGCAAATATTCTAAAGTATTGGTCGTATCCCGGCTGTCGGGTATAGTTTAGGCTTGTAGTGGTTTCAGAAACCGTATTATGCTGCATCCAGCTTTCGGTATCTGCTGACCTTTCCATTCTGAACGAAGTAATTTCAGAGCCCCCGTCATCTGGAATCCCCCAGGTAAATGTAATGACATTTCCATCCAATGTGTGAGAAAAGTCATCTACCGCATCAGGTACCGTGTCAGCCGGTGTTGGTCCTATTATTGATATCAGTCCCTCTCTTGTGTGGCCGATTCTCTTGTCTGTAACAGAGTATCGTATTGTATCGGATTCAGGAGTTGTATTTGCAGGGGTGTAAACAAGTGAAGCCGAATCACCATCGGTGTTTGGGATCTTTTGAGCTTTGTTGTTATGGTCTAGGAATCCATTTGTCGGCAGCTCTACAAGATTGTATGTCAGATAGTCATTGTCAGTATCTATCGCATCTAGGCCGATTGTTTTAGGTGCGTTCGTGTTTACATTGACTACCTGAGTGCTTACAGTTGGGATCTGGTTTCTTGTAGCAACAACGTCACAGTCAAGTGATGTAACACTTCCAGCAACAAATGCATTACCTGTACACTCTTGGCCGAGATATCCTTCGTCAGTATCTGGTTCGTAGACAGTTGCAGAGGCTGGAAGATTGCTCCAAGTAGTGCCTTGTTTTATCTTCATGTTTGTAAACTTGCTCATTGGAATTGAAGAGTATTCATCTGTGGCAGAGATTGTGCCTTCTATTCCATAATCTCCATAGTATACGTTTCTAGAATCTAAATTGATCTGAGCAACCGGAAACGAGCTTGTCCTGTCAGGGGTGGTAACATACACCTGGACTTGGTTTGCTCCATGTTTTTGTATCTTTACTGTGATATCATCTCCAGGATCAACACGGCCGTTTGGGACTAGGTATTCTTGATATGTTGGCCTATCTTGACTGTCAAGGTTATTAAAAGCATAATATGTGCTTAGTAATGTCACACAGCCTACATTTTCAATATGACCCTTTGTAACACCTGATTCGACCCACTCATGTCCACTATTACCACTTAATGTATTTGCAACTAACCATCCAGTAGATACTGCAATGTTTGCACAAGCCGTTCTGTCAACCCACAAGTCAGGAGAATCCAATTCATATTCAATACCTTGAATTGAAGTGGAACGGCTTGTCTGTTGTAACGCATAGCAGTGAGGATTGTCACAGCCTAAAATTCCAAATGCTTCTTGATCATATGCAACAACACCTAATGCAAATACAACAGAAAATAAGATGAGAAATTTGGTCAATTTCATATGCTGTTAAAGACCGGAAGTAGTTCATCAAGTGTGTGATAGTTGGATATTACATGAAAATTGACATGATCGTTTATCTGATAAGACAAAATAGCTCTATAATGATTCAATGAATTTCCTCCTTCAAAAGCATAAACTGTTTTTCCGTCACGTGTCATGTTAACAAAACCTCTTCCATAATTACCATGTTGTGACTCGTCAATTTCCTTACCTTCTTCAATCGCATCTTCGATTTCATCTAATGGTTCAACACTATATTTTACACCAACCATAAATCCTTTTGAAACATCCAAGTCATAATTTGTTACGTTTTGATGCAACACAAAAGTGGTTGGAACGTACTGTATTGTTAAACCACAATTACCTGATGGGTGACATTCAGTTTCAGCATACAACAGCTTGTATCCGTCTAGAATGTGTGTTGGAAACCAGTCCCCAATATAGAATCCAACCCCGGGATTCACAGAGTATTTCTCATGCGGAGTACTGGAAACCCTTGCAAGACCGTCAGATCCGACATCATCAGGGGTTATCTGGCTGTCCATGATTCTCTCATACATGGGCCAGGGGGCCGGCGACCTTTGCAGCACGGATCTTTTGACCTCCCTTCCATCGTCAACAAATTCTACAGGTGATGCAACGTTGAGCTCTATCATCTTTGGTTCCACAGGATCAGCATCCGATGTTTTTTGGACGACTCTCCAGCTGGTTTTTTGTGCGGTTTTTTCGGTCACACACGCATGATCCCCGTTTGGACGGACCACGTGAACGCGATCAGAGTTGCACTGTATGTCCTCTGACTCTACGCCGTTTTTGATTTGTTTTAATGGAGGGGGATAGTCAGAGTGTGACAGGGGGGCAAGGTAGGCACCCAACACAAATACGACAGACAGCGACAATACCAAAACGGGTTTTCCATTCATCGAGGGATCTCGAAATCTAACTTATTAAAGTGATCCTATTGATGGTTCTGTGAAGTTATCGGTACATGACCAAAATCACTACTGGTATTGGCTCAATGAGGCGTTTTGAATCAAAGTCTTCCATTTGTTATTCCAATCCAGAGAAGATCCGTATTTTGTCATGTACCGACAACTTCACAGAACCAGAACTCCTCTTGGAAATTATGTGCCTTGAACCGAAACTTTAGATGTTTAGAAATTCACTATCGTTTGTGGATGAATCTGTAATCTTGCCATTTGTAATGTGGTCTGCAGTTACCGGAATTATCATGATAATTACTGGACTAAGCTATCGTGCATATGCGAGGAGAAAGAACCGTGAGATCTCTTCATCTTGAAAAAAAAGGTTTACGCGGATTGGCAGTTGCTGAAAGTTTTAAACAACGTTCTCAAAAATCCGTTTTCGCGGGAATTGTCATGCGTCGAGATTTTGTAATTGATGGTTTTGTATTTGGAGGCGCAACACTAGAGGGGGATGATGCTACTGACACCATCTTAGAAATGTATGATGATCTTCAGAGGCCTGATATCAGCTATGTTTTAATTTCTGGGCTAATCGTGTCCATGTACAATATCATAAGCATAAAAAAATTGTACGACTCTCTAAAAATTCCAATCATTGGGATCTCTTATCGTGACTCGACAGGAATTGAAGGAGCGATTAAGAAACATTTTCCAACTTCGTTCAAGTCAAAAATTACTGAATATCAAAAACTAGGAAAACGGGAAAAAATTACTCTAGGCACGTCACACGATATCTTTGTTAGAAAAGAAGGCTGTACTTTAAGCGATGTCAAACATCTTTTAGATGAACTAACACTGCATGGCTCTGTTCCAGAGCCCATACGGGTATCCCAGTTACTTGCAAAAACATTTTTGCAGAATCAATCATCCTTCTGAAGCTGTTTTACCGCCATCAACATTTAGAATGGTTCCCGTGACCCAGTTTGACTCGTCAGATGCTAAATAGAGTGCGGCATTTGCGACATCTACAGGCTCACCGACTCTTGCTAGGGGCAATCTTTCTTCTAGAACCTTTCTTGCTTGGGGATCATCAAGATATGGCTTTATCATGCCTGAATTGATAATTCCTGGATTGACACAGTTGCACCTGATATCTCTTCTTGCATATTCTACTGCAATTGATTTTGTAAACATCGAAATCGCTGCTTTTGTAGCCGAATACACTGCCAAGTGAACTCTTGGAATTGCTCTTTCACTGGAAATAGAGCCAATGTTTACAATTGTGCCGCTTTTAACATCTGACATTTTTGAAAGCACAGCTTTTGTCATATGAAAAACACCTAACAAGTTAACGTCGATAAGATTTTTAATTTCTGCGTCTTTCATTTCATGAAAATGTACAGGATCATTGATTGCCCCTGCATTGTTAACCAAAATGTCGATTTTTCCATACGTATCCATGATTTGATTTACAACTTGCAATGCCTGTGATTCATCAGTCAAGTCACATGTTAGTGATGCTGTTGAATCCTCATCTCTTATCTCTTTTCGTGTCTTTTCCAATCCCTCTAGATTTCTTGCAATTAGGATCACCTTGGCTCCTTCTTCTACGAATCTCTTTACAATTCCCTTACCAATGTCACTTGATGCCCCAGTAACAATTGCAACTTTGCCGTTTAATCGCATATAGTCGTATTATTGCCGTAACTTATAGAATTTTTGCCGCATCCTACTTACAAATCCGGTTTTGTCTGCCTTTGTTGATTTTTTTAATGTATTCAATAATTCCAGTATAATCTGTCTCCCCAAATCCCTCCCTGACTGCATTTTCGTAGATCTCTTCGGCTTTTTTAGTCATTGGCAGTTCTATTCCCATGGATTCTGAGGCGCGTATCATTGTGCTAATGTCTTTTTTTAGATTGGCAAGTGTGAATGTTGTGTCATATTTTCCTTCAATCATTTTGTATGCTTTCTTTTCGCTCATTCCAGTTTTAAAATACGTAGAGTTTAAAATTTCAAGAAATATTTTTGGATCCACATCTGCTTTTTTAACAAGAGTAATTCCTTCAGATAGCGCCAGTGCAAGCATGGTTATCTGTAAATTCATGGCTAATTTGACTGAATGAGCCGTCCCTGACTCTCCCAGGAAAAACACTTTGTTTGCAGTCTTTTCAAAAATATTTCTGCAATGCTCAAAACTTTCTTTATCTCCTGATGCCATCATGACCAAATCTCCTGTTATGGCGACATTTGGCCCCCCCATTACCGGAATATCTAACTTCTGAATCCCATGCTCTTGAAATTTCTTTGAGATGTTTTTAGATTCTGATGGATCTATGGTACTCATGTCTGCAACAATTGGCCTTTCATTTTTTCCTTCTATGATTCCATTTTTTTCAAATGATACTTTTTTTACAGCATCTGCATCTTTTACTACTGTGATGACTAACTCTGAATTTTCTGCAACTTCTTTTGGAGATGTTGCAACCATTGCTCCCTTTTCTTTGGCCTGTGCTGTTTTTTCTTCAGTTCTATTGTAAACTGTTACTTCAAAACCTAAATCAAGCAAGTGTAATGCTACTGCATTTCCCAACATCCCAAGCCCAATAATTCCTATTTTTTTCATCGTTTTTTATTCCATAAAGCCGTATATTTAATGACGTTCTTCATTTTGAATTTCCCACTGTTTGTTCCCAAATCTTGATACTACAAACTCTAGCTGCCCTATCGTTTTGTCACCTTTTTTGACTTTTGCATAATCAAATTTTTTCATTCTAAACACTTTTTCTTTTGGCTTGTATCCCCCTTCGATAACTTTTACCTTGAATCTCTTACTTGCCCTTATGATCAATTTTCGTGCAATTTGTACATCCCCCATCCATGAAAACATTTCAAAATCCCCAAAATTTTTCGTAGATACATCGTAACCATACAGTCTTGCCTCAAGCTTTGTACCTTGAGATTTTACCTGTTCATTTAGCCATGTCAAAACTTCTCCTCCATGCCCTTTTTCAATGCCAAATGTTTCTGAGATTGCCATCTACAAAAATTTATCACATCAAACCATAATAATCATTTTCATGTTCGTGTTAAACTAAAATATGGATTTGACTTTGAAAGTTTATGCTGATAGTTGACTGTAAGGATGTTTTATCGATCAAAAATGATTTACTGGTTTATGTTTCTGACAAGGTTGAGGCCATACCTACTCTAAAAAACCACCAATTCACTCTATCTACTTTTGATGATGATGAAACTATTGATGCTAATGCAGTTATTTCTGCAATCAAAGAATATTTGGATTCAATTGGTGAGAGCTCTAATTTTGCTGTAATTTCCAGTCATGATGTGATAAGTATAACGTCTATTTCTGGAAGAACTGTAGAAAAAGACAGTGAGCCTCAATCTGAAATGTTTTCATGTGCTCATTGTGGTTTTGTAACACAATATGAAACTGAGCTCAACATCCATATGCGAATGCATTACATCTAAATTTTCAAATTTTGATTCTTGACAGGATCTGTCTAGTCTTTGGTTCATAGATTGAAATGTGAATTTTTTCCAGGTTGAATTTCATGCCTATTGAGAATCCTTGCTTGGTGAGGCGTTTTGGATTATGGTTTTCCACTTGTTAGAGCCGTCAGCCTCCATGAGTGAGGCTTGAGCTGATGTCCTGCCTCCAAGTGCAGAGTGTTTTTTTGTGAAATTATAGTAGACCCTCATTCCGTCAAGTATTGCAGTATCCGTCATGCCAGAACAGACGTAGTGCTACTCTGAAAACATCGTTTTTCATATTGACGTTTATTCCCGCATGAGAATTTATCATCCCACACCCGTCTGCTGGGTCGGCCCACAGCTGGCGCTGGAGGTAAAACAGGTTTGGACTATGACCCAGTCACGAAAAAATGTTTGGATGTTTGAAGAACCTAGTCTTTGTTTTTTATCGTGTCTTTGATGTCGTCTTGGGATTTGTGCATGCGTTCCTGAGATTTTGTGACATTGTCTAACACCTTGGCAATATCTTTTTGGGATTCGGCAATATCTTTTTGGGATTCGGCAATATCTTTTTGGGATTCGGCAATGCGGTTTAGAGTCTTATCAAATCTTTGATTGTTTTCGGCAATTGCCCTTTGATTTTGCTGGCCGACCTCATGGATTGCCTCCTTGATGCCAGCTCCGATATCCATTGTAGTCCAAGACATTAGTATTCCTACGAATCCAATGGTAAAAAAGGCTATGCCCTCGCTTAGGAGTCTTTGGTCCACTAGCTGGCTCATGGTAATCAGGAATGCCCCGACTGCCATCATTGCAACAAAGATGACTTGCTGTCGTCGAATCAGACTGGTTCTTATTTTGATTGTCGTGTCTTTTTCTTGCATATTTTTTCATAAATGCCGCAAGCATTTTTGCCTTTCCCACACCCGTCTGCCTGTCAGGATGATTACTCATCTGTTATGGGTCTGAAAGGATTGCCAGGTTACGAAAAAATGATGGATTTGGAATTCCGTTGGCATTCCCCAGTAGTTCCGATTGTGCTCCCGGCCTGCCTCATCCAAGATCCAGAGGCCTCCTGTGAAACATCCGATCAGTCCAGAATGCCTCGGAGATCATCACGGACATAATCGTGACAAGCCGGACGGCAGAACCTGATCCGACTCTTGCAAGGATCCATGTGTTGTACAAAAGAAGACGCCAGAAGAACAGAAACATGCGGACTGACACACGGTGTAGTGGTGCGCGGCCTGACGCCCTTTGCACACCTGTACCCCGTCTCAATTCCCCACCTCTGCCTGTACTCCTCCGGAACTTTGAATCACAGCTGCGTCATTTTGCAGCATGCGGTTTGTCGCAAAGACGATGTATCTATCGGCAATACTGCCTGAACTCTTTCGTGGGCTACCCCTTGGCATGATGACCGGCTTGAAGACGAATCTTTCACTGCACTGACGTCAGAGCAAATATGGCTAACATCACACCTTGGCATGATGACCGGCTTGAAGACGAATCTTTCACCGCCCCCTGATCTTGTCGTGGGGTTGTTGCCAAATTCACATCTAAGCTGCCACCACCATTATGTTCCGCCTTGCGGCGCATTCCAAACGGTTTAGCACCTCAAGGTTCAATCCTGTTGTCTTGCACAGTCCAAACCGCCTTCTTGTGGACTTTTTTCTGAACCTACACAGCAACCGGTGACCCTCTGCCTACTCTTCCAAATATCCCCTCCACCATGCCGCGTTTTTTGTAGACATCTGCATCAAACATTCCTGCCGCCCTTTTGCGAAATGGCTTTGAGCTGCTCATGGCTTGCTTCCCTGCTTTATGTTTGGAGTCATGCCGGCATCAAAGACAAGCCTAAAGTTCTCATCAGAGCCATATCCCTTGTATGCGTTGACGCTGCCAGAAAATGCAATGCCTGTCTTTTTGATCTTCTCTATCAGGGATGCAAACACTGTGGTATCTGCTAATTGCTGGCTGTCATGCAGCAGGAGAGTATGACCTGCAGGCCCAGCACTGCAGTCACGTGCCATTTGACACACCTTTGACGTTTTACCTCTGATCTGTGCCTGTTTCTGACATTTTTTTGCACCACGTAATATCCCCTGTAGCAACGCCGGTGTGCTCTTTGATGCAAGCTTGGGTTTGGAGAAGGCATCAGGCCCTGCAAGACATGATTCTGCAGTGCAGGCATGATGCCTTCAAGCCATGCAGTCGGGTCTTCTGCATGAACTTGGCAACAGTACTGATCCGGCAGGGGTTCGTTCCACGGATCCATCCTCAGCAGAGCTGCAGGGTTCCCCATGTCCATGGATGCAAGGTCAAGGCACACCATAGTATGCAGAGAAATGCAAGCTTGTTTTTGCCGTGTACCAGTTTGCGCCCCGCACCAGCCTTCTGGCATGTACAGGACGGATTCTCCACAATCAAAGAAGCTGTGGGATGTGAGAAAATCCAGTTCTCTGGTGTGGACATCGTGATAGTACTTCTAGTACTGATCACGTCTCTTATGGTGAGTTATTGGGGAACCCACACCTCCCTGATCTATATGCGTGAAAAATTACAAAATTATCATTTGGTCGAATTTGGCGACAACACCGATCAGATCATCAGAGTTTACCAGAACCATACATGGATTTCAATTTGGAGAAGATCCACATTTCAATCTATGAACCGAAGATTACACAGAATCTTTTAACAGGATCTTTATATGCGCTAGATGGTCAAAATAAGCGTGGAGAAGAAGCCATCAAAAAACAATGTAACAAAAGTTTACTGTGATAAATGTAATTTAATCTTTGAATCAAGAGAAAAGTTTGAAAAGCACTTTGATAGGCACTCTTCAAGTGTTACTTGTGAGGTATGTCCAATTGATACTGCCATCTCAAAATTTGTAAATATATTTAAACGAAAGCCATCACGTAATCTGGAATAAGTTTTTTTAACTCATTTTTACTGTTTTAAATAATGAACAAAAAAGGCGTAATTATAGGCATCATTGTTGTTGCAATCGTTGTTGGAATTGCAGCATCGTATTCATATTCTCCCCCCTCTGGAACTGTAAATCTGGATATGGGAAGAACTCATGGTACAATTTCTACTGCTATGGGCTCCCCAATTTTGGGAGACCCTTCTGCGCCAATCACTATTGTTGAATTTGGTGACTATCAATGCCATCAATGTTATAATTGGTTTCACGACACAAAACCTGCAATATTTACTGATTATATAGAAACAGGAAAAGCAAATTTGGTTTTTGTTGATTTAGCATTTTTGGGGAGTGATTCTCCAAAAGCGGCTCAAGCATCATATTGTGCCGAAGATCAAGGGCTGTATTGGGAATACCATGATCTTCTTTACAATTCCCAAGAACCACAAATTGATGGAGGCTGGGCAAATTCTGAAAGACTCGAAGCTTTTGCATTTAGCTTAGGTCTTGATATGGAATTATTTGAGAGCTGTCTTGATTCTGGAAAACATTCAAAGCGCGTTCAATATAACATACAACAAGCTAGAGACCACGGTGTTAGAGGAACTCCTGGATTCTTTATTGTCGGTCCTGATGGACAACAACAGCTTGGTGGCGCACAACCATTTCCAGTCTTTAAACAAGTACTGGACTCTATGATCTAAATGGCACAAATAATCAAGTTAGTCTTTTCTAACCATCGATATCTGCTACTATCGTCTGCAATTTTTGTGTCAATGATGATTGGGTTGTTGATACTGTCTGAATTTATCTTCTTAGAACCATACGTTGTCAGTCACTTACCTACTGGAAGTGAACTGGGTTTTGTATTAATTGTGATGCTTTCTGCATTGTCTGCGCTAGTCATTCCAATGAATGTATATCGAATCAATATTCTCAAAGGCTCAAAACAAAAAATGGGCGGAGGAATTTTTGGCTCATTTATTGGTGCTGTTGCCGGTGCATGTAGCTGTGGACCCATTGGATTTGCTGTGATCTCCACTTTTGGTTCTGTGGGAGCTACTGCCACTGCGTTTGTAACAAATTATGAGATCCCAATCCGAATAATCGCAATTACCATTTTGGCTGTTGCCTATTTTACAACTGTAAAATCCCTAAAATCTGAATGTAAATTTGATCCCTGACCTTGATGTACTAGAAATTACCAATTAGGCAAACTTTTGTAACCTTGAAATGTATCTTTGAGTTAGTTGAACTACTGATGTGACATTCATTTATGTTCCGATTAGACCTCACAAGAGAGATCCAGAATCTGATGAGATTGAAGATGTAGAAGAATAGCATCTTTTCCCACCTTACATGGTATTGACGAGTCCTCAACCTTGTAAGGTTGAGATATTTATTTGCCATTTTTTAGGTTAAACATAATGCAGAATTGGAATCTCATAGTTGGAATTTTGATAATTTCCAGTCCAATTCTTTTTGCAATGATTGCGTTTCCTGATTCGATTTCTCTGAGTTGGAATGAAGGAAGAGGCGGATATCTTTTTGCCCTTGTCTTTGTAGCTGCTGAACTTGTTGGTCTTAAAATTGTCATTTCAAAGAAACGATTACTTGCAGTAATTCCTATGGCACTTGTTACAATCTCTTATTTAATTTCATTAGAATATGGTTTACGAGATTACATTGTAGAGTCTTCAGAACAGTTTGATGTGCAGTTGATCTTTTCTTGGACGTGGATGTGGGATTTCATTGTAATGGCAATTTTTATTGTTGTGGGATTGACAATTTTCTTTGGAAAACGATGGATTAGAATTGCTCCTGCAGGACCAATTTTTCTGACTGGCACTGCAATAATTCTTTCACTTGATGCATTTTTCCCATATGACACACTTGGTCCGCTGCAATACATCGTTCCTTACTTTGTTCAAGCAAATGTATGGTTAATCACCGTACTTGATCTGGGAACTGCGGTAGCTAGAGATAATGTGATGTTTTTGCGTGGTGATCATGGCTCGATGGCCCTGCAAGTATTTTGGCCATCTGCCGGGGTTCACAGTATTATCATATTCTCCTTGGTGATTGGCGCATTCATGCTAAAGATGAATATTCCTAGAAACAGAAAAGCCGTTTATTTTGTTTTAGGAATTATTGGAACAATCACTGTTAACCTGATTAGAATATTCTCATTGTCATGGTATGCACTCAAAGTCACAACTGATCCTGTAGCATGGGAAAAATATCATGAAATTGCAGGTGAAATCATGTTTTTGCCGTGGTTGTTTGCATTCATTCTAGTCGTGATCCTGATAGAATCTAGGCGTCTTAAGAAATTAGAGAGATAATTATTTTAAAAATAACTTGTAATATCACTTTGGCCTTTTACTTCTGAGAGCTCTGAAACTCTTACCCCTAATCGCCTAATTGTAATTTCTTGGTTTTCTAATGCTTCTTTTAATAACTGTTCTGCGTTTTTTTGTAATTCTTCAAGATTTGTAGTTGGGTTTCTTAGCATTCTTGATTTTGATTTGTTTGACAAATCTGATTGCACAAAATGTATTCCAATTGATTTGAACATTTGATTATTTTTCATAATAATCTCATGCACTTCTTTGCATAGCTCAATTATGTTCTCAGACAAGAATTGGTAATCTTTTGAATCCTCTTTCAATGTTGTAATTTTGCTATATTGTATTCTGGCGTCTCTTTCTTTGACTGGATCGTTATCGATGCCTCTAATTGCGTTGTAAATGTAAGTGCCGTTTTTTCTTCCAAATTCTTTGTTCAAAGTAAACACATCTAAGCTCTTTACATCTTGAATTGTTTTTAGACTCATTTCTGAAAATCTTTTTTCAGTTTTCCCTCCAATGCCTGGTATTATTCTTATCTCTAATGACTCTAGAAACTCTTCAATTTTATCTGGAGATACAATTGTAATGCCATCCGGTTTTTGAAAATCTGATGCAATCTTTGACATTAATTTATTTGGCGAGATTCCAATAGAACAACTAAGTTTTGTTTTATCTCTAATTGAATTTTTAATTTGTTGTGCAAGATGACTCGCTTTTTCAAAGTTTCCTTCTATTCTTTTTGTTACATCCAAGTATGCTTCATCTTTGCCAACATATTCAAAAATATCTGCATACTTGTTCATAATTTCCATTGCTTTCTCAGAGATTTCTCCATAATAATCAAAATCTACTGGCAAAAATACTGCGTCTTTTCTTTCCTCCAATCTTTTTTTTGCAAAAACTATCGGCATTCCTGATTTTGCGCCATATTTTCTTGCAGTATAATTTGCAGTAGCAATTGCACCACTATCTCCGCCTCTATCTGAATATACACAAACGCAAACTGGTTTGAGTTTTAATTCAGGCGATCTTATCTCTTCACATTGGGCATAAAAATAATCAAAATCTATGTGGAAAACCACTCTTGTTTCCAATAACTTCTTGAATTCTTTTTGATTATTACAATATTGTGTATTCATCTAAATATTGATTAATTTCATTATTTTCATGGAATATCCTGTCTCAGTGGATGAGAATGGTCTGAATTTTAAACCTGAGAAGATGGAAAAAGAAAAACTCTATCATTGTGTATTCAAAAATAAAGCAATTCTAATTTTCAAAGATTCTCAAGATGTTCTAAATTGCTATGAAATCGAGGAAGAAGAATTAGTTGAGAAAATTAAAAATTGTACTAATGATGAAGAACTTGAAAAGCTATTTGAAGACTATGTTAAAGGGCAAGACCTTAAAAATTAAAATAAAAGCGAAAGAAGATTTTGTTAGAAAAGGAATTTAAATTGAGTGACTCTAAAAAATCAAAAGACGCAGAAGACATTTTATCAGAATTTGACTCTAGAACAAAACCAGAACCAACACCGGAACCAGAACCAACACCGGAACCAGAACCAACACCAGAACCAACACCGGAACCAGAACCAACACCAGAACCAACACCGGAACCAGAACCAACACCAGAACCAACACCAGAACCAACACCGGAACCAACACCGGAACCAACACCGGAACCAACACCGGAACCAGAACCAACACCGGAACCAACACCGGAACCAACACCGGAACCAGAACCAACACCGGAACCAACACCGGAACCAGAACCAACACCGGAACCAACACCGGAACCAACACCGGAACCAGAACCAACACCAGAACCAACACCAGAACCAACACCGGAACCAACACCGGAACCAACACCGGAACCAACACCGGAACCAGAACCAACACCGGAACCAACACCGGAACCAACACCGGAACCAGAACCAACACCGGAACCAACACCGGAACCAGAACCAACACCGGAACCAACACCGGAACCAACACCGGAACCAGAACCAACACCGGAACCAACACCGGAACCAACACCGGAACCAACACCGGAACCAGAACCAACACCGGAACCAACACCGGAACCAACACCGGAACCAGAACCAACACCGGAACCAACACCGGAACCAACACCGGAACCAACACCGGAACCAACACCGGAACCAACACCGGAACCAGAACGATCTGGCGAAACTACAGATTCCACTAAACCTTTAGAAGATCGTGATGTGGTTTTTGTTGGTACAAAACCACTAATGACTTATGTTTCAGCAACTTTAACCCAACTTTCAACAAGACAAACTGTAACCATTAAAGCTAGAGGAAAAAGAATTACCCAAGCAGTTGATGTATCCCAAATGATTGTTAAAAGAATGGATTATGTAGGTTATGTTGTCAGTGATGTGAGAATTTCATCTGATTCTCTTACTTCTCAAGATGGAAAACAACGTAACGTCTCTATAATGGAAATTGACATTTCAAAAAGTTAGTTTAAGAAATATAATATTAATTGTGATTGGAATTTCAATTGTTGTAATTCTCATTAATTATTCTGATAAATCTTGTGGCATACAACATATGGTGATTTTAAATGAAATTGCTTCGTATGAAAAGTCTCTTGATCCTGAAGTCTGTGAAGTCATAGTTGAGAAAATTGATTTATTCAATGACGTATGTGAGCCTCGAGTTGAAATTTTAGATTGCAGCTAAGGTATAATTTCTGTCAAAAATGTAATTTCAAAATAAATTAGAATTAAACTTGAACCTATCATCATACTCTGGATTAGATAACGTGAGTTCTTTTTTTCTAAATACTGTTTTGATTTGCATTCCTGTAAACACAAACAGTGTAACTGCGCCAAAAATGGAAATCATGTTTTGGAATTCCGGAAATGCTTCTAACGAAATGTCCCCTCCTAATAAAACCACCAATGGCAATTCGGCAATTGTATGACTAACTGCCATTTTGCAATCCTCTTTGGCTCTTTCTCTAGTCCATATGATGTATTTGCCGCAAAAAGAGGATCTGATGTAAAACTCCGGATGCTGAAATAGCTCTGACTGGTACTGCAAAGTCTACCTGAACCGTTCTTCTGTGTTGTTATTTTCTAGTGGTGAAATAAAGATGATTAAAAAATTCTATCTATATGTATTATATGAAAATTAGGTCTCACTAACATCTGCCTCCTCTTCCATCCATTTTGGGTTGCTTTTTCTGATCGCTTCAGTAGCCGTTTTGTTGCGAAACGCCTCAAGCGGCTTTTCATAGTTGTCAATATCCAGTGCCCAGTGAAGCCGCCTCTCGTTGTAATAATCGACATACTCCTGCATTCCCTTGCGGTGAACCAGCTCCTTCTCAAGCGTCTGGAAGAACCTCTCCAGCTTGCCGTTTGTCTGAGGATGGTACGGCCTGGAGTTTATCAGGCCGATGCCCTGCTCTAGCAGCTCGTTCTCAAAGTCAGTGGGCTTCCATCTCTTTCCGGGAGGCCAGTTGCGCATTGTAACAAAGTACCTTCCGTTGTCTGACAGGGGTTGTCGCCAAATTCACATCAAGCTGCCACCACCTGAATATTTCGCCTTGCGGCGCACTCTAGACGGTTTAACACTTCCAAGTTCCATCCTATTGTCTTGCACAGTCCAAACCGCCTTCTTGTGGATGTCTTTCTGAACCTGCACAGCAACCGGTGGCCCTCTGTCTCCTCTGCTCCAAATATTCCCTCTATCATGCCTCGTTTTTTGTAGATCTCCCCGTCAAACAGCCCTGCGGCCTTTTTCCTGAACTTTTTTGTTCTGTTCACGGCATTGCCCCTCTGCTTTATGTTCGGGGTCATGCCGGCACCAAAGACAAGCCTGCAGTTCCTATCAGAGTCATACCCCCTGTCTGCGTTGAACCTGCCTGCAAAGGCAATGCCTGTCTTTTTGATCTTCCTTAGCAGCGAGGCAAAACTGCAGTGTCTGCCATCCTGTTGGATGTGATGCGGCAGGAGAATATGACCTGCAGGCCCAGTACCGAGGCCGCGTGCCATTTCAGATACTTTTTTTGACGCTTTGCCTCCTGTTGTGCCTGTTTTTGGCCTTTTTTTGCACCCTTTCATACCTGTCAGTGGCAACGCCGCTGCTGTCTGATGCCAGCGCAAGATCAGAGGCATCAAATCCTGCAAGGCACGATGCTGCCGTGACGGCAACCGTGTCCTCAAGCCATGCAACAGGAATCTTTTGCGTGAACCTGGCAATGGTGCTGTGATCCGGCAGGGGTTCGTTCCACGGCATCCTCAGCAGAGCTGCAAGATTCTCCATGTCCCTGAATGTAAAGTCAAGGCACACCGTGAGTATGCAGAGAAATGCAAGCTTGTTTTTGTCATGTACCGGTTTGCGCCCCGCACCAGACCTTCTGGCATGTCAGTAGTTCCCAGATGTAGATTTGTGCCTAGATGTAGGTTTATGCCCAGATGCCGGTGCGTTACCGCATAGCTGCAATGCAAAGATCCAGATTAGGCTACGGCGTGCAATATGTCATGAAAGTCGAATTACATGACGAACTGATCGCACGCCAGTACAATATAACATCAAACCGGTTTAAAATCCTGCGCTCGTCGTTTCAAAAGCTTGGCATGCCAATGTCTGAGAGGCACAACGCCGTATACGGATGCAATGACATACTGGACGTGCTAATCAAGGCGTCTGAGAGAAACACGTTTGTAGAATCCCTCGTACGGCACAACAGGCTTCAAGACACGGGTGCACGTACGCCTGATGCAGACCTGGTCATGTCTGCAGTCCGTGGCGTCAAACCGGCAGACGTGCAGGCCTGGTGTGCAAGGACGCTGGCACGCACGGTGCGGCACGCCTGCCGTGCAGGAATGCTGCAGGACATCGACGCCATTGCAATAGACGTTACGGACATACCATACCATGGGGAGCAGCTGCAGGAGCATACAAGAAAGTCGCGTCCAAGGGCAGGAACATCCACGTTTCTCTCGTATGTCGCAGTGCACGGAGTCGGCAGGGACTCCTCGCAGATTGTCCTGGAATCGAAGCTACTACCGGCAAAGGAAAAACTGGCCGATTTTATAGCCAAAACACGCACGAAAATCCTCAGAGGGGGCGCACACTCAAAGACTGTGTTCCTGTACGACCGCGCCTTTTACAACGTTGACTGCATGACAGAGGCAAGAAAGGGCGGGTGCCGCTACATTATGCCTGTCATCATGAACTCCAAGATCAAGAGGATAGTCAAGATGTACAAGGACGGAAAGGCAAGCCAGGTATCGCAGCAGTCAATGACCAACAAAGACGGCGTAACTGTGACCTACAACCTTGTAATTGTCAAAAGAGACAGGAAGAAGAAGAAAAAGGGGGAGGGGGAAGAGGAGGAGGAGCAATACATTGCGTTTGCAACAAACATTCCCATCAGGAGCGCCAGAGCCATGACAGGCATCATACCGGAGCAGTACCGCAAGAGATGGGGCATCGAGACGGGGTTTCGCGTCATAAAGGAGATCATGGGCAGGACATGCAGCAACTCCCTGTCTGTGAGGCTGCTGATGTTTTACCTGCCGCTGCTGCTGTACAACCTGTGGAGGATTGCCAGGTTCTGCCTTGATGCGGGAAAGAGGCATGGAAGAGTGTCTTCTGCGGGAAAAAAACTCACCATGGCGTTGTTTATCGTGTACATTACAAGCAGAAACGAGTTGTTTGTCAATGATCGAGGCAAGTAGAACCGATGCCAGTTGCGGTTGCGGTAAATCTACATCTGGGAACTACTGATGTACGGGACACGGATTTTTCACAATTCAATTGTACGAAAAGTCAGTCCGCCTAAAATCAGAAGAACAACAGCTGACTATTTCAGGCTGTATCGATCACAAAAATCCATGACAAAAAGACTGACAGAAAAATCACGGCAATGCATAATCAGGTAGCGCAAAAAAGGAGTCGTTCCCTTCCAGATAGCCCGAGATCTTGGCATCACTGCAAGGCATGTGCGAAGGCTGTGGACCAGGTTCCAGGCAATTGGAACAACACGCATGAAGATGGGCAGGCCGCATGTCCCAGTCACATCTGCCCAGATACGCCTTGTAACTGGGGTGCACCAGGACGACCCTGTGGGGGTTCTGCGCACTGCGAGGAGACAGGGAAAATCATGATATAAGCTACCGCGCAGTATACCGCATAATGAAAAAGAACGGCATGGTGGCACCATCTGCTGCAAAGTCAAAGAAGCGCAAGTACGTCCGCTTTGAGCGAAAATACTCCAATGCCATGTGGCATGTGGACTGGCATGCCATGAAGGATCCGCGCTTTAAGGGACTGCAGCTAGTCACGTATCTTGATGATGCCTCAAGATGCATTACTGGTGCTGCATTGTTTGAGCATGCCACCTCAGAGAATGCGGTAATGACACTCAGGCTTGCAATTAAGAGGTTTGGTGCGCCTGCATCCATACTGTCTGATAACGGCTCGTGCTTTGTAGGACAGAACGGCAGGAAGAGGAGGAAGAAATCAAAAGAAGGCAGAACGTGGAGACCAACCCCCTTTGAGGAGGAGCTTCTGCAAAAGGACATCATGCTGATAAACTCCAGGCCGTACCACCCGCAGACCAACGGCAAGCTGGAGCGCCTTCACCGCAGTATCGAAGATGAGATATGGCACTATGAGAGCCTGAGAAAGTATGTCGACTATTACAACGAGAAAAGGCTGCACTTTTCACTGGACATTGAGAACTGCGAGGTTCCACTACAGGCATTCCACAACAAAAAAGTACCAGAAGCGATCAGAAAAAGTGACCCAAAATGGATGGAGAGAGATGTCGATGACTAGCGGATCTACTTTCCGTATATTACAACTTAAAAAAAATCCAATGACAAATACCGTATTGCTGGGACTGACAGTCATGTCAGTTGTATTATTGATCACTGTCCCCGCATTTGCAGATACCGTCTTAACGCCCCTGGCGCAATACAAGCAAGGAGTGCCAGTCGGGGAGGTACAGTGCAGGGACTCCAAAGTCCTCATGAGGTCGCCTAGCGGCATGCCGGTCTGTGTAAATCAGACTTCTGTAAAAGCACTTTGGCAAAGGGGGTTTGCTGAGATAATGACGGATCATCGGCATATATTGAAGAGTCTGAACAGCAAACTTGAGCAGGGGTGGTTTGCTGAGATAAAGACAGATGACTTGCGCTCATACATTGACTATCGAATAAAGTATAAGGATAGAGCCATGATCGAGCATTTTAATTATAATTATCGTGAAATAGATCTGGATTATGAGCTGACTGACGGCAGAATGAACTCCTATCTGGGTGTCGATGAGCTTGAAATATTATTTCTCTTCAAAAATGTTGGTTTACAGAGTACATTTAACGTTACGATTCCATATGTATTGCATCCACCTGTAACCTCCTACAACATTCCAGAGAATCTTTTTCTGAACTATATGATTAACAATGCATCCCACATAGACGACCAGATCACCGTACGTAACCAGACATCCACATCCCAGACATTCAGTTTTGAACTGCCACCCGGCAACAGTGATATCATATTAATGTACAATGCATTTACAAGTTATGGATCTTCAACACCAAACTTGCTATTAGTTGGAAATTTTTATTGGAATGGTCATGGCTTGCAGCATCCGGAACCATGTTATGGAAACCTAATACCTATATCCAGAACAGATGGTACCCATCTCTGTATACAGCCAATAATGTTGGAATACATACTATTGGGACTTGATGACCACGTTGACAAGTCAGTACATGAAAAAATAGTCAGAAAATATGAAGAATACGCATGCCCTCTTGATTCCCCAGTCTTTCTGGTCAAGTATGATCACAGCAGTACAACCTGTGTAACTCATGATGTGGCAGCTGAACTGCTCAACAAAGGACATCCTGAAAGGAAACTCTGGCATGGAGATTATGCGCTCTCAGGCAATCAATATGTTCTGAGTTATGGCTGATGAGAGTTTCCAATTTAAGATGATTCTTGGTATGTTGTTCTGCATATGAATGGATGCATTTGATATGGACAGTTGTCTCGGAAGTGAAGTTATGATTAACTGATTTCGGTAGCTCATTTATATTGTAACCGTTCTTAAATTGATTAACATTAAAAATGAAAAACACTGACCTTGAAAAACTAATTGTTGCGGTCTTGATAATTACACTGATGTCATTTTCTGCATGGGAATCTTATGCCACGAAGAGAACATGTACAAATTTGACGCTGGTTTTTATGAAAAAATTCAGCAGATGCAGATAGAATACGACCGTACAGCTGCAAAATCAGACCAAACAGCAAGACAGCAAAGTATTCCAACACATCCTATACTGATCAATACAATCAACGGTACTGAATACCAGTTACGTGAAATTTTATTGTCTGCCAATGCCAGAGATATTTTTGTGTCTACTGCGTTGGATTTTGTCTCTGCGGATGTTCCCATTGACAGAATAGCTGAGCTGGCAAACTATACTTTCATTTACAAGATTGGGGACGAACCTCCATTTGAGGAATTAGGGCTCAATATGGATCAGGCCAAATCCGCCAGTGGCGCAAGCAATATTCCTGCACATCCGTATAATTATCATGGTACCGGGATTACCGTAGCAGTTATTGATAGAGGCGTGGATTTCTCACATCCTGATTTGGAAGGAAAGCAAGCAGGTAAAGTAAACTGTGGTAACAGTAATTGCCCTCCCACAACTAAAACTCATGATCATGGGACTGCACTTGCCGCAATCATTGCCGGAAATAGCACTGATGATTCTAGAGATGGTATAGCATAGTTAGCACATTAAATAATTGAACATTTTCACAGGCAGGATCTCCTTTCTGGCAAACAGCTTGCGTACTGACTGCTCCATCTCATCTAGCGTGCCAAACACCTTTGCAGACAGTACCCGCTTTATCACCCTCCACTGCATCTCAATGGGATTAAGCTCCGGCGTGTACGGCAGCAGGTACTCCAGAACTATCTCGCCGTTGTATCTTTCCAGAAACTCCCTTACCTTTTTGGATTTGTGATATGACGCATTGTCTACAAACAGCAGCACCCTGCCGAATCTTTTGTGAACCCGTTCCAAAAAGCTGCAAAAGCTGTCGCTGTCTGGCTTTTCATAAAACATAAAGTAAAACGCGCTTGCTGACAGGACTCCAAATGTATCTTCTCTTGCGTGACAAAACAGAGGGGGATGTGGCGCGCTTGCCGCGCCTTCTCCACCCGTAGCCGGGCCTGTTTGATGCCTTTTGAATCGAGGATGCATCGCCGGCCAGTACGGTGTACCCCTGCGCCGACTTTTCTGCAACGAGTTTTTTTGCCCGCTCCTGAAACTCTTTTTGCTTTCTTTTTGAGGCTGATCTTGGGTTTTTTGGACGCGCCTTGCTCCACGAAAAGCCCATCTCCCTGACCAGCTGCAGCGCGCCTGCCTTGCTGTACTGCACGCCGAACTTTCGCTTGATGTGCAGCCTTGCGAGGTTGGAGTCCCACAGGCTGCTCTCAAAGCCGCATGACTCCGGCCCCGCATCCAGGTCCGCTGCAAGCTGTCTTGCCTGCGGCCCGCCTATCAGGTGCTTTCGTCCCCTGCCGCTGCGCTCGAACCTTGCGCGCATTCCCTCGTCCTGTGCGCGGTTGAGCCATGCAGATATGGTGGACTTGGGCCTTCCCAGCATCCTTCCGATCCTGTCTAGCGGCACGCCGTCCTTGCGCTGCATGTACGCAAGCAGCCTGTCGCGCCTTCTGGGATCGGTCTCTTTTTTGTATGCCCTTTTGAGGTCTGCAACGCCGGTGTTTGGCAGAAATTTTGCCCCCCTGCAGCCTGTCTCTTTTTTTGTTTGTACATGCAGTGTGTGCGGTATGGCCGGTCTTGGATCTTTTGGCCAAAAATAATTGTCAAAATGGTTCAGGTTTTTTATGTACTTACTATGGTCTTGAGTATGTGCCACGCTATGGTTATCATCTTGTTGGCGACAGTCACTATGGCAAGTGCATGCTTGCCTGCATGTCTTCTCTTGGAAGACTCGTATACTGCCTTCATTCTGGTATCATGAATTGCCGCCGTGTTTGCAGCCTCGCACATGACCCAGTTGACCAGACTGTTGGTGTCAAGCTTTTTGATTCTGCCCATGTAGTTTTTGTCGCCTGACTGGCGTATCGCCGGACACAGGCCTGCCCATGAGACGGGATTCTTTGGGGTCTCGAATCTGACAATGTCGGCTATCTCGACGGCAAGCAGCAGTGCAGAGTAGATTCCCATGCCAGTCATGCTGGCAAGAAGTTTTGCATCCTCGTTTACCGATGCCTCCTTTTCCAGGTGTTCATCCATGTGTCTTATCTCCTCGGTAAGGCTCCTTATCTGCCGGGCACACTGACTCGGTACTATTTCGTCATGTACGGATCCCAGGCTTGCAGACTCCATCTGTTCTACGGCCTTTATGGCATATAGTGTCAATCAAAAGTTTTTGAGAGTGAGCGACCTTCTACAGATAAACTTCATCGCATCAAGCTTGGGACGGGCTGTCCTGAAATATTCTGACATTGCATGGCGCATGTGCACAACCGTAGCGTAATATTCAGATACCGACACGTCCCGTTTTGCCTGATGCCAGTACTCCTCAACTACACTGAGCTCAGGCGTTGCAGTCGGAAGCCATATTGTCCTGACATCGGGGTTGCCTGCAAGAAACTCTTTTACAATCCTTGCCTTGTGCTGCGGCGCGTTGTCCATGATGATTGTCACCTTGCCAAAATGACTTGTCATCTCCTTGATGTATTGCAGAACCGTCTCCTTGTCAAACCTGTCATATGTCCTAAAGAACTGCCTGCCGTCTGTCGCAATGGAGCCGTATGCCACCACCCTCCTGCCGTACCGTCCCTTGTATGTCGTTGTGATTGGCTCCCCTTTTGGTGACCAGTACTTTGCGCCACTTGCAGGATCGTCGATGAATATCGATTCGTCAAAAACGACAGTTGTAAAACCCTTCAATTCCAGGCGTGAAATCCGCCTTTTTGCATTGTGTTGCCACCTTTTGATTTTGTCAATTTCTGCCCTGCCGACGTGGATGCGCTGAGCCGTCTTGGCAGACATTCCAAGCTTGTGCATTATCTTTCTGATGCTGGTTATGTGGTATTTTACTTTGAATCTTTTTTGTATGTCGCTTTTGAGTCTTTTTGGCGTAATAATGCCGCTGCTGTTTGCATCTGATACAACCCTTGCAATCTTGTCCAACCGAACCTTTGGCGGCCTGCCTGTCTTTGGAAGATCCCGGAGGGCGTCTATGCCGCCCTCCTCCTCCTTGAAGCGTTCCACCCAGAAGGACACCCAGTTGGGGCACTGCATGAGCGAGTCTGCCACATGTTGAATGCTTTCATTGTTCATGCACACCATGTTTACGGCCGCCATTCTGATCTTGACACGAGGGTTCTTCTCCCTCTTGTACGCTTTCTTCAGGTCTTCGGATTTTACTGTGGGCATTGTAATGCGTGGTGCGGCGTGATCAAAATGTATTTCTGTCTAACATATTTGATCTCAAGAACTTTTGCTCTAGACTATACATCTCAGAGGCATCGATTTTCACATCGTATCTGTCAAGCAGGCTGTGGACGCGGTTTATCACGCGTGTCCTGTCCTGTACGGTCCTGATCCTCTGTCTGACCATGGCCCGGACTCCTCTTGTGTCAGCTGACGGCACATAACACTCTGGTATTGAATCCATCCTCAATACGCTTGCTATCTTTTGTGCGTCAATCTTGTCTGTCTTCTTTCCCGTCTTTGCAATTATTGCCATCTTGTAGGTGTTGGCAAGCTTTATGTCGATTCCATGTCTCTCAAAGGCGCCGTATGTGATGTTCCACATGTTGCCCGTCGTCTCGCATGCTGCCTGACATCTTCTGGCAGAATACCTGAGTGCCGTCTGTTCTGCGAATCTGTCTGCATCTGAGACGGTGTTTTGATACTGGCCAGTATGCAAAACCTTTCCCTTCCCGTCCATGACGCATACGTCACATTTTCTCTTTCCAATGTCTATTCCTATGCTGATTGTTCCTTTGCTCATCCTTTCTATCACCTCCTTTCGGATCTTTGACGGATCGGAAGCTGCATACACCTATCAGGGCGCAAGGCCCAATCACACAGCAGCTCGGACTGCCCCATTCAAACTCAAGGGCGCATGGCCCATACGTACACAGGGGTCGATTCATCACTACAACTACGACGAGGTGGTTATCATGTGTTCAAGATGGGGCATCGAGACGGGGTTTCGCGTCATAAAGGAAATCATGGGCAGGACATGCAGCAACTCCCTGGCTGTGAGGCTGCTGATGTTTTATCTGCCGCTGCTGCTGCTGTACAACCTGTGGAGGATTGCCAGGTTCTGCCTTGATGCAGAAAAGAGGCACGGAAGAGTGTCTTCTGCGGGAAAAAAACTGTAACAGCTCGTGTTTCTGAAGTGCCGTGCCTAAATTGGATGTAAAATCTGTGATTTTGATGTGTTTTACGCATGCAACTTCATAAACTCGATCAGTTACAAAAAACTTACCATGGCGTTGTTTATCGTGTACATTACAGGCAGAAACAAGTCGTTTGTCATTGATCGAGGCAAATATAACCGGTGCCAGTTGCGGTTGCGGTAAATCTACATCTGGGAACTACTGATGTCGTTGCATCCGTATACGGCGTTGTGCCTCTCAGACATTGGCATGCCAAGCTTTTGAAACGACGAGCGCAAGATTTTAAACCGGTTTGATGCTATGTCGTACTGGTGTGCGATCAGATCGTCTTGTGTTTGATTGCTCATGACATCTTGCACACCGTAACCTAATCTGGATCTTTGCATTGCAATATGCGGTAACGCACCGGCATCTGGGCATAAGCATACATCTGGGCACAAATCTACATCTGGGAACTACTGATGTCTTGCCGTGATGCCAAGATCCTTGGCTATCTGGGCGGAGACGATTCCCTTTTTGCGCTGTCTGATTATGTGCTGTCGGGATTTTTCTGTCAGTCTTTTTGCCATATCTTTTCTGGATCGGTACAGCCTGAAATAATCATCTATTGTTCTCCTGATCCTAGGCGGACTTACTTTTCGTACAACAGAAAAATTCTATCTATACATGGAACCTTTAAGGTGCTTTGATTCCTCTTCTGCCTCTTTTATCACCACTTCAGCTTTTTCAGCTTCTTTTTGTAACGAAGAAATATCACATGACACTCCCGGAATTAATTTGGACATTGCAAGGCAAAGTTGTGCGCTTGATTTGAAATCAGGACCCTTGCCATCCGTATGGAAAATTATTACGATCACGTCCTGACCTGTTAGGCTTCCTTCGTTTAATAACAGTCCTGGAATTCCTGGAACTGTTCCATGTTCTAAAACTTTCAAACCAGCTTTGTTGATTTTCTCTCTTGCAGAATCTGTACTTCCAATGCATACCATTTCTTCAATACCTTCTGGTGTCTTGACTGCCACACTGCTCAGAATTAATCCGATTTTGTGTTTCTTTGCCCACTTTAGCATTGTTTTAGCTACGGTTCGATGAAATGCCTGATCAAGTGTAAGATATGACAAAAACACCCCTACTTTCAAATCATCATTAGCAAAAATCCTGGTTGGATAATTGGGCTTGCCGTTTTTAATAACGCTGATTGGGGGAAAACTGTCCGAGTCGATAACTCCGGCCACTTCAAACTGTGACGTGTGCACCATTGATTCAGTTGCAATTGCGCTGCTAAATCCCACTGAAGGGAACCCGTCAATCAGATAGCCCTCTTCTAAATTTAGTGGTTTTAGTTCTTTTATTCTGATTCTGGGAAACAACAATTAGTTTTTGTATTAATAGGATAATAGTTTTTATCTAATTTTTTAATTTTGAAGCAAGTGCTGCATAAATGAATGGTAAAATCGTTGTTACTTCTGCATGAAGTGTTGCCTGTTTTGCCTTTTGTGTTACTTTTCCCCAGGAAATTGCTTCTCTTACCAGTGCCCCGCTAAGACTGCCGTCAAACTCTTGTGCAGTTGTAATGTAAAATGCATAGTCTAGCCCTTCCCTGTATTGGTTCCACCACAATGTATGGTGTTTTGAAATTCCGCCTCCAATCATGAACGCTCCTGATTTTTCAGCTTTGAAAATCAATCCAGAAAGTAAATCTGCATCCCCTGTCATGTTTAATTTGAAATCACTGTGTTTTTGCGTAAATAGCCAAATCTGACTTCCTACTGCCCCGTCCATTATTCCTGGAACTATCACATTGACATCATTTTTGTTTGCCCAATAAAGAAACGAATCCTCGCCTAGGTGTTTGCCAATCATTTTGCATATTTCGGCAGTTGTCATTTCCTTTTTCCCATTCTGATACTCTTCTTCTAAGAATGCCTGCATCTTTTCTTCAATGAGCGGCCCATAGCTATCCATGGGCACGAGTACATTTCCTAACCTGTGAATGTTCTGATCAGCTAATTCCATGTCATCCATTGTAAACGAGCCTTCTTTGTAATGCGAAAAATGTCTTGCAATATCATGATCTAATGCACCACAAGTTGTTATGGCAACATCAAACCAATTGTTTTTGATCATGTTTCTGATGATTCCTCTTAACCCTGTTGAAACAACAGCGCCTACAAATGAGACAAATTTAAGACATTGCTCGTCTGAAATCATTTCTGTTAAAATTTTTAATCCATCTGCAAGATTTACTGACTCAAATCCTCCTGATTGAGACAACTCTTCAAAGATTTTTTCTATTGACGAATTTGAGTCAATTTCAATGTCTTTTACTGGCCTGCCTAGATCTACCATAATCTGATTCGTTGGTGCCAAGTATAAAATTCTGCCTTAATTGAAACTATTTTTGTAACTATCAAGAAAACTTTAAACCCGTCTAACAACACCAGTTTTCAAATGGGGGACAGAATTAAAGTCGGTTTGGTAGGTATTGGTAATTGTTTTTCAGGATTGATTCAAGGTATTGAATACTATCGAAAAAATCCCTCTCAACAAGTAATTGGCATCATTCATGAAAAATTAGCAGGATATGGCATTTATGATATAGACTTTGTTTGTGGATTTGATGTTGGTGAAAACAAAGTCGGCAAGCCCCTCATGGAGGCAATATATGAATATCCAAACATGGTTGATTGGATTCCTAAAGGTGAAATGCCAAAAACTGACGCTAAAGTCTATGAGAGTCCTGTATTGGATGGAGTTGGATTGTGGGTGGAAAATAGAGTCAAGCCAATTCAAAGTGACAAAACCACTGAACAGATTGCAGAAAAAGTAAAACAAATTATCAAAGACTCTGGCGCTGAAATTCTTGTATCGTATTTGCCTGTAGGCTCTGATAAAGTAACCGAGTTTTGGGCTCAAATTTGTCTTGACACAAATACTGCATTTGTAAATTGTATTCCCTCATTTATTGCCTCAGATGAGAACTGGGCCAAAAAATTCGAAGAAAAAAATATTCCTTGTATTGGTGATGACATTAAGGGTCAAGTTGGTGCAACTATCGTTCATAGGACCTTAGCTAAATTATGTAATGATAGAGGAACTAAAATTGAAAAAACATACCAAATCAATGTTGGAGGCAACACTGATTTTCTAAATATGAAAGAACAGGAAAGACTTGTTTCTAAAAAAATCTCTAAAACTGAAAGTGTTCAAAGTCAGCTCGATGAAAGACTGGATGATGACCAAATCTATGTTGGTCCTTCTGATTTCATTCCATTCTTAGGCAATACTAAACTCATGTTTATGCGAATTGAAGGACGCCAATGGGCAAATATTCCATATAATATGGAAGTTCGTTTAGAGGTTGATGATAAAGCAAACTCTGCAGGAATAGTAATTGATGCAGTTAGGTTAGCAAAAATTGCGCTTGATAGAGGGGTTGGTGGACCAATTAAACCTGCAAGTGCTTATTTGATGAAACATCCAATAGAACAAACCTCAGATGTTGCAGCAAAAGATGCGTGTGAGAAGTTTGTTGCAGGCACATAGCTATTGAAACTTGTTAGAATCTGAAAATCTGTTCTTTCTAGTTTTTTCATATTTTTTAAGATCAAATTCTCTTGCAATTGCACTCTGACCTTTTAATTTAGTGGTTTTTGTTGTGACTACTTTGTTGTTTTCAGTTAAATCCACAACAATACTTTCGCCCCCAAACCTGTGATTCTCTACATTAGCTGCAAGAATTGGTATTCTGTTCTCTAATGCTCTTACTTGAACATACATGTGCCAGGGCTCTATGCCCCTTTTGACAATCCTGCTTGGTGATAACAACACTTGTGCCCCCTTTTTCACTAGTGTGCCGGCTACCTTTGGAAATACCATATCATAGCAAATTATCACTCCGAATCTACATGCTGTATTGAAGATTTTAGCTTCCTTTCCAGGTTTTACCTTGTCTTTTTCATAGTCAAACGGGTGGATTTTTTCCTGCTTGCCAATAAATTCCCCTTTTGGTCCGATTATGGGTGCAAGAATTGAGGTGTTTTTCCTCGTTGTTTTATAAAATGCTCCTGGAATTACAGTCATTGAGAAATTCTTGGCGATTTTCTTAAAATCTGAAAACTCTGAGTCAAAATCTGGAATCTCGTTGATCCTTAACCACTGTTCAGGCAAGCAAACAATGTCTGTTTCATTTCTTCCAAGTTTCTCAAGCAATGCAGAAATTCTAGAAATTCCTTCTTGGTTTGCAGTATAGGATTTGGTTTGAATCACTCCAATCTTTACCATGAATTTAGAATAATCCCTTCATAATTATAGGTAGGCACAACACCGCTACGAAAAATCTCATAGTAAAACAAGAAAAATTGTAACAGTTCGAGTTTATGAAGTTACATGCGTAAAACACATCAAAATCACAGATTTTACATCCAATTTAGGCACGGCACTCCAGAAATCCGAATTGTTACGAAAAATTATGCAATTATGTCAACTAAACTTGTTAACCATTGATTATCCAGCCAAATGTGAAAACACACCTATTGGTTCATGTCAAAAAAGTTGAGATCTTTGGTTTCAAATCATTTGGGTTTAAGAACACCACTGTTCAGTTTGAGCCTGGACTTGTATCGATCTCTGGTCCAAATGGTTCTGGTAAAAGCAACATCTTAGATGCCATTATTTTTGCAATGGGTGAGAACAAGCCCAAAATCATGAGAGTGGACAAACTACGATCATTAATCCATGATATCGAAGGAGCTCGCCGTGGTCCAAAAATGGCAAGATCTAGCGTTCATTTTGATAATACAGACAGAAAGATTCCAGTTGATTCTGATCTTGTTGAGATAACAAGAGAAATGGATGCAAATGGGGAAAACACATACTATCTAAATAAAAAGAAAACAAACCGTAGTCAGATTCTTGATTTGCTTGATGTGGCCAATGCGGGTTTAGGTCAACTAAATGCGGTTCAACAGGGAACCGTTACTAGAATTTCAGAATTTACATCTGAAGAAAAGAGAAAAACAATCGAGGATTTAATCGGCTTGTCTTATTTTGATGAAAAAAAGACAGAAGCAGTAAAACAACTAGATGAGGCCGATAGAAGACTGGAAATTGCTCTGGCAAAAATGGGTGAAATCAAAAAACGAATTGATGAACTTGAAGAAGAACGAAATCAAAAATTACGCCATGATATTTTAGAACGTGAACTTAATCGATACAAAGCAATAGCAGCTGCCAACAAAATGAAGGTTGTTTCAAGCCAAAAAGAGTCTAAAGAATCCATGTTGCGCACAATTACCGCTGAAATAACAAAATTTGATGATGAAAGAAGTGCTTTGAGAACCGAAATTGGCAGTCTGGAAACTGAAAAATCAAAACTGATGGCAGAGGCCAACGATTACAGCCAAGAAAAGGCATCACTTGATGCAGAAATTAGTACGGCAATGGAACAATATGAGATAGATAACAGCTCGATTTCTGCATCTAAAAAAAGGATCGAACAACTTGATAACAGAATTCCTGAAATAAAAACAGAATTAGAAGAAATTATAAACATTACAAGTGATATTGACACACAAATTCTAAAAACAAAAGAATCAATTGAAGAAACGAATGTGAAAAAGAACAAGGTTAATGATGATCTAAAGATTGTTGATTCCCAAAGAAATAAAATTTTAACAGAACAGTCTGAAGCTGCCGCCAAAAAATCTGAAATTGATGACAAAATCAAGTCTCTTCTCGCCCAACTAAATGATTCTAAATTAAAACTCTCCAAAACTCAACATGAAAAAGAACAGTCTGAAATTAACATTAAGAAAAATTCCACAAGACTTTCTGGATTAGAACAAGATGTTGAGCAACTTTCCGGATACAAATCCCAGTTAGAATCAATGATGAAAAACCATGATGCAACCATTACTGAATTAAAATCTAGAATTACAAAATTACAAAAAAGAAAATTAAAGATTGCTGATGATATGGAAGAATTGGGATTAATACTGGAAAAATCCAGTACAGCTGCAAATCAGTATGAATCAAAAATTAAAACTGTAAAGGGATTCATGCATGAAGATTACACTGTTGCAAAATTAAAAGAAGATGCAGACAAACTTGGCATCGAAGGTCTTGTATATGAAATGATTTCATGGGATAAAAAATATGAGCGTTCTGTACTTGCAGTCAGCTCTGACTGGATAAAGGCAATTGTTGTAAAAGACTTTGCAACGCTACTTGGTCTTGCAGAAGTTGCTCGAAGTAAAAAACTTCCAAAGCTGAAAATTATCCCACTTGAGGCTATACCAAACTTCAAACTAAAAATCCCTAAAAAATCTGGAGTTTTAGGCATACTTGCCAATTATGTCAAATGTGATCCTGCTTATTCTGCCCTCAAAACATTCCTCTTTGGAAACATTGTACTTGCAGAAAGTCGTGAATCCGCATATAAAATCTCGCAAGCCGGTTACAAAGCAGTAACATTAGGTGGTGAATACTTTGAGGCCAAGGGCGGCACTGTCGTTATTGACATTAATTCCAAAATATCAAAACTTACAAAACTAATCTCAATGAGTAGTGACATTGACGGCTTGTTCCAATCCATCAGTGTCATCAAAAAATACATGCTAAAGAAAAAACACTCTTTGAAAAAATTAGAAGACTCGATTCAATCTTATGCTGAAAGACTTTTTGTTTCAGAAAAATCCCTTGCCACAACAAATGAAAATTACTCTAATTTGAAATCAAGAATTATTTCTGCAACAAACATGAAAGAACAGCTAACGACCAGAATTTCTAAACTGGCTTCAAGAAATTCCACTATCGAGTCTGAAATTGCTACAAACGAATCCCATGTCGAGTCATTACATGAACGTATTGCACTTGTAGAGGAAAATTATTCTACTGGAGAACAGACCCGTATTGCAAACGAACTATCAAAGATTAATGTGAAGAAAGCAGATATTGAAAAATTATACACGACAGTCATGAATGAATACCGTGATAAATCTTCACAACTCACCACATTGCAAACCCAAGCCAGCAGAGAAAAATCCCAATCTAATCGACTTTATGATGAGGAAAATTCTTTGAATTTAGAACGCCAAGAATTAGAAACAAAAATTCAAGGGTTAGAAAAACAAAAAGAATCAAAAAACGAGGTTCTTGTAAAATTAAGAGAAAAAGAGCAAGATCTAATCTCCACTTCTGGCTCTTCTATTGGACAACTTAAAGAATATGACGATAAACTCAAAACCCTTTCTGATGCCGATAAGGGCCTGACAAGGCAAATTAACACATTAGAGCGTCAGTCTGATTCCCTGAATCGTGATTTACATGATTTAGTAGAAAATGAAACCAAATTACAACAAATCCTCTCTGCGTTTGGATTTGATAAAGACATGGAGACATTTGATGTTGAACCAATCGTTCAAGGACTGACTTCAGAACTGTCTTCTCTTAATGCATTAAACGCTAAAGCCCCTGAAACATATGTTGAAATTTCTTATGGCTACCGTTCAATGTCAACAAGAAAGAATTCTCTTGAGGAAGAAAGAAATTCTATTGTAAAATTCATTGAAGGTATTGAAAAAGACAAACGACAAACATTCTTAGATGCATTTGACAGAGTCGATAAAGAAATTCATTTAATCTTCAATAAAATGACTGGTGGTGATGCTTGGCTGGAATTACAAAATGAGGACGATATATTTAGCTCTGGCATTTCTTATCTGATTCAATTCCCAAATAAACAAAAAAGAGAGTCTACCTCTATCAGTGGCGGCGAAAAAACATTAGCTGCAATTGTGTTTGTACTTGCACTTCAAAAACTAAAACCATCTCCATTCTATTTGTTTGATGAGGTAGACGCACACCTTGATGCGCCTAACGCTAAAAGACTGGCAAACATCTTAGAGGAGAGATCCAAAGAAAGTCAATTCATTATGGTCTCTCTGAAGGACTCTGTTGTTCAAAAGGCAAAACTGATCTACGGTGTTTTCCCAAAGAACGGCGTATCTAACGTTGTTACTTACAAAGACAAACGAATGCCTTCTGTAAGAACATCCTAGTCTAGTTTTACATAACATGCAGAATAGTGGTCATTGCCGACTTTCTCCAAATCAGGCTCATCTTTACATTTGTCAATTACGTATGGACACCTGTTGCTGAATCTGCATCCTTGGCATACATCAGTATGTGATGGCTCGTTTATTCTGATTTTCTTATCCTGATGAAGATTTTCAGGGTCTGGCTCTGAAATAGCATCAATTAGTGCTTGCGTGTATGGGTGTTTAGGAGCCTGAAGAACTTGATTTATTGGCCCCATCTCGACCATTTTTCCAAGATACAAAATTCCTATTCTTTGACCAAAGTATTTGGCAGTTGCCAAATCATGTGTAATGTATACAAATGAAATGCTGTGTTTTTTCTGTAGTTCCTGTAACAATTCAAGCATTTCTGCTCTAATTGAAACATCCAGCATTGAAACTGGTTCATCAGCTAGGATGATTTTGGGTTTTAATGCTAGGGCCCTTGCTAAGACTACTCTTTGCCTTTGTCCACCTGATAACATGTGAGGATATTTTTTCATCAGCTCTTCGGCAGGTTCTAATTTTACTTCCTGCAAAACTTCGATCACCCTTTTCATTCTACCTTCCTTGCTTCCAATACCGTGGATTTCAAGTGGTTCAGAAACAATATCTGCAATTCTCATCCTTGGATTTATAGAATCATAAGGATCTTGATGAATCATCTGACAATTCATTCTGATTTTTTCTAAATTTTTTTGTTCATTGTTTATTTCCTGATCTTCAAAAAAGACTTTCCCGGAATCTGATTCGATTGATTTTAGAATTAATTTTGCTATGGTTGATTTTCCTGAACCTGATTCCCCCGCTAAGACAAAAACTTCGCCTTTTTTTATAGAAAATGAAACATCATCTGCCGCTCTAACTGTTGTGGATTTTGATCCAAACAACCCTTTTTTTGTAAAATATTTCTTCAAATGCTCCACTTTGAGTATTTCGTCCATGATTGCTATCCAATGAAGAGGTATATCAAGAAATGCAATTTACGGCTCTGTTTCGTCATCGGTAGTTTTCTCCGTACTACTTTTCGGTTGCTGAGATTTCTAAAATAACGATATATTTGATTAAACCGTGCCACCGGCCATTCGGAAAATTTCTCTAGGATGATCACATCTGATTCCAAACCTTGTGAAAATTTCTTGTGTTACCATCATCTTTTTGATTCTTCCATATTTATTGACGATCTAAATTTACTCTTTTTAATCTAGAAAGTAAGTTTCTCATTTTATGTTCCGAAGAACTAATTATTTCTACTGCATCATTGTAAAATCACTCTTTAACAGATCCATCCACAAATCGTTTAGGAACAAATACATCTTTTACAGTCCTTGATAAAACTCCAAAACATTCAGATTTTATTTTTGGCATAACATATCCATCTGTTTCATTTGGAGGTTTAAACAAACTAAATAATTGAATAGATTGATCGTAAAAATGATGTTTTACTACTAATTCTAATTCATGTAAATTTTCAATTATACTTGCCGAAACAATTACATTTGTGCAGGTATTACTTTAACATCGGACATTTATTATTAGGTTTAAGAATTAGAATCAAATTTTTGTATCAATGCAGTAAATTGTAATTTTAAAGTATCTTTATCGATACTTTCTCTACTTATGTCTAAGGACTCAATAAGATTGGTACTTGCAGCTTGATTTCTTAAGGCATGTGTTTTACGTAATACATTACCAATAGTATCTTCATTAATTTTGAAACTTTGTGTAGTTTCTAGAATGTTATCTATTGTAGGTAATAATACCAACGAGTCTTCTACAATTTTTGGATTATCATTAGCTTTTTGTGAATTTTTAAAACAATATTCCATTTTACCTAATACCAATTCTACATTACGAACTGCTTGATAAAAATAAAACCCATCAGAATTATCTACATTCAACCATTTACTTTTGAGTTGTCTTAGAAATTTACGTAATGTTGTAAGATTGTCAAGTATAGTAAGATCTACTTTCCCTGTTTCTTCCATTTTATCTAACGATGTTTTAATTTCTATCAAAATTTGATTTTTCATACTTATTCAAACACCTTTTCTACCATTATAATACCATATCGCCCCGTTAAACATTGGGTGCAAATGTATGAACCCCCACCGATAACACAGTATCAAAGAAGAGAAAAATAATAAATCAGAAGAACATAAAAAAACACACATAGATTATATCGAAATATTATCAGTTGGCGTGTCAGAGGAAGAGTCAAAGGTAAATTGATAGATATTATCTAGAATCACAAATTGAAGAACTAGTTCGAGAAAAAAGTCGACTGAAAGGAGAAATCAAATCCCAGAAACAGGGGATTTTGAAAGCGATAAACGAACTAAAAGATAAAGACAGGAATATTGCAATGGTGGAGGCTCAAATATTCTATTTGAAAGAAGAAGAAGAAGAAGAAGAAGAAGAAGAAGAAGAAGAAGAAGAAGAAGAAGAAGAAGAAGAAGAAGAAGAAGAAGAAGAAGAAGAAGAAGAAGAAGAAGAAGAAGAAGAAGAAGAAGAAGAAGAAGAAGAAGAAGAAGAAGAAGAAGAAGAAGAAGAAGAAGAAGAAGAAGAAGAAGAAGAAGAAGAAGAACCTATCAAGATGCCCTAATTGTTGTTTATCCTTAATTGAGGAAGAGATGTCAACTCGTACGTGTAAGGAAGTAGTCGATTGTAGAGTTGAGGGAGAGATATTTTGTGGATGTTTGATGGAGAATTTTGGATTCCACGCAAATTACAGCAACCAAAAAGTGACACGGAGAAAACTACCAATGACGAAACAGAGCCCAATTTACGCATAAAAATTTGGGATAAAGCATTTATGTTGAATGGTTGCGATTTTAACACTTGAGTAACACCCTTCAAAAAAATCTTAATTATAAAAAATATGTTGTAGATTCTAAACTTCAATATTTTAAACCACATGCTACCAAAATTGAAAAAACGTTTGCCGAAGAAATATCCTCCAGCCTCAATCGAGACTCTAAATTCATAAATCCAAAGTTCTTTTATGATAAAAAAGGCTCGAATTTATTTGAAAAAATATGTTCCTTGCCTGAATATTATCCCACTAGAACTGAAATCTCTATTTTAAGGAAATTGCAAGATAAACTACCTTCTTACCTTGATGATGAATTTAGACTAGTTGAACTTGGAAGTGGCGCATCTGTAAAAACTCGACTGATTCTTGATGTTTTTACAAAGTTACAGGATAAAACAGAGTATGTGCCAATTGACATTTCTGAAATTCTTGCCGAAAGCTCTGAACAACTACTATCTGATTACGACAGTTTGCAGATTACCGGCATTATTGACACATATGAGGGTGGCTTGGAATTTCTTAAAAGTTATGACGATAAAAGAAATTTGATTATCTTTTTGGGCTCTAGCTTTGGCAACTTTTCACCTACTGCCGGCTGCAAATTTTTGCAGAGGATAAACTCAACAATGAAACCTAATGATCTTTTTTTAATTGGATTGGATTTAGTAAAAGACACACATACTTTGGAATCTGCATATGACGATTCTCAAGGTGTAACTGCAGAATTTAATCTTAATGTTCTTTCTAGGATTAATGACGAACTTGATGCTGATTTTGATTTGAAAAACTTTGCACATCGTGTCATATACAATAAGAAAGATCAAAGAATTGAGATGTATCTTGAATCCCTTGTAAGGCAATCAACTGTGATATCCAAATCTAACCTGTTATTGAATCTAGAAAAAAATGAATTAATTCACACTGAGCATTCGCACAAGTATGAGCTATCCCAAATTCATGACATGCTTGATAGTATAGGATTTGAAATTAAACATACGTGGTTAGATGACAACAAGTATTTCTCATTGACCTTGGTATCAAAATCTTAGGTGTCTTCTGCACATCTGAATCCTGAAAATAACCATCTCTCATCTAGTCTGAAGAAGTTCCTGTAACTGCTTCTGATTGACATTTTTGGAGTTCCAAATGAGCCCCCTCTCAAAACTTTTTGGTTTGTAAACCACTTGTCATTGTATTCATCAAACCCGGATTTGAATCCTGGATACCCTGAAAATTCTGACGATGTCCATTCCCATACGTCGCCTATCATCTGTTGACATCCTGATGGACTGATCCCCTCTGGAAATGTCCCAATTTCAGTGCATCCCCAATAGTATGATTCAAGCAAATTACATTTTTCTGTTGATGCTTGTTTGTTTCCCCACGGGTAGATTGTTTTTTCTTGTTTTTCCTCATTCCAGCTAGCAGCTTTTTCCCATTCAGCTTCTGTAGGCAATCTTTTTCCAGCCCACTTACAGTATGCGTCAGATTCGTAATAGCTAACATGACACACTGGTTCATCTGGATTAATTTTTCTGATTCCTAGAAAATCCCTAACATGCCATTCACCGTTAATTTTCTCCCAATACATAGGAGCGTCCCATTTTTTTTCTTTGACTTTCTCCCAGCCATCTGATAGCCAGTATTTGTATGTCTTGTATCCCCCATCTTCAACAAATTCTAGATATTGTTGATTTGTTATTGGAAAAACATCCATTTTGTAGTCATTAAGGTATACTTTGTGTTCTGGAAGTTCGATATCATAACAGTATTCATCCCCATTGTATCCTAACGTGTATAGACCTCCTTTGATCCCAACTGATTTTTTCTCAACATTGTTTGGTTTTTGGATGTTGTTTTTTCTAACAGGCCTGTATTGCTCTGCAAGCAAATGCTGTAGATCATAAACTAAAAGCTCCTGATGTTGACATTCATGATGAAACCCCATTGTAATCAATCTAATTTGCTCATCATCCAAGGTTTGAGTCTCAATAATTTTTTCCACTCTTTGATTTACTGTGCTAAAATATTGGAAAACTTGGCCAACGGTGGGTCTTGAACTTACTCCTCGTAATCCCCTGTCCTGTGGAACCCCAAACTGTTGATAATAGGAATTTAGATAATCAGAAAATTCTTTAGAGTAAAATTCATAATTTTTATCAATCTTGCTCATAACTACCTCATAAACCCAACTTACATGGCCAATATGCCATTTTGGCGGACTCGTGAAAAATGCAGTCTGAACCACAAAATCATCTTCCTCTAAAGTTTTTACAAGTTCCAAAGTCCTATTTCTTGTCTCTTTGAACTGCTCTAACAAGGGTCTTTGTTGTGCTAGCTCCGGGTTTGAGGTCAATACTGAAAAATTCTAGTTTTTGTATTATTATGTTTGTGGGTAGTTTTGTGCTAGTACCCTCTTGCAAAAATAATGATTGAGACGCTTTGTTCTTGACAATACATGCATTTTTCTCCTGTATTTTCACTTCCAAAAGGAATTACTCTGATGTCTGCGCCTGTTTCTTCTTTGATCTTCTCCTCACATTCCAACTTTCCACACCAGGGAGCGCTAAAGAAGCCCCCTTTCTCAATCCTTGACTTGAATTCTGTATAGTCTGAAATATCCATGATGTTTTCCTTGGATTGTTCTTTGGCAGCCTTTAACATGTCCGTTTGAATTTCATCTAAAATCGTAGAAACTTTTTCAATTTCAGCAAAAGACAGACTTGATTTTTCCTGATTGTATCTTTTTGCTATTATGACACTTTGTTTTTCCATGTCTTTGGGGCCTATCTCTATTCGTATTGGGACTCCTTTTAGTTCCCAATCGTTGAATTTGTATCCTGGAGACAATTCGCCTCTATCATCTATGTGAACTCTGATTCCTTTTGATTCTAGGCTTTTTCTAATATCCTCTACTTTAGATGATATGCTGGCCTTGCTTTCATCATTTTTGTATATTGGCACAATTACTACTTGCACTGGCGCTACCTTTGGTGGTAAGACTAACCCTTTGTCATCCCCATGTATCATGATCATTGCACCAATCAACCTCCAAGAAACCCCCCATGAGGTTTGCCATGCAAAGTGTTCTACATTATCTTTGTCTGCAAATTTGACTTCAAATGGTTTAGAAAAATTCTGACCCAAAAAGTGTGACGTGCCCATCTGTAATGCCTTTCCATCAGGCATGATTGATTCCATTGTAGTAGTGTATACTGCACCTACAAACTTTTCACTTTCACTTTTTTTTCCTGTGGTTACTGGAATTGCTAACTCGTCTTCAACAGTGTCTCTGTAAATCTCTAAAATTTTCATTACTTCCCTCTCTGCCTCTTCTTGTGTTGCGTGTACAGTGTGTCCCTCTTGCCACAAAAATTCTGATGTTCTAAGAAATGGTTTTGTTCCTTTAATTTCTGCTCTTAACGCAGTATTCCAAAAATTAATCTTTAGTGGTAAATCCCTCCAACTTTGAATCCACTTAGAATATAGAGTGTATGCTAGTGTTTCAGATGTTGGTCTTAATGCGAGTCTGTCGCCAACTTTATTGGTTCCTGAATGGGTAACCCAAAACACTTCTGGATTAAATCCCGCAAAATGTTTTTGCTCCTTTCCTAACAATGACTCTGGAATTAATATCGGCAAAAATCCATTCCTTATTCCATTATTTGCAAATTTTTTATCAAGTGTGCTTCTTAATGACTCCCAAATAGAATACCCGTCTGGCCTGAGTACGATTAGTCCTTTTACAGGAGCATAATCTGCAAGTTTAGCTTTTAGAACTACTTGGGTGTACCACTCACTGAAATCTTCATTTTTTGAAACCGTGATTCCTTTGTCTTCTTTACTCAAACTAGAATTCAAAGAATTAATTTAACTAATGAGCTTTTCGTGAGAACCTCGATTTGTTTGAATACTAGAGAGGATCACCTTTACAAAGAACTTTGCCTGTAACCCTGCTTTGGAAATTTGGACACACAAAACACTGGATAAACTGTGTGTCTGCCTTTAAAACCGGACATTCTACATATTCCTGTTTCATTCTTTTGAGCATTTTTGGACTGACTCCTTTTAGCTTGAGTTTTCCTTTGTCATCCATCATTCCTGATGCTTTTAGCTCAGCTTTCACATCATCAGGTAGTTTTTGCTTTTCTTCCCTTTCTTTGATTTCAACTTCGTATTTGTGTTCTAATTCAGTCATATCGATAGTCTGATACTCTGTGATTTATTACTAACGTTTTTTATACACTGTTAATTCTTTGGATGGTTTTCCCAAAATGGGTCGGGTGTTAACCTTGGCTATGAGGATCACGACAGCCACCTAGACCTCGAGTGTAAGCGCATTCGGCCAATCGTTGTTACCGTCAACCGTTGCGAATATGAATGGCGCAGTCAACATTACTAACATTGTAGTTGGGAAGACGACTGCCAGAATACCTGTTTGTGTTTTATCATGGACAATCACGGCAGACTGGACAGTCAGAAGCATTAATTGACTATCCATAACCATCCCTTTTTTTATCATGTTCAAAAAAACATTTGCATTATTGTTCTCTGGGATATTTTTACTGTGCTTGTTTTCATTTTTTTCCTCATTTCCACAACTCCCGGGGGATGTAAACACGGTTTACCTGTTTACGTATCAGTGCATGTTGGAGACCGTGGAGTATTCACAATTATTAATGGACAGCAACATAGAGGAGGCGCCAGAAGAATGCCACTTTAACCTGAGGCTGTCGCTGCTGGTTATTGGTTATGGAATATCTTGCATCTGTCTGATCGTATATTCACTTAGACGAATCAAAGGCTTTATTCCAGCTAAGCGAAATGTGTCCCAAGCCTGAGATCATGTAGGCGGTTTGGACTGGCGTATGGGAAGCGATTCCAGCTGCACCTTAAACGTCAGCATGGTCATGGCACTGCCTTTCAGTGCCGTCAGAAAGCATTGCCCTGACAATCACCCATTCATTGTACAATACCAGAGAATGGTAAAAGCACAGCATCCGCGATTCCATGTCTGTGATTCGTGTCTTGGCCCCGCACTCCTCGATTTTGCCGTACTCATCTTTATCCCCCATCTTTTGGCATAGACCTCAGTCCTGACTGCGGGATGGTTTGTTGCAAACCCGATGTATACCTCCCTCTGGGTCATCAGAGTCTTTGGCCTTTTTTCTGTCAGTTATTATCATGGAATATTCAGCAGCAGAACCCAGGTTGTTTTCAATTACGTTCCCTGAGATTTTCCTTCTCTTCCCCTGTGCAAACTCTTGCAGGCGGCCACCACGTTGTACGTGTTCCTGCACGGCATCAGAAACTTTACGTTGTTTTCCTGCAGCTTGCTTATCGCATCAACTGAGAAGAACTCACGGTCAAGCAACACCAGGTGTATCCTGATGCCCCCATCCCTGCCATGGTTTTGAGGACGGCATCCACGTAATCAGGCACGGATTCAAGCATCTTCAGGTATGATGCGGCAAGAACGATACGCATCTTGTCATTTACGCACTGGACTCATGTAACGCTCAAGTATTTGGTTCCGTTCTTGTATTTGGAACGTGTCAGCTCCGCCCCCGGTACCCTGTCATAGCGCGGTATGAGGTGCATGTCAATTGCCATGTCCAGTCCTTTTTTTGGAACCCTGCCCAGTCTTTTGAGGGTTTCAAGATGCCTTGCTATCTGGCCTTCAAGCGTGTGCTGGATTGCATCCTGCTCATCCCTTGATTGCCGATGCAATCCACCTGTCAGACGGGGTATCGCAGCCTTTGCGCCTTCGCCTTTGCGCATCTGCTACAGAAGAATCATGGTGGCAGCCTTTAGCATGCCGCAGTTCAGATCATCTGGTCCAAACGTTGCGTTGTACCTGTCTGATGTGTTGGCGCATGCAAGCATGTTTTTGGCGCCGTCTGCAACATCTTCATATATGCGTGGATTGTTTAACAGTTCGCGGCCCTGTCTGGTTTTTTGTCTCAACAACAGAAATCATGGGGTCGTACCCTCATTGATCTGTTTGCATTTTGTAGCCGATTTGGCCCGAATTAGAGCAGATTTCGCTTAGCTGCTTCTTGACAGGGAGTTTTACGCAACAGACGTGATGCAGACTGTCAGATCGCTTCACAGGCATTTTATCATGCCGGCAAAAAAGAATGCCGGCATCAAGCGCGCCATTGTACAGCACGCCCAAGGAAAGCGCGGCGATGTCTCCCGGTACACCATACAGTCCGGCTCCGAAAAGTTCACGTTCAACCTGGTTCTGATCAGAGACAACGCCAGGAAAAAAGACGGCACCATGTTTGACAGGTACCACGCATTTGCAACGTCGCTGCCATACGAGAGCGAAAGGGACGTTGTCAAATACATCCCAGAGCAGTACAAAAAACGTTGGGGGATTGAAACGGGGTACAGGTCTGCAAAGAGCATACGCCCGCGCACTGCCAGCAGGAACCCCTCCGTACGGATGCTTTTGTTTGTCTTGTCACTGGTGCTAAACAACATCTGGATAGGCCTGCGTCGCACGGTGGGCAGACAAAGGTACCATGTGACACTTGCAGGCGTTTTAAACAGGATAATCTGCGTGTTTGCAGCATATGTGTATGCCAGGTGGCCACCACCGCCTACCGGGTGATTTGTGGGCTGTTTTGGAACGGTACAATCCCAACTACTGATTTGGTTCTGTAAGATCTGAAAGATATGGAATCAAAGTTGCAAACTAGATTCTTGGTAAACTCAAAGATAAAGGGCATCAAGTTAGCCTTATCAACTTTATACTAGTTCATTATTATTTGGAATTACTCTGAAGATTTTCACAGTATAACCCCCCTCAAAAATATTGATAAACTCCCCAGTGTTTGAATCAAGACTTGTGACTCTGAATTTGTATTCATAAGAGCCATCTCCTTTTACATCAACTTGATTAAAATGAACTGGTTCTTCTCCTTTGTAAAATTGAATAATTATTGGATACCTTTCAACATAGTCTGATGCAGAACCTTTGACTATTCCCCATGGAAGTTTGTTGTCTTGAGGAACATTCATCGTAGTTATTGTTTTTTGCAAACTAATTTCTTCATTAATTGGAGTTATCGTAACAATATTTTGACTAGTTTCAGCTGAAATACTGCTTGGAATCATCATTATTCCAAACACCGTCATAATCGAGGCCATCAAAAACATGTTTGATTTTGCAATCATCTTTCTTTTCTTTTTTCAGGTACCTTAAAAAACTTGTTACTAATTTGTTCCAATTTTGTTTGTAATTATGGTAATTCTTCTTCTAAATCAGAACATGCTTTATGAACCCATTTTTCTTTGGAGTTTTTTAGAATCTCCTTGCCTACTTTGATTATCTCTCCGCATTCGACACATTTCCCATTAAATCGGGCTTTCACGGTTTTATTCAAATCTCATCTAATTTTAACTAGCTGTTCATGGGGTTCTGTGTAATCTACGTTTTGCTGTGTTGCATGACTAGCCATTGATCTAAATTATTGTACAAATCCATCTTTAGATCACAAGTATCTTCATTTCTCATGTACGTTTGCAGATCTTCAAGAAGAATAATAATGATACAAATCACTGCAAGTAATGATGCCGTACAATGACATGCCGTAGTATGACATACTCGATAATCTCTGATGCCATGACAAGACATCTGGCCAAGATAATGCATGACGCGTGGAATCTCTTGGGAATTGCACAGGGCTCTATGCGCCTAAGAAAGCACAAAAAGGCGCTCAAAAAGATAAGGCGGGAACTCGTAGGAATTCTTGACTCTTAATCTTTTTTTAAGAGTGTAACATACATGAGACATATGTCCGATACAAGAGAGGTAGATGATCTTACTCCTGAGGAGATCAAAGACATTGATGAATTCTATCAATCAAAAGACAGAAAAACATCATCAATTGAAGAATTTCTTGAAGAGTTGCATAACTCTTGACTGGATGGATTCCAGATAGACGTCCCGTATTTTCCAAACAATTTGGTAGGCTAGATTCCAAAATACAAAAAAGAGTGGAGGAAGCCGTATTGGAACTACTCACCACTGAAAATCCTGCACGTCTTGGAAAATACAAGCAGAGCAAGAGAGTGTTTGCATACGATATAGGCAGAAAGTACAGGATAATCTACAATGTCAACTGAAGTGACAACACGATTGAATTTCTTAGAGTATGCGACCACAAGTCAGTCTACGGCAAAGACTGAAACATTTTTTCCTGACTGAACCGATGGCCCAAATCTGTTCTATCTTGGCGCAAGCTAAAGGTCAATTCAGCATGATGTTGTCATTGCAATTGACAGAACGGGAATCAAAGTTGCAAACAGAGGGGAATGGATGAGACACAAATGGAAAAAGACACCAAAACGAGGATTTCTGAAGATTCACGTAACAGCTGATATCAAGACAAAAAAATCCTGTCCATGAAGGTAACTGATGAGTGCTCCCATGACGCTTAACACCTTCCTTTTTGGTAGAGAATGCAGAAAAGACAGGCAACAGGATTGCAAAGGTTCTAGGCGATGGCGCATGTGATTCAAAGGACAATTTTTCGTATCTGTATTATGACAAGGAGATACTGCCTGCAATCAAGATTTGCAAGACATCGTCAGTAAATACTGATTGCTATCCAAGAAGAAAATCTGTTTTGGTACAAATGTACAATTTGATGCTGTGGAATCTTGGCATAATTTGTGGTGAGAGGTGGAGTATAGAGGGTGTATTCTTATCATTCAAACGGTTCTTTGGAGAACATGTCATGGCAACCAAATACTGCAACATGGTAAAGGAGTTGGAAATCAAGGCGTTGCTGTATAATTTGTTTGAACACATGATAACCAAGTGTTTGATGAACAATGAATCATTGTCTAGCGTAGACTGAATAATTATTTGGTTGTGCAACACAGCAGAAGAACCGTTCACGAAGACTTCGCTAGCGTTCTCAAATCGCACAAAAAATATCAAGTTTTTATCAAAAATAACATGTCTGTCTGTCTGTCTGTCTGTCTACTTGAGCTAGTTGTAAAAAGAGATGATTGTTTTGATTCTACATCTGAAATACAAACAATTCAGGTATTGGCATGAAAATCTGCCCTGTTTGCATAACATCGCATTCTATAGGTCACAAAGGCTGTTGTTCAAAAACTTGCTATTTGGAGGCACTACAAGCAAATTAGACGAATATTTTCAAGACGATAAGCGTCATATGAAACTTTTAACTGCATAAGTTTGAAGCATTTTTTGTCTTTTTCAGTGGTTAAAAAGAAACAATTTTGAATAACCTCAGAATGGAATTATCATGGACTCCCAGGATGTAGTGGATGATGTAAATGCCCTACTAAAACTCGGTGTAGGTGATTCATATAGACTAGAACATATCAAACAAGCCTACATTCAAAATAAAACTATCTGGATTACTGATAAAAATTATTTGGAAAAAATGAGAGAAAAATATCTTGTAAACCACGTTTTGAAGCAACAAGCAGAAACTGATGAGAATTCAGAAACTGACTATGATGATAAAGAAATGATTCATTGCTGGAAGTGTGGAAAAAAAGGCCCGTTGGGTGCTAATTTCTGTATGGCTTGCGGCGCATCTTTGTTTGAGGTTGGTACAGAAACTGATCCAGAAGAAAAACCAACCTCTTCCATTCGTTCAAAAAATCAAACAAAAACTATTGGATGGAAAATTCCTGTTATGGTTGGAATTCCTGTATTGGTTTTGATAATTCTTGGTGCAGGTTATACTCAGGGATTCTTTGATAATGTTTTGGAAAGATCAGCTGTTGCTGATTCTAAAGTAGATGTTGCCGACTCTAAAGTGGGAACTGTGGATACTGGTACTGATTCCCCATCCACTGGTAAAACTAACTCAAAATGTGGAGCAGAAACTGTCTTTGATCCAGTAACTAATTCGTGTGTCTTAGATACTGGTGATTCCACATCCTCTGGTAAAACTAACTCAAAATGTGGAGCAGAAACTGTCTTTGATCCAGTAACTAATTCTTGTGTCTTAGATAACTAAAAGCATAAACCAAAAATACAGAATCTCTCTTTCTCTTCTATTGCTTTCTCATAGGTTGGCGGATTTTTTGCATATTCAACTAATCCATTTAGACTTGTATTTAGCATAGATTTGATATCATTATCAGATACAAATGATGTCAAAACTCCCATATGCCAACTTCTTTGAAGATGCATTTCTGCTGAAACATCCGTCTTTTCATTGGTACTGTCTTTGGTTTTCTCAGACATTGTCACATAGAGTTTTGTTCCCCTAAAATCACCTGAAATTACTTCAAGTGTGACTTTGTCATTTGATTCTGCAAATTTTATATCCATGTCAATAGTGATCCAGCCTATTCCTATTTTCATATTTGCTGTATTGTCTTTTGTTAATTTGGATGATTGAATATAATCTGGCAAAATTTGTGAATATTTTTCTAGACTGGAAATGGAATCAGTCAGTGATTCTCTGTCAATATCTACTGTCTTTTGGATTGAAACTATTTTTTCAGCAAATACTGGCTGTATTCCTACTGTAATAATCAGTAATATGCCTACTACCAGAAATGGTAATCTCCAATTTTTCATTTTATTCACATTTTTCTTTTTAGATAAAATAAAACCATTACTGCATAATCATACCTGTAGATATTTACAAGAATGAACCGGCGGAAAGGCACCATTATCTGAAATAGATCCTTTTAAAACTGCAGACAGGCCCATGCACAGAGCCATCAGATCACTGCCGTTTTTGTCAATGTGGACTGATCAATTTGGGTTTCAGATCACCAAAATCAAACAGCAACATCCTCTGCCTTTTTCATGCGTTTTGCCTTTTTTATCGCAATGCCTAATCTAAAAATCAATAAATACTTTGTAGCCTGTTATGATATTCAGGGTTCTGATATTGGAAATATTTGATAACTCAATTGTTGAACAAATAGAACTGCGAATGATAAGGCCCTCAAAATTCCCTGTACGGTATGATAACTCCAAAAATTCCGCCGAATTTGCCAATCTGAAAAAAAGCATCAAAGAACACGGGCTTCTCCAGCCAATTGTTGTAAGGCCTCTAGAACACGGATTTGAAATTGTTGCCGGCCATAGGAGATTTTCTGCATGCAAGAGCCTAAGGTGGAGATTTCTCCCATGCAAGATTAGAGAGTTTTCTGACAAGCAAGCATATGAGGTACAACTTACAGAAAACATACAGCGAAAGTCCATGGATCCCCTTGAGGAGGCCGAGGCCTTCCAAAAATATGTGGTTGATTTTGGTTGGGGTGGAGCAAGTGATCTGTCAAAAAAGATAGGTAAAAGCGTAGAGCACGTATCTCATAGAATGCAACTATTAAAATTACCAAAAGATATCAAAGAAAAAATTACTAGCAACAACCTAAGTGTTAGTCAAGCACTTGAATTAACTACTGTGGAGTCCTCAGTCAAAAATGATTTTATTGATGAGATTGTCCACAACAAACTAACTGTCAGGCAGATTCGAAAGATGAAAAGTAACTTGCCTGAAAAACCTCAAAATACCGACTCTAAAAACAAAAATTCCAAAGAACTCAGTATTGTACGAAAAAGCACTCTTACTCTAAAGGTTACTCTGTCCAGAATTGACGATCTTATTGATGATGCCCATAAAGTTGCCCCCTCAAAGCGTGCAGAACTGATAGAATTTCTGATGAATTTGAGGCGAATCACACATTCACTGATAGATGAGAGCATTCAGCACAAAAAGAAATATTCAAAATAAACTTTGTCGACGTCGACTATTTCCCAATAAATGGAGGCACCCATTCCTTAAGAAATTTTTTGTATTCTGTTTCTGTATATGTTAATCCACTAAGGGATGCCTCTGTCTGTGGAATAAAATCATAAACCTCATAGATTTGAATTATGTCCCCAAAGAGATTCCTGTAAATATCATTTTCTTCATCTGCCATCTCATCGGACAAAAATGATTTTACCGTAATCCAGTCATATCCCCCTCTTGTACGTCCTGAGAATACTACAAATGGTGCATCATTCAGGTATTTTTTCAAACCCTCAAGTCTTTTGGGTAATGCTTGTGATGTTCTAAATGTAACCAAATCAACTCGTATTACTCTGCCTGGAATTTTTTTAGAGTCAACTGAAACAACATACTTTTTGATCACACCTTCTTCTTCTAACACTGAAATTCTAGATTCGATCTCTTCTTGTGATATGTTGTAGCCAAACCCCTTTAGGAAATCCCATAATTCAAAAGTACTTTGTTTTGAATTCTGACTGAGACCTGAAATTATTATTTCATCTATCCTGTCTACCATTCACCTTCACTTTGCAGATCAAGTATTTAATGTCTTTTTGAAAGTCTTTTTACTTATTTCCCGACTCTGATTAAACCCAAAATTATTATTTTAATACTAGATTTGAGCTTTCAATAGAACTATGGAGTCAATTCTGCCTGAAAATGTGGGGTATGTTGTACTTGTTGGCGTTGGTTTGATTCTGGCATTGGCCGTTACCCTGATGGTAAAGGCAGAAACCAAATGGCTGGGAACACGGAAAACTTTTGAGTGGTTTTACACTGCAGGCAGAACCATCAAAACAGGGTTGATTGCATCCTCTATTGTATCTGCATGGACCTGGGCTGCAACCTTGCTGCAATCTTCAACTGTAACTTATGAATTTGGCATGGGTGGTTCGTTTTGGTATGCCGCAGGAGCTAGCATTCAAGTAATTTTATTTTCAATTCTTGCAATAGAGCTCAAACGAAAAGCACCAATGACCCACACATTTCCCGAAATGCTTTATGTAAGATTTGGAAAACACCCCCACAAAGTATTTTTGTTTTTTGGACTAATGACAAATACTATTGTTACTGCAATGCTGATACTTGGGGGCGCAGCTGTAGTAAACTCACTTACTGGGGTTGACATAACTATTGCAGCATTTTTGATACCACTTGGAATTGTCATTTACACTGTTTTTGGCGGACTAAAGGCCACATTCTTTGCTGAATATCTTAATGCGGCCTTTATCTTTGTTGTAGTTTTGATTTTTGTAACTGTAATCTATTTTGCCAGTCCTGATATTGGCGGAATTTCAGGAATGTATGAAAAGCTTACCCAGGCATCTATTCTAAACCCAGTAGAGGGAAATGTGCTTGGAACATACCTTACACTTGCATCAATTGGCGCACTAATTTTTGGAATAATCAACATTGTGGGAAACTTTGGAACAGTCTTTGTGGACCAGTCCTATTGGCAAAGAGCAATTGCTGCAAGACCAAAAGCTGCTGCTGGTGGATTCATAATTGGCGGTCTGGCTTGGTTTGCCATACCGTTTACTCTTGCCACTACACTTGGTTTGGCTGCAGTAGCTACGGGAGTGACATTAACTGAGGATCAAATTGGTCTTGGACTTGTGGCCCCTACTGCAGCTGCCAATCTGATGGGCGATCTGGGTGCTATTTTGATTCTCACCATTGTCTTTACAGCAGTAGTGGCTGCAGGATCTTCTCAATTAGTTAGCGTATCCTCATTGATGACTTATGATGTATTTCGAACCTACCTGAAACCTTCTGCTTCAGGCAGAGAACTCATGCGAATTTCCAGATTTGCAATTATTGGATTTGGACTGGGGATGGGTCTTTTGGCATCTGTATTATTCCAATTTGGTGTTAGCCTGCAATATGTCTATTTGACAATGGGAATATTGATTGGCTCTGCAGTGGCACCTATCTCTTTTGCAATTTTGTGGAAGAAAACCAACCGAATTGCTGCAACTAGTGCAGCAATAGTGGGACTGATCTCTGGGCTTGCTACTTGGTTTTTGGCCGCTTACATGATGTTTGGCGAAATTACAATAACTTCAACTGGCAACATTCTTCTACTTTTTGTTGGAAATATCACCTCTATACTGGTAAGCTTGGCAATAACAGTTATTGGAAGCTTGCTGATTCCAGAAAACTTTGATTTCCGTATGTTGAAACAAAAAATTCTCTTAGCTGATGATAGGGTCCGTTCCATGATTAAACGTGACACTGATGAGGAAATATTGTCTAGGGCATCTACGTTTTGTAAACGTGTTGGATTTGGACTTTCACTATTTCTTGTAATAGTTTGGCCATTGTCTTTGTATCTTACAGAGTTTGTTTTTACATTGGAGTCATTTACTGCTTGGGTATTGCTTGTAATGGTTTGGGCATTTGGGGCTGCGGGGGTTACTATGATTTTACCATTAATTGAGGCACGAACAAGTATTGGTACAATTATTCAAAGAGCAAATATGGAAAAACCCTCCAAACAAAAAGAGCTTGATGAAGATAAAATAGATAAAAATAAACCTGTAATGAAAATTTTGGTTCCAGTGGATGGTTCTATAAAATCACTGAAGGCTTTGAACAATGCAAACTATCTTTTCCGAGGCTCAAATCTAGTACGAATCTATCTTCTTCATGTAATGGAGTGGTCCGATGAAAATGATGAAAATATAGATGAAGAATTAACTGTACAAATGCAAAAGGAAGGCAGATTAATTCTAAGAAGTATAGTTGTTCCAAAACAGCTACACGATTACAAGCGAATTGTAAAGTTGGGCAATCCGCCAACAAAAATATCTGAAATGGCCGATAAATTGGGCGTGGATTTGATTGTTATGGGTAAAAAAGGTCTTGGGGGAACTGATGAGGAGCTTGGACATGTGTCCAAACAAGTTTTAGAACGTACATCAAAGCCTGTAACCTTCATCTAAACTGATGGAGATAAAATAATTTTAGGCGGAAGTAGTATGTTAAACGTCTTTTTTGGCAGTGCGTCTACTATCAAGTCAAAATTAATTTGTTCTATGTTGTTGAATTCTTTGCAAAACAATCCTATGTCTTTGAGAGTTTTTAACAGCAATCCTTTTTGCATATTTTCATTTGTCTTTATGCGTAGTAATCTTACTAAATGATAACTACAATACACTGCCATTTGTTCCAAGTTGATTTCTGTCTTCTGTTCTATTCTAATCTTGGCAATCTGAAACAACAGCTCCAAATCCTTTTCATGAAACCTGTCAAATTTAAGAATGGATGATTTTTCCCCATCAACTAATTTTATGTTATATTTTATCCAAATCAACAGTAATTATTTTTCAGGTAATAAAATAGGTCTTAATCTTCTAAAAAATGTTTTATTGCACCAATTGATTGTTGGTGGGCCTATAATCTTGAATTGATTTATTTCAGCTAGCTATGATTTTCTAATTCCAGAAAATGGTACATTGATAACTTTTTCTCTCAAAACTGCAACTATGCTAAAAATAATGTCTTTGATAGGTTCAGTTTCATTTCCAAGGATTCGTACCAGTAATCCTGAATCGTCCTTCATAATGCTCACTCCGCCAAAAGTCTTTTTATCCTTTGATAGGATTGAGTTAATTTTATCATGTAACTCTAAAACATACTGATCTTTTGTTAGAATGTACACTGATCCTACAACAAGGTATTTTTCTAACATCCCAAAAGAGGATATCTTTTGTTTTTTTGGCTCAATGTTTGTAATGTCCACTATTCTAAAATCCCCGTGTTGATTTACTGCTTTTGTTTTTAGGTAGCAAACATCATATGCAAATGATTCCCCCATTGCAATTCTGCCAGGGGTAATTATCTCAGAATAAATCATTGTAGCATCACTATGCACATCAAGTTCTAATCTCTGATAGAATCTCGAATTTTCATAAGGAATAATCTGATCTGGTATGAATTCTAGGTACGCATTCTCTTCTAACGTGACGTTTATCATTTGAGTTGCTTTGTTTGAATTCATGCTGTAAATTCTTGTTGCGCCTTGAGTCGTTACATGTGCCTGTGCGTCTTTTTTCATTTTGATGTCTATCCTATATCTGTCCCCTTGAAGAATCCCGCCCGAAGCTGAAACAATGTAGATATGTCCTAACTTGGACTTGTCATCACAATGTAGTATTTTTTGAGCGTAAAGTGGAATCTCTGAATACAATTCCCCAACAATAGTTTTGTTAGAATCACCATCTTTTTGTAGTGTTATTTGCAGTAAACCATTTTTTCCTGATTTGCCTACTCCAAGTTGCTTTACTTCTGAATCAAACACTTTGAACTGTGATGGAATGTCAGATGGTGTATAGAATTCTAAATCGTTCATCTTTTAACATTTTGGAATGATTTGGGATACGACGACGACGACGATGATGATGACGATGATGACGATGATGACGATGATGACGATGATGACGATGATGACGATGACGATGACTTTGGCCGTGAATCAAAAAGTATGTCGTGAATAATGTGCCCTGCTACTTTTTCAATTCCTTCATCAGTCTTACAGTTTATGAACAAAAATGGCTTGTCTTTTCTGATCCTCTCTGCATCCTTTTTCATGATGTCTAAATTCGCCCCTACCTGCGGCGCCAAGTCGATTTTATTGATTATCAAAAGATCACAGCTTTCTATTCCTAAACCCCCTTTTCTGGGATACTTGTCTCCCCCTGCCACATCAATAATGTAAATAAAGTAATCTGCTAATAATGGACTAAACGTAGTTGTGATGTTATCTCCCCCGCTTTCAATGATTATCAGATCTAGTTCATTGTGTTTTTCTTCCATCTCCTCTATTACTGATATGTTCATTGAGGGATCTTCTCTTACTGCAGTGTGGGGACATCCGCCTGTGGCAAGGCCAATCACAAGATTTTCTGGTAACAGTCCACGCTTTGTAGCCAAATTCGTTCTCATTCTATCTGCATCTTCTTTTGAAATCACGTCGTTTGAAATTATGCTTACGCTGTATCCTTTTTTTGCTAAAACTGGAACAACCCGTTCGATCAACATACTTTTTCCAGAGCCTACCGGGCCACCTATGCCAATTCTTGGAATTCTAGTCATTTACACAAACCTCCATTTCACGTAATAAACATTTTAGAGTCCATCTTTTCGTGCTGCATCTGAAAAATTTCAACTTGAGGCAGGAACTGCCAAATCTCTGAGACTGGTTTGTTAAAATTTTCACTAACAACTTTTGTTATCAATGGTTTTAATTGATGAATAACTCTTTGTCCCTCAAAATGTTGAATCATCCCCAAACGCAAAGAAGCGCCAACAGTACTGGCAACAAACCCATAAAGGAACATCATCAGTGCTTTTTCCTTACTAATTTTCATGGACTTGCAACACACTGCAAAAGAAATTGGATAAACCCCACTTATTTTTCCACTTTGTAGTAAATCGTTGTAGCAATTCAAAGTTTTATCATTACTTAGAAACTCTTTGACACATCTCACTAGCTGATTGCCAGATCTTACTGATGCCTCACGAATTTCTTTGATTGTTTTCATTGCGCAACAAATTGCATCTAGTTCTTTGATTTTTTCATAATCTGACGTGCTTGCATAATCATATGCATTTGCTAATATCACACAATCACTGGGGCCTAATTGCTGTTCTACTGTTATTTTGTTAAATTCCAATAATTCTAACGCTGTGGTTATTTTTTTATCAAAAAATAACGTCTCAAGACCATTTGATGTTGCAAACAGCCCTGTGGGAAAAAATGAATCTGAAAGCTGCATTACGTGTAGATCTTCGGCAATATCATCATAATCATCATCATCATCATCTATGACCATGAACATCAGCTCCTGTATGTGGCCTAAAAATTTTCTCCTCTGTTGACAATTCAACATCCTCAATAATTTCTACAAATAGTTTCTGAAAAACCTCCAATTCTGACTCTGCTTGAATTGGAAAGAATATGATGTCATCTTCAATAGATATAGGTCTGTGTCGGTTTCCTATGATGTGGCCTAGCAGAACCAGGAGATCTGCTGATTTTGTCTTATTTTTTAATCTGACTGAGATTACTTTCTCTGGTATCTGCTCAACAACAATGAATTTTCCACTATTGCTGCTGCCAAGTACGTCTCCATTGTGTAGTGTAATTCCAGCTTCTAAAAGCAAGCCTACATCCGTGCCTAGATCTGTCTCTCTTCTGATTCTATTTTTTTCAAGTTCCATCCTTGATATTTTAAGGCGTTCAAAATCCCCACTTCCTCTTAATGAATCAAATCTCTCATCATGAAAAATATTTCCGGCAATTGAGGTGATCTTTAACACAACGATCTCACAAGTTCATCAAAATTATAGTTTCTTGCAACTCTTTTTTAATTATTAAATACATTAATCAAGTATCAAAATCATGATGCTTACTCCAAGAGAGATGGATAAACTACATATCTTTTTGGCCGCTCAACTTGCACAAAGACGAAAGGGGAGAGGACTAAAACTAAACCACCCAGAATCTATTGCATTAATCACTGATCATATTTTAGAAGGTGCTCGAGATGGAAAATCTGTTCCAGAATTGATGAGTTCTGGAAGAAAAGTTTTATCTAAAGAAGACGTTCTGCCTGAGGTTCCAGACTTGATTCATTCAATACAAGTTGAAGCTACTTTTGAAGATGGAACTAAGCTAGTTACTGTCCATGACCCAATAGTGTGAAAACATGAAACCCGGAGAATACATTATTTCAGATGAAAAAATCATTGCAAATTCAGACAAACAGACAATAACAATACAAGTAGCTAACACTGGGGATAGGCCTGTTCAAGTTGGCTCGCATGCCCACTTCTTTGAGGTAAACAAAGCACTTTCGCTTCCTAGAGAACAATCCTACGGTTTTCATCTTAACATCCCTGCCGGAACTTCAGTAAGATTTGAACCAGGCGATTCTAGAAGTGTGGAACTTGTAGAGTATGGCGGTAAAAAGGTTGTATTTGGATTTAGTGGGCTAGTCAACGGCCCATTAGATGAAAAAAAACCTGAGGCACTACAAAAAGCCAAAGAACAAGGATTCAAGGAGATCTCTTTATGACTCTGGAGATTCCACGACAAACATACGTGGATCTTTTTGGCCCTACCGTTGGAGATAAAGTTAGGTTGGCCGATACTGATCTGCTTATCGAAATTGAAAAAGACTTGATCAAATACGGTGACGAAGTTGTTTTTGGTGGAGGAAAAAGTGCTAGGGATGGCATGGGTCAGGCAAGTGGCGTCACACGAGATAATTCCCTTGATCTTGTAATTACTAATGCGATAGTTTTAGATCCTAAACTTGGAATCCTAAAAGGAGACATTGGAATCAAAGACGGTCTGATTGCAGGAATTGGAAACGCAGGAAATCCAAATGTAATGGATGATGTTGACATGGTTATATCTTCAAACACTGAAGTGATTGCAGGAGAACATACTATCTGCACTCCTGGCACAGTTGATTCCCATGTTCATTTTATTTCGCCTCAACAAACCCTTGATGCAATTTGTAGTGGCACAACAACAATGATTGGTGGCGGTACTGGGCCTGCAGATGGAACAAATGCAACAACATGCACTCCCGGTGCTTGGAATATTCATAGAATGATTGAAGCAGTAGAAGAGTTTCCATTAAATTTTGGTTTTTTGTGCAAAGGAAGTGATTCACAAGAAGCCGCATTACTTGAACAAATCGAAGCAGGCGCTTGTGGTCTAAAACTACATGAGGATTGGGGTTCTACCCCTGCAACAATAGATTCCGCACTACGCGTTGCAGACAAAACTGACACGCAGGTTGCAATTCATACTGATACACTAAATGAATGTGGTTTTGTAGATGACACAATTAAAGCAATTGCTGGAAGGACAATCCATACTTATCACACAGAAGGAGCAGGCGGTGGCCATGCGCCTGATATAATGAAAATCGCAAGTGAACAAAATATTTTACCGTCATCTACTAATCCGACAAGACCATTTACGGTAAACACTCTTTCTGAGCATCTTGATATGATGATGGTTTGTCATCACCTAAACCCATCAGTTCCAGAAGATGTGTCCTTTGCCGAATCTAGAATTCGGGGAGAAACAATTGCAGCCGAAGACGTATTGCACGATATGGGGGTTTTGAGCATGATGTCTTCTGATAGCCAAGCAATGGGACGGGTCGGTGAGGTGACTACTAGAAACTGGCAGACTGCAGACAAGATGAAAAAGATGACAGGCAGCCTTCCAGATGAAACAGGAGAAAATGACAATCTACGAGTAAAACGATATCTGGCAAAAATTACAATTAATCCTGCAATAACTCATGGAATTTCTGACCATGTCGGCTCACTTGAGCCTGGAAAACTGGCCGATATTGTAGTTTGGACTCCTCAATTTTTTGGAATCAAACCAAAATTGATTGTAAAGGGAGGATTCATTGCGTATTCACTAATGGGTGATCCTAATGCATCCATTCCTACAACAGAACCCATCTACTATCGACCAATGTTTGGCGCATTGGGTGGAGCAAAGCATTCGACTTCGGTTACTTTTACATCAAAACTAGCATTAGACAAAGGATTAGCATCAAAACTAAATGATGTCAAAAAGAGGCTGGTCCCTGTCAAAAACTGTCGTAATATTGGCAAAAAAGACATGATATACAATGACCTTACACCAAAAATTGAGATCAACCCAGAGACGTATGAAGTAACAGTTGATGGAAAACTTGCAACTGTGAACCCGTCTGACAAAGTCTCTTTGTCCCGACTATACAGTTTATACTGATTTTTTGCCGACGTCGACAAGAATTTTTTTCAGATAGAAATTTTGTATTTAAAGAAAATTGTTTTTTGAATTGCTAAGTAAACCCAGTAACAAGTAACTCCGTGACGCTGTCCAAATCCCCGAAATTTTTGCCCATCTTTGTGTTGGTTGCTATTGTTTTGGTCAGTTTGCCACAAACCGTTTACGGTGCTGGAGAAATCTCAGAGGGATTTGCAATCGGCGAGGCATTGCCAGAATGGATCGGTTGGGCAATTGTTGTTGGCCTGGGTAGCGTTTTTGCTGTAATTATCTCCCTTGAAGTAAAAATTGAAGAAAAGTATCTTGGAGTAAACCAAACTTCTGAAATGTTTAACACTGCAGGCAGAACCATCAAGACTGGCCTAACTGCCGCAGCAATTGTCTCTGCTTGGACATGGGCTGCAACATTACTACAATCCTCAACTGTGGCATATCAATATGGTATTAGCGGTCCGTTTTGGTATGCAGCAGGTGCATCAATTCAGGTTCTATTGTTTGGAATTTTGGCAATTGAATTAAAACGTAAGGCTCCTAATGCACACACATTCTTAGAGATTATTCGTGCACGATATGGTAACGGCTCTCACAAAGTTTTCCTTGTTTTTGCATTAATGACTAACATGATTGTAACTGCAATGCTTCTTCTTGGGGGTTCTGCAGTTGTCAACGGCCTCACGGGGATGGATATCTCGCTGGCTGCCTTTTTGATTCCAATCGGTGTGATGATTTACACGTTAGTAGGCGGGCTCAAGGCTACTTTTGTTGCAGACTATATGCATACTATAATCATATTTGTCGTAATCCTGACTTTCGTTGCCGCAGTTTACATCAATAGCGACATTACGGGAGGTGTGGAAGGCATGTACAATAAATTAGTTGAAGCTGCCAAACTGAACCCTGTTGAAGGAAATGCAGCAGGTGCGTTTCTTACCATGGCATCAATTGGAGGCTTGATGTTTGGCATTATCAATATAGTTGGAAACTTTGGAACTGTCTTTGTTGATCAAGCATATTGGCAGAGGGCCATTGCTGCAAAACCATCTTCCACTGTTAAGGGATTCTTGCTTGGCGGTGCATGCTGGTTTGCAATTCCCTTTACATTGGCAACTACGATGGGGCTGACTGCAGTGGCGCTGGATGTTGATCTGACTCCGGAACAGGTTCAACTAGGTTTAGTGGTTCCAGCTGCTGCGTCTGCTTTAATGGGCGAGGTTGGTGCCATTATGGTACTTACAATGTTATTCATGGCAGTAACATCTGCAGGTTCTGCAGAGCTTATAGCGGTGTCATCGCTTATTACTTATGATATTTACAGGACGTACAAGAACCCGAATGCCACAGGCAAGCAACTAGTCAAAGTTTCAAGGGCTACAATTGTGGGCTTTGGCCTTGGTATGGGAGGTTTAGCTGTTTTGTTATTATCAATGGGGCTTAGTTTGGGCTTTGTTTACTTGGCAATGGGTATCTTGATTGGTTCTGCAGTGATTCCAATTGCCTTGACCATATTGTGGAAGAGAACAAACAGAATTGCTGCCACCTTAGGGGCAATCATTGGTTTGTTTGTTGCCGTCACTACTTGGATATCTGTTGCTGCAACATTGCCAGACTTTGGTGGTGAAGTCAGTCTTGCAAGCCTTGGTCACAACTATTCCATGTTATTTGGAAACATTGCAGGAATTGTAACTGGTGGTGCAATTACAGTTATTGGAAGCCTTGCAGCCAAAACTACATTTGACTGGAATGATCTTAAAGAAAAAATTACTCTGGTGGAATTAACTGAGGCCGAAGCTGCAGTAGTCTCAGAAGATGAGGAAACTCTAAAGAAAGCATTCAGGTTTAGCCTCAAGGGAGGCGGCATTATGACCTTGGTGCTAATTATTGCCTGGCCAATGCCTTTGATAGCATCCGGATTGGTCTTTGATGTTATGGTATACAGCGTTTGGGTTGGAATATCAGTAGTTTGGGTAAGTACGGCATCGTTCTTTATCATATTTTTGCCGATTATTGAGGCAAGAAAAGGCATTGCCCAAGTCATTACTGGTAAAAAATCAGTTACCGAATCTTCAGGAGGAGATAAAAAATGACATCATGCACTGGCTGCAATGCAACGCTTGGATGGAAAAAATACAATTTTCAAAAACAGTGGCGTGTGCGTGGATACTTTTGCAAAGGCTGTATGAAAAAAATTGGTCAAGACTTTGATGATCATGGAAAAGTCACCACTCCAAAAAGAACGTGTGACTCGTGTAGCCAAGAATTTTATTTTCTAGAATCCGTATGGCATAACAAAAAACAAAAACGCTGTTGCAGTATTTGCAAAGACGCTGGTTTTATTGAAAACCCTGTTTCTGATGAATTGCCACCCGTACCTCCTAGAGTTCCTATCATGATGGCAATCTTTGCGGCATTTGGTATTTTGTTGATGGTTTCGGGATTTGTATATGTGATGACGGTTGCACCGCAGCAGGATTCTGGAATATTGCATGTAATTATTGGCAGCACCATGTCTGGCGCTGGTTTTATGCTGGCAAGAAAAATGATAAAGATTCGAAATCTTATACTGGGAAAAAAAGCAAAAATTACAAATGAGGTGTTAAGGTAGATGGCAAATTATAAAAAAATTCTAGTACGATGGTTGTAAAATAATATGATGCAAACAAGTAATCCCAAATATAGAAAATATATGTTTGCGCTGATTGGTGTTTGCTCTGCAATAATACTCCTAGTAAATATATGAACAAGTGTGTCTTCATCTGTGACTGTTAACTCAAAACGAGTACGGCAAAATTAAATTAATAAATACCGCGTTTAAAAATATTCTAGGCAATTGTTTTGAGATACTTTTTATGAACTGGAAAAAATCCTTAATTGAGAGATTAGGAAACAAGTGCCAAGTTTGTAGCCAAAAAGACATTGAGCAATTAGAAGTTAATTTTATCAATGGCCAAGAATATCCTACTGTGGATTACACAGAATCGCAGTAAGAATAAATATTAATAGGCAATTTAGCATCTTGCTGTATGAAACTAGGACTTTTACCAATATCTGCAATAGTATCAGTTGCAGTCATAGCCGCAGTCCTGGCATCATATTTTGCCTCAATACCTGAGGAGGGCTTGCCTGAATCAGAAGTTTCACAATTAACAGGGGAGATAAAAATTGGCTCCATACTGCCGCTAACTGGTGACTTGGCAAGCCATGGGGGACATAACTTGGCTGCAACAAAACTTGGAGTTGATGATTTTAACTCGCATCTGGAAAGCCTGAATGCTCCATGGTCTCTCAAACTTGTATCTGAGGATTCAGCAACCAGTCCAGTTGTTGCACTAGAAAAACTGACATCACTTTACGCCAAAAATATTGATATTGTAATTGGACCTGAGACCAGCTCTAATATTCGTAACATGAAAGGATATGCAGATTCTAATAATATACTTTTAGTATCTTGCTGCTCTACTGCCCCTGCACTTGCAATACCTGGCGATAATGTTTTCCGTATGACAACTAATGATCAACACCAGGCAAACGTATTGACAAAACTTGCAAATCAATACGGCATTGAAGTTATAGTGCCTGTGTATAGGGGAGATACCTGGGGTGACGGCCTAGTAGAAGCTACTGCAGAGCACTTTGCAGAACTTGGCCGTACCGTAGATGATGGCGTTAGGTATAACCCAGAGTCGCCAGAGTTTTCAGCTACTGCATCACTGTTAGCTGATAAAGTTGCCGATGCAAAACAGCGATATGGCGATGATAAAGTTGCAGTAATGCTTATCAGTTTTTCTGAAGGCCTGCTCTTTATGCAGTCAGCAGCTTCACATGATGTACTAGGCACAGTTCAATGGTTTGGTTCTGATGGTAACGCACTTGATCAAACGATAACCTCAGATAAAATAGGAAAATCATTTACTACTGCTACAGACTTTACATCTGTTCTGGTTTCAGCTTCAGATAGTGAAATAAACCAGCGTGTTAAATCCACATTAACTGGTATTTTGGGCAACACGCCAATAACTTATGCATATGGTTCATATGATGCAGTATGGCTTGTGGGCTTGGCAATGCTTGAGACACAAAGCACAGATGTTGATGCTGTCAAAAATACGCTGCATACTGTTGCACGAAACCATAATGGTGCCATCGGCAATACTGCGCTAAATGAGGCAGGGGACTTGGCACAAGCTGACTATGAGATACATGGTGTTGTTGATGGAGATTGGGTATTGCTAGGCAAGTATACGTCAAATGATGATGTCATATCTATGGTAGATCAATGACTAGTTTATTGACGGCAATTTTCCAATAAAACCATAAAGCTGGGATACACACCTGCATGGAAAAAACACCCAACCCTGTAAAATATAGTTCCGCTTGAATGTGTCACAATTGCCTCAGGTTCTTTATCTGAACAGCTCTGTTTGAAACAGGCGTGTGCTTGCTTGCCTGCTTATTCTGTACAAAATTTGTATTTACTCTTGATCATAATGCCATAATCGGCGTTCTGGCTTTTCATGTGCTGTTCCAATTTAGTGTCTCTGTCTGTTTTTCTTTGCAGCATCATCCGGTATCTGCCTGCTGCATTGAGACAAGCAACGGATCAGGCCTGTAAAACTCACCGTGTTCTGCGGCAAGTCTGTCTAGTTGGCCAACGATGTTTTTGATGCCCGTCTCTTTTGCCGTTTCAAACAACGGTTTTTTCAGTCCCAGCCCCAACCTGGCCGCCTTTTCAATCTCCTTGATATCGCTTGCGCCGTTTGTGACAAGCCATGCGGCATTGTTTAGGATGTTTGCGACAAGCTGGACTGGACTGCATCTTTCTGCCAACTCCTCAGAAAGCCCGACCCGCTCGTGCCTGTCATCTGAATACCTGTAGTATCCCTCCCCTGATTTTTGCCCCAGTTTTTTCTCATCAAACATTTTCTCAACTAGCGGGTGAGGGTTGATTACTTTTTTGTCACGCATGTGCATCTCGACTGTTGCCTTGTGGATCACATCCATTCCTGTAAAGTCTGCCAACTCGAAGATGCCCATCGGAAACCCCATCTTGAACTTGACAGCAGAATCAATCTCTTCTAGCGATGCCCCTGTCCTGTCTTTTACATAGCATGCCTCATGAACCATCGGAATGAACAGCCGGTTAATTATGAATCCCGGAACGTCTTTTCTACACAGCACTGCTTGCTTGTTTACTGACTTTACGTATTCTTGGGTCAGGTCAGTTATTTTTTGTGCTGTCTTTTTGCCCGGAATTATCTCTACTAACTCCATCAGTTGTGGCGGGTTGAAAAAGTGGATTCCTATGAACTTGTCAGGGCGCGATGTCGTCTCTGCAATCTCGGTAATTGGCAACGTGCTTGTATTTGAAGCAAAGACTACCTCTGGTGCCGCTGCCCGGTCTAGTTCGGCATAGACTTTCTTCTTCAGGTCCATTATCTCTGGAACTACCTCGATGACTAGTTCGGCGCCTTTTACAGCCTCTTTCAGATCCACTACTGGTCTTATACGTGCAAAAATTGCATCGCCTTCCTCCTTTGAAATTTTTTCCTTGGCGACTAGCTTATCCAAACTCCATCTTATCTTCCCCATAGCTTTATCCAGAAATCCTTGCTCAATGTCCCGTAGCGCAACATTGTACCCTGCAGCTGCTGAGACTTGGGCGATGCCGTGGCCCATAACTCCTGAACCCAGAACTGTGATATTTTTTACTGCCACAAGTTTTCAAAAACTGCGTATCCTTTATAATGTATTTGACGCGTGTTGGTTCCCAAACAACCTCGTGGTTGAGTTACTGTTTTTTCTTTGATTGCCATGAAACATTTTTGGTCAATTTGTTTTGCATCTATAATATTGCAAGCGTGAGTTCGGCGGCTTTGTCTGATCTTATGATATTCTGAGTTTTTTTGAATCTTTGCTTACTCCAGAAGACGGTTTGTTGCCCATCGGCACTATCATATTTGTTAGTATGCGCTTTCTTGTCGTAATTTTACATTATGCGAACAAATTAAGGGATAGCATACAAAATCAAAAAACACCTGTAATTCCTTACTATTAAAAAGCATATTCCGTATCATTTTTAATGTATTTCCAATTTTTACAAAATTATGGGCTTGTTCAAACGCAACAAAGACAAGGACGACAAAACAAAATGTGACGCCTGTGGAACTGAATTACATGATCCTGAGCGTTTAAAAAAACATATGAAAAAAGCACATGGCAACGTACCTGCAAAAAAATTAGATCCCAATGCAGGTGATGGCGGAACCTGGTAAAATGGAATTTGGTTCAAGCCAAAAAACTAGTTTGGTTTTTGTAGGTGCTTTTATTGCTGCAGGGGTAGTTTTGTCGACAATTGTTTTTCCATTTTGGCATTTAATTCGTGAGGATGTGTTTGAAGAAGTGGTGATCTTAACTAATGACAATGGCATTTGTTATGTTGAAACTACAGATGACGTCCCAAAGACAATTCAGGATTGCACGTAGTGACTAGGATAAATAACCGCTCATTCTTGTTATCTTGACCTCACGTCTATCCAGCATTGTCCATATGGATTCCTTCATCACCTTTGTGCTTTCATACATCACGTTTGCAGTGGCCCTTCTTAACAGCCTCCACTGCCCCTCCGTGGTATTCAGCTCCGGGGTGTACACGGGCAAGTAAACAAGGACTATGTCGCCGTCATACGAGTCGACAAAATCATTGACCATCTTTGACTTGTGGTATGATGCGTTATCAAGAAAGACGATGATCTTGCCGTGCTTGAGATGCAGGTGTCCGAGCATGTCCACAAAGCCGTAGCTGTCGGCCTTGGCATAGAACCTGCAGTCAAAGCCGCCGTCGTACAGCGCCCCAAACGAGTAGAACCTTTTGCGCGACAGGCTGACTGGAGTGGTGACGGGCCTGCCCTTGAGGTACCACCCGTTCTTGGTATTCCACCCAATGATAAAGGAGGCCTCATCAACTGTAACCACCGTATGGTCTGGATGGCTCCGGATTACCTCCCCTGCTTTTTTTTTAAACTCTTTTTTCTCTGATTCTGAGGCTGACTTGGGTGCTTTGGACGCGGCTTTCTGCACGAAAAGCCCATCCTGTGCAGTATGTCATATATGCTGACAGTGGCATACTGCACGCCGAACTTTTTTCTGATGTGTGCGGCCGGCAGCGGTGCCGTCCACACTCCGGACTCGAACCCGCAACTGCGCGGGCCTGCCAGCAGGTCTGCGCGCAGCTGCTTTGTCTGTTCCGGATCGAGCTTGTTTGGCGCGCCTTTGTTTTTGATGTCGTACCTGCCGCAGGTGCCAAGCTGTGCGGCGCGCACAAGCCAGTCCCGTACTGTAGAGTATGACCTGTTGAGGGCCCTGCATATCTGGCGTATGGACATGCCCTCCTTGCGCATGGCATATGCCAGCAGCCTTGCTGCGGCCCTGGGATCTGTCTCCTTTTTTTGCATGCTGCGCAGGCGCGCACTGGAGACGCCGGACAGGAATCTTTTGTCTGCCGGTATTGCAGAATTGTTGTATTTCATGCGGATTCTGCCATACACTGGGATCTAGATCTTGTGGTTGAATAATGTTGTCTGTTTTGTGAGCGATTGTTAATCCAATTCACTACGGCACCTCAAAAATTAATAAAGTGTCTTGTAAATAGAAAAATGATGATGGGGGCTCAGACTCTCTTGACTCTTCATGGGAATCAGAATGAATGGAACTCATCATCGCCCTCATTTTTACTTGATTCATTGCTATTTAGATAAGAGTACCCTTATTTAATAGTTACTGGTAAACGTACCCTTAATATAATCAAGGTTTTGGAATACATTATGACACGTTGGAAAAAAGACGAGACAAATTTCAGAGTGGCTGTAAGCACTACTAGCAAGTTTAGCAAACTTTGCAGAATTCCGCCTAAAGTTTTAGAAGTGTTACATAATCCTGATCACATTGAATTTGTAATAAGGGGCAAAAAAATAGAAGTTGTAGGATCTGCCTAAGATGATCTCACATAACTCAATTGGGGGGGGGGGCGGTCACAAGCAAATTGGACAAACCGTACTTTATTTCACGGGGATAACTTAGATTTCCTTCGTGCAATGAACTCAGATACCGTTGATCTGATTGCAACCGATCCCCCGTTCAACAAGGGTCGTGATTTCCATGCAACTCCGGACAGTCTGGCAAAAGGCGCCTCATTCCAGGACAGATGGTCATGGGAAAAAGATGTCCATCAGGATTGGGTGGATCAGATTACAGATGACCATCCAAACGTTATGAATGTCATTGAAGGCTCACGTTCAAGCTACGGTGATGATATGGGTGCGTTTCTGTGCTTTATGGCAGTAAGATTGTTGGCCATGAGACGCGTTCTAAAGGATACCGGTTCGATATACCTGCACTGCGATCCTACCGCAAGTCATTATTTGAAGGAGTTGATGGATGCGGTTTTTGGACCATCGAATTTTAGAAATGAAATAGTCTGGCATTACGGACAAAGAACAATGCATAATAAATACAAATTTAATTCTAAACATGACATCATACTATTTTACGCAAAATCCAACCAGCACATTATCAATCAAATTACAACACAATGGACAAAAGAAGACATATCCAGAGTACGTGCCAGAAAGATTCTCAAGGATCAAGACGGCATGGAATACATCCTGGATAATCGTTCTGTATCTAAGGGCTATCCCATAAAAAAACAATACATCAATGACATAATCAAAAAGGGAAAGGCCATTGACAGTGTATGGAACATTCCTATGATAGTAAGTACCAGCTCCGAAAGAATGGGCTATCCAACACAAAAACCGCTTGCACTATACGAAAGAGTAATCAAGGCATCATCAAACGAGGACGATATTGTATTGGATCCGTTTGCAGGATGTGCTACTACATGTGTAGCAGCAGAACGACTAAACCGCCAATGGGTTGGAATTGATATTTGGGACAAGGCGCATGAGGTAGTTATAGACAGGCTGAAAAAAGAGGGATTGATTGCAATAGGTGGACATGACCAGAAGAAAACCAGACAGATGCGGATGTTTGAAGAAAATCTTATTTTCACCAAAGAACTCCCAAAACGCACAGATGACGGCCAAACCGCATCCCCGTTTCTAAAGACAAAGAAATGCATACTGGAACCGCAGGACAAAAAGATGAGCAGAGCCGAAATGGTAACATATCTGTTAGAACAGAAGGGCTGTAAATGTCAAGGCTGCAATCGCCTGTTCGATGATCCAAGATATCTGGAACTGGACCATAATACGCCCCGGTCTGATGGGGGAATCAATCATATTTCAAATAGGATATTATTATGCTCACCGTGTAACAAACTCAAGAGTAATCGTTTCACATTGTCTGGCTTGAGGCATGAGAATAAAAAATGTGGATATATGTCAAAATGAATTGTTTGGGTATGTATGAAATATCAAATCAGAGAAGATCCACATCCATATCACGATAACTTCACAGAACCCGTCTGCAACATCTTCATATATGCGTGGGTTGTTTAACAGTTCGCGGCTCTGTCTGGTTTTTTGTCTAAGCAACAAAAATCATGTGGTCGTACCCTCATTGATCTGTTTGCATTTTGTAGCCGATTTGGCCTGAATTAGAGCAGATTTCGCTTAGCTGAAAGAATAGCGATACTCATATAATACCACCACGCAACATGCCTGATGAATAATCCTGTGACGTTGTCCTTGTTTTTGATATTTTTTGCGTTCTCTTTTGGATTTGCACTTGAATCCCATGCTCAGGAAACAACAGCTACAGAGGCAAAGGGTGCAAAACAGTATGCTCACATGATGGAAGACGGCATGCCCGCAGTTAACGCAAGGGTGTGCTCAGATGATATGATCCTGATGCAGTCGCCATCACAGCGATCCGCTTGCGTCTTTCCCACATCTGTTGAGCCGCTACAGCAGAGGGGATTTGAGGTAGTCGTTTCTCCGCCCCAGCCCATGCCGATCCCACAGACGGTGGCAGCTGCCAACAACGCATTTGCGGTGGACTTTTATCGGCAGGTTCAAGATGAGGAGCCAAACCTGTTCTTCTCTTCCTCCAGCATGAGCGTAGCGTTCTCCGTGCTGTACGAGGGGGCAAAGGGGAATACGGCACAGCAGATCCGTGACGTGTTCGGGCTAGACGAGGACGAGGCGGCAAGGCACGAGGCAGTATCAGATACGATGTCGTCGCTGAACCGCTACGACCCGTATGCCACACTTGAGATGGCAAACTCGCTGTGGCTCAGAGATTCGTTCAAGCTGCACGAGTCATACGTAGATGTCGTGCGCAATATCTACCGTGCAGACATAGAGCGCGGCGATTTTGGACCAGAGACTGTAAAACGCATAAACGGATGGGCCAGCGAAAAGACGCGCGAGAAGATAACGGAAGTTGTATTACTGAGTACTGTGAAGAATGCTGTGCTTGTGATAGCCAACGCCATATACTTTAAGGGAACGTGGGTGACGCAGTTTTCAGAGGAGGACACCCACGAGTCCGAGTTCTGGAACGGTACAAACAAAGTCAAGACCGACTTTATGAACATCCAGAGTACGTTTGGCTATGCGGAGAGTGACGGAGTGCAGCTGCTCAGGATGCCCTACAAGGGTGACAGGCTGTCAATGCTAGTCGTTTTGCCATCTGAGCGTGACGGCATCGCAAAGCTGCAGGAATCGCTTTCAGCAGAGCTGCTCGAAGAATGGCAGCAAAAAGTCTCAGATGCCGAAGTTGTCGTCTCATTTCCAAAATTTGAGATGAAAACAAATTATGATCTCAAGAAACCCTTGAAAAAACTTGGAATCACTGACGCATTCAGTAATGATGCAGACCTCTCAGGAATCTCAAATAGTTCTCTGTTTGTCTCAAAGGCCACCCAAGACGCCTACGTCAACGTAAACGAGGAGGGAACAGAGGCCGCAGCCGTGACAATCATAGTACTTTCTGAGTCATTATCGCCCCCTCTGCCAAGATTTATCGCAGACCATCCCTTCATATTTGCCATACAGGACGACGAGAGCGGCGCTATTTTGTTCATGGGGCGTGTGTCTGATCCCACAGCATAACTTGGCAGTAGTCAAGACTGACTGCGGTTTTACATAAAGTGGTCTGATCAACTTTCTTGATTTTGTCACATGCTGTCTGTGCCCAAACAGAATCAAAAAACCAAGCATTCTGTGCCTGAAGTTAGAATATGGAGATTATACGTCATTCGACAACATTTTATTCTAATGTGAAATACGTGATCATTGGTCTATAATCTCTTAATTCCGGTGATTCTGGTATTGATGGTCGTCTCATTAGGTATGGCATCAGCTCAGACCACAAATGATGGCGACCAAAACTCCGATATACCTGGAGACATTATCCCAACTACGCCGCCAGGTCCTGTTGGGGTAGCAATAGAATCCAAGTTTGACCATGGATTCTACCAAAAGATTCAGGGTCTTATACAAAAGGATCCACAAGTTGGCCATGTCAGCATACACAATGATACGCGTTACTACAACACCATAATAGTGGTAGTCAGGGATGAAGGAGACGGAATCGGTAGCGATGAGGTTGCAGGCAAAAACAAGGATGCCGTTGTAAAGATGCTGGAGCTTGTGGGGGCGCGTAACATAGTGTCTGCTCAATCCCTTTCATTTGTAACGGCCTCCATACCTGTAGAAGAGATCCCTGGATTATCTCTCCACGATGAGATGTACCGCCTAGGGGGGTTGTCGCCAAATTCACATCAAGCTGCCACCACCTGAATATTTCGCCTTGCGGCGCACTCTAGACGGTTTAACACTTCCAAGTTCCATCCTATTGTCTTGCACAGTCCAAACCGCCTTCTTGTGGATGTCTTTCTGAACCTGCACAGCAACCTGTGGCCCTCTGTCTCCTCTGCTCCAAATATTCCCTCTATCATGCCTCGTTTTTTGTAGATCTCCCCGTCAAACAGCCCTGCGGCCTTTTTCCTGAACTTTTTTGTTCTGTTCACGGCATTGCCCCTCTGCTTTATGTTCGGGGTCATGCCGGCACCAAAGACAAGCCTGCAGTTCCTATCCGAATCATACCCCCTGTCTGCGTTGAACCTGCCTGCAAAGGCAATGCCTGTCTTTTTGATCTTCTTTAGCAGCGAGGCAAAGACTGTAGTGTCTGCCATCCTGTTGGATGTGATGCGGCAGGAGAGTATGACCTGCAGGCCCAGTACCGAGGCCACGTGCCATTTCAGATACTTCTTTTGACGCTTTGCCTCCGGTTTGTGCCTGTTTCTGGCCTTTTTTTGCACCCTTTCATACCTGTCAGTGGCAACGCCGCTGCTGTCTGATGCCAGCGTGAGATCAGAGACGTCAAATCCTGCAAGGCACGATGCTGCCGTGACGGCAATCATGTCCTCAAGCCACGCAACAGGAATCTTTTGCATGAACCTGGCAATGGTGCTGTGATCCGGCAGGGGTTCGTTCCACGGCATCCTCAGCAGGGCTGCAAGATTCTCCATGTCCCTGAATGTAAAGTCAAGGCACACCGTGAGTATGCAGAGAAATGCAAGCTTGTTTTTGTCATGTACCGGTTTGCGCCCCGCACCAGACCTTCTGGCATGTACGGGACACGGATTTTTCACAATCAAAGAAACTATATGGGACGTGAGAAAATCCAGTTCTCGGGTGTGGGCATCGTGATAGTACTTCCAGTACTGATCACGTCTCTTATGACAGATCATTAGAGAACTCACATCCTCCCTGATCAATATGCGTGAAAAATCACAAAATTAGATCATTTGGTCGAATTTGGCGACAACCCCCCGCCTAGGTGATGGCGAGCTTCTGGCGGTGTCGGAGGTAGACACTGCGCGTCAGACAATACATGCTACTGCCGACGAAATACGTACAGCCACAGGAAGAAATCTTGATGGTTTGGGAATAATAGTCGGAGTCATAGACACTGGCATTAGACACAACACCGCATTTAGTGGCAGAATCCTCGCACATGTTTTGTGTGATAGCATGGGATGCAACTCTACTAATCCCTCAAATATACCTGGTTTAAAAAACCCATATCACATTATCACGTCCCATGGCACACAAGTAGCACAGGTTCTTGCAGCATCCGGACTTCCAGAACACAACGGCATTGCCCCCGGAGTGCACATTTTGGATATTCGGTTTGGTGAAGGTGCAAGTGGCATAGCGCATGGACTTGATTATGCCCTTAGAAACAATGCAGATGTCGTAAACATGAGTTTTCGGATACTTGGTTCAACCCTGGATGCTTGGTGCCATCAGAATATTGATCACACCACATCTCTTGATCTCATAGTAAACGAATCTGTTGACAAGAACATGGTTGCAGTCAAATCAGCAGGAAATGAAGGCTCAATAAATGGTGCCGTAACTTACGAGTCCATAACTAATCCTGGATGCGGAAGCAATGTGATCTCCGTAGGCGGCATCAACGATCGTGGTCCAGGATCAATCAGCATGTATGATAGTTCTAGTAGGGGTCCTGCTGGTGGAACCGTTATACTAAAGCCCGAAATAGTGGCACCGGCAACTAACATTCAAACCCTTAGCTTTATTGCCAACAGTACTACCGATCCGCGTAATGGAACTAGTTATGCCGCACCTCAGGTGTCTGCTACTGCAGCCATGCTGTTGCAGCTAAGGACGGATTGGACGCCAATCGAGGTAAAGGCTGCCCTATTGGTTGGCGCAAACTGGACCGGTCCCGTGCCATGCACAGCCTCCGAATATGAACTCGGTGGAGCAAATCGACTATGTTCACATGACTACAAGCCGACAAATCAGAACTTTGCAAACGGGCCAACGGGACTTGGAATAATCAACAACGTGGGATTCGGCATACTCGATACGGCAAAGTCGCTAGAATATGCTGCTGACAACACACATCCAAATATCATATCAGACCAGAGCACAAACGACTTTCCAGATCAACAATACAGGATATACGCGCAACAAGATGACAGAGTAAAGGTAATAATGTCATGGCTGGTTCACCCACGCGGCACCATATTGGATCCACAGCAGCCGTTTAATAGTCCACATGTTGCACCAAACGACCAGTACCACGATTACAATCTATCTGTGACTTTTCCTGACGGCACCAAGAAGACAAGTGACTCAGAACATCAGACCAATGAATTTGTCGTATTTGACGCCCCGCAAACGGGTTATTACAATATAATCGTAAGCTCAGATGGCTCTACAATAACCAAACTCAACGAGCCATATGCAATTGCCAGCACCCATCCGATTGATAAATATCCTTTTGAAACCACGCCACCTCCAACAATACCGCCTCCAACAATACCGCCTCCAACCACGCCACCGACCACTTCCCCCGATGTCATCACCTCATTTACGGATAACTTCCAAAATGACTTGTCATTGTGGACAATGTCCGGCGACTCTAACTGGACAAGAGGTGGCCCAGATGAGAACATACCCAACTCCGATGCCGGCAACCGTGTGCTAGTCTCCAGCAATTGCCGCACTGAATGCATAGCTACGCTAAACTCAAGTCTTGACACCAGCAGCCCGCTTGTGATAAGCTTCAAGCGGTTTGTAAACAACAGCGTTGATCGTTCTGAGGGTCTGTACATACAGTATTCAACGGATGGCACAAACTGGATCAACCTGGCCACATATACAGAAGACAACAACGAGAACACAGACGCCTGGGTCGATGAATCCCTTACACTTGACATATCAGATGACACGGCAAGCTTTAGGCTCCTTGCAAAGTCCTCGTCTGTAAGAGAGACAGTGGAGGTAGATGACCTCTCAATAGCGCCAAGGCCTGATACGGCACCTGTAATATCCTCCATTTCAGATCAAAGCCTCAGGCACACCCAGGTACGGAACATAAGCGTCACTGCAACTGATGCAGAAAATGATGCCATTGCACTGTCCCTTGTGAGCCCTCCTGACTTTGTTACAATGTCTGGCACGACGATAAGGATTGATCCTGCAAGCTCAGACGTTGGAACCCACACAATAACCGTAAAGGCAACAGCCAACGGCAAATCCGACACTGAAAGATTCACTGTAACTGTAACTGGTGGTGGTGGAGGCGGAGGCGGCGGAGTAAATCCGCCACCGCCACCAGACACCACACCCCCGATAGTCACGGCGCCAGCTGACGTTGCATTTGAAGCTGCAGGTGCAAGAACGACGATAACTGCAGCCCAGCTGGGAACCGCAGCTGCCACTGACAACGCGGATCCCAGTCCCGCAATAACCAATGATGCGCCTGCCTCCTTTCCTCTTGGCATAACAATAGTCACCTGGACTGCAACTGATGATTCAGGAAATACCGCAACTGACACCCAAAGCGTCACCATACGGGACACAACTCCCCCCACGATACCGGCACGCGGCGATATCACCCGACTGTTTGAACCAGGCACCGCACATGTCGTAACCTTTGATGTGCCAGCAGCTGCAGATACCGTGGATCCGGACGTTGCAGTCTCGTGCACGCCAGAACCGGGATCTGTGTTTGCCCCCGGCACCACTACTGTGACCTGCACTGCAACTGATGATTCGGGAAACGCTGCCAGCACCAGCTTTGGCGTCACAGTCAGCGTGTCTGCACCTGCCCCGCCTATCTCACTTAACCTTCGTGCCAACGCCACTGCAAACTCGGTGACACTGACGTGGGACATCCCCGATGACGATACCATAGCAGGCTTTGACGTAAGGCGAAGCGATGCTGCCAATTCGTGGCGGTTCCACTTTATTTCTTATGAAAGCGCAGATACCTTTACCTACACTGACCCGCATGTATCTGCAGGCAACTCGTTTTACTACCACGTACACGCATACCGTGACGGCTTTGACAGGGTGTACTCCCAAACCATACGTGTAGCAGTTGGGGACACCGTTGCCCCCGTCCTTGCGATTCCCGGCGACAAGGTATTTGAGGCAACAGGAGTATTGACTCCGTTAACTTCTAATGACTATGGCAATGCAACAGTTACTGATAACTATGATCAATCCATAACAGTTGCAAATAACGCTACAAGTACATTCCCGCTTGGTAATACGATTATTAGCTGGACTGCAACTGACTCTTCAGGAAATATCGCAACTGGCACACAGACAATCACCGTGCAAGACACAACACCTCCGGCAATCACGGCGCCAGGCGATGCCACGTTTGAGGCCACTGATACGTCTATGGTCCTGTCACAAAGCGATTATGGAGCGGCTACGGCGACTGATCTGGTGGACAGCTCTCCTGTCATAACCAGCAACGCTACAGGATCCTTTCCGGTGGGCACCACCACCACCATACTGTGGACTGCAACTGACTTTACGGGAAACAGCGCCAGTGCGACGCAGACAATAACGGTGCGAACAGTGCAGGACGCAGTACCGCCTGTAATCTCACTGAACGGGTATGATCTAGTCGTGGTAGAGCAGCAAGGCGAGTTTGTAGAGACTGCAACTGCAACCGACAACACAGACGGAGACATCTCAGGCAAAATCACAATCAAGGGCACTGTGGATACAGACACCATCGGGGAATACGTCCTGACCTATGACGTGCAGGACTCGTCAAAAAACCACGCCGAGCAAAAAACCCGGACTGTGGCAGTCGTAGAGTCCATATTCACTGTATGCGCTGCAGGCTGCAACCACACGTCAATACGTGAAGCGGTGGGTTCTGCAACCACAGGCGATGCCGTGGTGATTGCCGACTCGCGGGAATACAATGAATCCCTTGACATTAACGTGGACGGGCTGTTTCTTGTCTCCTCTGCCAGCCCGCGTCCGTTGATCTGGTCCAACTTGACCGGTCATACAGTCGAGGTGTATCGTGCAAGCAACGTCACGCTGGCCAACCTGGCAGTAAAGTATAACGGAACGTCATATGCCCATGCCGTATACGCAATTATTGCGGAAAGCCCCAGGATCGCAAACAGCGACATTCGCAATCTCGGGCTGGGGGCAGGAATACACCTGAATTTGGATACTGACTTTGCCAAAATTTACGGAAACGTGGTCTCAGTTGACAACCCAGAAAGCATCAGCAGTGGAATGACTGTTCATGGCGATGATTCTACAATAACAAACAACACCGTCTACACCTTTGGCAGGCAGTCAAACTCTGGAATGTTTCTGACCGGATATGGCATGACCATAACTGACAACCTGATTTATCCCAACGGAACGGGCAACTTCAACAAGGGGATCTATTTTCTTCACTCACACAATAGCACCGCAGACGGAAACACCATATCCACATACGGTGTCCAGCACAGCAAGGCAATACGCGTAGACCACTCTGAAAATGTCACCGTCTCAAACAACAGCATTGTCGCTGACGGTGAGCGATTCAACGACGGGATGTATGTCAGATACAGCACAGACATTGCAATACACAACAACACGATCAGCACAGACGGCCTTCTGTATACCAATACAGGACTGCAATTTTTTAACACACACAAAATCAACGCTACACACAACACCATCTTCACAGATGGCTATAGGAACAACTGCGGAATCTCGATAACTTACAGTGACATCGCGTATTCGGTGAGCAACTACTTTGCGCACAACCACATCACACCCTCGAATTCCTCACCAACTAACTGTGGCGTGAGTATGCATTCTGGATATGGCAACAACACCTTTTATGATGATGTGATAGATGCCCCCATATCGCCGGACGTACGCATATCAAAATACCCCTTTAGCAGTCCGAACCTGTTTTCGGGTGAGAGCTTTATGGTCAGCGTAGATTTTGACGAGAACGGCATTTATTTTGGGCCTGATGTCACAGCCAAGGTGTTCGTCCAGAACAGGCTGGATCTGCAGGTGCTAGATGGAAGCTCCCTGCCTGTCGCCAATGCCACCATAACCATTGCCGACAGTCCGGGTGTTGATGACCATGAAAACCCGACCTCACACATATCCCTCATCACGAACTCCACAGGACACGTGCCGCAGCAGGTGCTGACAAAATTCATGGCAAACTCCACCTTTCACAATGCCAACAAGCTTGTGTTTAACAACTATACAGTCGGCATATCAAAAGACGGACTTGAGGGATCCGTTCCGTATACGGTCGTACATGATGCGCTGTTGAAAATAACCATCGATGGGAACGCCACAAAAAGCGTGACGTATTTTTCTTCCCCTTCTCGTTCCCCTGCATCCCAGGCAGACGCACCTGCCACAGCGGCCGGATCATCTGGGGCATCCGGTGAGTCCAGTACGGCTTATGGCAACGCACTGATAGCTGCCGATCACAGCAATGTGGAATCTGTCATGGTGACGGCCAATAATCCGAGCCCTTTTGTGAACGAGTATGTGCATGCAACATGCTACGTGTCATATGATGATTCGGTGCATATTCCGCATCATTATGACACATCCTGGAACATAAACGGCACACATGCTGAAGCCTTTGACAACTTTGCAACAATAGTATACTCTGCAGACACTGTAGGAAATGTAGAGCTGCAGTGCACCGTCACCGATGCAGAAGGCAATTCGGCAAGCTCTGATACTATAACAGTGGGCTATGTGGAAAGGCAGTAAATGCAGGAAACAGCAGGTGACAATGGCCGTCAGTACACAGCAGGTTCACGACAACGGCATCCAGGTACGGTGTAACCCTGATGGTTCGAGAAAGAAACCATTTCAAAACTCTTTTCTTTATTTTGCATCTAAACTGACGACTTGTAATTCCCAGCACCCGCCTATCTTTACACTCGTTCAAAATCTCAGAAATCATTCAAAAAACCCCTTTCAAGTTTCCAGTAGACCTTATGCGTAATCGACTAAAAATTCAAAATCAAATTGGTTTACTAAGGCAAAAATCATCTAGCAATATTAGTTTGATCGATTACGCATAAGGTCTACTAATGGAATATGTTGAACAGTTTAAAGAAGTTGATTCCTTGAAGAGCATGTAAATCCGGGCATAAAATATATGATTTTGATAAATTAAAATCATGGAAACGAGTAGTTAAACAATGATTTAATATTCTGAAAATTTTATGAACCAGTAGTATGGACTGTATTTTCTGTAAGATCATCGCCGGTGACATTCCTGCAAAAATTCTCAAGGAGACAACAAGCTCAATATCTTTTTTAGATGCATTTCCTCTTGCAAAAGGACATGTTCTTGTAATTCCAAAAAACCACCATCAAAAAATTCAAGAATTAAGTCCTGAAGAAAATACCGACTTGTTTTCACTTGTACATGAGATGATTCCTAAAGTAGATGGCCTGACTGGTGCAACTTTGGTTGCTGTGCATGATGGAAAAGGAGCTGGTCAAGAAGTACCGCATGTTCATGTACATCTTGTTCCTAGAAGTTCAGATGATTCTGCAGGTACGATTCACAGCATGTTTAACACTACATTGAAATTATCCGAATCTGAAATTGAAGAACTTTACAATAAATTAAAAATCCAATCTCAGTAGGGAAACAGCCTTTCCTTCATGTCTATATCGTCTACGCTAATTGCCTTTGTTGGGCAAGTTCTTGCGGCATTCATTATTTTGTTCACTCTTGCACCCTTTTGATTAACCACTGATGATTTTGGATTTGACTTGCTTTCTTTATTTATGTGAAAAACATCTGGCGCTATAATTTCACAACTGCAACAGCCAATACACAAGCTCTCATCAACATTTACAAACAGATTTGGCTGTTTGTTGGGTTCCTTTGCTTTGTCATATTCCCCATTTTTACCATCTGGTCGTATGCGCGCATTGTATTCCTCCCAAAACTTTCGTTTGTATTCTTTCCAAAAGTCGGGATCCCCTTCTTCAAACTCTTTGGTGTATTTGCCCCAGTCTTGCTCGGGAGTTTCTTCTTTTTCCCCTTCTTCTTTTGGCGCTGCCCCCCACTGAGACTTTTTCTTAAAGTTTGTTTTTGGTTTATTTTCAGAATGTCCCTGAGGAGGGATTTTCTTTTCATTGTGGTTTTTCTTAAGATGATTGTATGCCTCTGTGATTTTTTTGAATTCTGCATCTTCCCGATTGTATTTATTTTTGTCCGGATGCAGTTCCAATGCTAGTTTTCTATAAGCTGTCTTGATCTCGTCTTGAGATGAATTTTGTTCCACATTCAATACTTTGAGTGCCTGGTATGTATTCACTAAAAATAGAGACTTGTAATATGTTAAAAACACTTACATTGTCTTGACTTTATTCTAACAAAATCTCACCATCTGCCTTCCATGCAGGTTCTACTATACATAAAAATCTCAAGTCAACTGCGCCTGTATTTTTAATAAATTGTTTAGAATTTGGTGGAACATACGCTGAATCATCTTTTTCAAGATGATGTGTTTCCCCATCAATCTGCAGATCTCCTCTCCCTTCTAAAATATAGTAAATCTCTGATGAGCTAATTTTGTGGAGTTTGGATTTTTTTTGCGGTTCTAGCGTAAATTGCGCTATGCTGTAGCTGATTCCGTTTAGCGTGTTGTGTGGGTGAAAATACTGTTTAATTTTACTTCCTTCGCTACCTTGTATAAAGCCAATCTCAAAATTCTTTCTTACTGACATGCTGTCTAAATAATTTCTGAAACTCTGGTCTTAAAATCTGACTCGTACCATGCTGTTTTGTATGCTGAATTTTTTTTAGGCAAGACGTTTATTGCAATATGGGAAAATGTCCTTTTCTTATCAGTTGAGCCGTGGGTATGAAGTGTTTTTGCTGGAATATGCGCAATGTCTCCCTCATCAAGGGAGATCTTCTGCGTCCTTTTAATTCTAAAGCTAGTTTTGCTTGTTCCATACTTTCTAAAAATTTCAAGACTGCCTTTTCCTTTTGTTGCAATCAGCACTTGATTTCCATTATGTGCGTGAAGTTTTGTTTTCGCTCCTTTCTCAAAATGTACATGATAGATGTCTTGTTCTTTTGATTTTATTTTCTCTGATAAAATCTTCATCCATGTTTTGTTTGTAAACCAGTTTGGATTTACTTTTCTTTTGTCTCCTTTTCCATAAATACTTGATTTTTTCATGTTAAATTCTATCCAAAATTTTCTTTTTCTTTGCTTGGAATTCTTTTTCTGTAATTACTTGAGACTTTCTTAATTTTCCAAGTTTTTTCAGTACCTCCAAATCATTTTGTGTGTTGGAAGTCACATTTTTTGCAGCCGATATGCCTTCATTGATCTTTTTAATTCCTTTTTTTTGTAATGCATCCCTTTCTTTTTTTGCTTGATTGCGCAGCTCCTTACTTGTCTTTGTGGCTTGTTTTGCAGTCATTATTCCAAGCTCTACTGCGTCATCTAATGCTTCGTCTGCTTTTTTGACCCCCTCTTGCAGTGCCTTGTCTGCTTTTTTTAGAAATTTCTCAATATAGCCGCCTTTTTTTGCTGTTCCCATGTTTTTAGTATTCCTTCAAATCTATTATCTCTTTCTTAACGGAATTGATTTAATAGATAGAAATGTGTATTTTGTTTAGTTTTGGCAGATAACGCTTATGATGTGAAAACCGTCGTTCTTCGGAAAAATATTGATGAAACAGAAGCTATGGAGATTATTGAACAAAAGAAAACAAAACCTTTCAAATCTCTACTTTCAAAACCAAAAAAAGAACAAGTTCATGTTCATTCTTTGGAATTATATCATGAGTGTATTTTGATGGTTTCAGGAAAATATGTGGCTGATTATTACAGAAAAGCAACCCATAGCATATCTGTTGATTATAACATTCGCGATGTAGTGTTAGGCGATGGTCTTTTTCCTGTGCGCTCAAAATCTGGGTTTGCTAAAACATTTTCTGGAAAACGTGGAAAAAACAAGATTGATTTGAAGTTAGAAGAGCATGTTTTTGTTGAAGAAGAAGACGAATTAACTTTTGATCATCATGGGCGTGAGATTAAATTTCCGTTTAAAATCAACTCTAAAACTATTGAGAATTATCCAAAACGAATTCTTGAAAAAAATTCCCGAAATGTTAAAGAACCTGAATTAACTTATGATGCGGTACTTGACAAACTTCAAACAAGATTAAAAAAACCCTTAGACGCTGATGTTCGAAATTTGTCCGATGAGTTTGTTTTACGGGAGGTTTCCAAAGTTTACGTGCCTATTTTTGAGGCAAGGCTGATTGGTCCAAAAAAGAAAGTCGGCATTATCAGAATAGACGCTGTAAGAAAAAAAATCCTATAATTTTACTAGTGCTCTAAACTTGGCATCATTGTGCAAATGAGTAAATGCTTTTTCTTCTTTTGCCCATGAACGAATAACTTTGGGGTTTTTTGAAACTGCCTGTTTTAGTAAATCCAGCGCTTCTGGATACTGCCCCAGCGCTGCCCTGCTTCGTGATTTTGCATAAATGACATTTGCATTATCTCTGAGTTTTGATAGAATCTCATCAAATATCTTGATTGCTTTTTCGTGCTGTTCTAATTCTGCCAACTGAACCCCTTTTTGAAAAAATGCGTCTTGGTGTTTTGGATATTTTTTACAAACTGTTTGAAAACAGTTCAAGGCTTCCTCATGTTTTTTCATTTTACCTAGCACAATTCCTTTGTAGAACAACGCATTGGGTTTTTTTGGGTCAATTGAGATTGCCTTGTTTAAGATTTCTATAGCTTCTTCACGTTCCTGTAATTTGTCAAGTAACACCCCCTTGTTAAAATAAGATGCAGCATATTTTGAATCTGATTCTATTGCTTTATCATAGCATTCTGCGGCATCCTGAATGTTACCCAATTCTGCTAATGCAATTCCCTTGTTGTTAAATGCCTGAGCATCTTTTGGGTTGATTTGTAATAATTTATCAAAACATGTGACTGCATCGCTGTATTTTTTCATCTGATTTAAGGCCAGGCCTTTGTTAAATAGCGCCGAAGTATTTTCAGAGTCTTGTTTTAGAACTTTATCAAATAATGAGACTGCTTTTTTTGGCTGATTTTTCTGCACCATGGCCATTGCATTGTATAGTAAATCTTCTGGTTTTTCTTTATTGGAACCAAATAATCCCATGATTTTTACAAAATAACACTGCTAATGAAAGTTTGGCTTGTCCTGATGATTTGAATTTTTTAATCACCTCTCAAATGCGATGCGGGCAGCCTCTGTTTTGCCAGACATTTTACATCATATGACAATGGTCCACGTAAACACGTGTAGGTCTGCAACCGCAGTAGATGCGGCCTGCCCGTATTCAGATATTATCCTACAAAGCAAGACATGTGCAATCGGTATCAGGATACTTTAGGACCGTAAGGTATGGGCTTGACATAATGACATATCTGGACAGAAATTTGTCCGGATCCTAACGAATTTATGATTGCCACTGCATCCCGACTACTAGTGGTAATGACAAGTCTACTGAGCAGGAATTGGGTTTTCGATTGCCTTTTGCATGGCCTGTCTGCCTAACTCATTATCCAAATCCTTGAACTTTTGGATAAGCATACTATCTGGATTTAGCGCATACAGTTGGGCCTTGCCATACTTTCTTGTTGTTTTTAGATACTCGAATTTTAAAATCTCATCCCAAATCTTGTATAGTGTAGTCTTTGAGATGCCTGTGTACTCTATGATCTCTTTTTTAGAATAGTCACTCTCTTTGTTATCCAGAAAAAAGTCTATTATTCTGAGTTTAGGTGTGTCTCCCATGTACTGTAGGAGTAATGATCTATTTTCCATAGTATTACCATTCCTTCAAATATATTTAAGTGTGAACCAACAAAGGTACTCTAAGTAAACATATGCTAACTGATGAAGAAATCAAGGGGAGGATCATACGAAAACTACACAGACGTGGAAACTGGGGTGGTAGCCATACCTCGTTTGAGAATCTCAAGAAAGGGTTCACCCAAAGGGACACAGGAAAACAGGGTTCCAAAAAAGTAGACAAGATGGGAGAAGTCTTGATCAAAGAGAATCTAATTCTATCAAAACCTACAGGATATGGATTAGAGGCAAGTCTCAACCCAAAGATGGTTGATAAAATTCAGGAATATCTGGAGGAATAGATTGCTCACCAAAAAACAAACCAAAGAAATAGTGGTGGAACTGGGAGAAAAAGCCACTTCTTAACAAGGATAGTTTTCAAACATCGTATCTGCTCGTTGGTAAGAATTTCAAATCACCTATGTTGTAGATTTTGCCTCAAGGAGGCTCTGTTGATGTGTTTACAAATGACTCCCACTTTAAATTGGGTTTTTTATTTTTTGTCAAATGATGATCATCACGGAGCGTCTCGAACCAGTCAAGTCGCGCATTTGATCATACAAAGAAGAAGGCACATCCATTTCAAGTATGTCAATCAAATATCCGAGTCTTTTGATTAACGTTCAAAACCAGATGGTTTCTACAGAGAGCCTCTTCTTTCATATAGTATTGTAAGATATAATGAAATTAAATCTGAAAAATTATTTCTTTAAAGATGTTTATTCTTTTGATCAATTTTAGACATTTTTTCAGAATTTGCCCTAACTGCATTCTATCAAATAGTTATCATATTCAACCATGTCTAAAAAGATGGAAGATAGAGAAAAAGACAGAAATTTCTAGATAGAGTTGCAAGGGGCAAAATATTGGCCTTTACTTGACCATTCACTATTTTACACATTAACCATTAGAGTCATCGAACTCTGAACATTTCCTATTTTTCTAACGTCTTTTGTAACTATCTTTTCAAGTTCCTTGTGACTGGATGTCTCGATTTTTCCTATCACATCATAGTATCCTAGCACGACATCTACTTCTTTGACTTCAGGAATTTTATTGAAATTTTTTGCGACTAGAATTTCTTTTCCGCGATCTGTATGAAACACCACATAAGCTTGTGCGCCAATCCCTCCCAAAATTGAACCAGTAAGCTTGTTTGAATCCACTACGAAAAAATCTGTATCTTCAACGACTGTCAGTGTGATAGTGGCACTAACATTATCCATCTTGCGAATCTTCTCCAAGATGGTTTGATTGACTTGCTCTTCAGAGTCTGCTTCTACTTTGGATATAAAATCAAATGTGCCAAGTGTTCCATGAGCATCAACCACGTTTTCAATTGTTTTTAATTTAGATATTATCTCATTCTCCAATCCTAATTTTCCGCTGATTAAGACATAGGCTTTTGGCATTGCTCAGTTACTGCAAATCTATATTTTAAATTCTGGTAATGTTTTCTTTATATTTGTAAATTAATTTTAAAAAAATTAAACAGTTGCAATCTTTTAAAACCAAATGAAATTCTTAAATCTAAAACTCACATATGGTGTGCATGGCAACAAGCCAAGATCTTAGAAACGATATTCTCAAAGCAACAGAAGAACAGCAAAGATTGATGGAACAAAGAAAGCCCTTCTTGGGATCAAAAAATAATGAAGATCAAATCAACGCATTTCGCCTTACTACCATGATTATAAAATATGAGGATTTTATCAGAGATACTGAGAAACAACTCAGAACAATGTCCTAGTTAGTCCTCAATTTTTGGCGCGTCAATGTATTAAGATACGCTTAATTTGAAATAGAAATGAATTTGATTGTTGTCTGCCTCTGAGATTCAATATTTTTGTGATAAAATTCATGTACACAGATGGCCTCAAGACAGTCCTGTTTGGAATGACTCTGTTCAAAAAGAGTTAGATGACTCTGTCAACAAGAATCCTGCAAAAAAACAAGTCACAATCAAAGACAACATCATCCAAATTGAAAATTTCAAATTCACTTCCCTGAAAAAAGTTGGAATCACCGTTCCTTTTTTTAAAAAAGAGTGTACCTTGATATTTGAGGCCCGATTTGGAGATCTTTTTGCCCATGTCCATGTCACCATAAAATCTGAAAATTACGTGGATGTCTTTAATCAACTAACTATTTGGAAAAATACCGCATTTCCAAGCGGTTTATAATTTCTAAAAATTTTCAGATGCTCTAACCATCTTTTTGACATCATCTTTGGTATGGGCATCTGAAATTGCTCCCAATTTGCCTGGCAAAAAGAAGATTCCGTCATGAGCAATCATCTTAAAGTGATATTTTCTAAGCATCGCAGAATCACATTTTGCAGCCTGTGCAGAATTTGTAATCTCAGTTGTGCCCTTTTTTAGAAAATGAGTCATAAACAGTGATCCTTTTCCAGTTACTGCAACTCTTCCATCCAATGCCTTTCCAATCCCCTTTCTGGCAAGTTCTCCAAGTGAGTTAATTTTTGAATATACTGATTTTTTTGATTTAAGATGACTTAGTGCTGCATGTCCTGATATCATCGAAGCTGGATTTGCAGAAAATGTCCCGCCTCCAACATAGGAGCGTTCTGATTTTTTTCTTCCGGCGGTGTTGGCATACTCCATGATCTCCTTTTTCCCGCACATTACCCCAATTGCCATTCCGCCCCCGACAATTTTTCCTAAAGTTACAATATCAGGATCAAGTCTCATAGTTGGATAGAGGCATCCATATCTGAATCTAAAGCCGGTGACTATTTCATCTAAGATAAACAGAGATTTGTTTTTGTGGACAAATTCTTGAATTCCTTTAAGATATTCTCTGGTGGCCGGAATGCACCCTCCTCCGCCTAACACAGGTTCGACAATTACGCCTGCCAGATTCTTTGCATGTTTTTTTAGGATTTCCAAGGACTCCTCCAAATCATTGTAAGGGATTGAGACAATTTTTTCTTCATTGATTACTCCACTACTTTCTGACTCTGAGAATGGCCAATTCACACTCTTCAATAAATCCGAAGTATATCCGTGCCATCCCCCATCAATTTTTGCAATCACTTTTCGACCTGTAACAGAACGGGCTAATCTTACTGCATACATTGTAGCTTCTGTTCCTGATGTAACATAACGAATTTTTTCAGCAACTGGAACTGCCTTTGAAATTAATTCTGATAGTTTTACTGTCTGCTCATTTACAGTTCCATACATCCAGCCTTTCTCAATCTGTTTTTTCAAAGATTCTTTGACATTTCTTGGATCATGCCCTAAAATCAAAGACCAATGACCCATCCAGTAATCCGCATACTTGTTGTTATCTACATCAACAAGATTTTTTCCTGCAGATGATTTTACGACAAATGGATATGGCTCATAAAATCTTATGTTGTGAGAAACGCCATTGACATGAAGTTTTGAAGACTTGGAAAATATCTTTGCAGATGTCTTTGTTTTCTTTTTGTATTCTGAAATATAATTCCTCAAAAGCAATTTTCAAAACAAACTCTACAATTTTAACTATCAAATTCTTTCAATCCCAAAAAATCATCCCAATTCGTGCCTGAAAATGACCTAAATTGAAAGCCTGTAATTTTTTCAACTTTTTTGCCGATCAGGCATAATTTCACGCATGGTTTATATGGATTCTGCTTTCTTCACCTTCTGCATACGTAACGCAATAGGCGGCGCTTGTGATGAAGTATGGCATTATGCCATTTTGTGATTCATGGGCCTCCAGTTACGCATACAAAAATGAGGATTTGATCAAGTGATCAATATCTGAAATGTGAAGATTATGTGCATCCGTCAATTCCAATAAAAGTACAAATGTACTTCAATAATCAAAAATCAAATAATTCAGAATCCGGTTGATCCTGCCGGACCTGACTGCTATCGGATTGATACTAAGCCATGCGAGTCATTGTAGTAATACAAGGCAGACGGCTCAGTAACGCGTAGTCAACCTACCCTATGGACGGGAATAACCTCGGGAAACTGAGAATAATGCCCGATAGAACATTATGCCTGGAATGGTTTATGTTCCAAATGATTTATCGCCGTAGGATGGGACTGCGGCCTATCAGTTTGTTGGTGAGGTAATGGCCCACCAAGACTATTACAGGTACGGGCTCTGAGAGGAGTGGCCCGGAGATGGGTACTGAGACACGGACCCAGGCCCTATGGGGCGCAGCAGGCGAGAAAACTTTGCAATGTGCGAAAGCACGACAAGGTTAATCCGAGTGGTTTCTGCTAAAGGAACCTTTTGTCGGTCCTAGAAACACCGATGAATAAGGGGTGGGCAAGTTCTGGTGTCAGCCGCCGCGGTAAAACCAGCACCTCAAGTGGTCAGGATGATTATTGGGCCTAAAGCATCCGTAGCCGGCTCTGTTAGTTTTCGGTTAAATCTGTACGCTTAACGTACAGGCTGCCGGGAATACTGCAGAGCTAGGGAGTGGGAGAGGTAGACGGTACTCGGTAGGAAGGGGTAAAATCCTTTGATCTATTGATGACCACCTGTGGCGAAGGCGGTCTACCAGAACACGTCCGACGGTGAGGGATGAAAGCTGGGGGAGCAAACCGGATTAGATACCCGGGTAGTCCCAGCTGTAAACTATGCAAACTCAGTGATGCATTGGCTTGTGGCCAATGCAGTGTTGCAGGGAAGCCGTTAAGTTTGCCGCCTGGGAAGTACGTACGCAAGTATGAAACTTAAAGGAATTGGCGGGGGAGCACCACAAGGGGTGAAGCCTGCGGTTCAATTGGAGTCAACGCCAGAAATCTTACCCGGAGAGACAGCAGAATGAAGGTCAAGCTGAAGACTTTACCAGACAAGCTGAGAGGTGGTGCATGGCCGTCGCCAGCTCGTGCCGTGAGATGTCCTGTTAAGTCAGGTAACGAGCGAGATCCCTGCCTCTAGTTGCCATCATTACTCTCAGGAGTAGTGGGGCGAATTAGCGGGACCGCCGCAGTTAATGCGGAGGAAGGAAGGGGCCACGGCAGGTCAGTATGCCCCGAAACTCTGGGGCCACACGCGGGCTGCAATGGTAACGACAGTGGGTTTCAAATCCGAAAGGATGAGGTAATCCTCAAACGTTACCACAGTTATGACTGAGGGCTGCAACTCGCCCTCACGAATATGGAATCCCTAGTAACTGCGTGTCATTATCGCGCGGTGAATACGTCCCTGCTCCTTGCACACACCGCCCGTCGTTTCATTGAAGTGAGCTTTTAGCGAGGTGACGTCTGATTGGCGTTATCGAACTTGAGGTTCGTGACAAGGGAAAAGTCGTAACAAGGTGACCGTAGGGGAACCTGCGGTCGGATCACCTCCTTAGACAAGGAAAGTGACGGATGCACTAGTCTTCACATTGAATCATCGATGCAATGCATCACGAAAGTGGTGTATGAAGGATGTAGCAGGTTCTCTGCCAGGAGACTTGCAATGATCGTCGTGCATAGTCGTGTAATATGTGGCTGAATTTGCCGGTGTAAAGACGGTAATAGGTGGATTGCTAGGCTTGAGGAGAGAAGAAGGACGTGGCAAGCTGCGATAAGCTCGGGGTAGGCGCACGCATCCTATGATCCCGAGATCTCCGAATGAGAATCTTACACTTTTGTGTATTCCAGTACACTAGTATTGGAAGTCGAACCGTGGGAATTGAAGCATCTTAGTACCACGTGGAAAAGAAATCAATTGAGATTTCCCAAGTAGAGGCGATCGAAAAGGAAATAGCCCAAACTGAATCCTTCGGGAGATGTGGTGTTTTGGTATGAAAATATGGAATCTTGGAACACAGCTGAAATGATCTGAAAAGTTCTGGCATAGAGGGTGATACCCCCTTAAGTAAAGTGGGAAGAGTCCTATTCATACCCGAGTAGTTGTCCTTGGTAGTGGGCAATGAATATGGGTGAAAGTAGCATCCGAGGCTAAATATCTCTCAAGACCGATAGTGGACTAGTACCGTGAGGGAAAGCTGAAAAGTACCCCGGAAGGGGGGCGAAAAGTGCATGAAACCTATTACTTACAGACGTGCATGGCATGAAAGGTGATTTTTTCAGATTAGAGATTCTAGCAATAGAGTTGAAGATTTGATGTTCAAATCATCAGTGTTATGCGTTCCGTCTCGAAACACGGGCCAGGGAGCTAACTGTCATGGCAAGCTTAAACCTGTAAAAGGTGGAGGCGAAGGGAAACCGAGTTCTCGCAGCATTGTGAGGAGAAGCGTGTGAAAGTGCGTAGAGTCATGGCAGCTAGGCTAGAAGCCAGTCGATCTATTCCTGAGCTAGATGAAGGCGGGCGAAAGCCCGCTGGAGGTCTTAAGACGTTCTGACGTGCAAATCGTTGTTGTGACTTGGGAATAGGGGTCAAAAACCAATCTAGACTGGCGCTTGCTAGTTCCAACCGAAGCGTCTCGCAGGGCGTGCTTTGTGGAGATAGTGTTTCCGGTAGAGCACTGATAGAGCGGCGCGGGGGAGAAATCCCTCACCGCTCATTCAAACTCCGAACGGATATACATCGTAGAAGCAAGGACACGGGTTCATGTGGCGTAAGGCTCATGACCGAAAGGGGTTTAACCCAGACTGAAGTTAAGGTCCCCAAATTTTTGCTAAGTGTCAAGCTAAAGAGCGTATTCTCGCCAAGACAGCAGGGAGGTAAGCTCAGAAGCAGCTATCCTTTAAAAAGTGTGTAACAACTTACCTGCCGAGGGGGGATGCCTCAAAAACGGACGGGGCTAAAGCAAAGTACCGATACTTTAGATAATCATCAATGGATGATTCGTGGTAGGTTGGCGTAGTGATTGGGTCGAAGCAGGGCGGTAACGTCCTGTGGACCGGTTTCTATTGCAGATCCTGGCGGCAGTAACAGCATAGTATGGTGAGAATCCATACCACCGAAAGCGCAAGGGTTTCCAGGCAATGCGTTATCAGCCTGGAGGTAGTCGATCCTAAGGTTTACCTCAAAAGAGTAAATCGAAAGGGAAACTAGTTAATATTCTAGTACCTTGCATGGAGCGTTTGAGCTATATGGTTCGCTTCCGGATAGGGATTGTACAACTGTCGTTGTATCTAACTGTTCGAGGATTGGGGAGTGTCGTAATGACGAGAACCAGTCCGAGACGGGAATGGCTTCGCGTTAGCGGAGTTTTCTCAAGTCCAGGAGACCATGAAAGACTGTGTAGTTAGCAAAATGCAAGCTCGTACCCAGAACCGACACAGGTGCGCTGGCTTAGAAAGCTAAGGTGCTACGGGTATACCGTATGGCGAGGGAATTCGGCAAATTAGTCCTGTAGCTTAGGTATAAGGGATGCCTGCGATCTTCATGAGGAATGGGGATCGCAGGTTGCAATGACAAGGGGGTTTCGACTGTTTAATAAAAACACAGGCGACTGCTAGTCCGAAAGGATTTGTATAGTCGCTGAATCCTGGCCGGTGCCGGTACCTAAAACTTGGGTTCAACCGAGCTAAGGGCCGGTTAACGCCGGGAGTAACTCTGACTCTCTTAAGGTAGCCAAATGCCTTGTCGGGTAAGTTCCGACGCGCATGAATGGAACAACGAGAGCCCCACTGTCCCCGCCTACAACCCGGTGAAGCCACATAAGGTGGACGAACAGTCCATCGCCTTCCATCGGGGAGAGAAGACCCCGTGGAGTTTTACTGCAGCTTGTGCTTGTGGTATAGTAAGAATTGCACAGGGTATCTGGGAGCCATGCTTAACATTCTCCGGGATGTTGAGAAGCAACGATGTAACACCAGACTCTTTTTGCAGTACCACTCATCCAGTGAAGACCGGAGACACGTGCAGGTGGGCAGTTCGGCTGGGGCGGCACCCCTTTGAAAAGATATCAAAGGGGCCCAAAGTTGAGTTCAAACGGGGCAGAAATCCGTTGAAGAGGGCAAAGCCAAAAACTCGACTGAATGGGTTTCCAAACGCACGGAATCCATAGACGAAAGTCTGGCTTAGCGATCCTTCGTGTGCCCACTATTGGGGCCCGGAGGTGACAGAAAAATTACCCCAGGGATAACAGGCTCGTCGCGGGCGAGAGCTCCTATCGACCCCGCGGTTTGGTACCTCGATGTCGGCTTTTCCTATCCTGGTCCTGCAGCAGGGGCCAAGGGTGAGGCTGCTCGCCTATTAAAAGGGAACATGAGCTGGGTTTAGACCGTCGTGAGACAGGTCGGTCTCTGCCTGATGGAAGCGTGAATAACTGAGGGGAAGTTGCTCCTAGTACGAGAGGAACAGAGCAGCGTGGCCACTGGTTTACCGGTTGTCTGACAAGGCAGGCCGGGCAGCTAAGCCGTTTAGGCTAAGTGCTGAAAGCATCTAAGCACGAATCCTATCCCGAGACAAGTTATTCTTTCATAAGATGAAGGTCGGCAGCAGAAGACTGCGTTGATAGGAAGGTGGTGTAGATCACAAGCTTCGGCGAGTGATGAGCCAGCCTTTACTAATAGACCAACACATCGGTTCAGCCACTTACATAGAGGCGATTTCCTTGTGTTTGACCATTTACTTGGTATGAAAACACAAGGAAGTGCACGATGATCACATATTACACGATGATTTCAATTCTAATTGCAGGATAGGATTTCCTATTCTGTAATTTCATTTTTAACACCCTTAGCGGATGCTGTACATTTTTAAACTCAGATAATATTTTTAATAAAATCATGAGGCTTGATACTGTCGGAACCATTTTGGATATAATCCAAAAAAAAAATCCTCAGATTTAATTTGATGAGTTGATGCAAAAATACCGTCTAGCATCTTCTGTAGAAGATTGGCAATCAAATCCTTTTGATAAAAGTAATGTCTATGTTAGTGACTCGAAATAGAATAACTGAAACAAGCGGAAGGTACACAATAACTGATATGGATGAAGACATGTAAAAGATCAAAAAGATCTACATAAAAAAAGAAATATTAAAAATAATTTTAAAAATTTTGTACAGTATATTTTAATTCCAATAATAGCTGTTGGTGCATTATTAGTTAGCATTTTCAAATGATGGGTGGCAAACTTGAGACGACGTACTACAAAATAATTTGATTTGTAGATTATTAATTATAAACTCTGGATCTTTCCTTCACTTTAACCATGTGAAGTATGAGTTTGTCATTTACAACATCTACTACTACTACTATTATTATTCTACACATTCCAACTCTAAATTTGTAAAATGGGGAATTGGTCATACGTTCAAGATACGAAAATGGATCTTCTTCTACGTCGCTAGTTTTTAGAATAATTCGTTTTGCATCTTCCTTTGGAAGTTTGGTTAATCCTTTTTCTGCCTTTTCAGACCAAACTGCAGTCCATTTCATATACCGTACTTCTTTTTGAGATCATCATTTGTGATGTATTGGCCATTTTTGAAATCATTAACTGATTGTTCCATTTCCAGAACATCTTTTTTAGATAATAATTCAGAATCGTCCTCATTTAGTATATTTACCATACGGTTAATCATGGTCTCAAAAGATTCACTAGGATGGTTTTTCAACGTATTCCAGATAGCCTTTGAGTTTTTAGAAACTTGAATAGATGTCATTGGTTCCATAGTACCATATAGGGTACTATAGTATATAATATTATACGATTATACGGTTATGCCCTTGTTTTTCAACGCATTACCAATTTTCATCTGTCCTAGGCACGTTATTTTTGGTGTTTCAACCATTTACTTTCTGACTAGCAGTCTGTGTTTGACGCCTGGCATAGAGACTATGCACGATGAATTCATTTTTAATTCATCAAGTGGAACATATACACGACTTGTACGGTGATTTATTTTTAGTCAGCCTAGCGTAAGCCAGGCATATCTCCTGTTTTGTCATTGAAGATAACGCAGTGTCTGTATCCATGTCAACAGGAGGTTTTATGGATCTGTTGATGAGTATGGATCTGTTGGCCATAAGGGAGACTGGCACAACATAAATGATGGGATGCTTGATATGTAATCTTATGTGCCCCGATCAAGGAAATCAGATGATAAGAGTGGTTCTGGTTCAGAAAACAGAGCCGGTACTGCAAGGATCAGAAATGCAAACAAACACACAACCCCAGATCCGAGGATATGCATGTCAGCTGTCTTTGTCGGCCTGGATGTCCACAAGAAGACCATCCAGATGTCAGTCATGGATGAAAACGGCGAGGAACTGCTCAACAAAGAGATAGCAAACACAGCCGAAGACATCAGGTACAACATAGGCTGTTTGCACAAGGACTCTAAGCTTGTGATGGAATCCTCGTCTGTCTGGAAGGCGCCGTTCTTTCAGATAAGAGACGAGCTAAGCATGGACGTGTCGCTGTCAAACCCGTACACCACCAAGCTCATAGCAGAGTCCAAAAAGAAGACTGACAAGGTGGATGCCAGAATTCTGGCAGACATGCACAGGGGAGGATACATAGTATCGTGCCACGTACCCACGTTGCAGAACATGAACAACAGGGACCTGGTGAATTACCGGCACAACCTGGTACGTAGTGACTAGGATAAATAACCGCTCATTCTTGTTATCTTGACCTCACGTCTATCCAGCATTGTCCATATGGATTCCTTCATCACCTTTGTGCTTTCATACATCACGTTTGCAGTGGCCCTTCTTAACAGCCTCCACTGCCCCTCCGTGGTATTCAGCTCCGGGGTGTACACGGGCAAGTAAACAGGGACTATGTCGCCGTCATACGAGTCGACAAAATCATTGACCATCTTTGACTTGTGGTACGATGCGTTATCAAGAAAGACGATGATCTTGCCGTGCTTGAGATGCAGGTGTCCGAGCATGTCCACAAAGCCGTAGCTGTCGGCCTTGGCATAGAACCTGCAGTCAAAGCCGCCGTCGTACAGCGCCCCAAACGAGTAGAACCTTTTGCGCGACAGGCTGACTGGAGTGGTGACGGGCTTGCCCTTGAGGTACCACCCGTTCTTGGTATTCCACCCAATGATAAAGGAGGCCTCATCAACTGTAATCACCGTATGGTCTGGATGACTCTGGATTATCTCCTCTGCTTTTTTTTAAACTCTTTTTTCTCTGATTCTGAGGCTGACTTGGGTGCTTTGGACGCGGCTTTCTGCACGAAAAGCCCATCCTGTGCAGTATGTCATATATGCTGACAGTGGCATACTGCACGCCGAACTTTTTTCTGATGTGTGCGGCCAGCAGCGGTGCCGTCCACACTCCGGACTCGAACCCGCAACTGCGCGGGCCTGCCAGCAGGTCTGCGCGCAGCTGCTTTGTCTGTTCCGGATCGAGCTTGTTTGGCGCGCCTTTGTTTTTGATGTCGTACCTGCCGCAGGTGCCAAGCTGTGCGGCGCGCACAAGCCAGCCCCGTACTGTGGAATATGACCTGTTGAGGGCCATGCATATCCGGCGTATGGACATGCCCTCCTTGCGCATGGCATATGCCAGCAGTCTTGCTGCGGCCCTGGGATCTGTCTCCTTTTTTTGCATGCTGCGCAGGCGCGCACTGGAGACGCCGGACAGGAACCTTCTGTCTGCCGGTATTGCAGAATTGTTGTATTTCATGCGGATTCTGCCATACACTGGGATCTAGATCTTGTGATAAAACAATGTTGTCTGTTTTGTGACCGATTGTTAATCCAATTCACTACGCCACAGGACAGGACTGAAGAACTCCATACACGGCATACTGCTGCAGAGATCGATTCGGCCTGACGGCAAGCCGTTTTGCGGGCCATGGATTGCGCAGGTTCGAAAGATAAGCGACTATAGGATAGACTCGTACCTGGACACGATAAACAGCATAAACGACAAGATACTCCAGTCAGATGCAAGGGTGCGCCAGGCAGCAAAGGAGAACGAGGATGCAACTCTGCTGCAGACCGTTCCGGGTGTCGGGGCATACTCTGCACTGGTCATTGCATGTACAATAGACGGCATAGGAAGGTTCGTCAACTCGCACAAGCTGTGCTCTTATGTCGGCGTTGTTCCGTCTGTGAGATCCTCCGGCGAGTCCGTGCACTATGGACACATAACGCACCATGGAAGCAGCATATGCAGGTGGGTTCTGACAGAGTGCGTCTTGTCGCATGTAAGGTATGCGCCAGAGTCTGACATTTCGATATTCTACAAGAGGCTTGCAAAGAGGAGGGGCAAGGGACGTGCATCAGTGGCTGCTGCCTCAAAGCTGCTGCGAGTCATTTACCGCATGCTCAAGGAGAGAAGGGCGTTTGTTACAAATTACAGTCAGGATGCCAATTGCGATGAACTCGTTGAGGGACAGACCTAGTAGTCTGTATGCCTCGCCTTGTAATTGCATTATACCCTGATAAAAGAATGGAGAATGATACTGAGGGATTGCCTCTGTGATTGCCTCGGATGGATAACTGTTCGCCTCTTTGTTGTCTTGGGCCTTTGCGGTCTGGAAATAATCCTAGCTTGTGCCGTACCTGTCAGGATGAAAAATGTTGGGAATTCTTATAAGGATGGCACATGGATATGAGTTCACCTACTCTGCGTAAACAACACAAATTCCGTAAAATTCGCGCCTATTTGTAAGGGGACGTGAACTCGTACCTTGATATCTACCGAAAGGGATTCTGGTACCAATCTGATTGTTCCATGAGGTCTGGCATGATCTACAAGGAGGTGAAATCTTGATGATTTCTAGGGCACCCCATATAGAAGATATTATATGCAAGGAATCTTGCACAGTAAATCAAGTGGTTTAATTGCAAGCGTTAACTGCCGATTTCCAGAATTATGACAAGCATAATTTTACAAAATCAGCTGTTTTGTATGTATTGCAATATTTCCAGCCAAGTCTTAAGAAAAAAATGGCCTCAAAGCATTATCAGAAAAGAACCGTCATTGATCTGACCCCTGACAAACAACCAGATCTGGAGAAAATAATATCAAATGAGATAGAATCTGTTGCAAATCAAATTTCTTTCAGAGCAAACTGGTTTACCACAGATGCATATCTAGCATTGTGGAAAAAGTATTTTTCAGAATTCTTAAACGAATATGTCAAAATCCAAGAGGTGCTTGACACTTTTAAAACCAATTTTCCAGACGATCCACACGAACAATTTAGCTTGATGATCGATTCCTTGTCTAAATTATCATTAGTGCTTAAAACCTCATATGATGAATGGCACAGAAAATCCATGGCGGAGTTTTTAGATTCTAATTTGCCATTGGAATTGTATAGTCTGTACAATCTTTCATACATAGAGAAAATATCCGTGATGAGATCTCTTGCAAGCGACCTGACCAAACTACAAAACAGATTATATCTAGTAAGGGCAAATAATATAAAAATAAAAAATGAATTATCAAAGTATGAAAGACAGCATAAGAATCTTTCAGAAATACTTACAAAAACATCGCGTTCCGAACTTACACTTGGATTCTATCTAAAATCCAACAGTGCAACAGAAATGAAAGACTTGTTCAGATCCATACCTCTTACTCTTGAAAGTAGCTCTGAAGAAAAATTTAGAATCCATTTAAACATATTTAGAAAGAACCTTTTTGAATTAACAAATTTTCTAGATAAAAAATATCTGAGTGAGGATATTGTTTTGAATTCTTCCAAGTCTGAATCTTTTAAGGATTTTGAAGAAAAATTAAATCAAATAATCCTTGAAACATGACTAAAGCAGACAATATTGCGGTTTGTGTTGATTCGTCCATTTTTCTAGCAGAAGTGTTTGGAAACGAGGCTCAATCATCACGTTCTGGTGCCATAGACGGGTTTCAAAAGATTTTTTCATTTGAAAAATGTATGCCTGAAACGGTAAAGTGCGAGGTGGAGAACAGGCTTGCAAAGGTGATCTCATTCATAGAACAGACATCTAAAGACTTCATTACAGAATTTCGTATCTTCAAAGCAGAGAAACAAACAGTTGAATTGTCTGATTTGTCTTTTATTGAATCTTTTTTCTTGAAGCAAAAGACATATCCAGTAAGATCAACTGAAGCTGAAATCATTAACAATATGGAATCGGTTCTTGTTAGATTTCTCACTGAAAACTATCGTAGTAAAAACCCCCGAGAAACAAATGATTTTGTGTTAGATGTCATGGTAGAATTTAATAAAAATCTCTCAAGAATTAAATTTAATTTTCACACAAAATTGAGGGAATATAAGGTGTTTTCTGAGCCAATAAATTCTTTAACCTGTCAAAAATTACAAAACGAGCCCAAGTTGAAAAATACCGTTAGGAAAAAACCTATGGACATTAAGATTCTGTGTGAGGTTGAAGCATACCATAGTAAGTACATAAAAAACCTGAACCATTTTGACAATTATTTTTGGCCAAAAGATCCAAGACAGGCCATACCGCACACACTGCATGTACAAACAAAAAAAGAGACAGGTTGCAAGGGGGGCAAAATTTCTGCCAAACACCAGCGTTGCAGACCTCAAAAGGGCATACAAAAAAGAGACCGATCCCAGAAGGCGCGACAGGCTGCTTGCGTACATGCAGCGCAAGGACGGCGTGCCGCTAGACAGGATTGGAAGGATGCTGGGAAGGCCCAAGTCCACCATATCTGCATGGCTCAACCGCGCACAGGACGAGGGAATACGCGCAAGGTTCGAGCGCAGCGGCAGGGGACGAAAGCACCTGATAGGCGGGCCGCAGGCAAGACAGCTTGCAGCAGACCTGGATGCGGGGCCAGAATCATGCGGCTTTGAGAGCAGCCTGTGGGATTCCAACCTCGCAAGGCTGCACATCAAGAAAAAGTTCGGCGTGCAGTACAGCAAGACAGGCGCGCTGCAGCTGGTCAGGGAGATGGGCTTTTCGTGGAGCAAGGCGCGTCCAAAAAACCCAAGATCAGCCTCAAAAAGAAAGCAAAAAGAGTTTCAGGAGCGGGCAAAAAAACTCGTTGCAGAAAAGTCGGCGCAGGGATACACCGTACTGGCCGGCGATGCATCCTCGATTCAAAAGGCATCAAACAGGCCCGGCTACGGGTGGAGAAGGCGCGGCAAGCGCGCCACATCCCCCTCTGTTTTGTCACGCGAAAGAAGATACATCTTTGGAGCCTTGGCGGCAAGCGCGTTTTACTTTATGTTTTATGAAAAGTCAAACAGCGACAGCTTTTGCAACTTTTTGGAACGGGTTCACAAAAGATTCGGCAAGGTGCTGCTGTTTGTAGACAATGCGTCATATCACAAATCCAAAAAGGTAAAGGAGTTTCTGGAAAGATACAACGGCGAGATAGTTCTGGAGTACCTGCTGCCGTACACGCCGGAGCTTAATCCCATTGAGATGCAGTGGAGGGTGATAAAACGGGTACTGTCTGCAAAGGTGTTTGGCACGCTAGATGAGATGGAGCAGTCAGTACGCAAGCTGTTTGCCAGAAAGGAGATCCTGCCTGTGAAAATGTTCAATTATTTAATGTGCTAACTACAGAAAAATTCAGGAAAAACATGCTTATTTGCAACCACAGATAATAATGATTTCCTAAGCAACAAGTCAACTATTGAATCACTAATCAGAATAAAATGCATAGATCCTATCTATCTTCCAACTGAATTAGAAAATGATGAAACGTATAGAATTTGATATGCTAAACATGGCTCTAGAATAAACATTCTTACATGCGAACCGTCTCTTCTTCTACTGCGGATCATTCTCAGTGTGCTTTGCTGAATCAGGACGTTTCTGATTTGCATTGCATTTTCTCATGCTTTCTTTACGTCAACTCATGATCCTGTGTACGATACTCTTCAGAGTTTGTTAGCATGTGTCAGATTATCTCAAGCATCATCTACCTTGCAGCAACTACCTCTGCCTTTTGCTCTCATTACCTTTTTACAATTCTTAAGTAAAATTATTCCATCCTCGAATCAAATCGTATCGCAGTATTTGCAGTTTCTCCCATTGTATTGCGCAACCATGTAGAGCCCTGTTTTGTTATTGCTCCACCTTTTTGTGTCTCTCCGCTGTCCCTGTGTGATGATGCCGTTCCGTATATGATACGAGTTTCCTTGTTGTTGCAAATCTTTGGATGTCAGTTATCTCTGAAATTGTTGTCAGTACCATAACATGTCTATTTCAAGGATTGTCATTAGTCCTGATAGTTTTATTGATCCTGTTCTTCGAATTCTATGTCGTTTTGTAGTTCGTCAGGCAGGCCAATCCACCACTCTCTGCTATTTTCAGACACTCTAACGAGAAAGATCGACTGTTGTTAATAGATCTGTTGGTTAAATCTTCAGAGCGACTGTTTAACAAAATATGACCCAATCTAGTCTTTGATGTATTTGAGATTAGAGCCATCTTCGGGGTCTTTAATTTTTACAATCAAGGTGTCGCCTAACTTGTTGAATGCCCTTTGCCGTTTATCGTTGGTTAGAATCCATCCCAGAATTACATCAATTGGCAGCAGAAACGACTTGCCAAAACTACTGACCATAACTCCCTTCAAACTGGGCCTGTTTCCATAAATGTCTGTGACCTTTAAATTTAGAACTTTTTTGCCGACAGTCTGGGATATTTTGAATTCCAAAATTGTCCAATATGCAAAAAACAAGACACCAGTTGGAATGTATTGTGTGAGTTCTGCCCAAAACACGTCTTCGTCATACTCATAATCGTATCTGTTCACGTCATGCCTAATTTTTCCCCAATGGATCAATTTTTGATCACCATCTCAAGCTAAATACCAGTTCGGTTTACCTGTCATATTGAAGGATACGCGCGACTACAAGAAAATGTACAAGCAGCTCCGCACAGAAAATCTGATTCAAAAGCAGACAATAGAAAAGATGGCAAACAAGTATGGGGAGATGACAAACAAGTATGAATCCAGAATAAAGACACTTGAGCGCATAGTGGCATATTATGATAATCCCAACACACCACCTTCCCATAACACCCTGACCCGACAGCGTACGCGCAACTACAAAAAAGACACCGATGAAAAATCGCCCCGCAAGCAGGGCGCACAAACCGGCCACAAGGGAACCACTAGCAGGCCCAAACCAACAGAATTCACCGAGCACATGCCCAAAACGTGTCCCAACTGCGGCGCCTCCGAGCTTGACGTGACAGATACGAACGTACGCGACATTACGGAGATTCCCGTACCAAAACCAGTTACCACACGACACACAATACACACGTGTACGTGCAACCAATGCGGCAAGGCAGGAATACAGGGCGATGCCTGTCTGCCCGGATATGGAAATTATGGCCACAACATAATATCTGAGATAGTGACCAACCACATGGATCGAATGCCATGCAGACTAAACGCCCAAAGAATCACGAATATGGGAGTTCCAATATCTACTGGCACAATCCACAACATAGTGCGGTATGTGGGCACGAATCTGGAGAATCCAAGCATGAGGATACTGGAAAAAATAAGAGGTGCGGCCGTACTCAACATCGATGAGACATCCATACGACTCGACGGAGTCCTGGTCTGGGTGTGGATATTTTACAATCCGGCCAGTGGCGATACGTTTTATGCAATACGGCCCAGCAGGGGCGGTGACGTACTGGAAGAAATACTGGATAACTGGGACGGAACCATCGTGTGTGACGGCTGGAGATCGTACAATACATACAAGATTCAGAGGTGCTGGTCGCACATACTGCGCGAGGCGCGTGACCTGTGCATCAAATATGACGACCCGCAATGCAGGTGCGTACGGGATGTGCTAAAAAGAATGTACAAGGATGGATGCGGTGCAACCGGAAACAAAACGGATCTCTGCTGCAGACTGTTGCGGCGGATAAGGCAGCTGATCATGAAATATTCGGATAATCCCATATTGGAGCATTTCATGAAAAAGCTGGGCAGGGCAGCGCCTGACATGTTCCGGTTCGTATCAGACCCAGGCATCCCGCCTACCAACAATGCCGCCGAGCGCGGATTGCGCGAGATTGTAGTACACAGAAAGATCCGTGGCGGGCTGAGATCTGTAGATACCATGGAATGGATGGGGAATCTATTCTCGTGTGTCACCACTTGGAAGAACAAGAATATTGACTATATGGCCGAGATTGTAAAATATGTGTAAAATTGAGCTAAATCAGGTGAACACGTACTCATAATCCAGCGTTCCAAACGATGCAAGAATTATTGGCGTTGAAATTGCAGAGACAACAATAAAATCAATCAACCATGCCAGAAATCTGTCTGACCACTTTGCAATGACGATCCTTGAAGATATGCCTGAATCAGATTCGCTCATGAAATTACTGGTACCCTCAAATTAATAAAATGTGTTGATCAACAGTTAGTAACCTGTTCACGTTTTTGAAGTTGCCTAGAAATCCTGCTGACGTCAAAGATCCAACTCGTCATCAGGGAATTCCGTCCGTCATGTGATGGCGTCCTGATTCAAAACCGCGTAAAAAGACCCGCCGATCCTGCTAGTGTGTGTTGCATAACTCGGCCTGACCACATCCCGTTCATCCCAGGATCCATGCACCTGCTCCCCTACATTGTTGCTGCCACCCACCGGTTGTACATGGCAATCCTTACCCTTGCCTCTCTTACTATGCTGCTTGTGGCACCTTTTGCAGTGGCGGCGCATGATGGCAAGGAAACTGCAAAAAATAAAGATGAAAAATGGGTTCACAGGCATTGTGCTGAGAATTCTGAAGGGTTACCCTAGAAATTAATAACTAGACTGTCCCAATAAATTTGAAATTATTTTTGGTATCGATAAACCCCCTTGATGCATTTCTTTGGACATTTCGTAGAAATGAAAAAGATATTGTGAATCTTTACACTACCCTTTCCCCTGTGATGCAGATTGCCACTGGTGGCTCTATGCTAAATTTTGGCTATTGGTCTTCAAAACATACAGATCCAATTTCAGCACAAAATAATCTATGTATGGTTTTTGGAGATTTAGCAGAACTGTCTTCTGGTAAACACGTAGTTGATGTTGGAAGTGGGCTGTCTGCCCCCTCAAAACTGTGGAGGGATAGCTATTCTAATCTTAACTTGTATGATGTAAATATTAATTTTAAGCAATTATCTTTTTCTGGACAACAAAAAAACATTGAATTCTTAAACTCTACATCTACCAAACTCCCATTTGCAAATTCTTCTGTTGACCGTGTACTGGCGTTAGAATCTGCACAACATTTCAAGCCTTTGGGTGATTTTATTTTTGAATCAAAAAGAGTCTTGACTCAAAATGGATTGCTTGTAATGGCTATTCCTATAACTACTGGTGATTCCTCAATTGGAAAATTAGGACTTTTAAAATTCACTTGGTCTTCTGAACATTATAGTATGGATTATCTAAAAGATCTCATTTCATCTGTAGGCTTTTCTGTCTCTGGTGAAAAATTAATTGGTTCAAGCGTATATGATCCTCTTGCTGATTATTATATAAAAAATAGGCCGCAGTTAAAAAAATCAATCTTGAAGAATTATCCTAAATATGTTGAAAATCTTCTTTTCAAATCAATTCAAAAAATGAAGAAAGCATCACAAGAAAAAATAATTGATTATGTTCTATTAAAATGTAAACTCTAACTAGACATTGAGGGCGTTTTGTGAAATTAGGCTTTCCATGGCTTGCAGATACTCAGATTCTGAAATTCTTTCATCTAACAGGCACATTGCTGCTGCTGTTTTCAATAATGACTTGTCTTCAGTTTTAACTTATTAACTCCGTTCAAAATTTCTTAAACCGAGTTGGCCAGTTGGCATATTTCTTAAGATATCCACAGCACTGATTAAAATTGGCTAGGTTTTTATTTTTGATATTTTGACATGTTTATCATGTCTGATGCTGGCACTGCTTTGAAATTATTTGGTGATAAATGTAATCAATTGCTTGAAGAGTCTGAAATACGCTTTGCAGGAATCATTGATAAAGCTGGTCAACTTGTGGCCGGAGGTTTTAAAGAAGGACTTGTACCTTATGAAGGAGATGAAACTAAACTGCAATCATTTTTTGATTTTGTTTCAAAAGCATCTATTCGAAAAGAATTTGATGAAAGCTTAGGGCCGATAAACTATCTTGCTGCAAGAAGAGATAAAGCAGTTTTAGTAAGTTTTCCATTCCCAATCACACATATTTTATTGCTAATCTCTGCAGAACCTACTGTTAATATTGAAAGTTTGGCCAAAAAGGTTGTTGAAATATTCACTGATGTGAACTAAGTCTAATCAAACAATGTGGCGAATTCTTTAATTATGCTTAAAATTAATTTTCAGGATATGGCTCGGTATTTTGCAGCTATTTTCGTGTTTTTACTTGTTCCTTTTGCCTTTCCAGTAGTATTTGGAACAGTAGATGATTTTACCACTGGCAAATCCATTTATCATAAAGATGACTCGTTGAGCATTTCTGGAACTGTTTCATATGATCCTCAAATACCGTTTGTGACTATTCAGATCTATACTCCTGGATATTCTAACTTTGCATATTTTTGGACTTTGCCTGTTAATTCCGATGGTAGCTTTTCACATTCGTTGATAGCTGGTGGTCCTACCTGGCCCTCTGATGGAACTTATCCTATCAAAATTACATACGGGGGAAGTATGGAACAATCCATAGAATACCAAGAGATTACTACACCCAAGCCAACACCAACACCCGAGCCAACACCAACGCCAACACCCGAGCCAACACCAACGCCAACACCAAAACCAACACCAGAACCTGCATCTGATTTTACAACCCTGAAATTACAAATTCTGGATTTTCCCTCCCTTGACAAATCCCCACAATATTACATTGACAGGTACAATGCTGAATCTGATTACAAATCTTGGTTTGATTCACAATTTCCTACTAATTCTATTGATGATGTGGTGGGATACAAAACAACCCATGTTGCTAATTTTCCCTCCCTTGACAAATCCCCACAATATTACATTGACAGGTACAATGCTGAATCTGATTACAAATCTTGGTTTGATTCACAATTTCCAAACTCATCAATTTACAATATTTTAGGATATGAAGATCCGGTTATGATGCCTTCTTGGATTAAAACTGACGCTGAATTGTGGGCAACTGGTGACATAGCTACTTCTGATTTTACTGCAGGCATAGAATTCATGTTGGATAATAACATAATCATGATTTCAGATGTTTCTGCTAAAACCTCATCAGATAATGAAATTCCAAGTTGGGTTCGTAATACTGCACATTGGTGGTCTCAAGATTTAATTTCAGAAGATGAATTTGTTAATTCATTAAAATTCCTTCTTCAAGAAGGATTAATTGTAATTGATTAATCTCATTTTTAACAAATAGTTTTAATTTGATGCATGTGCATGCTAATTGAATTGAAAGCTACATTTGGTGCAGGATGTTTTTGGCATGTTGAAGATTTACTTGGCAAAACTAAAGGTGTTAAATCCACACAAGCAGGATATACTGGTGGCCAACTTCCAAATCCCACTTATGAGGAAGTCTGCACAGATAAAACCGGACATGCAGAAGCTGTAGAAGTGGAATACAACCCTGATGAAATATCCTATGAAGAACTTCTTGATGTTTTTTGGAATAATCATAACCCAACTACATTGAATAGGCAAGGCCCAGATGTGGGAATTCAGTATCGCTCCGCAATTTTTTATCATAATAAGGAACAAAAAGCAATTGCTGAAAAATCTAAACAAACAATAGAGACATCTGGAAAATTTGAAAATCCAATTGTTACTGAAATTGTTCCTGCCCCTTCGTTCTATAAAGCAGAAGAATACCATCAAAAATATTTCAAAAAGTGTGGTTATTCATAAATTACTTTACTACCAATACTGGAATCTTTGCTGTGTGTATTACATAATTTGAAACACTGCCAAAGAAAATTTCTTTTGTAGAGCTTCTTCCACGAGATCCCATCACAATCATATCGAATTTGTTTTTCCCCTGAGCAAGTCTGATGATGTTGTATCCGATATCGCCTCTCATTATTTTTTCTTTAAACACGATTCCATTTTGAGCTGATAGTACCTTGGCATTACTCATGATTTTTTTCACTTCGCTGTTTAGTGATTTTTCAACTGAGCCTACTCCTTTAAATTCTGAATGTGGGGGCGCATGAATTGAGTACACTCCAGTGATGATTGATCCGCATTGTCTGGCTAAAGTAATTGCCATCTCAAGGCCTCTGATCGAATTTTTGGATCCATCGAGTGGAACTAGGATTTTTGAAATTTTCTTTTTTATCATACAATACCCATATTTTTGATCTTAAAAAACATACTCTGCACAGTTCATAATTTGGAAATCTAGAAAAACCATAAACGCATTTGATCGCTAAATTCACTAAAACTTATCTAGTCATGATAATTGACGCTAAAATGGTGGAAGAAAAATTTCTTCAAATCGATGGAAACAAGATTCGTTATCTCGAATCCGGCGATTCTGAAAAAACACTCGTGCTTATTCACGGTTTAGGTGCATCTGCTGAAAGATGGAATCAAGTAGTTCCTATCTTTGCAGATGAGTTTCATGTTGTAGTTCCTGATCTTATTGGGTTTGGTTATAGTGACAAGCCTCTTGCTGATTATACCCCTGATTTTTTTTCAGAATTTCTAAAAAATTTTTTTATCGCCTCTAAAATTACCCATCCTAGTATCATTGGTTCTTCGCTAGGAGGACAAATATCTGCTGGGTATGCTGTCTCGCATTCTGAAGATGTTGAAAAACTTGTTCTGGTTTCGCCTTCTGGGGCTATGAAACAGTCCACTCCTGCACTTGATGCATATATTATGGCTGCCTTGTACCCAAATGAACAAAGCGCAAAAAATGCATTTGAACTGATGGACGGTTCTGGGCAAAAGGCCAATGAAGAAATTGTTAATGGGTTTATAGAAAGAATGCAATTACCTAATGCAAAACTTGCTTTCATGTCTACTCTGCTAGGGCTAAAAAATTCTGAACTAATTACATCCAAACTTCAAACCATCTCTACACCAACTATGATAATTTGGGGGTCTAATGATCCCGTTATCCCGATTAGCCATGCAGACAGATTTGTCTCGACAATTCAGGATTGCCGATTTTATAGAATGGATGGGTGTGGACATACTCCGTATGTTCAAGATCCATATACTTTTGCCTCCAAAGTTCTAGAATTTCTTAATGGCTCTTAGATGCATTTAAATACCCATTAATCCCTACCATTACCAATGAGTGGTAATACTAACCAATATGATCCCACAGAAATGTTCAAAGATTGGATCCAAAAAAGTGGACGTGCACAAGCAGAATTTATGAAGAATTTTGGCTCTTTGATGGCAAATCAATCTGGTCAAACATTTAACCCATTAGAAACCCTTAGAGGAGTTTCTGACAGTGCTAAAGAGACTCGATCAAATATGATGCAGGGCATGTCTTTAATGCAAAGTAAAAGCATGGACGCCATGTTCAACATTGGACAAATGCTTCCCTCCTTCATGAATTGGGGTGCTTACAAAACTACCGTCAGTAGTAATGGAAGAATCTCAATCCCTGAGGCTGAACGTAACGCGCTTGGTTTGGGCGAAGGTGATCTGGTTCAAGTCGTTATCCTGCCAATTGCAAAAAAATCAAAAAATAGGGAGGTGAAACAATGAGTAACGAAACAACAACAACAACAAAAGGAAATTCAAAAGATGTATTTTCAGTATGTCAGCAAAGCGTAGACAAACTCTTCAATGGTATTAAACAATCAGTACCACAGTACCATCAATCAATTACTAATGTACAACAGGAATACTTGCAAGCATATGAGAACGTGGTAGATTCAACTATCACACTACAAAAGGAATATGCAAGAAAAACAGGTATTGCAACAAGCATTCCTGAGGCAACTCTCAAAGTAATCCGTGATACAACAGAAGAATTTGTAAAGGCAGCTTCAATACAAAACCAAGTAGCACTTGCAACTATCGATGCAACGCAACAAAACATCAAAACATTCAACGATAATGCAAAGTCATTTGCTGAACTAAACAGAAACATTCTACAATCTTGGATTTCTGCATTCACCACAAAGAACAACTAGTGGCGAATCTAAATTTTTATTTTTTATTTTTTTCTTTTATGATCTTTCAGATAGCCATTGCCCTAATTCCGGCAAAACTTTCTTTTGTGATAATGAACTAGCTATCATTCCAACGTGACCTGTTGGGTACATTCTCAATGTTTTGTCTTCGCTTCCTACTGCATAGTGAAGCGGCATACTGCACTCAGGAGACACTAAATGATCTCCCACTGCCACTTGTGTGAAAATTGGCATATCTATCTTTTTCAAATCAACGAGTTGCCCTTCTATGGACATCTTGTTTTGAATGAGTAAATTGTCCTGATAGATGTCTTTAATCCACTGTTTGAATAACTGTCCAGGAATGGGAGGCGTATCTCCCAACCATTTTTCTACTCTAAGGAAACTATCGACAAATTTCTTGTTATCAATATTTTTGAAAAAATTGACATATTTTTCAATTCCCTGCTCAAACGGCTTTAGGACTGAAAAACAATAATACATGTATTCTGGAGGCATGTTCCCAATAGTTTCTACCATCTTATCTGCATCCATATGCTTTGCAAGATTGCTAATCACGGTAGTATCGCGCCATCCGTCGATAACTGGCGCAGTAGCAATGTAGTTTTTTACACTTTCTGGATGTAGTGATGTATATGCTGTTGCTATTGTTGCACCGGTACAGTATCCCTGTAATGAAATCTTTTCAGTAGATGACTCGTTTTTGATATACTCTACATAGGAATCCAGGTAGCCATTAACATAGTCATCAAAATCAAGATACTTGTCCAAACTAGTTGGCGTCCCCCAATCTAACATATACACATCAAATCCTTGCTGGAGAAGGCTTCTCACCCAGCTTTTTTCTGGATGAATATCAAGTATGTGATATCTGTTAATTAACGCATATGAAATTAACAAAGGCGTTTTATGCTGTTTATCTGTAAGAGCGTTATAGCGTAGGAGCCTTGTTTTGTCCATTTCCTGTACCACATCGTGCTGCGTTACTTCCAAACTAATTTCATCAGGTGCAGAAACTAGTTTTGGAGCGTCTATTACATTTTTACTGAATTTTAAAACCTCTTCAATTATTTTTGGATCTACTATTGATTCACTTTGCATTTTTTTTCATTTCCTTTTTCTTTAGTTCTAACTCCAACCTTCCAATTCTTTTTTTAAGAGAATGTATTTCTTTGTAAACTTCATCAATCTCTTCCTTACTTGGAAGGTTAACTGATTGTAAAATTACATTGGTGATATTATTCCAATGTTTGGTCAATTCAAGTTCTTTTGAAACCAGCTTTCCATAATTTTCTCCAAATTTTCCAGAATCAAATAATTCTGTAAAATCATTATCAAAAATATCTATCCAAATTCTCTTGAATGCCTCTATTTGCTCAACATCTTGCGGAACTTCAGGTGCCTTTATGTTTACTTTCTTTTGTGCATCCACCCAAGTTTCTGAAAGCTGTTTGTAATATTCTGTCAAGTGTTGATTAAACTCCATTAACACTTCGTTGATCTCAATTAGTTCTGTGGAAATTTTCTTAGAGTTGGCCGTAAAAGCCCTCATTGGCCCAATTGATGTTAGTGCTTGTGGCTTGCTTGACATCAAATGTATGATATCTGTCCAGAAAAGCGACAAGTGTTTGTAATAGTCGGTAATGTCTTTATCTTTAGATGGCTCTGATTGCACAGATATCTGTTAGTACAGATCGCAATAAATAGATCGCTTGTTTAGTTAAACAAATGCAAACTGTCGAGGGGCTTGAAAAAAAAAACGTGCCAACAATCGCAAAATTAGATTCTAAGATGCGTCTAGATATTCATCAGCAGTGAGACCATCTACTGCAGGTGGAATGAAAGAATGATTGTTCACTCTGAGGCTCAAAAGCAGGATGAAATGATGTTCGTATAACTTGACTTACGTGCAAGGATGAGGCATGAATTTGGCAAGGTGCATTTCTGCCATGCAGAGATGTCATTGTAATGATCTTTTCATTGGCCGATGATGGTGTATTTTTAGTATCTTGAAAAAAAGAAACCTACTTGGAAACTTTCATTTCAAACCCTCAAAATAATTGAACCGCTTAAAAAAAACACAATGAAAACATTCTAGTCGTTGAGCATTTTTCTCAATCCGGCACATCTGTTTCTTATAGTCACCTCTGTGACTCCTGATGCAATCGAAATGTCTTTTTGTGATTTTACCTCTCCTGTACTAATACATGCAAGATAAAGTGCAGCAGCAGCTATCCCCATTGGATCTTTCCCTGCAACCATCCCTATCTCTTTTGCCTGGTTTAAAATTAAAATTGCTTTACGTTTACTTTTCTCACTTAACTCTGCAATGCTTGCTATTCTTGAAACTCCTTTTACAGGATCGACTACTGGCATTTTTAACTCGAGTTCTCTGAAAATTAGTCTATAACATCGCGCTACGTCCTTTCTTCTGATATTGATTCCTTTGGCAATATCGTCAAGTGTTCTGGGAGTTTCAGTATTTCTACATGATGCATAAAGACATGCTGCAACTAACCCTTGGATTGAACGGCCTCTAACTAATTTTTTCTCCATTGCTTTTCTGTAAATGTAGGCTGCTTTTTCTATTACCGCATTCGTTAATGCAAGTTTATCTTTTAATTTATCCATTTCGTTAAGTGCCTGTCTTAGATTTCTATCTGCAGAAGAATGTGCTTGGCTTCTACTGTCCCAGGTTCTTAATCTTTCAATGGAACTTTTTACACCTGCAGATAGTGGTTTGCCTGTTGAATCTTTGTTAACTGCACCAATTACTGTTGATAATCCCATATCGTGCATTGTTAGTGAAGTTCCAGCTCCGGTTCTTGCCTTGTTCACTTCATCATTTGAAAACGAACGCCATTCTGCACCCGTGTCTGCAATTTTATCAGTTACTACAAAACCACACTTGCCGCAGAACAGCTCCCCTGTATTCTCATCTGTGACCATTTTTTTATCTCCGCATGCTGGACACTTGGGACCAGTAATCATTGAATTTTTGAGCATAGCTGAGTCTAGTTACTATATTATCTTATTATTCATTTTACCAATTTTCCATAGGTTGTTTGTATGTAGGTTAAGCTAATTCTTATTCTAGTTTTTTAGAATGTGGTTTTATTTTTTCAAATTCCTTTTAGAAGACAATACGCATATGCTGGAGTATATGATGGATACATGATGTCATTTTCATCTGTCACATGTTTCAAACCAATAGAATGTCCTAACTCATGCGTCATGATTGTTTCAACACTGTTGATATCATATAACTGAAAACTCCCATCACAATTATAATCCCCAAGTGTCACTTCTACAACCCCTTTTCCAAGATGTGCATGTCCAAGAACTCCTTCTCCAATGTCCCTAACCACCCAAGTTACCCAAACATTAGCTTTGTGTTTCAAGTTTGTAATTTCAAATTTTATTTTGACTTTCTGATTGTTTGCACTTAATTCCTGTTCCTCCCAAAATGCAAAAGAATTTTTTAATGTGCTGACATGATCTAACGGAAGCCCTGATGGTTGCTCATTTATGAATACACTATAGGAAATAACTATTGTTTCATCCACTATCTCATACGTTGGACTAGGAAAACTTGTAGATGCTGTTTTGACCTGTTCTTCAAAATTCCACTTGATGTAGTCTCTGAGGAATTTTTTTATCACATCCTGACTAGGATTTGGAAATTCGATGTATCTTTTCTCTTTGGATATATTGTTTGCAATATCTCTTAGATATTTTTTAAACAAGTAGAATTCATGATCTAGCTCTTCTTGTGATTTTTGAGGCATATGTTGGGTATTTGCCTCAATCATTCCGTTTTTGATCATATGTTGAAGACCAGCTACGATAACTTCGTTATCGGTTTCATCATCTGACCACCATTCTGCATCGGCTCTTATCTCTTCTGGAATTTCACTCCGTATTACTTCTACTTCTACTTCTACTGGCGGAATCTGAATTATTTTGTTTTCTAGCAAATATGACAGTGCTGAAATAAACTCTGCATCTTCTATATCCCCTTCTGCCCATAATTTTATTATTGATTTTGTCCATTTCAGTAGTTCCCAGATGTAGATTTGTGCCCAGATGTAGGTTTATGCCCAGATGCCGGTGCGTTACCGCATAACTGCAATGCAAAGATCCAGATTAGGCTACGGCGTGCAATATGTCATGAAAGTCGAATTACATGACGAACTGATCGCACGCCAGTACAATATAACATCAAACCGGTTTAAAATCCTGCGCTCGTCGTTTCAAAAGCTTGGCATGCCAATGTCTGAGAGGCACAACGCCGTATACGGATGCAATGACATACTGGACGTGCTAATCAAGGCGTCTGAGAGAAACACGTTTGTAGAATCCCTCGTACGGCACAACAGGCTTCAAGACACGGGTGCACGTACGCCTGATGCAGACCTGGTCATGTCTGCAGTCCGTGGCGTCAAACCGGCAGACGTGCAGGCCTGGTGTGCAAAGACATTAGCACGCACGGTGCGGCACGCCCGCCATACAGGAATGCTGCAGGACATCGACGCCATTGCAATAGACGTTACGGACATACCATACCATGGGGAGCAGCTGCAGGGGCATACAAGAAAGTCGCGTCCAAGGGCAGGAACATCCACGTTTCTCTCGTATGTCGCAGTGCACGGAGTCGGCAGGGACTCCTCGCAGATTGTCCTGGAATCGAAGCTACTACCGGCAAAGGAAAAACTGGCCGATTTTATAGCCAAAACACGCACGAAAATCCTCAGAGGGGGCGCACACTCAAAGACTGTGTTCCTGTACGACCGCGCCTTTTACAACGTTGACTGCATGACAGAGGCAGGAAAGGGCGGGTGCCGCTACATTATGCCTGTCATCATGAACTCCAAGATCAAGAGGATAGTCAAGATGTACAAGGACGGAAAGGCAAGCCAGGTATCGCAGCAGTCAATGACCAACAAAGACGGCGTAACTGTGACCTACAACCTTGTAATTGTCAAAAGAGACAGGAAGAAGAAGAAAAAGGGGGAGGGGGAAGAGGAGGGGGAGGAGCAATACATTGCGTTTGCAACAAACATTCCCATCAGGAGCGCCAGAGCCATGACAGGCATCATACCGGAGCAGTACCGCAAGAGATGGGGCATCGAGACGGGGTTTCGCGTCATAAAGGAGATCATGGGCAGGACATGCAGCAACTCCCTGTCTGTGAGGCTGCTGATGTTTTACCTGCCGCTGCTGCTGTACAACCTGTGGAGGATTGCCAGGTTCTGCCTTGATGCGGGAAAGAGGCATGGAAGAGTGTCTTCTGCGGGAAAAAAACTCACCATGGCGTTGTTTATCGTGTACATTACAAGCAGAAACGAGTTGTTTGTCAATGATCGAGGCAAGTAGAACCGATGCCGGTTGCGGTTGCGGTAAATCTACATCTGGGAACTACTGATTTGGGTATTGTAGACACGAATTCTTTTACTTTTGGTTCTTCTGTTGGGGTGTATGGATATTTTAAAATCACATTTTCAACAAACTCATTATAGTTGTTGATCACAACACTATCTGGTTTCTCTCTCAATGCTCTTTCAAAATAAATTTTAGATGCCTGGTATTCCCCTAGATTCCCAAACCCTACTCCCATACCTGTTAGTGCAATAACATCATCTGGCTTGTATTGTAAAACTTTGAAAAATTGTTTTAAGGATTTATCGTGTTGATCAAGATTACTATGTACTATTCCTTTCATTTTTAGCGTTGAAATATTGCTTGGTGCAATCTCTAAGATCTCATCGTAAATTGTTAGAGCCTGTTTGTAATCCCCGTTGACGATATGTGATCTGGCTTGAGTAAACATTGGCTCTAGATCATTTTCTGTTTGTGCATATGTGGCCCCCGCCACAATTGACGAGCTTAACAAAATTATGAACACAAAACAAAGAGTATTCATTGCAGTTTTTTTCATATTGTGATTTTAGATATAGTTTATCCATAATTTCTACCTACATTCTCTTTTATGACTGAGCCTACAGAACTTCCTTTATCTCACATGTGTTGGAAAGTCTTTAATTTATTCACGATTACGTGTTTTTGTAATGAAAAAAGTTGGGGCAGGAGAGATTATCTATGATTTACGTAAAAAAATTCAACAGGTTCAATCTGATTTGGATCAGTTGGGCGAGCCTGTATCTGACATTCCTGAACTGATTGTTTCGGCAAACTTGTTGAGATCTAACGAGTATCTGTCTAAAGCAAATGAAAAAAAGACTGAACTGTTATCTGCGTATGTCCGGTATTCTGATGCATTAGAAGAATTGCTCTCAACTGTCTTTGACATACAAAGCGATCTAAAAGACATCTTAAAGGAACAATCTTCTATGATTCCCTCTCAGAGAAAAAAACAATCAAAGGTAAAAACTAAATCAAAAACTGCCAAAAAATAATCTATTTTGATAGGTGAATGATGTCTCCTGCCAGTATCCTTTCCCCGTTATCTAATATTAACGCCCCATCTTCATCAATTTTAACTGCTTTTCCATTCATTTTTCCATCTGTGGTGTTTAATTCTACCCTCTTTCCAATTGTTGATGATCTTTTTGTCCATTCTGAAATAATTTTTTTGGTCTGCTTTTTATTTAGCAATTCATATATTTTTTCCAATTCTGTCAAAAATGTCTGAATTAATTGGACAGGTCTGATTTTATTTTTTTGTTCACCAAGTGATGCAACTCCGTAAAAATTTGGAGAACCTTTGAGTGCTTTTTCGATTTGTTTTACATCTACATCAAAATTTATTCCGATGCCTAAAACAAGACTCTCAATCCTATTTGACTCTAATGATGCATCTACTAGTATTCCCGCAAGTTTTTTACCTTTGATAGTCAAATCGTTTGGCCATTTTAGTTCTGGTGAAATTTTTAATGTTTTTTGTAATGTGTTTGATAATGCAAGTGATGATGCAATTGGAAACAATGTAGTAATTGAAATATCAAATTTCGGCTGTAAAATTATTGAAAACCAAATTCCGCCTTTAGGCGAAATCCACTTTCTTTTGGCCCTTCCTTTGCCTCCTGTTTGTGTTGCCGCAATTATTATCGCGCCATTGTTTGCAGGTTCGTCTGCCATTTTTAATGCCTGATTTTGAGTAGAGTCAACTGAATCAAAATAGTAAGCCTTCTGTCCAATAACCTTTGTCTTAAGACCTGAAGTAATTTCCCATGGAAAAAGTGAATTTGAATTTGCAGTTAGTTTGTAACCTAATTTTTGCTTTGATTCTACTGTGTACCCTAACTCTTGAATTTTTTTGATATGTTTCCACACTGCAACCCTGCTTATTCTTAGAACATCACTCAAGTCTTGTCCAGACAAATATTCTGTATTGTGGGTTTGCAAAAATGTTAGAACTTTTACTAATCCCGGATTATCAAATGAATTGTAAATCAACTATGGTTTGTTTTTAATTCAAGTATAAAATATGCGCTAGAACCCAATGTCAAAGTCAAACCCGCCATCATCCATGCCCCCACCCATACTGTCGCCTGCATCTCCATCTGCACCTTCTGGCATGTTTTCTGCCGGTACATAATCTGACATTGCCATTCCCATCATTCCAAACATCATTCCAAACATCATCACATCCATTACTCCAAAGAACATCATCATGGGAAGAAAACTCTTGTTCTCATCCATGGCCTGCTGGAGTTTTTGTTTGTCCCCTGTTTGGTAGATTTGCGACATGTTATTCCATTTTTCTTGTAATTCGTGAATTCGTTCATCTAGCTCTTTGGATCCCTTCTCTGTGACTGTTAATTCTATTTTTTTGCCAAACAACCCCTTCTTTTCTTGTACTTGAATGAATCCTTTCTCCTCTAATTTTTCTAGAATGGAATTGATCTCTTCAGGTTTAATTTGTGTTGTTTTTTGAATTTTATCAAATTTTTTTGCGCCACGTCTAATTGCACCTAAAACTATCACATCTTTTGGTTCTGGTTCCATGATGAACTATTTCTACTAGTCCTAAAATATTCTTTGCTCAACTGCTGTTCTTCAAAAATTATATTCTGCCTATCTGTGTGTTTTATATGGAACAAGACCATCATACTGATGAGCAAATCTATGATATCTTGTCTTTGAAAAGAGTCGCCGTCATAGGAATGTCTAGAAATCCATCAAAAGCGGCTCACTATGTCCCCAAACACATTTCTGATAATGGATATGACATTACTCCTGTAAACCCAATGGCTGATGAAATTTTAGGAAAAAAATGCTACAGTTCTGTTTCAGAAATTGATGATGAAATTGACATCGTAGATGTATTCAGACCCTCTGATCAGGTTTTACCGCTTGTTCAAGAGGCTGTAAAGAAAAAACCTAGAGTGATTTGGCTGCAAGAAGGAATTCATAATGCAGAAGCTGAAGAGCTTGCAAGAAAAGAAGGAATTCAAGTCGTTTTTAACAGATGTATGTTGGCAGAACACAAGAGACTGTATTGACATGGCGAATTTTGAAAATTTTTATCACGACCTTCTTGATTTGGCAAAAAAATATGAGCAACAAAACACTCCTCTAAAAATTGAGCAAGATCTTGAAAATGACATTATCAAAATATTTGGTGAAAAAATCTCATCATTGGCAAGAGCAAAAAATGGTCTTGGTGATTTGACTGAACTTGCATATACGACAGCTGAACACCATCCCTATTGGAACTTGTTGTACAACTGTTCAGAAATTGCCAGTGGTGTTTTAGAAAAATGGGAAGATTCACTGTCTGCCGATGACGTGTCTGATATTGAGTGGGCCATCAAAGAACTCAATCAATCTCTTGAAAAAATCAAAATCAAAAACTCTTCAAATAATTACTAGGCAGAGATAAATATTCTAATCTGGCAATTATTGTATGCCAATCAAGCTTGGTCTAATTGGTAAAACCAATACTGGAAAAACAACTTTCTTCAACTCTGCCACGTTATCCTCCGAAGAAATTTCATCTTATCCGTTCACCACTAAAAAGCCAGTATCTGGCGTGGCACATGCTGTATCCCTGTGCGTTCACCCGGAATTCAAAGTACAAGATAACCCAAATAATTCAAAATGTGTTGAAGGGTGGAGATACATTCCAATTGAACTAATTGACTTGCCAGGACTCATCAAAGATGCATGGAAAGGTAAAGGGTTGGGAAATCAATTTCTATCTATTGCAGCACAATCTGATGCGTTACTTCACGTTGTTGATGCATCCGGCGGAATTGGTTCAACAGGAAAAATCACCGAAGTCGGAACCGGTGATCCTATCTCTGATTTTGCAGATATAGAAGAAGAACTGATCATGTGGTATCATAAAATTTTAGAAGGAAACAGAGACAAAGTATCCAAACTGATCAGAACCGGCTCTGATATTTTGGATGCAATCACTGATCTTTACCGTGGTATTGGTGTTAACAAAACTCATGTTAAAGATACATTGTTGGCAACTGGACTTGAGGAAAAAGATTTTGATGATTTTGATATTGTTGATAGCAAGAAATTTGCATCATATCTGAGACAAATTTCAAAACCTACTTTGATTGTAGCTAACAAAATTGATGTTGAAGGTGCCGACAAAAATTTTTCTAAATTAAGAGAGCGTTATAATGACTCTATAGTGATTCCGGTTAGCGGTGATAGTGAATTTAGTCTTAGACGTGCAGAACAAAAAGGACTCATAAAATATTCGCCTGGTTCTGAACAATTTGAAATAATCAAGTCTGATGAATTAAACGAGAAACAAGTTAACGCATTAAATTTTATCAAAAAAGGAATTATGGGTGAATACATGAGGACAGGCGTCCAATTTGCAATTAACGTTGCAGTTTTCAAACTGCTTAAAATGAATTCGATATACCCTGTTGCAGACGAGAAAAACCTTGCTGACAAAAAGGGACGGATACTTCCTGACCTGATCCTGTTAAAAAACGGAGCAACAATCAATGATCTTGCAAAAGAAATTCACTCTGATTTAACTAAAGGCCTTCTTTATGGAAAAGATTTGAGATACAATTTGAGACTGCCAGTTGACTATCAACTAAGAGACAGAGATGTTGTTTCATTAATTAGCGCTTCAAAAAAATAACTAATTTTCAATTTGTTGAACTTTTCTTTAATCTCATTAAAACATCACTGTCATTTGTAGCAAATCATACGTTTCTGAGTCCATTGGCATGTCGTGTCTTGTACTAATAACTAACTAACTAGCGCCGTCGTGCTAGTTATTTCGGTTCTGTCAAGTTATAGGCACCTATCACTCGACTTTGACATATCGACTATCTGGATTACCGGTATGCAGGGTTCCATCATCGCCGGTTCAAAAACACCGGACTGCGCTTTACCTATGTCATCTCTACTATCCCTAAACCTAGGGGACAGTTTGCGTGATATGTTCATGGCAGCGATAATATCCCTGTCCATAAACAATCCGCAATTATTACACGACATTTTACGACTGTGTTGCATGTCCTCTTGGAGTTTCTTTCCGCATCTTGGACACATCTTGCTCGTGTTTCTTGGGTCTACATATTCGACTGGTGGGAGCCCGACCCATTGGGCTTTGTATTCTATTTGGCGTTGCAGCTCGTAGAATTGCCACCCGTTTAATCTGCGCCTATACTTGTTACCTTGACTGTTTCCTTTTCGGTACAATTTTCTTATTCCTTTCAGGTTTTCCATGACGATTACAGTCTTGTTTTTGACTGCGTTGTCCACTATATCCTTTGAGATTCTGTGTATGTATTGTTTTGTTCTATTGGCCATTCTTCGCTGTTTTATCTTCCAGAATCGGCCTTTTTTTCTGCGATCATTTCTGCGGAAGCCTGCCCTGGCGTGTACTGTGTTCTCCTTTATGGATAACAGCTTGTTTGTCTTGTAAAATGTTACTTGTTCCTCGTTCCCACACGTCACATTTCTTAGGTTTCTGTCTATTCCAACTTTCTTGGTGCACTCTATCTCTTGTACTTTTTTTGAAACACAAAGACTGATGTTGAAGGCAGTCAATGAAAACGAGCGTACTGTCAAGGCGGGATCAGACAGGATTTTTTGGGTATGTGGGTTTAACAAGACGTTGATTGGATTTCTACTCTTGTATGGGATTGTGAGTAGTGCACCATTGTGTTTTATACCATAACAATTAGTGATAAACGACTTTGTTATCTTTGGGTATCTAACCATGATGCCACGTTTTATTGACTGTTTTCTGTTTGATAATATGCCAGCAACCCTTGATATTGCATTTAGTTTGTATGACGATAAAATGTCATAGTTACGTAATTCGTGATAACATAACATGGACAGCCTCTTCATATTGTGAGTGTCTTCTTTTAACCCTATCTTGATGCAATGATTGACCATCTTTGTGAATGTGGCCATCATGTCCATTAGGTCAGAGTTTGGCGTATATTTTTGTGCTATTGACTTTGTTGCCTTCAACAAATATTATATGATTTTGGAGCATTTATGTATATGCCTATCCGTGAATTGAAAATTTTCAGGTGCCCATAACTTGACAGAACCGTTATTTCCAAAAATGGATATAGCCAGTTGTGTGTTATCTCTTATGACAGTCGTTTTTTGTGCCTAGACTGCAATATTGGAATAAGACAGTCTGGAGACCTCAATATCTCTGAATTTCTCTGGATTGATGATTTTGGCTAGTATCTCCAATCCCCCTATGGTTCTAATGCTAGGTTTGCTGAAAAATGAATTTGCATCCACTGCAAAAACCTGATTATTTTTTACAGCTTTTAGAGAATTCCATTTTGTATTTTCTTTTAGTGATTTGTTATATTCTAAAATTGTTCGTTTTGTATCAAAACCACATGGCATCATAATAATTATGTCAGGTTCTGATTCGATAATTTCTTGAATGTCTAACCGCCTTGAATGCTCGCCGATTTTACTTGTCAAGTTAGTCCCTCCCGCAATTTGCACCATTTCAGGAATCCAGTGTCCTGCAGTAAAGAATGGCTCAATCCATTCTATTGCAAGAACTTTTGGTTTCCGTACGTTTTGGACTTTCTTGATATTCTGAATCCTTTCCTCCAGTCCATCAGTGATTTCTTTTGCTCTTGATTCTTTTTCTAAAATCTTCCCTAATTCTATAACTGAGTTTATGATTTCTTGTAAGTTATGTGGATTCATAGAATGCAGTACTGGTTTTCTTTGGAGAATCTTTATTGCCTTGCTTACTTGATTGGTGTATGCTGCACATACTTTACAAGTCTCTTGTGAAATAATCAAGTCCGGCTCTGCGTCTTTTAGATTTTTTTCATTTAAAACAAAAATATCTTTTCCATCATTTAATAATTGACAAGTCATCGTATCGATTTCCTTACTAGTCATTTTCTCTGAATCCATCACAGAACTAATGACTTGGGGTTTTGATGTTGCATCTAGCGGGTATTTGCACTCATGTGTTACCCCATAAAGTTTGTCCTGTACCCCAAATTCATATAGTAATTCAGTTGCACTGGGCAAAAACGAAACAATTTTTTTAATTGACATGTGATTTGTTAGTTTTTGATCTTTAAACACCCTACGTTGACTAACCATCAAAATCTTTGATTAGGCAAGTTAATAGGCATAATTTAGGCACAAAAATTATGTCATCTGACTCTCAAGACATCCGACGTTCAATTTTGGCAAAATGGCACGAGTCTTTATCAAAATATGGAAATCTATTTTCTTCTGATTCAATAAGTGGCACCAGTCCCCCATCTGTTTTTGTAGGATCTTACAATTATCCTAAAGTCTTTGTTGGCCCAATGGTTCCGCCAATTCATGGCGACACCAGTCTTCTTGACAATCCTGAAAAATGGAAAGGAAGGTCGCTTGAGGAAATTGTAAATTTTAGATTGAATTTAGTTCGCGGCATACAAAAAATTCCTATTTCTCAAACCGATGGGCGCTATATTGAAAATCTTCAGGAAGTCACAATGTCTTCAAAACCTACTGACTCTGATTTGATATTTGAAAAAGCCCCTTCTTCCATATCTCTTGATGGGGAGAGTGCCCCTTTTGGCCCAATTGGTCAGGTTAAATCTGCAAAATTTTCTGATACACATTCTGTAAAATCAATTGAAAAAGCATTCTACGATAAGGATCTAAAAGCTCAAGACGCGGTTTTAAACTTGTATAATTCCGGAATTGAAATTTCCAAAATTCAAAAATGTTTCAGTATTGGAATGCTGGGACAAAAAAGAAAATTAGTTCCAACACGTTGGAGTATTGCTGCCACTGATGACATTGTTTCCAAGTCTCTTACAGATGAAATTTTAGATTATGATTTGATTGACTCATGTCAAGTCTTTTCATATGAGCATTTAGGAAATGCTTTCTCTGTTATTTTATTCCCACATAGATGGATATATGAGATGATTGAATCTTGGTATTCTAATGGAATACTTGGATTTGGATCTGATTTTGAAGATGCGCGTGGCATTAATCACCCTCCTGCAATAGCTGGTGCTTATTTTGCAGCTAGGTTGGGAGTTACTGAGTATCTATCAAAACAAAAAATTCAAGCAGGAGTTGTGATTCTTAGAGAAATTCGGCCCGAGTATTCCATTCCTGTAGGCGTATGGCAGGTTCGTGAAGGAATTCGTGAGGCTATGAAGCAAAATCCCGCAATAACTGAGAATTTTGAAGACGCACTAATTCTGGCATCAAGTAAGATGAGCGTAAGTAAATCTGAATGGCTCTCCCATGGAAATATCTCAAAATTAATGAGGCAGAAAACTTTGTCTGATTTCTTTTAATTTTTTGATTAAAACCACCGACAATCTTTTTGGCAAGGAACAGGTTGTCGCTAGGGGCTACCAGTTGTTAAAACCATCAGCACCTTCCAATGATATTCTGGGCATTGCAAAGTTCCCCCAGTGCTGTTGTGTTCATTTCGCTTAACTGACATCATACTGAACTATATAAGGTAAGAAAGTAAAATATTACTACAGGTAAGAAAGATGTCACAAGAACTTGAAATAACAACCATGAGCGAGAAAGGCCAGGTAGTGATACCTCAACTCTTCAGAAAGGAGATGGGGCTGAAGACAAAGACAAGATTTGTCGTGATGCGCAAAGGGGACATCATAGTGATGAAAACGCTTCGTGTTCCTGATGTGAAGAAGAAGTGGGATAGCATATTCAAGAAGATGGCCTCAAAGAAGCTGAAAGTCTCAGACAAGGAGATTGTAGGCGAGGTCAAAAAATACAGAAAGGCAAGACGCAAAAAGTAGCACGTCGGAGCTGTTTTATAGCGACGATCAAAAGTTCGTGAACATTTGCAGGATTTCTAAAAATATGATTTGCAACATCAAGCTTGAACTTTGTCACTCTAAAATATTCAGAGACTGCTTTGTTCATTATTGCAAACATTGTATAATATTCTGATACTAACAATGCATACTTGCTTGTCTTCCAGCACTGCTCTATCATGTTTGGATAAGACGATCCCTTTGGCAACCAGATTAGTTTGACATCACTGTTATCTGTAAGATATCCCTTAACTTTCTTTGATTTGTGAACTGATGTTCTGTCCAGCATGATTGCAATCTTGCCATATTTCCAATGTAACTCTTAGATACTCTACAAATGTTACAGCATCAATTTATCATAAACTCTAAACAGTTGACTGCCATTTTCTGTAACTGTTCCATATACTGCCAGATTTTGATGTCCTCCCACATGTGGAAGAAATATTCTCTTGGCAATTAATGACCAGTATTTTTTTCCTGTCTTGGGTTCCCGTACAAAAAATGCCTCATCTTCCACTCCAATGACAAATCCGTCTTCTTTTAGGAGTGAAACTCTCTTTTTGATGCGTTGCTGCCAACTTTTCACAGCAGATACACTTGCATGATTGATGTGGTATCCTTGTGCAGTTTTTGCAGACATGCCATACTGATGCATTATTTTTCTGATGTGGGCTATGTGAAATTTTATTCCTGTGGAATAAAAGATACTTTGCTGCAACATTACAGGAGTGAACAAAGTTAGCATTGCTTTTGACATGATACAATCCATTCTTTTCTTTGAGATTGTTTTTGGTCTGCCGCCTCTTGGAAGGTCGTAGAGGCCATCAAGACCGTGTTCCTCAAAACGACTCACCCATCTTCTCACCAGGTTTTTGCAGTGGTGCAATGTTTTTGCAGTGTATTGTATGTCCTTCCCATCCTTTAGAATCATCAACACTGCAAGCATTCTTACTGTAGCCTTGGAATTTTCTTTTTTGTATGCTGCGTCAAGTGCTTCTGGTTTGTTCATTGAGTTTTACCATACAATATGATCAAAAAGTCTTTTGTTTTGGAATAATTTAGTTCACGAACTTTATCTTTTCGCTATAACTGAAATATGCCCAAAGTCTTAATAGTGTACATATCGCATGATTAGCAATTGACCGAAGCTAGTATGCCCGATTGGCTTAAGCAATCGGAACTTGAAGGTATGGTTCTTAATACTCCTCCACCAGGATACGAATTTGCGGCAGCCGTTAAAAAGACTAATGTTATCTTTCTAATACGCAAGAATACCCAGATTATAGAAGTGCAGTACACAAACAAATTCAGTGACAGTATTGTAGAGGAATTTTTGAATATGGATGAGAAATATCAAAGTAGTATAGAATACGAACTGAGAAATCTGCTAACTAGCAGGAATATCAGACATCGTATAATTACAAACCCTAAAGAAAAATTTTTTGGTTTTTCATTGACTATATATCTGCCTAAAAAACCATCAGACATTTCTATACTTAACAGCTATGCAAGGATCCTTGAAATCAGAGATCTTGTAGGCCATCGCATATCCCTTCTAATGAAAAGTACCTTACCATGATCATTGGCCTTAACTGTGTGATTCTGGCTAATCAATCTCCGATTAGATCACATAATTACTGGATGTTGTAAACAGTGTATGGATCGAATTGGAATGACCCCACATGCCCAATCAAATAAGCAATTGATACAGGGAGTTTCTGGTAATGTATATCAAATTTCAGAAGACATGAGAGAAAGTAAATTCATGTGGAGGATACCCAATGATCAAGTAGCAAACACGCTGGCGAAAGATGATGCCGACATGAATATGGCACTCAATATTCCACCATCAACAATACATCGGGAAGAACATGCATTTTGGCAATTGTTACCGGAAACGTGGCGCATGGATATACTGCATCTCATCATGTCGGAGCATGACGTCATTACCAAAATTCGAGATTGTGGCTTGAATTTAATCGCTGAGCGTCTGGACTATCTGCGTAAACTTCCAATAGATTCACAGTATGAAAAATCCATTGACCTTGAGTCTTTGAGTAACTTTGCCCACTTTGTTATGGACAATCCTAAACTGCCCCGCCCACAAATCACCGTCAGTCCTGATGGATTCATAAATGCAGAATGGTTCATAGAGGAATATGGGGATCTATCCGTGGAATTTCTGTCCTCTGGTGACATCATGTTTTCGATTCTGATTCAATCATCAGACGCATCCCCAAAATTTACCAACGGTGTCCAAGATATGAATGAAGTAATGCGAATTGTTAAACCGTTTATGGATGTGCTGATGCTCAAGTGATCGGCAAAGACATTCCCGACAAAGACATTCCCGACAAAGACATTCCCGACAAAGACATTCCCGACAAAGACAACGTGGCACGATATTGTAGTCCTGGAACCATTAATGAATATAATATGCCTACAATTACAGCATTTAGATTTCGCAAGGGAGAAGAATTTCTATCGGTCAATTGGTTAGAATTTCTTGTCCAGTCAAATGTGTCTGAAGCTGTAGATCAGCTTCGGGAATTATTTCCCGGTACTGGCTATGAGATTAGAAAGAGAGGTATGTTTGCAGTTCTTGGTGTCGGAGATATCAAGACCGCTGTAAGTGAGGTGACGCATATGCCACAAATCAAACATAGACCAAAACCCAAAAACCATTCCCATGCGGGCATTTATATTGATACAAACAAATACGCGGCTTCTCAGGCACTTGAAAGATTGATCAGGCATAATCCAAAGAATGTACACCCTGCCATCGTTTACAGTAGTTGGGATTGTACATTTTGGATATAGGCCAAACTGATCATTTTGAGAACAAAACACGATCAACCAGATCCAAATACAAGGCATGCTCACCCACCTTAACATGTACGAAAAAGATGGGCAAACACACCAACAGAACCAAGACATCAGGGGATTTAAAATCTTCCAGTCCGCACTGCAACACCTGAACCTTGCCTTTGGCACAAGACACAACACGCTGTACAGCCTCAGGGATGCAGCGCACATGCTTCTGGTCATGGCCAGCTACAACGGATACGCCAACGGCGCACGCGATCTCGGCTCTCCCGGCATCCGCATGCCGTCGGGCAGCTGGCTGCTCAAAAAGCTGCGCATCATAAAGCAGGGCAAGATGAACCGCTTCTGCGACCAGATGATGCATGATACGGTCAACACGGCATGCCGCAGCATGAGGCGACGCATCAGCAACGAAACAACGGTAGCTGCAATAGACAAGCACAAGATTCCGCACCATGACAAAAACCCCGACCTCAAACACCTCATACAGTCAAAATACGAGTCAGGAACGTACAGGTGAGTCATACATGACATCCAAGATAGTGCAGGGCGGCAAGGAGGCCAACCTGTGCTTCAGTCCGGTCACCCGGGGTACATCCAACGGCGAATTCGTGCGTAAAACCATCAAAAAGTGCTCCAAGCTGCACCTTGGAATCAATCTTTACCTTCTTGACAGGGAGTTTTACGCAACAGACGTGATGCAGACTGTCAGATCGCTTCACAGGCATTTTATCATGCCGGCAAAAAAGAATGCCGGCATCAAGCGCGCCATTGTACAGCACGCCCAAGGAATGCGCGGCGATGTCTCTAGGTACACCATAAAATCAGGCTCCGAAAAGTTCACGTTCAACCTGGTTCTGATCAGGGATGACGCCAGGAAAAAAGACGGCACCATGTTTGACAGGTATCGCGCATTTGCAACGTCGCTGCCATGCGAGAATGAAAGGGACGTTGTCAAGTACATCCCAGAGCAGTACAAAAAACGGTGGGGAATTGAAACGGGGTACAGGTCTGCAAAGAGCGTACGCGCGCGCACTGCCAGCAGGAACCCCTCCGTACGGATGCTTTTGTTTGTCTTGTCACTGGTGCTAAACAACATCTGGATAGGCCTGCGTCGCACGGCGGGCAGACAAAGATATCATGTGACACTTGCCGGTGTTTTAAACAGGATGATCCGCGTGTTTGCAGAATATGTGTATGCCAGGTGGCCACCGCCTACCGGGTGATTTGTGGGCTGTTTTGGAACGGTACAATCCCAACTACTGGTTTAAGATCTAACCCACATGCAGTAGATAGTGTTTGACTACCTGCCTTTTTTCTATTTTAGTTTCTTCAAGTTTTTTTCAGCTTGTTTGATTTTTGTGAATTATGATCAAAAAAATTATCAAAATTTGTATTGATTTTTAATAATTTTTTCCAAAAAAACACCAAAAACCAACAGGGGGTATTCCTACAATAGATCCTTAGTTTAAATAATGTAAACTGACTTTTTGACGCAATGGTTGGAATAGATCAAGTTCTTGAAAAACTCAGTACAGTAATTGATCCTGATTTGAAAAAAGACATAGTATCAATGGGCATGATAAAAGACCTTGAACTAAATGATGGTAATCTGAAATTTACTTTGGAATTAACAACCCCCGCATGTCCTTTCAATGTCGAAATTGAAGATGATGTCAGAAAAGTTATTGGCGAAATCTCTGATTTAAAAAATTTTGATATGAATGTAACTGCAAAAGTAATGGAAGGCCGCTCACTTGATGCCGATACTGGAATGGCAACTGTCAAAAACATTATTGGCGTTGCAAGTGGAAAAGGTGGAGTGGGAAAATCAACTGTTTCACTGAATTTAGCTTTGGCATTACAACAAACAGGAGCCAAAGTTGGGCTGTTAGATGCTGATATCTATGGTCCTAGCATTCCACTGATGCTTGGAATGAAAGATGGATACATGGAAGTAGAAGATAACAAACTTCAACCGGCAGAATCAAATGGACTACAGGTTGTATCGTTTGGTTTCTTTGCAGAACAATCGCACCAGGCGGCAATCTATCGCGGTCCGATTATTTCTGGAATCTTAAAACAATTTTTAGTTGATACTAACTGGTCTGACTTGGATTATCTTATTGTAGATCTTCCTCCTGGCACCGGTGATATCCCATTGACGTTGGCACAAACAATTCCAATTACTGGCATTCTAGTTGTCACAACTCCGCAAGATGTTGCAAGCAATGTCGCAGTCAAAGCAATTGGAATGTTTGAAAAATTAAATGTCCCAATTATTGGAGTTGTTGAAAACATGAGTCACTTTATCTGTCCAAACTGTGATGAGAAACACTACATATTTGGTAATGGAGGTGCAAAGAAAATTAGTGAAGATTTCAAGATGCCTTTCTTAGGTGAGATTCCGTTAAATTCCGGAATTATGTCTGGTTCTGATTTAGGCAAACCAATTATGATTACAACTCCTGATTCCCCAAGTGCTAATGCATTTAGAGCAAGTGCAAAAAATATTGCAGCACAATGTAGTATTCTTGCAGCAAAACTGCAACAAGAAACGGAATCTGAAAGTTCTGGTGAAGAAGCTGCACCAGAGGCGAGTACTTCCAACCAGTAATGATTTCTGTGAAACTACCGGATTCTATAAGAGATCAACTGAAAATTCCTTTAGGGACGCTCTTGCCTGAAAGCCAAGCTGATAAAACAAATATCAAAAAACATCTCTCAGAAAACCCCTACATCATTACTGTAGGTGACAGAACAACTGAAAAAATGATTGAATTTGACCTGATTCCCTCTTTACAAATAATTGATGGCCAAGAAAAAAGAGAAAAAAGAGAACCGCCAAAATTAGCAAATGCTACAGAACTGACTGTAGACAACCCCGCAGCAGAAATCACTCCTCAAAGCATTGATTTTATCAAAAAAGCTCTTGCCATGAAGCCTCCTGTACGGCTAAATGTTCATGGTGAGGAAGATCTTTTGGTATTGCCCGTTTGTATTTATGCCCCAAATAACGCTGTAGTTTTGTATGGCCAACCAAACGAGGGGTTAGTCATAGTCAAAATTACTCCAGACATCAAAAGTAAAATACAAAGACTACTTGATTTAATGGAATAGTTGGGGTGTGATGAGACGGTGGCTGTATGATTAATGATTACACTACTAAAACCTCTGACCCTATTAATTCACAATTGAAGAACCAAAATAAACCAAATATCGTACAACTATTGACATTTCCAAATAAACACAGATTATGTGATGCTCTCCTGTGAAGCTTGATCCTGATCTTAAATTGCAAATCTTAGAGAAAGTTGGAATTTATGCAAATAGATTTTCTATTTCAGAACCCAAGATCTTGTTTGTTACAAAAGAAGTACTTGACATGCCCCGTGAAATGACAGAGGGGTGCAGAACATCTGCCTACAAGTATTATGGCGTGTCTTACCTCCAGCATAATCTAGTTTTTCTTAATATCCGAAAAATTCCTGATGAGAAGACTCTTGAAAACACAATAGTCCACGAATTGATCCATATGAGATTCCCATATCTTGCCCATGGTAAAAGATTCAACAAGTTGGTAAGGCAGGGACTGAGAGGAAAAACATTTGCGCCTTACAGGAAACGAAACCGAGTCCTCCCTAATTGATTTATATTTCCCAGATTTAGGCAAGCAAAGTATAACATGGAAACTGCTGAAATTCTGCCAATTGGCGCAGGCATTGCATCCTTTTTAGTTGCCGGCGGTTTGGTTGCATGGATCACAAAACAGCCTTCTGGAACAAAAGAAATGATGGATATCTCCAACGCTGTCAAAGAAGGCGCCGGAGCATTTCTAAAAAGGGAAATGAAAATCATTGTTCCTGTCGCTATAGCATTATCGGTAATTATTGGCGCATTTCTAACCCCGTCAAACGGATTGGCATTTGCAGTAGGTGCAGCGCTTTCAGCAGTTGCAGGAATTATTTCATTAAAAATTACAGTAAAAGCAGCAGTTCGAGCTGCAAATCTGAGCAGCAAAGGATTGGGACAAACATTTGCCATGGCCTTTAGAGGAGGGGCTACAGTTGGTCTAGCGGTTCCGGCAATGGCTCTCTTGGCAATTACAGGATTGTACTTGGTTTATCCAGACCCAATCACAATTGCAGGTGTTGGTATTGGGGCAAGTCTCATTGCACTATTCATTAGAATTGGTGGCGGCATCTTTACCAAGGCAGCAGATATGGGCGCAGACTTGGTAGGAAAAGTTGAAGCAAACATTCCTGAAGATGATCCACGAAACCCTGCAACAATTGCTGATAACGTAGGCGATAATGTCGGCGATGCGGCCGGAATGGGCTCTGATGTTTACGAATCTTACATTGTTACAATACTTGCAGCACTGCTAATTGCGGCATTAATTGGAGCGCCAAACTTTTTCCTTTATCCGATTTTAATTGGCTCTTCTGGAATGATTGCATCAATCATTGGTGTCGTAATTGTTGGTTCCAAAAACATTACAGATGTGATGAAGCCACTTAACCGCTCATTTTACGTTTCAGCTGCAATTGCAATTGGGCTAAACTATGTCTTTATCACGCAATTCATTGGTGAATCTACAGCAGCATACGCTTTGTTTGGCTCTACTGTGATTGGCGTAATACTGGTTCCTGTTATCCAAAAAATCACTGACACTTATACAAGCTACAAAAAAGGCCCTGTCAAAGAAATCGCAGATTCGGCAAAATGGGGATATGCGTCATTAATCCTGATGGGAATTATCAAAGGAATGCAGTCAACGGGACCATTCATGATTGCACTAGTCGTTGCAATCATCTTGTCTTATACAATTGCATCATCTGCAGCTCCTGAAGGCGCAGATCCGGTTCTTTATGGAATCTTTGGAACATCATTAACTGCAATGGCGATGTTGAGTCTTGCAGGAATTGTTCTAAGCATTGATGCGTTTGGCCCAATCGCAGATAATGCAGGCGGTATTGTAGAGATGACTGGGATGGGAGAAGAAAACCGTAAAGTCACAGATGAAATTGATGCGGTTGGAAATACCACCAAGGCAGTTACAAAGGGGTTTGCAATTGCCAGTGCTGCGTTAGCTGCTTTGGCCATGATTCAGGCGTTCCAATTTGAGGCATCTCATATTTTTGAAGGGATCTTAGAGTTAGATTACAGCTTGACAAACCCTGCCATTATTGTTGGCTTGTTGATCGGTGGCCTGATTCCGTTTATCATTACAGGCCAACTCATTAATGGCGTGTCTAGGGCCGCAGGAAAAATGGTAGATGAAGTCCGACGACAATTCAAATCAGACCCTGAAATTCTTACCGGAAAATCAAAGCCAGATTATGCTAAATGTGTGGATATTGCAACTGTCGCATCAATCAAAGAACTTTGGAAGCCAGCAATTGTAGCAATTACTTCCCCAATAATTCTGGGAATACTGTTAGGCCCAACTGCTGTGGCAGGATTGTTAATGGGCTCAGTTGTCACTGGAATCCTGTTGGCATACCATCTGGCAAACACTGGCGGCGCATGGGATAATGCAAAGAAACTAGTTGAGATGAAAGGCGAGAAAGGCTCCGAGGTACACAAGGTCGCAGTAGTAGGTGATATTATTGGCGATCCATACAAGGATACTGCAGGACCTGCACTTAACACCGTCATCAAATTACTAAACACAATTGCAATCGTCTTTGTATCTGCATTTGTCGCAGTACTTGCCATCTAATCCTCAACGATTAGCGTCATATCTAACTCATCAATCTGAGCTTGAATTGCTTTTTTCAAAGTGTCATTATGTTTATCACAGAATTTGAAATAGTTGTCTGCCGTTAGGAAACACCCGCAAATCCATTCTGTCTTCTTTTCCCCCTCCACTGTCCACTTTGAATATTTGTGTTCGGACATGTTATCCCTGCATTGATTAATCTAAAAAATATGATCTTATAGAAAAAGGAAAAATGATTAAGGACAGCCTTCCATTTTTTGGATAAAGTAGCCGTTTTCCTTAATTGCCTGTTCAACAGGCTCTGGTGCACCTTGTGAGTGGCAGAATTGGCATTCATTTGTTGTCATCTCTGCTTCTCCTTCACCAACTGACTTTAGCCACTCTTTGCCATATGCTATGGCCTTGTTGTGATCTTTTTCACCGGTAATTACATCAAAGTGCATAGTATGACCGTCTGCTGCCTTGACATAGGTGTCGTATACGTGAATTTCCATGATAGTCCTCAAAAAAAGGGATATTTAATTCCACAACTCTTACTACGCAAGGGTTTTTTGCCGGTTCTGTAACGTTGTCGTGTGCTAGCATGAAATACTGAATCATATAATTTTCAGATCCATAAACACACGATAACTTGACAGAACCTATTCTGTTTTTCGTGTGATGGGATCAAGTGTTTGCAGTATTTTAAATTATGATATGTGTTTGCAGTATTTTAAATTGTGATATCCGTCAGATTCAGCATCAATACATGTCTGATGGATTTTATCACGTTCGTTTTCAAGCCACAGAGGATTGAATCCGTCAGTATCTGGGAATTTTTCAAGTGAGAAGGGTTCATACTGCATTGTGACCTGTAGGTACAGTTCATTTATAACTTTCACCTGCTCCAAAATTAACATGTCTTTATTTTCCATTTCTTTCTCTAGTTTGTTTATTTGTTCTGATAATGACATGTCATCAGTCTGTGCATAAATTATCGGCACACTCATACAAACTGTCATCAAAACAACAAAAAGTTTCTTGTTCACAGACTTGTAAAAAATCAACCTATATTTAAAATTGATCATATTGAGGTTCTGTAACGTTGTCGTGTGCTAGCATGAAATACTGAATCATATAATTTTCAGATCCATAAACACACGATAACTTGACAGAACCCAATGAACCGTAATATTGAGGCTAAACGAAGAACTGAGTCTATAGTGAATTCAAAATGGAAGGCTAGCTTAAAAGCTGAAGCCTACCGTGCCCATAGATTACAAGTTAACCGTGAGGCTGTTCAGGTAGAAAAATTTATGAGAAAACATCCTAATCTTGGAGACAGTAGAATTCTGGCTGAAGCAATAGCGATTAAACGACAAATCGAAGCAAACAGTGGTCATGTTAACTTCTATATTGCATCTTGTGATACCGGATTTTTTTCACCTCATAGAGTTAAAGGCGGCACAAAATCAGATGTTGTTACTAACGAAATAAATTCTAGATTTGGAATAGTTTGTGATTTTCCAACAGAGATTAGAAAACAAGTAAATCTTTAGATTATATCAAACTTTGACATACATCTATCATCTTCTTTTTCATTGTTTTATTATTAAAATGAAAATTATTTATCAACCAACAAGCGGAAAAGCAATATGCTTGTTTTATGGTCCTACCCCAATTGGAAAGTCTGGAGAGATTATCCCCGCGTCCCCTGTTGATATTCTTGGCAAAATTATTTCTCCTGACAAAACCGTTCTAAACAAAGCAGATGGCAAAAGTGCCACTTTTAGCTTAAAGCCCTGAGTTACTTTTCCTTGATTGGAATTTCCATAATGTCTGATTCAAGAATATATGCTCTGAAGTCTTTGCTGACTCCTGAATAAATTATCCATGCTACCGGATTGCTCTGCATGAATTTTTTGTCAGTATCTGATGGGTATGCGTCTGAATCAGGGTGTGAGTGAAATATGCCTATCACCTCCAACTTTTTTTCTTCTGCAATGTCGTACCCCTCAATTAACTGTTCATTTGAAATGGTAAAATTAACTGAAGACTCTTCAATATTTTTTGTTAAGAACACCTCTGAGACAAGGCTGCCTCTGCCAAACAGTATTGCACATGATTCGTTAGGCTTTTCATTTTCTGCATGTTCAGCAAGAATTTTTTTATCTGATTGGGATAAAGTTATTTTCTGCAAATCTATTCTACGTTAACAGTTCCTACCATCCATGTATGGAATGTGCAGTAATAATCGTAATTTCCTGGTTCTGTAAACGTAAATTCAAAAACATCCCCAGCTTCCATCACTCCCGAGTCAAACAACCCATCTGAATCTACAGGTGGTTTGCCTGAAGTTACTGTATGCACCATGTTCTCTACATTATCCCATGCAACAGTTGTCCCGACTGGTATGTCAATTACTTGAGGATCGTAGTAGATTTGCCCCTCTTCTGGAATCGCAGCTCCTTCTGGAATTACAACTTTGACTGGTTCTTTTGGCCCTTCAATGACTAGTGTTGCAACCATCCAAGCATGTAAGCTACATAGGTATTCGTATTCTCCAGCTTCTAAATCAGTTGTATCTAACGTATACACGCCGCCTACATCAATTAAACTAGAATCAAATATTTCACCAAAACCTTCTGTGCTAGTTACTGTATGCACCACTGGATCCATGTTTGTCCATTCAACAATGTGTCCTTGCGGAACAACTGCAACATCTGGTTCGTAATCAGGATTACCTTGTTCAGCAGAACCTTCTAAAATTTGAATTGAAAATATTGGTCCTGTTGGCGCAGCTTCCTCTATTGCTTCTTCGACTGCAGCTTGTTGAGGAATCATATATGTGTCAGGACTTACAAATCCAAATGCCAGCCACATGATGATTCCTGTCGCTCCTGCCATTGCAACAATGGATCCGACTGGTTTTACAATCGTTGGATGTTTCATTGCCAAGTATGCTATTATTATTGATGGAAACGCAATTCCCATTAAAATTCCTGATATCGTAATTACGTAGTTTGACGTGTTCATGGTAAACGCAAACATTCCGAACCCTAGCGCTATTGAAATAATCACCAGAGTCGTTGCTTTAGCTCTGTTGCTAGTTGAAACCCCCCCATCCAAGATACCTGCAGCTAAGAAAATTAGCCCTACAAACATAGTAAGCCCAGTTAAAGCATGCATGCCATCAATGAACGTATGTGCAATACCTGCATACGATATCACAACACCTGCCAAACCTATGGCCGTTAATCCCATTCCTGGCATCATGAGATCCCAATTACTCATTTAAGATAGCTGGTAGGACTGAGATACTTATTCCTTTTGAAACATTATGGATTATAGACGAAGAAATTAAATGGCTTTGGAATAGGATAGAGTGAGATTGGGATTTAAAGAAATAATGGAGATATCCAAACCACGGATAGTAGTTCTTCTAGTTATTACTGCAGTCGCCTCGATGTATGCCGCAAGTAAACTAGTTGATGGCGCCCCTGATCTTGATTATTGGTCTTACTTGCACATAATTATTGCAGGTGCGTTAGCGTCTGCAGGCTCTAGTGCGTTGAACCACTATTATGATAAAGACATTGATCCAAAAATGAAGAGAACCAGTACTAGACCCATCCCCTCTGGACGAATGGCAGCGTCTCATGTTTTGATTTATGGATTTGTCGTAAGCTGCGTATCTGTAATCTATGGTTTCTTTGCATTAAATGCGGTTTCTGCTTTCTTTATTGCCGTTGGAATTTTTTCATATGTGATCATTTACACAGTTTGGCTAAAGCGTCTAAACACCTCAAACATTGTGATTGGAGGAATTGCCGGTAGTGCAGCAGCTTGGGCAGGGTGGGCAGCGGCCACTGGCAGCATGGACTTGTTGGGATTCTTGGTTGGATTTTTGGTTTTTGTCTGGACTCCCTCCCATTTTTGGTGCCTTGCAATGAAGATTAAAGACGAGTATGCACAAGCAAAAGTTCCAATGTTGCCTGTTGTGATTGGCATGCAAAAAACATCAAAGTACATTTTAGGCAACACAATAATTTTACTTCCTTATTCTTTGGCACTCTCGCTTATTCCAGATGGGTTGGGAGTTCTTTACACAACAATTGCAGCAGTTTCCGGCGGATTGATGCTTGCATATCACTACAAGCTAACAAAGACCCCTACATCTGAATTTGCCTGGAAAGCGTACAAAGTCACTGCCCCGTACCTTACAATAATTTTTGTAGCCGTTGCGTTAGATGCGGCGTTTCATATGCCTTTGTTCTGAGTAGTTATTTTTCAAATCCCGGGAAGCTGGCTTCGTAGTCTTTTTCCACCATTTCTACATTCTGCTCTTCAACTTTGTCTATTTCTTTTTCAGCAATGTTGATTTCTATTCTGCGCTCATCTTTTGTAATCCATGACACTTTGACTAGTCCAAGTATTTCTAGATCCAAAAGTAGCTTGTTGAACTTGTCTTCAGGAAGAACATGCCCTTCTTTTAGCAAGACTTTGTAAAGATCAACGTCCGTTATGGATGATCCTGCTTCCCTGATCTTATCATGTATTTTATTTCGTAGTGGAATAGTCATTTTTACCCGTAGAATGTCTTATCTCCTGACTTGGGCACCACGTTAGATATACTTTCTCTTACCGTATTGTACCACTGATCCACTTCTTTTGTGATGGATGGTTTGACTTGCTTCAGACTATTTGCAAAGTCCTGACTTGAAATTTTTGATGAGTTATTTCTCATGGCTTGAACTGCTGCCTCTCTGCAAAGCGCTGCTAAATCTGCGCCCGTATAGTTTTGTGTAGCTACTGCAATTTCTTGCAGTTTTATGTCATTGGACAGTGGCATTTTTCTTGTTAAAATTTTGATAATATCCAATCGCCCTTTTTCATCTGGGGGCTCTACATATAGGACCAGATCCAATCTCCCCGTTCTTAACAAAGAATTATCTAAAATATCCGGCCTGTTTGTGATTCCAATTACTACCACTCGCGAGGAAACCCCCTCTTCAATTTCTGTAAGCAGCTGACTTAGAACAGTTTCACTCACTCCCACCTCTCCTGATTTGTAACGTGCCAGCGAGTCTAATTCATCAAAAATAACTACACATGGTGATGACGCTTTTGCTTTTCTAAATATTTCCCTGACTGCTTTTTCAGATTCCCCAATCCATTTTGAAAGAATTTCAGGACCTCTAACTAAAATCATATTTGCCCCAGTTTCAGTAGCTAGCGCTCGTCCAAGGAGAGTTTTTCCACATCCTGGCGGCCCATAGATCAAAGCTCCTCTTGGCGCCCTGATGCCCATCTTTGTGAACTTACTTGGTTCTTTCATTGCCGTAATGAGATTATCAGTTAATGACTTTTTGATCTCATCTAATCCCCCGACATCCTTCCACCAAATCTTTGGCCTCTCAACATAAAACTCCCTCATTGCTGTAGGAACTACCTCATGCATAGCATCGTAAAAGTCGATTAGTTTGATCTGCATTGCCTGTAACACTTCAGAAGGAATCTTCTCTGTCTCAAGATCAATTTCTGGTAAATACCTTCTAATTGATTTCATTGCAGCTTCCCTGCAAAGTGACTTGATGTCTGCGCCTGTGTATCCGTGCAGTTCTGACGACAAGTCCTTTAGATCCACATCATCGCTTACCGGCATTCCTCTGGTGTGAATTAAAAGAATCTCTAGCCTTTCATCCTCGTTGGGCACAGATATCTCAAATTCCCTGTCAAATCTACCCGGTCTTCTAAGTGCAGGATCAACACTTTCTGGCCTATTTGTGGCGCCAAGCACGATGACATTCCCCCTGTCATTAAGACCGTCCATTAGTGCCAATAATTGGGCAACAACTCTTTTCTCAACATCCCCATAAGCCTCCTCCCTTTTTGGTGCAATTGCATCAATCTCATCAATGAAAATTATGCTTGGCGAGTTGTCTTTAGCTTCTTTGAAAATGTCTCTAATCTTTGCCTCTGTTTCGCCATAATACTTGTTCATAATTTCTGGACCGTTAATAGAAAACATGTTGGCCTCTGATTCGCTTGCAAGAACTTTTGCAAGCAACGTTTTTCCGCATCCCGGCGGCCCATAAAGTAAAATCCCGCTGTGTGGGTCAATTCCCAATCTTGAAAACAACTCTGGATGTTTTAATGGAAGCTCAACAATTTCCCTCATTGCCTTGACTTCGTGTCCAAGCCCGCCTACTTCTTCATATGTTACACGAACTTTTCTGTCAACTGCAGTTTCTGCTGAAATATTAAGATTTGTAGAACGGTCTATCTTGACTACGCCTTTTGGAGTGGTTTTTGTAATTTTAAAGTCCATGGAATTTCCTAAAATCATCACCGAAATCTCATCGCCATGTGTAACTGGCAATCCTTTCAATCTGTTTTTAACAAAATCAGTAAATTCCTTGTCTACTGTAACTGAATCATTTACGGGTGTTAAAGAGACTGTCTTTGCAATTTTTGACGTCACTTTTCTAATCTTTACAATATCATTTAGCGATGCACCGACGTTTTTTCTGGTCTGTCCGTCGACTCTAATGATGTCTGGAAATTTTTCGTCTTCGTCAACTGGCCAAACAACTGCACAGCTAGATCTTGAACCCATCACCTCAATAATGTCCCCTGGAGTTACTTTGAGAAAATCCATGGCTTCAGGCCCAATCCTGGCACGTTTCTTGCCGACGTCTCTCTGCTTTGCTTCCCCAATTCGCACCTGCAAAGGTTCTTCTTTGCGTACCAAAAAACCACCTATTTCATGTCAACAGACATTCTACTCATGTTGAGCACTTCAAACTCACTGACGCCTTTAGTTGATTTTACAGAGTTTTCTAATGCGTCACTTTGGCCCTCTTTGTCCTCTAAAATGAATTCTGCTTTAAGAAACTCTAATCCAAATGCCAATGGCTCCTTTGCATGCCTTTTCATTACTATTCCTTCTGGCAGTGAGGACCGGAGGGCTTCTGCTAACTTGTCTAAATCAACCTCGGTTCCTTCTGGAAGGATTTTTGTGATAAATAGCAGCTGTGCCATTTTCTCAAGGCCCCTGAAAATTACATGAAGAACAAGTATAGTTTCTTGCCGCCTTCCTGCAACTTTGACATCTCCAAATTAAATCGTCGCCGCAATCAGGACAGTTGAATTTTACACATTTATCATTGGGCATAATATGTTTGTGGCAACAACTACATGATGGTAATGAAATAGTGGATGACATATCCCGATTTTCTGCCAACATCATTTATACCTTCCTTAGAATTCAGCTAAGCTAAATGATTAAGGAAACCACTCTCATGTGCAGAACCAAACCGCTGATCTGATCTCAGATTTGAGGCATTTCGCCTAGCTGGAATTTGAGCACGTTTTAGCTGAGTAATTTTTTGATTTCTCCACCAATTAGAGTTTGTGCTGTCTTAATTGATCCTTTCATTCCTAGCAATTTGACAATTGAACCAGTATGAAAATCAAAACCATCTTTTTCTGAAATCTCTGCTACGATCTCTGGTGTAATTGAATCAAATAATTTGTTGATTGTTTCGTTGTCTATTCTTTCTAAAACTTTTCTTGCAAATGCCTGTTTTTCAAACTCTTTGCCAAACCGTTCTGTCCATTTTTTTTGATATTGTTCTAAATCTGCTGTGCTGTTTGTTTTTAAAAATTTGGATATTGCCTCTCCTGCATAAATTCCGCCCATCCCACTTGTAAAAATTCCTCCTGCAGTGGTTGGTTTTGCCTGCCCTGCAGCGTCCCCGACGATTACTGTTTTTCCTTCTACAAACTTTGCAATGGGGCCTTTTACCCAGATTGGGGCAAAAATTTTTCTAATTGTTGAATAGTTTCCTTTTTCTTGTAGTATACTGTCTAGCGTTTCAGCTACGTTGATTCCTCTTCCAGCAATTCCTACTTTTCCTTTACCGCCACTTGATGGAATTATCCATGCAAAGAATCCTGGATATTTTTCTTGATCAAAAACCACTTCTACTTTTCCTTTTTTAACCCAATCAGCGTAAATTTCATACTGTGCTGATGATAAAAATCCCGTTCTGTCTTTTTGTATCAGTGACGAAACCCCTCTTGCATCAACAAAAACCTTGCAAACAACTGTTTCCTCGTTTGTTCTAATCCCGGTCTCTGTGATCTCTTGGAAACTTGTCTTGACTTTAATTATCGCTCCGTTTTTTTGAGCTTGAAAAGCTATCTGTTTGTCTAACTCTCTTCTGCTAATTTCGACTACTTTTTGTTTCTTTGAATTAATCGTAAAACTATTTCCATTCGGTGCTGTGATTTTAGCAGATTCTATCATATGATCAAAAGTTTTTCTAAATGGAATTACCCCTAGCTCTTCAAGCCCCGCCATGCTTACCAATCCCCCGCAATGTTCAGGGGTTCCTATTTCATAATCTTCTTCAACCACAAGTACTGAAAATCCGTTTGAAGCAACTTCTCTTGCACATAACAACCCTGCAACACTGCCTCCGGCAACTACCACATCAAAGTCCATAGATTTTGTTTCTTTGTCAATTATTTAATTCAAAAGTTTTTCATTAAGCCTGTATCTGGTAACAACATGGGTGACATCAAACAGGTGATTGCTGTTAGGACTGATCTAGAGATGGGAAAGGGAAAGATAGCTGCTCAAGTAGGGCATGCCTGTGTTCTTGGCGCAGAGCATGTAAGAAAGTCCCATCCTGAATGGTATGAACAATGGTGGAATGGTCAAGAAAAGGTTGTAGTTAAAGTTGATGGGATAAAAAGCCTGGATGAAGTTAAAAGACATGCAATTGACTTGAATCTTCCTTGGTCTGAAGTTACCGATGCCGGACACACCCAAATAGCTCCTGGAACCACTACGTGCGTATCTATTGGCCCTGCCCCTGAAAGCATGGTAGACAAAGTAACAGGCGATTTAAAACTACTCTAGATTATTTGGAATAAGATATAACAAGGCAATTATGATTTTTCATTTGTGAAAAAGAAAACTAAGGGAATTTTGGCATTTGTGTTTTTAGGCGGAATCATGGTTACTTCTGGAGTTACGATCGCAGTTCCGGGACTTACCCCAAATGACGAACTTGATACCACCGTCACGGGAACTCCGGCTGATAATTTTCCTGATGAACAGCGTGCACAATTTTGTGGTTCTGGTGATGCAAAGTTTACTGATTATGTGCAAGAATTCTCAATTCCAACACCGTGTACAAATCCATTAGCGATTGCAACTGATTATGATGGAAATGTTTGGTTCACTCAGACCAATACTGGTAAAGTAGCAAAATTTGATCCGACCTCTGAAACATTTACCGAATATGATAATCCTTCTTGGCCGCCTGGTAGTCGCTCAATGATGTGGGGAATTGATTATGCGCCAGATGGCTCAGTATGGTTTACTGATGAAGCATTTGATTCCGTTTGGAAATTTTCAACCCTTGATGAAAAATACGAAAGGTTAGCATATCCTTCTAACGGAAATTCTTTGCCTCAAAAACTCCAAATCTATGGCTCTCAAATTATTATCAATGATTTTACTGGAAACAAACTCACGTTCTTGGATCCAACTCAATCAGGCGGCGATGTGAATTATCTTAACGTTCCATCACTTATTGATGGTTCTGTAACTGCAGATTTTACAGTTGATGCAAACGATAATGTCTGGTATACTAATTGGCTGTTCCAACAGGGCGGAGTTTTGGTTAAATTTAATCAAAATGGATATTCTGATGCTGTTGCAACTTCCGGCGAAGAATTTCTTCCTTTACTTAATTTTGTAGAACTTTACACGTTACCTCCAGAATTACTTACTCCAAATGGGGCAGTGATAGACAATGATGGAACAATTTGGTTGGCAGACACGACCTCCTCGTTCTTTTTTAATTTTGATCCTTTGACTGAGCAATTTACTCGATACGTTACTGCCGAACCATTAGTTAGTACGTATGGCAACCAAACAGGAATTGTAACATCTCCGATATCTAGACCTTATTGGATTGATACAGATGACCAAGGGCGTATTGTTTTTAATGCGCAAACTGCAAACAACATCTCTGTAATGGATCCAAAGTCTCAGTCTCTTGTAGAATATCAAATTCCTTCAAAGAATCCACTGTGGGCCGACTGTGATCCTGGGACTGGCGTGCTGCTATCTGACTGTGGCTTGGCACAGGTCTTTGATTTTGCTGTGGATGGTGACAAAATCTGGTTTACTGAATGGGTCGAGAACAATATTGGCGTAGTTGACACTTCGGTGCCATTGCCAATAGAAATTCAGCTAGAATCTGATACCCTCTCTCTTAGTCCCGGAGGCTCGCAACATTTCAACTTTGTTGCATCTTCTCAATCCCAAAAGGACTTGATGAACGTTTCACTAATTTTGTCTCCAACCCATGATTTCCTTAACGTTGAACTTGGAGACGATACTCTTCAGGAGTTTCAATTAGATTCTGATTCTTCAATACCGGTTAGCACAACAATTTCTGCCTCAGAAGATGCTATATCTGGTACGTACAAAATCCTGCTTGGGGCACAGTCTTCTGATATTGCAGTTAGTAAATTCATTACAGTGACAATAGAGTGATCCCAAACCTAGATTCCCAGATTGGTATCAGTGTTTACAGCACAAAATTTGGCGGAATCGGTGGAAGAATTCGAGCCGAGCCTGAAGATTTTCAGGTATCAGAAGTAATTTCCCAGAAAGCACAAAATTCCATAAGTGATCAAGAAGGTTATGCTGTTTACAAACTAAAAAAGAAAAAGATTGACACCAACCATGCATTGTCTGATGTTTTTCGGAAGAAAGGAACCCGTTTAAAGGCCCTTGGGTTAAAAGATGCCTCTGCAATAACTGAGCAATTTGTTTGTTCTGGAAATAAGGGAAAAGCAATTGAAAATTTTTCAACAGACAGATATTCTATTGAAAAAATTGGTTTTGTAGAAAAGCCATTGTCAAAAAAAGATATGGTTGCAAATCATTTCAAAATAAAAGTCTCTGAAGGCACTGATGGCCTATCTTCTTTTGTTGAATGTGACAAAATTCTAAATTTTTATGGCTATCAGCGATTTGGTTCAAAAAGGCCCGTCACCCATCTTATTGGGAAAGCAATTTTACAGCGAGACTTCCAAAAGGCAGTTGAATTAATACTGTCATTTACGTCTGCTTATGATTCTAAGGAAAATACTGAAATCCGTGAAAAACTTGCTGATAAAGAAAATTATGAAAAATATTTTGATCAAGTTCCTCCTCAAATGGACATTGAAAGAATCGTCCTAAAAGGGATGATTGAACATGGCAACACTCTTAATTCAATTCGCTCTGTTCCCATATCGCTAAGAAGGTTTTACGTCCAAGCATACCAGTCTTTTATCTTTAACCAGTCGCTAAGTTTGGCTTTCTCTGATGGTGAGGCCCTTTTTGAAGCACAACCAAGTGATATCTGTTTTGACTCTAAAGGGATAATTGGAAAATATGTGAAAGGATCAGATCAACGTTTAGCATTGCCCTTTGTTGGATATTCCTATTATAAAAAAACAAGATTTGATTATCAAATCTCAAAAATATTGAAACAAGAGGAGATTGCACCAAAAGATTTTTTCATAAAAGAAATGCAGGAAGTAAGCAGTGGGGGTGGTTTTAGACAAGCTGCACTACATTGCTCTGAATATTCATCATATGACGATACTGTAGAGTTTTCATTATCTAGAGGTTCTTTTGCAACAATTTTGCTAAGAGAGATAATGAAGCCAAACGATCCCATGCTTGCTGGCTTTTGAGATCTGCCTTGCTGAAATAATTCCTCAGATGTCTTTAAGTTGGTGTATCCCTAAGATATGATGGGATGGACAAGGCATACATGCTAATTAGCTGTGAAATAGGGGAAGAGCACTCACTTTGTTCCCAACTGAAAGACATTCCAGAAGTCAAAAACTGTCTGATAACTTACGGCAGCTATGACGTTGTTGCTGAATTTGTTACAGACACTCCGTCCCAAATGAATGCAATAATTACCTCAAAAATTAGAAAACTGCAAAAAATTCGGAGTACTATCACCCTTCGTGTGACAAATTAATTTTTTCGTAACTGTAGAGTTTTGAAGTGAATTTAACCAATATCAGCTAAGCGAAATGTGTCCCAAGCCTGAGATCATGTAACTATTCAGATTTGTGGAGTTGTGTGGGATTTATTTTGACAGACAAATCACGCCCCGTTATACCGTGACAGTTCAAAATCGGCAAAAACGCCACTCAGCCCCACGCCATGTGTCGATGTTGCGGCGTTTTAGGCACAGACACACTTTTTGACTGCCGCAGTTTTGTCCGGACAGGCCATGGGAATCCCGTCGGTTCTGTTGCTGCCGCCCTCAAGGCATTCCAGGATAAAATTGTACGGGTTTGCACCGCGCATCCTGCATGTGACGTATATGCTTGCCAGCGTCTCTGTGATGTATATGCCCTTCTCGGACCTGTTGCCGTAGCTGACCTTGCGCATGGTGGCAAACATCCTCAGGGCCCCCTCGCTTTTGTTGTTGTGGTATTCCACGCCGTGCTCCAGAAACGTCAGCAGCTGATCCCCCTCCCTTTTGAGCCTTTTTGCGTACCTCCGGCAGTCCGCGTCGTCGTATGACTGCCGTGCCAGTGCGTCTATCCTGTCCTGCAGCCTTTGTGTGACGTCAGTAGTTCCCAGATGTAGATTTGTGCCCAGATGTATGCTTGTGCCCAGATGCCGGTGCGTTACCGCATATTGCAATGCAAAGATCCAGATTAGGTTACGGTGTGCAAGACGTCATGAAAGTCGAATTACACGACGATCTGATCGCACACCAGTACAATATAACATCAAACCGGTTTAAAATCCTGCGCTCGTCGTTTCAAAAGCTTGGCATGCCAATGTCTGAGAGGCACAACGCCGTATACGGATGCGGCGACATACTGGACGTGCCAATCAGGGCGTCTGAGAGAAACACGTTTGTAGAATCCCTCGTACGGCACAACAGGCTTCAAGACACGGGTGCACGTACGCCTGATGCAGACCTGGTCATGTCTGCAGTCCGTGGCGTCGAACCGGCAGACGTTAGCTTGTTGCATAACACGCCTAAAATCCACCACGCAGTTTAAACTGACCAACAAACACACATGTTTCTGACCGAAAAAGCTTTAGATCATGACAGCATGCTCCAAGTGTTGGCCGACAATGCAAAGTACGTCCGGCGGGGTGCAGAGCTGGTGGTGCAGTACAACCCTGACTGGAGCTGCGAGGTAAAGCAGGCCAACTGCGGCAAGGAGGGGGCCCAGTTCCAGTATGCAGACACCATGATCATGATGGCAGCCGCACTGAGAACCGCCCTCGGCGTTCCATTCAGGCAGCTGTCCGGGATGGCAGATAAGATGCTTGAGGGACACGACTCGCCGCACTATACCACGCTGTGCAGAAGAATGGAGAAATTTGACATTAACATTCACGGCAACGCCATATACGTTCACGATACATCCCGGCACGTAACCCTGGTGGCCGATGCCACCGGACTCAGACAGTGGAACCGCGGAGAATGGATACGCGACAAGTGGAAGGTGGTGCGCAAGGGATACATCAAGATGCACCTGCTGGCAGATGCGGACACCGGCATGATACTGGCTGCCGTAGTCACAGACGACAGAACCGGCGACTCGCCGGTACTGCAGGATCTGCTGGATCAGGCAGCAGCCGAACCGTTTGCCAAGACCGGGAAGGACGATGCGAGAAAGAGGCCAAACATGCTTGCAGACGGAGTCTCTCCGCTTGCCGGTTCGGCAGGCGGCAGGGAAGAAGAAGTGCCAAGTGCCAGCCTGCTTGCAGACTGCGCGTACGCCTCCAAGAAAAACATGAATGCGTGCAGGAAGAAGGGCATCGAGCCGCTTGTGCCCCTCAAACCGGACTTTACTGAGAGCGGCAGGGGCGATGACGGCAAGGCGTGGAACCGGGCCGTGAAAGAGCAGCTGGGAGGCAGCGCAGACATGCACGTCAAGGGACGGACGGCGGAACAGAAAAAGGAGAACAGAAGATACTGGAAGTCGACTGTAGGGTACGGCAAAAGGTGGAGAATAGAGGTAATCATCTCCGCATTCAAGCGTATGTTCGGAGAGCATCTGCTCTCACGCAAATGGGAGAGCATGGTAAGAGAGGTAAGGATGAGGGTTGCCATGTACAACCGGTGGGTGGCAGCAGCAATGTAGGGGAGCAAGTGCATGGATCCTGGGACGAACAGGATGTGGTCATGCTGAGTTATGCAACACACTAAGATACGAGTCTGATACTACAGTTCCGTCAAACTCACCTGCCAGTGCCTCTGCCACCTGCTTGCTGCGCGTCGATGATATGTGGTATATCACGCCGTGTGCGGAGACTAGAACCCATACCCAGTAATGCAGTCCGCTGAGAAACCATCCAGTCTCGTCCCCGTATATGGCACGGGCCCTGTGAATCATCCCTGCAAGCAGTCCGTCGTAGACTGGCCTCATCTGGCATGCCGCCTTTTCGCACATGGAGACCAGCGTTGAACCCGGGATTTGTATCCCGTGTATCATGTCAAATAGGTCGGTTATCTTTTCAAACGGTATTCCCATGCAGCGCATCAGCACGACCTGGGAGATTATCGTGATTCCATACTGAGAGCCGGACAGGGTGCCTGGTATGCGTGCAGAGTGTGACGTTTTACAGTTCCTGCAGTAGCGGCGCGCCACGTTCCATCTGATGCGGCGCGCCTTGCCGTCCTGTATGTCTGTTATGTCGCGGTCGTAATAGGTACCACTGCTGTCTGCAAGTCTGAGACCGCATCCGGGACAATATGAAATGTCTGCGTCCCTGTGGTCTGTGACTGGGATGTCAGTCTTTTGTTTCCTGCCGCGCATCCCGGTATTTTTGTCGCTTTTTGGCCGCGGATATTCCTTGAATTTTCTCACATTGTAGCTTCTTGCCTTCCTGGCCGGCTTTTGGGTTGTGGATCCTGTCCTTAGCTGCCTGTTCTCTTCTTCCAGCTGCTTGATTGTATCATTTTGCTGCTTGATTGTGTCGCCTTGCTGCTTGACTGTGTCGCCTTGCTGCTTGACTTTTTCTTCCAACGACCTTCTCTCTCTTCTCTCCTGATCAAACACTGATTTGAAATGCTTAAAGAGATAGTTTGTGTCTTGGTTGTTCCAGTCTACGCGGGTAGGATCAAACTCCGCCGGCATCACATGTGTGTTCTAGCCGTGATCTTTATCTCTTTCGGCACCCCAAAATTCACTCCAGAAATCCGAATTGTTACAACAAACTAATGTACAGGACTGATTCTCCACAATCAAAGAAACTATATGGGATGTGAGAAAATCCAGTTCTCGGGTGTGGGCATCGTGATGGTACTTTCAGTACTGATCACGTTTCTTATGGTGAGTCATTGGGAACCCACGCCTATCTGATCAATATGCGTGAAAAATTACAAAATTATTATTTGGTCGAATTTGGCGACAATCCCTAATTGATCACCAAAAAATAGTTTTTTTAAGATGTTGTCAAGTGTTAATTGATCGTTGAGCGTATAGATTTTCAATCCAGAGAAGATCCATATTTCAGGTCACCATAACGTTACAGAATCCTTCTTTGCGAACGAGTGTTTTTACCATTAATTAAACACGAATAGTTTGTTAGGTTCTGTTAACCCATCAGGACTTTTGAGCATTTTCGGTGATTTAATCTGAAGCATTATCTACAGGGTGCCGTCTACTTTCTGTTCCGGATTACCAAGATCGTACCAATCACCAATACCGGCATTGCGTATACTGCCTGCAATATGGCGTTATTATGTGAATTTTCGTCGAACTGGGGCTTTATAGCAAGTGCAGGCTCGGTTGCCTCTATTATAACCTCGGACAAAATGTTCGCTGATACTACACCTGTGAAGCTGAACATCATACCTGAAAGAAAAATCAATCCTAATCCTAAATAAAAAAGGAAGGTAAACATATCAGTTTAGCGATATGTTGCTTATTCCAGTACTCATTCCTGCCCTACTTCCTGCGTCTATGTCCTCGTTGTCAACGGACTGATAGCATTGTCCCTCACCATACAATGTACGTCCGAATGTCGAGTCAACCGCATGCAGTTCCATTTGTATGATACTATGTATGTCCTGTTTTATACGCACATTGAAACTTACGCTATCGTGATGAGTATCGTCATCCAAACACACAGCGTGTCGGAACGATACCTGTCCGTTGGTAGGTACGAACCATATCTCAGATGTAGAAGTGCCGGCATTCCATCCATGGTTTACTATCGGACACGGTACACCTGGCCAACAAGGCCACGTTAGTATAGCGGTCCTCTTCAAGGCCAGATCGGATTGGTGGACATAATATATTCCGTCGGAGTCGTTGTTACCAGACACGCTTTTTGTATCCTGGTTCTCGATGTCTTGTTTGGCATTTATGGCCTTGTTTATCCAGTATTCGGGATTGGCATCAAACCTATCTTGGGTAGTTATCCCCAGATCCTCCAGTTCAAAGAACTTGAGAGCCTTCTGTGATTCATACTCTTCTATTTTGTCTTGGCTCAAGTTGGCCTTTATGGCATCCTCTAGGGTGTAATGAGCCTTGGCAAGTTCGTTTATCTTATCAATATACACAGCTTCATATCCAGTAAGCTTTGCCAATTCTTCCCTGAAGTCCTTGACGTAGCTCTCTTGGTCAGCGTCTGTGGCGTTCTGTAGATTTGGCATGTTGGACAGTACGAATACCTCATACGAAGTGAGGTCATCCTTCCAGTTGTCTGGTTCCGCTTGCACTGACATGTTGGCAACTACCAACACCATCAATAATGGGAGTATCAAAATCGGTACTGTTTTTGTTTTTACAATCATTGAACCCAATCTATTCCAATACAATAAAAATGTACTAAGATTTTGGGTTTTTTCACCTTGAATTGCTTGCATATTCCCTTGCAGGTTCTTTTTTGCTCCATAATGACTAGTGTCTGAGACATTATGCATAATTGACCAGCCAAATTTTTTTTCTACAGCGCAAGCCATCAAGATACAAAGACAGGTCCAAAAAATGACCCGTCTGGCACAAAATATACGATCACTCAACAGATCCGGGAGAATTCAAGCGCACATGTGCGCACACACCATTCCATGCATCATGCACCCTGTATCGTACCGTCAACAATCAAGTGACGGCCGCTTTTTCTTTGCATCCCACAGCAAACCAAAGTTTGCAAGGCCTGTACACACAGCAGCTCCTCGCAAAACTCTTCCATCGTGCCGTCGTACGGGTCTGTCATCCTTGCACGCTGCTTTATTCTTCCGATGGCGTGCTCCCCCGCCTTTACCCTCTTGGCGCTGATCCTTTTGTTGGAGTCCTTTTGCCGCTGCGTCAGCTCCGTCCGCGGCCTCTTTTTTTCCGGCATCTCAAGTGCTATTCCCGTGTAGTGATTGGCATCCCCGGTACCCCTTGTCTGCAAGCACCCGTATCCTGTCCTTTTCGGGCGTGTCCTTTTTGTACATGGATTCAGACCACCTGCCAGTCTGTCGGATCCTCTCTTATCATGGCAAGGTCGTGCGTCCCGCCCTCAAAGAACCTGCCTGCTGCAAGTATCAGGCCTGCCTTGTTTGTTGTTATGGTGGTGTTAATAGTAAAGCGCTTCTTTTTGCCAGAGTACGCGTCTTTTCTTTTATCCCTGTACTGCTGGCGCTGCCTTGGCACCGCCTCGGTGCCGTCAATTATGATGGTTCTGTCCGGCATTAGCTGCTCTAGCTGCTCTGATGTCTCGGCCTTTTTTACCAGACGGGTCATCCTGTCTGCAGTAGGCAGAATCTCTGCCATAGTTAGCATATTAAATAATTGAACATTTTCACAGGCAGGATCTCCTTTCTGGCAAACAGCTTGCGTACTGACTGCTCCATCTCATCTAGCGTGCCAAACACCTTTGCAGACAGTACCCGCTTTATCACCCTCCACTGCATCTCAATGGGATTAAGCTCCGGCGTGTACGGCAGCAGGCATTCCAGAACTGTCTCGCCGTTGTATCTTTCCAGAAACTCCCTTGCCTTTTTGGATTTGTGATATGACGCATTGTCCACAGACAGCAGCACCCTGCCGAATCTTTTGTGAACCCGTTCCAAAAAGCTGCAAAAGCCGTCGCTGTCTGGCTTTTCATAGAACATAAGGTAAAATGCGTTTGCTGACAGGACTCCAAATGTATCTTCTCTTGCGTGACAAAAAAGATGGGGATGTGGCATGTCTGCCGCGCCTTCTCCACCCGTAGCCGGGCCTGTTTGATGCCTTTTGAATCGAGGACTCGTCGTTTGCCAGTACGGTGTATCCCTGCGCCGACTTTTCTGCAACGGGTTTTTTTGCCCGCTCCTGAAACTCTTTTTGCTTTCTTTTTGAGGCTGACTTGGGGTTTTTTGGACGCGCCCTGCTCCACGAAAAGCCCATCTCCCTGACCAGCTGCAGCACGCCTGCCTTGCTGTACTGCACGCCGAACTTTCGCTTGATGTGCAGCCTTGCGAGGCTGGAATCCCACAGGCTGCTCTCAAAGCCGCATGACTCCGGCCCCGCATCCATGTCTGCTGCAAGCTGTCTTGTCTGCAGTCCGTCTATCAAACGCTTTCGTCCCCTGCCGCTGCGCTCGAACCTTGCGCGTATTCCCTCGTCTTGTGCGCGGTTGAGCCATGCAGATATGGTGGACTTGGGCCTTCCCAGCATTCTTCCGATCCTGTCTAGCGGCACGCCGTCCTTGCGCTGCATGTACGCAAGCAGCCTGTCGCGCCTTCTGGGATCGGTCTCTTTTTTGTATGCCCTTTTGAGGTCTGCAACGCCGGTGTTTGGCAGAAATTTTGCCCCCCTGCAGCCTGTCTCTTTTTTTGTTTGTACATGCAGTGTGTGCGATATGGCCGGTCTTGGATCTTTTGGCCAAAAATAATTGTCAAAATGATTCAGTTTTTTTATGTGCTTACTATGTGTTGTTCTGCCTGATTGCTGTGTTGTTCTGCCTGATTGCTGTGTTGTTCTGCCTGATTGCTGTGTCCTTTTGCCTGATTGCTGTGTCCTTTTGCCTGATTGCTGTGTCCTTTTGCCTGATTGCTGTGTCCTTTTGCCTGATTGCTGTGTCCTTTTGCCTGATTGCTGTGTCCTTTTGCTTGAGCTCCCTTTGCAGCCTGCGTATCGTCTGTTCTGAAGATTCCATTACCTGTTGCGGCGATCAAAATGGATCTAAATCTTTCGGAAAAATTTTTATGATTCAATTATGCATAAAGTCTACATTTGAAAAGATGACTGTAAACGGTGAGGAGATCAAGGAGAATTATCTTCACATTACACCAACACAGGATGTAAGGATATCAGCATCGTACAACGAGGAGATTCTGATTGACGTGGTTGACGGGCAGGGCTCTGGCGTGTATAAGATTGGCGACACAGTCAAAATATCTGCACCAGACAAAGACAGGGTCTTGTTTTTGATTCGTGACGTGTTTGATCACTGGGAGGGAATTGATGCAGATTCGCCTGTAGTGTCTTTTGTTGCAAGCAGGGATTCACACATTGTTGCAGTGTATAGGGAGGACTATACCTACCTGATGGCACTAGTCACTGTTCCGTTGATTGCAGGCAGTGTCTTTACACTAGTGAAAAACACGTCAAGCGTTAGGTGGCGGATACAAAATATGCTGGAGAAAATTATGGGGTTTATCCCAAATGGAATAAACGCAAAGAAGAGCAAATCTGTGAAAAATCAGTCACAAAAATGAGGTGAGATTTTTTATATTGGTATGCTGTAGTGTGTTTGTCAGAATACTTATCCTCTAGATCCACGGGACTACCGAGGGTACTAGGGGCAATTGTTTCTGACAATTTCATCATTCCAACAAATCTCGCTTCATGCTTTTTTTGATATCTTCTCGTAGATCCATTACCTTACAGTTTTTGGTTTTGATATTTTTTTGATTACACCACACTACGGCATCAGCTAATTCATGAGCTCTTCCTTTGTATTCATTTGCCATACGCCAGTTTGTTATGGTATGTTGCATGTCAGCATCAGTCTGAACTATAATGTCTGAAATAACTTTTCCATGTGATGTCACAAATACTTCAAATTCATTTCTGAATAATCGAAACCAATTGAGATCAAAGTTTTTGTGTATTCTCTTTTTCTCAAACCTAAATTTTTTTAATTTTTTATGATCTGATATGTAATTTTCTATGTGTTGACGATTAACATGAAAACACCAAACACGAATATCAGATGAGGAAAAATCAAGATTTTGTATGACTTGTTTTTGATCCTTCTTTGAAAGCTCACTCATGTCAGTAGTTCCCAGATGTAGATTTACCGCAACCGCAACTGGCATCGGTTCTACTTGCCTCGATCATTGACAAACAACTCGTTTCTGCTTGTAATGTACACGATAAACAACGCCATGGTGAGTTTTTTTCCCGCAGAAGACACTCTTCCATGCCTCTTTCCCGCATCAAGGCAGAACCTGGCAATCCTCCACAGGTTGTACAGCAGCAGCGGCATGTAAAACATCAGCAGCCTCACAGACAGGGAGTTGCTGCATGTCCTGCCCATGATCTCCTTTATGACGCGAAACCCCGTCTCGATGCCCCATCTTGCGGTACTGCTCCGGTATGATGCCTGTCATGGCTCTGGCGCTCCTGATGGGAATGTTTGTTGCAAACGCAATGTATTGCTCCTCTTCCTCCTCTTCCCCCTCCCCCTTTTTCTTCTTCTTCTTCCTGTCTCTTTTGACAATTACAAGGTTGTAGGTCACAGTTGCGCCGTCTTTGTTGGTCATTGACTGCTGCGATACCTGGCTTGCCTTTCCGTCCTTGTACATCTTGACTATCCTCCTGATCTTGGAGTTCATGATGACAGGCATGATGTAGCGGCACCCGCCCCTTCCTGCCTCTGTCATGCAGTCAGCGCTGTAAAAGGCGCGGTCGTACAGGAACACGGTCTTTGAGTGTGCTCCCCCCCCTCTGGGGATTTTCGTGCGTGTTTTGGCTATAAAATCGGCCAGTTTTTCCTTTGCCGGCAGCAGCTTCGACTCTGGGACAATCTGCGAGGAGTCCCTGCCGACTCCGTGCACTGCGACATACGAGAGAAACGTGGATGTTCCTGCCTTTGGACGCGACTTTTCTGTATGCTCCTGCAGCTGCTCTCCAAGTATGGTATGTCCGTAACGTCTATTGCAATGGCGTCGATGTCCTGCAGCATTCCTGTATGGCGGGCGTGCCGCACCGTGCGTGCCAGCGTCCTTGCACACCAGCCCTGCACGTCTGCCGGTTCGACGCCACGGACTGCAGACATGACCAGGCCTGCATCAGGCGTACGTGCACCCGTGTCTTGAAGCCTGCTGCGCCGTACGGGGGATTCTACAAACGTGTTTCTCTCAGACGCCCTGATTGGCACGTCCAGTATGTCGCCGCATCCGTATACGGCGTTGTGCCTCTCAGACATTGGCATGCCAAGCTTTTGAAACGACGAGCGCAGGATTTTAAACCGGTTTGATGTTATATTGTACTGGTGTGCGATCAGATCGTCTTGTAATTCGACTTTCATGACGTCTTGCACGCCGTAGCCTAATCTGGATCTTTGCATTGCAGTTATGCGGTAACGCACCGGCATCTGGGCACAAACCTACATCTGGGCACAAACCTACATCTGGGAACTACTGACATGCTAGAATATCTCAGAACCGCTTCATAACTCTATACAGTTACATTTTTTCTAATTGTACTGATTGCTATGCCTGCAGTGGCTACGATGATGCCCGCTATTGCAATTTGAATTCCGCGTGTAATCCATTCTGGATTGGCATACATAAAGGAGGATTCGGGCCCTATTGCTGACTGGCCCTGAAACTGAAAGACCAGGCCAAAAACCATGATTATGCTGCCTATGATGATTAACGGAGTGCCTCTTCTCATGAACAGTTTACTTTATTTCTACTAAAAAGGGTAAAATCTCTATACCATTTGACCAAATGATTTTTTGATTTAGTCTTTAATGATTTTCCCAAGAGTCAATAAAATGCAGAATTGGGGCAATGTCTACGAGCCAGCTGGATACCGACATCTGGGCTTGATACTATTTGGGTCTGCAGCTACCCTTGCGCTAATCGTATTTCTGGTCTTTCATCCTCAAATTGAGGCTGTCAATAAAGAGTCTCCAATTCTAATCAACATCATGTTTATTCCTGCCATGGCGGTGGGATTTCTTTATGGAGTTAGAATTACAGAACGGGCAGTAAAACCCACAGAAATTCGTAGTGCGTTTAAAAGAAAAATTGTAAAAATCTTTTTATTCTTTTTTGTAATTGGCGGCATGTTCAGCTCCGTAAATTTTGCCATAAATGGGGGCAGTATAATGCCTGCTACCCCACTATTGGAAGACGGGCTTTTGGTTTGGTTAAATAATTTCATTACAGCAAATGGCGGTGCAACTTTTCTCATAATTACCAGTATTACATTGATGGCAGCAGCAACTAAAAGAATTGTTGGAATGAATTTTGGATTTTTAAACAGAATGGTGACCTTTGTTGGAACGTTTGTATTCTTTACCATGCTTGCTCTAAGTTTTACCAGATCAGATCCAACATTCTCAGGTGTTTTCTTGTATACCTTTTATCAGGCAGGAATTGTTGGTGGGGCATTTTATGCCATGAATAGGCTAACAAAAAATCAAAATATGATAGAAGACTTTGCCAATGGACTTTGAAATTATTTGTCAAGATCTACATAAATTCCTGAGATTTTATTGTTAATTCTATCCCAGTATTTTTCACAACCATCTGTTTTGAAATCGTTTTCTTTGCATTCATTGAAATGAGCAGTGTTTTCTCTTTGTATGTTGTCTGAAAAAAGCACATCATCACTAATTGCCAATGCCAATAGTCCGATTGCTGCAAGACTTGCAGAAACTACAATCATGGAATACCCGACTTTTGCATAATTGTGGGGCTCTTTCATTTAACGAAAAATCCATAGCTCTTGAATTTAATCTTTTCAAGTTTGGATTTGTACAAAATCACCTAGGGGAGGATGGCTTTATACTTGGATTTTGCGATCAAAATACGATATTAGCATGATTTTTTGGGAAATAAAGAAAAGATAGTGCTCAAAAATACTCTCATGGGCATTCAGATTCTTCAATACGAGTTTCTCGGACCTATCCCTCTTGATGAGTGGGGACCTCCCATGGAAAAACTTGTGTATTTGATCATGGCCAGAGACAAGGACAGGTTCAATATTGTCTATGTCGGTGATTGTGAAAAGACTAATGACAAGTCCTTTTTTGCTCAACACCCTCTCTTCAAATGCTGGGCTCAACACTCCGGTCCTGAAAAATCCTTGCATCTTGCAATATTGCCAATGTTTGACTCAAGTAACGGTTCCAGAAAAAATATTCTTAACAGAGTTTTGACCCATTACAAGCCCCCATGTAATACTGCAGATGCCCCTAAAGTAGAACCTGATTATGCTGTTCGAAAAACAGAAGAACCAAGTTTGGATTCAGAAAAATTTCCGTGTCCTTGCTGTGGGGCTGAGATGAAACCCGAAAAAGTTCTTGAAAAATCTACTCTTTTTCGCTGTACTGGTTGTGGAATGAGTGACACTAAGCTTAACTCTTAACTTTGTTTTGAACGTCAAATAACTGCAAAGTTAACAAATCTATTGCTTTTTTCAAATGCTGGAATTCGTTAACTGAGTGTATTTGTCCTTCTACTAATGCCCTCATAACTTTAATTGAATTTTTTTGATAGTCATCTGATGAAACGATCTCCATAGCATTGAGTTTTGATAATATGTTGTCTAGTTCTTTTATCATTTCATCTGATGGCTTGTGTTTGCCCATAATTATCCGAAAAGATTTTGGTATATGAATCGTTACAATAACTCTTCATCAATTTCTTGAATCGGATCTAAATACTGCTGGCATGTGCAGGTTGGAATTTGACATTTTCCTGCCTTAATTATTGAATTACTATTATCATTTGAGATGTGTGCCTCATCTGTGTGATGGCATCGTTTGCAATTCATAGCACAAAACCTATTTTCCTAATATTTAAGCCAAAAGTCAAGGAATCAAAACCCCTCTGGCTTGAATTTCCGAATCTTTTAATTTTTTGAGTACTTCGTTTGCACTTTCTAACGGAAACGTCTCAGAAATCACCTCGATATTTTTTTCACCACATATCTTGATTACTTGCTCCATATCTTTTGTTGAACCAATTAGCGTGCCTCTGATAGTCTTTTCTTCAAATGCCATAAATGCTGGGTTTTCTCCAACTGTTGCAATCACAACCATTCCGCCTTTTTTTACTGATTTTATTGCAGTATCAGTTACAACGTCTGCTGGTGCAAAAACAACCGCTGCATCTAAGAGTCCGTGTTTTTCTTTTAATTTGTTCAAAAATTCCTCTTGGTTTTGAGAAAAGGCCATTGCATCCACTGCACCTAGCCTCTTTGCCACATCAAGATGATTTTGACTTCGAGAAAGTGCAATCACCTTGCAACCTTCTACTTTGGCAAACTGTACTGCCATGTGGCCAACACCGCCAATTCCAAAAATTCCGATTTTTTTATGAGATTCTGGTTCTGCAGCTTTGACTGCCTTGTATGCTGTGATTCCAGCACAAAACAATGGTGCGGCATATTCGGGTTTCATACTTTCTGGAACTTTGGTTGCAAAATCTTCTGTCACCGTAACGTATTCTGCGTATCCGCCTTTGAAGGACTCTCCTAGAATTACTGATGATTCACAAAGATACTCTTTTCCTTCTTTGCAGTATTGACAGTCTTTGCATGCCTCTAAAAGTGGCGTTATTCCTGCCCTGTCCCCAACCTTGAATTTTGCAACACTGTCTCCGATTTGGACTACTTTTCCAACCACTTCGTGACCTGGAATCGTTGGAAGAGTTGGCGGAATCCCTATGTCTTTCCAATCCCCCTCTATCCCATGAAGCTGTGAATGACAAACACCACATGCCTCAATTTTCAGCAAAATCTCATTTGGTCTTTGAATTTTGTGCCTGTCTACCTCGGTGAGTTTGAGTGGCTTTGTTTCAATGGCAGCACACTCAGAAAGCACCATTGCTCGCATTTTTTCCATAATTTCCAAAACCAACCACGAAATTTTAAGATTTGTTCACTAGAAAAATAAAGGGCCATTCCTATATGATTTCATGGATAAAACTGCAGGCGAAGATCGTGAACGGGTAAAACTACTGCAGCTTATCACAAGCTCAAAACATGAATTCAAAAAGCTCTCCCTAGAACAGTTAAAGAGATTGCAGGAGTTAGTCGAAAAAAAGGATTACAGTCATGACAAAAAAGCTCACAAATCAAAAGTCAAGTTGCTTGGAAAAATCAATGTCAGAATTTACGAATTAACTGAAGGAAAGGGAATCTGGAGTTGATTTGCTCAATCAAGTACAAATATTCTAAGGAATTTGATTAATCGTGGTAGAAAACAATCTCATTAATGAAACAAGTCCATACTTGCTTCAACATGCACATAATCCTGTACAATGGCATGCTTGGAATAGCGAGGCGTTAAAAAAAGCTAAAGATGAAAATAAACCAATTTTTCTAAGTGTTGGGTATAGCTCCTGCCATTGGTGCCATGTGATGGCACATGAGTCGTTTGAAAACGACGAGGTTGCCAAATTCATGAATGAGAATTTCGTGAACATCAAAGTTGACAGGGAGGAAAGGCCTGATATTGATGATATTTATCAAAAAGTCTGCCAAACAGCAACAGGTCAGGGCGGTTGGCCTTTGAGTATCTTTCTTACTCCAGATCAAAAACCATTCTATGCTGGAACATATTTTCCGGTACTGGATTCTTATGGACGTCCTGGTTTTGGAAGTATTTGCAGGCAATTATCACAAGCATGGAAAGAAAAACCAAAAGATGTTGAAGAATCAGCTGGGAATTTTCTTAGCACATTGCAAAAAGCAGAATCCGTCAGGGCCCCGTCAAAATTAGAAAGAACGATTCTTGACGAGGCTGCCATGAATCTGTTTCAACTAGGCGATTCAACTTTTGGCGGATTTGGCTCTGCTCCCAAGTTTCCCAATGCGGCAAATGTCTCTTTTTTGTTTCGCTATGCCCAACTTTCAGGACTTTCCAAATTCAACGAGTTTGCGCTCAAAACTCTCAATAAAATGGCAAAAGGCGGAATATTTGATCAAATTGGAGGTGGCTTTCACAGATATTCCACTGATGCAAAATGGCTTGTCCCTCATTTTGAAAAGATGCTTTATGATAATGCCCTAATTCCTGTAAATTATGTAGAGGCATATCAAATAACAAAAGATCCTTTCTATCTTGATGTGTTAGAAAAAACACTTGATTTTGTTTTACGTGAAATGACGTCCCCTGAAGGCGGATTCTATTCTGCATATGATGCAGATTCTGAGGGGGTGGAAGGGAAATTCTATGTTTGGAAGAAAACTGAAATCAAAGAAGTTCTTGGCAGCGACGCTGATCTGTTTTGTCTTTACTATGATGTCACTGATGGGGGAAATTGGGAAGGAAACAGCATCCTGTGTAATAATCTTAATATCTCTGCCGTTGCTTTTAATTTTGGAATTTCAGAAGACAAAGTTCGAGAGATTTTAAAGACATGCTCTGAAAAATTATTAAAAATTCGCTCAGAGAGGATTTCTCCCGGATTAGATGATAAAATTTTAGTTTCATGGAATTCTCTTATGATTACAGCATTTGCAAAAGGTTACAGAGTAACAAATGATCAGAGATATCTTGATGCTGCAAAAAACTGCATTGACTTTATCGAAAAGAACCTCTCTGTGAATGGGGGATTATTACGAACCTACAAAAATGGGGTTGCAAAAATCGATGGATACCTTGAGGACTATTCTTATTTTGCAAATGCACTACTTGATGTATTTGAGATTGAACCTGAACCTGAATATCTTAAACTGGCATTAGGACTTGGGCGTCACTTGGTAGATCACTTTTGGGACTCGGAGAGCGTTAGTTTTTTTATGACATCAGACAACCATGAAAAGCTAATCATTCGTCCAAAAAATAACTTTGACCTGTCTTTGCCTTCTGGAAACTCTGTTTCTGCCTTTGTCATGCTGCGATTGTATCACATGTCCCAAGAGTCACGCTTCCTTGAAATTGCTACAAAAATAATGGAATCTCAGGCACAAATGGCAGCAGAAAACCCATTTGGATTTGGCCATCTGCTTAACACCATTTCTATCTACCTGCAAAAGCCTGTAGAAATTACTGTAATCAATCCAGAAAACTCCAGCCTTTGCAGATCTCTTCTAACAAACTATTCTCCCAACTCTTTTTTGGTTACAATTCAAAGTTCTAATCAACTAGAAAAGTTGGCTGAATATCCTTTTTTTGCCGGAAAACTTTTTGAAGATAAGACTACGGTTTTTGTCTGCAAGGATTTTTCTTGCTCATTGCCATTACGCACCATGGACGAGATAAACTCGCATCTTTAGAACTTTTTTAAATTTACTGCAATTATATTTCCAACTTGGGGTTTCCCCATGCTGTCATACCTTGATTTTGGCATTGCTATGGTGATTTGTGTTTGTTGATATGTTTTGATATTTACAGTTGGTTGGGCCTGTAATATTGCCTCTAATAACGGCATTACCTGTTCCTTGGTTTCAGAATCCAGTTTTTTTGCAACATTTTCTATGATCATTTGTTTTTGTGAAATGGGCTCAGTTGAAACGTTTTCAATTAGGGTTAATTGGATCATTTTGCCATTATCTACCATTTGTGTAACTTTAAACTCATTTGCAGCTGACAATGGTTTCTAATATTTTCTTGATGATTTATCTTTAACGAATCGAGAAATATAGTGCAACTATGGCAGTCACCACAGCAGAAGCTACTCCTAAACCAAATATGATTTTACTGCCATCCACATTCATGTTTGCCATCTCTTGTAAATGCCATTAAACTGTAACTGATTTGCTGTTTTACCAGATATTGCTCTGGTGATAATTTCTGCGTAAGTGTTTTAGTAGAAAATTCTTATTTTCTAATATCGCAAGTCAACAGCCCCGTATTCCACATCTGCGATGGCATGCCAGCGTCCAACAGAGGGGTGCTCCAAGTGGGCATCCTTCCATCAAAAATATCATGGATCTTCTTCAGGATGATCTTTGTCAGATGTGTCTTCTGGCTCTTTTTGAGTTTCTTGTGTATTGGCAGGCTCAACTATTGATTTTTTGATCCTAGGGGCATTTTCTTTTATTATTTCATTAAATTCTCGAACATCTTCCAAACTTGGAGTCTGTTGCTGATTTTGATATGCCTGCAAAAAACCTGAATATACACAGCCTGTAATGATTCCAAATGCTGTATCTGGAACAGATTCCACCTCTGCCACAAAATTTTCTGCAATCTGCTTGTATGACTCTGATTCACTAATGTAATATTCAATTAAACTGTCAATGAATTCTTTGTTCTCTTTGGAAATTGCCATATTTTTTCTCCGTTTCCTAGTTTATTTAATTGTCTTTGATTAATCGTTTAATTAATGTCGTTTTTTCACCATGTTCAATTCATGAAATTGCATTTTGTACATATGTTTTTCACATATTTTATCATCCAAACTCTGTAAAAATTTGTTTATTCATTTGATCAAAATCAGTCAATTTGGATAACACCTGGCGTTCAGCTAAGCAAAATGTGTCCCAAGCCTGAGATCATGTAGGCGGTTTGAACCTGCACATGAGAAGCAATTTCGTATGGTGGAATACAGAAGCGGATCAGCAGAATCTGGAAGACGATAATTCAAAATACCTCAAAAACACTAGACACGCAACAGGGATAAAATTTCTAGCTGACAGCCACTAACGCAACAGAACCGATTATGCAGTTAATTCTTTGAATTGTTTTTTGAATTCTTCAATGAATTGATCTTTGTGGAAGATATACTGTAATGTACTTTCCTTTTCGACATTTTGACGATGTTCTTTAGTTCCTCTAAAAATTATAGACATTAGAGATTTACACTCATATCCCATTTCTTCAACTGCACGTACTGCAATTATTGCAGACATTCCACTAGTGATTACATCATCAATGATAACTACTGGGGAATTGACTCTCCCTTCAATTAATTTTTGAGTTCCATGTTTCTTTGGTGCCTTACGCACAAAGAATGATGTGATTAAAGGATTTGAAGGATCTTTTTCATGTTCAAAGTAACTTAATTGTGAAACTGCTGTTGCAATCGAGATTGAACCGGATTCTAAACCGCCAACTGCTTCTACATCAGGGTATTGTTTGATTAAATGATAGAATACTTTGGCAACTGTATTGATTCCTTCTGGATGTCCATTTAGTAATTTTAGATCAAAGTAATATGGACTGGTTGCTCCAGATGCCAATTGAAATGGTTTTTCTGGTGAATATTGAAATGCTTTAGTTTCCACTAGTAAATCGGCTAATCTTTGTTTATCAGTTTCAAAATCAGACGAAGGGGTCATCATTGAGTAAAGGACCTCCAGCCAATATTAATTTTCAAATCTAAATGAGGAAAAACGGTAATGTTGGCAGTCAAAAAGTATCTGGATGAATTGTCAAGGCATGGCAGGCAATCCCTGGCAGATGCAATCAAAAAACAGATGCAAATATGTGACAAATCAACCCTGGAGAAACCGAACCCGGAGAGCACCGACCAGACAGCGTGACTTTATCTATTTCCACAAAGATCCCCTCATTAATTCAAAGAACTCATCTAAGACCAACATTACAATTTGGATGATCAAATTTTTAATCTTCCAGGTCTTCTTCCACCAATTGATTGCCTACGATTAAGCAATCTCTTTGTCTGTAACTCATATTCATACATTATTTTGCCTCGTTTTAGCAGAGTAATTCTATAGCACATTCCTTCAGTTTTGATATCATAGCCTTTGAGATACTCCCAAATCTTATCAAATTTATAATGAATGTCATTCATGGCAATAGTTGCATGAAATCTGAATTTGTTTTTAGAGTTGTGTGATGCCTTTGCTGCATCAGTGAATTTGAGTAATTTTTTTGCCAAATCATATCTAAAATCTTTTAGATCATCACTAGGAACAATTTTGAGATAAATGACATTTTTCTTTGTAGATGTTGTAATGAATAGAAATTTTTTCTTCAACTCAAAGTAATCAAATCCATCAATATCATATGGCAATTCTGAATATTGTGAACCCACCTCACCGATATCATGAATTATTTTACGAATATTTCGGCATGCAAATGGACCAAACAGAGTGACATGTGGAACCGGTCTTTTATTTACCTGTCCACTGACTCCAAACTTGTGAAATAAGTCATAGATTAGCTGCCGGGCCAAATATTTCGGTTCTCCCATTAATCGAATTTGAATAAGATATGGCCTCAACATTTTACATCAACAAAAGTTTTGAGTCGAATATACATACTCGTCAGAATTAATCACAACACCTACTCCAATTCTATCATACTGTCCATCTAGAATATTTTCTCGATGTCCGGGACTGTCCATCCAACCATCAACGAGTCCTTTTGCAACTATTTCTTCATCTTCCAACCAATTGTAGGATAATGTAGCGCCTTTAGTCATGTAAGACGAATATGTAGGGCTCAGAAAAATATTTTCTCCCAATCCTTCGGTATAATATGAGCCATAGTCCTTTTTACATGTATAGCCTACCATGTTTCCTCTATCAGTAGGGTCATTTCCCTCAGGAGAATAATGTGAGAAATAATTTCTGTTGGACATATCCAAACTATGATTTCTTGCAATAGAATCAATAGCAGAAACCCTGGTTAGTGATGAAAATCCCCTTTGTTGTCGTTCATCATTTGTAAGTTCAAAAATATATTTTTCAATCAGTGCACTGTCAAATCCGGATTCCAATCTTATGGGTGGCGAGACTGGCACATCAGGGATTTCAATTTTGGATATTGTGTCTGCAGTGTCATCAATTATTTTTTCAGCAGATTCTGGAATCTTGATTTCTGATATCGCATTTGTTGTATCATCTAAAAGACCAACAGGAACAGAATCATATATTTTATGTAAGGACTGCTCTAGATTTTCTTGATTAATCTCAAGTATTCCGTTTGAATAGGCAAAAATTCCTAGCACAACAACAAAACCAACAATTATTCCCGCTGTAATTTCACCCCATTGTTTTCCCTTGTTTGATCTGCCATAGGAGCACTTACCACACTTTGTGCATTCAAAACATCCTTGAGTGAATATATAGTTGTGACTGCATTCCAAATCAACTAACACCTTCTAGAAATACTTTGGAGCCATTCCTTATCAGGGTTCTGTAACATTATCGTGGTATAGTCATAGATGTGAATCAGGAGAAGATCCATGTTTCATCCCTCGAAGATTACACAGAACCATGTGACATAATTTAAATAAATAACAATTCATACAATATTGCATGTCCATTAAATGTGTGGCTTGTGGAAAAAAGAAGAATGTTGTTCTTTCCAAAAAGATATGTCCTGACTGCACCAAGGAGGCCGCACGGCGTAAGAGTAAGGGAATCTGCATAAAGTGCAACAAAAAATTACCGCCAAACGCACGCAACATGGAAATACATCTCGGATGTAAGAATCAGAATAAGCCATGTGTTGGCTATTGACCAAAATATGGGCGGTTTACAAGGAACTCGGACAACCCACTGTTCCAACAAAACACTGTAAAGCACGCTCCAAACTCGGAACATTTCCCACCATTCAATCATGGGCATGATGTGGGTTCACAAAACAGCTGAGCCAATAGAATTTTTTCAAGCTAGGTACGATCGAATAGTCATTTTGTGTAAAATTATTTAATCTCAAACTTGCAGTATCTCAATTAACGGTATTTTTAATCCGACAGAATGGTGCAAAAATCAATGACCCAAAAGAAATCCAAAAGAAAAGTGGCCAAGAGCAAGGCGGCCCCAAAGCGCAGTCCCTCCAAAAGACGAAAACCTGCAGGAAGGGCATGCCGCAACGCCAACATGACAGTCACCAGGAGAAAGCGTGATCATGCAAAGGCACTGGCAAAGATAAAGTCTCTCAAAAAACAGACACGTCTTGCCGAAAAGTCAGCCACAAGGAAGAAAAACGAGGTTCTAAATGCACAGAAAAGGGCCAAACTGCTCTGCAGTGCAAGATAGCAGAATATTCTGCCATCTTTTTTTTATTTTTCTCAGTGATATCATTCGGAGAGGAGACAGCTGCCAAAATGTCTGATGTGTATTTGGCAGCCAAGTCACAAGATGCCATACTGCCTCACCGTAATGTGACATGTTGCCATAGCCCCCCACACACTCACACATTCCACATTATTTTCTGGCCATAGCCTCCCCCGACGGATGGAAGGATGGCATTAAAATTAACATCCCCAATCAACACCAATAAAATTAAAAAATCTTAAAGTCATTCTACTATCCCCCCCAATCCCCTTTTGGAACAGCTCTATGAAACTATTCCACGAAATAATTCCACGGCAGCAGGATAAAGTTAAATTAAAATTTAAAAAATAAACTAAAACGATTCTTTGGAGGAATGATGGAACGATTCTACAGAACGATTCTACAGAACGATTCTACAGAACGATTCTACAGAACAGCCTCGATTAAAATTAAACGGAATGGAATGACGGAACGGCAGGATAAAGTTAAAATTAAAATTCAACAAAATTAAACTAAAATTTATTCCGGCTAAAATTAAAACAGGGGGGGGCGCACTTGAACGGATAATTTTGAGGGTATGATTTTTGGAGTGATTCCTGGAATAGAATGATGGAACGGTTCTTTGGAGGAACGATGGAACGGTTCTTTGGAGGAATGATGGAACGGTTCTAGAGGAATGACTTTTTGGAACGGTTCTTTGGAGGAATGATGGAACGGTTCTAGAGGTATGGTTCCTGGAGGAATGGATAACTTTTGGAGTAATGGTATGATTCTTTGGAGGAATGATGGAATGATTTTTTGAAGTGATTTTTTTAATTTTTTGAGGAGCAGAATGGAACGGTTCTATGGAATGACTTTTTGGAACGGTTCCCGGAGGATGGTTCTTTGGAGTGAAATGATTCTTGGAACGGAAGAATGGAATGGAAAAAATAAGTTAATTTTGACTGGCAGGGCGGAATTCTCTAGAGTGATCAGGCGGAAGGGCAGGGCGAATAATTAATTTTAAGCGGTGTAAATTTGACTGTAAAATTAGTGAGGGGGGGGGGAACGTTCAATTTAACGGCGTGAGTTTAATTTTTTTAATTTTCATGTCGTTCCTTCAGGCTAATCACGGTATCAGAAAAATTTAATTTAAGAAAAAATGGAAACGGTTAATGTTAATTGGACGGCATCAGAAAAAAAGCGGGTTTTTGCGGACTATGGCAAATTTCGGTGCAGTTTTGTCTTCCTTAGAACAAGGCTGTTTTTTGACTCTGTAACGTCGATCTGATCCCCCTTTGCCAGTTTCAGCCTCTTGACAATCTCGATCGGTATCGTGACTCGCGTGGAGTGGTATTTCTGTTTCTTGTAGGTCTTTGTGAGTTTGTGTCGCAGTAAAACTCGCATGGAGTTTTCCTTTGGATTCCTGTGCAACCTCACTGTTCCCGTGTCCTCTGATACCGTTGCATGCAGAGTCATACCGTCTGCTATGTGAAAACTCTTGGATATTTCATACGGTATCACAATGCTGTACGACTCGTGCCTTGTGGTTCTGTAGGTCTCTTTTTTCGTCTTTTGTATCATGTGCAGCTTTGGCATCACCTGATATCTGACGTGGTTGTATTCAGTGCGTCTTTTTTTCTGATGCCGACTGTTCCTGTGGTCTGATTCTGTGGTGACCTTGTGGTGTGTATCAGATTTTGATGGGCCTTTCGTCACATTTTGGGGGGCACCTGCATGGATCACACAACTTGACAATCTCAGTCAAATTTCAACCAATGAACTTGTCCATTCCTGTTTTTTTCGGGTCCCAGTTTTTCGGCTCAAACTCCTTTGGAAGTCCGGATACCAGCCTGTCTGATTCCACCCCTACATGTATGAGCCTTTCAATGAGCGGTATGACGTCAATGTCTGTTGCGTCATTTACTATGCCGCTGTCCTTGTCTACTGTTCTCCTGTAGCGGTCTATGGCCCATTCCAATGGCGTCCTGCCGTTTACCCTGTACTTGACATCAGGGATATTCTCAAAGACGGTTATCCCGTTGATCCTCAGGGTTGTAGTGTCAGTTACCTGCCTGCCGTTTTCCTTCTTTTTTGCAAACGACATCTTTGCGTATCTGCCAAATTCTGATTTTGGTTTTCCCAAATCATATCTCTTGCATGTCTCATATGATAAATGTAGATCTGCCAATTCTTTTCCAATTTTTGAAAATGCTAAAAAGTCCGGTGCCATGGGAATGTGTGGCAGCTCACGTGTCAGGTTGTTTGCATATTTCTTCCTGTACCCGCCGTGGTGTAAAATGCCGTAGATGTAGAAGAAGATGTCGTTTTTTTCTATTTTATCGTTCTTGTAGTGTTCCCTGTACTCTTCAAGGGCAAAGTCGGTGATATTGTCCTGCATCACTTCTTCGTCATCACCTTCATCGGGAATGCCTGGCCGTGATGAACCACTTCGAGATCCGGTATCATGTCCGTTATGAACACCGAGAACTCGCCCTGTATCTTGTGGGGAACTATTATGCACAGGTTGCGTCTCTCTCTCTCTCTCTCTCTCTCTCTCGCTTTCAAGTCCTTATTTTTGGTTTTTAGTGGAAAGCACTGATTCTGGGCTATGACGTGCAGATCGGGGGTCTTGTCCGTTACAAGTGTGGAGAATTTTTCACCTGTTCCCTTGTCCGGCACGCAGATTGTGAGATTTTCAGAGTCGTTTTGTGGAAAAGTAAGAGGCATAATACCCTGTCTCGGATTAAAGATACTGTCAAAATATAACATCTGTTTGAAAAACGGCCTATACAATGTCGTTCGAACCTTTGAACTAGAAAATACCTGTTTTCCAAATCGTGTTAATTTATTTGGAAGTTCTTCATCCCATTTACCTTTTGTGGGATCAAACACGGGGTTATTCCAATCCTGTCTATTGCAATAATCAATGTGGGTTTTCATGTTTTTACATAACTCTTTTTCAGAAGAATTGTATACCCATGCATCACGATTTGTTCCAACTCCTCTAGAATATTCCTTGAAAATTACGTTTACTTTTTTATCGGCCTTCCCGTCTTTGCTTCCTATAGGCAGATATTTTGCAAAATTGTTATTTCTTATATTTACCCAGTCACAGTGCTTGTCTGGTGTTATGATTTGCCAGTCTTTGATTTCATGTATGGATTTTAATTCTTGGATTATCTTGAGTTTCTGCTTTTGTGTAAGATAGTCTCCAATGTCCTTGTAGTGGATGGTGTGATTTTTCTTTTTTGGATTTTTGATGAGTATGGTTATTGCAACCGGCGTTCTAGAACCTAAACCAAATACATTTCCACTCTCTTTTTTACGTATTTCACCCTGAGTTCTTGCGTTTCCTCTCAGGTCAAAACACCAGATGTCCGTAAACTCTTCTTGCAGGCATGCTCGTACCCCTGCTGCAGCATCAGACTGTATGAAGCTGGCATTAGTGACAAACCCTATAATGCCGGAGTCGCCTATCCTGTCTGATGCCCAACGGATGGAGCGAATGTAGGAATCATAAAGTGAACCAACATGTCCTATCTTTGGATTGATGGATTTAGTTTTCTCAAGATATGTATTTTTTATTCTATCATCCATAACAGGATATCTCAGATTCTGATTCTGGTCATTAAAGTTGCTCTGACCTGCCGAATACGGTGGGTTACCTACAATCACATGAAGGTGCGATCCCCTCTGATGGCGTATCCTTTCATGTGCATCCCTGAAAGTCTCATCAAGCTTCTTCACTGCTTGCCGGTGATGTCCACCCAGCCTCCATAGCGGATTGATTCTCAGGGTGTCAGTGTAGCTTATCCCATCAAACGGCACATACCTGTTTCCTTGACGCAGGCTGGAGTATGTGGTCTCTATGTTTACCGTGGCAACATAGTATGCCAGCAGTATCATCTCGTTTGCATACATGTCGTGCTTGTACTTTTCATAGATGTTCTCACCCAGCATTCCGGATTCCAGCAGCCTGCTGAGAAACGTGCCAGTTCCGGTAAACGGATCCAGTACCTTGACATCCCTGTCTGCAAACTCTGTCCCAAACTCGTCATGCAGAACATCCTGCACACTGTTCAGGATAAAGTCAATCACCTCTATGGGCGTGTAAACTATCCCATGCTGTTCAGTCTCCTTTTTTGCTATGCTCTTGAAAAAATTCTCATAGATCTTTTTGATAAAGTTCTGCCTTGCCTCCCTGGTGGTTATTCCCTCTAGTTCACGTCCCACATCCTCATAAAATCCACTGAGGGATTCCAGCTCGGCATCCAGCTTGAGTTTTTCCACCACATCCCCTAGTGTGACAGACACTGGGTTGTATGATGCAAACTCTCCCTGAAACAAGGAATCAAACACCCGTGACAGCACCATGTGCTGGGCTATTATTCTTACGGACTCTTCTACTGTAACAGAGTCATTGATTATCTCCTTTAGGCCGGCATGCAACATTGAGACCTCACTTTTTACGTTATGGTTATTCATCCTGCCGTTGATTATATGCTCTATGTTGGCAGCCGCACTCCCAAGCTTTTCCCCGTACTTGTCATAATAGTCAATATCGCCGACCTTTTCGACAAGCTTTGATCGTATCTTTGCAAAGAACTCGCTTCTGGGGTTCTCCTCGGTATAGTCACCGTCAAGTATTGATATGCTTATCCTCGGAGTAGGGCCGGTCCTCTCTGTATTTCTGTCAAGTATGAGCTGGTTTATCTCGTTTGCAAAGTTCTCATCATGCGACCTGAGGGCATTGAGTACCTGCCATACCACCTTGAATGTCTTGTTGTCATCAAGTGCCTCATGGTATGCCTTGCCTGGCGGCAGGGCTATTGGCAGTATTATGTAGCCATAGTCCTTCCCTGGTGACTTGCGCATGACGCGGCCCACTGACTGGACTACATCCACCTTGGATTTTCGCGGGTTGAGAAATATCACGCCGTCAAGGGCCGGAACATCAACGCCTTCTGAAAGGCATTTTGCATTGGAGACTATTCTGCATGTGTTTTTGTCTGACGTGCTTTCATCAAGCCAGTGCATCTGGTTTCTTCTCTCTATGGCCCGGGTCTTGCCGTCAACGTGTTTCACCTCAACCCTGTTCCCAGTCTTCCACTTTGGTTCAAGGGCATTTGCTATGGTCTCCAGGCTTCGGTTGGTGTCGTTGCCGTCAGTAATCTTTCCTGCAAACATGAGTGAGCGGTCTATCCTGTTTGCAAAGGCTATCACGCGCTGCAAGAGCTTCGGTGTATCATCATCATCTGGGTGGTTCAATCCATGCCATACGGATGCCAAAAGTGTCCTCTCATCAAGCGGTATCTCGCCTTTCTTTTCGGATATGGATTCAAGAAGATCCTGGTCTGCAATTCCTGGGGGAACGATGGCAATCTTTACCCTAAAGTCAGACAGAATCCCCTGCCTTGCCGCATCTGAAAAACTAAGGTTGTGGAATACCGGCCCGTACTTTGACTCGTCATCCATGGAATAGATGACCTTCCCCATCTTTGCCTTGATTATGTCGCTGTAGACGCGCGGGGTCGCAGTCATGTAGATGCGTTTTTTTGCCATTATGTTGGAGTCCTTGTGCACCAGCGTGAAGAACGACCTGTCCTCCACTCCCGTAGTCCTGTGAGCCTCGTCGCAGAATACCATGTCGAACTTGAGATTGTTTGCGGCCTTTATCACTACAGGCAACGAGTGGTATGTTGAGAATATGACAGTCATGGAGTCCTTTGCGGCCTTTGAGAGAGAGTTTTTCAGCGTCCTGACATCCGTGGAGACCTTTGATTCCAGCTCGGTTATGGAGCCGTCCTCGCCGGTGGACTTGTCAGAGCATACCACAATGTAGTTGTGCCGGATGTTTGCGTTTTCAGACCACTCCCTCATGGTCTGGAGTATCAGTGAGATTGACGGCACAAGGTACAGTACGGTTTTGCCCGTTCTGCAATGCTTCTCTGCCACATGGAGTGATGTAAGGGTCTTTCCTGTCCCGCATGCCATTATGAGCTTGCCGCGGTCATGTGACTTTAGGCCCTCAAGTACGTCATCTCTTGCCGTCACCTGGTGTTTCCACAGCGTCTTTGGTTTTTTTATTGAAAGCCTTGGATAGCTGCTCCAGTCGACGCTGCTGTTGCGGAAGTTGCTCTGGGAGAGTATCTGGCAACTGCTGTCCTCAAGAACCTTTGTTGCGTGGGTTGTTATCCTGTCCCCCGTATACACCAGAATCTTGCTGTTGATTTTAAGCGATGTCGCCTTTGCAAGGAATGTGGATACTGTCTTCATGCTGATAGAGCCATCGTCTGCATAGCACTTGCACTGGATGGCGCAAAGCGAGCCGTCTTGCTCTTCAGCTATCAGGTCTATTCCGGTATCCGGCCCGTCATTTTTTGGCCATTCATTCCAGAGCCATACCTGCGAAAACCGGTTCCGGTACAGCTTGTCGGTTTTCAGAAAATCCTTTGTTATCTTTTCAAACTTTGTGCCGAGATCCCGCTTGTTGGAGCATTCTCTCCGTATCTTTGTGAGGATGCCATCAAAACTATTCCCCGACTGGGCATCCAGTTTATGGACACCCCGTGAATTTTATCTTATTATAACTTGGGTGAACTTGGGTGAACTTGGGTGAACTTGGTTTCACGCAAGCCAGACGTATGTTATTGGCAATAAGAGTCAATACGTCCATGTCTTTTCCTGTACTGTGATTACATGGTGCCGGAGACGGCGCAGGTGCTGAGAACCAAGTCAATACGTCCATGTCTTTTCCTGTACTGTGATCATCTGAATTTATAATGTCAGACAATATTGATTTTTGGGTGATTTTCTGCAACATCATTACAATCCACAATTCCTTTTAAGCTTACTCACATTCGAATGTCCGGATCTTTCATTTAACTCATTCTTTTTTTTGGATTGCAGGATAGAACCGAGCTGAGGCCCGGTTGACGCAAAGAGCACTCCAAAACGACATGCCTAACCCTGCGCTTGCAGTGTGGGAGGCGATCCCATTTGAGGATCGTCCTCATTTAATGTCCCACTCCAAGAGAGAACGATTCACGTAAACACGCGCGGGTCTGCAATCAGCAGATGCAGCTTGCGCATTTGACATATTATCAAATACAAAACATTGAATGGCATGCAGCTTGTACGGCCTGCCGGCACCACGTTTGTGGGGCCGTTTCTCCTTTGCCTCAGAATCAGGGTAAGTAAGGACGATTTGATTATTACGTGATCATTATTATTTCCCCGACCATGACTGCACAATATCTGTGCATCTGATGACATTGCTGCCATCATCAGTATGCCGATGTTCATCGGCACACTCTCATGGTTTCGGCCAAGCCCGTGTGGACTGGGCCACCCGACTCTCGTCATACAACGACAGTCAAGCATCTGCAGCAAGCAACACCCCGGTATGGAGGCTCATTTTATTTGCTACAGAATCATCAGGGGGATTATTCCCTTTTTTGTTTTTTTGGTGATAACTTTTCCTTTGCCTCAGAATCATGGGGAGCAAGTAGTTGATTTATTCTGTTAGTCTGATTCTTTTTCCCCGACCATGACTGCACAATATCTGTGCATCTGATGACATTGCTGCCATCATCAGTATGCCGATGTTCATCGGCACACTCTCATGGTTTCGGCCAAGCCCGTGTGGACTGGGCCACCCGACTCTCGTCATACAACGACAGTCAAGCATCTGCAGCAAACAACACCCCGGTATGGAGGCTCATTTTATTTGCTACAGAATCATCAGGGGGATTATTCCCTTTTTTGTTTTTTTGGTGTTTTGTGTGATTTTCCCTTCACATCTTGGGACAGCGTCTGTATTGTCCTCTGGGTTCTTTTGTTGCATAGCCTGTATGCCTTCTTTGAACTGATCTGCCTGCACAACTCTGCCAGAACCTCTATCTCACCTTTGGCGGCCAATGCCTCGTAGACCAGCACTATTGTTCTCGGTTGCAGCTTTGTGTACTTGCAGCTCTCACACTTTTTCATTATTTTTTCAATCCTTGTTTTTGTTGAGGAATTGACAAACATGTACGCCTTTCTTGCTGTCTGTCCTGACTCGCAGTACAGACGACGAAATGTTCTCATGTGTGAGTCGTGCCGGTCCAGTGCCTCAAATGTCTTTGCCAGCGCGTTTGTTCCCACCATTATTCCTCCTCCTTCATCTGACGGCTTTTTCTGCTCGGCTCTGTTGCCGTCATGTCTGCCGGGTGCCTCTCTCCCTCAAAGTTTATGTGCATTATGTTGCATTTGTGGCGTGCGCACCATATCTGAATTCCCCACTTTGTTAACCCCACCTCATAGCGCGACCATTCCTGCGGGCTCTGTCCGGTAGGGACGGTGTCCAAGCACATCGAACAGTGTATGTATCTCTCTATCGCATCCCCGTTCCCAAACTTTGCCGCCTTCATCTCCGCGTTTTCCTCCCTATGGATTTTTGTTTTGGTGGCGTGGCGACGGGGCCCAGTAAATTAATCCCGTCCAGGATCCTCTTCTCAGCCGGTGTCCTTTGGGAATAGTATCCATCCGAATACCCGGACTCCTCCGTGTGCCGCTTTTTTATGCCGCCCACACTCCATTTTGACCGCATTTGTGCAAACTCCTTCTGCCCACGTACTATCTGCTGTCCAGCAATTCTTTGCAGTGTCTTGAATTGCTTTTTGGATAATAGCTGCTTGCAGTACTCCATGTCTATTTCCATTAGCAGCCAATCCGGGATCCATTTTTGTGCCAGATGGAACGCATATGCTATTTCAGGACCAAAGTCCATTCCCGCACCTCTAAGACACATGAACCACTGGCCGGTCTCGACATTCTCAATGCATGCGCACGGAGTCTCGTTCAGTATCCTTATTCTTCTCAGGCGGTTCTCTTTTTTGCTGGATTCGTCATATCCGTCATCTACCATTCCTGAATAGTCCAGCGGCCAGATTACATTCCACATTACGTCGATTCTTTCTGAATCATCCTCACAGCATGGGCATCCATTGTATGGCTCGCACGGGTTTCCGTTCAGATCAGTTGTGGAATCGTATTCTGTTTCCCAGTCACGGCCGTATTTCTCGTGGTGTTCGCTGTTTGGACACACGGTATCCATAATGTCTTCCCCGGTTTCTTCATTCCAGTTCTTTGACCAGTCAAAGTGGATTCCCGACATTATTTTTTTAGCCTCCTGTGCATTCTGATGTCTGTGGTATCAATATCCACGTATTCCAGAAAAACTTTGACAAAATCATCCCTCAGAACTTTTCCGACTTCGCACAGTTCCACATCCTCATTTATCAGCTCCTTCACCAGCTGATCCTTTGCCTTCTGGGAGTAGTCAAACGAGGTGTCCATGCCGCTTCCGCATGTGTAGAATTCCGTTCCGTCTGTGATGTCATTTACGATGTCAAAGTCCAGGACTTTGATGATTTTGTCTCTTGCCATCTGCAATATGTGGTCATATGCAACATAGCAGGCATCCACATCCTCCAGTTTTGTTCCAGTGGAATCTGCAAACTCCTTTACCTGATATGCCAGGTCTCTTGGGGACAGACGCACTTCGGCAAACATCTCTATTGCCGTTTCCACATCGGCATATTGGTTACCGCTTGATGAACTGTAGAATTCAAGCTGTTTTTTATATTCAGATATGCATGTCATTGTGCTCTGACCTCTCCTGCGCGGTTTGCATAAAATGCGGGTTTTTGTTGTGAGTTGATTTTCCGTGATCCGGTTTCACCGTATCTTTTGATTGTTTCTGGTTTTCTCATTTTATCAACCTCCTTTGTTGATTTGTCTTCTGCGGTCTTGGAAATTTTTCCAAGCTGCATGTTGCGCACCAAATAATACCGATGCGCATTATATCTTGTTATAGCTTTTTCTCCAGCGTGTCGTTTATGCTGTTTAGGACGCCCATCATCTCTGAATGGCCCTCCCTAAGAATTTTTGTTGTTTCCAAATGGTTCTGCTTTTGCGACGATGCCATTTCCTTGAGAATTTCAGTTGTCTCCGAATGGTTCTGTTTTATGGTATCGTTCAGCTCGTTGAACCTCTCATGTAGCTTTTTTGCCACCTGCCTTGTCGCAAGCATCATGTAGATCCCTGCGCCACCGGCAATAATAAAGGCAGCTCCCAGCGCGATTGGCATCTCAGAGTGCGGGGGGAAGTGACCAAAGCCGAGAATTACGAATCCCAATGCAACTATCGCAAACAGAAACGTGTTGTCCCTGATTGTATCTTGCATGCCATTTTATGGAATGTTTGTATTGCCGTACTTTTGGCGGGCCTCACAGGGGTTCCTTGCCTGTTCCGTCACAGTCACTACATGGGATCTCATCATATGTTCTGCTGCCGGTATCTTCCATGTTGAATCCCCTGCCGTTGCAGTTTGTGCATTTTTTTCCACCAGGTTCCGAATCTGTCATTCCGCCTGATCGTGCCGTCCTCTTTTTTCCAATCGCCGGCTCCCAATATCTGATCGCCACTGCAAACGCAGAGTGGGGTGTTCTGAAATAGTCTATCGACTGAATCGCGTCAATTCCCTTCCTATCTAAGAAGTTGTTGATATCGCCCTCAAAAGCACCGGGTCCGTTTGATGTGAGTATTCTTATTTTAGTCTTCAAGAATAATCAGCCTCCTCTGTTGATCTGTTTTTTGTCACTTGTTCAAGTGTTGGTTCCTCTACAAGTTCCATCAGATATACACCACTTCAAAGTTGATTTGTTCATAGTTTTGATCTTCTTCTCCAAGAAAGTCAAAAAAGATACCTGATTTGGAAAGAGTGTTCCCCTCTTTTGCAAATTCATCATCTGTTTTGCCTATTATCTTTTGTATGGCATCAAAATCCAAATCTGACTTGAATACACCATATAATTCTTGGTCGTCTCTATCTCGAAGAGTATATGCGTTCTTCATTGGTTTGTGACCTCCAACTCTTGCTCGGATTTCCAATCCCAATCGTTGATTTCTCCTGAAGTGAATCCCCGTCGAACTAATCCAGAGACATGTTCGGAATCCGCTTCTGAGATTTCATAACCGTCCTGGACATCAAACTCGACAATGTCTCCAATGTCACAATACACCTCACCAAGATCGTCTTTTACTCCAAGTTGTAAACAGTGATAGGGATCTAATTGTTCTCTTGGTTTTAGATTCCACCATCCCATTAGATTTCGACCTCGGGGTGCTGTGCTGTTTGTGCCAAATCTTCAAGTGCTTCTTTGTCACCACAGTCAGTACAGATGTAAGTCGAGTTGTCCCTTCTGGACAGACTGTTTCTGCACTCTACAGTATACATCCTGTTTGTTTTGCAAGAAGGGCAAATCTCGCCTTTTGGATTTTTCCAATCTTCACCTTCAACAAAGTTATCATGTTGTGCCGATTCTGATTTCATCAGTCGCACTCCACGCAACTACACATGTGAGGATGCAGTTCCGGCATTTCTGCATAATATTCTGCCGTTGTTTTGTCTTCGTGTATTCTTGTTTCTATTGCTTCTTTTTCCATGTTATCAACCTCCTTTGCTGATTCTGTTTTCAAGGCAGGAAAATCCCGGCTGTTGTACCCTACTCATGGTCCATCTCACATATAAAAAGTTCCGAGTCTATTGCACTCTCAAGTTCTTCTCTGAAACATTCGCCCAAGTATGCATTCTCTCGCAAATTCTCTACCAGTTTTTCCTTTGCATTCTCATCTAACGGCCTATGATTGCCGTTTTTTATTATATCATCTAGAACATCATCAGGTATTTCATAAATGATATGTCTTGCACTCATCTTACTTTCTCTGGTGTTCTTGTGTGGATTATCGTTTTCCACCTTTCCCCTGATGTTCCAGATTGCATCAAGTATATTTCTCAGAAAGTGAGACATGTTACTGAATCCCCCCCTCCGTTCTCGCCCTGAGTGATTTTTTGCAGGTTTCATTCTGACACATTCTCAGGTGTGCTGACAGCTTTTCCTGCATGTCCTTTTCATGAGCGTCGATTTCCTTCTGATTCGTGATGTACGGCTTTATGGCCTCGTCTGATTCTGCAATTTTTTCCTGTGTTGCGTCACTTAGCTCATACCATTCATCTGCATATTCCGTGTTTGGACCAAATGCTATTTTATCCAGTAGCTTCTCCTTTATGGGACATTTTTCCTGCTGTACTTTTTCTGACATTAGTTCTCAACCTCCTTTGTTGACTGGTTTGTGTCGCACGTCAGTGCGCGCACGTATTTGTTCTTCATCAGATTATCAACCCGTCATTTTTTTGGGCTGCAATATGGGCTGAATATTTCATCCATGTCCATGCTTCTGTTCTGAATCCATTCATTCTCGAGTATTTTTTTGCGCAATTCGTCGTACTCTAGACCTGCTGAATACGCAACGTTCCTGATTGCTCTCTCAAATCTCGGACATTTTTCCATCATTGTGAGACGCTCATCAAAACCCCCGTTGTTCCAGTCCAGTCGTATCTTCTCTACTGTATATTCCGAAAAGAACTCTTTTGCAATCTCCTCTTCAAGCCGGTCCTTGAATTTGTTGAGGTCTTCAATTTTCTGGTGTATCTCCCAAAGTCTTCTTTCCAGTTCCATTACTTTGTTCTTTTTACTCATGTGAATTCATCCCTTTGTTTTTTACATTCCATGAGATCAGAACATGCCGATCTCTTCGGCGATGCGTTCCGGGGAACTGTTCTCGCGCGCCTTTCTCTGCCTGTTCCCCATGTCTGCAAGCTGTCTTGTGGCGTCATTTTTTGTGATCCTGATCAGAAAGACCGTTCCCGGATCATGCCACTCCACCTCAAATTTGTGCTCAAGCAGCCATCTGCGGGCGGCAAATAAGACGTTTCCGTCATATATGCCCATGCCTTGTGGGGCGTAATAGTCAAAGGCAGGAGCACCGTCAATCGTGTTGCCGCCCTCCCCGGAGACAGTTATTCCCTTCCATTTCTCCTCGCGGTCATAAAATTCGTCCACGGTACTTCCTATTTGCGGGTCCTCGAACCTTTTGCGAAAGGCGGCCATGAACTCTTCTAACTTCCGCTTATCTGCGCCCTCTGCTGAATAACAGTCCTGCAAAAAGCCCATGGAGGACTCGAACTCTTCTGTTTTCTCACTCATTGTCTCACGCCGGTACTATTTTGCACTGCTTTTTGCAGATGCCGCCATGGCCTTCCGCTCAACTATTGCATACTCAAAGTTCGGATTCATCTTCTTTGCATAGTTGAGTGCCCTTCTGTCAGTCTTGATAAACATGCACCCGACCTGAAAGTACCCCTGCGGAACAAATCCGTAGTTGTACGTGGCATTCCCGTTCTCCTTTATGATCTTTATCTTCCCGTCCTCTGTCATCTCCATCCTTCTCAGGGGAGAGTGAATCGACTGGTTCAGTATCTTCGCCTTTGAGAACGGAGCAGGACTCCATTCTGCATCCAACACCGCACTGAATGCATCAAGATCCGACTTTGGTATCAAACCCCATTCTGCATCAATATCTGAATTCAGGTTTGCAAATCCAAAGTATGTCTCAGTCTCCGGGTCATACTCTGCCATAAGCCAGGTAAACGAGTCCCTGTTTGTATACCTTTGATGGATGGTCTTCTCATCATAAGGTGTGCAGTCTGTCTCTTCCAGTTTGGGTATTCCGTTGTTTTCCATGCTGCTATGAATGGTTTATCCGCCTGCAACTGCGGAGAATCCGACAATTGAATTGTCACTGGTTCTCAGCACCTGTGCAGTTTCTGGCACCATATGATGCAATGTCACCATGTATACCTGTCCCTCACATTTGACTGCGATTGCAGCTGCCGTCCTTTGTATGTGGACTTTTTCTGCTCCGCTGAGAAGATCTACTGCCGCTATTTTTCTTGCAGTTTCCGGGATGTTTGCCGGATCCTGTGTTTTTGTTTTTGGTTTTTCTAGTTTGGTTTGCTGTCTCATTTTATCAACCTCCATGTTGATTTGTTTTTTTGTTGCTTGCAGACAGTGTCTGCATCCGTATTTTCTGAAAAATATTTTTCAGAACTGTCATATGTTTTGTCAATATCCGTCCACTCAGTTGGTTCTTCCGTTTCAAGATAAGACTGGTTTGGATAATACAGTCAGTAAAGACTGCATCAGTCATTGCCGTATACTGACTTGTGATCACCTACAACAACCAACAAAATGATTTTTTGTGGATTGACAACCTTGTAGATTAATCGGTATGACCGTCCAAGCTCATAGGCAAAGTATCCCCCATACTTTCCTTTTTTTGGAACTCCTAAATCGGCAGGGAATTCTGATTTTGCAATGGCAAGTATGGCCTCATCTGTTTGCTTTTGCAGTCGCGAAGAAAGTTTTTTGTAACTGACCACAAAGAGTTTGGTTATTTCCGTATGCCACAAAATCATTTATGTTCGTGAAGATCAGCTATTAACTCTTCAGGAGTTTTAAATGACTTTGGTCGGTCTGCGCCTGATTCGTACTGCTCTATTGCGTATTCTTCGTTTGCCCGGAGATCGTTCTCATCTGTGACCTGTTTTGCCTTTGACATGTTCTTTTGCTCGCCCTGCATCCTAAAAAATGTTAGGAGTCAAGAATTCCCACGAGTTCCCGCCTTATCTTCTTGAGTGCCCTTTTGTGCCTTCTTAGGCGGATGGAATCCTGGGCGATTCCCAGGATTTTCCACGCGTCATGTATTATCTTGGCGGGGTGTTTTGTCATGGCATCTGTAATTATCGAGCGCGCCATACTGTAACATCGTTGCCTGCAGTGATTTGCATCATTGCTTCTATTCTGCAACATCTGCAAACGTACATGTCCTTGCCGCCTTGGGATTGATTTTATCCAGTTTGTTTTTCACCGAGCTGAACACATCCTTAACCGTACATGTCCTTGCCGCCTTGGGATCTTTGTCTCCGGAATATCTCTCGTATACATCCCTTAGCATCTCAATGAGTTCCGGTATCTGCTCGAGCTGGATTGATGGCCCGGAGTTCCATACAGTCTCGCCGTTCTCAGGTGAGACAAACGTGGTCGGTATCCCGAACTGGAACTTGTCCTTTGGTATGTACGAGTTTCGCTGCCTCTGCATTACCAGTTCCGCCTCGTTTGGCAGGTGGTTCAGCTTCATCTTTTTTATGGTTTCAAAGCCGTCTTGCGACATCAGTTTTCAACCTCTATTGGACGGTTTTCTTTTAAACGCGGATTTTCCGCTTCCTTCACCCATTCGTCTGCATCATACAGTATTGCGTTGACTGCCTGCTGCACGCGGCCAAGGACTCTGAAGCACCTCTGTCCAATCTCCTGCGGCGACTTGGTTTCTGCGTATGAGGAGACATAGTTCCACGTGTACTCCCGTGCGTCATACCCGTACATCTCTGCCAGAACGCATGCGCCAAGCTGTGCCACTATCTCCTGTTCGGCATCCTGCTTTGGCTTTAGCTTGTATTTTTTGCCGTCGTACCAGTGCATCAGCTCGTGCAGAAACGTGTCATGAGACTCTGTACTGAGCGTTATTTTTTTGGTATGGAGTTGGATGGAGCCGTATTCCCCATTCTTTGAGTTTGCGTATCTCACGTCAATGCCGTTCTTTTTTGCAAGATCAAACAGTGGCGGAAGTACCCGGGGCTCGTATGTTTTGAGACGCTGGCCTTCGGTATCCTCATAGCAGAATACGGGCGCGCCTCTGAACCCTATCATTGCGACCCTCTCCTCGCCCGTTTTTTTGTCCTCGATTTTTTTGGTCATTGGGACAAGTATGTATATTGCCTTTGAGCCCTTCTTGACGTGTCGGCCTACCTTTTCCCACTGCCTGTATCCCCTTGCGTCTGCCGTTCCTGACATCATCATGAGTATCTTGTTGCCAAGGGACCATGATGAGGACGGAATGTTCCCGTCCGGCACGGTTATGAACGTCTTTGCGCACGCTCTTGGGAATTCCTTTTGTGAGAATTGTTCTGCAATTTTGTGCAAAAGCATTGTTGCCTTTTCAGAATTTTGGGTCATATGTCTCAAAGCTCCGGATTATCGATTCCCTCTCCGGCAGTGTGTGTTCTACGGCATCAAGCTCCCAGCCGGGATTCTGTTTTTTCTTTGCCGCGATGAACACTTCCATGTCGTCGTCCTCCTCAAGAAACACGTACTTTGTCTTCCATCTCTTGCTTGTGTGGCTGTACTTTGAGATCTTCTCTGCTATTCCCAGCGAGTCTATCTCTGATTTTTTGACACGGAGCCATCCGTGTCCGGGGTCTGAAAAAAGGTGGTACTGCTTATCGCCTTTATTCATTTTCGACCCGGTCCGTTCCAATATTGTTTTTTCATTTTTCATGTTATCAACCTCCTTTGTTGATCTGTTTTCAGAAAGGTGGACACTGCTCCATTAAACGGAGCCGTTCCATTTCTTTGACTCTGCCACAAAGTCATTGTAGATGTAGTCAAGTGGACACTGCTCCATTAAACGGAGCCGTTCCATTTCTTTGACTCTGCCACAAAGTCATTGTAGATGTAGTCAAGTGGACACTGCTCCATTCAACGGAGCCGTTCACTTTCTGCATCTTCGTGTGCATCAAGGACACTGGTGATATAATCAGTGACAGTATAGTCCTCTGAAAAATCACATTCGTCTGTGTCATGGAGCAGATCTATGCCGCAGTCCTCAGTGCCGTTGTATGATGAGAGGACATTCGGTCCGAGACGCCATTTTCCATTTTTTCTGAAAAACGCCATCTCATAGTTTCCAATGGCATTGCGTATCTCAGCTGGTGTTATCACACCGGGAATGCCGTCGCCGATTATCTTCCGTGTCCAGGTCATTTCTCAGTATGTGGGCGCGTTGCGCATCTGATCTGGCTTTCTGCCGGCATTAGTCGTATGCCTCCATTACCTGCTCTGCCCAATTTGCGGCATCCTCCATGTCGGAGTCGGCATCTTCGTGGCAGCGGCGGTGGCCGAAGATATATCCGTAATCACAGTCTTCATGGACATCTTTTATACTCTTGCAGACTTTGCGGAGCCGACTCATTTTTCATCTTCCCCATCCAAATTCTCTGATATTTCTGCCCGAGTCATTTTGAAATGTGCGTCTAACTCTTCTTTGTTTTGTTTATACTCTGTAAGTAGTGTGTGTGCGATTTTGAAAACAGAGTCGGATTCTTCAAAATTCATTTTGTCGATCAGGTTTTCACCTGTTCCGCAATCTGTTCGCTGTATTATTGCACCTATCTCCTCACCATCCAACTCTTTTTCCAAAATGGTCAGGGCTTTGTCAATTTTTTTCTTGTCGGTCATAAGTTAGCCGCCGCACATTCTGTTACGATTATATCGTCTGTATTTCCGCCGCAATAGCTGCATGGGTACATATCCAGACTGCTGCCGACCTCAAGTGGGGCATCGTGTGTGAAAATTTCGTACTCCTTGCAGTTAGTGCACCTTGCTACGATGTCATAATATGTTCTGTCGGCCTGGCTTTCTGCGGACATTAGTTGTCTTCCCCGTTGATTTGTTTCTGAAATTTCTCGACTTCTTCATCGACTGATTCTACTTCTTCGTCGACTTTGGCAGAAGCATCATCAAACCAGCCGTCAACCTCATCTTCTAGATATGACTGGAATTTTCCAGATCCCTCAAAGTCGTGATCATCGTCGTATTTGTGATCGATGTATGAGATTCCCTCATCATCAATTTCTCTGTGATGACTCTCCATGCAGATTTTACACGCCTCATGGTTGTTTTGAGTTTCAGACATGTCCGCACCAGTGTGATATACCACTCGTGCATAGTCAGTATGGTCCATCATGGGATCTTCATACTGCTTCCAAAGTCCGAAATATTCGTTTGCCGGCGTTCCTCCTGATTTTGGAACCAAGTCGACGCGGTACTTTTCCTTCTTTTCTGCAAACGGATAGTATGTTATCTCATACTGCATCTCCTGATGTGATTCTGTACACATTCTGGATTTTATTTCAGAAAGTGCATCGTCAAAATCATCAAATTTGTGTTGTTCTTCTTTTTGTTTTTCTGTTGACATTAGTTCTCAACCTCCTTTGTTGATTTTCCAAGCCAGAAAATTCCGGCTTTTTTATTTGCGCGCCAAAAATATTGACACTGTGTTTTACGCATTTTTATTTTGTGATTTTTGTCTTTTTACAGTTCGGATCTGTGACAGTCATGCTTCAACAACTCCACCGGAGCCGTGACCTGTCTCTGGATCCACTTCCATTTCCATATCGCCGCGGCACTTGGTACATTTTTCGTCTGCAATCATCGTTACAGATGTTACGTCGTCGCCCCAGTGTTCTTGCCGTGGTGTAATGTAGATGTGTTTTTTGGACATTAGTTATCCTCCTCTTTGATACTGCTGTTGAGGCGTTCGACTTCGGCCATTACGTCTGCAATTTTCTCATCTATTTCATCAGTAACGGAATCGTCAAACCAGGAATCTATTTCCCCTTCCATGAATTCGGTCATTGTAATTTGTCCAACAAAGGCCAATCTTGCTTTGATTGTATCGAAGGCCAATCTTGCTTTGATTGTATCGGCATTTATGGTGAATACAGTTTTCCCATAATCTCTATGATTTAGAGTGGGATCATCATACTGACTTTCCAAGCTAAGATATTCGTTTTGTGGAACGGAGCATGATGTTGAATCCAAACTTACACAGTATTGTTTTTTTTCTTTTGCGAATGGATAATACATTATGGAATATTCCATGTCAGCATGTGATTCCTTTTGGAGCCGTGTTTTGATTTCGGCTATTGCTGGCCCTACGTCTGAAAAATATTTCATTGGTTTTCACCCTCCTCCTCTGCGTACGAATAAAAAATGTCGCCTGCTGAGCCGTCGGGGATCTCCTCACCAATTATCTTTTTATTGAGTTTGCATTTCTCACACCAGCTTACAATGGTGTCGTAATTGGGTACACCGGTTCTGCCTTGGGATTCTTCCCAATCATGGCCCGCCGGATCTGTGCAGGCTGGCTCGTCAGGATCACGGTTGTATTCTTTGGTTAACAACTGCTTGGTTTTTTCTTCATCCGCGAAAATTGTCACGGTTTCTCTGATAGTCCAGTCCTCTTTTCTTTTGTCCATTTCGTCTGTTACTTTTTTCATTGCTTCGTCGGCGGTTGTAGCTTCCACCACATCGTTTTCCTGTTGGTCGTCGTCGCGCCATTCCACATAATATTTCTTCATGTTATCAACCTCCTTTGTTGATTTTGTTTTTAAAGCCAGACAATTCCGGCTTGTATTTGTGTACCAAAACAATTGATACTCTGTGTTTTACGCATTTTTTCTTTTTATTTTTTCCAAGAGGCCCAGTTCATCTATGCGCATCATAATCTGTACAGCCTGCACGTGGGAGCAGTCGTCCCGGTACCTGTATCCCGGACACTCGCATGCCCCGTTCCTTATGATGTATGATTTTCCCGTAGTCGATGCCTTGGCCTGAAACGTAAAGTCATCTATTCGGGCTATGCTTCCAGTGTCTATGAGATTTCTTGCCTTTTTCTGCGTGAATTCGGACATCAGTCCCCTTCCTCGCACAGCATGTTACGTTCTCTCAGCTCGCATTCTGTAGGCTTGTGTACTGTGTCCTCGACTACCTCACCGTTTAGGATCTTTAATGAGCCGACAAACTCGCCTGATTCCTCCTCGCAGTCTGTGATGTGTATTTCTGTGTTGGGGTGGGACCTGCTGATGTGCTGTAGGATTTTGAGTGGAACACCCCATGAAGTTATTAAAGCAGCCTCGATTTTTACTGGGGAGACCCTTTTGATGTCATTGTGTCCGTCTTTCGGGTTCCATTTTACCCCCCAGTTCTCCATCCTCCAAGAGTACCAGTACTCGTGACCGTATTCTGCCAGGTTTGCCGCCATTTGGGATTCAGTCAGGTGGGCAACCTCCATGTACCATTTGTCGCCTCTAATTTTTGCCACAAGTCTCAGGAACAGTTCCTTGAGAGCAGAGTTGTGGGCTATCAGTTTTTTTGGAGTCGGAAGTATCTTCTCAAAGTCGAGCCCTGACCTCATTATGGAGTCTATCTCCTTTTCCGGGCCTGTAATTTCCAGTGTGATATAGCACCAGTTAGGCATTTATTTGCACTCCCAGTTCTCTGCTCCGACATCGCTTATGATGTCATCAACGTTGTAGAACCCACTGCACGAGTCGATGATTTCTTTGTGTTCTTCTCCAAGCGAGCATGTCTTGACTTCAGAGATCGTATAGCAGTATATATCTCCCTGCAGATACTGGTTGTATATTTTCACCTCTTCTTCCAGCATGCCGGCTATCTTTTCTTTTGATGGCCTTTTACGATTCCCAAACATCTCTGTGATTTTCTGTTCGGTGGTGTATATGACGCCGACTATTCCGGAATCCCATCCCTGCGGATCCATCGCAAATGGTCCCGTGCTCATCCAAAGCCCGCTGTGGTCCATCAGGTGCAAGTTGAGTTTTTCTGTTGCCGCCGAGACCTTCCCATCGAAGGTGTCTTTGTCATATTGCTCGTCGCCAAGATCATAATTTTGGTGTCCGCATATCATGATTCCCAGGTTGTCACATTCTCTTGGCGATTCCGGGAACTCGTCCTGGTATATCTCAAGTATTTTGTCTTCGTGTATTCTTGTTTCTATTGCTTTTTCTTCCATATTATCAACCTCCTTTGTTGATTTGTTGCAGCATGGAGTCATTCCATGCCGTTGGCTGCCGAGTCATTTTTTCTGAAACTCGTTCCATTTTATTCTCGGCAGTCGGGATTTTGAGTTTCGCCAGATCCTTTATTTTTCTCATCCTCTGCGGTCAGCAAGAAAAGCGTATTATCGATCCAGTGTCGATAATCAAATTGTGTAACTTCCTGACATTTTTCACAATGGGTTTTTAGATGAACTGGCAACTCCCGTTTGTCACTAGATTTGGCGTAGCATATCTTCTCGTTGCCACAGATAATGCAGACATAAATTTCAGGGAGTGTTTTCTCTTGTTTGTATGTTTGAAGATTTTGTTTCATTAGTTAGCCGCCCCCCTTTCTGCGCTGATATGTCTACCTCCTTTGTTGATTTGTTGCAGCATGGAGTCATTCCATGCCGTCGGTTGCCGAGTCATTTTTTCTGAAACTCGTTCCATTTTATTCTCGGCAGTCGGGATTTTGAGTGCCTTGATACGAACAGCTCGTTTTTGCCAATGTGCAATGAGAAGTTGAAGAGCTTCTCAAATGCCGCACCGTGGCGCCTGTAGGCCATCCGGATGCGAAGGCATCCCAGCTTTTTGTTTATGTGAAAGTCCCTCATGCCTCAGCAGTGGCCCCTTGCATTCCGCAAATCCTCAAACTCGGAGTTAACTGTCACGCTTCTTGATGTGTGCTTGTACATCATCTACATTTGCATTCCACAAATCCTCAAACTCGGAGTTAAACTGGCGAAAGTTGCTGTCCTCAAATGCCGATTTTGCGATCTGGAAGATTCTCTCTCCGTCCCATTCCACATAGTTGCTGATGGCAATTCCAAGCACTTCCTCATCTGATGTGCTGTCATGGTATTCTTTGCAAATGCTTTTTTCCTTCTGCAGTTCTATGATTCTAAAAAACAGGCGGCGTATTTCATTTTCTGTGCCGTCCAGATCCGACCCACTTCCGGTTTTCTGCGAATTTGAAAAGGCGGCCGATGCGCGGTTTTTTGCCATCTGTTTTCCTTCCGGAAACTTTACCGGCTTCCATTTGTCGTCTTGTACTGCCCCAATTCCCCTTATCTCTGAAATGGGGATGTGTCCCCATTCGGCGTTCATATCCGAGTCGAGATTTGCGAATCCAAACGCGATATCGTCTTCCGGGTCGTACTCTGCTATGAGCCACCAGAAATGTGATTGCGGCTCAAACCACATCTGATGGATTATCTTCTCATCAAATGACGTGCCGTCTGTCTCCCCCAGTTTGGGTATGTTACTGTCTTTCATGTTGTGGATGGTTTATCCGCCTGCAACTGCCGAGAATCCGACAATTGAATTGTCACTGGTTCTCAGCACCTGTGCCGTCTCCGGTACCATGTGGTGTAATGTCACCATGTATACCTGATCTCCGTATTTGACTGCGATTGCAGCTGCCGTCCTTTGTATGTGTACTTTGTCCGGCCTGTCGAGAAGGTCTATTGCCGCTATTTTTCTTGCAGTTTCCGGGATGTTTGCCGGATCCTGTGTTTTTGTTTTTGGTTTTTCTAGTTTGGTTTGCTGTCTCATTTTATCAACCTCCTTTGTTGATCTGTTTGCGGAATTGTTTCCGCGTTGAAGACGGTGCCGTCTTCCTGATTTGTGTTTTCTGCCGGTGACTGTTTGAGCGGTCTGATCATGCTTGTCATCTATAAATCACCGAGTATTTCACGCGGATCACACAGTATTTGCATTGACGTATCGCTCAGTCCCATGTCGTACTGCCTGTTCAGTATGTCTGTCCCACATTCGGCACACAGACACATGTTTTCGGTGACTACGCCCTCGATCATCTGTGGGTTGTCACAGCTGAACTCTTCACTGCATTTTTTGCACTTTGTCATTTCTTATGGCACGTCAGTTTGGAACATGGCCCGGACTTGTTGTTCCATTCCATGAAAAGGGATCCAAAAGTCACCTTGATTCCCCTTGATTCCAGAATAAGGGCCCTTCTTTCCAGGTCCTTTGCGGATTGGCGCATCCCCTTATAGCTATCATGGGAGTAGTGCTCCACCTGTCTGCCGCGCCAGTAGATGTATCCCTCGTGGTCAGCAGTCATGTGCCGTATTCCAAACAGCCATGGCTTGACATATCCAGTTCTGACGTTCTCGTAGAGTTTTTCAAACTCCACCTCCATCTTCTCTGTAATGTCATTGCCATTGACCATCATCTCTACCAGCCTCAGATGACTGCCTGACAGTTCTTCTCCGTCGTTTGTCTTTTGCAGAATCTCACATGCCCGGTCGTAGGGCGGTGATGTCCTGACGTTTACGTTGCTCATTTTCTCTGTATCCAGTCCCATTCGGGTCTTTCTTGATATTCATTTTCCATATCCATGCAATCAACCTCCTTTGTTGGTTTCTAAATTCGACATCCCTGTCGTCATGGCAACGGCCCCATCACGCGCTTCTGCCGTGAATGTGATGGCCGTGCCAGTATTGGCCTTATACACTGCATCTCTCATGCAGTAGTCTCTGTTTTTTTGTTCTGCTCCATTGTCTTTCTGACATGATCCTTCAGGTGCTGCGGGATCTGGTTCAAAAACACGGTGTCCTCTTTCGGGTACAGCAGAAACAGTATTTTTGCAAGTATTGTCTGCGTTATCTCGTTTAACGCGACAAGTCCGATGCCCGGCAGTTCGATATTTTTTGGCTCCCTGATCGAATTTGCAACAAGACACAGGGAATTCCACCTGTTGTCCTCCATGTAATGTGAGACACCGTGACTGTCAACTGCAAACACGCCGTCTATCACATACATATCAGCTGGATTTTTTGAATAATAATCTGCAGCACTTGAGCCAACTGCAAACACGCCGTCTATCACATACATATCAGAGCTGACATTGCTGACACGATCCGTGTAGTTTCGGATAATCATGTCAATTGTCTCTTTCTGCTGCCGGATTCCGTACCAGCGCGCAAATATGTCGACATACTCGTCCCTGTTTTTTGTCATGATTGCATGAGCTATGGACTTTGTGTCAGATATCTGAACGTGCTGTTTTTTGTACCAGCAGTTAAAGATGCCGTCATCGTATGTCTCCGCTATTCTTGCAGTACTGCATTCTTCTTCTCCTACTGCCTTGCCAAAGTCGTAAAATATCCTGTTGCCGTTGTAGTGCTTGAACTTGAGGACTATATACTCCGACCTTGGAACTGTTGCCACCTTCCCGCTGCCGGTCTGGATGATCAGCAGATTATGGCGCTCTTCAAGTATTGCCAGTGACGTGTGTGCCATTTTCCTTTGTTTGGTTCTGCAGTTCTTCGTCGATGCAAAGCGCCCTTTCCAGCATTTGTGATACATCGGGGTATCGTATGTTGTAGTTGTGTTTTGAACCTGACACGAATCCCAGAAACATCTTTTTTATGTTGTCGTTTTTGATCGTGTGGTGGCCGTCTATGTACGCCAAACATATCTTGATCTGGTCGCGCCATTCCGTGTCGTAAACCAGACATTCCTCCATCAGTTTGATGTGTTTCTCAGGGAACATGGTTGACTCACTCCTAAGGCCATAGCCGCATCTTATGATTGACACGTGAAATTTCCTCCCATTCACATTCAGATGGGCCGACACCTCAAAGAGCTTGTCGTAGGTGCCTACAACGTACAGTATCTCCTCGGATGGAATGTATTTTGCAAGCGATTCCCTGTCGTACGGTACCATGACGATTTTTTTATCCGTCTCGGATATGTCATCTATGCCCATTGGCCCGTCATTTGTGGCATATGTCGATTTTCTCACACGCTCAAGGAACTCTTCCTCACGCAGTCCGCCCTTTGCCGTTTTTCTATACTTTGTTACGCGGTATTTGGTGTCGAATGTCCGCAGCAAATCACACAGCATTCCAAAGTTTTTATTTGCTATGATGACGTTGTCCGGCATGTCGCAGTCAGTCGTGTTTGTGGTTGTTTTTCTGAACTGCTCACTGCCGCATCCAATGTCCGCGTCGCTGTGGGACGTCTCATGGATTACAAACGGCCGCACGGCATCGTCACTCTCAATCATTTTGACAGTTATGCCGTTGCTGGCGATATAGTCATCAAGGGTGCGCACCCCCAGGTTCTCAAAGAGTGAACGGGTGTTTTCATAATCAAGGGGCCTGACCACCTTCACTGCCGGACTGAACTCTTTGGCGGCAGATATCTTTGACCTGCTCATTTTGTCCGTGATCAGCAGCTCCTTCCGGCCGGGTGCGATGTCTTCAAGATTTATGTGCCGTTTGTTTTCATCAACTAGGGTGACTGCCAGGACCCTTCCCAGTTCCATGAGGTTCTCAGTCAGAATTGACCGAAAGTTGAGTTCGTTGTTGCAAATCCCGTCAATGAATTTCCTGTCGGGATGGTTGACATAGTCATTGACTGTTTTGATGCCGGAAAAGCGGTCCCTAATCTCGCACCCTATCGCGTTCTCCACTATGTCGCATATCCTTTTCTCCGCATCGTCCTTTAGCCTCTCCCTGTCGGGGGTGGGACTGTACGTGCGCTCGTCTTTGATGTTGACCAGAATTGTATTTGCAGAACCCAGCAGAGAATGCACATTACTGTCGATTTTCAGCTCGTCAATTGGAACGCCTGCAAGATAGCATTCGTTATTTTCAATATACGAGGACACACTTCTGCGTTTAGGGCCTCTTCCTTCTGACCGTTCTTTCGTTTTGTATCCGATCATCATCTCTATTCCGCCTTCTTCGGCAGAGATGTTTAGCAGGTGCTCGCCGTCGTCACAGTAAGTCGACGCGTAATACATGCCTTCAAGAGTTCCCGGTTTGTATGTGAGGTACTTTCTTTCGTGCTCATGGATGCTGAAACCGGTGATGTCCAGTGCGTCCCTTATGTCCAGCGTGGCCCGGACGCCGCTCAGTTTGCAGCAGTTTTTCATCATTCTGATGATTGACCTGATATCTACGTCATCGTACAATGTCATGGTTATTCTGCATCCGAAAAAGTCCATGTCTTCCGGTGTCGGAAGTCCGGTCTGCCACCCCACTCCGTTTTTGCCCATCACGGCAAACTTTTCGCCGGTCTCGCGCGAGTGGACCTCCATTATCATGATTTCGGAGAGACATGTGTATGCCGCCCGGCCAAAGCCGAACTGTCCCGGCGTCTGGCCGTCAAAGTTGGTGGACCTGCCAAGTACCGTATACACGTTGCTGAATGTCTCCCATGACATCCCCATGGAGTCACGGCCCTCGATTATCAGCTCGCGGTTCTTGCCTATTTTCACGTTTATGACCGGGTCTGCGTCATGGCAGTCGCGCGCATGTCTGCAGAATCTTGCCTCATTGACAAACAGTTCGCGGAATCCCGATGACGCATGCTTGTACAGATCGTGGGATATCCTCTGGATTGTTACGTCCTCCTCTATCTTGGTTGAGATAAAGCCGTCCTGCGTGCCATCGGGCATCTTGCCGGCATATCCGGGATTCGGAATATCCAGTGCGTTCTCAGAGATTAGTGTCGGCTTGTAGATTTTTTGTTTGTCCATTTTCCTTTGTTTTCTTTTCCAGCGACTCATCGATGTGAAACGCCCTTTCCAGCATTTGTGATACATCGGGGTATCGGATGTCATGGTTGTGTTTTGTACCTAGCACGAATCCCAGAAACATCTTTCTTGCGTCCTCGTTTTTGATCGCGCGGTATCCATGTATGTATGCCGAGCATATCTTGATCTGGTCTGAGAAAGAATCGACATGAGCAATATACCCTTTTATCAGTTTGAAATATTCCTCAGGAAACATGATCTCTTTATTATAATCCCTGAATCTATATTTCGTGTCTGATATGTGGAATTCCCTCTTGTGCATCTTTAGATGCGCAGACATCTCAAAGAGCTTGTCATCGCTGCCGACAACGTATAGAATCTTGTCGGACTGCATGTATTTTGCAAGCGATTCACGCTCGTATGGTACCATGACGATTTTTTTATCCGTCTCGGATATGTCATCTATGCCCATTGGCCCGTCATTTGTGGCATATGCCGATTTTCTCACACGCTCAAAGAACTCTTCCTCACGCAGTCCGCCCTTTGCCGTTTTTTTGTACTTTGTTACACGGTATTCTGTTTCAACTGTTCTCAGCAAATCACACAGCATTCCAAAGTTTTTCTTTGCTATGATGACGTTGTCCGGCATGTCGCAGTCAGTCGTGTTTCTGGTTGATTTTTTGAACAATACATTATGGTTTTCTGAATTCCAGTAACCATAATGTGTCTCATGGATTACAAACGGCTCCGGTACATCGTCACTCTCAATCATTTTGACAGTTATGCCGTTGCTGGCGATATAGTCATCAAGGGTGCGCACCCCCAGGTTCTCAAAGAGTGAATGGGTGTTTTCATAATCAAGGGGCCTGACCACCTTCACTGCCTGACTGAACTCTTTGGCAGCAGATACCTTTGACCTGCTCATTTTGTCCGTGATCAGCAGCTCCTTCCGGCCGGGTGCGATGTATTCAAGATTTATGTGCCGTTTGTTTTCATCAACTAGGGTGACTGCCATGGCCCTTCCCAGTTCCATGTGGTTTTCAGTCATAAATGACCAATGGTCGTCTCTGCTGTTGAAAACCCCGTCAATGAATTCCCTGTTGGGATGATTGACATAGTCATCGACTGTTTTGATGCCGGAAAAGCGGTCCCTAATCTCGCACCATATCCTGTTCTCCACTATGTCGCATATCCTTTTCTCCGCATCGTCCTTTAGCCTCTCCCTGTCGGGGGTGGGACTGTACGTGCGCTCGTCTTTGATGTTGACCAGAATTGTATTTGCAGAACCCAGCAGAGAATGCACATTACTGTCGATTTTCAGCTCCCCAATTGGAACGCCTGCAAGATAGCATTCGTTATTTTCAGTATACGTGTGTATCATTCTACGCTTAGGACCCCTCTCCTCTGACCATGTTTGCACTTGGTATCCGATCATCATCTCTATTCCGCCTTCTTCGGCAGAGATGTCTAGCACGTGATCGCAGCGTTCAGTATCAATCAACTTGTTATACATGCCTTCAAGAGTTCCTGGTTCGTATGCGCGGTATGCACTTTGGTCATCCCCGTAGCCAAAATCGATGATGTCCAGTGCGTCCCTTGTGTCCAGCGTGGCCCGGACGCCGCTCAGTTTGCAGCAGTTTTTCATCATTCTGATGATTGACCTGATATCTACGTCATCGTACAATGTCATGGTTATTCTGCATCCGAAAAAGTCCATGTCTTCCGGTGTCGGAAGTCCGGTCTGCCACCCCACTCCGTTTTTGCCCATCACGGCAAACTTTTCGCCGGTCTCGCGCGAGTGGACCTCCATTATCATGATTTCGGAGAGACATGTGTATGCCGCCCGGCCAAAGCCGAACTGTCCCGGCGTCTGGCCGTCAAAGTTGGTGGACCTGCCAAGTACCGTATACACGTTGCTGAATGTCTCCCATGACATCCCCATGGAGTCACGGCCCTCGATTATCAGCTCGCGGTTCTTGCCTATTTTCACGTTTATGACCGGGTCTGCGTCATGGCAGTCGCGCGCATGTCTGCAGAATCTTGCCTCATTGACAAACAGTTCGCGGAATCCCGATGACGCATGCTTGTACAGATCGTGGGATATCCTCTGGATTGTTACGTCCTCCTCTATCTTGGTTGAGATAAAGCCGTCCTGCGTGCCATCGGGCATCTTGCCGGCATATCCGGGATTCGGAATATCCAGTGCGTTCTCAGAGATTAGTGTCGGCTTGTAGATTTTTTGTTTGTCCATTTTTATTCCGTTGCACTGCCCGAATCTTTAATCCGTGGGGCCAGGTAATAATCGATGCTCAGATCATCGTTTTTGACTGCAAGTTTGAGCGGACTTTCACTGGCAATGTACAACTCACACTCGCTGATCTGCGTGCAAATTTTAAATGCCTGTGGCAGGAATTTCATGTCATACTCTGAATCCATAATTCCATTACACTCCCCGATCTCGTGACACAGTTCCAATTTTACATCCCTGATGCTGTTTTTTGCCGCGTACGTGACGTTCTGGTCTTCAATTCTGATTTTCATAAAATCAAACTGTTTCAGCTTTGATGTTATCTCCCCGACATGCTCTTTTGCCATGTTTATCCGGTGTGTGTACTTTACACACGGCAGGAAGCAGTCACATATGTCGCCCTCACTGACTTTTAGTACGTGTCTTTTTGACACTTTATCAAATGCGGGGATGGTCATGGTTTCATCTTTGATGGCTATTTCCACCGCCTCATCCATACCGAAGCTTCCGTCATATACAAAGATGGTCATGGTTTTATCTTTGATTGCCATTTCCACCTCGGAATCATTCCTCAGGTGTCTGGTTATCTGGTACAGGTCGTTTGAATGTATTCCAAACTGCTTGTGACTTTCATGAATGTGTGATGGACGGAACCTAAAGTCGACCATGCAGACATGGCCGGGATCCATTTTTTGTAAATGGATAAATCCGTCCCTTATTCTGAAAGTCAGTTCGCCGCCAACCTGATTATTAATCAGCTGTACTGCTTTCCTAAATGACTTGACCTGGCCGCCATTCATTACAATTATTGTCGTCCGTTCCTTCTGTATTTGTTCTTGCGCCATTTTGTTACCTCCCTTGGTTTTTGAATTCATTCCAAATCGGAATAAGCTGTTCTAGTCATCGTCTGCAAAGCGCGACGACTCGTATCTGAATCTCTCATGAATCTTCCTTCCACATTTAAGACACGTGTATCTTTTTTCAAGTACCTGTCCTATCGTGTTTATTTCCGAATAGTCATCGGAAAATTCTATCTGGTTTTTGTTTTCTGGTTCTTTGTTGTAGACTGCCACGGAGAGTTTTGAATCAAATTCATGTGTTTCTCCGTCGGTGCAGTTTTCTGGGTCGCAAATATTTTCTTCTGTCTGGCTCATACTATCAACCTCCTTTGTTGACTTTGTTGTCGCAACAGGTTGTGTCGCGTTCTGGAAATAAGCTATTTCCATGGCAGCCGATGCTGCGGTTTTGGTTATTGATGCTATTTGATTTTTCCATCTATGCTTTTGAGAGTTGATGAAATCTCCTTCTGAGTCGATGAAATTTCCTTCAGAATACATATCTGCTCATTGAATCTTTCATGCAGTCCCCTTGCAATCCTGTCTGTCATGAACATCATATATGCACCTCCTCAATTTGTGATACAAGTTTGCGCATCTGCGCTCTCGGGTTTTTTATCCATGTTTTGGAAAATGACTTTGGTTCCTTGATCTGTTTTGGAACTGTCATATTTTTTCCACCTTTCTTACATGAGATGATTCATGCCGCAATAACGCAGGCAGTAATCAGCTGCCAGGAACCTCCGAACTTTCAGGCTGTGAGGCTGCATTGTGCCCACATGAGTAATGGAAGGTCGCAACAACCCTCAAGAACACCGGAACTATCAAGACAGTCAAATATCCTTTTTTCGTCCCAGGAGTCATACTCATCGTGTCCGGCATCTTTTGCAATGTTGTAGGCCTCCTCACCGGAGCAGAAAAACCCGTCCTCGCAGGTGTATTTTCTGCCGTCCACATCATTGCGGACACGGTCAACCTGGATGTATCCTCCAAGCTCCGTCTCATTGGTGCGCACCATCCACTCCACACCTTCTGCCACAAACATGGTGTCATAATCACTGCAGTAGTTTTTTACCGGTGGCGCATCGTGGCCGCTCATTGGTTTACAACCTCCACGCCGTCCGGTCTTTCCACATACATGGGACCGTTCTTGCAGTCGCATCCCATTGCCTGCATTCTGCATACAGGACAGTATTCCTTGTCACAGCCCGGGTGATGTGCGCTGCCGCTTTTCTTCAGTATGCCGCAGTCGCCGCATCTTTCGTTATCAGGCTCGCATGTTCTTTCGTATAACTTGCCGTTCAGCTCCTCGTATTTGAAGAGGCACGTGTCCGCCTTGAGCATGTTCTGTTTACAGGCAGGACACGTCAATGTTTACACCGCTCCCTGAAAGGTACGATTGCCATCACAGTGCGTCCCTGCCGTATATCATTACAGTGCCGCCGTCGAACCATTGTGCATAGAACCCCTGCTTCTCAAGCCAGGAACGCATGTCCTTGTGTATGCCAAACTCGTAAAGAAAGTCCACAGAGTGGGAAAGCGCGGGCTTTCCGTCGCCCATTTCATTCCCTTTCAAACAAATGGTGCTCCACCTGTCTGGCGCGCCGTAGCAAAACGCAGGCTTTCCGTCGCCCATTTCATTGCCTTCCTCGCCGGACACCCAGAGCCCACAAAACGACTCTTCATATCCGTGAAATTCATCCACCGTACCGCACACCTTTGGGTTTTTTACAAATTTTTCAAAGGCCTTCCTGAACTCATCTAGTCTGTATTCCGCATTTACTTCATATTCTACGTTATTCATGAATTGTTCACCACCAATGGAATAGTTTTCTATGGCATTGCAGGGCATGTCTTGCAGTTGTTGCGGATCTTGCCTGTCTTTTTGCGGTACTCGCCCTTGATGTATTCTATCATATCGTCTATCTCCTTGACTGCCACATTCAGGCCTTCTCTCAGTTTTGGCACGTCAGTCTGGTTGTTCCAGATGAAATTTTGCATCTTTATTGCAAGTGCTTGTAGCCTATCTGCCTGGATGTGAAAGCTGCCGTATGCATACCTTTCACTCTTGAAGTATGGGAGCAGTTCGGCAGCAGAGATAAGGTTTGTACTGCTCGGACTCTCATCAAAGAATATCTCGTCATATGCCCGGCTTATCTGCTCGTATTCCCCGTCCTTGCGGACAGAGTGTATTTTGTTGCTTATCTTCCTGAGCTTGTCATAGCCCGGAAGTCTTGGATATGTTTTTTGTCCCATAGTATCACCTCTTTTTGTGAATTCTGGCACGGACTTTGTGCCTTTTTCCCGTAACACCTATTGTGTCATGTTCGGGAAAGTCATTTTTCTCTATTTGCTCTGACATGTACAGTGCCTTGCGCAACTGATCACGGAGTTTGCCGACTGCCTCTTTGAATTTCATCACAGTCAGTAAAATGAAACCCTGCTGTGGCATCTGGCACATTCCACAAAGTTTCCGTCGCGTGAAAGGACGGCATTCCATGCGCTTGGAAATGACTCATCGACATGTTGGCCGTCATTGGCCGTCGTTTCCCATTCCAGTCCGCCGTCAAACGTGCGGGATTCGCAACACTCACAGCTGCCGTCAATGCTTCTCATGTTGCTGGCAAAGACGTCATGGCCGCCCATCTCATTGATTGAGAAGACCCTCGGTTTTGTGTAGCCGTAGCGTGCGTCACAGCCTCCGTGTATCTGAAGGATGACGTATTCTCCATCGTCGTTCCTGAACGTGCAGTACTGGATGATTTCAGAAAGCGCGGATGTCTCTTCGTTGTATGTGTTGACTGTTCCAATATCGTCATCATCCTGCATTTTTTCTGCAAACGCCTCTGCGAGTTCAAGCCATGCCATTTTGTTTTCAGGGTCGGTCTTCCTGTCGAATTTCTCAAACTCCGCATTCATGGATTCGTCATAGTGCAGCTGGTCGCTGAGAAATGCAAACAGGCTCCTGCACATTTCAAACTCGCCTTCTGCATACTGCGACGGGAATACGTCGGGTATCCTTCTAAAGTCGCCCACCTTCCGGTTTTTCTGATATGATCTTCCATAGGCATCGCCGGAATCGCACAGGATACGGCCGGTGTTTTCCACCAGCATCTCATGGATGACGGTTTCTGTTCTTGTATTGTATTTTGGAATGCTTGTTGTTCCGGACTCCCCAGAGCCGGAAAGTCGCGTGTGTGTTTCTTCTCCCATAGTTATCAACCTCCTTTGTTGACTGGGCCTGAAATTTTCAGATCCGCAATTCTCGCAATTATCTCAAATGTGCGATCTATCTCTTTTTTTGAGAACAGTATCTTTGCTCCCTTCTCCAGTATTTTGATTTTTTCTTCAATGTCCAGTTCCTCAAAGTCCTTGACATCCTCATGCTTCCGTTCCGTCATGTTTTTGACATCACTCCACGGTATGTTCGGACTGCCATTATTTGCGTCAGTCCCGCTCTCCACGATACTCCACATGAGCTCCCCGTCTGTTAGGATTTCTGCCGTCCTCAGCGCCGTCCGGATGTCTTTTTTAGAGAACACTTTCAGCACGTACCTCCTTGCGGACGGATCGTTCTTGGAAGACTCTGATGATGTGCGGTGCCGGTACAAAGCGCCAATTTTAGACGCAGTGCTCATTGCTGACGTATATTTTCCGGCATTGTTTTCCGGTGCGGTTTTTGGACTCATTTTTTCATCAGCCTCCCCATCCTGGAATGCTGTCTTATTGCAAGTGACATAAGATAGTGCCGTCTCATGTTGGTCAATGACGGATCCTCCAGGCTGTCAATCAAATCAAGCAGAACATGAATTTCCTTTTTGATTTTTGCCGTATTCTTCATTGTCCGTCCTCCTGCCTGCGTGTCATGGACTGCGCATTAATCGAGGAATCCGTACCCGGCATGTTCTTACTCATAGTACCTGCGAACTGCCTCGCTTACCGTACTCCAGTAGGTGCCGTTTTCACAGTCCATATCATTGCACGACTCAAAGATTCCTATGATCTCCTCTCTGGAAGGGTCTCTCTTCCATTTTTTCTGCGTTATCTCCCTTGCATACTCCCAAAAGTCCTCCCAGCTCTTGGTGAGCAGTGGGGCGGGTTCCGGCATGTCTGTGAATTCCGGAAATTCAGGAAGGTCTTCTGGTATGGAATTTCTCTCTTTGGAACTCAAAGGAACCGGTTGCACTCCTTGCATCTCCGGTTGACAGAATACGTTATTGCGGGGCAATCCGCCAATTGACAACAAGGAACTGGTCGCACTCCATACATCTCTGGTTGACAGAGTGGGTATCAACGTACACCTGATTTATTTCTGAGGGCTCACAGATCGACTCCTGCGGATTGCAATAGCCGTCCTCGCATCTAATTGTGCCGTCCTTTACGTTTCCGTGCCTTTCCCCCATTGCAACAGTATTTTCACCTTTGGGATTTTTGTCACAGAAAAGCAGTTCCCAGTAGGTCTTTACAATCTTTTTGCAGTCAGGACAGTGCCTGGGCCTGGTAAGCTCGTAGTTGTTTGTGGGAATTGCCTCTAAGATGTCGTCTACGAGGCTTTCCATGTAAGAGTCGCTGGTGCCCAAACACATGTCTGCGTCATCTTCCATTTGTGACCTGTAGTGGAGCACCTTTCTTATTGTCTCTTTTTCTATTTCTTGTTTGCTCATTTTATCAACCTCCTTTGTTGATTGGTATAATATTGTCCGGGAAGTTTCCCAGCAGTCATTTGATTCAGGCGCAACTTCGCCCAAACTTTTGGTCAAAGTAGATGGTGCGCGCTACCATGCTAGATTCTTATCCGGCGTGGTGATTGTGCTATTTGTGACACTCATCATCTCTGAGTGGTTTTGTTTTTGGATAGGTTCCATTTCATTTGAGACTGTCTCTTGCTCATCTTTTCCTATCACGTCTTACCTTCATTGCATCTGAAATCATTTGCCGTGTTGATTCTATACCAGACACAATAATAAAGGCCGAACCAATGTTGATGAGCATCTCTGAGTGTGGCGGGATGTATCCAAGGCCGAGAGTCGTGAATCCCACTGCAAGTGGCACAGACAGAAACATGTTATTACGGAATGTATTTTGCATGTTTTTCATTAGAAACAACTCTGCACTTTTGGCAGACTGTCTATGCACTCATCAAGTGCATTGCGTACCCCTCTTTGAAAATGTCCTGGCAATTCAGAGTTCTCAATTAGGAATCTCATTTCGAGAATCAGTCTGTCGATCTCTTTTATTTTTGCATCATTGGCACATGCCACTGCAACATCATACCCGAAATTAACTCTCTCTGCGCCCTCTTCGGGTCTTATTGGTGTGCCTTTAAAGATTTTTATAAGAAACACCCTTTCGAACTTTTCTTTGAATTTGTCCACTCTGGCCCAGCTTTCCTCAAAGTCTGATACTCCCATCCGATGTCTCTCCATACAGAATTTACATACTTCGTCTGGCCCAGTTTCCTCAAAGTCTGATACTTTCTCATGCTTTGTATTTTCTTGTTTTTCTATTTCTTGTTTGCTCATTTTATCAACCTCCTTTGTTGATTATTCCAAAGAACATTCTTTGGTTTTTTTCCGGGAACATGTCCCAGACGGTGTTTTTTGTTTTTGACGGAAAAAATTCCGTAGATGTTTTTCATTCAGATGAATGTATTTGATCATCACTTGCATGACAAAATTGTGTGCACTGTGCACTCTTGCTATTTGTGAAATTTTTCTGAGTAAAAAACTGGTGTCTCAAACACCGCGCCTTTCCCACACCCGTCTGCCTGTCAGGATGATTGCTCATCTGATACGGGGTTTGGAAGGATTGCCAGGTCAGATAAAAAATGAATGTGTGAGAACTGCCGTGTGCTACTTTGGTTTTAGATATCCCGCTATCTCTTTCAGGATTGACTCTATGCTGTCCAGCTTGTCCAGCTTTGTATCTATTCCACCCAACTTTGACTCTATTCTACCCAAACTGGACTCTACTGAGTCAAAACGTCCGTGTATCTTGGATACCTCATCAGCAGTAAGTAGCAGCATAGTTATTCCTACTATGGCAGGAATAATAAACACTCCGTAGACTGGCCATATTCTCAGTATTTCCGGTACGCCCGAGTCACCTCCAATCATCAGGAACAGCCCAAAAATCAGCATTCCTGTAAAGACGACTCCCATCGGCCTTTTTACCAGATGTGTTATGGCTCCCTTTGCATTCATTGTATGTTTTACCTTTGATGTCTCAAACACCGCGCCTTTCCCACACCCGTCTGCCTGTCAGGATGATTGCTCATCTGATACGGGGTTTGGAAGGATTGCCAGGTCAGATAAAAAATGAATGTGTGAGAACTGCCGTGTGCTATTTCGCACTGTTCTGTGATCTGAGCCGTGCGGCAGCAGAGCAGACAACTGAATACTCTGGCCCCAAGACATTGCAGCTTTTCATTGTCTGCATGAGAAGACTCAGATCTTCGACCTTCATGCCTGAGCAGATGTCTGCCACCTCTGCGATGTTCAGGGTGTTCTCCTCGTATGGCAAATCGGCACACATGCACTTCTCATTGCAAGTACAGTATCCGTTCTCCCTTATGTATTTCATTGCAGCGTGGATTTGCTCATATGTGTGTCTCTTGCTTGCTTCAATATCCTCAAGCTCAGACTCTTTGGCGCCATAGAATTTGCGGGTGGTGTGTTTTGATACCTTTCTTACAGGTTCCGTTCCGTGGATGCGTTCCATTCCGTGTGCCATTTTTGCGTTGGCAGTGACATCGGTAGGAAACCACACCGGGATGGTTGGCAGTTTTTCTGGTCCGAATCTTTCATAGATGACTTCCTCTGCCTGGTATGACTCTGTCTCCTCAGATAGGATTCTTTCAAACCCCTCGCATTTTATCAGAGATGCCAGTACCGTTGTTGTTTTCTCTATCACCTCTTCTCTGGGGCTGATCACGGAGAGTTCCACGCGGCCCTGTGTGACATGTGACGTGGCGCTTCTTCTCGTTGGGAGGCGTGCGGCGTCACTTATTGCAAACTTGACCTCGTCTGTAGGTGCCGTGAATTTGCGTTTTTGGTGGTTCCTTCTGAGCACCATTCTTACCAGTTTTGATATTCCGCCGAATTCTGACCGGTTGATTTCAAAAACTCTTGTCGTACCTTTGTGTGGCACAAGAATCTTGAATTTGTCCTTGCCGTGCACCATGCATGGGATGCTGGCATCTGACATTCCGGCAAAGTACAGCACGAGTCGGTCCTTGATTGTCGGCCTTCTGGAGTCTGCCCTGTGCATCTGGGCCTTGTCCTTCTCAGAATCCACCTCGTCTGCGGGGGTGTAGTCTGCGGCAAATCTTGCACATTGTGCAATTTCTTTTTTGATGCCTTCGTTGCGGGATGCGCCATCCAGCAATGATGCCACGCTTGCCTGCCTTGGCTCACCGCCAAACAGTGTTGTTACCATTCCTTCTTCCAGGACGGCTATCATTGTGCTGTTACGGAAGAAGCCGGTACGTCCGTCCCTGTACGTTTTGTACGTGATGTATCCGTTTGCAAGATCACTCAGATTTCTGCTGATGCTTATGAGATCCCTGTTTGAGATCCTGCCTTTCTTGCCTACTGACTGATTTTGTACATTTTTAATACTTGTACTTGTATTGATTGTATTTTTTAAAACCATTTGGTTTCACTCCTTTTTTTCACAAAACACATGCACGATGTCTGAAGCGCCTGGCATCATATCCCCAGCTGATGTCGTCATCCGCCCATAGCCTCGGCTATGCTAAAAAATATCTGGATGGTGGATTATCATCAAGCGCAATAATCCATAGTCTGCCTGTTATTTGACATACCGTGTCGTACTGGGAAAGGATGCCATGTGCTGTCGGCATTGCATGCTTTTGTCGTTTGGTCGCATTTCTGTGAATGTTGCTATCGTTTTTATAGCAACCAGGATCACTCCCAAACCTTTGTCGTTTGGTCGTATTTCTGGCAGATGTTACGTGCCAGAACAGACGTTATATTGCTATGAAAGTATCGTCTTTCATCTGGACGCTTATTCTCATATGAGAATTCATTATATCCCACACCCGTCCGCTGGGTCGGCCTGCGGCTTGCGCCAAAGGTAAAACGGGTTTGGACTGTATGACCCAGTCACGAAAAAATGTTTGGATGTTTGAAGAACCTAGTCTTTGTTTTTTATCGTGTCTTTGATGTCGTCTTGGGATTTGTGCATGCGTTCCTGAGATTTTGTGACATTGTCTAACACCTTGGCAATATCTTTTTGGGATTCGGCAATATCTTTTTGGGATTCGGCAATGCGGTTTAGAGTCTTGTCAAATCTTTGATTGCTTTCGGCAATTGCCCTTTGATTTTGCTGGCCGACCTCATGTATTGCCTCCTTGATGCCAGCTCCGATATCCATTGTAGTCCAGGACATTAGTATTCCTACGAATCCAATGGTAAAAAAGGCTATGCCCTCGCTTAGGAGTCTTTGGTCCACTAGCTGGCTCATGGTAATCAGGAATGCCCGACTGCCATCATTGCAACAAAGATGACTTGCTGTCGTCGAATCAGACCGGTTCTTATTTTGATTGTTGTGTCTTTTTCTTGCATATTTTTTCATAAATGCCGCAAGCATTTTTGCCTTTCCCACACCCGTCTGCCTGTCAGGATGATTGCTCATCAGATACGGGTTTGGAAGGATTGCCAGGTCACAAAAAATATGGTTTTGGAACCTTTCAACAAGGCATTGCAGAAAAATCAGAGACCTATCTGACAGCAATCACATTCGTTGAGTTCGGGGTGCCCTTCCCATCGTTCCCTTTTGCAGTTTCTACAAATTGTCTTTTTGTAGACGCTTCTTTTGAGTTTGTACTTTGCCTCTTCGAACATTTTGTATCACTTTTTTTGAATTTTTCTCCTGAATGTTTTAATATGCAGGAGTATTACGGTGAGTGTGGGATTTGAACCCACGATGTCCACTTCTAAGACGCTCGCACACTGAACGAAACAACTAATGGAGGTTAGTGCGGGATTTGAACCAGCGATGTTAATTCAGAAGCAATCGTCTCATCGGGGCGACACCTTGCTAGGTAAACTCACCATCATCCCCACACTTGCCTGCCTGTCAGGTATGTTTGAACATACTGGTGCAAGATTTGGGATGACATGCCAGGTCACGAAAAAATAGTTGGTGTTTTCAGGTTGTAATTACTCCCAGATGAGGTATGCGCCACATCCGTCGGTGTCTTTCCTGACAACGTATTTGATTCCGATGTCGCCGTCCGTACGGGTCATAATTTCAGAACCATTGCTGTGCATTGTGTTTTCATATTCTGCACACCATTCTTCAAAATTTTCTTCATAGTTTTTCATTTTTGATCTAGGACATCGCAAATGTCTGATGCCTTTCCCACACCCGTCTGCCTGTCAGGATGATTGCTCATCTGATACGGGGTTTGGAAGGATTGCCAGGTCAGATAAAAAATGAATGTGTGAGAACTGCCGTGTGCTACTTTGGTTTTAGATATCCCGCTATCTCTTTCAGAATTGACTCTATGCTGTCCAGCTTTGACTCTATATTGTCCAGCTTGTCCAGCTTTGACTCTACTGAGTCAAAACGTCCGTGTATCTTGGATACCTCATCAGCAGTAAGTAGCAGCATAGTTATTCCTACTATGGCAGGAATAATAAACACTCCGTAGACTGGCCATATTCTCAGTATTTCCGGTACGCCCGAGTCACCTCCAATCATCAGGAACAGCCCAAAAATCAGCATTCCTGTAAAGACGACTCCCATCGGCCTTTTTACCAGATGTGTTATGGCTCCTTTTGCATTCATTGTATGTTTTACCTTTGATGTCTCAAACACCGCGCCATTCCCACACCCGTCTGCCTGTCAGGATGATTGCTCATCTGATGCGGGTTTGGAAGGATTGCCAGGTCACAAAAAAATAATCAGGGTTTTAGCAGTCCGTTTTCTGCTGCATGGTTTCCATTTTCTGTCATGATGGAGGGATCAATTGCAATTCCATCTGTTCCGGGCCTTTTTATATTCTCATTAAACGAGTCCGCCTTGACTCCACGAAACACATATTCTGATATGACTCCTGTCATATTGATTCCCGCAGAACACATTACACAGAATGTAAAACATTTGAACGTCTCGTTCCTTATGTTTCCAAACGATTTCCTCTCCTCCACAATATTCCTCGTGTCGTCATTTTCAAATATTTTGGAGAGTACGCACCGAAAGTTCTTTGTTTGGATTCCATAATCCAGATACCTTCTCTTGCAGCAGGGACATGTTATGGTCGCTACGACCTCATCATACATTCCCATTTTTGTTCACTTTTTTGAATTTCTCTCCTGAATGTTTTAATATGCAGGAGTATTACGGTGAGTGTGGGATTTGAACCCACGATGCTCCGTCAGAAGCAATCGCCTCATCAGGGCGACATCTTACCTTACTAGATAAACTCACCATTATCATCCCCACACTTGCCTGCCTGTCAGGTATGTTTGAACATACTGGTGCAAGATTTGGGATGACATGCCAGGTCACGAAAAAATAATCAGGGTTTTAGCAGTCCGTTTTCTGCTGCATGGTTTTCACTTTTGAATTTACCTCATTAATGGTCTAATATTGAGGGTTGTAACGGTGAGTGTGGGATTTGAACCCACGATGTCCACTTCTAAGACGCTCGCACACTGAACGAAACAACTAATGGAGGTTAGTGCGGGATTTGAACCAGCGATGTTAATTCAGAAGCAATCGTCTCATCGGGGCGACACCTTGCTAGGTAAACTCACCATCATCCCCACACTTGCCTGCCTGTCAGGTATGTTTGAACATACTGGTGCAAGATTTGGGATGACATGCCAGGTCACGAAAAAATAATCAGGGTTTTAGCAGTCCGTTTTCTGCTGCATGGTTTCCATTTTCTGTCATGATGGAGGGATCAATTGCAATTCCATCTGTTCCGGCCTTGCTAGGTAAACTCACCATCATCCCCACACTTGCCTGCCTGTCAGGTATGTTTGAACATACTGGTGCAAGATTTGGGATGACATGCCAGGTCACGAAAAAATAATCAGGGTTTTAGCAGTCCGTTTTCTGCTGCATGGTTTCCATTTTCTGTCATGATGGAGGGATCAATTGCAATTCCATCTGTTCCGGACCTTTTTATATTCTCATTAAACGAGTCCGCCTTGACTCCACGAAACACATATTCTGATATGACTCCTGTCATATTGATTCCCGCAGAACACATTACACAGAATGTAAAACATTTGAACGTCTCGTTCCTTATGTTTCCAAACGATTTCCTTTCCTCCACAATATTCCTCGTGTCGTCATTTTCAAATATTTTGGAGAGTACGCACCGAAAGTTCTTTGTTTGGATTCCATAATCCAGATACCTTCTCTTGCAGCAGGGACATGTTATGGCCGCTACGACCTCATCATACATTCCCATTTTTGTTCACTTTTTTGAATTTCTCTCCTGAATGTTTTAATATGCAGGAGTATTACGGTGAGTGTGGGATTCGAACCCACGCTGTCCTGACAGACATTCCGATTATCAGTCGGACACCTTACCTTGCTAGGTAAACTCACCATCATCCCCACACTTGCCTGCCTGTCAGGTATGTTTGAACATACTGGTGCAAGATTTGGGATGACATGCCAGGTCACGAAAAAATAATCAGATGTCCGTACAAAAAATTTGATTAGAAAAAAAGGGGGGGGATGGTATGTGAAAGAGAACAATACTAGCAGTGTGGGTCTAACCACTGCTCATTTCCATATTCGCTTGACCTGCAAAACGTTGAGACAACCACTGCATGTCCCTCGTTTACAAGTTTGCTGTTCATGGAATTTTCAGGAACGACAGGTGGATATCCATAACACCATACCTTTCCTATGTATCGTCCGTACTTGTCCGTCTTCTGTTTGTCGTCGATATCATACAGTGCCAACGACTGTACGGGACAGTTCTTCAACAGGAACATCCTTGCCTCATTGTATCCGGCCTCGCCTCTCTCAGGAGTGTCTATCAGAGCAAGTCTGAATCGCATGTTGTCGATATCAATCGTGTCGCCGTCAATGACTTTGGTTACAGTGCCACTGTTCAGAAAATCCATGTCTGGTGGATCATATGAGGTAACTATGTCCGATGGCGGGTCGTCAATGTCATCGTATGACGATGGGGCGTCATTGTTCTTTGGCGTTCCATTTGTGACTTGCTCATCTGGTGCAAGCGGTGTTTGTGAAACAAGTTTCTCTAACGGCTCTTTCACATTCTCTTCTACAATATCTGACACTTGGCTCAGTGGCAGCATCGGAACAACAAATGTCCACACAATGGATGCCGTAATCACTACAATCACGGTTATTGCGATTGCTTTTGCAATCTGTTTGAGAATTTGTTTTGCCATGGACTGCCATAATGGCAGTTTCGCTCATTGGGAGCACATCAGCATGACTCTAATTTGTATGATTGATGGGGGCTCAGATAGCGGCCTGTCACAGAACCTTCTAGGAGGAGGTGGATTCCAGGAGTGGAACTGTTGTGTCTCATCATGAGATTGGGCCATAATTTTATTCATCATCGCCCCCGTTGGATTTTTTCAAAGCGGTGCAAGACTGTACAGAGTGGCACCAAGGTTAAAATCAATGATACAGTTACTGACAATGAGGACTCGGATGTCGTCTCACTCATCACAGAGTCGGAACTGTTCTGTCTCATCATGGCCCCCGTTGGAATTACAAAACAGCAAGAGGTGATGCCTTGCCGCATTAATGAAATAATCAAAAAGTATGTGTTGATTATTTGCAGGTGTTGTGTGTCTAAAATTAAGAAAATATGATTAGAAAAAAAGAGTGGGGGTCAGTCCCATATTGGCTGTTCTCCAAATAGGCTACTATGCAACACATATCCAAAGTAGTATTGCCACTCCCTATTGCAGGTCTTGCATCTGTGAGGAAATGCGCTGCCCTTAATACTACTGGTATTTTCCAACCCAACAATCGTTTTTCTGCAGCATGCAGGAAAATCCGGACTGTCGTAGTCGTTAGGATAGAGTCTTTCTTTTCTGAGAAGCTTGTTGACTAGACTCACGATTATAGAATATGGTCTTCCTATTGGACCGCAATCAAACATCAGCTGATAAACGATTGCAGAATATGGTCTTCCTATTGGACCGCAATCAAACATCAGTCGATAAGAGATGTTTTCTATACGCAAGGAACAGGCAAGTCTCCTTTTAAGAAATTTGACTTTCTTTGTCATGGTTCTTTCCATGGACTGCCACAAAGGGCTGTTTCGCTCAAGTAGAGCACATCGGCATGGTTTTCTTGGTCAAGCTTTCGCTGTTTCATGAATTGAATGTGGGCACTCGTGTGGACTTTGCTCAAACTGTTTCATCACAGTCCGAAACTCAGGCGATTCCATACGCCCCGTGCCAGTCATCATTACAATTTCATAAAGACATGCCGGAACGCATGTACATAATGATAAAACAATCAAATGGATGTTATAGAAAAAAAGGGGCATGAGCGCCTACCAGATTTCCTTGTCTTCCGGGTCGGGCTCAAATTCTCGCTTGATGCGCGGATAATAGGGTGTTTTTTTCTTGCTCATCATAATAAGGAAGCAATGGCGTGAAATTTTCTGAAATTTGCCTTTGTAAATTGGGACACTGGCCCAATATGATGTTGAATTGATAAAATTATGATAATAAAAAAGCTCATCTGCATGTCTCTGTGCGATTGCCGTGTTTGATTTGATGTTATATTTTCAAGAATGATTTATGGATGCCGGTTTGGCATGCTGTAAAATTAGTTTCTGTTTAATAAAAAAGGGGAAGATATTCCTCATGAGAGGAATTATCAGTTAGTAACCAAAGACGTATGAAGACTCTGAGTCAACTTGCTTCTCTGCAAGCTGCTTTGTCTAACCGGAGGTTGGCCCATTTCAGTTCTGGATAACCTTTATCGTAGTCTTCCTGCTGACATCTCCATGGATAACGTTCCAACCGCGAACCGTCACGTTCGATGTATCCGATTCTTTCGTCTTCCATGCAGACAATGTTATCTGGACACTCTTTGGTTTGTGGCTTTTTGCCACCAGATACTCGCGAAAGTATTTTGCGAAACATCGACTGCCAATGGCAGTTTCGCCCTAGCAGGGCTCATCCAAACCAGTTATGTTCTGATTGGAGTTGGCCCAAAAGGGCTCATCAGGATGTTTTTCTTTTTGAAAGTTTTCATTGGAATGCCGGTTTGGCATGCTGTAAATTTACAGTTTAATAAAAAGGGGAAGATATTCCTCGTGAGAGGAATTATCAGTTAACAACCAGAGTTGCATGGAGCCCGACAGGCCTTCATGACACGAGGGTATGTGGCTTTTGGTATGAACCCATAATTTGATTCAACCTTGCACTCGGCAACAGCCTTTACAGAATCCTTTAGTCTGTAATATGTTAGAGTGCCGTCTCGGCTTATTTCAAACCATTCCATGTATGGCCGGTCTAGTTTGTGATCCCAATAACAAGTGGGCAAACATACCAATCGTGAACCATCACGGAGAACATATCCCCCTCGAAGGAATATTCTTAGGGCATACTCTTTAGTGCCCTTTCTGATTGTTGGCAGCTTTTCGCCACCAGATACTCGCGAAAGTATTTTGCGAAACATCGACTGCCAATGGCAGTTTCGCCCTAGTAGGGCTCATCCAAACCAGTTATGTTCTGATTGGAGTTGGCCCAAAAGGGCTCATCAGGATGTTTTTCTTTTTGAATGTTTTAATTGGTATGTGTTGCTGGGGAATGGGGGCCAGGACTGGGGGTTTATCATCATAATGATGACAGAATGAATGGAACTCATCACCGCCCTTTTTTTATTATCTTGATTTTCTTGGAATGAGTGGTTGGTTTGGTATGGTCTGATTTTTATTGAAGTCAGTTAGATTGAATTTGAGGGCTCAGACTGATCTCTGTCATCATATTGATGTCAGAATGAATGGAGTCTCATCATGGCCCTTCTTTTTATTATCTTGATTCTGTTTTGGTGTAATGATTTTTTTGAAATGATTTTGGATTGGTGTCTGATTTTTTTGGTTGCTCTGAATTTTTTGTTTTCTTTTTCTTTCTAATTATTTACGATCACATACTGTGAAATTCTGGCCAGAAAGCGTTTCAAAAAAGTGAAACATTCGCGATTTTTTCGCACTTTGTAAAATTTGGAATAATTAATTGGGATTTCTCCTTATCGATTGCCGTTGTTGTATTTTAGATGTTTTTTGTTGTTTGTTTATATTGTATATGTGTGTTGTATTGAGTACCTTTTTTTATCTCCGTTTTTCAGGAAAAAGTACCCCGAATTCAAAACCGTCGGAAAAGTGAAACGGCGTTTCACTTTTTTGAAACGGCAAAAACTGCCTTAAATTCAAAACTGATACGGCAATCTCAATGAGTGAATATGTTGCCGGACTCGACATTGGAACCGGCTTTGTAAAGATTGCAACATCGACCAGATTGACAAAGTTCCCGTCACTAATTGCCACTGGCAGGCACCTGGAGCTAGAGTCAAACAACAAGGATACGACACACATCGGATACGATGCTGCAAAATATGAAACCATAAAAACAATGACACTAAAGAGGCCCGTATATCGCGGGATTCCAACAATAATGGAGGACTATATCAGCCTGATAAAATACTCAATGGACCAGATCCTCGGAACCCCCAGGACATCTGCCGTTGGCAGGTATGCACAAATGGTCATCGTTGCAGGAGTCCCATATGCTGCAAGGGACCACAGCAAAAAGATTCGCGAGGCAGTAATGAAGGCGCTTGGACCAAAGTTCTTTGGGCTCATATACCAGGCAAGGGCCACCCTCATCCACCAGGGATTGGAGGACGGTATTGTGTGCCACATCGGACATGGAACCACTGAGATAATGGCAGTAGTCAATGGCAAGATAGCCTCAGGCCTGACACTGGATCACGGAGTCGGAGACATCACCTCTGCAATAACTGACACAAAGACCGGATACGTCAAGGAGAAGAGCCTGTTTGCAAAGGACACTCCGGAGCTCTCACAGTACAGAAAGCTTCTTGCAGACTCTATATCTGATTCCCTGACAAAGACAGTCATTGACTTTCCGGAACTTCCTGTGATTCTGGCCGGAGGCGGGGCACTGATACCAAAGCTTGTCTCTGAGATAAAAAATGAGGCAATACGCGACAAGTGCCAGATAGCAAGGGACCCAGTATTTTCAAATGCGCTTGGGATGCTTACAAAGGCGCAGAAATGGCACTAACTGACAAACAAAAGCGGGCGATTGTCTCACCTGACTCTTTTTCGCCTGGAAGACTAAGGCTTCAGAAATTAAGGACCAGGAGAAAGATTGACGGCATTTTAAACGATGTCCGGTTTCTTGTAGAAAATGCAGAGATGATCCTAAAGCGCCTTGACCTGGATGTGATTGCGGAAATAAATGACAAAATAAAAACAGAAAGAGACAACAATCACACAGGCGGCCAAAAGTCGGAGATTCCGACAGATGATGACGACCCGGACTTTCTCTAGAATAGGACGCCAAACAGGCATGTCTCAATTGAAGTGGGGGCAGAATATAGATTATGTTCCGCCTTCATCGGCCATGATTGGCAACCATACTTGGTAACCATGCAGTTTGTCTGATTCCTTCTGACATCCACACACTACAGATCACTTGCCCTCATGTCGGCCACGCGCAGGACCGCCTCAAGGTACGCCAGCACGAACGGCCCGTGTGTTCTGTACAGCTGATCAAATATTGCGCCCCATTTGTCCTGGGTCATCTCAAACGAGGTGTCGCCAACAATAATGCCGCCGCCGACATCCGTTTTTGGCAGCCTGTCACTGACTTTGGGAATTGAAAAATAAAACCTGCCGTGGTGTGACATGATGAGATATCCCTCAAGCAACATGTCGGGATTTGTGCTGACAAAGGCGCACGCACCTGTCAGATCGTGGCGGTAACCTGCACATTCCAGTCTGGTTCTGGGCCTTCTCTTGGCCCACACTGTTCCGGCCCTGGACATTCTCTCATTTTGATCAAGTCCACCAAGAAGCATTTTCTGGAAAAGAGGATGTGACTTGCCATAATCATGATATCTGGCGGCAGTCAGCAGCGTTCCTTCAAACCTCTTGTTGACTGCAAGATCCAGTACGGCCGTAACTGTCTGCGAAAGATGCCTGGGAAGAGTCACCCATTTCGTGCCCTGCACCATCCTCTCATGCTGTTCAGTCTCATGGTGTGGGAACCCCATCATAAATTCCTCGATGTCGTCTTCTGTTCCACCCGATACGTCAAACAGGCCACGTATGGGAATGTCTGCCGCATCAGTCACTTTTGTATCAGAGAATATGTTGTATGCACCCAATTTTTTATGTAGCGAGTCAAGACCGCACCAGACACGGTTTGGGGATTTCATTGTCCACAGACAGTCGGAATTTAACAGTCCAAACTGTATGTGCCACATGGCAGGTTTTACACCGTACCCGCGATCCAGTGAGCGCGACAGCAGTTCATCGTGTGTTCCAACTATAATTGCATGTGACGTGGGATTCATTGTCCACGAGTCGTCATATACGGATACTGCGCCGACTCCAAGCCCTTCGGCCATTGTCCGTATTGTGTCAAATTCGCCCTCGTCTTCCACAAGACATACCAGGCGGCACGGCCTCTGTCTGTGCTCCATCCGCATCCATCCCCTGATATGTTCCATCCAGAATGCATCGTTCATCGCTTATGTTGAATGGTGCATATGAACAGTATTATTGTTTTTAGAGAACCCCATACCTCATGAAACGCCGGGTACGCGTGTTCTCATGCGGGACGCGTAAATCCACAGTCCATGCAATACAGCCACGACCTGCTATCAAGCGGCATCGAATCTTCATAAAGGTGATAATAATTCCTACCGCCACAGTACTTGCAGTTTGTCTGCATTCTTGTTCTCACATCTAAAAATATGGAAATAGGATAAAAACAGGATATTTCAGTATCTTACGTACAATATGCCGTCATACCTGCCATGTACTTGACTGGTTCGGGAATTTGTGTGATCTGATCAGTCCTCTGTCTGTCTTTTTCTCACATCCTCTGGGACATATTCCCATCCAAGGCCTCCATACGCCATCCCAATGACCCCCGATGCCATTAATAGTATGCCACCTCCCACCATAATTACGACGGCAAGCTCAATCCAGATGATTGTAACGAGTGCTCCTGCCATCATCATAAAAATACCAGCATAAATAAGAATAACACTTGTGCAGTCGGCAGTATCGTCATTCATAGCATGTTTCATACGTCATACAAGTTAAGGATTCCTTTGATTGGTTCTGTCAACTTGTAGTGATATAGGTATGAAATACTGATCTTCTCTGAATCAAGAAATTGTGTCTATAAAGTAGTTTGATGATCATCTATCATCTTTTGATACTCTTCCAGCAGGAACTCCTGCCTCTTACTGTCTGATTCAAACGGTTTTTTCCTGTATAATTTCTCCACAGCCTTGTCCAGTTTTTGATGTGCATTTTTCAGGTCAGTTGGCATTGCCGTCGGATCATAGAGGTCTGCCAATGTGGACTCGGGATGACTCTTTCTGGCATCAAGTATGGATTGTGCGTATGGCCACAAAGTTTTTGATTTTTCACTCCAATCAGTTGGAATTGGGAATGTGTTGTATACTATTCCTTTAGAATACCTAAGATCAAATTTCAGCTTGCCACCAACTGTTCTAAGCCATATCATGTGCATTTTTGAAGTCAAAAGTCCGAACATGTCAAGAGAGGCATTCTCTATAACCATAGTGGCACTACTAGGTATTATAGGAGGCTCCAAAAAACCTATTGGCACATATTCACGTTTCTCAGAAGTAACACGTGGTATAATCAGGAATGTGGACGTAGGTATCACATTAAGATGGTAAGATGTAGGATTATCCGCCAGTTTTTTTGTTCCTTTATCTATGCTTTTCTTTCTGAATAATCTCACCAAGTTAACTCGTTTCATAACTCTCGGCAGTCTTCTCAGCTCATGTGGCTCAATATTATGCAATGCCAAGATTGATCTCATGTTGCCATTCAGAAATTCATCCGCATTTACATACGGTCTGAAAAAATCTTTTGCGTTTGGCTCTTCTGCAAGAAATTTCTCCTTTTCATCACTGGTAAAAATGTAATTTCCGCCATCTATGGGTTTAGAACCCATCTTCATTTTTTGGAAACCGTTGAGTGGTTTTGATGTCTCCATTACTATCGGAAGTGTCTTTGATGTTTCAATTAGGTAGGGGGAGATACATTCAGGATTAATCTCAATGAGATTTCCATTGTCATCATAATGGAATAGTCGTTTCCTGTCATCGTTTCTTGTAAGACCTATTATAATTACAGTCACCTGTGCCCTGCCTCTTGCCTCTGACTCCCACTTGAATGACTGATATGCAAAGGATATTTCCACACCATGCCTTTCAAACATAGCGGGCCACAGCTGCCCTACCTGTTCTCCTTGAGTTATACTGTTAGTGGACACAAATGCAATTTGAGGACATTTGGTGTGTGGTATATACTCACATGCCTTAAAAAACCATGCAGTAACATAGTCCAACGTTCCACCGCTTCTTTCAATATTCGCTATACGCTGTACTTGCCCTCTCTGCTCTTTAGTTATCGTCTTTGAACCGCCAAACGGGGGATTCCCAAATACGTAAGAGCATTCCTCACTTGGCAGAAGTTCGTTCCAGTCAAACTCCAATGCATCTTTCCATACAATATTGGGTTTTTTCTTAATTGGTATCCTTCTAAATCTATATCCGTATCTGTTTGATAATTCCACATTCATAATATGATCCATCATCCAAAGCGATGTCTCTGCAATACGAGAGGAAAATTCTATTATCTCAATTCCATAAAATTGGTTTACATCTACCTTTGATAATCCGTCAGTATCCGTTCTTTTGCCCGCATAACCATGTATCTTCATAATCACACGGTGCTCCAATCTTCTTATTTCCCTGTATGCTATTACTAGGAAATTTCCACTGCCACATGCAGGATCTAAAAACGTCAAGCTTGCAAGCTTGTTTTGAAATTCTACAAATCTGGCTTTTTTGGCATCATCAGCTATGCTGTTTATCTCGTCGTATTCCTCATTTAGTTTATCCAAAAACAACGGTCTGATGACATTGAGTATGTTTTCCTCACTGGTGTAATGAGCCCCCATCTCACGGCGTGCATCCTGATCCATTACGGTCTGGAACATGTTGCCAAAAATTGCGGGTGATACTTTAGACCAGTCATAGTCACCTGCTTGAATTAATAACTCTCTCATCTTGCCATTAAAATCAGGAAACTCTATTGGCTTTTCAAACAACGCACCGTTGATGTATGGGAATGAACGAGTTTTAGAGTCCATTGTTTTGGAGCGTGTGTCTCTGTCTTGGTTTAGTACGCCAAACAAGTATGCGAGATAACGGCCTAAATCAGAGCCATCCTCCAAGGTAGATTCTTTAATGTAGGCTTGAAATTTACCATGATCACCAAATATGCCAGTGTCATCAGCAAACAGACAGAACACAAGCCTTGTCAAAAAGTATTCTGTATGATGAGTCCCATAGTTAGCTGCTTTTAACATGTTAAAGATTTTACCTAAGGTTTCTGATGCATGCAAGTTTACAGGATCTGCACGTATCAGCTTAGGTCTGTCTGTCATAAACCCAAAAAGCCCTATATTATCAACTAGTTCAGATAGTATGAAAAAGTGATCTGTGTTTTCTTTTTTGTCACGAATATACCAGTGTTCAAAATCACAAACCAGTATGTGTCGTGGCTCTTCATCTTTTTTCAGTTGTACATAATAACTGAGTGCCTGCTCCATTGCCTTATCTAGATTTTCTCCAAGACTTTTCATCTCAATTATTAATTTGCTCTTCCAAAAGCAATCCATCCAATCAGGTGAATTATCTGGGTGCTCTTCTAATCTTGCAACTGTCTTTCTATCTAACCCAAACACTGCAAAGAACTCATTAACAAAGGTCTGGGCCTCTGATTTTTCATTCTTTTCATTTTTCCATCTCTCTGAAAAATTTATGGCATTTGTCTTGATCTCCTCCAGAGATAGATTCTCTGGTGCTACCAGAGGGCAACACCATTAATAGTATATTGGAAGCTATTGGAAGCTATTGGAAGCTTATGTCCGCTTCCACTGGGCTTATATCCAAACTTCATAAGTGTCTTTGTACCTCCAATTTTCTAATCTTATCTAATATTGTTTTTCGCTGTTCTTTCAGACTGATGATCTCGAGATCTACTGCTTTTCTTTTTGATTCAGGTTTTGAGGCTAGTCCGCAATATGTTTCCTTTTTTTTGCCATTCTTATAATGTGAAAAGTAGATGTATCTTTCACCACTTACCGTCTTTGTAGTTATCGGCATAATCTATAATTACGGCACTGTAATTTATACCTTAATAGAGATAGTTTTATATTTGGTTTATATCTATATAGGGATAAGACGAATCAAACAGAAATGAGGGCAATGATGAGACCAACGACTTCTGACTCTGTGATGAGTGAGACGACCTCTGAGCCCTCATTCTTTGATTCTTTTTCTTACATATTAATTTTCGATGTGCGGTACGCCTGAAAACAAAACAGATCTATCTAGGCAAATATCAAGCTGGTGATCATGAGGTTCTGTAACGTTGTCGGTACATGAGATGTGGATCATGGTGGGATTGGCAAGAAGACACCAGCCGAATTAGCTGGTGTTGTAGTAGACAGAAATAACAAATGGAGGACAATAATTCAAAATGCCTCATTGAATCAACATGCCTAATTTCAATTCGGAGAAGATCCATATTTCAGCTCTCGAAGATTATACAGAACCTTGGTTTGTGTGTTGTTTTTTGAAATCAATAAAAAAAGCGTGTAATGCCTTTATGGCAGTTTCCACATCTGGATATGAACATGCTATTTCTATTTTGTCGCCATCATCAAAGACAATATCTTCAACAATACTTTCATCTTTTTGTGTGATCATTCTAGTTCAGTACTTCTAACAGGCACTCGTATTTTTGTTGTTTGGTTGCATCAAAATCTAATCTAGTCAACACGAAGAAGAATCATGCACCTGCCACGCATTGTACATCTTCTATACTCGCATACGCACGTGTTGTCTGTCAGCTCTCTTATGTGACGTATGTTACACTCATCAAAATGCTCATAATGTTTTTCGCAATAATAGTATATCCTTGGCATGAATCATCCCCTCCTCTCTTTAATTTTATTTTTTCTTTTTATTTATCTTACGGGTTCTGTGAAGTTATCGGGAGTCAACCCATATAACTCGACTTTGACATATCGACTGTTCGGACTGCCAATGGTGTGCCGGATTCCGTCATCGCCGGCTGCATGTCAGTCCCCCACATTGGGATAGCAGTTGTATGTCTCTACAAGAACTGACTGCCTGTCTGCCATGGCCTGGTACTCGTCAGAAAGCATGTTTGATTCATCAATATGAACTGTCTGCTCCCTGACAATTTCATTATACTGGTTTACCAGGACTTTATGATCCTCATACTCCATATTCAGTAAATCATAGATTCTCATGGCCTGATTGTATTGATTTTCTGAAAGATTTCCGGACTCGTAAAATTCATACCTCATTTCCAGTTCCCTGATTCTGTCCTTGCCGGCAATGAGTCTGTCATTTATCAAGTCAAGCTCCACTTTCAATTCGTCTATCGGGACATTAATCTCCCGAATATCGTCATATAATTTATCAATGGAACGGCCGGTATCATCTATGGCCCCATCAATCTCATCCTGGCCCACATACGTTCCGTCCAGTGAGTCAGGTATGCGGTATCCCTTTGTGTCAAACGGCTCTGTGGGGTCTGGTCCAAACATCAGATGCGTTTCATCAGACGTATGCCCGATACCGAGTGCGTGTCCAACCTCATGCATTATTGTATGTGTGATAAAATCCACATCACCTTGCACAAACTCTCCGGTGCAGTCATAGTCACCAAGCGCTATGTCCAGTGTACAGTCAATTGAGCCAATACCTGAAAAATCAGTGCATGTTGCCAGTCCCGCATACTCTTCTGAGAGGAACAAATCCCATTCTATGCGGATGTCCGGATTATAATCTGACTGGACAAACAAAAGGCCCGGATTGTTATACTCCCATGTCGTGATTGCCGCCTCCATGGCCCCTGCAGGTATGTCCGGGTATGTCAGTGCCGGCCACATTCCGACAGAATACGTTATTATGTTTTTGCTGTCGGTTTTCGGTGTGGGCGCCGACAAGTTTCTGACATCCATCACGTATTCCATTGCAGTCCTCAGCTCCTCAGTTGATATCATGCCGTCCCGGTGAAATTCAAATATGTGGTCCCACCACGACTGTGCCCTTGCATCAGCAGAGACGGGCATCAGAAGAATTGCTCCAATGAGGCATATCGCCATTCCATGCGCCCCGCAAAGACAATATCGTCTTGTTCTGATGGTATGATACATTTTGACTGCTCTATTCCAAATCCTTTTTCATCGATTCAAACTTGCCCTTTGAGATTTCTCCTCGCGCATACCTTGACTGGAGAATTCTCATGGGGCTGTTCCCGGCCGAATGACTGGATGGAATGTTCTTTTTCTCCTTGGCTTCATTGATCTTCCTTCTGACATAATCATATATTTTTTCTGCAATCTCCTTTGGTATGGCATCTATCACCCCTTCGGATTCCCTGCCCCACATGGTGAGCTTTCTGTCATACTTTGAGATTTCAGTCAGTCCGGGAATTGCAAGCACAATCGACGAGGAGAATATGCCCTTCTCCAGCCTGATGTTTGTGATCTGGCGGAAATAGTATTCCTCGATGTTCTCTCCGAACCCCAGACGTGTCGGGTTTCTGATTATTACCCGCTTTTCTGTCACAAATATGGTGTTGGGAGTTACGGCGGCGGCGCCTCCGGGCTTTATCCTGGACTGCCTTGCCGACATTACAATGGTTTCATCAGAATCAAGCCTCTCTCTGATTTTTTCAGACTCTTTTGCGTCTATTATCTGGTTCTTGTCTTTTTTTCCAAACACGCACCTGCCTGCCATGTTTTGTTATAAACCTGATTTTGGCATGCTGTCTGATGAATGCGCCGTTTCCATTGAATTGGGATTCGTGTCCCTGTGTGGATTTTGAATTTGGCATTATGGATGGGATGCGGCCTCTGATAGACACAGATGCAGGCAAGATGGCTAGTTTGGGTGTGCTTTTTGCATTATGAACCGGTCGGAACCGTCGTAATAGTGCCCGACTGACGTCTTTTCCTTTTTGAACCCGCGCTCCTGGTAGAATTCGACAAGATGGGGCCTGTCTGTCTTGACATCAAGTACGATGTCGCACCGTGCAATGCCGACTATCTTCCCCAAAAGCCCGCTTGCTATTTTTTTTCTTCTGTACATTGGATCGACAAACAGCGAGTTGATGTACCATCTTTTGTCGCGTGTCGGCATTGACACTATTCCGCCAACCAGGGAACCGCCACAAACTGCCTTGTAGCAGTGTTGATGCTCTAGTATCGGAACCCAAAAGTACAGCGTGTCGGGATTCTCGTCCATCCCAAAGCATTTGGCCTCCAGCCTGTAAAAGTCGCACGCATCCTTTACGCCTGCGGGAACTATCTCAACGTTCACGCAATCGCGTATGTACGTTGGATAAAAGACGGGTTTTTTGCAGAAGAGGGAAGATCATAACATCAATTATTACTACATGGGATGATGTATTCTAGTGATTGGACCGTCCCTTTGCACCAAACACCGTGACTGACTATTCCAAATCCTTTTTCATCGATTCAAACTCGTCCTTTGAGATTTCCCCTCGTGCGTACCTTGCCTTGAGAATTTTTATTGGATCTTCGTCGCCGGAGTATTGTTGCGATTGGCCGTCCTTTTTACTCTTTTCAGATTTGATTCTTTCCCTGATATAGTCATACATTTTTTCTGCAATCTCCTTTTGGATGGCATCTATAACTCCCTCAGAGTCCCTTCCCCACGGAACAAGTTTGCGGTCGCTCTTTGATATTTCCGTCAGTCCGGGAATTGCAAACACAAGCGATGAGGAGAACAGTCCCTTCTCCAGCCTCACGTTTGTTATCTGGTGGTAATAGTATTCCTCGATGTGCTCGCCGTATCCCAGGCGTATCGGGTTTCTGATTATCACGCGTTTTTCCGTGATGAAAATTGTGTTTGGATTTATGGCAGCCGCACCTCCCGGTCTTATGCGGGACTGCCTTGCCGACATTATTATGCTCTCGCCAGGATCAAGCCTGTCCCTGATTTTTTCGGATTCATTCTCGTCTATAATTTGATCCTTGTCCTTCCCTTCCTTTTTCTTGCCGAACACATGATTGTCTGAATTTTTTGGTATAAATAGATATTTTGTCATCTGTGTTTTTTGATGACTGGATTTGACAGAGATATCGGGGCCGTTTGCCTCAATGGGGCCGCAACTTTTTCGTTACGGAAATCAGTGTAGTCTTGCCTGATCCTGGGGTTCCTATGATGGCTTCAATGGGGCCGTAACTTTTTCGTTACGGAAATTTTTTGGCCGCCGGATCAAGATGCCTGAGCGGCATTTTGCTTCAATGGGGCCGTAACTTTTTCGTTACGGAAATTACTCTACACTGGTTTTAATCCTAAATCATCATGACGCTTCAATGGGGCCGTAACTTTTTCGTTACGGAAATCCGTTACATTCCGCTTATTTTGGATTTTAGTAAAGTCGCTTCAATGGGGCCGTAACTTTTTCGTTACGGAAATTCTTTCCTGAAATATGGATTTGATGTGCGTTCCGGCGGCTTCAATGGGGCCGTAACTTTTTCGTTACGGAAATGAGCAGGCATCCTTAGATTCACTATTCACGTAAAGGCTTCAATGGGGCCGTAACTTTTTCGTTACGGAAATCCTGTCATTTTCTCAGGATTCGTCAAGAAATTTTCGCTCTTCGTTGTTTTTTCTCTGCTTGCCGACGTTTTGACCACATCATGCGGGCGCATTTTGCACGGGTCTTTTCTGCCATAAAATATTTCTGCAGACGCCTCTTCATAGATGCAATCGGTCATGACGCCTCGCATCGTCCTTGTCATATCATTATGGATTCCTCCTTTTGTGGTTTCTGTGCGGCATTGTAACACGATTTTTTATTTTCAAAACATACATCACCTGCAAAACAGCGTGTTCTTAAACCTCTCAACATTCTGCTCAAACCCGCACTTTTTGCAGACATGCCAGTTCCTCTCCCTAAGGAGTGCAATTATAACGACATAAGACGCACAGTACATCTCTCCACCGCATTTGGGACATGTACGTGGTATATGCACAAAGTCACGTAACAGATTTGTATTTAACCGTAAAATTCTCATTCCATCTGGTATTTTTCAAGCTTCTTTACGATCTCAATGATCCCGTCTATGGAGGACGCACTGGCAATCACGGCGTTGTTGTCATAGATTCTTGCATGTTTTCCGTCGCCAAACTGCACGGTACGCGACGTAAACCTCGGCTGCGACGACTTTACCATGTGCCGCATCTTTATGATGTCAAGCTTCTTTGAGACAAAGACGTTGGCCACGACCAGCACGACCCTCGGCTCTGATATCATCTTGATTGACATGCCAAGCCTCGCCATCTCATGCACAAAGTCAGTTATGCTGACAAGTGCCTCATCCATGGAATTTGTCCCAGTCGATGTCACCTTCCCGGAATTGTACAGCCATATCTTTGCCTTTGCAGTCTTTATTCCGATCGCGGGAAAATTGTTCGGGCGGTATTCTGCATTTCTTACGGTCTTTAGTATTGTGTTGTTGTCATGGCCCGCAATCACCGCCTTTGCCACGACATTTACAATTTTTATCTTGTTCATGTTCACAATGTTTCAACATGTTTTGTATTTGAGGCGGATTTTTGATGCCACAGATTTGAAAAGGCGGCATATGCGTGCAGTACCGCCATAAGGTATGTGACTATCATGTTGCCTGTCACAAGATACGCCACAATCTGTATTGAGAGACCGACTGCCCCGACCAGGACAAGTGACGTGCGAAACCCGACAAATTTTGACATGTATCTTGCGATGGGATTCTTTTCCCTCTTTTGTGCGTCCTGCGCGAATATGGTGGAAAGAAAATCAGCCGCAAAGGCCGCGCCGTAAATTCCCAGGGCCACAAAAACCCCGTATTCCTCCATCATTCCGTCTAGAAATACCGCATATACTGCTGACAAAAATGAGATAAAAAATATTGATATCAGTGCCAATTTCAAAAATGACGCTTTATCAATAATATTGGTGAATTGGCCATGCGTGCCGCACGTGAAAGCGTCAACTTACATGGATATCGCAGTCTTTTCTGGTTTGTGTGTGTGCTGTCAAGTCTCAGCGTAAGTCCTATCATGACCGCACCGGCAATAATCACCACCGGAACAACAATGTCAAGAACGTATCTGAACTCATTAATGGCATTGGTGATAAATCCAAATATGGGCTTGTCTGGTGCTGTTGGTGTATCGTCGCCCGCTCCTAATGTATTTGCATATGCTGATGCAGCTCCAATCACAATCAACGCTATTGCAAAGTATCCGACAGGTCCACGAAACGCATCGCTTATGTCATCGCCCTTGTTTTTTGCTATCATTGTATCTGCTGTTACAATTAGAATTTAAAGCGAAAATTTGCCACTCAATACGGATATTCCCCAAATCAAATTGCGCCCGGCCGTATCTTCTGACCGGCGGCACATATGCGAGAAATGGTCACCTTGAGGAATTTTTCTTTTTTGGAATCTTTGCAACAAAAAAGTTGTTGTGGCCGCGCCGCTTGATGCAGAACCCGCGCACATTGAGCACCTCCCTTATTCTCCGCATGTCCTCTTTTTCGTCGTTTACGTCGTGTGCGATGAAAATGTCAAGCAGCATGTTCTCATCAAGATCCCGGTAGATGTCATCATGATTCCGTTCCGTGGCCTTCTCCGGTTCCGTATCCTTGTCTTTCTGTGGACATGCCCCCCTCACAGACTGCCGTACCATTCCCTTCGCTTCCGAGTCCTCTTCTGTCCCCCTGTCTTTTTTCCCAGGATCGGGATCATAGTGGTCCCTGCTGTACAGCCCCATCGGCTCAGGTCGTGATACGGAAAATGTGTCCTCTGTCAGCTTTGGTGCCACGCCGTCTCTTTTCTCTTCGTCTTTTTTCTTGTTTGCAGAGGAAGAGTATCCTGCCAGCTTCCACATCCTTACTGTCTTTTTGTCGGACGGATCATCGGGATTGGACGGGTTCTGGATCTGCCTCTCCTCAGACCCAAGCTCGCCCTTCTTTGCCATGGAGGCAAGGGTTTCCATGATATGTTTTGGCTCGTGTCTCCATGAGTTGTCAATGATGTACTGCTCTGCTGCCATTCCGCCGGCGTTTAACAGAATGGAAAATATCGATGTCTGTATCGGGCTGAACTGCCTTACTGATTCAGAGTTCATATCCACTGAGGTCAGAATGCCCGTGTTCATGACCGTGATGGAGTATTCCTTTTGGCCTATCTTTGCGTGTCTGAACGCGTTGACTATCTTCTCCTTGTCACTTTCTGAAAAAACTACAAACTGCAAAAAGTATCCCATTTCGTGGTTTTTCTTGTAGTTTGTGACTACCTGCTCCATGTGCTTTCCAGGGGCAGTCTCCACCTCTACTGCGATTATATCCTTTGACCACTCGTGAGGGTGGTATGCTATCTCATTTCCCTCGCCGTCCCTTATCTTCTCTGGGGAAAACATCAGCAGGTCGGCATGCCTTGCAGCGCCAGTCCCCCTGTCCACAACGCAGTAATTTCCGAGGTTCATCTGCACGTCCTGAATCATGAATATCATTGCAAGGTGCATGTCCCCTCCCGCACGTCTGCCCGAGGCCGCCTTTGAGAATACAATCTTGATTGCAGTGGACGTGACAGAGTACCTCGACTCAAAGTTGCTGTCCCCGTCATCGGTGAGTATGTCGTGCTTTTCGACAAAATGGTGCGAGTCAATCAGCGTGTCATTTATCGCAGAAGCCACTGTTCTGGCATCAGTCCTGTACCTTCTTGTCATGACCTTGGTTATCTCGTCCCGTGAAACGTCCCTGTTCTCCATGCGAAGGTAGTTCAGTATTCCAAACTCGAGCGGGGACAGCAACACCTCGGCGTTTCCTCCGGACTGGTTGTAGTATTTCTCCAGTGAGACAAACTCCCCAAGCCTCTCCACGCTGGATCTTGCCGCCTGCTCCCACCTCTGCGCTACCTGCAGGTGTCTTGTCCTGGCTACTGCCTTTATTGGCGAATCCCCTCCGGAATAAAACGAGAAGACGTGCCATGACAGTGCCTGCTGCTTCTCCACGGTACACGGAAGTATGGCCTTGAGGTGTGCGGCAGTCTTTACGTCGCACCTAAAGCACGCAATTGCGCGGCACAGCGTGGCAATCTCGTCGGAGAGGTCCCTGTCCAGTGCAGATACCGACTGCGTTGCCACCGTCATTTTGATGCCGTATTTTCTCACGGTATTGAGCAGCTCACGAATCATTGATGGCGAGAACGTCTGCACCTCGTCCAGATACAGGTTAAACGGCCTGTAGGTGCCGTCAGGCTCCTTGACCCTCTTCCTGTATGTGGTATAGAACAGGTGCATGAAGACGTTTCCGAGAAACCGTACCATATCATCGGGGAGGCCTCCGCCAAAATCAAGTATGACGTACATTCCCTCATCGATTATTTTGGCAAAGTCAATTGACGACTTGCTGGTGTTGAACATCGCATCCATCTCCGGGATTGTCATCATTTTGTTAAGCTTGTTGAAGACGACACCTCCTGCCTCCTTTGGATACTGCTCGTCGTACACGTGGAGAAAAAAGTCCCTTGCCTGCTTGTTCTGTATGGTCGGAACAAAGGCCTCCCGGTAGGCCTTGTCAGTGAGCAGCTTCAGCATGACTCCGATGGTATTGCTTGACGTGCCAATCGTTGCAAGGGCGCCGTTCCTGGTGCACGTCTCGACACGCGCCCCCCACGAGTCAGAAAACGCCCTTGCCATGCATTCGGTGAATGTCAGCGCCACCATCCCAGAATCCACCGGATCATCGCACCGCAGCGGATTAAAGCGCATCGTCTTGTCCCATTTTCTCAGCGATGTCAGATTAACATACACGATTTTGTGGTACTGGTCGGGCGGAATCATTGAGAGTATCTCCCTTGACAGCTCGTTGTGGTTTTCAGCCAGGAGAAACCCCCTCCCGGCCTGGATGTCCTGGAGTATCAGCAGCCGCAGTATCGAGGACTTGCCCGAACCAATCTCCCCGAAAATTGCAAAGTTCTGCCTGATTTTGTTTGGAATGGAGAGCATCCTCTCCCCGGCGCATTCCGTCCCGGAATGCCGGTTGCCGGTTTTCTTCCCCACAGGCCTGCCCGAATCCGCATTGTCCCCGACGTACCCAATCACGGAATAGTCGTTACTGACCGGTGTCATCACTTTGGCTTGAAGAGCTTGAGCTGCTCCTCGTCGGGCATTACGTTTGCCGGTACCATGCTATTCCCGAATTTTATCATCGCCTGCCCCACCTTCAGCCGCATCAGAGTAGTTGCAGCCTCCGAAGACAGCACGAAATGCGTGACAAGGGACTTTAGAGTGGTTTCAGACTGCCTCAGAAACATCACCGTGTCCGAATTGACCAGCACGTTTCTTGCCGCCGGGTTCTCTGTCATGTCCTCGATGTTCTGCGATGCCATCATCATGTTTATGTTGTATTTTCTTCCGCGCCTTGAGAGGTTCTGTATGTAGTTTCCAAGGGATTCGTGCTGGAGAAGCATCCAGACCTCGTCCAACATGAAGAGCTTTGGCACAATCTTGGGCATCATCAGCGACTTTCCCATCGCGTATGCCAGGGCAATCTGCGTGATAATTCTCTGCACCGCGCCTCCCGCACTTCCTATGTTTTTGAGTGAGAGTACAATCTTGTTGTCAGTTGGCGGCCTGCCCTGCAGCAGCGTATTGAATGGCGGCTCGGCCAGAATTGAGAAATACTGCGATGGCGTGGCGCCATGGGAGCCCTCCTCCAGCTTTACCAGTTCATCATAAAACTTGAAAAAGTCCCTGTCCTCCTTTCTGATCGACATCCTGGCCGCCGCCTGGAACGGCAGGGTCCGATCAAGTGAGGGCACCTGCAGCACATCGCAGAGCGTCTCTACCGCCGAGATGGGGTCTGCCACCATCTTGAACACGTCAAACCCGAGCTTTGTTCCCGATGAATAGTCCAAATAATGGAATCCCATGTTGTCAGACAAGGCCCTGTACTCGGATTCGGGATCAATCACGAAGATGAAGGTGTCCGGATACATCTTCTCAAACGCGTGGATTATCATCATTGCAAGGGTGGTCTTGCCGGAACCCGACGTTGCTGCCAGGACTGTATTCCTGTTGATCCTCTGGTTGATGTCCCACTTTACCGGGTTGCCGGTAATCATGTTGCGCCCCAGGAGACATCCGCCGTCCTCATAAATCTCCGATGTTACAAACGGAATGAGTGCGGGCATTGAGCTGCGGACCATCAGGTGCTTCTGTCCCATCTGTCCGCGCAGAAACTTTGACTGCACGTTCTTCATGGAGTACATCTCTGTTCTGTTTTTGTTGTCAGAGGCCTCAAACTCCTTTATTTTCTCCTGCATGGATTCGGCATCAATCCCCAGAATTCCCGCATTGATTATAACTGAGAACAGGTTGTCAGTCTTTGCATTCAGTACAAGCTCCCTGATTGCCGCCACGTCGTCAGTTTGGTCCATGTCTTCGGCCGAGCTCCTGGTGGCCTGCAGTGACTTGTGTGAGTTGATTGTCTTTAGGTGCCTTTCCTTTGGGACGGGCTTGATGAATATTCTCAGAAAATCGGAATTGGAAAACGGCTCGTAAATCCATCCGGGCGGCAGCTCGGCATGCATGTTTGTAAGGGTGTACATCTTGCAGTGCATTCCCCCCGCCAGCACCATGTGGTCTGAGAGTTCCTTTTCGACCTCCCACTTTCTTGTCTCTACTGGATAAAATTCCATCGAGTTTGAGTGCAGCATGGGCTCTAGGTTTTCAGAGGAGTTGAATATCACGCGGTCAAAGTTGCACAAATGGGGGGTCTTGTTGAACATCAGCGTCTCATAGTCCTTTACGGCATCAATTGTCAGCGGCCTTGAGATGGAGTTGATTAAATCGGAATACTTGTACAGTATCGAGTCAAGCTCGGTGGTTCCATGGACTGACTCCTCTGAGGCATATCTGATGTTCAGTGGATGCAGCGCCAGTGACTTTATCTCCTCCTTTTTTATCTGTCTCTTTGCCACAACCATACAGAGATGATTTGTATTAAAGGGGTTAATTTATGCCGGTGTAGGGAATCACTTTTTGATATGTTATTTGTGGTTCTGTAAAGTTATCGGGAGTTGACCCCTATAACTTGACTTTGACATATCGGCTATTCGGACTGCCAATGGTGTGCCGGATTCCGTAATCGCCTGCTCAAAAGTGCCGGACTGCGCTTCACATATGCCACCTCTACTGCCCCTAAACCTGGGGGGCAGCTTGCGTGATATGTTCATGGCAGCGACAATATCCATGTCCATAAACAAACCGCATTTGCAGGCCGTCATGCCATCAGGTTCATCCCCTGAGAATGACGTTTTTTGTAAATGCGTCGCTGTTTCCAAGGCTGTCCGTTGCCTCAAACTTTACAATTATGGCATCGCCACCTGACGGCGGCAAACCGGGACATTTGGCAGGGTCGTGTTTGAGATATTCAGTATCATCAGGAGATACGGATACGGATTCCCCCGGCCGCAGTTTTCCAACCTTCACATCGCCCCCAAAGCAGTTGACAATTATATCAACGCTGGATATTTCAGTTGTTCCGGTGTTGTATACGGTATAGTCCAGCACTATCACATTGTCGACTACCAGATGTGCATTGACATGCACATCCAGCACAATTCCTCCTACGGACCCATGAAAATCAGAGACAATGAGTGCCATGGCCACCCCGCCAATGACTGTGACAAACCCAAAAACCATAATCATCTCCTTTGTGAGAATCATGATCCCTTTATGTCCACAAAGGCCTTGGTTATCAGCCTGCCGTGATCATGGAGTGATACCATGTAGAGCCTCCTCTTTCCTTCCTGCTTTGAGTAGTGTAGAGTAATTTTAAACGGGCCAAAATATACCGACCCCGAATCCGAAAGGACGCGTATTGCCCCTGCAATCTCGTCGGGCTCCATTCCCATTTTGTCGCATATCTTCAAAAACGCGTCACGATGCTTCATTGCCTACTCGTACACAATTCCAATTAAACTCGTTTTTTAGGGAACAGGGAGCCTGCAAATCTTTTGACAAACACATAGAGAAGAAACACCGCCACCAGTGCGGCAGCTATATACATGATTCTCATTGCCGCCAGGTCCCAGTCCATCTCGTATTTTGGTATTATGATTGCATCAACTGAGGCGTCCTGGGCTATTCCGCCCCATATGTTTACGAGCTTGGCATCGATCGGATCGTCATGATCCAGCCTTACCATGCACTGGCCGTGGCTGCAGACGTTGGAATTATATTTGGCAAACACGTCGCCACTGACCTGCTTTGGGACATGGGCCCCGTCAATATGCACCTCGTAGTCATGGCCGAAATATTGTGACGGGTTGAATCCGATAAATTTCACGGCCCTTGTCGCCTCCAGATGGTTTAGGGGATACATGTTCAGGATGTATTCAATAGTCGACTGGCCATACTGCGTCATTGTAACGGTGTTGCTCCGTGTGTCAGATTCGCGCTGCGCGTCAACTGTTACGTCATGGATTTCGTATGCGGAAAAAAACTCCCTCACCGGCTGGTACATTATGTCGTCATCACTGACTGATTCGGTCACATTGAGAAAATCTGCAAAGTCCATGCCAAACGTGCGTGTGTTGACGGTCCCATCTCCAGTCACGTTATCTATTGCGAACACTTCTCTGTCAAGTGCCTCATTTGTCGGTTCCAGCACGTAATGTATGCCGCTCTTGTTCAGCAGCAACAGGACGGTGGACTCGTTGATTTCTTGCGGCACGTTCATGTCGTACAGGTCAGAGAAAACCATTACTGTGAACGGCTCTATAATGTTTTCAGTCCTGTGGTTGTTTAGCAGAAACTCGCTGGTGGTGATAAACTCCTGGTCGTCTGACGGTGAGAACGTTACGCTCTTTATTTTCGTGGAACGGTCAATCTCCTCTGATGTCACGTCCTTGGAGACGCATATGTACTTGGAGTCATCCGTGCAGTGTTCCATGGAGTTCTCAATCAGGAGGATCTTGTATGCCGTGATGTTGAGTGGGACTGAAAGAGTGCCGTACGGGTAGTTGTACGTGGCATTTGTCAGATGGGTGTGGTCTAGTCCGGCAAATTCCTCGCTTGTTATCCTCTCATGTATGTCCACATCGATAAAGTTCTTTGTCAGTCGCTCCTCTGGTAATGACGAGCTTGTAAGGAATCTGGAGTATCCGGCCTCATAGAAGGTCATGTTTTTGTTGGAGTCAAGCGGGCTCATGAGGAGCGAGCCCTCGTATTTTTCACCGGAGAAGGAGAACCATTCGGGTATCTGTTCAGTCACCGAATCCAGTATTGTCATGTCCTGTATGTTGTCTGCGCGCGAGATCTCAAAGCCGTATCCCTCTTCCTGCGGGTATATCGTCTCAAACCCGTTTGACATCGTGACGTTGTGGTATACGTCTGTTATCTTCATCCTTCTGTCCGGGTGTATCGCCCCGCCGGGGTCGTCAGGCCCGCCTCCGACTGAGCCGTCGTATCTGATTCCAAGGGAATGCCTGTTCTCAAAGGACGTCAGTCCGCCGTCACTGAATACGGACCACGTGTGGGTATCTGATATTTGCGGGTCATATCTGACAAACAGCAGGTTTCCGTCAGATGCGTCCGTATACATCTTGTCCCCGAGATTCCATGATGTGAGCTGGTAAGACGGAACGTTTCTCCCCAGCTCCCTCTCTACGTCATGGATTGCAAACACGTCGATCCCGTGGCCGTTTGTGTATTCTAGCGGGTTGGTGTGGTAAATGTCCTCATACGTCACGTTTATCGCGCAGCCGGTGGCATTGCAGTTGTGTGTGAAGTGGTTACTTATGGGCTTTGATGTCTTTAGCCAGTCCTCCTCAAACAATATCAGGGGCCAGCGCTGCTCGGCCCATTTCAAATCCGGATACCTGACTACTGCTGCCGGGTCGTCGGTATAGTATGTGCCGTCATTGTTCTTTGCCGGCAGTGCGTCAATGTCAAGCAGTGTGGGATACCTGAATTTCACGTCAAATATCTTGTTTGCCATTGGAGGCGTCAGTGTGCCTGTTTTTGTGATGCTTCTGAACTTGTGTATCTCGTCTCCGAACTTGTCCCTTGCGTGGTATTGCTTGCTTGTTGAGACTTTGAGCTCTATCTTTGATGGGTTTGGATAGCACAGCTCCTCCTCGTGCCTTTCATCCAAATCAAACAGGGAGTAAAAATTGTTCTGGGCCTTTGACTTTAGCTTGACGCTAGTCGCGTCCAGCAACGGGTGCGGTGCGTATTTATTGACTGGGATATAAGTTCCATGACGACCATGGAACTGATAATTGTAGTTACTTCCGTCATAGAGTGTAAAGTATGTATGGTATATATTGTAATGTTCTCTTTTTGACTTTGAGTCTAGGCTCTCACTGTAGGATATTTCCCGAAGTGGGTAAATCCTGATATCTGAAACGTTTTCAGAGCTTAAATGCTCAATTGGGATCGAGATTCTCTTTAACTGTGGATATGAACGGCCATCTATTGAGAACCATGAGTACTTGTACGCACCGTCCAGATTCACCTTTTCAAAGTCAAACTCGCGGCAGTAATCAGCGTTTCCCTCCGCACGTATCTCCACTCTACCGTAGACGCACCCGGCCACCCTTTTTTCATATTTATCGGCCCAGCTAGAGTCTACATGTCTCTTGCAGTATTCTGCTATCTGCTCCGGTATATTCCCCGAATGGTTCCCCCTCTCAAGTATTCTCTCCTTTCGCTCATCACTCATACCGTCAAACAAATGCGGTGTCGATGGAAATAGAAACTCAAATAACTCCAAATCCTCATCGCTGTCTCGATAGTCAAAGTCAGTCCACCTCCGCGTGATCAGTTCCGGCTTGTAGTCAGTATAGTTCAGCTCGACTACCATTGCGTCGGCGTACTGCGTGAGAGCGATTCTGAGCCCACCACATTCCCTCTGTATGGCATATGCAAACACAAAGTAAAAGGCGTCCCCGGGATAGTACGTGCCGTCGGGATTCTGCCTAATGTGTCCGTCATAGTATGCGGGAAATATCTTCTTTTCCAATGAGAGGCGACAATCATGATTGTATGGACGCGGGCTGGCCTCTGCCGGGCTGGAAAGTGTTACTGATACCATAACTGCCACCACCAAAAGTATGATTCCCACACGACAATACCACGGAAATCCACTCATACCTCCTGGGCCTCCTCCTCGCCGTCCTTGTTTTTCCTGACCATATCAAGTATCACGTCCTTCTTTCTGAACGCGACGACCGCAGCTGACACTGCAACAACCACTGACACCAGTCCCGCAAAGTCCTGCTTGTATACTGCCGTGGTGGAGAATGACGAGTCTGCAACAAACGTGATCACGTCAGAGTCCGTCCTGTGGTTTTGCGGGGCGACCGTCCAGTAGTCCAAGACATCGCGGATAAGGAACGACGCAACGTCCTTTGGAGGCGCACGTATTGTCACAGTCTGGCCAATGTCATACGCCCCGGTCCCAAGTCCGTTTGTGACTTTGATGTTTATGACCTCGTGGTAGTGGGCAGTCATCTCGCCGGGACGCATTATCACTCCGGAAAACACGTTTCCCGGGATAATCTGTGAATTCCACTTTATGTGGTCCAGTATGTATCCGGCATGCTCGGTCTGCACGGTATTGTGAAACGTTACGGTGGTCTCCCCGCGCCGTATGGATATGTTGTCCGGAGTGGTCACCGGAGTGGAACCGTCCATGTTTACTATCTCCACATCGGCTGCAAATGCAGAGCCGTCAGATGTTCTGGTGGCAATCTCCAGGTTTATCTTGTCCTGCACCACTATCTCGCGCGACTCTACATGTGTATCATATCCGGGACTGGTAAACACTATGTTCACGGTCTGTTTTCCGGTATTGTCGGGGGTGAGGATCAGCTCGTCGCCGACTATCTCGTGCTTCATCAGTGTCTCCACCTTCCATTTGATGTCGTCTGCTGTCACTATTCTGACGCGGTGATTGTCATACAACCCGACATCGGAGGTATCGCCAAAGTCCACACCTATGTGCCTGTCATCAAGGGAATTATGAAACACCTCTATTCTGTGATGCGTGATTCCGACTGATTCCTTGATGATGATCATCTCCGCATCCCTGTCACACGAAAACAGGATGCCGTCACCGGTGCCGCAGTGGGAATCTATCGGGGTGTCAAGGAGTGATATCGGCCTTTCATCGGAGTCGACAATGTATGCGTACAATGGAAACTGCTCCCCGGAATGGACGCGTACGGGGGAATCAATTGAAAGTGAGAGGCTGTTGCTTTTGTCGGTCTTGTGTACGCCGCTTATGTTCTGGTCTGACACTAGCGTGATTGAGGGCTGTGTAACGGCAGAGGTGCCATAAATTATGGTGACCGGTCTCTGTATGGTGATGGAGTCCTTCTCAAATATTATATCGTCAGATATCATGTCGACTGACATTCCGCCAAAGAGATAGTGCGGGTCAATGATGCTGCCGCGCTCGTCTGTCACAGACAGCGTGAATAGCGGCTCTGTCTGGCCGGACTTTGAGAACGGCAGGGATGATATCAGAAAGGAGTACTGCGGAGGCGGCACTGCCTCAAACGAAGCCTCGATGGTGTAAAAATCAGTGGAGGTGATGGACAGGGTGTGCTCGCCAATAACGCTCGTTGAAATAGGCATTACGTTTGACTGGGTGTATCTGCCCTCTGGCTGGAATGTGTGCTTTCTTGCATAGCTTACAGAGTCGTCTGAAGAGATGAGAAAGTCCAGCTTGGAGTCGTGTATCGGGTTGAAGAAGATCCCTGTACCGGCGGTGTCCGTCTCCTCTTCGGTATACGAGTCATACAGCGACCAGATGAGGTATGCCTCAGACGTGGTCTTCTCCGGGTAGACATATGCGCACAGGTGTTTTAGTGGCGGATTGCCTCCGTGAAACGTTTCATCGGCCGGTCTTGGTGTTGAGACAAAATCAGTTCCCTCGTAAATTGTGCAGTGCTCTTCCACGTCACCGCTTGCAGTATCGGAGGTGATTTGTGCCGGTTCTAACGACTCTGCCTGGCCTAGAACATATCTAGTGATAATTTCCCTGGTGTTTTCTATGGTGATTTGTGTGGATTCGTCGTATCCCGGGAGTGTCATATTTGCAACATACCTCTCGATAATGTCACTGGCAGTGGAATGGCCAATTAGGTTGGATTTTCTCTGTTTGATAATTAGTTTCAAAAACTCCTCGTCACTGGGTTCCAGCACAATTCCGTTTGGAAGTGTGAAACTGTCATGGACCACTTCCTCGAGCAGTAAGGGTCCCACGTTTAGATCAAGCGATGCGGCACCATACCCCGGTATGCTGACAGTTATTGTCGAGACGCCCCTTTCATACGTGTACAGCTTCAGCATGTGGAATCCCCCGTCTGTAATGTGCGCCTTTGCCGAGTCCGTACCGTCAATTTTGTAGAGTCCGTCAAAGCCCGCAACCCTTGGATTTGATGTCTTTATTGTCGCACTTAACGGGAGGTATGGTGAGATGGGGGTGTCATCCTCGTTTGCAATCCATATGAAGAGGTATGCAAACGAGTTGTCCAGGATCACCTCCGGGGCCACGCCGATTCGGACGGCAGCCGACGTGGATGTTCTGGATATCTCATATGTTTCAGACACTGCCTCGCCCGTGTATGCCAGTATTGACCCGTTACCGTGCACCTTGACGTTCACAAAGATGCTGGCAGATCCCTCTGGAATGACGGCACTGTCAGATACCATATCCATTCCAGATACGGCAAATTTCACACCGGTGTCCTCCTTTGCCTCTACCGGATCCCCGTAGTTGTCAACCAGATAGAGGGGGAACGTTACGTCAGACGGAGTGGAGACTGATTCTGGCACCACCATTATTATGCGATAGTCGTCGCTGGCAGGATAGGATATTTCGGTTCTTGCCGAATACAGGTCTGCATCTGCTATTGCAGTTACCTCCACGCTGCCTTCGCCGTGCGGAACCACCTCGAATAGGCCGTGGTTTTTTCCGTGTGTGATGAACACCGATGATGGGACCTGTAAAATATCAGAGTCGGACACCAGGCTTGCGACCAGTGGACCGTCCGCATCCTCGCGAATCAGCATTCCATAGTATTTGTGGTCGCCAAGCAGGATGTTTTTTGGAAGTATCAGGGTTATTCCGTCGTTTTGTGGGGCGGATTCCGGCATCCCCTCAGGCGGTTCTGCCTGCGCATATGCGTAGGGGAAAAGTGACACTGCCGCCAGTGCCATAACAATTGCAAGTCTGATCATCGGCATTTAGTTGGGAGTTTACTTAAAAACGGAATTTTCATGAAGTGGGGATATCGTCATGGCGTAATCTTCAAGTACTGCAATGTGAATTGGATCTTTTAATGCTCTGAGAAATTGAAGGCGACACCGACTTCATATTCTCCTACTGGGCAGGTACTGTCTACCGTGAACATTCTGACTGCCTTGTTATCTACAAACTCTTCTATTCTTTCCCATATCTGAACAACGCCACAACCATCCTCTCCTCCTGAGATGTATGGCGCGAATGAAACCCGTGATTCCGGTTCGGATCCCGTGTTGTGGAACGTTGCAGTCACTGTCGCCTTCGTTCCCTTTGCAACAGGCGATTCTGGCGACAATGCGATTGAAACTATGGGTTCCGGTTCTGGTATTGGTTATGGTGCAGTCGGTTACGGTGTTGGTTCTGTCAATTCCACGCGGTGGGGACTGTTTATCACAACAACTGGAAATACATCATTTACCGCACTGCCTCCAGACATGCCCGACGCTGTCAAAAGATGTGATGTTCCGCGTACAAATTCGTGTTTTCCAATATCGTAGTTATTCGACCAGGTCTTTCCCGCTTGCAGTACTGGGTGAGGCTCTAGACTCTCTAGATCACCTAACGGTGAATTAAATTCCAAATTATCTAATGTAATGTCATCCCTGCCGTTATTTTTTACGGTGAGGCTGAGAATGTAGTTTCCCGCATAGTCGCCGTTAATTTCAGCTGATACTATCTCCAGTCCGTCACGCGTCTGTATCCTGGATATTGACTGCTCGCCCAATATGGAAAACACCGCACCGCCGGCCGCCAATACTGCTATAATTATAATTGAGATTTCCTTTGTAACTATCATTGTTTTTTCTTTGTGTTTTGAATTTAAACGCGGAATTGACCGTATGTCTTTCTAAAAAATTAAAAAATGGTGGGCAGTCTAGAATCCGGATGTCACAAATGCCCCAATAGAGTCGGAGGATTTAGTTTCATCGTTGGCGTAAGTTCCATCGCCATTGTCATCTATAGTCACTTCAACTATCACCGGGTATGAATCTCCTTGTTTATAGTCGCTCGTATTAAGCACGCTATAGGACACTGATAGAGTCTTGCCTGCTGCGATTACTGGTCGTGGAGAAAATGTAGCAGTATTATTATCCACTTTTATCGGACTCTGAATTTGCAAACCCACATCTCCTGTGTTTCTCATATTTATGCTGACCACGGCAACACCACCGGATCCCTTGATCAATTCCGCAGAAGTAATTTCAAACGGTCCCTCTATTTGCAGGTTTTGCACGTCGCCGATCACTCCCATTCCCAGCAGTCCGCCGGCTACGGATGCTACTCCAACAATGAGTCCGACCCAGATTATCTGTTCCTTGGTTATATTCATTGAAGTGGACTATGTGTTTTACATTTAAAGCGGAAATTTCGTGTTTTCTAAACTTCAAAAGAAGTTGCAAACAGAAAGTAAGAATATGATGTTTCTAATTTGTTTTGGCCGTACACATAATCTTCTTCACACTTTGTCAATTATTTTGTCATAGTATTTTTAAAATCATTTTTCAGAATTTATAAAAAATACTTGATGATGAGTAGGATTAGTCTAATGCCAAGATACTCTATCCAGTCATAACAGACTATTTGCCTGTCAGACTTTCAGAAAGTATCTCCCTCAGCCGATTAATACCAATGAGGGTATCTAAAATCAAGTCAATGAGATTTGGTTTGGTCACTATTACCTTGTTATGATCTTTTGTGGGAAAAATAATTTCAATACATGCTCCGTCTGATTTGTGTACTGATGCGGCTCTGAAGTTCTGACGCATAATTGTTTTTGATTTTATGGAATATTTTTTAAGTTCTTCAGGAAATATGTCCAAAATGCCAGTATCCATTTTCTTCAACTCTGGATATGACTGACTGTCAAAATCTATGAAATATTTTTTACTTGTTATAAAAGACCGCCTTTCTCTACATTCCCAAAGTTTTTGATTTTCTTTTTCTTTAAAAATTGCACGAGTTATGTCCATGACTACATCCTGGTGAAGTTTAAAAATTTTCCTGTACTCATCTTTGCTTCCCTTGAATGTTTTAATATGTAAATCATATTCATGATGATTGATGGCAAATGTGACATGTGTATCAGAACCTTGTTCTGTAACGATTATTTTCTTGTCATGTTTTCCGCCAAATGCCACAATATATCCACTTGGCATTTCAATTTTTCTTCCTTTTACAATCCATTTTGGGGATGGTAAATGTGATTCTACATCTTTGTCCATATTGTACATGTTGGATTTTGAAAGTCGGATATATTCATAGATATTGACTGTATATTTTGTATTGAGTCAAAAAAACAATCTGATTCTCAATAGAACAGGACCACTTCCATGGAAATCATCAAGAGCTAGACAGATATACCGATATTGCTTAATCACGACATGGATTCTCCATACGCAGGTTTGAACAAATCTCAGTGGGAATCAAAAACGAAATTACTGATCAAAAAACATCCATTGAACAAAAAATACATCAAAAAAACAGTGTTGGATTCATGGGACTGCATTCTTGACACAGTTATTGGAAAATACAAAATAGGAGTTGATATTTTTCCCAAGCCGCAAATTATGGGTTTTTTTCTGTCGGTACTTGTAGTTATCCTTTGACTCAATTGATCGATCACGTGAAACTCCAGACATGAGACAAATTTATTATTGTTCGGTTTCTGATTTTATATGCCAAACACCTTTTTGATGTTCTTGCAGCTGCACTCCGGATTTGACATGCCGAACCTCTCAGATGAGATCCTGCAGTCTGCCGTAGAATATATTGTGAGATTCTCGGTGTCTGATTCTGCATCTATGATGTCCCTGCCCTAACCCCCCAATCAAATAATCGACCCTATCAAATCCGACATCAGATCAAAGAAGAAGTGCCATCCAGTCAGAACCACAAAGGCCGCCATGCAGCAGATCCCAATCGGCATGGTGGCAAAAAACGACATGTATGCCACGCGCGATATCACTATCCCCGAACATATCGACATTATCAGAAATGCCGGACGCATCGCCTCAAGCATTGATGAAAAGTCCGGCTTTGCAAACATTCCCGCCGCCAGCAACGAGCCCCGCAGATCTGGAGGCAGTTCGGGGACCGAGGCAGAAAACGACCCCATAAACACGGACACCCCGACTAGTGCCACAAAGAACATCGTAGGCGCGACATACAGCATCAGGGAGGACATCATGATGGAGTCGGACAGCTTGTTCTTTATGGAATTCACTGATACGCTAAATGAGTGCATCTTCTCCAGCGTGTCAATTGAGCCGCCGCCGGCATCAAATATTGTCTGAAACACAAACATGAGCATCCGCAGCCGCCACGACCTTACCGTATCATCATATATGAGACGGCTTCTGTTTGTGTTGTATTCAAGCCGCATCCGAATCTGCCTTAGCACGTTTGAAAATGCGCCGTATTTTCCGTCCAGGTTCTTCTGGGAGGAGAGTTTTTTTATGGATACGATAAAGTTTGCATCGACCTTTCTGCTCTCTATCAGGTCCCGGATGAACACCGGAAAGTGGTCGTTTAGCGAGCGGATGTATCTTATCTGTTCTGCGACATATCTGCCGTTAATAATGCAGGGAATGGCAAGTGCGATTGCAACTGAAGAGAGTGCGTCCCGTGTAATCACATAGCACATCACAAATGCCACCGGCGCAATCGCAAAGACTATCTTTTTTGCGTACAGTGTGCCGTCCTGCCGCATTTTGAAAGTGACCAGAACCATTCCGGCGTACATTATCGGCATTGCCGTCAGTCCCATGGTGATAAGGTGCGTGGTGGAGGAATCTGTTCCGACAAACGACATCAGTACCATCAGTATTGGCGCCATAATCATCATCATTGCGCCCATGATGAATACTCCTCCGGCCTTGCCGATTAGCTTCTCGTCTTTCTCTATTATCTTCTGAAATTCCGACTGCGCCGACTCTGAGATAAATGACGGCAGGTTGCTCACACTTGACTTTGCTATCCCGTAATACTGCCGCAGAAAAGCCTGAAATCCGTGATGGGAGTGGTTTTCTGCAATCTCGTTTATCGCGTCAAGCTGGACTGAATCGTCGTATTCCACCCATTTTTTCAGCATCAGGCCGTCTGCCTCCACCCCCGGGAATATCTTTTTGCCAACAAGTGAGAGGATGCTTGAATATATCATCGTGCCTCCGGTGTGGACAATCTGCAGATACGAGTAGAAATATGCAAGCTCCTCGTCAAATATGGAGGAGCGCTCCATTACATGGAACTTTATTGCTATTCTGGGGGATGCATACACTGCAAGCGGCAAGACCGGCGAGAATGCAATGATGACTGGAAAACTGAGGATTATTCCCGCAATTGCTATTATTATAGATATTGGAAACGACACAAACAGCGCTATCGTCGTGCTTCTTGCAGTTTTTGTGGGATTTGCAGTGACTCCCGTCTCCCTTACGGCATTGTGGACTGACTCGCGTACAGAGTCGTACACTTTCCGGAACAGCCCGTATTTTAAAAGTCCGTTGAGAAATGTCTCTGATGTCGGAACATGCTTTTCCCTTATCTTCATGGACAAAACATCGCCGCGCCTCCATTTTATCCTCCTTCTTGCAGATGAGATCGTGCCGTCATCTGCAAAGTACGCGACAAGCGAGGAGACTATTAGGGCTGCAAACATCTCCAAATGTCCGGATATTCCCAGGACTATTCCGACAAAAAACAGCAGTGCCGCAAGCGCCGTCCTGTTACTGACGTTTTTTTTCATAGTACCGTGAGAGTATCTCCATGACTTTCTGCGGCGTCTCTGCCTTTTGTTTCTGGCATTCGGACAGAAGGTCGATTCTCATTTCCAGATCAGACCTTATGTCAGTTGACGCGTCGCGTGCGGACGCCATCCTCAGCCGCCTGCTGTGTTTAATGATATAGTCTATGGAATTGTCTGCAAACGAGTCAGTTACTGCGTCATACCTTCCAAGGTTGATCAGCGAGACTGTTTTGCCGTCCGAACCGACCTCGTCAAAGGAGACGCAGCGGCGTTCCAGGGACCCGGTTTTTGTCACGACTTCTGCCATGGACAGAATGAATCCCAAGTCCGTAAATGACCCGGCAGGAACACCCATCTCCCCCTGGATTCGCTGCACCGCACCTGCCGCCGAATACGCGTGGAACGAGGAGAGCGAGGAGTGTCCGGTGGATATTGCATCAAAGAGCATCTTTGTGGACTTGCCGCGCACCTCTCCCACTGAGATCATGTAGGGGCGCTGCCGCAGTGCGGCATTGAGCACCTCCTCGAATTTGACAAAGTATCTCTCTGAAGATATCGGGGCATCAACTATCAGTGGCAGCCAGTCCTCATGCGGCACCAGGAGCTCGGCGGTGTCCTCGATTGTGAGTATCTTTGCGTTTTTTCTTACAAGCGGAAGCAGTGAGCCAATCGTGCTTGTCTTGCCGGAGCCTGTTCCGCCCACTATCATCCCAGTCCCCCTCACATCCAGCAGCGCCCAGATTACTGCGACTGTCTCCGGGGATATGGCCCTCTGGTTTAGCAGATGCGTTATGGTTATCGGCGTTGATGACTTTATCCTGACTGAGATTGCCGGAGAGTTCGGCGAGATGATGTCGTTTGCTATCAGTGACATGCGGTACTTGTTTGCAATCTGCATGTCTACTGTGGGGGTCGCAGTCGAGATGTGCTTTTGCGCCCTGTTTGCCTGCCTCTCCATCCATGACTCCATGTGCTCCTTGGAGTCAAACTGGATCGTGGTCCGCAGGACGTGGCGGTCCAGATAGTCCTGGTGTATCACGCCGACTGTCCCACGATAGTCGGAACATGTGATGTCCTCCAGCTTTGGATCATGCATCAGGACATCAAGCAGATCAAACCCAAAGACGTTGCGTCTGATGTAGTATTGGAACGTGCGATAGTTCTCAATGTACTCCCTTGTGAATCCGAGGTCGGCAGCTGCTGTCTCCGCCGATTTCATTAGCGAGTCCAGGCTGTTTGCCTTGCCGCCCTCGTCGGCATATGAGGATGTGAATCTCTTGTATGCCATTATCTGCTCGTATGCGGACTTTCCCTGGCCGATAAACTGCGGCTCAAATACGCAGTACTTTAGGTCCTTGGATATTGTGACTGTCGCCTCGCCCACCTTGTACTGCTGCAGGTATCCGTCGTCTATCATGACTGATGAGAGTGACAGCTTTTTTGCCGGCTCGGATCCTGTTTTCTTTTCATCGTGCTTCTTTTTTTGCGTGTCAGCAGCATCCTTTGCGTCCTTTTTCTTTTTGGGGAATATGGATCTTATGGAGAATTTTTTCTTTGTTCCCTTGGCATCGCCTGCGTCCTTCTTCTTTGGATTTTTCTTGCCAAACATCAGATCAGGACTCCGAACTGCATCGCAACAAACAAGATGAGCGCATATGACACTGTAATGTACACAAACTGCGGATGGGCCGAATACACGTATTTGTCGTCATCGTGACACAGCTCCGTGTTCTTTCTTGAGAGTGCGAGGCGCAGCTCCCCGTTCTTTTGATTTCTTTGGGCCGAAAGCACATATCTGTCGTTCTCCCTTCTGCGCCGGGCCATCAGAGACCAGTATACGGTCCTTATCCTCCTTGCCTTTTGGAGGTGTGGAACGTCGTAGAATAGGGTCCTGTCCTGGTACATGTCCTGCAGGTTGTACATTATATTTGATGAGATTATTCCGAAACTTTGGATAATTATGGTGAGTGCCAGCACGGAGACTGCCGCAGGGAACGGTCCTACAAACGGGACTGCAAAGGAAAGCAGGAGCATTCCTGCCATGTCTGCCGGTCCGAACAGCCTTGTGAAATATGCCGCAAGAACAAACACTGCCTGCATGGCTGAGAACATTACATCAGTAATGGTGATGTCAGATGTCAATATTTTGAAGATGAGAATTGCAAGGAATGGGATTACAAACCAGTGGAGCCCTATCTTCCTGGTTTTTACGTCAAGGCAGGAGTAGAAGACAAACGGCGCAAGCATTGCCAGTTCCAGATACATGCCATTTCGTATGCGGGATGTATTTAATGGGGGAAATCATATTTGGCGGGGGTTATCTTGTGATGGGATGGCGACTATATGTATCTACATTCCGGTAGTGATGTTTGCGGACGTTATTTTGGCAGTGGCTATCGAATCGCCATAACTTGACTGCAGCGTGTATCCTGTAGGCACTGTATATCTGTCAATTTCCCCGTAAATCTTGGCATACACGTATAATTCTACATGGTCGCCGGCCTTGACTGGAACGGAGACGGCACCAGACAATGTGTAATCGGGATAAGTATATGTCACACCCCTTACGGCAGTCAGGCTACTGTTAGTAGATGTTGCAGTAAATGCCGGATTTGGATTAGTCCCAAGTTTCTCTGTATCTATTTTCTTGCGATTGACAAAAATGTCAACGTATCCCACAAGCGGATCGCGTTTTGTTGGAGATGGTGGAGGTGGCGGGTTCTTTTCCAATTTGTATGTGTTTTTGATTTCAATGTCGCCGGAAATTGTCTCGGTAATTTCCGCCTTTAGCGTTCCATCTGCGGCGGCAATGGCATACGCCACTGTACCGGTGACTGCCTCGGCCGAATGTATTGATGAAAACAGGTCTAATTTGGTGATTGTGGACCTGGATGAATCTGCTATTTTTATTCCCGTCCCGCCTGATATGTGGGAGTATTGCCACAGTGTCTGATTGCCGTTAATTTCCAGACGGACCGCGTCATATCCTGGAATTATCGGAACGTTGATCACGTCCCCCGTGGAATAGTCGCCGTCAAGATACGGGATTGGCAAGGTTTCATCGAGTTTCAGGTTTGACACTGTCACGTTTCCGACAACCTGAACAGGGGCGTACGTGTGCACGGTATATATGATATCCTCTTCCGTGCCGATGCGGAGTGTGTTGTGATTCAGGTCATCCAATATTACTGTGCCGAACCCTCCACTGTACACCAAAGAGTCCGTGTACAGGTGCAGCTGTGTCACGCCTTCAAGGGATGAGTGGTCCGGTATTGTGCCTTCGACGGCAATCTTACCTGAACTGCTTGTCATACCTACAGCTATTGTCCTGTCGTCATTTACTATCCTGTATGGTGTGTCTTGCGGCAGTCCGGCGATTTCTATAAAATTGTTGGATGGATTGATCGCACCTTTGATTGTGACATCTCCGCCATTTGGTTGCACAATCAGGTACAAGTCACCTTCCGGCATTGTATAGCGCATTTCTTGGGATGCAGTATGTTTCAATAGGGAGTTGTACGGTTCTGCCTCTTTGATGATGATATCAAATGCGACCACAGCTTTATGACCAGTATGACCAAAAATCCCTTGGCCGTACGGGTCCAGCTCAGGGAAGTATAATATATATTCATGTGAGAAACTAGTGATTTTATCATATTCACCATGAGCTTCTCTTCCTATATCTGGTGGCCATAATTTTTTTGATGGAGGTGGATATGGATATGTCCCAACATCTTGGAAAATCATATCAGTCCAAGAATCACTACTACTAAAATTACCTATGCCAGTACTCTTGGGAGTCGTTACAGTGCTTGAAAAATTTCCATGTATGGCACTGTACCAATCCTTCACATAGACATCATCTATCCGTATTATTGGAGTAAGTGCCTTATGAACATAAAAGAGAAAATAGTGCGCACCACACTCATATACTTTATAATAAACTAATGGATGAATCCAAGCGTGTGTTATTAGATTACCAAAGGGGGGATGGAGATAGCGACCGTCTGGCAAACGTTCAACGCAGGTGTTAACCACAAATCCTTCATAATGTACTTTCTCATCTGTCCGTGATCCCGTCGCAGAACCCTCAAACAAGATGAAATCTGTTCCGTCATGTCTTTTTTCGACCAGATTGTTTGGTGAATCGACAAGTTCAACGGATGCGCCGGCCGGCATCATTACATTATAGACAAAATCAGCTTCATCCACGTGATTTATTTTAATTGTTCTCATTCCCGTTCCCGATACTGTGATTCCATCCTTTAGAGTATGCTTAATATCGTTTACGCCACTGTTGCTGAAAGTGTCTGTGTATACAATGATGTTCGAATTTGATGTCTCTTCAATTAAATCCCCCCCCTCTAACTTGTATTTTTTGTAAAACTCCGGGATGCTGTACGTCTGCTTGCCGTCAGATGACTTTATCAGAGATGCAAAGTCAGTCGAGCCGTCTACTGGAATGTACGGCTTTGCCGACTCCTCTGCTCCCCTTGTGCCGGTGCCGTGAATTATGGACGCATCTGTAAACTCTGTATTGATTATCCTGGAGTTATTCCACATGCCGCCAATCATGGCCGGGCTGTCTCCCTCACCGTCACCATCTCCGTCTCCGTCGCCACCTCCATCTCCGTCACCACCCTTTCCGTCTCCATCATCATCATGTTGAATTTTTTGAATCGGAAACACGTTGCCGTACTTTGTGACAACCTCCGCCGAATCCCATTCTTTGTTATCAGGCAATTCAAGTGGCACACGTGGGCGCAGTACCGACTTCTCCTGAGGAATTGGGGATTCTTTATCATCGACGTGTGCTCCAAAAGTGCGGCCGGAACCGTCAGGGACAATCATCCTGTTTACCTCCGTTCCCTCCTTGTCATAGAACCGCATCATCACAACCTCCGAGGTGTCCCGCCCCCGGTTCTCCATGGTGATGATACCGCCCTCAAACTTGGCAACGATATTCTCCGAGGTCTTTTTGTTGTCAATAACTGCCGAAATTTCCGCAGCATCAGATGACGTGGTGATGGAGTGGCTTACAACCACGCCCGTGGCGATCAGTCCGGAAATTATCAGCGTTGCCAATATTATTATTTGTAACACAGAGTATCTTTAGGCGTTGTATTGAGACAGATATGAGGGAACGGCATCCAGTCAGAATTAAAATGCCCCATCCTTGATATTGTCCATTCTAACATTCCAAAATGATGGAGCTGATTCTCATGATTGGAATTGCAGGAAGCGGAAAAACCACGCTTGCAGGGACCGCATTTCCCGATCACGTGCATGTCTCACTGGACAGGATAAGAAACATCCCAAAAAATGCCAGAAAAGCAATACTGGACAGGTATGTCCCATGCGGCACAAGGGAGAGCGAGGAGAGAATGATGGAGAATGTCCTCATATGTGACGCCCTCTCAAGGGACCGGAACGTGCTAGTCGACGATACCAATCTGACCGGCCCCATACGCAAAAGGCACATTGAGACCGGCAGAAGATACGGGGCGGCAATATCCTGCATATTCTTCCAGAACATGGCCCTGGCCTACGCCAGAAATGAAAAACGCCACAGGAGGCTCGACAGGAAGGTCCTGGACACACACCACGCAAAACTCGAACCGCCAAACAGGGATGAGGGGTTTGACTTTGTCCAGATTATGTACTGATTTTTTCGTTTGAAATACTCTAGTTCCAAGGATATTGCCTTTTGGTATGATTCAGGATTATTGACATCAGTAGTTCCCAGATGTAGATTTACCGCAACCGCAACTGGCATCGGTTCTACTTGCCTCGATCATTGACAAACAACTCGTTTCTGCTTGTAATGTACACGATAAACAACGCCATGGTGAGTTTTTTTCCCGCAGAAGACGCTCTTCCGTGCCTCTTTCCCGCATCAAGGCAGAACCTGGCAATCCTCCACAGGTTGTACAGCAGCAGCGGCAGGTAAAACATCAGCAGCCTCACAGACAGGGAGTTGCTGCATGTCCTGCCCATGATCTCCTTTATGACGCGAAACCCCGTCTCGATGCCCCATCTCTTGCGGTACTGCTCCGGTATGATGCCTGTCATGGCTCTGGCGCTCCTGATGGGAATGTTTGTTGCAAACGCAATGTATTGCTCCTCCCCCTCCTCTTCCCCCTCCCCCTTTTTCTTCTTCTTCCTGTCTCTTTTGACAATTACAAGGTTGTAGGTCACAGTTACGCCGTCTTTGTTGGTCATTGACTGCTGCGATACCTGGCTTGCCTTTCCGTCCTTGTACATCTTGACTATCCTCTTGATCTTGGAGTTCATGATGACAGGCATAATGTAGCGGCACCCGCCCTTTCCTGCCTCTGTCATGCAGTCAACGTTGTAAAAGGCGCGGTCGTACAGGAACACAGTCTTTGAGTGTGCGCCCCCTCTGAGGATTTTCGTGCGTGTTTTGGCTATAAAATCGGCCAGTTTTTCCTTTGCCGGTAGTAGCTTCGATTCCAGGACAATCTGCGAGGAGTCCCTGCCGACTCCGTGCACTGCGACATACGAGAGAAACGTGGATGTTCCTGCCCTTGGACGCGACTTTCTTGTATGCTCCTGCAGCTGCTCCCCATGGTATGGTATGTCCGTAACGTCTATTGCAATGGCGTCGATGTCCTGCAGCATTCCTGCATGGCGGGCGTGCCGCACCGTGCGTGCCAGCGTCCTTGCACACCAGGCCTGCACGTCTGCCGGTTTGACGCCACGGACTGCAGACATGACCAGGTCTGCATCAGGCGTACGTGCACCCGTGTCTTGAAGCCTGTTGTGCCGTACGAGGGATTCTACAAACGTGTTTCTCTCAGACGCCTTGATTAGCACGTCCAGTATGTCATTGCATCCGTATACGGCGTTGTGCCTCTCAGACATTGGCATGCCAAGCTTTTGAAACGACGAGCGCAGGATTTTAAACCGGTTTGATGTTATATTGTACTGGCGTGCGATCAGTTCGTCATGTAATTCGACTTTCATGACATATTGCACGCCGTAGCCTAATCTGGATCTTTGCATTGCAGTTATGCGGTAACGCACCGGCATCTGGGCATAAACCTACATCTGGGCACAAATCTACATCTGGGAACTACTGACATTGCCACAACTGGAATCTATCATCTCACTATTTTTCATTCATTTGGCAGATTGTCATATATAGAACGATCTACATTAATTTGATGCATTTTTTCTGCGGTTTCATCAGTATAGTCATTATCTTTCCAGATCCCAGTTCTGAATGGGTTGGAATTTAAATCACATGCATAATCAGCATCATCGATTAACTTCATTCGATCTTCCCGCGTCATTTTGTTATGTTCACTCCATTCTTTTTTGGTGGATGAGTTTTCTATTATGAACAGCCAAATATCGCCATATTCATTGGCATAGCGATTACAATCGTCAACTCTTCTGTCTTCTATGGCATTTGAGTTGGCATGGTATGTGTTGTATGTTTCCTTTGTAAGATACCTGCTGTCTTTAATTTTTTCCAATGAAATGTCACAAGTCTTCTTCAAATTTTCAATCAGCAGTACGTTGCCGTCCTTTGCCTTATTGATCCCAGAGACATATTTTCTATATGTATCTGAATCCATCAGTACGGATTCCTTCAACACAACATATTCACTAGTCAGGGTATTGCATGAAGTCATGCGCAGTTCTTTCAGTCCTTTCCTAAAATTCTCTAGTCTGTTGTATGCCTCCTGATCTAAATCATCATCGGTACATAATGCATCATCTATTGCCTTGTAATGTTCCTTAAACTCAAACGGATCTTCTTCTTTAATCATGTCAAGGTTTTTGTCATAATCAAGCCACATGGCAGATCTTTCTAGTGCAGGTTCATTATGGGTTGATAATCCACGGACGTGCAGTTCGCTGCATTGCCGGGTCTTGATATCTGCCACATCTGCAATCCTTGCCTCCTCCTGTTTGATTTCGTCCTCTTTCCGTATTTACGATTCCACGTCTTTTTTATCGTCATCCGGTGTCCCAAAAAAAGAGCAGGATACAATCAATGCACCCAGTGATAGCTGCTGTCCAGCAGTGGCAGATTCTAAATCACTCTCGACGAGTGCCAGGGCGGCATCGCAGTCGTTTGTCTCTATGATTCTATCCAGATCGGGCCCTATCCCGCCACCGAGCAGTACGGCTGCGATAATTGCCACGGCTACGGCGGCACCGCCCCCTGCGATAATCATAATGTTCAAAGAGAAATTCTCCTGATTAAAATGAGATTAATTTTCACTGCATTATCTATTTTTAATAACTTGTTTAAAAATAGTTCTGCCAGGGGTTCTGTCAAGTTGTAGTAATATAGGTATGAAATATCGATCTTCTCCAGATTCAAAATTTATCTAAAGCGTGGTTTGTGTTCCCGCCTTCTTTTTCTGCTCAGGTTTTGGAACTTGCATTATATTGCTTATCTGTGGAAGATCTGGCATCTTACCATCAAAGTAATCCTTGATTGTGTATATCTGGATTCTCGGATGCTTTGTGCCAATAGGCGTCTCAAACATTTCACCTGATGCGGCCTCCTTCTTCATTTCAGATGTGGGTTCTTTGATGCAAATGAATATTCCAAATCCCGCCTTCTCCCTTTCAACTGTACCCTCCAAGTCACGTATCATTGCAGGCCCTATATGCTGACCGCCCTTTACTGAAACAATTATCCTTTCGTATTTGGGGTTGCCTTTTGAGTCTGAACCAACATGTATGTATCCCCTGCCGTCAATTCCCCTGTCCTTTCCCTTTTTCTGATTTGGCATTATTCCGTCTATCCTTGTGACAGCCCATGCTTCAAACTGGTACTTGTCCAAATAGGCAAGTTTTTTTGCAGATTCCAATGTTGTTGGCACTCCTTTTACCTCCGGCCTTACGCCAAACGCTTCTTTCATGCGGTACTCGATCAATCCTATTGCAAGATGCGCAATTCCAAAAGACATAGCTGAAATGCTAGAAATCACAACTGAACATAAAATAAGATGGACATTAGACGTTAAGACAGGTCAGATAATTTTGGAGCTTGTAAAGTAATGCCAAACAAAAAATCTCTGGAAAAAGCATTTACAGTTAAGAATGAAGCACCGTCTGGAGTGGGATGTTTTCTTTGCCCCACTGCCTAGACATGGCTTTGGCTATTCCTTCAAACGTCCTACTTCGAATCTTCCATCTGTCAGGTGAGGGTGGGGTACGGAACACACGCTGTTCCCTTCCCTCTACTATTTTTGTAGGCTTTAGCTTTGGTAGGTTCTTCAGCCAAAAACAGGTGGCCTTTGTCTCACCATGCCCGAACTGCCAAGGCTGGATAATCTGATCAGGCTTTCTTATTTTTGTAGAGATTACAGATATTGGATTCTCTATTGCAATTCGTGGTATGTCGCAATTCATCAGTTCGGAAACAAAATCGAGGGCTTCCTTTTGTTCCTTCTTTTTGTCCTTGAACCATTTTGCACCTGATACGGCCAGATGTGTGCATGGCGGATGGGCAATCATTAGATCCCATTTTTTGTCAAGCAGATCCCGAACATCACCCTTGTAGTGTTTGCCAGGAATTTCAGAATCAAGCATGTCACAGCTTGTCACGTCATGTCCCTTTTTTCGAAAGGCCTCTCTGACTATGCCAGAAAACTCACAGGCTACAAGGACCTTCATTACACATCATACAAAATTACGATTATATAAAAATTAAAAAAGCCTTTGGTTGCTCTCTAGCTTACATTTGATGGCAGACTTGATAATTTCCTTACACGATTGTTGTCTGGAAAACAGTCCTCCTTGATCTTGTCTGGTATGTAGATGAATATTCCTCGGTTTATTATCTTCTCTGCAACTGCATTTGTAAGCTTCTCGCCCTGTAGCAATGTGATTAGGTGTGTCCGTTGTCCGTGTGTCTGGTCTTCTACAACAAGCTTCCAACGATCCTTTAGTGATGTCTTTAATGAAAGAAAATGTGCCTTGTCTGGTCTTGATATGGCAGTCTCTCTGTCTGGGATCACAAAGTCTATCGGTCTTAATCCGCTTTTCTTGTCCTCTCTTGTGATATGCTCTCCAGTTATTCCTATAATTGACAGCAATTCTTCCACTATGATTTCAAAGGCCTTTCCTGCCCTTGCAAATCTTGACTGTTGGAGACTTTTTTGAAGTAAAATTACATCTTTTGATATCTTTGATATGATGGCTTTTACCTCTGATTTTGTGAGGGTGTCTTTGTCTATCTTGTTTAGCGTATCATCGGTCAGTTTTTGGATTGTTTTGTTTTCATAATCCAGATATATCCTGTATGATTCATCAAAGAGAAGCTCCGTCATGTCTGAAAAGTTGACTCGGATAAACTCTGGCTTCATCTTTTCTGGAGTGTCATTTGTTATGTGTTCTATCGCCTCTGAAAGAATCTCCTTTGACTGTGGAATGTCAAGTTTTGGTTTCACAAATTTTCTTTGACAGATGGGTCTATAAACCAGATCATTTATTGAACAGTCATAAGCATTCACAACAATGGAATATAACAAGACGCTTAGCAGATCTGAGGCAAGGCATAGATACTGGCATATCTATAAGGCTGAAAGAGATTTTTTTCCAAAATCTGGAGAGATATTTGTCCTAAGTTTTCATAATGTACAGTATCAGATGAAGGTAAACCACAAAGACGACATAATGACTGGCAAGCTGTATAACAAATACAGGTTTCTGGAGGGTGACAGGATAACAGTCACCAAGAATGAGAAAAGAGAGTATGTTTTAGATGCACCTGACACAAGGCCGTATGACTAGACGTCAAAGGCATATTATCCAGAACGCACATCTCACGACGCTAACAGAACCAATATATCAAAAAGCCTCGACACTTACCAGAAAGAAAATTTGTAGTGATGTCTCGTTAACTTACCAGTTCCTAATTTTCAAAGTGTATCAAATATGCCTACGCATCAGAATAAAATCTATCCAAAGCGCAGTGATACCATGCCACGAATCCGCAGCTTCTGGCAGTTCATTTTGACACACCAATCACGCCTCAATAGAACCCGCAGTGACTCTACACCCCTAAGAAAGGTATTGTGTCAGACCTACCTTAGTTCCGACTCGTATCTTTTTATTTCACTTTCAACCTTTGATTTTTTTCGTTAGAGCAAGTGACACCCTGCGGTATTGAGTGATGTAAATAACATTTGAAGAACCACAACTCTAACGGGCTTTTCTCATTTTAACTTGCCATATCATTGGCATTTTTTGTACCTGTAAAGATAGACGACCATGACGGGAGGGTGCAAAAATGCGCCTCCCATCATTTTCATCCCCTTCACAAGGGCACTAAACAAATGCCCTTTTGACTTCACTCCTAAACAATTTGGCAAAACCGACAGCGGTTTTTTTACCATGCTTTGCGAGCTGTTGCCGGCCATTTTGCCGGTTTTGTCCGGTGTCAGGCGTTTTCCCAGCGGTCTGGTCATTGAACCGTAGATGTGATACCTGTTCTTTTTCTGATCCTGATGGATGACGTTCACGCCCTTTTTGCAGGCCCGTATGACAAGTCCCTTGTCATTTGTAATTATTGTCAGCTGCTCCTTTATCGCGATTTTCAGCAGCACGCTGTCCTTGCATCCCTTCCACGCAATGTCGTTATGATGCAGGAACAGCCCGGATCTTCTCTCCCTGTACGATATCGGAATGTGCACGTCCAGCAGGTACAGCGGTTTTTTCGGTTTTTGTTTTTTCATCAAATCTTGTAGTTTTATTGAAACAGGGCAGGGACCATGATGCTTCTTAGGGTCGTACAACTCTTGGCCCGTACCCGGTGAATGGGACGCGGATTTTTTCTTATCTGGTCTGTTCAGAAAAGCATCTTTCACCGACTTTATTAGAGTCTCTAGCGTGATGTTTCTTAGATCTGGTATGCTCAAAGTTTTTACTTGTTGCATGTATAAGATAATTACTTATCTTCTATATTAATGTATAAGATAATTTTTTATACATTAAAATATGGTACATGTTTGACGATTTTATGAATCCCGGACTGCCTGAAAAATACAGGGAGAAGACAGGTGAGAAAAGACTTGTTAAATGTAAGGGATGCAACTATGTAATGGCCACCAGGATGAAATACCCACAGTGTTCCAAATGTGGCATGTATGCAAATGACTAGTGTTAACATGATTGGAACATGTCTTCATTTGTAGTTTGCTTCATAGCCTCCCACCCCAGTCCCGATGACATCTTCCTTGCAGCCCAATAGCGCACTACATTCGTTCCACACTCTCCTTGCTGTCACCATGTTGTACGTGGCAACCTTTAGCATGATCTCGTGGATCATATTCTTCCGCTTTGCTGCCATCGCCGATACATATCTTGATAATGACGCCTCAATAGAACCCGCAGTGACTCTAGTGTATGGTGTGCGTGAATTGCCCTTATAATGGTTTAACTCTTATATACCATGCTAACGTAACATATTGCATGATGAAAACATCATACGACACGGAAGGCAGTGGAACGGATTCCACAAATCACCAGAGGAGGTTGATAAAATGTTAGCAATGCTAGAAAATGAAAGACCGATACTCGAGTTTCGGGTAAGGAAGAACAGGACATTGGCAGTGACAAATCTCAGGGTTGTAGAGTACGACTCTGACCACGTCAAATTTGCCGCACCAGTACAGAATGTCCGCTCCATCACACCGATAAAAAAGGACAAGATAAGAATACAGCTTTATGTTGCAAAGGATGACGGCAGCGTGAAAAGGGAATACAAGGACTTTGATCTTGACGGCTCGGAGTTTTCTGCAAACCAGATATGCCACAGAATAATTCGCGAACATGAGAAACTCTCAACGTTCTCAGAGAACAGGCACGGGATGCTTATCCTGCAGCCGCACGAGCATGTCATCAGTGTATTTCAAAAAATAAAGACAAACAAGGGAACGGGCCTGTTCTACCTGACAAATCTTGGAATAGCATTGGAGACAGAGGAGGAGGGAATCATATATGATGTTCCGTTCTACTGCTTCAAGCTGATCACCTCGATTAAAAGAAACAAGATACGAATCATATGGAACGAGGCGGGCAAGAACACCGATTTCAAGTTTGAGTTTGAGATAAAAAACGACAAGCTGGACAGGGACGCCATAATGTCAATGATGCAGGGCGCACTTGCAGACTATAGGCGTGATACAGGCTACAGCTTTATGCAGTACGAGCAGAAATACTCGCAAATGACACCTGATGATGTGTATGCTTTGGCAAAGGCTGAAAATCCCGAATATCAGGAATACCTGAGACTGCACGCGACCACCACGTTTGGGTTTGGAGCTCCAATATTCTTTGATGGCGACATTTTAGTGATACGGGCCTGCAAGCTGTTGGGATTTCCGATTGATCTGATATCGGAGATTCCACCAGAGGAGCTGGAGCAGAGAAAGACGGCATATGACTTTGCGACACGAAAAAACAAGCACATGGCCGAGATAAAAATTCACAAGGACGAGCTTGACAGGCTGGAAAAGGAGTGCGGTTCGGCCGACGATCTAAAAAAGCTGCAAAAGTCAGACGAGTACAAAAGGACAGTTGAAACAATAACAAAGCTGATAGAGGCAAATCCAGAGTTCAAAGACCCCACTGATGCTTACAACATGACAGTTGCACAGTCCATGAGGGCATATGACAGGCAAGTCAACATACTATACGAGGAATGGAAAAAGAGCAACCCGCTTCCAGAGTTTGAAGACGAGTACGGCAGTGCATGGGTGGAGTACCTGATTGAAAAGCTGAATAATTTCAGGGGAAAGAATCCACTGCGAGAAACAAATGCGTCATTTGATGATATACAAGCACACATCAAGAAGCGTGACAGAAACACGTCAACACTTGACATGTTTGTAAAGCCAGAAGGAATTCCTGAAGAGGACATTTACAACAACTGCTGGCATGACAAAAACGCAAAGATATGGTACGTGCAGGATGATAACTTGAACGAATTGCTACGTCAAATAGCAATATCTGATCCTGACCACTCACAGGGAACATGTGGCAGACGCGCATGGGGCTTTGGAGAGGATGTCGTACAAATGGCATGTGGATTTCCATCAGTCATGGTGAAGATATACGAGAGGGATTGGGGTAATAGAATCAAAACTAGCAGAAAGACGGGCCTTGATTTATTGTATGTTGAAAAGGAAATAAAATCATACATTCTTCCAATCCTTAAGGAGGAGGATTTGACAGAGGAATTTGTGGAAAAGTTTGGAGACATATCTTATGAGGTAAAGGAATTTAGATATGTCACAAAATCCTCTGGCACTACAGATAATATCTCTCCAAAGGTATATGATTTGTACTGCAAAAAATTCGGTCTCAAAAAGATACCTTTGGCAGAAAGGGTGAGACGTGGTATATTTGCAACACTGTCTGGCGTCATACTAGAGGCCGAAGAGACCGAAGAAGGTCTCTATCACCCACCAGACAATTCTTGAGGTGATGTGTGGTGGCAATCGTTATTAGAACAGTAAAAGGTCATGATTACTATTACCAGAGATGGTTCAAAAATAGTGAAAGAACAGATGTTGGTTGTGGCAATGTCAATAATCCAGAATCATACCAAAAGGCAGTATCCCTGGAATTGGAGTATCTCAAAGAAAAAAAGTCAAACCATAAAAAGGAAATAGAAAAAATCGAACAGGAAATAAAAAAGTACAGGTCAGAGTTGGCAAGATAGCAATCTGCCAACTATTTTTTATTCCTACATAATTACAGATGAATCATCTTGAACCATCTTCTCCATGATAAATCTTTTTATCTGAACCCCCAACCTTAGGAACACTCCTGACAGGTTCTGTCGGAGCTTCAAAGCTCCCATCCATCGGCATCGCTCTCCCGGGCCCAATTCCGGGCGCGCCGCTTCCGCCACCCGAAGTAACGTGCGATGTTCCCATCGGTGCGGGCTGCTGTGCCGTCATTGTAGACATCGTTCCCGTCGTGCCGTCTGAATGGAACAGTGGCGAGGTTCCCTGCGGCCCGCCGAGTGGCACCGCGCCCGTATGCCCAATAACGTTTGGCGGAGGGACAAGAATGCTGGCCGGCTGCATGACAGCGGCCGCTGCGGGGGCAGGCGGCGTCAGTCCCGGACGTATCCCCCCGTCGACCAGCCCTATCCCCCGCGGATGTCCGTACATGTCGACACCGCCGGTGCCGCCCCCGGGGGCCGCCCTTGCTGCAAATGCCATGTCAGTTGCAAACATCCCGGCCCCGCCGTCTGCAAGCCCCTTGCCTGCACCGCCTGCCATTGCCTTGATCCCGCTTTTCCCAAAGACGCTCTTGAGTCCGCCTATTATCCCGCCTGTCCCGGAGGCGAATCTGGGGAACGCGCCCGTCCCGCCGCTGGGGATCATCATGTTTTTGCCTGCAGAGAACCGTCCTGCCATCCCCCTCATTACGCCCGCTGACGCCCCCTGTGCTGCGCCCATCGTACCCATAACCCCGGACATTGTTCCGGTCATGACCATCATCCCTATCATGCTGGATACCGAGCCCAGCACCGGTGCCAGCATTACCGGTATCATCACTGCCAGTGCCATGGTCGACATTGCGTGCAGCCAGAAATCATACCTGTCAACGCCTGTCTCCACCTTCTCTTCTGCCTGAAGGAGGTTTGTCGTGCCTGCCAAAATTATGAGCGAGGAGAATATCGGAACAAGAACCAGCGGCACCCACGCGGACAGCAGGGTGTTTGAAATCTTGTCAATGTAGAAAAACGGCAGGGAGCGAAACACCAGCAGCAGCGGCAGTGAAATTGCAATGACATCAACAAGCAGAAACCTCATGTTGCCGATAACGGCTGTCATCGTCGCCATGAAAAATATCATGACTGTCTTTGACAGTCCGGTGAATATTGACGAATATATGGACTCTCTTAACTGTGATAAAATGTTGGGGATCGCCAACAGGCCGTCATCCCAATCAAATCCCAGTTCGGCGCCGTATCTGGCCTTTGCAAACAGATAGGATACGCGCAGGTCCGGCTTACACAGATCTCCTACTGACGGTTCAAGCCCCAGTGGAAGCGAGAATCTGCCAATCTTCTGGTTCTGTTCCATAAACATCAGGCCGCGCGTGCCATTTGTAGCGATGCACGGGGCAGAATCGTCAAACGAGTACATCGGATTCAGCAGGGACAGCGAGAACATCTCAACGCCCTCGGATATCGGGTCCCAAATGTACGGGAACACCAAAAGCAGTATGATCCCCCCCGCCGCCCCGAGAAACATCTTCTTTATCGTCTCGTTTGTAACCAGGTTTGCCTGCTTGAACATAATCAGAATTCCAACCAGTAAAAACACCATTACAAACCAGACGTATGCAATGTCCCTCAGAAGCGAATACACCAGGAACGACGGGTTGCCGTGCTCCTCACCGTCCACAATCTGAAAGTCAAATCCCGGCATATCGGTGATTAATTTCACGAAAACCCCCTCGACGTTTCCCGTCATGTATCCCATCGCGGTCATAAAGGCCGCAATTGCCACGAGCATCGATACAATCATTATTGCGGCGTCAGCACCCGGAATAACTGCGAGGACCCTTCTGCCCAACACTTTGCGCATACGGTACACCGGGGAGAGATGCCATAACCTGTCAAGATGATATGTGACACTCTTCAGGGCAGGACACTGCAGTGACAATTGCAGCCTCGTTGTCATGGAAATAAAAAACAGGAGGCATCTGTCAAGAATGCCGTACGGCCTTGTACCAGTCCTATCCCTTTGCAAACACGACACTCCTGTCATACAGCACGTTGTCCCCGCCACTGTCGGAATTCCGCAGGTCAGACCGCACCACCCGTATCCTCTTTGTGGAATAGTCGTCAATCATAATTGTGCATGACACGTTCCCCCTCCTGTCAGTGACGGTGTTGGCGATTTTCCTGCCGTCAATTAGCACCGTTACTGGAATAAACTGTCTCTTCTCGCTTGTCTTCAGCGACAGGGTGTACGGCCTCTCCAGGTCATCTATGTGCAGTTTTTCCTGCTGCGGTTTGGCCTCATCGTCTGCCTCCTCCTCCGCTATGGTTTTGCCCGCTCCTGCCATTTCTGGAACCACCGTTTTTCGTGATTTCTGCCCGTCATGTTTTTTCAGGCGGAACAGCAGGAAATGGTACATCTGGTATTCCGGCGGCAGAAACCGGAACGGCACAAAGGCAAGCGCAATGACTGCAATCCCCAGCGGCACAAACAGCGCGACGGCATTTCCCTGGGATGCGTCATAGAGCATCAGCACCCCCATTACCATATACATGAGCTGGCGGGGCGAGATCTTGACCATCTTCAGATCCAGGAACTTGACGTATGCCAGATTCCTGGACGGTACGGAATAAATCCTCATGGTATTATCCTTTGGCGTTGTATTAAAGGCGGTTTTTTGCCCAGTCAACTTGGGAAAATGGCGTATGGACGCCAGGTTGTGACCGGTGTTTGGCATGTTTGTATCGAGTCGGCCAAGTTTGCAGCAGATTTTTATTAGAACCATGCAAAGGTTGACATATGTCCAAAATATTCAACGGGGTTGAACTATGCTCGGGTCCCGGAGGCATGTCACAAGGATTCATGGATGCCAGGCACGGGAATTCAAAGTTTTTCATTGCAGTGGCAAATGACGCAGACAAAAACGTCGCCAAGACATACACCAGCAATCATCCTGATACAGAATTCGTTCTTGGAAGCATTACTTCTGAAAGTGTGAAAAAAAAGATACAGAATAATCTTAAAAAGGCCACTGGAACTACAAAGGCTGACATTGTAATTGGAGGACTGCCGTGCCAGGGATTTTCATGTGCCAACAGAAAGACAAGAGCGTCATCAAATCCTCTGAACCAACTTGAACGGGATTTCCTTGAGATGATAAAACGCGTCAAGCCATTTGCATTTGTGCTAGAGAATGTTCCAGGAATATTGTCAATGCAAGACGGTAAAACAATATCAGGAATCATACAAAAATTCAAGTCACAGGGATATGAAAACACAGAGTACTGGGTTCTCAATGCCGTAGATTATGGCGTGCCACAAACAAGAAGACGCGTATTTGTAGTAGGCAGTAAGAGTCAAATGAAGATTATGCGTCCAAAAAAGACACACAAGTCAACTGTCCGTACAGCCAAGAACAATCATGATTCCAAAAACCACATAACCGTATGGGACGTGCTCTCTGATCTTCCCTCCATCAGACCCGGAAAAAAGGCTTCCGGATCCGACAAATACAGATCTGCATCCAGGAACAATACCCAAAAGAAACTTCGCAACGGATCAAAAAATGTGAAAAACCACATAGTCACGATAAATGGCAAAAACGCACTCGAGAAAATCCAAAACGTTCCGCCCGGAGGTAATTGGCAGGACATCCCGGTGCGCATTATGACACTGCATGGACAGTATCAAAACATTGGAAATACACACAGTGGCATATACAGAAGACTTGTTGCCGGACAACCGTCAGTAACAATAGCCAACTTTAGAAAGTCGATGCTGATCCATCCGGTTCAGGACAGGTTGCTGTCCGTACGTGAGGCTGCAAGATTGCAGACATTTCCCGACACGTTTGAATTTTATGGAACATTGTCTTCAATGCAGCAGCAGGTCTCCGATGCCGTTCCGGTAAATCTGGCAGTTGTGGTGGCAAAATCAATGCTCAGGCACATGAGTACATCCTTGTAATTGGAAAAATAGAATCATGCTTGTTTCTTTTGATCTCTTGCGTATCGTATGATCTGTAAGATTATTTTTCCCATTTTTGATAACTCGTTTTTTGTTCCAACAAGTATTGTTGATATTAGATCCTGAATGGTTCTCCCGCCATTCCTGCGCATCACGTCCAAGACAATCTTGATATTCTTGCAGTCTGATAAGATGAGACATGGCAGTTCACTATGAAGATACCATAACCCATACAATGTCCGAGCTTTTGGATAAGATGAGAAGAAATTGGAAATCTGAACCACAACCTCTCAAAGTATTCAAAAACAATAACAAGAGACCGGACATCCTGATTACTGAAACCGGCCTGACAAACGTAATAATAGAAAATGAGATTGAGCCTGCAAACCCAGACAGGGATGCAGAAGACAAACTTCAACAAGAATACAAGAACGGTCAAAAAGTGTCAACAGTCATAGCAGTACAAATACCAAAAGATTTCAGGATTAAAAAGGACATTATAAAAGAACTCAAAACAACAAACAGTCTAAAATATGCAGTCTATAACCCGAATAGATTTCCTGAATCGGACTGGTTGACTGGAAATCTACATGATATTGCAATAGCGGCTCAGATAACATCTGTACGGGAATCCGTCGTTCAAAAATGTGTCAGAGACATGAGTGATTCGATAGAATTTATCTCAGACGTGATAGAACAATCTGGAAGTACAACCAAGAAAAATATTGCAAAGCTGTTGTTTCAGAAGGAAAATGAGCAGACATGGAAGATGGCCGGCCTGATCCTGTCCAACGCCTTTGTATTTCATAACAACATAGCTGGAGAACATGGGATAGAAACTATACGGGAAATCACTTCTGCGGGATGGATAAATCTGGCCGAATTGAGCAGGGTGTGGGACAAAATATTGGAGATCAACTATTTTCCTATATTCGACATAGCAAAGACCGTCCTGAACTATCTTGACGATACTACTGCTCAGGAAATAGTCGCAAAATTGGTAAACACTTCAAATCAAATAACCTCGATGGGTCTTGTTAGATCAACTGACATGTACGGTTCCCTCATACAGAGGATGATCACGGACAGAAAGACACTGGCCTCATTTTACACGCTTCCGGAATCTGCACACCTGCTGGCCGGTTTGGTTGTTCCACAGCCAAGTTCGAAATTATTTGAATCAGAAGAAACTATGAGGGATATACGTGTGGCCGATTTTGCATGCGGGACAGGAACGCTGCTCACTGTCTTCTACAAACACCTGATCATGTATTATGAAGCCGCGGCGGCGGGGGGGGGGGGAGATGCGAAAAATCCACGACGAAATGCTTGCCAAATCCATAATTGGGTTTGATGTCCTTCCAAGTGCTGTTCATTTGACAGTATCATCACTAGCTGGCATATTTCCCAAAAAAACAATAAAATCAACAAATATTGGAACTGCCATGTTTGGTAAAAAGGATGGATTTTATCATCTTGGCTCCATGGATCTGATTCTCCCCGAAGCCACTCTTGAAACCAAGGGAACATTCATCATAGGCAACAGAGAAGAAGTGTATGCAGACCACGGGGTAAGGGATGAATCGGTTGATTATGTAATAATGAATCCGCCATTTACTAGTAACACTAGGGAAGGTGGAAAGGAAGGCCGCGCGATGTTTGCGCCTTTTGACATGGATAAGGAAACTCAGAAAAAAATGTCAAATCTTGAGAAGAAATGGTTTGATGGTACATGTGCCGACGGAAATGCAGGATATGCTACAAATTTCATAGCAGTGGCCGACAAAAAATTGAAACATGGTGGGACAATGGGAATGGTTTTGCCGTCAACTATTTCCAATGGGGCTGCATGGGAAAAATGCAGAGAATTGTTGCGTTTGAGATATGATTCCATAACTGTTGTCAGCATAGCTGGGCCATCGACAACCGACGGTGCGTTTTCATTTGATACATCTATGAACGAACTGCTTGTTGTAGCAAGAAAAGAATCTACTGAAAAAATCAAAATATTGGAAGAAAAGTTGAAAAAAATCAGTACACTGGAAAAGAATGTTTCAGACTGTAAAAACAGGTTAAAAAAACCCAAAAGGAGGAAAAAGATTCCAACAAGTGAAAGTGAGTTACAGAAGGAAATAACAGAAAATAATTTTAAGATAACGAAACTAAAAGAAGAACTGCATAAACTCGGCTCTGACAAACGGGGAAAATTTGTAACCATTAAGGAAAGGCCAAAATCAATCCTTAGTGCAATAGAAACCGCAAAACAGATTGTTAGGAATGCCAGTGCAATTGCATTGGAGAATAACAAAAAAGGTTCAATTCCAATTCTCATTGGCAAGAAAAAAATAGGAGGCATCATGGACTGCAGTCTGAATTTTGACTGGTGGTTTGTAGGCGTCTATGACGCATATTTGTTGCAGATTGGGTATGAATTGTTCGTGAAGGGATGCAGGATTCCCATGACTGTACTTGGAGGCAAGTTTGGCCCATTATCAAGAGATGTGGCAGACAACAAGCCCAATGATAACAGGGCTCCATTTACCATTTCCCCTCCGGATGGTACGGCAATTTATTGCGGACTTTCCAACAATAACAGTAAAGATCAAAAAAGCATAATTGTAAAACCGGATTGTATGGCAATACCTAAACCAAACGCCGCCAATGTTCATGTGACAGAAAAATCAAAAACGGCATCCCATTTGCACATCAACATACTGGCCAGATATACCAGCCAATGCCTTCTTGTTCTCTATAGTGACAAAGAGACGCTTGGAACAGGCGCTTCGCTTCCAAACTATTACATGCCAAAAGAGCACGAAAAGGCGTTTGCTATATGGGGAAATTCCACATTAGGAATATTTTGTTTCTGGCTCAACAGTGGAAAGCAGCAGTTTGGACGTGGGATATCTTCCAAAACATCAATGGAAAAAATGTTCGTGTTGGACTTTTCAAAATTAACTAATGGGCAGATAACTAAGTTTGACGGGTTATTTGATGAGTATAAAAAAAGCGAGTTGTTGCCTATCAAGGACATGTATAAAGATGATGTAAGGAAAAAGATTGATCGGGAGATACTAGAAATTCTAAATTTTGAATTAGATATTGATGATTTGAGGGAAAGATTGTGCAGGGAACCTTCCATCAGTGGAGGTAGTAAAAATGCCACCACAAAACCATTTGACAGCTTTCAGATCACGGATTTGGATAAATTCCTGTAGAAATGGGAGAAATTCCCAAAGGATTTTTCCAGTCCGTGAATTTTTTCGACTCCCAACCTCGTAAATAACTCGTTAAAATTTGTGACGTACTTGACGTGTATTTTTTTATTTTGCTTGTCAAGTAGGATGATTCCTATATTCACCGGTTCAAATCGTACTATGTCTGGCACATATTTTATTACAGAAAATTCACATTCTGACATCTTATCTCACTCTAATGATGGAAATTTATCTTATTAAGCAGAATATGCTCACTTGGAACGCTCTCTGCAAACTTTGTAGAAATAACTTCCACGTCATTGACACTTTAAAATACACACCACACATGCAGTTCAGAGATTCTTCCAACACTGCTGTAGTTTTTTCAAGTTTCCCCTGTCATACATGGACTTGTCCAGTTCATCGATAATCTCTTTCTGGGTTTCGTATCTGTTTAGCAGCAGAATCATCCTTTGTATGGACTGCCTGGTATAACGCCCCAGCTTGTCAGACACTACCTTCAAATCCAACGCATGTGAATTGATTTTGAACCTTCTGCTTTTTGATTCATGCAGTATTCCACTTCTAAACTTGTATGCCTCCTTCATAAACTTCCAAATTTCCAGTCTCTCCACATCAGACTCTCCAAGCAGTGAGGACATTCTGTGGGCCAGTTTAAGCGTTGATTCCCCCGCTCCCTCCACAATGAGGGATTCCAACGAAATCACACAGTCAACTATTTTGTCAACGTGACTCCTGTGGTGAAAACCCATTCCATATCTGCGGATGGCCGATTTTAAAAATTCGGAATTCTTTGAATTGTAAAGTTTGCAGCTCAGGTCCTCATAAAATCTGGAAAACCTTACTGCCTCCCTCTCATCCAGTGAATAGACAGACGACGAAATAATTCTTTCGTGGCCCTGTTCTATTAACTTCAGGCCCTCAACATCCCAGTTCTCCGATGAGATCCAGTATATGCTTCCAAATTCAGAGTTGTCGTCCCCGAAGACCTTTAGCGCGTTTGCCACGTTTTCAAAATTTTCCAAGGCAGTCTGTGGGAAATCAGACCCCTTCTTGCGAATCATCCTGCAAACTATGACAAATTTCAATCTTCTCTGGTATGTCGGAATTTCTTTTTCCGGCATATTTTTTATATTCAGAATTTTGGAGAATTCATCCTCGGTTATTCTTCTAATCCACAGATCCTCAGACAGGTGAATTTTTTCAAAACCGCCATGCAGGTTGTATAATGGAGTAAGATAGTGGTATGAAAAATAGTCCCCATCCAAGTACTGGTGAAAATTTTGTGATGTCTTTTTAAAAGATTCCGTCTCAAAGTCCAATCCGTACCGCTCCAGATATATCCTCACAAAATCAAAAAGCGGACTATCGTCTGTCTGTTTGAGATCAACGTCCAACATACACTTTGTTTTCTTTTCCAGCAGCCGGGCCCTGCCTTCCAAAACATCCATTACCGTCACCTGCAAAGAGCCAAAGTTTGGATGGTTCCTTGTTTTGTCATGCAGTGTGTATAGCAGCTTCTCAAAATCCATCCCTTCTTCAATTTTGACATCCGTGAATGTATCGCCACTAAATGCCGGCCTTCTTACCTCCTTTGCATAGATGTCCGGATTTTCTGAAATCTCCTTTCTGCATATAATTAGGGCACTCTTCAAGAATATTTTCAGATGGTTTTTAAAATTTGATTTTGTCAGGGTCATTTTGTTACGGCATCGGTCTTGCAGGTATTCCCAACTTGCTGTTTATTTCCTTTGCCAGTGTAACCCCGTTTCTGGTTCGCATGTTGTCAGTGACTACAATGTGCGGGTCGGCATTCCTTACATACTCTAATAGCTCAGAAAATTCAGCATGCTCGTTTGAGGCAATCCACCACTTTGCGCCATTGTGAGATATTGTGTCCTGACCATACCTTCCCATCATGCTGATAGTCAGCATCTGGCCCCGCTTCTCCCTCTCGCTTTCGCGCGGGGTCGAGCTGAACTCTATCCACGGGTACGTATCGCCGATAATCTTGCTTCCCTCATAGGAACTGATATCATACAGTTTCCTGGAAATTTTACATTCGTTTTTGTCATAAACGGATGCAATCTTGTTTTCGACGTGTTCGGACAGAAATGGAACGGTTTTTGGAATGTTACCATCCTTTGAAAGCATGTGCATGATGTGCTGAAGTTTTCCCCTGTGCGCATGAATGCATACTGGCCTTTTCTTGTCTATTGCCTCGATTACCACATCATTGAGCCTTCGCTCCAGGCTTTCACTGCTGATAACTTTGTCAAAAAGCGGATTGCCGTGCGTCGAATCAATGACAAGAATGTCACATTTGCGCGGCCTGTCTTCTGGTGAAATGTCACCAGAGTACATAATTTTTAATCTGTCATGTGTTTCCAGAAAAACCTGACTTGAACCCAGCATATGCCTTGACTGTATCAGTGTCAGAAAATCGCCCCTGTCATTGCACTTGATCATTTCGGCCTCTTCATAGTCCATTCTATGAAACTGCGTTCTTTTGAGATACGTGTCCTCAGTCATGGCTTCAAGCAGGTCCCCCGTAATTTTTGAGGAATACACGTCATACTGGTGCATGCATGTCTCAAAGCTGGAAGATATGTGGTCTGAATGAATGTGTGTAAACACGGCAGCGTGATAGCCGCGCTCAAACCCGTCACAGACAACAGAGTCACCCAAACATATCGCACCGTCATTTGTAATTTTTACCTTGGAGAAAAGCTCGTCTTCATTCATTCACATCACTTCTTCAAAGATATGGTTAACCACGTCCTTGATCGATATGCCTTCAGAATCGGCATATTTGTGAAAATGGTTCCTTCCCTCTTCTGTAAAGGCGATGCGGACATAGTCATCATGCATATTCACGTCCTTTACAGAATCGTTTGGAAGCTTTTTGGAGATTATCTCTGATGAAAACGTGTTCAAGTCCGTGTTGTTTTTCTCTGATGCCTTTCTGAGTGACTGGACGGTGGCAGGTTTTATGCCACTGATGAACAGAAAGTGATTGATTATTACGGGCCGCGTGACGTTGAGCACCTCTGTTATGCACTCCTCAATGGGTTTTCCTGGGTTGTTCTTTTTGAGGCTGACTATCCCCTTTACCTCGTTTTTGTTTACAGGTCTGGGCATGCCTGTGATGGCTCCTGCCAGTTTTAACATGTCATCAGGGTTGTCCAGCTTGACTAGTTCGGCTGCCGACGTAAAGGAGATTTCACCGGTATCTTTTTTTGATGCCCCCCAATTTACGATGTCCTGGATTTTCTGAGGGAGCCTCAAGAGTTGTAAAAACAAATCAATCATATCTGTGGAAAGTGACAGTCTCTTTGAGAGTGTGTTTTTGTCATAACCCTCCTTTTCCAGCAGTTTTATTCTCTCGGCAGTCTCCATGGGAGTCAGGGGTCTGTCAGTATGTGACACCTTAATGCTGCATAACAATTCGGCAAGACGTTTTGGATCTTTTAACAGTGACATCAGACATCAGATGCATCCAAACCAAGATCCACTAATTCACTCACTGCGTCACCTGTTTCTTCAATGCTTTCCTTCTCCTTGAATTTTTCTATTCTGATTAGCTGGTCGTCTGTTGCATCTAAACTAACATGATGTAATTCGACTCGTTTTTTTGCCTGTTCCACTGCTTTGCTTGTGGAAATTCCCTCCTCATGTTTCTTTATCTCTACGAATTTTTTCCTGGACTGTGGAGATAGCTTTTGCATTTCTTCGGCAGTTTCCAGCAGGTCATCTTCATTCACTTCTGAAACTTCGCCACCCAGCGCATTGAGGGCCTTTATAGCGTTTGCAGGACTGATCTTTTTCTCTCTTACCTTACTCTTGACATTTTCTGGCAGATTGCTAACTGAAAAATATTTGCTCACAGTACCAGTTGACAGTCCAAGTTCTTCTGCAACAGTTGCCACTCTTCCGTTATACTTTTCCATAAACATTTGAATGGTGTCCATATAATCTGCATGCTTCATGTCTTTGCGTGCCGCATTTTCAATCAGGGAAATCTTTTTGGCTTCAAACTCATCGATGTCCCTTTCCATAACCTGGGCCCTAATTGTGGATTTTTTTAGAATTTCGTGAGCCCGGAATCTGCGCTGTCCCACCAGCAGCTCATATTTTCTATCTTCAATTTTTTTTACAATTATCGGGGTGATCAGTCCATTTTTACGGATGCTGTGAACCAAATCATCATCTTCGTCAACCTTTGTGTCTCTCTGTCTTGCCTGACTTTTGCCCAGCGTTATCTCTTCAAGCGGAATATCAATCGATTTGGAAGGAATTTCTAACATGGAGTATGTTTGATGCTTGACTTTAAATAAATTTCTAATAGTCGGCCCTTCAGAATGATGGTGGTTCTTCTGCGCCATCATCGCTCACATGTGCAAAAAGCATCGTCTTTGTGTTAAACGAGGCGCCAATTTTCCCATCTCTGCCCACTGCAATGACGCCGCCCTTTCCTCCAAGCCGCCCAAGATCATGGATTGCAATGTCTGCGGCCTCCTGGACGGATATCCCCGAATACATCATGTCGCATACGTTTTTTGTAAGACATGACTTTATTATTACATCGCCCTCGCCTGTTGCCACGGCGCCTCCCGCACTGTTGTTTGCATAAAACCCAGAGCCTGCAATTGCCGAATCCCCTATTCTGCCGCAGGTCTTGGACCATATCCCCCCAGTAGATACTGCTGACACTATGTTTGATTTTGCATCAATCACCACTGCCCCGACTGTTCCATATTTGTGCATCAGTATTTTTTCCAGTTTTTCCATCTGTGTTTTTTTCGGCACGATCTCAAACTTTGAGAATCCGTGTGCCAGCGCAAATTCAAGTGCGCCATTTCCTGCAATTAGAGAGTGTTCGGATTCGGACATTACCTGCCTTGCCACCATTACTGGATTTTTCACGCCGTTGATTATTGCGACTGCACCGCACTGCATGGTCTCCCCGTTCATAATACCTGCATCCATCTCTATTGTGCCCTTTTCTGTGAGACATGACCCTGCTCCTGCGTTGAACTTTCCAGAGTTCTCCATTTCTGATACTGCATGTTCTGCAACATCGACGGCAGAACAGCCATCCCTCAGCATCTTACATGACGAGTCGATAATTTTTTGCATTGTCCCCTTTGCATGCGGATCATCAGTGTCCGAATCGCCTGCCCCGCCATGAATGATTATTCCATATGCGCACATGATACAATACTGTGCGCTTTATGCTATTTACAGTTTGGATTTTGCCGGCCCAGTGCAGTTTCATGTGCCGGCATCAGCAGCAGTATGACGCGCTAGCTTTTGTTATTCAGGGTAATTCCCCTGAGGGACTCCACTGACTTTGATACTGCCTTTGCGCAATACTCCGTCTCCCCCTCCTCGTTGAACCTGCCGAATCCAATCCGTACAGACGAGTGTGCGCGCCCCTCGCCGTAACCCAGCGCAAGAATGACATGGGACGGCTCCACAGTCTGTGCCGTGCATGCAGAACCGGCAGATATTGCAATTTCCTTGGATATGGAATTAATTATTGCCTTGCCCTCAGTTTTTGGAAAGCAGACGTTGAGATTGTGTGAGAGCCTCTCTGTCTGATGCCCGTTGAGCAGTCCCCCGACCTTCTCAAAGTCCGACAGCATAGAGTCATTCCATTTCCTGAATCTTTTGTTCTCTGACTCCATCTCCCTTGCGGCAATCTCTGCTGCCTTGCCAAAGCCTACCACCCCCGGGACGTTTATGGTCCCTGAACGTATGTTTCTCTCCTGTCCGCCGCCATGAATAATGGGGGCAGGTTTTATCCTGGGGCTTATTCCGCGAATATACAGCGCACCGACGCCCTTGGGCCCGTACATCTTGTGTGCAGAAAATGACATCAGATCAATGTTCATCTGCTGCACATCCACTGGGATGTGTCCGACAGTCTGTGCGGCATCTGTGTGAAATATTACTCCCCTGTCATGGGCAAGCCTTCCGATTTTGGCAACGTCGGCAACTGTCCCAATCTCGTTGTTTGCCATCATGACTGATATCATTACCGTTTTGTCTGTGATTGCATTTTGTATGTCATCAAGACTGACCTGACCGTACTGATCAACTGGAAGATACGTCACCTTTTTGCCGAAATTCTCCAGATGCCTTGCAGTGTCAAGGACTGCCCTGTGTTCTGTGACGCACGTGATCAGGTGATTTCCCCGGTCCCCGTACCTTTCCATCGTTCCAATCAGCGCAATGTTGTCTGACTCTGTGGCCCCGGACGTAAAGACTATCTCATCGTGCCTTGCATTGATTATGCCGGCAATCCCTTCACGTGCGGATTCCACGGCAACTGATGCGTCATGTCCGTACGCGTGATCCATGCTGGATGCGTTGCCGAATTTTTCGGTAAGGTACGGCATCATCTCCTCCAATACTCGCGGGTCAAGCTTTGTGGTGGCATGATTGTCAAGATAAATGGGAAAACCTGTCCCGGTCATATCCTATGCGTTTTTCTCCAGCAGGACTCCAAAGCCTTCCAGTCTGTCAATTCTTGGAAACAGAATCCCGGCACCGCGGTTTATGTGCGCCCGTATCATGCGGCCGGCATATTTCTGATAGTCAAGCCCGTCGTCATAAAGCCTCTTCTGAAACATTGCGGCATATATCAGCTCGTTTTTCCCAAACAGTACGTGTGGAAGCAGCTCCATTCCCTTCTCGTCATACATGTCCGGATTTGGCAGACTGGAATCCTTCAAGGAGAGGCAGATTCCGAATCTGGCAAGAACGTTGATTGACAGGCCTGTCTTGTGTTTGAGCTGTCCCAGATGGTTTTGCGACCTTATTGACAGTCTTACCTTCTCAAGCCTGTGCAACTGTCTCCCCCACAAAGTATCCCTCCGTCACCGTGCTAGTTGATATGCCTTCATCGCATGTTATCCTGTATGATCTTGACGTGTACTGCTCCAGCTCCGCGTATTCCTTGGCGCCAATCTCCCTGTCTGTCGACAGCAAAACAATCTGGTGTGAGGCAAACGGATAGAACCTGTTCATCAGGTTTGAGAGGTGCATGCCGTCAAGCCGTCCAAGCGGCGTATCAATGACAAACGGAAGTGACCTTCCGCTTGTTCGTGCAATGGCCCAAAGCAGCGCCGTTCCAATCATCTGCCTCTCACCCATCGACTTTAGTTCGACCGGGTTTTCCACGTCGCGGCCGTCATCCTCCTCCTTCCCGTACGCGTTTATCTCAAATGTCCGGCCGTCTATCCTTATTTTGTGTATGTGTTTTTTGTGGAGCAGCAGCCCCACTGCGTCAAGCAGGTTGGATTCGAGCTCACGTATCTTTTGCTCCCTTAGGTTAGTCGAGTATGTGTCCAGGGCCTTCTGCATTCCGGAGGCAAGCTGCATTCCGGCATCTGTCATCTTGTCCTTGTGGATAGAGTCCACCAGTACCTTTAGCTTGCCTTGAAGTATCCTCTGGTATGCGCGCTTTGATGATATCTGCCGGTCAATATGTGCCACCTCGGACTTTAATATTCCAATCTCCTGATGCAGCGCGTTAATCTCGGATATTTTGGGACCTATCTCGTCGTCCCTTGGAACTTTTAGCAGCTCCGATTCAATCTTTTCAAGGTCCTTTACAGTCATTCCATATTCGCTTATTTTCACCTGGAGTGATTTGGATTCATTGCCAATTCCGGATATCTTCTGCCGTAACCACGAGGCATCAGATGTGCCAATCTCAAAAAAGACATCATCTTTTGGCTCTGCAAACATATTGTGCAGTTTTTCCAATATCTTCCCTGAGATTTGTTCTGAATCTGTATTGTCGGGCCATAATTTTTCATCAGAAGAGATCTCCTCCTTGAGCTTTTCTGACTTTTCACGTATCATGCGTGCAGTCGCCTTTTGATTAATGATTGACATGTCGCACTCTATCTGATCCTTGATGCCTCTCATCATCGAGTACATCATGTATAGCGGCGCATCCCCTCCCAGCTCCTCCTGGATTGTCCCCCCCTGATGTCTGATCTTTTCCTGGAGTGTCGCCTTTTGTGTGAGGAGGCCTTCACGTATGTTCGCATATCCGCCGCCGACTCCGGCTATCCCGGACTCCTTCATGTTAATTTTCGATGTGACCTGCTGAATCTCTGCGTTTTTTCTCTCGTTCTCTGCTGACAGGGACACAATCTCTGAGACCAGCTCCTCTTTTTCCCGTCTCATATTGTCGTATTTTTCCTGTATTGCGCAGTCATTGCCGCCGCCTTCCCTGCCGGATCTTCTTACCATGTAAAGCTCCAGGTCTGAATGAAGCCTGTTGATCAGTTCTGCCCCAAGCAAAATGTCAAGTGAGAACCTTATCTCATCATTGCCGCTGTTCCCCCATTCTGTAATCCGCACTATCTTCTCACCGTCAAAAAAGAACAGCTTTGCTATTCCGAGAGGCAGGAGTCCCTCTATAAACGACTGCCACTGGGACTCATCCACATCGTTTAGCGACCTGCCGTTCTTTCGTACCAGGAGCGATTCGGAAACAGAGGCGCCCTCCCTTGTCCAGCTTCGTTCCACCTCGTACCTGTCGTCGCATCCGTTGTGGTAGAACCGAAAGGCCACCTCGACTGAGGCGAAGTCCGCATGTACATCCCCGTGTCTGTGAATTCTGTCTCCGACAAACTTCATGTATTCCTTTTTTGTTGCGCGCCTTCCAAGGTATGTCCTGCCGTACAGTGCGATCATCAGCGACTCAAAGACGGTAGTCTTCCCCGCGCCATTAAGTCCGCCTATGAGGACAATCGGCTTTTCCTCCGTACATGACAGGTCAAACTCTGATCTGCCTGCATAGACCCCATAGTTCTCAAGGACCAGTCTTTCAAGCAGCATATCTACTCATAAATCTCCTTTATCTTGCTCTTTCTTTCTGCCACGTCCCTTACTGCCTCATCCATGTCCTGGCGCCACTCCTCTGTCAGTATTTTTGAGAGCGCCGTGTGCACCTTTTGCCTGCTTGTAATTGACTGCATGTCAAACTCCACCTGGAGGGATCTTGCCATGAGCTCGTATGGGATGTCGTGCTCCTTGCAGGATTTCTCTAGTTCTGACTGCTCCACCAGTCCAAAGGCCCCCAGGTCCTCCTCAATCGGGGCAATTTCATCCCCTGTAATGCCCTTGTATGTGCCGTATGCGGAATTCTTCCAGTCCCCGTGCTCTGTTCTCCATATGCGCTGGATCTCATGAATCTCGTCATCATGTATTAATGCGATGTCCGGATCAGGGCCGTTTTTGCGTACTGCCATCTGGGCACGTATAAGATTTTCAAATATCCTCTTGCAGAATTCAAACTTGTACGGGCCGTAGGCTATCCTGTCGTTCCAAAATATGACGCGGCCGTTCCTGTGTTTGAGCTCGCGAAACTCGTTCTTCCTTTCTGGGACCTGCGTGTCCTTTAGCATCTGCCTGAGCTCAAGCAACGGCTCCATCCAGTCCTGGCCGTTATCAATCATGCTCTCCATGGATTTGTCGCGCTCGACCACCGTACACACCCAGCATCCGAACCTGCTGTTGCCGCATGAGGACGTGCTGGTGTCAATCACTAGCGGGCATTCGGCGGCATTTGCATCCTGATACATGGATAAAAGATCGCGGTTGTTTCCGCCCCACTGGTTGGCGGAATTTTGCAAGAGATAGTTCCATACGTCTTCTGTGGTAAAGTCCTGCAGGGGGGCATAGATGAACGCCTGTGGAAGCATGTTGTGGTGTGAGAGGTGGCTCCCACTGATTTTGTGGTTGTCCATCACATGTGCCCTGGTGCTGCTTTCTGCCTTTCTGCTGCCAAGGACCATCACAACCTCGCCGTGTTCAGACACCCTCTCTTCTATGAACCTGTTTGCGCTCTTTATCTTCAGCCTGTCAGTACACCACCGGAACGTGTTTGAGGGTGCGGGATATCCCTTGCCTATCATGCAGACCCAGAAGGTGTCATGGAGTACGGGCCTGACGAGGTTGGTCTCAAGTGGTATTGACGATTCCTTTGCTGCCTTCTCCATGCTCTCAAGGGAGCCGGTAACTGTCTCCACTATTTTTGGCGATTCGACCAGGGTGTCAGAAGATATCACATAGATCTTTTTTGTGAGCTTGGATTTTGGCAGTTTTGACAGTGCAGTCCACACTATCTGTATCATGCAGGTAGAGTCCTTGCCTCCGCTAAATCCGAGAATCCACGGCCTTTTGTCCCCAAGATAGACTTGCTGAATTTCCGCATGTATATCACCGAGGGTTCTTGACTTGAAAACTGATTCCATTATTTACCCCCGCAGTACCTTATCAGAATTTTTGCGGCGCTGTTCATTCCAGCCCTTGTCTTTGTCATCTTGCCTCTAATTATTATCTTGTCGTCCCATTCCCGGTTTGTCCTGCTCCAGTCTATCTTTTGCAGGCCTGACAGTTTTTGTTTCCATTCATTTGGATGGTTTTTTATCAGCCTGTTGCCCGCAATTGCGATGGCCTCCAGCATGTTTGTATTTGCGTGAACGCAGTCCTTTCTCAGTTCCGTGGGAGTCACTTTCCTGTCCATCAACAGCGACCATTCTGGAATATTTTTTGCAACGGTGTTCCAGAAATCAATTACGGTCTTTTTCTCGCCCTCTTTTAGGTTTTTGTCCTTTCCAAGGAGATTTTTGGTCGCAAGCTCCAGGCCGTTTAGCGTAAAGAACTTTGTAGAGCGGTTGGATATGCTGGTCTTTTCCATCTCTATTCTGTTATGGAACACCTTGATACTTTTGATCATTTCGACCAGGAAAATTGCAAAGTCATTGCGCCTGTCATATAATATTCCAAGCGACCTTGTCGGCTTTACTGCATGTTTGTTAAGATCCGCAAACATCTGCTGGCTTTTTTCGAGCTTTAGGTCCTCAAAGAAGACAACTGAGATTTTGTCTTGGCCAAGCTGTGGGTTCTCCTCGATTGCATTTTTTATCGCAGCTGCGCGGTGCTGGCCGTCATTGATTAAGATAGAGGCATCCTGGGAGAATGAAATCATTCCGATATCCTTCCTGGTTGCCGAAATCGGAGTGAACGCTATCCTGCCGTCAACTGATACTGTAATTGATGAAAAAATATAGTCATCTGAATTTTGCAGGATGTAATCGCGTATCTTTGGGATTCTGGACTTTCGAAGGGTTCGCTGCGCTCTCTGTTCTGCCGGGATGTCAGCATCAGTATATGTGAACAGCTTGGCCACTGACTTTAGCGTACACATGGCAATGTAGAAATTACTGCCTGCCTGCATTCCACGTATTGCCTCAAACGTATGTGTGTTGGTTGCCATTTTTTCTCCATTTTGAGGCTAATTTGGAAGTATATTTTTCAAAGTAAACACGTACATTTCTACAATTAAATAAATATGGTATTATATAAAAAATTCAATCATCGGCTCCGTATATGCCAATTGCCTATGATCTGGGAATGATGGTCCATCAGACTCTGCACCTGCATTGAGCGCCATGAGATCATGCCCAAGCGGCGCCATATCTTCCAGCATGTAATCGGAAGGAAATGCAAGTGCCAAAACCAGACTGAGGCCGACCCATACTGCAATTGGGAACCATATCGAGGTGATCAGGTGCCTTCTTGCCATCTGCGGGTTCTTGTCCTTGTACAGGACGTAGCATGCCAGACCTGTTATCACCCCTAAAAACGCATGTCCGATGTACCACCATTTTGAGGGGGCGGGAGGATTGTGTTCGGGTGATTCATCCATAAAACTGAACCGGCCGTTTGTTTTTAAAGTTGGTTTTTATGGATTTTGCCTGCGCTCTTCTTCAATCTTCTTTGCCACAAACAATCTGTGTCCATGTGGGATGTGATCGGTAACAGTTCGGATTTATGATCTTGCAAATTTTCAGAACCGCAGATTCGTGACAGAAATATATTCCACTCAGATATTAATTTCCACATTTTTCAATGCGTGTTGTTAGACACCAGCTTCCTGTCAATAAAATCAAACCATGACTTTCGATGCCGCCTGAACTCCCTGATGTTGATCACCACGAACGGAATCCTTGCCATTTTGTACAACATGTTCCGCCTCCTGGTTCTGCCACGGTCAATGTGTGGCCGGTCGTGCGCCGAGCCGTCAAGCTCTATTACCAGCCGTATCTTCCTTCTGGACTTGTTCAGGATTATGATGTCGGGGTTTAGCGTTGTGGTTCTTCTGCATATGTTGTCGGTGATTTTTGAAAATATCCCTATCACTTTGTTGTCGTATAATAGTATGCGATGTTCTGCCCTGATCAGGGATTTGTGTATGCCGCATGTATGCTCGATGTATCCTGCAAGTGCTGCAATCTGTAGCTGGTCCTCCCCGTTCATCTATTCATACAAGCGCGGGTCATCAACTTTATGAAACCTGCATTTACGATAACACAAACCTTCATTCCAAAACAGAAAAAGAGATTAGCACGCTGGCCTAACCTACGTAAGAACTGGGATTGTTGGCATGGATTATTTAATAAATCTTTGTGGGCACGTAGCATGACGGCCATGCACCTACGTAAGAACTGGGAGATTCGGGTCCGGCTCCCGACGTGTCCGCGCTTGGATCTATTCCGAAAACTTTGAGTTTTCAAAGATTTATTCATGTCCGTCTCGGTGTGAGGATTTCCTTGCTTATCACTCGCGCAAATTCGCCAGGTGTTGCAACACCCTCCATGATGTCATTGTTTGAAACGTACAGAACTGTAACATGGTAATGTTTTTAGTTTGCTTCAATGGGGCCGTAACTTGCGTTACGGAAATTTGGATCGACGCATCCGCGCTTGAAATTGAGTTAAAGGCCAAACAGCGACTTAAAAAACGACACAATGCCTGCAAGGAAATCATCTTGTTGCATATCACTGTTGTCTGATTGCACATCCTCCGTTGTGGCCTGCGGTTCCGGAATCTCATCTGGCGTATCGGCTGGGATATCAGCTGGAATCTCATCTTGATCTTCTGAAATTCCGTCAATGAGATTCGTAATTATCTCATCAATTTCATCTTGCGAAATACCTATAGTCGCGTTATCAGCTGTAACTATATCACCTGGCACATCATCATTAACAATTAACAAGTCATTTGACGTATCGTTTGTAATATCATTACCTGTGCCATTCTCCTGAATGTCAGATGGAGTGATCTCTTCTGGCACAAAGTCAGGAATTGTAATGTCCGTATCGTTTGCCTGATCAGATGGAGTGATTTCCTCTGGCACAAAGTCAGGAATTGTAATGTCCGTATCGTTTGCCTGATCAGATGGAGTGATTTCCTCTGGCACAAAGTCAGGAATTGTAATGTCCGTATCGTTTGCCTGATCAGATGGAGTGATTTCCTCTGGCACAAAGTCAGGAATTGAGGCTCCTGTGCCATTCTCCTGAATGTCAGATGGAGTGATTTCCTCTGGCACAAAGTCAGGAATTGTAATGTCCGTATCGTTTGCCTGATCAGATGGAGTGATTTCCTCTGGCACAAAGTCAGGAATTGAGGCTCCTGTGCCATTCTCCTGAATGTCAGATGGAGTGATTTCCTCTGGAATGAAAACATCAATATCGTTTGTGATGTCATTTTCTGACATCTCATCAAATGGATCATCTAATATCGAAATGTCACCGCCCACATTACCTGGAAAAAAGCCGTCAGGAAAACCCTCGTCTGCTCCAAGCGTTGTGTCGAAATTTGAGGAATGTGATTTTAGCTCGTACTCGTATGCAATGTGGGACTTGAACCCGGAATGGATCTCAGAGTAGACTGTCGCCTTTGACGGCAGTGGCGATGTGTTGCGTATCCACATCTGATTCTCATAGTCGTTGCTCCACTGCAACAAATATTCCCTGTCTCCCTGAAAGTCAACAAAATCAGACACGATGATATCCACGTCATTATACTTTGACGGTACGGTGGCTATGCTGTTTCCGATAACCGTCTCAAATTCCGTGAAATATTTTGGGCCCCAGAATATGGTAGATGCAAGCGAGTCCTCCACATACTGGTGGTAAATCGACTGTGGCTGAAATCTTTCATTTAGTAGTATCAGATCATGCTTCTCCTCACCACCCAATATTGTCACGTGTAATATCCACACCGGACCGGTATCAGTCGGAACCCGATCAACCACCCACATCTCCATCTCATAGCATTTTGACGACAGCCCAGTTCTACGATCAAGTGTCACATTGTCACAGATATAGTATTCAAACGTCTCACCGTGCCTCAGCTGGCCAAACTGCCACGTATCTGCCATGCTTTCTTGCGATGTCACCAGACAGGCAAGAATTCCCGCAGACAGGATTATAAGAATTAAAAACATACTTTTACGCCGCATTATTGGGCCGTCTGAATGCGAATCCTGTCTCAAAGTTCCAGCACCAGGACCTGCTTTGTATCAGTTACGGCGTAATATTTTTTGCCTGTCTCCTTCTTGCATGTAAACTCTGTCTGCTTGTTGATTAGAATCATCTTATCTTTTGAATCAGAATTATTGGTGGTACACTCGCACTTTGTGCCCTCTTCGGACAGTATTGCAATTATTTCGGTATCCTTGCTGCCAAAGTTGGTGAGAGTAAATATCACTTCCGGCCCATTCTCATCCACTGATGTAAAGTCTATCTTCTCCTCCATTATCTCGCGGTTTATCCTGTTGATGTCAGTGAGCATCATCGCAGTTGACTGCATCTCAGACCCAAAGACGAATATTGCAATCCCGCCCATCAGCAATAATCCTGCGGACACCAGAAGAATTTCATTCATATAGGACATCGCCGATAGGTTGGTAGAAATGGATAAAGCACCCGGTGGGATGTGCGGCCATCGGGCGTTTACTGACTGTATTTGCTTTATCATATTTACACCATACCAGTTGTATTAAGCTGTTTTTGAACCCAAAATAATGACGAACTTTCTGCCCTGCATCTTTTTCATTATTGATTTGATGTCGCCTGAATCTGAAGTGATCACCTCGGGGTTCTCTCCGGGCTGCATGTTAAGATATTTGGAGTGTTTTTTCCCCAGTCCGAACACCGGCTTGCCCTTGTTGCCTTCCATCACTATCACTCCTGACTTTTCCGTGTACGGCGTGACGCGGTTGTCCTCCACCAGATACTGTGAATTGCAGTGATCGCACTGGAACTTGTTGATGCCGGTGCTGGCACTGCCGGCGCTGCCGACTTCGTTTTTTGTATTCTTATCTTTCTCTGATTTTTTGTCCGACTCTGGAATCATTTTTTTCAGGTATTCGTTGTGTGGCCATCGGAAGTTTGATTTCAGTGGATCTTTAAGTTTGTTGATGCGCTCTATGAGATCAAGCTGGGCCTTCTCTTCGAGTTCGGAAATAAACCTCAACATCGCAAACGGTCCAGTGGTTCTCGCACCTTCCTCATATGCGGCATCAAACATTGAATCCAGTGTATCCAATACATTTTCACTGAATTCAAGTTTGTACATTTTTGCAAATGCATTTTCAAGATGCAACGTCTGCAACGTCTTTTCCATCCCGAATTGATCCACGTATCTCCTCATCAGTCTTATGACCTTTACAGGATTCTGATAGTCTTTTTTTGTCAGTTTTACATATGTAGCAAGTGGATCTTTTGGATCATTAATCACACATGCCTTGATCTGTTTTAGCTTCAGTCTCTTTGCCGCATAATACACATCATACTTGTCTACAAGCATATAGCCCTTCTTTACCTCGGTTACCGTGACAAATATCTCATCTGTTAGCGGGTTCGGTTCAAGTGATTTCATTATCTGTTTAATGCTATACACGGACGGTGACTGTATGACATCCGGCAGTACAATCTTGCCGATTGGAATGTCCGTCATTCTATTTGTAGGCATTGAGCATCTCCTCTGCGTCCCTTATCTTTTTTGCCTCGGATCCCAAAAACACCTCAATAGTTTTGGCTGCATTGTTGGAATTTTTCGGACTGACGAACTTTCTAAAAAGATATTTTGTTTTGGACTCGTCTTTTTTTACCAATCCCATTTCAATTGCGACTGGCTTGACACGATAGAGTGATCTGTTTATTGATAGCGGTCGTTTCAGCCCGAATCTTGCCCTCGTTATGTCAAGAAGTCTTTTTTCGTCATAGATAATCCCCGACTCCACACATGTCTGATGTATCGCAAACACTGCCATCTTTCCGTATCCACATCCGGAATGGCGCAGTTTCTTGAACATGCTAAATGCCGTCCTATTAATATGGTGTGGCAGACGCATGTCCCCGCAAATTTTTGAAAAGTCGTCGAGATACCTGTCATTTTTCGTGATCATCTGCTCGACGCGTTTGGAATTGATGTGCTCCAGGCCGATGCCGTCTACAATTATCTTTCGTGAGCCAAGTCTTTCCTCCTCGTGGACTAGAACTTGTGACTTGCTTGCAGCGCATGAATTGTCTAGGATTTCTTGATCAGCAACTACGCCGCATGTGCCACATACGGTTTCAGTATCCACCTTGACATAATTATTATCATTACAAACCACACATCTATTCAAATACAGTCGAAATGTCATAAAAAAATTTCTATTTAAAGCGGTTTTTTTGCGTGTTGATTAGTTACGTTATATCACTGGAATTACTGGTAATTCCAGTCGTATAACGTAACTAATTGATAAAAACTAGTAGAATCTTTCAATGATTTGTCTTGCGGTGAAAGTGCCGAACATCTCAATATTACTACAGACGTATTCTATTTAAACCCTGTTTTGCCGGGTTCTGTGAAGTTGTCGTGATATAGGCATGCAATTTTCTCACAATTCAAAAAAATCGTATGATTTGATTCAAGGATGCCACTTACTTTTTTGTTAATGTCTTGCCTGTCGTTGAAGATTGGATGTGGTGATGTGCAGTTTGCCGACCTCCATTAATCGATGGTTCCCGGCACAGTCTATCTCTTAGGTCGTCTATTGACTGGTCGATTTTGAGGATTTTGAGGATTTTTTGGTCGATTTCTTTTCGTATTTTATCAACATTCATGTTTTTCATGGGTTTTAGATCCTTGTCTGCATAATCCTCAAATAATTCGTTGAATTGTTCTAGTTGATCATCGGCTAATTTAGAGAAATCCAACACGTTCATTTTTTCCCAGCCGGTGTGAGATGTTTTTACGCGTCCAAATTGCTGTTTTGAACTGCCAAGCCAAAAACAAAATATTCCTAATGTGGAGTTTCCCCATATGGCAAACGCCTTTTCGTATTTTTCATCTATGTTATAGCTTGGAAGTTCTCCGGTTCCGATTGTCCTGCGATCTGTATACAATACAAGCATACGCTGACTGGTATATCTTCCCTGTTTGTTGATATGTAGATGTGTTGCAGTATTTGCTATCTTCTCCACATTGGCAGGAGTCGCATTGGCTTTTGGTATGGCCATGGAATCCGGTTTCACTTTTATAGATTTTTGAGTTTTGGAGTTATTTTTATCGAGTCCGAAATAAATTGCGGTGCCGTTCAAACTAGATGTGGTAAATGGGGCTCTTGTTCCGTCTGGTGAATTATCTGCCGTATCTCTAGATAACGGCCCAAAATTGTTTCCTAAAACAGTCATGGGAACTTTGTATTCGGCTCCGTCCAAATATGAGAATATTCCATTAATCAAATTATACCCAATCTGCAACAAATATGCGTCATTGACCCCTACAAACCACCAGTCAAAACTTATCGGACAGTCCATCATACTTCCTACACTGTCACTGCCTACAATAATCTGTGTAGTGCCCTTTGTCGCACCGTCTAATTTGATTAATCTTTCATTGTTTCGAATTTGTTTTACTATCTCCATTGCGTTTAAAATTGACCGCGGTCTATGTTTGAGAGTTGTGAATTTGCCACGTTTGGATGAATGCATGTCGGATATCTGGTTTTTAATTGCCTTGATTTCTTGCTGTTTTTCCTTTATTTCGGGCGTATTGCTGCCTTTGTCATGGTTCTTTTTGGATGATTTTTTTAATATTGTTTTGTATTTTTTGATCGTATCTTCCAATTCGTCAATTTTTGCCTGTTTGGCACCCATCATCTTTATTTTTTCTGCTGATTCTTTTTTGGCAATAACCAGTATTTCGTTCATGTTGGTATCAAATGAAAATGATCCATCCGCCGTTGTCGAACCAGCTATACTGACCACGATGATGTCTTTGTATTTTGTGCGCAACAACTCTCTGAATTTTTCCCAAGAAGCGCCCCGTGCCGATGTCAATGGTAGCACCAGCCCCATGGTTCCACCGGGCTTTAATTTTTTGTCAGCTACGGCTACAAAATGGGTGGCTTGGCCCGCATTTCCATCGGCGCATGTGTCTTGAAATCGTGTTTTTTCAATGGTTGACATTTGTTTCTGGTCTTTCTCACTCGTATCGAATGACGCAAACATCGCGTGGCCTGCCATTCCTCCCTTTGTGTTGCTTGTGAACGGCGGGTTCATAATTATGTAATCAATGGAATTGTTTCTTATGCCGTGATCTGTGTATGTTTCTGTTTTATTTCCTACGATGAATACGCCCTTGTTTCCCAACGTACTGTCGTCTAGTATAAAATCCAATGAGCCGAGATGATACATATCATTTTTCTTTCCTAATATCGCCGTTCCGATGTTTGTGGTCTTGATGGTCTTTTTTGGAAAGATTCCCGCAAGTGAGGATACGGTCAAATGCACTGCACTTGGCAGCACGTCAAACCCTATTATTGATTGACCGAGCATCGAGTCGTGGATTTTTCGCATGTCCCCCCCCCCGACTCATAATTCATTATCATCTGTTTGTATGCCATAGTCAGCAATGTCCCCGTTCCGCACGCAAAATCTGCCACCCGTATATTTTTCATGTTTTTTGGCGAGTTGAACATTCCTGAATTTGGAGGTGGCATGACCAGTCCTGCCAGCAATGCCGCGGATTCCGGAAGCGTGTAAAACGAGGCAAGTGTCTTTCTGTCCGTGATCATCCTCTGTATGAGGGAACCGTACATGTCAGTTGAACGTGCAAGGCCCCTAGCGGTTATCTCCCTAGATGTCACATCAAGTTTGGTCGATATCTCATTTGCAGTCGTCTCGTCGATATAATTCAAAATCGTTTTGGCAATGTCGAATATGGCAAAATAATTGACGTCCAGTATCTTTTCCCATTCCGTGCTCAGTTCGGTTAAATTTATCAGTCCTAGGCGGGTGATCTCACGGAGTGTTCTTATTCCGAATTCACCGGCAATGTTGTTATGAAAGACAAATGCGTTGGATAGGATAAGTCCTGCCATTTTCCATGTCTGTTTGTTTGGTTTTTGAAACAACAGCTTTGCAATATTCTTTTTGGTACTACTACCTGCTTTATCTATAAGATCTGCAATCGAGTCTATGGAATCGCTCATGCTGTCCACGCAGTCCTTGACTACTTCCTCTGGAACGGATGTTATCTGCGCCGCTGTAGAAATATCGTGCAGGCTGCCTGTTAACCAGTCGCTTTTTGGGAATCGAACGGGATTGTAGACTGCATACTTTAGATCGACTGCGGATTTTAGCTCGTCTTTGAGTTTATTCCCCAGATTCCTGAAACGCTTGGGAATCTGTACTGCGATTACTGCTGATACGCCGTCTCCTTCCTTGTATTTTTCTTCCAGTTTGTTTATGGCGTCATCATTGGGGTTGGCAGGTTCGATCTCATTTTCTATTATTACGTTTGTCAGGCCTCCCTCACGAATCAAAATATCGGGTTTTTTTCTACTGCCTTTGAAAACATTCAGAGGTTGGCTGAAGACTTTCCAGTTTGCCCTCATTTCGTCGAGTATGTCCGCCATCTCGTAACTTACTGTATCTTCGGACCGTCTCATGATCTCACTTTTTTCTTCCGGTTCCGGTCAAATGTTTTGCATTTGGACATATCGGATACGAGAATTATCTTTGATTTTAGCGGCACAGAGTATTGAATCCATGAGTTTCTTAATAAACAAATCGTCCGGCGGTTCTGTAACAAATTGGGGACATGAATACGGATCTTGATCTCACAGTATTCTCGGCAGCCGTGCAGGTAACGCACTGACGCGTGTCAGGATCGTCATTTCTTTCTCTGCCGACAAACTGAAAAAATTCACAATGATTCTTACAGTGCACTTTGCTGCATCTTCTCCTTTTTTGTCTTGTCGCGATACATTTTATTTGCCCGCACTTGACATGCATGTGGCTTGTACTTTAGGCCATTGCCGCAGCATGGGCAGTGTGTTGCAGTGGATATGAAAAACCTGTAGGGCGTGCATCCGCTGCACTGACGGGTGTCGGGATCGTAAAATCTGGTACGGCTGACAAACTCGAAAAATTCACAATGATTCTTGCAGTGCATTAGCTGTGACAATACCCCGTGTTACATGGGACATCTTCCCCCTCTTCTGACGCATCAAGAAAAGCATCAAGGCTCCCAGCCTCCATTATCGATCGTAGTGGTCTATTGCCGTGATAAACGAACTCTGGAAATTTTGGCGTTGATTTCAAATTTAATTGATGTAGGATAATTTAATAATTCTAAGATTGGCTTTGGTACTCTGCAGATCGTCGAATGTCTGCCATCATCAGATAGCTTTACAGTCAAAAGTAGAATCATCATACTGGATACGAGAATGATCTTTGATTTTAGCGGCACAGAGTATTGAATCCATGAGTTTCTTAATAAACAAATCGTCCGGCATTAAAACAAATCACAGCTGCCAAATGGAATCCATTCCTATTCCAAATATTTGAAATTGTCGCCGGGCTCTTCATCTGCCTGATAGTCCGGTCTTCCATTCCTCTTGGAAAGCAGCCACAGGACCGCCACGGCCATGGGTATCATTATTCCAAGCGCCACCAGCCCGTAATCTATCTCCACGTCTTGGATGGAATCAATTATCTCAGACGTGTTGTTTTGGAAGTCTTGAATCGGCGGTATGATAACAATCACGTCCTCCTGCTCCGGTCCAAATTCCTCTGCCTGCTCCACATGTAATTCCACGCCGCATGCGTCTGCCCCCCACTGCTCGTCAAGAAACTCGCTGGCAGAACAGAATGCACTATACGGCACGGCGTGTCCCTTTTCCAGCAATGCCGCATTGAGGTTTGTTTTTCCGCACGTTATTTTGGCTATGGCCTTGCCGTACGAGTCAGTCGGGCGTTCGTCGTCAATGTCCACCAGCACCGACATCCCCACAGGACATGTTTTTGCGACAAACGTGTTGGCCTCATTAAATCCATCTTCATGTTTCTCCGGCGCATTGGCAAGGGCAAGACGCAGCGGCTTGCCATTCACAAATATGGTATCCCCGTCTTCTATCTCAGTTACGGCGCCCACGTGACACTTTTCACAGCCGTCAAGATCATAATCTGCCGCATCCAGTCCCGATACGCCGGGGTTTGTAGGATCGTGATCGGTCGCATTCGGAATGATTAGCGGCGGCGGCGCAACATACCGCAGGGAATCCACATCCGATACGCGCAGCTCGCCCTTTACCCACGGGTGATAACTGCAGTAATAATTAAAAACCTTCAGCGACTTTTTCTCAAAAAATATCGCCTGTTCCCCCTCTGGTATGATTGGGCCGGTCTCATGTCCCCCAAACTGCAGATTGTGGGTCTTGTAGTCCGCATTGGTGAATTTCACTCCGAATGAAAGCGGTATGTGCGATACGGCAGGAATGATGCAGTGCTCCTCGATGCGCAGCGGGTTTCCGTGGGCATCAGTTGTCGGCGCACATTCAACTGACGCGTTTGGCTCTATCCTGATGTTTACCGTTCCGTCATAGTCAAGCAGGACAAAATAGTCCGTAATCTGTTTTCCGGCCTCCGTACTGTTGTACGGAACCACGTCTATCCTGTACAGGCCGGACTGAAACGTATCATCGTCGATATATATGAAACTTGAAAACGTGTTTTTTGGTATGATTGATGCAGAATGTGAGGTGGTGCCGTCAGGATATGTGAGGGTCATGTTGACGTTGGGGTATAAAATCTCCCCTGAAACATTCACGTAATTGTCAGAGCCTGATTTTTTCAGTACCTGGTCGTCTATCTCAAAATAATTTCCGGCGCCATTTGCGCCGGCCACTGCCAGCAGTGCCAGCATAAGTGATGCAATCATTATTTTGTGTCCTCCTCAAACTGCCTTTGCGGGTCAGTTATTTGCCCCTCGGGGGCAAAGTTTGTGAACGTGTCAGTTGTGGCCGAATCCATCTGCAGGTGATCTGCGTCGTGCGGAAACCTGACAAAGGGCACAATGTCATTCTGTGAGAGAGTCATCTGTGTCTTTTTTGCAGGTGCCAGCAGCAGCTTTTTGAGACTTGCCGTGGCCTTTTCCGGGTGCTTTTTGTTTGAGAGGATCAGCTTGCTGCGTACCAGTCCGTTTGGCTCCTGGTTGGGATCAGTATATGGAATGACAGACTCGAAAAGATCAATGTCCGAAGATAATTTTGTCGCATAGAAAACTTCGGCATAAAAGAACAGGCTGCATTCTGCCTTTGACTTCATGGGGGATTCATACCAGTTTGTATTTTTGTTCTGTTTTTCCTTCTGCCTCTCGTGCTTTTTCTTGAGTGAATCAAACTGTTTTTTTATGTTGCTGGAATTTGCGTGCAAGAGCCGGATGTAAAACGCGCCATACGGTGCAGTCGCAAGCAGCGAAAAGATGTCCTGGTGCATGTCCTTAACGTCTGTAACAAGCGGATACACGGACTTTTTTCGCAGTTTCATGTGTGCAAGTGCGGAGATCTTTGTGGTGATTGGGTACTCCTGCTCCTCCTTGCCAAATGATGGAACCGACTCTACCTGCCTTGCCGATTCCAGCGGAACGCGAATATACATTGACGTTCCGGATTTTTCGAGCTTGAAGATGGCAATCATAAAGTCCGGTATTGAGTCGCACAGCATGCGAAGATCCCTGTCCATTGTGTCGTCGTACTTTTCAGACGTAGTGGAGGGGAACTGTCGTATCCTGTACCAGATAAATTCCTGCTTCATACTTTATGCTAATGGATTCTATTTAATGCCTGATTTTTCAATACGCGCCTATTCCAAGATCATTTTCAACGTATTCTACGATTTCAAATATTTCTGTTTTGTGTAATTTCATAAACCTGTCCAGAGTCTCCTTTTTGAAAAATACGGAATGATATCCGGGCCGCGCAGTATCAATGAATCCCAGCTGTTTTAGCTGTGTCATGGTTCTCACGACAGTTTGATGCCTCAAGTGTCCAGTAAACGCCTCACGGATCCACGGCCTGTGCAATCCCATGTGCAGCATGTCCGTATCTATGAATTTGCCGTGCAGATAGATCAAATAGGACAGGATACACATACCGCCAAACGACAGGCCGAGATCAGATGCAAGCATCAGCCACCTTGCCTCCTTCGTTATTTTGCCATTTTTCACAAGGTAGGAATAATCGCCTTTCGGCAATGGCCCGTTTTTCAGCATCTTGTACACTTTGGAATTTTTTACTATTTTTGAATGGTTGATTCCCTCAAACTCTTTCACGGGTCTGGACCCCAACGGTGTGGCGTTCTCAAATTTTTTTCTTAATTTTGGATCAACTGTTGATAAACTGCTTAATTTTACGTCAAGATTCTTCTCGATGTATTCCCTTATTTCATATATCTCTGCCTTGTTGGATTTTATCAGCTTTGCCGCCTTGTCGTCGACATCTACTGATTTTTTGCCTGAATGTTTGATGAATCCCCGTTTTCTTAGCTTTGTTAGAACATCTACTATACTTTGACGACTCAGGATTCCACCAAACAGATGATACAGCATCTTGCGTTCCAACGACGTATTCATCCCCCTCTTTTCCCGTTTCATGTGGTGCAGTATCACAAACGAGAGAATGCACAGCTCCAAAAATGAAATCCGCAGATCACATGCAAACAGCAGCCACTTTGCCTCTCTTGTTACTTTGCCGTCCCTGACAAGGTAGGAATGATTTCCCTTTGGCTGCGGGCCGTATTTCAACATCATGTATGTTTCTGAACCCTTCTTGATGTTGGCATATCCTTCCATTTCATTCAAGACATTCCCTCTTCTCAGTGCATGTCTTTGCAGACATTGCAGTCAGTGTCCTATCTTGACTCTTCAAAGCACTCCTTGAGTGGATCTGCAATCGCCTCAACTATCCTGACATTCTCATCCAACATGTCTATTCTCTGCATGTTTGATATTCTCCTGCTCACAAACTGCTGGGACATTCCGGTAGCACCACATATCAAAAGTATGTCATGCAAGTTTGCATGAATAATCCTGTGTAGAATCAAGGCATCAAAATCATTTATCTTCACATGGTATTTCCGGTTGACCCGTCTACAGAATTCTTTCCAGTCTGGATTGTGTCCGTCGTAAGAGTGTTTCAGAACCGCAGAACTTGGAAAATACCATGCCTTTCGAACCAACAGAAACCATAACACCGCAAGCAGTGTGGACAATATCAAAACCACAGCAGATATTGTCGCACTTGAAGGGTTAGTGCTTGCCAGGCCGTAAGTGTATGTTACGGCAGCCATGTTGTCTGCCGTGATTATGGCATTCAAATCAGGCAAATCAACATATACTTTGCACGTAATCCCAACTGACATCCTCTCAAACTCTACTGTATTCGGTGATGTAATGCGACCTTCCACACATTTTTCAAGACTAATCTCCTTTGAAGACTCAAAGTGGACGTGTACGTCAGTTGCCTGGATCAGTCCGTCGTTGTATACCATCGCGATGTCCCGACGCATGTCAATTACTGGATTTGCAAGAAACTCCCCAGCAAGATTCTCAGAGGCCACAAACAGCGTAATTATCGGAATGGCAATCACTATTATGTTTGGGATGTCGGACATATAGAGCCGCCGTAACGAGCAGATAAAAGAACTATGCAATCTTTTGTTTTTTCCGCGTTCTCAAGAACCCCGTTACTTATTTTTCCCGTTCTTTTCTGATGTCATGTCATCGGCAATGAACCCCGGCCGTATCTTGAATTTGTCTTCAAGGAACTTTAGCGCCTTTGTGTTGTCCAGGCCTTCCAGCTTGTCCCCAAGCACGTTGCCAATCTCCAGCGTCTTGTCTGCAAGAACGTCCGCCAACATCTCATCAAAGGTCCCAGTACCCACCAGATAGTGCGAAAACACGCTCTTCTTCTGTCCTATTCTGTGCAGCCTGTCCTCTGCCTGCCTGTGAATTGACGGACTCCAGTCAAGTTCCGCAAAGATGACATATGCCGCACTGGTCAGGTTGATTCCGACATTTCCGGCACGCAGGCCGCATATTATCACGCGACATTCCTTCTCGGTTTGAAACCTGTCGATTGCCTCCTGTCTTTTTTTGTCGCTCTGCCCCCCTATGATCTGAAGGGGATTGTACATCCGCAGCCCCTCCAACAGTATCTGATGTACCATCCTGTGATGGGCGAAAATCACGAATTTCTCCTCCTCATAGTCATCCAATAACGACGTGACATAGTTTATGATGTGTGGCGCCTTTGCAATTCCTGCAATCTGGCGCTCTGCAACCCGCATCTCCCTTATCTTCTTGTTCAGCGAGAAGAGTCCCTCCTTTTTCCCGTCCTCCGTTTCCAACTCACCCATACAATCCTTTATCTCCTCTATCCTCTCGTATAATTTCCCGAGTTCCTCCTCGTAGAACTCTGTATCAATCTGGATTCTCTGCTGCATGCGTATTTTTTCCGGCAGATCCCGCAGCACGTCCGTCTTTTTTCTGCGTATCATTATGCTTTTCCTCAGTACTTTTGAGAGTGCCGTCCTTTTGTCATCCTCCGTGCGGTTTGGCACATATGGAGTGCAGTACCTTCTTTTGAACTCCTCATAGTCACCAAGTACTCCGGGCCGTATAATGTTTGCAATGCCGTACATCTCTGTTCCACGGTTATAGACGGGCGTCCCGGACAGCCCCAGCCGGTACCGTACCGAGTCCAGCTGTGCCAGGGCCCTGCATGACTTGAACTTGTAAGTGTCCGTATTTCTCAGGTTTTGTATCTCATCGTATACGATCATTTTCGGATTTGTTTGCTTGAGGTGTGGGACCTGTTTCATGAGCATCTCATAGTTTATGATGTAAAACTCGGCGGGCCCCGGCTTCTTTTTCCCGGACCTTATTACTTCCACCCGTGGCGTCTGTAGCGAGTCTCCACACAGCGTGTTTTTACATTCCAGTCTCAGGAATTTCTCAATCTCCCGCTTCCAGTTGTATAGCGTAACTAGCGGCGCCACAATTATTGCGGGAACGCTGTCAGGTCTTTTTGATATGAACGCCAGAGTCTGAATGGTTTTTCCAAGGCCCATCTCGTCGGCCAGAAGCGCCATTCCCTTTGCCTTTAGCATAAAGTCCAGGCCCAGTTTCTGAAACGGGAACAATTCCCCGATGAATTTCTGCCTGCTCGGCTCTATTGGCACCAGTGTCTCCAGTTTTTTTTCCTGTTTTTTCTGCTCTCTTATTCCGTTCAATAGTGACTTCCATGCATCCCTTGTCTTGATTTCAAGCGGGTACTCCCTCATCACCATTCTGATCAGCCGCACGTTATCCGTGTGGGCCTTGACGGTGAATGGAAAAATATCGTGTGATGGAATCAGCCTTGAGAAGAACAGTCCCACCTCGTTGTCTTCCACATCAATCTGAATTATTTCCTCGTTCTCCTCTCTTTTTACAGTCAGCGTGCCGTAGTTCATATCATGCTGCTCCTCTGTGATATCTCTACCAGTGCAATTGATGTCGGGCTCTGCCTCTTCACGCTTTCAAATATGTCCCTTAGCGGCCCTGTCGCCCGCCAGCACAGAATTATAAAGCCGTTTGGAAAATTCTGATGATACTCGTCAAACTGTTTCACATTTGAGGTGTCTGCAATCACTTTCAGCTCGATGCATACTACAGTAGAACCCTCATTGCAGATCACGTCATATCTCAGATCCTTTGATTTTTGCTGTGTCTTTGACTTTATGTTTTCTGACCTTAGCAGCCTTGCCACCCTTTCTTCCAGTTCCGACTCGTACTCAAACGGCTCGTCCAGCCGGATTGAATCCAGTATGTTCAGTATTTTGTTGAAGAGCCTCATTTTTGAGTTGGGACGATCACGATACTGCATGGCTTGGCGTCGCGCACGAACAAAGGCAGGCATGCCCGGTTTCGGGCGTGTCACTCCGTTGAAAAAAATCCGGCTCAGTGATTTTTCCTCTTCCTCTTTGAAATTGGGCTGCAGTCCGAGCATGTGGGACGTTTGGAATCAAATGACGATTCAAAAATCATACTGCATCTGACACATTTTTTGACAAAGACGTCCGACGGATTTGCCCTGCCGCAGGACAGGCCCATGTCCAATACGCCAGACATTGGATCGTTGTGTTGTGGTTTCATTTGTGTCACCGTAATTTTTCCCTCTCAAGGAGTTCCCTTTTCTGTTTGTCATATTTGGCGTCATTCATGGAATTCATATTTTTCATGTAGTGCGATATTCTGTCCTTCTCCGTTTCCGGATAGGCGGGATCCGTCACAAGTACGCGCAGAATCATGGCTGACAAAAAGTTCCTGGTAATGTCGTCAAATTCTGATGAACAGTATGTACGCATCATACTTTCCAAAACCCTGACCGTCACGGGTATGTGAGAGGACCTGTGCATTTCCTGGTCTATCGTGACTGACCTGAATATGTGGATGAAACTGCTGTTGAACGAATATGTGCCGTCGTCATGAGAATCAAATATTTTTTCATCCACACATATTTTAAGCAGATGGACATGAAGCGGGTCAGACAGCAAAGCTTGCGCGAAGCTGAACGTTTTAGGCAATTTATTCTTCACCTTCCACGGCAGTGGTTTTTGGCGGCGGCACCGACCTGACTGAAGCAGTGACTGCAGATTTTTCTGCCGTCAGACATGCGTATGAACGCCCTGTGTTTGCATTTGCTGTCCATTTCCCGTTCCTTTTTCATGGGAACGTGCATGCTATTTTTGCCGCGCCAGTCCCTGTCATGGGCCGCACGTCTTGTCCCAGTCTCAAAGTTCATTTTTACTGGTGCCAGCCCTCTTTCTATGGCGGCTGGCATGCCATTCCCTTGACGTTCTTTTGGCGTTCTCCATGCTGCATTCCCGTGAACATGTCACTGTCCTTTTGTCGTTTGTTTTTTTCGAAAACAGCCTTCCGCATATTCTGCATTTTACATTAATGTTGAAATTCATACTTCCTTTCCAAAAAGATAGTTTCTCTGCAACGATATTGATTCGTCCAGCTCAGGACACGGGGCATTCAAATCAACAGCAGGTTCCTTTTCATAGTCAAGCGGCCGGACGGTCATTTCAGATATTCATATCAGTCGATGCCGTAATTTGTGCGGATCTGCAGATGATAATACCACAAAAAGAAATTTCCCTGATCAAAATACACAATATCTGCTCTGCCGTCATTCCTTCTTCTCGGCACATTCCACACACATCGGAATTCCGGCGACAATTTTCAGCTCCCTGTTGCTAGAGTAGCACAAATGGCACAGGCCGACTGTTTTTCTTGCCTGCCTGTTTCGGTTGGCCTGCCATCTGTGACATGCCTTCCCGCAGTATCTCGTCGCATTCTTCAGTGCCGCCCCGCACACGACGCAGTTCCGTTTCTTTCCCTTCCACTTCCTCGGGCGTTTCAAGTTTTTTGTCCTGTTCTGCTCCTTTTGCCTTATCTTTCGGTGACTGTCGCAGTATTTTCGTGTTATAAAATTATCAACGTCATTGAGCATCACGGTACAGTCATCATATGCGCACGGCCACTGCGGCATCCCCCTCACGGTCAGTCCTCTACCCATTCCGTAATGTCTGTCTGCGATTCTGCCTCATCCTGTTTCTTTATCTTCGAGATGTTCCCGTACTGCCTGTTCTTCCAGTATTCCGCCCTCTCCCTGATCATCATGTAGTTCTTGTGCTCAATTTCAATCGATATGGAGTCCCTTCCAAGGAGCGTTGCGGCAATTGCCGTAGTACCAGATCCGGCAAACGGATCAAGGACGGTATCGCCGCGCCTTGTCCCCATCATTACCAAATAAGACATGAACACAATCGACTTTACGGTGTGGTGTGTGTTGTTTCTCACTCCACTGCCGTCCGGTTTTTCATTCGAACAGAGTTCCGCAAGAGGCCCGCTCTGCGGAGTCACTCCGGCATCCATCTCGGCCCGCGTTGGACGGCTGTCAACAATGAACTGCGCCTCCCATTTGTCAATGTCAAAGAACCTGGAAAAAGATCCAGAGTCGCCATAGCAGACAGTGTCCGATGCCGTCCTGTGTCCGTACTTGTCGTACAGGTATTTCTTTCCTGTGATATTGTGGTGTGGGAAAACCACCCCGCTCTTGTGCTCCCTGCCGTCATTGAGCGAGTCATCAGAGACCACCAGGTTTGCAGGAAACCTTCCGCCACTGCTATTACCGTCACCATCTGCCGGATCTGCCGGAATTCTGACATCATCAAGCCACGTGACCCCCTTGCCGTTCCTGCAGGACTGCGCAGTAAACGTGGACTCTGAGAGCGGCTTCATTGCGACAATCACCACGTCCACGGCAGCCTTTGGGTGATACCCGGTGTATGAGCCCCTCAGCCGTTGATACAGCTCGTGGTCCGGCCCCAGCACATCTGCAACGTTTCTCCCCTTTGAGAATCCCCCCGCAAAGGCCCGAAATATCGGCGTAAACCCGGTGACAAACCCCGCATCGCCAAGTCTCGTTATCATCCTTGACATGAGGTCTGCCCTCGGTGAAGAGAAAACAAAAGCGAAGGCCCCGGGCTTGAGACATCTGAGGCACTCACTCCATGCCTGGGATGTCGGCACATCAGAGTCCCAGGAGTTTCCCAGGAATCCGTATCCGTACGGCGGATCAGTTGCAAGGAGATCCACGGTTTCTGACTCTATTTCCGCCAGCCTCTCCGTACAGTCGCCGTGGAGTATGCGGTTCATTGGCGGTACTGTATCGGATTGCGTATGCTTCCACATTTCCGGTTCCTGTGGCAGAGTCCCAAAGTCTCCAGCTTTGCACATGACGGCGGGATGTATTTTCCGCGCCTTATGTGCTCGACCTGCTGGCTTGTCACCCTCTCGTTATAGTCCGGTGCCGGAACAAAGTGCCCGCATATCACCTCCTTGCTGACACCTGCCTTTACTAAATATGATGCAAGCATGAATCTCCCAGTATGATTCAGGTTCCCGCCGCCGTACAGATACTTTATTGCGTGCCGTATGCATGGCGGCCATCCAGACTCGCCGACATTTGTGGATATCTGTTTTGGAACGGCCTCCATTATCTTTCTTGTATAATCTTCTACCAGCTTTGCCGTTCTCTCCGTAACGTTAATTTCATTGATTGCCGCCTCTATAGTGCTGGTGATGTCCCACCGCAGGAGCCGGACCATCTCATGAACTGCAAGCAATACCATCCCCTCCTCCACCCTTCTGTTTACAAGACTCCACTTTGACTCGCCGATGTGTACGGCACGCCTCAGATACTCGGATACCGGCATCATGCACGGCTCATCTATCCTTACTCCCAGAACCAGTTTGCGCACAATTCCACCAAACCCGCCTCTTAAAATCTCAGACTCTATCCTCTTTTCGGCCCTAATGGAGTGGGCCAGCGCGTACTTTTTTGTGACAGTTTCCCTGTCGACTGCCTTTAGCATTATTGCAGAGAGGGAAAACATCACGGCATTTTTTGGATACGGCCTGCCATGGACTAGTGCCGGAGTGCCGCCGGCATCAATCCTTTTTCCTGTTGCCGCCGATATTATCCCCGCCATTGCCTCCCTTAGTACTGATTTGTCGCAGTCTGTTCTTCCCTCCAGGACATCCCCGATTGGAAATTTCAGTTCCTTTAGTGCCTCCATGCCGCCCTCGAACACATACTTTTCTATCGCGTGACCCGTCATTGCATCGCCATGTCTATCGCATCAAGATACGCCGCAGGAATGTACTTTCGCATGCTCCTGACAAGATCAGCTATCCCCGAATCGATGACATATGTAACAGAATAGTCCGTCTCATGTCTGACAGACCTCCCGCACCCCTGCAGAAACTTGACCAATGCCTGATATTTGTACCAGAGGTGTGTCTTGTGACTTATTCGGATGTCTGCCATGGACAGATATGGAACCTTCAAAATTATCTGAAACCTCGACCTTTCCCCTGACAGATCCGCCCCACTCCACATCCCTGGAGCAAGAAGCACGGACGGTCTGGGTGACTCCACGTGCCTCTTTACTGCCTCGTCCCTCTTTGGTCCAAAGGCCATGATGACCTCGCGGTTTTTTATTTTTCCCGACAGCTGCATGCACTGCTTTTTTGACGTGGTAAGTATGATTCCCTTTTCATCATGATGTTTCGCTAGAATTCTGACTACGGAAGTATATGCCGCATCAAAGTCTGTCTCCCTTGATTTTTCTGTCAGCCTTGCCGAGTTTAAAAAATGCATGGTCCTGTTTTTTAGCTCAAATGGATGGTCCTTCACCTCGATGTACCGGCAATCTCGGGAGTCTATCCCCATCATTCCGCAGAACATCTCTCCGTGTATTGTCCCAGAGAGAAACAGGTTTCGCTTCCCATCAAACATCCTTCTGGCCATTCCCTTCACGCTTACCGGCTTTAGCGCAATCTCGCCGTTTTTTATCTCAAAAACTATGTTCTCCGGGTCTTTTCGTCCCTCAAATGATATGGTAGAGCACTTTTCCTCCAGCCTCTTCCACCTCTGCGTGTCTGCATCAATCCCTGCAGAGCGGATTTCCCCGTAGCATGTCTTGACAATCTCCCCCAGTCCGTCCAGGATGTCGTCTATGTTCCCCTTTGGCATGTCAAGCCCGCACATCCGAAAGTCGTCCCTTGGAATGGTGATGGAGGCATGGTTAACCAGCGTCTCCTCTATCTCGTGTGCCTCATCGGCTACGACGCATTCGCTGTCCATCCTCGTATTTCCAAACCGCTTAAAGTGATAGTATGCCGCATAGTTGTACAGCGAGTGCTTTGAGAGCATGGCAATGTATTTTGCGTTGTAGTAGTGGCACGCCCCTGACGGCCCGACTACTGCGCCTGCCGGCATTGTCTCAAAGTCCTCAATCTTCGGCTTGTATTCGCACCAGCGTGTCTTTCCGCCGTATCTATACGAGCATTTTCCGTTTGCACAGGTGGTCTCAGGCCCCGTCCGGTTCTTCCCGTGAGGATCAACGTCATTGCAGATCATTATGCAGGGATAGTTCTGCCTGCCCTTTGCCGATGCCAAAAACCGAAAGTTATCGGCATACTGGTCCTGCAGTACCTTTTGGTGCGTAATTATGGAGGAGCCCCCAAAGTGCCTGGCAAATGTGACTGCAATGTGGCTCTTGCCGACACCCACAGGAGCGCACACCACGATGTTTGGATATCCGGACTTTGTTGCCTCCTCTATCCTTCCGATTATGCTTTTCTGCGCGCTTCGCATAGTATATTGCGGGGGGAACGATTCAATCATCGACATTTATGTAAAGCTCTCAATGGAGTCCTGCTTGGAGCCGGTAATTATCACCTCCATCGAGGTGCCAAGCGCGGGAAGTATCTGCCCCATGACAGATGAGAGTGACTCTGTGTATTTTTTTGTGGAGATGGAGTCGATGTTTGCAAGCTCCATGGGAGTGACATACGGCGCAGTTGCAGTCTTGATGTACTGGATTACGCTTCCCTGCTGCACCTCCACACCGCACTTCTCCCCAAGTATCTTTGCTGCCGTGACATGCTGCGGCTGGCTCTTTGTGTACTCTGAGATCGGCTTTGTTATCTTCATCCTAAATGTGAGATCCTCCAGTGATATGTCATGGGTGTTGATTCTCTCTATGTCCCGCTGTATGTGCGAGATGATCTGCCTGATTGCCGGCCCCATCTCCTCCTCGGACTTTACGTCGGAGAGAATTTTCACAACGTCGCGGAATGATTTTCTTATAAATTTTGGAGTGTGTGACTTTTTGCCTGTCAGTCCCTTGATTTCACTTGATCCGTCCTCCATTATTCCCAGATAGTTCTTTTTCAGCTCGGTAAGTATTGCAAACCTGTATTCCTTGTCCACCTCAAGCTCGGTGCCGTGAATTTTTGCAGTTTCAGATATTATCTTCTCACGTTGGGATTTTGTGATTCCAGCAGCAAACAGCGAGTCAGTGTCGCCATACAGCACTTCCACCCCCATGTCTTTGCACCGCTCCATCGTATCTGCAATTATTTTTCTGCCCGATGCGGTGACTGACTCTGCTACTGGGAGGTAATATATTGAGAACAGGTCAGACCCCATGACGCCGTAGCTTGCGTTCATGAAGACCTTGATTGCCCCGGCAATTATCTTGTAGAGTTCCCTCTGCTCCTTTGGGACCTCTCTGTTCTGTGAGAATCGCTTGAAGACGTGCACGCGCAGCTCACGCAGCGTTCCGATCATCTCTGCAAGCATGCCGTTTCTTTTTGTGCACGTGTGATATTCGGTGGATGGTATGGAGTTTGACTTGCACTCCTCGTGCGGACACATCACAGTCTCATAGGAGAGGTTGTGAATCTGCATCAGGTGCGGATACATCGAGGCAAAGTCAAGAACAGTCATCCCCCAGTGGACTCCCATCTTTGGCTCCAGAACCATTCCGCCGCGATACTTTTTTCCGCTAATTATTGAGGACTCGCTCATTCTCAGGTGTGATGTGGTCTTGGAGTCAAGCTCATCCCTTCGCGGTATTATCGCGTTTGTCTTCCTGTGATTGTTCCAGAGCATCGAGCAGATCCAGGTTGAGACCCTGGTTTGGGAGACATCGTCAATTCCCATCACGGAGATTCTCGACAGTATCACCATCATGTTCATCACGGCATTGTTTGCATATTTTGTCAGGTTCATGGTGAGTTTGGAGTCCTGATAGCAGTACTTTGCCAGTTCCATCATTGACATCGTTCCCACCTCGGAGCCTGACGAGGTCTTGCCCTCCCCCAGCATCGCAGTTGCAACGTCATCAAGTGAGTATGATCCGTATTTCTCAGAAAATGCATACGTGTACAGTGCTGGATTGGAAAAGATGTCATGCAAGTCCAAATGTATTGATTTTATCGGGGCTGCCATCGTCTGCCCGCCCTTTAGGCGCATAGTCATCATGTCCCTGTGGACGGACAGCCCAAGCTGATTTGCGCGATTATACATGTATGGCAGGTCAAAGCGTCTGCCAAAAAAAGTCAGCCAGCATGGAAATCCCTTCATAATTGTAAATGACTCCTTTAGCATCGCCGATTCCGAATCGAATATCCGTACTGTCAAATCGGTGGATTTTAGTGATATTTTTCTGGTATCGTTTTCATCTCCGAGCACAAGACATGCGGCAAGACCGTCATTGGATGAAAAGGAGACTGCCGTTATCTTTTTGCTTGCGTGATTTACATCAATTCCACCGTCTCCGGCCGGCTCGATCTCTATGTCAAATGCAAGGCGGGAAATGTCGGGGATTGGTTCAGATAGAATTCTTGCCGTCTCTATCATCTGTTTGTGGTAGCTGTGCTTATCTGGCATTCCAAAACCAATGCCCTGGTCTATAATTTCAGTCAGTGCATCCTCCATTTCTGTTGATATCTCCATTTCTTTGAGAAGTATCTTTCCGTTGGAAATTGTATAGAACCTGCCGGGGTTGAGATTATTGTCATATATGTAAGAGGATATGTCACTGACCTCCTTCTCATTTGTTTTTTCCTGCGACAAGTCAGTTGAAATCCTAAACCTGGCCGGCCTGTCTGTGATTAGGTCGTGCTTTGTTATGTCTCCTGTGTCGTCTCTGACCAGAGAATAATGATCGTACTTTCCTGCATTTACTGTCACTATTTTTCTCTCTGATTCATCATAGAATTTCAAAGTCATATTTCCATCCTGAATTATTGAGGAGAGAAAGAGTAGATTCTTGTCAGTCAAATAGATACTTTGACCAAAAGTTTGGACAAAGTTACATCAAAATTGAAAAACGAGAGTTTGTGTACCATCAAATGACGTTCCATTCATTCCAGTTATCTGTCAATTTGGAGTCCGTTTTTACAAAAATGACGTTCCATTCATTCCAGTTATCTGTCAATTTGGAGTCCGTTTTTACAAAAATGACGTTCCATTCATTCCAGTTATCTGTCAATTTGGAGTCCGTTTTTACAAAAATGACGTTCCATTCATTCCAGTTATCTGTCAATTTGGAGTCCGTTTTTACAAAAATGACGTTCCATTCATTCCAGTTATCTGTCAATTTGGAGTCCGTTTTTACAAAAATGACGTTCCATTCATTCCAGTTATCTGTCAATTTGGAGTCCGTTTTTACAAAAATGACGTTCCATTCATTCCAGTTATCTGTCAATTTGGAGTCCGTTTTTACAAAAATGACGTTCCATTCATTCCAGTTATCTGTCAATTTGGAGTCCGTTTTTACAAAAATGACGTTCCATTCATTCCAGTTATCTGTCAATTTGGAGTCCGTTTTTACAAAAATGACGTTCCATGACCAATTAGATGGATATGCACCAGTTGGAACTGGGTCTGTAAATTATGTTCCACATTCCAGCCATTCCAGTCTTTTTCTATTTAGCCCGTATAACTGCACTTTTTAGGCAAATGGATCGCATTTTTATCAATTATATGGGCTAAATATAAGACTGGAATGACTGGAATGACTGGAAGGAATTGGTTTTTTGGCCGATTTTCACCAAATTCTAGGCACGAAATTTTTGCGATCAAAATTTTTTGTTTTTGTCTAATTTGTGATGTCTGCCTATAGAACTTCGGAATTCGCTAAAATTTCCAAAAATGACTGGAATTTGCCATTATTAACCGTTCAAATTTTAGGATTTTAACGAATTTCGTCATTTTCACCAAAAAACAAAATTTTGCGATCAGAAAATCTAAAAAAGATCGCATTTTTTACCAAAAAAGGCGAAAATCTAGAGAGTGGAAATGAAGGTAGTCTGGAAGAAGTTGGAAGGTTAGCGATCATCATAACTATTACCACTCTATTTTTACCGTTTTCATATATGATATTCAATTTTTTACAACTTTTCAAAACCAATTTTTCCAAAATATCAAAATCACAACTGGAATGAATTTTTTTTCCGATCGCTTCCATAACTCATTCTATCTCCCTTGTTTTGTGGTTTTTATGGTATTCCTCAATTTTTTTGCCTCCAAAGGCCATGGAACCGGAGGTGAACGGACCTGCATTGCATGTTTCACAGAAAAATTTCCCACCCCTTCCTTCTGAGACTGACTTGATTCTCCCTGATTTGATTATATTGTCTATCAACTTTTCTGCCTCCATTTCATTCCACTTTTCACTCTTCACCATCTCTTCGGCCAGTTCCTTTCTATCCACATCGCCGGATTTGGCCAAATTAGTAAAAATATCCACAAAGACACCAACACCGGGCTCGTCTCCCTCCACATATTCCGGTTTTCCGCCCAAAGTCACATTCTCATAGTCAGTGGCATCTTTTGGTTTCACATCCACAAAGTCTCCATCTTTGGATTTTACATCAGGATTCTCAGTCTCCAAATGGGGGACGGCCCTTATCTCATCCCCATCTCCTGGACCATTTTTGTCTCTACTATTCCCCTCCTTCTTTAGTTTCAGGTCTATCCACACGTTCTGACCCTTCCCCTCATGCCACATCTTCCTCCACGTGTAGCCAAAGCTGGTTATTTTCAGGGAGAATCCGTTGTTTGACTTTGGCAAATCCCCACGCCCCCTGCAGAATTTTGTATATCTCTGATACAGCTCGTTCTTTGGAACGTTCTGCCCCTGAACATCCTCCGTACATGCCGATAAAAAGTTCTGAACAGTATCAACGCCTTCCCTCCACTCCTTCCGCGTCTGGCGGATATTGATGCCATATGTCAGGCGGCCGTTCTCTTGCAGGGTCCTTGCATGGGAGAGCAGTATGTTGAGTATGCCGCTTTTTTCCTCCAACAACTCATCAAACAGATATGGATTGATCTGATCGCCGGAAAACTGCTGTTCAAAATTCAGAATTCGAAACCGACGGAACACGGCATCGGTATCCTCCTTTACGTCGGGCAGTCTGTTACACGAGAAGAACATGCTTGCCGTATTTATCATGTCAAACGGAGGCAGGTTCTTCTTCTCTACGGTTATTTTCTCACGCGTGACCAGACTCTTTATGATTTTTAAATCACTCATCTCGTCACTGCTGATATCGGCACAGATGTTGAGTTTCTTCCCGTCAAGATACGCGCGGAAGAACCGGTTGTCAATCAGATCGTGTATTGACACGTGTGAGCAGGCATCATCGCCATACAGATTGTCCATAATTTTCAACAAAGTCGATTTTCCGTTCGAGCCCTCTCCCGCACACACCATTATCAGCTCGAGGTTTAGTTTCGGTAGCAGTGGGGCGGCAAACATCTCACAGATTGTGGCCTTTTCCTGTGAATCAGGCATCACCTGTTCCATGAATTGCTCAAACTTTTCCGCCCTTGCACTCTTGTCATAAATCACATCAAGCTGCTGCCTTGAGGGAATGTTTGGGGTGTGCTCCATGAATTCGTTTGTGCGTATGTTGATCAGTCCGTTTTTCACGTTAATGATGTCGGGATCCGCATCAAAGATTTCCCGCTCCACAAACGTGTCTGCCTTGATAAACTGGATGATCTCGCGCAGTATGCTGATTCTGCAGACTGGCACGACCTTGTATGCTTCTTCCGTGATTACGACCTCTCCGCCAAAGCGGTACCTCCCGTCCTCATAGTACAGTATTTCACCAGTGTCCTTCAGTGTCAGGAAATAATGTTCCCCCATAATCTCCCTGGCATAGTCAATGTGGGTAATCTCGTCCCCCTCATCGGCCCCATCTGGGGTGTTGACGCGTTTTTTTGCCTTTTTCTTTGCAGGCTTTTTCAGATTTGGATCATTCCCATCAAGCACATCAATTGTTCCCTCCTCCAGTCCACTCAGAAAGCACTCCAAGTTCGAGCAGAAATTGCTTTGCAGATTGTATGATTCGCCATCAAAAGTATGGATTGTTTCCTCATTTTCGATCTTGTGGTCACCCATCCCACATACCACTTTTCCGGGATTTTCCGCAGTCTGGTCTTTGACAAATGCCGACAGTCTGACAGGATCGCATCCAAACTTTTTTGAAAATAACTTTACTAGGGAATCCACAGACTCCACTTCCGGTTTTTCCATCTATTAGAGACTGCTCTTCAATTTGACATCCAACCAGACATTTTGTGGCAGTCCGTCAAATCTTTTCTTCTTCCACTTATATCCAAGTTTTGCCAGTTTTTTTGAAAAATACCATTGGCTCATGGGATGTATATTGTTCTGTTTGCAAAAGATTGCAAACTTTTCATACATCCCGTCCTTGGGTTCCATGCCGTCGTCGGACTGAATAATGTACGCATTCGCAAAGTCAACCACCGCGTCATCCACATCTGTTTTGGATGAATTCCCCATCTGCCTGTCAGATTTTTTCCCATAGCTGTGCGTGAGTCTGCCGTTCTCTTGCAGGGTCCTTGCATGGGAGAGCAGTATGTTGAGTATGCCGCTTTTCTCTTCAGTTAACTCATCTAGGAGATTGGGGTTTTCTGTCCCTGATGTGAATGACACGTCAAAATCTATCCTGCGAAATATGTCCTCCTCACCGCCCTTCCAGTCAATTACGTTGCATGAGAAGAACAGACGCGCCATTTTGCACGTGTCGCCCATGTCTTTTTTTGTGATTAGATTTCTGAGTAGTTTGAGATCCTTTTTTGTGATGTGTATGTCATCGGAGATGTTGAGTTTTTTTTGCAGCAGCAGGGAATGAAACGCCATCATTTCATTTATCGGAACATGGATACAGTCATCCCCATATATCTCCCCCATCACTCCAAAGAGTGTGGACTTGCCTCCGGGGTCCTCCCCGACACAAATCATTATTTTTCCCAAGTCAAGATTATGGATGAGTGGGGCTGCAAACATCTCATATACTGTGGTTTGCTCCTTCTCAGGAAGTATCTGTTTCATGAATTGCTCAAACTTTTCTGCCTTTGCCGTCCTGTCATAAATGACACTCATCTGATTTGTGAATGGAATCTCTGGGGAATGGGGCAGAAACTGTCCGGTTTTTACGTTTAACAGTCCGTTTTTCACGTTAATCAGGTCGTGATTGGAATTGAATGCCATCGGGCCGGTCTGGGTGATGCGGCGAATCCTGTTTGTTATCTCCTGACAGATTCTAATGTTACAGTTCTTCACGCGTTTGTACGCCTCAACCTCTATCACCACCCCGCCTCCTGGACGGTATACTCCATTTTCATAGTAAAGAATTTCACCAGAATCACTCCGTGTCAGAAAGGAAAAGTCCCCCATTATTTGGTTGGAGTACTTTGTTATCCTGTCCATATTTTTTACACGCCGATAATATTGTCTTGCAAGTCTAGTACCTTTTCTTTTGGACCTCGCCATTTCTTGGAATGTATCTGCGCAAGCACGGGCCTAATCGCGCCCTCCTGTGACACTCCGGACATATTCCACCCTTTGTTTTCAAAAATTTCAGTTCGCATTTTTTGCAGAAATTATACACGGAATAGTCTACATAACCCATTTAATGACACAGCCCCATTGTTTCTTCTGTATGTCTACTTGCAGCTTTCATCTGGATGTATGTTGTAGTGCCTTTTGTGCCTCAGCCAGTTGTCCTCTCCGGTAATTATTTTGCCACAGTCGCACGTGTATACGTTTACTGGCAACCTACCTACCTGTCAAACCTGCATGCGGGACTGGTCGATTGCGATGCCATGAGACCGCTCATCATTGCGGTTCCCTGCCTTCCTTGATTGCGCGGATGATGCCGTTTGAGAGGAGAGTCCTGTCTGTTCTGGACAATGACGGCCCGCCGCCGACAATTGTGTCAGATGTGACATCAACTGTGACTATATATTCGCGCTCATCAACTGTAACTTCCAGTGTCGTTTTGCCGTCACGCACTTCCATGACCTTCACGTCCGTGTATCCTATCATTCTAACCATGAGACACCCCCGTTCCGCGACTGTCAAACCTGCATGCGGGATGGTGGTATGACACATCGCCTTTGGCCATGTCTATCATATACCACAGCCCGTCCCGACAAAACGCAAAGTCGGCACTCCAGTACCCGTCGCCGATCCTGTCTATTATCTTCCTTGAGTATTTCTCAAGGATGGGCCTTGATTTTGTCACCATGTCGTTTTGTGACTTTAGGATTTCCCTCCATCTCGGATTTATTGCGTTTGGCAGTTTTCCCCCAAATTGAGCCTCCAACTTGCTCCTATGCCAGATCCATGATTCTATTACCTCCTCGGGCCAGTACGGATGAATGCACTGTACTTTACCGCGATTGAGAAATACCCTTGCTTCCGTGTTTATTGGCAGCCCGTCAAATGCCGCAAAGCCCGCGTCCAGATCAAGCCACTTGCGGAACACCAGCGCGTTGTCAGTCAGCCCACATGCAAAATTCAAGTCCACAAGCTCAAGGATATGGCCCAGCAGCGATTTTTTGTCCGGGAGCCTGCATGTTCTTTTGAACGAGTGCTTCTGGCTTGAGCAGTCACTGCGCAAAAAAACAGGAAACGGCGCAAGTGAGTCAAGTATGTCCGAGAACCGCTTCTGGTATTGCCTGAGAGTGCAATTGCCGCTCCCAACGAGTTCCAAAAAGTCCTCGTTTGGAATTTCCACCATTTCCGTCTGCGGCTGGGGTATGTCCAAACTTTTTACTTTCGGATACCATTCCAGCATCGAGCTTTCCTCCCTGCTATTCATGTCGACCAGTGCCTGCCGGCCTCATTTTCTTCCGGCCGCCGGCGGCCCCACCGCTTGTCACGTCACAGCACGCAAACTTTTCGTAGGCGTTTATAATCCCATTTGCCGTCACGTCGCACACGCTTGACATTTTTTTAAATGTCACCCCATTGCCGTGTTTTTTTGCAGCCATGTATATGACTGCACCTGCCACGACGTACGGATTCCTTCCGTGAGTCATCTCGCGGTGGTTAAGCACGGAAAAGAGCTCAAGTGATTCGCGTTGCAGGTGCATTGAAATTCCCAGCATGGCACACGACTTTGAGATTATCGCCCGCGTTCTGTGGGACAGGTCCGCAGCAGGAATGCCAAACTCCTTCTGGATAATCCTGTATACCCTGCCGATATTCTTCTTCTCTATGTTTGCAATTGCGGCCATCTCCTTCTCAGATATCACCTTTCTGTAAGTCCTGCTGACTGCAAGTATGCAGGCGGCAGCTACTGCGACTGTCATCCGGTTCTTGGCAATCCCGCTGGCGATCACCTTTCTGCCAAACATAAACGACCCGTCCATCATGTGCCTCGGGGCCGAAATTTTCTCAAGTATTGGCATCATCGCCTTAAACAGCCCGGCCTCTGGCGTGCGTTTGCGGCAAATCTTGCTTGCCATAGTTTCAGTCGGGATAATGCGGCCGGTTCTCACGCCTACGGGCTTTGTTCCTATCCCGTAGTTATCCATTCCAAGGTTGTTTTTTTCAGCATGCACCGTGGCACATGGAGTGCCGCAGTCAAGTACCGTTCCGCACACAGAGCAGCAGATCTCCCCGTTGTGACGGTCCTCATAAAGGTGCGGCCTCGGACACAGGCATTTGTACGGCATGATTATTTTTTCAGACGGCCCGGTACGGTCAGGACAGAGGCTGGTTTCAAATTTTTAAGTCAGTATCCTCTTCGCAGGAGGTAGTCAGATACTATCTTGTGTGCCATCTCTGACGGCTCCATCTCCTGTTCCTTTGATATTTTTGCCAGTCCCATTGCCTGTCTTTTTGATATTTTTACCTGTATGTTCTGCCTTGCCCTGAACAAGTTTGCCTGTTTTGAGATTTCTGAGAGTTCGGCACTTCCGCCCAGATGTTCCAGCGCATCGATGTATCTCCTTTTCTTTGCCACGTCATACTTTGCTATCTTTTGTATTATTTCCTCTGCCCGTGATTCTGACGGAACCTTCCGGCATATGCGTATTGCGTCGCGCCTTGATATCTGTTTTGGCACCATCTTTCTTATTCTGCCCGGCACCACGGAAAATCCGAGGTGCTCGCGCAGAGTGGAGGACTTTATCCCAAGGGCCCTTGCGGCATCTGCCCTGCCAAGTTTTTCCACCAAAAACTGGCATGATGCTGTCATGTCCGACGGGTTCATCTCCTTTCTGTGTACGTTCTCTATCACAGATACTGCCTTTGCGTCAATTATGTCACAGGCACTGTCATTATCAAGTACGAGTACGGGAATGGTCTTGGCGCCGAGCTTTTTGAGCGCCTCCAGCCTTCTCTGTCCTGCCATCAGCAGGTACTCATCTTTGCCATTTCTCTGCACCATTGGAGGGTTCTGCAGTCCCTCCTGCTGGATAGATTTTGCAAGTGAGGATATGCCGTCATGATCAAGTGTCCTTGACTGCGCCTCGTCCCAGACAGTTACGGAATTAATCGGAACCTCCTTGAGGCGGTAGGATATCGGATTGGCGGTTATCTTTTTCAATCTTGTTTTTTATTAATGGTGGAGGGATAAGTGTTTTTTGTTTTTTTGGTTCTATAACGTTGTCGGTACATGGGATATATGTATGCTAATGGTATCTGTTGATCAATGTTGATATACAATATACGCACATGTACGAATCATAAACAGTGATGCAATGGCAAAAATTGCAACTATTGCAAGAACTGAATACACGTCATTGATACCATATTGCATGGCAACCATAATGCCAGCTGTTAACAAAGATATCAATAAAGCAAATTCGATAAAAATATTATCCCAGAATCTAAACACACTCTTCATTTTCTATCGTTTAGTAAACACACGTGTATTATATAAGTAGGTTTGATCCATATCTCATGTACCAACAACGTTACAGAACCGTTTTTTTGAGTCCGGTAGAATCGGCGTATTGGTCGTACCTCGAAATCCCCTGTGCACCATCTGCGGTACGTGTCGGGGAATACCCTTCTTACCATGCATTTTGCCCACAGGGATATTTTTGAATAGTTGTATACTGCAACAAACGGAATGTTGCGTTTTTCCAGATACGGCCCCATGTGCCGTTCTATGTATTTGTAGGTTTCAGGCACCTCGTTTCCGGTATCTGAAAATATGACACAGTCAATCGGCCTTTTGTGGGTGATTAGCCATATTATCATTGCAGTGGAGTTCACACCGCCGCCATAGGAGACTACAAACTTTGATTCATTCAATGGCATTGTATATTTACAAGGATTTGACGACATGTTTTAATTCTTAAAAAACAATCAAACTCGTCAGGGTCGCCAAGTTAGGTATGGCGGGTGACTGAAAACCACTGATCGTGTACCACGGTTTCAAATCCCATCCATGACGGGTTTATAGTATCTGTGCGGTCTTGAATCTTTAAAAAGTTTCATTGCTCGGCCTCTGCCAATTCTTTCAGTACATCCCCGTGACATGGCTTGGGACTGCACCAGCATCCCAAAACCTTGTTTTTTAGTCTGGGCAGATCTGCGATCAGCTGTGGCTGTGTCATGATCCACGCGCGATACTTTGCAATAACCTCCCTGCGTGTGCCGTCTCTTGGGATGACAAATGGATTTCCCCACTTGCCCGTCCTGTCGATTAAAATATCGTATTTCTCATTTTTGTTGTGGACTATTCTAATCATTTTTAATCTCCTGTCTAAATCTAGTGCTCATCCTCAAAATCGTTTGGCACCAAGTGTCCGTACCTGCACCTTCTTGCAACGCCTGTTATGACGTATTTCCCCTGATTTGCCCTCAAGTGGTCGCGCACCTCCGGCATCTCAATACCGCACAGATAGCACTTTTTTGCAATTATTATCAAGTCGCTGATGACTGCTTTTTGCCAGTCATTTTTTTATCACCGATGAATTTTACGACAGAAGTTCTGTCAAGACCGCCCAAAAAGCACTCCAAGTCCGAGCAGAAGACGGATTTGACTCCAAGGGATGCACCATTATACACATATGCACACCCCCCAATTCTCATCTCATGTACCATCATCGAGCATTTTTTGTCCTCCACGCCATCCAGCAGCCTGTGCGCCCGTACAAACCTGATTATGTGGTTCTGTATGCATCCGAATTTCGGCATGAATTTTTTAACAGTCTCTATCTGGTCTGGGTACATTATTCCCTCAGTTTATGGCCGGTTTTAACGTCATAGCAGACGTTCTTCATCAAGCTGGATATTTTCAAATTCTGTCCTGTCCAATCATGCGCACATGCTTCGATACTGATTTAATTGCCCGATGTAAACCAACTGTTGTGTTCGTATGGATGAGATACAAATCAGCATGCTAGATGACTATGATTCTGATGCGTTTGCACAGGCAGTCGACATTTATATCCAGGCGTTTCCGGCAAATGAGGTTCGGCCCGTGGATGCCACTGTGTCGCTTCTTGCAGGCGATGACAGGTACAAAATGTTCGTGGCATTGATGGACAAGTCAATAGTGGGTGTAATGCTGCTGTATTTCTCAAAACACTTTGTGCTGATTGACTATATGGCAGTCCGCAAGAACATGCGCGGAAAAGGGATAGGAGGGGAGATGGTATGGTACCTAAAGTCAAATGTCCTCTCTGCGGAGATCCCAGTCATGCTCATGGAGATCCAGCAGGAAATGGAGCCGGACATCCGAAAAAAGACTGACAGAATTAGGTTCTGGAAGAGACACGGCGCGTTTCTGATCACAGACAAATATGTCATGCCGGGATACGGAAGCGGCGGGAGCGAGGTGATGAATCTCATGGGGATCACACATCCTGACGTGTCTGCATGGAACGACCGGAAACAAACAGTCGATGAGATGATATCTGAGATTCATGACGGAGTATACGGCATCTCCGGACTCGACTCTGAGACTGTCACAAGTGAGAGAAGCAAAGTTGTGGATGGTGATCTGTGATGGATTCCGGCGCATTTTGGAATTTGATGGGATTCATTCTTGCCATTTTTACTGGAATTGCGGCCCTCGGGTTTTCCGTTTATACCTTCAAAAAGACCGTTGAAAGCAGCTCGTATTCCGACCTTGACAGAATGTACATGGAGATTCTCAAGATTGGAATTGACAATCCCGAATTCAGGGACAAGGAAAAGACATCTGATTACAAGAGTTCCTTTGCTGGAAACCAGTTGATAAGATATGAGGCATATGCGTACATGGTGTGGAACGTGTGTGAAACTGTGTATGACCGGACGGTAAACAATGCAGACAACAGGATAACATGGGAGCCTGTAATCCACGCCGAGATGAAGGTTCATAAAAAATGGATAAGCGACTCTGGCAATCATCACAAGTTCAAAAGTGAGTTTTTGAATTACGTTTTGGATAGGAAATGCAAATGACTCTTCTTTTCTGTCACGTATCAAAGTCATGTGCACATTACCGTTCCAACTGTTATGACGACCCATGACATCAAAACAGATGAGATTATTGACAGCCTCCACAGATACCGCCCGGTCTCAAAGTCGGCCGTAGTCTTGTAGCGATGGAGCAGTACTGCACCGGCAACAGGTCCCAGCGCAACAGCAAGCAGGGTGTGAAATATTCCAGGAACGGCAATCCTTCCATTCGTCATTTCAGAATATATACAATATCATTTGCGCAGTTGCAGTCATTGTTTACAGTCATGCGGATCTCCCACAGTTGGGGGTGTACTCGCTCTTATTTACGCGACTGCCGTCATCACTGGTGGTCATGCGTATTTCCACAAGTTCCGCATCCGAATCAGTCGATTCAAAGTCAAGGCAGAATGTCGTCTTGTGACCAATCTTTTTTACAAATATGGCATCGCCGAGATTATCAAGGCTCCACGTCCCAAGTCCGGAGATTATCGCAGACTTTGTGCGCTTTCTTTTGACGATATTGATCAGTTGCGTAATGTCTTTTTTCATGACTTTTTCTTGGACTGCTCGCACTTGTAGACCTTTTCAATTATCATATTTGTAATGTCTGTGAGATGCCTGTGCGTCTCATCACGCGTTTTGCCGCGAATCCTTTCTCTGCTGACAAAGGGCAGCACGGTATCAAGTATTGACTGTGTCTCAGAATCAATCTCAGAGTCGGTTATGGAATATTTTTTCGACATGTCTGTGGAGTTACGTAATTCCCTGCTATCTCAGTTTTTTCCATTCAGCAATGTCATTTGCGGCGATTTGATCACCGTGCGGATGCCATCCCCTTCTTGGCGTTCTGCAGTTGAGTTCCAGTTTTCTGCCCTTCCATCTCTGCGTTTTGGCGCACTTTTCTATTAAATGCCACATTGCATCTGGCTTTTCAGAGTGTGAATTGCGACGGTATTTTGTTTTTACTATGGTCTTTTCGCTCAGGCCAAATGCCGCCACCTTTCCCCTGACTCCGATCAACAGGTGCTCGGTCACATTGTTGAAGCCGTAGCCGCCCCATCCCTCCTTTCCCTCCTTTTCCCACGTTATGATGTATTTGGGGGCAAACCCGTGGCAGTGCATTACGGACAGCGCATCGCTTTGCACCTTTTGCTTTCCCAGCGTGTCCTTAAGCAGCCGCTTCTTTTCCCTAATCTCGACCTTGAGTTTATTTATTTTTGACTCGCTTTTGGTTTTGGTTTGCTTCAGTCTGTTGTCCTCCAGGATTGCATGATACTCGCTTGCCAGCATGGAGCCGGTTATCAGGTGCTGGTTTGTCGTCCACATGTACAGTATTGCGTCATCAGCTGCTATGTCTAATATTGGGATCCTTGCAATCTTGGCTGTAGGCTGTGTCCGGTATTTGTATGACGCGCCTGACTCCCCGGAGCCCCCGATGTTTTTGTTGGCAAAATCCCATCCCGGATCCTCTACTATATGGTTGAATTTTCCAGATGGCAGTGGCGGGATTTTCTTTGTTGCATTCTGTCGCGCCACAGTCTGCTGGTATGCCGAATGCAGTGACTTTGCACCGGAATTCAGGTCGTTTTTCATGTCCTCGTCGACACTTTCAAAAACCTTGTCCCTTTTTCTGACCGTTTCCTTACTTTCTTTGAGGATTTTGCCGATTTTTTCATTGACCCTTTCTGGCGCAACCTCGGGCAAATGTTTGCCCGAGGTTGATTTCTCCAAGTCCGTACGCCTTCCAGGCTTTGTCTGGTCTTTGAGATACGGCCTTATCCTTTCTGCAAGATCCGCCTTGTCGCTTTCGGAGAGATCGATTCGAAACTCGTTTTCGATTATCTCGATCCTGAGAGGATATGGTACGTTCTTCAGGAGTTCTGTTCTGGACAGTTTCTTCATGCTGGTCTCTCTTTGATTATTGCCTCAATTGTTGTCAGCCGCAGCAGTTTGTGCGCTTTCAGTCTTCGCTTGCCGGCAAGAAGTCTGTATCTGTTCTTGCCAGTCTTCATCAACAGTATCGGCGACAACAATCCCTCGTTTTTGATACTCTCTGCAAGCTCCTCAATGTCACCCATGTCTTTTCTGATCCTCCCCCCCGTACTGATTTGGGATAGTTTTATCTTCATTGTCTGTTTTTTGAATAATTTGGATGAGACTTTTTACACACTGGAATCAGTCGCAGAGATGCCTGATTGATGTTTTGACGGAGTCATACATCTGTATTTTATCCGGAAGTAGGATGTCATTTTTTTGCAAAAATTCAATTCTTCTCTTGACGTATCTTTTTATGATTTTTGTGTCCGCACATATCTGGGATGCGGTATAATTCCCATGTGTGATACTGCAAAGAATCGACACGTCATAAGGGTTCACTTTGATATTGTGGGCTTGTTTTATTTTTTCTCTGGTCTTTTTCCAGCATTTGATTTTTTTGTGATGCCGAGAAAACAACTGCAAAAACTTATCATATACAGATTTTGAAAAGTAAAATATCACAAACAGTTCTCCTACCAGTACAAGCCCCAACATGACATATGCGGGCATCCCAAAATAATAGGGTGGCTTTTGTTCTGGATATACGGCTGAATGATTGTTTGACGTGATTACGATTATAGTTGTGTCATAGTTGTCCGATTCAGGAAAATTTATCTTACAGAAGACATTGATAGACATTCTTTCAAAATCAATTGATATTTCCACCTTGTTGTGAGACAGGCTTCCTTCTGGGCATTCCATGTCCGGTGTTGGGATTTCCGAATCGAATTGTATGTACGCCATGACATCCTCTGCCTGAATCAAACCCGTGTTCATTAGAATGATCTCGGATATTTTATCCGAACCAGCATGATATTTTTTCTCTACACCAAAATCAACCAGGAATTCTTCTGCGAATGAATTTAATAGAATTATTATGACTGCGGCAGATATGATTATAGCAACTGCGTTCTTTGCGTCAATCTGGTAGTCATGCGGTTTCATGTTATTTTTTTCTCAATATTAATTCCCACTGAGACCATGTGCCCGTTTTTGGTGGGTTTCTTTTTGTCATTTGATGTTTTTTGCACTTACAATCAATTTCTAGTTTCTGCATCCCTTTCTTGCCGTTTATCAAAGACTGCACTTTCTGCATTTGATTCTCATGTCATATCCCCCACTTGCAGTGCTCGCAGCAGAACCACTTGTGCACGTGGCATTTTGTCCGCTTTGGCCTTGCAGTCTTTGAGTTGCATTTGGGACAAAAGTCGACTGTCTTTTCGGGCCGCACCCCTGAGGACATCAGTCTTTGTCCCACATGAAGATAATAGGCATTCTGGATGGCAATCTCGCCGTTTCTGCACTTGAGGAGCAGTTCTGTTGGCGCGTTTTTCTTCAGGTAATTGAAGTAAGCTACAGTCGTCTTTCCTATTCCTATTTTTTTGCCAAAAATCTCAGCTGCACCCCCCTCTTTGATCCTACCCTTCATTTTGGTTGCATGTCCATTCCCGCTGATCTTTGCCAGTTCGGGATGTAATTTTCTCCAATTCATCCTCTCTTTTGCCCTTTTCTCTTCCAGTTCAAGCAGTGGCAGTGACAGCTCGATTTTTTGAAACCTGTTCAGATGCCTTCTTGACAGATTTGTCATTATCACAAACTTTCTTTCTGACTCTTCATCAGAAAATTCCTTGATCTCAGTCGGAATGTCAGTTATTCCCAGTTCCTGACAGATTTCATATCTGGTATGGCCATCCATGATGAATCCGTCCCTGTTCAGGATTAATGGAATCTCGACCCCGTTCCTTCTGATTGATTCCTTCAGTCTTCTTCGGTCTTTTGCGTTTGGTCTTGGGATAAAGTCGTAATATGCCGCATTGATTCTCGGTTTTATCTTCGTTTTTTGCACTTAGATTCCCCATCCGCATTTTAGGCAGCACAACGTGCCGTGCACATGACAGTCCTTTGCCACAACTGTCGGTCTGGCACAGTTCAGACATTTTGGGTATGCCAGATAGACCCTGCCATCCCTCTTGTAGTCTTTTCTGGACTTTCTTTTCGGCTTTGCCAATTTCAAAAATGCCGTATCAATGGCGATCTCCCCGTTTCTCAGTTTTTCCTTTTCGCTTTCAGGGGCGTGAAGCATCAGCCATATCAGTTCATAGGTGCTGGTCGGACTTGTTCCAATGATTTTCGAAAACCTGTTTAACAGCCTGTCCTTTTTTCCGTTTACTGTTCCACCGTGGGTTATTCCTGTATTTCTTGTCGCTTTTGCTAAAAATCCACCCTCGATTCTGCTTCTTCTCTTCTCCTCCTTCCACCACTCCAGCATACACTCCCCCCGCTCAAACAGCGACATATGTCTCCGGTTGAGATTCACAGAGACTACAAACTCTTTTTCTTTTTCAGGTGAGTCGAATTTCCTGACTACATATTTTGGTTCCATGTGCAGCTCCTTGCAGATCATAAACCTTGTGTGGCCATCAAGGATCACGCCTTCGGGGTTTGTGATTATTTTGACCTGCTGTCCGTCCTTCTGCATGGAATTTTTCAGGCCTCTCAGCTGTTTGGGTTCTGCCCGTGGAACCAGCTCCAGGTATTGCGGGTTGATTTGGAGTTGGATGCGGTTCCTCTCTTTCAAATTATTTGTGGGACAAATTTGGCATTCATTTTGCGGCATCATTCTCGATTACGTGGAAATTGATTCGATAGTAGAATTCAGATTTGAGGCGGTGTGACATTTTTTTGGAAACGGCCTTGATTTTCAGTCCTACTTCCTCGCAGTACTCTTGAAAATCATCCGGAATTTCCATGTCGTCATTTAGGTCTATACTCGGATCGAACATAATACTGGTGTAATTTATGACATTGGGATATTTTTCTATGAGCCACTTCACCCTGATTTTGATTGCCATGTAAGAGTAGATGGCTTCATCACAACGTGCGGTCTCCTCATTGAATCTCCTCATTGCCGTTTTTTTCCTTTTGAACAATCTTTATTCTAATTTTTGGTTTGATTTTGTGACTTTGGAAATCTCAGTTATAGGTGTCTGATTTATTCGTAAAACCTTTGAATCTCGTTCCACTTTGCCATTATCACGCTCTTGATATTGTCAGTTAGCTTGCTTGTAGAAACCTGCGAGCCGTCTATCCATCGATGGGATACGTGTTCGTCGGACAGATGCACATATTCCCAATCCCTTGTCATGGTTATGAAGTTAAACTGCCTTGTGGCACCATGTGGTGAAGAATAGTCAAAACTGAAAAGATGTCCTGTGATTTCAACCACAGTCAGATTTGTTTCCTCTTTAATCTCCCTCCTTAATGAATCAGTCAGAGTCTCACCGTCTTCGACCTTACCTCCGGGCAGCTCTTCAATGCTTGGCATAAAGTCAAGTGGGGAACGTGTAATGACGAGAATTTCCAGTCTTTTATTTTGCATTCTTCCGATTATTCCACCCGTTGCAAACTTTGATATTTTGTCCCTCTTGGCCAGACTGACTAGTTCGTTTTGCATACCATCTTTTATTTTTTGCATGTTGTATACACCTTATCTGGATTGCAGTTTTGACAGTATTTTAAACAATGCCTTCTCAAAACATTCAATGAATCTGACTCCCCTTGGGTCTTCTGATGCCTCAAATGGAACGGACATTTTGACAATTTGTGATGAAATCTTTTCAGCGACTGGATATCTCCCACTTACACAAGAGTTATGGTATTTAGTTACTGGAGACAATGGCTCTTTAAATGCCGCGAAGTTATGTAAAGGAGATGTAGAACGAGGTATGTCGATATCAGAAAAACCCTCTGCATGCATAGCATCCACCAGCTGTTCGCGGCTAAAACCAGTAATTTCCTTATCTATTATCATAGGAAAAGTGTAATACGAGCTTGTTCTGTCATTAAATTCTGGGTAAAGTGGGGATATGTCCGATGTTTGGGATAAAATTTTTCTAATTCGGTTTGCGTTATATTGTTTGTTTTTGATCCATTTCTTAAGTTTTGGAATATGCCCAAGTGCGAATGCAATTCCTAATGGATGTGCTCTGTATTTTAGACCTAATCCTGTTATGGCATATTTATAATATGGCTTTGATTTAGATATTTCTTTCATGGCTCTTTTGTTAAAATGACCCAACAGTTGTGCATGATCATAAATTGATTCATCATCTGTAGTCATGATACCACCTTCTCCTGCACAGATTATTTTTACTTGGCAAAATAGTTGATTTGGCATGGCTCATTGTTTTTTTCCGTCATGCTCTTCTTCCATGTCGTATATTTCCAGCTCATCACACACAGATGAAAGCGCGCTCAATTTCTCCACCACTCCAGCAGGCATTCGGCAGTATTCCTGTCAGGTGCGGACAGTATGATGTACCTCTGCACAGTTACGTCGATTTCTTTTCTGCGCATCCGTGCCTCCGCCTTTGTATATTTTCGTCCTGCCATGTTACTGGTATCCACTATGCCTGGCTCTTTCCCGCAGCAGCTCCCCTACAGTCCTCTTCAGCGACAGCCTCGCATAATTTGCCTGCCCGACTGACATGTCATGCAGAAATGAAATTGATGACTCCCCATCCGGAACGGTTTTGTTTTCCGCCTCTGCCAGATCAGATGCCAGACTCATTGCCTTTTGTCGGAGGAGAAAAATGTTGGCAAGTGACTGCTCGATCCTTTTCTCTCTCAGTTGCTCAAGCGCGCAGTTGTGGCCGTGCGTACCGTTCTTGTCCCGTGGAGACATGTTTTTCTCACTTGTGTTTATTCTGTCAAACATTTTTTTCTTGGTAGGCGTTATAGTACCTGTTACAGTATCAGTCCTGATACTCATTGTTTAAAATCATCATATATGCAGGAACATGACAGCCTGTCATGTAGCATGGATGCGGCTCTCTCACACGAACTATTCCCAGTTCTTCTTTGGGAATACATGAGTAAATACATACCATACTGAGATCATCATCGCAGGCAAAATAAGGTTGTCCCATTTCATTTGCATAAGGTTTTGTTATAAAGAAAGAAAGTACAGCAAAAAACACAAGAACAAAGCCAACAATTATCATCCAAGCTTTATCTCCTAATACACCTAGACTTGTCATAAGTGTCCCAAAAACCGCGAACAGTGAAAAATTAACCCATATCAAATAATGTGGTAGGATTCTGAATAGTTTTTTAATCATCTGTCCTAATGCTCCCTGTCACTAATCATCATATATGCAGGAACATGGCAGCCGGTTATTAGCAAACCAAATCCTCCAAAAATTAAAGAAAAGTTTTTCAAAAATTCAAAAAATACTTCTCTTTTCACTCCCAATACTTTATTTTCTTTACACATTCTGTTCACAGTCCTCCACGCCACGCATAGTAGAATTCCGAAGTGCAGTGAACATAGTGGACTCTTTGTACACGACATCGACACAGCTCTGAGCAATACAGCCGTCAACGTCGCAATAGGAATTATCACCAACTGGATAAACGACTTTGGCCAGAGTATCAAAGTCGATCTGCTTATAGTGTTTTCTGCAAACGTGAAAAATGTGTGGCATTATTCCGGCACTATTTCCTTTATGTTTTTTCTTTTGGATTGTATATGGCCATAAATCTGCACTAGAACCACAAGTATCATTACTACCAACATTAGCACGAGTAATAAAACATAGATAACTTGAGTATAAAACACAGATTCCAAGCATTTGACCTTGTCTGCTACATCATCATTGCAGAGGGCTCCAAGTTCTGATATGAAATCGTATGAGTGCAACCCATAACTGAATGTCAGTATCAAAAAAGCTAGAATAAACAAGCCCGCCACATCAATACCTTTCATTTTGATGCTGACACCTCTGGATTTTCAAATTTTACTTTGGGGTTTGTATAGTTTCCCATAATCAGTCTTCTATCGCATCTGCGATAGTACCGGCCACTAACATGGCCATATACACGAGAACTCCAAATTCTAACATAATACTCCTAATCCCGTGAAATTCATTCAAGTACCAAAGCAACAAAAACGGAGAAACAAAAATCATAAAAAATAGAAAAATTGCACGTGACAAACTGAACAAAAAGTCCCAGTCGATTCTAGATTTCCGCTCTTCGTTGACACTCATTCCATCTTACCCTTCTTCTTTGCGAGTTCCTTCTCATATTGCACGTGGAACAATCTCGTTCTTTCCAGGTTTTTTTGGTAGTCGATAATGTCGCTCCCTCTGCAATTTACTGCAATCTTTTTAATCTTGACAAGCTGTTCTGCAATTTCCTTCCTGGACAGTAATTCCCAAGTTGTACGGCCATTCACCACTGCATGTCTATCAAATAGATACCTGTCTGTCATGGTGACAGGATCACTCAGTGTCCAGCCCTCGCCGGTATGACTTGCTCTGACACCAAGACCCTGCATTGGAAAAACAAAATGCCGTATGTACTCTATAGCACGATTGATATCACGTGTATACCATCCTCCGTGCACGCGTTCTAGGTTCAGATAGATATTGTTGTCGGTTTGTTGTTTCAGCTCTTTATTATTATTCATTTTATATTCTCACCAGACTGTATTTCAGTGAAAAAATTCTCGGCATGAATGGAAGGACAACGACATGATTCCGAAACTTTGACAAAAAGCGGTTTGTCTTCCCACACGTAAACGATGTTATTGTACGTCGTATGAAGTTATTGAAGTTACTGACACACGACATATGCATTTTCGCGCATTCCAGAAATGCAAACGCTCGCCCCTTCATCATGCGCGCCATTTGGCCCGCAGAATCCCGGGGTTCATGATTGCACCTGCAGATCCTCATGATGCTACTAGTGTTTTTGCCGTGTGTGTGACTCGCACGCAGTTTTTTTATAAAATATTCTGCCAGTATGTTATGAAGGATGCGGTGCTGGATGGCCGGTTTCCCCGTGCCAACAGTATTTTGACGACACCGCATGAAACGATTAGCGAAATTTGAAATGATTTGAGATAGAAAACAACAGAATGCGCGGGGGGTGCGACTTACCCCGCGCGTCAGCTGCATACCATCTGCGCCGGACATCCCCCTGGCAGAAGGGTCTCCGACACATGTAACATAAGATATGCAGTTGATCATGATGGTATCTCCCCGATTAAACACGGACTTATTTTATCGTCTGAAATTGATATTCTGCCGGATGTCAGCAGCGTAATCAGAAGATATTCCAAACATTCATTCGGACACTCGTTTCTGATAGCTTCCTGGAGTATTGATATTTTTACCGGCCTTTGCGTGTCCGGGTGACAGAGATAATTCATCACCATGTCTTGGAGGGCGGTGTCAGGCAGGCCGCCCTCATTTAGTTTTCTCTGGGCCGTGCTTATCCTGTCGTTTATTGCCGCTACAATCTTACACATCTTTTCTGTTTTTAGCATCCTTTTGCAGATCTGACAGAATTTAAGGCGTGGTCCAATGTGCGGCTCATAAGTGATGTCTTGTGTTCCGCTGCCGAGGCGCGCTTGGTTGCATATGCTTGCAATTCCGAGGTAGTAATGGGTATCCAGACGGACATGTTTCATTCGGACTTTAGACACTTTCTCTGATTTTTGATAGATTGTGATGTACTGGGCATCCGGATGGACATGTTTTATTTTCCTCGTTATCCAGGTCATGCTTTGTCCCCATCCTTTAGCATCTGCTCTGCGTTCTGTACGGGCAGATCACAGGCAACGCATGTATGACATCCTGCGTGTTTGCCTTGCGTTTCTGCCCGGAAGCGCACCTTTGGTTTTTCGCACTTGCACCATGTTGAGTTGGTTTTTTTGTTCGGATGGGATTTGTGACATTCTCCCGTCTCCTTTAGCGTCTTTACCTTGCCGGTCTTTTTTGTCTCCTCGATGAACTGCGCTATCAGGTCGGGAGGAATGTGCTTTCTTATCGCGTTTCTTTCTGCCTTGGAGTGTGACTTTGTCTCTGCCGTGGAATCATAGTATCTTGTGCCGTCCTTTCTTGCGCCGTATTGTGACTGGGAGGATATGCCCTCAAATATCACGCCGGTGTTGGCCTCCTTGACGCGGACCTTGGCGTGGAACATCCCCTCCTCTTTCTCTCCGCGCATTGTGATTTCAGATGATATGGTCTGTACCGTGATGCCGTGTCTGGCAAGCCACGAGGCAAATGCGCGTATGCCGTCGTATGATATGGAGTATTGTCCCTGCACCTCGTAGAGCCACTGTCCGCTTGCGAGGTATTTTTCCGAGTTGATTATCTGGATTTCGTCCTGCTCGTCAAATTTTTTGTAAATCTCAGAGTCCGGCACAACTGGGTCAGAATGGCTCATTTCTTCTCCTCCACTGAAATTTTGCAGACTGGATTCCTGCCGCTCTCCATGAGGGACACAACTGCCTGTATTTTCGGGGATGTTGTGTTGCCTTTTCGGACAGCTATTTTCAGATAGTTCGCAATTTCCTTCAGCTCATGAAATTCCAATAATATCTCATTCATTTAGACTACCTCCTCTACTATCTCTCCGCACCAGCAGGACCATCTTTGGGGCGTCTCGTTTGCAACGTCCCGCGTTTGCCTGGGCCTTATTTGAAAATAATGGTGCCCGTGTCCGTTCTTGTTTTTAATTATTGCTCTAAGGGCAGTCATCTCTGGTCTTCTCCCTGCTTTTTTGGATGGCACTTTTTGCACCGGCCGGCCCTTTTGATGTCCGTTCCGCACTTTGTGCATAGTATGATTTTTGCCCCGCGCCGGAACGGTTTTATCAGCCTGTCCGGATAGTTTTTGGATTTTTTCTCAAGGTGGAAACAGGAGTTGCACACGCGGACAATCTGTGTTTTATTTGCGTCACTTGTTGGATACGTTATCTCATACTCTGGGTTGTTTTTACAACAGCGTGTTACTGGCTGAATCATCAATTTGTTATCTCCTCTGTTAGCGGATCAGACTGGTTGATTTTGACTGGGTGACGGCATTTGTTGCACCACATCCACTCCTGACAGAAAGTTGTCTCGCCGCCCTTTCGCTTGGGGTTGTATAGGACGAAGTAAAGCTTGTTGAGAACAATTCCGCAGGAACTGTGCCGTATGTGGCTTTTTTGTGAGGCCATTATGTGCCGACCTCCACTCTACATGCGGACACATTTTCGAGGGACGGAGAACGAAAATCAAAGTTGTAATTTGTAATTTTTAATGGATGTTGTTCCAGAGTCAGACCATCATCACTCCCTGGAACAACAGTGCCCAGAGAGGAAGACTTGCGGCCGCTACAAATTCAATCATGTAATTATCGGCATGCCAAATATCACCATGCTTTCTTGATTTGCAAGCTATTACTTCCCATACATACGATTTTTTCTCGTGTGACAATTCTAAGCAGACTCTATAAGGACTGACAAATATAAAAAGTTGACTTTGATCGCAAAATTCAAGTTTAGCTAATATACAGCAAATTTGGAATGAGATGGTAAGTACATACGAGTGTGCATTCTAAGCAAATCATTTTCGTGGCCTCTCATTCCATCAGAATTTTCCTTAAAAACCAGAAATTTGTAAATCATAGTACCGTAAATTACGGTTTAGATCGATAAAAACAGATCGTCAACCAGTCGTCCTTGATTGTAAATGGTCATTTGGGCCAAAGGATCAGATGCCAAAAAGACAGGATTTGATGCGTCTTCAGATTCAAAATCAGTCCAAACCACATTAAGAAATCTGTGATTGTGTGAAGATCCGTATTTCATGTCCATATTCCCATAACTTCACAGCCTGAAAACATGCAAAATTAATAACATATGTGTAAAATTTAACATATGGCAGAATTGGAAACGGAAAAAATACCGAAATCGTTACCGGACTCGATTGAAAAAATCTCGGATTCGGAATGTGTGAAAAATTTCAGATTGCAAAACAAGAGTCAATTCGTTACAGATGTGATAAAAAAATTGGTTCGGGAATATTCAGAACGGTTGACGCACATCAACATGCATGATGATCATGTGAAAATACTTGATGACGGGCTGGACAAGATTGGCAGAATTATGTCCATATACTTTAAGAAAGGAAAAAACTCATGGTGCAACTGTTGCGAGGAACCAGACTGCATACGCGTACAGTACGCATGGAAGATTCCGGATGTACAAAAGATACTGATAACAAATGGGTTAAAGCGTCATCCATCGAGGGTCTGACCCGAAATGAAGGAACTGCTCATAACATTTGACACAAGCACGCTATTGTATTATTTTGGATTGCAGAATATACGAGACGAAAGGGAGGAAGCCGAAGAGGAGCTGGTACTCCGTCTAAGAAAAACATTGTTAAAAAATGAAAGGAAGGTATTCTTTAAGACCAGTGCAAGCCAGGTAGAAAGACGACTGATAATGTGCAATAAAAACACCCCGTCAAGCAGGAAAAGGACGGCAATGTTTGAAGATAAAACAAAAGAGGCCATGGACAAACTACATGAGGGACTGCAAAAAGACGGGTTTGAAAACTATGAAAACAAGATAGGCAATCATGCAGAAGAACTTGACAAGATACAAAAACGTCAACTATGGATGGCAAACAATCCGGACAGAAGGGAATCACACGACTGGCTTGTCAAAAAAGGACTTGGAACGTACGTGACATGTTCGGCATCAGAGAAAAGGGAACGGTTAAGCAAGTTGAAGAAATCTGCCCGCAGCGGAAGGGACACATTATTACTTGCACAGGCGGCCGTACTTGCAAAAAAATGCAATGTGTTCTTCATATCAAACGACGGAGATCACACCACACTTGACTGGTACATGAAAAAGATAACAGGAGACATGTTGTGGGTAATGTATCCGAACAAAGTGGAAGATAACCTCAAAAAGTTGAGAGGTATTCAAGAATAGAGCCGGACAATTTCATAAAATTCAAGTTTAGCTAAGATATAGAAAAATGGGGATGAGACGGTAAGCACATACGAGCTTGCATTCTGAACAAATCATTTTCGGTTGGCCTCTCATTCCCCTCAATTCAATCGCACAAAAGCCGACTGTCAAATGAGTTTTTTTCCAAATCCAGGATTTGTAATTTAGTGGCCACTATCCCAGAGTCGGGTCGTCTCCACGCCCCATAAAACCAGTCATAAATCTCACATTATGACAGTCCTTTGGAATAGGCCGTCGCATGATCGCATGGGTTAAAACATACTTGCCACAATACACAATGCATGTGTCGCACTGACCCGGCCGCCGGCAGTATTATGTCCCTCATTTTCATTGCGGCAGCTTCTACTATGATGCTTCCGTACTTGGACGGCAGTGCCGCACATGCATACGAGGATACGAGAATCACTGTGGATTTTCCAGGCGGGGACACGCTGCACCTTGAGAATAATGAGAGGGTGATGCAGATCGGAGTTATAATTGAAAACTACAACCCGTCTGACGGCCACTATTTCATGACTGTCACCCACGACGGGGAAATAGTCAAGGAGACAAACCTGCTTGTGGAGGACTATCGCAATGACCTGTGGAAGTCAAGTGCGGCATACACGGTATTTGGACAGAGTGCAGAACCCGCAGGAGAATACAAGGTGCTGGTGTATACGGAGCTTGGAGGCGAGGTGGGAACCGCAACGTTCTATGTCGACAGTCCGGCATCACCGGCAGGACATCAACAGGAAGAAGAAGGAGAAAGGACATATCTCTTCAACCAATTTCTCGAGTCAACAGAGCCTGTCACGGACATGGTGGGCAGCTACGCAGATACGGCCCAAGACATCGCAATTGTTCACCTGCAGAACGCCTTTGATACCTATGTGTCATTTCTTGAAATAATGTTTGAGACCGAATCACAGCGGTCAGGCTTCACCGTAATCCTCATAATAATCATAATGATATCATTCCCCATAATTCTGATTAAAATTATCCTACTGGTTTACAGGAGAATAAAAAGATACGGCAAAGTTGGAGGGGGTGGAGGACATATTCCATATCCAGTGCAAGTATACTACCCTCCTCAGAATTATCCACAATACTCAGGCTACCACAGAACGCCTTACAAACCGGCACGGGAGCAGAACACCAATCCACAAAGAACTCACTACGAGCAGTCCTCATCACAGGGAACGCCGAATAAAGAACCGCACGGCACACACAGTTTAGATACGGTATACGGCAAGCGCATAATGGTTGATGCCAATGTTCTGATTGATTTTGTAGCGCGCAGAAAAGGCAGGGAATTTCCACAGCTCTGTCGATCTGCAACTTTCAAATTTATGGAAGAGCACCTCAACATGGTGGACATACCACCGGAGGTCTGGAAGGAATACAAATATCCGGAACCCGCAACAGCCAAGACAGAGGAGGACCGGGATCTATATGACCATGTTCTCGAAAAAATGGCAAAAGACGACGATAAGAATCTAAAGCTGTTAAACGACATGTACTCCTACCTCATAAGCGACTACAATTCATCAGAGGCAGGAGAATGGCTCAGAATGAAGGCAGGTGACGTGTGGGACATACTGAGCAAAAAAGGACACAATGATCTCCCATTGAAGGAAAAGAGGGATGAGAGACATCTGGCCGATATTCCACACCTTAATGTCGAACTAAGAAAGGAGGCCCTCCAAGGACTGTTTGTAAAGGCAAAAAACGACATGAGGATAATTGCATATGCGATGAGAAAGGCAGAAAACGAAAGGGTGATCCTGCTAACGGGAGACGGGGACATTATATTATTTTCAGATGAGATAAATGAAATTACGGGCGGCAGGCTGCACATAATTCACCCCGATGTCTTTGAGGAAAGGATTACAAGATAGAACTACAAATAGAACGGACATCCTTTTGCGGAGAAAAAAGACATGCCAGCAAATTACATCAAACGGCCAATGACAAAAACCACAAAAAAACTATTATATTCAGACGGCCGATACCCATTATGAAGATATACATTTCCGGGGCCCTGAAGGTCGTATCGGACAGGAAAAAAATTTACGAGTTTTATGAATGGCTTGGATCAGTCTGCGCAGAATGCGGACACGAGCCTTATCTCCCACACAAGAAAAGCGACCCGGCAGTCCACACCCAGCTGTCATTCAGCCAGGTTTTTGAGATGGACTTTAAAAATTTGGAGAGCTCCGACAAGATACTGGCAGTCATCGACGAGCCCTCAACTGGAATGGGTGCCGAGATTGCAATGGCCATTCAGGACGGAAAGGACGTCATATGCGTGTATGACGTTGCAAGCCAGCCATCCCGATTTATTCTGGGACTGCTGGAAAAGCACGGGGCAAAAATCATCTCTTATGAAAATCAGGATGACTGCAAAAAACGGATCTGCGAGCATTTGAATGAAAAACAGATAGAGTCCTTTTGCTGACAGGATTTTTTGTCATCTTCTGCCAAACAGCCTTACAAGAAACGAACCCTTCTTGTCCGGAAGCCTGGCAGTCCCAGTATGTTTTCCCCTGGACAGTGCCCGGTCCACAATCCTGTCTGACTCGCTTTCAGGTGTTGCGATCCCGGGTTTTTTATTCCCTGACAATGTCTCCAGTTTTGTTTCAAGTTCCAGGTGTTTTCGTGTCAGATATGACTTGTCAGTGTTGTACAAGGGCTTTTGATTTTTGATGCATTTGAGTATAAACTCCAGTCTGCCGACATCTCCCATTCCTGCGTTTAACAGGTCAGTTGCCATGCCAGAATAACAGTCAGGCTCCATAATCCCACTCCATTAAAAATCCACTAATATTTTTTTCATTTTCTAATGCGGATTTAACGGCACTGTTTAGGCAGGAATCGCATTATTTGGAACTGGCGTCACAACAAGTCATATACCATATCATGATCAACTGCCACCAATGAAGCTGATACGCCATGATACGCCAGTCGAGTTTGTCTGCGCCAGGTGCAAAGGGCAGAAAAAATCAAAACTGACTGCATCAAGGGACGGTGAGAAACTCTGCAACGGATGCTATGGATATCTCCTATCAAGGAAGAAAAAGCCGCACCGGCAATATCATGAAGAAGACTCGTAAATCCTCTTCATCATGGAACCGCAGGAAGGACACTCTTGTTTTCCATGTACGGTACTGCAGTCAATGCAGCAAAACTCTAGTTTTTTGGGGCCGCCATTTTTCATGGAATCAATCTGTGATTTGAGCTCGTTTACCGTATCCAGGAGGCCCCCCATCTGCCTCTTCTGCTCTGCTGCAACCATTTCGCTGCGATACCTTGCCGCCTCCTCATCAAGCCTGCCTTCCCTTATCTTCTCCAGTTCCGACAGTTTCTCCCGCAGTTCCACCCCCAGCTCGTCTGCATCATCATTTCCTGACACGACACTTGTGAACTTTGTAAATATGTTGAGCCTCTTTGAGGCCTTGGAGTACTCCCTTCTCAGGGTTTCGGGGTACAGTATTGCCTGCTTCTCATACGAGTCCCTTGGCTTGTGGCCAATGACGTGGTCTGCCACATCAATTCTGCACCCGGAATCAATCAGTGTGGATTTTAGCAGGTCCCGCAGTTCGTGCGAGTCCATCTTGTACTGTTTTCTGCCATTGATTTCCGTAAATTTTTGGATTCCGGCCCTTTTTGCAATGCGTGAGAAACTATTAAACATCCATCCAGCAGATATCGCCCTGTTAAATTTATTCAGAAATAACGGTTCCCCTTTTTGCATATCTGTTTCTGTTTTTGTTTTTCTGTAATCCAGATATTTCTGCAACATCTCAATTGCATCCCTGTCCAAAAATCCAACGTGCTTGTAGTCTGTCTTTATCCGAACAAGGGATACGGGCACCGGACACTTTTCCAAATCCCACGAGTCATGGTTCTCTGAACCGAACCATTTTGCAACCTGTTCCCATGCCTCATAGTTGAACCTGTCAACAAGTGTTGATACATCCAGTCCCCTTTGAAACTTGCATAGGAATACGGTTTTTTCCAATATTGACGGCTTTCCGGTAGTTAAAAACTCCATAAGGTCTGAAAGGGACATGTTCTGGTCCTCACTTTCCGTATTGTATGGTACCTTTGGATTGAACATGATTTTCAGTGGGTACTCGTTTTTCTCAAAGTATGACACGATTGCGTTTTTGGTTATAGCCATGTATGATGCCTTTTTATGCGAATGCAGAGAAGCATCCAAGAGATACTGCTTTATGATCCGGATTACATTTTTCTGATCGAAAAACGGCTGTTCCAGAATCCTCAGAACCTCCTCGACATTCCTGAATTTTCTTGCCTCTGTCTTTTGTAAAAAATGGCCCCCACTGCCTGCCTGAAGTGTGTTTATTGTGAATGTTTTTTCCAATATCCATTTGTTGAAATGCCACAAATGGAACAGGTACTGTGTTTTTGTAGTGGAGGTTTTTGTGCCATCTGAGTTTTTGAACTTGCTGCCGCGAAGCTGTAATTGCCAGAAAGAGACAGTATCCAGTTTTTTGAACCATTCGGGAGCGGCCGGGTCATTTATTCTCTCAATCGTGTTTTCCACATGTGCTATTTTAAACGCATTTGCGATTCTGTTTCTGGCAGTCCTGTCATTTTTAAAATCAAGTGCCTGTTTATGTTTCTCAAAAAAGGATTTTACGCTGATCTCATCACCTACATTTAACTCTAAAATTGTGGATCTGAGTTTTTTAGATATTTTTTTGCAATCCATCTTTGATATTACTCTGTATTGATGTTCTTCCTTTGTCATGTGCCTAGTTTTTGTGATTTTAATAAATAAAGTTAGTGAAAACGGATGGTTAATCGTTTATTTACTCATAAATTATTTTCATGGTGTTGTGGAAATTAGAATCTGACGAAGACTTTTTTCGTATATATGACTCTAAAAAAATGATTGCAGGATATTTTGATCCTGATTATGGAGATATTTATCCTAAAGAAAATCATGAAAAAATTATTTCTACAATGCTACAAAACCATGATAAAGTTTTGGGCGGAGTAATCATGGTTCCTCTTGTCAAATTTGGGTTATTTGATACTGATTTGGATACTGATATCTCTACAGTAGAAAAAAATGTGGCTCGTGTAGCAGGACATATAGAAAAATGGAAAAATTTCCTATCCCAAACTGATCGTCATGTCCATTCTGTTAGAATCTCTCACACTGACCAGGACATGTTGACAATTACTTTTCAAGTAAAGTTTTCAAAACCCATCCCCCTTGAAAAAACAGAGTTGATGGAGGAAATCTTTCCTACTTTAGATTTGTTGCAGAAATCAGGTTTGTTATGATTCTGCCTGAACACTTTGTAATTCCAATGTATGCAGACAAAGTACCTGCCAGCAAAACAAGCGTGCCTATGGGAAATTCTGGAACAGCTGCATACTCTTCGGATTCTGCAATCAGTGTGAAATCATTGATGCCATTAGTTTGAATTTTATCTGGAACTGTCACTAAAAAGAATGCATTATCTTCTACCCTAAGATAGTCTGGTTCTGGGTGAACTCTAGACACTGCAGCAACATTGCCTTCTTTGTCGTATAGTGTTGCAATTATTGCAACCGTGTTAGCTGTGATATCCCCTTTATTTGTGACAGTTCCAGTTATCATCAAATTATTGTGACTGTCTCTAGTCAACTCTGATTCTATGATATCTATGACTTGATTTTTTGGAGGGCTAACTTTGTAATCTAATTCCAACGAATACGATTCAATGTTTCCTGCTTTACTATCTGCTAAAACAAGATCAAATGGGGCCTTCATTCCTGGCATGACTGTGTTGACTAAGGAATTGGTTTCTTTTGTTACAATTGGGTTTTGATTTTCGTCAAACATAGTTACATGAACGCTAATCTGGCTTAATGGAGCTTCCAAGTCATTTTTAATCTCGCCAACAACGTGAAATGTGCCATCGTCTCCGACATACTGTTGATCATTTTGAATCAACACTTCGCCAAATGCTATTGGCATAAACCCAACAAGAATCATTGCAATGATAAAAAATTTTTCCATAATTGGTTTGAGTTATGTTCTTTAAAGAAGTTTTTGTTGATACTTGATGTTATGGCAGGTGTTCGGTTTTCCATCCTTCGGCCTCATTCACGCAATTAAACCAATCAATTTCTGTTTGATCAGAGTCAAACCCTCCTGACTCATTTCTAAATTCTTTTTCACACATGCTTTTCATGTTTTCTGATACTTGTATGACTTTTTGTGATGAAATGCTCTGTGGCTCTTCAAACTTTTCCCCTCCAACGTAATGTTTTACACCTGCTTTGGCTGATTGAAATTCAGCCAATCCCAAATTCTGATATTCATAAGCTTCTTGAATTAATGTATCTGATCTTATTTTTGCTGACTCATCTCCTGTTTTTATCCATTCAATATATTCAGAGTCACTTTGTAGTTGAGTTTCAGACGAGAGTTTTAACAGTACCACTGAACTTTTGAATAATTCTGGCGGTGTTAATTCGTCATACTTGGAAATTATTTCTTTAAACTCATTCAAATGTATTTCATAAAATTCTAACAGTCTTTCTTTTGAAATGTCCCCTTCTTGCCAACTGTTTTTTTCAGAATAAAATTTTGTCTGTAAATCGCTTACATCTTTTTCAATTCGTTCTAATGCCATTCCGAATTGAAGGCCTTTTTGTTTGGTCTGCTCAACTGAATAGTTGTATGAGGCAATTGCGCCAATAATGCTAATGGCAATTCCGACAATTATGATGTTTTGAATTTTCTTTTTCTTCAAAGATAATCTATATAATTTCCATCCTCGTCTAATTTTAGTTCAATTGTAAATTCAGTACCGCTGATAAATGAGTCATTGCGAGTTGTTCTGACTTTGGCCACTACCAACTCGTATGGCCAAATCTCAACTACTATTGCGCCTACTTTGGCAGTTGGTGTTTCTGTTATTTCCATATCTTCACGTTTGACTCCGTGTCTTTCTAGCATGTGAAGCGCGTGATCTAATAATGGTTGAGGATTATTGTAATTTAGTACCCAGACTGTTCCTTCATACTCAATTTTCTGCAATTTGAAATAATCCGAATTAACTCCTATAACAATTATTCGGGGCTAATCACATTTAGTGTCATTGTGCTGACCACTCTGGAGAGTTTTCTTATTACTGCAATTGTTTTTTCAAACTCTTCTTGGTTTTCTGTTTGAATCTCCCCAATTACATCATATGCTCCAAAAGTAAGATATGCGTTACTAATTTCCTGTAACTGTTTTAACTCATCTACGATGTATTCTTCAGCGCCAAGATCACAATTTAATAAAATGAAGCCTTTGTGCATTACTTTATCTTGTATTAATTTACGTGGTTCAGCCCTTTAAGTTTTACAGTAATTACCATCTGCTGTGTCCACCGTATCTGCTCCTACCGCCTCTGTCATTGAATCTTCTTCTACCTTTGCCTCTGTCATCTCTAGAATCCCGGCTTCTGCCACTTCTTCCATATCCTCCTCTGGAATAATTAGATCTTGATTGACCCCCATACCTTCTTGATGGAACTTGTCTTTTTAGAGGATCTGGAATTGAAATTTCAATTCCCATTTCTTGATTCAGGTCTTTGATAGGAACCTTGATTTGACGTTTGATGATGTTCCAATCCCCAACAGATGAATATGAAACAAATGTTACTGCTTTGCCTTTTGCACCTGCCCTAGCTGTTCTTCCTATTCTGTGGAAATACACCATTTCTTGATTTGGTACGTCATAGTTGATTACCAATTCCACTCTTGGAACATCTATGCCTCTTGATGCTACATCTGTGGCAACAAGAACATCAGCTTTCCCGCTCCTGAACTTGCTCATTGATTGCTCTCTTCTGTGCTGTGACATGTCTCCTTCTATTGCCACTGCAACAAATTTCTCCTGATGCAGGAATTTTGCTACGTCTCTGGTTCTGTATTTTGTTGAACAAAACACAATGCATTGGCCTTTTACTGGCTTGATAAAATCAATTAGATACTTGAATTTGTCTCTGTCTTTAATTACTAAATATGATTGGTCTATCCCTTCCCCACTAAGATCATCTGCATCCAATAGGAATTGCTTTGGATTCTTTAGATATTCTTCAGAGAGTCTAAGAATTTCAGTTGGCATTGTTGCTGAAAACAATGACATTGCTCTTTCTTCTGGTGCTAGATCTAAAATGAACTGAATATCGTCAATAAATCCCATATCTAGCATTGTGTCTGCCTCATCTAGAACAATATGTGTGACATCTCTGAGATCAATTGACCCTCTTTTGAGATGATCTATTAGTCTGCCAGGTGTTGCTACAACAATTTCTACTCCTCTCTCAAGAGCATCCAGTTGTAGTCCCATCCCTTGTCCTCCATAAACTGTTGCTACTCTAATTTTGGTATATTTGCTAAATTTTTTAATCTCATCGGTAATCTGCATTGCAAGTTCTCTTGTGGGTGCCATGATTAGTCCCTGGATTCCATTTTTTGGTTGGATTTCTTGTAACATTGATAGTGCAAAAGCTGCAGTCTTACCAGAACCAGTATGAGCTTGTCCTACAACATCTCTTCCTGTAATTAGCACTGGGATTACCGCTTCTTGTATTGGAAATGTCTCTTCATACCCAAGATCACGAATTCCTTTTAGTATCTCTTCTTTTAATCCTAATTCGTCAAACTTTGTCATTTTGTTTTCTTCTCTTAAGCAATGACGAAAAAGCTCATTGCCTGCTCGTCATTATTCTGATGTTTGCCGTCTTGGTTTAGGTCTAATAAACGCTTGTTATTTTTATGCGTCTAGTTGAGCATCGATGATTTTTTTGAAGCTTTCAAATGGCTGGGCTCCTTTTATCTCGACATATCCTATCTTGTCATTTCCTACAAAGAATCCCGGTGTTCCTGACACACCATACTCTCTTCCATCATCAAGATCTTTTCTGATCTCATCAATCTGTTTTTCATCAGTAAGACAGGACACAAATTCATCTTGATCTAGTTGAATTTCAGAAGCGTACTGATTAAACAAAGATATTGCATCTGCGGTTTCTTGTTTATCCCATTCATTTTGATTCTCAAATAGCATGTCGTGCATTTCTTTGAATTTGTTTTGTTCATTTGCACATTCTGCAGCTACTGATGCAGGCAATGCGTTTGGATGAATACTTTGAATTGGAAAGTCCCTGAAAACTAGTTTTACTTTGCCTTGGTCTATGTATTCTTCAAGAATCGATGGAAGTGTTTGAATATGGAATCGTGCACAAAATGGGCATTGGAAATCTGAAAATTCAATTATTGAGATTGCGGCATCTGGATTTCCAATAATGGGATCATCATCTATTGAAATTTTTACTATTGGTTTGGGTTGCTCTGTCGGTAACTGGTTTTGCAATATTTTAAGTTCTAGTTTGGCAATAGCGTTTTCCAAGTCTTCTTGGGAAATCTGATCTGAGTTCAGATTTGATGCATATGATCCTGCCAGAAACGCCGTAATTCCAACTGCTGCAATCAGTCCTATGACTAGTCCATTAAATGTTGATTTTTTCACAGATATTTTTTTATTGTTATTTTGCTCAGTGCTTTGATCACTATTTTGCTCAGTGCTTTGATCACTATTTTGCTCAGTGCTTTGATCACTATTTTGCTCAGTGCTTTGATCACTATTTTGCTCAGTGCTTTGATCACTATTTTGCTCAGTGCTTTGATCACTATTTTTACTCGATTCAAAATCATCTGAACTCATTTGAATTTGTTCAAAATTCTTGCATACTTAATCGTATTGCCAAATTCAGTTAAGCGAAATGTACTAAAAATCGGACAAAAAATAGGAATAGAACAATTGGAATGTGACTCAAATTGTGTTTAATAACAAAACAAAAGGAATGTTCTGTTTACATTTCGCTTAACTGAAATTGTATGATGATAACTTGATTTAAGAAATTTAAAAGCCAATGACGGGATCCGAACCCACGACCTGCTGATTACAAATCAGCTGCTCTAACCAGGCTGAGCTACATTGGCACAAAATAAAATGAAATTTTTCAGGTTTAAAACGTTACCAAGGTTGATTTACACATTCTAACTGGCCTGATCTGTTTGATTTAACCGCCAGATCAAGGCACCGTTAACTTTTGAGGATCCGAGACGCCACATTGAGCGTGTCAGCTGGCAAAAGTCCTCTATTGTTAACAGTACCCATCAGGGGAGAAAGAAAATGACCGACAGTGGAATTGCAATAATTATTTTGGGAATGGCCACATTACTTTTTGTCGTATTGACCGTCTATTTCTATAAAAAATATGTGAATATGATGTATGACAAAGACTTCTACGAATTGTACTGTCTACGACTGCAAACTTTTGGAATTGACAGCAATCCATTTGTCATCCGAAGAGACGGCACACGCAAACAGGTTATTGCAGTATCGCATATGGATCATGACACAACCAGAACTGATCGCAGATCTGCCTGAACTAAAAAACAGGGTTTTGGGATGCTGGTGCAGTCCCAAACCATGTAATGGAGACATACTCAAGGAATTAGCAAAGACCAAACAATGAAACTTTTTAAAGACTCAATACCACACAGATGCTATAAACCCGTCAGGGATGGGATTTGAACCCATGCATCCGAAGGAGATATGTGTTTTTCAGACACACGCCATACCTAACTTGGCGACCCTGACGAGTTTGATTGTTCTTCAAGAATTAAAAACATGTCGGCAAATCAGATCAAATCCTTTGTAAATGTACAATGCCTTGAATAGACCAAAATTTGTAGTACCCTATGGGCACTTAACTTTTGAGGATCCGAGATGCTTATTGAGCGTGTCAGCTGGCAAAAGATCCTCTATTGTTAACAGTACTTTTTTCTCACTCGTTCATCAAGACCGTTCATAGCTAATTTCTCTAAATCTTCGGTGTTGGTATTGGCGGCTGTTGAATTCTTAATTGAATATGAAAAAACATAATCAATATCTAATTCGTACATGATAGGCATACAATCTATCTACCCGCCCACAAAATTCTTTTTTGATACAGATAATATGAAGATGTTAATTCTACATTGGTGCGTCTTGGATGGTTTAGGTAATTTTTTTGTATAACTGCTCACAGTTTTCAAAACAGATAATATAGAACTGTCAATCACAGACATCAATGCGCGATGATAATCTTGGAATCTTGTCTTTATCTATCTTTGAGACAACTCTGTATTCATATGCTTTTGACATGAAATTAAAAATGTGATTTTAATAAATAAATATAGTGAAAATAACTGATTAACCGTCAGTTTATAATAATGTCCTCTTTTGGTACTTTTATTGAGATACATCGAACCAACTAGAGTCAAAGTACTAATGATGTTATTTTTTGCAACCGGTACAATGGGCCTAATAATTGGATTAGTTATTGCCCCTCCCTCCATGACTATAATTATCACCTTTATGGGAGTCGTAAACATTGGACTAGGCGCATTTTTCGTATTTATCTTTCTAACACAAATCCAAAAAGAACCTGATAAAAGAAAGAAAAAAAGAAAGGACAGATAGATTCTACCAAAATCTAGTAAATTCGTTTTGCTAATCTTAGTTGTTATATATTCAAAAGATAATTATGAACATGCAAGAAGGCCAATCAGCTCCGAGTTTTGAACTGTTGTCTCACGATGGAAGTTTTCTACGTCTTGACTCCTTTAAAGACAAAAAGAATGTAGTTCTATGTTTTTATCCAAAAAACCATCTGTTTGGTTGTCCTTCAAAAAAAGTTTTCAAAATGGCTGAAAGTGTGATTTCATCATATTCTGATATTACGTCAACTGATACTGAGATTCTTGCCATTTCTATAGACACAGTTGAAGATCAGGCTAAATTTGTCAAGGAATACAGCATACCATATCTTCATCTAAGTGATACTAGAAAGGACACTTGCAAAAAATATGCTGGGTTGAATTTTGTTGGATTGGCAAAGCGTTCCACATTTATTATTGATAAGAAAGGAATCATCCGAAAGATTTTTCGAGATATTGATGTTGAACACCACGGTCAGGAGATTGCCACTTTTTTAAATCAATTATAAAAGACACTATCAATTAAAGTATAAATAATAACTTTCTTTCATCAATTCAGAAATGTTGGATTTAGTGGCCAAGAAACTGTTTCTTACAAAAGGCAAAGGCGTTCATGAAGATCGATTGACTAGTTTTGAATATGCCTTGAGAGATGCCGGAATTGCAGGAACCAATCTTGTATTGATTTCTAGTATATTTCCACCAAATGCAAAACTAATACCAAGAAAAGAAGGTCTAAAACAAATCAAGCCCGGACAGATTCTTTTTACAATTTATTCAAAGAATCAAACCAATGAACCACATAGAATGTGTACTGCATCAGTAGGTCTTGCACAACCAAAAGACAAAACAAGATATGGGTATTTATCCGAATACGAGTCTTTTGGTCAAAATGAAATCCAGGCAGGTGATTATGCCGAAGATATTGCAGCACAAATGCTTGCATCCTCCTTAGGAATTCCATTTGATGTTGATAAAGCTTGGAATGAAAAACGGCAACAATGGTCAATTTCAGGTGAAATCTATAACACTCGTAACATTACCCAATCAGCTAAAGGCCACAAAGATGGTAAATGGACTACTGTCTTTGCTGCCGCAGGTTTAATATTTTAATTATTTTTTATATCCTTTCAGGTAAAACACTGCAGCTGCAATTGCAACAATTGTAATTATAATTACCATTAGAATTGATTCATCAAATTCTGTTTTAGGTTGTATGATAGGTGGTTCCACTCCCAATGAAAATTCTAATTCCTCTTGATCTACGGATGTTTTTTCACCAAAAACGTACTTGCCCTGAATTCTTTGCCCTTCTTCAGGATCAAAAATCCATCCATTTTTCGTAAGATCTGTGGGAATTTTTTCATTGTCAATGATTTGTGTTGGAACAATGCCTCCCTTGATATCTGAAACATTTGTGTTTTCAGGTGATAAAACAACTACTTGAATTATGGAATTTAACGGATAAAACCCCTCTGAAAAATAATCTGATCTATCAAGGCTTTCAGCTTTGAGAAATTCTAATGGATTAATTTGAGAAACTGTTGCGGCTTTGTTTGGATAGTCTACTGATAATTTTAACTGCAATAGCGATTTTGTATCTAACGGAATCAATGAAAATATCATTTTTGCATTTTTCTCGACTGATAAATTACTTGCAACATCATAAAATCCTCCTCCTTCTCTGATTGCTTTTGGAATAAGCATGGATGAAACCTTCTGATACATTGAATCGGTATCTTCCATAGGCATTGTGTAAATGGCCGATACAATGCCTCTGCCAGAAACCACTCCTGAGGTTTCAAGTGCCTTGTTTGTTTTATCATCAGTGTGAACAAAGACAGAATGAAATTTGGCATTTGTGTCAAATGCTTCATTAATTCCATTAATGTATTTGTCAGCAATCATTTTTGTAGAATCTTGAATGGCCCTGATGCCCTTATCCTCAGGATTTCTGTCCAAATTTATCATAATACATGACTGATCCATTACTCCAAGAACGCATTGTCCTTCGTTAGTCAAAACTACAGCTCTTACTATTTTATTTTCCCTGATCTTCTGTTCCACTTCTACAGGAATTTTGATTTCTTGAATGCTAGTGCTTTGTAATGTAATTGATGCAGTAACGTCCTGAGATATGCTCTTGTCTACTACTATTTGTGCAATTTCCTGAAACGTGGCAAGGCCTGGCTCTTGCGAATAGGCGTAATTTGTTGAAATTCCAACCAAAACAATTAACGCTAAAACAAAGAGATTTTTTCGCATAGATTGTTCATTCCAGTGATGAAATTATTAAATTTACTCTTATTTTCTCCTTTTCAATTACGTGGTTAGATGAATTTTTTTTATTTTTTTACAAAAATACATTATCAACCAGCTAATATCCTCATTTTTGTCAATAACTAGTTAACTATGGCTTTGATCCCATTTCTTGTTGACATCTTTCAAGATCCAATTTTTTCAATAATTGCAGTCTTGAGTGCTTTTGGCGTTGGTATATCTCAAGGCACAGTTCTAGGACGTGCTGTTCTTGTCAGATTTCCTAGGCTACAAAACCATGTAAAGACAGTATCGATCTCCTTGTTTGTAATATTTTTGGCAAACGCGGTTTTGAGCGTCCCTCGTTTTGCCTCTCCAGAGAAAATTGAATTCTCAAATTTGTCAGTAAGCAGCACTGGTGAATTTGTATCCACACTCTTCTTGATTTTTGGAGTAAATACTGGGTTTCTAACAGTACTTGCAATTTCTGTTACTGTGATGACTTTTGCTCTCTTAAAGTTTACACAGATTCATGGAATAGCAAAAGTGTTTGTTTTCTTTTTTAGTGCATTCATATTACTTCTGACTGGTTTGAGTAGATTCACGGATCTTACCCCTAGTACATTTGAGGTGCTTTTGTATTTTCTTTATCAGTTGGGAATTACCATTGGCATCCTAGCTGGGACGATTAGAAAGATAAAACCAAAGAGACTTGACCTATAATAATTTCAAACGTTTAAATTCCGTTATTAGTGTGTGAAAAATGACATCGAATTCAAACCGTTCGGGGAACAAGCTGGCAGTCCTTGCGTTGGACTGTCAGCCCCAATTATTAAACGATCAAGTTAGTGCTGATAATGCTTTGACTTGTTCATTGACATAGTCAAAACCTTCTTTCCAAAACTTTGGAGATCTTATGTCAAATCCGTATTCTGAGAGAAGCTTTTCTGGTTTTTTAGAGCCCCCTGCTACAAGGATGTTGATGTATGAAGGAACAAAATCATTCCCTTCTTTTTTGTATCTTTGAAATAAAGACAACGCAAGCAGGTTTCCAAAAGAATATGCATAGCAGTAAAATGGCGTGTGGTAAAAATGAGGAATACAACTCCATTCTATTGCAAAATCGTCAGAAAGACTAACTGAATTTCCAAACTGTTCTTTCAGATTTTGTAGATAAGTCTTTGAGATTTCATCTACTGTAGTTCCTTTTCCAATCTGCCTGTGTGCATCAACTTCAAATATTGTAAAAAATGATTGTCTCAGAATTGTTGCATACAAGTCATCAATTTTTTCTGATAACATAATTTTCTTTTCGTCATCTGAAATCTTGTCTGATAGATTATCATATAGCAACAATTCTGAAAAAGTAGAAGCTGTTTCTGCTAAAGGCAGTGGAGCATCTTGGACAAGAATTGATCTATCTTGTGCTGCCTGACTATGCACTGCATGGCCTAGTTCATGAGCTAACGTAAAGACGTCTCTTGATTTACCTGTAAAATTTACTAACACATACGGTGTTATTTTTGGCGAAAGAGTGCTGCAAAATGCACCATCCCTCTTTCCTTGCCTTACTGACGAATCAATATGATTCTCATTGAATACCTTTCTTGCAAATCCTTCTAGGGTTTCACTAAATTTCCCTAATGACTCAAACACCAGTTTTACTGATTTAGAGTACGTGTAGTTTTTTTCTTTGATGTTTGCAGCTGCTGGAGCGTAAATGTCATATCTTCTTAGTTTTTTCATTTTTAACATCTTTGCTTTTTGAATAAAGAATTTTTGAAAGACAGAAGAATTTTTTTGACAAACTGAAAGGAGCGATTCTATAGTTTTGTCATCCACATTGTTTCCAATGTTTCTCATTGATATTGGGGATTTGTAACCTCGGATTTCAATCCCCTCATCTCTCCAATTGCGAACAATATTTTGATAAATTTCTCCTATCACCCCTTTATTTTCAGTATATTTTGTAAGAATTGTCTTGTAAGCGGTTTCACGAGTCTTTTGGTTTGTACTTCGCACATAATTTGTTAGCTCTTCCCTTGTCATCGCTTTGGTTTTACTGCCTACCTTCATTTTGTATTCGTAAGCATTTGTTATTTTGTCATAAAGTTTCACAAGTGCCGATATGCCTGTGACATCTAATGTGTTGATGATTCTCTCTTCGGGTTCACTAAGAGCATATTTTGCAAACAATCTTTTGTACGCCAAATATTCTTTTAACTCCCCTGCATCTTTCATGAGTCTTTTTGCATTTTTCTCATCAACTTGTGTTTTCCACCATAAATCAAAAAATAATATCTTGTTAGAAATTTCAGAATTTAATTTTGACATTCTTGACATAAGTGATGTTGCTTCATCTGATTGAGTATCTGAAGAGTATGATAATGATGCATATCCCCCAATTTTGCTCATCTTCTCAGAAATTTTTTCAACTTTTTTTAGAATATCCATGAATTTCTTGGAAGCCATTTTGGAGTTTAATTCTAATTTTATTTTTTCAAATTTTTTAGCCTGTTTTTCTAACTCTCTAATTTGTTTTTGAAATGCAGGACTCTTTGGATTTTTTGCCAATTCTGATAGATCCCATTTGCCAAGCTGATATTCTGTCATCTGTTTTTGCTATTTTGTGACTATTAAAAAATGAATACGTGATATGTTACTGTGATAAACAATCTTGATGATGACTCTAAGGTCCGCACCGGGCCCATTTGACTGACTGCCCGACGGGCGACTATACACCGTCAAGGTGTCCCTGATGGACTCAGACGGCAACGCCGAACTGACATCGGCAACGCCCAGCTTCTTGACAACGCCCACCATCTCCGACCTTGCGACGGTGAATTAGTCGATATTTCAGCCTGATCCCATGTAACTGCCGGCTCACAGAGGCCATCCGTGCCTGAACTTCATGAACCCGATCAGTTACCTTTAGAATATAAACAAAAAGTATCTACAATAACAAACATGTCTAATTCCATTTTTTTCAGTCTTCAGAAAAAATTGCTGGTATTGGTTTTATCTGCAACTGTAATTTCAATATCGATTACCACAATTTTGTTTCTAAATTTTGATAAAATCTCATTTTTTGAATTAGAAGAAAATATTGTGATACTTGGTATGATTTTAATGGTTGGATTAAGTGTTCTGACATATTTTCTTTCAAAACGTCTTTCTGGCCCTATAACAAAACTAAGTGATGCGGCTGACAAAATTGCCAAAGGCGATTTTAGTGTTAGAACTAATATAAAATCACGTGATGAGATTGGCCAACTTTCATCGTCTTTTGACTCTATGGCAAAAGAACTACAAGAGGCACAAATTACAATTAAGCAAAAAGAAGAAGTCATTCAACAACAAGAAGAGATTTTGTTAAAATTTTCTCAGCACACTGAAAACGATTGTGTAGGCGTAATTGATATGAAGGATTCGACTGCTATTTCAGCTGAATTGTCTGATGATGATGATGTTACAAAATTATATGAAATTTTTCTAAACTTTATGGCAAAAATTGTCCGTGAACACAATGGTGAAGTAGTGAAAAATATTGGTGATGCACTAATGTTTAGATTTTCAAATGTTGATTCTAACGATATTGTACTGATGAAAAACATTTTAGAATGTTGCATATCCATGATTGAATCTCATGATGTTCTCAAAGAACAATTAAAAGCAGAAAATATGCCTGGATTAAATTATAAAGTTAGTGTAACATACGGCTCTGTAAAAGTGGCTCAAAGTACTACTTCAAATATTAGTGATATTTTCGGACCTACTGTTAATCAATGTTTCAAAATTAATTCTCTTTGCCCAGAAAATAGCCTCGTAATCGGTGATAATATGTATCAAATTTTAAAGAATTTTCATGAATATGAGTTTAAGCAATTATCTGATAATAAAATGAATCAGAAATATGGCTATACAGTTTTTGAAGTTAAAAGAAAAAACTAGGTTAATTTTGGAACTGTGTTCATTTCGCTTAGCTGATCTTGAGAGTTAGTTTTTTTATGAGATCGTAGTCATAATTGAACCAATTACAATATCTAGCTTTTTTGAATTCAGTTGACCTATTCTCTTTATTGCAGAGTCTTTTTGTAGAGTAAAAATATTTGAAAATTTTATTCTGCTCTTTTTTTGAAGTATGCCATCAATTACATCTGTGTTGTTTATCAAAACAGAATTGTTTTTGTTACTTAGATTGGATGTGATTCCACAGCAAACAAAATCTGATGATGTTTTACTATAAGATGCATTTGAGATAATTAACACTGGACGTAATTTTGACTTTGACATATCAGTAAAAGGAAATGGCACAAGTATTATTTCACCTCGCTTAAACCTTATTCCAGATTTCGTCATCTTTATTGTCCCACATTTCTTTTGCAGTCTCCTCAGATAGTTTTAACAAGTCCTTGAAATCAGATTCCATCTGTTTTTCCAAATTTGCAGCCTTTTGAATCAAAAGCTTTTTGTTTTTTGTTGCAAGTACAAGCCTATCTCCTTTTTTTATTCCCAACAACGTTTGAATTTCCCGAGGAATTGTAATCTGTCCCTTCTCTGAGACATTAACTGTCTTTAGTGTAGTCTTGCTCATGTGTATAGTAAGAAATTTCTTACTTATAAATAATTAATTAATTTTTGATTTTACAAGTCCCAAAGGAATGCGTCAGGATTCAAGCATCTTCAGGTATGATGTGGCGGCAAGAACGATACACATCTTGTCATTTACGCACTGGACTCATGTAACGCCAAGTATTTGGCTCCGTTCTTGTATTTGGAACGTGTCATCTCCTTGCCTAGTACCCTGTCATAGCGCAGTATGAGGCGCATGTCAATTGCTATGTCCAGTCCTTTTTTTGGAACACAAAGACTCTCTTTGTAAGACTAGCAGGATGTCTGCATGTCAATTGCTATGTCCAGTCCTTTTTTTGGAACCCTGCCCCATCTTTTGAGGGTTTCAAGATGCCTTGCTATCTGGCCTTCAAGCGTGTGCTGGATTGCATCCTGCTCATCCCTTGATTGCCGATGCAATCCACCTGCCAGACGGGGTGTTGCAGCGTTTGTGTCTTTGCGCCTTTGCGCATCTGCTACAGAAGAATCATGGTGGCATCCTTTAGCATGCCGCAGTTCAGATCATCGGTTCCAAACGTTGCGTTGTACCTGTCTGATGTGTTGGCACATGCAAGCATGTTTTTGGCGCCGTCTGCAACATCTTCACATATGCGTGGATTGCTTAGCAGTTCGCGGCTCTGTCTGGTTTTTTGTCTCAACAACAAAAATCATGGGGTCGTACCCTCATTGATCTGTTTGCATTTTGTAGTCGATTTGGCCTGAATTAGAGCATATTTTGCTTAGCTGTTGCCTCTGCGGCCAGTTCTGCAAATGGTTCTTCATGCCGTTTCCCTTCATTCAAACCTGCACCAAAACCTGACGGTGAGGAAAATGATCCTTGTTGTGCAGCTGGTGCTGACACTGCATCTCCTGTAACGTAGTTTTCTTGATTCGCTGTTCCCCAAACCATATTCCTGTCGTTGCATCTACTATATGATGAAAAAATTAACAAAAATCAAGGTCAATTACCGTACTACAAGATAGTACAAAACACGCTACAATCATATGAAATATGATAAGATCTGATTTCTTTCAAAACACGTTTCTAATATTGTGAATCCTGATCCGGTTCTATTGTAAAATGTGATTTTTTCACAAAACTTGGCGTCTGTCTGTGAATTTCCTACTCGTGAAATCAAGTTCGCAAAAGCAGTCACTACTTTAATATAATTAGTAATTTTTTTGCAAATCAGAAAACAATTGTTAGTAATTTTCGATGTTGAAGGTGTTTTGTATGATGAAGAATACCTTCCGATTCTTGCCGAAAAACTCAACAAAGAAGATGAAATTTGGGAAATCACAAAACAAGGAATTCAGGGAAAAATCAACTGGGAAGATGGATTAAAAACTCGTGTTGCTGCTTTAAAAGGACTTGATGAAAAAACTTGTCAAGATGTTGCAAATGCATTACCAATTATGACTGGTGCAAAAGAAGCCTGTAGAATACTCAAAGCTGCTGGGTGGAAGCTTATGGCAGTATCTGGTGGGTTTACACTAATGATGGACAGATTAAAACAAGAATTGGGTTTGGATTATGTATATTCTAATGAACTGTTGTTCAAAGACGGAAAGCTTGATGATGTAATAATTAATATTGATTCTGACAAGTCAAAGTCTGCAAAAATAAAGATTGCAGAGTGGGGCGAGAAAAAAGAAGACATTGTCTGTGTTGTTGATGGCGCAAATGATGTAAAACTATTTGATATATGCGGTTTAGGAATTGCTTATAGGGCACAAGATTTGGTTAAGGATTTGGCCACTTCGATTTTAGAAGAAAAAGATCTTTCAAAAATTTTAGACATAATTAACAAACACTACAAATTAGAATTAGAAACTACTACTGCTACTGCATAAACAATTTTTTACTCCATTGCTTTAGATGAATCACTTGCAAATTATCCCACTTTATATTGACAAAGAAATTGAATCTTCTGATGATTTGTCTGAATTAATACTATCCTCTTCTGAAATAAATGATGGCGATATTCTTGTTGTTGCACAAAAGATTGTCTCAAAACAAGAAGGGCGCATTGTTGATTTATCCACTGTTGAGCCATCATTGCTATCTGAAGGGATTGCATCTCAATATCAAAAGGATCCCAGAGTTGTAGAACTGATAATGTCCGAAACAAAAAGAATTGTACGAATGGAAAATGGAATTATCATTGCCGAAACTAATAATGGTTTTATCTGTGCAAATGCAGGAGTTGATGAAAGTAATGTAAAAGATGAACATGCCACATTACTTCCAATTAACTCAGATATTTCTGCTCAAACAATACGTAATACAATAAAGGAAAAAATCAACAAAGACGTGGCTGTAATAATATCTGACACTTTTGGACGTCCTTTCAGAATAGGACAAACTAACTGTGCAATAGGAATATCCGGACTGAATCCTATCTTGGACTATGCTGGAACATTGGATTCTTTTAAAAAAATTTTACGCGTAACTGAAATTGCAATTGCTGATGAACTCTCATCTGCAGCTGAATTAGTGATGGGAAAAGCTTTGAAATGTCCTGTGGCAATAATTCGCGGCTATTCATTTGAGATGAAAGATCATGTTATCGCTGAATTGATTCGTCCTGAGGGCGAAGATCTTTTTAAATAATTATATGATTTTTTCAATAGGATTATAATCTAAAGAGACTCATTTATTATGAAAAATGTCCATAAAGACTGAGCTACATTGCCATAACTCTTTTTCAAATTTTCATCTCGGCAAAAAAGAACCGCCTTATGATTGCGATGTTTCCATTAGGGAACAATTAGAGCAATCATATGAATTAGGTTTAGATGCAATTTTTGTTACAAACCATAACACTCTGAATGGATACAATCAGTTATTAGAATACAGAAATGATCATAATAAATTCAAAAACATTGATGTTCTTCCCGCCGAAGAGATCACAACTGATAGTGGGGCCCATGTCTTGGCATATGGAATTCATGAAAAAATCAGCCCTGGGCTCTCCATTGATGAGGTAATCGATGAAATAAGAAAACAAGATGGGATATCATCTGCGCCTCATCCGTTCAGTATAGTTGATGCATTACGCGAAAATTCTAAAAAATGTGATATGGTTGAAGTTTTCAATAGCAATAATGTTGATTTGCTATCAAACGCATGTGCAACTCAATTTGCATTAGATAACAACATGATCCAGGCATCTGGCAGTGATTCCCATGTACTGTCTACTCTTGGCAGATGTGTTAATGTAATTGATTCAGAAAATAACCTAGATGATGTTTTACATGCAATGAAACGTGGCAAAATTCGAATCTCTCAAACAGGCTATGCATTAGAAAATGAAATAATCCATCATCTAAAGTACAAAATTAACACTTCAAAGGACTACATAATGGATTATGTTTCTGAACATTATCCAAACACAAAATGGCTCTTTAAATTATTGCTAAAAATTTATAATTCAAATCAAAATAGCTCGTTATGGCCACTGTCTTACAAAATTGCAATTTATTTTTTGAAACGAATTTCTCAAAAAATTAATTTCCAAAATAAAGATCCAATCTTTATGAAAGATCGAAACCTTGGCACGATATTCAAGATGGCATTGTAAGTAGGACAAGCTAAATTGAAATAGATTTTAATATGACAAAACGCCTTTGATGAACTGGATATCAATGTCTGAAGAAAAAAAATTAGATGCGACTGGATTATTTTGTCCTGAACCTGTGTTTAGAACAAAAATTGAAATCGAGCGAATGCAAGCAGGTGAAACTATTACTGTGCTTGCAGATGATCCAGCTGCTGAAGATGATATCTCTAGATGGGTTACAAGAAATGGTCATGAGTTATTAGGCATGTCCAAAGATGGAAACGTAATTGCATTTCAAATTAAAAAGGTGAAATAGCCAAAACATGACCACTACTGTTGCTGATACGGACGTATTGAATCGTGTAGGTAACACGCCTATCGTAAAATTGGATTCTCTTTCTCACAGTAACGTAGAATATTTTGCAAAATTAGAGGGCCATAATCCGTTTGGTTCTGTAAAAGATAGAGCGGCATATTGGATGATAAAAAACGGTGAGGAAAAAGGAATTCTAACAAAAGGAAAAAGCATCATCATCGAACCAACTTCTGGAAATACTGGAATTGCATTGACTGGCATTGCCAATCTTTTAGGTTACAAAGTTGAGATAGTTATTCCAGAAAAAGCTAGTAATGAAACAAAAGATATTATTCGAAATCTTGGTGCCAAGATATTTGAGACAAGCGATGACTTGTGTCCAAAAGTTGGCGCTGGAACTGATCAAAGCATTGCGCTTGCAACATCGATTGCATCATCAAGGCCTGACACGTATTATTCCCCAAATCAATATGCCAATGAAGCAAATTTCAGGGGCCACTATGTTGGAACCGGACCCGAAATTTGGAGGCAAACTGACGGTAGAGTGACTCATTTCTTTACAGGTGTGGGTACTGGTGGAACGATTACTGGCATTGGTGCATTTCTAAAGGAAAAGAATCCTGATGTACGGATAATTGGGTGTCAGCCACAGCAAAACCACTTAATTCAAGGATGGAGAAATTTTGAAGAATCTGCAAAACCGGATTTATTTTTGAAAAGAGAAAATGTTGTAGATGATTGGGTTTCAGTAGACAATGATGAGGCGTTTTCATTCGTAAAAGAAGTATTCAAAAAAGACAGACTTTTAATCAGTCCTTCATCTGCTGCAGTTTATGCATGTATGAAAAAATATCCTATCAAAGAAGATGCATGTGTTGTGGGAATTTTTGCTGATGATGGACGAAAATTCAAGAGTGTTTATGCGACTCAGAACATCATGACTGAAGAAGAGTTTGACAGTTCTGTCAGAGATGCAAAACACATGTCTGAATTGGCATACTGATCATACTTGCTCTAAAATTTTCTTTAGACGTTTCTCATAAAATCCTCTAAATGATGTATTCATGTATATTTCGTGATGTAAGCATTTGTTACTCTGCTCTGTGATCTGACTTTTTATCTCCTTACTCCATTGACTTTGTTGCTTGTCCCTTGAATCACTAATTGATGGAGTTTCTTTTATTTTCTCCATAACTTCGATTAACGTTGCTCCAAGTTGATGACATTTACTTGTATGTAATAGAAACATCTGTGATTCTTCATTACTAACTAATTTCATTAATGAATATACTTGATTATAATATTCCATACCTTTTTCACTGTATTTCTTAAAATCCCTGATTCTTTTCTCCCAATATTCTTTGGACGGTTTTTCTTCTACCTTGTAGCTAAACTGAATTTCATCTAATTCCATTCCTAGTTTTGCCAATTTGTCACTGTATTCTTTGGCCAATTTCTTTAGATTTTCTTTATCCTGACTCATAAGCTTCTATGTTTAGGCTCACAATTAAAGATCCATATTTCCGGTTTAGGCAACGACAGCTTTACAGACGTTATACAGTCTTTTCTGCATCTTGTGATGTTTTATCTTGTGATGTTTCTTACTGTGGGCCTGAGTCAAAGGATTGCTGCCATGTACAAGGGCATTTCACAGACTGACTCAGGTGAATAAAAAACAAAATGCCGCAAAAATGATGATATATGGTGAACGGGAGCCTTCTGCTGTATCATGCAATGATCAGAAAGGATGCGATAACATATGATCCGCATAGGAAGAATTGACGTAACTCTTGGTCATTATACGACATATCTGATGATGGGATCTTTTTGAATTGCTTTTGTGCGTCTGTTTTTTCATGCGTATCACACCCGTAGGTTTTTTATCATACCCACATCCTGAATTTTTCTGATGCCTGCCCTGCTCGTGACTTTCTTTGGCCTGCATATCTTCCCAAGCTGTGGAATGTTGCCTGTTCTGGCGAGAGGTGGTCTCATGCTGCACTTTCTGTAAGATATTTGTCTACATCAATTGCAGCCATGCAGCCATATCCTGCAGCAGTTACTGCTTGCCTATAACTTCTATCATGTACATCTCCAGCAGCAAAAACTCCTTCTACGTTTGTTTGTGTCTTATCCTTTAGAATGATGTATCCTTGATCATCTAACTCAATTTGATCTTTGAATAATTTTGTATTAGGCTCATGTCCAATTGCAACAAAAAGACCCCCGACATCAAGCGTGGTTTCTTCATTTGTTTTCAAATTTTTTAGAACTGCTTGCTGCATTTTTTGGTCTCCTTTAATGTCCACTACGGCAGAATCCCAATGAAATTTTATCTTTTCATTGTTGAATGCCCTTTCTTGCATTACTTTACTTGCACGCAATTCACTTCTTCTGTGAACTAAATGAACTGTTGTTGCAAACTTTGTCAGAAATGTTGCCTCTTCTATTGCAGAGTCTCCTCCTCCTGCAACTATCAGTTCTTGATTTCTAAAGAATGGCCCATCACATGTTGCACAATATGAGACTCCTTTGCCTCCAAACGTTTGCTCGCCTTCCAATCCCAGCTTTCTAGGATTTGCCCCTGTTGCAATAATCACTGCCCGTCCTTCGTATTCTTCAGATGCTGTTAAAACTTTGAGGGATTTTCGTCTAAAATCCACATCAGCTGCTTCATCGTCAATAATGGTGGTTCCCATTCGCTGACATTGCTTTCTCATATCAATCATTAAATCCGGACCCATGATCCCATTTTCAAATCCAGGATAATTCTCAACTTCAGTAGTGTTGACTAGCTGCCCTCCTGGCAGTATGCCTGATAAGATCAAGGTATCATATCCGGCCCTTGAGCAGTAAATTCCTGCGGTATATCCTGAAGGGCCTGCCCCAATAACTATCACATCAAATTTTGTCTTTGCCTTGTCTGGAATTTTTGGCTCATCATCTTTTGTTTCAAGTACTGTTGCGCCTTCATCTGCTGCCATCATGATAATTCACCCTGCCATGCTTCAATAATTTAAGTGAATATCCTTTTTGAACATGCCCGATATTTGTAAAACTCAATTTTTAATCTAATTTTTTAACCCATCTAAAATTTCTTGATGTTTTTTGCAAAATTTTCTGTTTTCTAATTGTGAGAAAAAAAGTTCATTTTGCCAATGAGCATTAAACAATCTGCAATCTTTGTGCTCACAAAATGCCTCCCCTGTCTCATAATACATGATGGCTTGTAATAGATATCCTTCTGCAATTTCTGATGTTCGCAAATCATGATATTCCAAAAATTCCCCCCTGTATTTTTTTTTAACATCTTTTATTTTTTCTTTTGAAAAGTTTGTCATTAGATCCAAGTAGTATTGTTTAGGCTTTGCTGGCGCTTCCACCATTCCTGTTGTTGAAATTATTGTAGGATTGGATCCAATTAATGCCCTTGCATGATATCTGCAATCATCTTCATCAAAAGTACATGTAAGTTTACTTGTAAAAACTATGTGTAATATATCCATTTTATTTTCCTTTGCTGGAATAAATTCTGATATTGTTTTGTAAAATTCAAACCCATCGTACAGTACCATCTCATCTTCTTGAGACATGTCCGTGTTTTCTTTTTCTATTGAAACATCAAAAGATGAGGGACTGTGTTTTTTAAATGATTTCCTTAAATCAAAAATTCTGGTACCTGCAATCTTTTCAAATATTTTATCACTTGAAACCTGAAAGAAATTTTCTCTGATTTCTACTTCGATTGAAAACATTTTTGCAAGAAACTGTGCTAGTTTTTCTATTTGTATTTCAGTAACCTTGGGCTCATTATAGAGAATGATTCTACGGGTTTTCAATAATATCTTGTTTTTATGATGGCTTATCTTTCTAACTCTTTGATTTTTGCTGCTGTAATCTCAGCTGCCCTTTTTCCTGAATACAGCATTGAACCAAATGTTGGGCCCATTCGCGCCAACCCGTGTGTTTCAGTGACTGACATTCCTGTTGCAACTAACCCTGGATACACTTCTCCTGTTTTGTTGACAACGTGTTCTTCTCCGTCGTTGACAAACATTGGTTCCATTCCTTTCCATTCGGCTAACCCTCTATCTACAAGTCTTTTTACAGCTACAGAATCGTGGCCTGATGCATCAATGATTACTTTTGCCTCGAAAGCAACTGGATCAACACATGTAATGTTACGTGGCAATGCTGACACTGGCATCCAATTAACAACAATTCCTACAACTCTTCCGTTCTTTAACACTAAATCATCAAACTTTGTCAGTTGAAGGAATTTTACTCCTGCATCGCATGCACCTGCAACTAATTTTGATACTGCATGCGGTCCTGGTGTTAGATACAACCCATCTGCGACTTTTTTGTATGGAACTCCTAATTCGTCCCAAATTTTTTGAGCAGGTTCTCTAACTGTGACAGGATTCATCATGTATCCCCCTAACCAGTAGCCTCCTCCTAGGTAGTTGTTCTGTTCAATGACTAGAACTTTGTAACCCATGTTTGAAAGCTCCCTGCTTGCCGTTAATCCTGCAGGGCCTGCGCCAATAATAATAACATCTGATTCTGCCCTATCAATTAAAACGTCATGGAATTCATTTGCAATTGCACGTGTTATTTCTACTTCGCGTACATCTGTAAATATTTTAGAAGATTGTTCTGCAACTGTTGCTTCTTGCATATCGATGATTCGTTCTCTGAACAATTAATACTTTCCCACAAATTTTTTAAAAATTAGGTGACACTAATTTGAATTTGATTGAAATGAGCAGGAAAATAGGAAAATTATGTAAGTTGCTGAAAAATTCTCTCCTAAAACATACATATATCAAAAATTTATATCCAAACTAAAAGGAATTTCTTTGTATTGACCGTATCTGATCTAAAACAATCGTCATCTGATTCTGCAAAACCAAGAATAAACTGGGCTAGAATTGAAGAGGCAGATAATTTTGCTAAAACTGTGAAATTATTCCGTCAAGGAAAATATGATGAGGACAGTTTTAGACGATTCAGACTCCAACATGGCGCTTATGGTACACGTATGACCGGTGACTATGCAATGGTCAGAATAAAAATTCCGGCCGGTGAAATTTACCCGAATCAACTTGAAAAAATATCTCAGCTAAGCGAACAATTCTCAATTGGCAGCGCTCATCTCTCCACAAGAGAAAACATTCAACTTCATTGGGTAATACTTGAAGATGTTTCAGAAATACTGAGAAATCTTGCCGAAGTCGGACTTACTTCAAGAGAGGCATGTGGAAATACGGTAAGAAATGTGATGTGTAGCCCTTTGTCTGGCGTTTGTTCTGATGAAAAATTTGATGCCACTCCATACGCTTTAGCAACTGCGAGATTCTTCTTAAGAAATCCAATGGCACAAAATCTTCCACGTAAATTCAAATTCAATTTCACATGCTGTGAAAAACATGGCATGGTGAGAATGGTTGATGTTGGATTAATTCCTCAGATCAGAGAAATGGACGGAACTACTCAAAGAGGTTTTAAAATATTTCTTGGTGGGGGATTGGGAAACAAGTCATATGTTGGTCATCAACTAGAAGAATTCACCCCCGAAGAAGATCTACTTTACACCTCGATTGCGGTAATGAGAATCTTTGATAGACTAGGTGATAGAAAAAATATGGCAAGAAATAGAATGCGTTATCTTGTAAATGATATGGGATGGGAAAAATTCCAAAACCTGGTACTAAAGGAAAGAGCTATCGTGCGTGCTACCCAATCTGTAATTGCACAACTTGATGTTGATAACACTCCAAATGAAATCAAACGACCAATTAGAGTCACTGATGAAAGTGGCAGTTCTGCACCTGATGGCTTTGCAAGGTGGTTAAAGACAAACACCGTCAAGCAAAAACAATCTGATTACCGCTCTGTGTTTGTTACTCTTGAAGCAGGTGATATCACTGCTAGCCAGCTTGCCTCGTTGGCAGGTTTTGTACGTGATTTCTCATCAGAAGGACATGCAAGGGCAGGTTTTGTACAAAATATTGCCATACGCTATGTACATGAGGATGATTTGCCACGGTTATATTCTGACCTTTTAGAGGTCGGACTGGCAAAATCTGGTGCATTAACAATGACTGCCCCTATTGGCTGTTCTGGAACCACCTCATGTAACCTTGCATTAACAAACTCACATAGACTGGCAAAAGAAATTCAAAGAAAATTCCTTGAACTCAAATTTGATGAAGATGATGATCTTGGCGATTCGTCCATCAAAATAAGCGGTTGTCCAAACTCCTGTGGGCAACATGGAATTGCGACTATTGGTTTCTTTGGAGGTGGGGGACGTGTTGGAAAAGACATGTATGCAAATTACCAAATGTCCTTAGGCGGGCGTTCTGATGGTGATACCATGTTGGGAGAAACATGTCTCAGGGTTCCTGCAAAAAGAGTAATACCTGTAACCCTGAAAATCATTGACTTGTTCAAAGAAAATAAAAAATCTGATGACACCCTCAAATCCTGGATTCATAGGGTTGTAACCGGCAATGAGGACTCTGAAATAAAATCAATTAGTGATATCAAGAAAATTGTCGAGCCATTAACTGTTCCTCCAACGAAAGAAGATGATCCCGATTTTTACCTTGATTATGGGAGTGAGACTAGCTATCATACAAAAACTGGAAAGGGTGAATGCGCTGCTTGACAGAATCTGGTAAGGTGACAACTGATGTTGACACTTTGCGTTCAGAAGTGAGAGACAAAAGTGTTAGAGTAATTGATGTTAGACGTAAAGATGACTACAAAAAAGATCATATTCCTACTGCTGTAAATCTACCATTGGCCAATCTTTTGTCTGATGATACTCCTGAACGTGTTGTAAATCTTGTAAGCAGTATGGGCATCGATAATGAAACTCCGGTTGTTGTGTATGACGATACTTTTGGTGCCTTGGCATCAAGAGTGGCCTGGACATTGGAATATCTCGGCCATTCTGATGTGACTTTACTTGAGACCACTTATGGTAGTTGGAAATCTCTGGGATTAGAAAGTGATTCTCTGATCCCTGAAATACAAGCCAAAGAGCATTCTATGAATCTGCAACCAGCTATTTTGGCTACATCTGATTATTTGGAAAGCGCAAAAGAAAGAGACGATGTAATCCTGATTGATAATAGAGAACGATTGAATTATCTGGAACAACATATTCCAGGCGCGATCAGCCTACCTTATCGAACGCTTGCAAGTAATGACAAGATTCTACGCCCCAAAGAAGACATGAAGCGATTATTAGAAAACCGTGGTATTGCTGGAAATTCAGAGATTATTACTTATTGTGGCAGCGTAGGCACTCTCTCTGGATTGGCTTATTATGCGTTAAAATCTACGGGTTTGCCCAATCCAAAGTTGTACGTTCGCTCCTTTAAGGAATGGAAAAATCTTCAAAAACCAACTGAAAAACAAGAAGATGCAAACTATTGGGATTTATCTGCTGAATAATTAAGAGATTTCGCTTCTTAGTTTTTTAGTAATTGCTACTTCAATGTTATCAAATAATACTAGCATCTTGTCTCTGTTGTCAATTAGATAGTCTTCCCCTCTGTCTTTTAATCTGATTTTCCATAATTTTATTTCTCTGTGCTCTTCAAAGAAATTTTCAATCATTTGTTCGCCTGATTTTTTTGAGTCTATAAATTCTTCAAAAACCTTCATAGTTTTTTCTGTGTCTCCTTCATCAATTGCCTCTTTTACAGATTGAACAGCCTGACTCAATTCTTTCAAATTTTTAACCGGCTTTGGTAATGTTTTCCTTGTAATTCCAAACAGCCCTTTCTTTTCTTTTCCAATCTTTTCTGCAACATTTGATGCAAGATCATATATTGGAATCTTACTCAAGCCATCACGTTTTTCATTTTGTATGATTAGTCCCTTTTCTAACAGCTTTCGTAATGCGCTTTCTGCATCAGCTTTATCCAGAAATGTTGTCCAAACAATTGAACCGATTGTATGGTATCCCTGTCTTACTGATTCTAAAACCACGACTTCTTGAATTCTTTTGAAACCCTCCTCTATTCTGACATTTCTAAAATCTTCATCCCGAATTGATTTTCTGGCATTTTTGACATCAATTTCAATTGAACGCTTCAATGCTTCTAATGATTCAGGTACCTGATTTAGTAATGATAAGAAACAAGCTTTGTTGTACCAAGCCATTCCATATGTTGGGTCAGATTCAATTGCTTTTTCAACTGAGTCTAATGCTTTGGCATAATTTTTTTGCTCATAGTGTACCAATCCTTTAAGATTCCAGGCTTCTGGATTTGTAACATCAATATCAAAAATTTTGTCATATATTTTCAGTGCTTCATTATGATCATCTAAATGAAATCTCGCATACCCTAGCTTCATCAAAGTTTCTACATTGTCAGGATCAATTCTTAATGCTTGCTCAAACACTACTACAGCATCTTCTAGTTTTTCATCGGCCATGAGGTTGACCCCTTTTTTGAATAATTTCTTACGATTATAATCAGAATCAACCAGACTGGTGTTTTCTTTTTTCTCTATTTTCCCCTCATCTGCTTTCTTTGATTTTTTTCCGAACGGTTTTTTCACTAGCTCAAAATGCAATTTTATCTAGATAAATACTATCCTGTACGTCTAGCACTATTTGTGCTATATTTTGAATAGACCCATGCGATCTAAATACAGAAATACTTGAAATATGCACAAACGAATGTGTCATCTCAGTCACGAATAGAAATTCAAGGGCAGGCACCATTTAAGCAATCAGGTGTCTATGAAGCTCAAATTGCAATAACTGACAGCAAGCCCTCTGGCGATTCTATCAAAAATAAACAATTTCCATCTATCTGGAAAGGAACTTTTCATCTTAGAGTAAAAGACGGAATTTTTTCTGAAACAGTTGGCTCTGCAGATAATCCTCTTCCTTCATCTATCGATAGTCTTGACAGAATTTGGATTGTTGTAACTGATCTATTTTCATCGTTGCATTCCGTGTTTGATGTTGCTTTGGCAAAACCTTCACGAACATCAAAACCTGAAACTAAAACAATTTCTGAAAGCCCAAAACCAAAACGTTCAACAAAATCTAATGTTGGTGCAACTGGAGTACAAGGCCACCCCGGTGACAAAGGCCCACTTGGAGAACAAGGTCCATCGGGAAACAAAGGTCCTGATGGTGTACCTGGTCAACCCGGTGACAAAGGCCCACCAGGAGAAAAGGGCCCAGCAGGAGATAAGGGACTTACTGGTGATAAAGGAATAACTGGAGACAAAGGGGACAAAGGGGACAAAGGAATTTCTGGTCCGCCCGGTGACAAAGGAGAAAAAGGTGCAACAGGCCCACTTGGAGAAAAAGGTCAAACTGGATTAAAAGGCCCGCTAGGCCCACCTGGAGAAAAAGGTCCAACAGGTTCTCCAGGTGACAAAGGTGCACCTGGACTAAGAGGATCTCCTGGAGAAAAAGGAGAAAAAGGCCCAACAGGTTCACCCGGTGACAAAGGACTAACTGGTTCCCAAGGCCCACCAGGAGAAAAAGGTCCAACTGGACAAGCAGGTGTACAAGGAGAAAAAGGACTTCAAGGAGCTAGTGGTCCAATTGGAGAAAAAGGCGAGAAGGGAATAACCGGTCCAGTTGGAGAAAAAGGTGCAACAGGCCCACCAGGTCCAATTGGAGAAAAAGGTAACAAAGGCTCTGAAGGCTCAGTTGGAGAAAAAGGCCCACAAGGCCCACAAGGCCCGGCAGGAGCTAAAGGACTGACAGGTGTTCCAGGCCCGCAAGGAGAAAAAGGAGAAAAAGGTCCAACAGGCCCAATTGGAGAAAAAGGAGTAACAGGTCCTATTGGTACACCTGGAGAAAAAGGCCCACAAGGCCCACAAGGTTCTCAAGGTGAACGTGGGGTAACCGGCCCACCGGGAGAAAAAGGCCCACAAGGCCCACAAGGAATTCAAGGCCCACAGGGTGAAAGAGGTCCAAACGGTCCAATAGGTCCAGCAGGTGAACAAGGCACTCCGGGCGAACAAGGTCCAATAGGCCCCCCAGGCCCACGAGGCCCTCCCGGTCCACCAGGAGAAAAGGGCCCAGCAGGAGGAATGTCACCTGAACAAAAAACAATATTCAAAGAGCTATTAGAAATTTTGACAAACAAAAACATCATCACAACTGAAGAACAGATTAAATTAATGAGCTATCTTTACTAAGCAGGTTAAATGAGTAATTACAATGAGTGAAAAACCAAATAAAATTGAATTTGAAATGTTAGATTATAAAAGATTAGAAAATGATTTTGTATCTTTTCAATTAGATGATGGAACCATAGTTAAAGTTAAAGTTGATTTGGATAGAATTGGAAAAGCTGTAAATTATAAAAATCCTGATGGCACTCCTCATTATGCAATCAGTACTGCCATCAAATTATCCATTATTCCACCTGAGAAAAAATTTTCAGTTGAAAAAAAATCCGTTAAAGGAACTAATACGCAACCTCCTGGACAAATGTTTAGTTAACACTAGTTTAGAATTTAGAAAAAGGAAAACAATTCGCCGTCTAAATGACGATTGTTAGTTTGTAAACGAGATTATCGTTTTCTTTTAGCTGCCTTTCTCTTTGGAGTGGCTTTGCGTTTAGCTGCCTTTCTCTTTGGAGTGGCTTTGCGTTTAGCTGCCTTTCTCTTTGGAGTGGCTTTGCGTTTAGCTGCCTTTCTCTTTGGAGTGGCTTTGCGTTTAGCTGCCTTTCTCTTTGGAGTGGCTTTGCGTTTAGCTGCCTTTCTCTTTGGAGTGGCTTTGCGTTTAGCTGCCTTTCTCTTTGGAGTGGCTTTACGCTTTACTGCACTTTTTCTTTTTGTAGCCATTGTCGTGTCGACATTTTCATGGTTTTTCAGTGGTTAAACTAAAGAAAGTTACACAAACTGATAACAATTAATCAAGTAATTTTTTTTGCAAAAAATTTTTTGATCGTAAAATTTTTCAATAAACGCTTTCTGCTGATGGTCTTCTACCTTGTAACCAGCTAGTTTTACCACAAATAGTACATTTGTACTTCCTTCTACGCTTGTATGTGGCCATTTCAGGAAGGAAAACCAGTTCTTGCTTTGTTTTTGCCATACAAAATTTGCACCACCTGTGTTCATTTTCTTGATCCATTTTTTTGTGTTATGTGCCTCTTTTTTTGATGATTGTTAGTACATCTTCATCTTGTAAAACATGGCTTAAACCCACTCTTTGTCCCCCAAACTTTACACTTTTGCCCCACACTAAACCATATCTGAATTCTTTTCTCATCCTTCTATGCAGTTTGTTACAAATATCTTCAACTGTGTCTCCTTCTCTTGCAATTAACGGTTCCTTGAAATCAGTTTCTCCACCTTTTGGCCTCATATAGATTCTAATGAATTTTAGTTTCTCATAGATCTTTTCTTTGAGCAATTCAATATTGATGTCTGAATTTGCAGACACCTCAATCACATTTGATTTTATTTTCTTTTTCAAATCCCTTAGAAATTGTTTATCCACTAAATCAATTTTATTTAAAATTGTAAGTGATTTTGAATAACTAATATTTCCAGCAATATGATCTGATAGTTGCTCTGATGTAACATCTTCTCGTACAACAACACGTGCACTTACGATTCCATAAAGATGTAAAATATCTTTAAGATGTTTTTCTGTAATCTTTGTTAGTTTAACCTGCTGTGCAATTGCGATTCCTCCCATCCCAGCTTTCTCAATTGTAATGTTTGGGAGAAGTTGGTTGAGCCTAATCCCAATGTTTCCTAGTTCATTTACTAATACGTCTTCATGATATGGCTGAAATACATCTAGCATAAGCAATACTAGATCTGCTGTTCTTGCAACAGAGAGAATTCTCTTTCCCAATCCTTTTCCTGTAGATGCCCCTTTGATGATTCCTGGAAGATCTAACATCTGAATTTTTGCCCCTCTATATTCCATCATCCCTGGAACTACAGTGAGTGTTGTAAATTGAAAAGCACCAACAACTGATTTTGCTTCTGTCATTTTGTTTAGTAATGTGGATTTTCCAACACTTGGCAATCCAATAAACACAACAGTTGCATCTCCTGTTCTTCGGACATCAAACCCGTCTGATTTCATGCCTGATTTTTTGGTAATATTGTCTTCTTGCTCTCTTTTCAGTTTTGCAATCTTTGCTTTTAGTAATCCTATGTGATGCTCTGTTGCTTTGTTAATCTGAGTTTTTGCCATTTCATCTTGAATGGCCTTGATTTTTTCAGGAATTCCCACTTTTATCCAACTCCTGCAACATTCTTTTCAAATAAAACCGTATTACTTTACTTACGTAGCAAATATTATTCGGCCTACAAATCAATTTGTATGAAAAAGCGGATATTTGCTGTAGATATTGATGGTACAATTACAGAAAATGGCGGCGGTAGAATCCATTTAGATGCACTTGATGCACTAAGACGATTAACTAACATGGGCCACGATGTGATTTTTGTAACCGGCCGTTCTTCTGTTGAAGGATTTTTGCTGTCTGTGTTTGGTGGAACCACAAAGATTTCTGTTGGTGAAAACGGTGGTTGCATAACTCTTGATTCCAATGATCACATTCTATTGGGAAATATTGAAGAATGCACCAATGCGTTTCAAATAATTAAAAACAGCATAGATAACGTACAGGAAAAATCTGTTTTTCCTAGAATGACTGAAGTCGTTTTGGAGCGAACATTTGATTTGGATATTGCCAGAAAGATCGTTTCTGAAAACAATCTCAATGTGGAATTATCTGACAGCCAATATGCTTACCACATCAATTCTCATGGAATTGACAAGGGTTTTGGGTTTAGCGAAATCATGAAGAAATTCTCTATCTCTAAGGGTGATGTAATTGCCATTGGAGATAGTGCAACTGACATCCCTTTGTTTAAAGTGGCAAAAACAAGTATTGCTTTGGGAAATGCATCTGATCAAGTCAAATCTGAGGCTACCATGGCTGTCTCGTCAAATGCCGGTGATGGGGTCCTTGAAGCATTAGATAAATTAGCACCTAAATTATCTGAGATATAAGATGACCTTCAAATCAATTATTGATGAAATTGAAAACAATCTCAACAAAATTCTAGACGATCTCTCCATATCTGATGTAACATTCTCCGTCGAACCTGCAAAACCAGGATTCGGTGATGCTAGCTCTAATATCTCATTTTTGCTTTCAAAACAACTCAAAAAAAGCCCTAAGGACATTGCCCAAATGCTATCCCAAAAATATCAAAATTGTTCTAATACGCTTGTTTTAAAATCCGAATCTCATCCCTCAGGCAATCTTAACTTCTTTGCTAACTGGGACAAACTAAACCAACTAATTTTATCAGAATCTAATCTTCCGGAGTTTGGTGATGTTGATATTGGAAAAAATTCTGCAGTTGTAGTTGAGCACACAAGTGTAAATCCGAACAAAGCTCTTCACATAGGACACATTAGAAATATTATCATCGGAGATACTATTTCTAGAATTTTAGAAAAAGCAAATTACAAAGTTAATATTTTAAACTATGTCGATGATTCCGGTCTTCAAGTTGCTGATATTATAGTTGGATTCAAACATTTTGGATTTGATCAGGAACCGCCAGATGGAAAAAAATTTGATCATTATTGTGGAGATGATGTGTATGTCAAGACTACTGAAAAATATGAATCCGATTCTAGCTTGGAAGAGATTCGAAAAAATGTTCTTAAAGAACTTGAAGATGGTGATTCTGAAACTGCTGTATTTGCAGATAAAATTACAAAAAGAGTTTTGGCAAATCAGCTTGAAACATGTTGGAATCTGTCCGTATTCTATGACTGCCTTAATTTTGAATCTCAAATAATTCGTTCGGGTTTGTGGAGTAAAATCTTTGAGAAAATCAAAGAAATGAATCTAATTGAGTTTGAAAATGAGGGTAAAAATGCTGGATGTTGGGTGATTCGTGGAGATGACAAAGAAGAAGACAAGGTAGTTGTTAGAAGCAATGGAACTGCGACTTACATTGCAAAAGACATTCCATATGCTGCCTGGAAATTGGGATTGATTGAGGATCCTTTTCATTATCAGAAATATGAAAAAGAACAAAATTCACGAGTTTTATGGCAAACGACTTTGGATTCTGCCAATGAATCTTCTCAAAACTTTACTGGTGATAAAGTAATCACTGTAATTGATTCAAGACAAGCCCGATTACAAAAAATCATTACCTCATTAATGGCTAAATTCAAATCCATTTCTGACGCATATGTGCATCTTAGTTACGAATCAGTTACGCTAAGTTCTGAGACTGCCAAAGTTCTGGGATTGAAAACTGATGGAAAGCAAGCTCAAATGTCTGGAAGAAAAGGACTCTATGTTAATGCTGATTCTGTTTATGACTTGTTAAAAAAGAGAACAGCTGAGGAAACACAAAAGAGACACCCTGAAATGGATTCAACTGAAATTGAACGAATTGCTCATGATATTTCAGTTGGAACACTACGCTATGAAATGATTAAACAAGATCTGGATAAAATTATTGTGTTTGATTTAACCAAATCTCTGAGTTTGGAGGGAGATACTGCTCCCTACATACAATATACGCATGCAAGATCTGCTCGAATATTGGAAAAATCTGGACGTGTGCCTTCAATTGACGTTGATTTTTCTCTGCTAAAAGAGCAACCGGAATTAGATTTGATTAAAACAATTGGTCTATTTGATATTCAAGTTCGTGATGCTGCTAAGAACATTTCACCAAAAGTGATTGCCAGATATTGTCATGATTTAGCAGTTGCATTCAATTCATTTTATGAGCATGTCCATGTTTTAGATTTAGATGATGAAGCACTAGAAAACTCTCGTCTCTGTATTGTGAATTCATTTAAAATTACTCTTGAAAAATCACTAGATCTTCTTGGGATTGTTGCTCCAGATAGAATGTGATGTCTCAGAGAGTGCACTACGCGAATCTGGCTGCCTCTTGGGTTGTTGGAGTGCAAACCGATCATCAGTCATTAAAAATTAAAATAAAAAAACGTTCTGTTAGTTAGAAAAATAAGGTTAGTGGCTGTGTCCACAACCACAGGAATCATGACCTTCATGCCCTTGCGATTCTTTACCTGCACATCTGGAACATTTGTCTGAACCTGTTGGTGAGAAAAATCCTATTCCACATGATACGCATTTTTGATTTGCCATGGCATCTCTAAAAAACTACTATATTTATTCAGATGGTTTTGCTTGGCCTACCTCGTCTGTCTCATCATTCTTTTTGAATACCCTGTATTCCCCAATAATTCCGCTGCATTTTTCACAAGTGTACTGTCCTCGCTCAACTAAAACCAAATTATCTGCTACCTCCTCATCCGTGCTCTCTTCTAGTTGAATTTTTGGTGGATTACCAAATTCAGTCTCACAATTGTTACAATAATGTTTGAGCATTTTCTCTGATTCTAATTTCCCAATTGGGGCCAAAAACAACTTTCCAACACCTAAATCTGCCTTTTTTGCCTGCTCTTCAGTTAGTTCAGCAATAACGTAGCCACCAGAGCCTTGAACCTTGAATTCTGCCATTTCATTATTATGTTATTTTGGTATTATTTCTAGTATTGCCCTTTAACAGCTAAGCGAAATGTATCTCAAATCTGACATCAGATCAGCGATTTGAACCTGCACATGAAAAGTGGTTTTCTTAATCGTGGTAACGTTTCGCTTAGCTGTTTAACCATAGGTTCTTATCTAAAATTTTTAGGAAAAACCTATGGATAAAATCAAGCAAAACTCTCCTGTACTATTCTACTTTAATCATTCAAAAAAATGGCTAGTCAAAATTTCAAAAAAAGAATCACTCCATACTCATATTGGAGTAATCAAGCATTCTGATGCGGTTGGAAAAGAGTATGGCTCAAGATTAACCACAAACAAGGACAAGTATGTCTATCTTCTCAAACCAACAATGTTTGATTATGTCATGAAGATTCAACATGGTACTCAGATTGTCTACCCGAAAGATCTCGGATACATTGTTGCAAGAGCTGGAATTGAAAGTGGCCAGAAGATTTTAGAAATTGGAACTGGAAGTGGCTCGTTGACATCTTTTGTAGCAAGTATTGTAAAACCACGCGGCCATGTTTACACTTTTGATGTTGATGAAAAGTTTATGAAAATAGCTGAAAAAAACATCAAAAAAGCAGGAGTTTCAAAGTATGTTACACAGCATAATTTGGATTTAAAGGCTGCAAAAAAGATGCCATTAGATGACATTGATGTTGCCTTGATTGATCTAGGTGATCCTTGGATAATAATCCCTCAGGTAAGAAAAATGCTCAAAGGAAGTGGTGCCATGTTTGCAATTTGTCCCACAATGAACCAGCTAGAAAAACTGACTGCAAGTCTGGTCGAAAATGAGTTTACTGATATCGAATCAACTGAACACATCCTACGTACAATTGAGGCCAGAGAAGGAAAGACAAGACATTCTTTCCAAGGAATAGGCCATACAACCTATCTTTGTTATGCTAGAAAGGCATTTTTTGGAAGAGAGACCAAAAAAACCACAAAATCCAAGGCTGCCAAAAAAACCATCAAAAAATCCTCTTAATTATTCAAGACAAGATTTATTCCAGTATTTTTTAGAGTATGTTGTATGGTACCAAAGAATCTTTCAGTATCTGTGGTAAAGAAATTCATTCCGTCAAGAAAAGCCAAATCCCGCAAAGGCGACAATGGAATTGTTCTTGTAATTGGCGGAAGTTACATCTATCATGGCGCTCCTATTTTATCTTCGATTGCCGCACTTCGATGTGGAACTGATCTAGTTTACACTTCAGTTCCAAAAATCAACGTGACTTCAACACGTGCAATCTCTCCAAATCTTATTGTTATCCCTTTAGTTGATCAAAAATTAACCCGCGGTGCTGTAAACAAACTTGTAGGGGCGCTACCACGTAATCTTCATTCTGCAACAATTGGGATGGGTCTTGCAATACAAGAAAAAAATTCTTTGCTACATCTTGTAAAATCTCTTTTAGATAGAGATGTCAGATTATCTCTGGATGCAAGTGCACTAATTCCAGAAGTTTTACCACTTTTGGCAAACAAGAATGTTGTAGTGACTCCACATGCTGGAGAATTCAAGCGACTGTTTGGAGAGCCCCCTTCTAACTCAAAAAATGAACGAGTCAAACTAGTAGAAAAAAACGCAAAGAAACATGGGATCACAATTCTACTAAAAGGTGCAACAGATGTAATCTCAAATGGCTCAACTACTTTTCTATATGAAAAAAAAATTCCTGCTATGACAGTTGGCGGAACAGGCGATGTTCTATCTGGGTTAGTTGCAGGATTGCTGTCTAAGAACAGAAACGCTCTGGAAGCGGCAGCAGCAGCAGCCTTCATCAACGGATTAGCTGGAAAAACAGTTCAAAGGAGATTGGGATTACACATGACTCCCATGGATCTTTTAGATGAAATTCCAACTATAATGAGGCCTTTTGATAAAATTGTGTGATTTTCATGAATCCGTTAAAACACATAGATTCTAACATGAATGGCCTCATCTCAGATCTACAAACTCTAATCAGGCAACCAAGTGTTTCTGCAAAAAACGAGGGGATTGAGGAATGTGCCAAACTTGTACAGAAGCTATTAAAAAATTCAGGATTGAAATCTGAAATTTTACGGCTAAAAAAAGGGGTTGCGCCTGTTGTTTATGGAGAAATAAGATCAAAACAAAACCCGGCAAAAACTTTGATGTTTTACAATCACTATGATGTCCAACCTGCCGAGCCATTTGATTTGTGGGATGATCCTCCATTTAGTGGAACTAGGAGGGGCAACAAAATTTTTGGCAGGGGTGCCACTGATGATAAAGGTGAATTAATTACAAGAATCAAGGCAGTTGAGGCATATCTGAAAACAACTGGCGATGTTCCTTGTAACATTAAATTTGTAATTGAAGGCGAAGAAGAGACTGGCAGTGCTCACATTGAAGAATATCTAAAAAAATACAAAAAGAAATTTTCCTGCGATGGCGTTATCTGGGAATTTGGATATGTTGATGCAAAAAATCGACCGATTATCGGTCTTGGAATGAAGGGGTTGCTATTTGTTGAATTGTCTGTAAAAGAAGCAATTCAAGATGCACATTCTAGCTTGGCAGTCTTGATAAAAAATCCTGCATGGCGGTTAATCGAGGCTGTAATGACACTACGAGATTCTAGTGGAAAAATACTCGTAAAGGACTGGTACAAAGAAGTGACTCCATTTTCAAAACAGGATTTGAAATTGATTGGTAAGGAACCATTTGATGAAAGTGTCTTCAAAAGAGAATTTGGAATCAAGTCTTTTGTAGGTGGCAGAAAGGGGCTGGATGCAAAAAAGGCCTTAGTTGGGGGTGCAACTTGTAACATCGCAGGTTTTGTATCCGGATATGCTGGCGATGGTGCCAAAACAGTTCTTCCAGGTGATGCTTTGGCCAAGATTGATTTTAGGTTAGTGCCTAAGATGGAGCCAAAAAAGCAGGTTATGAGATTAAAAAATCATTTAAAATCAAAAGGATTTGGAGACGTTAAAATCAAAATATTTCACGGTGAGGCAGCTGCTCGAATCAACTCCTCAGAGCCCTTTGTATCTCAAGTTAAGGAAGCAGCTGACAAGTCTTTTGGAAAATCAATCCTAAATGTTTCAAACGCTGGAACAGGCCCTATGTACCCATTTGTTGATATTCTAAAAGCTCCATGTATTGCAGTTGGAAGTACATATATGTTCTCTAGAATTCACTCACCTAATGAATTTGCTAGAGTTGACCTGCTAAAGAAAACAACAAAGTGTATGTGTTTGATTATGCAAAACTTTGGAAAAAATCAGTGAAGACATCTTGGCAGTTTTTTGACAATCTGTGCAAGTGATACTCTTCCCGGCCCCACAATCATAATTACCAGTAGTGCTGCAAGTAAAATCAAATCCATCTCTACTCCTCCATCTCCAGTTAAACTTTGGGCTCCTTTGACATGGAAAATTGCTCCAAGCATGACTATTGAAAGTAACACTGTGGACAATCTGCCAAGAATTCCTATGATTAGCAAAACTCCCGGAACGACTTCAGCTAGTGCAATTGGAATCTGCATCTCTGGTGGCAGTCCCATGTTTGGCAAGGCTCCTGCGAATCCTGGATTAAACTTCATCATGCCGTGGACGATAAAGATCACGCCTATAGCTGATCTCAAACCCATAAAGACAACATCGTCAAGAACTTTTTGTCTAATCTCCGCCGTGGTCATAACCTTACATTATACTTTCAGTATTATAACCATTTTGCTCATAAATCATACGTGGAATGTAGAAAACCCTTTATTATGCCACAAAATTATTTGAATCATGTCAATGTATATGCCAGGAGCAACTGCTGTTGGAATTACATTTGATGACGGCGTGGTTTTTGCCAGTGAAAAAAGAATTGCATTTGGAAATTTCCTTGTGAGCAAATCTACCAAGAAAACATTCCCTATCACTCCTAAAGTAGGCGCAACCTGCGCCGGACTTGTAGCAGACATGCAAATTCTATCACTACAGATTGCAGCACTTGCAAAAATTAGAAAAATGGAGCTCAAAAGAGATGTTCCTCCTAACACTGTCGCTAAAATGATGTCAAATATGATGTATGAGAGAAGATATTTCCCATTGCTAACTCAGGTAATTGTTGGTGGGGTCGTTGACAAGCCAATTATGTATACCCTTGATCCGCTAGGTTCTGTTCTTCCTGATGAATATGCCGCAGTTGGAACAGGCGCTGAAATGGCATTGGGCGTCTTAGATCCCCAATTCAAAAAAGACATGACTAAAGACGAGGCAATTGATTTGGCAAAACGTGCTGTTCGCTCAGCTGCCCTGAGAGATTCTGCAAGTGGTGATGGCTTGGATGTTCTTGTGATCACTAGTGATGGAACCGAAGAGTTTACTGAAGAAATCAAATAGTTAATCGTAAATCGTTTTTCCAGTTTCCCAAAATTTATCAGAAATGTAATGAATGTTTTTTACCACCTCCCCCTTTTCCATACTTTCTAATTCTGAGCTGCTGACCATTGCCTTTCCCACTGCCAAAAACTTGTGTTGGGACTCTTCTATGATGCAAACAAGTTTGTCTTTTTCAAATTCTGTAAACTTTTTAATTCCCGGTCTCATAACGTTTGCACCTTTGCACATGAATTTTACAGCGCCCATATCCACCATGACGTTTGGGAATCTTTCTAATGTCTCAGTTTCTGATAGAAATGGCAAATAATCCTCATCAACCTTCAATATCTTCATTCCTCCGCCTGTTATAATTTGGGCGTCATCCAAAATCTGATGGACTTTTAGGTTCTTGATTTTGGGCAATTCCATCCCCCATCTTTCTGAGACTGTTTTTAGGAGTGCTGATGTTTCGCTCTTTGAGATTAGATTTGATTTCAAGTTCTTGCAATCTCTTGTCTGATGTCTAACAAGTCTCTTAGAATGGAACTTGCAGTCTCCATGCCGCCGGCTCCCTTCCCAATAATAGTTTGAGTGCCTGAATGTTCTGAAGTAAATGCAATTGCATTTAGCGTTCCATTTACACAAAGCGGATCATCATTTGATACCTCCTTTGGACTTACAGCGAGTTCTTTGTTGCATGATGCAATTAATTTCACTGAACAATTGTTTTTGTCCGCTTTTTTGATGTCCTCTGTTGTGACTCTTCGTATTCCTGTACAGTTGATATCAGGCATTGTAACTTTCATCCCCATTATCCAGTTTGCAAGAATTACCAGTTTGGCAGCTGCATCCAGTCCGTCCAAGTCTAAAGATTCATCAGCCTCTACGTATCCCTTGTCCTTGGCATCTTTGAGTGCTTCATCAAAAGATAGCCCTGTAGCCATATTTGATAAGATGTAGTTTGTGGTTCCGTTTAGGATTCCGGCAAACGACGTTATTCTTTCTCCACTGAGACTGTTTTTTGCATAATCTATAATTGGGGTTCCTCCTCCTACTGTACCACTAAATTTTAGCATCACTTGATTGTATGTGGCAAGTTCCACAAGTGATGGAAATGCCAATGCTAGAGGGCCCTTATTTACAGAGATCACATGTATGCCTTTTTTCATGGCAGTCGTGATGTGGGTCATTCCAGGCTCTGCATCCTTGTAATTGCTTGCAGTAGTTTCAATCAGCACGTCTGCTTCGACATTTTTTAGCATCTCAATTCCAGACATTGTATTTTTTGTGTCAGCATAATTTTTTACGGTTCCAAACTTTTTCTTCGCTTTGACTAGTTTGCTAAATTCCAGCCCTGATGAATCTACTGCGCTTCCTTTACTGTCAAACACCCCTACCACCCTTGGTTTTAACCCATATTTTGCATACAGATCTTCTGCCCTTGAATCAAACAATTTCACCAAGCTTTGACCTACAACACCAAACCCACATAATATTATTCTCAAACCATTTCACTTCTCTTTTGATTTTCTTATCATTAATTGTGTTTTCTAAAAACGTTTTGTTACAAGCAATCAAATTTTTCTTCATCTTTTTCATGTTGCAATGAGATGGAATTGATGCAATATCTCCTGTTCGTGGGCTGCGGCCCATCGTCAAATACATGGCCCAGATGTGCGCCACACTTGTTACAATTGACTTCTGTACGGGTCATTCCATGTGTTGTGTCTGAAATATACTCTATTTTTTCACCATTAATTGGTTTCCAGAAACTCGGCCATCCTGAACCCGAATCAAACTTTGCATCTGATGAAAAAAGTTTTTCGCCACAACATGTGCATTTGAAGGCACCGTCTAGCTTACTGCTGTTATATTTCCCAGAAAATGGAGGTTCTGTTCCGTGGTTAATGCAAATTTCGTATTGTTCTGGTGTCAGTTCTTTTTTCCACTCTTCAGGAGTTTTTCTGATTTTTTCTGCCATGACTTGGGTTGTTTTATTTGATATTAGAATATTTTTCTATTTTAATTCTTTTTTCTTCTCCTCAGTTCGTTTTTCTGATTCAAACCGCTCCAAATCATATTCTTTTAAATCTACAAATCTCATAATTTTGCTCAAGTTGGGGTGAACTTTGTTTATCTGTCTGAACATTTGCTGTGCAACGCGTCTGTAATCCACATGTCCTTGCGGCACGGTTCTTAATTCTATAAGGTGGCAAGCTTCTCGCAGATTAAACTTCATAAAATATGGGTAGTTGTATGCAAAGTTGACAACATACTGTCCTTGTTCTGGATATTTTTTTCTAATCTCGTTAAATGCATCTCTGGTTTTATTCATGCAATCTTTAAAATCGCTTTCAATTCCCAAAGTTTTAATCTCATTTGGTACGCTATATCCGTGATCAGTCGTTAATAACTGCCTTTCAAGTGTTAATGCCCTGTGTCTGTGAAAATCTCTGAACATTCCAAAGTTATTGCATAAATCAAATGTATAGTAAACAGTTTCAAATGCCCGTGATGGTCTATGTCGTCTATTTGTTCTGAGTTTTGTGAACTCATGAATAATTTTGATCTTGTTTTGTTTTGATGCTTTTTTAACTTGCTGCAAAATATTTTGATATGACGTACTTGGTGATTGTTCGTATATTATGCTGGTGATGATCTTATCTAGTGCGTTTTTTTCTGATTCATAGTCCACAAGTTTTGTAGCTGCTCCTATCGTTGGTTTTGTTTTAATTTGCTTGGCAGCAATTGATTTTGATTTATTTTTAACGTCCCTTAGGTATTTTTGAAACTTCTTTCCGTATTTATCGTCTGCCCTTCTAACAAACGATTTTATGGTAGTTTCAAGTTCTTTTTTGATTTTTGAGGCTAAATCCTGCTCTTCTTTTAGCTCTGATGCGCCTAAAACTGTTAGTAGGTATTCAAATGCACGGCCGTTTCCGGTAATTCCAACATTTGTTAGAGTCGATGCGGGCAGTAGTCCTCTAAGAATATCTAACGCTTTAGCTTTTGTTGATCCTCTGTAAATCATGTTGGCAGATTTTACGTCCCCCTCTCTTTTTAACTTGGAAAAAAGTTTTTCTCTTCCGTCAATGGAGTCTTTGAAACTATATTTTTCTATGGGATATTTTTCTCGAACATAACTTATCATTGGCTCTATGTTTCTTGAATAAACATCAAATGAAAAATTACATGCACCTTCATACATGTCTGCAAACCTTGATTTCATAATTTCAGAGTCTCTATAAAATCTGTATTTCCCTTTTTCTTTTTTATTCCATGCGACATATCTTGATGATTTTTCTAGATATGACAGACCAATTCGCCTGTCTTCAATTTTTTTTACTGCGATATTTGATAATCCTTCAATTGCAATTTGTGCTTCACCTAATTCTGCAACCGAATCATCGCCATATTCTAAAAGCACCCTGTTGTAAAATTCCTCTCCTCTGTTTTTATTTTTTAAAAACTCGTCAAGAAAAATCCGTCTCATGCTTTTGTCAGTTCTACTGTACCTTGACATCAAAGCTCCACGATCAACTTGTCTGGGTGTAATTATGGCAAACACGCTGCCATCTGTATTTGAAAAGTGATCTGATAGAATCTTTTTTTCTTTAATTGAAAATTCTGACAATAACTGTGTCCAGCTTTTCAATTATTAATAGTCTATTTCTTTTTCCCAATCTGAATTAGATCGGGACCTTTGTCCCTGTCTTTGTCCTGTCCTTTGGTTTGCCATCTTAGCAACACTTCTTTGAAATTTGCCGCATCAGCTTCATTTTCCGTATACATTAACGACGTAACCCAAAAACCATTTTTTGCAGTTTTTCCGCCAACAGAATTCATCCAAAAATCACTCGGTAAATTTTCCATAGGTTTGCTGTTTGGATCTTGCGTAACCTCCATCCATCTTTTTGCCACAAAATTCAGAATTTGTTCAAGTTCTTCTCTTTGAATCATGAGCCTACTATCACCCCTCTAAATTTTAAAATTACTAAAAACCAAGTGATTCTGAGTTAGTGAAAATAATCTTACTAAAACTAAAAACATTTCTTACACTTTGTCGGTTATACAAATCCCATAATTACCTCACATGACCCACGACGAAATCGATATTATCGGTAAGAACGTCAAAGACATGTATGGAACATTCATGGGTAAAGTCGTAGGAACAATAACTGACATCGACGGTAGCATTCAATCCGTTGGTATTGACGCTGGTTCTCAGGGATTACAGCAAATCCAGTATGAGCAGCTAGTAGTTCAAGGTGATGTTGTTATTTTTATTCCAAAATGGAGACTTGACTCTCAAAGACTCGTTCGTGAAAAACAACTAACTCTACGTCGTCTAAAGGCCTTGATTGACATTGTTTCTGAAAATGATGAAATGAAAGAAGATGCAGAAATCATTCATGAAAAATACAAGTCAAAACTTGTAACATTAGATGAAACAGAAAATGAGATCAAAGCCAAACTTGAGGCAAGATTGACTGAGTTAGATGACGAAATGAAGTCCGCAAAGATGTTGTTATTTGATGCAAAGGTACAAACCAAGAGCAATGAAATCTCTAGTGCAACATTTGATACCGTGAAATCATGCACAAATGCAGTAATTGAGCGGATTACTCACGAAACCGCAGAAATTGCAAATGTAAAGAGTAGAATTGCAGATCTTGATTTGGAAGTGCAAGAGGCAACAGCTCCGCCACAACAAAACATCCAAGAATCAGCCGTTTCATATCTGGAGACTCCTGAACCACAACAACAACAAGTAGTTCAGTCAATACTTCCAGAAGCACCAACAGAACCAATAGTCACACCTTCAGAACCAATTCAAACAGAGACTCGACCAACACCTGAATCTCCAGCTGAAACTGAAGTGTCAACTGCATTCCCAGAGCCACCCGAACAGGTGAAATCAGAAACTCCAAAAGAAGACAGTGATAACGACTGGCTTGCTAGAATGGAAGCACAATAATTTTTTTATTTTATTTTTTTTAACATTTAGAAAGATCTACGTCCATACATTTTTTGATGTCTGAGACATACAATATTGGCCTTGGAAACAACGATTCTAGTATAAGAGAAAGCGCTGATTCTGATTTTGTATCTTTTTGGGAAAAACAAGCAGAAGATCTAACTTGGTTTTCTCCTTGGAAAAAGGTCTTGGACTGGCAAGCTCCGTTTGCTAAATGGTTTGTCGGAGGCACAATTAATGCATCATATAATGCCCTAGATGTCCATCAGAATACCAAGTCCAACAAGCCTGCCATATTATGGGAAGGAGAAAATGGCGAATCCAGGATACTGACATACCACGATATGCTTGTACAAGTCAAAAAATTCGCCAATGTCCTAAAATCACTTGGTGTCAAAAAAGGCGATAGGATTACAATCTATTTGCCCATGGTTCCCGAATTACCAATTGCAATGTTGGCGTGTGCCAGAATTGGCGCAACACACACTGTGGTATTTTCAGGATTTAGTGCAGCATCAATACGTGACAGAGTTGGCGATTCAAGATCCAGAGTCATAATTACTGCTGATGGCGGCTACAGGAGAGGAAAAATTGTTAAACTCAAAGATGTAATTGATGATGCAATCAAAGATTTTGATTTTGTGCAGCATGTCATAGTTCTTAATAGAACAAACAATGAAATCTCCATGACATCAAAAGATAAATTTTGGAATGATCTGATGGACAACATTTCTGATTCTTGTGATGCAGAAAAATTAGACAGCAATCATCCCCTTTACATATTGTATACCTCCGGAACCACGGGAAAACCAAAAGGAGTTCTGCATGGCACTGGTGGGTATCTTACTCATTTACATTCTACATTCAAGTGGGCATTTGACATCAAAGATTCTGATATCTTTTTTTGCACTGCTGATATTGGCTGGGTCACTGGTCATAGCTATGTTGTTTATGCCCCGCTACTTCATGGTGCCACTGAAATAATCTACGAAGGCGCACCTGACTACCCTGATGCATCAAGAATGTGGGATATCTTACAAAAATACAAAGCTACAATTTTTTACACTACTCCAACTGCTCTTCGAATGTTTATGAAATTTGGCGACGATCTTCCAAACTCTTTTGATCTTTCTTCGTTACGATTACTTGGAACTGTGGGAGAACCAATTAATCCGGAGGTATGGAGGTGGTATTTCAAGACTATTGGAAAAGAAAAATGCCCAATTGTTGATACGTGGTGGCAAACTGAAACCGGAGGGATCTTGATTTCCCCTCTGCCTGGTCTGGAGACAATTCCGCTCAAGCCAGGTTCTGGTACTCGTCCAATTCCAGGCATGAATATTGCCGTAGTTGATGAATCTGGAACCGACGTGCCCCCAAACACAAAAGGCTATCTTGTAATTAAAAATCCGTGGCCTGGAATGCTTTTGACGCTGTGGGGCGATGATGAAAAATACAAAACCGTTTATTGGTCAAAATATGAAAACTGCTACTATCCTGGTGATTATGCACTAAAAGACGATGATGGATATGTTTGGCTACTTGGACGTGCAGATGATGTGCTTAAAGTGGCAGGACACAGAATAGGAACTGCAGAACTTGAGAGCTGCGTTGTGTCTCATCCTGATGTGGCAGAATCTGCAGTGTGTGGAATTCCTGACGAAGTCAAAGGTGAGGCAATTATTTCATTTGTTGTCCTAAAACAAAATGTGACAACAAGCCCTGATGTGTTAGAACAAGAACTTTCGTATAAAATACGAGAGGATATTGGCGCAATTGCAACTCCCAAACAAATCTATTTTGTAACAAAACTTCCAAAGACACGTAGTGGAAAAATCATGCGACGATTGCTAAAGGCAATTGCTAATAATGAAAAAATTGGAGATGTAAGTACTTTAGAGGATGGGACAGCTGTAACTGAAGTGCAGAGTGCATTTGATGAACTTCAAAAATCAGTTAAAGACAATTCAAAATGATTCATTGGGTCTTCAACTCTTTTAAATCCGTACTGGAAATCATCTCAAACATTTTTTTGAGTCCATCGTATTCTGATTTTGAGTTCTTATCTAACTGATCATATTCTTTTTCTTTGATTTCATCTAGTTTTGTATTTGCTTTTTTGAAAAATTCTTCATACACTTTTATTTCCCCTTCGCCCATTTGTGTCAAATTAAAAATAATGGTGTTGCTTCCAATCAAATTTTTATTCTCATCATAGATGCTTGTGGCTTGTAACAATCCTGAAAATGTACTCCCATCCTGTCTCTTGAAAGTAATTTTCCTGTCAGTAACTTTTCCTGTCTCAAACCATGTTTTAAGAGAATCATTCATGGCCTCCCACGACTCTTTAGGCACGTGTTCAAAAATTGGCCTGCCTAGAATCTCTGATTTGGCATATCCTAGGTTGGCCGCATACGTGGAGTTACAATCTAGAATTATTCCAATCGAGTTTATCCTCCTCCACATCACAGGAGCGTCTTTTAGCGTCTTTCTTGCTTCTGTTTGAGGCATCTTCTAAAATTAAATTATCTAGTTATTAAATTAAAATTTCTAAAACCATTGATCTAGGTTTTGACTCTTTTTTTCCAGGGCTTTTTTTAGTCTGTTCAGAGTTGATTGAACTCTGTCTTCTGAAAAGCTTCTTTCCTTTACCAAGTAATTTGTGACTTCTTCATAATCAACTTTCCCAAAAACAATTTCATCCACATCACTTACTTCCGGATTCAAAAAGATTTTTCGTATTTGCTGAAAATCAATTTCTTGTAGTTGTTCTTGAATTTGTGGAATGTCTTCTAGTCTTGAATGCTGTTTTATCATTTTTAGCGCAGTCTTTGGTCCAATTCTGTCAAAGCCATTTGGATTAAAATCAGTTCCGATTAAAATTCCAACATCAATTAACTCTTCTCTTGTTAGTTGTAATGCATCTAGTGTTTTTTGCGTTTCAATTATTTCTGGAACAATATCGATGTAGGTATTTTTGTTTGGTATTTTTCTTCGTCCACTGTTTGTAAAATTTCTCACCAGTCTTTTTGCACCGCACAGGATAGAATCAAAATCTTGACTTGCAGAAGCATACGCTTGCCCTGTGTTTGTTAGATGTGCAGCCGTTGCCTCCCCCTCTGATGGCGCTTCTATGTATGGAATGCCAAAATATGTCAAAAACTGTTTTGATTCTTTTACCATCCCGTCTTTCATACTAGTTGTTTGTTGTGCATATTTTCTAGCGTCTTCCATGTTTCCTTCGGCGATTGCTTTTTCGTATTTGACAGTTGCATCTTTTTTGATCTGCTTTCTGCGCTCAATTTCTGCTGTTTTTAATGACGGTGGTTTTCCATCAAAGACGTAAACTGGTTTTATTCCTAAAGACAAAAAATTGACATTTCTGTAAAGGAGTCCACTTAGATGACTTGTGATTCTTCCCTCCGAATCTGATAACTGTAGTCCATCAGGGCCTCTGATACTTGCAAGAAATTGGTATATTGCATTGTATGCATCAATTGCAATTATTTTGGTTGAAAATGCCTCCAAAGTTGTTTTCTCCCTTGCTACCAAATCCTTTAGGTTCAGTCCCATGGAATTTGTTGTAATTTTGTGCTTTTTTGTGTTTGTTCTTTATACCTGATCGATGTTTCCTGTTGGTATGGCAAAACTAAAACTGCCTTTCCGTTTAGAAGACAAAATTTTTGAAGTACGATTTGAACCAGATGAAACGATTTCAAAGATTGTTTCTTACTTTCCTCTATCAGAGTCAGAAAAACAGGAGATCTGCCCCATCTTGAACATCACTTCTTCTGATGTGTTTCATCCCATCTTTACAGGTACAGTAAATGAAGATGAATGGAATAAAACCAAAGAACAAATCAAAAAGAAATTCAGTGATGAACTATTTGATGTCGATAAAACATCTAGATTATTCTGATTTGCTTTATTATGGGGAAAATCTAAGAAAAGTTGCCGGGATAGCCAAGTGGTAAGGCGGCCGTCTCGAAAACGGCTACGCGCAAGCGTGCGGGAGTTCGAATCTCTCTCCCGGCGCTTCATTCATTTATGACGCCAAATCTCAAATTATTGTGACACAGGAAGTTGAATCAAAAATTCAAGATTCAGGAATCTCCACTGCTGAACTAATTGCTCATTTTAGAGAAAAATGCAAGATTTGCAGTCATCATAGAATTATGCACGATGAATTGGGAAAATGTGAGGGAGTTATGAACAAGCCATGTACTTCTGGCTGTGATAATTTTGAATCTGAATGAATTTATTTGCAATTATTTAATAGGATATTTCTTGTAATTCTTTTATGGCTCCAGAAGATACTGCAGAAAGAATCTATCCCCGGGGTTATGAACCTCAAGAAACTCCCAAATCAGCTGATCCAAACCTGCGAAACCAATTACTTGATTTTATCTTAAAATCAGGACCAACTGAAATCATTGATACTGACTTGTTTGCTGTGATGGCAAAGAGACGCTCTACTAGAAAATTTTCAGACAAGCCAGTTGAAACAACAAAGATTGATAAAATTATTGCAGCAGCTGATACTGCACCGACTGCTGGAAACTATCAGGGATTCGAAATTTTTTATGTAAAAAGTCCAGAAAAGAAAAAGCTTCTAGTTGAGGCATGCAATAATCAGCCTTATGTTAATGCTCCTGTTGTCCTGGTTTTCTGTAAAAACCCTTCTAGGGTTAAATTTGATTTTCCTGACTATGTTCTCAAAAAATTTGCCATTCAGGATGCAACTTTAGCTGCAGGATATTCTCAGCTTGCATCTCAGGCATTAGGATTAAGCTCAATTTGGATTGGCATGTTCGATGAACAAAAAGTAATGGATGTTGTTGGAACTGATTTGGTCCCGTCTTCTGTACTGTGCATTGGATATCCAAAACAAACCAAATTCCCAAAACCACGAAGAAATTTAAAAGATTTAGTTCATGTAACTTGGTAAGCTACACCTAAAGTTCTCCAGATTTAAATAATCACGATTCGTTGTTTAATTCATGACTGATGCTTATGTAATGTTAAATTGTGAATTGGGCGCCGAAGAAGGTATCGTTGAAAAATTAAGGGAGATTGAACAAGTAACTGATGTTTTTGAGACAATTGGGACTCATGACATGTTAGTAAAATTACAGGCAGAAAATTTTGAAAAGATACGAGAAATTGTTTCTTGGAATATTCAAACATTAGACAAAGTGCGCTCTACTGCCACTCTAATAAAAAAAGATAATTAAGATTATCTCTTATTCCATTATAATGGATGATGAGAAAAATGAGATTGAAAAACTTATTGATAATATGATAACTAGTGGCGATGAACTAGTTGCCAATTTAAAAACCGTCTTGCCAAACTCTTTAGCTGAATCCATGGTTATGTTTCACGAATCAAATGTCGCTAATCTCAAGAAAGTCAAAGAGTTCCTTAACAAATAGACTCAAAGCGAGTTCCGATGATTGATGATTGGTATGAGTTCACCTGCCCCTTATATCAGTCTGGCAACCTCTTGCGCCACGCTCTTGCCGTGATTCTGCCACGTCAGGACGCAGCTTACAAAATCTCCTAGGCGCTTCATGGACTTGCTGCCGCCCTTGGTCTGCCCGCTTATCTTCCGGAACACCACCATATAGCGCAGCGCCCTCTCTGATGCGTTGTTAGTCGGCTCCACCCCGGCGTACTGGACAAACGTAAACAGGTGCGGAAGGTGCCGGTACATCATCATGACAAGCTTGTGCAGGTCTGCATCATCCGTGCCGCAGTACCGGTCAAGAACGTCTGCCAGGGTGTCCTCCATGACGTGCCGCTGCCTCCGCGAGTGCGCCCCCAGCCGTGCGACGTGTTTTGCCTCCTTGAACACAAACCGCAGGTCCTCGAGGTACTGCCGCCGTTTTTTCCGCCTGCCGTCATCCAAGAGGGGATCGTATTTTTCTGCCAGGGTTTTTGCCTTGCGTATGTCGTGCGACCAGCACAGCTGGTGTCTGTCCTCTGCATTGAACCTGTCGTACCCCCTGTATGCGTCAGTTACCGCTATGCCGTCATAGTCCATCGAATCAAGCATCAGGGTGGCCCTGCTTGGGCTGATCTGTATCGAGATGTTTTTCCCGGACTGGGCCACGTTCGTCTGCTTTTTGGTGCCGCAGTCGCGATGCATGGTCTCATCAAACCCGGCGCTTTCTGATTTGGCCACGTTCTTTGCTATCTCAGATGCCTGGCCTTCCAGCGCGTCTGCGGTGCGTGCCATGATGCTGTTTGCAGTGGAGGCAGACATGCTGACTCTGGCAACAGAGTGTATGATGCGCGGTATGACCTTGAGCGGGACGCGGGCGGCGCGCAGCTCAGAGACAAACCCTGCCATCTTCTTGCCGTACGATCCGAGTCTTGGCAGGTCGCCGTTTGGCGCCTCCTCTGTATGGCCGCACGACGTGCAGACTGCAGTCTCTATGCGGTGGCGGGTCTCGTGTGCGGTGACCTCCATCTCGATGATGTCCCGTACGCGGGGGTCGCCCAAAACCATGGCCTTGCCGCACCTGCATCTTGGAAGGATTCTTTTGGTGCTTCTGCCTGATTGTCTGCGCTCAAAGTCGTGCCGCTGTCTTCTCTGTGGGCTGTGATGCCGCGATACTCCGGCGTGCCCTGTCCTGCCGCCGGGCTTGCCGTTGTTGTTGTCGTTGCCCTCCCCGTCTTTTCTTTGCTGTGCACGCTCCCTCTTTTGCCTCTTCCATTCAAGCGAGTCAGCAGACGGCGGGGTGTTGGGATTTTGATAGTATGATAACATGCGCTGGTAATACTCGATGGCCCTTTCTTGTTGTTTGTTTTTATCTAGCAGTACATTAAATTTTGACTGGAGTGTTGCTATCCTGTCTGTAGCAGAACGCAGGGTCTCTTCAAGTTCCCTGTTTGTCGGCCTTGACCCCATGAAAATGGTAGCAAACAGGCAATATATGGATCAGATGATCAAATTTTTTGATTAGGCAGGGTAGGTGAATTCATACGATGATTGCTACTATATCTTTTTTAATCATTGTTTGATCTTTTTATTGTGACTAGATCTAGAACCATTTCCATTGTTGTAAAAAAGAAAACAGGTGATGCATTTGATGCAATTTTACAGGTTCCTCCCAAAATGATGCCTGATGCAAAACAAGGTGACGATGGCTGGTGGTCTTTTACTGGTCCTCACGGTAAATCACGCCTCAAATTTAACGAAAACAAAAATCTTGGAATCTTAGATCACCAGTATGTTGACGAAGAATCTTCTTGGAACGTTCCTATGCGTGTAGTAACTAGTGGTGATTTTTCTGAAGTTGTAATCACTTTGAACAAGCCTGATGAACTAACCGATGATCAATTTGATCAAAGGATATCTGAAATCGGAGAAATGATTGTTTCCATGAAAAATATTATTGAATCTGATGTCTCTGAGTCTTTGTCTTAAAATTAATTTTTGACATAAAACTAAAACCATTTTTCAAATGTGTATCTAGTTTAGGCGTGTGACTAAAAGTTCATGTAAAACCGTAGTCAGTCTTGATTACTGCCAAGTTATACTGTGGGATCAGACACCCGTGGGGGAAGAGTTATGAAACAGACTAGAAACCTCATTAGACCGTTAAAATGTGAACTAGCAGGGATTAATGTCATACAGTTAGCAGACCACATTTTTCTGTGACCTACCATTATGTTCTGTTGGTACTTGCACTGCAACATGATATAAGGATGTGGCATAAAGTGTGGACAGAATGCGATCAGATCTGCCCGTACTGAGGGTACAAGTTCGAACCTTAAATCTTTGCCACATTACAACAAGAGGATCTTTGATCTAGGGTTGATTATCCGTATAATTCTAATCTAACCGAAGTGTAAAATATCGGCAATTATCAATTGATAACGGATGCCTTATCTAGATTATAATGCCACTACCCCAACAGATCGGCGTGTCATCGAATCAATGACTCCTGTATTTGATAAAAATTTTGGAAACCCGTCAAGTGGGAATCATGAAACAGGACGAATTGCATCAGAGCTAGTAGCAGAGGCACGCTATCGTGTCTCAAACATTGTCGGCATGAAACCAGCAGATGTCATATTTACATCCGGAGCTACTGAGGCAAACAACATGGTCTTTTATGGGTTATCCCTCAATCAGAAAAAACCATTATGCACTATAATTGGGGCCACAGAACACAAATCTGTCTTAGAGCCGTGCAGATTTATGTCAGAACAGGGTGCAGTAGTCAAAAAGATTCCGGTCAACCGTGATGGCACACTTGATCTTTATGAATTAGACAAGGAATTGCTTAACGGACATACAGATATTGTATCAGTTATGGCAGCAAACAGTGAAACTGGTGTAATTCATCCAATTAAAGAAATCGTGCAAAAAGTACATGCGCATAATGCACTAATTCACTGTGATGCCACACAAGCCATTGGAAAAATTCCTTTTGATGCGGGAGAACTTGATATTGATTTTATGACGTTTAGTAGCCATAAAATTTATGGTCCAAAGGGATGCGGTGCACTTGTTGCCACAAGAGATGCCCGAAAACAGATGCGGGGAATTCTTTATGGTGGCGGGCAAGAAAACAACATGCGCAGTGGAACACTAAACGTTCCGGGAATAGTGGGATTTGGTAAAGCCTGCGATATCGCAATAAACAAACAAGAAGATGATGCGGTACTGCAACAAAATCTCAGAGATTACTTTGAAGAAAATATTACCAAAAATATTCCAGATGTAACAATCAACGGCAAAAATGCAAATCGTTTGCCAAACACATCAAACATTAGAATAAAAGGCGCTCTTGCAGATGCTGTAATTGCAAATGCGCCGAAAATAGAAATTTCAACAGGAAGTGCTTGTTCGTCTGCTACAATGGAACCATCGCATGTGTTGATTGCAATGGGATTGAATACAGATGAGGCAAATGAATGCATTCGCATATCGATTGGCCGTCAAACAACACAAAACGATATGAATATTGCGATAGATGTAATTACCAAAGCTGTACAGTATGTAAGAGGTAAAGAATCTGAAATTAAAGAGAGTGCAAGATAATGTTAATTACTGATGCCGTAACAACGCCAATATTTTCACATCATGAAACATTTCATCTCAGATATGGTTGGCTCAAAAAGGCATACAATCAGATAAACGTAGATGGTCGCATCTTTTTGCATGATAATGCTACAATCAAGCTAGGGGTTGGCAAGAATATGGTTCGTGCAATAAGATTCTGGGCAATGGCAAACAAGATAATTACTGCAAGTGGTACTGGCAAAAACATGACGATGATACCAACAGATATGGGACATGCCATATTTAGCAACAAAGGTCTTGATCCATATCTTGAAAAGCCTGATACACTGTGGCTCTTGCACTGGCTGCTTTTTGCCCCACCATGTAGCATTCCAGTATGGTGGATAGTTATGAACGAGTTTGCAGCAACAAACATCAAGATTGATGACGTTACAGAGTCTGTCATATCACGCATTACAAACATATCTGAATGGAAGACACCTAGCCCAAAATCCATCAAAAAAGATATTGATGTATTCATACACACATACACCACCAAACAGGCCAAGATGTCAATGGAGGATTATCTAGATTGTCCGTTCAGACAGCTTCACATGGTAAAGCAGATCTCCAAGGACATGATGCGGTTTGTATTTGGCAAAAAATACGGGCTCTCACCACTAATGGTCGCATTTGCGTGCCTAGACTTTATTGACAAGGCCAAAATAACATCAAAAAGTGTATCAGTAAGCAGGCTGGCAACAGAGCCCGGCAGCGTTGGCAATATCTTCAAGATAGGCGAAAACGATATTGCAGAGATGCTAAGAGAGGCATCTGATCACTGTAATTTGATAAAGATTGATAATGTCAACGGCACGCAGCACCTGATGTTTGATTCGGCTCAAGATACATCCATGGAAATACTCTCCCTGATATACAAAAAACCTGTAAGAAAATTAAAACAAAAAGTAGAGGCATTAACACATTGAAGTCATCTTTACAAAACAGAAAACCAATTCCATTATCTCGTATTGTCTCAATTCCACCAAAGTCATATGTATCTACAAATATAGAAAATGATGACATTACAACACTAAAGAACTATCTTCCTAGTGCAAGTACGTTAGAGATCATTGAGCGTTTTTCAGCTGGTCTTAGAGGTGCTAAAAGTGGTAGGATGTTATCCATTACAGGACCATACGGTTCTGGCAAATCAACGATGGCAATATTTCTAAACAGTTTGTTTTGTAGCAAAAATGATACCGAATGGAAAGCAACATATTCCATATTAAAAAAAGAATCATACACGGTTGCAGATATTTTTGTACAAGCAAGAGAAAAATCAAATACCCACAACAAAGGTCTGATTAGATGTGCAATAACTGCAGGTCGTGAACCAATAACTGCAACCATACTTCGTGCGCTCGATGAAGGTGCAAGGAAATATTTTGGAAGATATTCAAAGAAGGACTTTTCTCAGGCAAACATTTTGCATCAAAAGATAAAGGATTTACAAAATAACAAGACCCCATCTACAAAAATAATAACAGAGATCATAGTGGATATGTGTAAATCTGCCCCGATGGTAATCATGATTGATGAATTTGGCAAAAACATTGAATATTTTACAACAGATGAGACACAACAAAGTGATCTATTTTTACTGCAAGCGCTTGCAGAGATGTCGGGTCCGGGCAGAAAGATTCCGTTATTCATCATCACACTACAGCACATGGCCTTTGAAGAATATGCGGTGGGGGCATCAATTACACAAAAGAAGGAATGGGCAAAGATCCAGGGACGCTTTGAGGATATTCCATTTGCAAACTCGCCGGATCAGGCTAGACTACTGATATCAAATACCATGCATCTAAACTTGGAGGAATACGGTAGAGATGTCAAAAAATGGGCAAAAAAAGAAGCACGGCAGATGCAGGATCTTGGCATCGATAGCAGTTCTGATTCTAATCTAATTGCATCATGCTATCCATTAGGGTCGCTTGCACTTGAAGTCCTGCCGGAGCTCTGCTCTAGGTACGGACAGCATGAGAGGACGCTCTTGTCATTTATCTCAGATGCAAGCAAACATACGGTTGCTACATTTATTGATAATAATTCGTGGAATACGCAATCTCCGCCCACAATGGGAATCGATGTATTGTATGATCATTTTATCTCTGGTACTAGTATGATTCATTCTAGCTCTCAGAACATAACTAGACTGATGGAGATTGAAACCATAATTCGAGATTCCCACGGATTGAGCAGCTTGGAGATAAAGACGCTTAAGACAATTGGAATACTAAATCTGATTGGAAGATCAGGCTATCTTAGAGCATCACGCAAGATCCTAAACTACGCAATCGGATATTCTGCAGCACAGATACTCCATAAATTGGAGAAAAAATCAATCATCACATACAGAAAATATGCAGATGAATACAGGATATGGCATGGCACGGACATTGACATTGCAGCAAAGCTTATCATGTATCGCAAGAGATATGCAAAATCGCATCTAGCAGACATGCTACAAGAGGTAATAAGTTTAGAACCAGTTGTGGCAGCAAAACACAGTATAAAGACTGGCACCATGAGGCTATTTGAGAGAAGCTTTACAATCACACCGCAGATAAATCTGGATGATAGCTATGATGGAATAATAATACACAATACTGGAAATTCTGTACAGTTCAAGTGCGACAAGCCAGTCGTTACAGTAACTGCTGGGGATACGTCGGATCTAAAACATGCTGCAATCGAGGTAATGGCAATTCGTGACATTTTGAATAACAGTGAGGATGTTATATCTGACTGGGTAGCACGCAGAGAGCTAGAAGAGCGATTAGCAGATGCGGAGATAATTCTAGATAGAGAGTTTGGCACTACATATGGCAGTAAGGCAGAATGGTCTTATCTTAAAGACAGGCCCGCAAAACAATCAGGTACTCCTAGTGCAATTGTCTCTAAAATCTGTGATGATGTATACGATAAGACGCCTCCGATACACAACGAGATGATAAACAGAACAGTCTTATCATCACAAGGATCTGCTGCAAAAAGAAAATTATTAGAGTATATGATAAACCATACAGACAAACCCAATTTTGGTCTAGAAGGTTACGGACCTGACAGAGCAGTCTATGATGCAATATTCATTCAGTATGGAATTCATGTAGGTACCATCGGTAATGATTGGGAATTGCAGGAACCAAAAAATCCTGAAATCAAGCCAGCATGGAGTGCAATGATAGATGAAATTACAAAATCCAACAAACGAGTCCCGATATCTGCAATATATCGTGTATGTAGACTTCCCCCATTTGGAGTCAAAGATGGGGTTTTAGCAATATTCATGGTTGCGATTCTCTTGATACACAAACACAACATTGCGTTATACGAACACGGCACATACGTTCCATATATGATGACGGAGATTGCAGAGAGAATGATAAAGAATCCGGATCATTTTGAGGTAAAATATTTCAAGAGTACACCATCCAAAAAGAGACTGCTAAAGACAGTAATATCTGACTTTGAAATAAATTCCAAAGGCAGTGTCTTGGATGTCGTATCACATCTTGTCAGAATTGTTTCTGCACTTTCACCATATGTGAAACAAACAAAGGATTTAGACAAAGATTCACTTGCAGTCAGGGATGCTGTCCAAAATGCAATAGAACCGGATACCTTGTTGTTTGAATCACTTCCAAAGGCATTAAAGTTTGATCTGGCTCATGCATCTGTATCTGATATTGAAAAATTCTCAAAAACCCTTGTCAAATCAAAAACAAGACTCCAAAACAAATTCCTTCGTACCATTGAGGATATCAAAGAACTACTTTTGGTTAGCACCGGAATTGATGAGAGGAACAAGTTATCAAAGACTGCATCAGTTATGCTACAAAGCGTATCTGATCAAAAAATGAAAGTATTTCTTACAGCACTGTCATCAGATGTGTTAGAAAAAGACGAGGACTGGATAAACTATGTTGCCCTAAGTCTAACTGATGTACCAATGATGTCTTGGAAGGATGATGACCGTAAAATGTTTAAGAACAATCTAATTGAAATGTCTAGAAAATTCAAGAGACTTGCATCCATACACTTTTCTGATATATCTGATAATTTTGTAAAACCATCATATCAGGTGACAGTGACACATGCGGATGGCCGTGAGCATCACAACGTCGTATCATTAAGACCTAAACAAAAAGAAGAGATGCAAATAATTGTTCAAGATATAATTAAAATGATCAAAAAGAAAGGATTCAAAGATAAAGATATGAGTGCATTGATTGCAATATTGAGTTCTAAAACTACAAAGTAAAAAACATGCTTGTTGCAGGAATCGATGTATCAGGACATCCGGATGTTGGAAATTATAAATATATGGGAATTGTGATTGGTACAAAGGATAGTATTAATTCTATGATTAAGCAATTGGACATAAAACAATTTACAGTCAATCAAATAAAACTAACAAAAGTTCGAAGTGATCTTACTTCTCAACTTCAATTCAATGGTAAAGAGAATATAGCGTTTTGTGTAAGAATTGACCGAGACAGAATAATTAAAGATACCAAAAAATTAGCACATAAAAGACAGCCACATATTCCTCACATAAAGATTCTTTCTGTGTATAACTATCTGTTATTACAACACGTACGTGAAAAAATCTTAGAATTTACTATTAAGCATAATTATACTTTATCGGATATTGTTTTTGAGTGTGATACCGATTGCAGAGGTTTTGTACAAAATAATGGTCTGCATCATGGTGATAAGGATTATGCATACATATTATCTGATCTTGTTGCGTGGGGGAACAATCGAGGGCGTGAACCTGATGGAGTAATTTCAATGGATGTAACAGATGCAATTGAAACAAAGCTAAGACATGATTTCAAATGATAGAATGGCCGTAACTGCACGGCCCCTGACACCAACACTGTTAGTTCAGAGGATTCAATTACGGCTAATCATAATACGTCATACAAATATAATAAGATTCGTGCGTAAATTTTAAGATCTTGTATAATGGCAGATAAACCTATAAGATCATATTTTGCTTAAACTATCAAATGCGAGAAAAGATCGGCGAGAGGCCATATGAAGTCACAAAAAAAGACGGCATGTATGTAATCAAATTCTATCCAATGATAAAAAATGCAAAAAAGCCTGACAAGGTATTGTTTTGTCTTACTGTCTCAAAGAAAGAATTTGACAAACTGGCTGTAAAGATAAAGTAACAGATTCGGTTTTACTTTGCTAGTCATTTGTTTCTATAGCCAGAGAATAATGTTTCTGACTACCTTCTTTTTTTCTTACCATAATGTCAGCTATCTGACTATCATCCTTTATGATCAAAGAAATACATGGTGCCACTTTTTTATGTTCTTCAAATATGTGATGTGGAATTATATTTGATAGTTTATTTGGTTTTAAGATCATTCAAGTATTTTAAGTTCTGGTGCTTTCTAATATGAATAGTTATATGCTTAGATCTGATGTTATAATCATGGCACGCAATGTTTGCGGTATATCTGGCGGCAAAGATTCTAGCGCACTTGCCGTCTACATGCGAGATAGGATTCCAGACATGGAGTATTTCTTTTGTGATACTGGGGCCGAGCTTCCAGAGACCTATGCGTATCTTGCAAAACTTGAAGTCGTTCTTGGCAAACCGATAATCAAGCTAAACTCTACTAGAAGCTTTGATCATTACTTTGAGGTGTTTCGAGGTACACTACCATCACCACAGATGAGATGGTGCACTAGCATGTTAAAGATAAAACCACTTGAGGACTGGATTGGAGATGATGAGGTAATATCCTATGTGGCTATTCGTGCAGATGAGAAGAGTAGAACAGGTTATGTCTCTACAAAACCCAACATAAAGACCGTATTCCCATTCATTGACGATGACATTGATCATACTGGAGTTGTAAAGATTCTGGAAGATACAGGAATTAATCTTCCAGAATATTACAAGTGGAGGACACGTTCCGGATGTTACTTTTGTTTCTTTCAACGTAAAGCAGAATGGGTTGGTCTTGCAGACAATCACCCAGACTTGTTCAAGCGTGCAGTTGCAATTGAACAAAAGATACTCAAAGATGCCGGAGTTGCAGGTGATGCAGATTTTAAATCAAGTGGCATGAAAGGAAGGCAGTATACATGGTCACAGGGCGAAACATTGACTGAACTGCTAGAGAGACGAGATGAGATAATGAAAAATCATGAGGATAAACTCAAAAAAGCTAAAGCGAAGAGAAAAAATCTGCCATTAGTTGATGTACTTGCAGATGCATTGGATGATGAGGATGAATCAACGCCTTGTACTGTTTGTCATTTATAGAAAATGAATAATTGTACATTAAACTTCGTTTTGTTCTAGAAATCGATTTATTTGTTTTCCCCAATCAATTCTAATGTCTTGTATTTTTTCACGCAGATCCTTGTTTGTTGTTAAATCTTCAAATCGTGCCCAAGATGTAAGCAGTAACCATAATCCATCTCTAGCTAATTCTAAACGTTTTTTACAATCAAGATTTTCATGCTCATTAGATTCTGTTACTGAAAGTAAATTTTTGTATGCGCGATGATTGGAATTTATTTTGATTCTCAAAATTCCTCCCATATTTTCAACACTGAAAAATTGACTTCCATCAAGTTCGGCTATATCGAATGTTACTTTCTTATCTTCAGCAATCCACCTAGCAGCAATTTTTCTAGCTTGTTCTTCTTCGATTCCATCATTTACTAAACCGTCTGCAAGCATCGATTCACGTTGTGCTTCATTTAATTTCTTTCTGTCTTCTTCGGTTTGACCATGTTCGCCAACATTCTGTCCACTATCAAATCCACCTTTGATCTTATCCTCTAGCTTTGGTTTAGAACTTCCTCCACGTGTACCGCTCCTAGATGCCTTTAGCCTACGTCGCATTGAACGTATGTGACTTTCGATTTTTTGACACATTATAAGTAATTCACTGCGAGTAGGATTCTGTTCGAATAACTCATCATCTACTTGCGAACGGCCTTCATCATCATCAATAAATCGCTTTAGCAAATACAATATGTCAGAAAGAATTATAGTGTGTTGTTTGTTGTTTGTTAAACCTACTGCCAAATCTAATGAAGTAGGTAAATTGATTTCAACTCCCCACCATCGTTCTGTTGGATCATAAGATATCACTAAATCAGTATTCATCTCGATTTCTCTATCTGCCCGTATGATAGATACGCCAACATTTTTCTGAGCATGTTTACCATGAGGTGTACTGCCAGGATCACCAGTATTATTTTTTGGATCACGTACTTCATCTTTAACGAGTGAGTATCGTACCTTTACAACATGTTGCGCCCCATCATAATTTATTGGGTGTTCTTCTTCAAATGTTTCATCGGGTTTGAACATAGGTTTTCTGCTCCATTCTCCGGGAGTAGATGAAGGTGTTGTAAGATATAATGGATCATTTGGGAGCATAGATCTTGATTTTTCGTTGACTATGTCCTCTTTATTCACTCCAAATGATTTCATATTGATTACAAGATCTTTTGTGATAAATTTTCGATATAATCTTCCAATTAAATATTCAGAATGCTCCATTATTTTTTTTGATGTAGTCCACGAACATCGATCTAATTGACTCCATACCACAAGAGTACCAGATTTTTTTGAAAAATGTTCTGAAGATTTTTTCCATATGTTTGGTATTTTTTTTATTTCTGGTTTTGGGATTTGACGATCTCCTTTCTTAACTTTATCTAGATCAATGTAACTATAAAGTGGCTCTGAAGAATTTTGCCAAGAATATACTTCTACTTTTTTGCATTGCGATAGTGATGAATTTGGTAGACCCATGCCATATTTGCCTATTTCTTTAGAATTCATACCTCGATTCCCACTACCAAAAAGAAGAGAACGACGAAGTTCTTCTTGATTCATTCCATGACCATCATCAAAAATTCCTATTTGATCTAATGTATATCGATTTGTAACATGATTGATTACATCTTGACATAAAATCTCAATATGTTTTGCTTCTGCATCAATTCCATTATCAATTAATTCGGCTATTGCATATGAAGTATTTTTGTAGCCACCACTACGTAATGATTCAACAAATTTATCACCTGAAAATAGATTGTAGTCCTCATTATTATCATTCATTCCATGCTCTCTCCCATCGAGTGAAGATATTTGTTACATTAATAAATTCATTGATACTTTCATCCATAACTGTTGCTATTTCACATGTCTCATTTCCTCCTGCTGCAGGTCCTCGTATTCCTCTCCCAACCATCTGGGCATAAAGCACATAAGATTTTGTTGGTCTAGCAATAACTACAGCAGATGTTTTTGGTGCATCAAAACCCATCGTCAATATGCCATAGTTACACAAGATCATACTTTTATCAATATTTTTGTAATCATCTAGTATTTTTGCTCGTATTTTAGAAGGTGTCTTACCAACAACATAATATGAATTATATTTTTTTGCAGATAATATTAATGAAATATTTCGTGCATGTTTAACACTAGATGCAAATACAATTATTTTTTTGTGTTTTTTAGAAAGACGCATTATTTCTTGTATAATTGATAAATTTCGTTTTGTATCATGAGATAATTTTTCCAATATTGAATATGGTATATCTAGATCTTTTTCTATTTTGAGAATATCTTTATCTGATAAATTATTGCTTAAATATCGTATTGGAGTAAAAATTGGATTTGCTAGATATTTTTTTTCAATAAGAAATAGAACAGGATTCTTCTTTCCAGTATCCAACATTATTTTACGATTTGCAAAGAATTGTGCAAGTTGTCTATTAGCTGAGTCCATATAATCCGACGTGCGTCCTGGAGTATAGTATGCACATAAAAAACCTGAACCATTTTGACAATTATTTTTGGCCAAAAGATCCAAGACCGGCCATACCGCACACACTGCATGTACAAACAAAAAAAGAGACAGGTTGCAAGGGGGGCAAAATTTCTGCCAAACACCAGCGTTGCAGACCTCAAAAGGGCATACAAAAAAGAGACCGATCCCAGAAGGCGCGACAGGCTGCTTGCGTACATGCAGCGCAAGGACGGCGTGCCGCTAGACAGGATCGGAAGGATGCTGGGAAGGCCCAAGTCCACCATATCTGCATGGCTCAACCGCGCACAGGACGAGGGAATACGCGCAAGGTTCGAGCGCAGCGGCAGGGGACGAAAGCACCTGATAGGCGGGCCGCAGGCAAGACAGCTTGCAGCAGACCTGGATGCGGGGCCAGAATCATGCGGCTTTGAGAGCAGCCTGTGGGATTCCAACCTGGTAAGGCTGCACATCAAGAAAAAGTTCGGCGTGCAGTACAGCAAGACAGGCGCGCTGCAGCTGGTCAGGGAGATGGGCTTTTCGTGGAGCAAGGCGCGTCCAAAAAACCCAAGATCAGCCTCAAAAAGAAAGCAAAAAGAGTTTCAGGAGCGGGCAAAAAAACTCGTTGCAGAAAAGTCGGCGCAGGGATACACCGTACTGGCCGGCGATGCATCCTCGATTCAAAAGGCATCAAACAGGCCCGGCTACGGGTGGAGAAGGCGCGGCAAGCGCGCCACATCCCCCTCTGTTTTGTCACGCGAAAGAAGATACATCTTTGGAGCTTTGGCGGCAAACGCATTTTACTTTATGTTTTATGAAAAGTCAAACAGCGACAGCTTTTGCAACTTTTTGGAACGGGTTCACAAAAGATTCGGCAGGGTGCTGCTGTTTGTAGACAATGCGTCATATCACAAATCCAAAAAGGTAAGGGAGTTTCTGGAAAGATACAACGGCGAGATAGTTCTGGAGTACCTGCTGCCGTACACGCCGGAGCTTAATCCCATTGAGATGCAGTGGAGGGTGATAAAACGGGTACTGTCTGCAAAGGTGTTTGGCACGCTAGATGAGATGGAGCAGTCAGTACGCAAGCTGTTTGCCAGAAAGGAGATCCTGCCTGTGAAAATGTTCAATTATTTAATGTGCTAACTATAGCACTAAGTCCCAACAGTTTTGTGTTTTTATTTTCTGCTAATTCTTCTACGATAATTGAAAATTTTTCTGCTATTGCCTGATGTGCTTCATCAATAACAACAAAACTTGTTTTACGAGCAAGTTTGGCTAAAAATGTATTATTTTTTTTTGCAGATCCTAGCATTTTCAATAATCCTGCAGACATAAATCCATTCTCAATAGATAGAGGATCTAATTTACTTGATCCAAAAAAACGATAAGCATCAATTTTTCTATCCCCTGCATTTTTCCATGTGATCTGAAATTCATTCATGGCCTGTTCACATAGTTCTTCATTATGCGCAAGCCAGATCACCAAAGCTGATGGATTTTCTAATAAATGAGCAGTGACAATTCTCATGGCCGATATTGTTTTTCCAGATCCAGTGGGCATGTGTAAAAGCGCTTTATGTGGAGATTGTTTTAAGAGATCTTGAGTTTGTTTAACGGTAGATATTTGATGTGGAAAAAGAAATCTTTCAGGCTCAATTTCATGATAATCTTCACGATTAATACTTTCATCTTCTTCATATTCTTTACCAAAAAATTCTAATGATTTTTTTAGTATTCCTTCTGTGAATTTTGTGTTGATTAGTTTGTAATGTATATTATCCCATTTTTTTATACCTATAAAAGATGCAAACTCTTCAGCTTCATCGTCATGCATAGTATAAATTATAATATTGCGTGTTACAGATTCATTCAAAATTGTATATGCCGGTATAGAATCAAGTATCAACTTAGTGAGTTGATTTAATCGTATTGTTTCAGAATCAAGAACATTTAACACTTCGATTACTGATTTACTTAGAAATTTAGTTAATAATGGCATGTCCAATCGTACAAGCAGATCTTCTAATTTCACAGATTATATCAAAATTTGAAGGTAATTTAATGTGTTGAAGCATTCACCATCCTATGGTTATTTTTTTAAACTATAGTGACACGCAAAAATTCATTCAGGTTTATATGATCTTGCTTGTGCCACTTATAAAATATTCAGGTCGGAGAAATCTGTAATCATGGTTTTGCAAAATTCGATACATGGAAGAACTTTTGTGTGTCACTACAATAAATTTAGATTATATCATCGATGCATAAGTAAAATTCTACGAAAGAGAATATCTGAGATCATATTCTTGAATATCTATATTTTAAGGAAAAATTTTACGAATACGCTGGGATTTGGCACCTGGAACATCTATCCCATACTTGCCATTTCCTAAAACTTCAAACCATTCAAACAACACCTGAACATTTCCTGTCAGCTCACGTCTGCTTGGCACCGGAACGTCAGTACAATTGTCTTGAACCCATTCCTTTATTCTTCCAAAGTATGCCTCTGGTGCTATAAACTCATCAATTTTTTGAATGAATGGATGTGCAAAGAATTTCAAAGACAGCCCTTGCAAAAACTCTGATTCTGAAAGCCCAGATGATATGCCATAGTTTGCCAAGTCATGAAATATGCATGCAACCGTTTCAGGATCATCGGATGGTGCTTGATTAGATGTGATTTTTTTGTATCCTAAAACCAGATCATCTACACTGCGAGTCATTGGCAATGAGGCCACAGAAAAGTCATCCTTTTTTGGTGCAGAGATGACGTCTTTGAGTGTGATCTGTTCTGGCAAATCCACTTTGTTTTTTTCACTCCATTTTTTGAGCTCCTCATACATGGTATCATCTACTAATCTTGCCTTCTTTCGTATCTTTTCAAAAAACAACCTGTCCTTGTTTGTTAGATTCTCAAGTATGATTCCGGCCTCGTAGTTGCCATCAGGTAACAGTCCTCTGTGAGATATATTCCCGGTAGTAAGTATTGCATTGTTCAATCCTATCGAGTATACCTTAAGGTGTAGGTTTTCGCTGACATACAACGCAATGTCTCGCTCTTGACAGAACAGATACAAGGCAAGCTCCGAAGATCCAAACTGGATATCCTTTGGTTCCCATGTTGTGACTAGTACTATCTTGTTTTGTATTCCTTCCAATAATCTCTCTAACACCTTTGTCTTCACATATGGAACAAAAAGAAATATGGTTTCATCCGAACTGCTTCGCCCTAGATAATTTTTAATGTGATCAAATAACGGGCTGTGGTAAAGTTCTGCCATGACTCATCCATAGTTGGGAAATCTTTCCTTTATGTACCTGAATTGATCCTTTCCGTCTAGTTTCTCCGCCCTTGGAGTGGAACCTCTCACATAGAATGTCTTTTGTTTAGAGGAATGGACATAGAGTGGCTGGTTTGAAGGTAGTATCTGGATAAGACAGATGGTATTGCTATTGATGCTTCTGAATTTTATCTGCAATTTGCTTGCGATGAACACTTTGTCATCCAACATATTCTCAAGCCTGTCTCTGATATTGTTTGCAAACGAATCGTCATAGTTTGGAAACCCTCCTAATTTCTTATCTCTGTCCAGTCCTGCTATCGTGCCATCTGATTTGATTCCCAAGTATACGAATCCTCCCCTAGGATCGTTTCCAAAGGAGCACACCGCCGTGGCAAATCTCTCTTGTACGGAACGCTTTATGCCATCGGAGACCTGCTTATTTTCCTTGGATGATGATTTGGATAGTTTTTCATCGTACTGGTAAAACTCTTTGAATTCATTGTATTTGTCTTCAACCTTCGGTATCTCTTTTTTGTCCAGATCTGTGAATTGAGGAGCAGTTGTTCCTTTCATCACTTTGATATTTTTGACCACTCCTTTTTGTCCCCATTCAGGATGATTCCTCCTGCGAGAGGCCACTGCTTTTTTAGCAATCTCTGACAGCTCTTCTTTTGATTTAGTTCTTGCGTGAACCGGTTTAGTTGGAATGGATTTAGGTGTATTTCTTTGAGCATCTCTAATGCTTTTGACGCGTCCGACCTGCCCGTCCTGCAATCGAACCTTTATCCCGTGTGGATGGAAGTCACTAGAGGTTAAAATCTCATCAACTATACCGCTTGTGAGTTTTCCGGTTCCTTGGTTCTCCTTGGTCTCAATTAATACTGAAATACCCTTTTTGATCTGACTTCTGGGCAAATTTGACATATGTTAATCTAGGAAATGTTGTGATTTAAAACAATATCAAAATCTGAAATTTATGGGTTAATTTGATTCATATTTTTCTCTCGGTTACACTGGTAGAGTCCTCATATCCTCGTCAAAGTCATGGATTCATTTTTCCTGTCCACACGACTCATACGGGTCTACATGTCTGTTGGTTCGTATGAATTCACCTGCCCCTTATATCAGTCTGGCAACCTCTTGCGCCACGCTCTTGCCGTGATTCTGCCACGTCAGGACGCAGCTTACAAAATCTCCCAGGCGCTTCATGGACTTGCTGCCGCCCTTGGTCTGCCCGCTTATCTTCCGTAGTTAGCATATTAAATAATTGAACATTTTCACAGGCAGGATCTCCTTTCTGGCAAACAGCTTGCGTACTGACTGCTCCATCTCATCTAGCGTGCCAAACACCTTTGCAGACAGTACCCGTTTTATCACCCTCCACTGCATCTCAATGGGATTAAGCTCCGGCGTGTACGGCAGCAGGCATTCCAGAACTGTCTCGCCGTTGTATCTTTCCAGAAACTCCCTTGCCTTTTTGGATTTGTGATATGACGCATTGTCTACAAACAGCAGCACCCTGCCGAATCTTTTGTGAACCCGTTCCAAAAAGCTGCAAAAGCTGTCGCTGTCTGGCTTTTCATAAAACATAAAGTAAAACGCGCTTGCTGACAGGACTCCAAATGTATCTTCTTTCGCGTGACAAAACAGAGGGGGATGTGGCGCGCTTGCCGCGCCTTCTCCACCCGTAGCCGGGCCTGTTTGATGCCTTTTGAATCGAGGATGCATCGCCGGCCAGTACGGTGTATCCCTGCGCCGACTTTTCTGCAACGAGTTTTTTTGCCCGCTCCTGAAACTCTTTTTGCTTTCTTTTTGAGGCTGATCTTGGGTTTTTTGGACGCGCCTTGCTCCACGAAAAGCCCATCTCCTTGATCAGTTGCAGCGCGCCTGTCTTGCTGTACTGCACGCCGAACTTTCGCTTGATGTGCAGCCTTGCGAGGTTGGAATCCCACAGGCTGCTCTCAAAGCCGCATGATTCTGGCCCCGCATCCAGGTCTGCTGCAAGCTGTCTTGCCTGCGGCCCGCCTATCAGGTGCTTTCGTCCCCTGCCGCTGCGCTCGAATCTTGCGCGCATTCCCTCGTCCTGTGCGCGGTTGAGCCATGCAGATATGGTGGATTTGGGCCTTCCCAGCATCCTTCCAATCCTGTATAGCGGCACGCCGTCCTTGCGCTGCATGTACGCAAGCAGCCTGTCGCGCCTTCTGGGATCGGTCTCTTTTTTGTATGCCCTTTTGAGGTCTGCAACGCTGGTGTTTGGCAGAAATTTTGCCCCCCTTGCAACCTGTCTCTTTTTTTGTTTGTACATGCAGTGTGTGCGGTATGGCCGGTCTTGGATCTTTTGGCCAAAAATAATTGTCAAAATGATTCAGTTTTTTTATGTGCATACTACAGTTACCGCTATGCCGTCATAGTTCATCGAATCAAGCATCAGGGTGGCCCTGCTTGAGCTGATCTGTATTGAGATGTTGTTTCCTGACTGGGCCACGTTTGTCTGCTTTTTGATGCCGCAGTCGCGATGCATGGTCTCATCAAACCCGGCGCTTTCTGATTTGGCCACGTTCTTTGCTATCTCAGATGCCTGGCCTTCCAGCGCGTCTGCGGTGCGTGCCATGATGCTGTTTGCAGTGGAAGCAGACATGCTGACTCCGGCAACAGAGTGTATGATGCGCGGTATGATCTTGAGCGGGACGCGGGCGGCGCGCAGCTCAGAGACGAACCCCACCGCGTTCTTGCCGTACGATCCGAGTCTTGGCAGGTCGCCGTTTGGCGCCTCCTCTGTATGGCCGCATGACGCGCAGACAGCAGTCTCTATGCGGTGGCGGGTCTCGTGTGCGGTGACCTCCATCTCTATGATGTCCCGTACGCGGGGGTTGCCCAAAACCATGGCCTTGCCGCACCTGCATCTTGGAAGAACTTTTGTGATGCTTCTGCCTGACTGCCTGCGCTCAAAGTCGTGCCGCTGTCTTCTCTCCGGGCTGTGATGCCGCGATACTCCGGCGCGTCCTGTCCTGCCGCCGGGCTTGCCGCTATTGTTGTCGTTGCCCTCCCCGTCTTTTCTTTGCTGTGCACGCTCCCTCTTTTGCCTCTTCCATTCAAGCGAGTCAGCAGACGGCGGGGTGTTGGGATTTTGATAGTATGATAACATGCGCTGGTAATACTCGATGGCCCTTTCTTGTTGTTTGTTTTTATCTAGCAGTACATTAAATTTTGACTGGAGTGTTGCTATCCTGTCTGTGGCAGAACGCAGGGTCTCTTCAAGTTCCCTGTTTGTCGGCCTTGACCCCATGAAAATGGTAGCAAACAGGCAATATATGGATCAGATGATCAAATTTTTTGATTAGGCAGGGTAGGTGAATTCATACAAAACAGATGATTAAAACGTCAAGTAATAATAAACTGATAAAAAATGCCATACGATGAATATGTTTCCAAAGATTAGAACAAGACAATCCTGAAGACTGAAAAATCAAAGTCTAAGAGATCAGCATAATCCTATCTTTCATCCTTATCTGAACCTCCATTCTCTCTCCTGTTAGGGCCTGCCATGTCTTCGGGTTTTACTTTATTGTCCCAATCCCCTCTTGCACCTTTTACTAACGCAATTATTCCTGCACCGATGAACCCAGCAATTAACGCAAAGAAAACAGTTTGATCAAACAGCTTAAATGAGCAGTCAATTGCAGTCGGTTCTCTGTCATCTGAGTACTCAAAACACGTTCCAAATTCATTTGATTCCAAGGTTGCTGCTTGGTATTCGTGTCCAAATGCTCCTAGAATAATAACGCCTACAAAGATTAATGCAACCCCCATTATGATAAATCGCATATCACTCATATTGTCACCCTTGATTTATCGTATTTACGCTTTAATCCAAAAATGTTCTGGTATTATTTTTCTAGTAATTTCTTGAGATTTTCAAGCGAAGCCTCATAAAATGAACCCATGAATGCAAGAAACTCTAGAAATTGTTTTTCCGACATTTTTTTGCTATTAAGATAAGATTGCCATGTTAACTCAACATGATTTTTTGATTTTGATTTAATTGAGATTGTCGCAACATATGCTCTTAATGGCAAGCCTTCAGTTGCAATATATGTGAAATATTCTTTATTCTTCCATGCAACAACGTGTTCCTCAATTTTATTGCCATCTGCAAATGCGACTAATCTAATTGCCCCTACATCTTTTTTCTTTTTGGAAAGATAAGTTGTTTTTTTTACATCTACTAGCCATGCTGGCAACCCCACAATATTGCTGACTCTTCTCCAAACTTTCTCCTTTGATGCATTAATTCCAATTGTTTTTTTAACAGAGCCTGTATGAAATGATCTTTTTGTAGTTTTTACCACGTCATACCCTGAAATTCCATGGATTTTAAATTTTCATTGTACAACAATTTTTAATGCCCAAAAAATAATAATATTAAATGGTATTTGGATGGGGTAAAAAGAGGCGGGAAGAAAAACCAATGGAGGAAGTCCTTCAGGATAAGGAGATCAAGCTATCTGATGTAGAAAAAATCTTGGCTGACCTTAACCAACTACGAACATCTCAAACCATTGCCGAAATAAAACATCTTAGAAACAATACCGAGCCCCTGATTGATGATTTGATAAAAATAGGAAATGTTCTTGAAAAAGACGACCTGAAAGTCGATGATATCGACAGACATCTTGCAGTTATTGTGATTCGAGGGAAAAAACAAGTAATTGATGTTATTAAAAAAGGAGTCATTCATCTATTAGAAATTTCATCAATTGATGATGCAAAAAAGCTAGATTCTACATTAAATCAAATTCTTAAAAAACTTGGTGATGTCTTAGGAAGACAAACTAGAGTAATTCATATTTTTGCAAAAAAGTACGCAAATAAATTAAAAGATAATCTTGAAGTAATGAACTCAAACCACTCTGAGATTCATAAATTATTAAAAAACTATGATTCTGAAAAAATGGTTTCAGACGATATGCTGGATGCCCTTGTTCAGATTGAGACTCTAAAGAAAACACGCATAGAAAAAAATCAAAAAATCAACGATATGGACAAAAATAAAAAATCACTTGATGGAAAAATCTCATCGATACAGGATTCCATTGAAAAGGTCAAATCCTCTGGTGGTTATAAAAAATATCTTGATCTTAAAGAGGAACTTGAAGAGTTTGGTAAACAAAAATCAAAAATAAAAAACGAGATTGATGTGCAATTTACAAAAATCTCTCGTCCTCTTGGTAGATATGAATACGGTTCTTCTTTAGATAAAGAACAAAAAAACATCTTAGCTAAACTAGTTGCCAATCCATTTGGCGTTCTTTCTCCTCAACACAGAGATTCCATTATTGTAATTTTAGAAAATGTAAGAAAAGGAATTACTTCTGGTTCTATTTCTGTCAAAGATGTTGCGAAATCTTTGTCTCAAATTACTGAAACTGAAGAATCACTTGATGGTTTTATAAAACAAATTTCAGAGTATTTGGAAAAATATGACAAAATGAAAAATGGTCTAAATTCTCTTGTCTCCGGCGAACTTGAATCATTGGAGGCTGAATTAAACAAAAATATCTCATTTAGGGAAGATTCAGAACTTAAATCTGAAACTTTTCAAGGCGAGATAGATGGAATTGACTCAAAAATTCCACAACTTGTGTCTGATATTGAAAAGAAATTAAGGCTGTTCTCAAACACAAAATACGCCATATCCGTGTCTTAAAATTAAATTAGTCCAAAATTAAAGAATTTTTATGATTTTCAAGAGGAAAAAACTTGAACGTAAAGTGCTGATACAAAAAGAAGTACTGGACAGCATCCTATCTTTTTGTCAAATGAAACATCCAAACGAAGGCATTCTAATATTAAAAGGAAAATCTAAAAACGGGGAAATCAAAATTGACGGGCTTGTAATCCCTCCTTTTAGTGAAACCGGACCAACATTTGCTGGATTTCCACACTCGTTTCTGCCCTTTGATATGAGCTATGTGGGAATTGTTCACTCTCATCCTAGCGGCTCAGCGGAGCCATCAGTTACCGATTTGCATAATTTTTTTGGTTTGATCTCGTTAATTGTAAAATCTCCTTACAAAGACGATTCAATTTTTGCATGGGACAGTGGTGGAAATTCTGTGCCTCTATCAATTGTCCAAAATTTGTAAAATACTTGAAAAAAAAACTGAAAAAAGCTGACAAAGCTTTATAACCTTTTTTTACTAACTTTGGAATGAAATGTTTAATTACAAAACCTATTTGATCTTCTTGTTTGCATCACTAGCTATCAGCATTGGATTACAAATGGTGCTTCCATTCCCATATGGCCTAGGAGCTGCATTGGCAATTTTTATTGCATTCCCATTAATCCTACGAAGGCAATACATGAATCGTATGCGAGGCTATGGCGGTTCCGGATCTGGCGGCGGCGGTGGCGGCGGATTCTTTGGAATGGGATCACAAGGCGGTTCTGGCAGCGTTCGTTATGTCTGTCTTGTTTGTAACAACAAACACAAAGGCGGTTCTTGCCCACGCTGTGGTTCAAAAATGCAACGGGCTGATTTTTAATCGTGAGGAAAAGATGGCACTAGAAGAACTAAGAAAAAAAGTTCTATATCAAAACTCCATTGAGATATGGATTGGCGCAAGCAAAGAAAAAAACATCGACTGGTTTGAAACTGAAAATTACCAAAAATTCATTGCTTTTCTCCTAAAAAACAATCTAAATATGAAACAAATGCCCATTTGTTTTGATGAATCAGACAAGGCATCTGAAGACGGTCACAGCAAAAAAGTATTTGCTAACAAGCTGGCAGCATTCAATGATGAAAATTCATCATGCTATTCAATAAAACTGAATGATGGTGCTATTGAATTAATTCGAAAATTTGACCTTTGATCATCTCTTGAGCTTTGGATTAACTATTGCATCAAGTGCGCTTCCGATAAAAACAAACGCAAGACCTGTTATGGCAATCATTACTCCTGGTGGCATTATCCACCACCAAAGTCCTCTTGGAGCTGCACCAAACGTATTTGCATCGTGTAAGATTTGACCCCATGTTGGAAATGATGGATCTCCTAATCCCAGAAAACTAAGACCTGCCTCTGTGGTGATGGCAGCAGGAACTGATATTGCGATACTTGCAAATGCGTATGGTAGTAACTGTGGCAATATGTGCTTGAGAATTATTTTAGAGTCTTTTTGCCCCATCATGTTTGCCGCATCAACATAGCCCCGGGTCTTAATTTGAAGGGACATGCTTCTTGACACTTTTGCGATTCCTACCCATCCAAAAATCATCAAAAAACCCACCATCAAAAATATGCTGTTGCTTATTGTTACTGAAAGTATAATTAAAAATGGAAGCGCCGGCAATGCATAGATTACATCATTGAATCGCATCATAGCCTCATCGGTTTTTTTGCCTTTGAATCCGGCATACACCCCATAAAGCAATCCCATAATTACTGAGGCGATTGCCACAACAAGGCCGATAAACAGCGCAAGTGGTGTTCCCCATAACAGCCCTACTGCCAAATCTCTTCTTAGTTCATCAGTTCCCATTATTCCAAAAGCTTTGCCTCCAATGATTAATTTTGATTTGGGGATTTGAGCTTCAGAATTTATTGAATATACATCTACTGAAAAAACATAATTTCCTTTTAATGGCTCGTTAATTTGTGTTTTTGAAAAAATAATATCTTCAACTGACAACCTATCAAAACCAAATTCAAATGCTTCGGATTGCATTGACAAGTTTTTCTTAATTGAATCATCTGTTGAAAAGATTCTTTCAGTATGAATGGTTTGTGAATTCGAGAATGGAAGCGATGTTGATAACAATTCAAGTTTAAGGCCATCAGGTCTAGTTACTGTCATCTGGAGTAATGGTGAATTGAAATACTCTGCTGAAAACTCGTAGATAAAGTCATTTGGAAAGTCATCATACTCGTAACTTAGCCCGAAATGATGCGACGTAAGCATAATTTCCCCTTGCGTATCTGTTTGGATGTTTGGCGTCTCTAAAATTTTATGCTCAGGAATTTTTTCTACCACAAAGAGATTCATCCAAACTGGAATTGCAACCTTTGGATATGAAATCCAACTGCCCGGGTTGTTCCATTCTTGAAAAGTTTCAATCGGAATTGAAACCATGGCAATAATTGATGTTGACACCAAAATCACAAGAATTACGATTCCTGCAATTCCCATTTTACTTTTGAGAAACTCTTGTTTTATTTCCTGAGATGTGACGCTGCTCATTGACCTGTCCTTACCCTTGGATCAAAATAGCCATAAAGCAAATCTGCAATGAATATGCTCACAAGAAAGAACACTGTAAGAACATACGTGGCGCCAATAATTACTGGCAAATCCATCACTGTAATTGCTTCAAAGTATAATCTGCCCATTCCTGGCCAATCAAAAACCGCCTCTGTGATGATTGCCCCGCCTAATGATCCTGATAAACTAAGTGCTAAAATTGTTATAATTGGCGGGGCTGCATTTTTTAGCGCGTGAGTATAGACTATCTTTTTTTGTTTGATCCCAATTGTCTTTTTTGCCATGATAAAGTCCTCTTGCATAATCCCCACCATGAAATTTCTTACCAAGTATGCCCATGAACCAAAACCAATCACTACAATGGTAATTAATGGCAAAGTCATATGATACAACAGCGCTCCAACATACCTGGGATCAGATGATGGAATGTCTGGAGTCGCTCTTGCGGGAAATATCTGATATGTAAATGCAAATAAAAATATCATTAACATTCCTATCCACCAAACTGGAAAACTAGAGCTAACTATTGCAAAACTTGATGTAATTCTGTCTATGATGGAGCCAACTTTGCTACTTGATAATGCCCCAAGAAATATTCCTATTATTGAGATGATTATTGTGGCAGTTGTAAATAGTAAAACTGTTCTTGGTAGTTTCTCAAAAATTATGTCCTTTACATCCGAAGAGCCTGAATCACTAATGAGAAACGTCGCATGTCCAAAATCAAGTAATAATATTTTGTACATGGTAAACCCTATCCTTTGAGGCGAATACCATGGCTCATCTAATCCTAAAACTTTGGTTCTCTGATCTATTTGACTCTGAACAAATCCTTCAAACTCTTCAACTGATGAAAAACTTTCAGCAATTGCAGGATTCTCAGTAATCTCAGACCTCACTTGAAAAACGATCCCTTGCTTTAATATGGTATCCATGTTTGAGCCAACAAGTGCAATTGTGATTAATAACGTAATCATCAAAACACCAAACATTGTTGCAAGTCTCGTTGCAACATACCTCTTCATGCTCAATAGACTCATGAGGTAGCCAGTTTATAATAATTGCAGTATGCTTGGGCATTGACTAATTGGCCAAAAGAGGCAAGTGCGAAAATTATCTCCAAGAACTCTGGGCAGAAAGCATTCTCTTGTCCGGGGATCTCCGAATACGCCGTTCAATCTTGTGATTTGGTTTCTGCAGAGCCGTCATGCACGTTTCATGTTAATTTAAATCGTACTGATAGTAGTATTGTTATTTCGCGGAGGGACACTCTCTGAGCATTTTTTGAGTTATCTGATCTATGCAGTAGTTAAAATGTTGATGATCTACGCATTGACGGATCATATGATGATAATTGCGACAAAATTCTTCAAGTGGTTTTTCAATCAAACTCATCGGAATTATTGATGAGAAATGGAGAGGTATGGCGTGTTTGTTTGCCAGATAATTCACTGCTATAACATAATCCTCATCTGTAGTTTTAGAATCACGCCACCACTGTGTGATATTTTTGAAATATTTTGGCACCGTAGAAAGAAATCTTTGAGCTGCTGTCCCAGATCCCGTGACCATTCCTGGCTGTCCCGTATGACAAGCATCCTGCCGCGTTCTATATACTTCCAGTTGTCGGTGCCCAATACACATGGTGTTCGACAGAGGTGATCCAGAAACGTTTTGGTTTAACGATGTCGTGTCTTTGCCTTGATCGGCTTTGCTATGATTTTAGACAGGGTTATGAAACAGACTACTTGGCTCCTAATCTTTCTTTTATGATGAAAAAACAGTAGATAGCATCATGGAGCAGATGCGCGACGAGGCGTACGGCACTGACTTGTACAAAGACAGTAAAGGATAGTAACTGATCCCATGAAAAAGTTAAAGCATAAAAAACGATGATGACATGGTAACCACATGAGTGCCAATACCATCAGAAAGGCAAAGAAACTTGTCGAAAGTGGCGGGATTGTTCAGATTGAAGATGATCTGTTTCAGATAAAATCGTCCTCAGATCCTGACAAGTCTTACTTTGTAACATCTGATACGTGCGAGTGCCCCGGTTTCAAAAACTTTTACAAATTTCATCACGGCAGGGGGTTAAAGGCAAACTGCTCTCATCTGGAGGCAATTAGAATCTTCAAGCAAGACAACGATTCATAGTCTATTTCAGACTTTGTGCGTCTATCTTTCCTGCAAATGCCTTACCTCTTGCAATGACAATTGGTCTTAAAATCAATCCTGGATGTTTTGCCATCAGTTTGATAATCTGGGCGTCTGTCCTTTTGCAGTCTTCAAAGTTTAGTTCCCTGTACATCCTGTCCCTTTTTCTAAGGAGTTCTGATGGTCTTTTTCCTGTCATTTTGATAATCCCTCTCAATTCATGCTCTGAGAACGGCTCCTTGAAGAAATCCCTCTTTTCAATATCTGCCTTCATCCTCCTGATCTCTGAGATCGTTTTTTTGCATGTTATGCATGCTGGCTTGTAAAATACCTTCAAATCGTTTTTTGTGCCTAACCTGGATTAAAAACTGTTGAGAAAAGTGAAAAATGCTGTAATGTACAGCAGAGGAATTTTTGCAATCTTCAGAAGTTCTTTCAAAATTACATTCTTTACATATTTGCCAACTTCTTTTTTTAAGGACTGAAAATGCCGTCTATCTCACAGAGTACGTTTTCCCTTCACAAGATGGGCATGGTAATGGAATATCTATCTTCATCATATTGTATTGCGTGATTTTGAATACAAGGCACATATAGAATTTATCAACTGTTCATTGGTTGTCTGAGTTCTCCTCACTGGATTCTTCTTCAGAATCATCTTCTGGCTCCACATCTACTTTGTTTTGGCTGAATTGCTCAAGAATCTCTTTTGGAATTGAAACAATGTCCAAATATGCCTGCCTGGCTTCCTCATATGTCCCCCCATTTGCCAGAATCTCATCTCTTGCTTTCTGCGCCTCTTCAAACGTATTTTTCGTAAAGTTGAGTTGACCTGTAACCAAGTCTCTTATTTCTGGATTTAGATTTCTAATATAGTCGTCATATTGATATCCGTCATAAATTCCAGAACTTGGATTATAAAATTCGACATCTTGATTTCTCAATTCGTCAGCAACCTGTCTTTGTTGTTCTAAGCGAACCTGCTCTTCTGAAATTTTCTCATTTTCTTTCTTTTCTGCAATTAATTCTTGTAATAAACCATGATAGTATTTGAACAAAGTTTGCCCGATTGGATTCTTCTCAAAGTCACTTTCATTAGCGCTTAGATATTTTTTTGCTTCATCCGTAGCTAGTTTTTTCTGCAATACTGAAACTGGCGTTGCATCGCCTTTCACCTGAAACTGTGTGCTTGATAAACCGGTCATTCCGTTCCATGATGCAACTACGTTAACTGTATACGTTGCCGGTACTCTTTCCAGATTTTTGAATTCACCTCTAAACTCGCCTTCTGGGTTTGTGAATATCTTTGTTGTATCTGCACCTGTTCTGATGAATACCTCGACCTCACCCATTGGCTTGTACGCATGATCTACAACTTTTCCGGAAATTACTACTGTTTCGCCTGAATGGATTACTCCTTTTTCTACATTTACATCGACTACTAGCTCCCATAGCTTTGCATCTATAGATGGAATAAACGAAAGGAGCATTAAAAATGAGAATAATCCTATCGTTATAGCCTTGTTTTTGAACACGGACAATCATTCTGATTTTTGTTGTTAAGACAAAGTATGAAGAAAAATTACTCATTTTTCAATTTTATTTGAGTAATTTACTCGATTTGTGCCTTGAGACGAAACATGTTGAATCACAACTAACTCTTAAACCCCGAAAAACTAGATAGTTTTGTAATCTTATGTGCCCCGATCAAGGAAATCAGATGATAAGAGTGGTTCTGGTTCAGAAAACAGAGCCGGTACTGCAAGGATCAGAAATGCAAACAAACACACAACCCCAGATCCGAGGATATGCATGTCAGCTGTCTTTGTCGGCCTGGATGTCCACAAGAAGACCATCCAGATGTCAGTCATGGATGAAAACGGCGAGGAACTGCTCAACAAAGAGATAGCAAACACAGCCGAAGACATCAGGTACAACATAGGCTGTTTGCACAAGGACTCGAAGCTTGTGATGGAATCCTCGTCTGTCTGGAAGGCGCCGTTCTTTCAGATAAGAGACGAGCTAAGCATGGACGTGTCGCTGTCAAACCCGTACACCACCAAGCTCATAGCAGAGTCCAAAAAGAAGACTGACAAGGTGGATGCCAGAATTCTGGCAGACATGCACAGGGGAGGATACATAGTATCGTGCCACGTACCCACGTTGCAGAACATGAACAACAGGGACCTGGTGAATTACCGGCACAACCTGGTACGCCACAGGACAGGACTGAAGAACTCCATACACGGCATACTGCTGCAGAGATCGATTCGGCCTGACGGCAAGCCGTTTTGCGGGCCATGGATTGCGCAGGTTCGAAAGATAAGCGACTATAGGATAGACTCGTACCTGGACACGATAAACAGCATAAACGACAAGATACTCCAGTCAGATGCAAGGGTGCGCCAGGCAGCAAAGGAGAACGAGGATGCAACTCTGCTGCAGACCGTTCCGGGTGTCGGGGCATACTCTGCACTGGTCATTGCATGTACAATAGACGGCATAGGAAGGTTCGTCAACTCGCACAAGCTGTGCTCTTATGTCGGCGTTGTTCCGTCTGTGAGATCCTCCGGCGAGTCCGTGCACTATGGACACATAACGCACCATGGAAGCAGCATATGCAGGTGGGTTCTGACAGAGTGCGTCTTGTCGCATGTAAGGTATGCGCCAGAGTCTGACATTTCGATATTCTACAAGAGGCTTGCAAAGAGGAGGGGCAAGGGACGTGCATCAGTGGCTGCTGCCTCAAAGCTGCTGCGAGTCATTTACCGCATGCTCAAGGAGAGAAGGGCGTTTGTTACAAATTACAGTCAGGATGCCAATTGCGATGAACTCGTTGAGGGACAGACCTAGTAGTCTGTATGCCTCGCCTTGTAATTGCATTATACCCTGATAAAAGAATGGAGAATGATACTGAGGGATTGCCTCTGTGATTGCCTCGGATGGATAACTGTTCGCCTCTTTGTTGTCTTGGGCCTTTGCGGTCTGGAAATAATCCTAGCTTGTGCCGTACCTGTCAGGATGAAAAATGTTGGGAATTCTTATAAGGATGGCACATGGATATGAGTTCACCTACTCTGCGTAAACAACACAAATTCCGTAAAATTCGCGCCTATTTGTAAGGGGACGTGAACTCGTATCCATGTGCCATCCTTATAAGAATTCCCAACATTTTTCATCCTGACAGGTACGGCACAAGCTAGGATTATTTCCAGACCGCAAAGGCCCAAGACAACAAAGAGGCGAACAGTTATCCATCCGAGGCAATCACAGAGGCAATCCCTCAGTATCATTCTCCATTCTTTTATCAGGGTATAATGCAATTACAAGGCGAGGCATACAGACTACTAGGTCTGTCCCTCAACGAGTTCATCGCAATTGGCATCCTGACTGTAATTTGTAACAAACGCCCTTCTCTCCTTGAGCATGCGGTAAATGACTCGCAGCAGCTTTGAGGCAGCAGCCACTGATGCACGTCCCTTGCCCCTCCTCTTTGCAAGCCTCTTGTAGAATATCGAAATGTCAGACTCTGGCGCATACCTTACATGCGACAAGACGCACTCTGTCAGAACCCACCTGCATATGCTGCTTCCATGGTGCGTTATGTGTCCATAGTGCACGGACTCGCCGGAGGATCTCACAGACGGAACAACGCCGACATAAGAGCACAGCTTGTGCGAGTTGACGAACCTTCCTATGCCGTCTATTGTACATGCAATGACCAGTGCAGAGTATGCCCCGACACCCGGAACGGTCTGCAGCAGAGTTGCATCCTCGTTCTCCTTTGCTGCCTGGCGCACCCTTGCATCTGACTGGAGTATCTTGTCGTTTATGCTGTTTATCGTGTCCAGGTACGAGTCTATCCTATAGTCGCTTATCTTTCGAACCTGCGCAATCCATGGCCCGCAAAACGGCTTGCCGTCAGGCCGAATCGATCTCTGCAGCAGTATGCCGTGTATGGAGTTCTTCAGTCCTGTCCTGTGGCGTACCAGGTTGTGCCGGTAATTCACCAGGTCCCTGTTGTTCATGTTCTGCAACGTGGGTACGTGGCACGATACTATGTATCCTCCCCTGTGCATGTCTGCCAGAATTCTGGCATCCACCTTGTCAGTCTTCTTTTTGGACTCTGCTATGAGCTTGGTGGTGTACGGGTTTGACAGCGACACGTCCATGCTTAGCTCGTCTCTTATCTGAAAGAACGGCGCCTTCCAGACAGACGAGGATTCCATCACAAGCTTCGAGTCCTTGTGCAAACAGCCTATGTTGTACCTGATGTCTTCGGCTGTGTTTGCTATCTCTTTGTTGAGCAGTTCCTCGCCGTTTTCATCCATGACTGACATCTGGATGGTCTTCTTGTGGACATCCAGGCCGACAAAGACAGCTGACATGCATATCCTCGGATCTGGGGTTGTGTGTTTGTTTGCATTTCTGATCCTTGCAGTACCGGCTCTGTTTTCTGAACCAGAACCACTCTTATCATCTGATTTCCTTGATCGGGGCACATAAGATTACATAGTTTTGAATCATGGATTTGGAAAAATTCCGTAACGACGTCTATGAGATGACTGAGAAACTGTCCAAAAATCTCAAAGAAAATGATGTGCCCAAACTAAATTATGTCTCAATTGTACGAAAAGTCAGTCCGCCTAGGATCAGAAGGACAACATAGTTAGCACATTAAATAATTGAACATTTTCACAGGCAGGATCTCCTTTCTGGCAAACAGCGTGCGTACTGACTGCTCCATCTCATCTAGCGTGCCAAACACTTTTGCAGACAGTACCCGTTTTATTACCCTCCACTGCATCTCAATGGGATTAAGCTCCGGCGTGTACGGCAGCAGGTACTCCAGAACTATCCCGTCATTGTATCTTTCCAGAAACTCCCTTGCCTTTTTGGATTTGTGATATGACGCATTGTCTACAGACAGCAGCACCTTGCCGAATCTTTTGTGAACCCGTTCCAAAAAGCTGCAAAAGCCGTCGCTGTCTGGCTTTTCATAAAACATAAAGTAAAATGCGCTTGCTGACAGGACTCTAAATGTATCTTCTCTTGCGTGGCAAAACAGAGGGGGAGATGTGGCGCGCTTGCCGCGCCTTCTCCACCCGTAGCCGGGCCTGTTTGATGCCCTTTGAATCGAGGATGCATCGCCGGCCGGTACGGCGTATCCCTGCGCCGACTTTTCTGCAACGGGTTTTTTTGCCCGTCCCTGAAACTCTTTTTGCTCTTTTTTTGAGGTGGATTTTGGGTTTTTTGGACGCGCCTTGCTCCACGAAAAGCCCACCTCCTTGATCAGCTGCAGCACACCTGTCTTGCTGTACTGCACGCCGAACTTTCTCTTGATGTGCAGCCTTACGAGGTTGGAATCCCACAAGCTGCTCTCAAAGCCGCATGACTCCGGCCCCGCATCCAGGTCTGCTGCAAGCTGTCTTGCCTGCGGCCCGTTTAGCAGACGCTTTCAGATATTTTAGTATGTGATATCTTTGCAAAAAAAGGTGATGGGAATACCATTGTTGAAATAGAGACTGGGTTTACTCCTCCTGAGAATGCAATGGACACAGTTGATTATTATGCTGCCAGAATAATGAGTAAAGTTTCAAGATATAGCAAGCACTGTTCAAAGTTTTCATTAGCCAGTCCTGTTACTGGAATCTTGCCAATACCAAAAATTTTCTTGTTGCCCCCAAATGCAAGGAAGAAAGAAGATGTAGATAAAATCAAGAATCTTTGCGATCGTTACTATAAAAATCCGCCAATCCGGTATGAGGACATTCTAAATGCCCATCTACATTCCATTTATCTCATAAACATCGATAAGGGATTTGCAAAAGAAGTTGATCCACAAGGATATGTCGATCTAACCTATAACCTACTTGCAAGAAGTGAGGTGGAATATTGACTTTCCTTTTAAATGAGAAAAAACTCAAATTCATCTATTGTTGATTACTAGTAAGATGATTTGTGCTGCTTGTGAAACAAGAAAACATTACGAATGCATTGACTGTATGAATAACCACAAAACCCATTTGTGTTTGTGTGATTGTCATGATGAAAATACTGGACCTCATCAGGTTGGCAATCCTCATTGATTTTAATTATTAAATTTTCTTTCAACCTCTTTTGCCATGGCCTCTAATTGACCTGTGTCCCCTAATTTTCTATAGGTTAGTTTTTCAAGAGTTTTGATAACGCTAACTGCTGCCCTATATTGTGGAATTTCAGGCTCATTTAATTCACCATACATGCCAATCCCGTGAATTCCGTTTTGCTTTGCAAATCCAAGAATCAACCCATTAAATCCTGTTATTATTGATTTTTGAGGAGTTGTTTCTACGTCAAGCCCTCCCATCTGCTTTGTTAGTTCCTTTGATGTTGTTGTAATGTATGTCTTTGGGTTATTGTCTAAAATTCGATTAGTATGAAAACCTCCTAACGTGTAAATGAATTTTGCAGAGTATTTTTTTGCAACATCAATTACATCTTGGCACAAAGTGTTTATCTCACTGTTGCTTTGTGGCTGTCCTTTTTTCCCACCAAATATTATCAAGTCGTCTGCGTATCTGTATTCCCAACTCTCATTTGGAATATCAACGTATCCTCCATTATCTATCACATATGTTGGAAACAATGTTTTTGCAACTCTGAATGCTTTTGTCCTCAAAGAATCATTGATAAAATTTACTACAATACTTCCAACGTCTCCCATATCTTGCATTGCTGCAATCACGATTGGCTTTTCAACGTTGGCTTCTTCATTTTGTGTGAATTCCACAACTTTTCTGGCATCTAATGAATTTTAAACGTATGTTCTAATTAAAATATCGAAGGATTTTTTTTATGAATAATATCTTTTCTGACCTTTTTCAGTTGAACGCAGCTCTACTTTGATGCCAAAAAAACTCCCTTTTTTTACCACTTTCATTAATTCTTGTTTCTCTAAATTTTTTAAAATACTTTCCAATTCCTGATTGCTTAAAGCAAGGTTTTTTTGAATATTACTGAAATTTTTAATTCCTCTATTAATCTCTCCTAATACTTTCATTTCCGTGTTCTGTGGTCTTTGAAATGATTCTTGTCGTTGTTCCACTTTTGGGTTATTTGCATAATTTTGGTTTTCAACATGTGCCTTGTTTCTCCATTTTCTTACTATGCGTGGAAGTATTCTTGCTAGTGGAACCAAGAAAAATATTAGATAAATCCATGCAAATCCCTCATCGGCCATCTCTAAGGTGTGTTTTATGATTCCATATTTGTTATTTTATTTCTTGAACTGCCGCACGATGAAGCCATGGCTCACTATTTTCCCTAAATGTGCCATATTTGTTATATTTTAACATTGTAGGTTTTTGATTTACCCTGCGTTGATCGATTGGAACATGAAAGATTCATAAGGCAAAAAAACATTCTATCGACAAATTATGAAAACATCTCTGGAAACCATTGGCACATTAGAATATGTGCTTGATAAATATTCTAAAACTTGGAGTTGGAAAATTTCTGGCGATCGTGCTGTCAGCATGATCTCAAGACTTGTTCCTGAGGCTTGGTACGGTGAAAATGTAAATGACGTAATTGTTTCTGATAATATTGAGAATGTAAAACAGATAAAACTTATCATGGACAGATACCCACTTGAAATTTTATCAAAACATGCATGGCAAAGGAAAATTGTAAAAACTTATGCGCCAAAACCTACGCTGCCTCCAATTAAACATAAACTAAAACGAGCAAAAACTGGTGAGCAGTTTAGAGGAAAGCTTCTGAACTTCCAAAAAGAAGGGTTAGACTTTTTGTTAAAATCTTCTGGTAATGCATTACTAGCTGATGAGATGGGTTTGGGGAAAACTGTTGAAACTTTATCTTACGTGGCTACTGAAAAGCAGACATTCCCTGTTCTTGTGGTTGCCCCTTTAGTCACGTTAAACAATTGGGAAAGAGAAATTGAAAAATTTCTAAAGAAAAAAAGTAGAAACGGTCGAATAATTGAGTCAAAAACACCAAGCGTTGCTCTTATTAGAACCGGAAAATCTAAAGAACTTCCAAAAAGTGATATTTATGTAATCAACTATGAATTACTTTTCAAACGAAACGATGATCTGGCAAAACTTGGAATAAAGACCATAGTTTGTGATGAAGTTCACAATCTAAGATCAAAGACCACTCAAAAATATAAAGCAGTCAAAAAACTTGCCGCGCTTCCTTCTGTATTGTATAGAATTGGCCTTTCTGGCACCCCGATTTACAACCGCGGTTCTGAAATTTGGCCAATAATTGATATCATAAAACCAGGACTTCTTGGAAGTTTTAAAGAATTTTGTGAATATTTTTGTTATGTCAATGAAAAAGGAAAAGCTATTGTTTTAGAGAATAAGCGTGCCTCTCTTAGAAATGAATTACAGAAACATGTAATGCTTAGGCGAAAAAAATCTGACGTTTTAAAAGAACTAAAAGATAAGGTTCGCTACAAAGAGGTTATTGCATCTGACACTGATTATTATATTGAAGAATTAAATAAGATCTGGGAAAAACTTGAAGAAGAGCAAAAAGACGCAGAAACGGAATTTTCAAAATCTGCATCATATCAACGGGCTATTCAAAGTGAACGACAAATTGCAGGTGTTGCAAAACTCCCACATGTAATTAATTTTGTTAAAAATATTATGGAGATTGAAGAAAGTGTCGTTGTATTTTGCCATCATAAAGTAATTCATAAACTACTCCATGAAAGCCTACAAGAATTTTCTCCTGTATCAATAATTGGTGGACAAACAGACTCACTGAGACAAGATCAGATTGATAAATTCCAAAAAGGTGAATCAAAGTTAATGATTGCAGGACTTCGTGCCGGAAACGTTGGTATTAATTTAACTAGAGCAAAATATGTCATCTTTGCAGAACTTGATTGGAGTCCTGCAATTCATAGACAAGCTGAAGACAGACTTCATAGAATTGGACAAAAAAACACTGTATTTGCATATTATCTAATTGGAAACGGCACTTTGGACGATCATGTTGCAAATATCTTGGTAGATAAAAGCTATGAAATTGATGAAATCATGGACGAGTCTGTTGAAAACTATGAAAACAAGAACAAAGCAGAATTAATTTTGGCTCAAATACAAGACAAGATTCGCTCAAAATAATTAAATTTCTAACTTGTCTTTTAATTTATATAGCTTTTCTGAAATGCTTTCTTTTTTTGGTTCTTCAATTTGAGAATCTTGGATGTCTTTTACAATCTCATTTATCATGCTTAGAATTTCTATTTTCGGTTTGATTTTATCAAAACATGCATTACTCCCAAATCCCTCCGTTTCTGTTCTGTCGATTTGAACTGTTCCCTCAGGAAGTATTTCATACACCTTGACAAGTCTATCGTTTTGTCTTTGTGGTGACATTAGAATGAGCTGATTTTTTCTTAACCTTTCTACATCTTCTATGAGTTTATCTTCTGCTGTTCTGAGGATGTCTGCCATATCTTTCATATTGCAAGATTTTATCTGAAGAAGACGCAGGATTTTTGCCCATGTTGGAATTTTATCAGTCCAAAGAATCTCTTTTGCAACATCTGTAATGGAAAAAGAACCATCACTGTTAAGCGAGATCATCTTTCTATCTTTTAGTGATGCCAACGCATCTAGAATTCTCCCTACTCCCAACCTCTTTAATTCTGAATTTTCTAGGTTGCTTTCATTAAATGTTCCATTTTCTTGAATAGCTAAATGTAAAATTTCTAAATCAGTCGTTCCCAGTCTTCTCATAATGTACTCAGAAATGCTTTTCAATAAAAACTTGATTTGGGTTTTGTTCTTGAAGAATATATGTGGATTCAAATAATTTGATTTATGGTTAGATATCAACTTCCCAAACTGCCATACGGATATGATGAATTGGAGCCATTTATCGATGCAGAAACAATGAAGATTCATCACCAAAAACACCATCAATCATATGTTGATGGTCTAAACAACTCTCTTAAACGAGTTGGAGGCGAATCTCACCCTCAATACATTTCATCTATCCTCTCTGATTTAAAATCAATTCCTGAATCTGGACAAAATGCAATTAATTTTTTTGGTGGGGGTTTTGAAAATCATAGATTGTTTTGGGAAACAATGATCCCGAACAGTGATGGGATGCCTGGAGGAAAACTTGAAGATTCTATCGATGTTTATTTTAATAACTTTGAAAATTTTAAAAAAGTTTTTTCAGAAAAAGCAATCACACTTCAAGGAAGTGGTTGGTGCTGGTTAGTTTTTAACCCCACTTATAACAAAATTGAAATTATTACGACTTTTAATCAAACCAGTCCTTGGACTCTTCAGAAAACACCTTTGTTAGGATTAGATGTCTGGGAGCATGCTTACTATCTAAAACATCAAAACAAGAGACCTGATTATGTCAAAGCCTGGTGGAATGTTGTCAACTGGGATTATGTTGAAAATAGGTTCTCAGAACTTTCTGTATAGCCCTGTGCCTGATTTGGATAAATTCTTTTAAAGAAAAATCCCATTTTTCATTCTATGAACAAGAGTCTAAGATACATTGCAGTTTTTGCAATGCTACCCTTCTTTACAGCAGGATTGACTACTGACTATTTCACAGATGTTGAAGCTCTCAAAAGTCAAGGCACCAGTACCCCACAATATGGTGCAAGTACCGGCATTTGTGGATTGCAGTTCTGTTCTGAGATTCCAGGCGGCAAAGCCGCATGGTTAGAACAACAAAAAGAGGCAACTTTTGCAGCACTAGCTACTGAAGAAGAAACTCATGAAGAAAAACACATGGAAAAAGAAGCCATGGAGAATGATACTCATGAAGAAGAACACATGGAAGAAGTAACTGAGGCAGATTTGGGATCTGTACTTAGACTATCAAGAGCAAATGTTCCAGCAACAATTCCTTTGCATCATGGCTACTATAACGGTGGAGATGTTTATTTTATCATCACTGATTCTAGTGATCCTTCACATGCAGACATCATTACCGAAAACCAAGGCTGGCAGGTTGAACTTGCTCCTTTATTGGTAAATGCCCCTGATGACGCACTTTCAAGAACATACATGTTCACCAACGGCATTGAAGGCGGCGGTGTTCATGGGTATCAAGGTGAGGTCTTTACAAGCACTCCTGCACAAGCAGATGTGTATAGCGCACTGACTTCCCATGTCCATGTTACATGGAATGAAGGCACCACGCCCAGAGTCCTTGACTCCGACGCAATGATTGTGGATGCAGCTGACAATGATGAAATTACATTGGCAGAACTTGGTGTGGTTTTGAATATGCCGCAAATTGTCTGGCCTGAAGGCCAGATGACGGTTAAAGAAGACAAAACTTTAACTGATGAAACGCCATATGGTGGCGGTCAAGTCCTTGATATTGATACAGAAGAGATGACTGTAACTTTCATTGCTCATCGTGGTTGGGGCCCGGATGGCAGAACAATCTATTACATTGTAACAGATGCTACTCCTAGCGGTCCTGCAGGAATGATGGGTGTTGTAAGCGCACCAACATCTGCGAGTTTGATTGCAAGTTCAGCAGCAACAGACCTGTTTCAGTTCAGAAATGGTCTGACTGGTTCTGGTCCTTTAGGATTCCAGGCAGGGATAGCTGCAGGAGCTCCTGGTGATGCAAACTATTCTCCTATGTGGAGAATTTTCATAACAGGTTGGGCTAGTCCAGAAAACGCTCAGTTGTTAGAGACAATTGGTGATTTGAATGCATACAGGGAGGCTGGTTTGATTGACATTGGCATTGCACGTCCGATGGATAGTGACCATATTGTTAACTGCCCGTTCATTGATCCATTCCAATAGGCTTTGGCCTCTTTTTTATTTTTTTGACTTTACATTTGTTAATTTTTATTAAAAAATCGTAACAGACTTTCAGAGAACAAACTATTGTATTTATCACTGATTGTGAGTATCATATTACATGAGCATTATTGCCGGAATGTATATGCTAAATACCTCAGAGTACCAAGAGGAAAAGATCAAACAAGCCCTTGGCATGTTGTATTTGGATAGAAAAAACGAGTTTCGTGAATTATCCCAAGTGCTTCTTAATGAAAAAGCACTACAGTCAATGCCCAATTGGAAAGAGTTTGTCCTGAATTTCTCCTTGGATGTTGAAGAAGCCTTTAAGACATGGTCTGGACATAGTTCGTTGTTAGTTAGTTCTCCACAAAAGGCCTTGACCATACTGCGACAATTAGGACATGAAAAAACATCTATGAACCAACTTGCACATCTGCTTAACATGTCGTATAATCTATCAGTTGAGTTCAAAGAGATCTATAGGCGTCTCAAGTAATCTCTTTTTTTATTCTAAATCTCAATACCTAAATTTGACGAAAAATTTGAAATATTATGGACTTTATGTTGGAGGAAGAATTAATTGATTTGATGACCTTTTGCCTGCAAAATCCTGATTCTTCAGAAATCCCTGAAAAACATAAGCGAATCACTGAGATTGGTAAAGAGTTGTATGCTGATGGCGGCGTTGATGCTTTGGAGAATTTCTTTTTTGTATTAAAAAATAGAATTTATGAGGAAATAGAAAAAGATCCATCCCCAATGCGTTCGCTATGGAATGGCCTTACTGATGAATGGCATTTCTAAAACCCTCTGCTGAGAATTTTATCCCCTGCCAATTCTGAAGATGGCAGTACTGCATGTTGGGCAAACGCCTTTGATTGCAGGCTTACCATTTTTCATGGTGTATGGCTTAGCGCCTTCGATGTCTCGTTTATCACGGCACTTGACACAATATCCTATTGTCATAATGGCACTAGGCTCTAGGTTATATTAGCAAGAAGTTGTTGAACTTTTTTCACCAAGAAGCAAACCTCCGATCTTAACAATCATGTTGTACCGCGATTTTTTTCGTAACGGCCATTTTTTTTATTGATTTAGGAACAAATTATTCGTATTTCTTGAATAATTGTGATAAAGTACACGCAAATTATTTTGTCAAAATTTTAACTGACAGTTATCTGTAATGCAGTCGATTCAGATAATGCGCTATGGTTTTTCAGACCGCTCCATGCAAAAATTTCTGCAGTAAACTCTCCTGCCCCATCTGAGGTCCATGATAAAGATGGGCTAAGTTTTTGATTTGGTGACAGTTGCCCACTAATCCATCCTAATGAAACAACAAATCCTGCTTCATCTTTAACTTGAACAAGATATACAAATGATTGGGATTTTTCTTGATTGTTTGTAATGTCTACTGAAATCTGAATTTGTTGATCTATGTTAACATGACTCCCTATTGGTGATCCAAATGCCTTTTCTAATCTTGGTTCATTAATTGTTGATCTTTGCAAGTCTGTTAATGCAAATGCTGAAGTAAAATTAATGGAAAATATTAGTAACACTGCCACGATCCAAATACTCAGACTGACCACGACATTTTGGACAATTTTTTGTTAATAAAGAGTTTCTTTGATGGTTTTTTTGATTCAATGTTCAGTTAATTTAGAAATTTACAAGATTTTTTATGATTGTACTTTTTTCTGTGATTATCTTGTCTGGATTTAGTATGTTTTGCGGATCAAACATTTTTTTGATTTCTTTGAATATGTGATAGTTTTTTGCCCCATACTGATTTTTGACAAATTCTGAGCGTGCTAGACCGTCCCCATGCTCAGCCGTAATAGTTCCCCCAATTTTGATTATTTCTTTAAAATACTGCTTGGCAATGTTTTTGATAATTTTGCCCTCCGATTTGTCTAAAATCAGGCAAACATGAATATTCCCATTTCCAGCATGTCCATAAGCAACTGATTTTGTTTTGTATTTTTCATTAATCCTGCTTAGCACTAAAAATAATTCCGAAAGCCTCTCTAAAGGAACTGCCGCATCCTCAATTATGTGTGGAATTATCTTTTTATTTTTGATTGATTTTAAACTGTAATGCAGCGATGAATCCCTATATTTCCACCATTTGGCAATCTCCAAGTTTTTTGTTAATTTTTTAATAATTTTTCCTGTAACAATTAACTTTATTTTCTTTTCATTGGGAATGATCCTCTCATCATATTCTACAAATAATATACACTTTGTTTTTTTGTTAAAATTAAATTTTATTTGATCAAGTATGGTTTTATCAACAAATTCAATTGCCGAAGGGTCAGTCTTGTTTATTGTAATGCAGTTTTCTGCTGCATCTTTTACCGAGTTATACTCGATTACAAAAAGAATTCTTTTTTTTGGCTCATCACTGATCTTTATCTTTGCTGATAAAATAATTCCTAGTGTTCCCTCTGATCCTATGATTATTTTGTGAGAATCGTTGATTGATCTTATTTTATCAATCCTGTATCCTGAAGAATTTTTTGTTACCTTTGGAAACTTTTTTTCGTTTATTTTCCCTGCAAGTTTTAAAATCTTTTTTCCTATTTTTTTATTGTCTGGCAGCGTAATTTTTTCCCCATTTCCATTAACAAATGTAACAGAAATTACGTTATCAATCACGCTTCCGTATTTTAAGCTCCTGCTTCCGCTAGAATTACTCCCTAACATGCCTCCTACCAAACAAAAAGAGCCAATTGAGGGGTTTGGAGGGAAAAATTTTTTATGGCTCTTTAGATTCTTGTCTAAAATTCCTTTTATTGTGCCCGGGCCGACTGTAACGTGATTCTTATCAACTACCAACGAATCAAAATTTTTCATATCAACTATGATTCCATGATTTAACGCGCTTCCCACCAGGCCTGTTCCTGCACCTCGTACGGTTACTGATGTCTTGAATTTTCTTGCAATTTTTATTACATTGATTACGTCTTTTTCATTTTTTGGAATCACTACTGCCTGTGGAATAATCTGATATGGGCTTGCATCTACTGAAAAAAATTCCTTGAATTCTTTTTGGGCACATACCTGCCCTTGGATTGTTGAATCCAATGCCTCCAAAAATAATTTTTTCATATGATGAATCTAAATTTTGATTCTATAGTAGTCCCATCTCTCAGGATTAAATTGTGTTACAAACTCTGCCTGTTCCTTGTCTATTCTGGCCTGAATAACGTCCCGTAGTGCGAAACTTGTCAGGTATTTGTACCTCATAGAGTGGGATTGCATGATAAACATATGGCGCATTTCGCTTCCCCCCTTTAGTCCCCAATACCCCATCTTCAATGCCAATGGCTCTAGAAATATTGTGTTTCCTAGACCGTAATTCTCGTCTCTGATCTCTTCACGCAGTTTGTATTTCTCAAGCGGCCCTCCCTTGACAAATCCTACAATCTCCCCGTTTTTGTCATTTAGCCTAAGTGTGTTGATGATTCTTTGCGGATCCCTGATGGACTCTTCAAAATTTTCTTTTTCAAATTGAAGTGGTCTTGGCAGTTCTAAGAAAATGTCATATAACGCTTTGATGAAGTTTGGATCTTCTCTTGTTTTCATGCCCTCTATTGTGGGAATCAGCTTGAGATTTTCATACGCATAATCAGCTTGAATTGTGATCTCCTGCTGTCTGATTTTCATAAACGACAAAACAGTATTAAAAAAATTCTTTCTCATTTCTTTTGGAAGTATTTTCAAAATTCCTTTTACCATCTCTGTTTCCTTGTTTAATAATTCTTCAAAGTATGCAACAGCATTTCTGACAATTAGCGATGGCTTCCATGCAAGTGCATGTGCGTTCATTTTTGCCATTTCCATTGCTTTTGTAAAGTCCCCTAATGCATACCCGCTAATTCTATCTGTAACTGATAGATATTCGCCCATTTTCATTACGTGCTGCTGATATGATTGGTTGGTTCTTGCCAAATCTGAATTTTGAAAACATTGTTTTATTTGCATCTCTGCATTTTTTCTAAGATCTCCGCTCCAAGGGTACGTTGTTCGTAAAATTAACACTTTTATGATTTCCAAGTCCAAGTTTGTAGAATCAACTAATTGACGCAGTTTCTTATCTGTTGTAATAAATTTAATCACACTTTCTTCATGAGGCTTGTCTACACTTTTTTCAGGATCAAAGTCATGCAGTAACGCTGCAACATACAAATATTTTCTATCTTCATCTGTTAGCTGTATTATGGTTTGGTTTGTAGCTAAAAGTGTTACATATGTTACTTCTAATTCATGACTGATGTTGTGATATCCATAACATTCGACCCCTAGCCCCTGGCTTTCAAATAAATCAATTACATAATCCAGCATTTCAACATAACAGTCATCGTCCAATCTGTTTTGAATCATAAGATTAAGAATTTCATTTCTCATTGAATGGGTATTGGCAAATTGCTGCACTATCACTCGGATCAAAATTCTTATTTTTAAAGATGCCTTTTGTAGGCTAGAACAAATGTTTAGTTTTGGTTAATTTTGCTTAGAAAGATTCAATAGAATTACGATTGGGCTAATTTTGAATGTCCGTAAATTTGGATTTGCTTGAAATTTTGATGGAAAATAACCAAAAAAATTCCCCAAAATACACGCTTTACCTAAATGACGAAACTTATCCGATTACTGATGTATCTATCATAAATTCGACAATTCCTGTTAATGAGCCCACTACTCGTGGTGGCGCTTATTTTTCAGATAAGTTTGCCTACAAGATGAAATGTGCAATCAATGATCTTTCCGTGGTGCCGCTTTTGACAAAAAAAATGCTTGGGCCAAATACCGAATTTGCCGAGCTAAAAATATCTACCCAAATAAGACATGATGGAAATCTATTAAATGTTGAAATTTTTACTAATCTTACAGACAGTGTTCAAACTCCAACTTCGATCGAACTTGGCATGATTATTATTAAATTAAATTCTTTTTAGTTAGCTTTTAGATATTTGTCGTATTTTTCTCTGCGTTGTTTGTCTGAAAGTATTTCATAAGCCTTGTTTAATTCTGCCATCTTCTTTTCAGAATCTTCCTTTGTTTTGTCTGGATGTGTTTTTTTTGCAAGTTCCCTAAACGTATTTTTGATTTCTTCCTGTGTTGCATTTTTTGAAACTTTGAGGATCTCATAATAATTTGGCAGTTCATCGTTACTTGCAGCATCGCGGAATTCTTTATCTTCTGTTGTGTTTTTTCTCTTTCCTAATTCTTCATAATCATCTCCCCAACCTGAGTGATATTTTTCATATGTCTTGTCTTTTTTTGATTCAAGATCATTTTTATCATAGGATGTTTTTTTCCTGAGAATGATGTCTTTTGCTAGAAACAAGAAAATTGCAATAACTGCAATAGCAAAACCTGCAAACAGTATTGTCTTTTCTTCATCTGAAACTTCAAGCTCCATATTCAATTCATCTGTTTGTGCATAGGTTGTTTGCATCCCTCCCAAAATAACTACGGAAATTAAAAAGATATTGAGCTGTTTCAATTTATTTTACCTATGTTAATCTAAAATCTTCCTTTGTGGTATTTAGAACCACATGGGTGATTGTATTTTCTACATTTGGTATCATGGCCAGTTCCTTTACAAACTTGCTCAAATCACTACGTTCTTTGAATTTTGCTATTATCAGCGTGTCTGTTGAACCTGTTATGTCGTAGACTCCACACACGTTTTCAAATTTCGACAGTTCGTTTTCAATCTCTAGAATTTTGTCGTTCTTTGCTATGATTTCAATAATTGCCGTAAGTGTGTACCCTAGTTTTTCATGATCAATGATTGCCGTATATCCCTGAATTATCTTCTCTTTTTCTAACTTTTTAATCCTAGATAGTATTGTTACAGTTGACATTCCAAGTTTTAATGCAAGTTGCCTTGCTGAAAGTCTTGCATCGACCATCAAGTTTTTGAGAATTCTGTAGTCTGTTTCATCCATCTTCATATGTTGTTATGGTGAAAAATTTATTTAAATTTTCATTAGTTAATTGTAAATCTGTTTAATCTTACTGCCTATTTTTTGATATGGGATATTCAAATTTAATACAAATCCCATACATTGTAATTTATGGATGAAACAGAAAATCTTGTTGCAAAAGGAAAACAATCTTTAGAAGATGGAAAATTTGATGACGCACTTGGTTTTTTTGAACAGGCTCTTCTCCTGAATCAGAATGATCCTGATCTTTGGAATAGCAAGGGTATAGTTCTTAGAAGCTTGGGACGATACGAGGAGGCAATGGGGTGTTTTAACAAATCATTAGAAATTGATCCCAGAGACAAGAATGCATCTTGATTTTGTGCTGACAATTAGCGAATCTTAATTATTAACAAAATGTTATCAGATATGTGAATGATGAGATAGATCTGATGCTGGCAGAAGCATTTGAGCAAGCAGAAGTCTGGAACTATTCTGAGGCATTACGTTTGTATGATTTAGTGCTCAAAAAAGAACCTGATAACACTGGTGCGCTCATTGACAAAGGAGTTACTTTACAAAATATGGGCAGGTTAAAACTTGCCATCCGTTCGTATGACAAAGCTCTTTTGCTCTCCCCTAACAATATTGATGCGCTATTAAACAAAGGCGTAACACTACATTCAGATCAACAATATCAAAAGGCAATAGATTGCTATGATGCTGTTTTGAAAATTGATAACAGATGTACCATGGCTTTTGCATACAAAGGACTTTCACTAGGTGAAATGGGGCAACTACAAAACGCAATCAAATATTTCAAAAAAGCATTGTCTATTGATCAACACTATGATTTGGCAAGCATTTCAAAAGATATCGCACAAGATCTATTAAAATCCATTCAAAAAAAGAAATCTAAAACACAGTAACATCGCCGGGTGCTGGCCCTCGGCCCGTTTCTTTTTCATGTGATTCAAAGAAATCCCCATGTTTGGCATTTTGATGATTTCTTAATTCTTCGATATTTTGGAATCCTTGATGGCACAAGTAACATTTCGGCTTATGTTCATCGACTAAGGGAAGTACCATGATGTTGCTATCATGACTAGCTACTTATTTCTTGAGACTATAAGGAATATATCATGATAAACAAACCGACAAATATGCTAGAACAATTAGTGGGAGATTCTCAAGCATTAGATAGAGCCATTGCCGGAGAAGAACTTTCTTACAAGGATGGTCTTGAATTGATGAATTATGACAATTTACATTTACTTGGAGCAGTTGCCGATGTTACAAGAAAAAAACTAGTCGGCGACACTGTCACCTTTGCAGCATCTTACTACATGAACTACACAAATGTTTGTGCTGCCAGCTGTCAAATGTGTGCCTTTTATCGTAAGGACGGGGCCGATGATGCATATACTTTGACTCCGCAGGAAATTGAACAAAGAATTGGAATTGCAAAACAGATGGGTGCCACTGAGGTTCACATTGTTGGGGGGTTTCATCCAAAACTCCCGTTAGAATACTATGAGGATATGATGAAAACTATCAAGAAGAGTCATCCGGAACTTAACATCAAGGCACTGACTGCAGCAGAGATTTTTTACTTGTCCAAGTTAACAAAAAATCCCACTAGGGAAATTTTATCTCGTTTAAAAGATGCCGGTCTTGACTCAATGCCTGGCGGAGGTGCAGAACTATTCCATCCTGAAATTAGAGATAAGATAGTCAGAGGAAAATGTTCAGGTCAAGAATGGCTTGATGTAATTGAAGAGGCCCACAACATGGGAATCAAAAGCAACGTTACCATGCTTTATGGACATATTGAAAAACCAGAACACATTGTTGATCATCTTATCAAAATTCGAGAGCTGCAAAAGAAAACCAATGGATTCATAACGCTAATTCCTTTGAAATTCAGTTTGGATAATACAGAGTTGGAGCAGGAACATCTAGTAAGCAACGAATGCTCATCTGTGTATGATTTGCGGATAGTTGCATTATCAAGGCTTGTGCTTGCAAACACTTTGAACAACATTTCAGTTTACTGGGTTGCATACGGCAAGAAATTAGCACAAGTTGCATTATCTAACGGTGGAAGCGATTTGGTAGGAACGGCATTTTCTGAAGAGATTTACCGTGCTGCAGGAAAACCCACTACCTCGTCTGTTGACGAACTTGCAACAATGGTAAACGAGATTGGACGAACGCCTGCTCAGAGAAACACTCATTTTGGAATCTTAAGGAAGTTTTAACCTTCGCATGTCTCCTAAAATTTGTTAAAAATATCTAAAATTTTTAAACAGTTCTATAGTTAGTCAAACATCAACATTATCTTACTTTGACCCCATTTTACAATAATGTCTGCCACGCAAAATATTCATGAAAATGAAGAAAAACTTCTCAACATGATTCTAGGTGAAATTCCTAGTTCCAGGGTTGCAATAATTTGTGATCATGACGGAGTTATTCTCTGGAATAGTGTTCGTGACAATACAAGCAGCTATCTTAGCGTCGATGAAACAAAGGAATCTCTAAAACGCTCCATCGAGTCTTGGGACAGACGGGATAAACTTGCATCTAAAATCGGAAATGGGAAATATGCAATTGTTGCATATGATAAAATCAAGCGAATTACGGTACCGCTCCCAAACAATCATCTCCTGTTTGTAAGTCTTGAAGGCGAAGAGTTTGGTAATGTAAAAAACATCATGGCCATAATTGACTGGGTCAATACCAATATGGGGCTTTAGCTATTTTTTTGGAATTGCTTTTTTATGGAACTGATCTTTTCTTCCATTCTGACTTGTTTGTCTTTTCTCGAGTCTACTTTGATCACAACTTCAACCCTGTCGATCCCTAGATTGTGGACTGTTTCCACCATCTTTTTTGATGCATCGTAAATTGCGTCAATGCTGTCTGATTCCAAAACAGTCCCCATTGAACTGATTTCATATCTTAGATTTTCCATGTTTTGGATTGCTTCTATTGCCTTTGCAATGTAAAAACTGGCACTAGTAGTCTTTGTTGCCATTGGATATATGCTAATTTCAGCCTGAATCATGGTGCAAGTTGTATAAATTGAGATTAAAAGGTTTAATCATTCGGCAGGTTTTTCTTCTTCTTTTTTTACACTGCCTTTTCTTCTTCTTCTTCTGGCACCAAAGCTAATCAATACTAGCAAGAATCCTATTCCGACCAGTATTCCAGACAACATTTGGTAAGCTTGATTTTCATCTTCAGCTACCATCAAATCAATAATTTCCTCTTCAGTCATTCCGGATTGACCTGTGGGTGCTTCTCCTGTGGCAGCTGCAACTATCATCCCTGCAATGATCATTGCAAGGCCTCCTGCTAGAATTCTTTTATCTACAAGCATTCTAACCTCATTTGAAATTTATCCTATATTAGGCATGTCTTATCTTTAAAATCCTTCAGGTGGTTTTTGAACAAAAACATTACAAACAAGCGCATCTGTCTTTGTATCTCTATATTGAACATTACATGAAACAAATTTTCCTTCAAGTGCTTGCTCTAGTTGTTCTGGGGTAGTTTCTGCGTATTGGGGATCGTCAGGATTGTCAATTTTTGCAATGATGATTTTTTCTGTTTTCCCATATTCCTCTTTGTTGTCTTTTCTTACATGACTGACCACCATCTGAAATGCATTGTTAGTTAGAGTCCCCGTGACAGGACCGCCAATTCCGTCTCCCATTAACTCTAAAATTTTTTTGTTCTATAATTACTTGGTGGCAATGGATATCTCAAAGTCAGGAACCAGGTTCTTTTCTTTTGCCATCTCAAAGAGTTTTCGAATTGACTGCTCCCCCGAATCTTTCATGTTAACTGTTACCTCATTTACATACATTTTTACAAATTTCTCGATCAAATCCTGTGATTTTCCTCTGGAATACTGCATTGCGTATTTGATTGCATCCTCAAAATGGGCAATTCCAAATTCAATTGATTCCTGAAGATATTTGTCAAATTTGACGATAGCCTCCATGCCTAAACCGGTCTTCATGACATTGATTCCTAGCGGAACTGGTAATCCATTTGTTGCCTTGTCCCACCATTCCCCAACATCTAAAATCTTGACATTTCCTTCTTGCTCGTATGACAGCTGGGTTTCATGAATTACCAGTCCTGCATCAACTTTACCTGATTTTACAGCTTTTGGAATATCACTAAAATTCATTTCAACATAGTCAAACTTCCCAATCATTAACTGCAATAACAAAAATGCAGATGTCATTTTACCTGGAATGGCGATCTTGCATTTTTTTATGTCATCAATACTCATCTGTTCTCTGGCAGTAACTATTGGCCCATAACCAATTCCAAAACTTCCGCCGCTTCTAAGTATTGTGTATTCTGGAATGTATGCACATGCGTGAACTGAAACTGCAGTAACGTCAAGCTCTGGATCAGTTGCTTTACGGTTTAATTTCTCAATATCCTCAACTACATGGTTTATCTTAAAATCTGGAGACATGACTTTGTTTGTAAACATTCCATAAAACATGAATGCGTCATCCGAATCGGGGGTATGTCCCACAGAAATTTCCATGATTGACTGCAAAATTATCGTAATAAAAACCAAAACCAACAAAATCGTTTTTCTAATATATGCCAGAAATCATTTGATACTATGAATACTATTGAGGCATATGAAAAAGACATCCATCTTCAATTGAATTTTTTAAAATCATTTCAAAAGCAAAAACCACTATCTGCCAATCAGCAAAAAAACACCCTCTTTTCGGGAAGCGGGGATTCACTAGTATCTGCAATGCTTGCTGAATCATTTTCAGGCGGGAGGGTAAAAGCAATGGATCCACTTGATTTGTACAGGAGTAGGCAACTGGCAAAATCAAAACATGTCTATTTTGTCTCCATATCTGGAAACACCATTACGAACATCAAAGTTGCCAAGATTGCAAAAAGGGCAACTGCCATAACATCCAAGCCTAAAAGCAGGCTTGCAAAGGCATCTGGCAAAATCATACATCTGACTGCTTCAAACAATGATGTCTTTACTGCTGGGAGTATCTCCTTTTTGGAAAGCGCTTTGACGTGCGTCTCTTTGGTACAAAGGATACGGATTTCCAAAGAAACAAAATTGTTCTCAAAGGCAAAGATAGATGCCAAAAAATCCAAAGTGTCAAAGAGGATCTTTGTTCTTGGTAATCTGTTTACGTATCCACTGGCAATGTATTGCGCTGCAAAGTTTTATGAAATCCTGGGTTCTGATGCGCGCTATTCAAAAATAGAGCAGTTTTCTCATATGGAATTGTTTTCAGCTAAAAAAGGTGACACTGTCATTATCTTTGAGGAAAAGAATTCTCATAACAAACAGCTTGCACAAAATCTCAAAAAAGTCGGGCTTCATGTAATTCACCCAAGCGTCCCCTCCGAGAAGATTTCTCAGATGCTATACTGCACATTTTTTGCTCAACTGCTTGCCCTTTTTGAGGCCAAAAAGAAACGAAAAAAAGATTGTCATTTTGTAACTGCGAAAAAAATTCGTAACGTTAGCAATCAGATGATCTACTGATCTTTTGTGAGGCTAAGGTTTAATACCTGATTGCTAGGGTTTGCGGATATGGTAAAATACAAGTCAACTGGTGAGGTTCTTAAAATCATCAAGAACAAGGATCAAATTCGTAACTTTGGCGTTATTGCTCACGTTGACCACGGAAAAACTACCATGAGTGATAGCCTCTTGGCGTATTCTGGTATTATCGCCCCATCTGCTGCCGGCAAGGCACTGGCAATGGACTTTGATAAAGAGGAGCAGCAAAGAGGAATTACAATTTATCAGGCAAATGTCACTTTGCATTTTACTCACAAAGATAAGGAATATGTCATTAACATGATTGATACCCCTGGACACGTAGACTTTAGTGGAAGGGTCATTCGCAGTCTTCGGGCAATTGACGGCGCAGTAGTCGTGTGTGATGCAGTGGAAGGCATCATGACTCAAACTGAGACTGTAACTAGAATGGCACTTGAAGAAAGAGTAAAACCTGTTTTATTTATCAACAAGGTAGACAGGCTCATCAAAGAACTCAGATTGACCCCTGAGAAAATGCAACAGCAATTGGCAGAAGTCGTCTCAAACTTTAATCAATTAATCGACACATATGCTGAACCTGAATACAAGGAAAAATGGAAAGTATCCATTCAGGATGCTAGTGTTACATTTGGCTCTGCAAAAGATAGATGGGCAATCAACATTGATTTGATGAAAGAAAGAGGAATTACATTCAAAGACGTTATCGATGCTTATGAAAGTGAAAAGGTTGCAGATCTTGTAGAAAAAGCACCCTTGGCAGATGCAGTACTTGGAATGGTTGTTAAGCACCATCCCCCCCCACATGAAGCAGTCAAATACAGAATTCCACAAATTTGGAAAGGCGACCTGGAATCTGACATTGGAAAGGCCTTGCTTGCATGTGATGATACTGGCCCGACAATTATGATGATTGTTAATATGGTGCTGGATCCTGCAGCTGGACCTGTTGCCATAGGCAGACTCTTTTCTGGTACCATCAAAGACGGACAAACCATTAACATTATTGATGAAAAAAGGGAAGGAAGGATTCAATCTGTAAACTTTTTCATGGGAAACCAAAGAGAACAAGTCGGAGAACTTGGTGCAGGTAACATCCCGGCATTGCTGGGACTAACTGAGGCCAGAGCCGGAAACACTCTCTCTTCTGTTAAAAACATTCCAATGTTTGAGGGCGTAAAGTATGTCTCAGAACCCGTTGTTCAAGTTGCAATTGAGCCAAAACACCCTAAAGACTTGCCCAAGCTAGTTGATGTACTCAAGCAGCTAACCATCGAAGATCCTAATCTTGTCGTAAAAATTGATCAAGAAAGTGGTGAGACTATCGTTGCTGGAATGGGCGTTTTACACCTTGACGTTGCGATTCATCGAATCCAAGACACAAAAGTAGAGATTATCACATCTGAACCTTTGATTAACTACAGAGAAACTGTAAAAGCCGGATGTGAACCAATCATGTCAAAATCCCCAAACCGACACAACAAGATCTTCATGAAGGTAGAGCCGTTAGAGCCTGAAATTGCCCAAATGCTTAGAACTGGTGAAATCAGTGATATGAAAGATAAGAAAATTGTTGCAGATTTGCTCAAGGGTGCAGGCTGGGACACTGATACAATTAAGAGGGTTATGAAACTTGACTCACGTGGCAATGTTTTGATTAATGGAACAAAAGGTGTTCAGTTTGTCCAGGAATCTACTGACTCTATCAACTCTGGATTTGATGAAGTCATGAAAGAGGGACCCCTCTGTAAAGAGCAAATGAGAAACTGTAAATTCATATTTACTCACTTTGTTCCACACGAAGATACTGCTCATAGGGGCCTGTCTCAATTGGGGCCGGCTTCTCGTAGGGCATGCATGGGCGCATTACTGACTGCAGGCACTGCAGTTTTAGAGCCAACATTGGCAATTGAAGTTCGTGTTCCAACAGATCTGGTTGGAAATGTTGCAACTGTTCTTTCTGGTAAACGCGGTAAGGTGCTTGACATGGTACAAAAAGGCGCATCAAGTATTGTCACCGGTGAGATTCCAGCTTCTGAGACGTTTACCTTGTCTGAAGAGATGAGGGGCCAGACTGCTGGACGTGCAACATGGAATACATCCTTCAAGGAATGGACCGAGGTTCCAAAACCAATGCTAGCAACAGCAGTATCTGACATCCGAAAGAGAAAGGGATTGGCCCCGGATCCTCCTGGTATACACGACTTTATTGACAAAGAATAAAAAGGGAATACCTACGTCAATTCTCTAATAGAGTTTTCTGATTGGATAAAATCTCTAATGGATTCAAATCGAACATAATTCAAGCTCACCGTAGTCTAAACAACACACTGTGAATATGCAAAAATGCATATATATGTAATATTGCATATATTGGTCATGCAGCAACCGTTCATAGTTGGAAAGCCAGTTACAGGAAAATACTTTATCGATAGAAAAAAAGAGCTCAAAAAACTTACTGCAATACTTTCAGGTACTGCCAAGGGAGACATAAACAATGCAATTCTCCTAGGGCTTAGAAGAACCGGCAAGTCATCAATACTACTAAACATTCAAGAAAAGCTGTCAAAGAACAAGAAAACAATCCCAGTAATTTTTGACTCGTATGGGATTTCAACAAAGGAAAGATTTGGCAGGGCCTACATGAATAAAGTGTTGAATTCCTATGCCGAACATACCGGCGACAAGTCTTACAAAGAAAAAATAACAAAGATCTTCTCAGAAAATTTTGATAATGTGAAAGACAAACTATTAGAATTTGACATAGGTGTATCAGAATTTGTTACCTTTCATACAAAATTTAGAGAGCCAAAGATTGATGAGGATGAATTATTGGAGCATGCCTTACGCTATACAGAAAAGCTGGGGGATGATAAAGATATTTCATTTGTAGTGATGATTGATGAGTTTCAAGAATTACTAAAGTGGGGAGATGAATTTCTTGGAATGTTTAGAAGGTTGATGCAGTCACAATCTCGTGTGGCTTATGTGTTTTCAGGTTCTGCGCCCACGATAATGAAACAAATGATTTATGACGCAAAATCTCCATTTTATAAGCAGCTAATTGAAGTCCGTGTAGGGCCGCTAACAAAAGTATCTGTTTATTCTTTTGTCAAGAAGAGATTACAAACAGTTAAAATTTCTATTGAGGCTAAATCTTTGGAAAAGATTTTTCTTCTCAGCGGAGGTCTGCCAGATTATGTACAACGGCTAGGATTACAGATTTATCTAAATAGTTTAGATAAAAATAAAAAATCAGTTTTGCAAAAAGATGTTGAAAAAGCGTATTCGGAAATGATAGCACAGCTAGATCCTGACTTTAACAATATTTTCAAAACTTTTTCTGATTTGGAAAAAGAGATCCTAATTGCGTTGGCAAACAACATAGAAAACCCCAGTACCATAGCTGCAGAAATTAGAAAACCCCAGTCTAGCCTTCCTAAAACTATCAATAGGCTGATAAATCAGGATGTTGTAGAGAAATACCGAGATGGAAAATATCGTATTGTTGATACCATATTTTCAGATTGGTTAGGCAAGAGATTCACAAACACTACTAGTTAAGATATGCAGAAGCCAACTGAATAAAATCCAATTCTTTCTAATGCTTTGACAGATTGATTAAATGCAGAACTGATTAATGGTTCTTTAGATTCATTTTTTGAAAAATGGATGCTAAGTCAATGTCTTTTGATCCATGATGATCTCTTCTTTTGTCTTTTTTGTAATTTTCATTTACAGTTAAATAAACTGCCCAGCCCCCAAGTAAACAAAGTGGTTTTGTTACTCTTGAAAATACTGTTACCAAGTTCTTTTTTGATATCTCTGTCTCATAATTTTCGTAAAGCATCTTTCTCCACTTTTTCTAATAGCATATCTCCTGCCTCAATGCATACATTTCCTTCGTTATACAAATCCAATATTATTTGAGGTATAGATACTAGTGTTAAATTATCTACTTTGAATGATTTGTAAAAGATATGGTCATCACCGATTAAAACTCTCATGTTTCCTTTGCCGACTAGTCCATTCTGTACTAGCAATTCATGCCAGTGCAATTTGTCTAATGAATGTATGTAGATATCAGTTGTAAGAGGCTAGGTTAGTCACGAACTCAAACATTCTAGATCATACTGATCCAAATTCGATGATCCCTGATTCTGTCTAATGAGTGACTCGGAGATCAAGATATTACGGGATGCTCTGGCAAAATCGTTTGCTGAAAACGACAGCTTGCGAAAGATTGTCAGCCAGTTGGCAGGCGATGTAAAAAAATTACAGGCAAGGGAAGCCGAGAAGGATTTGACAATAGCGGAACTAAAGAGGCGCGTAGCGTTCTACGAGAATCCGCACTCACCGCCGTCGGCAAACTCCATTCCCACGCGCCGAAAAAAGGCAGACCGTGCAAAAGGCGGTTCCTCCCCCCCCTCCCCCCCTCCAAACAAGGGCGGAGCAAGGGCAGGCCACGTCGGCGCATCCCACAAGAGAAGGCCTTGTCACACAACGGTGCACAGGCCAAAGAAATGCGCAAAGTGCGGCAGCAAAGGCATTACAGTTACAAAGACCACGACAAAGATGACAGTCGACATTCCGGAGATTCCAAGGACCGTATCCACAAACAACGTCATACAGCACTGCACCTGCAGGTGCGGACATGTCACAACGCCCCGGGTCGGAATAGACGGAACATCGATTGGCAAGAACCTCATGACAATAACCATGTCGATGTATAAACAAAGCTGCAGCCTGAACTCAATCAGGGAGGCAGCAAGCCTGTATGACACGTCAATCTGCAAAAAAACAATACAAAACGCGCTGTTTGCATTAGGAGGAGCGTTAGAGTCAGAGGTAGAGTCATGGAAAGAAAATATTGGCAGATCAAAATACCTGAAACTTGATGAGACGTCATATACAATATACGACAAACTGGGATATGTCTGGGTATGCATCGGTGATGATGCGGTACTGATTCATGTGGACAGAAGCAGGGCCGCTGCCGTACTGGATCTTCACTTTCCTCACTGGGATATTCCCGTGACAGTCGACGGTTATGCGGCATACAACAGTTTCAGAACGATTCAACGGTGCTGGTCACGCATACTGTGTGATGCCGAATTTGAACAGGATGATGGTGATGGTGATGATGAACCAAAAACCATGCTGTATGAGAAACTGCGTTTGCTATACCACGATGCAAAGCAGGTTGCGCTGCGGCCTGACGCGCACACGCATTATGACTCGTTTGTGATCTCCTGCACGGCAATTGCGGATTCGTACAAGGGCTGTCCGGACTGCAAGTTCGGAGACAAGCTGGAAAAGGCCACACCAAACCTGTTTACGTTTCTAAAGCATCCCGGAATGGATCCCACAAACAACGAATCAGAAAGAATGCTTCGCCGGGTCGTCATATCGCGCAAGATTAGACAGCGTCTTGTCACCGAAGCAGGGGGTTGTCGCCAAATTCGACCAAATGATCTAATTTTGTGATTTTTCACGCATATTGATCAGGGAGGTGTGGGTTTCCCAATGACTTACCATAAGAGACGTGATCAGTACTGGAAGTACTATCACGATGCCCACACCCAAGAACTGGATTTTCTCACATCCCATATAGTTTCTTTGATTGTGAAAAATCCGTGTCCCGTACATGCCAGAAGGTCTGGTGCGGGGCGCAAACCGGTACATGACAAAAACAAGCTTGCATTTCTCTGCATACTCACGGTGTGCCTTGACTTTACATTCAGGGGGGGTTGTCGCCAAATTCGACCAAATGATCTAATTTTGTGATTTTTCACGCATATTGATCAGGGAGGATGTGAGTTCTCTAATGAATTGTCATAAGAGACGTGATCAGTACTGGAAGTACTATCACGATGCCCACACCCAAGAACTGGATTTTCTCACGTCCCATATAGTTTCTTTGATTGTGAAAAATCCGTGTCCCGTACATGCCAGAAGGTCTGGTGCGGGGCGCAAACCGGTACATGACAAAAACAAGCTTGCATTTCTCTGCATACTCACGGTGTGCCTTGACTTTACATTCAGGGACATGGAGAATCTTGCAGCCCTGCTGAGGATGCCGTGGAACGAACCCCTGCCGGATCACAGCACCATTGCCAGGTTCATGCAAAAGATTCCTGTTGCGTGGCTTGAGGACATGATTGCCGTCACGGCAGCATCGTGCCTTGCAGGATTTGATGCCTCTGATCTCACGCTGGCATCAGACAGCAGCGGCGTTGCCACTGACAGGTATGAAAGGGTGCAAAAAAAGGCCAGAAACAGGCACAAACCGGAGGCAAAGCGTCAAAAGAAATACCTGAAATGGCACGTGGCCTCGGTACTGGGCCTGCAGGTCATACTCTCCTGCCGCATCACATCCAACAGGATGGCAGACACTACAGTCTTTGCCTCGCTGCTAAAGAAGATCAAAAAGACAGGCATTGCCTTTGCAGGCAGGTTCAACGCAGACAGGGGGTATGATTCTGATAGGAACTGCAGGCTTGTCTTTGGTGCCGGCATGACCCCGAACATAAAACAGAGGGGCAATGCCGTGAACAGAACAAAAAAGTTCAGGAAAAAGGCCGCAGGGCTGTTTGACGGGGAGATCTACAAAAAACGAGGCATGATAGAGGGAATATTTGGAGCAGAGGAGACAGAGGGCCACAGGTTGCTGTGCAGGTTCAGAAAGACATCCACAAGAAGGCGGTTTGGACTGTGCAAGACAATAGGATGGAACTTGGAAGTGTTAAACCGTCTAGAGTGCGCCGCAAGGCGAAATATTCAGGTGGTGGCAGCTTGATGTGAATTTGGCGACAACCCCCCGAAGCAGGCATGAAGGTATTTGGCATACTTGTGAGCTGCTTGCTGACATGGCAGAAAAGGGGCACCAGCATTCAAGAAGAGATACTGAGACTGTACTAGAGACCTAGCCTCTTACTATTTTAAATATGTATCATAAAAACGATAATTTGTGCCTAAATTGAGTAGATCACATAAAAAACATATCATTTCTTCTTGCTAAATATGATCTTAGTATCTCAACAAAACAAGCATGATCCATTTCGCTTAGCTGGCAGTATAGATACTGATTAATAGTTGACCTGTATAATGTAGGTCGACCTAGTAATAATGAGTCATCATGAGCCCACTTTAGAGATATATGAGCGTGAAAGGATATTGCTAGATTGTATCAAAAATAATCCGCACTCTCATCACAATGCACTGTTGAAGATAATCGTTCCGGAATTTATGGCAAAAACCACATTTGAAAAAACAAGAGATTCTTTGCTTGAAAAAGAAATCATTGTTGTACTGACCAAAGGAAATATGAAATTTTATCGCCCAACTGAAAATTATGGACAAAAATCCCAACAGCACATTGAACGGAATACAAATAGTTCTTTTCATGATTTGAAATCTCAAATTAAAAGACTGGGTACAGACTATCCTCACAAGGATGTAGACGAGAAGATAAAAACTGCAAACTCGCTTTTACGAAATTTATTTCAGACTGATAATGGGTTCACTGTTTTAGATTCCACAAAAAATCCAAACAAAACCTTGTATCGAGATGAGCATTTAACCATTCAACAACTCATTCATCATGTTTTTGAGGTAATCCGACATGATAAGGATTATGAGATAACATTCCCCGCAATTGTCAGCTATTTGGGAATAATCATGCCAAAAGATCACTTGGACATGTAAATCTTAATCGGTTCTGGTGAATTTGAGTGATCTGATCACCAAAATCTTCCAGAATCAGTACTGGTCACCAAAAGGGGAGCCAATCACAACGACATACAAGGGACGGCACGGCAGGAGGGTGGTGGCATGCGGCTCCATTGCGACAGACGGCAGGCAGTTCTTTAGGACATATGACAAGTTTGACAAGGAGACGGTTCTACAATACATCAGGGAGATGACAAGTTATTTTGGCAAGGTGACAATCATCATGGACAACGCACCGCAGCACAAGGCAAGGATTGTAAAAGAGTTTCTGGCAGGCAACCCCGATGTCAGGACAATATGGCTTCTGACTGCAACGCCTGAGCTCAGTGCAGTTGAGGAGTACTGGCATCAGGCAAAACGGGACGTGCTGATATCTGAATATTATGCTACGGTTGTGCACATGCGCCATGCAGTGTCAGAATATTTCAGGGCAGCCCGTCCCAAGCTTGATGCGATGAAGTTTATCTGTAGAAGGTCGCTCACTCTCAAAAACTTTTGATCGACACTATAGATCTGTTTTGTTTTCATGTGTGTTGCACCTCGAAAATTAAAATAGAACCAAGTAGGAAAGAAAATGATTGGCTCAGATTGTGAAGATCCAATATCATCAATTCCATGATGGATAAGAGGGTCACGGTGGTTCTGGTAAATTTGAGTGATCAGATCACCAAAATCTTCCAGAACCTCCTAATCTAATCATTTATTCAAGTGTTGTTTCTAATCAATTTATGGGATTGTTATACACCAAATTCTACATGGATTTTGCCGAAGATGAATGGAAACAAATTTCAAATGATCCAATAATTTTTCAAACCATAAAAGATGATGTGACTTTGGAAATTGAGGATACCTCTCACAAGTCCTACAAACTCAATTTCAAAGAAGGGGGAAAATTTAAGATGTTTAGAGTTACAGGCAAGTTCCGACTCACTTGGGATGATGAGGATGTCCTCTAACTATCAAATAATAATGGGATTTTTTCAAGAATCACATGTCTTTAGAAGACCAGGTTAGACAGGCATTGGATAACTTTGAGAATACCTCTTCGGAGAAAATTCTTGAGATTTTAAGCCAAATAATGCCTTTGTTTAAAAGTGCGTTAATCTCAGACTATCTTCAGGGAAAAATTCAAAAGATTCAGGATGCTGAAAATGAGCCTGAAAAGAAGAAACAATGCAAGGCATTAACACCGTATTTGGACTGGTATCTGCAAGGACTGTAATTCTTTTGAATACTGTTTTATTTTGAATACTGTTTTATTTTGTCTAGTGCTGTTTTTATGGCATCTAGATCATTTTTTGCATCCATCATATTTCCTATCAGTTTGACAAAATATTCATGCCCTGTATCTTGTGCCCTGTGAATGTCTGCTTCATAACATGATAATGCTTTTTCTAAAAATGGGACATCCTCACTGAGTTTGCTAATTGATTGAATGTCTCCTAAATTGTCTTGAATTTTTTGAACCGTCTCATCGATTTTTGGCACTATCTTTCTTGCTTGTTGATTTAAAACAGATGCAAACATCGCAGCTGCGTCTTTTAATTCTGGGCTATCTCCCAGAGTTTTTAATCTGTTTTTGTAATGATTTAATGACTTTAGGACTATCTCGTATCCTCCCTCCTCTTTAAGATATAATGCTCCAATCCAGATCTTCTCAGGCATCTCTCAGTGTTGGTTTACTTTATTATAATAATTTAGTTACCTGCCTGCCTGTTATCCGTACAATTTCTACTTGTTGCCAATATGTCAGAAAGCCGTAATGCCCTCACGAGTCTTAAAAATGCCTTTTGCATGAAACTGTTTTTGGACATGTCCTAACTGTGAAAATAATTCTTCATACTGCAGAAAAATTCCAACTTTTATTCGAATTTTGGCAAACAAGGAAGTTTTGTTTTGCAAAAGAAGCTGTAAACTTGTAACTGCTGTAGTGGATACAAGAGTGCTTTCACAAGCCTAGATGTCGATATTTTCTTTTATTGGCGGTTCATTTTTACTGATAAGATACAACAAAATTCCTGCCAAACTTACTCCCATTCCACTAATGCCAATAAACGTGCCCCCATTTTTGATAAATCTCAATGTGGGATCTGTCTGTCCCAGTTCAATTGAATAAAACAACACTAGTCCCGCCCCAAACATGATTGTTCCTATAATGATGACTAGTATTCCTGTTCTCATATCTGGATTCCCCCTATCTGATTAATAAACAGCAAGAACAATATTGTATGTGGTTGTGAACACCGTAAACCCTTTTAATTAAATTATAATCATTATTTTATGAAATTATTCTTTTTTCTTTTAACATTTGTAGTATTTCTGATTCCATTTTCAACTAGTGCATTTGCTCAGGCCAGCTACGACATAAACATCCCTACCGGTGCGGCAAGCTCTGATGCGCCATATTTTTGGCAAAGTGAAAAAGACGGCTCAACTTCAGGCGATGTTGAAATTCTGGTGGGCGACACTATTGTTTGGAAAAATGCTGATACTTTTGCACATACTGCGACTTCAGGCATTATATCTGAAGGCGGGGATGGAATATTTGACAGTAACATACTTGGACCTGGAACATCATATTCTCATAAATTTACAGAAGCAGGTCATTATCCATACTTTTGCTTGTTACACCCTTGGATGACTGGTACTGTTGTTGTAACTGATGGATATTCAATTATTCCAAATGTTGGAAGAGAATTTGATGATGATGATGAAGAAGGCTTTGCTGTTGAATATGACTTCAATAGACTGTTATCGACTGCCACTGTTGATAAAGATCAAAAAGCTATTACGTTTGAAATAATTGGTGAACCAAGATCTGAAAATAACGAATTGGAATTAAGATTAGATCCGGGCCTAATTGATGGCCCATTTGTAATTTGGGTGGATGGTGAAAAAATTGATGATTTTGAAAGTATTCCAGAAGATAATCTTAACGTATTGTTTATTCCACTGGACTCTGAATCCCAAACTTTGACTATTGCGGGCACAACTATAGTGCCAGAGTTTGGCTCAACTGCTTTAATCGTTCTTGGGGTGTCTGTGACATCTGTGATAGTTTTGAGTCAAAAATTTAGGCTCAAAATCTAAGTATCTTTCTTTTAGGCAACAACTTTTAATCGACTTGGGTCAAATCATCAAAAATTCATGTCTGTGTGAATTTTTTTAACAAGTTATTTTTACTATAGTGGCACAGGAGTAACTACAAGAGGGTTATCATGCAGCAACTGACTCTTACACAAGCAATCGAAAAAGTAACCAGTTTCATTGATACTGGCAAAGGCGATTCAGGTAGGTTATGTCACATACTTGAATTTTTAAAAAATAACAAACCGCTATATCATTCTGATCAAGCTTACCTTGAAAATAAATTAAATTCATCATTTTCAATTGAAGAAGAAGAAGAAGAATCTAAACAAGAAAATCCAATTCTTCCAGAAATTCAACAATTAATTGATACTGGTAATGGTGATCTAGGACGATTGCAACATATCTATGACATGTTGGTAAATAACAAACCGCTTTATCATTCTGATCAAGCATACCTAGAATCAAAACTCCAACCCCCGATTCAAGAAGAAATCATTGCTGAAGACAAATCCCTTAAAACATCACAATCCACAGAAAATATTTTCCCGCCAAAAATTTCTAAAAAATTAGAACCTACGCAAAAAGTACATGGAACTTTACCTAAAGGACAGGCTCCTAAAGACAAATCAAAGGAACTAAGTGAAGTCACTAAAAACATCGAGCAAGAAGAAGGCAACATTGAAAATCAAAAGAAAACTTCACATGAGCTTGGCATGCGTCGCTTGAAATTAGCAGAACTGGTTTCTCATAGAAAAGAATACGAGCAACAAACTCTTCAAGACAGATCTTCGCTCGAGTCCCAAATTAAGGATGAGAGATTTAGAGTTGAAACGCAAACAAAATTATCTAGAGAAATAGTAGCACAAAAACGAGAACTTGCTACAGTCAAAAAGGAACGAGAATCTATAATCAAAAAAATTGATTTGGAGAAGATCAAAATCTCACAAGAACTTGTTAGGCAAAAAAAACAACTTGAGCAAGCCCGATTAGAGCAAGAAAAAATTGAAAAACAGATACAAAATGAACAAAATTCATTGGCAAAAATGGCCGAAGACCAGAAATCTAGGTTGGCAGAGCAGGCCAAATATGCCAATGAAATTAAATTCAAGCAAACTGAATTAGAAAAAACTAGACAAGATTATGATGAAATTGTTTCCCAAGTCAACGAAGAAAAAGCCAAGTTTGTAGAATCTAATAAGCTTAAAAAATTAATTAAAATGCAAGAACAAGATTTGATTAAAGCCAAAGAGGAAAGGCTCCAGCTAATTAATGCCATATCAAAGGAAAAAGAATTGATAGTCAAAAAAACACAAGAAGAAAAAAAGAGACTTTATTCTCAAGCAGTATTGGCCAAACAACTCAAAAAAGAAGAAAAGGCAGTTGAATCTCTAAAAGGGAAACGCAAAAGAATTGAAAAACAAATAAAAACAAAAAATCAAAAATTAAAAAAAGAGCAACAAAAAATTAAAAAGCAAATTTCCGAAAAGCACAGCAAATTAAAATCTCTTGCAAAAAAACCTCCCAAAAAGAAACCGTCAAAAACAAAAACAAAAACAAAAACAAAAACAAAAACAAAAACAAAAACAAAAACAAAAACAAAAACAAAAACAAAAACAATTAAGATAGCTTTATAGTCATTTCTTCACCATTGCCAATATCTAACGTTGTAGTGTGAAGTTTAGGGTTTCCCTTGAGATAATCTGAAAATTTTTCCATGTGTTTTCGGTATTTTTCGGGATATAGCATATTGTCTGTTACAATAATGCCTCCAGTTTTAACCATTGGTAATACCAAGTCAAAATATTCTATGGTGTTTTCTTTATCTGCATCAATTAAAACAAAATCAAAATATTCTGCGTATTTCTTTTCTAAACTTAATTCAGAAAGTATTTGCAATGCCAATCCTTCTTTTATGGTGATCATGTCTGATATCCCTGCCTTTTGAAAATTTTCTTTTGCCCTTCTGATTTTACTTGGACTTTGCTCTATTGTGATGATTTTGCCTGATTGCTTAGATATGGCTTCTGCACACCATATCGTAGAATATCCTACAGACATGCCTATCTCCAGCATGTTTTTTGCGTTTTTTATGCGCAAAACCATGTTTAGCAGCTTTCCTGTTCCTTTAGTTATTGCCCACATTTTGTCTTCTGGCAAAATGTCGACCTTCCTTGTTTTTTCTAGGTTTGATTGTGCATCTAATTCATCAAGGATTCTAAAAATTGGGGTTGCCATACAGACATGTGTTTTCAATGGCTTATATTTAGTAAGGAAATTTTTGAACTCAGATATGGCAGTAAAGCAAAAAACTGACTTGCTCAATATTGTTCAAAAAATCCTTAATTTAGATCCCCAAATGAGATTTGCGGCAATTATTGATTCAAAAGGGAAAATCCGTGAAGCAATCATGAAGGCCGGTAAGACAAGTCTCGAGTCGCAAAAAGAAGAGGAGCATTTCTGTAAACAAGTCGCACAACGACGAGCAATGAGAAAAGAGTTTGATAGAACACTTGGTAAAGTGAGATATGTCCATGTTGAAAGAGAAAAAGTGTCTCAAATGGTAATCTATACAAAAAGAAATATTGTTTACTTTGCCATGGAGCCTGAGATGCCAATTAATACAAAAATTCGCTTAATTACTAAAATAAAGAAGATTACTGCTGATATTTAGAAAATATCTAAATGGTAGTCACTTCTAAACATCGTGACATTTCACAAGTATCTTGGAGATTCTAAGATGTTTGAATGTGAAAGACTATAGAAGTTCTCAACAACTAAACAAGCCATTCATTAAAGCAAAATCAATCCTCAACATGGGATTATTTTGTCCAAATCGACATGATGTCATGTAGCTATGAATTAACAAAACAAGAACAAGAAGAAATTAGAAAAATGATTCAAAATGAAATAGATTTTGTAAAAAAGAAGTCAAAATCTGATTTTGATTTCCAAGGATTCAAAATTGACAAGGAACTTGTATGGTTTGATGGGGTTCCGTCAGAGCATGTAGATGATTTTTGTGTCAATCCTTATGATCTGACTAAGAAACGGCGGGCCTGTTAAATTTCGATGATCTGATCACAAATTTATCGGGCCTCCGAAACTCCATTAACTAAATCTGATCAGATTTTTTAGGATCTTATCGATCACTTGAAGTTCTTCTCTCCGCTCTTTTATCGTAGTTTCGTTCCATTTTTTTGCAAATTCTGACTGTTGATCCATCTTTTCTAATTCTTGGATGTATTTTATGAGGTGTGTTTTGTAATCTTGAAGTAAGTCAAGATGCTTGTTGTGGTTTTTTTCAGGCGGAGTCGACATTCCATTCCTCTTCTGAAATGCCTGGAAACATCTCTCTTATTCTTTTTCTGTCCTTTTCCATGGCCCCTATTCTTTGATCAAGATGATTTTTGATTGTTGGATCATTTTCCATCTTTTTTTCTTCTTGAATATCAGAGATTGTTTTGGTTAATGATTTGTAATATGTAATATGGTTATTTTTTGATTCTTCTGAACTATCTTCTTTTTTAGTGTCCATCACACAATATTGTGTTTATTGGAAATAAGTACTTGATCCTAGATGCTGGTTTACACTAATATTGAAATCAAATGATAAAATAACATGAAGGTTCTAGTTGATGAAAATCTAGATGGCATGGATGAACGATTAAAGGAACTCGGTTATGATGCCTATAGTGTTCGCAAGCTACAAAACACAGGCAAAAAGCTAGGCTCGGATTATTCTATAATCAATTATGCCCGTGAAAATGACATGATTATAGTCACAAAAGATACAGAATTTCGTAAGGCAAGTGAGGAAAACAACTTCCCGTTGATTCTTCTTGACGATGAAGAGATTCTCAAGGTCATTGTTGATAAATTAAAAAAAATCTAGTTTACATTATCTGAATCAAGACGCGATATTCTTAAATTTGCAAGAATTTCATTTAGAAAATCTTGTTCCGGCTGGTGTGCAATGCCATTCATTATTGCTTGCCAACAATCATCAATCTTTCTATTGATTTGTGAAAACATTTTGTCTTTTTTGAATGCAGGATAAAATGATAACAACTTCATTATTCCATCCGTTGATTGTACAATATGTATGAAATGAATTAATGTTCTTAGCCTTTCATGAAAAGAAAATTCTTCTTCTTCTTCTTCTTTACTTGCCATATCCAAATTTGTAATTTCTTCAAAAATTATCTCTACTTCTTTATGAAGATTTTTCAGTTGACTATTGACAGATTCTGATAAACTGATTAGTTCGTATTCTATGTGTGATTTGCTGTGGACTCTCTTCTCTATTTCCCCTGATTCTACTAGTGCACTGATTTCCCTGTAAACCATTTTCTCATTGCCCACCATTTCTATCACTTTTTTGGCAAGTTCAGTTCCGCGAGTTTTTCCATTTTCGTTAAGAATTCTGATGATTTCTGTCCTAATGATCTCTGAATTTTTGTCCATTGTCCCTCCTAGTTATTTTCGATATTTTTCTAATACTGTTTTTTCTCCAACCTCATTAATCTCTCTTGCTAACCCTTCTAAGATCTCAATTCCATTTTTGATTGGTTCTTTTTCCAAATTTTTGTATTCGAGTTTCTGTTTTAGTACTAATTTCTCATTGTTAACGAAACTTAGCAAACTTACATTCTCTCCCATGTTGAGGTTTATGAAAAAATCTACATATTCCAAGGGTGACTGGATGCCCATCACTTCTGTTTTTTCTGTCTGGTATTTGAATCCCCTCCAAACACCGCCTCGCCGGACGGCACCTAGACTGCATCAGCTACTGCAGGCTTTGCTGCTGTGGTCCTGTGGAGGGCCAACTGCAAAAAAATGGGCACAGATGCGCACGTTCACTTGATACTGCAGGGCAAAAACATACATGGGCAGGCGGTGACTTGATACTCTGACTATGGATAGTTGTGATAGGCGTGTTCGTGCATACAAAAATGGAAAAACTCTTGATCAGTGCAAAGATATTGCTGAGTCTATGAACCCTAGTTTCAAAAAACAAATTGAGGAAAAAGGAAAGGTTCTGTGGACTGAAATATTAGAACAAGTAAATCATGACGAATTAATTTACAAATTTACTCTAAAATTTCTAAGACGGGATGGGTACGATGTTGGAAATCACAAAATCCCCCGAGTCACAAAGTTCAACCAGTAGGGTTTACTTTACAACTGCCGTCTGCATTTCTTAATTTTCGTGCCATTACATACGGCGTAACAAGTAATACTGGAATTGATATTGCAATGAATAACGTTTGCATTTGTGTAAGTGCAATTGATAAAGCAATTCCGCTTGCAGTTCCGAGAAATATTGAAAGAAACGTACCGGCACAAGTTGGACATGCGATGAACAACCCCGTAGCTGCTCCAATCGTGCTTATCCCCCTTCCCCTCTTTGAGATTGCATAAGCACATACTGCAATTGAAGCATTCAATCCAACTAAATATGAGACAATTATCTGTAATGTCAAATTAATTGGAATTATTTGCAAACCCACATGTTCTGTTAGATAGACGATTATCTTTGGCATGTATCCTGGTTCATCACAACATGGTGCGATAAAACCCGATGGAATTGTTGCGCCATAATGAATCGCAAAATTAACCTCCGGCTGATATACCAGTGTTCCAGATGCCAATGAGAAAAATATTCCGTACCCTATGAATGTCACAATAAAGATTTTTCGCGATTTTGAATTCCAAGTTGCTAGCGCAATCATTGTTGACAGATCCTTTCCTTTGGTTTCTACTTTTTCTTTATGGTATCGGTACATCCCAAAAGCGATTGCCCCAAATGACACAACAAGCGTTATGTAAAACCCGTATGCTATTCTTTGAATGGAATCTATTGCACTAGGTGTAAGTAATTCTGGATCTTGATATCGATTATAAATTAAAAATAGAATTACGATTGTCACAAACCCTAAAACAATCAGTTTCTTGCCCTTGTTTGCGCTCCTGCTTGACTGCTCTTTCATAATTTTAATTTTTTTTTACGAAATTAAACCCTATCCTAGCTAAGTTTAGGAACAAAGATGTAGATAATTGCAATAATCTCCAGTCTTCCAAATATCATCAAAAATCCTAGAACAATCTTTGTTGCAGGATCTGTGTCCGAATCAATTACTCCTGCAGACAGCCCCCCAGTAGTGATGACCCCTACTGCCTCAAAGAATGCTTCCTGGTATGGCACTTCTTCAGTAGCTGCAAGATGTGCCCCTGTGATTGCTGAGATTGTAGGAAATAACGCAATAATGATTAGAGTAGCTATGACTTCTTTTTTTGCCTGGCTTGACAGTTTGTCTCTTTTTATTTTATTAAAAAGAGATCTAACATCGCGCAAATGGAATAATCTAAATATTTTCAACCCCCCTGCAGTTGAAAATCCACACCCTCCAATAAACATCAAAATTATCAAAATGGTGTGCGCTCCTCCATTTAACCCCGCGAGACTTTCTTGTTGGAGTCCTGCAGTGGTACTAGCTGATATGGAATAAAACGCGCTTTCCATAGGATCCAACCCGCTGATTGCAATAAACAAAACAATAGCAGCGGCCAAAATTGAAAAATATGTCAAAACCTCCTTTCCAAGTTTTGGTGAAAGGAATTTTTTCCTAACAAACGCATAGTGAAATGTAAATGGCAGCGCGCCAAGTATCATTGCGCCCATCAAAACAACATGTTCTTGCCACGACAGATCATCAAGAATTGTCGATGTCGGTATGAATCCTCCTGTTGCTAAAGTGCTCATCGCCAATGAAAAATCATCCAGTAAATTCTCTGATGCGCCCAGGATATACAGCAAAGTTGCAACAATTACAATATACACTGCAAAGATGATTGTGATGGTCGAGAAAAGCTCCTTCATGTGAAGCGTTCTTCCTGATATGAAGCCGCGCATGGATTGCAGTTTTGATTCTGGATAAAATGCTGTAATTACCAGATAAATGAAACTCATGCCTCCCACTAGCTGAGTGTAACTACGATAGAAAGTAAAGCTTTGAGAAAGACTTTCTGGCTCATCAAACAACGATATTCCGCCAGTTGTGAATCCTGCGGCACTTGAAAAGAATGCATTTCCAAATACCTCCACATTGGTTTCACCACTAGTAAACACGTACAGATAAGGTACGGTTCCAAACAAAGACAGCAAAAACAAACTTGAAAAAACCAAAATTGACGCTTGCTGCAGATTGAGGCTTGATTTTTCACCATAAGAATTTAGAAAGAATCCAGTAACCAGCAAAAGAACAGTAGTTAGATAAATCCCCGTAGCAGTTGTGGTATCCTCTAAAACTGTTGCAACAATGGCCGGTACGAGCAGTAAAACCCCTGCAAATTGTAGCACAAACCCAAGATTGCCAAGAACTGCTTTGACGGGGGGACTCAAAAGACGCGGTGCAGTGGCAGTGGCGTTTCTAATCACGTTTGCAATAGCTGTCTGAAAGATCATTCCAACCACCTGGTTTTTCTTTGTTAGCACTGGAAGTTTTCTAATGTTGTTGTCTCTCATTTTATGTAGTGCATCTTGCAGCGTTGCTTTTTCATTAATTGTGATGAGTGGCGCACTCATGACGTCTTTTAGCGTAGTGGCTTCTGCGTAAACTGTAACATCGCTTACCTTACTTAGTATATCTTCATCAGTTACAATTCCTACTGGAAGGTTATCTTCGTCTCTGACAATTATGTCGTCTGTTTCATAGTGTTGTAGCATTCTGGCTGCCTCCCTTGTAGATGTGTTCTGATCGAGTATCAGGACATCCTTGTCCATGTATTTTGTGACATACTTGTTTAGAACATAAGATATTGCACGCTCTGGATTAGTTGACATCAAGCTATCCATAGTTAGGGATTTTAAATAATTTGGGATTGCGCACTAGTCTTAACTATTAAAAAATAATTTACAATGACATGTCTGATTTGATCTCCTGACTTTGCTATCTTTATAAGCACTAAGCATGAAGTTTATGCGTACCATGGACATTGATCAAGTGCAGGAGCCTGATTATGAATCAGTCAAAATTGATTACGTTGGATTTGTTGATCCATACGCAGTTGAAGGCATGGTTGTCCTAAAGGCTGACAGCGGAAAGGAATTTCACATGCGTGCATTCTCTGGAGAGGTTGTAAGGCACATCTCAAGTTTTGATGAAAAAGAGGAAGGTGAAAAAATCCCATCAATTTACAAGATGATTGAGGAAATTTGTGAAGAAAATGAACTGGTTCTAGTCAAGGTAAAGATCTATGAAAGTGGCAAAGTATTGCGAGCAAACCTGTACTTTACAGGTAAAAAAGACCTGGTATTGAGAAATTACCGCGCATCGGATGCCATGGCACTTGCATCATTTTATAACATTCCAATTCTTGTCAGAAAAAACCTTCTCAAAGAAACAATGGAGGCCTAGCTTTTGGTCAGAATGGTTTTCTCCATGGTGTGCTTGTAAATCATTGCGCATGAACAAGAACATAGTAAGTACATAAAAAACCTGAACCATTTTGACAATTATTTTTGGCCAAAAGATCCAAGACCGGCCATATCGCACACACTGCATGTACAAACAAAAAAAGAGACAGGTTGCAGGGGGGCAAAATTTCTGCCAAACACCGGCCGTTGCAGACCTCAAAAGGGCATACAAAAAGGAGACTGATCCCAGAAGGCGCGACAGGCTGCTTGCGTACATGCAGCGCAAGGACGGCGTGCCGCTAGACAGGATTGGAAGGATGCTGGGAAGGCCCAAGTCCACCATATCTGCATGGCTCAACCGCGCACAGGACGAGGGAATACGCGCAAGGTTCGAGCGCAGCGGCAGGGGACGAAAGCACCTGATAGGCGGGCCGCAGACAAGACAGCTTGCAGCGGACCTGGATGCGGGGCCGGAGTCATGCGGCTTTGAGAGCAGCCTGTGGGATTCCAACCTCGCAAGGCTGCACATCAAGCGAAAGTTCGGCGTGCAGTACAGCAAGGCAGGCGCGCTGCAGCTGGTCAGGGAGATGGGCTTTTCGTGGAGCAAGGCGCGTCCAAAAAACCCAAGATCAGCCTCAAAAAGAAAGCAAAAAGAGTTTCAGGAGCGGGCAAAAAAACCCGTTGCAGAAAAGTCGGCGCAGGGATACGCCGTACTGGCCGGCGATGCATCCTCGATTCAAAAGGCACCAGACAGGCCCGGCTACGGGTGGAGAAGGCGCGGCAAGCGCGCCACATCCCCCTCTGTTTTGTCACGCAAGAGAAGATACATTTGGAGTCCTGTCGGCAAGCGCGTTTTACCTTATGTCTTATGAAAAGCCAGACAGCGACGGCTTTTGCAGCTTTTTGGAACGGGTTCACAAAAGATTCGGCAAGGTGCTGCTGTTTGTAGACAATGCGTCATATCACAAATCCAAAAAGGCAAGGGAGTTTCTGGAAAGATACAACGGCGAGATAGTTCTGGAGTACCTGCTGCCGTAGTGAATTGGATTAACAATCGCTCACAAAACAGACAACATTATTCAACCACAAGATCTAGATCCCAGTGTATGGCAGAATCCGCATGAAATACAACGATTCCATAGTAATACCGGCAGACAAAAGATTCCTGTCCGGCGTCTCCAGTGCGCGCCTGCGCAGCATGCAAAAAAAGGAGACAGATCCCAGGGCCGCAGCAAGACTGCTGGCATATGCCATGCGTAGTGAATTGGATTAACAATCGCTCACAAAACAGACAACATTATTCAACCACAAGATCTAGATCCCAGTGTATGGCAGAATCCGCATGAAATACAACAATTCTGCAATACCGGCAGACAGAAGGTTCCTGTCCGGCGTCTCCAGTGCGCGCCTGCGCAGCATGCAAAAAAAGGAGACAGATCCCAGGGCCGCAGCAAGGCTGCTGGCATATGCCATGCGCAAGGAGGGCATGTCCATACGCCGGATATGCAGGGCCCTCAACAGGTCATACTCTACAGTACGGGGCTGGCTTGTGCGCGCCGCACAGCTTGGCACCTGCGGCAGGTACGACATCAAAAACAAAGGCGCGCCAAACAAGCTCGATCCGGAACAGACAAAGCAGCTGCGCGCAGACCTGCTGGCAGGCCCGCGCAGTTGCGGCTTTGAGTCCGGAGTGTGGACGGCACCGCTGCTGGCCGCACACATCAGAAAAAAGTTCGGCGTGCAGTATGCCACTGTCAGCATATATGACATACTGCACAGGATGGGCTTTTCGTGCAGAAAGCCGCGTCCAAAGCACCCAAAATCAGCCTCAGAATCAGAGAAAAAAGAGTTTAAAAAAAAAGCAGGGGAGATAATCCAGAGTCATCCAGACCATACGGTGATTACAGTTGATGAGGCCTCCTTTATCATTGGATGGAATACCAAGAACGGGTGGTACCTCAAGGGCAAGCCCGTCACCACTCCAGTCAGCCTGTCGCGCAAAAGGTTCTACTCGTTTGGGGCGCTGTACGACGGCGGCTTTGACTGCAGGTTCTATGCCAAGGCCAACAGCTACAGCTTTGTGGACATGCTCGGACACCTGCATCTCAAGCACGGCAAGATCATCGTCTTTCTTGATAACGCATCATACCACAAGTCAAAGATGGTCAATGATTTTGTCGACTCGTATGACGGCGACATAGTCCTTGTTTACTTGCCCGTGTACACCCCGGAGCTGAATACCACGGAGGGGCAGTGGAGGCTGTTAAGAAGGGCCACTGCAAACGTGATGTATGAAAGCACAAAGGTGATGAAGGAATCCATATGGACAATGCTGGATAGACGTGAGGTCAAGATAACAAGAATGAGCGGTTATTTATCCTAGTCACTACGCAAGGAGGGCATGTCCATACGCCGGATATGCATGGCACTCAACAGGTCATATTCCACAGTACGGGGCTGGCTTGTGCGCGCCGCACAGCTTGGCACCTACGGCAGGTACGACATCAAAAATGAAGGCGCGCCAAACAAGCTCGATCCGGAACAGACAAAGCAGCTGCGCGCAGACCTGCTGGCAGGCCCGCGCAGTTGCGGCTTTGAGTCCGGAGTGTGGACGGCACCGCTGCTGGCCGCACACATCAGAAAAAAGTTCGGCGTGCAGTATGCCACTGTCAGCATATATGACATACTGCACAGGATGGGCTTTTCGTGCAGAAAGCCGCGTCCAAAGCACCCAAGTCAGCCTCAGAATCAGAGAAAAAAGAGTTTAAAAAAAAAGCAGGGGAGATAATCCAGAGTCATCCAGACCATACGGTGATTACAGTTGATGAGGCCTCCTTTATCATTGGGTGGAATACCAAGAACGGGTGGTACCCCAAGGGCAAGCCCGTCACCACTCCAGTCAGCCTGTCGCGCAAAAGGTTCTACTCGTTTGGGGCGCTGTACGACGGCGGCTTTGACTGCAGGTTCTATGCCAAGGCCGACAGCTACGGCTTTGTGGACATGCTCGGACACCTGCATCTCAAGCACGGCAAGATCATCGTCTTTCTTGATAACGCATCATACCACAAGTCAAAGATGGTCAATGATTTTGTCGACTCGTATGACGGCGACATAGTCCTTGTTTACTTGCCCGTGTACACCCCGGAGCTGAATACCACGGAGGGGCAGTGGAGGCTGTTAAGAAGGGCCACTGCAAACGTGATGTATGAAAGCACAAAGGTGATGAAGGAATCCATATGGACAATGCTGTATAGACGTGAGGTCAGGATAACAAGGATGAGCGGTTATTTATCCTAGTCACTACGGTACAATCCCAACTACTGAAAACAAAGGACAGTTTAATATAATAAGTTATACAAAAAAATTCAATGATTGGTAAGACAATGTTAGGGTTATTCCTAGCAATCGGATTAATGATAACGCCTGCATTTGCAGAGACAGATACACCATACAAACAATTCCAAAGTGGAACACCACTAGATCAGATACAATGCAGAGATTCTAAAATATTAATGGAGAGTATACGAGGAACACCAGCTTGTGTGAATGAAGATTCAGTTGAAACTTTATTTGATAAAGGATTCGTCCTAGTATCTATAATTGGATCAATACTGGAGAATTCTGGTAAATCAAATGTACATGATTCTATATCTGCAAAACTTTCAGATGATAACAGTTTAGAAAAGTATGTGTTTACTGGTGGTGGTAATTCATATGGACATCATAGTCATGAGAAACTTCCCGGTACTCTACATAGTGTAGAAATTCCTAATTCTATTTCTGTGAATCAAACAGTTTCGATTCAGTATACTTTATCTTGGTATCATCCTAACGGTACTTCTGTGTATGATGATCTTGATTCTTTGAATCTTGATAATGTATTCGCACGAATTTTTGTCTTTGTTCCTGAAGAGATCACTGTTTTAAATGAAGATAAACAATTCCATTTTAAACAAGCGGATTTGTATACTCCTCATTTTGGAACTAAATATTCTATCAAGGTTCCTTATTCTGTAAATGGTACTTCTGGTAGTATTGATCTTAGACTAGATGAACCTTTATATCATGACCGTGATAGGTTTTATTTTCATAGTTATGATCGTTATCTGTTTCAGCTTCAACGAACTGATGATGGTTTGATTTTTGTCCCATCTGATAGTTTGACAAATAGTTATGATCTTCAACAACATAGGTTTATTGAAGAAGTCTTAGTTGATGGTGACCCTGTAGATAGATATGATATGGGATATACTTCTGATGTTGAGCATGTTCCTGAATTTAAAACTGCTAAGCAAACTGCTCCTGAACCTCAACAAGAACATATCTATCTTGAAAAATTTCTGTGGTCTGACTATGCTGACTTTTTAAGAAACGTAATTGAAAACGGTGGTGATTTTGGTGATTATCTACTAACGCCAACGTTTACTCAAAAGTTCATTGACGACTTTACAAATGAATATCCAGAGTTCCGATTGCAAAACTACGCTATAGTGTCAATCAAAAGTTTTTGAGAGTGAGCGACCTTCTACAGATAAACTTCATCGCATCAAGCTTGGGACGGGCTGTCCTGAAATATTCTGACATTGCATGGCGCATGTGCACAACCGTAGCGTAATATTCAGATACCGACACGTCCCGTTTTGCCTGATGCCAGTACTCCTCAACTACACTGAGCTCAGGCGTTGCAGTCGGAAGCCATATTGTCCTGACATCGGGGTTGCCTGCAAGAAACTCTTTTACAATCCTTGCCTTGTGCTGCGGCGCGTTGTCCATGATGATTGTCACCTTGCCAAAATGACTTGTCATCTCCTTGATGTATTGCAGAACCGTCTCCTTGTCAAACCTGTCATATGTCCTAAAGAACTGCCTGCCGTCTGTCGCAATGGAGCCGTATGCCACCACCCTCCTGCCGTGCCGTCCCTTGTATGTCGTTGTGATTGGCTCCCCTTTTGGTGACCAGTACTTTGCGCCACTTGCAGGATCGTCGATGAATATCGATTCGTCAAAAACGACAGTTGTAAAACCCTTCAATTCCAGGCGTGAAATCCGCCTTTTTGCATTGTGTTGCCACCTTTTGATTTTGTCAATTTCTGCCCTGCTGATGTCAGTAGTTCCCAGATGTAGATTTGTGCCCAGATGTAGGTTTATGCCCAGATGCCGGTGCGTTACCGCATAACTGCAATGCAAAGATCCAGATTAGGCTACGGCGTGCAATATGTCATGAAAGTCGAATTACATGACGAACTGATCGCACGCCAGTACAATATAACATCAAACCGGTTTAAAATCCTGCGCTCGTCGTTTCAAAAGCTTGGCATGCCAATGTCTGAGAGGCACAACGCCGTATACGGATGCAATGACATACTGGACGTGCTAATCAAGGCGTCTGAGAGAAACACGTTTGTAGAATCCCTCGTACGGCACAACAGGCTTCAAGACACGGGTGCACGTACGCCTGATGCAGACCTGGTCATGTCTGCAGTCCGTGGCGTCAAACCGGCAGACGTGCAGGCCTGGTGTGCAAGGACGCTGGCACGCACGGTGCGGCACGCCCGCCGTGCAGGAATGCTGCAGGACATCGACGCCATTGCAATAGACGTTACGGACATACCATACCATGGGGAGCAGCTGCAGGAGCATACAAGAAAGTCGCGTCCAAGGGCAGGAACATCCACGTTTCTCTCGTATGTCGCAGTGCACGGAGTCGGCAGGGACTCCTCGCAGATTGTCCTGGAATCGAAGCTACTACCGGCAAAGGAAAAACTGGCCGATTTTATAGCCAAAACACGCACGAAAATCCTCAGAGGGGGCGCACACTCAAAGACTGTGTTCCTGTACGACCGCGCCTTTTACAACGTTGACTGCATGACAGAGGCAGGAAAGGGCGGGTGCCGCTACATCATGCCTGTCATCATGAACTCCAAGATCAAGAGGATAGTCAAGATGTACAAGGACGGAAAGGCAAGCCAGGTATCGCAGCAGTCAATGACCAACAAAGACGGCGTAACTGTGACCTACAACCTTGTAATTGTCAAAAGAGACAGGAAGAAGAAGAAGAAAAAGGAGGGGGAAGAGGAGGGGGAGGAGCAATACATTGCGTTTGCAACAAACATTCCCATCAGGAGCGCCAGAGCCATGACAGGCATCATACCGGAGCAGTACCGCAAGAGATGGGGCATCGAGACGGGGTTTCGCGTCATAAAGGAGATCATGGGCAGGACATGCAGCAACTCCCTGTCTGTGAGGCTGCTGATGTTTTACCTGCCGCTGCTGCTGTACAACCTGTGGAGGATTGCCAGGTTCTGCCTTGATGCGGGAAAGAGGCACGGAAGAGTGTCTTCTGCGGGAAAAAAACTCACCATGGCGTTGTTTATCGTGTACATTACAAGCAGAAACGAGTTGTTTGTCAATGATCGAGGCAAGTAGAACCGATGCCAGTTGCGGTTGCGGTAAATCTACATCTGGGAACTACTGATGTGGATGCGCTGAGCCGTCTTGGCAGACATTCCAAGCTTGTGCATTATCTTTCTGATGCTGGTTATGTGGTATTTTACTTTGAATCTTTTTTGTATGTCGCTTTTGAGTCTTTTTGGCGTAATAATGCCGCTGCTGTTTGCATCTGATACAACCCTTGCAATCTTGTCCAACCGAACCTTTGGCGGCCTGCCTGTCTTTGGAAGATCCCGGAGGGCGTCTATGCCGCCCTTCTCCTCCTTGAAGCGTTCCACCCAGAAGGACACCCAGTTGGGGCACTGCATGAGCGAGTCTGCCACATGTTGAATGCTTTCATTGTTCATGCATACCATGTTTACGGCCGCCATTCTGATCTTGACACGAGGATTCTTCTCCCTCTTGTACGCTTTCTTCAGGTCTTCGGATTTTACTGTGGGCATTGTAATGCGTGGTGCGGCGTGATCAAAATGTATTTCTGTCTAACATATTTGATCTCAAGAACTTTTGCTCTAGACTATAGATCTTCTAGTGGTGCATCTGATGCACCTGCCCAAATTTTTGCTTATGGTAAATATTATATCAATACTGATTCTTCTTTTATTCCTATGGATAGCGCCCGTGTATGTGCTTATGATAAAAACCTCTCTAACGGCACCTCTCAAATTTTAAAAAACGGTCGAACAGAAGTTTGTGATCTGACTGATTCATCGGGTACTTTTCAATTGCAAATAGTAAATGAGGATCCTGATGATAACACATTTGTTGATCTGCGTATTGGTGTTTTGCTAGAAAATGATGATGTTTCTACGATGCGTCCTGATGGTTCTGTATATCATTATGTTGATGATACTAGAGATAATTTTTCTCAAAGCATCGTTAATGTTGGTTCTATAAATGCACCAGCTTCATTTTATGGATTATATTCAGACTTTGCTGGAATTGTAAAAACCCATAAATTTTTCAATGATCAATTTAGTTATGATATTCCTTTTGTAACTTTGGAAGAAACAGCTCACACTCCTACTGATTTTGCTGTTTATTGTGAAGGTAATGATTGTGGTACTGTACAAAATAGTAACAGTTCGAGTTTCTGAAGTTGCATGCGTAAAACACATCAAAATCACAGATTTTACATCCAATTTAGGCACGGCACTCCAGAAATCCGAATTGTTACGGATGATTATGCAGACGTTACGCTAGGCATATATGACCGTACGCAGGATCCCTATTATCGATCTGTGTATTTTGACAACCTGTACGTGGGCCTCGCATCACCATCAGGTAGCACCGGCGATGCGCGTGGCGCGAGCAACGCGAAAGGGAGCTTCGATGAAAGCAGTGCCGCGGCCCATCAGGATCCGATATACCTGTCCATGATTGGAGACGACATGGAAGAGACGTGCAGGGACATGTTCGGTTCTGGCATGAGGGTGCTGTTCATGCCGCAGGACGTGACCGTGACGTGCCCGTTGGAGCCATAGGCGGCCGGTCATCAACGGATCCTTGATTTGGATCGTCTGGGGCAGGCAATGTGTGGTATTCTTTAAAATCGTGTTCCTGACCGAACCGGCGCGTGTCAGATTACCATAATTGAACGAAGCTCCTAGTGGGCGTTTGCAGATCAGTCCAGCGTTTTTGTGGTTTGCCGGTTCTGGTAAATTTTAGTGATCTGATCATCAAAATCTTCCAGAACCGACAAGGCGATCAGATAAAAGAAAAAAAGGCCAGTGTAAAACTAGCATGAACTGAAAACTCAATATTATTATCACCATACCATATTAAAAAGATTGTGGGCTTGTAGTGTAATGGTAGCATTATGAACTGAAAACTCGTAGGTTCGGGTTCGATTCCCGACAAGTCCACAAAAACCACACTGGGTACTAGCTTGTTGCACAACACACCTAAAATCTACCACGCAGTTTAAACTGACCAACGAACACACATGTTTCTGACCGAAAAAGCTTTAGATCATGACAGCATGCTCTAGGTATTGACCGATAATGCAAAGTACATACGGCCAGGTGCAGAGCTGGTAGTACAGCATAATCCGGACTGGAGCTGCGAGGTAAAGCAGGTCAACTGCGGCAAGGAGTGAGCCCTGTTCTAGTATGTAGACACCATGCTCATGACGATAACTGCACTGAGAACTGCCCTTGATGTTCCATTCAGGCAGCTGTCTGGGATGACAGATAAGATGCTCGAAGGACATGACTCACCGCACTATTCCACACTGTGCAGAAGAATGAAGAAGCTCGACATCAGCATTCACGGCAACGCCATATACGTTCATGATGCATTCTGACACGTAACCCTGGTGGCCGATGCCACCGGACTCAAACAGTGGAACCGCAGAGAATGGATACGCGACAAGTGGAAGGTGGTGCGCAAGGTAGTTTGAACACAGTTGCGACTGGGGTCATGGTACTTTATGATGTTCTGATTTTAAAACATGCTTCATAATTCGGCAAACTCATCATCTGTCAGCAATAGCTTAGTTTATTGATTAATCATCAGCAAGTTTCATTCTGATTTTTATGGTATATTATTATTATTGCATTCCAATGAGAACCTTTTTGACATCGCCAAATGGTTTTCTAATATGGTTAATTTTGAAAAAGTCTATCAAAAAGTTGCCTTACAAGTGGTTGAAAGATGCCATGGTGGAATCAAAATCAGAAAGCATGGAAAAATAATCGAGGTTTATGATCCAAGGCGCCATATCTGGAGTGCTGGCTTGGCAGGTCTTATAATTAAAGAGGAATGCAAAAATGAAAATCTTCGAGATTGGGAGGTTGCAAATGTTCGAAGCCACGTTATCAAAAAACTGTTAGAAAAATCTGATGACTAGTACGTTACTTTTCTAACCAAATGGGGCTCTTTTAGCATTACAACGTCGTCTTTTTTTGGTGAGAGTTCAACATTTCGTAAATTATGATTTGTAATTACAATTAGCGCCTCACATCTAGAACAAAGAATTGTTTTCCCGCCTGATCTTTGCTCTCGGATAACATCTTTTTCTAGCCTATCGTCTTTTTTACAAGTGGGACAAAGCTTTGGCTCTTTTAGTATGGTGATAATTTCTTTAACAAAAATAGTTCTGCCCATCCTTTTTCTATTTTATTTGGTCAAAAAAGAGTTTGTATTGTTAATTGGCATCCAGCAGTTTTGCCTCAAACATCAAACCGTTTAATTATTTGAAACAAAACGTTGGGTATTCAACGTATTTCCCAATCTAGCCAATTAACAAGTATGTCTGGTTTTTGCTGAAAATATGTTTTTGTAATTTATTATGTTAGGTTCTGTGAAGTTATCGGGAGTTACATGTCAATTCCCAAAATGTACAAGCCTCCAAACCGCAAGATATTCGCTGAAGGCGATAAAGCCAATATCACAGAAATATGCGCCGAACTCTGACCTAATGGATATGGCGGCTACATTCACAAAGATGGCCAATCATTGCATCAAGATAGGGTTGAAAGAAGACACTCACAATATGAAGAGGCTGTCCATGTTATGTTATCACGAATTACGTAACTATGACATTTTATCGTCATACAAGATATGTGCAATATCAAGAGCTGCAGGCACATTATCAAACAGAAAACAATCAGTCAAACGAGGTGTCAGAATAAGAGACCCAATAGTCAAAAATCCCTTTATGACAAACTGTTACGGCATAAAACACAACGGTGCACTACTAACAATCCCATACAAGAAACATAACCCAATCAACATTTTACTCAACGATCACGCCCAAAAAATCCTGTCTGATCCCGCCCTGACGGTGCGCTCGTTTTCACTGACTGCCCTCAACATCAGTCTTTGTGTTTCAAAAAAAGTACAAGAGATAGAGTGCACCAAGAAAGTTGGAATAGACAGAAACCTAAGAAATGTGACGTGTGGGAGCGAGGAAGGGGTGACAGTCTACAAGACAAACAAGCTGTTATCCATAAAGGAGAACACAGTACACGCCAGGGCAGGCTTCCACAGAAATGACCGCAGGAAGAAAAACCAGTTCTGGAAGGAAAAACAGAGAAGAATGACCAATAGAACAAAACAATGCATCCACAGAATATCAAAGGATATTGTGGATAATGCCGTCAAAGAAAAGGCTGCAATCGTTCTAGAAAACCTGAAAGGAATTAGAAAACTCTACAAAAAAGGAAATGGTCAGGGCAACAAGTACAGGCGCAGATTGAACGGGTGGCAATTCTACGAGCTGCAACGCCAAATAGAATACAAAGCCCAACGGGTCGGGCTCCCGCCAGTCGAGACAGTAGACCCAAGAAACACGAGCACGCAGTGTCCGCAATGCGGAAAGAGACTCCAAGAGGACATGCAACAGCATCGTAAACTGTCGTGTAATAATTGCGGTTTGTTTATGGACAGGGATATTGTCGCTGCCATGAACAACATATCACGCAAGCCGCCCCCTAGGTTTAGGGGCAGTAGAGATGACATATGTGAAGCGCAGTCCGGCACTTTTGAGCCGGCGATGACGGAATCCTGCACACCATTGGCAATCCGAATAGTCGATATGTCAAAGTCGAGTTATAGGGGTTAACTCCCGATAACTTCACAGAACCTAGAAACTCAGCTAAGCGAAATCTGCTCCAATTCAGGCCAAATTGGCTACAAAATGCAAGCAGATCAATGAGGGTACGACCCCCTGATTTTTGTTGTTGAGATAAAAAACCAGACAGGGCCGCGAACTGTTAAACAATCCACGCATATATGAAGATGTTGCAGACGGCACAAAAAACATGCTTGCATGCGCCAACACATCAGACAGGTACAACGCAACGTTTGGAACAGATGATCTGAACTGCAGCATGCTAAAGGCTGCCGCTATGGATTCCTCCGTATGCAGATGCGCAAAGGCACAAACACTGCAGTACCCCATTTGACAGGTGGATTGCATCGGCAATCAAGGGAATTGAACAAGATGCGTATCGTTCTTGCCGCATCATGCCTGATTACGTGGATGCTGTCCCCAAAACCATGACAAAAGTGGGTGCATCAGGATACACTTGGCGTTGCTTGACTGTGAGTTCTTCTCAGTTGGTGTGATAAGCAGGCTACAGGAAAACAACGTAAAGTTTCTGATGCCGTGCAGGAACACGTACAACGTAGTGGCAGTCCTGCAAAAGTTTGCACAGGAGAAAAGAGAAAAGATCTCAAGGAACGTAATTGAAAACAACCTGGGTTCTGCTGCCAAATATTCTATGATAACAGCTGACAGAAAAAAGGCCAAAGACTCTGATGACCCAGAAGGAGGCACATCGGGTTTGCAACAAACCATCCCGCAGTCAGGATCGAGGTCTATGCCAAAAGATGGTGGATAAAGACGAGTACGGCAAAATCGAGGAGTGCAGGGCCAAGACACGAATCACAGACATGGAATCGCAGATGCTGTGCTTTTACCATTCTCTGGTATTGTACAATGAATGGATAATTGTCAGGGCACTGCTTTCTGATGGCACTGAAAGGCAGAGTGTCATGACCATGCTGACGTTTAAGGTGCAGCTGGAATCGCTTCCCATACGCCAGCCCAAACCGCCTATACATGATCTCAGGCTTGGGGCAGATTTCGCTTAGCTGAGTTAGTGAAAACAGTTATCTAATCTAAAGTTTGGGAAATTAGCTTGCCTTGTGTAAAATTTACACATTTGCTTTAAATTATCAGCCATCTTCTCAAAGAGCAATGCAAGGTGACGCATATCTAAAATGCATTGATCCTAACTGTGGTTTAGAATATCCAATAGACAGTGCAAACGTGCAATGTGAGAAAGAACATTTGCTAGATGTCAAATATAAGAATAGGCTTTCTGATGGACTCAAAGAAGTATTTTACAAAAGACGAAATCCCCAAGGCAGTATTTTCAATGAAAGCGGAGTTTGGAGATTTAGAGAACTACTGAATTTTTGTCAGATAGATACCAATAACGTAGAAGAATGTTCAAAATATTTAGTATCCCTTGATGGTGCAGAGGGAAGGCAGTCAAAGCCATACCAAATGTCAAAAGCTGCAGAACTCATAGGAATATCAAATGATACGCTGTGGTTACAGCCTGAAGGATACAATCCGAGCGGTTCCTTCAAGGATAACGGAATGGCAACTGCTGTAACTCATGCCAAGATGGTAGGCGCAAAAAAAATTGTTTGTGCATCTACGGGAAACACATCAGCTTCTGCCGGAATGTTTGCTGCAAATGAAGGAATAAACTGCGATGTATACATACCAGCAGGACAGATTGCGCCAGGAAAACTCAGCCAAGCATATCAATTTGGAGCACAAATTGTAGAAATTGACGGAAATTTTGATGATGCGCTAAAACAATCACTAGATGATGCACAAAACCACAATGGATACACTGTAAACTCTATCAACCCATTTAGAATTGAGGGACAAAAAACAATTCTATTTAGAGCATTAGAGTATCTTAATTGGGAGTCTCCTGACTGGATCGTATACCCAGGAGGTGCTTTAGGAAACACCTCCAGTTGCGGAAAAGCGTTGATGGAACTACATGAATGGGGCTGGATCAAGAAAATTCCAAGAATTGCAGTCATAAATTCCGAAGGAGCAAGTACGTTATCTGATTTGTACAACGGCAAATTTGAAGATGAAGAGCTCAGATGGAATAAAGGAAATCCAAACACTGAATTAATTGCCAGATATTATGATCATTTAGATAAGGAGGGATTGCGACCAAAAACTAAAGCCACTGCAATCCAAATTGGCAGACCCGCAAACATTTTGAAAGGACTGCGCGCATTAGAGTTCACTGACGGTGTAGTAACTACAGTCTCAGACTCTGAAATGTTAGATGGCATGTCTGCAGTTGGCCTTAACGGGTTTGACTGCGAAATGGCATCAGGGGCAACAGTTGTCGGAATTAAAAAATTGATTGATGGGGAGATAATCAAAAGGGATGACACAGTAGTAGGAATTCTTACGGGCAGGCAAAAAGACGCCATGCTTCCTGTAGATTATCACCGTGATCCTAAAAACAGATTTGCAAGGCCTCCAAAAAATTAGCCTTATCTTTAGGCTCAATTGACTCGGATTATTTAACATCTATCTCAAGAGTTAAATTCCAGTTTTGTAAAAATATGGTAGCCTAAAGATGGTGTTAAAAAAATAAATGAGTAACACAGTAGTTGTTCTGAGAAAGTTTTCTGGAGGATATCATGGTAGATTTATGGATTGAAATTGCAGCTTTGGCCGTCCTGATTGGCCTGTCTGGATTCTTTAGTGGTTTGGAAGTGGCTTTAGTCAATGTTAGAAAATCAAAGGTAGTGCAACTTTTTAATCAAGGGCAAAAAGGCTCAAAAGCACTGTACAAGCTAAAAACAAATCCGAGTTGGATGATGTCAAGTGTAAATCTTGGGAACAACCTTGTAAACGTGGGGGCTTCAGCGCTTGCAACGAGTGTGGCAATCAGATTATTTGGAAATGACGGTTTAGGCATTGCAATTGGGATTATGACATTTCTAATCCTGGTATTTGGTGAAATTACCCCAAAGACATACTGCAATGCAAACTCTACAAAAATTGCATTAAGATACGCACCTGTCTTACTAGCATTCAGCTATGCATTATACCCAGTCGTAAAATTTTTTGAAATTATTACCAAAGGGGTTGTAAAAATAACTGGCAGCAGATACACGCCTCCCCCAATTACCGAGGATGAAATCAAAGGGGTTATTGATCAAGGATTAGAAGAGAAGGCCATTGAAAAAGAAGAGATGGAGCTTGTCCATGGAGCATTGAAGTTTGATGACACAGTAATTCGTTCAGTAATGACACCTAGAACCAAAATGTTTACATTAAATTCTAAAATGTTGCTTTTTGAGGCCTTGCCTCAAATTAATCAGAGTGGGCATTCAAGAATCCCGATTTTTGGAGACACTGGCGATGATATTGTGGGATTCATTCACGCCAGAGATGTTCTTAAGGAATTAGAGAAGGACAACAGGATGGTGAATCTTGAACAGATTGCAAGAAAACCCGTGTTTGCATCTCAAGAAAAAATGATCAGTTCCTTGCTAAAGGAAATGAAGGGAAGAAAAACACACATGGCAATTGTTGTCGATGAGCACGGAGGCGTTGAAGGGCTTGTTACTTTAGAAGACCTGCTTGAGGAGATAGTTGGAGAGATTGAAGATGAAACAGATCTGACCAGATCAACAGGGTATGAGAAAATTGATCAAGACACAATAATCACAAACGGGGATATTGAAATCGACACAATTAATGAAATTTTCAAAACTAAAATTCCGGAAGGGGATGACTATGCGTCACTTAACGGGCTACTCCATGAAAGGTTACAAGACATACCGCAGGAGGGAGACAAAGTGGAAGTGGAGGAGCTAAGGATAATCGTCGAAAAGGTTTCAAAGAACATACCTCAGAAAATTAGAATTGAGCGAATTAGAACCTAGGCTTTTTTGGCAAAATGCTCTTGCAGTTTCTGTTTTTTTTCATCCATGTTGAAAATTGATTTTGTGTGTTCAAATGCTTCTTGATAAGGCTTTCCAAACAGCATTGCTTGCACAAGCATGTGGTTCTCAGGGATTACAATCCCCGTCTGATCATCCGAATACATCATCTGAACAGTGTCTCCTATGGAGGCAGTCATATTGGCATGGATGTGAATCATATTTGTATCAGTAAAGTGAAAGCCCATGTTTTGGGCATACTCTCGAACCTCTTTAGTTCCTTTGGCAGTCCATAAAGTTGCCACTCCAAATTCGTTTGTAAAAATTTCATGGATTTCAGAAGGCTTTGGGGCCGCGTCCCTGAATCTGATATCCATTATGTGTAAATGCATTTGTCTTGTTGGAACCTTTATTGCCCTAACAAAAAGAGGCGCATCCTTTCCAAAGTATGTCTTGACATCATCTCCGTGATGAGGTTTTTCTGTCATCTCTATGGTATCTGAAAGTGCTTTGTCAGTCTGTTCAATGTCTGCCCATCGCCGGATCAATGTTACATCAAACCGAGTTAGCCTTTTGCCAAATTTTAGCCGCAAAGGTTCTAAAATCCTCCCCATCCCAGTCACATTGCAGCTGCCTTGCATTACATGTTGCTTGCCTAACGCAAGATCATAGTTGACTCTAGAGTTAAACAGTAAATCAGAAACAGCCTCAGACCCAGCTGTGGTTTCTCCGCCTTGGTAAATTGCAGGAATGTCTCTTGGTTCGTAGGCATTTTTTTTGTTTTTGTAACCATGACTGCCAGGGGCGGCATCTATTACTAAATCGCAGTCATCAAGTGCAGATTCAACTGTTCCTGACACATCGAAGTCTTTGAATTCGTTTAATTTTTTTTCAGGGACATAAACCTTCAATCCTCTAGAAATTGCAACATTAACATCATTGTCTGGAGAGTACTTGCCTACCCCAATGAGGTTAATCTCTGGATCATCTTTGAGAAATGCAGTAATCCTGCTGCCAATAGAGCCATATCCATTCACAAAAACTTTTTTCATACATCCACTCACACCATCCTGTTTTTTTAGTTATTGATGAGGAGAATGATCATCTCATGTGGGTGCCGATCAAGTGTCCTTTGCCACGAGAGATTTTCGGCCAATGTGTTCATCCCGTCAATTCGGTTTGCTGTCCTCAGGTATTCTGAAAGTGCACGGCGCATGTACTAAGATGCCATAATACTTGATACCATTCTGTTTGGTTTTTTGTCTTGACAACGAAAATCATCGGGGTTGCATCCTTTTGATCTGTTTGTGTTTTGTACTGGATTTGGCTTGTGTTAGAGCGCATTTTGCTTAGCTGCCATGATACAGCGTTCAATTTGGCTGAAAAACAACATGATGGATGTAGTCACAAAAGACTAAATGGGTTGAAAAAATTTCAACATCATTGATACATGGCCCTTCCTTGGCAATGGGTGCAGGAATTGCTTCTATAACAATAATTATGGCATTTGTGGGATTTGATGGAATTTCAAACGAGCAAGAGCTCACATTAGAGCCAGCACCAGTCATTAAAGAATCAGAACCGCAAAAAATTACAATGAATACATTTCTGGATAACGGCTCACCGATTCTTGGAAACCCTGATGCACAAGTAACTTTGGTGGAATTTGGAGATTATCAATGTCACTTCTGTAATGTTTTCTTTCACTCTACTGAAGATGACATATTGAAAAACTATGTTGAAGCCGGAAAAGTCAAAATGATTTTCAAAGACTATAACATAATAGGGCCTGACTCAGTCAATGCATCTCATGGTGCCCATTGTGCAAACGAGCAAGGATTATTTTGGCAATACCATGACATTCTATACGATAATTGGACAGGGGAGAACAATGGTTGGGCATCTTCTGAGAACTTGTTAAAGTTTGCTCAAGAAATAGACCTAGATGCCGTTCAATGGTCTGAATGTATGGAAAAAGGAACACATTCACAGACAATTATTGCAAGTAATGATGATGCCAAACTGTTAGAGCTAACCGGAACTCCTGCATTCTTTGTAATTGGTCCGGATGGAAAAACTACGCGAATTTTTGGAGCACAGCCATACGAAACGTTTGAAAATATTTTTGAAACTGAGCTAAAAAAATAAGGACATATTGATCAGACAATAAAAAACGAGTCAAAAAGCACCAAAACATCCGGAGCCCGAAATCGACGAACCCCCCACAGTTTCTGGACGGGCCTCTGATGTACACATCTCTCTTGCAATCATGGCAGACTGCCTGTTTTTTGCGCTATCTTGTACAAAAAGTAGTTCACCCCTTGTCTGAGTTGTAAAGTCGATAAAGAGCAGGTGCACCAACCTTACTGTCACAGGAAACAAGGGTTGTGGGTCTGGAAAAAAAGGTAGGAAAACACGAAGTCTGGAGCATCCAGACAACATGAAACTAAAGAACCCGCAGGTACAACAGAGTGCAAGAAAAGAGAAACGGTCAGATTACCAACTCCCAGATAGCCCAATCCATGAAAGTGTCAGTACGATGGGTTCAGAAGCTGTGGGCCAGGCACAGAAACCACACGACACAGAACATATCACATCCTGCACTGGCAGAAAGGCCAGAAAACTGCATGCCCGGACGCAGGAGGCATCTGCTGTTCTGCCTGCATGATGACCTGTAAGAGATTAGTCGTAATTTCATACTGCTTTGCAGCATAAAACTATTACCCAGTGTAATATAGTTATTTTGTAAATAATTAAATAATATACTGGGTAAGGCATTGCATGGCATCAGTAACTAAACGAACTAAAGGCAACAGAGAGTACCATTATCTAACTCATAAAACCAGCATAAAACAATATGAACGATATCTGGGCAAAAAAATACCTAACAATATGGAACAGATAAAAAAAGAATTTGAAGAAGAAATTTTCCAAGAAGAAAAAAATCCGTTACTGGAAAAAATTAAAAAAAAATACTTGGAATTTTCGAAAAAAACTGATCCAAAAATTCTAAAATCAGAGCATCATGGTTTCAAAATCAGTCATGTATACAGCACACAAAGAATTGAAGGGAGTACTATGACGCTGGGTCAAACAAGGAAATTATTGGAGGATCACCTGTCTCCTAAAGATACCTCCACTGAAGACATTGTAGAGGCCGAACAGATGGCAATAATTTTCGATGGCATGCTAAAAACAGATAAGGATATTTCTAAAAAATTGATTCTTGACTGGCATGGAATATTGTTTGAAAAAACCGACATAAATAATGCAGGAAGTTTCAGGAGAGAAGATGTAGCCCCATATCTGGGAAAAACAGAGTATTCCTTATGGGCTGATGTAATTTCAGACATTGAAGAATTAGTGAAATGGTACAACAAAATCAAGACAAAGATTAATCCAGTACAATTATCTGCAAAATTTCATAGAAGATTTGAATTAATTCATCCCTTTATTGATGGAAACGGAAGAATGGGAAGAATGCTAACGCTGTTAATTTTGCACAAGAACAAATATCCGATGATGAATATAAAACCAAAAGAAAAACAGACATACATCAAAAAACTAGAGTTCTCTTATTTGAAAAACAATGACTTTGTATTTGTAAAATGGTTTATCTCAAAATATCTAAGAGACAATAAAAAATACCAATAATTTTCTTCCTTAAATCAATAAATCTTTTTTTTGGCGATTCATTTTCAATGTTTCCTCTGAATTGATGATATGTCACGTGAATGTAGCCCCGTGAAGTCATGTGGTATCCCAAAATAATTTTGCTTCTTATGTGACATCGTAGATCATGGCCCGACTCTTTTGTCAGTTGGCTTGTGGACGTAAAGTCATACGACAAAAGTCAGTTAGGCAAAATGTATCTCAAATCTGACATCAGATCAGCGGTTTGAACCTGCGCATGAGAGATGATTCCCTAACCAGGACATATTTCGCTTAGCTGATCGCACAATAATCCTTATTAGTGAATCATCGGAGCCAAGCTTATGGCGGCAGGAATAGATGATATTGCAATATACATCCCTAGATTATACATCGATGCGTCTGATTTTGCCGCAGCTAGGGGATTAGACCCGGTAAAGTTACAAAAAGGGCTAGGGATATCTCAGATGGCAATTGTGGATGCAAACCAGGATCCAGCATGTCTTGCAGCAAATGCATGTTTGAAAATTATGCAGAAAAACAAACTATCCCCCGAAGACATTGGGAGATTATACGTTTCAACTGAATCGTCATTTGACGAGTCAAAGGCAATGAATTCCTATGTTATTGGAATGCTAGAGCAGGTTTATGGTCAGGGGGCATTTGAGCACTGTGGCGGAGTTGAAACCAAGTTTGCGTGTGTCAGTGGCTCGTATGCATTGTACGACAACACAAATTGGATTAGAGCAGGGGAGGCAGAAGGAAAATATGCACTTGTAGTGGTGTCTGATATTGCAAAATACGACATGGGTTCTAGCGGGGAAATGACTCAGGGTGCGGGATCTGTGGTGATGCTTCTCAATGATGCCCCAAGATTGTTGACGTTTGATCCAAAAGTCACATCAACGTCGATTAAAGATGAGTATGATTTTTACAGACCTTTTGGAAAAGAAACACCAATCGTTCATGGACAATACTCTAACCTGCTTTACATGATTCAGGTAAGAAAAGCACTCGAGGCTTATAAGAAAAAGGTAATCTCAACACGGCTAATCAACATAGAGCCAGGTGAGACGATTCTAGACCACATGGATTACATTAACATGCACTTGCCATACAGCAACATGGGAAAAAAGGCGCTAGCATACCTAATCAGACACGAGTGGCGTCAGCTCCCACGTTGGAAGAGAATTTTACAGGAGGTAGGCGTTGAGGAACCCACACCAAAAGATCCGCGAGGAACAATTGAATCAGTGCTAGGCGATGAGGAGTTTATGGCAAATGATCACGAGTTTACAAAACTGTTTTCAAAAACTCCTGAATTTCAAGAAGTGTACGAGTCAAAACTTGCAAGTTCGCTTGTTGCATCCAGCATGATTGGAAATTTGTACACCGCATCATTATACTTGGGATTTAGAAGCAGTTTAGAATTTGAATTCCAAAAAGGGATTAAACTAGAAGGAAAAAGAGTAGGATTTGGATCATATGGCAGCGGAAGCAGTGCGATGGTGTTCAGCGGGGTCATTCAACCAGAATATGAGCAGGTAGTAAAGAACATGAATTTAGAGGCAGAGATTGGCAAAAGAAGAAAGCTAACATTGGAAGAATATGAAAAGCTGCACGAAAATATGCTGACCCCTGAAGAGTCAATGGTACATACAAAGAAGGAGTTTGTGCTCATAGATGTAAAAACTGAAACAGAATCCAGAGGCGAAAGGCGTTACGTCTTTAATGAATGATGGATGAGGAGACAAACCCGGTCAAGGATTTCTTGTTTGAGTATATCAGAAATTCACAGACTGTGCCGCAGCTAATTTCTGAGAAAAAATTTGATCAGATAATTGACAAAGTTGTCAGAGATTGCTATGATGAAGTTGCTTCCCTTGGAGAAAAAGACGAGGCAATAGGAATTCTAGCTACAGGGCTGCTGCATTACCTGCTCACCAGCGCTCTGATTACCAGTCAAAGAAAAATAGAACTTCAAGGAATTGATTTAGACATTGTAATTCCAGACATCAAAACATTAGAAAAAGACCCAAAGAGGGCGTTGGTGATTTGCATTCCAAAATCATCAGAATTAAAGGCAATCAAAGAAAAAATCTCGGAGCTGGAAAAAATTCAGCCAGAGAAAAATAACATTTGGGTGGTGTTATCAGAAAACATTCCGATTAAAGAAAAATCGTTTGTTTTGTCCAAGGAAGAAGAAGACAGCTCGTTTTCAAAAATCATCTTTGAGATAGCGCAGTTTGGCAGCAGCAGCAGCGCAGGCGGCGCAAGCAAATTCAAAATATTGCGTGTGCAGTAGTTACGCCAAGAGCAGTTTGAAATCAATATTTTTTTTGAAAATTTTAAACAACGCCGAATCACTCATGTTTTTAATGAACGGAATCGAGCCCAAGACCGGGATTCCGGTAAGGCTTTGCAGGTCCCGCCTTAGTTCTTTTACAGGATATCCTTTATCAAAATTGTTGATTATGATTCCCTTGACTGGAATTTTATATTTTTCGCACATCTTTGCTGTCATTATGGTGTGATTGACAGTTCCAATCCTAGTTTTTGTTACAATGACTGCCGGAATCCCCATCTCTCTGATCAAACTTGTAATGTAGTACTCCCTTAGAATGGGAGTCATAACCCCGCCCATTCCCTCTACAAGCAACATATCGTGACGTTTTGATAGTTTTTTAAAACTAGATAAGACGGCGGAGATTTTTGGCTTTATTTTCAAACTCTTCCACGCAGTGTAAGGGGATGCAGGGATTGGAAAAAACTGGGGATTCACCAAGTTTTCCGGATCACAGACTTGTGCGGCGCGAGACAAAATTTCAGCATCCTCTGATTTGTAGCCTTTCTTCTGGGGTGTTCTTCCCGCTGCAAACGGCTTCATCACGCCAACGTCAATTCCCATTTTTCGAAGTGTTGCGCCCAAGCCTGCTGTGATGTATGTCTTTCCAACATCAGTGTCAGTTCCAGCAATAAAGATAGATTTCAACAAAATAGATTCTAAATGATTCATTGATTAATTCATCGGTTAATTATTAAGATCTTAAACCATACAAAATCAGTTGAAAAGTTCTGTTTGGCACCCAAATACCCAGATGAATGAATGGGAGTCCTTTGAGAAGATCACCCGGGGTAAAGGCATGTGGTTAACTGATTCTAAAGGCAACAAAATGCTTGATGGCGTGGCATCAATGTGGTGCAATGTATGGGGGCATTCTAATCCACATCTAGTAAAAGTCATCGCAGACCAAAGCAAGAGACTACAGCACTCATCCATGTTCAACCTCACAAACGAGCCTGCTGAAAAACTTGCAGAAAATCTTGTAAAGATATCGCCTAAAATGCACAAGGTATTCTATTCAGATAACGGGTCATCTGCAATGGAGATTGCAATTAAGATGGCACTGCAATACTGGAAAAACGTTGGAGAGAAAAAGAAGACACAGATTGCAGCAGTTGAAAACGGATATCATGGGGATACGTTTGGCGCAATGTCTGTTGGATATGTTCCAGAATTTTTTGGCAAGTTTAAAAAACAGCTGTTTGCTGCAACCCAGTTTCCTGTCCCAAATAAATACAGAATTCCAAAAGGGTTTACAGATTACGACTATCAAAATTATTGCCTAGATAAAATTGAAAAGAAGCTAGCTAAAAATGACAATGTTGCAGCCTTTGTCATGGAGAGCGGTGCACAAGTTGCAGGAGGAGTCATAATTTATCCAAAAGGATTTCAGAAAAAGATCAGCCGGCTCTGTAAAAAATATGATGTCTTGTTTGTTTTAGATGAGATTGCAACAGGCTTTGGAAGGTTGGGCTCCATGTCACAATATGAAGAGCAAAAAAGCATTCCAGACATTGTGGCATATGGAAAAATGCTAACTGGCGGATATCTTACAATGGCTGCAACCCTGGCTGGCAAAAAAATTTATGATTCGTTTTTAGGGGAGTTTAACGATCAGAAACACCTGTTTCATGGCCACACATATACAGGAAATCCCATTGCGGCTGCAGTTGCAAATGAGAATCTGATGCTGTACCAAAAAAACAAGTTGATTAAAAAAATTCAAAGAACATCAAAAGTTTTTGAAAAATTCTATCAGGAGATTTCGGAGATCGACATTGTGGGTGACATACGGCATAAGGGAATGCTTATGGGAATTGAACTGGTCTCAGACAGGCAGAAAAAAACGCCCATCTGCCCCAAAAAATCAACCAACAAGATATTCTTTGAGGAAGGCAAGAAACACGGGATATACCTTCGCACGCTTGGGAACATAGTCATGCTTGTACCGCCCCTGGCAATATCAGAAAATGAGCTAAACTTGCTTCTAGACCGAACAATCATGACCATCAAAGCGGCAAGATCACAGGTGATTTGAGTGTTAACCCCAACACGCCTCTAGGTTAACCTTTCCATTATTGTTATAAATTGGAATTGTTTAGAATGAGGATATATGAGCGCTCTGCAACTTATTAGGGACTGCCAAGAAAAAGTATTTTCTGGAGACGGAATTTCATCAGAGGATGCCAAGAAATTATTTGACGTCCCAGATGAAGATCTTAAAGAGCTAGCAACACGTGCCAATGAGATCACCAGGGATTTTAACGGAAGCAAGGTCGACGTCGAGCAATTAAACAACATCAAAAAAAATGCGTGCAGTGAAGACTGTACTTTTTGCGGGCAGTCTGCATTTTTTGACACAGGAATTGAGACATACCAGCTGCCAACTCCAGAAGAAGTGGTTCAAAAAGCAGTGAAGGCAAAAGAAGAGGGTGCAGAGTCCTATTGCTTGGTGGCAGCATGGGGAGGGCCAACGCCAAAAGACTTTCTCAAGGTATGTGAAATAATTACAGAGGTTAATGAAAAAGTTGGAATTGATGTTGAATGCAGCTTGGGCTTTCTTACAAAAGAACAGGCAGGCAAATTAAAAGAGCTCAAGGTAAAAAGATACAACCACAATTTGGAGACTGCAAAATCAAAATTCCCAGAGATTTGCACCACCCACACATATGAGGATAGGCTGGAAACACTAAAGATTGCAAGAGATGCGGGGTTGGAGCTTTGCACGGGGGGAATCATCGGGTTAGGCGAGACAAGGGCACAAAGATTAGAGCTGTCGCTGGAACTGGCAAGACTGTTTCCCGAAGAGGTTACAATTAACATGCTGGTTCCAATTCCGGGAACGCCCCTTGAATTACAAACGGAGCTTTCAAATTCTGAGATCATCAGAATGTTTTCTGTTATGCGGTTTCTTTTACCCGAGTCTGTGATTAAAATTTCTGGCGGAAGAGAAACAAGTCTGGATGATTCGGGAGAAGAGCTGCTTCAAAGCGGCGCAAACGGGATTATTACCGCAGGATACCTGACCATGGGCGGAAACGAGGCAAAAAAAGACCGTAAAATGATAGAGAAAATTGGCCTCAAAGCATAATCATCTAGGTTTTGTTGATTCGGAGTTGGAGAGGATCAAAAAAAATGATCTATACAGGAAATTACAGTATGGGAAATCCCGGGGCGCATACATCGCAATTAACGGAAAAAAGCTTCTCAATTTGTGCTCAAATGACTATCTGGGAATCCCGACTACAAAGATGCAGATCAGACAGCTTCAGTCAAGCTCAAGGCTGGTATCTGGAAATGATCAGTCATACAAAAAACTAGAAGAGAGTCTTGCAAAGCACAAATCGCAGCAGAGCAGCTTGGTATACCCCACAGGCTACATGGCAAATCTTGGAGCAATCTCGTCAGTTGCACAAAAAGGCGATTTGATTCTAAGTGATGAGCTAAATCACGCAAGCATAATCGAGTCATGCAGGCTGTCAGGGGCCAGGGTTTTGGTTTACAGACACAATGACATGGAAGACTTGGAAAAAAAAATAAGGCAGAACGGAAAAAACAGGTTTGTCATCACCGAGGGGGTATTTAGCATGGATGGGGACTTTTCGTCTTTAAAACAGATCACTGAAATTTCAGAAAAATCAAACGGAATAACGGTCATAGATGATGCACATGGCGATTTTGTCGTTGGAAAAGACGGAAAAGGCACGCCAGATTACTTTAATGTTTCAAGGAGGATTGATTTGTACATTAGCAGTCTGAGCAAAGGACTGGGATCATTTGGAGGATATGTCGCATCAAAGAACAGCGTGGTTGATTTATGCATTAACAAGTCAAAGCCATTTATCTATACGTCTGCGCTTCCGTCTTTTCTGGTGGACTATTCATTCAAAAGGCTCAGCTCTAACAGAGAAAAGCAAAAGAAAAAACTAGAAAAAAACACATCGCAAATCCTAAAGGGGTTAAGACAGATCGGGTTTGAAATAAGATCTCAGACCCACATAATCCCAATAGTTGTTGGAAGCGAAAAAGCAGCCGTTAATTTTGGAAGGTTTTTGTTCAACAACAAAATATTTGCGCAGCCAATAAGATATCCCACCGTTCCAAAAGGCCAGGCAAGGCTGAGAATCTCAGTCACGGCATGGCTGTCAGGCAAGGACATAGAAGGATCGCTTGAGGTTTTTGAAAAGGCATACGTGAAATTTAGATGACTACCGCATTGCATCAAAGCCGCCAAGAGCAGGTGAGCCAATGACTACTGCAAGCGTGACTACTATTCCCAAGAGAATTCCGACGATAATGAAGCGCTTGTTCATGCTGAAAATGGATACATCCCAGTTAAAAACGGATTGCACCCACATGCATTGGGTAGAGATATGGAAGAACGTTTTAAAGGAAAAATTGTAAACCCAATGCGTGGCAGAAATAACACTAGCCGTAGCAGTACTGGCCGGACTGGGATCATTTGTAGCGCCGTGCATCCTGCCCATGATCCCCGCATTTCTTGCATACATTTCTGGTACGACACTTTCTGAACTAAACCAGAAACAGGGATCAAAGACAGTTACAATCAACAGAACAAACATTGTCTTAAATTCGGTATTTTTTGTTCTGGGATTTTCAATAGTATTTTCAACATTGGGGGTGATCATCAACAGCGTTCTTGCAACATCAACTGGAGAGCTAGTTGAGGGGCTCAACCAAGTTGGCGGCATAATCATTGTGGGGTTTGGAGTGTTTTTGCTTCTTTCAACAAAAATTAACAAGCTAAACGTGGAGAAAAAATTCTTTCCAAAGAGATCAAAGGCCAGCTATCCAATGTCGTTTGTGTTTGGCTTGGCATTTGCAGCTGGGTGGACGCCATGTGTGGGACCAATACTTGGAACAATACTTACGTTGGCAGCCACGACACCGTCAGTTGCGTTTAATTTACTTCTTGCATATTCGTTAGGATTGGGAATTCCATTCATTTTGATTGGGGTGTTTTATTCTAGAGCAAACAAGATCATCCGCTCAATGAGCAGGCATCTCAAATATTACAACGTAATTTTGGGGGCATTTATCGTAATTTTGGGGATTCTGGTATTTACAAATCAACTTGCATACATTGCAAACTTTCCACTTCTCAACGAGTTGCTGTTCTTAGGGTGATTAAATGAAGTCAGATACAAGAACCGCGCTAATCTTGGGGGTTGCAATTCTCACAGGAGTCGGAGTGATGAGCATAGTGTTTTCGTCACTGGATGATCAGGTTCCAACTACAAATGTGGCTAGCAATGAAAACATGCTAAAGGTTGACAAATCAGGATTCAAGACGGCACCGGACATAATTGGAATCGCGCATTACCTGAACACCACGCCAGAAGAGTTGGAAAGAGAGATTGAAGGCAAAGTTGTACTTTATGATATTTGGACGTATAGCTGCATAAACTGTATCAGGACACTCCCATACATTACTGCCTGGGATGACAAGTATGCTGATCAGGGATTGCTAATTCTCGGCATTCACTCCCCTGAATTTGAGTTTGAAAAGGATCCTGAAAATGTAAAGATGGCAATTGAGAAGCACGGAATAAACTATCCGGTTGTTTTAGACAATGACATGGAGACATGGAAGGCCTTTGAAAACAGATACTGGCCAAGAAAATACATTGCAGACCACGAAGGGTACATCCGTTATGATCATATTGGAGAGGGCGCATATCAAGAGACTGAAAAGATCATCCAGCAGCTTTTAGATGAGAGATCCAAGGCGCTGGGAATTCAAATGGCATCAGCTGCACCACTTGTGGATATTGAGGAGTTTGAGCACACCATGTTTAGGACGCCGGAGCTGTACTTTGGATATTATTTTGCGCAGAATAGGAACCAGTTGGGGAATGATGAGGGATTTCAGCCAAACAAGGTAGTAAAGTATTCAGAACCAGGCAACATTGATCTGCACAAGTTCTATCTTACCGGGGAGTGGTTAAACCATGAGGACAGCATGGAGCTGGTATCAGATGTAGGGAGCATCAAACTTCTGTACAATGCAAAAGAGGTAAACATTGTAACTGAGAACAGTGCCGAACTGGAGATACTTCTTGACGGGCAGCCACTTGATTCCAAATATTCTGGCAGTGACATCACTTTGGCAAACACGCTAACAGTATCAGAGCCTGACCTGTATAACATCATCAACAGTGAGGCAAGCGGAACTCACACAATGGAGATACAGGTATCAGGAAAAGGCTTCCAGATATTCACGTTTACCTTTGGATAGTGTAACCCCCCTCTGCTGTAACCCTGGTGACAGTAGGCAGGGTGACAAATCCGTTTAAAACCAAAATTTTGACTCATATTGGGGAAATAGCGCATGTTAAACAACTCTTGGAGCAAGGCAGAAGGGGAGAGCATATCCCAAAGAATCATAGGCAAAGTAAAGCCTGACGGGCCATTAAAAAATAGAATTGACTTTGCGCAAAAGAAACTAGGGTTTCAAATTTCAAAATTAGAGGGGATCAACGAGAAGCTGCAGAAAAAACATGACGTAATATTTGAAAAGATTGTAAATGCCCAAAAGAATAACAAAAACGGCTATGCACATGCGTATGCAGGGGAGTTGGCGCAGGTTAGAAAAATGAAAAATATGATAGGAGGGGCAAAGCTGTCCATGGAACAAATTAAACTTAGGCTAGACACTGTATCAGAATTGGGAGATGTCGTGGTAACGCTTAGTCCGTGCATGTCAATCATAAAGGGATTGGCACCATCCCTTAATGGAATTATGCCAGATGCAAACGCATCAATGCAAGACTTGTCGCAAATACTCGGAGACGTAATGTCCGGCTCATCAGTGGAGGTTGGTAGCAACATAAGTGTTGGAGCCGAGGCAAACGCAGACACGCTTGCAATTTTAGAAGAAGCACACAACGTAATTGCAGGCCAAGCAAAATCCTCAATTCCAGAGATTCCAGACGAACTCAAACACCGGATAGCTGAGAAAAAATCAGACATCCTACTGTAATCGTCTCATTTACAAGGAAATCCCCGGTAATACTACATAAGAATCATAATTTCAAGGACTCATGGCAGTTAGCGGTTATGTAAGATTGACACGGCAAACAATTTTCTGTTTCATTCGTGCTGTGACCCGGCGGGGGTTCGTTCCATGGCATCCTCAGCAGAGCTGCAAGATTCTCTATGTCACCTCCCTGATCAACATGTGTGAAAAATTACAAAGTTAGATCATTTGGTCGAATTTGGCGACAACCCCGGTTCCTGCTGGCAGTGCGCGGGCGTATGCTCTTTGCAGACCTGTACCCCGTTTCAATTCCCCAACGTTTTTTGTACTGCTCTGGGATGTACTTGACAACGTCCCTTTCATTCTCGCATGGCAGCGACGTTGCAAATGCGCGATACCTGTCAAACATGGTGCCGTCTTTTTTCCTGGCGTCATCCCTGATCAGAACCAGGTTGAACGTGAACTTTTCGGAGCCTGATTTTATGGTGTACCTAGAGACATCACCGCGCTTTCCTTGGGCGTGCTGTACAATGGCGCGCTTGATGCCGGCATTCTTTTTTGCCGGCATGATAAAATGCCTGTGAAGCGATCTGACAGTCCGCATCACGTCTGTTGCGTAAAACTCCCTGTCAAGAAGGTAAAGATTGATTCCAAGGTGCAGCTTGGAGCACTTTTTGATGGTTTTACGCACGAACTCGCCGTTGGATGTACCCCGGGTGACCGGACTGAAGCACAGGTTGGCCTCTTTGCCGCCCTGCACTATCTTGGATGTCATGTATGACTCAAACCTGTACGTTCCTGACTCGTATTTTGACTGTATGAGGTGTTTGAGGTCGGGGTTTTTGTCATGGTGCGGAATCTTGTGCTTGTCTATTGCAGCCACTGCCGTTTCGTTGCTGATGCGTCGCCTCATGCTGCGGCATGCCGTGTTGACCGTATCATGCATCATCTGGTCGCAGAAGCGGTTCATCTTGTCCTGCTTTATGATGCGCAGCTTTTTGAGCAGCCAGCTGCCCGACGGCATGCGGATGCCGGGAGAGCCGAGATCTCGCGCGCCGTTGGCGTATCCGTTGGAGCTGGCCATGACCAGTAGCATGTGCGCTGCATCCCTGAGGCAGTACAGCGTGTTGTGTCTTGTGCCAAAGGCAAGGTTCAGGTGTTGCAGTGCGGACTGGAAGATTTTAAATCCCCTGATGTCTTGGTTCTGTTGGTGTGTTTGCCCATCTTTTTCGTACATGTTAAGGTGGGTGAGCATGCCTTGTATTTGGATCTGGTTGATCGTGTTTTGTTCTCAAAATGATCAGTTTGGGCTATCCAAAATGTACAATCCCAACTACTGAAATTATAAAATAATTAAAAAAGCATCGCTTTTGAACGGCAAACATCGTAGGCCACCTAGATTTGCCAGAGCCTTTCAGCTAGTCATCTTTCTTCAGATCTTCTAATAGATCCTCAACGTTGGAGAACACCTCTCCTTCCGGCTCGTTTTGCGCATCGACGATGTCAAGTACTTCTTCAGGAATCAAATCATCTTCATGCAAGTCTTTTAGGTATTGCTCGAATCTTGTAGATTTTGAGATTTCATTTTTCTCAAAATCTTCCCTGATTATCCTCAGCTTGTCTTCTGGAAGATAGTCAAAGGGGTTTACGGCCTTGGTTTCAGGCATATCTTTTCTGTTTTCTGTATCCTAAAAAATATTAGGAATCAAGAATTCCTATGGGTTTCCACTTTTCTTTTTGAGTGCCTTTTTGTGCTTCTTCGGCGCATAAAGTCCTGTGCAACTTCCAGGATCCTCCACCGTCACGTATCGTATTCCTTGTTTGCAGACAGTCTCACCAAGAAGCAAACAATTCATTTAGACTTTTTTTTGCTTTTTTGAACCAGAATTTTTTTAATTCTTGAGATTGTAGGATAGCTGTAACCCCGACGGCGATAATTTGCAATCATCATCTTCCAGTTTTTTAACCTCCATTGAGCTTGTTCGGCAGTGACAGAATGAACCTCTTTTTGGATGATGCTCTTTCTTCCAACCTTCAAGGTCCCAGCGTCTTTGGCAGACCATCTGTTTCTTGCAAATTTCAGCCCCGTGAGAATTTCATCCACAGGCATCTCTCTGAAATATTCTTTCAGCTTTCTCAGTTCGGCATCTGTGGGTTTTTTAGAAACGGGCAACTCTATGGCAGGTTTTACCATAAAGCCACTAGTCAGTCATGCCTTAAGTGAATCTTGCTGAATCAGAATTTACTAAGGGGTTTTAGGTATGTTTATTTATCCAGTAGTTGGGATTGTACATTTTGGATAGCCCAAACTGATCATTTTAAGAACAAAACACGATCAACCAGATCCAAATACAAGGCATGCTCACCCACCTTGACTTGCACAGAAAAGATGGGCAAACACACCAACCGAACCAAGACATCAGGGAATTTAAAATCTTCCAGTCTGCGTTGCAGCGCCTGAGCCTTGCCTTTGGCACAAGACACAACACGCTGTACTGTCTCAAGGATGCAGCGCACATGCTTCTTCTGGTCATGGCCAGCTCCAACGGATACGCCAACAGCGCACGCGATCTCGGCTCTCCCGGCATCTGCATGCAGTCTGGCAGCTGGCTGCTCAAAAAGCTGCGCATCATAAAGCAGGACAAGATGAGCTGTTTCTGCGACCAGATGATGCATGATACTGTCAATGCGGCATGCCGCAGCATGAGGCGACGCATCAGCAATGAAACGACAGTAGCTGCAATAGACAAGCACAAGATTCCGCACCATGACAGGAATCCCGACCTCAGGTACCTCATACAGTCAAAATACGAGTCAGGAACGTACAGGTGAGTCATACATGACATCCAAGATATGCAGGGCGGCAAGGAGGCCAACCTGTGCTTCAGTCCGGTCACCCGAGGGATCTTCAACGGTGAATTCGTGCGTAAAATCATCGAAAAATGCTCCAAGCTGCACTGGAATCGGCCTCTACCTTTTGACAGGGAGTTTTACGCAACAGACGTGATGCAGACTGTCAGATCATTTCACAGGCATTTTATCATGCCGGCAAAAAAGGATGCCGGCATCAAGCGTGCCATTGTACAGCACGCCCAAGGAAAGCGCGGCAATGTCTCCCGGTACACCATAAAATCAGGCTCCGAGAAGTTCACGTTCAACCTGGTTCTGATCAGGGATGACGCCAGGAAAAAAGACGGCACCATGTTTGACAGGTATCGCGCATTTGCAACGTCGCTGCCATACGAGAGCGAAAGGGACGTTGTCAAGTACATCCCAGAGCAGTACAAAAAGCGGTGGGGAATTGAAACGGGGTACAGGTCTGCAAAGAGCATACGCCCGCGCACTGCCAGCAGGAACCCCTCCGTACGGATGCTTTTGTTTGTCTTGTCACTGGTGCTAAACAATATCTGGATAGGCCTGCGTCGCACGGTGGGCAGACAAAGGTACCATGTGCCACTTGCCGGTGTTTTAAACAGGATAATCTGCGTGTTTGCAGCATGTGTGTATGCCAGGTGGCCACCACCGCCTATCGGGTGATTTGTGGGCTGTTTTGGAACGGTACAATCCCAACTACTGTAAAACATTCAGGAGAAAAATTCAAAAAAAGTGATACAAAATGTTCGAAGAGGCAAAGTACAAACTCAAAAGAAGCGTCTACAAAAAGACAATTTGTAGAAACTGCAAAAGGGAACGATGGGAAGGGCACCCCGAACTCAACGAATGTGATTGCTGTCAGATAGGTCTCTGATTTTTCTGCAATGCCTTGTTGAAAGGTTCCAAAACCATATTTTTTGTGACCTGGCAATCCTTCCAAACCCGTATCTGATGAGCAATCATCCTGACAGGCAGACGGGTGTGGGAAAGGCAAAAATGCTTGCGGCATTTATGAAAAAATATGCAAGAAAAAGACACAACAATCAAAATAAGAACCGGTCTGATTCGACGACAGCAAGTCATCTTTGTTGCAATGATGGCAGTCGGGGCATTCCTGATTACCATGAGCCAGCTAGTGGACCAAAGACTCCTAAGCGAGGGCATAGCCTTTTTTACCATTGGATTCGTAGGAATACTAATGTCCTGGACTACAATGGATATCGGAGCTGGCATCAAGGAGGCAATACATGAGGTCGGCCAGCAAAATCAAAGGGCAATTGCCGAAAGCAATCAAAGATTTGACAAGACTCTAAACCGCATTGCCGAAAGCAATCAAAGATTTGACAAGACTCTAAACCGCATTGCCGAATCCCAAAAAGATATTGCCGAATCCCAAAAAGATATTGCCAAGGTGTTAGACAATGTCACAAAATCTCAGGAACGCATGCACAAATCCCAAGACGACATCAAAGACACGATAAAAAACAAAGACTAGGTTCTTCAAACATCCAAACATTTTTTCGTGACTGGGTCATACAGTCCAAACCCGTTTTACCTTTGGCGCAAGCCGCAGGCCGACCCAGCGGACGGGTGTGGGATATAATGAATTCTCATATGAGAATAAACGTCCAGATGAAAGACGATACTTTCATAGCAATATAACGTCTGTGCTGGCACGTAACATCTGCCAGAAATACGACCAAACGACAAAGGTTTGGGAGTGATCCTAGTTGCTATAAAAACGATAGCAACATTCACAGAAATGCGACCAAACGACAAAAGCATGCAATGCCGACAGCACATGGCATCCTTTCCCAGTACGACACGGTATGTCAAATAACAGGCAGACTATGGATTATTGCGCTTGATGATAATCCACCATCCAGATATTTTTTAGCATAGCCGAGGCTATGGGCGGATGACGACATCTGCTGGGGATATGATGCCAGGCGCTTCAGACATCGTGCATGTGTTTTGTGAAAAAAAGGAGTGAAACCAAATGGTTTTAAAAAATACAATCAATACAAGTACAAGTATTAAAAATGTACAAAATCAGTCAGTAGGCAAGAAAGGCAGGATCTCAAACAGGGATCTCATAAGCATCAGCAGAAATCTGAGTGATCTTGCAAACGGATACATCACGTACAAAACGTACAGGGACGGACGTACCGTAGTATGCACATAAAAAAACTGAATCATTTTGACAATTATTTTTGGCCAAAAGATCCAAGACAGGCCATACCGCACACACTGCATGTACAAACAAAAAAAGAGACAGGTTGCAAGGGGGGCAAAATTTCTGCCAAACACCGGCGTTGCAGACCTCAAAAGGGCATACAAAAAAGAGACCGATCCCAGAAGGCGCGACAGGCTGCTTGCGTACATGCAGCGCAAGGACGGCGTGCCGCTAGACAGGATTGGAAGGATGCTGGGAAGGCCCAAGTCCACCATATCTGCATGGCTCAACCGCGCACAGGACGAGGGAATACGCGCAAGGTTCGAGCGCAGCGGCAGGGGACGAAAGCACCTGCTAGACGGACTGCAGACAAGACAGCTTGCAGCAGACCTGGATGCGGGGCCGGAGTCATGCGGCTTTGAGAGCAGCCTGTGGGATTCCAACCTCGCAAGGCTGCACATCAAGCGAAAGTTCGGCGTGCAGTACAGCAAGGCAGGCGTGCTGCAGCTGGTCAGGGAGATGGGCTTTTCGTGGAGCAGGGCGTGTCCAAAAAACCCAAGATCAGCCTCAAAAAGAAAGCAAAAAGAGTTTCAGGAGCGGGCAAAAAAACTCGTTGCAGAAAAGTCGGCGCAGGGATACACCGTACTGGCCGGCGATGCATCCTCGATTCAAAAGGCATCAAACAGGCCCGGCTACGGGTGGAGAAGGCGCGGCAAGCGCGCCACATCCCCCTCTGTTTTGTCACGCAAGAGAAGATACATTTGGAGTCCTGTCAGCAAGCGCATTTTACTTTATGTTTTATGAAAAGCCAGACAGCGACAGCTTTTGCAGCTTTTTGGAACGGGTTCACAAAAGATTCGGCAGGGTGCTGCTGTTTGTAGACAATGCGTCATATCACAAATCCAAAAAGGTAAGGGAGTTTCTGGAAAGATACAACGGCAAGATAGTTCTGGAGTACCTGCTGCCGTACACGCCGGAGCTTAATCCCATTGAGATGCAGTGGAGGGTGATAAAGCGGGTACTGTCTGCAAAGGTGTTTGGCACGCTAGATGAGATGGAGCAGTCAGTACGCAAGCTGTTTGCCAGAAAGGAGATCCTGCCTGTGAAAATATTCAATTATTTAATGTGCTAACTACAGCTTGAGCAGATACCAGAACTCATCGAGATGCTAAGGGGGGTATACGAGAAATATTCCAAAGACGGCATCAAGTCTGGGATTGGAAGGACATGTACGTTTGCAGATGTTGCAGAATAGAAACAATGATGCAAATCACTGCAGGCAACGATGTTACAGTATGGCGCGCTCGATAATTACAGATGCCATGACAAAACATCCCGCCAAGATAATACATGACGCGTGGAGGATCCTGGGGGTCGCGCAGGACTCTATTCGCCTAAGAAGGCACAAAAAGGCACTCAAGAAGATAAGGCGGGAACTAGCAGGAATTCTTGACTCCTAATCTTTTTTAGGATGTAAAGAATGGAAAAGACATGTCTGAGACAAAAACTGTGAAGAATCCTTTTGACTATCTGCCAGAAGACAAGCTGGAGATAATCAGAAAAGATTTTGAGAAAGGAAACTACAGATCCAACAGTTTTGAAGAACATCTAAAATCACTACACACAGATGAACTAATACCTGAAGAGGTATTGGATATCATAGAATCGAGAAATAGTAATGATTGGGAGACTCTGACACTTGATGAATTCCTAAAAGAATTACGTAAGCAATGACTTGGCATGTCTCACGCAGACCAAGATTCAACAAACAATTCAAGAATCTTGATTCGGAGATAAAACAAAGAATTATTCAATCAGTATCAGAACTTTCTATATCTGATAACCCTGCAGAACTTGGAGTATACAAAGCAGATATGAAAGTTTTTGCATACAATGTAGGAAAGTACAGAATAATTTATGTTGTAGATTATTCCAGCAGCAAAATCATCTTACATCGTGTATGCGACCACAAGTCAGTCTACGGCAAGGACTGAAGCGTTTTCCCCCGACTTGACAAACGATTCAGACCCGTTTTATCTTGGCGCAATCCAAATGCCAATCCTGCATACATGTGGGAGCAAAACAAACAGTTCTGGAAAATATTTTTCAGAAAATACGGATGCAGACACTGTCTGCAAACAACAAAATCAACAAAGGAGGTTGATAACATGAGTAAACAGCAAACCAAACTAGAAAAACCAAAAACAAAAACACAGGATCCGGCAAACATCCCGGAAACTGCAAGAAAGATAGCGGCAGTAGACCTTCTCGACGGGCCAGAGAAAATTCACGTACAAAGGACGGCAGCGGCAATCGCAGTCAAATACGGAGATCAGGTATACATGGTGACATTGCATCATATGGTGCCAGAAACTGCACAGGTGCTGAGAACCAGTGACAATTCAATTGTCGGATTCTCCGCAGTTGCAGGCGGATAAACCATTCATATACTGTCACTCAAATGTTCTTGAGGTCTAGGGACTTCCTACAGATAAACTTCATTGCATCAAGCTTGGGACGAGCTGTCCTGAAATATTCTGACATTGCATGGCGCATGTGCACAACCGTAGCGTAATATTCAGATACCAGCACGCCCCGTTTTGCCTGATGCCAGTACTCCTCTGTAACGCTGAGCTCGGGAGTTGCAGTCGGAAGCCATATGACCTTGACGTTCTTGTTTCCCTTTAGGAACTTGCTTACAATTATTCCCTTGTGCTGCGGCGCGTTGTCCATTATTATGGCCACCTTTCCAAAATGCCTTGCCAATTCCTTCAAGTATTGCAGTACGGTCTCCTTGTCGAATTTGTCGTACGTCCGGAAGAACTGCCTGCCGTCAATCCCGATGGAGCCATACGCCACAACCCTGCCGTGCCGTCCCTTGTACGTCGTTATGATCGGCTGGCCCTCAGGCGACCAGTACTTTGCGCCGGATGTCGGGTCGTCGATGAAGATGGCCTCGTCAAATACCACGACGGCAAAACCCAGTTTTTTCAGGCGTGAAATCTGCCTTTTTGCGCTGCGCTGCCATTTTTTGATCTCGTCGATCTCTGCCCTGTTGATGTGGATTCGCCGTACCGTCTTGGCAGTCAGGCCGAGTTTGCGCATTATCTTTCTGACGTTTGTGATGTGGTACTTTACGCCGTACTTTTTGCAGATGTCTTCTCTTAGCTGCATGGGAGCGATGATGCTGTCAGTCTTGTATAACATCTTTTCAATCTTTTTGAGTTTGACCTTTGGCGGCCTTCCGCTCTTGGGAAGATCCCGGAGGGCGTCTATGCCGCCCTCCCTGAAGCGTTCCACCCAGAAGGAGACCCAGTTCGGGCACTGCATGAGCGAGTCTGCTACATGTTGAATGCTTTCATTGTTCATGCACACCATGTTTACTGCGGCCATCCTCTTGACCACCTTGGGATCCCTCTCTTTCTTGTACGCCTTCCTGAGGTCTTCCGGTTTTGCTGCTGGCATTGTAATGCGTGGTACTAGGTGATCAAAATGTATTACCATCTAACATGTTTGACCTCAAGAACTTTTGAGTGACAGTATAGAATCGTTCCAAAGAATCGTTCCATAGAATTGTTTTAGTTTATTTTTTAAATTTTAATTTAACTTTATCCTGCTGCTGTAGAATTATTTCGTGGAATTATTTCGTGGAATTATTTCGTGGAATAGTTTCATAGAGCTGTTCCAAAAGGGGATTGGAGAGGGATAGTAGAATGACTTTTAGATTTTTTAATTTTATTGGTGTTGATTGGGGATGTTAATTTTAATGCCATCCTTCCATCCGTCGGGGGAGGCTATGGCCAGAAAATAATTCAGTTTATGGAAACGCCAGAATTGGGATTAGATTTATCATTAGACATTCAAGGGACAATATTTCAACGACGGGTATGGGGTGTAATTTGTAGCATTCCATCTGGCCACACTATGAGCTATATTGATATTGCAAAACATATTGGTTCACCGAATTCTTCAAGAGCAGTAGCCAATGCATGTGCTGCAAACAAATTGGCAATGGCAGTCCCATGTCATCGTGTTGTTAGAAAAGACGGTAGTCTTTCCGGTTATCGTTGGGGAATAAAACGTAAACAAGAGTTACTTGAAAAAGAACTCAATTAATCATCTATCTTTACTTTCTTCCAAAATATGTTGTCTCAAATGTTCTGATAAATCTCTCAGTATGACCCCACTACCACATGTAGGACAATCTATCTTAACGAGTTTCATTTCAGAATGTGTCAAGTATCGATAAAAGTTATCAGACATGAAGAAGAAAAAGATTAACCCATTTCAGGGCCAAGGGAGTTTGAGATTTTTTGCTTGAGTTGTGCTACTGGTTCTGTTCTATCGGAGTCCAAATGGCTGGCAGTATTGCCATCAATTGAATATTTTCCGTAGGCACCACTTATGACATAGTAACCATCTCCAAGTGCGTTTCCTTCATCATAATCAAGGAATAACAAAACTCTCTCGTTTTGTTCATATGTTGGAACGCCTTGAGAAACTGTTACGTCATATCGTAAACCGTCTTTGACAACTTCTCCTGAACCAAATTCTCTAACTTCGATTGCTTTTGCATCCTCAGAACCTTTTATGATTTCTAGGGATTCTATGGATGTAATCCTAACAGCAGGGTAGGTATCACTGTTAGATGCAATTGTTTTGTCATTGGTTACAGTTCCTATAACAATCAGATCTGCTTTTTCAGTCAATTCGTCTACTTCAAATATTACTATTTGAGAAGATGTATCTACTTGTGCGTATGGAATTCCATGTGCAAAAACGAATGTTCCAAAAAGGATTCCGACAGTTGCTAGAATACTAAATGATTTTTGTTTTGTGTTCATCATAATCACCTAATATTGTCCGTTTACCTCGGTCTGGTCGCCAGTTGTGATTGTTTCTACTACGCCATATTGGTAACTGTCCATTACAGTGGTAGATACAACATGTCCGTGACAATCACCTAGTGTTCCAGCTGGTACGTATGTATCACATAATCCGTTTACATGTCCCATTTCATGAAGCATGACGTTGTAGATTCTTGCAGTTGATGTGCCTGAATCATCACCATTGTGATCCCATTCAAAATCGTCATGATTGAAATCAATAGTGACTCTCGTTATATGATCATCAAAACCTAAGAAATGTTTGGATGTAGCAGCTGAACCTAGTGTTCCTGCAGCTAAATCAGCAGTACCAACTACATTGTCATGATAAAATGTAGTTGTATCTTTTCTCTTGGTAGGGAAATCGGTTTGAGTATCCCATTCATCTACAGCATTTTCCATATCTGTGTAGATTTGATTGATTGTTGTTCCACTTTCCAGAACTAGATTAGAACTTAGCTCAGATGTATCAAATGCTATTGGTACTTTGCCATTATCAAATTCTGCGGAATGGTTTGTGCTATCCCATATCCAACCTTTATGATAATCAGCATCAGCATTTGGTACAACTCCCATTATTCCAACTGCTACTGATGATAAAGCAACAATTGGAACTAGTTGTTTTTTGTTGATGTTGGTTGTAGTCATTATCTGATCAAAAACAATTTTCTTTAAAGCCTTTGATTAAACGAGGATTTAACCAATCAGATTAATATAATATTATGTTATCATTTTTTCTTATTTTTTCTTTGGTTTAATACAAATTTAACCAATAACCCAATTCCAATCACGACTAATGCAATAACTGATGGAATTACAAATGGAGAATCAATAACATTTAGATTTTCACCTGTTTGGTGCCCTTCTTGTACTGGTTGAGATATCAATGTAATAAAGAATGAAGCAATTGCAGCTGCACCAACAGTAGTAATTTGCATTAGTTGTTTTATTGACTTTGAAAAACGTTTACTTGCTTTTGCTTTTTTAGAAGCTTGTTTAGGTAAAATTACAATTCCTGATTTTGCAGAATAATGTTTCATTGGTTGATTTTTAGTATTCATTGTTGTTTTAGTTACAGCAACAACACCAGCTTGCAGCATTGTAGAGATATGGTGATTAATCAATGGCAATGAAAAACCTGTTTGTGTAGAAATTTCACCAGCTGTTAATTCTTTATCAAATAATGTTTGTAAAATTTTTCTACTAGATTCATTACCCAGTATTTGACCCAAAAATTTTAACTGTTCATCATCATTAGAGTAGATTTGAATTTTATCCATTATGTCCTCATCATAATCTTCGCCATCCTCCATGATGTTAAAACGACAGGCAAGCATTTAGAATTTTTGAGAATGAGTTAAAAAGGATTGATTAAATTTTGGTTTAATCAAAACTTTTAACTAAAAATTACAATTACTATCCTATGATTGAGCATCCATTAGTTTTTGAATTGCATATTGGATACAATGAGATCTATTTGCAAAATCCGTAGCGAATGAGTCTCCGTCTTTAAGATCTATTTCCCAGTGATTCAAGATGTTTAAGAATGTCGTCAGGGGATTTAAAACCCATTGGTTTACCTGATGTTAACACAACTTTTTTTAACAATTCATCGTGTTTGTTTGACCATGCTTTTTTCTTGTCTTGATTCATGATGCTTTTTCTAAAACAATGGTTATATTAAACTATGATTTACGATTGGCTCTGGTAACTTATCGAGAGCTGGTGGCTGGGACTCACGTGTAAGATCCCGTTAACTTCCGTCCCCTCTGACAGTTGCGTTCTGCATATTTTTCTCTTCAACCTGTTCAACATCGTTGATTCTCAGGATCTCAAAACCCACCCTGTTGTGTTCTACTGCATCCTTAATCCGCTTCTGATCCTTGTTGAGCGCGGCCTTTCCAGTCTTTACATCCAGCAAAATCACTTCTATTGGCTTTTCACCATCTTTGTTCTTGAATATGATATAATCCACAGGAGCACCCATGAACCTGGCTTCAGAGGGCTTGTATTTTTCATAAAACTCCTTCAGAAGGGGAGCCATATGCTCACCTATCTTTCCTTTGAGTACGTTTCTTGACTTGTTCAAAGCATCTGTGCGCTCATCATCTATCCTCTGTTCTACTGCATACGAGACACTGGGGATAGGCAATGCGCCCGAAGCGACATCCTTGCGCTTGTTCTTTATACTATCTTCTATCTCTTTGACAATCTTTGCCTTGAACGCTTCAAACTGTGCCTCCCTTTTGGAACTCATCACAATGTAGATTATTAACATGCCAACGAACAATCCTATCAAAACTGCGGCAATTAACTCAATCATCATTCCAGAGTAAAAACAGGAGAATTTAAAGGATGGATCATTAGGTTCCGTGCAATCTTTAATGGATGAAATATGGATCTTCTCTGAATTGAAATTATTCACATATTTTACCAAAATCTTCACATGAAGAAGAAAAAATCAAGGCACGTTTATTAATTATCAAACTGCTTGAAAAGTCATATGAAACAGATTTTTGAATTTCGTTTGACTTGTGTGAATGAAAATTTATGTAAGGAAAACCAGCTTGTAATGTCAGATTTTAAAAACAAAAATGTAAAGGGGGATAAAAGTTATGATCATGTTGCACTAAAAACATTCTCAAGTTGGGAAGATGCCATCAAGGTATCCGCCGAGATTGAGAAGAAACTTGGTAAAAATTTGGTTGATTTGACAATCGCCGAGAAATAACTAACTCCGTAGTGTACGGGTTCCGTGTAATCTTCGAGGGACGAAACATGGATCTTCTCCTGATTCACATCTATGATTATACCACGATAATGTTACAGAACCCCTTGTAGTAATCTTTAATAAAATAAATTTTGTAACCCGTCACATGTCCACAGAAGTAACAGAACCGCCTGTTTTTGCATACCAAATAATTGAAACAATCGGGGAATCTGGAATGGATTATTCAGAATTACTAAACCGTGAACCTCTAATTGAGATGTATGGCGATCTTAACGGATTGGCCAGCGAAGTGCACAAATTAATTGCACTGGAAGTGATCATTACGGAAAAAACATACACGCCAGAAGAGGGCGAGGACTTTAAATTGAAATTAACAAAACGTGGCATGAGGTTATGTCGTGTTGCAGGTATGTGGAAATAGATAAAGTTACACTATCTGGTCGGTGCTCTCCGGGTCTGGTTTCTCCAGGGTTGATTTGTCACATATTTGCATCTGTTTTTTGATTGCATCCACCAGGGATTGCCTGCCCTGCCTTGACAATTCATCCAGATACTTTTTGACTGCCAACGTTACCGCTGTTCCATCGTGGTCCCGCCGTGACTCGTGTACCATCTCACAGAATTTGCGCGCCAGTACCTTCTCATGTGGAGGCAATAACCAAGTCATGTTATGATCTTCGGCACGGATCATAATAAGAATGTCCTTCACAGGTTCTGCGTAATCCCCGAGAGCTGAAATATGGATGATGTGGATGTTTAACAAGTTTGAAGTTCAATTTTAGTGCCGTATCTCTAATTGTGTTTAAGAATTATTCTATCAAGGTTCTGTCAAGTTATTTGAAGAGAATGTAGAATTTAGGCATAAAATAATTTGTTTTGATAAAATTTATTCCATAAAACCACCAAGTGAATCAGAATTAACTAAAACGGGAATAATTAGAAAAGGTTCATCAGACCTAGCAGGGCAAAGGAATGTTGGAATTTTTACACAGGGTCATGTACATTCCAAACCCAATAATTATTGCTGCAAAGGCAGACAACGGAACTAAAAGGAACAGGTTAGTTTTACGACCCATGACCAAAATCATATCCATGCCTATAAAATTGTCACAGTTTAATCAACCTCTATGGCAAAAGTGCCTTTGGCAGACGGGTTCTGCAGCAGCAAAACCATGTCTCGCGGAAGCAAGTCCGATGCCTTGTCACACTTTATTGCCAAAGTTCTAGGACAAATGAAACTGCTTTTCCTAATGACAATATCTTCTGAATCAGTAAGAACAAGATCAGGGTGTCCTCTTCCCCTTACTGCAAATTGATGTTTTCCCACACTGATTGAAAAGGCCACTTTAGAATCCGGATTTCTAAGCCTGTTCTTTAGTTCTTCAGGCAGACTGGCGCAACTTGAAGTGGCACTTACGCCGACTATGCAATCGCCTTGGGGCGTTAGATCAGAATCAGTTGTAATCTCAATTGTTTTTTGATGATTTGATCTTATGTTTTTATGACCTGAAAATTGAATCTCGAATCTCACGCCATAAAAGATAGGCTAGACTTAAATTAAACTTTCAAAGCATTGGAATCAAATGCTTCCTGCACAACAAGGTTATGACAGAGCAATCACTGTTTTCTCACCTGACGGTAGGTTATACCAGGTGGAGTACGCCATTGAGACTGTCAGAAGGGGCACAATTGCAGTAGGCGTAAAATGCAAAGACGGGATAATCATTGCAGTGGAAGAAAAAGCAAGAAAGTTGCAGGTCTCTCAAACGGCACAAAAGATTTTTCAGATTGATGACCATGTAGGGGTTGCAGCGGCAGGATACATTCCAGACGCCAGAAGCCAGGTAGACAATGCCCGATTCTTTTCTCAGAGTAACAAAATGATTTATGACGAACCAGTCGAGGTCGAAACGATTGCAAAACACTTGGCTGATCAGTCCCAACAATATACGCAGTATGCAGGTGTCAGGCCGTTTGGAGTGGCACTTATTCTAGGGGGGGTAGTGAACAAAACGCCGCAGTTGTATCTGACTGATCCCAGCGGAACATACATCTCTTATGATGCAATTGCAATCGGGGCAGGTTCTGAGCAGGTAACTGACTTTTTAGAAAAAACTTACAAGGGCAACCTTTCAATAGATGACGCATCAGTGTTAGCTGCTGCAGGAATCTACCTGTCAAGCGAAGACAAGGAGGGAACAGGCCACATCAGAATGGCGCACATCAAAACAGAAACTGGGCTGTATGAGCTAATCGCAGATGAGCGGATCGTAAAATATGCAAACACTGCCAAAGAAAAGTATCCGCACGAGAAGAAATAATCTTTTAAGCTGCTGGGGTGTTGAGTTACATTGAAATTATCAGTTGCCATTCCTGCATCCTCGTTATCAGACGAGTCACTCAAGATAGACAAGACCAGAAAGATATCCGTTTTAGCAAGGGCCTGCGCCATCTTCAAAGTTGATACAATCTACGTGTATCAAGAGGGAGACAACAGACAGGATGGCAGTTTGCTTGTGATGGTTTTAAAATATCTGGAGACGCCGCAGTTTTTGAGAAAAAGATTGTTTCCCAAAATGAATGATTTAAAATTTGCAGGGGTGCTGCAGCCATTAAAAATTCCAAGCCACGTTACGCCTGCAAACCCTAAAAAGATCAGCAGTGGTGACACCAGGGAGGGAATTGTGGTTAGTGTCAAGGGGAAAAGATTTGTGGATGTTGGAATAAATCAGCTGGTGCCGTTTTTTGGAAAAACATCAATGGGGAAAAGAGTGACAGTCCAATTCAAAGAGGGACATCCAAAATTTTCAGTAAAAGAGATCAGCAAAAGCGAGGCTGTCCCATACTGGGGGTACGCAGTAAAGGAGAGGGCAAGCCTATTTTCATTGTTAAGTGAATGGAAGGGAAGCATTATCGTTACATCAAGAAAAGGAAAAACGGCAACAAAAGAGCAGATTGCAAAATATACAAAATCAGAGCAGCCAACACTGGTAGCATTTGGCTCTCCCGAGAAAGGAATCCATGAAATCCTTGGAGGGAAAATGAAAAACGTACAAAACGCAAAGTCGCTTAACTTTTTTCCAAACCAGGCCACGCAGACTGTGCGCCTAGAGGAGGCGCTGCTTGGAACATTATCAATAATTAATGCCCAAAGCACGTCATAGCATGGCAGAAAGAAAAAATTTCTTGTTGCTGGCCATCGGAATGGGTGCTGCAGGAATCATAATTGGCGGGATCACTATTTGGGGTGCGGCATCTGATCTGCTGATGCCGTAAAGTTCAGGAATAGTTGGTTAACCAATATTTTTGTAGTGGTTAACGATATCTCACATGGTTTAATAGAGGGGCTCCGATGATGCGTCTTAACATGGGAGCTAGAAAACGGCATTCGCCACGCAGGGGAAGCCTTGCATATTCGCCAAGAATTCGTGCCAAAAGCATGGAGGCGCGAATCAGGGCATGGCCAAAATTGGATTCAGAAGAACCAAAGATTTTAGCCCATTGTGGTTTCAAGGCAGGCTGCGTTCAGATCGTAAGCATCGATGACCGTGAAAAGACGCCCAATGCAGGAAAGCAGCTTGTCAGTCTTGGAACAGTGCTGGTGACACCGCCGGTGCTAATTTTAGGAATAAGGGGCTATTCAAAAGATCATGACGGGTTGCACGCAGAGTTTGACGTGTATGCCGAAGACATTCCAAAATACATTACAAAAGAAATTACGTTTAAAAACAAAGACGGCGCATTAGAGGACGCAGAAAAAAGGTTAAGAAAGATAAAGGAGATATTTGCAATCGTTGCAGTCTCTCCACGTGCGGCAGGGTTAGAGCAGAAGAAACCATACATTTTTGAGGCATCAGTTAGCGGGGGAGACGCGCAAAAGCAGTTTACGCATGTCAAGGAGTTGCTTGGAAAAGAAATAAAGATTGATCAGATTTTTGAAACGGGTTCAAGTGTTGATGTTGCGGCAATTACCAAAGGCAAGGGATGGCAGGGGGTTCTCAAAAGATGGAACGTAAAGAAGAAGCAACACAAATCAAGAAAGTCAGTCAGGGAAGTAGGTTCACTCGGGCCAATCTCCCCACAAAGCGTCATGTATACGGTTCCAAGGGCAGGACAGATGGGATTCCACCAAAGAGTGGAATATGACAAAAGAATCATGATAATGGGAAACACAAATGACGAGCAAATCAAGATCAATCCCGACGGCGGATACAAGCACTTTGGATTGGTTAAAGGGGATTTTGTCATTCTAAAAGGCTCTGTACCTGGAACGTACAGAAGATTGATCAAGCTTCGAAGCCAAATTCGAAATGTCCCAGCAAAGGTTACCAAGCCAAATATTCTGGAGGTGGTGGTTTGACAAGGACGGCAACATACACAACTGCTGGAGCAAAAGATGACGAGGTGGAGCTTCCGCCAGTGTTCTCAACTCCGTTTAGAAGAGAGTTAATCCACAAAACATTCACCAACCTAAACTCGCACAAGTTCCAGCCACAGGGAAGAAAGCCGCGAGCAGGCATGGACGTTGTTGCAGATTCAAACGATCCTCCGACAGGCCAGGGCGTATCCCGCGTTGCCAGAATGAGCGGCGGGGGCGGAGGAAGGCAAGGCCAGGGGGCCGAGGTTGCATCAACGAGGGGAGGAAGACAGGCACATCCGCCAATTGTAGACAGGATAATTTACAAGAAACTAAACAAAAAGGAAAAAAAGCTAGCGTTGTGTTCTGCAATCGCTGCAACTGCGTCAAAGGATCTCATAGAGTCACGCGGACACAAAGTCGAGGGCATCGAGTCATTTCCAATCATAGTGTCTGATGACATTGAATCGATTTCCAAGACAAGCGAGATGATCAAGGTACTAGATTCCCTAAAACTCTCACAGGACGTCAAGAGACTGGAATCAAGAAAGCCGCGTTCTGGAAAACCATTGCTTAGGGGAAGGGGCAAGAAGGTGGGAAAGAGCGTTTTGTTTGTAACTACTGATTCATCAAACATATCAAAGGCAATAGGCGCCCTTCCCGGCGTAGAGGCAACCAATGTCAAAAATTTGAGCGTGTTGGACTTGGCGCCCGGCTCTGATCCAATCAGGCTGACAGTATACTCAAAGTCAGCAATAAGGGAGATCGGGGAAATAAAGTCAACGCATCTGGAGGTAATGGTGAAGACACAATGAACGTAGATCAGGCAAGCAGGATTGTTGTCAAGCCGTACATTACAGAAAAGACATTTGCGATGGTGGAAAACGAGAGAAAGATTTGTTTTATCGTAGAAATTTCAGCAAGCAAGCCGCAAATTGTTGAGGCCGTTAAAACACTTTACAACGAAAATGCCATCAACGTAAACACCGCAAGGACAATTTATGGCAAAAAGGCATTTGTTCAGTTTGAAAATACAGAAAAGGCCAGGGGTTTGGCAACAAAGATAGGAATGCTATAATATGGACCGTAAAACTCGAAGAACACCAACAGAGGAGAAAAAGAATGGTTAAAGAATTTTTGTACAGGGGGATTCCAAAGGAGGAACTAGGCGGCATGTCTTTGGAGAAGCTATTCCGATTATTTAACGCCAGACAGAGAAGATCCCTTACCCGAGGAATCACTGACGGCAAAAGAAAGCTAATAGAAGAGATAAAATCTGCAAAAGCAGGCAAGTTAAAGAACCCAATCAAAACCCACGTGAGGGATTTGATCATTCTGCCCTACATGGTAGATGTTACAGTAAATGTTTTTTCAGGAAAAGAGTTCAGGCCGGTCGTAATCAGAACAGAGATGATTGGGCATTACCTGGGAGAATATGTCATAACAAACAAAAAAGTCTCGCATGGTGCACCCGGTGTCGGGGCATCAAGATCCAGTCTTTACGTGCCGCTAAAGTGATCATTATGGGTAGGTTCGGTTACGCTTTCCAAAATTATGACGCGACAAGACACGTGCGTTCGTCATTAAGAGAAAAGGGCATTTCGCACAAGCATGCGCGCGAAGTGGCAGTTGCAATCAAGGGACTCTCAATTGAGAAGGCAAGGGACTACCTTCACGCAGTAATCAGCAAGGACAGGGCAGTGGCATTTAGGCGATTCAAGAACCAGGTAGGGCACAAGGCAGATCCTGGAATGATGGCAGGCAGGTATCCGCAAAAAACAGCCAAGGAGTTCGTCAAGGTTTTAGACAACTTGGAATCAAATGCAGAATACAAGGGAATGGACCTGGACAGGCTGAAGATTGTAAATGCAACAGTGCACAAGGGCGTAACTGTAAAAAGATTCATTCCAAGGGCAATGGGAAGGGCAACCCCAAAAAACAACGTGTTGACCCACGTGGAATTGGTGGGTCAGGAGGTTTAGACATGTCGGCAGTGAAAAACGTGATCAAGGACAACTACAACATGATGCTTCTCAAGGACTATCTCAGAGACGCAATCAAGGACGCAGGTTTTTCGCATGCAGAGATATCAAAGACGCCGACTGGAACCAGGGTTGCACTGCACGTGACAAGACCGGGAATCGTGATTGGCAGAAAGGGTTCTGGAATCAGAGCCCTGACAGACAAGCTTGCAGCAGACTTTGGATTAAAAAACCCGCAAGTCTCAGTAGTGGAAATTGACAGGCCGGAGCTGTCGCCAAGCGTGATGTGCAACAGAATGGCATCCCACATAGAGCGCGGAACGGCATTTAGAAGGGCAACAATGTGGACACTAAAGCAAATAATGGAAAACGGCGCCATGGGAGTCCAGATAACCATCTCTGGAAAACTCAGGGGAGATCGTTCAGCATTTGAAAAGCACACGGCAGGCATCCTGCCCCGGGCAGGACACCATGCAGAGACCATCGTTGATGAGGATATTGCGCATGTAAAGACTTCGATGGGGCTAATTGGCATCAGAATAAGAATTGCAAGAAAAGAAAAGCTTGTCCCGGAATTTGAGCTAAAGAAGGTCAAGGAGCAAAAAGAGACGCAAAAACCAATCAAGGTGGAAAAAGTGGAGATCAAGGATGTCAAGGTGGAGGCCATCAAGGCTGAGGGCAAAGACGACAAGGCCGAGTCAGAGTCAGAAGTAATAGAGATCGAGCAAAAGAAGATGGAGACAATCGAGACGCTTGAGGAAGAGGAGGCAAAGATGAAATAATGACAAGAATCAGCATGAAAACTATCAGGCATTTAAACGAGAAAGATCTTAAAAGCAAGGTTCAGGAGGCCCGGAGCGAACTCACAAAGCTTAGGGTAGACGGGGCCAAAGGCACGCTAAGAAAAAAGAGCGGAAAACTAAAACCGCTCCGCCATGACATTGCAAGAATGCTGACCAGGCTAAACGAGATGAGAAGAGAGAAATGATTACGGCAGAGAACATCACATCACACGAGTTTATCGGGCTAGATACGGAGATTATCCAGTCAACAAACCCACAAATTATAGGATTAAATGGAAGAATAGTTGATGAAACAAAATCCATGTTTAGGATTAACACGCAAAAAGGAGCAAAGTCAGTGGCAAAGTCACACAACAGCTGGAGGTTTTCAATCGGGGGCAAGGAGATCATAGTTGATGGCTCAAAGATTGCAAAGAGGCCGTTTGACAGAATAGGGGGGGCAAAAGCATGACCCTGAACATCGGATTAAAAATAAAAGAGCCAAAAAAGGAATGTGCAGATAGAAACTGCCCGTTCCATGGCAGCCTATCAGTAAGAGGAAAGCTCTTTGACGGCAAAGTGACAGGCAACAAAGCAAAGCAGACGATCACGCTGCAAAAAGAGGCGCCAGTCTACTTTAACAAGTTTAAAAGATACGCAAGAAGCAAGAGCACGATTCATGCGCACGTGCCAGGCTGCATTGACACAGAGCTGGGGGACTACGTACTGACTGCAGAGTGCAGGCCAATATCAAAATCCGTATCGTATGTGGTGGTGGAGGTTAAGTCATAATGGCAAAACAGGCAGGCAAGGGAGTAGAGGAATTTCGTCCATACGTGACCAAAGTAATTCCAGTTGGTGCAGAAATTACATGTGCTGACAATTCTGGCGCCAAGATTTTGGAAGTAATCAATGTTCCAAGACACAAAACCAGAGCGTCACGACTTCCATCAGCATCAGTGGGGGATTTTTGCAACGTGGTTGTAAAAAAGGGGCCGGCAGAGCTAAGAAAGCAGGTGCATGGCGCAGTTATAATTAGACAAAAGTATGCGGTTCGCAGGTTAAATGGCGTAAGGGTCTGTTTTGAAGACAACGCGGCAGTTCTAATTACTCCCGAAGGGGAAACAAGGGGAACTGACATCAAGGGACCGGTTGCAGCAGAAGCCTCAGAAAAGTGGCCAAGGGTAGCTAACCTGGCATCAATGGTGGTATGACAAAATGAGGCCAACTAAGATGCGCAACAGGATGATTTACACGGCAGATTATCAAACAAAAAGCAAGCAGCTTGGAAGCGCACTATCAAAAGATCTTCACAAGAAGTATGGAAGAAGGAGCATACGGGTGGCAGAAGGGGACAGTGTGACAATTGTCAGAGGTGAATTCAAAGGCGTTGAGGGCAAGGTTTCAAAAATTTCTGTACAGAAAAACAGTGTAGCAATCGAGGGAATCAAGAAAGAAAAAACCAAAGGGGACAAGTTTGACGTTTACATACATTCGTCTAACCTGGTAGTAACCTCGCTCAGTTCTGAAGACATGTGGAGGGTTGCAAAGCTTGAGGGCAAAGATCCAAAAAAGCAGCGGCAACAACAACAACAACAACAACAACAACAACAACAACAACAACAACAACAACAGCAGCAGCAGCCTGAAAAGCCACAGGTGGAAGAAGAGCCAGCCAAACAAGCCACCCCTAAAGACGGTCTGTCTCATGACTTGAATTTCAAGCACAAAATTCACCTTGTTTTTCACAGATTATACATGGTTGTGAAACACCTATTCCTAAAGAAACAAGGTGCAGGGAAGACCGAAAAAAAGGAAGATGAGGATTAATGGTAAGCGTGTCTGGCAGTAAAAAACTCAAACGCCAAATGGCTCCGCAGTTTTGGGGAATTACAAGAAAAAGCAAGAGGTTCGTAATTACAGTAAGACCGGGCCCGCACAAAAAGAACCGCGCAGTACCTACAGCAGTATTTCTAAGGGACATGCTAAAGATCGTCTCTAGTCTCAGAGAGGCAAAGGCCTCGATATATTCAGGTAAGGTAAAAATTGACGGGGTTGTAAGAAAGTCGCTGCATCACGCAATCGGGCTAATGGACGTGGTGGAGCTAGAAAACGTCTCAGATGTCTACCGTCTTGTTCCATCAGAGGACAAGCTGCTAAAACCAATCAAAATTAACGAGTCAGAAAAAACAAAAAAACTTGTCAGGGTGATAAGCAAGACTACAATCAACAAAGGAAAAATGCAGATCGGATTCCATGACGGGCGTTCAACAATTTCGGACACCAAAATAAACGTCGGAGACACGTGTCTTATACAGGTTCCAGATCAAAAAATTCTTGAGACAATCAAGCTAGAGGCAGGTTGCCAGTGCCTGGTAACGCGCGGAGTTAATGCAGGACAGATAGGCAAGGTAGAAAGCCTGGAAGAGGGGACATTCATTCTTCCAAAGAGGGCAGTTCTCGTATTAGGGAATAGAAAGATCGAGATTCCGTCTGACATCATAATGGCAATAGGAAAAGAGGAGCCGGCAATTCAATTAAAGTGATAACATGTCCCAAACAACAGAGTCCCCAATGAAAAAAATTGTTCTAGAAAAAATTGTCCTAAACATGGGCGTAGGCAAGTCCGGAGACGCAATTGATATTGCAAAAAAGGCACTTGATCAGATCTCAGGAAAAAAATCATGTTCACGCAACGCAAGGGAAACGCAGAGGGACTGGGGGATCAGAAAGGGCGAGCCAATCGGGGCAGCAGTGACTGTTCGCGGCGAGGATGCCAGGGCACTGCTAATACGGCTGCTTGACGCAAAAGGAAACACCGTCAACGGCAAGTCATTTGACAGCTTTGGGAATTATTCTTTTGGAATCAAAGAGCACATAGACATTCCCGGCGTAAAGTATGATCCGCAGATTGGAATTTTGGGACTGGGAGTCTCAGTTGCATTGGCAAGGCCGGGATACGGGATCAGAAAAAGAAGCAAGCACAAGGCAAGCGTTGGAAAACACCACGTCATTACAAGCCAGGAAGCAAAGGATTATCTGGCAAAAGAATTCGGAGTGACTGTAGCATAATGGCAAAGGACAGATCATACGAGTTTACTGGAAGAAAAAAGCACGAGTTTGGCAGGGGTTCAAGATGGTGCAAAAGATGCGGGGACTATACGGCAGTCATACAGAAATACGATTTAATGATATGCAGAAGATGCTTCAGAGAGGTGGCAACGTCGTTGGGGTTTAGGAAAAACAAGTGATATTATGCCTGCAACCAATATTTTGGCAAACCTGTTTGTCACGCTATACAACAATGAGGCAAGAAGGAGAAACGAGTGTACGGTTCTTCCGACCTCAAAACTGGGAATTGAGGTGCTAAAGACTCTGCAGAGAGACGGATACATTGGGGAGTTTGAACATGTCGATGATAAAAGGGGCGGAAAATTCAAGATAAACCTGTTGGCAAAGATAACAAAGTGCGGGGCAATCTCTCCGAGGTTCAAAGTAAAAAACGACGAGTTTACCAGCTGGGAGCAGCAGTACCTGCCGGCATACAACAGGGGGATGCTTCTAGTTACAACAAACCAGGGGGTAATGTCCCATCATGAGGCAGTGCAAAAAGGAATAGGGGGGTTCTTGATAGGGTATGTCTACTAACCAGGCTGAAAAGTTTCAAGACGAGGTAGCCATTCCAGAGGGAGTCAAGGTTACGCAGAAAAAACACATGCTGGGGTTTACAGGTCCTTTAGGCAAAACCTTCAAGAGCTTTCGCGAGATTCCAGTAAACATAGAAATTCAGGAGAACAGAATTTTGCTAAAGACAAAGGGGTTCAGAAAAAGGGACTACTCCATACTGCACACTGCAAGATCAGTCATCAGGAACATCTGTGAAGGCCTGACAGAGGGATACACAGTCAGGATGAAAGTTGTCTTTGCACATTTTCCAATCACAGTCAAAGTGGATGGGAGGACAGTCCTGATTGAAAACTTTCAAGGGGAGCGTGCGGCAAGAAGCACGCAAATTGTCGGAAATACAAAGGTAACACCAAAGGGCGAGGATGTAATTCTTACCGGCGAGGTCTGGACAGACATCACGCAGACTGCGGCAAACATTGAGTTAAAAACCAAGGTGAAAGACAAGGATCACAGGGTCTTCCTAGACGGCATCTACGTCTATGAGAAGAGAAAAGGCATTGATGGCAAGTAAAATTTCTGACTTTTTGCATGGCCCTTGATCCTGAATTTGCAAAGCAAACAGTGAGTTTGATTAGGCAGACATTGGAGCTATACAAGACATCAGGGGCCTCGCCCAGAGTCGGGGATATATGGGATTGTGCAAATGTTGGCGATTTTTTGTGCGGGTTTTTTGTAGGGGAGATGGTAGGCTCGGCACTTGGCGCGTTTCAGGTCGTTCACAAAAGAGAGCCCACACCTGGTGAGCATCTGGAGATAATTGAGTTAGTAGAGGGCCACTCAAAAGAAATCAAAGAGTTCTTTTCCAAGTTTAACTGACAGATGATTGAATTTGGGCCTGTTTTGAATAGTCGCAAGGATTAAATCACTTTTACCAAGGTACAAACGTGTTGCCGCCCTAGCTCAGCGTGGTAGAGCATCCGACTGTTAATCGGACGGTCGTCAGTTCAAGTCTGATGGGCGGCGCCTATATACATCAAAAAAAAGACTTCCTGCTGAAACAGTCATGGAAAGATGCAGAATTTGCGCTATCTGGCCATAAGAACTGATTTGCGCAGAAGACCTGCATTTTGGTAAACTGCCTGATACAGTTTGCCGGCATTAATCAAGAAAGCCTATCTAACAGATGCAATATCATGTACTTGCTTAGGGCGCAGGAGTCGTCATATAGTATCCGGAGCCAAAGATGTATCCGTCATGCAGTACAAGATAAGAGTGCTTGGACTCCTCTGCGCCTGACTGAGGATTTTTAAACACGTATTCTGCCCATGTGTACCCGTAGAGTTCTAGATCTGCAATGATCACTTCAGTTGGCCTGTCTGCATTGGCAAGTAGTACAGAGGGCGTTCCTACAAGATGCGGGTTTGCGCCGTGTGCCACAACAGCTAGCGAGTCGGGATTCAGGACAAACGGATAATGGGGATCGGTGAGTGCCATTGCGCTAATCCTCTCAAGAGTGCCGTGGTTGTCTGCATCGTACATGCTGATTGTCTGTCTGACTGTCTCCTGCACGATTGATTCGGGCGTACTTGCAACCTGCATGTATGGCTGGGAGGCAACACCTACTAGAACTGCCACAGCAATTGCCACAACTGCAATCGAGACTAGAATTTTTAAGCGCAATAATTGTTACCTGACGAGGATGACGGCATGCCATATTTATGGTTTTAAGATGAGGAGCAAATGTAAAGTCATTTCAGGTTCTGATCCGATCCACAGATCACAGCATGATCTCATGGATTTTTTGTGTGTTTAGCGAACAATGTTGCCCGTAGCCGGTGGATTTTACAATTATGCAGTTTTTCTTGATCAGTCTCTTTACGGTCTTGTCTACATTGCCGCGCTTATGTTTTGGAAAACTCTTTTGCAGATTGTCCATGAGGTGTGTCTTTTGCCCATAGCCATGAAGATACATCTTTCGCAGTACGGCGATTTCAATATTGCCGCCTTTCACGTTTTAAATTCAGGCAGATATGATATAATCATATGGTAATTTATTACCATATACAGGGTGATTTTTTATATGGTGTAACCCGTAACAGGGCATGGCAAAAAGACATGCTCCGCAGGTAACAGACCAGCAGCTGCAGGAGGTTGGCCCCATGGCAAGCATCTTTCCTTGCTCGGAATCCAGGATACTGGATCACATGATAGCCATGAAGGAGTTTGACTATTCCATTGTAGACATTGCAGACATTTCAGGCGTCGGTATAAAGACCACGCTACGGGTAGTACACAGTCTGGAGTCAGAAAAAATTCTGCTCAGAACACGAAACGTAGGCAGGGCAATAATGTTTAAGCTTAATCCGAATTCAAGGAGAGGCAAGACCTTGGAAAAACTTGCATTTCAGATAGCGGACAAAAAAATAAGGGAGATGGCAGAAAAATGAAAACCGAGGTTGGTTCGGTGGCATTTCTGTAATACGCAAGACGATTTTTGAGTGACTTGATTTTGTCCAGTACTGTTTCGTGTTTTGTTGCGTTGCACAACCAAACAATGATTCATTGTTCATCAAACACTAGTACAGGAATCGTTCCATCACTACAACTACGATGAGGTGGTTACCATGTGCTCAAACAAGTTATACAGTGACACCTTGATTTTTAGTTCCTTTACCATGTTACAAAATTTGTGAGCCACCACATATTCTCCAAAGAACCGTTTGAATGATAAGAATACCATCAGGGCAATGCTTTCTGATTGCACTGAAAGGCAGAGCCATGGCCATGCTTACGTGTAAGGTGCAGTTGGAATCACTTCCCATACGCCAGTACAAACCGCCTACATGATCTCAGGCTTGGGACACACTTCGCTTAGCTGATCTCCAGCTAGTATAGTGCAACATGCTAATACTTGCACCATCGCACAGGGACAACGAAGAGACGCAAAAAGGAGGCAGAATAACAAAACGGGATTCTGCACGGCTACGCAATGCAATGGTAGAGGCTGCAAACACTACGATACAATTTGATATAAGGATGGAATCATTTCATTCAAGAATTGCAAAAAGGAGAGGAAAACAAAAGGCAAGGATAGCGCTGCAAGACAGATGCTTGAGATAATCTGGTACATGCTAACAAACATGGAAGAATACCGTACACAGAATCATGAGTTGACGCAAAGAAAGTATAGGAAGATGCAAAACAAATCCGAAACATCCTGATTCAGCAAAGCACACTGAGAATGGCCCGCAGTAGGATAAGAGACGATTTCGTATGGGAGAACCCCGTTGTGAACACATACAAATAACATGAAGAGAATATCTTTCTGTGAAATCATATGGTAATGTCAACTCTTCATGGAACAAAGCTAAATTCCGTTCATTGCTTGAATATGCATCAAATATGTGTAAAATCCACAATGAACCAGTTTACGTGGGAATAGATTGGAATGAAATAATTCTATCTACGCGTTCTGAATCGTACCCATTCTACATACTTGCATGTACGGTAACAAAACCCATAGTAACTGAGGAGATCAAAAAGTACAACCAAGAGAAAATAATTGAACATCTAAAAAAGGAATTTGAGGATGATGCATGTAACTGTTATACTTTAGATGAGATGGTTCCAAGAGTACATGACTGCATAGTTTACGGCATAAAGAGATATGGTCAGCTGACAGGTTCCATGGATAGTGATAAAATAACAAAGAAATTATTCCATGCATTTACTGATGCTCATAACATGATCAACTTGCACAAAAAACCCTTTGTTTTGGGATACTGTAAAGACGAATTGGTAATCGCTCCAATATCTAAGATATCCAGATTCATAGATCCGCTTGCATGCATAATTGGTAATAACAAACGGTGTTGGAATGTTTCAGATATGCACTCTTATGTGCTTTCTAGCAATCCAACAGATAAGTCACTACATGAGCAATTATCCAATGCCATCATCAGTAAGGAAAGAAAATATGGTGCATTTGATGCAGAACAGACTAATTGCATCATAAAACTGGAAAATGCATTTGAGGATGCAGCAAAAATGTCTTCTTTTTTTAACGAGGAGTTTTCGATAGGTTTGACTAGAAGTTACAGCGAAAAAGAGAACAAATACTATGATGCAATAAAAGTATGTAAAAATACACATGGACTTGATAATTCATTTGTCACAGTACGACCAAACGAGTTTTTGGATAGTAGCATATTATGTGTTGATGAAATTAAGAATGTAGCAAAAAAGACGTTCGCTCTATTTTGCGTCAGATATGAAAGCCGTCAAATTACAAAGTCATATGGCAAACTGGATTCTTCGTGGGACAAAAATAAGATCAAAGACATGCTACAAGACGCCTCAAACATGGCAAAAAAGCACAACATGTCATTTTTCATACACAAAGATGAAGAATGTAGTATAGTTCTAATTCCAAATCTATGGGGGTGCTATCCATACATACCAGTGTGTGGGATAACTCCAAGAAAAAAACTTGATCATTGGAAAGATAGATTTAGTCAAGAAGAAATAGAAAAAATGCTCAAAGAAGAGTTTTGGGACGAGGTTGCATTTAGTGGTTATACTATAGATGAGATGGTTCCAAGGGCATATGATTGTCTGACAAAAGGCATAATCGAATATGGAGGACTTGGATTTCTCTCAGAAGGAAGGATACAGTTGTCTGGTGCATTCTCTGACGCAAAAAAACTAGCCATGAAACACAATAAACCATTTATTCTTGGATATGGTAAAGGAGGCATAGCTATTGCACCGCTGTCTGAAAAGTCTCGGTTTGTTGAGTCCCTGTCTTGCATTGTGACAAAAAATGGAACATGGAGTATTTCTGACATTCACTGTACCAGACATGAATTTTATGACGGCGATTTTCAATACGCCATATTGGGCGAAAAAAAATATGGTCGTTTTGAATCAGATTACAATTCATGTGTAATCAAACTTGAAAATGCATTCGAAGATGCGGCAAAAATGTCACAAATAGAGAATTGTCCAACATCAGTGATAATGTCTACATATGGTGAGATTGCAGTACTGTTTAATAAATCAGGCACACAGCGTATCACTCCCGAAATATCAATCAAAGTTTTCTACAATACATTCATGGATGGAAAAATATTGTCACTAGACAAAATCAAAGACGCTGCCAATAACGCATATGAAAAATTTAGTAAACTGTCAAAACATACAAGATAGTTCATTGGACAGGTTTGATGATTGGTTTTGATTAAAGAATCTGCGGAGGAGTTTGGAAAAAAGAATCTTCCAAAGGGATGGGTTAGGACAAAAATCCAAAATATCTGCGACTTGGCAGGAGGCGGAACACCATCAAGAAAAATTCAAGAATATTTTGGTGGAAATATATCGTGGTTTACCCCCACTGAGATTCCAAAAGATAAAATCGTTGAGGTTGTTGATTCTAGAGAAAAAATTACAGAACTCGGCCTTCAAAAAAGCTCTGCAAAGATTGTTCCTCAAGGATCAGTGCTTTTGACATCAAGAGCAAGCATAGGATTTGTTTCAATAGCTGGTGTGCCAGTAACCACAAACCAGGGATTTGCATCTTTCATATGCTCAAATGCTGTTTACAATTATTTTCTAGCGTATTGGCTGTGGGCAAATAGAGGCATCATAACAAAAAAAGCAACAGGAACTACATTTAAGGAAATTTCAAAAACCACCATTCGACAATTGTGGTTTAATCTTCCACCATTAAATGAACAAAAACGCATCGTATCCAAAATCGAATCAATCTTCGCACAGATTGATGCATGTATGAAAAGGTTGATGGATCTACAGTGCCGGTTAAAATCGGGGCAGGTATCCCTGTCTACTCTCAAAGACAGCGTACTCAGGCAGGCATTTGCAGAAAGACTCGTTCCTCAAGATCTAGATGACGAAGCATTAAAACCACTAGAAAAAATCATTCTTTCAAAAATTTTTGAAACGAAACATGGAAAATTTCTTCCAAGAAATAAGATCTGTGGAGGGAAAATTCCAGTTTTTGGTGGGAATGGACTCCTAGATTTCCATAATAAAGAAAATCATGAGGGAGATGTTCTCATAATTGGACGTGTGGGAGCACAATGCGGAAATGTTCATTCTTATTCTGGAAAAGTGTGGATAACGGACAATTCAATTGGATTAGTACCCAAAGTAGAGATAAATTTAAGATTTTTTCTATACCAATTAAAGAATCTTAAATTAAATAAATTAAGTGCTGGTTCTGGACAACCGTATATTTCCGGAAAAATATTATCAAAAATTGAGATAAGTACAACATCTATAGAAAAACAAAATAAAATAACTGCAAAAATCGAATCAATCTTTGCCGGGATTGACGCAAGTAATTTTTTGATTTTTGTATATGTATTTTTGATTATGATTGCGCTTGCGTATGAAACGATAAATCAATCTCCAAACATAACATTTTAAATTGTCCATATTTTTGATCAAAGTTAGAATAATTTTTCCAATTTATGTTGTAACTACCATTAATTTTTATCGGCTCTTCTCTTGCCTTCATCGTACCTTTCCCAGTCTCTGATGACCATGATAAGGTACCCTGAATGTTTCGATCTTGATGTATCTTAAAGTCTTTATCGACAGAATTATATTTTTGTGGATTCTTCCAGTATAATTCATCGTTTGTTATTATGATTGCATATGCACTAGTTTCAGGGTATTTCATAATAATTTCTTCCAGTCTTTGAACATCTTTTAGAAAATCATATCTGCCAATATCTTGTGCCCCATGTTTTTTCAGTTCAAATATTTCTTTATTATGCTGTAACTGCATTGACACTGGCTTGTACTTTAATTCAATTGCAATGGGATTTTCTCCTTTTATCCATATGTCTGTATAGCGGCTAGTAAATTGAGGAACCTTGTATTCTAATCGAATACCATAATCTGGATTTTGTTTCTGAATTTCCCATGCAAATGAAAATTGAAAATCTGCTTCGTTGTGAAAAATCGGACGGATTTGGGATAAAGATTGTAATGCTGTATCAATGTTAAATGCATTCATGAATTAATTAGTGCTTCTTGCAGTTCCTCTAATATTTTATCATATTTGTCTCCAAATATTTCATAAAACTTTACTCTACCACCTTTCTTATTAAACGGAACATCATCTAGTGCATCAATGTCAATTGAGACAGAACTTGCAAGAGTATTTTTTATCATTACAAGCCATTCTTTTTGTTCTGGTGTGAACTTGCGGCCGGAGGATTCCTGTTGCTCAAGCCATTTTTCAAATTTCTCATCCAATATATCTGAGAACGGCAAGAGCAATTCCCCTTTTTTAGAGGAGGAATAGCGCACAAGAGATATCAAGTTGGTCAGCATTTTTTGAGGACTATTTTTTACCTTTGATTTATCTAATCTTTGATAGGTGCTCCAAAGTAATTCAGGTGTCAAATTGTATGGAGGTTTCCTAATAGCGTTGGCCAGATTCTTAATGTCTGAAAATGTGATTTCCCTCATCCTATACGGTTTGGAGTAAATAATATCAAGGGCAACAATCTGATCTCTGTTCTTTTCAATAAATTCAGTCCAATTCTTGACTGTATTTTTGTCAATCTCTCGTACCTTGTCAACAAAACCACTTTCGATCAACTCATCAATTGATATGTCATCGATGACTTGTTCGTTTTTGTTTTTTATATCTAAAATAGTTCTACGTAATTTTGGAGAATCAAACACTTTGCATGCTTCATCAATCATTTGTTTTGAGACAGTTTTGATTTGTTCTTTTGTTGGTTCATCAGTGTGAAACTGTTTTTTTGTATTTTCTATTCTTTTGTCTGAATCAATTCCTTCAAGTAATGTTCTTTCAATGTCTGTAAGCGAATTTCCATTGTTTACATTGGCGATCTCATCTTTGTCTTCTTGGCTCAATTTTTTATTCAGTCTAGACAAACGATAGATCAAACTTTCAATATCTTCTGTATCTGCATTTTTGTCAGTTGCTATGTTCATAAGCTCTTTAAATGAAGCATTTGGTTTTTTTTGCAAAGAATGAGTGTCGCTCATTGAATGCTCACAAACCCCCACTGCATCAACTATAACAAAATGAGTTTTGGATTTTGCATCCGGTGTCACTGCAATCAAGTCATCGTCTTTTATTGTTCTGGTTCCACGACCTTTCATCTGATCAAAGTAATTTTTAGTTTTGACATCTCGCATAAAGACAATACATTCAAGAGGTTTGATGTCAGTTCCTGTTGCAATCATGTCCACTGTCACTACAATCCTTGGCATGGGTGAATTTCTAAAGCTAGAGATCAAATCTTCTGGCTTTTCTTTTGTACGATATGTAATTTTTTTACAGAAATCATTTCCAAGACCAAATTCCTCCTGAACTATCTCTGTAATGTCTTCTGCATGAGAGTCATCTTTTGCAAAGATTAGTGTTTTAGGAACATTGGTTCTGTTTGGGAAAATCTCATACAGCCTTTCTTTGAAAGTGCGAATGATGAGCCTGATTTGGTCTTTCACAACAATAGATCTATCTAGATCATTTTTGGTAAACAAAAAATCATTATCCAAAAATTCTGCTTCTTGTTTGCGTGTAAGCCTATCGCGTTTTTCAACGTATTGTCCTGCATCAACTTTACCCCCGCTATCACCAATTTTGGTTTTGATCCTGTATACATGATACCCTACATTTACCTCATCTACAACTGCTCTTTCATGATTATACCTCATTACTTGATTATTGTTAAAAAATCCTATAGTATCATTTGAAGGAGTCGCAGTCAACCCAATTAGAAATGAATCAAAATAATCTAAGACCTGCTTCCATTTGTTGTAAATGGAACGGTGGCATTCATCGATTACAATAAAATCAAACTCTCCGATTGGAATGTCTGCGTTATACTTTACATTTATAGGCGTTTCATCTATAGAAGGATCTTCAAATGATGAAAACTCGTCATTTTCTTCTTGATATTCTTTGTCGTTTTTTAGAACAGAGAACATTCTTTGAATAGTGGATATTACAACTTTTGAGACAGGATCAATTGTATGCGATTGTAATAATTGCACATTATACAGATCAGTAAATTTTCTTCCATCATCTGGCGTAGCATATTGTTGAAATTCACGCAGTGCTTGTTTTCCTAAATTAGATCTGTCAACTAGAAATAGAATCTTTTTTGCTTTTGTGTGTTTGATTAATCGATAAATTGCTGTAACAGCTGTAAATGTCTTGCCTGACCCTGTTGCCATCTGAATTAACGCACGAGGTTTGTTTTGAGCAAAGGAATCCTCTAGATTTGTTATTGCCTCTAGCTGGCAATCCCACAAATTCTCATAATCCAATTTTGGAATGCCTTTTAGCCTTGCACGTAAGGTTTTTTCTTCTTGTAGCCATTCTTGTAGCAATTCTGGCCGATGGAATGTAAAGACATAACGAGAACGATAATATGGATCACGTCTGTCTGCAAACTTGGTTTCTATACCTGTTGTTTCATAAGAAAACGGGGGTTTTATGGGGGCGCGGGTAAACTTTTCATGCAATCCATCTAGATATTTTTCTGATTGCTCAACTACGCCGCCCAAAGTATAACCGTATTTTTTTGCCTCTACCACACCTACAGGTTGCGAATCAATGAACAGTACATAATCTGCATGATCTTTGCTCAGCGGATATTCTCTAACTGCCACTCCCAATCCTGCACTAAGATTTCTATCATCATAGTCTTGGATAACCCATCCTGAATCAATCAACATTTTATCGATATCCTGACGTGCTTTGTTTTCGGGATTCAAGATTTGTCTCAAGTTGATGGTATTTATCTTGTTTGTAAAACTTTCGACAAATACACTGATTACTTTTCTCTTAGGTTCTCAATCAGTTCATTTACTGAATCCAATGCAGATTCTAAATTTTCTTTAATTTCATCAGACAGAATTTCAGGCGGAGGCAAACTTTCAATATCTTCTAATGAGTCATCTTTTAACCAAAAAATATCCAATGATGTCTTGTCTCTTTTGATCAAATCATCATGGGAATATGCACGGAATTTCTCTGTTTCCTTTCTTTTTAAAATATTTTTTGCATTATAACATTTTACAAAGTCATCTAGATGATCTCTGGAAAGCTGGTTTTCTTTTAGGGTAAAATGCTGATTTGTTCTAAAGTCATAAATCCAGAGTTTGTCAGTCCAAGCTTTTCCATCTGTCCTTGCTGGTTTTTTATCAAAGAATAACACATTTGCTTTAACTCCGCCTGCATAGAATATTCCGGTAGGTAATCTCAATAGAGTATGACAGTTCATCTGTTCTAGCATCTTTTTTCTTACTGTCTCACCTGCACCTCCTTCAAACAATACATTGTCAGGAACTACAATAGCACATCTTCCATTTGTTTTGAGTATTGTCTTTACATGCTGCAGAAAATTCAACTGCTTGTTTGATGTTGTTGCCCAAAAGTCATCTCTCTCATAGGATAATGTTTCACGTTCTGCTTTTCCTGTCTCTGAAAATATTACAGTGCTTGATTTTTTTCCAAATGGAGGATTTGTCATCACAATGTCAAATCTGTCGCCAGGATCTGAGATCAGTGAATCCCCTACAACAATCTGACTTTCAGTGGATCCAATACCGTGAAGATACATGCTCATTGCACATAATCTTACAACTTCAGTTACAATGTCCCATCCCTTGAAAGTTTTCTCTTTGAGGAATTTCTTTTGATCAGGATCTAAATTGAAATTCTCAGTCAAATGTTTGTGTGTAGATAAGAAAAATCCTCCGGTACCACATGCAGGATCTCCTACTGTCTCTTTTGGTTCTGGTGCAATTACATCAACTATCGCAGAGATTAGCGCTCTTGGTGTAAAGTACTGACCTGCACCGCTCTTAACATCTTCTGCATTTTTTTCTAGTAGGCCTTCGTAGATTTCACCTTTTACATCAATATCCATTCCCATCCAGAGAATTCTACCCCTGTCTTTTGAATCCCCGTCAATTAGCTTGATTAGTCGTTCTAGCTTTGCAGGGTCTTGGATTTTGTTTTGGGATTTTCTAAAAATCACACCCAATAACCCTGATTCTTTAGCTAGATTCTCTAAAGCATGCCTATAATGATTTTCTAAATCATCTCCAGTCTTTGATACAAGTGTACTCCAGTCATATTTTTTGGGGATGATTGATTCTTTTTTGAATGGCGGTTTTGTCTGCTCATCTGCCATCTTTAAAAATAATAGATTTGTCAGCTGCTGAACATAATCACCGTAGGATACACCATCATCTCTTAGAACATTACAAAAATTCCATAATTTTTGAACTATGATTGGAGCTTCATTTGACATTTTTTGTTCCTCTTTTGGGTTTTGTTTTTTGTATTAATTGCTTTTTTTGGTGTATTTTTTGAAGTAGAATTTCTGCCGGTTCGTCGTCAGGATCCTGTGGAACTAGTTTTCCTTCAAAGGCTTGCTTGAGAACACTTTGCTTTAACATATCAAGTGTTCGTAATGCGTCACTAACGTATTTGTTGGTTGCATCAATCTCGGCAAAGATTGATTCGATTTTGGAGACGATGCATTTTTGTTCGTTGATGGGGGGGATTAAAATGGGAATCATTTTCATGCGCGTCTGATTTAGTTTTAATCTGGTTGTTCCAGTAACGTAATCATGATAATTAAATTGATTAAGAAAGTAACAAAGAAAACTATTCAACAATAAATCTGCAATACCTTTCAACACATGAGCATGGTTATTTACCCAGCTGTTTCCAGAAATCAAATATGCTTTGTCCTTGAAATTGTCTAAAAAGGGTGCTGCATCTTCTCCCAATAGCACTAATTCTTCATTAAACAAATAATCATTAATCCATCCAACTTGTCCTGTTGAACCATAGTAGGGTATTTTTCCTTGTCTTTGCTTGCGTTCACTGGAGTTTATTGGAATTCGTTTACTATCTAAAATTTCTATGCAGTTTTCTAATTTAGTCTCTATCCATCCTTTGGGAAGATTATCATTCTCAAAAACCAATTCTTCTTTGGAATCCTTGTTAATTTTCTTCAAAAGAAGCTCGGCTGGTTCGTCATTCGGATCTTGTGGCACTAATTTTCCTTCAAAGGCCTGTTTTAGCACGCTACTTCTTAACATCTCAAGGCTGTTCGAAGCCAACTTTGTCTGTGATGCAAGAGTCTCTAGTCTTTCCTTAGCAGCATCAATCTGTGCGAAGATTGATTCGATTTTGGAGACGATACGTTTTTGTTCATTGGACGGAGCTATTCGCAAGTGGAATTTTTTTATGTCATATTGAAATAAGTGAGGAATTGAAATGCCCTTAATTTTCTCTTTTACAATATGTTGAAAGAGGGGGGATCTGAAATAGTGAAACAAGTATTTTGGAAACATCAATTCTGCTGGTCGAACAACCAAAATAGAGGAATTTACTGTAGTGGGACTGGGCAAATCATTCACATATCCTATTTTTCCTATAGTTCCATCCTTTGTGATCAAAATATCATCTTTACATAATTTGATTTCGGGTGACTCATCATATCTAAATTCAGAAATATGATTTCTTACTCCATTATAGTTTATCTGACCATTATCATCAATATCTTTAACAGCTAAAAGAAATGGTCCTGTATCTGTATATTCACTGCTTTTCAGTCCTTTCCACCCTATTCTTCCGGCTATAAACACATAATCATCCAAGATTATCTCCGCCCATCCCTTTGGAAGATTTTCTTCTATCAAAATAACTCATCCAAAAACCTTCTCAAAAGAGAGATCGTGTTTGATGTAATCGGGATTTTGCAACCAGTATACATCTTCATTTATCGAGTCCTTGTAAATAATTTTTTACTGTTTTAGGTTCCAGTACTACTAACTTTGGCTGTGATTTGAGGCTATGACAAATAACAAGGTAGTGAATTTGATCAAGAACATCTAGTCCTTGAGGAAAAGGAACCGGCGCTTCTTTTGACAATGTCCGTATTTTTATAACGCGTTCAATATTATTTCCCTTTATACGATGCAATTCTGCTCTGCCTTGTTTTACAACTTCATATTTCCATCCTTTACGTGACAACATCGAAAAAACATATGCCAGTCCCATATTTCGTGTAGCATGGTTGTCTGACAATTTTGTGATTTTACAAACATTGAGGATCATTTAAGCATTCTTAAAACCCACAAATACAAAAACAATCATAATTGAAAACATCAAGCATCAAACTACGATCAGAAATAAAGATTCAAAATACAGTATGTACTGCAGACCTTGAACAAGAAATAAACATATCCTCCTTTAACAAATACAAGCATCTTAGCTCAAATTTAGAACTGTATAGATGCGGTTATGTAAAAGATGATTCTATGACAGGCAGGGTAACAGTCTTTAGAACCGGAAAACTGATTTCAGTGGGAACAAAGAGCCCAGATCAGGCCAAAAAAGAGTTAAAGAAAGCATGCAAAATCTTGCAAAAATACAAGATAGCCAAACCCGCCAAGATCACATCACAGGTAAGAAACATTGTATCAGGGTTTAATGTAAACAAAAAACTACCAATAGAGACTCTTGCTAGGACACTGCCCAAAAGCATCTATGAGCCAGAACAATTCCCCGGTCTGATTTACAGAATTCAGGATAGCTGTGTTGCATTGTTGTTTGCATCAGGCAAGGGTGTGATTGCAGGAGCAAAGTCAATTGAGGAGACTAATTCTGCATTTTTTGATGTAGAATCACGAATATGAACTCCATTGGGCGGATCTTGTTTTTTTGCATGTCATAATACAAGAATCGGCCTAGTCAAAGCATCCAAAGTGTTTGGAGATGATTATGACAAGATCTTAAGTGAAATTCACAATAAATTAACGTCACCATGATAGAACGCTGGAAAACCCATACAAATCAAACATCAATATCAGAAAAATAAAACAATTAAAATCATATCCTAAAACGCCTGTGCAAAAATAAGAACTATGTAAGAATGCAACATGCTCAGCTCCGTTATGCCAAGAAGCACAATGCTCTTTGAGGAAGGAATAAAATCAAAGTATACAAAAAGAAACTATGTAGCCCATCTCAGGGAATTCAAGAAATTTTCAGGGCTTGAGAACAACGCCGAGCTGCTTAACATGGACAAAGAACGCCTGCAGCAACTAGTAGAGGACTACCTGATCAGGCTAAAGCACAACACGAACCCAAACTCCATTCCCTCAAAATTTCAGGGAATAAGGCATTTTTGCATAATGAACCGGATAAATCTGAACTGGGACATAATACGCAGGATGTTCCCACCAAAACAAAAAACCCGAAACCTAAGGTCATACACCACAGATGAAATAACCATGATGCTAAAGAACACAAAAAACCTCAGGGATACTGCATTGGTTCACTTTCTGGCATCAACTGGCGCGCGAATCGGCATCTTTGATCATGCGTTATCCATAAGACACCTAAAAAAGATGCCACACAGATGCAAGGCAGTAAGACTGTATGCAGGACATGTTGAGGAATACTGGACATTTCTTACACCACAGGCATCAAAGGCACTTGATGCATATCACGATTATCGCAAACAACAGTACGGAGAAGCATTCCATGATGACACGCCAGTCTTTGCAACGCAAAATCTGGTATCTGTACAACAGCTTGGATGGAGTGGCGCAAGATCCGCAATATACAGAGCCATATCCAAAAGCAAGATAGACCGTTGCAAGCGTGGCAACCGCTATGAAGTCCAGGCAGACCATGGCTTTAGAAAGAGATTCAACACGATACTAAAGCTGGACAATTCGGTAAACTATAACATTGCAGAAAAGCTGATGGGCCACAAAAACGGTCTTGATGGCGTTTATTTTACTCCTACACCAAGTGAATTATTTGTAGAATTTAAGAAAGTCATGTCTAAACTAGAGATTTAAGGCATGAATCATATTTTATGATACTCGTAATGATTTTGTATGGTTCAATTTTTTATACTAAACGTATCTAACAAAGCATATGAAATTTAGAATATTCATAAAGCAGGACGAGGACGGGATGTTTGTATCAGAGGTTCCAGAACTTCCTGGATGTATATCTCAAGGCGACACAAGAGAGTTGGCAATAGACAATATCAAAGATGCCATTTCAGGATATATTACAAGTCTAAAAAAACATAATGAACCAATTCCTTTCTCTATTGATGAAGAAACTGTAGAGATACATGTCTAAACTACCTATTATTTCTGCAAGAGAATTACTCAAGATATTACACAAAATTTGATATAATGTTGATCATCAAACAGGCAGTCACATAATATTGAGAAATAAAGATTATCCGCATAGAAGAATAACTGTGCCAAATCACAAAGAAATAGCAAGGGGGACGTTACGCTCCATAATAAAACAAACTGGATTAACTCTAGAAGAATTTTTAAAGATATTGTGACACAATCATAATAAAAAGTATAAATTTATTTTTTCTGAATGAGCGATTTCTCTTGTTTGATTCTTTCTAAAAGAATGGATGCTGGCTCATCATTTGGATCCTGTGATGCTAGATTACCTTCAAAAGCTTTTTCGAGTACGCTTTTTTTAAGGGATTCAAGTTTAGTTAGTGAATCATCAACTTGTTTTTCAATTGCACCAATTCTTGCTGGGATTGACCCATCTTTAATGCGTGTATATGTTGCTCTTCAAAAACACATCATTATGACTCTGACTTGTATATGATGTCCAAATCCTAAGAAAAAATCTTCACGGTAGATTCGTCTTTATTAAGTAAGAAAATAAAACACTGTTGAATAGAAGATGCCACAGGATCTTACAATAATAACTATGGGAGAAGAAGGCCAGATCATAATACCTGAACAATTCAGAAAAAAAATAGGGTTGACTGCTCCAATTAAATTCAAAATTGTGTACAATAAAAACACCAGAATAATCAAGATCTTACAGATACCGGACAGTAAACAAGACAGAGAGTCTATCTTTAGAAAAACTTTTAATAAAAATCTAAACATTTCCGAGGAAGACGTTTTAGATGAGATCCAAAAATACAGAAAGGAAAAACACACGATACAATAACAACTCGTATGTATCAAATAGTGTTAGACACTAATGTCATCATCAGTGCAATAATTGGCGGTGGAAAACCTCGAGCTCTTTTGGAAGCAGCGATAATGCACAACAAATACATTTATTTTGATAACATCGCATGAATTACTTGAAGAGATATCTAGAGTTTTACATAAACACAAATTTGGAATAAAAGAAATAGAAATAGTAAAAGCACGGATTCTCAATAACCACAAAACTTCAATTCGGAGAAAATTCATGTTTTGGGTCTCGAGGATCACACAGAGCCAAGATGATTGTCAAAATAAGAAAAAGAACGGTCTTCTGATGGTTTAAGAATGGTGCAGTCAGAGTCAGTACGATTGAGAACCCGTAACTTGTCAGATACGTCGGCTCTAGTACTGCTCCTAACTGACGGGGCAGTCCACACAAGCAAACATTCCAAAAAATATCTGGGCATGCTGAATCTTGATTCAGGCAGGGCGCTTTACTCTGAGTGCGACAGGATATGGCCGCACTACGGCGAGGTGATAAAGAACAGGAAGAGATGCATCATGGATCTGGTTCTTCACCATGTCATAGGAGAGAGGATCACGCAGCTGGCAGTCTTGGGCAGCGGCATGGATGCCCTGTCCCTGGAGACAGTATCGCGTGCCAGAAACGTTGATGCCTATGATGTTGATTATTCGCACATGGGGCTCAAAGAAAGGCTCATCAGAAAGGCATACGGCCCAAGCCCAATCAGGTGTGTTCTCTCTGATCTGAATGACTCAAAAAAAGTTCTGGACTGCATGAGAAAAAACGGATGGGGCAGCAGCAGGCCGTCGGTTTTGGTGCTTGAGGGAATATCGTACTATTTGAGCAGAAAAAAATTATGGGATCTTGTTGCTGCATTCAAGACGGCAGACAGGAGAAACGTGTTGATACTGGAATACATGGTACCGCAAGAAGGAATTGCCAAAAAAAGGCAGCAGATATCAGAGCAGGTTTTTGGGGCAATCCAAAAGAAGAGCGGCAACCCGAAGACACACCATACTGTAAGATATGATGCAGATGACGTTAGGATGCACGTTAAGAAGATTGGCGGATGTGTCATCCGGAGATACCGCATGAAGGACATGGAGAAGAGCAGGACGGGACACAACGTGCACTTTAAGACATACAAGAGCGGATGGATTGAGATATGCCAGGCAGTTATCTGAGTATGAGGAATCCAAGGATTTGCAAAAAACGTCATTCTCAGATGATGATGATGTCAAAAACATGCTGTTGAATTTTGATGATCAGGACAACTGGTATTTGTCACATCATGTCTTGTGCCATCAAAAATAATGTAACAGAGGTTCCAACACATCCCATGAGTGAAGATTTAACAAGTTCGGCAGAGGGTTATACTGATGCCATAAAAAAAATAGCAAATTATACACTGTTAACTATATCAGTAGTTCCCAGATGTAGATTTACCGCAACCGCAACTGTAGTGCCCATAATATATAATCGATCTTGATCCTTTTGGGAATGTTTTTTGACCGAAGGATCTAGATCATGCGGATTCCCAGCCACTCTATGAAGAAACCTAGGAATTTGGAGAGGGGATCCGGCTTTCTGAAGGGCACAGGCACAGGTTATTTGAGGGAGTGCCACAAGAGGGAGACTGACCCCAAGGCACGGGACAGGCTCCTCGTGTACATGATGCGGAAGGAGGGCATGAGCATACGCGGCATCGCCGCGCGGACAAACCGCAGCTACTCCACAGTACGGGACTGGCTGGTGCGAGCAAGGGACGGCGGCCTGCGCGGCCGCCGCGACCGCGGCAGGCCGGGATGCCCGTGCAGGCTCGACGAGTCCCAGAGGGCGGAGCTGCTCGCAGATCTTGTAGCGGGACCTGAGAACTGCGGGTTTGAGACCCGGCTGTGGACGGCGAGGATCGTCTGCGCGCACATCGAGAGGAAGTTCGGCGCGGCGTACTCGCTCAACGGGGTGCACAAGCTGCTCTCAAGGCTCGGCCTGTCGTGGCGCAAGCTGCGCCCCAGGAACCCGAAGGCGGCCTCGGAGCGCGAGATCAGCGAGTTTAAAAAAAAAGCGCGGCGGATCGCCCTCAGGTACCGCAGGCTGGGCTATACCGTCCTGACTGCCGACGAATGCACCCTGACGATAGGGGACAGGAGGCCCCGATACGGGTGGCAGCTCCGCGGCACAAAGAGGACGGCGCCAGTCACGCTCTCCAGAAAGAAGAAGCACGTGTTCGGCGCGCTGGGCGACGGCGAGCTCTGCTTCAGATTCTGTGACGCGCAGAACAGCGAAGCGTTCCTCGCATTCCTGAGGCACCTGCACCGCAGGTTCGGGCCGGTGCTTGTGTTCGTGGACAACGCGTCGTGGCACAGGTCGGCTGCCGTGCGGGACGGGCTCATGGAGTTCAACGGGGAGGTGAAGCTGAGGTACTATCTGCCGCACACGCCGGAACTGAACTCGGAGGAGCCGCAGTGGAACGTGATGAGGGACGCGATCGGCAACAGGGTATACGACAACACGCGCGAGATGGTAAAGTCAATCCGCAAGATGATCAGGAAGAACGTGATATTTCCCGTCAAGCTGAGCGATTATTTAGTATGTTGACTATGGCACCGGTTCTACTTGCCTCGATCATTGACAAACAGCTCGTTCCTGCCTGTAATGTACACGATAAACAGCGCTATGGTAAGTTTTTTCCCCGCAGAAGACACTCCTCCATACATCTTTCCTGCACCAAGGCAGAACCTGGCAATCCTCCACATGTTGTACAGAAGCAGCAGCGGCAGATAAAACATCAGCAGCCTCACAGCCAGGGAGTTGCTGTATGTCCTGCCCATGATTTCCTTTATGACGCGAAACCCCGTCTCGATGCCCCATCTCTTGCGGTACTGCTTCGGTATGATGTCTGTCATGACTCTGTGGCACTCCTGATGGGAATGTGTAACTGATCGAGTTTATGAAGTTGCATGCGTAAAACACATCAAAATCACAGATTTTACATTCAATTTAGGCACGGCACTTCAGAAACTCGAACTATTACACTAGAATTTACCAGAACCTATCCACAAATCCTCAAAAAAATTGATCGGGTAACACAACTTGGTTTACTCTATTAGACAACATAGATCTAATAGTTGATCGCATATTGAGAATAATGCAGGAGGTTTACGTTGGTCAGAACTAGACGTGCCAACAGGTATTGTGTCGACTGTGGCGCCAGACTTGTGTATTATCCCAGGCTTTCAAACCCCAAGGCGCCAAACGAGCACAGGATACTGGTTTATGCGTGTCCTGACTGCACAGATGACTTTGAAAAGCCAAAGATGTTCTCAATCCGGCGTAACCAAGTAGAAGCACCACTAGAGACAGTCGAAATTGAGATCACGCAGACGCAGAAAAAAACGCGACGGCCAAGTAGTGAAGGACGGGGGGCGAGATGAGCGACACTAAAAAAAGAAGCAACGCGTGGTTTTTGCTGCCAATCTTCTTGGGAATTGTCGGCGGCATCATTGCGTTCTTTGTCTTGCGACAAGATGATCCTGCAAAGGCAAAAAACTGCCTGTACCTAGGAATTGTGTTGATGGTAGTGGGCATAGTCTTGAATGTCATCCTTGCTGCATCCTTTCCCGAGTTGGGCGCAGGCTTTGATGTGAACATCTAGAAAAAGCGCATGTCATTTCAGAGGGCATCTGCAGGTCTGTAAATTACCGCAATGCAAGATTATCTCAACGCGCGACTGCACCTAAATCTCATGGTAAGAGGCTAGGTCTCTAGTACAGTCTCAGTATCTCTTCTTGAATGCTGGTGCCCCTTTTCTGCCATGTCAGCAAGCAGCTCACAAGTATGCCAAATACCTTCATGCCTGCTTCGGTGACAAGACGCTGTCTAATCTTGCGCGATATGACGACCCGGCGAAGCATCCTTTCTGATTCGTTGTTTGTGGGATCCATTCCGGGATGCTTTAGAAACGTAAACAGGTTTGGTGTGGCCTTTTCCAGCTTGTCTCCGAACTTGCAGTCCGGACAGCCCTTGTACGAATCCGCAATTGCCGTGCAGGAGATCACAAACGAGTCATAATGCGTGTGCGCGTCAGGCCGCAGCGCAACCTGCTTTGCATCGTGGTATAGCAAACGCAGTTTCTCATACAGCATGGTTTTTGGTTCATCATCATCATCATCATCATCACCATCATCCTGTTCAAATTCGGCATCACACAGTATGTGTGACCAGCACCGTTGAATTGTTCTGAAACTGTTGTATGCCGCATAACCGTCGACTGTCACGGGAATATCCCAGTGAGGAAAGTGAATATCCAGTACGGCAGCGGCCCTGCTTCTGTCCACATGAATCAGTACCGCATCATCACCGATGCATACCCAGACATATCCCAGTTTGTCGTATATTGTATATGACGTCTCATCAAGTTTCAGGTATTTTGATCTGCCAATATTTTCTTTCCATGACTCTACCTCTGACTCCAACGCTCCTCCTAATGCAAACAGCGCGTTTTGTATTGTTTTTTTGCAGATTGACGTGTCATACAGGCTTGCTGCCTCCCTGATTGAGTTCAGGCTGCAGCCTTGTTTATACATCGACATGATTATTGTCATGAGGTTCTTGCCAATCGATGTTCCGTCTATTCCGACCTGGGGTGTTGTGACATGTCCGCACCTGCAGGTGCAGTGCTGTAGTATGCACATAAAAAAACTGAATCATTTTGACAATTATTTTTGGCCAAAAGATCCAAGACCGGCCATACCGCACACACTGCATGTACAAACAAAAAAAGAGACAGGTTGCAAGGGGGGCAAAATTTCTGCCAAACACCGGCGTTGCAGACCTCAAAAGGGCATACAAAAAAGAGACCGATCCCAGAAGGCGCGACAGGCTGCTTGCGTACATGCAGCGCAAGGACGGCGTGCCGCTAGACAGGATCGGAAGAATGCTGGGAAGGCCCAAGTCCACCATATCTGCATGGCTCAACCGCGCACAAGACGAGGGAATACGCGCAAGGTTCGAGCGCAGCGGCAGGGGACGAAAGCACCTGCTAGACGGACTGCAGACAAGACAGCTTGCAGCAGACCTGGATGCGGGGCCAGAATCATGCGGCTTTGAGAGCAGCCTGTGGGATTCCAACCTCGCAAGGCTGCACATCAAGCGAAAGTTCGGCGTGCAGTACAGCAAGGCAGGCGTGCTGCAACTGATCAAGGAGATGGGCTTTTCGTGGAGCAAGGCGCGTCCAAAAAACCCAAGATCAGCCTCAAAAAGAAAGCAAAAAGAGTTTCAGGAGCGGGCAAAAAAACTCGTTGCAGAAAAGTCGGCGCAGGGATACACCGTACTGGCCGGCGATGCATCCTCGATTCAAAAGGCATCAAACAGGCCCGGCTACGGATGGAGAAGGCGCGGCAAGCGCGCCACATCCCCCTCTGTTTTGTCACGCAAGAGAAGATACATCTTTGGAGTCCTGTCAGCAAGCGCATTTTACCTTATGTCTTATGAAAAGCCAGACAGCGACGGCTTTTGCAGCTTTTTGGAACGGGTTCACAAAAGATTCGGCAGGGTGCTGCTGTTTGTAGACAATGCGTCATATCACAAATCCAAAAAGGTAAAGGAGTTTCTGGAAAGATACAACGGCGAGATAGTTCTGGAGTACCTGCTGCCGTACACGCCGGAGCTTAATCCCATTGAGATGCAGTGGAGGGTGATAAAGCGGGTACTGTCTGCAAAGGTGTTTGGCACGCTAGATGAGATGGAGCAGTCAGTACGCACGCTGTTTGCCAGAAAGGAGATCCTGCCTGTGAAAATGTTCAATTATTTAATGTGCTAACTATGTATGACGTTGTTTGTGGATACGGTCCTTGGAATCTCCGGAATGTCGACTGTCATCTTTGTCGTGGTTTTTGTAACTGTAATGCCTTTGCTGCCGCACTTTGCGCATTTCTTTGGCCTGTGCACCGTTGTGTGATCAGGCCTTCTCTTGTGGGATGCGCCGACGTGGCCTGCCTTTGCTCCGCCCTTGTTTGGAGGGGAGGAGGAGGAGGAACTGCCTTTTGCACGGTCTGCCTTTTTTCGGCGCGTGGGAATGGAGTTTGCCGACGGCGGTGAGTGCGGATTCTCGTAGAACGCTACGCGCCTCTTTAGTTCCGCTATTGTCAAATCCTTCTCGGCTTCCCTTGCCTGTAATTTTTTTACATCGCCTGCCAACTGGCTGACAATCTTTCGCAAGTTGTCGTTTTCAGCAAACGCCCTTGCCAGAGCATCCCGTAATATCTTGATCTCCGAGTCACTCATTAGACAGAATCAGGGATCATCGAATTTGGATCAGTATGATCTAGAATGTTTGAGTTCGTGACTAACCTAGCCTCTTACATCTCATGTCTCCAAACACAAATAAAAGACAAGAAAGGGATTCCCCAGATGGCAAAGAAGGCACTCTATCTTGCAAACCCGTACGGATTCTCTGAGCAGCAAAAAGCAGGACCGCTGCAAGACCTTGTAAGGACGCTAAACGATCTGGGAGCAGAAGTGTGGGAGCCGTTTGAGCGAAACAATCAGGACGGCGTGCCAGCAGTTGGCAGCCCCTACAAAATCGGCCGTGCCGACATGCAGGATGTCAGGGACGCAGACGGCATCTTTGCAGTAGTTAATGGGACGCCGCCAGACGAGGGCGTAATGATCGAGCTTGGCATGGCCGTTGCATGGGGCAAGGAGGTCTTTTTGTTCCGTGACGACTTTCGGAGGTGCACTGACAGCAGCGTGTATCCGCTCAACCTGATGCTGTTTGCCGGCCTGCCAGAAAACGGCTGGCAAGACTGGTACTACACCAGCATAGCCGAGCTTGCAGACCCAGACAAGGCCCTGATAAAGTGGCTAAACAAAAGACCCTATCCGTTATTAACATAATTTTACCATTTTCCAGATATTTGTTCGCAACTAGATCCAAAACAGGCAAAATGCCATGCATGTCATGTTAAACCACAAAAAGCTGGCAAAAAAACCAAAATTATTCCTGTCCATGACGGGAGTTACCCCCGGGCAGTTTTATGATCTGTGCCCGGAGATAGAGTCACAGTACAAGATAACGGAGGAAAGACGCCTCTCCAGGAATAACAGAATCCGAGACATCGGCGCAGGGCGCAGGTTCAAACACTGCCGCAGGGACAGAATCCTGATGGCACTGATCCACTACAGGACATACGTTACACAGGGTCTCCTGAGCCTGCTTTTTGACCTGAGCCAGTCAAATGTCAGTACCGGCATACGATACATGGAGCCTGCCATAAGGTCTGCACTGTCACTGCCTGACAAAAAGCTTGCAGAGACCAGACAGATATCAGACATTCGGGAGCTGGCATGCGCCTTTCCTGGGCTGCACGCAATCATTGACGCATCAGAGCAGCAGATTCAAAGGCCCAAGAACAAGTCCATGAGAAAAACACACTATTCGGGCAAAAAGAAGATGCATACGGTCAAGACACAGTACGTTGTAAACGCAGACGGCATGATTATGCACAGGACGCCGCACTCGCCTGGAAGCAGGCATGACTATTCTGTCTTCAAGTCAAAGTGCCCAAAACTTTCAAGAGATCTGAAAATCCTTGTGGATCTTGGATATCAGGGGATACGGAAGGACTATCCGGAGCTTGACGTGTTGATCCCGTACAAGAAGCCAAGGGGCGGCAAGCTTGATGATGCGCAGAAGGAATTCAACCGGGAGCTGTCCAGAGCAAGGGTACTGGTGGAGCATGTCATCTCAAGGATCAAGAAATTCGGCATAATGAGGGACAAGTTTAGGAACAGACTGTGCAGGTATGACTGCATCAATGCCATAATCTGCGGCCTGATCAACTACAAGCTGAAGACGCGCGATTTTGTTGTGATACCATGACGTAACAAGGAATCAGTTTGGTGAAACGTCAGGTTTTGTTAGTAATTACAGATCAGGTCTAAATAACCTGCCGCTGTAGGCAGGCGGATCTGCCGACTCTTCAAATCTGACAGCGCGCGGAGACTACAATAGATAATATCCCAACGCCTACTTGAAGAGAAAAAATTAATGGTTTACGATTAATGTCGTAAATTCATAAAAATAAAACAAATTTAAAGAAATTTAAAACGGATTTCCAGTTGCGGGTGTATGGTTACTTGCAACAAGTGCTACCAAGAACAGTGATCAGTGCATTGGAAAGACAGGAATGTTTGACTGATTGCAAGTGTTTCAAAAAACAGATTTTCTGGAATTATTTCCTAATTTCTATCAGAATATTCTCGTCATGCCATTTGATTTGCTCTAAATTATCAAAGTTATCCTTGATGTTTTGTCGGAATACTTTCAGAGACTTGTCAAAGGTTTCTTTATCGTAGAGGGCAAAGGTGGAATAGTGATTGTTTTGAGATTGATGGACCAGTCTATCCAAACTAGTGGTTCTAGAATACCCAAACACTCTAATGGAATGGATGTTCATATCTGCATTTTGTATGTGTGATTTTAATTCATCTAGCTCATACAGGCGATCCTCCATCTCTACAAATAATGGAAAGTGTTCTCCCCAAATGCTCCTAGAATTTTGATTTCTTAGCCTGGTATAGATAAACAAACGTCCATCATCTTTGAGTGATCTTAGCGATTCGGACATAAACTTTGGAACATCAAAATGGTGTATTGCATTAAAGGTAACAATACAATCCATCGAATCGTTGTCTAGCGGCAGCCGGCTTGCATCTCCCTGTCTTGTACAAAAGTTTGTTGTGTTTTGCTCTACAAGATATCTCTCCAATGATTTTAGCATGTTTTCGTTGTAATCTACGCAGTGCAAATAACATTTGTCTCCAAGTTGGTTCAAGAGCTCTAATGAATATCGTCCATCACCGCAGCCAATATCTGCCATGTTGATCTTGGTTTTTCCGTTTATCTGATTTTTGATATGTGATATAGGTTCTGTGTCAAGTGTTCTTATGTTTCGGTATTTTGAGGCGACAGTTGAAAAGTGGTCATATATGTTTTGTTTGTTAACTATAATTTTATTTTGCGTGCGTGACAAGGCTAAATGGAAAGTTAAAGCTCTTTATCACTGTTAGTGTATTCTTATATATGGTATTTGTGTTAATAGTAATTGCAATAGGCGTTCTAATCGCAATAATTTTGATTATCAAAGCAATTAAAACATCTCCACGCGATGTTATGGGGGTTGATATGCACTGCAGAAAGTGCGGGATCAAGATAAACGGGACAGCATGCCCCAAATGTGAAAAAGCAACCAAGTCATTTGGTGTTTAATTTTAGATTTAGGTAACGGATGATGATTATCCTCAAAGCAACACATGTCACTGTCACGTTTTTGAACAGCAGTGAGATGAAGAGATCTCCGATATTACTCTCAGTTGCGTTGCCTTTGTCATTGATTGTTTTTGCATATTCTGAACTCTACTGCACGTTAGATTGTCCCATCATGCGCCAATACAATCCCAATTCTCAGAGCTGTGAGAATGGTGGAACCCAATTAGAGTCACAGAACCAATACGTGCATATCTGTCGGCATGATGCCTGGTTGTTCCTTTTGCAGTGATAAAAAAAAGAGAGAGAGATCCCCAGAAAGTACATGCCGGCCATCTCTGCTGGAATCCTGGCGTTTTTTGGGATTTCCTGGATTGCAAGCGGCTTGTCCGAATTAACTTCCGAGCACCCGAGGATGTTGAATTGTCGATAACTCTTTTTGGCGCAGTAACCCAGATATGCATCGGCACTGGTCCGTTACTGTAGTTAGCATATTAAATAATTGAATATTTTCACAGGCAGGATCTCCTTTCTGGCAAACAGCTTGCGTACTGACTGCTCCATCCCACCTGGCGTGCCAAACACCTTTGCAGACAGTACCCGTTTTATCACCCTTCACTGCATCTCAATGGGATTAAGCTCCGGCGTGTACGGCAGCAGGCATTCCAGAACTGTCTCGCCGTTGTATCTTTCCAGAAACTCCCTTGCCTTTTTGGATTTGTGATATGACGCATTGTCCACAGACAGCAGCAGCACCCTGCCGAATCTTTTGTGAACCCGTTCCAAAAAGCTGCAAAAGCTGTCGCTGTTTGACTTTTCATAAAACATAAGGTAAAACGCGCTTGCTGACAGGACTCCAAATGTATCTTCTTTCGCGTGACAAAACAGAGGGGGGGATGTGGCGCGCTTGCCGCGCCTTCTCCATCCGTAGCCGGGCCTGTCTGGTGCCCTTTGAATCGAGGATGCATCGCCGGCCAGTACGGTGTATCCCTGCGCCGACTTTTCTGCAACGGGTTTTTTTGCCCGCTCCTGAAACTCTTTTTGCTTTCTTTTTGAGGCTGATCTTGGGTTTTTTGGACGCGCCCTGCTCCACGAAAAGCCCGTCTCCCTGATCAGCTGTAGCGCGCCTGCCTTGCTGTACTGCACGCCGAACTTTCGCTTGATGTGCAGCCTTGCGAGGTTGGAATCCCACAGGCTGCTCTCAAAGCCGCATGATTCTGGCCCCGCATCCAGGTCTGCTGCAAGCTGTCTTGTCTGCAGTCCGTCTATCAAACGCTTTCGTCCCCTGCCGCTGCGCTCGAACCTTGCGCGCATTCCCTCGTCCTGTGCGCGGTTGAGCCATGCAGATATGGTGGACTTGGGCCTTCCCAGCATCCTTCCGATCCTGTCTAGCGGCACGCCGTCCTTGCGCTGCATGTACGCAAGCAGCCTGTCGCGCCTTCTGGGATCAGTCTCCTTTTTGTATGCCCTTTTGAGGTCTGCAACGCCGGTGTTTGGCAGAAATTTTGCCCCCCTTGCAGCCTGTCTCTTTTTTTGTTTGTACATGCAGTGTGTGCGGTATGGCCGGTCTTGGATCTTTTGGCCAAAAATAATTGTCAAAATGATTCAGTTTTTTTATGTACTTACTACGGCACCTCTAGCTTGCCGACACTTCATGACAAGGCGCATCCTGGTTTTAAGATTGATTGGGCAACGTTGGCGTCATCCTTTTGCCTGCCTGCTGTATGCCCAGTCGGCCGTCATGAGCATGTCTGACACGGAAGCAGGACGGAGCTTTTATCAGCCAAGCCCAGACAATGATGTGTCATGCAGACTAGAATTCAACTTCCCTATACTCAAATCCATCGCTTTGCAACAATGCCTTTAGTTTTTCTGGAATCTTTGGGGCCACTACAATAAACCTAGAGTTTGTGCTGCCCGTTTTTTCCAGATAATCACTTTTGTAACCTGCTATCTGTCGCTTGTCACGGGTATATGCTACAGGATATTTTAGCTCCAAGCCGACTGCTCTGCCTGATGAATCCCTGCAAATAAAGTCAATGTTGCCAGTGGCCAATTTGTATTCGGACTCTTCAAGCAATAGCCCCTCTTCTACTAAATTCAAGTTATTTTTGATATAGTGCTGATATTCCCTCTCTTTTTTGATTGCATCGCCAAGCCGTTTTTGCAACCAGTCTGGATTATCCACATAACTGTAAATCCATTCGTAATCTGGCACCAGATAAAATGCTTCAACTTCTTTTGTTTCGGCAATTCCTGCCTGGGTTAACTGCTTTAAGAACTCGTTGCATCTTGATTTTGGAATTCCCTCTGAGACAATTGTGTCCTCTTCTGCGTCTGGGGCCAATCCACCTTTGAGTAATTTGATTAACTTGCATTGCCAGTTTAATATCTTGATTTGGGACGAATCAAACAGTAATGACAGCACTTCCATTCGTTCTGCTACCTCGTCTGCACCCACCATCTTCTCGATTCGTTCTTTGAGATTTTCAAACTCTTCTCTTGATACGCTGTTCTCAGCCAAGTGGGTATTTGCGTGTTCTGTAACTTGTTGTGTTGCGTTTTTTATCATCTCATCTTTTGTTTTGTTAAGGTCTTCAGTGGTGCCAAGCTTAAACTTGTTCATTTGTTCAATAATGCTTGTTTGTAGTTCTGAAAAATCAGTACAGAGCCTTTGGATGTTTTCTTGTACGGTTGCAACCTCGTTTGTGTGTGGCAGTGTAGTCTTTAGATTTGTCAGATCATCGTAGGCTGTCTTTAATTGATTGTCTATTCTGGATACGTCATACTGGATCTTCGGATCCAGATTGCTTAAAGGCTGCACGCTCTTCTTTATCTCAGAGATGCTTTTGCGTTGAATTCCGTAAAATACTGCACAGACTATTATTGCTACAGTTATTGCCGCAAGTACGACCATTACTGATTCTGCCTGTAAAAACATGTGCTCTGTCAATGATTGGTTGATTTTAATCACACTAATAACTTGAGCAAAATATGATTCAGGTTATTTGCTAAAGTATTATGTCCTAGTATCACTGTGCGTCAAATGGGACATCCGGTACGGAATCTACTGCCTTTTGCATGATGGATGCAAGAAGGGGCTGGTCTCCTCTATATCCCACGGTAAAATCATAGCCGTATCCTGTGGATCCTGCGTCATACAGGCCCTCAATGCCGAGTTCTTCTGCCTTGTGGGACACGACAATCCACGACTCCAAAAACACATCTGCATCTCCGGCCTGAATCGCGTCTAGTCCGGCTTTGATGTCATCTACTGACTTGTAGTTGACATCCGGACGGTTCTCATCAAGCCAAGACTCTATGCCATAATTCACTACGGTAACCACTGCCATGTCGGCAAGTTCCTCTGGGCTTACTGGTTGATCACCCGTTGTTATTATGTTGGTAGGCAGCGTATCATAAGATGTTGTAAATCCCATATACTCGTGCCTCTCCTCGACGTCTGCTATAAGAAACATGACGTCTGCATCCCTGTTCTTTATTGACTCGAGGGCGTGTGTCCAGTTGGATATTGGAATCGGTTCTATGTCGACTCCGAGAACTTTTTCAAATTCTAATATGAACCGTGCCGTAAAGCCTGAAAGCTGGCCGGATTCGTCAGCGTATTCTAGCGGAGGATAGTCAGGATCGTATGCGACCCTCAAGGTGGGAGTGGCTTCAAGGTATGTCTTTTCTTCCTCGGTTAAATTCAGACTGGTTTCTTCCATGGTTGAATCATGCATGTCTGCGTCCTTGGGTTGAACCATGTCTGTCTTTGCCTTGTTGGCCGCAAATTCGTCGTATGGAGCCAGATCTATGCCGTACTCTAAGAGGCGTTCATAGGTAGTGGTTCTGACACATATGGGAGTCTGAGAATTTCTTATGTACAGTTCATTTGGACTGTTGCACTGAATAGCATCAAGTGGGATTCCATCTCTGTGTTGCTGTAGTGGGGGAGAATGCCTTGCAATTTCATTAGAATCAGTCATCATCATGTCTTCTGATTTGTTGTCGTCTTCGGCCATTGCGTCTTCGGCCATTGCGTCTTCGGCCATTGCGTCTTCGGCCATTGCGTCTTCGGCCATTGCGTCTTCGGCCATTGCGTCTTCGGCCATTGCGTCTTCGGCCATTGCGTCTTCGGCCATTGCGTCTTCGGCCATTGCGTCTTCGGCCATTGCGTCTTCGGCCATTGCGTCTTCGGCCATTGCGTCTTCGGCCATTGCGTCTTCGGCCATTGCGTCTTCGGCCATTGCGTCTTCGGCCATTGCGTCTTCGGCCATTGCGTCTTCGGCATATGCCAAATCAACAGAATACACACTAAATAGAATAACAAATGTAGATAAGAGTATGATGCTAAAATCTGATGGTTTAATGATCTTGTAGAATGTCAGCATATATAATTGTCAGCGATATAGGGATTAATAAACATAGCAGAAATATCTAAATTATGCCAAGTCTGGGATTGGCCATTGCAATATAACATTCTAAAAAACCCGATGGGGCTAATCGAGTTTGCGCTAAACAAAGGCGAAAAGGTAACTGCAGAAGCTGCTGCCATGGTATACATCAGAGGCAACATCGTAACTGAAACCAAAATGAGAAAGGGCGGTTTCTTCAAATCACTAAAAGCCGCGGCTCTGGGCGGAGAGTCATTTTTTGTAAACGAGTTCATTGCGCAAGAAGACAGCTGTACACTGGGGTTAACCGGCAACATGCTTGGAGACATCGAGGTAATCAACGTAAACGAGGAATTTATCATTCAATCCGGGGCGTTTGTTGGCTCCACAGGCGAGCTGACGCTGGATACCAAATGGCAGGGATTCACAAGGGGGATCTTTGGAACCAACATGTTCATGCTAAAGACAATAGGTAGCGGGGACATCTTTGTTAATGCATGGGGCGGCATTTTAAAGACCATACTGCAAGTGGGCGAGAAGATGACAATTGACAACTATCAACTAGTTGCGCTGAGCTCTACTGCAAGCTACAAAGTCAAAAAACACGGCAGTTTCAAGACCACTTTGTTTGGGGGAGAAGCACTGGTAATGGAGATTACTGGTCCTGGCACAGTATACATGCAGACAAAGAACGTCATGGAGTTTGTAAGGTTTATAATTCCATTTTTGCCAAAGAGGGGTTAGCTTCAACCGCCCAGGCAATGCGGTACCTGCGTGCAGTTATTATCGGTCAGAACCACCAGAATCTTTGTTGGCCGGATGGGTCTTACCGTGTATCCTTTTTGGACATTGAGGAATGTTCGATGATAAGACAAGTTTTTTGTCAAACTTCCAATTGCGCATAATTTCTAAAGATACGGCAACCATAGTCGTTTGCCAAACAGAATACCATAACTAGGTTATGTTATCTGGGGTATTTTTATCAATTCCCAGCAACCCTTTTTTTTATCCACGCAGGACTGTTTACTGTAAATACAAGAACAGAATCTTCGCTATCACCTAACAGGTCAGATATCTTGGATTTCAGCTCTGCCAAGTTTGACACAGATATGTCTCCCTCAAAGACCGAATTTTGAATCCAGTTGAGGTGCTGTTTTACTATGACGCGTACGGCATCAATGTGCTCCACTCTGATGTCGTACGTTGTTATGCAATACATTACCTCTGTCTGAATCCGACGTAGCGCGCATCCTCCACAATGTACTTGACTATCTTGTGGCATTCCATCTGCAACAGCCGCCTGTAGCTTACGTTTTTTTTTTCAGCGAAGAGACATGGACGGTGCTGTCCAGCCTTTCATCATACTCTTTGACAAACGTCTTCCTATCTGATTCGCCAAGATAACACCCATTCAAAGAGTCATCAAAACCACCAGAGTCAAACATCCTGCTGCCTACGATCTTAAATATCGCCTTGTCCACGATTACAGGTTTGAACACTTCGGCAATATCCAAGGATGGCGAAGATCTTCGGTATTCAGGCTCGTGCAGGTACTTACGGTCGGATCCAGCTGGGTGATACATCTCAGTCACGGCAGTTTGTTGCATAGCACGCACAGGCCAGTCAAGAGTTGGGTAAATTTCCTGCCTAGGATCCAAGTCATGCAACAAACTAGTGCAAACCACTCCGTGACAACATATGGCTCAGATCACACATCAGTAGTTCCCAGATGTAGATTTGTGCCCAGATGTAGGTTTATGCCCAGATGCCGGTGCGTTACCGCATAACTGCAATGCAAAGATCCAGATTAGGCTACGGCGTGCAATATGTCATGAAAGTCGAATTACATGACGAACTGATCGCACGCCAGTACAATATAACATCAAACCGGTTTAAAATCCTGCGCTCGTCGTTTCAAAAGCTTGGCATGCCAATGTCTGAGAGGCACAACGCCGTATACGGATGCAATGACATACTGGACGTGCTAATCAAGGCGTCTGAGAGAAACACGTTTGTAGAATCCCTCGTACGGCACAACAGGCTTCAAGACACGGGTGCACGTACGCCTGATGCAGACCTGGTCATGTCTGCAGTCCGTGGCGTCAAACCGGCAGACGTGCAGGCCTGGTGTGCAAGGACGCTGGCACGCACGGTGCGGCACGCCCGCCGTGCAGGAATGCTGCAGGACATCGACGCCATTGCAATAGACGTTACGGACATACCATACCATGGGGAGCAGCTGCAGGAGCATACAAGAAAGTCGCGTCCAAGGGCAGGAACATCCACGTTTCTCTCGTATGTCGCAGTGCACGGAGTCGGCAGGGACTCCTCGCAGATTGTCCTGGAATCGAAGCTACTACCGGCAAAGGAAAAACTGGCCGATTTTATAGCCAAAACACGCACGAAAATCCTCAGAGGGGGCGCACACTCAAAGACTGTGTTCCTGTACGACCGCGCCTTTTACAACGTTGACTGCATGACAGAGGCAGGAAAGGGCGGGTGCCGCTACATCATGCCTGTCATCATGAACTCCAAGATCAAGAGGATAGTCAAGATGTACAAGGACGGAAAGGCAAGCCAGGTATCGCAGCAGTCAATGACTAACAAAGACGGCGTAACTGTGACCTACAACCTTGTAATTGTCAAAAGAGACAGGAAGAAGAAGAAGAAAAAGGAGGGGGAAGAGGAGGAGGAGCAATACATTGCGTTTGCAACAAACATTCCCATCAGGAGCGCCAGAGCCATGACAGGCATCATACCGGAGCAGTACCGCAAGAGATGGGGCATCGAGACGGGGTTTCGCGTCATAAAGGAGATCATGGGCAGGACATGCAGCAACTCCCTGTCTGTGAGGCTGCTGATGTTTTACCTGCCGCTGCTGCTGTACAACCTGTGGAGGATTGCCAGGTTCTGCCTTGATGCGGGAAAGAGGCATGGAAGAGTGTCTTCTGCGGGAAAAAAACTCACCATGGCGTTGTTTATCGTGTACATTACAAGCAGAAACGAGTTGTTTGTCAATGATCGAGGCAAGTAGAACCGATGCCAGTTGCGGTTGCGGTAAATCTACATCTGGGAACTACTGACATGGTAATCCCGGTTGTAAAAAAGATCAAATAGCATGCACACAAAGGATAAAACTTTCCATGTGCCACCAAGGACATGAATCGATCCCCGGTTGCGGCATCAGGCACAGACAGGACAGATCATGCCGCTTCAAAAAAGATCAAGTTTCTTGCCCCGTCACAAATAAAGGAGATATCTACTGAGGCATCCTTTGAGCGCGGCGAGGAGTACTACATGGAGGACAGGGTGATGTCGCCTAGAATAAGCAGAAGCGCTGTAACTGCCACGGTCACCGGAACACACCAATATGCCGTAAATGTGTCTCTCCGACCCGGCAAAAGAAGCTACAGCTGCACGTGTCCGTACGATTATGAGGGCGTCTGCAAGCACATAGTTGCCGTACTGCTCTACGTCATGGACAACGGCAACGAGATGCTAAAAGACGATGCGCTCTTCAGTACAGGCATCAGAAGCATCCTTAGCAGCATTTCCTCCAAGCAGATAAGGGACTTTGTACTATCTGAAGTTGACCGTGACGAGCATGTGCGAAAGCAGTTTCTTGTCCGGTTTGGCGGCATGCAAGGCATGCTCTTACGCGACTACGGCAGGGAGATACAGGCAGCATACGCCAACGCGCAGAATGGGGACGACTACTGGGGCGAACCAGTCGATCTTGATGAGTTCTTTGCAGACGCCAGTGCATGCAGCAATGCAGGAGACCACAGTGCCGCGACCAGGATATACTACGAGATAGCCAAAAACGCGGCACGTAACATGTATGATACTGACTATCCAGAAGACAGCCGGGAATATATAGAGAAGGCCATATGCGGCATCGCATCCTGCGCAACCAGACAGAACCTAAACCACCAGAAAAAGCGCAGGCACATAGCATACATCTTCAAGATGTGGAGTGAAAACGAGATCAGATACGACGGAACCGTATGGCAACAAGCCCTGGAGGGGATGTGTACCGGAATTCAGGATCTAGAGTACCTGTGCGGCATGATTGAGACTGCCCTGTCTGGCGTGCATGTCTCCAAGAATAGATATAACAAATACGGCAAGACGGCAAGCCTGATACGCGCAAAGATCAGTTTGCTTGGCAGAATGGGAGACGATGCTGCCCTAAACGAGTCATATAAGGCACATTACCGCGACGACCCTGAGATCTGCACAGAATATGTCCGGCGCCTGAGCAGAACGGATCCAAGTGCGGCAGTGCGCATCGCAGTGGAGGGCATCAGGGCATTTCCGGGGATTTACAATAAGATCGGCCAGATCTACAAAAAGTCAGACCCGATGTATGGCGAGATCCTCAAGGATCTGTTCCTTGAGACTGGGGAGTGGAGGCACTATAACAGGCTAAAGAGAATCTCAAAGGACTGGGACGACATTGTAGAGTCCATGATAGAGTACCTAAACTATACGGGATCATTTACTGTTATAGTCGACATGCTGGTAAGAGAGAAAATGTTTGACCGGGCCATCTCCAGAATTATGGAAAGCAGGGATCTTGCGGCTCTAGAGCAGTATCACTTTACGTTATGCAGCAGATATCCTGAACAGTATCACCGGGCATACAAAAGCCTGCTGACTTCGATGGGCATCGGCAAGGGCAGAAGAAGCTACAAAAACTTTGCAGCACATCTCAAAAAGATGAGGTCGGTTCCAGGACACGGCACCGGGTTTCGGGAATTTCTAAGTGAGATCAGGTTCAGGAACTCAAAAAAGCACGCGTTCCTAGAGGAGATCCGGCACCTCTAGTTTGCCGACACTTTGTCGCAGGGCGCAGCCGGGTTCTGAGGTTGGTTGGACGATGTTGGCATCATCCTTTTGCCTGCTGGAAACGGGAGCTGGGCAGCAAAGACATTCCAATCTGCACGCCGCGACATACGGGAGGTGGTTTACCGGCATGACTTGTGACTGCACGCCCCAAACACGGTGCAACAAAATTTGCCTGTGATCGACGAGTGTAAAGAAACTTTTGAACAACGCTGGTTTTTAGAATTGGGTTTTCTTTCTTTATTTCTTTATTTCTTTATTTCTTTATTTCTCGTAGGCCTTGGTCAGCAGTTTTCTGCTTTTGTCATCCATGCAAATAACGGCATTTTGTGATCAAAAAATGCTGCGCCCAAATTAATGTAAGAGACTTTTGATTCACATAGACCTCTTGCGCAATTACAAACAAAATCTCATCTTTCACTCTCGACAGCTTTGGATTTTATGGAGCCGCAACAAACTCTTGTTTCCATCGCATTTTGAAATTGACAATCTCACAAGCAATCTCACAAGCAATGCAGCTAACTGCGTCATAACGACACAGCCTATTGCTAGATTTGTCGCAATTAATTCTGAATTTTTTTGTTTTACTGATTGCGTGCCTCCACCCTGGTTCGGGTTCTGGATTGAGTCCTGTTCCATTCCTTTTGGTGTGGGATTGTCTCTCTTCCTTTTTTTCTTGTATGGTAAAATGCTGATCCGGTCTTCAAAGTCCTTTTCCACGCCCAGATATCAGGACCATAAAAGCGCATCAGCTCTTCGGATAATACCGGGTGTTTTATTTTGCATGTTGCACAATCATTTCTTCATCCAGGAGAATGCGGCAGTTTGTGGACTGTGCCTCCGATGCCATTGACTGTGGTCTGATGTTTGATTGCACGCTTTTCTTTTTGCCCGGGCAGTGCGATTTTCTTTTGCGCTTGTCTTTTGGTGTTGGGATTTGCTGCTCAGTGCCGTCAGTCACTGCAGTTAGGCCAGGGAAGAATCCTTGCTGCTGCTGCTACTGTTGTATACTGTAGATCTTTTTTGAATCTGCATACAGTTTGGAGGGGATGGGAGTTGATTTTCTTACTGCAGGCTCCAAATATTTGATGTTTCTATGCATATCACCCTGATCTAAATTGAAGCGATATCCTGCAAATTCACGTGTGGTGTGCATTCTGCAACGGAATAGCAACACTGCCAATCTATCATTAATGGACGGGTTAAATTTTCACTCATCTCCAATGTTTCGCTGTCTTTTCTTTTGATGATCTTTTCTTTCTGTTGCTGCTAGTTCTTTTTGGTTTGCCTTGGATAAGAAGTCAAGCTGTTGTAGAGCAATTCCCGCAAATGATTGGAACGCTCTCGTGTTTTTTTTTGCTGGTTTTTTATGATTTAGCATAAAATGGAGTAATGAAAGGTTAGCTTTGGATCTTGCTGTGCAGTAACGTTGAGGTTGTGATCAAACTATGTTAGTTGCGCAAGAGGCCTAGTGCAGATTGCACAGGGCTGCCTGTCACAAGGCATTCTGCAAGACCGCTGCACCAAAATGATCTCAGGATAGGAAAAAGAGGGATCACCGGACAACATAGCAAGACTAAAAAACAATAAAAAAAATTATGTTCGTAATTGAGGACTTTTAGGGAGCAAAAAAACAAGGCCAACAGCAACAGGCAGCCAAAAGCCATCGGCATAGAATTCACCTTTGCCATAAGGCCAGAGATGCCAGACAACACCTATCGCAAATGCCTCATGGCACTAGAGGTACCAGAAGAGATGCAGGATAGGTTTCCAGAGGCATCATTAAGGCACACGCAGGAAGAGCACCAGACAGTACTTGGTGCGCGGTTGTGGACGAGCATGCAAAGCCTGCTAATAGACGACCCGGTCTTAAAGTGGATCCACGGCAGGTACACAGAGCATGTAAAGCACCGCTTTAAACCCCTCAGCGGCCACACGTGTGAACTTTTGTACTCAGGGGCCATTGTGGGTTTTTTTGTCGAAGAGAGCACAGTGCACCTTGATGGCCAGGGAACGTGCAGCAACTTTTCGCCAGAGGAACTCGAATCGACAAAAAGAGCACTGTACGACCAGCAGGCAGCTTGCAGAAAGCACAGACAAAACCACGTGAAGGGAATCTCTTTGATGGACAATAGAAGTTACAAAAGGGCTCTAAAGTATTTTGAGATGGCGCTAAGCGACATGCCCAGCTCTCCAATGGATATGGATCTGAAGGGAATTGCGCCAGAAAGCAAGGTTACTTATAATTTCTCATGGACGAACCTAGTCATTACCACGCTTAGTAGCATGGGGGCAGCATATGCATTCCTTGGCAAATACAAAAAATCCATGGAATGTTTTGACAGGTCGCTGAAAATAAATCCAAACAACCCCGCCGTTTTTTCCAACAAGGGCCGTGCGCTGAGCATCATGAAGATGCATGAGTTGGCAATAGAAAACTTTGATAAAGCAATTAAGATTAGGCCAGACTATGACACGGCAATTCACAACAAGGGCATATCGTTGCTGAATCTGGAAATCTATGACAATGCGGCAGAATGCTTGGACAGGGTGCTGAAAATAAATCCAGACTACCGCAAGGCAGCATATTTTAAAAAAATGTTGCGGCAAGGAAACGAGATTGCAGATGAGAATATCATTGAATTCATGATGAACCCGCCCAAACACCATGATGTAAAATGCCACCTGTGTGAAAATACGTTTCACCACGCAGATACAGTGTGGCTGCCATACATAATGGAAGAAGACACCGTAGCTAACAGCATCTCAGGATATGGGGAAGAGCTTGTTGCGCTAGAACAGATCACAGATAGAAATATGCTATCTAAGATCTTTGGAGGTTGGAATATTGAATGCCTCGGAAGCTGCCCAAAATGCAGCAACGTTATCCCAGGATGGTGGTTTGGCAAGGAATCAGGGGATACAATCAAAGGCGGTGCCTACTCAAGTCCGATCACAGACAGCTTCTTTGAGCCTGACGCACTGCCAGGAGAACGGGAATACAAGAAACGCAAAGACGATGTGCTGACAGATATTTGGCAGTGCGGCAAATGCGGCAGACGAACGCATTACTTCTACACTACGCTATACTCATCAATCTCTAGAGACGCGGGGGAGTTTCTGGCAATGCTGTGCGAGTGCGGTGAGGAGACAGAGTACGGAAGAAAATACGATCTCTTCCACGGCATTATAGAATAGCACGGCGCGACACACGGTTTTTTTTATGATATCACGTCTTGCAAAAGGAATCAAAGCTGGTGCGTCTACATCAAACCGGTTGTGCTATCAGGTGCAGAAGATGGCAGGTTCTCTCTCCCACGCAAGTAGCCTGAGACAGTCTCTGCCTGAAAACACATCTAACTGTTTGCAACGACATCTGCGTAAAGCCTGCAAACAAATACAAGATTGGGTCATAATGATAAGCTATCAATTATTTCACAATAATATTAAACAACATAGTGCATTAGGTAATAGGACACCTAAGGAAAATGTAGAATTGCAATTAATAGAAATATAAACGGATTACATTAATTCAAAATTCTAAGGGGGGTGAGTGACCCAAGATAACATTCCAACTACAAATCCAGCTACACTTGCCAACCCCATTGTCACAAATGCTTTTTCCCCATTTCGTCCCCACCATGTAGTGGGCATCTCTTCAATAGAAGCATTCAAAGTTTTCTTTAATTCCCTTTTAAGTTCCACTATGGTTGTTGAACTAATATCTAATAACACATTTTGCCAAATATAGAATTTATCAATACCTACTGAAAGAAGTCTAGGTTTTTTCTTTTATGTCTACACCTGTTATTTGTGAAAGATCAATAACAATATTATCTAAAGTACGATTTGATATTCCTTCTTTAACAATGATTTGTAATTTTTTCAAATTATTTCTCGGCGATTGTCAAATCAACCAAATTTTTACCAAGTTTCCTCTCAATCTCGGCGGATACCTTGATGGCATCTTCCCAACTTGAGAATGTTTTTAGTGCAACATGATCATAACTTTTATCTCCCTTTACATTTTTGTTTTTAAAATCTGACATTACAAGTTGAGTTTCTTTACATAAATTTTCATTCACACAAGTCAAACGAAATTCAAAAACAGGCATTAGAAATATTCCTCCTTTAATTCCAAATAATAATGTATGTTAAAACTTGATGATATATTCTTCTCATAACATATCTTCAATTCTCTTTGTAATCGTTTTTGTTCTAACAATTGCTCTTCTGTGAAAACTATTATTGGGATATAAGTAATATTTTTCATGTATGTGGTTGATTTTAAATTATTTATAATTGATCAAAATTCTATTGCAGTTAAATATCAAACTAACATTATTTCCTTATTATAATAGGAATTACTTGAGCGTATACTAGACCTGATCTGTAATTACTAACAAAACCTGACGTTTCACCAAACTGATTCCTTGTTACGTCATGGTATCACAACAAAATCGCGCGTCTTCAGCTTGTAGTTGATCAGGCCGCAGATTATGGCATTGATGCAGTCATACCTGCACAGTCTGTTCCTAAACTTGTCCCTCATTATGCCGAATTTCTTGATCCTTGAGATGACATGCTCACCGGTACCCTTGCTCTGGACAGCTCCCGGTTGAATTCCTTCTGCGCATCATCAAGCTTGCCGCCCCTTGGCTTCTTGTACGGGATCAACACGTCAAGCTCCGGATAGTCCTTCCGTATCCCCTGATATCCAAGATCCACAAGGATTTTCAGATCTCCTGAAAGTTTTGGGCACTTTGACTTGAAGACAGAATAGTCATGCCTGCTTCCAGGCGAGTGCGGCGTCCTGTGCATAATCATGCCGTCTGCGTTTACAACGTACTGTGTCTTGACCGTATGCATCTTCTTTTTGCCCGAATAGTGTGTCTTTCTCCTGGACTTGTTCTTGGGCCTTTGAATCTGCTGCTCTGATGCGTCAATGACTGCGTGCAGCCCAGGAAAGGCGCATGCCAGCTCCCGAATGTCTGATATCTGTCTGGTCTCTGCAAGCTTTTTGTCAGGCAGTGACAGTGCAGATTTTATGGCAGGCTCCATGTATCGTATGCCGGTACTGACATTTGACTGGCTCAGGTCAAAAAGCAGGCTCAGGAGACCCTGTGTGACGTATGTCCTGTAGTGGATCAGTGCCATCAGGATTCTGTCCCTGCGGCAGTGTTTGAACCTGCGCCCTGCGCCGATGTCTCGGATTCTGTTATTCCTGGAGAGGCGTCTTTCCTCCGTTATCTTGTACTGTGACTCTATCTCCGGGCACAGATCATAAAACTGCCCGGGGGTAACTCCCGTCATGGACAGGAATAATTTTGGTTTTTTTGCCAGCTTTTTGTGGTTTAACATGACATGCATGGCATTTTGCCTGTTTTGGATCTAGTTGAGAACAAATATCTGAAAAATGGTAAAATTATGTTAATAACGGATAGGGTCTACTTTGCAGTGAAATAACAAACGTTTCAATCTTTGTTTTAGTAGAACATGATAATATCTCAATAATTTCAAGTATATAATAGATTCAGCTAGTTTTCATTCTTTGTATTACACCAAAGCCCTTTGAAACACTTTTTCCAATTCCAATATATTTTGGTAATGATAAATTAGTTATAAACTCTGCATAAAATCCTGAAAAGCCATGTTTGTGGGCAGTTATTGGTAAATGTTTGAACCATTTGAGCTCAACGTATAAGGTATAATCTATTCTAATATCAAGCCCTTTTAACATACTAAGTAAATTTCCAGTCAATATATTTTCTAAAAATTTTTTATGAAATGTTAAATCCAGATTATTGTATTTTACATAATTTTCTGCATTAAGTGCAATCCAAGGACTAATAAAACGATACTTGTAGATTTTTTCGGTAACTGTATGTGTGGTTTTCTCAAATACAATATTTGATATTGACAAGTCAGTGTTCTTCAGCGTAATGTGCTGCAGTTCTGAAACTCTATCAAATACAAGATCAGCATATTTGGCAATTCCTAAAATGTAGAGGGAATCATTTATTCTTTTGTATTGGATTAATGGATATCTGTAAGGATTATCATCATGGTGATGAAACTCTGTATTCTCTATGAACTTGTATCCGATAAATGATCTTAGCTGTGTTGCAGAGAGACGTCTTTTTTCATGTAGAACTATCTCAGAATAACATAGGGGTATATCTATCTCCATATGTCCAACCCCAAATGTTTGTCATATATCTCATCTAAATGTTCTTTTTTTGGATAGAGAATATTTTTCTCCAAAAGTTGCTCATCAAACATATGCTCTATTTTGTATCTTTTTACCGGAAGCTGAGCTATCAACCCTGCATGTTTTTTTATGGCAAGTTTTTCTTTTGATAATAATTCCACTTTAACTTCATCCCATGTATCATAACTTGGTATGTACACAGAGTCATAGTAGGACTCTCCAATGAATGGTTTTACGAAACCCCATATTTCATCAAAATCCAATTTATCCATATGACATTGAAGAGTCTCTTCTTGGTTTTTTTGTTGAAGGTTTTCAGTAGAGATTTTTTTATAATATTCTTCCAGCTCGGCATATAATTCCATACTGTTTGAGACTCTGGAAATGATTTTTTTAGATTCTTCAAACTCTAATGCAGAATAGGGAGCAAAGTTTGCCACATCTGAATCAAAAATATGTAGTTTGGCATTTCTATCTTGAGATTCTCTGTCTAGTCTTCCCATAACCTGAATTATATTGTCAACTGGCGCCATCTGCCTCCATATACTATTAAAACTAATATCAACTCCAGCCTCAACTACTTGGGTGGATACCAGAATAGAGTCAGGTGATTCGTTAATATCTAATAATATTTTTTCCCTATGTTCTTTTTTGATGCCAGATGATATGTAAAATAAATTTTTGTGCTCTATCTGCTCAAATGTCTCCTTTGCATTTTTTCTTGTATTTAGCATGATCAAGGTCTTGCCTGTCTGTATTTTCTTCACATCAAAGTTTTCTTTTAGTATATCATAATTTCTCTCCATAAGATACTGACGTGTCTGATTTTTATCAAGCCCTATCTTTGGTAGATCTGATAACTCAAAAGGAATTGTTGCACTGACTAGCAATGTCCTTGTGTTAAGATATTTGTTCATTGCATTTAGTATTGATATGAGGTTTTTTAGTAAAACTTTTGGCAGCGTTTGGACTTCATCTATAATGAGCAAAGAGTCTCTAAGGGATGCAAGCTTTAGTTTGTCCTTGTGAGAATTTGAGTATATTGTCATTAATAATCTCTGAGTTGTTGCAATTACCATCTTTTCATTAAATGCCTCAAAATCAAAGTTCCATTTTTCTGGCATATTTTGAATATCATCTCCGTTTTCTGGAATTTTTTCATTCAAGCTGTTTGTGAATGTATTGTTGAATACGAGTATCTGTTTTTTTGTGTCTGGGTTGTTTTTGCATGTATCATCTATCTTTTTTGCAATATCATCAGTTAATGCCAAGAGTGGTGAAAAATAAAAAATCCGTTTTGGATTGTATTTTTTGATTACATCCAAAAACGCCTTTGTCTTCCCACAGCCTGTAGGGGCATTTAGTACAAAGATTGGTTTTGTAACATCAGTACTTTTTAAAACTGTATTTTGTAATGATGATCTAAAATCAGACAGTTTGTTACCCTTCTTTACTAGATTTTCAGTATTAAATATAAAAGAAGAATCAAGTTTTTTTTCCTCAAAGTCAGAAAAACTACCCCTGTCTGCCTGTAAAAGTGATGAAAACAAAAATCCACATTCCAAAAATGCCTCTATACTGTCTTCATTTGGTTTGGTTTCTAATTTTTCCTCATATCGTGTATAATCTATTGATGGATTAATCTCTGGTAATTCCTTTAACTGCTCTTTTGTTGTCTGTCTGATGAATTTCTCCAAGTTATCAAGAATATATCTTGCAGTTTTATTCTTTTTTTCATTGTCTTTTCCTATGTAGTTTGTAGGTTCTTTTCGTAATTTTGTATGATGTCCTGCAATTAACATAATTACTCTTACTTTATCCTCATCTGATAAGGTGTAGTTTGCGTCCAGAAAAGATTCTGCAAGCCAACAAGAGTAATAGGAATGGTAACCGTGATATGATTTTAGTAATTCATTTTTATCTTCTCCTGAAAAAAGTTTCTGGTAGTATGGGTTTAGTTTTCCTAGATCATGAAACAGCCCTGCATAATATGCGGCATTAGACGAAGTAAAGCTACTCGTGTCTACTATTTTTTTAGCTCTCTGAGCAACATAAACTAGATGAAAATCCAAATGTTCTTTGCCATCAGTATTATGTGATAGAAAATTCAATACAAACAGTACACTTTTTCGTTGATTTCATAAAAGTTGGATAATTTGTTTTCCCTTAATGATTGTATCTTCATTTCTGAGGAGTCAAAAGGTATCCAGTGTTTTAAGACACATTTAGTAAAACCGGATTTCTCAAAAAAATGATGCAGATGCCTTTCAATAATTATTTTTGAATTGTCTTTGGTTTTTACTTTGAATATAAAACTTGTATTATTATTAGAACTAGATTCATCTAATACAATACAATCTGTTATGCGATTAGAAACGTTTGCCAATAATTTACCAACATATTGTTGTAAATTAGAGATTCTAGCAATGCAGTAGGCATGCCCCAAATATGGGGTAAACTCATATTTGTTGTTTTTTATCACTGTTGTAATTTTATCTAGGATATTATCTTCGGCTTGAAGATATATTACATATTTTGGATTCTCCAATATCTCTTTTTTTACTGGCTTTGTCTTGGGGGATTTTAATGAGCGATGATTTGTAAAATAAATGATTTTTTTGGGATTGTTACATAGTTTTATTCCCACTTTGATCTTTGAGAAAAACTCTAGATACTCTTTACTGTATAATTCATCAAGTGTATTGCCACGCTTGACTCCGATTATTGCACCAACTAATCCAACAATTGCACTCTTTGATGGAATATAGTATATTACCTGGTTAGTGGTGACTGAAGGATCTCTAAATGACGCATAATTTCCAGTAACTTCAAATGATATGATCCTAGTCATTACAACTGTTCAACTGTAATACCATCTAGTTTGGATATCATATCAGATACATCTTTGCTAATATCGTCTGCAAACTTTATTTTTATTTTCTCAATCTTATCTTTACGAGAGTTCAACGTTGAGATAAGATCTGTAAAGTCAAATGGTGTTTTATTTAGCTCAGTTGGGAATGTCGTATCATTTTTTAAGATTTCACTTTCTGCTACTAAACTAGATAAATCATTGTAAATTGTATCATTGTAATCTACCTGAATAAACAATATGCTTCTTTGTGGATACTTTGATCTAGTGATTAACTGATTTGTCCCATCAAACAAAATCTCTGGAAATTCATTGCAGTATTTTGTAAAGTTATCTTGAATAACATCATACTGCAAATACTTACCTAGATTTGATGGGTTGATAGCACCACATGTCTTAATTAATGCATATTCAACTGCGTAGAATTTTCCAATTGTGCTGAACTGTTTTGCTTGTCCTTCTTTTTCTTTTCCAACAAACCTTGATGTGATAGTAGGCTGGATGAGATTTACTTTGTTTACACTTTTTCCTATTGCAAATTGGACAGGTCCTGTAAGTTTTTGGGAACCCGCCTCTACATCAGAGTCATCGGAGTTTTTCTTTGACTTTCCCTTGATTGTAACTAAAGCTCCAAAAAGAGGAACATCAAAAGTATTCTCTAACATGATTTTAATAAAATCACCTCCTTTATCCTGTGCTTGTTCTGCAATCTCTTTTGCTCGAGAGTCCGCAGTTACTGGATCTCCTTTTTCATTATAATCTACAAATAATTTATAACCGAACTTTTGTTTTGCATAATCTCTGATGGTTCGTTTTATTCTTACATCAGTTACCATTATAGTCTCATCATGCATTAATCTTGGTTGGTTTTCAGAATCAGGATCACCATTAGGATTCTGACGTGATTCATAATAGAATAAAATTTCAGACTTTGTCATTTTTTAACTCCTTTGAAATATCCCATGTAAAAGTGATAAGAAAAGTCTTTTCTTGAATCAGAATCGACTATTTCTGGAGTGATATCAGAAATCCTATTTAATATACGATTATACATTTCTGATTTAATGTTAAGAAGATGTATGCCTCTACCTATCTGCTTTATCACATACTGTAATGTTTGAATATCATATTTTGGTTTTGATAAAATTTCACGTAGTGAATTATTATCGTGATTATTAGTCATTCTAAATGAAATGTACTGTCTTGTAATTTCTCCTACTGACTTTGCAAAATCTTCTTCTTCCTTCAATGTAGTATCCGAGACATATGATGAATTTAAAGTTATTAGACAAAACTCTGATCGCTTGAAAAAATAATTTGCGTTCGTGTCTGATTTTCCCTTCACCCATTCTCGAATTTCGTCACGGATTTTAGATGTAAATATCTTAATTAGTAAATCTCTGTTAACTGGTATTTCATTTAGTAGTGATTTGATTGCCATCACATAATATCTGAAAAATGACTTGGAGCCTTTTTTAACTATCAACAGTTCTAATGCAAAGGGAGGAATATTTTTTAGTTGTACATCCCCCAATAATGACTCCATTTTTACCATTGTCAGATTTTCATTTAATATGACTTCGAGTTTTGCATTATTCTTATTTATGCAAAAGACCATAAGGGATGCGAGAGTATCTGTAAGACTGTACTCTTTTTTTAAATCTAAATAATTATGATATAGTTGGTCATATATACCCTGATTCCGTTTTGTAAATATTTTTGCAGAATTCTCCAAATTAATAAAATACCAATCAAAGGGATATATGGTTATTTTTTTGCTGTTTGGTAATGATAATTTTTTATGAGATATATTTCCTATTCCCAAAGTTTCATAAAATTTGTCTTTTTCAGTACAGTTTATAGTAAATGCCTTATCATCATATGAACAAAAAAACAAGCCTGTTGTTGGCTTTTTTGGATAATATTCTAGATTATTTCCAAAGGCATCCATCTTGTTCAATGATTGCTTTTGGATTTCCTGAGAAGTAAAAATAATTGGATCATCACTTGGTAAAATGTATAATGAAAAACTTGTTTTGATTTGAGGGAATTCTAGATTTTTTTCTTTAATGTAATCAAAAAACTTGATTACAACTTTTTCAAATAGTGTGGATTTTAACTTGCTGTCTTCAAGTATTTTATGTTTGTAGTAAACATCATACAGTGTTTCATTATTCATAAAATATCTTTGAGAATCAATTTTAAAATTAATATCAGAAGAGATAATTTCTTGCTCAAAATCAGGAATGCTTAATTTTGCAAAATAATCCTTTTTTTTATTACCTAACGTGATTTCTCCTGTGATTTGGTCTTTCTTTTTAAATATCTTTATGTATCCTGGAATTACTACATATGGTTTTGGTGAGTTTGATGCAACTTTTTTGTTTGGCAGATTAAGAGATGGTTCTGTATCAAGTGGCATATTAAACTGCTTTACCATCAGACTCCCAACTGTAGATTGTGGGAGTGTTTTTACTCCATATTGTTCAATTGTTTTATCATCAATTATAATGGTGTTGTTTTTTACAAATATTTTTTTAATTGGTATTCCATTTCCAGGCTCCAAACCCGTACTATTATTTTCATCAAAGATTGTATAGGCTAACATGTGAAAAAATAGGATCTGAGTATTATATTAGTTTTATAAAAATAACACAATATTCATTTAAATCTCCATGGATTGCGCTAAATGCAGAAAATTATGTAAAATTCAAGAATATTGACCCACAGTTTAGGAGAAGGTTTTTGGAGGAGATGCTTATCGGAAACTTGCTAAGTATGTTAAAGGGCATAGGAATCAAAATAGACTACCATCTGTATGTTCAGATAAAATGGTACAAAAAGGCACCAGTTATTGTACACAAACATAGGTTTTCAGGGTTTTATGCTAAGTTTGTGACAAATCTGTCGCTACCAAAATACATCGGCATAGGGAAAAGTGTATCAAAGGGGTTTGGCATAATACAGAAAGTAGATGATAATTGATATTACCACCCATGGGGCAAGCTTGCGCAGGAAGAGAGAACGATTTATAATAAAAATACCAGATCAGAATGATGAAGAAATAGCAGCAGAGATGGTAGATGCCATACTGATAACTGCAAACGCGATGATCAGCACTGCTGCAATTCGTCTTTGTATAGAAAGACACATACAGTTAGTAGTGGCCTCACAGTCGGGCAAACCGCTTGCGCGGATGTGGGCCAGCTCCCCAGGACGCCAGACACAGATAAGAAGACAACAGTACCTTAACTTGGATACTTTATTTGCATTTGATATTACAAAGAAACTTTTACTGGAAAAGTTATCAAAACAGAAGCGATTCCTTTCGGAGCTGAAACAAAACAGGGAGCCCAGTGAGATGACAAAAGACATTGCAGAAGCTGTGTCATTTTTCAACAAAACCATACATGTTGTAAAAGATACTGCATATGATAGGAGTTTTGCACTACATTTTCTAGGATTTGAAGGAAGTTGTGCTACAAGATATTTTAAAATAATATCAGCTACACTTCCAAAAAAATGGCGCTTTGAGCGCAGAACACAAAATCCAGGGGTTGATCCGTTTAATGCATCTCTGAACTATCTCTACGGCATGGCATATTCCAGCATTGAAAAGGTAGTGATACTGTCTGGACTTGACCCAACAGCTGGATTCTACCACAAAGACAGCTATGCTAAACCTACCCTCGTATACGATCTAATAGAGCCATGTAGGCCAATAATAGACAAGTCTTTAGTATACTTGTTTAGCAGGAGAATGGTTAAGGACATGTGGTTTTCCAATAACATAAAAAAAGACATCTTCCCAGGAGTTGAGATAACAAAGCAAGGAAGGTTTGAGCTTATACGAATATACCGAGATGTATGCCAAAAACAGTTGGAAGTAAATACATGGAAGTATTGTAGAAGCATCATAAATCAGCTTTTGGATGTTGATAAAATTGCGGAGAATGTCACAGTGCAATGACTATGTATTATGCCACATATGATATAACAGACAACAACACACGCGAATCCACGATTCAGGTTCTCAAGGATGCAGGGTTGATAAGAATACAAAAAAGCGTGTTTTGTGGCAACATCTCAAACCAGCAAAAAAAGGATATGATAGAGAAGATAAGACAGGCAATAAATCAGGAGACAGATTCGTTTTATCTCATAATGAGCTGCAATCTATGTTTTGGAAAGATGATCACGGTAGGCAGGGATTTTGATGCGCAATATGCACAGGGAAAGAGGCCATCCATGGTGTTTTAGACCATGATGTCAGTCACAACAGTAGTTGAAAATGTGTTCTGTCCAAAGTTTACGTACTATGGGCATGTAATGGGATTAGAACAATATGAAGAAAAGAGAGGCACTGTTCAGTCCGGCAAAAGACATCATTGGACATCGGAGAAAACAAACAAGAGTTTTGTTCCAGAGGGGCTGATAGGTACAAAGATTACATCGCAAAAACTATACTCTAAAAAGCATGGCTTTGTTGGTATAGTAGATCATGCGGTAGAGACAGTAGATCAAATTGTCCTAATTGAACGAAAGTATACAAATTACAGCAAGATACATGACAGCCTACGTGTGCAGCTTGGTCTTCTATCTGTACTTTTAGAAGAGAATTTGCACAAACCAGTATATTACGCATACGTATACTTTACAAAAAACAATAAACGTGTAAAAATACATGTGAATATAGATAAGGACATTAAAGATTATGCGATCAGGATGTTACATGAGACAAAGAACATCATCAACACAGGAATTTCACCAGAATCATATTACGATCGAAGATGTGTAAACTGCTGTTATAGAAAAATCTGCGATATAGGTTCATTAAATAGTCAATAATAATTTTTAAACACGGTGGTTCAGCAAATAAATGCGGAAGAAAATTAACTCCAAATAAGGAAAAGAGGCAAAAAATTGGACTGTCTAAAAGAAATTCTAATACAACAAAGATTGAAACGTCACACTTTGCACGTCAGTCTCCACAAGATATGGTCTAAAAGAAATTCTAATACAACAAAGATTGAAACTCACGTTGCATGCGCGGAGAGGCTGAACATATTATGGTCTAAAAGAAATTCTAATACAACAAAGATTGAAACTTTGGATGCGAGTGAGTTTAGCCATCATAGCTGGGTCTAAAAGAAATTCTAATACAACAAAGATTGAAACTAAAATCACTGGGCGCTACGCGAAAAAATCCGTTTGGTCTAAAAGAAATTCTAATACAACAAAGATTGAAACTTATACGTGTGTGGATATTCTGATAACATGAACCAGTCTAAAAGAAATTCTAATACAACAAAGATTGAAACTTTTGAGTCCGAAAACGGCTGGACCCACCGCAAGAGTCTAAAAGAAATTCTAATACAACAAAGATTGAAACTTACACTCCGTTATTTTTTTTACAATGCAGTCGACTGTCTAAAAGAAATTCTAATACAACAAAGATTGAAACCTTAACCAGTCTAACATCAATTAACATCAGGTCAGTCTAAAAGAAATTCTAATACAACAAAGATTGAAACGTCCGGCGAGCCGTCCAATCCGTCCGGCTTTTTCATGTCTAAAAGAAATTCTAATACAACAAAGATTGAAACGTAATCGCTGGGATGTCTAGAGGTCAATTCTTTGGTCTAAAAGAAATTCTAATACAACAAAGATTGAAACTTGTGGATAGATAACTGATGCTGTCTCCTGCTATGGTCTAAAAGAAATTCTAATACAACAAAGATTGAAACACTTTGCACGCTCCTGATCATTTCGCTGGAGATAGTCTAAAAGAAATTCTAATACAACAAAGATTGAAACTGATTGCCCACAAAATATTAACAGCATATCAGCAAGTCTAAAAGAAATTCTAATACAACAAAGATTGAAACTATTCACCTGTAAACAGTTTTCAACCTGGTGTACTGTCTAAAAGAAATTCTAATACAACAAAGATTGAAACGAAGAATGGGTGAATCAAAATGGCAATTTATTCAGTCTAAAAGAAATTCTAATACAACAAAGATTGAAACACGAGTCAAGCAAGTGGTCAAGAATTGATGATAATCCGTCTAAAAGAAATTCTAATACAACAAAGATTGAAACATAGAACTGAATCCCTGTCTGTCCTCTGATCTGAAGTCTAAAAGAAATTCTAATACAACAAAGATTGAAACAAGGCCTGTTATTGCTTTGGCTCTCTGGGCTTTTATGTCTAAAAGAAATTCTAATACAACAAAGATTGAAACTGTCATGTATACGGGTGTATCAGGACGATCGAGAGTCTAAAAGAAATTCTAATACAACAAAGATTGAAACAGGTCATACATGCACTTACAAATCTATGAAGTGAGAGTCTAAAAGAAATTCTAATACAACAAAGATTGAAACATAATAACTCTGATCAGTTTCTATATAGTTGCAATAAGTCTAAAAGAAATTCTAATACAACAAAGATTGAAACAAACAAATGAAACGTTAGGGGACGCCAAGTGTGAAGTCTAAAAGAAATTCTAATACAACAAAGATTGAAACTGAGTACAGAACCAAACGCAGGAGTTGACTACTTTCAGTCTAAAAGAAATTCTAATACAACAAAGATTGAAACGGGGCATCAGTGCTAAGAGAGACGCACTCTATAGGTCTAAAAGAAATTCTAATACAACAAAGATTGAAACTCATATGCAGCGGTTTTGTCTTTGACAACCAGTTTGTCTAAAAGAAATTCTAATACAACAAAGATTGAAACTACGGCGGGTCAACCATTAGCAGGTCAATTTTTCGTCTAAAAGAAATTCTAATACAACAAAGATTGAAACCTCCAATCGGCATTATAATCTGCCTACTCTGTATGTCTAAAAGAAATTCTAATACAACAAAGATTGAAACATCTCTGAAATATTGTCTAATTTTATGGTCATTCCGTCTAAAAGAAATTCTAATACAACAAAGATTGAAACAACAACCAATGGAACCATTCACTTAGATCCGGTAGTCTAAAAGAAATTCTAATACAACAAAGATTGAAACATATGCAGTGGCTGTTTTGGTATAGTATGACATGGTCTAAAAGAAATTCTAATACAACAAAGATTGAAACTTAAATGGTGCAAGTACAACACCACTCGCAGTAAGTCTAAAAGAAATTCTAATACAACAAAGATTGAAACCACATCGGGCAGTTTGATTGATCATATTGCGGAAAGTCTAAAAGAAATTCTAATACAACAAAGATTGAAACCTTGAATAATTTGCAGACATGACTTGCCCATCTGAATGTCTAAAAGAAATTCTAATACAACAAAGATTGAAACTTTTCACTGGACAATGAAATTGTAACTGTAAAGGTAAGTCTAAAAGAAATTCTAATACAACAAAGATTGAAACGCAATGACAAACAGCAGCTAAGACTAGAACTGGATGTCTAAAAGAAATTCTAATACAACAAAGATTGAAACCGTAACTTTGACAAAATTAGATCATCTTGGATTTTTTGTCTAAAAGAAATTCTAATACAACAAAGATTGAAACCAACAAGACAGATACAATCCTGACGGCCACGGGTGACGGTCTAAAAGAAATTCTAATACAACAAAGATTGAAACAGAGCGCCACAATCGGGCTATCCCCCCCCCTTTGGTCTAAAAGAAATTCTAATACAACAAAGATTGAAACATAGCCCCGTTACGTCAAAACCTCCTCCTGGTGGGTCTAAAAGAAATTCTAATACAACAAAGATTGAAACATATCGTCATCAATGACGTCTAGCAAATAGGTTCTAGTCTAAAAGAAATTCTAATACAACAAAGATTGAAACATGGGGACATCCAGACACTAAAAAGGAAACTGATCAGTCTAAAAGAAATTCTAATACAACAAAGATTGAAACATCAGATATGACGTCATTGCCTCTGGCGTGAGCCAGTCTAAAAGAAATTCTAATACAACAAAGATTGAAACACTGGGGATTTGATGAGACAGACGGTAACCTTAGAGTCTAAAAGAAATTCTAATACAACAAAGATTGAAACTATGACAGCGGTTTGTTGTTGTCAGATCCGAATTTTGTCTAAAAGAAATTCTAATACAACAAAGATTGAAACACGGATTCACAAGGGATGTTCTGTCGGCATATCAGGTCTAAAAGAAATTCTAATACAACAAAGATTGAAACTGAACGTAGTGTTGGGCAGTTGGGGCGTTGATAATGTGTCTAAAAGAAATTCTAATACAACAAAGATTGAAACACCTCATGTTCAACGAACAGTCCGGCAGAACACTTGGTCTAAAAGAAATTCTAATACAACAAAGATTGAAACTTTACTCTGGTAACTCTTTCGTTCACACTATCATAGTCTAAAAGAAATTCTAATACAACAAAGATTGAAACTTCTTTCTGACCCTGCTAAGATACTTCTCAGAAAGTCTAAAAGAAATTCTAATACAACAAAGATTGAAACCGGAGGACTGAGTTAAGATCGTCCTCCTTGTCCTCCGTCTAAAAGAAATTCTAATACAACAAAGATTGAAACTTTTTTCTGGTTGTATATCTCCTGATGTTCCTTTATGTCTAAAAGAAATTCTAATACAACAAAGATTGAAACATTCACAGTCATAGAACTCAATTTATTTCAGATGATGTCTAAAAGAAATTCTAATACAACAAAGATTGAAACAAACTAAGCGCTGCTCCAAACCCAACAAACAACGCAGTCTAAAAGAAATTCTAATACAACAAAGATTGAAACTTTCACTTGATTCATCAGAGACAACGATACTTGACTGTCTAAAAGAAATTCTAATACAACAAAGATTGAAACACCCCCCCCCCGCTGACTTAATATAGTCTACGACTATGTCTAAAAGAAATTCTAATACAACAAAGATTGAAACGAAATATCCTAAAATGTAAAGTTACAAAATAGGTTTTGTCTAAAAGAAATTCTAATACAACAAAGATTGAAACAGTTATCGTTTGAAAGGTTAATATGCAATGTGTGGTCTAAAAGAAATTCTAATACAACAAAGATTGAAACTAGTATCAAGTCTACAATATTGAACCATGACTGAGTCTAAAAGAAATTCTAATACAACAAAGATTGAAACTTAATAATTAAGGTCGAGGTTATAAATCCTCGCATAGTCTAAAAGAAATTCTAATACAACAAAGATTGAAACAATCTTGAGAGAGAGGGAACGGTGTTTGATAGAAGTCTAAAAGAAATTCTAATACAACAAAGATTGAAACATGTCATTTGCTGTAAACTGACCTAAAATAGTCTGTCTAAAAGAAATTCTAATACAACAAAGATTGAAACTCGTTACTCCATTCCTGAATAAGCTCTACAGCACCGTCTAAAAGAAATTCTAATACAACAAAGATTGAAACTCACAAAAGCGTGTTGAGGTGTTGAGCTTGAAGGTAAGTCTAAAAGAAATTCTAATACAACAAAGATTGAAACTTCAAATATTTGTCTAGTCTGTCTGTAACCTTCCCGTCTAAAAGAAATTCTAATACAACAAAGATTGAAACACATTATAGGGTCCCCTCATATTTTGGATTTTTTCGGTCTAAAAGAAATTCTAATACAACAAAGATTGAAACTTCTGCGCGATACCGAGGCAAGAACCGTAACATAGTCTAAAAGAAATTCTAATACAACAAAGATTGAAACGTATCACAGATCGTCAGGATTGTGATACTATCACAGTCTAAAAGAAATTCTAATACAACAAAGATTGAAACAGTGGAAGCGAACGAAGTCAATGGAGTATGAATGAGTCTAAAAGAAATTCTAATACAACAAAGATTGAAACTATTTTCAGGATAATATATAAACTCTACTTATTCAGTCTAAAAGAAATTCTAATACAACAAAGATTGAAACATAGGAATCATATTTTCGTAACAATTCCATATACCTAGGTCTAAAAGAAATTCTAATACAACAAAGATTGAAACTAGCCGTAACAGGGCACATCACATCAACGTGGGCAGTCTAAAAGAAATTCTAATACAACAAAGATTGAAACACTTTGTTTTTTTCTTGATAGGTATTGTCTTTAGTCTGTCTAAAAGAAATTCTAATACAACAAAGATTGAAACAACAGGAGTTAGGTGTAATCCCCGCCGAAATAGAGTCTAAAAGAAATTCTAATACAACAAAGATTGAAACGGAATCAGTAGACCCTATCTGTTATTAACATAATTTTACCATTTTCCAGATATTTGTTCTCAACAAGATCCAAAACAGGCAAAATGCCATGCATGTCATGTTAAACCACAAAAAGCTGGCAAAAAAACCAAAATTATTCCTGTCCATGACGGGAGTTACCCCCGAGCAGTTTTATGATCTGTGCCCGGAGATAAAGTCACAATATAAGATAATCAGCTAAGCGAAATGTACTAAAAATCGGACAAAAAATAGGAATAGAACAATGGAATGTGACTCAAATTATGTTTAATAACAAAACAAAAGGAATATTCTGTTTACATTTCGCTTAGCTGATAACGGAGGAAAAGCGCCTCTACAGGAATAACAGAATCCGAGACATCGGCGCAGGGCGCAGGTTCAAACACTGCCGCAGGGACAGAATCCTGATGGCACTGATCCACTACAGGACACACGTCACACAGGGTCCCCTGAGCCTGCTTTTTGACCTGAGCCAGTCAAATGTCAGCACCGGCATACGATACATGGAGCCTGCCATAAGGTCTGCACTGTCACTGCCTGACAAAAAGCTTGCAGAGACCAGACAGATATCAGACATTCGGGAGCTGGCATGCGCCTTTCCGGGGCTGCACGCAGTCATTGACGCATCAGAGCAGCAGATTCCAAGGCTCAAGAACAAGTCCAGGAGAAAAACACACTATTCGGGCAAAAAGAAGATGCATACGGTCAAGACACAGTGCGTTGTAAACGCAGACGGCATGATTATGCACAGGACGCCGCACTCGCTGGAGGCAGGCATGACTATTCTGTCTTCAAGCAAGTGCCCAAAACTTTCAAGAGATCTGAAAATCCTTGTGGATCTTGGATATCAGGGGATACGGAAGGACTATCCGGAGCTTGACGTGTTGATCCCGCACAGGAGGCCAAGGGGCGGCAAGCTTGATGATGCGCAGAAGGAATTCAACCGGGAGCTGTCCAGAGCAAGGGTACCGATGAGCATGTCATCTCAAGGATCAAGAAATTCGGCATAATGAGGGACAAGTTTAGGAACAGACTGTGCAGGTATGACTGCATCAATGCCATAATCTGCGGCCTGATCAACTACAAGCTGAAGACGCGAGATTTTGTTGTGATACCATGACGTAACAAGGAATCAGTTTGGTGAAACGTCAGGTTTTGTTAGTAATTACAGATCAGGTCTAATATTATAACCATAATGTGCAGTATGAAGAAAGGTTCACCAAGAAACAATTTTTAGATACAATGATACCAATAGTACATGACACACCCAAAAATTACCAAATCACTTAAAGGTGCTCTTGGTGAGACATACTACAAGGAGCTATGCTCACAGAGGGGTTGGGCATATTGCTCGCTTGAAAATCTATACGGTTGCAAAGACCTCGGTTCTGTTGTTTTTAAGATGGGTTTTGAGAGGATTCGTGTCCACATTCCAAAGCACATAAGACCGGAAATTATCCAAATATCCAAACCATCCAACCATTCCTCTCACAATCCAAGTTTTGTGTTTGATTATCTTGCATGTAAGATAGAACAAGCTGATATTTCACAAATCCAGCATCCCAAGAATTTCTGCTGGGCAGAAGTAAAGACGGGGCTGGGAATATTTTCAGACAATCAATACAAGACACTATCAGACATACGCCTACCGATTGCTGTCTTTCACATAGAGAATATCTTAAGCAAACCAGAGTATATTGACATGGATTGGGACATGATGTCAGGAAGTTCGTTTGCACACACTTTGACAGATGTCGTAGACGATGAAGATGATTACAATGACAGCCATAGCAAGAGTTATGATAACAGCCACAGTAATTATAGCAACGGTTATAGAAATAACTACAATAACAAATACAGCCGGCAATATGGAGGAATAATGGCAAAGTTCAGCAGCGTGTGTAAAATATGTAAACGCAAAATAACAGCAGGTAAAGACAGAGTTGCGCAAGACAGATACTCAAATTGGATTCATGTAAGATGTGCTTCACAAAAAAGATTTTGAGAGACTAGTGTAAACCCGTCTTGAGATCCTGTAAAGTTTACCATCATGTTCATTTTCAGAACTGCCCATGGCAGAGTAGGAATCATCCATTTGATCTGATGAGATAGAGCGCTTGTCATAAGCTGCAGAAGAGATCATCGTGTTTTTGTTGCAATGTTTTTGATCCCAGTGGCCCTGACGCATTATGATACATATATTTCTAAACTCGAATTTAGAAACATTATAAATCTATCAGCCCAAAACAACATAATATTGGGCAAGACAGCACCCAGACCATGGCCCAGAACCTCAGAGACGCAGTAGAGCGGTGGCTGACTCATGAAAGCTACAAGTTCAAGAACACTACTGCAGAAGGCGATTCATTTAGGATCACAGTAAGCCATGTCAACAGTTTTGGGAATGCCGTGGAGATATTTGAGCCAAAAAGCCAGCCAGACGTACTTGTTCTGGGGGCAAAATGCCCCCTAAAGAACAACCAGAATGCCAGACTCCTGAAATTCTCAGATCAGCAAAAGGCCAGTTTTGAGGGAAGGGTCGCAGAATACTGCAAGGCCATCGGCGCTGTGCACAGGTTCTCAGATGAGAACGGCAAAAAAACGGTGGGGGTGTACGCTGTTCTGGACAAAAAAGAGCAGCTAAACCAGGGGGATTTTGCACAAACCATCCAGAAAGTCTCAGAGATGAGTGAGAAGATGATCCGGTACCTGATGAAAACGTTCTGACGAAAGTCTCCAGATCGCCTGACTGATCATGTCAGAGGCAAACAATTCAGTAGAAATTGTTTTATTGTCTGTATTTTGACGGTTAACAGTGAACGACACGCCAAAGACAGATCTAAAAGACAGCAAAGTGCCAGTCAGCAGGTTTTGGGCATGTGTGTTCTCGCCTACAATCCTCGCATTGCTCTGGACCCAGAAAATGAAAAAAACGCGCAGGTGGATTCCGATTTTCTCCATATTCATTGTTGTCTGGTTCATCATAGACGGTTTGCTGTATTATGGTTTTAATCCCAGCAACGCGTCTGATCTTACAGATTTTTTATTTTCTGCAGAAATTGAGATGGATGTTATCGTACCGCTCATAGGTGGCCTGTTGCCTGATGCCGTTTACTCTGAAGATCTGGCTTTTGTCTTGTCCTATTCAATATTGGTTGTATACGATCTAGTCATATACATAGGCTCCATCGCACTGGTGATTTATTCCATGTTCAAGTGGACTACATCATACAACTTGGAGAATTTTGGATACAAGTCCAAAAAGGAATGGAAAAATGCAAGACGCGACAAAGACAAACACAGTTACGAGATAAGGGAGAAACTGAAAAAATACGGCAACAAAACAGCTGATGGCATGTCAAATGTCGCATCAAAGATCAAGGAGGCAGGTGACAAAGGGGCCGACAACATAGGAGTCATGGCATCCAAGATAAAGGAGGCAGGTGACAAAGGGGCCGACAACATAGGAGTCATGGCATCCAAGATAAAGTACGAGTCAAAAGCAAGCGATGATGAAATAATCAAGAAGATCAGGAGATGGTACGACCTTATGGGAATGGGCATTATCTCAGAGTCGGAATTTGAGACAAGAAAGCGCAACTTGCTTGACAAAGTGCAAGAAAATACGTGAAGATTTCCCAGTAATTATAGCAACAGTTATGGAAATAACTACAATAACAAATACAGCCAGCTAAGCCAGGGAGCTTTTGCACAAGCCATCCAGAAAGTCTCAGAGATGAATGAGAAGATGACCCAGTATCTGATGAAGACATTCTAGATGTGGGTTCCTTGACGTTTCTCTTTTCACAAAAAACTGGCTCCAATTATCTATACAATAAAGAATAATTTATTATGTTGCCATAGTCAGTTGTCTCATGGGAATACACAATATTGATGGCGGAGATACGACAGAGTATAAAGAGACTACCGCAAACAAGGAGAAGGACATAGAGGACTTTTTGGAAAAGCATCCAAAAGTACTGAAAACAGACATCATCATAATAGGACGGCAGATCCAGACAAAAGATAAAGGCATAATAGATCTTATGGGTATTGATAGGAAAGGAGACATTATCATAATTGAAATAAAAAAGGGACTTGCTCCACGCGATACGGTATCACAGATTCTTGAATATGCCGTGTGGACAAAATATCGCAGTTACGACGAATTGAACAACATTGCAAAGAAACACCACCTAGGCGCCCATCAAGACCTGTATAAGAGATTCGAATCAGAATTCAAAAATGCCCCGGATGGTTTCAACCAGAGCCAAGAACTGTACATTGTCGCAAAAGAGTTTGATGATAAAACTAAAGATATGTGCAAGTATTTGGACACAAATGGAATCAAAGTTAGATGCGTCGAGATAAAGTTTTATGAAAATAACGGTAAACAGTTGGTAAATACAAATGTAGTTGTAGGCAACATAGAAGATGATGAAGATGATGTAGATGATGTAGGTGGCATGATATCCACTTGGCAAGATAGATTGGATACGGCAGAGGACAGTAACAGAAAGACCGTAATGGAACTTATTGAGACAATAACGAAAAATACAGAATGTAGTGGACATGCACAGAATAGATGGTATAAGTTAAGCATAGGCACAGGAATGAGCAAGACTGCATTTGCGTTCATCATAATGAATAAAAAAACGGCAACACTGGCATTCAGATGTGAGCCAGAAGACTTTGACATCGACGATGAGAGTATTCGTGAGGTAAAAAGATGGTTCTTCAAATCCGAAAGGAGAATTCGGATTGTTCCTGAAAACCATGATATCATACTAGAGTGTGTCAAGCACGCCATGGATGCGTCTAAAAAATGTAACAGTATGGCGGCAAACAGAGCCGTAAAAACTAGAGGGAAGCAGACATGATAAATTCGGTAAAAACGCTAGGAAAAAGAGGAAAGAGTGGCTCATTGATCTGTTTGCATTTTGTAGCCGATTTGGCCTGAATTAGAGCATTTTTCGCTTAGCTGATGTATTTAAAAAACATTATAAAGAAAAAAAATTCCACACGAGTCACGATGGATAAAAAATACCGAGAGTTTTTTGACAAATGTGACATACATATTGAAAAACAAGGGACGATGCCTGATACCAGGTCTCCAGGCGACATTACGCGGCCAGACAGCATTCCTTTCCGCACCGGCAAAGAAAGCAAGGTCAGAACGACAGACTATACTATCAACTTTGGTCCATACTCCTGCTATGAATACCACATGATAATGCCTGACACATACTACGTCAGCGTACACGGCAAACCGTTTGAATTTATCGTAGCATACGGATTATCTCACGCCCTCAAATGCAAGAGGAACATCATCAATGGCAAGATCATTGGATACACAAACCTTGAAGACGAATATGATGATAGCAGCGACAAGTACATCAGCTTTGATGTGGTAAACAGCAAAGGCCATAACTCTTTCATGATGTCCCTCAGGGCAGGCAACCCGGAAGCAGTAATGATGAGCGAGAAAAAGTTTTCAAAGATTGCCAGGAATTTCATCGATTCCAATGTCTCCACATAGGCTGAGATCCGGTTTTGTGCGTAAAGGCTAAACCCCCCTCCCACAGAGAGGAATTCAGGCACAGTGCCGTTTTTTCAAAAATGCCTGATTTTAGGGGGGGTTTAACACCCGTGCCTAGCTGCTGCATGCAACTGCCAAACCATCGGGCTAGCTCAGCTAGACATGTATGATCTTTTGTGGTCGTGCGTAAAAGCTAAACCCCTCAAAATTTGATGTTTAATTTAACAAAACCATGATCATGACAAGCAAGTTCTAATTTATTTCCGTCAGGATCATCAGAATAAATTGAATAAGGCACGGCCTGATACGTTTTGGTGATCTGATCACTGTTTTGTACCATAACCGCGGAGAAAAAGAGACATGGATCATCGTGGCAAGTATTCACAACAAATACCACTTGATGGAACTAGAGTAATCTGCAAAAAAGGCGCATGCAAAGACAATCCTAAAATACAGGCATTCCAGAAAAAAGCATGCAAGACGCAATTAGAGACAACGCGTTTCTGTTTGCGATAGTTGCAGGGGGAATCGTGATTCTCGGCTTTGGATATGTTCCCCCGCACTCAGAGATGCTAATCGCGCTGGGAGCTGCCTTTATTATTGCCGGTACCGTAGGCATATACATGATGCTTGCAACAAGACAGGTAGCCAAAAAGCTGCATGAGAGGTTCAACGAGCAAAACAGCATCCTCAAGGAAATGGCATCGTCTCAGAAACAAAACCATTCAGAGATGATGGGTGTCCTCAAGAGCATAAGCAATACGCTGGAGAAAAAGCTCTAGCAAAACACAATGTGCGTTAGCGCTATTTGGCGCGCAACTGGCAGCTGGGAAAAACTTCCCAGATTGCAACAAACAAAATCAATCAAAGGAGGCCGATAATATGCGGGTCTGATACGTTTTGGTGATCTGATCACTGTTTTGTACCATAACCGCGGAGAAAAAGAGACATGGATCATCGTGGCAAGTATTCACAACAAATACCACTTGATGGAACTAGAGTAATCTGCAAAAAAGGCGCATGCAAAGACAATCCTAAAATACAGGCATTCCAGAAAAAAGCATGCAAGACGCAATTAGAGACAACGCGTTTCTGTTTGCGATAGTTGCAGGGGGAATCGTGATTCTCGGCTTTGGATATGTTCCCCCGCACTCAGAGATGCTAATCGCGCTGGGAGCTGCCTTTATTATTGCCGGTACCGTAGGCATATACATGATGCTTGCAACAAGACAGGTAGCCAAAAAGCTGCATGAGAGGTTCAACGAGCAAAACAGCATCCTCAAGGAAATGGCATCGTCTCAGAAGGAAATGGCATCGTCTCAGAAGGAAATGGCATCGTCTCAGAAGGAAATGGCATCGTCTCAGAAGGAAATGGCATCGTCTCAGAAACAAAACCATTCAGAGATGATGGGTGTCCTCAAGAGCATAAGCAATACGCTGGAGAAAAAGCTCTAGCAAAACACAGGGGAACCCACACCTCTCTGATCAATATGCGTGAAAAATCACAAAATTAGATCATTTGGTCGAATTTGGCTACAACCACCCCCCCCCCCATCAGAGTTCAGACCTGCCATCTCGCCTGTGCCATTTTTTTGCACTAGTCTGAGCTTTCGTCCTATTTCGTTTCAACTATATACCAAAAAATAAGCAAAAAATCATGGTACGACTTGGAATGGTGATTTTTGTGGGCGCAATAATAGCTTCTATGGCAGTTGCATTGTTCATGTATACACAATACCAGACAAATTACATTCCATCAGTTGCAGGACAGACAGTTACGGTTGGATCTGTGGAATATGTGATTACATTTGATGGGACACATGAGGGAAGCAAAGAAGTTGTGCCAGAAAATGTCTTTGTAAAGATTGGAATTACTGCAAAAAACGTATCCAATGAAGAAACCCTGCTTTCAGGAGGGCAGTTTTACTTTATTGATGAAAAACAGCAAAGGCACGAGGCTGTTTACGGTGAATTTTCTGCAAAAGACTTGTTAACAGATTGGTTACAACCAAACAAGCCAGTTGAAAGAACAACGCAATTTGATATTCCATTTGATGAAGAAAAACAATACAAGATAATCATAAGACCGCAAAAAATGCAATCAACAGTGGACACAGCTGTTGTCTGCATAACAAATTGCTGATCGCAGATTTTGCAAAATAAAAAACGTGTCAAATTTTACTATGGATAGCGCAATTATGTGTGACCTTTGCCATATAACACACAGAACTTTTGGAAAAAGTTATGGCAATATCTAAAGCCAAAAGAGCAGCAGCAGCTAAAAAAGGAGCACGTACTCGAAAGAGAAACGCGGCAGTTAAAAAAGCAGCAGCGACAAAAGCAGCAGCAGCTCGTAAACGAAAGGTAGCAGCTAAACGTGGAGTAGCAACTCGCAAGAGAAAGGCATCTAAACGCAAAGTAGCGCCAAAGAGAAAATCTGCGGCAAAGCGTAAAGTTCCAAAGCGCAAAGCAGTACCAAAGAGAAAGGCAGTTAAACGTCGAAAACGTTAAACTGCCTTCGCTTCCTTTTTTCTATTTTTCTGTTCTTGATTAATCATATTTCTAAATTCGAATTTAGAAACATTCTGAATCTTACTCGTCCATCTTTAATTCAGGCAGAACAAACACTTTGTTTGGCTTGATTTTTAGAATTATTCTTTTTTCATCATCACGTTTGAACGGATAGTGTTCACGACTCGTGTATTGTTGTGCAAGTTTGTCTGCATGTTTGTAATCATAATCAGGAATTAGTTCTTCAACAGTTCCACGAATCGTTGCCATGTCAAGTGGGTTGTCTTTTGACACGGCAGATACAGCAACACGGGGATCACGTAAAACATTTTTGTGTTTTATTCTTCCCTCAGCTGTGTTTACCATCACATATCCGTCCTCATAGCTTGCCCAAACAGGAGACACTTGGGGGGATCCGTCTTTCATTATTGTGGCAATAAAAACAAGGTTTCTATCAGAAAATAGTCGTGCGGCTTTTTCTTCCATTATTTTTTGCCAGAATTTTCAAGGACGTTAGTCATTGCTCGGTTCATAATCTCCATTACAAGGTATTGTGAATAGCCTTCAGACTTTTTGCTCCTGGACTTGGCTGTTTTTGGCGTCAAATTTTTTAGGATCTTTTCAATTTTAGTTGATGTGTTGTCAATCACCTTTGAATATTTTGAGTCAAAGTCTTCTGGTGTTTGAAAATCCAGCAGTTTAGTTGACGTGCCGTAGAACTTTGTTATCGCACCTCTTGACTCTTCGATTTTGACAATCTCAATCAATCCAGATTCCTTTAGAATTTCCAGATGATGGCGGATTGTCGTAAGGGCCTTTTTGTGTCCTTCCTTTTTTAGAGCACGGGAGATCTGCTCAGCAGAAAGTGCTTGGCGGTATAAAATTTCCACAGTTTTAGCTCGTACAGGGTCTTCGATTGCACGTGCGTGGCCCATGCTTGTCGTAACGATACGATTTACTTTGATTGGTTTTTCTAATAACGTAGACATGCTAAGACTGGTTTTCTGTATGATCTAAAAGATCCCTGTATCATATTTTTTTGTCTAATCGCATCAATTTTTTCTTGTTTCAATAAGATTCATACCGCTATGAGAATCATTAGAACCGGTACAAAAAATATCATAGCATATCCAATAATATTAAAATCATTACAATAATATTAAAATCATTACAATAATATTAAAATCATTACAATAATATTAAAATCATTACAATAATTATTGTAGTGGTTTGAAGATATCAAAAAACGATTATCTGGCAAACAATGTCAGCAAATGACGCACCAGGACATCATTTTGATATGACTTAAAAATTAAATTCGAGTTGAAAGTCAGCTTCTAGTCAACAACAACAGGCCAACAATGCAATTACAGTGATTGTTTTGTTAGTTTTTCATATGCAGTAACGTAGCGTTCTGTCATTTTTCCAATTATCTCTGATGGAATCTCTGGCGCAACTGGTTCATTTCCGGCATTGCGTGCATCGTCAAACTGTTTTTGATAACCATTTGCAGTCAGCCAGTCACGTAAAAGTTGTTTGTCATATGCTTCTTGAATTTTTCCAACCTCAAAGGAATCTTTAGGCCACAAGCGATATTCATCAGGGCCAATTGAATCACCCAAAGTGATTTCTCCATTCAAAATTCCAAACTCTAATTTCAAATCAGCTAAAATGAAACCAACAGAATCAGCAACTTCTGCCATCTTTTTGTAGATATCAACTGAAGTTTTCTCCAACCACAGATATTGCTCTTCTGTAACTAGCTCCATTTCAAGTGCTTTAGTTTTGTTGATAGGGATATCATGTTCGGATTTTGTTGTAGGATCAAACATTGGTTCTGGCAGCTTTGCAGCTAATTTTGTTTCTGCTCCTTCAGGTACGGCAACTTTACCATTTTTCCATCTGTTCACCAAGCTTCCATAAAAATAGCCTCTAACAACACACTCTATTGGAAGCATCTGCATCTTTTTGACAACAATTTCAGTATCAGATTCCCGTCGAACAAAATGATTTGGGACAGGCAGTTTGTTGAACCAAAACTCTGCAAACTTGCACAAAACCTCACCTTTCTTCGGAATATCCTGCTTGAACTTGACATCATATGCAGATACTCGGTTTGAGAATTTGAAGAGAAGTGTGTTACCATCTACGTCGTAAATGTCCTTTACCTTCCCACTTGTAAGAAACTTCAAACAATCATACTTGTTTTTGTTATAATTTAACTGCTAAGAAATTCAGGAACAGTTTCGGGCCAGCCGTAACTGTCAAACCATATAGAAAAGAGTGAAAAACGTGACTCACACACACACATCCAAAACCTAACTTCATTTGTTGCCTAACAGTATCATAAAATTGGACAGATTTGATTTCATTGAGTGTTATGATAATCATCAAAGCCATAACCGTTATGACGATTAAGACAAGGATTAGGATCCCATCATGCCAACCATTTTTGGCATCTCACGATATGCTTTGTTCGCAAAGACACCATTATCAGCACTAATCATTACAAACTCCATAGGATTTTCAGGAGGTGGGGAAACTATGATTTTTTGCCCTGTTTTGAGCGTTCCAAGATCAAGAGTGTCTCCAGAACCAAAGTTGACATGAACATTAGTTAGTGGTTGAGAACCGGTATTTTGAATTGTGACTCTTCCCATTACAAACAAATTTTGTTTATCTAAAATGGGGTCAACAAAAACGTCATAGTCTTGTGTAGAGACAGACAACTTCAAAATATCCATGCCAAAAATTACTGCCATTATTGCAATTGCTCCAACTCCCACACCAAGAATTACAGTATACTGTTTCACAAATTCTACAGCGTCTTTCTAATAAATAAAATTGATTACTTGCCTGTAAACATGAAAGTAAGAAACCCCAAACAAAGTGCAGAATTTTGCAAGATACGTCGATCAGCGTGTCCGGTGTGCAGATCAACAAGTTTGTGATCTCCGGCCAGCAGAAGAGGATGCTAATTTTTCAACATAGGTTTTAGTAGCATGGAATGAATTCCTGCCTGCATGTGCCAAAAGAAATGATCAGCTTCGCGGCGGGGCAGGTTTTTCCTGCCTGTTGTCTGCGCCGTGCACGCCAGCATTGCCGGACGGCTATTGCGTCTGGTATATGTCGCCGTACTCCGCATCGCGCAGCTGCTCCATGAGCGCCGTGTGCCCTGCCATCTTTGCGGCAAACGCGTCGCACAGCCTGTTGTTGACGTCAGTGCAGGCAGTGCCGGTGCTGTGTGCGGGGCCCTCAAGGTAGTGCCACGTGCCGTACGAGTTTTTCGTCCAGGTGTAACCGAACTGGTCAGTCCACACGTCATTTATCTTGTCTGTCCGCACCAGCTCGTGGGTTATGATATCAGACTGGGAGGAGTACTTTGTCTGTAGCAGGATGACCATTAGCGGGTTAAGCGACTCCCCTGATATTGCCAGCCCGTCGTTCATGTAGTGGTTTGTGACGCGGCGCTTGGAGTCGACTGCCTGGATCATGAATGGCTCGTCGTATGTCTGCTCCAGGAACAGGACGCCAGATATCAGGACGGAGATGCAGTCGTAGTCGTTGTTGCTGTTGTTGTTGTTCTCCTCTCCTTTTGTGGCCGTCGTCGCTGCTGCTCCCGGCTTGACATCGGACATGCACGCCGCAGAATCAACAGAGGCTGTGATGCCTGACGCGTCTATTACGGAGCTTGTGCTTCCGCGGCGGACATCATGCGATATTCCTGCCACCTCGTAGGTGGAGTCTGTGGTGTAGTTGCGTCCCAGATGGACGGTTATGGAGGCCTCTGCGTCAGAGAACGGGGATCCCACTGAGGGCACGCCAAAGCCTACTGCCACCCTGTCAAGGCCCTTTTCTGCGTATGCCTTTAGCGCAAAGTCGTGCGTGGAGCCGGTCCGTATCTCTGCGCGCTGATAGTCGACGTGGTATGCCAGCACGTCGTGGCACGACCCGTCCATGGAGTAGCCGCAGGAGACCAGCTTCTGGTTGGTGCTCCAAGAGTTTCCAAAGGTTGGGCGGGTCTTGTGCTCGTTGTCGTCATCGCTGGTGGTGTCAGGCGCAGAAAGGTTCAGGACAACCCGGAGGTATACGGTGTTGTTGTCTGAGTCAGTACACGAGTATAGGATGGACTGACTGTCTTCTGTGGTTGGATCATACAGGTTCTCATTCTCACTCACGGGCGTAATGTCGCCGTCCTCCGGGTCAGAGCACGTCACGCCCAGATCGGCAAGATCAAAGCCGGTATCGCGGTCCAGCGTGATGCTGTCAGGCCCGCTTGAGTCGGGGTTTACCGTATACGAGATGACGGGAGGCTCGTTGGGTGGAGGTGGCGTGGTGCCGTCCGGTGGCTGGTTTGTGTCAGTTATGGTCATGTTGTGCTGTGCAGAGCCTGTGGCGCCGTAGTCGTCAGTTACCTTCAGCGTGATGAGCAGAGAAGTGTCTTCTGCGACCTGGGGCGCCGTAAATGATGCAGTTTCCTGGTTGCCGCCGGTGATGGTTACTGCCGGGTTGCCGGCAGTCCAGTTGTATGATTGTATGGTGCCGTCAGTGTCAGCAGAGCCGGTCCCGTCAAGGGTTACCTGCGTTCCCTCTGCTGCCCGGGAAGGCGCGCTGATTGACGCAGTGGGGGGAACGTTGCCGTCCGGTGGTGGTGGTGGTGGTGGTGGTGGCGTTATCGCAGGTTCCGTAACAGTTACGGTCCTGGTTACCGGATTTGCGCGGTTGTACCCGTCTGAGCAGGTATATATCACACCGTACTGGCCGGCAACAGCCGTGTCCACCGTAGCGCCGCCGACTCCGACATCAATGGGACGGCCCGAGTCGGTGCAGGTTGCCCCTTCTTCCGTGTACGGGTCGCCCACTGTCAGCGATACGGATGACAGGCCGTTAAGGGAAAGCACGGGTGTCACGGTATCCTCCACATGGACTGCTCTGGTCACGTTTGTCGCGGCAAGCCCGTGTTCGTCCGTACACGAGTAGGTGTACCTGTACGGATCTGGCTGGATCGTGTCCGTGTCCACATTGGAGGAGTTGGTAAGCGTTGTGCCATCGCCGTCATCATCGGCGCAGGCTGCCCCGGCATCGGTATACGTGGCGTACCTTTCTGCCGTGGCAGGGTTGTCTCCGTTTAGGGTGATTGTCGGGGGCCGGTTTTCTGCCTGCGGGAGGAGGAGGACGTTGTATAATTCGTTGTCCCCGGTAGGCAGCGCAAGACGCACGTTGTTGCCTGCGGCGTCCTCAATGTCTCTTGCCGGTGAGATGGAAAGGCCGACTGTGCCGTTTGCAGTCACGGTCACCCCCACGTGGTATGCCGTACCGCCGGACAGCGGTACTACTGTAGAGACTGTGGCAGTGGCGTTGCCCGTGGTCACAAAGTCTGATGTGTCCACGCTGTTTACTGCCTCGCTGAACGTCACCCTGAAGGTCGGGGTGGTATCGTTTGTGTTTTCTGTAAAAGGCTCGTGCCTTTTAACGGATGTAAGGGTTGGCCGAACATTATCTACTGTGTATGTTTCGTCGTCCCCCGTCGGTTCCGTGTCGGACAGGGCATTGCCTGCGGCGTCTTTGATGTCGTTTGCCGTAGCATTGATGCCAAGTTCGACCGTGCCGTCTTCTAATACAAATACGCGTACTTCGTATGTGGAGTTGGAGCTGGAAGGCACTGGGGTGACTGTAAACTCGCTCATATTGGAGTTGCCCAGGATCACAAAGTCTGGTTCATCCACGTTGGCGACTGCCTCGCTGAAGGCGGCCCTGAAGACCAGGATACTGCTGCTTGTGTCCTCATCTGTGGGGCTGTGCCTTGTAACGGATGCAAGGGTTGGGGCAACGGTATCTATGGTGTACGGTTCGTCTGCCCCGGCAGGTGTCGTGCCGGACAGCGCGTTGCCTGTGACATCCTTGATGTCGTTTGCTGTCGCGATGCCAAGGCGCACTATGCCGTCTTCAGTTACTGTCACCTCCACGTGGTATACGGTACCGCCGGGCACCGGGGTGACTGCAGAGACTGTCGCTGTGGCGCTACCTGTGGTCTCAAAGTCTGATTCATCCACGTTGTTTACTGCCTCGCTGAAGGTTACCCTGAAGGTCGGGGTGTTATCGTTTGTGTCCTGTGTGGCAGGGTCGTGCCTTTCAACAGACGTGAGGGTTGGGGCTACAGTAGGCTGGTTTGCAATAGATCTTGACGAGATGTCGACTATCTGGACGCCGTCGTCATGGTATGCTGCAACTAGGGCGTAGGTACTGGTGCCTATATCCACGGTGGTGATGCCTCGTGCGCCGTCAAGCTCGTCAAATGTCTTGGTTGTTCCATTGACTGTGACAGTGTCCCCGTCATCAAAGGAGGTTGTCGGGACGGGGTTTGCGGGATCTGTGATGTCGACTATCTGGACGCCGTCGTCAGTATATGCTGCGACCAAGGCGTAGGTACTGGTGCCGATAGTTGCTGTGGTGATGCCTCGTGGATTTATAAGCTCATCAAATGTCCTGTCTGTCCCGTTGACTGTGATCTTGGTCCCGTTTTCAAAGGAGGCTGTCGGGACGGGGTTTTCGGGATCTGTGATGTCGACTATCTGGACGCCGTTGTCAATTTCTGCTGCGATCAAGGCGTAGGTACTGGTGCCTATATCCACGGTGGTGATGTCATTGACACCATCAAGCTCGTCAAATGTCCTGTCTGTCCCGTTGACTGTGACGGTGGCCCCGTCACTAAAGGCGGTTGTCGGGACGGGGTTTTCGGGATCTGTGATGTCGACTATCTGGACGGCGTCGATAACTTCTGCTGTGACCAGGGCGTACGTGCTGGTGCCTGTATTCACGGTGGTGATGCCCCATGCGCCATCAAGGTGGAATGTCCTGTTTGTCCCGTTGACTGGAACGCGGTCCCCGTTATCAAAGGAGGCTGTCGGGACGGGGTTTGCGGGATCTGTAATGTTGATTATCTGGACGCCGTCGTCAAAGTATGCTGCAACTAGGGCGTAGGTACTAGAGTCCATATTCACGGTGGTGATGCCTCGTGCACCTCGAAGCTCGTCAAATGTCTTGGTTGCATTGCCAACTGTGACGGTGTCCTCGTCATCAAAGGAGGCGACTGGGGCCGGCGAGGCAGGATTGGTAATGTCTATTATCTGGACTCCGCGGTCATTATATGATGCGACCAAGGCGTAGGTACTGATGCCTATATCCACGGTGGTGATGGCCCGTGCACCTCGAAGCTCGTCAAATGTCTTGCCGTTAGAATGGGTTTGGCCGTCAGTGATAGAGGCTACTGGGACGGGGTTTGCAGGATTGGTAATGTCTATTATCTGGACTCCGTGGTCACTGTATGCTACGACCAAGGCGTACGTGCTGGAGTCCATATTCACGGTAGTGACGGCCCATGCACGTCGAAGCTCGTCAAATGTCTTGCCGTTAGAATGGGTTTGGCCGTCAGTGATAGAGGCGACTGGAACAGGCGAATCTATCGTGGCATCCGCAAAGGAGATGCAAAGGGGAATCAGAAGAACAAGTGCTGCTGTTGCTGCTACTGTTGCAAACAACGGCGGTTTTATCAATCGTCGCAACTCTCAGACTCTCCTGTACTTTTCTTCTCCCACTATTACTGCTGCTACTAACCCCCCCCCCCGCGGGCGGAGTATCAAAGGTTACGTGCATGCCATGACCATGCTGACGTTTAAGGTGCAGTTGGAGTCCCCCCCCCCCGCGGGCGGAGTATCAAAGGTTACGTGCAGAAAGGAGGCAGATAATTTTGACGCATGGCAACAACAACAACAACAACAGCTTGCATCCATGTAATTTATTAGACTAGAGACGCCTACTCTGGCAGACGAATTATTTTCCAATATATGGCTATGAAAAGGTTTGATAATATAGTTTGCGTTTTCAGTAGTCTTCCCAGAAGTACTTCGTAGAAATTACCAAGAGGGGAAACTTTCTACTACAATTCTCCCCCCTCTGGAACTGTAAATCTGGATATGGCAAGTAGAAATTACCAAGAGGGGAAACTTTCTACTACAAAGAATCACACACGTCCAGAATCTGTAGAATCACGAATTACGGGTTACAGTTCAGAGGAAAATTTAGTGCTTCTGGGAAGGCTTTACTGTAACACCATTCCAAAAAGCCACCATTCCTTTGATTTTCATGGCAGCGTCATTTGGTTCTGCATAGTACCATGCACAGTCCTTGTTGGTTTTTCCATTAACGGTGACTGAATAGTAATTTGCTGTTCCCTTCCAGCCGCAAAAAGAAGTCAAATCAGTTTTTTGAAAATATTCCTGTTTTATCGAGTCAAATGGAAAATAATGGTTTCCCTCAACTACAACTGTATTATCACTTTCAGCAATTACAACATCATTCCAAATGGCTTGCACGACTATTCGCCTTTCATCTCTTCTCTGCTTCTAAATTTCGGGACAATTCCAAGTGATTCATAGTTGCCTGATGAACATGTAAAACACATAGAATCCGTGGGGATTCCAACAGCTGCTGCAAGATTTTCAGCATCATTGTATCCTAAAAAGTCAGCACCGATACTCTGTCGGATCATCTCAGTAGTTTCGTCTTGGGTCATGTCTTTTCCATTTGAAAAGGTTGCAAGCTCTTCTTGGGAAGGAAAATCAATCCCAGCATAGCATGGGAACTTGATTGGGGGATATGTGATCACCATGCTAATTTTTCTAGCGCCTGCTCGACGTAAAGCCTTGATTATGGCCTTTGAGCTGGTTCCTCTAACTAAACTATCATCAATTACGACAACGTGCCTTCCCTCAATTATTTCTCGGATGGGTATAATCCATCTGTTGATTTCGACTCTGTCAGTTTGATGCGGCTCGATGAAACTTCGTAATGGCCCTTTTTTGCTGTATCTGTCTTTGAGTAATCCCTCGTCAAAGGATACGCCAAGCTCTTGAGCATATCCAAGTGCAGCAGGCCTTGCAGAATCTGGCACGGGTATTACTAAATCAGCATCAGGTATAGGGAATTTTTTTGCCAAAAACTTGCCAATATTTTTTCTTGCGACATAGATGTTAGCTCCCTCCATGTTACTTGACGGATGCGCAAAATAAGTGAACTCAAAAGAGCAATGCGCGCGCGCAGGATCATCGGAGAACCGTTCTGTCTCTAACCCGTCCTGGCTCAGTCTGATTAGTTCACCAGGATTTACATTTCGCTCTAACTTGGCACCCACTGCAGATAATGCAGAGGATTCAGATGCAACAATGAAGGTATCGTCTGTCTCTTTGTGTCCTAGAACCATTGGACGGAACCCTTTTGGATCACGTGCAGCATAAACAGAGCCGTCATCGGAGATAAATGTAAAACAGTAAGAGCCAACCATCTCGTTTTTCAGAACTGAGAGTGCCTTTCCCATTTGTCCCTTTTCAGAAATTAACGAGACAAGTCTTTGTGCTGCAACAAGCGTGTCACTTGCGTTTTGAGGTGTAAATGAACACCCCCCCACGAGGTTTGATAACTCTTGAACATTTGCAATTGTTCCATTATGAGCAATGCAGAGATCCTTTACTTTTAGGGGCTGTGCGTTTTCAAGCGAGCTTTTCCCAATTGTAGAATATCGCACGTGCCCAATTACAGCAGGAGATGCATAGTCTTCTGCAATTTTTTTAAATTCCGATGATGCTGCTGAGACTAGTCCCAGTCTTTTTAGGGGAGGTTTGTTTGGAACAGCAAGACCCCATGCTTCCTGGCCCCTATGCTGTAGTGCGCGTAGCGCATCAATTACCATTGGAACGACATTAGTACCGCTTAGACTGTAGATTCCAACTACGCCGCAATTTTCTTTAACCATGAAGCACCAAATCCCTTAACGAGCTTAACCAGGTTTTTTGCGCCTTATCAACGCTTAGATCAATAACAGGTTTTGTTCCCTTTACAAACTGAATTTTTTCTCCTTTAAACTGACTGATTTGACCAAATGAGACTTTGTTCCTTTTGAGTAATGTCTCTAGTTTTTTGAGATTCTTTTTGCTTACAGTTAACAGATAGCGAGAATGGCTTTCAGAAAACAACAGTCTATCTTCGGCAAGTTTTTCTCCAGGAATTTTACCAAGGGACACCTTGCAACCAATTTTATTTGTCATACAAAGCTCAGATACGGCGATTGCCAGCCCGCCTTTTGAGCAATCATGGGCAGATTTTAGCAATTGATTCTTTACGGAATCCAAAACTGCGTTCATATTTTTCTTTGATTCAACAAAATTAACAGAAGGGCACTTTCCTCCAATGAATTTATGCACATATTCAAAATACTCAGAACCGCCCATCTCGTCTTTGGTATCTCCAACAATTACTAGACAGTCACCTTCTGCAATCTTTTGAGGCACAAGTGGCCTTTTGTCAATTAGTCCCAGTACGCCAATTAGAGGAGTCGGTTTTATTGGTCCAATCGGAGTTTCGTTATACAGGCTAACCTTGCCTCCAACACACGGTATTTTCGTGTCTTTTGCAAAATCGGCCAGCCCTTTCAAGGACTCTAAGAACGTCCAGAAAATTTCAGGGTCTTTTGGATTTCCAAATTGGAGGTGATCAAGCATGCCGATTGGTTTTGCACCAGTACAGACAACGTTTCTACATGCCTCCTCAAAGCAGCCTATTGCGCCTTCCCGTGGGTTGATGTAGCACTGTTTTGGATTTCCATCAATTTTTACAGAAAGAAATTTCCCGTTGTCTAGCCGTAAAACAGACGCATCATGTCCAGGTTTTACAACAGTTCTGATTCCTACCTCGTGATCATATTGGCCATAAACCCAGATCTTGCTTGCTATATTTGGGGAGGCAAGTAATCTCATCATTGTTTTAGAATAATCAGAAACAGTTTTGAGGCTTTTTTCTTTTTCGATCCCATCCAGGTAAACGGGTTTTTTGGAAGGCAAATCCAGAAGAGTGGCATTTGCCACCACATCAGTTGGAAGATGCGCAAATATCTTTTTGCCTTTTGTTACGTGCATGCTATTATCTGATTTTACTTTGCCAATGACAGAGCATGCAATGCGGAATTTTTTGCAAATTTCTTGTAATTTTTTTAATTTAGGTTTACTTGTGATAATTAGCATTCTTTCTTGTGATTCAGACACCATGATTTCATCTGGACGCATGCTTGATTCGCGGGTATGAACCATGTCAACATCCATCTCTATTCCAACCTCTAACGCGTCTGCAGTCTCTGAAACTGCACACGAAAGGCCTCCCCCTCCAAGATCTTTCATGGCATGAATCAGCTTATGGTTTCTAGCCTCCAGAATAGCTTCAATAATTAGTTTCTCAATGAACGGGTCAGGTATTTGCACGGCAGAGCGATCCTCAGACTCTAAAGAATCAGATGCAAACTGCGAGCCTCCCATCCCATCTCTTCCAGTAGGGCCTCCAAGCAGAATCACCAAATCCCCTTTCTTTGCATGGTTTTTTATCATGTTCTCTTTTTTTCCAAATCCAACTGCTGCAACATCAACTAGCGCATAGTTTTGATAACAATCGTCAAATTCAACCTCACCGCCAACTGTTGGAATGCCTAAACAATTTCCATAATCTGCGATTCCCGTAACTGCATTTTTGAAAAGCCATCTTGCTTGTTGATCTCTTTCTATGTTTCCAAAACGTAGCCCATCAAGTATTGCAATCGGTCGCGTTCCCGCAGACAAGATATCTCGAATGACACCGCCCACCCCGGTTGCAGCGCCGCCATACGGTTCAACAGCTGATGGATGATTATGACTCTCAATATGCGCAGTAACGACATATCCGTTACCGACATCTAACACGCCAGAGTCATATCCTTTCTCATGAATCACAAGGGGTCCCTTCATAGGAAGCATTTTGAGATGTTTTTTTGATGATTTGTATGAACAGTGCTCAGACCATTCTGCAGCTACAATCTGTAGCTCAGTCGAAGTTGGATTTCTGCCAATTTTTGATTTTAATTCAGATAGTTCTTGAGACTCTAAACTCAATTGCTAACACCTATTTTTGTCAGCAAAGATTCAAAAATTAAAGAAGCGGGCTTGTTATCAACGGGGTTGATTTCAGACTCGACTGCTCTTTCTGGATGAGGCATCATGCCAACAACATTGCCGTCAGGATTGCAAACACCTGCAATTCTGTTTGAAGACCCGTTTACAACTTGGCCATATCTAAATACAACTTGGTTTTTTTTCTGTAATTGTTCTAGTGTGTCATCATCAACATAGTACCGTCCCTCACCATTTGCGATAGGAATGGGAATTTTTTCATGTAGTTTGAATTGGTTCGTAAATGGTGTCTTGTTGTTTTCAACAACCAGATTTGTCCACTCGCACATAAAGTTAAGGGATTCATTTTTGAGTAAAACTCCAGGAAGCAATCCAGATTCTACAAGAATTTGAAACCCATTGCATACGCCTAAAATCGGAATTCCTTTTTCTGCCATTTTTTGTACGTCTTTAATAATTGGGCTGTGAGCGGCAATCACACCAGCTCTTAACCTATCCCCATAAGAGAATCCACCGGGAAGTATTACAGCATCAATGTTTTTTGGGAGAGGTTTTTCATGCCAATAATATTGTGCGTCAAGGTTAAAGACATCAGTTAAAACATGGTACATGTCACGATCGCAATTACTGCCAGGAAAAACTACAACTCCAACCTTCACAAGTGTAATTACACTCGGCGATATTTAATTTGAATCGGGTCAAAAACAAGCGATCTCTGAGGAAATTTATGCGCTATTTGACTCAAAGATTAAACAGGCATTGCTTTGTTTATGTAAACTGCAAGGATTTTTGTGAAAGTTTTCGTTTTAGCGTTAATTCCATCAAAGGAATCATACCTGCAATGTCATTTGCAGAAGTTGTTTCTACAAGAAAACAGATGGCAGGTGGGGTTTCTGCCAAAGATGCCGTTTGTAATTAGGATGTACATTAATGGAATGCATGTCAGGTGAGGCTGCTTGTGTTACTGGCCCAACTGCAAAAAAATTGGCAAATGCCAGATGAGTGCAATTGAAAAAGTATTCACTGAGACAGAAATGGAATTACAAGAAGAAAGGGGCTTGAAGAGTAAAGAAGAGGCAGAGGGCAGAACAGGCAAGGAAGGGCCACAGAACTACTGTTGGCTAGAAGGAACAGATTGGGACAAGTTCACCATTCTAAGAGCAATCATGCTTTATAGCAAACAAAAGACACTTTGCTTACCATGGGATTGTATATTCGCAGTTCATCACAAACCTCTTGTACTTTTGATTGAGCGGCTTTAGTGTCTTTTTCTTTGATTGTGAATTTTAGCATTTTTGCAGTTTTAATTTTTGAAATTGTTTTGTGTGTTCCTTTTAGAACTAGATCATTCAAAATGGTATCTCCCTCAGGATCACTAATACCGGTTTTATTTTCAATGGTTACATGTACGTTAAAAGCAGGCATTAATAATTTGTAGATTGAAATCGAGGTTAATCTATCTTCCGAAAATTTTGGTACAAAGTCACCTCCCAATCTAGTGGGGTTTTCAGAGTTTCTTAGTTCTTGTATTGCTTGATTTATACTTTGCTTGGTTTGAGAAGCAAGAATTTTGTATTGTTTTTTGAATTTGGTTTATGTCTTGATTTCCCATTGGATTGCCATGCTTGTTCAGTACATGGAAATGTGTCCCTATCCCGGGCCTCCAGGATCGTATGGTAGCTTGTTGCACAACACGCCTAAAATCTGCCACGCAGTTTAAACTGACCAACAAACACACATGTTTCTGACCGAAAAAGCTTTAGATCATGACAGCATGCTCCAAGTGTTGACCGATAATGCAAAGTACGTACGGCGTGGTGCAGAGCTGGTAGTGCAGTACAACCCTGACTGGAGCTGCGAGGTAAGGCAGGCCAACTGCGGCAAGGAGGAGGGGGCCCAGTTCCAGTATGCAGACACCATGATCACATGACAGCCGCACTGAGAACCGCCCTCGGCGTTCCATTCAGGCAGCTGTCCGGGATGGCAGACAAGATGCTTGAGGGACACGACTTGCCGCACCATACCACGTGTGCAGAAGAATGGAGAAATTTGACATTAGCATTCACGGCAACGCCATATACGTTCATGATGCATCCCGGCACGTAACCCTGGTGGCCGATGCCACCGGACTCAGACAGTGGAACCGCGGAGAACGGATACGCGACAAGTGGAAGGTGGTGGTGCGCAGGGGGTATGTCAAGATGCACCTGCTGGCAGATGCGGACACCGGCATGATACTGGCTGCCGTAGTCACAGACGACAGAACCGGCGACTCGCCGGTACTGCGGGATCTGCCGGATCAGGCAGCAGCCGAACCGTTTGCCAAGACCGGGAAGGACGATGCGAGAAGGAGGCCAAACATGCTTGCAGACGGAGTCTCTCCGCTTGCCGGTTCGGCAGGCGGCAAGGAAGAAGAAGAAGAAGAAGTGCCAAGTGCCAGCCTGCTTGCAGACTGCGCATATGCCTCCAAGAAAAACATGAATGCGTGCAGGAGGAAGGGCATCGAGCCGCTTGTGCCCCTCAAACCGTGCTTTACTGAGAGCGGCAGGGGCGATGACGGCAAGGCGTGGAACCGGGCCGTGAAAGAGCAGCTGGGAGGCAGCGCAGACATGCACGTCAAGGGACGGACAGTGGAACAGAAAAAGGAGAACAGAAGATACTGGAAGTCGACTGTAGGGTACGGCAAAAGGTGGAGAATAGGGGCAATCATCTCCGCATTCAAGCGGATGTTCGGAGAGCATCTGCTCTCACGCAAATGGGAGAGCATGGTAAGAGAGGCAAGGGTGAGGATTGCCATGTACAACCGGTGGGTGGCAGCAGCAATGTAGGGGAGCAAGTGCATGGATCCTGGGACGAACGGGATGTGATCAGGCCGAGTTATGCAACACGGTACTGTCTTGGCTGACTGCGTTTATTTTGTGCAGATGGGAACGCATGAGATGATGCCATTTACAGTTAACGCAAGTCTGCAGGTAACGTGTTGTTGGAATTGCAAACGCTAATACCGACTGTCCTTCCAAGACTACGTTAGATTTTGATACGCCAAACTTCTATCTGCTATCTTGACAACGTAGACTATCATCTTTCTGTTCCAAAGCTGCAAGATCGCCCTGTATCTGCCTACTCTCAGAGAGTAAAGCGGAATGCCTCTCATCTTTTTGATAAACGGATAAGGGTGCCCTTCTGCAATTTCATCTACTTTGTCTACTATAGCCGGGGTTGTCGCCAAATTCGACCAAATGATCTAATTTTGTGATTTTTCACGCATATTGATCAGGGAGGTGTGGGTTTCCCAATGACATACCATAAGAGACGTGATCAGTACTGGAAGTACTATCACGATGCCCACACCCGAGAACTGGATTTTCTCACGTCCCATATAGTTTCTTTGATTGTGAAAAATCCGTGTCCCGTACATGCCAGAAGGTCTGGTGCGGGGCGCAAACCGGTACATGACAAAAACAAGCTTGCATTTCTCTGCATACTCACGGTGTGCCTTGACTTTACATTCAGGGACATGGAGAATCTTGCAGCTCTGCTGAGGATGCCGTGGAACGAACCCCTGCCGGATCACAGCACCATTGCCAGGTTCATGCAAAAGATTCCTGTTGCGTGGCTTGAGGACACGGTTGCCGTCACGGCAGCATCGTGCCTTGCAGGATTTGATGCCTCTGATCTTGCGCTGGCATCAGACAGCAGCGGCGTTGCCACTGACAGGTATGAAAGGGTGCAAAAAAAGGCCAAAAACAGGCACAACAGGAGGCAAAGCGTCAAAAAAAGTATCTGAAATGGCACGTGGCCTCGGTACTGGGCCTGCAGGTCATACTCTCCTGCCGCATCACATCCAACAGGATGGCAGACACTACAGTCTTTGCCTCGCTGCTAAAGAAGATCAAAAAGACAGGCATTGCCTTTGCAGGCAGGTTCAACGCAGACAGGGGGTATGATTCGGATAGGAACTGCAGGCTTGTCTTTGGTGCCGGCATGACCCCGAACATAAAGCAGAGGGGCAATGCCGTGAACAGAACAAAAAAGTTCAGGAAAAAGGCCGCAGGGCTGTTTGACGGGGAGATCTACAAAAAACGAGGCATGATAGAGGGAATATTTGGAGCAGAGGAGACAGAGGGCCACAGGTTGCTGTGCAGGTTCAGAAAGACATCCACAAGAAGGCGGTTTGGACTGTGCAAGACAATAGGATGGAACTTGGAAGTGTTAAACCGTCTAGAGTGCGCCGCAAGGCGAAATATTCAGGTGGTGGCAGCTTGATGTGAATTTGGCGACAACCCCGGTGGTGGCAGCTTGATGTGAATTTGGCGACAACCCCACTATAGCCTGCACATCGTTGGGGTTTCTGCCCATCAACTTTTCTAGAAAACACATGGATTCATTTGAATACCTCACATTCCAAGACATTATTTGAGACCCAGCTTTTTGCGGAGTTCACTGCTTGATACTGTCTGTCCGGCTTTGATGTCATCTAGTCCTTTTTGTACTGTCTTGACCTCTTCCTTATTTAGGTAAAGATCCATGTCATAGTGCTCAAGCATTCTTTTTAGGATGGACTCCATCGTCTCGCCTGGAAAATTTGCCCTGTTTGCTATCTCGTTTTTGATCTCTGAGGTTATCCTTATCGTTGTTATGGACATTGATATATCATGATATATCATAACATATATGAATATTATGTCGTTTTACAGTTGACCCAAAAAGCACAAAATCGTAACTGATCGCGTTTTTGAAGTTGCCTAGAAGTCCTACTGACATCAAAGATCCCAGTTCGTCATCAGGGAATTCCGTCAGTCATGTGATGGCGTCCTGATTCAAAACCACAGAAGAAGACCCGACGATCCTGCAGATGTGTACTGCTTGTTAGTCAGATGTGTACTGCTTGTTAGTCTGTTACATAACTTCAATTTCAAGTACAAAAATCCTCGTTGTTTTTACTAGTTTAGGGCATGGTTATGCAACAGACTATGTACTGCCTCAAATCGCTTCAAAAACGCGAGCTGTTACAATGTAATATGTACAAAATCTTCTCTGCTTTTAAAAATATCATGAGTGTGTATTTCTGCATCTACATAATCTCCAGTAAAATTAGACAGTTCGTATTGATATGATACCAGTTCCATATCACAAATACTAGATGAGTTGCGCAATTGATTCAGTTTGAGTATAATCTCAATATTTCCTAACAACAAGATCCAAAGCTAAGAAACAACCATTTTCAATTCATGTTCAATCACACGAAACTAGCAAAAAGACCAAAACAATTCCTGTCAATAACAGGACTGACTGTTCCACAATTTGATTCCTTGTCAAAAGAAATACAAAAAAAATACAAAACTACAGAAGCAAGACGTCTATCAGAAAAGAAAAGAAAAAGAGACATTGGTGCAGGACACAATTTGATCTACCAATCAAAGACAGAGTTCTGATGCTGTCAATGCACTACAGAATGTACACAACACATGATGTGTCGGGAATGATATTTGATCTGAACAAGTCAAATGTGGTGCGGGATATCAGATATTTGGAGCCCGCAGTAAAGCAGTCAATCCCAATTCCCGCCAAAAAGTATGCAGATTCAAAAAAGATCAGCGGCATGCAGCAGCTCCAAGAGTTCTTCCCGGAACTAATTGCAATCACAGGCGGTACGGAGCAGCCAATACCGAGGTCAAAAAACAAGCGCAAACGTAAGACACACTATTCAGGCAAAAAGAAAAACCACACAGTACAAAACCAGATTACGATAAACCTTGACGGAGTCATAATTCACAAACCTGCACATTCACCCGGATGTCGCCACGGTTACAAAATTTACAAATCAAAACATCCGACACTGTCTGAAGAGCTGTTAAGCTTTTATGGCCTCGGATATTTGGGGATTGAAAAGGACCTTCCAAAACAGACCAGCATTTTGCCATACAGAAAAAAGAAAGGAAGAAAGCTAACTGATTCTCAGAAAGAGTGGAACAAATCTCAAGCTAAAGTTAGAATCAGGATAGAGAGCATGTCATTGCACAAATCAAGAAATTCAGAATCAGCGCATATACATTTAGGAACAGATTGCGTCGTTATGACACCATTAGCGAGATAGTCTGCGGAATTGTTAATTTCAAGATACGGTGGAAGCAAGAGCTTGTTGTGATTCCATAAAATCAAAAACTATCGAGTGAAAGATGGGATTTTGATTGTAATTGCGCAACTCATCTAATACAAACCGTAGATTTGACAGAGCCAGATATAATGCACTTGGATCTTCGAACGATTTGGTTTTTTCTAGGGACAAAAATTGTGAAACGTCCCGAAGAGTTCAGTGCACTTGAAACACGCGCTTTAATACTTATTTTGAAATATTCGTTAGGTACTCGGTTCGGAGGACTTGTGTTGTTTAGATATTGCCGGCCCCGAACCGATTACTGATATAATTTAACGGGTCTGAACAGTTAGAAATAGAGGCAATCCAAATGGTTTTAATTTCTGCATCAAGCTTTGGTTTTCTTCAAGCCCTCACTCACAACTAAATTCAATACGTGTGAGAAGCTAATAGATTTTGGGGAGGTTCTTATCATTTTTGCTTGGATATTGCGAAGTTTTTCGACGTTAGCAGAGCTTAATACGACAGTAATTCTGTTTCCCATGAAATGAATGCGCGAGTTTATTATAAAAGCAATCATCGAATTTGACTAGTAGTGTATAGACATTGGAATTTATACCAGAATATTCCATGTTAGTACATAATGGCAAAAGGCAGATCAAGATATTGGAAGATCACATCAGATGAGATGGACGGCTTTGCATACGATGAAAGTAAATTGCTAAACTGGGAGATTAAATGCGTCAGAGAGCCAGAGGAGGAGGCTCGTTTTATCGGAGTCTTCATGTACAGGCATGGGACTGCATATGATTATGAATCAGTAAAAGGCATATGCTATTTTCATAACAACATTGACAGAAACGAACTTCCATCAATTACTAGTTTTTTGAAAGGAAAATTCAATGGCAAAGAGATGGAAAAGGGGGAAAGAATTTTCCTAAAGGACTCGAAAGAAATCTACGCCAGCAGAGATATCGGGGGTTTGGCAAAAGAGATGGAAACAAAATTTAGCACCAAGGCCGTTATTTCTCTAGAGTTTGAAGATTTAACTGCTGAACAACTCAAAGAGGCAGGACTGCCAGAAGCAAAACTATTGCCGATTCCCACATAATGGATATAGTTAAAACGCAAAGATGTTCAATGTCAGAATTGGAAGGAATCAACAGACATTTTGAAGAGTTAAGAAAGAGGCTACTTAGAATAGTACTAGTTATTGGCATCATTACTGCAGTTATTTTGACCTTTCATATTGAACCAATCCAAACAGGACAAACTACATTATACTATCTGACACCAGAGCCGCTTGACAATATTGCAGCCCAGATTACCAATCATATGAAAACCAACCTTGTGCCCGAAGACGTTCAGCTGATTCAAACAGCGCCAGGACAGGCTTTCTTTGCCCAAGTATACATTGCAGCACTTGTCGGAATCGTAGTTGGGATGCCAGTTATCATCAAAGAATTAGTTGGATTTATCAAACCGGCATTAAAAGAAAATGAAATCAATGTCAGCAGAAGCATCACACTGCCAGCATTAGGGCTGTTTATTGCAGGTTGTGTTTTTTCGCATAATTTTGTAATCCCATACATTTTAGAGTTTTTGTACAGATATGGGGAATCAGCAGGACTGATAACTTTTCTAAACATAATGGATTTTGTTACGTTTGTCTTGCAGTTTTTGCTGGCGTTTGGATTTTCATTTCAACTTCCACTTGTCATGTATGCAGTATCTGAATCAGGAATGGCAGGTTCGGACTTTTGGAGAAAAAACATCAGATATGCCATTGTGGCAATTGTCGTCTTTGGCGCAGTTATCACACCGGATGGAAGCGGGGTTACAATGTGGTTTATTGCAGGTCCGATGATTGCATTGTATGCGACAGGCATGATAATCATTGAGCGTAAAGAACGCAAAAAGTTGAACACTTAAATCCAAATTTGATCAAGTAGGTACATAATGTTTGGAATGGGTTTGGCCAATTTCATCGCAGGCCAAGAATGGATTTTCATCATAATTATTGCAGTTGTTCTAATTTTTGGCGCAAAAAAGATTCCAGAACTTGCAAAAACATTTGGCAAGGCCAAAGGGGAGTTTGAAAAAGGCAAGATCGAAGGAGAAAAAGAGCTCAAGGACTTTAAAGACAAAGAGGCAAAATCAGACTAGCTTTCAGCAATTTTCAAAAAATCACCTAAAATGTTGGCATAATCTTGCTCAAAGGCATTTTTTCCAAGCAAATTTGACACTTTCATTTTGCCTTTTAGCTTCAAGTCCACATCAACTATGACTTTTGTTCCTTCTGGAATGTCAAGAAACTGCTGTTTGATGCGGCTTCCCCTGACATCCCCCCCAATGACAAAAACCTCATGTAAGACAGGTCTCTTTGTAACATGCTTGGCCATAATTACAAGTTCTTGCTTTCCAAGATTCATATGCTCCTCCACTACAGAAACATTTCCTCGAACCGAGCGCATGCGGATTGATGAAAAGTGCTGAGGGACCAGTCTCTGATAATTTTTGTAGTTGGATAGTATTTCAAAAACAGCTTCTCTTTTTGCCTTGACTGTTTTTTCTATAGAGAACTTGGACACGGCAAGTCAGAGAGTGCCCCATCTAGGGTATAAATCGTGCTCTATGTCAAATTGGTCCAAGCATTTTCCCACCCCATGATTAACTATATCATCAATTGATTTGGGTTTTGTGTAAAATTCCGTTACAGGAGGCAAAATCACCGTTCCCAGTCTAGATAGTTTCAACATGTTCTCTAAATGAATTGCAGAAAGGGGCGTTTCCCTTACCATTAAAATTAGTTTTCTAGATTCTTTTATTGTGACTCCTGCAGCCCTTGCAATTAACGTGTCATCATATCCATTTGCAATTGCAGATAACGTTTTCATGCTACAAGGCGCAACAACCATTCCATCAACTCTATGAGTGCCACTTGAGACACTTGATGCCATGTTTTTTTCATCTGAGACGCTAGTCGCAAGTGATTTTACATAATCAGGTGTAAACTCTGTCTCCATCGAGATGCATTTTTCGGCCCACTCTGACATTATCAAATGGGTTTCAACATCGAGTTTTTTCAAAGTCTCCAACATTCTAATTCCATAAATTGCTCCAGTGCTGCCAGTAATACCGATGATTAGTTTCAACAATTAATCTTGGAACTTGCGGTATTTTATCTATTAGATGGATGAATTTTTAGCACTATGGGTTTTGTGCCTCATCGCTTTTAGCAGCATCATCTTCTTCTAGCTCTTTTCTAATTCTTCTTCGTTTAAGCCACAAAGAAATCCCACCTGCGGCCATTGCAGTCAAAAGAATCACTCCTGCCATCTGTAACTCGAAATGATAAAGCATACCAAATATCAGATGCCAATTAAAAAAAATCTTGTGATTTTTACCGATCTCTAAATTGAAAATTAGCTATATTAGATCCCATAACCTAAGCATATTATGATTAAAAGCTCTGAGATTAAGAAGATAGTCAACGATTATTCGGACGTAAAAATTGGGGTTCTTGGCAGTCATTCGGCATTAGAAGTAATGGACGGGGCAAAAGATGAGGACTTTCAAACCACAGTATTTTGCCAAAAAGGAAGAGAGGGGCCATATCAAAGATTCAAGAGAATTGCAGATGAGATCGTAGTACTTGACAAATTCAAAGACATGGCTTTGGCCAAAATTCAAAAAAAACTGCGGGAGTCAAACACAATCATAGTTCCACACAGATCACTTACCGTTTATCTCGGATACAAGACAATAGAAAACACATTCAAAGTGCCAATTTTTGGAAATAGACGTCTGTTTCAAGCAGAAGAAAGAACTGCAAAAAAAGGGCAGTATTATCTTTTAGAAAAAGCCAGAATAAAATACCCCAAGCTGTTCAAGGATCCAAAGAGAATCAACAGGCCTTGTATTGTAAAGGTTCAAGAAAAAAATAGGCCCTTGGAGAGGGCATTTTTTACAGTTTCGTCTTACAAGGATTACAAGGAAAAATCAGCAGCAAAAATCAAGCAAGGCATTATCTCAAAAAAAGATTTAGAAAAATCAAGTATAGAAGAACTGGCGGTAGGGACGTACATGAATTTTAATTTCTTTCACACGCCAATTTCAGACCAGGTGGATTTCATCGGGATAGAAAGAAGGTTGCAAACAAACATTCATGATTACAATGCATTACCTGCAAGGCAGCAATTAGACATCGACGTGGATCTACAAAATATAGAAGTAGGTCACACGCCTGCAAGTATCAGAGAGTCACTGCTTGAAAAAGTGATCAAAATGGGGGACAGGTTTGTGGCAGCAGTCAGAAGAGAGTATGCGCCAGGCATTATTGGCCCATTCTCGTTGCAGAGCGTGATTACAAAAGATTTGGAGCTAATCGTATATGATGTGTCATTAAGAGTTCCTGGAAATCCGATAGTTGCAACTACAAGCCCTTATACAAAATATCAATACGGTAAAACCTTTGGCGTAGGTAGAAGAATTGCGATGGAGATTAGGCAAGCCCAGGAAGAAGACCGCCTTGATGAGATAGTAACATAAGGTTCTGTGAAGTTATCGGGAGTTAACCCCTATAACTCGACTTTGACATATCGACTATTCGGATTGCCAATGGTGTGCCGGATTCCGTCATCGCCGGCTCAAAAGTGCCGGACTGCGCTTCACATATGTCATCTCTACTGCCCCTAAACCTAGGGGGCAGCTTGCGTGATATGTTGTTCATGGCAGCGACAATATCCCTGTCCATAAACAAACCGCAATTATTACACGACAGTTTACGATGCTGTTGCATGTCCTCTTGGAGTCTCTTTCCGCATTGCGGACACTGCGTGCTCGTGTTTCTTGGGTCTACTGTCTCGACTGGCGGGAGCCCGACCCATCGGGCTTTGTATTCTATTTGGCGTTGCAGCTCGTAGAATTGCCACCCGTTCAATCTGCGCCTGTACTTGCTGCCCTGACCATTTCCTTTTTTGTAGAGTTTTCTAACTCCTTTCAGGTTTTCTAGAACGATTGCAGCCTTTTCTTTGACGGCATTATCCACAATATCCTTTGATATTCTGTGGATGTACTGCTTTGTTCTGTCAGTCAGTCTTCTCTGTTTTTCCTTGCAGAACTGATTTTTCTTCCTGCGGTCATTTCTGTGGAAGCCTGCCCTGGCGTGTACTGTGTTCTCCTTTATGGATAACAGTTTGTTTGTCTTGTAGACTGTCACCCCTTCCTCGCTCCCACACGTCACATTTCTTAGGTTTCTGTCTATTCCAACTTTCTTGGTGCACTCTATCTCTTGTACTTTTTTTGAAACACAAAGACTGATGTTGAGGGCAGTCAGTGAAAACGAGCGCACCGTCAGGGCGGGATCAGACAGGATTTTTTGGGCGTGATCGTTGAGTAAAATGTTGATTGGGTTATGCTTCTTGTATGGGATTGTTAGTAGTGCACCGTTGTGTTTTATGCCGTAACAGTTTGTCATAAAGGGATTTTTGACTATTGGGTCTCTTATTCTGACACCTCGTTTGACTGATTGTTTTCTGTTTGATAATATGCCTGCAGCTCTTGATATTGCACATATCTTGTATGACGATAAAATGTCATAGTTACGTAATTCGTGATAACATAACATGGACAGCCTCTTCATATTGTGAGTGTCTTCTTTCAACCCTATCTTGATGCAATGATTGGCCATCTTTGTGAATGTAGCCGCCATATCCATTAGGTCAGAGTTCGGCGCATATTTCTGTGATATTGGCTTTATCGCCTTCAGCGAATATCTTGCGGTTTGGAGGCTTGTACATTTTGGGAATTGACATGTAACTCCCGATAACTTCACAGAACCAGTTTCTACAAAATTATAAATACTAGAAAACCATATTTCCTATTAAGAAATGATTGTCCAATCACAGGAAATCAGGGTTTTGAGGTCTTGGAAACTATTGGAAGCAAAAGTAGGAGAGTATTTTGCCAAGAAGGGCTTTGACGTAAAAAACAATGTCAAAATTAGAGGCAGAATGGTAGACCTAGTTGCAGTACAAGATAATGGAAAAATCACAGCAGTGGAAATAAAAGGAAACAGAGGCAACATAGAAAGCGGCATACGACAAGCATTACATCTTAAAAATGCAGTGAATTTTTCATATCTTGCGTTGCCAAAAAAATCAATCACAAAGAACATGATCAACGCATGTAAGAATCTTGGAATTGGTGTAATATCTATTGATGAAAAGATACGAGAAGTTGTAAAGCCTGAACAAAGTAAAGCATTACTTTCAGTAAAAAGAAAAGTTTTATTTCCAGCTAAAAAACAAACACCACAGATCAAAGTACAAACTTCATTGGATAGATTATTTAGATCCAATACGTTAATTCTCATCTTAAAATTATTATTTTTAAATTCTATGAATGAATTTCATTTAAATGAAATTGCAAGAAGAATTAGTATGTCTCCATCAACTGTGTACAAAGAGATGGATAACATATTTCCCTTGGGCTTGGTTAAAAAACGTAAACAGGGAAATCTAGTATTATATAAAATAAACAAAAACAGCACAATATACAACGAATTAAGAAAAATATTTCTGAAATATGAATTAGCAGGCGAATTAATTAAAAAAGAATTATCTAAAGAAAAAATAAAATTTGCGTTAATTTTTGGTTCAATTGCAAAAGGAGAAGAAACAGACGCGAGTGATGTTGATTTACTTGTAATAGGTTCGATAGTAGAAGGCGATTTAATGGAATCCGTTGCAGAACTTGAAAGAAGGATTGGAAGAGAAATTCATTATACATTATGGACAGAAAAAGAATTTAAGATGAAATCTAAAGATAGGATACCTCTGTTAAGAGAAATTACAAACAATCCGATGATTATGGTGGTAGGAGATGAGCAAGAGTTTAAACGAATTACAAAGTGAGGGATTAATAGAACCATTTGCAAGTAGTTCTCAGCAGATTATAGATAAAATGGATATTGCAAAACGTGATTTAAGAAATTCCAAAAAAATAATTTCAGATCCAGATTTAGCAGAAACTACTCATAATACTGCATATAATGCCATGCTCCAAGCAGGTACAGCATTAATGTATAACATGGGATATAGACCAAAAAGAGGAAGAGATAACCATCATATGGTAGTCGTAATTTTTATAAAAAATATCTATTCAGGTCAGATTCCAAACAATGTGATAATTGCATTCAATAATGGGAGAAACAGTAGGAACAAGTCACAATACGACATCAGTAGTTCCCAGATGTAGATTTGTGCCCAGATGTAGGTTTATGCCCAGATGCCGGTGCGTTACCGCATAACTGCAATGCAAAGATCCAGATTAGGCTACGGCGTGCAATATGTCATGAAAGTCGAATTACATGACGAACTGATCGCACGCCAGTACAATATAACATCAAACCGGTTTAAAATCCTGCGCTCGTCGTTTCAAAAGCTTGGCATGCCAATGTCTGAGAGGCACAACGCCGTATACGGATGCAATGACATACTGGACGTGCTAATCAAGGCGTCTGAGAGAAACACGTTTGTAGAATCCCTCGTACGGCACAACAGGCTTCAAGACACGGGTGCACGTACGCCTGATGCAGACCTGGTCATGTCTGCAGTCCGTGGCGTCAAACCGGCAGACGTGCAGGCCTGGTGTGCAAAGACATTAGCACGCACGGTGCGGCACGCCCGCCATACAGGAATGCTGCAGGACATCGACGCCATTGCAATAGACGTTACGGACATACCATACCATGGGGAGCAGCTGCAGGGGCATACAAGAAAGTCGCGTCCAAGGGCAGGAACATCCACGTTTCTCTCGTATGTCGCAGTGCACGGAGTCGGCAGGGACTCCTCGCAGATTGTCCTGGAATCGAAGCTACTACCGGCAAAGGAAAAACTGGCCGATTTTATAGCCAAAACACGCACGAAAATCCTCAGAGGGGGCGCACACTCAAAGACTGTGTTCCTGTACGACCGCGCCTTTTACAACGTTGACTGCATGACAGAGGCAGGAAAGGGCGGGTGCCGCTACATTATGCCTGTCATCATGAACTCCAAGATCAAGAGGATAGTCAAGATGTACAAGGACGGAAAGGCAAGCCAGGTATCGCAGCAGTCAATGACCAACAAAGACGGCGTAACTGTGACCTACAACCTTGTAATTGTCAAAAGAGACAGGAAGAAGAAGAAAAAGGGGGAGGGGGAAGAGGAGGGGGAGGAGCAATACATTGCGTTTGCAACAAACATTCCCATCAGGAGCGCCAGAGCCATGACAGGCATCATACCGGAGCAGTACCGCAAGAGATGGGGCATCGAGACGGGGTTTCGCGTCATAAAGGAGATCATGGGCAGGACATGCAGCAACTCCCTGTCTGTGAGGCTGCTGATGTTTTACCTGCCGCTGCTGCTGTACAACCTGTGGAGGATTGCCAGGTTCTGCCTTGATGCGGGAAAGAGGCATGGAAGAGTGTCTTCTGCGGGAAAAAAACTCACCATGGCGTTGTTTATCGTGTACATTACAAGCAGAAACGAGTTGTTTGTCAATGATCGAGGCAAGTAGAACCGATGCCGGTTGCGGTTGCGGTAAATCTACATCTGGGAACTACTGACATGGCTGGAACAATTTCTCACACACAAGCACAAAACATGGTCAAACATACAGAAGATTTCGTAAAAGCTGCAGGACAAATTCTTGAAATTCCGGTTTAGATTTATACTGTCACTCAAATGTTCTTGAGGCCAAACATGTTAGATGGTAATACATTTTGATCACCTAGTACCATGCATTACAATGCCAGTAGCAAAACCGGAAGGCTTTAGGAAGGCGTACAAGAAAGAGAGGGATCCCAAGGTGGTCAAGAGAATGGCCGCAGTAAACATGGTGTGCATGAACAGCCAAAGCATCCAGCATACGGCAGACTCGCTCATGCAGTGCCCGAACTGGGTCTCCTTCTGGGATCTTCCCAAGAGCGGAAGGCCGCCAAAGGTCAAACTCAAAAAGATTGAAAAGATGCTATCCAAGACTGACAGCATCATCGTTCTCATGCACAGTGGATGAAAATGTGTTTCCACGGAGTGAAAGGACGACAAGATTTTGCCTGATTTGCAAATAATCTGGACAGAAAAGGCAATTGATCAGATGCCCATCCGCTCCTTAGGCCGAATCTGGCGTCTGTCGAGTAGACATTTTCATCTGCTGTAACAAGGCGCGTCCAAAAAACCCAAGATCAGCCTCAAAAAAAGAGTTTCAGGAACGGGCAAAAAAGCTCGTTGCAGAAAAGTCAGCGCAGGGGTACGCCACCATCCTAGCAGATGACGAGTCCTCGATTCAAAAGGCGCAAAGCAAGCTAGGTTATGGATGGAGGCGGCGCGGCAGACATGCCACAACATCCCCCATCTTTTTTGTCACGTGAGAGGAGACACATTTGGGGTTTTGGCAGTAAACGCATTTTGCTTTATGTTTTATGAAAAGTCAAAGCGACAGCTTTTGCGACTTTTTGGAGCGTATTCACAAAAGATTCGGCAAGGTGCTGCTGTTTGTGTACAACGTCATATCACAAATCCAAAAAGGTAAAGGAGGTTCTGGAATGCCTAGTGCCGTACACGCCGGAGCTTAATCCCACTGAGATACAATGGAAGATGATAAAACGGGCACTGTCTGCAAAAGTGTTTGATACGCTAGATGAGATGGAGCAGTCAGTACGTCGTATGCTGTTTGCCAGAAAGGAGATTCTGCCTGTGAAAACATTCAGTTATTTAACGTGCTAACTACAGATAAGCTTTAGATTAGATAAATTTGAAAAACAACCATGGTCACTTATAATGAATATTTAAAAAACATACTAAATCAAGTGCTTGAGTCTTATGCCACTCTTAAAGAAATTCAGGATAAACCCGAAGATCTAGACAGCATCAAGAAAGAGTTCTTGAAAATTAATGGATTTTTAAAAGTTATATCGAAAAAAGTTGATGCTGAGAAAATACAATCCTCGGATTTTAGAACACTTAAAACAAAATTTCAGCACTATTTGAATAATTTTTCGTTTGAACAGGAGATCGAAACAATGGCCACTTTATACTCAAATGATGTAGGCAGAATCAAAAATATGCGATTGAAAATACTAGAAACGCTAGAGGATAAGAAGATGATGGAGAAGGTGGGAGAACTAGTTGAAAAATTATGACTGATAAAAGATGTGTTTTATGTGGGTGCCAAGATCATAGATTATTTGGGTGCTCAAGACATTTTTCAAAAAAATGTAGTTGTCACAACAAGAAAAACTGACTTTGAACAATGGCTACTTTCGTTTAGGTCCTGATCTCTCATGAAAATTCAAACAGCATTTGCACTCCTTTTCAAGACATTCTGATTCGTGAGAGTGACCACAGATCCCACATTCACAACCTCCGGACATAACTAGAATAGGTTGTTTTCAAATATAACATATACTGCAATTTTTTATGAGTTTAAGGTCAAATGGGATCATTTGCTAGATTTTGATTTTTTCTTAGGTTTTTCTTTTTCTTCTAACTCTTTTTCAATTTCCTCGGCTTTACTGTCTACAGCTTTGATGATTTCCTGTATTAGTCCGTCAAGATCACTGTCTTCTGCCTCGGGCTCTACATTTCCTGCAATTTCGTTAATCGTATTTGAAATTTCAGCACTGATGTCTTCAAAGCTTTCAGGATCTTCGTATGCTGCATTATAGAGATTTTTGAGGTTGTTTATGTGGCCAATTACTTGTTCTGTTAAGACAACACGGTAATCAGTTCCATTTACCTCGAATTCTTTTGAACTCATACACCACTTTCAAATTCTTTTGTTTATAATGTTTTTCAGATAAAAATGATTAATGTGAGAGTTGACGTCGAGTCAAAATGCGATATAATCTAGTGCAGAAGCATCGCTGATTAGTCTGGTATGCATTGAACCTACAACATACCCGTTTTTGATATCATTTACAGGGATCCATCTATTAGTTGAAGTGTAGTGTCTTTTTTCAGCCAGCTCCCTTTCTATGGCCTCGATATCAAACTCGCCTTCTTCAACTTCTTGTGTTGTGAGGTGCTTTACAGTTACAAGGATTTTGGTAACTTTTACTCTGTCTCCAAACTTCCATTTTGATGGGGATATTTCATCGGATACTTCCAACACCTTGATCTTCATTTGCTTATTTCCAAAAGCATCATGACTGATCAGGATTCTTTCATCGGTAAATTCCTCAAAACTAACTCTTGAGTTGACTTCTGCATCAGAGACTGTTTCTAACAGAGATTCAGACGTTGTTTCATTTGGTTCGGTATTATCCTCAGGCAACATCAAAACTTGCACTTTATCCTTAAAAAACGATTTGAAAGCTATTCAATTAGGCACTATGGCGCTGTTTAGTTTTAAATGGCATCAAACATTCCTTGAGAGGTAACTCTTTTTTAGAACCGTTGATTTTTGCAAAAATTTTGCCTTCATATGTACAGACACAGTTCGTAATTTCTAAAGAAGCATCCCAAATCTTAAAAAATTCCCGCAGTTCCCTACTTTCGTATGTTCCTAGCCCGATTCTCTTCTTTGAGAGAAATTTGAAAGCCAGTAAAACTTTTCTTTTTTTGTAAATATCAAACGTCTTGATCCAATCAAGACACCGTTCAATTTGATCATATGGTACTGCCAAAGATGTGCCTGTACCTGATTTTGCCTCAATGGTGTATAGTGAACTATCTTCGGTGTTGACTGCAAGTACATCAGGCAATGCAATGCTTGGGGAGCCTAACCTGAATGCCTTCCATTGAGGCGCACTGTTGAATCGTTTTACAATGGTGCCTTCCCATTGATATCCACGCTGTCTGCGTATCTGCGTAGTTTTTTGGTTATTTTTGTTGGTTTTTGATGGTTTTTTTTGTTTTTGAATAGTGATTGAAACTGGTTTTCTTTGCAACACTTGTTTTTACCTGTCAATGTATAGTAAAGTAGGTAATTTGACAATAACCTGTCAAAAAACATGGTTGATTGCATGAATGTTTTGTGATCAATGCCTCTCCATTAACAATTCAATCTTTAAGCAGTTTTGAATGGAGATTTTTAGTGTTTGAGACAATTGCTGGAAAACTTAGAACAGCGTGGCGCATGTCTAAACGCCTAATCAATTAGGTTTCCAAACAGCTTTGGATTCTGAAGAATTAGACATTAAAAGACAAACCAGCCCATCAATTACAATAGAACAAATAAAAAAATTGGACAGGAAATAATAGCGTCTATAGCATCTAAATAGCTAAGACATGCAATGAGTTTATCAAACCCATGTAATTTCTCAAAACATATGCACAAGGCCATACGCGAATTGGGGTTCCTCAAACAAGAATTCGCAAAAAGTTATTCCGGAAATGCGCACATACAAGAATTCATTCCTAAAAGTAGCTTGGAAAGTCTTTTGCTTGATGACGTGCACATTCAACAATTGCATCAGTTTGCACAAAAAAATCCAATATATTATAATTATTTTGACGATAAAATTTCAAGCGTGATATGTACTGTTTATGAGGGAGATATCAACGAATATTGGTTAAATAGCATCAAACATGGTTCAAGCTGTCAGCCATTTTATCCAACATGGATCATCTCTGCGTATTTTATGTCAAGGTTAGCTTATGAGTTGGGATATGAGGAATTAATTGATATTGGCTCAGGGGATGGGCGAATTGCATATTGCGGAAAATTATTTGGCCTGCAAACGTACAGTATTGAAATTGATGAGCAGTTAGTCGATTTACAAAATACTATATCAAAATCTACAAACCAAAACTTTAACCCTATCTGTGATGACGCTATAGAGTTTGACTATCTGAAACTGAATTTAACCAAGCCGGCTTTTTTCATTGGCGGGCTGCCACAAATGGGAGGAGATGTTTTAGCAACTAGCATCATTGAGAAACTTCAATCAATCCCAAATCTTGTAAAAAATACGGGAATAGTCTTTGCCGGAACCCATTCAAAGAGACAACTGTCAACAAATATTGAAAATGGAGGATGGAGTTCACTAATAGAAAAATACAATCTCAAAATAATTGATACCATTTCACTGCCAACTGTTTGGACATTTGATCAAAAAGTAGAAACGCCGTATATCTATACAAAATTTAGTTAACGTGGAAAAAATAATTACCATTCTCAATACCGCATTTTGTTATTTTTACTGATTGGCCAATTTGTGGCACGGTTGGAATTTTTGCCATAATCCTAACTGTTTTTTCTATTTCAACAACGCAAAAATATTGCTCGTTTTGCCTTGAAAATTCTTTAATCCTGCCTTCAAAATCCCCTTTTTTTAGCACAACGTGGCCAAAACAATGATCACAGAATTCCGATGGCGGCCAGACTGTTTTTTTACATCTGTCACATTGCGGGAGTGTAAAAACCCCCTTTGCCAATTCTGAGTCAAAGCTCATCGTTCCAGCACCAATACAGTTGATGATGTGGCCGCTGCAGACATGTTGTGAACCAGGCCTATTTTGGCATTATCTACTTGCCTCTTGTCAGCTTTTGCTGAAAGCTGTTGTGCAATTTCTATAGTTTGAGCTATGCCTGTTGCACCAAATGGATGTCCTGCACCAATTAGCCCTCCTCTGGGGTTGATCTTGAAATTATTTGTTTCATGTAGCTCTTTGATCATGTTTGTTCCGCATCCCTTATCCACAAACCTCATGGCCTCTAGTGCCATTGGCTCGCAAACTGAAAACGCATCATGTATTTCAGCAACATCGACATCGCTTATTGAATGATCGGCCATTTTTAATGCAGAGATACTTGCAGTTTTACTTGAATCCATTGAGCTAAAAGAGGGATTTTTTGCAAAGCTTCCTGAAACCGTTTGCTGTCCAATTCCTTTTATCCAAACCGGGCTTTCTGAAATTTTTTTTGTCATTGCCTCTGAAGCCAGAAGAATTGATGCGCCTCCAGTACACGATCTTGAACAGTCAAGCAGCCGAAGATCCTCTGTCAGTTTTTTTGAATTCATCACGTCATCAACACTGAAGGTCCGATTAGATAGCGCGTTAGGATTGTTTCTTGCCTGTTTGTGGTTTTTGACTGAAACTAGTGCTAGTTCCTCATCAGCAATTGAATACTCTCGTTTGTATGATTTTGAGAATATTGATGCCCAGAATATGGGATGCTTGAACTCTCCCCTGGAATTATCCCATTCTAAAACTTGTCCGGGACTGTCGTGTCTTTCTGCACCACATACGAGAACTAAATCTGCGAGTCCTGATGCAATGTATGAATACCCCGAAACTATTGAATTTGTGCCTGAATTGCATAGACTTTCAACAGAATGTGCTATTTTGGGCTTGACTCCGCTCATTTCAGAGATGATGGGAGACAGGTATTTTGAATCATCGCTAGTGGATACAAGGACGGCATCAATTTCGTTTTTATTTATTTTGGAATTGTTTTCAAAAAGACTCTTCAAAGACTCTAAAAGCACAGATTCGATTTTTTGATCTTTCTTAGAAAACGGGATAATCCCATATGCTGCAATTCCCACTTTTGTCATATCATTGCTCCAAAAACGTATTTTTTAACAAATTAAATGAATCCAAGGTGTTTCCAATCGGATTGAATTGGAGTATGGGCAAATCAATACCTGTCTCCTTGAATTCCCGCAATTGAGACTTGCACTCTTCTGGAGTGCCGGCAACACATAGTGACTCCAACATAGAGTCAGGAACTAACTCATGTATTGACTTCAAACCAGATTTATTAAACTCAGCAAAGATGCTGTCACATTCTTTTTTGTAGCCGCTATCTGATAAAAATTCGCGATATATTTTACCCACTGCAACATAAAATGACAGTGTTTTTTTTGCGCGCTCAATTGCCGCATCAGAATTTTTTGAAATGCATGTGATTAATTGACAGGTGACATCTATTTTTCTTTCTTTCTGCATTTTGGAAATTGTCTGCTTCATTTCATTTTTTGGCCTCAGATAAAAAATAACCCCGTCTGCAATCTCCCATGTTAAATCCACCATTTTTTGGTTAATTGCGGCCAAATATATCGGAATTGCAGCGCGTTGCGGTTTAATTAGTAATGAAAAATCTTTCAGGTTGAAAATTTTTCCTGCATAGTTTATCTTGTTTCCTGAAAGAACCAATCGTATGATCTCAACATACTCTTTCATTCTTTGCAGTGGCTTTTCAAATTTGTAACCGTGGAATGCTTCAACTATTGGCATGCTGCTTGCTCCAAGACCTAGAATTAGTCGGCCGCCAGACAATGCGTCTGCTGTTGCAGCTCCCATGGCAATTGCAGCAGGGCTTCTAGAATAGATGTTGATTATGGATGAACCTAGTTTCTGAGTTTTTGTTTTGTTTGAAATGGCGCCAAGCATTGCAAAGTTCTCCATTCCCCAGGTCTCAGGAAGCCAAATGGTGTTTGTACGAGTATCGGAGATGATCTCAGAACATCTCAGGACTTCATCTACAGTCAATAACGAGCCCAAGCTACATGAAATACGCATGATGGTATAGTGCAGATCGGATATTTAGTATATCAGTTTTAGTAATGGGTGAAATTTGGTTGAGGGAGAAAATATTATCAGATCACGGTCACAATAAAACGTCTTGAGTGAACAGACATTCGCAGAAAAACCATCAGAAAAGATTACTTTTTGGGATGATGCCACAAAGTATGCCTCAGCAAGCAAGGATGAACCTTTTGTTGAAGAAGTGGCATACATGATGGTGACATTGCATCGCACCGGTGCATAACAAATAATTTTATTTTATTATTTTCTTTATCTCCGATGAGCTTTGTTCCATGTCCTTAAAGGAATCTATAGAATACCATTTTACGCCTTTGAATTTAATTGCAGATAGTTTGTTTTTCCTTGCATATTCTGGAAAAAGTGTTTTTTCAATAGATCCTTTATTGGGCAAATCCCTCAATACTGTTCTTTGAAGATGGTAAATCCCAGCGTTCATCCATAAATTGGAAATTTCTCTTTTTTCTTTAAACTTTTGAACGTTATTTCCAGATGTTTCTAAAATTCCAAAATCAGTTCTCAGTTCAATTGACGCAATTGAGTTTGGTTTGGATGCAAGTTTTTTTAAATTGATGTTTGTGATAATGTCCCCGTTTAGTACAAAAAATGATTTTTCTTTGATCATCTTTCCGGCCTGTTTGATTGCCCCCGCAGTTCCCAGTGGCGATTTTTCAACAGAAAATTTTATCCTAACTCCAGTTTTTTTCATGCCGATATAACTTTCAATCATTTCTGTTTTGTAGCCTGTGCAAATTATTACTTCGTCTACCCCAAATTTTTTTAAATATTTTATTTGCCATTCAATGATTGGTACGTTGTTTAACGGAATCAGTGGTTTTGGAACATAATCAGTAATGGGTCTTAACCGTTTTCCGCGACCTCCTGCCAGGATTATTGCTTTCAATGACATTCTGTACTTTTTAGAGTATATGAAAATTGTTTATTTTTCAGACTGCCTTTTTTCAGAATTAGATACTATGTCATCCATTTTTTGTGCAAATTCATTGTAAATTTTTTCAAGATCTTCAAGAGGCATGTCAATTCCCAACATCCTCATGGTTTTCTTCCATGATTCAACGTATTTTTCATCCTCTAATCCCTTGCCTAACGTCTCTGCAACTGAATGAATTCCTTCAGTTTTACCTAGGGCATAAATCGCTATTTCTCTCTCAGACACCATATCACTCACTTTCGGTTAGATAGTAATGTAATTCCGTATAGCATTCAACACAGTATTCTTGAAATTCAGTGTGATCACAATCATATACTTTTCTTACGTCGTTACTGCACTTGGCACAGATGGGCATGTAATTCTCTTAAGATTTTTTTATTTTAAGTGTGCCTAATCCGATTTGAACTGCTCCTGCAATAAGCAATGGCGCTGTTTCTGACATGACATTTCTTCCCGATTCTTCTGCTTCAACCGGATCTGCATTGCCAATCACAAACACTCCGCCGGCAACAATCAAAACACCTGCGACAATTATCATGATTCCAAGGCCTTGTGAGGGCTCTTTTCTTGAAATAAGATAGGCCACAATTGGCAATATCAGTGCAGGCAAACCTAATCCCATTCCTCTGGCCTTGTGATCAAATGGGAGAAACCCTTCACCATTACCAGTACTTTCTGCTACTGCAACATCTGCAGCATAAATTACTAGCAATCCGATTGCTATTCCAGTAATTATTAATGCCGCAGTTAAGGCCATACTCAGCATCACTTTCAACAATTAATAAATCTAATCAGCAGGTTGAACCACTGTTTTTTCTTTAATGGCCTCTAATTTTTGCAACAGCTGATCAATGGATTCCCCCTGCGTTCCAACTAAGTTTAGATGTCCCATCTTTCTCAATGGTTTTGAAATTTTTTTACCGTACATTTTTAAAAATAAATTGTCGTTTGAAATATCAAGCGATCTATATTCACCTTCAAACCCTTTTGTTCCCAAAATATTGTACATAATTGCGCTGTGGATGAGTTTTGTACTTCCAAGATCTAACCCTAAAATTGCTCGCAAATGTTGTTCAAACTGAGATGTTTCGCTGGACTGTAGCGTGTGATGGCCGGAATTGTGAACTCTGGGAGCAATTTCATTAATTAGTATGTCATTTTCTTGAGTGACAAACATCTCGATTCCAAAAACTCCCGCACCCTTGAGAACCATCATTGTTTCCTCGGCAATTTTCTCAGCTTTTCTTGTAATTTCTTCTGTAACTCTGGCCGGAGCTATCGTTTCCCGTAAAATATTTTCTTCATGTATGTTTTCAACTAGCGGATATGTCTTAATTTGGCCTTTAGTGTTTCGTGACGCGATTACCGATACCTCCATGACAAACGGAACAAATTTTTCCAACAGCAAAGCCTGGCCTTGAAAATAATCAAACGCTTTTTGGATTTCATTTTCAGAATTGATTTTAAAGTTACCTCTGCCATCGTAAGCGCCTCTTCTTGCTTTTAGTAATGCAGGATATCCAAAGTCATTTAGTCCATTTTTGACATCTTCAATTGTATCAATTTCAACAAACTTTGGAACCGGGATTCTGTTTTCTGACAAGAAAGTCTTTTGTAAAAACTTGTCTTGAATAGTCTTTAGGGTTTCAGGAGAAGGTTCTATCTCTGCATTTTTTTCAACAGATTTTAAAACATCACTATTGCCAGACTCAATTTCATAGGTGATTATATCTGATTTATTGGCCAAATCCTCGATTGCCTCCTTGTCCTTGAAATCTGCAATAATTTGCTCAGCGCCGACTTGTGCGGCAGGGCAGCCTTCAGTTGGATCCAGTACGATGACTTTTGATATGTGTTCAGGCATTGTCTTTGCAGCTTCTGTAATCATCATTCCAAGTTGGCCGCCTCCAATAATTCCAAGTATTTTTGCCATCATAGCAATCAGGTTCATGTACTAAAAATAGCTAATGATGATTTGGGCAAATTTGTCGGATTTTTTCTAATAGTTATAGATAATACTCTCTAGTTTTTTTTAATATTATGGCGTATTCAAAAACCCCCCTGGTTGGAATCATTATGGGCTCTAGTTCAGATAGCAGGATTATGAAAGGGGCAGCCGAAATTTTAGACGAGTATAAAGTCAAGCACGAGGATCAAATTGTTTCAGCACACAGAACTCCTGCTAGGCTAGACGAGTATGCAAAACATGCAGAAAAAATGGGGTTCAAAGTAATTATTGCAGGCGCCGGCGGAGCAGCGCATTTGCCAGGAATGATTGCATCACACACAGTAATTCCTGTTGTTGGGGTTCCAATACTTGTCTACAATGACAGGCATCAAAAAAAAACAGATGGCGCAAAGTTTTCTGCGTTTGGGGGGTTGGATTCTTTATTGTCAATTTCGGAGATGCCATCAGGATCCCCCGTAGTAGCTGTTGGCATTAACAAAGCTGGCAATGCAGGAATTTATGCTATGAAAATTCTTGCAAATGAATTTCCTGCTTTGAAAAAGAAGCTAAAGCAGCACAAATCTGATCAGCACAAATCTGTAATGAAAGAGTCCGAACAGTTAAAAAAACAGGGTCTTTCAAAATTTGCCAAAAAGAAATTCAAATGATTCAAGTCAGCAAAGTAAACTGTATGTTCTTCTTTCTTAATGATTCAATTAGCTGGTTTGACTGTTCTTTTCCTTGGGTTTCAAGACTAAGGGTAACTCTGGCTGAACCTGCGTTGATGTCTGAACTAAGCCTATCATGTATTACTTCTATGATGTTTGCATTAGCCATGGCTATCTCATCGATGATATCCCTGAATGTACCTGGTCTATCAGTCAACAATACTGAGATTTTAAGTAAACGTCCCATTGCTGCTAACCCCTTATCTACAATCTGCCCTAAAAGATACATGTCAACGTTTCCCCCTGCTAGTATCGCAACTATCTTTTTTCCAGGCGCAGGTTTTTTTGAAATTAGATAGGCCAAACTTGCGGCTCCGGCAGGCTCTACAACAAATTTCATTCTCTCCATTAATAGAAACATCGCCTTTGCAATTTCAGCATCATCAACAAGAACAATTTTGTCTATCAATTTGTTGATTATCTCAAACGTTAACTGCCCCGGATTTTTTACAGAAATACCATCTGCTATTGTTCGTCCACCTCCAGCAGAGGTTAACGAATTTTGTTTTACGGACTCGTACATGGACGGGAAAGAGTTTGATTGAACGCCCACGACTGTTATGTTTGGATTTTTTTCTTTTACTGCAATTAATATTCCTGCTGCCAAACCTCCGCCACCGATTGGGAGATAAATTTCATCCACGTCTGGCAAATCTTCTAAAATTTCAAACCCAATTACTCCTTGTGCCGCTATGATTTGGGGGTCATCAAATGCGTGGATTAAAGTGGCTCCAGCATCCTTAGCAATTTCTTTTGCTTTAGCATACGATTCATCATAGTTTGTCCCTTCCAGTACAACATTTGCCCCATATCCTTTAGTTGCTGCTACTTTTGCAGGTGATGCGTTTTTTGGCATAACAATAGTACAAGAAATTTTTTCTAGCAAAGATGCAAACGCAACACCCTGAGCATGATTACCTGCAGATGCTGCAACAACCCCATGTTTTTTGTCCTCATCAGATAATGACTTTATCTTGTAGTATGCCCCACGAATTTTAAATGAGCCTGTTCTTTGTCGAAACTCTGCTTTTAGGTAAACATCAGAGCCTGTAAGGTCACTAAATGTTGTAGAGCGTATTAATGGGATTTTTTTTATCTCACCCCCTCGCATCTTGCTTGCTTTTACTATTTCATCATATGATGGATTCATTGGAAATGTTGCTAGTTACATGCTGTATTTGACTTCTTCTATACAAAAATTGTATTTCTAGTCAAATTTTATGCGTAAACTTCAGCTAAGCGAAATCTGCTCTAATTCAGGCCAAATCGGCTACAAAATGCAAACAGATCAATGAGGGTACGACCCCATGATTTCTGTTGCTTAGACAAAAAACCAGACAGGGCCGCAAACTGCTAAACAATCCACGCATATATGAAGATGTTGCAGACGGCGCCAAAAACATGCTTGCATGCGCCAACACATCAGACAGGTACAGCGCAACGTTTGGATCAGATGATCTGAACTGCGGCATGCTAAAGGCTGCCACCATGATTCTTCTGTAGCAGATGCGCAAAGGCGCAAACGCTGCAACACACCGTCTGACAGGTGGATTGCATCTGCAATCAAGGGATGAGCAGGATGCAATACAGCACACGCTTGAAGGCCAGATAGCAAGGCATCTTGAAACCCTCAAAAGACTGGGCAGGTTTCCAAAAAAAGGACTGGGCATGGCAATTGACATGCACCTCATACCGCGCTATGACAGGGTACCGGGGGCGGAGCTGACACGTTCCAAATACAAGAACGGAACCAAATACTTGAGCGTTACATGAGTCCAGTGCGTAAATGACAAGATGCGTATCGTTCTTGCCGCATCATACCTGAAGATGCTTGAATCCGTGCCTGATTACGTGGATGCCGTCCTCAAAACCATGGCAGGGATGGGGGCATCAGGACACATCTGGTGTTGCTTGACCGTGAGTTCTTCTCAGTTGATGCGATAAACAAGCTGCAGGAAAACAACGTAAAGTTTCTGATGCCGTGCAAGAATACGTACAACGTAGTGGCAGCCCTGCGAGAGTTTGCACAGGGGAAGAGAAGGAAAATCTCAGGGAACGTAATTGAAAACAACCTGGGTTCTGCTGCTGAATATTCCATGATAATAACTGACAGGAAAAAGGCCAAAGACTCTGATGCCCAAGAAGGTTGTACAATGAATGGGTGATTGTCAGGGCAATGCTTTCTGATGGCACTGAAAGGCAGAGTGCCATGACCATGCTGACGTTTAGGGTGCAGCTGGAATCACTTCCCATACGCCAGTCCAAACCGCCTACATGATCTCAGGCTTGGGGCACATTTCGTGTAGCTGAACTTGTAGGAATGCCTAAATAGTTCAAATATGACGTTCAAAATACATCAAAGGATCGGAACTCCCATTTGAGAAAAAATCTCATTTTCCGATTCTTTGGTTTTAGTTTACAGATTAATTATCTTCTCAAATTCATCTAATTTTTTTAAAATACCTTCTTTTACCGAATCAGATATTTTTCTTGGATCAAACAATCCTTCCCTGTTTTTATTTTTAACAAATTCCAAGTCAAACATGCATAAGCAACCTTCTTCACCGGTAACTAATTTCGCATCATCAATCAGTGTGGGCGTTGTTTGATAAGTTTCAACTAAAAGTGAGTCAAGTTCGTTAAATAATTTTGTCTTTTTTTGTGACAATTCTTGAAAATCTACTCCTGCATCTTTTTCAATTTCAGCATAAATTTTTTCTCTAAATTCGTCATTTTCATAAAACATCTCAAATAACTTTTGGTGATCAAAATCTTTGCATCCAATCTCTTTTAGTTTGTTTAAAACAAATTGATCACCGTTCTCTGAAATTTGCCGTTCGTTATTTTTTGTTAAATCAACAATCTCTGACAATTCTTTTTGGCAGTCCAATACACGCTGGGTTGGCTTGTAATACAGCAACACATGAAACTGTATGGACAAGTGGCCCGACAGCGTATAGTTTCCTTCCATTATCTCAAATTTTGTAAAAATTCTTCTAACGTCTTCATTATTAGAAATTGATACGTCTTGTAAAGACCAGTCTTTAAGATGATTGTTGATTTTTTGGAAATAATCAGTTATCTGTTTTGGATCAAAAGTTTTCTGTTCGGTTATAGTAGAATCTCCCATCATTACTTTGATCTCAACCATTTTTGTCAGATCGGTCATATTTGTGAGAAACGATTTTTGAATACGCTCGTTTTTTTGATTTAATTCCTGAATGAACTCGTTTGGAGATCGTGTACCTAATCGCACAAGAAATAGCAAATTCCTGTGCGCCTTAAACCTTCATCAATATCTAAATATGTAAAATCATAATTCTAGGCATGGAGAAATCTAAAATTTTTTGCAATAGCTGTAATACGAAAATCACTGAATATTATGATGAAAAATACAAGGGAACCAGAGGAAAATGCCATCATTGTGGGATCGATTTCCCATTAGAATAAGGAAAAAATGACTGAAAATAAGAGTGATTCATACAGCACATCAGAATCACCAAAAACACCACACGGACATAAAGTGGCAGATGTTCCTCTTGACAAAAGTGAAAAGCAGTCATTAGACTCTGATTCGATGATTTTAAAAACTCAGAAGCGAGTTTGGGGAGCTCTCAAAAAGGGCTACGAGTATTCAGGGATAGTTGACGAGTCTGATCAATATCTAAGAAAGAACGTATTTTCCAAGTTAGAAATGGTTGTACTTTATGTGGATTTGGTTGGTTCCACTACAATGACATTAGAAATGCCTGCAGAAAGAATCGCAATAATTGTTAGTTCCTTTTCACAAGAGATGGCCTCAGTCATCAGACAGCATCAAGGTTATGTGTTAAAATTTGTAGGAGATGCAGTAATTGGCTATTTTATTGCCGAAGAAAACAAGACGGCAATAGCAGACAGAGCAGTGAACTGTGCAAAATCTATGATCTCGATAATTCAAAAAGGAATCAATCCAATTCTGAATCAATATGATTATCCAGATTTAATGGTAAAGATTGGAGTCGATTTTGGACAAAACATTGTAGTAAGATATGGTGCAGATTTGGAACACTCTCATGTGGATTTAATGGGTCCGGCAATGAACATTGCAGCAAAAATTCAAAACATGGCAAAACCAAATCAGATTTTAATTGGAAGTGACGTGTATGACAGACTACACCCCAACTTGCAAAAAGAATTCACTCGAATTGTTTGGAAAAGCGATGAATGGAAATATCGCTCTAGACTGACTGGGGAAATTTACAAAGTGTTTGAACATAATGATGGCAGCACAACTTCAAAATAGAATTGAGTTAGATTGTGAATTTGCTGGGACATTCAACGTGTTCATAGTGGTGTTCAGTAAATTTTTCTTGAACAACATAAATTACAATCTTATAAAGCTCTTTTTCTTTAATGTCTTTTTTACATTTGAGACATATTTTTTCTGATCTGGCCATGTGTACCAGCGATCAAAATCTGGAATCTATAAGGATCTGCGATCAGCTCAAATTGAGTTAAAATGACTAGAGTTTCACTAAACAGTATATCAAATGCCTAAGGTAACGCAGAAATATACCAGATATGGAACCATTTTTATGGATAATTTAGCAATAAAGCACCTACAAGACATCTATGGATTAAACCCAAACATCCCACATCTTGCGTTGCAGTTTCCAAGATTGCCGCCGGGGTTAACACATCCAATGTTCAAAATATATGAAAATCCAATGAAAGAGCAGTTTTCACAAGAAGTCTCATCTATCAATCAAAAACTTCAGGGTTTTCAACAAATGTATCAACAGTATGCATCAGGATTGCTATCAATGAATTCTACAATTATTCCTCCGGGACATCCGTTATACAACAGACAAAATTCTGTTGAGACACTTCAAACTGAAAATGATAAATTGTTAAAAGAGAATTTGAAACTAAAGAAAAAACTAGAAAAAGAAAACACAAGCAAATCTAGCTTAAAATAATTTTAAATCATGGATTAGTGATGGCCAGAATCTTTATTAATTCTTAAACCAATTTTTATTGTGGTAAAAACACCTGCAGACAAATGGAAAAGTATGGTTATAAAATACAGGCAGCAATGCCAAAATATTTTAAAAATATCAAGCAATATCAGATATGCCGGAATCATAAATGAATATGGGAGAACATTGACAGGAATAGTCAGGCCTGCTCTAAAACCATTACTAAAATCAGAACAAGTAAAAAATGAGTTTTTTATAATTTCAACTTTAATGTCGTTAAGAAAAAATACTGCAAGCACTGTTGGGAAATTGGAGTATGTAATTTTACAACATCATGAAATAACGATTGTGCTTTTACAAAAAAAAGACATAACTTACTATATTTCACTAAGCAAAAAAGAAAAAAATATTGAAGAAATTATAAAGTTGATCAAAAAGAAAATTTAGGCTGGGGTAAATCCTTGATATCCGCCTGTTTGTTGCGCACTGTCATCAAAGTTTGGTTCAAACAAAGAAATCAAATATTCATCAGGATCCAAAATAACTGCATTTTTTCCTGCATCTCTATCTACTATATCTCGATAAATTGTAACGCCTTTTTCTCGTAGTTCTTCCACTGCAGATTTTACATCCCCTACAAGAAATCCAATAGTTATTCCATTTTCGATTGAACTGCCAATATGTTGTGCAGTTAATGATGCAGGATGCAAGCTCAACAAAGCGCCCGATGTTCCCAGGTCAATCCATGCCCGTCTTTGATTTTTAATTGGAAGACCAATAATTTCATGGTAAAACTGAAGAGATCTGTCTATATCTTTAACTGCTAAAATTACATTTCCCACCTTTTTGATGTTCATATCAGATCTATCTTGAAGTTCTTTAAAAATCCATTGTCATTGAACTTCAATCATAGTTTCAGTCCTTTCCACGCCATTAATTTTTTGGATTTGATTGGCAATTTCTTTAATTTGAACCAATTGTTCAACATCAACTATTGCAACTGCATCAAATTGCCCACTTGTTGGAAAGGAATCTGAGATCGACGTAATTCTCCGAAGCCGTGCAGCTATGAGTTTTTTTGGAGATTTTACCAAAATTATGGCCCTTACCAACCCAGATTCACCTCTACTTCAATTAGTGTTTCAGTAGCAACAATATCTTTTATTTTTTTAAAATCAATCACCATATTGTTAAGCTCGTCAATATTTCCTTGTAAAATTACACTAATGTCTGCTCTTCCTGTGACTACCATTATCTGTTTTATGACCTTACGCTTTTTCTTTAAAATTTGAACAACAGAATCAATCTTTCCCGGTTTTACCATGATTAAACATAATGCACGCATGAGTAGTGTATGTAGTCGGATTTGATAAAGATTTAGTCAGATGCCTCTTGAGATCTTGCTTCTTCTAGGTATGCCCTTCTTTCTTCGTTAACCTTTTCTTGGTCAATTTCAATATCATCATCGACTATAACAATACTCATGTCATCAAAGGGCTCATCCTTTATTTTTTTATTTTTTGTCTTTTTTGATTTGGCGGTTTTACTCTTTGTTGTTTTATCTGTCGTTTTCTTTGTAGGTGATTTTTTTACAACCTTTTTTCCAGCTTTTTTTACAGTCTTTTTTACAACCTTTTTTCCAGTCTTTTTTACAACCTTTTTTCCAGCTTTTTTTCTAGCCATGAATGTCGAAAATCAAAAGTCATGGTAACTTTTAAAGATTATGTAGAATGATTTTTTTATAAAATAAGCCTAATTGCGATCATTTAGTCCAGTATGTCAAATCATGACATACTAGACATTATGCATAATTGACCAGTCAAATTTTTTTTCTACGGCGCAAGCCATCGGGATTTTCTCCCTCTGCTATCAGCCCCTCTGTAAATGACGTCAAATTTTTTTTTCTACGGCGCAAGCCATCAAGATGCAAAGACAGGTCCAAAAAATAACCCCGTCTGGCACAAAATATACGATCACTCAACAGATCCGGGAGAATTCAAGCGCACGTGTGCGCACCATTCCAGTGCATCATGCACCCCGTATCATACATCAACAATCAAGTGACGGCCGCTTTCTTTTTGCATCCCACAGCAAACCAAAGTTCGCAAGGCCGGTACACACAACCAGCTCCTCGTGAAACTCCTCTACCGTGCCGTCGTACGGGTCTGTCATCCTTGCCCACTGCTTTATTCTTCCAATGGAGTGCTCCACCTTTACCCTCTTGGCACTGATCCTTTTGTTGGAGTCCTTTTGTTGCTGTGTCAGCTCCGCCCGTGGCTTCTTTTTTTCCGGCATCTCAAGTGCTATTCCCGCGTAGTGATTGGCATCCCTGGTATCCCTTGTCTACAAGTACCCGTATCCTGTCCTTTTCCGGGGTGTCTTTTTTGTACATCATGGATTCAGACCACTTGCCAAAGTCTATCGGATCCTCTCTTATCATGGTAAGGTCGTGCGTCCCGCCCTCAAAGGACCTGCCTGCTGCAGGTATCAGGCCCTGCCCTGTTTGTTGTTATGGTGGTGTTAATCGTAAAGCGCTTCTTTTTGCCAGAGTACGTGTCTTTTCTTTTATCCCTGTCCTGCGGACGCTGCCTTGGCACCGCCTCGGTGCCGTCAATTATGATGGTTCTGTCCGGCATTAGCTGCTCTAGCTGCTCTGATGTCTCGGCCTTTTTTACCAGACGGGTCATCCTGTCTGCAGTAGGCAGGATCCCTGCCAGCACGGAATCTGCAAACTTGAGGTACCTGCACACGGTGGACTGGTCAACATCAAACAGCACTCCCAGGGCGTCCTGTGTCACGTTTGAGCGCCTGCGGAACAGCGCAAGCAGCAGGACGGACCTGCGGCCAGGCAGGCAGCGGTTTCCTGGATCCGGTGTTTCGTCCTCTGAAAAGAGCGGCGCGTCTTTGCTGTGCCTCTTTGACTCTACCACAAAGTCGTTGCAGGTGTAGTCAAACTGGTCAAGGTCATACGAGGTAATTCCCGCAAGCTTTGCGCTGTTGTGCAGTATGCCGTGGATCACCTCCCTGATGTGCAGCAGTGCCGTCTCAGTCTCTAAGCGGTCTGCATCTCCGGTTACGTTCCACAGGCTGTCTTCAAGTCTTAGCTGCTCGCGAAGTGAGCCGATGATCTTGTTGTGCTTGCTGATTGTTCTGTCCTTCTGCTTGATTGTTCTGTCCTTCTGCTTGATTGCTCTGTCCTTCTGCTTGATTGCTCTGTCCTTCTGCTTGAGCTCTTTTTGCAGTCTGCGTATCGTCTGTTCTGGAGATTCCATACCTGTTGCGGCGATCAAAATGGATCTAAATCTTTCGGAAAAATTTTGACGATTCAATTGTTCATAAAGTCTAATGTCTATTTTGTTCTGAAATGCCAAAAAATTTTATAATGTTAATTGTGCATAATGTCTAATGTGTCTGTGCTTAAAACGCCGCAACATCAACACATGGTATGGGGCTGGATGGCGTTTTTGCCGATTTTGAACTGTCACGATATAACGGGGCGTGATTTGTCTGTCAAAATAAATGTAACTATTCGGATTTGTGGAGTTGTGTGGGATTTATTTTGACCATGTGGCAAAGAGGTCAGAAAGGACAAGAACGTTAATTCGGATTTGTGGAGTTGTGTGGGATTTATTTTGACAGACAAATCACGCCCCGTTATACCGTGACAGTTCAAAATCGGCAAAAACGCCGCTCAGCCCCATACATGTGTGCGCGATGTTGCGGCGTTTTAGGCACAGACACACTTTTTGACTGCCGCAGTTTTGTCCGGACAGGCCATGGGAATCCCGTCGGTTCTGCTGCTGCCGCCGCCCTCAAGGTATTCCAGGATAAAATTGTACGGGTTTGCACCGCGCATCCTGCATGTGGCGTATATGCTTGCCAGCGTCTCTGTGATGTATATGCCCTTCTCGGACCTGTTGCCGTAGCTGGCCTTGCGCATGGTGGCAAACATCCTCAGGGCCCTCTCGCTTTTGTTGTTGTGGTATTCCACGTCGCGCTCCAGAAACGTCAGCAGCTGATCCCCCTCCCTTTTGAGCCTTTTTGCGTACCTCCGGCAGTCCGCATCGTCGTATGACTGCCGTGCCAGCGCGTCTATCCTGTCCTGCAGCCTTTGTGTGACGTCTGCTGGAACCGCATTACTGTCGTACTTTTCCCGTGCGTCTATGGCATTCCTGAGTATGCCGTGCAGTCTCCTGAAGAATGTGGCAAACTCGTTACTGCCGTTCTCCTCCAGGGTCTTGTACATGTCCCTGAAATAGTGCAGCAGGCACTTTTGGTGCAGCAGGCCTACGTCACTCCATGCCAGATACGAGTCTGATACTACAGTTCCGTCAAACTCACCTGCCAGTGCCTCTGCCACCTGCTTGCTGCGCGTCGATGATATGTGGTATATCACGCCGTGTGCGGAGACTAGAACCCATACCCAGTAATGCAGTCCGTTGAGAAACCATCCGGTCTCGTCCCCGCATATGGCACGGGCCCTGTGAATCATCCCTGCAAGCAGTCCGTCGTAGACTGGCCTCATCTGGCATGCCGCCTTTTCGCACATGGAGACCAGCGTTGAACCCGGGATTTGTATCCCGTGTATCATGTCAAATAGGTCGGTTATCTTTTCAAACGGTATTCCCATGCAGCGCATCAGCACTACCTGGGAGATTATCGTGATTCCATACTGAGAGCCGGACAGGGTGCCGGGTATGCGTGCGGAGTGTGACGTTTTACAGTTCCTGCAGTAGCGGCGCGCCACGCTCCATCTGATGCGGCGCGCCCTGCCGTCCTGTATGTCTGTTATGTCGCGGTCGTAATAGGTACCACTGCTGTCTGCAAGTCTGAGACCGCATCCGGGACAATATGAAATGTCTGCGTCCCTGTGGTCTGTGACTGGGATGTCAGTCTTCTGTTCCCTGCCGCGCATCCCGGTATTTTTGTCGCTTTTTGGCCGCGGATATTCCTTGAATTTTCTCACATTGTAGCTTCTTGCCTTCCTGGCCGGCTTTTGGGTTGTGGATCCTGTCCTTAGCTGCCTGTTCTCTTCTTCCAGCTGCCTGATTGTGTCATTTTGCTGCTTGATTGTGTCGCCTTGATGCTTGACTTTTTCTTCCAACGACCTTCTCTCTCTTCTCTCCTGATCAAACACTGATTTGAAATGCTTAAAGAGATAGTTTGTGTCTTGGTTGTCCCAGTCTACGCGGGTAGGATCAAACTCCGCCGGCATCACATGTGTGTTCTAGCCGTGATCTTTATCTCTTTCGGCACCCCAAAATTCACTCCAGAAATCCGAATTGTTACAAATAAATCCCACACAACTCCACAAATCCAAATAGTTACCTTTAAACATATCAAAAATAAAAGTGTGAAAGATACAATGCAAAAACAAATTCAATTAGCATTTACTGGTTATAATGAATCTAATGTTAAAATTGCTGTAAACAAAATTAGGAAATGTTCTTCTAATTTTGATATTATTATTGATGGCACTCCAATAAAAGAAAAGGGTCTAATTAATCACCAACCAGATCTACGTGGTTGTGATAATAAAGATCTTAAAGTGTACTCTCTTGCCATTCAAGGAGATCTTGCAAATATAAAAAATTTAGTCAAATTAAAAACTCCTCTTGGAGTTCAAATAGATCTCTTACCAAAGTCAGCATAAAGAAATGCAATCCAAAAAGAAATGTACTTGTTCTAGTAGTTGTACTTGCAAAGATGAAATTGTTAAGGCAAAAAAATTTGTTGCTAATCTTAAAACCAAGAAGAAATTTTCTAAGAAACAAAGAAAGACTTTCAGCGTAGCTCATTTTGATTTAAAAGGATCAACAAAATTGATGAGGTGTGATCCTATTGCGGCAATAACTAAAATGCTATTGCATAACAAAATCTGCCGTAATATTGTAGAAAGAAACAATGGAATTGCTATCAAAGAACTTGGAGATGCAATATTGGTCACATTCAAAGGATCAGGACTTGCATGTGAATGTGCAATCAAAGTAATAAGAAATCTGAAAAAACACGGGGATGGAATACGAACAAAGGTTACTATTGCATCTGGAACACTTTGGAAGATTAGAACAAACACTGAAGACGATGTTTATGGCATTCCAGTGAATCTATGTACTAGAATGTCAAAATATGCCAAGGAAGATTGCATACTGTTTGAAGAAAATGCATATGTTGCAGTTCAAAACTGGTTGTTTGATGACAAGAAAATTAATTACCGTAAAGTCAAACATAAGGGAAAGGATAGAAAACTAAATGATTTTGGCTCTGTTCCTATGCGAAAAATTATTGTGAATTAGTGAATTTCTGAACACCTAAAGTAAACACTAGGAATTACTCAAAATGCCCTCATATAGTGTGAATCAAGTCTGCTGTAACGACAAGCTTTCTGCTGACATATTACCTTATCACATCAAGTTCGGTTTGCTGTTCTTAGGCATTCAGAAAGCGTACGGCGCACGTACTCGAAGGTGCCGTAGTGACTAGGATAAATAACCGCTCATTCTTGTTATCTTGACCTCACGTCTATCCAGCATTGTCCATATGGATTCCTTCATCACCTTTGTGCTTTCATACATCACGTTTGCAGTGGCCCTTCTTAACAGCCTCCACTGCCCCTCCGTGGTATTCAGCTCCGGGGTGTACACGGGCAAGTAAACAAGGACTATGTCGCCGTCATACGAGTCGACAAAATCATTGACCATCTTTGACTTGTGGTATGATGCGTTATCAAGAAAGACGATGATCTTGCCGTGCTTGAGATGCAGGTGTCCGAGCATGTCCACAAAGCTGTAGCTGTTGGCCTTGGCATAGAACCTGCAGTCAAAGCCGCCGTCGTACAGCGCCCCAAACGAGTAGAACCTTTTGCGCGACAGGCTGACTGGAGTGGTGACGGGCTTGCCCTTGAGGTACCACCCGTTCTTGGTATTCCACCCAATGATAAAGGAGGCCTCATCAACTGTAATCACCGTATGGTCTGGATGGCTCCGGATTATCTCCCCTGCTTTTTTTTAAACTCTTTTTTCTCTGATTCTGAGGCTGACTTGGGTGCTTTGGACGCGGCTTTCTGCACGAAAAGCCCATCCTGTGCAGTATGTCATATATGCTGACAGTGGCATACTGCACGCCGAACTTTTTTCTGATGTGTACGGCCAGCAGCGGTGCCGTCCACACTCCGGACTCGAACCCGCAACTGCGCGGGCCTGCCAGCAGGTCTGCGCGCAGCTGCTTTGTCTGTTCCGGATCGAGCTTGTTTGGCGCGCCTTTGTTTTTGATGTCGTACCTGCCGTAGGTGCCAAGCTGTGCGGCGCGCACAAGCCAGCCCCGTACTGTGGAATATGACCTGTTGAGGGCCATGCATATCCGGCGTATGGACATGCCCTCCTTGCGCATGGCATATGCCAGCAGCCTTGCTGCGGCCCTGGGATCTGTCTCCTTTTTTTGCATGCTGCGCAGGCGCACACTGGAGACGCCGGACAGGAATCTTTTGTCTGCCGGTATTGCAGAATCGTTGTATTTCATGCGGATTCTGCCATACACTGGGATCTAGATCTTGTGGTTGAATAATGTTGTCTGTTTTGTGAGCGATTGTTAATCCAATTCACTACGTAACACTTGATACCAGCATGTCTTGCTTTTTCTAATGCCCGTATTGTTCTATGGCACCAAGTCTCGGCGTGGCCGAGGACAGACGTATGACGAGTATGTCAGGGATGCGTGCGATAAACTTCTGTACGTTTCTGGCATGTACTGCAAGGCCTTATCCGTCGCTGTGGTTACTGGTTCAAAGTTGGATGTGCAGATCAAAAAGCGTTCTGGTCAAAATGATTTAGCAGAAGGCTTTTGATTCATAATATGGAAAAGAAATTACCTGTTCGTTTGAACAGGCAATCCAATTTTTGTGATTACAAGAAATAAAACAAGTGCCGCGGGCGGGATTTGAACGCGCGACAGCCCGGTCTTCAGCCGAGTGCTCTCCCAGGCTGAGCTACCACGGCACTTAGAAAAATGGATTTGATTGAGGAATTAAAGCTTGTCTTACATGGTTCTGGTGTGTCTTGGTGACCTAGAATATGGATCTTCTATGGAATGGTGAGAGAAGAATTTAAACCCTGATCTTACAGCTGCGAATCTGAACGCCTTGTCCACCTGTTTTCCTCTATTTGCATTGATGTCAGAAATTCACACGATCTTACAGCTGCGAATCTGAACGCCTTGTCCACTCTAGACTATGCCCTCAAAATTGAAAGTTTCCTCCTTTCGTCGTAGACGGATGATGACGTATATCACCCGATGAGAGACTTGTTTATCCTAATTGAGGATTGATAGGAAGGCAGTAAGGAAGAACAGACTTTGATGTTAATTTAAAAAAAACCCATAAAAGTTCCAAGATAAATCTTTGTTAAGTAAAGCGTTTTGGGTGATAGCTTTCCACTTGTTAACCCCATCTACCTCAACAAGCGAGGCCTCTGCAGGGGTCTGCCCTTTAATGAACCGTGTTTTTTAATGAAATTGTAATAAACTTTCATCCATCAAGTATTGCCGCATCCATCTTCTTTAATCCATTGAAAACCTTTTCACGATCTAGAATTTTACCGCTCAGCCTCTCCATTTTGTTGTTATTCACATAACCTTTGAGATGAATGTGTCTGACATGATTGATTTTTTTTCCAAAAACCTTCTTGGAGGATTTCATGTAAGATAAAAAAAACCGTCAGTGGTGAAATTTCTTGGATTCTTTCCAGCCCGTAGTTTTGTCATGGATGGCAGATTGTCTGCATTGTGCTGGAACCTGTTGTCTGCACTATCACTAGCCAGCCAGTATCCTGCATCATCATCCATACTTGCAAACAAATAATTCTGCTCACCGTTGATTTTTATTCTAATTTTTGAAACAAGATAAGTTCAAACTTTAGATCTTCCATAGAACATCATCTGTGCCTTTTCGCTTATTGATCAAACGACCAATTACAAAAAACAAATCAGATAGCCTATTGAGGTATTTTATGCAGTTTGAGTTGATTTCGTCGTTTTCACTCAACTGAACGACTTGAGTTTCGGCTCTACGAACAATGGTTCTAACATGGTGTATTTGGGATGCAGCAATATCTCCGCCAGGTAAAATGAAATTTTTCAAGGGCGGAAGTTCAGATTCAAATTTGTCAATGTATTTCTCCAGTTTTGTAACCATATCCAAAGTAACTCTATTTTTTGTATCATTTAGATCTGGGTTTGAGAGGTCGGCTCCAACCAGAAACAGCTCATTTTGAATATCGCGCAAAACAGTTGTCACGTCCTCATCCAATGTGTTTACAAGTGCCACGCCTAATGCAGCATTTGCCTCATCTACAGTGCCATATGATATAATTCTTGGATGGGATTTTGCTATTCTGAAATTTCCTTGCAAACCGGTGTTTCCGTCATCACCTGTCTTAGTGTAAATCCTCATCAGGCTATTATGATAAAGTCAACTATATGTTGTTTGCAAACACATAACATGAAAATTCATTAATAGAAAACATCATAAAAATAACAATAATATGGATTTAGATTTTCTCAAAACTGCAGCAAACCTAAAAAAAATACCAAGGCAAGGATGGATGGATAAACTATCATTAAATAATCCTGAATCAGTTGCAGACCATTCCTATTCAATGGCAGTAATTAGCATGGTCATATCAGACTTAGAAGGTTGCGATTCTGAAAAAATTCTTAAAATGGCGTTATTACACGATTTAGCTGAATCAAAAATTGGGGATTATACACCAGAACAACTAGGCAAGAATGAAAAAATAAAATTGGAAAATGAGGCATTTGATGAGATTGTTAAAAATCTACCAAATTTAATAAAGTTGCAATATTTACAAATTTGGCAAGAATATCAAGAAAACACTTCTTTAGAATCAAAAATTGTTCGTCAAATCGACAAACTAGAGATGGCACTTCAGGCCAAAATATATCAAAACGACGGGTACTCAAAAGAGAAATTAGAATCTTTTTTTACATCTGCAAAAACAGAAATTAGTGATCCGAGACTAAAAGAGCTGCTTGAAAAGATTATTGAGGAATAAACAAGGATGTCTGAGAGAAGCAAAGACGAATTAATAGATGCACAAAAACAAGTAATAGGAATCTTATTTGAAGTAATTAAGAGATTACAAGCAAATAACGACTTGGATGAAGAGTATTTTCAGATAGTTTCAAAAGATAGAAATGAAACTCGTCTTGAAGAAATTATTAACGAAAGGACAGAAAATGCAAAAATTGTTGGAAGGCTGTTAGAACAGCTTAAAGCCTAGTCATCACAACCACAGTCATCGCCAGAAAGAATTCTCAGATGAGCTGTTTGTTGATATTTATCTTGAATGTAATTAGAAAGATTGGCAATTCTGATTCTTGGTTCTCTAGTAACCCAGCTGCCTTCATTTTCAAACCAAAATTCAATTTCATCCACATCGTATCTTTCTCCATTCTCAACCAGAGCCTTAAAAATAGACTTTATTTCATTTATTTCTGATTCGGATATCCTTGCTTTATCCTCAACCATAGTAGTTATCTCATTTAGCTTGATTATCATGTTGTTTGTCAGAGGCATAATTAAAAAAATCGCGGATTCTATAACAGTCTTTTGAAGAGATATTCTTTTTATAATAAACTCATTATTTGTGAAACATGCAGTATTTTCAGGCTTTAAAATTAGGCCAAAAAAGAGTTGCTGAGGCAAGGGAGTATCTCAATAAATTGACTGATGGTAAGGCAATGCCCGCATTAGCCTTGACTGACAATAAATCAGAGATATGGGAGCCTGTGGGAGAAGAAAATCTTTATGCATTTGTAGATGAATCGGCCGGTTTTGTATTGACAGACAACAGTGGGTATATTCTTGCATTGGTTGACAAAACCGGCTCTTCAAAAACGATAGTTCAGGGAGTGACAAAGCAGCAAAAGGAAAACTTGGAGAAAGCATTTGAGGCTGACAACATTGCAAAATTTGAAGGCAAGGTTATACTCCCAGTCTAGATTTTAGCCTGAAAACAAAACGTAAAGATTTAGTTATCAGAACGTAGAGGTAATAAAATGATCAAATATTCTCAAGAGATCGAAGTTAGTGGCCACATAATTGATTCTTTGATTTTGACTAAGATCTTTGATAAAATAATGGATCTAAAAGGAGAATTTCAGGTACAAGAAATCAACATTGGCAGAAGAAAAAAAGATCAATCCTACGCAAGATTGCTTGTTAATGGAAAAAACCAAAAACATCTGGATGAGATTCTTGAAACAATTTATCGAGAAGGGGCAGTATCTAAAATCCAAAAAGAGGTTGTATTAAAAAAATCCATAAAAAACTTTGTAATGCCTGATAATTTTTACAGTACAACAAACAACCACACACAAGTTTTTCACAGAGGAAAGTGGGTTCAGGTGGAAAATATGATGATGGACAAATGTATAGTTGTAAAGGGAAGTAAAGCATTCTGTGTGCCTGTAAGGGATGTGAAAAGAGGAGACCAAATAGTAGTGGGAGAAAAAGGAGTCAAGATTATTCCACCTGAGCGTCCACGAGAAGGGGTCAATGTGTTTGAATTCATGGGAAGTTCAAGCTCAAGTGAAAGACCAACCCAGCATATTGCCAAAAAAGTAGCAGAAGACATCTATAACACAAAAAAGAATGGTGGAAAAATTGTAATTGTTGGAGGTCCAGCAATAGTACACACAGGAGCAGATGATGCTGTATCTGAGCTAATCAAGTTGGGTTATGTTCATGGGGTGTTGGCAGGTAATGCGCTTGCAGTTCACGATATAGAATATGCCACACTCGGTACCTCACTAGGAATGAATGTTCATGATGCCACATTGGCATATCATGGACATCGAAACCACATGGATACAGTCAATGCAGTATTCAAGGCAGGATCTATTGCCAACATGGTAAAAACTAAGAAATTGACAAAAGGAATAATGTACGAATGTGTAAAAAACGAGATACCATTTGTGTTGGCAGGTTCAATTCGAGATGACGGACCATTGCCAGACGTAATTACCGATGTTGTTCAAGCGCAACGTGAATACAAGAAAGTACTAAAAGATGCAAATATGGTCATCATGATTTCAACTATGCTCCATTCCATTGCAACAGGAAATATGCTTCCAGCAAATGTGAAAGTGATTGCTGTAGACATTAATCAGCCAACGGTTACAAAACTTATGGACAGAGGAACATGGCAAGCACTAGGAATTGTATCTGATGTGGGTGCATTTTTACCAATGGTAGTACAGCAAATTAGAAAAAAGAAATGATTAGGGTATCAATCTTGTTTTGTTTCCCTTTACTGACATGTCCGGATTAAAGATGCGTCTGGTTTTAATTATTTCAAATATGCCTTACAACAAAACGTCATCAGACTTTGTTTGCTAGTGGTTTTTTTGCAAATGTCATCTTTGATGCATCGCAAACAATTTGGATTTTTTTGCAGTTATGCGAACTGTTTTTTAAAATGTACCAAGCCAACTGGATCTTGACATTTTGGTGATTTCATATTGGAGGCTTTTCTGATCATTTAACAAATACAGGATCATCTAAAATCATATCATCCAAGTTTAAAAAAATACGTGGTGACCACATGTCTTTGCTCCAATGAATCTCAAATTAATATATAAAAGAGTGTTCAGTAATCAAGACATGGCGTAATATACGGAAAGTAGGTCCGCTAGTCATCGGCATCTTTCTCCATCCATTTTGGGTAGGGGGGAAACAACTTTGGAAGAGCATGAGAGGATTAAATTAAAATTAAATTAGTTTGGAGTGACTAGCAAACCCTTTTGAGTTTGTAAATTATTAAAAGTGTCTTTTTTTCGGAGACTCTCAAAGAACCTGCCAATCATTTCAATACCTGCAACAACCTTTGGGGCATTGTTTTTTACAAATTCCACTCGTTCTAAACGTGATTCTGGCTTCTCATCAAGATATTTTTGATAAACTTGGGCACCGTCATAATCAACATATGCGATTCTTGCACTAAAATCAGTTCTTTCCAAAACAAGACTGCTGCCATCCACGATTGCCGTATGGTATGGGTGGACAATCAAAGATTCAGATAATTTTTGAGATGTGTTTATTTTGGCTTTTTGTAAATCGGTTGCAAGCGCATTAAAGTCCGCTAAGAGATAAAAAGTGGCATCAGGCTTTGTTGTTTTTACTCCTTCAATTGCAGATAATGCATGGTAAGTATATTCGCCCATCATTTGATGAATGTCTCGTGTTACGGCAAAATACTCATCCATCTCCCTGCTAATTTCAAACCCTGCAACTGCGGCATGCTGAATTGGGGTAGATACTGCAGTGTATTCAGTTGCAAGAATTTTTTTGAATTGTCCCTTAAGATCTACAGCATGTTGTGGAAAAATTACATAACCTAACCTGTAACCACCTGCGGCATGTGATTTAGACAGACCGTTTGTAACAAACGCTCCCTCAGGATAAATTTTTCCCATGCTTGCAAACTTTGAAAAATCATATGTTGTTTGAGCATAAATCTCATCAGAGATTATGACAATATTTTGTTCTCTGCAAACGTCTGCAATTTCCTCTAATTCTAGCTGGTTGTACAACAGTCCGGTTGGATTGTGTGGATTGTTTAAAATCAGAATCTTTTGCCTGTCGTGTAGCCGTAATGCCAATTTCCTCAAATCATCAGGGGATATTTTTTTACCTGCACCAGTTGGCAGCATATGAAAATTTTTTTCCAAGAACCTAATTTGTGGAAGATATCCCAGCCATGCAGGAGTGGGCAGGATCACAGTACCGTGTAAAACCTCTAAAAGATTGAAAATCAATTCTTTTGTTCCCGGGCCAACATAGATTCGCTCTGGTGCAACATCCATTCCAAAATAATGTCTATTGTATTTTGAGATAGCGTGACGCAGCTCTGGAATTCCAGGTACAGCAGCATATGCCCCTTTATCTGCATTTTTGATCAAGGCCTCTTGAACTAGCCTAGGCACTGGAAATGGTGACTGGCCAAACGCAAATCCATAGAACCCAAATCTACATTCAGGATGGGGGCAGTCAGAATGGAATTCCTGCAAAAACGTGTTTAACTTTAGATTCTCAGGCATCTCTATGTCTTCTACTTGTTGGTCAATTACAAATCTCAATGATGCCTATCATCATAACAAAATTTAGAGCAAGGCGTGAAATAGTAAATATCAACAAGTTAGCTATTGTTAACCTAATCTTGGGACTTCGTCTAAAATTTGAGGGTTTTCAAGAGAGGATAGGTCGCCTAGATTTTGACCTAACAATTTCGATCTTAATAATCGACGGATGATTTTTCCTGTTCTTGTTTTTGGCAAATCAGGCACTTGGAAAACAAATTTAGGCCTTGCAACTTTGCCAATTTTTTCAGAGACATAATCAGATATTTCAGATTCCAAATCAGTTTCAGATTTATCACCAGTTACAAAAAATATCACTATGGCCTCGCCAGTGACATCATCAGGAACAGCAACTGATGCTGCATCAGATATTTTCTTGTGTGAGATGACGGCGTGTTCTAGTTCGGCAGTGCTCATTCGATGACCTGAGACATTAATCACGTCATCTGTCCGTCCTTGCATATACCAAAGGCCATCCTCATCAACGTAGACATAATCGCCATGAAACCACACATTGTCAAATTTTGACCAATATGTTTCCAGATAGCGAGAGTCGTCATTTAGCAATCCCCGGGTCATGGCAGGCCAAGGGGATTTTATTACCAGATAACCGTTTTTGTTTTTTACAGAATTTCCATCATCATCTATCACGTCTAGGTTCATTCCAGGTACTGGAATTCCAACGGTGGAAGGTTTTAGTTTCATTCCAGGAAATACAGACAACATTGCACCTCCAATTTCAGTGCCACCTGATAAGTTCATTATGGGAATTTTCTTCTTGCCAACTTTTTCAAACAGCCACCACCATGAATCAGCATCTAAGGGCTCGCCAGTAGTAGGAATGTTTTTGATTCTGTCCAAAGAATATTTTTTCAACGGTTCAGCATTGTTTTTTTTAAACAATCTGACTGCAGTTGGTGAAATCCCAAAAATAGTTGCGTGATAATCAGACAATATCTGCCATATTCGCTCAAAATTTGGAAAGTCAATTGCGCCGTCATAAATTATTCCACGGGCGCCCGTTATCAAAAGACCATAAACATTCCATACTAATCCAGTAATCCAGCCAATATCAGCAGGCCAGAATAATACGTCATTTTCATGCATGTCTATCAAATATGCAGCCTGATGGCCTGCAAAAACAGAAAAACCGCCCTGAGTGTGGATTGCACCCTTTGGTTTACCCATAGTGCCCGAGGTATACAAAATAAAAAGGGGATCTTCGGAATCCATGATTTCAGTTTCACACTGATCATGTTGAGCTGAAACTAATTCATTGTAATATACAACACTATTGGATTTCTCATAATTGTCCAATCCCTTGTATGTAACTACAACGGTTTTTTCAATTTTGGTATCTTCAATTGCGGTCTCTACAGTTTTTTTATGAGATATCCCTTTTCCTTTTCGATGAAACCCATCTGTAACAAATAAAATTTTGGCCTGGCAGTCCTGTAGCCGAATATGAAGGGATTCGGCACTGTAACCAGAAAAAATCACAGTTTGAACAGCACCAATTTTTGCTGCCGCCAAAATTGCCAAAATCAGTAGTTGGGATTGTACCGTTCCAAAACAGCCCACAAATCACCCGGTAGGCGGTGGCCACCTGGCATACACATATTCTGCAAACACGCGGATCATCCTGTTTAAAACACCGGCAAGTGTCACATGATATCTTTGTCTGCCCACCGTGCGACGCAGGCCTATCCAGATGTTGTTTATCACCAGTGACAAGACAAACAAAAGCATCCGTACGGAGGGGTTCCTGCTGGCAGTGCGCGCGCGTACGCTCTTTGCAGACCTGTACCCCGTTTCAATTCCCCAACGTTTTTTGTACTGCTCTGGGATGTACTTGACAACGTCCCTTTCATTCTCGCATGGCAGCGACGTTGCAAATGCGCGATACCTGTCAAACATGGTGCCGTCTTTTTTCCCGGCGTCATCCCTGATCAGAACCAGGTTGAACGTGAACTTTTCGGAGCCTGATTTTATGGTGTACCTAGAGACATCACCGCGCTTTCCTTGGGCGTGCTGTACAATGGCGCGCTTGATGCCGGCATTCTTTTTTGCCGGCATGATAAAATGCCTGTGAAGCGATCTGACAGTCCGCATCACGTCTGTTGCGTAAAACTCCCTGTCAAGAAGGTAAAGATTGATTCCAAGGTGCAGCTTGGAGCACTTTTTGATGGTTTTACGCACGAATTCGCCGTTGGATGTACCCCGGGTGACCGGACTGAAGCACAGGTTGGCCTCCTTGCCGCCCTGCACTATCTTGGATGTCATGTATGACTCAAACCTGTACGTTCCTGACTCGTATTTTGACTGTATGAGGTGTTTGAGGTCGGGGTTTTTGTCATGGTGCGGAATCTTGTGCTTGTCTATTGCAGCCACTGCCGTTTCGTTGCTGATGCGTCGCCTCATGCTGCGGCATGCCGTGTTGACCGTATCATGCATCATCTGGTCGCAGAAGCGGTTCATCTTGTCCTGCTTTATGATGCGCAGCTTTTTGAGCAGCCAGCTGCCCGACGGCATGCGGATGCCGGGAGAGCCGAGATCTCGCGCGCCGTTGGCGTATCCGTTGGAGCTGGCCATGACCAGAAGCATGTGCGCTGCATCCCTGAGGCAGTACAGCGTGTTGTGTCTTGTGCCAAAGGCAAGGTTCAGGTGTTGCAGTGCGGACTGGAAGATTTTAAATCCCCTGATGTCTTGATTCTGTTGGTGTGTTTGCCCATCTTTTTCGTACATGTTAAGGTGGGTGAGCATGCCTTGTATTTGGATCTGGTTGATCGTGTTTTGTTCTCAAAATGATCAGTTTGGGCTATCCAAAATGTACAATCCCAACTACTGCAAAATAGATTCTTCAATCATTGGCAAGTAAATTGCAATAACGTCACCTTTTTTTACACCGATAGATTTAAGGCCATTTGCAAGTTTTGATACTTTAGAATTTAGTTCTGAATAAGAAATCTTTGATGTTTTTCCATCCTCGGAGATAAAATGATATGCTGTTTTATGTGGATTTTTTTTTACAAATTTTTCAACAGAAGACTTGTAGATGTTTGTCTTACCATTGACAAACCATTTAGACCAAGCAAGACCTGCACTTGCATCAAGTGTTTTTGTATAGGGAGCATCCCAAACAACGCCAATATCTTGATCAACGGACTCCCAAAACCACTCTAAATTTTCTTTGGCTTTTCTGGATAATTCCTCGATTGATGAAACGCTGTGCTTTTGCATAAATTTGTAAATGTTTGATTCTTCGATTTGTTTTCGAGTCGGGACAAATTCAAAATTAGGCAAGATTCAATTTATAAAAACAAAAAGAGCGTAAAAAGATTTTTTGCCTTATTATGAGATATCTATGCCAAGGCGTCTTGCACAAGCAATTGCAGAACGTCCATCATCTTCAGTTATTCCAGCTTTGATAAATTTGGCATTCCAATCGGTTCCTGTATTTGTAGTGTTTTCAAGGTAATATTCACGCAAGATCACGCCTATTTGCTCGTCGAGTCTACGCCGAGTCGCATCATTCATGCCCTCCTGAAGGATAACAGCATCAGAGACGGCTAGAATTTTAATAAATTCAATGTCTTCTAATGAAAGATCCTTCATTAAACCCCTATCTCTTTTTTCATCAGGTTCAAAGTGGGTTTAGGATCTGCTTTTCCCTTTGTCTTTTTCATTACTTTACCAACCAAATAGTTGATAGCTTGCGGATTTGACTTTGCTTGTCCTGCAGCTTGGGGCTCCTCAGAAATCACTTCCTGTATAACTTTTATTAGTTCTGACTCATCAGACACGTTTCCCAAATCTAATTCAGACATTACTTGTGATAAATTCTTACCAGTCTTTACAATTTCATACAAAGCATTTTTAGCTGAATTCCTAGATATTTTTCCGGATTGGATTGAATCAGCTAAATCACGTAAATGCGTAGGCAGGATTTTGGACGCTTCTCTTTTTTCTCTAGTATCCACCAAACCCATCAAATCAGTTGTTATGATGTTTGCAATTTCTTTTGCATTCGAGTCAGTATGGGATTCGTCAAACAAATCAGAATAAAACTTGTCAGATGACAAAACATCAGCAACTTGATCTGGCATATTGTATTTTGAGACATATCGTTCTTTTTTTGAACTAATGCTCTCAGGCATTTTTGATTTTAATTTTTCTTGGGTCTCTGAACCAATTGTTACCCAAGGAATATCGCCCTCCAGAAAATATCTATAATCAAGCGCTTCTTCTTTGGAACGAGAGGGGATGGTAACCTTTCTTTTATCATCCCAATGACGTGTTTCTTGTGCAAATTCAATTTCTCTAGAATGCAAGCTTTTTTGTCTAGTAATTTCAAAGTGTACTGCTTTTTCCAAGTCGTGAAACGAGCCAATATTTTTAATCTCAACTTTTCTTCCCCCTTCAATTGAAACGTTAGCATCTGCCCTCATTGCGCCCTCCAGACTAGGATCAGACACCCCTAGATTTTCAAGCAAGTCAGACAAAATATTCAAAAATTCTCTTACCTGTTTTGGATTCTCAAAATCAGGTTCTGTGACAATCTCAACTAGTGGAGTGCCTGCACGATTGTAATCAACTAGCGTAATTTGATTTTTAGTAGAACTTCCCTCATAAATGAGCCGTCCAGGGTCTTCTTCAAGCTGAACCCTCGTAAAGTTAATTTTTTTATCTCCAACCAGTATAGAGCCTGGGCCACCGACGCTAGTATCGCCATATATGTCAAGTTGTGTAATTTGGAAGTTTTTTGGCAAATCAGGATAGAAATAATTTTTCCTAAAAAATGCAATTCTATCAGGAGTACTACAATTAAGCGCCATGGCAATCATTGTTGCTTTTTTTACTGCCTCCTGGTTTAACCTAGGCAAACTTCCGGGCAGCCCCATACAAACAGGACAGATATTTTCATTAATCTCAAATCCGCGGTAGTTGGCCTTGCAGGAACAGAACAGTTTGCTTTCAAGATTTGTCAGTTGACAGTGAATTTCTAAACCAATTTTGGTCATATTGGAACCTCCGGTAGTTTTACAGTCTGTTCTAATGCATGTGCTGCTTGGAGTAGCAGTTTATCTTGCATAGAGTCGGCCAACAGCTGGATTCCAATTGGCAGTCCGTTTGATACAGCATAAGGAACTGAGATTGCAGGCTTTCCTGTAAGATTGGCAGTTACTGTATTGATGTCAATTAGAAACATGGATACAGGATCATCAATTTTTTCACCTATCTTAAATGGTAAAATTGGGACAGTAGGCGCAATCAAAAGATCAAATTTCTTAAATGCCTCATTGATTTCCTTTGTGAGTTTATTTTTCACCTTAAGTGCTTTGAGGAAATATTTTCCGGCATGGCCTGCAGATGGAACAAACCCCCCAATGATCATTCTACGTATAACTTCAGGGCCAAAATTCTTTCTTGCTTTTTCAATGTAAGAATTAAACTCATAGCCCTCTACTGGAAATTCATACCCATATCTTAGATTATCGTATCTTGCAAGATTACTTCCCGCTTCAGTAGCAGTGATTGTATAGTATGCTGCAACTGAATACTTTACCATCTCCAAGGAAATTTCTTCGCATGTAGCACCAAGGCTCTCCAATTTTGAGATAGCATCGTTGGTTGCAGATAACACTGTAGGATCAGTACCTTCAGCCATCATTTCTTTGATAATTCCTATCTTTTTTCCTTCTATTCCAGAATCTATGCCGGTAAGATAGTCTTCATTGTGGTTGTTTACAGTTGTATTGTCATTAGGATCCAATCCAGCAACCAAGTTTAGCATGAAAGCAGCGTCTTTTACAGTTCGGGTCAATGGGCCAATCTGCTCAATGCTGTTTGCGTATGAGACCAAGCCATACCTGCTAATCAAGCCATAGGTTGGTTTGTGGCCAACAGTAGAACAAAAGCTTGCAGGATTTCTAACAGAACCACCAGTATCAGAACCAAGCGACGCAAGACATTCAAAGGCACTAACAGATACAGCGCTTCCACCAGAAGAGCCCCCCGGAACGCAATCAGTATTCCAAGGGTTTTTACTTGAACCAAATGCGCTAAACTCAGTTGTCAAACCCATGGCAAACTCATCCATGTTTGTCTTACCGATAAAAACTGCATCTTGTGCTTTGAGTTTTGAAATTACAGTTGCATCGTAAGGCGCAATAAAATTTTCTAACATTTTTGATGCACAAGTTGTTTTGCTACCCTTGATGCACATGTTGTCTTTAATTGAAACTGGCATTCCATAACAAGAGCCAACTTTGGCACCTGATTTTATTTTCTTATCGATGTCTTTTGCTTGATTAATAGCACCATCATTTACAGATAAAAATGCGTGAAGTTTTTCATCAACGTTGTGGATCCTTTCAATAGTGGAAGATACAAAATCTTCAGCCGAAATATTTCCATTTTGCACTTCTTGGACATAATCTAGGGCAGAAATTTTGAGATTCATCAGGACATCTTTGGTGCTCGAATGTAAGTTCCTTTATAGTGATTTAGTTTTTCGATTAATTTTTCATCAAATGGAATGTGTTTGTCTTCACGTAAATTCGAAATCAGGATACTTTGCATGGCGATTTCTTCATCTTCAACGCCGGCAGAATCCAGAATATCAAAATAATCAATCATTGTATGCACTTTGTCTACGTATTCCCTGTGATCGTCAACTTCTATTCTCATCAGTTTTGAGACGTGTTCGATTTCTTCCTCTGTAACCATTTACCACACCTAAGGTGTTAACCTGTCAACATCTCTTGGATAAAATGTTACGTCTCGTATGTTTTCAGTGCCAGTTAATGCCATGATCAGTCTCTCAAGACCAATTCCGCATCCAGCATGAGGAGGAACGCCATAATCAAAGGCTCCAAGATGATACTCAAATGCATCAGTCTTCATTCCCTTGTTCTTCATTCTCTCAGCTAGTTCATCTCGCTTTTCAATTCTGGTACTTCCCGAAGACAATTCTAAATCCCCAAACATCAAATCAAATGACTCAGAAATTTTGGGGTTTGATTTGCTGTCTTTTACATAGAAGGGCTTTGGACCTAATGGCCAATCAGTGATAAAGTAAAAGCCTTCAAGACCGATTTTTTTAAGATTGGATGGGTACAAATCATCACCCCATTCAGTTTTTGCTCCAGCTTTTTGCATTTTGTCAACTAGTTCATCGTAAGAATGTCGTGGAATGGTTTCAGGGAGGGCAGGGATTACAAATTCGGTATCGGGATTATCCTTTGCATAATCATTAACTGCTTTAATTGAAATCTTGATGATTTCTTCAACTCTATCCATCACATCATTATAATCAACAAAGGCTTCCTCCAAATCAATAGAGATTGCCTCGGCCAAATGACGGTTGGTTCTTGACGGCTCGGCCCTAAAAATAGGTGCAATTTCAAAAACTTTTTCAAAACTCATTGTTAATTGCTCTTTGTACAATTGCGGACTTTGGGCCAGAAATGCTTCTTTATTGTAGTAAAATATTGCAAACAGTGCAGCCCCGCCTTCAGTAGCTGTTGCAATCATTTTTGGGGTGTTAATTTCAGTAAATGCTTGTTCATTAAAATAATCTCTAATTGATTTTAAAACCAAACTTCGAGTGTTGAAGATATGCTGCAGCGATTTGCGTCTAAGATCAATTGGCCTTACCTCTAGCCTAGTATCAATGTTTTTGACAGTTTTTGCAGTAGGTTCAAAAGGCGGAATTTTTTCAACCTCAGAAAACACTCTTAGTTCTGCTGGAACTATTTCAAATCCGGTAGGTGCTTTTTCAGAAGACTTTACTTTTCCAGTGATAGCAACAGATGAATGGGCTTTAAGTGAAGAAATTTTTTCACGAATGTCATCTGGACAATCTCCTTTTTTTGCTATAACAGAAATGTCGCCATTTTTGTCACGAATGGTGGCAAAACTGATGTTGCCATGTCCTCGAATTGTCAAGACCCAGCCCATGATTGTAACTTGATCCCCATCCATAGAGGCGTCAATTCCATCAGAATAATGGGATCTGCGTAAATTTCCTAACTCAGTTTCTATCATAATTCACTTTATTTCATCTGTATGGTGTAATTAATTTTTCACTATCTGGATTTAGATTAAATTACTGCCATTCCCCAACAGAATAATGGCCCTTACTGACAAAGAAAAAACGGTAGCAATCATCTCAAACGGAATTGCTGTTTTTTCTTTATTGCAAGAAAGAAATGACCTTCCTGAAAACACAACAATGTATGATTTTATACTAAAGGTGATTCCCGACGATATCAAATCAGAGTTAAGCGTGGAATTGATTGATGAGATATTTCAGTACGTGGCAGTCACACATAGTTCATAAAGTCCAGTGCCAGAATGACTAGCATGACAGCAGTTGCCACCCTTGGTTCTCACTGTGCACTACAGGTTCTCAAAGGCGCAAAAGACGAGGGTCTAACAACGGTGCTAGTCTGTGAAAAAAAACGAGAAAAACTATATCGAAGATTCCCGTTTATTGATGAATTAATTTTGGTTGATGCATTCAAAGAAGTTCTAGATCAAAGATGCCAAGATGCACTAGAACAAAATAATGCAGTTTTGATTCCGCATGGAACGCTGATTGCACAGATGAGCTCTGAAGAGATCGAATCTATCAAAACCCCGATCTTTGGAAACAAGTGGATTCTAAGATGGGAGTCAGATAGGGAGATGAAGGAAAAACTCATGAGAGAAGCAAGTCTTCCGATTCCAACTCCAGTGTCAGATCCTAAAGACATCAACAAATTGGTAATTGTAAAAAGACAAGGAGCCGCTGGAGGAAAAGGTTACTTTTTGGCAGCAAACAAGGATGATTACAATACAAAAAGAAACCAGCTAATTTCAGAAGGGGTTATTTCAAGCGACGAGACGCTTTACATTCAAGAATATGCAGCAGGGGTTTTAGCATATTTACAATTCTTTTATTCGCCGTTAAAGGGAGAATTAGAATTCTTTGGAGTTGATCAAAGACATGAATCAGACATTGAGGGATTGGCCAGAATTCCATCAGAACAACAGATGAAAAGCAAAAAGGTTCCTTCATTTAACGTGATTGGGAACAGTCCGTTGGTTTTAAGGGAGTCACTTTTAGACGAAGTATACAGCATGGGAGAAAACTTTGTGAATGCTGCAAAGAGACTTGTTGCACCAGGTATGAATGGACCGTTTTGTATTGAGGGAGTTTATGATGAGAATGCAAAATTCACATCGTTTGAATTCTCTGCAAGAATTGTTGCTGGAACCAACATCTACATGGATGGTTCGCCATACTATTCGCTCTTGTTTAACGAGCCTATGAGTATGGGCAGAAGGATGGCCAGGGAGATAAAAACAGCCACAGAATCCAATCAGATAGACAAAATTACAACATGAGATTATTTTGCAGATACTTCCATCCCGTGTTGGGATTTTATGATGTAGTTATCTCTAATCTTAACACTAATCCAGTCAATTACCAAAACAGTGACCAATACCACCAACATGAAAATTGCCGCTTTTCCATATTCAAAGAATTTAATATAATTGATGATGTAAAAGCCAATTCCGCCTGCGCCTACCAAGCCTAGGATGCTAGTTTGACGAATGTTATAATCAAACATGTAGAGCATCTGGCTAAGAAGATGAGATGCAGATTCTGGAATCACGACATAACGAATCAACTGCCATTTTGAAACCCCAATGGAGCCAACTGCGTCCATAGGATCAGAGTCAATTGTTTCAATTGCCTCATACTGTAATTTTGCTACAAATCCAATTGTATACATAATGATTGCCAGCACTCCAGCAAAGGGGCCCAGCCCAACCATAATTACAAATAAAATTGCCCACAAAATTGATGGGAATGTACGAATAGCTGCCAACAGCGCACGAATGGGGGCATAAACATATTTGCTGTTAAGGTTTCGTGCAGCAAGCATGCTTAGTGGCAATGCAATGGCAACCCCAACTATTGTTCCGATAAAGGCCATTTGGATAGTTTCAAACATTGCCCAAAGGGCTGTTGGAACATACTTTGGTTCCACAAGTAGCATTTCTTCAGCAACAATTGCAAGGTTTGGCAATCCCTCGACAAATTCGATAGGATTTGCATCAACATTGTATGATGCGGCCACAACTACTGCAATAATTATTCCAACTATGATATTATTTTTGGGGTTCATCAGCATACATCTCCAGAATCTCTTCGGTGCTCATATCCCCTGTTTGAAAATCAACTATCTTGTCTCCCTCGACGCCAATCTCTAGAACTTTTTGTCCCTCCTTGATAACTGCAACACGGTTTGCATATTCTAAGGCCAATTGCATATCATGATGAACCATAACAGCAGTGAGATTCATTCTTTTTTGAGCATCTGCAATCAAGTCCATGATATCATGTGCAGTAACATAATCTAACTCAGAAACAATTTCATCAGCTAACAACATTGTTGGTTTTTGCATCAGAGCTCTAGCAATAGCGACACGTCTCTTCTCACCGCCACTGAGCATGTAGGCTTTTCTGTTTTCTTTTCCAGCCAAGCCAACTAGTTTTAAAATTCTTTTGGCTTCTTGAATCTCATGTTCTGGAAACCGCTTGAATAAAGACTGTATCTTGCTTAGTCTAGGTAATGCACCAAGCAGGGTATTTTCCAAAACTGTGACATTTTTCACCAGACCGAGACTTTGAGGTATATAACCAATTGTATGCATCATAGTTTTGAATTTTTTCTCATTCATGTTAGGGGTCACATAGTCAATTTTGATTGTTCCTTTGCTAGGAATCATCATCCCATTCATTAATTTAAGCAAAGTAGATTTTCCAGAACCAGACTGCCCAACAATTGCATAGTTTGTCCCTCTATCAATTGACATGTTAACTCCCTCTAATGCAAAATTTTTAGAATCATATGATGTCCAAACATCATTCATCTGGATAATTTTCTTTGTAGAAATTGAGGAGAGAGAAGGATTTTTGGTCATCTGAATTTGTTTCATTTTCAGAATTCCAGTTTTTATTTGCTCTTGTTGTATTTGTCAAGAATTAATTGATCAAGTCCGGTTAGTGTGTCAATAAAGTCTCCAAATTCACCAATATGCATAGTAGTGGTGGTTGGAACTAGCGCTTCAGCACCGTACAAATCTGTCAAAATTACGTTATGCTCATCATAGTTTAGTTTGATGAGGGAATATACAAGGGCATTTTTGGTAGATTCGGACATATCAGCACTCACCATGAATACATGAGAGGGCACTGATCCAATAGTTGTAACCGGGCGTAATTTTGCTTGATCTTCTAATCCAAGGTATTTTTGAGGAGCAATGTCTGAACCAAATGCAGCATCAACATTGCCATTTAGAAGCAATTCTAGTGCTGCTTTGTAGCCACCTGCAAAAGTATAACTTTCAAAATTATTTGCCAATGCGGATTCCAATGCAACTATGTCATCACCCTCAATAGTTACGTGCCCGTCAGTAACCAAAGTTCCCATAGGCCTTACAAAACCCGATGAGCCAGTAATGCTAGTAAAAGCTACCCTCTTACCAACAGTATCTTCAATTGATTGAATGGAATCATTTTCAGCTAATGTCCATACTGTTGCTTGATAGTTGACCTTACCTTTGACAAGTTCTGCCAATACAGCTTCTGCGCCGGTTCTCTGATGGGCAATCCATGCAGGGCCTGTATCCATAAATGCAGCATCAATGTGGCCAAATCTCATTCCCTCAATTATGGTTTCATAGTTTGTTGGGACTACTACCTTAACTTCGATGCCTAATTCATTTTCAAGGAAGTTTTCTAGTGCTTGGGCTTTCGGGGTTAATTCATCGGCTTTTTCAACCGGAATAAATCCAATTGTGAGAGTATCAACACCGATAGTTTTTGATTCAGACGAGACATCAATGATGTCATTTTCAATTAGGTATGCAATACCATTTAGAAAAGTATCATCATCTACAGAACCACTTGCCCACCACCCGGCATTTGCTTTAATCCAGTCAGGAATCAAACCTTCTGCCCGGACGTCTTGGGTCAATGGTACTGTCATAGCACCAACTGCTACAGTCATGGCAACCAATACGAAAGTTGTTTGTCGTTTCATATTACTGAAAATCTTAGGAGAAGCTAAGTTATTTAAACCAGATTTTCATTCTAAATATTCATTCCAAGTCTATAGAATGGAAACATCATCAAAGTTTGCCGCTAGTCAACTTTTTCCAAAGACAAAATGTCTTTTATCATGACATGTTTTACAAACTAGCCATCATGGTCATAATCACTACTTTGGGCTACTTGTAGGTTGTTTTGCAAGTTGGTTGTGGGTTCTGCTACACTGATTCATACCATTCTAAAATCGATACGAACTTTTTCCACATAGTCTAATCACGAATGTCTCAGATATGGGAATTGTCAAAAAATGTAATTAATTTTTTTTTTTTGATACAAAAAATTATGGGTTTGATTTATGATTAATGGGGTTGGGATACAAATTCAAACGGGGTTCTAGATCCTCCAAAGTAATCTCGACTTTGCCAATTCTACTGCGGTACTGCTTGATCTTTTTGCCTTCAGATGAAATAACATACTTGTTTATTTCAACAAGTGCAAGATCCTCCAAAGTGGACAGTGTTTTGTAAACAGTTGAAAGTGAAATTTTCAATTCATCGGCAATCAAAGTTGCGTCTTTTGATTCGTTTTTAACAGAAAACAATACGGCCCTAGTACAAACATTGCTTAATGACTCAATAATTTTCTGAGTGATATCAAATTCAGATAATTGAACAATGTTTGGCTTTGACATAGGATCACTTGATAGGTACCAATGTTAAGACAGGATCAGGCTTTCTGATAGAGATGTCGGCCTTGCTTATCCTACTTCGATAAACTTTGAATTTTCTCCCTTTATCAGAAAGCATCCATTTTTCAACTTTGATTAGTGTAAGCTCTTCAAGATCTGTTAGTTTCTTGTATACAGAACTGAGAGGGATTTTGAGTTTATCAGACAATTCTGCGGCAGTATTTCCTTTTTTAATTATAGAAAACAAAATTGCCCGAGATTCAGAATCAGCAAGCGCTTCAATTACTTTTTGAGTGATATCATATTTTTTTAGTTGCGGCAAAGTTAATCGTCTTGACATGCAGTTATCAAAAATAATACAGTATATTTAAACGAGGTGTTTTTATTCTCATTCTAGAGACTTGGAATGGTTAATGGTAGGACCGCGTGGCTTCTTTATGAGAAATAAAACGGTTCCAAAACGAACCAAGAATGATTCCAATTGAGACCCAAAAAGAAGTGACCCCAAGAACAGACATTGTTCTAAATTCATTTACCAGATCCATTGGGGCAGTGATTTCATCGGGGTTTTCCGGCATTGCAAAGAAGGCTACAGAGATAAAAACACCATAGCCAATTAGTGCGACAAGTTTTTTGTTGCTTTTGAATTTCTTGGACAGCTTGTAAAATCCAACTGCTCCAAACCCAGAAATGGCAATGAAAGACAGATACAGGACTGCCCTTAGCACCACAGTATCAGCATCGCCTACAGTCGGAGGGTTTGCAGGGTATTTGAGAAATGGAACAAGATACAATGTAAACCACATAATCCCAGACAAGACAAGTGCTTTTTTGACATCAGTGTTTCCCGGTAATGAGTTTCTAGACAGGGCAAATACTATTCCAAATAATGAACCTAGAGAAACCCCCAGAATTACACCAGCAAGAATCTGTCCACTTTTTTGCCATATTCTATATCCCTCATACTCGGCCCAAAATTCAGGAGTGTCTTGCTCTTCGCCGGACTCGAACAAGTTTTGATTTTCAATTCCAATTGCTTGATCAAGATAAGGCTCCACAATTGCAAAGTTCACGGTGCCGTGAATGAGACCTGCAAAAGCGCCGGAGAGTAAAACAATTACGATAAAATAAGATGCCTTCATGGTGCGAAACTCCTAGTGGCAAGGAAATCCTGCAGCATGCCTCATGTCATGAGTAAACTCATGGATTACCAGAGGATCAATTCCGGGATTAATGCCATCCTCGCCAAATGCCATGTTGACAATGTGTCCATTGTCAAAAGCTACAACAAATAATCCGGCTGCAAAAACTATTGCTAAGGCCAATAATGCGGTTTTAGAAATGCCGGTTTTTGATACACTGAGCTGTCTTGATTCAGTCATGAAAATTAGCATCATCTGAATATATTTAAGCTCTTGGATGTTGTACGAATTTATGTATTATATGAAAATTAGGTTCCACTAACATCTGCCTCCTCTTCCATCCATTTTGGGTTGCTTTTCCTGATCGCTTCGGTAGCCGTTTTGTTGCGAAACGCCTCAAGCGGCTTTTCATAGTTGTCAATATCCAACGCCCAGTGAAGCCGCCTCTCGTTGTAATAGTCGACATACTCCTGCACTCCCTTGCGGTAAACCAGCTCCTTCTCAAGCGCCTGGAAGAACCTCTCCAGCTTGCCGTTTGTCTGAGGATGGTACGGCCTGGAGTTTATCAGGCCGATGCCCTGCTCTAGCAGCTCGTTCTCAAAGTCAGTGGGCTTCCATCTCTTTTCTGGAGGCAAGTTGCGCATTGTAACAAAGTGCTTTCCGTGGGGTTGTCGCCAAATTCACATCAAGCTGCCACCACCACAATATTTCGCCTTGCGGCGCACTCTAGACGGTTTAGCACCTCAAGGTTCCATCCTATTGTCTTGCACAGTCCAAACCGCCTTCTTGTGGATGTCTTTCTGAACCTGCACAGCAACCTGTGGCCCTCTGTCTCCTCTGCTCCAAATATTCCCTCTATCATGCCTCGTTTTTTGTAGATCTCCCCGTCAAACAGCCCTGCGGCCTTTTTCCTGAACTTTTTTGTTCTGTTCACGGCATTGCCCCTCTGCTTTATGTTCGGGGTCATGCCGGCACCAAAGACAAGCCTGCAGTTCCTATCAGAATCATACCCCCTGTCTGCGTTGAACCTGCCTGCAAAGGCAATGCCTGTCTTTTTGATCTTCTTTAGCAGCGAGGCAAAGACTGTAGTGTCTGCCATCCTGTTGGATGTGATGCGGCAGGAGAGTATGACCTGCAGGCCCAGTACCGAGGCCACGTGCCATTTCAGATACTTTTTTTGACGCTTTGCCTCCTGTTGTGCCTGTTTCTGGCCTTTTTTTGCACCCTTTCATACCTGTCAGTGGCAACGCCGCTGCTGTCTGATGCCAGCGTGAGATCAGAGACGTCAAATCCTGCAAGGCACGATGCTGCCGTGACGGCAACCGTGTCCTCAAGCCACGCAACAGGAATCTTTTGCATGAACCTGGCAATGGTGCTGTGATCCGGCAGGGGTTCGTTCCACGGCATCCTCAGCAGAGCTGCAAGATTCTCCATGTCCCTGAATGTAAAGTCAAGGCACACCGTGAGGTATGAGTTTAGGCGGTTAATTAAATAGACAAATTATTCTGATCAATAGATCTAAAATCCGCAAATCGTGACCTCCTTCATTGAACTCTGAAGTCAAGGTTCTTCGTGATGAAATAGTAAGACTGATTGCAAACGACAAAAAAAGACAAAAGAGCAACGACGAACTAGTTCAGACAATTGACAAACAGAATCTAGAAATTGCAGATTTGAGAAAAAGACTGGCATATTATGAAAATCCGCATACTCCGCCATCCATGCGCTCTCTGGAATACAAGAGACAAAAAAAGGAACAAAGGGAGAGGAAAAAGAACAACAATAATAATAATAATGATGATGGCCCCGCAGTAGGCCAAAAGCGCGGACGGAAGCCGGGACATGTCGGCGCATCACACAGCAGAAAAGCAGATCGCAGTGTGGAAAAAAAGATCACAAAGTGCAAGTGCGGTTCTACAAACCTAAAATTTGAAAAGATATGCCAAAAATTAGTAACTGACTCGCAGCCGGCACAGATCATCACAGAAAATCAAACCTACTTTAGATCCCGTTGCAGTGACTGCAGTCATGTCACAGATGCCAAACCCATCAAAGATACAGAGCTTGGTCCGCACCTGCTCTCAGAGATTGCAATTCTATGGAACGCAAAGGTGAGCATCGATGGAATTACAAACATAATCAACACCAGATACGGTACGCAGTTTTGTCCTGCAACCATCCAGCACGGACTGGATGCAACGTCTTCCAAGCTGGATTCCCAGTACAGTGAGATACAGGCAAGCGTGCAGGACAACGACGTTCCAAAGAACATTGACGAGACTGTAATGCCAATGAACGGGGAGAGGATGTACGTGTGGGTCGTATCCACAAGAGACAGGACATGCTTTGTTGTGGCACCATCACGTGCAGGTGTTGTACTGCAGATATACTTTCCAAACATACGGTCAAGAATAACCTCTGATGGATATGCGGTGTATAAACAGTTTGGGAAGCGGCAGCATTGTTGGGCACACATACTCTATGAGGCAAAATTCATGGCAAGGGACAAATCCCTGGAACCGTTGTACGCTGAGCTGCTAGACGTGTTTGAATATGCAAAAAGCGTGAAAACTGATGTCAAAGAAATTCGCAAGCGCTTGGAAAGCCGAGTCACGGCAATCGGTGAGATGTATCTGCAAAAAGATGAGAAATTTGGAACCAAACTGCACAATGCTGTCTTGAATCTGTTTACGTTTTTGGAGTATCCGGATTTGGAACCGACAAACAACAGGGCAGAACGTGCATTGCGTGATCCCGTACTCCATCGCAAGGTGAGAGGCCAACTGCGCACAAGTCGTGGAATGAGGATGTTTAGCATATTGACAAGCTGCATGTACACATGGAAGAGTCAGGGCAGGAACATCCAGGATGAGCTGTTAAAGGTGTTAGTGGCTACCTAAACTCATACACCGTGAGTATGCAGAGAAATGCAAGCTTGTTTTTGTCATGTACCGGTTTGCGCCCCGCACCAGACCTTCTGGCATGTACGGGACACGGATTTTTCACAATCAAAGAAACTATATGGGACGTGAGAAAATCCAGTTCTCGGGTGTGGGCATCGTGATAGTACTTCCAGTACTGATCACGTCTCTTATGACAGATCATTGGGAAACCCACACCTCCCTGATCAATATGCGTGAAAAATCACAAAATTAGATCATTTGGTCGAATTTGGCGACAACCCCAGTTTCAAGACCATTCTGGTACAGTCCTCCCCAATCAAGCGTGTCCATTTTGTATAATTCTTGATACAGCTTTGTTTTTCGTTCTGCCCTAGAATTCGCATCAGAATCGTATTCCTTTTTAATAAAAACATCAAAGAGGGATTCATCAAAATTCTCATTAAAAACAAACTCAAATAATGATTTTTTGGGAATAGCTTTCTTGTTTTCTTTGCAGAATTTTTCAAGTATGTCTTTTCTTGACATTGATCGGAGCTTGAAAAAATTCAGTCCGTTTTCAAAGCCAAGTATTGTTGTAAAATCACCCTTTTTGTACAGTCCATCAAATTCTGCTAGTGTACCTTTAGATACCAATTATTGTAACTTAGTGTTAATGATGATATGATTGAAGATATGTCAAAGATCAGTGCATGTTGTATCATGTAGGTTATGACATGGTTTAGTATTTTATATATCGCATGATCCTCGTTTTTCTTAAGATAGTCTACTATCAACTTGTCAATTAGTTCTTTATCTGCCATCTTCATTGTATGTTTGGTTTTCTTGGCAACATTAATTTTTTTAAAGGTAAGCGCAAAATCAGTCTTTAATCCACCATTTCTGCTATCCTGTACTACAGATGATGCAGAATAGCCTATTGTGTCTACACTAGTCAGTCTAAAATCTAGATTAAACAATATGTCTTGTAAATCTCTCCATGTTCTATCATCGTAGCTGTTAAACATTAATGTAAAATGCTTGTTGGGTCTTAACACTCGGTTGATCTCATAGAGTATTTTTCTGAGAAGACTACTGTATTCAGATACGGTCTTGTTCCGGGCTTTTGCATCGCTTATGACTAGTTCTTCATCCATGTTTGCACTAAATCCCAACCAGTCATTCCACATCATGCTTAGCTCAAGGTATGGCAGTCTGTCACCATGTGGCGGATCTGTTATTACATAGTCTATCGAATTATCGGGTATTTTTTGCAGTGCGCGATAACAGCTATCGTTAATCAACAATATGTTGTTGCTAGTACCGTTGTTGTTTTTTAAGTCCCTAAAATCCTTGGCATAGCTGACTATATGATCTAATTCGTTGTATTGAGTCTTGGCCTTGAGAATCTTGCTGTATCTGCTTTCAAAACAATTCCATGCGTTTATCTCAAAATGCTCCTTTGGAATCCAGTAGCCAATTACCCAACTGCCTACTTCTTTTCTATTTGATGGCATGTTGTACTTGTTCTTCATTTTCTTACGATTGTTGATAACAAATACCATCTTGCTTGCCTGACCTAAACACGATGTAAAACAAAATTTAAAAAAATCCCTCAATTCTGGATTTCTAATCTTGTTTATGTCATGCATTAGAATCGACAGGGCAAATGTGTTTCTAGGGGTAAACAAGTCATGTACACTCATGCCGTCCTTTGCATTGATCCTCGAATTTGCGATTAGCTTTCTTTTAGGATATTTATTTTTGATGTTTTTGTATGTGAACGTTCTGCACAGTCTTTGGTCGCTTGGTTTTGCAGCATCCATTACTTTCTTGCCGTTTTTGTCCTTGTACCATATTTCAGTTAGTATTTCGTTTTTATGGATGAAATGAGATCCAGTAAAGGATAGCCCATCTCGTTGGATCTTGTATAACACATCAATTTTTTTCTGAATATTTTTCTTTAGTTTTAAAAACTCATTCTCTATTTTTTCAGGCTCTATTCTGTCTAATGTTTGCCGCATTATGAAAATGGACATAGGATTAATGTCTATTCCGATAGTTTTTCTGCCCAATAGTACTGCCTCTATGTTGCTGATTCCAGAACCTGAAAATGTATCTAAAACGATGTCTCCTGCATCAGTGTACTGTTCTATATACTTGTCAACTATATTGAAGGGTTTTTTAGACCAGTATTTGTGCATCGAATAAATTCCAGTGTATGATTTAGGGATTGTTTGCATGCCCTTATTCAGTGATACTTGCAGTGCTTTTGTCTTTCTCAACTTTATCTTCTTTGACATCATCATATTTTAATTACAGGATCCTGTTGATTAGACAACATGTCATCTGATAATTAATTTTCAGCAAATATGGACTCGCGATTTATAGATTGAGGGTACTTGACAAAAATAGACCCTATCTGTTAGTAACATAATTTTACCATTTTCCAGATATTTGTTCTCAACAAGATCCAAAACAGGCAAAATTCCATGCATGTCATGTTAAATCACTGTGATGATCTTACTGTTTTGTTCAATTGTAGCCATTTGAGTGATTTACCGATCTGACAACTCACATAAAAAACTGATCATGAGAGATTTTGTATTCATATATGGGATATGAAAGGTAGTTTACTCTTAAACTGGCAGGATATTAATTTCTTGATTTTTTATGTCAAGGAATTAGACATCGGGATAACAACAGAGCATCACATCTTGTTTTCTTCTGTGTTGTATGTATACAAATCCAATTGATACTAGAAGCAAACGTAATTCAGATATAATTATTATTGAAAGAACTATATCAGTTCTAAAGTTAAAAATGGATATGAAGGAAAAAGTTAACAAAGTGATTGAAGAATTAGATATTCATTTTGTAGCCCAAGAATATTATCAAGCATACGCTGAATGTTCCATAGATCAAATATTAAAAATGCAAATGATTTGTCCTGAACATTAAAAACAAACCCACCATCTCATCCCAAAATGGTGTTGATTAAGTTTGGAAATCTGCATTGACAAGACGTTCCTCGATGGTATTTCTATAAAGATGATTCAGTGAATAAGTACGACCCTGTTTCTTTTTCTCAACTAGCCTGTCGCTGACTAATTTTCTCAATTGTTTGTCTGTATTTTTGCCATTGTTTTTGACTACCATGCCCAGTCTTCTTCGCATTTTTTCATAGTTAGTATAGGCCTCACCCCAGGCACCCTCTTGCCACAAATAAAATAAAACTGTATCTTGTATTTCAGTATCAGTCATTGTGCTTTTAACCAATAGTACTCAAATGATACTATTCTTAGATAGTCTTTAAGTATCGTGGCTTTGGAAATATAGTGTGTCCAAAGCAGAATCGGGAATCATTGCACTTTATGGAGACTCGCCACGTATGAGAATGATTGAATTTTTCATGCAATTCCCAAAAAATGACTTTACTGTGCCTGAATTAATTGAGGGAATTGGCATGAGTAAAACTACTGCGTTCAAAGAAGTTTCTAAACTAAAACACAATGATATGATTAAACAGTCAGGAAGCATTGGAAAATCCCCCACATACAAAATCAACCTAAACAGTCCAATAGTGTACTCTATGCAAAAATTAGTTAGTCACAGGAGTAAAAAAATTGCAGACTCGCAACCGCTGAGAACACACAGAGTCTTACTTAGACAACGCATAGAATCATTGTACAACAGAGAGCTAATGCTGAAAAATGAACTCAAAATAGTACGTACCAGAATTAAAGATAGAACAGAAATACATGCACAATGATATTTTAATTCGCCAACCTCTTCTTCCATGACTCTACTACTACTGGATCTGCTCCTGTAGACTTGCACATGGGAATTAACACACACTGTATCTCAACGTTGACCATAGCGCCTGTAGACCTACACTAGATCAATTAACGGTATTGTATATACACTAGTGTTCTAGTCTAAGATTATTGAATCTGGTTTACTTGTTTTCTGTTCTAGCAGTCTTCTTGGCTAGTATCGTAGTAACTCCAGTCAACGCTCAAGATGAATTAATCCCAGATTGGGTTAAGACGACTGTTGGTTTATGGAGTGATGATTTCAGAATGGTGATTGAATGGTTAATTGATAATGGCATACTGAAAGTTCAATCTTTTTCAGATGATGTCAAACAGCCAGGATCACAAAAATACGTACCAGAAGGCTTTGTAGTGCCTGATAATTTTTACAGTACAACAGTCAGACAGTCAGGATCACAAAAATACGTACCAGAGGAGTACGAAATAGAAACAACATATTCTTATGATATGATACCTAGTGTATCAAATCAAGAGATAACATATTCTTATGATATGATACCTAGTGTATCAAATCAAGAGATAACATATTCTTATGATATGATACCTAGTGTATCAAATCAAGAGATAACATATTCTTATGATATGATACCTAGTGTATCAAATCAAGAAATAGTCAAACATGGAATGTATAAAGGAATAAGTGCATGGCAAGAGTCTAATCCTGATTTAAAATTTATTCAAGTTGAAAATAATGCAGATTTATTAATTCATTGGCACGTGATAGCAGATAGCAGCCATTTTGACGGAGATTATGTAGGCTTTGCAGAAACTCATGGCTTTGATGGCAAGGGGGATATTTTTATTGTGTTGGGTGCTTTTGATTGTAAAAATAATTTTGTACAGTATAACATAGATAGAATTTCGGATACTGTTTCACATGAAATAGGGCATATTCTTGGTTTTGACCACATATTAGACGAGTCTCATTTAATGTATGGGACAAACCCGCCAATCGTAGATAATTTTGAATCTATGAAATACATAGTACCTGCCTCACTTGATGGATCGTTTGTTGGGTATGATGAATTAGAAAGACAATACGATGAGTTACAAAGACAATACGATGAGTTACAAATTTTTGCTGATCACAGTGATATAGAAATACAGACAGTCCAATTACAGTATGATGAATTAGTTGATGAATATGAAAAATATGATGATATTCCAAATCAAAGTACGCAGTACTGGAATGCTCTAAATCTACTGTATGAGGAATTAGAAGTTATCCGAATATCACTAAACGAGCAAATTGACATACATAATTCTTTCATCAAGGACATGAATATCATACATGATGACATGAGTATCATAATAGATGAGATGAATTGTTATGCATATGAAAATTGATACACGTTGTATCTCAATCTTAACTATGTTCAAAAGAGCTGCAGTTGGTTTTAATTCTTTGGCCAATTGTTGATACACGCTGTATCTTGGCCAATTCCTTAGGTAGCTGTAATTGTTTTATACAAAAATACCCTCTCATCATAGTTCACAAACATGTTTCTACTCAACATACTAGATTTAATACTCGTAACAAATTTCACCAATTTATGACAAGAGCATACTTGTTTGTTATACCTGTGGCAATAGGAATTATCGCAGGAATGTTTTTGGCATTTTACCCCGAGTCAGAGAATGATTCAAAATTGTTAACTGTTTCAAAATTAATTGACAATGGCTCACCAATATTGGGCGATTCGGATGCAGAAATTACGATTTTAGAGTGGGGGGATTACCAATGTACGTTTTGTTACAAATTTCATCAAGACACATTAGATGTTATCAACCAAGATTATATCAAAACAGGGAAAGTAAAACTTGTTTTCAAAGATTTTCCATTAAATGGTCCGGATTCAAAACTGGCAGCAGAGGCATCTTATTGTGCACAAGATCAAGGAGAATATTGGCAATACCATGATGAGCTTTACAAAAACTGGGGAGGTGAAAGGACAGGGTGGATTACAAGAGAGTCATTAGAGAGGTTTGCAGTAAACGTAGATTTAGATCTGACAAAATTTAATGCCTGTTTGGATGAGCACAAGTATCAAAACAGGGTAAACACACTTCATGAATTTGGAAAGGAAGTGGGAATAGATGCAACGCCGTCATTTTTGGTCTTTAATGATCAAAAAATTATCAAAATTAGGGGAAATCAACCACTAGAGGTGTTTCTAAAAGCATTTGATGAGTTGTAATTTTAGGAAAAATAGAACCAAAGCAATCAAAATTAATATTCGCATGATCAGGAGAGATCACAAATGAGGAAGAAGATAGATGTTGAAAAACAGGATTCCGTCAAAGTTTACAAGATTAGAAAAACTCTAGAGGAGTTATCTCAAAAATCAGGCAGGGGAACTGAGCTTATTACTGTGTATATTCCAAAAGGAAAACAACTCCATGAAATTATCAATGCGCTTCAACAAGAGCAAGGAACAGCAGACAATATAAAATCAGATCTTACCAGAACGCATGTAGTTGATTCGTTAGGAAAAGTGGTTCAGAGGCTAAAACTATACAAAAAAACCCCAGAAAGAGGACTGGTAATGTTTTGCGGAGCATTGCCCCCTGAAGAAGGGGGGCCTTTGGGAAGCGAGGTTGTAAAAGTTTGGGAGATTGACCCCCCAAAAGACTTGAACCAATACCTGTACAGATGTGATGATCATTTTCATGTTGACATTCTAAAGGACATGCTAAAGGACGACAATCTGATTGGGTTTTTAGCAATTGACGCAAAAGATGCCGGCTGGGGATTATTGCATGGGGACAAAATCGAAGTGCTGTCCCAGACAGGCTCGGGAGTAGCTGGAAAACACAGGCAGGGGGGGCAATCTGCAAAAAGATTTCAAAAGCTCAGAGAGATGGAGTTGACATATTATTTTAACCGAGTTGCCGAAACAACAAGAGAGTACTTTATCGACATTTATCCAATTAAAGGACTGATAATCTCAGGACCAGGGCCTACAAAAGAAGATTTCATCAACGGGAATTATTTAGAATACAGATTACAAGACATGATAATAAACACAATCGATGCCTCGTATTCGGGAGCAGAGGGAATCAGAGAGGCATTTTCAAAATCAGCAGATCTTTTATCTAGTTTCAGAATGGTAGAAGAAAAAAAACTTGTCGAGGATTTGTTCAGAGAGATAAACTCACACTCTGGAAAAGGCGCATACGGATTACAAGAAATTATTGAATATCTAAAAAACAATGTTGTTAAAACGCTAATCATTGCAGACAATACAAATTTGCACAGAGTTGAAGGAAAATGCAAGAGATGCCAGCACACTCAAGAAGAAATCATGGAACGGCCCCAAGTAATTCCGAAAAAAACAGAGTATACAAACAAGCCATGCCCGAACTGCAATGCAATGGAGGTAGAGGCAAACGAACAGGAAATTGTAGATTATCTTGAATTGCTTGCAGCCAAAACGGGTTCCCAGTTAGAAGTGGTTTCTGGAAGTGCAGAACATGGGAACATGCTTACAAGTTTGGGAAAAATGGGTGCGATTCTAAGATACAATCCCGGTCACGCTAAGTAAGACAGCTGCGAATTTTTTTGGCAAGATCGGCAAGTTCGCCTTCGTTTGAGATTTGGCGCTTTGTCCACACGGTACCTTTGCTGTTGTATCTTGGAATGATGTGAATATGCACATGCGGGACGATTTGTTTAGCTGCTCTTCCATTATTCTGACCAATACTAAATGCATCAGCGCCTGTTGCATTTAGAATTGCTGCTGCAATTTTTGGAATAACTGTAAAGATGCCTCCAACATCTTCTGGAGGCATATCAGTGATTTTTTCATGGTGTTTTCTAGGAATTACTAAACTGTGCCCAACATCGATTGGATATTTATCTAAAAAGGCCACATGTGAATCATCTTCATATAGAAAATGCCCATTTTGGTTTCCATTTAAAATATCGCAAAAAAGACAGCTCATAGAGATTAGCATTTTATGATTTTATTTATTGTTTTTATCGAATGGTTAATTAGGGTAAATTTTAGAATCAGTTCATCTCATGGGACGAAAAGAAAGAAGAGAGCGTGAACAAAAGCGTGAAAACTATGCCACAAAACATTCAGCTAAGAAAAGGAAAGAGACCCTAATTGCAGTAGGTGTTTTTGTAGTAATAGCAGTCATTGTTGGGTATTCGGCATTCCTGTTTACGACCATAACAGAGACTGCTCCGGGAGGGCCAGAAAACGCAGGTGCGTTAGGCAGTGCACATGACCATGCGGCAATTTTAGTGAAGATTTTTGGAGATACGTTTGCCTTTGATGGCCCAGCTTTCCAAATCAAATCAAGCTGGATTCATTTTGAGGGAAGGGATGGCACCACTATTCACAAACATGCCACAGGTGTTACACTTGGATATTTGTTTGAAACATTAAACATAGGTCTTGATGATCAATGTTATGTATTCCCAGACGGGAAATCTTTCTGTACACAAGAAGACTATACATTAAGATTCTTCATTAATGGAGAAGTAGTTTCAGATATTAGAGACTATGAGATCATGGAGGATGACAGAATATTGATTCTGTATGGCGGAGAAACGCCTGAGGAGATAGACGCATACTTGTTACAGTTAGACAGCCAAGAAATAATCAAGTGATAGTTCAACAAAGTCTAAATTATAGCAAACGCAAAATCACACGTTATGGAAATTTCTAGTAGGAATGTTGTGGAGGGGACTGCCAGAGCACCACATAGAGCAATGTACAAAGCTATGGGACTCGATGATGATGACTTGTCAAAACAGTTCATCGGTGTTTGTCATACAGGAAATGAAGCAACGCCATGCAATATTCATCTTCCAGGATTAGCTCTAAAAGCTAAGGAAGGGGTATCAGATACTGGTGCAACGCCAAGAGAATTTTCAACGATTGCAGTAAGTGATGGAATTGCAATGGGGCATGAAGGAATGAAATCATCATTAATTTCTCGAGAAGTCATTGCAGATTCAATTGAGTTAATGGTTCGGGCTCACCAATATGATGCACTAGTCGGGATTGCCGGCTGTGACAAAAGCTTACCTGGAACAATGATGGCAATGGCGAGACTAAACATTCCATCAGTATTTGTTTATGGGGGAACCATTATGCCGGGAATGCTTGATGGTCAAGAATTAACAATAGTAGATGTATACGAAGCAGTAGGAGCATATGATGCAGGCCAGTTAACCCTTGAAGCATTAAAAAATATTGAAAACACGGCTTGTCCAAACGCAGGATCTTGTGGAGGCATGTTCACTGCAAATACTATGGCATCTATTTCTGAAGCAATTGGTCTAGCGTTGCCAGGAAGCGCTAGTCCGCCAGCAGAAGATGACAGGCGAGAAAAAATGGTATATGATACAGGAGTAGCATGCGCCAAACTATTAGAGATGAATGTAAGGCCCAAGGAAATTTTATCCTTTGAAGCATTTGAGAATGCCATAACAATGTTAAATTCTGTAGGAGGTTCAACAAATGGAATACTACACTTGCTTGCACTTGCAAATGAAGTAAACATAGATTTGGGTTATGATGATTTTGAGAGAATAAGAAAAAGAACGCCACATTTAGCAGACATGAAACCGGGCGGAAACTATGTAATGAATTCACTTGATAAAGTTGGCGGAATTCCATTTGTGTTGAAAAAATTATTAGACAAAGGATTACTAAATGAGAATTGTGTCACAGTCACCGGCAAAACAATTAAAGAAAATCTTGTTTCAATAAAAATTCCCGAAATAGAGCAAAGCATTGTAAGATCAATTGAAAACCCATTACACACAGTTGGAACTGCAGTGATCCTCAAAGGAAGTTTAGCCCCGGAAGGTGCAGTAATAAAAACAGCAGGGGTAGAGATGGCAAAATTTACCGGAAAGGCCAGAGTGTTTGATAGAGAAGAATTTGCATTTGATGCAGTATCAAAAGGAGAAATCGACGATGGGCACGTAATAGTAATCAGGTATGAAGGGCCAAAGGGAGGTCCAGGAATGAGAGAAATGTTAGCCACAACAGCGGCCTTAGTAGGCCAAGGTTTGGGTAAAAAAGTGGCAATGGTTACAGATGGGCGATTTTCTGGAGGAACTCGCGGGTTTATGGTAGGCCATGTTGCCCCCGAGGCATATGTCGGCGGACCAATTGCACTAGTAAAAGATGGGGATGAAATAACAATCGACACTGAGACTAACGCAATTAATCTTCATGTTTCAGAAGGAGAGCTAGAAAGTAGAAGAAAACAGTGGAGTCCGCCCAAGCCTAACTATACATCAGGAGCTCTTGCAAAATATGCGACCTTGGTGGGTTCTGCTGCAAAAGGCGCAGTCACCAGTCCAAATCTCTAGAAGATGTGAACGATTTGTCCACAATCTTTATAGATCGCGATCTAAAATAATCTCTAGGGATAACAGGTAGGAAATTACATTATAATATCAAATTGCTGTTATCTACTACAGGTTTACTAAAAAAATACCGTTAACCGCATTTTCATGATGTTTTGTGGCATTATAGTGCAGAGCAAAAGTTGCTCATAAGAAAAGATTCTCATGTTCTAATTGTATTACACTCCAAATTAGATGGGTTTGCTGAGGATGCAATGTCTGCAAGCACATTGTCTACAATATGTTGCATGTCAGAATCAAGTTTCTTATATTGTCTGATGAGATGATTTGCCCATTTTAGATCCCACAATTTGTAATCGCTACACAGTTCTTCAAGCAACTCTTTGAGAGTCCTGACTTTATGATCTTTCCAGAGGTATCAAATTAAATCAAAAAGTAGAATATTAAGGACGGTACGGTTTTATGATTTTCAGATTTCCTTTCTGTTGATATGATTCTAAACCAAGAACACCTCGATCTTCAGTAAAAAATTTGGTACAATTAAGATTCAATGCAATCATTACATGAAAAAAATCCATAGAACCAGGCAATTTTTTCCCATGAAAATCAATCAAGGAAGAGCCAAGAACATGTTCTACAAAATTTATCATATCACATGAATTAATACCATTAAATTCATTGTCTGGGAATTCAGTATTTGGAAAAGACAGCCTGGCAGTACGAATACGAGTATAGACTTTATCAATTTCATCCATCATGGCAGAGGCTTCTTTAAAGTTACGTACTTTTTCAAGAGGTAGGCACAAGACATGATAAATTTCCATCAAAGTGGTTTGAGAAATTACCAATCTAAATTCACCAGATGTCACTACTAAACATATGATTTACTTCAGGTCTAACAGTGTAAGGATCTTGAAATTTATTTAGATACAGCATTGTATCAAAATAGACTTTATCTGCGTCTGGCATCGCCTAGAAGCTTTTCAAAATCATATTTTTTTAAAATGAAAGTCTCATTTGCAATAATCCCTGAAGAATTATCAATGGAATTAGGAATGATGGGCAGCAATTCTTCCAATCCAATGGATTTCATCATACGCATTCTTACATCAAGATCGTTAAACTGAGGGGACAAGGTTCTGCTTTCTGAAAAAACAGGACTAGTCAATGGGTTTTCCATCATAGAATCCTCAAAATCTGGATCTGAAATTGAAAACAATTCATTAATTTTTTTATTAATTTTAGGTTTAATCAGGCTATTTACCGCCATTTCTGGAAACAAATAATATGAAATTGCAACAACTTCATCAGATGAATAAGGATTCAATGTTTGTACCAAGAGGTCAATTTTGGGACTTAACTTTAGAACATCCTCATTTTGAAATGCATGACTTCTATTCAACAAAGATAAATCATTTCTTTTAGAAAATATAGTGCGAGTGATCTTAACATATCTATTACTTTCAAGATTTTCTAATGTGGGTTCTAACTCGGGGGAATAAACTCCAAAATTATCTGGTCTGAATTTAAATGGAGGTTCTATTTGATGTTCTTCAAATAATTTACAAGTAAAATGAAGAATTTTTATAAATTTGGTTTTGCCTTGAATCACGTCTACAGAAGATAAAATTTTTAAAATTAATTCTTCTTTTGGATTCATTGTGAGATATCTCCAATTACTTTTTTGAAAAAAGAAAAACTAAAAATCTTAATGATAGTAGTCATTTACCACAATGACGAATTTAATTATTTAAACTACGCGAATGTTTTGAATCATGTTTTGATCGGTTTTGGGAATAAAATCTCAAAAGGAATTACTAGTCATAGACTCAAAATAGACTATTCTCACATATTGCATGGATTTTAAGGGTAAAATCACTCAGAATATGATAGAAAATATGTTAACGATAGGAGTTGCAATTGTTGTGTTAATTGTTGGTTTCATTGTTGGAAATATAGCTAGTATAGCAGAAGATCACCTCTGGCTTGTAACTAATCCAATTCTTCCTAATTGTGATGATAAAGAAGGAGATGATAAAAAATTCTGTAAAAGTTTGAATCAATTTTATTACAGCTAAGCGAAATGCCTCAAATCTGAGATCAGATCAGCGGTTTGGTTCTGCACATGAGAGTGTTCCTTAATCATTTCGCTTAGCTGCACTATACTGGAAAAAATATGTTTTTCGTGTTAGGTACATTTGGAACGATAATTCCCATTTACAGATTTTTGATTAAAAATGGGTTTTTCAGTTCTTAAAATACAGGTATGAAATTCCATTAAAAGTATTATTTTTTATGCAATCTGCTATATGTTACAGGCTTTATTCCACAATACCCTTAAGTCCAAAATTATCAAGGAGAATGTGTGGATATTTCTTCAAAAAAGTTACCAGTTATTTTGATAGTTGTTCTTTTGGTAATTCTGGTTGCACAATTTGCTATGAATGATTCAGGCGGAGGCAAGCTCATAGATCCTGAAACATGTGAAATTTACATAAAAGATCCGCAAATTAACAGTAAACAATACTTGAACGAATACGATTCAAAGTGTCTAGATTTCAAAAACCTTAACCCATAAAAATAACCTACTGGTTATCAATTCCTAAAACATCATAGTACGCCTTTGGAATCATTTGCTGGGCTTTAAAAAATACGTTATTCACGGCAGCATCTATGACATAAGTTCTGGCCCAATCATCATTACTTCTAATTGAGCGGCCAAACCCTTGTAACAATTTAGTTAGAGTCTGAGACGTATACCACAAGGGAAATTTGTCCATTTTTGCTTTGGTTCTCTTTTCTGTATAATTTGGATAAGGTATTTTTGCAACAATTTGAAATCTGGACAAGTCATCCTTCAAATCCACTCCTTCCCAAAGCGAAGACGACAATAAAACACCGGTAGGATCAGAGGCATGCTCAGAGATGATCTCATCTTGTGTTTTCCCATCTTTGTTTTTACTATGGCAAATTCTAACTCTTTTAGTATTTTTTGGGGAAAGATACCGAAGAATTTTTTGACATCGGGGAACAGAAGACGTTAAAATCAGGCCCCTTTCATTTGAATGCTCATCTAAAATCCTATCAATTGTTTTGATTGCTTCAATTTCATCTTCTTCAGTTGAGCCATAGCTAAGACGTCGGATATTCAAAAGATCAATTTTTCTGTGTTCAATCGGAAATGGGGATTTTTTAGTATCAACAAATGCAACATCTTCTTTTTCCAAACCCATATTTTCACAAAAACTTGATTTATCAATTGTGGCAGACATGAAAATTTGATATTCGGTTTCAAAAAAAGTATTTGCAAACTTTGAAACATCGATAGGTTTTATAGAAATAGTTCTAAAATTCCCATTCAAATCTTTTAGAGGATCATTTACAATAAAATTTTCTTTGTCTGATAAAATGTCAATTTTTGCCTGGGCGGCCATATCAAAACGCCTTTCTAATTTTGTAATTAGTTCATAATCAGGATTGTTTTCAAACGCAGAGCTTTCTTTTATGTCCCTAATTTTCTTGGCATATGAATAAGCGATGTCATCAGTTAGTTGGATCATAGAATCTAAATCTGTGAAATTATACTTGTCAGGATTTAGGTTACATTCATCTATTTGACCACTAAAAATATCAAATCCAATAAATTGGATGATTTGATCCTCAATTTTATGAGCCTCATCAAAAATTGAAACTTTTTTATCAAGATAATCCCCAAAAAGCTTTTTGTTAAACTTCATAATTTGAAAAAACGCGTAATAGTTCCACAAAGAATGTTTTGATGCAAGGGCATCATATTTTTGTAAATAATAGTGACAGGATTGCGAATCATGGGTGTTTTCTTCAACTTGTTTAATTGTCGGTTTGAATTTACAGATCTCAACGATTTCTTTGCCATTTTTAATTGCCCGTTCTTGGCATTGGCCTTTGTCACAGGTTAATCCCCATCGCATAGCTCGTCTAGCATTCTCAACTTTTTCAGATGACATCAGCTTAAGGCAAGGGAAGTTTTGTTTTCCTTTTACTGGCTTAAGGAATGGAATGTCTTTGATGTATTGATCCTGTAGATGCTTTGATGCAGTAACAGTAAATGAGCTGTCAAAATACCTAGAAACAGTGGCCCCAACTAAGGATTTGCCAACTCCAGTAGGGGCACACAAAATAATTTTTCTATATCCTGACTTTAGCTTCTCTTCAATCTCTGCAATGATCTCTTTTTGAATTTCTCGAGGAGTAAATGGCTCAGGAAATTTTTCTAAAAGAGACAGGATTAACCATCCTTTTTCTCAATATTAAAAGCATTAAGGTTCTTCTAATATCAAAGTTTTTGCAATCTAAGTTTAATATCTAGTGAAAATATCTTCAAGTATGCAGCAGCTACTTGATGATAAAATGAGGGTTTGGCTCGAGAGCGCTAAATTCGTTAAACCAATTCCAGGAGTATACGTATTATACAACAGACAAAAAGAGGCAATATATGTTGGTGAATCAAATAATCTAGAAAAAATATTTACAAAATATGTAGATACCAATTTTGAAGGAAATGAATGCAAGCAGAAAACTCAATCATACCAAAGAGAATTTACAGGCAGTCCAAAAGAGCGTCAGCTTCAACTAATAGAACAGTTCAAAAACGAATCAGGCAAGCTGCCCATATGTAATTTCGAAATTGAGTTAGAAACTTCATGAACGTTTAACAGAATACAGGAACAAATTTTTCATACAATACAGGGTTCTGTGAAGTTATCGGGAGTTACATGTCAATTCCCAAAATGTACAAGCCTCCAAACCGCAAGATATTCGCTGAAGGCGATAAAGCCAATATCACAGAAATATGCGCCGAACTCTGACCTAATGGATATGGCGGCTACATTCACAAAGATGGCCAATCATTGCATCAAGATAGGGTTGAAAGAAGACACTCACGATATGAAGAGGCTGTCCATGTTATGTTGTCATGAATTGCGTAACTATGACATTTTATCGTCATACAAGATATGTGCAATATCAAGAGCTGCAGGCACATTATCAAACAGAAAACAATCAGTCAAACGAGGTGTCCGAATAAGAGACCCAATAGTCAAAAATCCCTTTATGACAAACTGTTACGGCATAAAACACAACGGTGCACTACTAACAATCCCATACAAGAAGCATAACCCAATCAACATCTTACTCAACGATCACACCCAAAAAATCCTGTCTGATCCCGCCCTGACGGTGCGCTCGTTTTCACTGACTGCCCTCAACATCAGTCTTTGTGTTTCAAAAAAAGTACAAGAGATAGAGTGCACCAAGAAAGTTGGAATAGACAGAAACCTAAGAAATGTGACGTGTGGGAACAAGGAAGGGGTGACAGTCTGCAAGACAAACAAACTGTTATCCATAAAGGAGAACACAGTACACGCCAGGGCAGGCTTCCACAGAAATGACCGCAGGAAGAAAAATCAGTTCTGCAAGGAAAGACAGAGAAGACTGACTGACAGAGCAAGGCAGTACATCCACAGAATCTCAAAGGATATAGTAGACAACGCAGTCAAAAACAAGACTGCAATCGTCATGGAAAACCTGAAAGGAATAAGAAAATTGTACCGAAAAGGAAACAGTCAAGGCAACAAGTACAGGCGCAGATTGAACGGGTGGCAATTCTACGAGCTGCAACGCCAAATAGAATACAAAGCCCGATGGGTCGGGCTCCCACCAGTCGAGACAGTAGACCCAAGAAACACGAGCACGCAGTGTCCGCAATGCGGAAAGAGACTCCAAGAGGACATGCAACAGCATCGTAAACTGTCGTGTAATAATTGCGGTTTGTTTATGGACAGGGATATTGTCGCTGCCATGAACAACATATCACGCAAGCTGCCCCCTAGGTTTAGGGGCAGTAGAGATGACATATGTGAAGCGCAGTCCGGCACTTTTGAGCCGGCGATGACGGAATCCGGCACACCATCGGTAATCCGAATAGTCGATATGTCAAAGTCGAGTTATAGGGGTTAACTCCCGATAACTTCACAGAACCCAATACAGAAAGTAATTAATCTAAGATTGACGTAATTATAAAATGCATCAATGTTATTACTGTGAACAGATGTTTGATTCAAAAGAACAGCTATACGAACATGTAGAAGTTCATTCAGATGTAGAAAGAAACAAGGAAATTATGAACCGAAAAAAACGGGCATCAAGAAAATAATTGTAAGCCTAAACTAAAAAAAATAGAGTAAAGGTCAGAATTTATCAAATTCAGGTCTGGATATAACAACTTTGAATTCAATAAACATGGATTGGATTGAAACGTTGCTAAAAAAATCATGCGATAACACGCTCACAAAAGGCGAAGTGCTGCACAGTCTATTTCACATGATTGAAGTGAATGAAGGTGTACTAAACCAGATTCAAACAGACAGAAGGGATTTTGGACCTGAGTTAGAAGAGTTAAAGCAAACAGAAATAAGAGATTTGGGCTTTCATTTGAAATATTATAGAAGCCTGGTGAATTATATTAGTTCAATTCCAGAAAACAAAATTATTGAAAAACAATAATTTACAGTCTAAGTTTTTCAAAGACCGAGTCATATTCTGATTGTTTGTCTAGATTTTGGCCAAAATTTGTCTCTTCATCATATTTTTTACTTTGTTGCAAAAAAATCACATCTAATTTTTCAATTTCTTTTCCAATCATTTTACCCGAATCTTCTTTTGCAAATTGCTTTCTTTGTTCCTCATTTTTACCTCTTGTCGGAAATCGTTTTTCGTAGAATTCATTTTGAATCGATTTCAAGTTTTCCCGTTTAACCAGTTCTGCCAGATCAAAATGTCCTTGTTCATGCTTTAACAAATTATCATCAGCCTGTGAGGGTCTAACCCATGACAAAAAAGGGTGAAATTCTACAGAAAGTTGGATATTTTCAATAAAAAATAAAATTTGATTTTTTATTTCGTCAGAATTAACTGTCCAAGTGTACCTGTATTTGACTACACTATGAGAATCCTCAAAGACTGCAGGGTTTGATTCAGCTTGAAAATCAGACCATTTAAGAAAAGAATTCTTTGACCAAACCACAACATTGTTCTCGCCCATATTTTGTTTCATCCGTTATGGGAATAAAATTATTGAGATCAGGTTCGCTTTCCATCACGTCCGCTAAATTTTCCAAGAGACTGGGATGCATCAAACCCCAGCCAAGAGTAATTTCTAGTTTCAAGAGATTTATGATATTTTTCATGTTCAACTAGTTCAGCATCCCCCCAATTACCATCATGAAGAAATGTGCATTTTTCAAATTTGCGATTTTTTTGAATTCCTTTACAGATTATTATCAACAATACTCGATAGTTTTAAGAATTGAAAAATTTTTTGCTATAATAATGATGTTTGGCAGTATCTGAATTCCAAGGCATGGTCAGTTAAGGCAGGCGCAGGAACGCAGTAAAGCGGGATTCAAAAATCAATAAGCAGGCTAGGCTAAAAGAGGCTGCATGTGCAGTTTGAGCACATATCCATAACATGAAGTTGAGGCTGGGTTTTTCTCAGAATTAAAAATAGATCATTTTTTCAACCCATTTTGGTTAAATTTGAAGACATGTTTTATTTTAAGAATTTTTGAAAATATAGAGCATTACAAAGATTGGAAGCAAGGTGTTTGCTGGTTTGATATCTGTCTGTAACTCCCAAAGAGTCGATGCAAAAAAGATATCATACTTGCTTGCTTTCCAAATTCCAAACTATTAATTTTAGTAGAATTTGACAGTTAGTGATGATGGGCAAATTTTATGTATGGATGGGAATTTCAATAATGGCATCAGTAATAGGATTTATCATATTATTTGGATAGCTAAGATTAACTTCAAAATTGGGTTTGCAATTTAGTTGATTGACAGTATTGTTGATTTTTCCTATTGGCAGGTTTTGCTGATCAGTCATTTTATTGATTTTTTTAGCAGATGAATTTAATTGAGCAAGTACTTGTTGTGCTTTCTTGTATTCACTATTAGAAAGAATTTACCATCATAATGTTGATATTGTTTATAATATTTGTCGTATTGTAGTTGTTCCTTAGATATTTTATTCTCAAGTGACGTAGTTTTTGCTCTTGGTTGTTTTTCTTGTTCTAACAATATTTTTTGGTCAATGTAAAATTCTTCAAATCTATCTGGAGTTATGTATCCTTTAGTGTCAAAAATTGTTTGTGGTGATTCAGTAGAAAACATCAAATGATTTGTCGCTAGTATGACCTATACTTCAGATCATAAAAAAGTGCAATCCACTGCTTTCTTTGGATATATTTTATCGTGTCCAGCTTGAAGTGACATGTCCTGTAGAATTTTATCACTGCTGCAATCATTCCATCAAGTGATGAATGTGCAAACGGTCTGTGTACCTTTGCCTTTCCATGATGTCACGGCTCTTTTGTTGCATTAAGAAGCGACTAAGTTGTTGGAAAGAAGATTCAGCTTTATCACCATTAGCCGTTTATTCTTACCGATATGTCTAACACTTGAGTTTAACAGGCATTCAAAAATTCTTGGAGATTTACCAGCGTAAAAATTTTATTTTACAATCTGCCTTTAACACTCTATAGTTTTTTCTAAATTTTCAAGACTTTTAACTAATAATAATCTTCCACCATTTGCATACAGTTTAGACGTAAAAATAGATTCTAAATCAGAAAAAGTAGTAGTATCTTTAGTTGCTAAAATTATGTATTTATCAGAAAATTTTCTAAAATCTAATGCAAATTTTGTAACATCTGAAAATACTCGATCATATTTATCCTTAATTTTCGTTTCTTCAGATACGTGATGCATAGAAATTTTTTGAAATATAAATTCAATTTTTTTTGAATTTGAAAGTTTCTGTTTATTTGTTAGTGATTTATCAAATAGAAGTTCAATAGGTTTAGCTATTTTTGGAAATCCACGTTTAGACAATCCTGTTTTGTAATCTTTTATCATAGACTTGTTTAAAATAAAAGTAATGGTTCTGTTTGGAATATTTTTTGTTATTTTCTTAATTATTGTTCCTAGCCATAAATCAAATATATTATAGTAATTATCTTGCATACTTTGTTCAATAATATCTCCTACGACGTTTGTGTCAAGTATTAATACCAAGTTATGTTTTGTAATCAATTTATTTTGAAAAGTCAGATATAAGAGAGTCTAAGGCATCTTGAAAATTTGGTTGTTCAGCAATACCTTCTTTGTCAATTTTTATCTTTTTTATTGTAGTAAATTTATCTTTAGGTTTTTCAAAAAAGAATAAACTTACATCTTGATTTTTAAGTTTTCCTTGACTTATCATTGCAAGAATTTTTTTAATAATGTAATCGCTGTGTGTTGTTAGCAATAAAGTATTACCTCTAGAAATAGATATTCTACACAGGTCCTCTATCAAGATTAGCTGTTTTGACGGCTCAATGTGAGCTTCAGGTTCTTCAACAATCAGAGTTCCTTTTGTGGCAACTTTATTTGCTCCCAATAATATAGGAAAAGAAGAAATAACCCCTGATCCTGCTCTTTCAATTTCTGTAGAAAATCCCATTGGATCAGTATAATGAATAATAGGTAATCCACGTGACGGATATAAAGTCAAATCACCACCATACATCGATTTAATTAAATCCCGTATTTCACCATCTAATCCCTGAGTTTGTGCTTCTAGAATTAAATCATAAAATTCTTCAAGATAAGCAGGAAATTGCCCTAATGAACGTAAAAATCTGCGAATATCTTTATCAGATGTTTTTTCTGTTGAAAAATGTTTGGTATCACCAAGAGTGTGTAAAATTTCACTAAGTAACCTACTTCTCATTTGTGTAATGATAGTGAAAAATTGTAAAGTTCCAGTTCTTGCAGCAGGAATATAAACACTGTTTCGATTTTTAGATTTTGGTAAATCATAACGATAAGAACGATCAAACAACATCCACGTGTTTACTTTATGATGATAATTTTTTAAATTATTACTAAATTCAAATTTAATACATTTTTGATTAGTTTTTGCTTCAATTATACATTTATTTTTTCGAAAAGTTACAGCAGCATCATATTTAATTCCACTATATTCTAACATGTAGAAACCAAATGCATCATACCACTCCTCCTTGCTAATTTTCGACATACGGACAAACGGTCTTTTGCTAGGGAATTTTGGCAGATCATGAGATGTTAATGAGTGAATGAATCTTGACACTAATGATTTCCCAGAATTATTGGGTCCAAAAAATATCATTATCTTATTTTTGGAAATAATTCCTTCTTTAATTGGGCCAAAATTTTGAAATGTTATAGTATTAAATTTCAATAATATTTTTAGAAATTAGTCTTTATTGTGCTTTTCTAGAGCTTATATTACCTGTCTTGTACAAAAAGTAGTTCACCCCTTCTCCGAGTATGTAAAGTCGATAAAGAACAGGCGCATCGACCTTACTGTCACAGGAAACAAGGGTGTGTGGGTCTGGAAGAAAAGGCTAGGAAGATACACAAGTTTGGAACACCCCAACAACATGAAACTAAAGAAATCACAGGTACATGGATAGTGCAAGAAAAGAGAAAGGGCCGTCTTGCCAACTCCCAGATAGCCCAATCCATGAAAGTGTCAGTACGGTGGGTCCAAAAGCTGTGGGCCAGGCACAGAAACCACACGATACAGGACATATCACATCCTGCACTGATGGGAAGGCCCAAAAACGGCATGCCAGGACGCAGGGAGCATTCTGCAGTCCTTGCCGTACGGTGTCAGGAGCACCTGGGTGCTGCAAACATACAAGATGCAGTCAGGGATCAGACCGGAATAAATATCCCCCACAACACCATCCACAGGATATTGAGGGACGAAGACATGGCATCAGAGGAGTCAAGGAAGGGCAAAAAGCGAAGATGGGTTCGCTACGAGCGCACCTACTCAAACTCCCTGTGGCATACTGACTACAAGCTGCTTGATGACGGCAGGTGGTTCCTGTGCTACGAGGACGACGCCTCCAGGTTCGTGACAGGATACGGCATGTTTGATAATGCCACGACAGAAAACGCACTCAGGGTGCTGGATCAGGCCATAAGGAACCACGGCAAGCCTGCGGCAGTCATGACGGATCACGGCTCGCAGTTTTATGCAAACGAAAAGGAGGCCAAGGCAAGGGGGGCGCAAGCAGGTTTGAAAAAAGGCTAGTCGAGCTTGGAATAAAACAGATTCTTGCAGGAGTAGGACACCCGCAAACCAATGGAAAGCTGGAGCGCCTGCACGGCGAGATACAGCGCAAGCTTCCGGAGTTTGTGGCAATCATGATGCGCAAAAGCGATCCGGTGGACCTGCTCATGGACTGGTACAACAACCGCAGGCCCCACATGTCACTGAACAGAAAGCAGAGGGAAACGCCTGCACAGGCCTTTGTGCGCAAGATGCCGCCAAAGGGGGAAATAGTCGTAGATGAGCAGACAGGGGAGGAATATGAAACCAAGTAGCAGGGGGATGAACTACTTTTAGGATCCCACACTATCAAAAATATAGAATACAGGCTGGATTGAATTTTTTGAATGTTTGAATCAATTTTTACGTACTTTTTTTATTTTAACGGTAATTGTGAAGAAAGAATATTGCCACAGGTTGAAGGGGTTTGGTAATCACAACTCGGCATTGGTTACCAATTTATCTGTGGCCGATGGTCTGGTAAAATAAGAATTGCCAGTAACTAGACAGTATTGAAGATGCGCACATATCACATTTTATTAGCTATTACTTTTTGATAAAACATAGAACAACATGACAGAATGTCCTACGTGTAAACTAGCAATGGAGTCTCATTCAACATCAGAATTAATGGAGTGTTGCATGAAACAGGTAGGGGATGAAACTACAGAGGAAGAAACAGGAATCTGTCCCAATTGTAAGCATCAAATTAAGAAACATAATGGCAAGGAGCTTGCAGAATGTACATTGGAATTTCTTAAATCAGGAACCAATAATTGAATCATCTTTACAGATTTTTATCCCGACTAAACATTCGTCTTTTGGCTGAAGTATCTGCACAACCAAAGATTAGCCAAGCCATTCTAAATCACATTAAGATTCATTTTCCTGAGGATCTAGAAGAAGAACAAAAGATTGCGTCAATCCTGTCGGGAGTTAATGCATCAAAAAATATCGGAATTATCATATTGTTGATTACTTTACGCCCAGAACTTAGAATAAATTTAATACTCTAGGTAACACAATTGTGTTATGAGTACGACAATCCAGAAAAAAACATACACAGTAGTCATAACTCCAGATAAAATAGATGGTGGCTTTATAGGAGAATGTGATGAATTAAGTGCTTTTTCACAAGGCGAGACATATGGTGAAATTATGGAAAACATAAAAGAAGCTATGGAACTTGCAGCTGAGGAAAGCGGCAATACAGATGATTTTAACACGTTGGTCATTCAAAACACATAATGACAAAAGTTCCACGTGTTTCTGGAAACACAATGATAAATTATTTGCTCAAAAAAAAAATTTTCCATAGCTAGTAGAAAAGGCAGTCATGTTACGCTAAGAAATGTCGACACGGCAGTTACTGTTCCTGCAGGGAATAACAAACTAAAAATCGGATTGTTTTTGGGCATATTGAGAAAAGCTGCAATTAAAAAAAGAGTTCATCAGCGATTATAACAATGGACTTGTAAAGTGATTCGTGCCTGACCTGTCAGATTGATTGTATTTTTTGAGAAGACATAGGATAGTCACAAGAACGGCCTTGATGGAGTGTTCTGACATCTACTCTAAAGGAATTATCTATAGAATTCAAAAAAAAAAATCATAAACAAATTAGAGATACAAGTCCAGAGGCATGGCAGAGATAATGACTAATCAGAATTAGATTATGATTATTTTTTAACTAGAAAGTTTTGTTTTGGTTGAATATCAGAAAATAACAAAATATTGACTAGTCACTTGTAACATTACAAAAGCAGCTAGAAAAACACTAATTTTTTTGGAATGGTTTTAGCTCTAAAATGTCAGAATTAAAGATCTAGCTCTTTTTTACGGATGATAAACCGTTGTACACAACGCATGCCAACTAGTTAAGATATGTTTCATCTTTTTAATATGCGTTAGAAGAGATCTAGAACATATTTTGTCAGATATGGCTAAAAATAGCATTTCTATCTATTTAGACAGATCAAGTAACATCTTGTAAAAGGTTAAACCATGCAAGATGTTATACAAAACATGGTGTTGCAACAAAAAATGCACTCAACAATGTCTACTAATTATTGTTCAAGATCATCATCACAAAAAATTGTTTTTTTCATGCCTGAAGAAAATTATCATACCTAAAATATTAAAAAAGATGGAAAAAAACATTGTCAGAAAGAAAATCATTTAGGAAATTTAAGAAGAGAGGATCCACACTAACAATAGAACAAAAAATCCATGAATTTATCATCAGAAATTCAAGGAACGGTTTTTTTACCAAAATTTCCACAGTACCATACAAATTTGGAATTTCAGAAAGTAATGCTTGGGGCATTGTTGGAGAATTACTAACAGATGGAACGCTAGAGTCAGTTCATGATGAAATTACAGGAGAAATGAAGCTGTGTGAGTTAGGACAAACATACCATATTATGGATTTGGAAAGAAAGAGAAAAAGAGAGAAAACAAAGTCATTTAAGAAAAAGAAGAGGGAAAATAATGGATGATGACGATGATGAAAATTTTCCTGCACAATGCCATCTGACATTAAAACCAAAAAAGAAAAAATCAGGAGAACTAAAAAATGAAGCAGTGCAAGTTATGCGGTACACCGCTTGGAAAAGAGCCAACTACAAATGAATTAGACAGACATTGGAAAAAACATCACAGTTGGCACTGGGAATCAAACAAAGAAAAGACTCCAGAAGAAGCATTATTTAAAAAACAAGAGAAATAGACGTCTTGGAGTAGTGGTCGTTTATAGCATGCCTAGACCACTAAACGAAGGCGCCATAACTAGTAGGGCCTTGAGATATAAAAGAAATTAGATCATGTTTCAAACATTTGTTTATTTAATGAGCACTTTCCACCATAGACCTTATGCGTAATCGACTAAGAATTCAAAATCAAATTGGTTTACTAAGGTAAAAATCATCTAGCAATATTAGTTTGATCGATTACGCATAAGGTCTCATATTCATTTAACAGAATTTACATATTTGTGCCTGCAGGATTGCATGAGAATTCCCATTGATAACGTACTGTATGCGATTAAATACAAATTCAAAAAGGCATCGTGATTTCATTTAATGTGAATGCGGCAAAAAATAAAAAAACCAAAGTTTTTTGTATGTTTGATTGATAATCAACATTATTTGGTATATGCAGATGCAGGAAATTATCTCGTTCTGTTAATGTTTTTTTCATTAATTTTAACTCAGTTGATGTTATTTGATTTTAAACTAGTTTCAAAATAATTCATGATTTAATTGTAATGTCTTCTGATGAAATCTGACGGCCCCGTCACACAGTCTTTTTTGCGCGCAAGCCATCTAGGAAACCAACTGATGCAACAAATCCTCCCAAGGGTGCTAGGAATATCTTTTTGAGTGATATTCCAAACATCTTTGCCTGTATTCCATATGAGATCATGTGTAACAAGGATGCAGTTGCAGATATGGCTAGTAACGCAAGTGAGAAAAAATCACCATATCCTAAATGTAAGACAAGTGAGATTACTGTTAGTGGATATGGTAAAAAGAGCAGGAACAATAAAGCGAGACCGTAATTGATTCCCTTTGTTTTTGCGTTTTTTACAAAAGGCAGCATAAGCCTGCTCAGCACATTATTCAGTGTTGGAAGATCACGCGCCCACAGTGCACTTAGGATGTCACTACCGTTTACAAGGCGCATCTTGTATTTGGCATTTTTTATGTTCTTTCCAATGGCCCAGTCTTCAACTATGAAATGTTTAACCTTTTCAAACCCGCCTACTTTCATAGACTGGTCTTTTCACCATAAAAAATGATCCGTTAACGCCGCCCATTGAATTCTTTTCATCGTTTATTGCTTTTGAAGAATACCTGATTATCCCATCTGGATAAACTAGTTTAAACGAAGTGATTGCAGGCAGAGTTGCACGCACCCACATCTCTGGAATGTTCAGTCTTTGTGTGAGTGTGAGGCAGTCAAGGTCATGTGATTCCATATACGATATTGTTCTGCTTAACGCGTGCGGCTCATACGATGTGTCTGCATCAGTAAACAACAAAATATCTCCAGATGCTTTTTTGACACCTTCTGAACATGCCCATGTCTTTCCCATCCACTCTGCAGGTTTTTTTGTGCTAAATGCCGTCACATTCTTGTGTTTCTTGGTAAAACAGTCCATGATATTCCAGGTCATGTCATCAGAGTAGTCATCAACAAGTATTATCTCATAATTTTCATAGTTTTGTTCCAGTAACGATCTTATACATTTACCAACATACTCTTCTTCGTCCTTTGCAGGCACTATTACAGATATCATGGGTTTTGATGATTCTTCACTGTCACCTATTGATGGGAGGTGTTTTTGTGATTCTCTTGCAGTCCGGATCAGTCTTGCCCATTCCACACATACAGCACCCATTAAAACTGCAAATGCTGTAAGGACGGCATAATATAGAAGAGTTAGATCTATGTTACAAAATGAAATCATAGGCAGAATTAAACATTTAGCCTGTTGTCACTAGCAATAGTTATTATTTTCTTTGAAGAGCATGCAAATTAGGAGTAAACGAATTTTTTTTACAGGACTCAGACTATAAAGGATATGACAAACCTAGGCACGAAATATGATTTCGTTAAATGAATGTGGTGAAAAACTGTGGTTAAGCATTTGTTTGATTGAAATAAAAAAATAAAACTAATGTTCAGGTGGGGATAAAAGAAATAATTTCAGCTATAAACTGCAAAAAATTTACTCTTTATCAATAATAGAAAATTTTCAATTAGAGGCAATGTCAACAATACAGGCATATGATATCAAGGCACGAAAAAAAGTGTCAATGGTGAATCCACAGCCATATCTTATGAAGAACGGTTCGTGGGCACTAAAAGGAACTAGCGCTGAAACAGGAATTTCACTATTCAGAATTGTTGGAAAGAAAAAACCCGTTATTGGTGGGGATAGTCATGCCCACATATCGGTACCTGAAAATCGTATGAGGGGATTCTTTCGCAATCTTGTATTTGGTCGAAATTGTGAATGTGGTCAACACTGCTAGTCGCCATTTTTTCTTTGAAAACAGATTAGATTAATTTTGAAATTACGGATCTAAACAGAATTCGAAAGCATTAATTTGAGAATTTTTTGACAAGACACATGTCATTTGAAATTGATTGGCACAGGAATTTTTTTGGAATTTCGTGGGCATATGAAAAAGACAGATTGGTTGTATCTACAGTTTTTGAAGATAAAAAAGAGGCAATCTCTATTGCAAGACAAGTAGAAGATTGGAGTGATAAATTCACCAGATTGACAATTATTGAAAAAGATGATGATGAATTTGCGATTTGTTGCTATCAGGATCCGCAAATATCAAAAAGTGACAAGCATGTAGGATTATTCAGGACTGGGATGAGGCAAAGCAGCGGGTATGAGCAAGCAAAACCAATGATTGAGGAAAAATCACCATTATTACAAATTGCATATGCTGCAGATGTCAGAGATATGAAAACATACGAGCAAATTTCCAGACTAGTTCCTATGAGAAAGTGCAGGATTATTTCTGAAAAGGATTTGAAAAAGCAAGAATTTTTTTATGAAAAAACTGCAAATGCCTGAGACATTCCAAATCAAAATGATGAGATTCAAAATATTATGAATTTTGAATCATCACCACATGGTCGGGTACTAAAAATAGCTAAAATGCGATATAAAGAATTACTACCAATTTGTACACATCATTGATACTGATGAATCATTCACCTGTATTAAATAGAAACTTTACTTGATCAAAATATGCAAGATAACGATTATCGACCAATGTGGGAAGAAGCAATTGGATTATCCTGGCTTGTTTCAGAAGAATAAAATGCCAAATTTTAGCTCTTAATGTAGCCTCAATTGCCGGTGTAAAATCAAGAAACGCCAATCAGGCATTCTAGATTTACATTTTTTTATTTTAATTAAAAATCAGATCTGAAGTTTTTAGGATCTCTTAAGTAATATTTTGTGGTAGGATATTGGATGAATTTTGAGAATCTATTAAAGAGAATAATGGAATCAGATCCCAATATCAGACATAGCATAGTTACAGATAATGAAGGAATCATACTTGCCACAAGCCATCGAGAGGGGGTCAGAAATTATTTATCCCCAGAAGAAACAGAGGCATCTCTCAAAAGAGCCGCAAGTGCGTGGAAAGGAAGAAAGGAGCTAGGTCCAAAAATCGGAAAGGGGTTGTATGCAGTGGCAGCATTTGAAAAAATTACAAGAATGACATTCCCATTAGAGGATAGCAACCTGATTTTTGTGAGTTTGGGTTCAGATGAGGTGCGAACTGATCTTCATGCCGGAGGTCAAAAACAGATTGTAGAGCATGTACTGAACATATTGAGCCGAGATCCAACAAAGGCATAAGCGGATTCCTGAAAAATGTCAATGATGGAGCATACAAAAGAGTGCAAATATAGAAATCAGAACGACATGCCGCATACTAATTGCTATTGCAAGTGCCACAAAATTATCATGGCAGAATCAACGAAAATGGAATCAGGGGTTTTTTGACTCTTTTTGAGGATCAAAGTTATTTATAATTTCAGTCACATTGGCAATGATTGTCTCTTTGATTTGGGTTTGTGTCATTCCAGATGTGGTCATAAGCTTCATTTGATCAAGTAAAGCAAAATGAACTCTTCCTTGCAGATAGTCTACAATATTGTATCCTTTTTTTGGGAACTCTGTGATGAACATGTCATGTTCAGAAAAATCATCAGATTTGGCAGCCATAAAGCAATTTAAAAAAAACCAGTTATAAAATTTCCAAATACTCATTAAACTCTACAAAAAACAAATTTCATGACAGATTTTATCTATAAACCATATGAACGAATTTTTGTTCGCGACATAATAAAACTGAGCCTAGATGATCTAATAGGAATGATGTCCTCATTAGAAGGGGCCAGCGGGTATTGGGTAGATGGCGTGCTGTTTGCAAGCTTTGCCATGACTGAATCTGAAGAATTGGCAAAAAAAGAGATGCAAAACGAGATGTACTTGGACAAGATAGTTTTTGCAAAATACGAAAAATATGCAAAGACTGTCAAATCATCTACCAATTTAGAGATCGGAGTGGTAAACATGCAAAAAAGTAAACTATATCAAAATTTGATTGCATGGCTTAAAACGCAGCCAATATGGGACGAATAGGGCCTGAACTGATTGGCAGATAGATGCTGCTATGGACTATTACACTTTCAGCCTTGCAGATGCCGTGAGCAGAACCAAATGCAAAAAACGGTACCGAGTCTAGGATTTTGCAATATTGATTGGAACCATACATCTCCAGCAATAGCAGAAAACCATGATTACGTCTCAGAATTGGAACAAAATTGCAGAAATTAAGAGGTAGCAAGAACCAATTGCATTCATCTAGAAGGGATTATCTCAATAGAATTTCCCTCTTTGTTTTTAAATACCAAGCAAGTTAATAAAAAATATGGCAGTTGCAACCATCATCATACCGCTTACCATAGTTGTCATTGCCGGAATAGTTGGCTATTTGGCATATCGTTTTGTACTTTATGATTATTTTTGCAACAAATCAGTTAATGACACTCTTAGAAAATACAACATCAAAAAAACTCAATCCCAGATCATAAGAGAGTTTCACGTAAAAAAAGGAAAAAAAATTTCAGAAAAAGAGGTTTTACAACTTCAAAAGCATTACAGACAACATGAACCTGAACAATTTCTTGCAATGTATGATTCCATTAGGGACGAAGCTGAAGGCAATAAAAAAGACTAGAGTGGAACTTTAAAGTTATGGTTGTATTGGTATTTGAATAAAAGGTGTTCCGCCCTCACCGACTACAAGGGGTAATTTTCCATCCCATGCTTGTGTTTTCAGCCATTCTAAATAATTTGGATTGTTTGCCAGAGCTTCATTGATGATTTTAATTGCTTCGGCCTCCCCTTGGGCCTCGGCAATGTTTGCCGCAGCAATGCCTTGAGCTTGTGCTTCATGTTGCCTGGCTTCTACTTCAATTCGTCTGAGATCATTTTCTGCTTTGAGTGCCTTTTGTTCTGCTTCTACTTTGTCTTCAATTGCCCTAGCAAAGAGTGATGAGAATTGAAAGTCAGTGATTGAGATAACCTCAGTTATTATGTTAAATGTGTTTAAACGGGAAGTAATTTCTGTTTCAATATCGGATTTTACTAGAGGTCTTTTGGTGATTAGTTCTTCTGCATTATAATTTGCAGTTACTTGTTTTACAACTTCTTCCACTGCAGGCTGAATTATTCGGTTTTCATAGTCAAGTCCAACTTCCTTGTATAAGTGATGGATGGATTCGGGGGAAGGATGATAGTTGACAGTTACTGCAGTAGTAACTGTCTGGAGATCTTGAGATGCAGAAGATGTTGATTTTACAAACTTTAGTGTTCTTACTTCCATATTCACTACAGAATCTGCAAATGGGGTTACAAAGTGAAGTCCTTCATCTAGCGGTGCAACACTTGTGTCAACAGCACTCCAATGAAGTAAAACACCTCTATGTCCGGCATCCACGATTTGTACTGCAGCAACAGCTAGCACGCCAATAACGATTAATGCGATAATTCCAATCAGAACACCTTTTGCAGCGCCCATGTTGACATTGATTTTTGGACTTTCATATCTGGACATGTTATAATGATCAGATGTTGTCGCCATAATTATATCATGTGTTGATGGTTGTCCCTGATCGCAGAGAAAAAGTCAGTCTCCTTTGCTTTGGAGACTGTATTAACTAGTTTATGTGAGCTTTTGGGCCCCCCCCCAGCTAACACCGCAAGATGTCTCTGACTCGTAGGTAAACTAGGATAGTGTTTAGTTAAAAAAATCGGGGCCAAAAAAAATTACTTTTAGCTAAAGAAATTTTTGTTGTTTTGGTTCTGGCAAACTAGTGACCTATTTCTACTGGAAGTTTGGCGATCTGAGATTTTTTAGCATTCTGAATTAATGTAATTACTTGTTAGCGCCTTTTGTCTTGACACCTGCTTCTTTAGCTGGTGTCTTACCATCTATTCCCTTGTCCACGAATGAAGTTGTGACGATCTGTATACACTTGATAACCTGTGAACCGCCTCTATTGGAGGGGAACGGATCACCTTTTCTCTGTCTCTAGTTATGCTGCTCAATCTTCTATCTTGTTGCTATCTCTGTCATTTTTCATGTGTATGCCTCTAATGTGCTCGGTACCTTTATGTAGAAAGTTTTTGGCTTTCCATTTGTATTTTTACCCCCATGAAAGTTTTGGGATTCACCTGAGATTAACAAGTTGTTTGTTTTTTGCTACTTTGACGGCCTACCTAAACATTGGTTTTACGTCCTGTGTGTACTTGTGATCTGATACTTGTTTTGCTATCCAATATTTGGTTTCATCGTCTGTCACGGCATAAAGATGCTTTCTATCACACTTGATTTTGAGATAACTCATCTGTTCGTCATTTTTCATAGATCAGATGTATGACTCAATGTATTTTTCCGTTAGCAAGACACACTTCTTCATACAGTGTTGTATCAACACCCGTTAATTTTACTGAATATGCAAGATAAGATCAAGATTGTGTCTAATCTAACCACTTGCAATTAAATTTAAACGAGGTTGCAAGCCATTTCTTTCACTGCCATAAAAAATTCAACAGGACACATCTGAATTTGGCACAATTAAAATCAGTACCAACCTAGGGATACTGCCAGGATGAAACTTGTGCAAGATTGTTTGTGTCCAATGTAAAAAAACATGCTCCAACTGAAGAGTATCAGTTAAGCAGGCAAATAAAATTCCAGACGGGTTTTTTACGACAAGCTGCTGATGTAACAAAAGACATTTGGTAGCAGTGAGGATGAAGCTGCAACGGCAGAAAAATTTGGCGTTGGTACAAAGCAATTACAATGCATTGTGAATTCTGCCTTTGATCTATTCAATGGGTAGCTAGATGAAATAGCCAAAAAAGGTTGTTGAAAAACAATATGCAAAATACCTGCCAAAAAAAAGACAGATGCCTTGTTAGTCTGATTTGAACAAATAGATCAGCAGATCTTTGACACATATTGCCATGGTTTTGACAGTGCTTATCGCAAGTAAAATAAGAGGAGAAGAAGCAAGTTCTGAATTGGAAGTTCATTGCAATGAATAATGAACATCACAAAATAGAACTATGCCATTTGATAGCGTTTTTGCAGTAATACTACGGCCATCTTGGAGCCCTTTGCCGCATACATAGCACTCAACTGCTGAAACAGTTGATTGTACATTCTGTGATTTTTTGAGAACTTGCATATCTTGCATGATTGTCCTATTTGCCACCTGCATGATTAGTATGCGATCAAATATGATATAAAGGTACCGTACTGTACCGTAATATGTTCATGCCTGTAGAATCAACTATTTCAGACAAAAAGGATACCAGCAAAACTTACTCATCAATTTAAATAATAAACCGCCAAAATTTTGTCTATGGGTGGATGCCTTTGGAAATTCGCAAGCAAAAGTAATACCCCTAGATTTATCTGAAAACCAATTTCAAATTTATAATAAAATTTCTAGAAATTATGCCCACTCATTTCTCTTTGAATCACTAACCGGTCCTGAAGTTCTAGCTGAAACATCGGTGATGGGATTTGATCCAAAAATTATTTTTAAAGGATATACTGACAAAGTGGAAATAACAGCAAAGGGAGAAACACAGACCGTTCAAACAAAGGATCCATTCAAAGAGCTGAAAAAACTAGTAGGAAGATCAGAAAATCAGAGTTACAGGTACCTCGGAGGGGCAGTGGGAATTGTAAACTATGACGCAATTAGAATGGTAGAAAATATTCCGGATTCTCATTCAGCGCCACAGCCATTAATGGAATTTGGAATATATGATGACGGGATATTATATGATAATGTTCATAAAAAATTGTTTTATTTCTACCATAACGAGAACAGATTTGATCAGCTAGAAATGGATGAAGGTAAATTTGATGAGTTTCATTCAAGTGAAATCATTCCAAACATGAATAAAGAAAAATTTTCTGAGATTGTAAACAAAGCAAAAAAATACGTTCATGATGGGGATGTTTTTCAGGCGGTACTATCAAGAAAGTTTTCATTTGGTGCAAATGGAGATAATTTAACATTGTACAAGACTTTAAGAAAACTAAATCCGTCACCATACATGTATCATCTAAAACAAGGCAAGAAAACAATCATAGGTGCGTCCCCGGAAATGCTGGTCAGAATAACAAGCGATAAAGTAGAAACATTTCCCATTGCAGGGACCAGAAAGATTACTGACGATGAAGAAAGTAATAAAAAACTAGCAGGCGAGTTGCTGCATGATGAAAAAGAGCTTGCAGAGCACACCATGTTAGTGGATTTGGGAAGAAACGACATTGGCAGGGTTTGTAAATATGGTACAGTGCATCCAGAATCACTAATGCAGATCAAGCAATTTAGCCATGTTCAGCACATAGTTACTCATCTAGTAGGCAATTTGGCGCCTGAAAAGGACATGTTTGATGCATTCAAAGCAGTATTTCCGGCCGGAACCGTATCAGGCGCGCCAAAAGTCAGGGCTATGGAAATAATTGATAGCTTGGAAACTGAAGCCAGAGGGCCGTATGCGGGAGCCGTGGGGTATTTTTCATTTAATGGGTGCTGTGATTTTGCAATTGCCATCAGGAGCATATTCTTAGAAGATGGAAAAGGGTTTGTTCAATCAGGGGCAGGCATTGTATCAGACTCGGTAGCAGAATATGAGTTCAAAGAGACAGAACACAAAGCCAAAGCCATGTTACAGGCATTAAAGGAGGCATCAAATTGAAATTTCTAATTATTGACAATTATGATTCGTTTGTATTTAACATTGCACAGTATCTTGGAGAGCTTGGAGTAGAATCAGACGTCATCAGAAATGACAGGATTGCACTAAATGAAATTAGAGAAAAAAATTATGATGCAATAATAATTTCGCCAGGTCCGGGAACACCTGAGGACAGGAAAAGCTTTGGAGTGTGTGGTGACGTAATCAAGGATATGGGCACAACAACGCCGATACTAGGAGTTTGTCTTGGGCATCAGGGAATCATTTATGCGTTTGGAGGAAGAGTAACAAATGCAGGATGTGTAAGACATGGGAAAACAAGTCCAGTTGCTCACAAGGGTTCAGAACTGTTCAAGGGGGTAAAAAATCCATTTAGAGCAACAAGATATCACAGTTTAGTAGGGGATAAAGCAATAATTCCAGACGTGCTAGAAGTAACTGCCACTGCTGAAGACGATGGAGAGATTATGGCAGTAAAACACAAAAAATATCTTATTGAGGGAGTGCAGTTTCATCCCGAATCAATAATGACTGAAGAGGGTAAAAAAATTCTAGAAAATTTCATCAAGCAGGTAAGAGAGAAATGATTTCAGATTTTATTGAAAAACTGCAAGAAAAGACAGACTTGACATACGATGAGATAAACAGCGTCATGACGCACATTCTTTCAGGAAATACCTCCATCAAAGAAAATGCGGATTTTCTATCAGGCCTTGCAGACAAAGGAGAGACAGATGACGAGTTGCTGGGAATGCTAGATAAAATGCAGGAGTTATCCTTAAAAATCGAGCCTAAAAACGCGGGAACGGTTATCGATATGTGTGGAACCGGAGGAGATAAACTTCAAACCTTCAATGTGTCGACTGCTGCATCGTTTGTGGTAGCAGCGGCAGGCGGAATAGTTGCAAAGCACGGGAACCGCTCCAGCTCAGGAGTGTCAGGAAGTGCAGATATTTTTGAATATTTTGGATATGACCTGAATCAAGGGCCAGCAAAAACTACAGAGATTTTAGAAAAACACAAGATTTGTTTTATGTTTGCACAGAAATTTCATCCTGCAATGGAACATGTTGCTGCTGCAAGAAGACAGCTGGGCAAAAGAACGGCATTCAATCTTTTAGGCCCCCTTTCAAATCCAGCTGGAGTAAAGAATCAACTAGTGGGGGTGTTTTCAGATGAATATCTTGAAAGGCTGCCAGCGATTCTTAAAAGAAAAAATGCGCAGAATGTTATGACAGTGCGTTCTGATGATGGAATGGATGAGTTTTCAACTAGCTCAGTTAATAGAGTATGTATTTTACGTAACGGGAAAATATTGATGAATGCAGTTGATCCGGAAATAGTCGGATTGCACAAATCATCACTCAAAGACATACAAATTGAAGATAAAGATCAGGCCGTCAAGTCTTTTGTGAGAGTTCTTAACAATACTGCAAATCAGGCAATGGTTGAAACTACAGCACTAAATGCGGCAGGCGGGCTGATTGTTGCAGACATTGCAGATAGTTTTGAAGAGGGGGTAGATATTGCACTAGACGCAATTAAAGATGGAAAAGCATTCAAGCTTTTGGAAAACTTTGTGGCAGACACAGGAGACATTTCAAAACTAAGGGAGATGGCATGACGGCTGAAAATATTTTAAAAAGACTGGTAAGCAATTCACAGACAGCAGTCGATGATGGGACATATGATGTAGATGTAAATCTACAAAAATCAGACAGGGATTTTATTCAGATTATCAAGACAAATCCCCATCCAACGCTCCTAGCTGAGATAAAATTTGCATCGCCCTCCCTTGGAAAAATCAGAACCCTTGCAGATCCTGCAAACATAGCAAGACAGATGATTGCCGGAGGCTCAAAAGCGTTGTCAGTGCTGACACAACCACACTTATTTCACGGTTCGCCCAAACACTTCATCAAAGTTAGAGAGGCAGTGGATGCCCCATTGCTGATGAAGGATATCATGATAGACAAAATTCAGATTGATGCTGCAGAGAAGATCGGGGCAGACTATATGCTAGTGATTCAGTCCTTATTTGATCAGGGATTCCTAAAAGAAATTGATGAGTTTATCGACTATGGACACAGAAAAGGATTAAAAATTCTTCTTGAAGTTCATACAAAACAAGAATTTGAAAATGCATCAGAGACGGCCGCTGATCTTATCGGCATTAACAACAGAAACTTGGATACGTTGGAGATTGATTTGAAAACTACAGAAACGGTTCTAGACGGATATGAAGATACAAGGCCAATTCTTTCAGAAAGCGGGATTGAAAGTGCCAAAGATGTTCGATATCTGAAAAAATGTGGAGCAGACGCATTTTTGATAGGCTCAAGTATCATGAAAAGCGACAATATCGGAGAGCAGATAAGAAAGTTGGCGAGTGCATATTGAGATATCCCAAGAATGGAAGATTTGGGGAATTTGGCGGAAGATACATTCCTGAAACATTGGTGCCAGCAGTTGAAGAACTAGAAGAGAACTATCTCAAATACAAAAATGACAGAAACTTCAAAAAAGAACTTGATTACTATCTCAAAGCTTACGCAGGAAGACCGACCCCCCTGTACTATGCAAAGAATCTATCAGAAAAGCTAGGAGGCTCCAAAATCTATCTCAAGCGGGAGGACTTGCTGCATGGGGGGGCCCATAAAATCAACAACACGCTAGGCCAGGCGCTTCTTGCAAAAAAAATGAAAAAGAGGCGAGTCATTGCAGAGACCGGAGCAGGCCAGCACGGTGTTGCAACAGCTATGGCATGTGCAGCATTGGGAATGAAAGCCGAAGTATACATGGGATACAAGGATACAATTCGCCAAAAGCTTAACGTGTTTAGAATGAACTTGCTTGGTTGTAAAGTTCATCCGGTAAAATCAGGTTCAAAAACACTAAAGGATGCAATCAACGAGGCAATTAGGGACTGGATCACAAACGTGGGGACAACATACTATCTGCTAGGATCTGCCGTAGGCCCACACCCTTATCCGGTAATGGTAAGGGACTTTCAAAGCGTGATTGGGAATGAGATCAAATCGCAAATGAAAAAAATCAACAACAAGACTCCAGATAGCGTGATAGCATGTGTGGGCGGGGGTTCTAATGCGATTGGAACGTTTTATCCCCTGGCCGATACAAACGCAGAAATTATTGGGGTAGAAGCTGCAGGTCAAGGGTTAAAATCAAAACTACACTCGGCAACACTATCAGCTGGTACAAAAGGGGTTTTACACGGCATGATGACTTATTTACTTCAAAATGAGGAGGGGCAGATTGCAGAGACGCACAGCATTTCAGCAGGACTTGATTATCCGGGGGTGGGTCCTGAGCATTCTTACTTTAAAGATACAAAACGCGTAAAATATCATTCAGCTACGGATGCAAAAGTTATTGATGCGTTCTTGATGCTGACTAGGACAGAAGGAATCATCCCAGCACTAGAATCAGCTCACGCAATGGCAGAGGCAATCAAGGTGGCAGGAAAAGGAAAAAAGTCAGAGTCAATAGTGGTGACGCTTTCTGGACGGGGGGACAAAGATGTTGAAGAAGTACAAGATTATCTGAATAAAAATGTCAAAGATTGAAGAAAAGTTTACGGAATTGGAGGCCAAAGGCCAAAAAGCACTCATCTCATACGTTATGGCCGGGTTCCCAAATGAAAAAGCAACAATTGCCGCAGTAAGGGGACTGGTAAAAGGAGGCGCAGACATTATAGAATTGGGTTTTCCTTTTTCAGATCCTCTAGCAGATGGGCCAGTGATTCAGAATGCAGGTACCATGTCGCTAAAAAAAGGCACAAGGATAAACAAGTTTTTGAGCATTGTAAAAAAAATCAGAAAAGAAACGGGGATTCCACTTGTATTGATGACATACACCAATATTTTGTATCATAAGGGATATCCAAAATTCATTTCTGAGGCAAGGAAGGCAGGAATAGACGGATTCGTCCTTCCTGACATGCCAATTGAAGAATCAAAAGATTACTTGCATGCGGCAAAAAACAAGGCAGACACAATATTTCTGATATCCCCAAATACGAACAAAGCAAGAATGCAAAAAATTGCTAAAGCATCAACAGGGTTCCTCTATCTTGTTGCAGTTTATGGAACGACAGGTGTTAAAACAGGAATTAAAAATTATACGCTAAAGGCAATCAGGGATGTAAAAAAACAAACTAGAGGAAAAATTCCGATTGGCGTCGGGTTTGGCGTGTCAACTCCCGAAGATGTAAAAAAATACATCAAGGCAGGTGCAGATGCGGTAATTGTTGGAAGTGCGTATTTGAAGTTAATTGAAAAGACGCCCCAAAGACAATTGGAATCAAAGATTACATCGTTTACAAAAAGTCTCAAAAAACAAACAATGCTCAAGCCGTCATAGAGTGATGGTCAGATATTAAACTGGATGGAGGGGAACTCTTTCAGACATGACCACCAATCTTGAGGTTCTCAGTACATCATACACAATGAAAAATAAAAAAGATCCTTTAAAATCTCGTAAACTCGTTAAAAAAATAAGATTTTTTTTTACAATTGTACAGATCTTGTATTTCTTACCATTTACAGAAGATCTGGTGCAAAATGATGATCTGATCGCTGGAATACACCATAACCGTCGAGTCTGATCCAATCACGCTTGATCAGAGATGCAAGTTTGCAGAAAGCACGGCACTGCAGACTGGAACCTGGATTGAGACAGGGCCGCCTCTGAAAACTAGAAAAAGTGAACGCAGGTGGTTGTTCGTCTGGAGATACGCTACGGAGATCCGGGGGGGAGAAAGCGGCGACATACAGGTTCTCGGATCTGCGGGGTTTTGGAGGAATGGGCAGCCAGACGGTGCGTAGCTCCGGCCATGGATGCAAAAGGTGCAGGAAACTGCCGGTTGGGGTGATGTACAGGGGCTTGCCGCTGCCCGGGTCTGACCGGTGCGGAGACTGTCATGTCACCAGGCCGGCAGAAAACAGCACTGCGATTGCAGACTGCATATCAGAAGGGCCTGCCAGAGGCGCGTATTTGCGCAACGGGGTTTGCCAGGTTAAGAGCCAGAGAGGGCACTGCCCATTATACGGCCAGGGATCTGAAAAGGGCGCTGCTGCTGCTGCTGCTGCTGCTGTTTGGAACGGCCAAGGAAAACAACGCATATGTGATGATGATATGATGATGCGCCGCAATCCGGTTGCAGGCTCAACTGGGGACTGCAGGGGTGGGGGTTTGGTAAGACCCTGTGTGTGTGCGTGGTGCCAGACAAGCAGATCCTAGCTGCGTTCCCGGTGATCTGCGGCGGGCATCTGTCTTTGACGGGCAGGTGATACCCTTTGGCGTCCCCTCAGTTTAGCAGCAGCCCGCGCTGCCCGAGGTACGACAGCGCTGCGACAAACTCCTGCGCAGTCAGGCCGTCATCTGCGTCATCTGCGTCTGCGTCGAGGAACCACTTTGCTGTCTGCTTAAAGTATGTGGGGATGCTGGTGCCCTCTATTCCGAACTGGGCTAAAAGCTGCGAGTCAGATGCGGACTGGGACGCAAATCCGCCCCACTGCTTTAGGGTGTCAAGCTGTTCTGCGGTAAAGCCCTGTCGGGGTTGTTGTGGTTGCTGCTTGTCTGCAGTGTCAGCTGCGGTGCCGTTGCCAGTAGCGGTTGTTGTTGTGGTTGTGCCGCTGCCGGTGGCTGGGGGGACAGTACTGCTGCTGCTGCTGCTGCTACCGCCGCCTCCGCCTCCGCCGCCACTGCTGCTGCTGCCGCCTCCGCCACCGCCGCCGCCGCTACTGCTGCTGCCGCCTTTCCTTCCCTCAGACACCACAAGGGCGTCCTCAAGGTGGATGTAAAGCGCGTTTCTGCCGGTGTCCCACAGGCGGTACAGCACGTCAGAGAGCGGGACCTTCTTGGCAAAGGTTATGACAAACTCAAACTGCGCCTTTGTGGCATCAATGGCAGACGCATCCACAGTGGCACTGGCAATAAGGCCGTGCGGATCAGTTATCCGGACGTTGCCTGAATCGTAGGTCACGTGGGTTTCTGTGCCGTCGTTGTGTATTGTCCTGCCGTCGTGTGCGACAAACATGTCGACGTGCTGTACGTTTTGCGCCCCGCCGTTCTCGTATACTGTGAGGGTGCTGAGAAGCCTCTCGCCGCTGCCTGCGCGTATCGTGGCAGTGTGGGGCGAGTTGATCGTGTCAGGGCCGTACTTTACCCCGTCGTATACCAGGGGGTACTGGCCCGCGCCAAAGCCCGTGCGGATTGAGGGGGCAGAGACGTCTCCGCTGCTGCCACCACCACCGCCGCCAGAGGATACAAGGCCCTCAAGGGTGCCTGATGATCCGTAATACCTGAATTCTGGCTCAAAGGAGGTCCCGCTGCCTGCATCAAGGGAGAGGACAAAGTAGTCAGCCTGCAGCAGGTCGCCGTACTCGTTGAGCGTGGTGTTGCCCATGGCAGGGTCTGTGTAGTGCCCGTTTGCGTTGTCTGCTACCTGCGTGATGTTGCCAATCAGGCCCCCGTTGACCACATTGCCTGCAGGGCCGCCGTTGAGGTGTATGGCAGTGCCGAGTATGTATACTGCATCGTATGCCGCATAAGAGTATACGTCAGCGTTGTCCACAGAGCGGTCTATCCTCTTGTTTGCCTCGTTTTGGTCTATTGCAAGGGTGAGCACGTTATAGTCGGTGCGCTCAAGGAATGCCCTGCGATTCTCGTCCCGTGTGGTATCACCCTCAAGCAGCTTTGATGGCGCCACGGCGTCGCTGCCGTACCACTTTGCTGCAGGCAGATTCGCAGTGGCTGCAGCCTCGTCGAGTATGTCAAGGGTCTCACTAAATCCGAACACCACCACTGCGGGGGCCTTTTCACTGACGGAATCCCGACTTAGCGTGTCATTCAGCAAGGCAAGCGTTGTGTTGGCAGAAAGTGACACGGTGTCAGGGTCGTACAGTATTCCGCCGTGTACGGTTATTTCGTTGTTGTTGTTGTTGTTGTTGTTATGATCATCAATTTCATCTGCAAGGGTCCGGTTCAGTGCTACCCCCCACGCGTCGTTGCGGAACACCGGAATCACGTAATCCACAGAGTCTGCCTCAAAGAGGCTGACGTACGCCCTGACTGTGTTGGAATCATCAGGGACTGTCCTAAAGACGCGGTCGTCTTTCTGCTTGAGATCCTCCGCAGGCGCAGTGGATGCGTAGCTTATGGCAAGCCTTGGCGGCTCATCAAACAGGGCGTGGCCCTTTACTGCAGACAGCGCATCGCTTGTGAGGGGCCCCACAATGGAGGTTATGTTGCTGCCTGCAAGCAGTTCCAGTGCTGCAATTGCGCCCTCAGAAGTAGACCTATCATCATACCCAGACACTGCAAGCCTCCATGCGGCCTCCTTTGGCGCAAGGTATCTGTCGTTAAAGTCATTTACTGCCAGGTGTATGGCGTCATTTGCAGGTATGCCAAGTGACGAGATGGAGCCGGTAGTCGAGACGATTGCCCCTATGGTTACCGTGGCAGGTGCGCGCACGGTGAGTGTCTCTGTGATTGTGTGGGTGTTTGGTGAAACGGCCGAGTCAGAGACGCGGTACTGTATGGTGTAGCCTCCGATGGCAGGCCTGGTATTGTTAATGGAGTTGATCTCGTTTTCGTCAGTGGTGGTGATGACATCGCCGGTGCCGCTGTAGTACCTTATCTCCGTGCTGGTCGGATGGCTGCCAGTCTCGTTGATGTTATCTATCTTGCCGTTCCTGTAGGTCTGGCCTTCTGTTAGGGACGTCTCAAAGTCGCCTGTGTGGCCGTCTACCGTAAATGTTGGAGGCGTGGTGTCAGGTACGACAGGAGACTCGCTGTCAGTTATGATCAGGGTATACTGTGCAGAGCCTGGAGCGCCTTGGTTGTCAGTTACACGCAGCGTGATGAGCAGAGGAGTGTCTTCTGTGACCTGGGGCGCCGTAAATGATGCAGTTGGCCGGTCAGCATCAGTTATTGCGATGGACGCATCGTCGGTGGTCCACGCGTATGATGATATGGTGCCGTCATCATCCCTCGAGTTAGTCCCGTCAAGGGATACCAGCGTTCCCTCTGCTGCCTCTACTTCAGGTACTACGCTGATTGCCACAATTGGGGGCGTGTTGCCGTCTGGCTGCGTGGTGGCGTTTACCACGGTTACTGTCTCTGTGATGGTGTAGGTTATGGGCGGGGACGACATTGGGGTAGACACGGTATACTGTACGGTATAGGTTCCTGCCGGGCGTGTTTGATTGTCAAAAGAGTCGGTGTCTTGCCCGGCTGTATCGTAATACTTTATGCTTTGGTATGGATTCTCAATATTCGTAATGTTTTGGATTATGCCTTCCTCGTAGTCATCAGAGGTGGTGATGTCAGTTGCAAAGTCGGCGATGTTTCCGTTTACGGTGAATCCGTACACGCTGACTGTCCTTGATATGGTGCTAGACTGGGGGTTTTCTTCAGAAACCGTGCAGGAGTACGTCACGGTGTGGTTGCCAAGAACGGCCGTGTCAAGTGCGGTGGCATCCACGGTGGTTCTGCCTTCTATGATATTGCCCTGGCCATCAATGCAGAGGGCGCCGGTATCAGCATCTGCAAAGCTGCCCCCGACTGGAACAAATATGATTTCAGGCGGGTTTAGCACTATGGTAGGCGGCGTGCTGTCAACTACGGCAGGCAGGATTGTGACTGTCACGTTGTGCTCTGAGGTGTTGTCATCAGAGTCCGTGCAGGAGTACGTTATACCGTATGTGCCTGCAGAGGAGGTGTCTATTTCGTCGACTGGCTGGCCTCCAGACGAGATGGCAGTTACAATCCCGGTGCCGGTGATGTCGCCGTCCCTGTGGTCTGTGCAGGATGCTGCGGGGATCTCGTATGACGCGTCGAGTGCCAGCGTGACTTGGGTGTCTCCGGGCGTTACTGCAAGCACGGGGGCTGCAGGACCGAAATCCCAGGTTACTGTTATATCATTAGATGGGTTGCCGGCAGCATCCGTGCAGGAGTACGTTATGGTGTGGGCGCCGCTAACTGAGGTGTCCACCGTGGCAGGATCCAGCGTGATTGCAGGGGTGCTGTCCCTGTTATCGGTGCATGATACTGCGGACTGCAGGCCGCCGCCGTCACCTGCTGCTGCAAAGCCGACATCCTGCCGTACTACATGCGTGCCGTTTGCCAGGGTGGTCACCACACCGGGGTTGACTGCAAGCACGGGTGGCGTGTTGTCAGGCGTGCCTACATGAAGCGTCCTGCTTGTATCCTCTGCGTCGTTGCCTTTAGAGTCCGAACATGTGTAGCTTATCGTGTGCTCTCCTGCGGTGTCTTGGTACCCGTCAGGGAGGAAAGAGATGCGAAAAGTCAGATAAAATGCGGCGTTTAGAAGTTCTGTCTGGTATTTGAGAGGAGCGTCAGTGCATGTGGCAGTCTCCTCAAATGTCTCGCCTATCTCCAGATCCACGTCGCGTGGCCCGTTTAGTCGGATTTCAGGAGGTGTGTCATCACGCAGGGCTACGGTCCTGGTCTCCTCTACGAATTCAGACGGCGAGGTAGCACACTTGTATATTACCTCCTGCGGATCAAAGGGGCGGTACTCGTTTTGGGATTGGTGGGTAAAATTAAGAACGGTATCTGCATGAAGGGTGGCGTTTATTGTCTGCGTCTGATTCAGGTATGGCGGGTTTTCATAGTCGCCGGTGTCAGTTATGTCGTTTCCGTCTGCGTCATGGCACAGGGCGCCCTTGTCGGTGTACGGTTCCCCGTATGTGTGGTATAGGAAGGCATCGCCGATCAGGTGGATGTGAAGACCTGCAGGATGTCCCGCAGCAGCAGTGACAGTTGCAGTTGCCAGCGGGTTGCCTGCAACATCTGAGATGTCCCCCGCATCGGCATTGTATGTTACGGCAGGCGTTGCATCAGGCGGCTGTACCGGGCTTTGCAGCGTCAGGGTTGCAGTATTGCCTGTCCCGTCAAGGCCGGTGACTGCGGTGACCGTGCTTCCTGCCACGCCCCATGCTGCGTGGGAGTCAGCAGTGCTGTTGACGGCCTTGGAGAATGTTACAGTTATCTGGTTTGTGGCAGGGCCGGTCCTGGCAGTAAACGTCGGGGCGGCACTGTCGTCAGGTGGCGGGCTTGTGTTGGTTATGGTCATGTTGTGCTGTGCAGAGTTTGTGGCGCCGTCGTCGTCAGTTACCTTCAGCGTGATGGCCAGAGAAGTGTCCTCTGTGACCTGGGGCGCAATAAATGATGCAGTTGGCAGGTTGCTGCCGGTGATGGCTACTGCCGGGTTGCTGGCAGTCCAGTTGTATGATTGTATGGTGCCGTCAGTGTCTGTCGAGCCGCTCCCGTCAAGGGTTACCTGCGTTCCCTCTGCTGCCCGGGGAGGCGCGCTGATTGACGCAGATGGGGGGACGTTGACGTCCGGTGGTGGTGGCGTTATCGTGGGCTCTGTAACAGTTACGGTCCTGGTTACCGGAATAGCGTTGTTGTACCCGTCTGAGCAGGCATACACCACATCGTACTCGTTGACGACAGCCGTGTCCACCGTAGCGCCGCCGATACTGGCAGCACCAAGCAGACGGCCAGAGTCAGTGCAGGTTGCCCCTTCTTCCGTGTATGTGTCGCCCACTGTCAGCGGTACTGATGCCGGGCCGACAAGGGTAATCACAGGTTTCACGGTATCCTCCACACTGACGAGTCTGGTCTTGTTTGTCGCGGCAAGCCCGTGTTGGTCTGTACACGAGTAGGTGTACCGGTAAGGAGATGCCGGCAAAGATACTGTGTCCGTGTCCACATTGGAGGAGCTGGTAAGCGTTATATCATCGCCGTCAGGATCGGCGCAGGCTGCCCCGGCATCTGTATACGTGACGTACCTTTCTGCAGTTGCAGGGTTGTCGCCGGTTAGGGTGATTGTCGGCTGCCGGTTTTCTGCCTGCGTGAGGAGGACATTGTATGATTCGCTGACGGGCGGATCCGCAGGAGACAGGGAGTTGCTTGCAGTATCAATGATATAGTGTAATCCTGCAAGCACAAGGCTGACTGTGCCGTTTGCAGTTACGGTCACCCCCACGTCGTATACCGTACTGCCGGGTACAGGGGTGACTGTAGAGACTGTCGCATTGGCGCTGCTGCTGTCTGTGATCGCAAAGTCTGGCTTGTTCACCTCAAGTACCTCCTCGCTGAAGGTTACCCTGAAGGTCGGGGTGGAATCAGTTGTGTTTTCTGTGAGGGGGTTATGCCTTTTAATGGACAGGATGGTTGGCTGAACGGTATCTATGGTGTATGGCTCGTTTGCTCCGGTAGGTGTCGTGTCTGACAGGGCGTTGCCTGCAACATCTGTGATGTTGTGTCCTGCATCAATGCCAAGGTTGACCGTGCCGTCTGCAGTTACCGTTACCAGCACGTCGTATTGGGTATCAAATATGCGGGTGGCCGAAGAGACTGTTGAAGTGGCATTGCCCAAGGTCTCAAAGTCTTCCTTGTCCACGTTGGTGACTGCCTCGCCGAATATGACCCTGAAGATCGGGTTGCGATCGTTTGTGTTTTCTGCTGCAGGGTGTATCCTTGTAACGGCCAGGAGGGTTGGCGGAGCAGTATCTATGGTGTATGGCTCGTCTGTATCGGTAGGCTCAGTACCGGACAGGGAGTTGCCTGCGGCATCTTGGATGTTGTGTCCTGCATCAATGCCAAGGTTGACTATGCCGTCTGCAGTCACGTTTACCTCCACGTGGTATACCGTATCAGATACCGGGGTGACAGCAGAGACTGTCGCTGTGGCATCACCTATGATCACAAAGTCTGGCGCATCCACGTTGGTTACTGCCTTGCTGAAGGTTGCCCTGAAGGTCGGGGTGGTATCGTTTGTGCTCTGTGTGGCAGGGTCGTGCCTTTCAACAGATACGAGGGTTGGGGCTACAGTGGGCTGGTTTGTAATAGATCTTGACGAGATGCCGACTATCTGGACGCCGTTGTCAGTGAGTGATGCGACCAGGGCGTACGTGCTGGAACCTATATCCACGGTGGTGATGGCCCGTGCGCCGTCAAGCTCGTCAAATGTCCTGGTTGTCCCATTGACTGTGACGGTGTCCCCGTCATCAAAGGAGGCTGTCGGGAAGGGGTTTGAGGGATCCGTAATGTCGACTATCTGGACGCCGTCGTCATTAAATGATGCGACCAGGGCGTACGTGCTGGAACCTATATCCACGGTGGTGATGGCCCGTGCGCCGTCAAGCTCGTCAAATGTCCTGTTTGCATTGCCGACTGTGACGGTGTCCCCGTCACCAAAGGAGGCGGTTGGGACGGGTTTTGCGGGATCTGTAATGTCGACTATCTGGACGCCGTCGTCATCTAATGATGCGACCAGGGCGTACGTGCTGGAATCTATCTTTACTGTGGTGATGCCATTTGCCTGATCAAGCTCGTCAAATGTCTTGTTTGTCCCGCCGACTTCGACGGTGTCCCCGTCATCAAAGGAGGCGGTTGGGACGGGTTTTGTGGGATCTGTAATGTCGACTATCTGGACGCCGTCGTCATTAAATGATGCGACCAGGGCGTACGTGCTGGAACCTATATCCACGGTGGTGATGGCCCGTGCGCCATTAAGCTCGTCAAACGTCTTCTCTGTATCGCCAACTGTGACGATGTCCCCGTCATCAAAGGAGGCGGTTGGGACGGGTTTTGCGGGATCTGTAATGTCGACTATCTGGACGCCGTCGTCATTGGATGCTGCTACCAGGGCGTACGTGCTGGAGTCTATATCCACGGTGGTGATGGCTCGTGTACCTCGAAGCGTGTCAAATGTCTTGGTTGTCCCGTTGACTGTGACAGTATCCCCGTCATCAAAGGAGGCGACTGGGGCTGGCAAGTCGGGATTGGTGACGTTGATTATCTGGACGCCGTTGTCAGTGAATGCTGCGACCAGGGCGTAGGTACTAGTGTCTATCTTTACTGTGGTGATAGCTCGTGCGCCAAGAAGCTCGTCAAATGTCTTGGTTGCATTGCCGACTGTGACGGTATCCCCTTTATCAAAGGAGGCGACTGGTGCGGGATTTGCGGGATCTGTAATGTCGATTATCTGGACGCCGTTGTCAGCACCAAATGTGCTTGCTACAACCAGGGCGTAGGTACTAGTGTCTATCTTTACTGTGGCGATGTCATATACGCCGTTAAGCTCGTCAAATGTCTTGCCGTTAGAATGGGTCTGGCCGTCAGTGATAGAGGCTACTGGAACAGGCGAATCTATCGCGTAGCTGTCGTCTTCCGGTGGTGTAGGCAGAACGGGATCCGCAGGCGGCGTGGCCACCGGTATGTCTGCAAAGCTTGCCACGGGGTTGCCTGCAATGTCTGCCATGCTGCTGTCGCCTCCCAGATCCCGGTTGTAGCCGATAACCAGGTCGTTGTTGCCGATGGTGCCGTTAAGGTTAAGCGTGATGGTGGGAGATGAGCCGGCCTCTACCTGCGACACCACTGCAGGCACCGGCGTCGTGGTGGCGCTGCCTGCCGTACGCGAGAGCGAAAAGCTTTCGGCGTTGGCCTGGCCTGTGATCCTCTCTGAGAAGGTCAGGGTTATTGACGTGGCAGTTGGAGAAGCTGCGCTGGCATTGACTATTACCGGTGGTATGCCGTCAGTTAGCAAGATGCGGTTGGTGCTGCCCAGGTATTCGGTGCCGTTGAAGATGCCGGTGCCGTCATCAGACGGCCTCTGGTAGTCAAGGAAGATGGCACCTGACCTGAATCCTGTTGGCAGCGAGCCGTTTAGCGCAAGCGTCATGGCGTCTGTCGTCCCGCCGGGATCCGAGTTTGACTCTACGGCAAGGTTTTCTTCCAGGCCCACGTCCACGGAGGCGCCCACGGACCATCCCGTGCCGTTGGTTATGTCCGTGTCGACGTTGGACAAAAAGCGCACGGTGATCTCGCTTTGGGCAGTGGCAACAGCAGTGGTTACCCGCGGAAGAAATGCGCCGCTTTTGACGACTGGCAGTTCGGTTTGGTCGTACATAAATTGGATGCCATTTGTGCCAGACACGGCAAAAGCCTCTATGTCAATCTCCGGGAATGTCAAAGCCCTGACTGCGTCATCCGTGGACGGGTCAAGCATGAAGATCATCGTGCTGCGCGCTGCCGTGTTTTCCAGCCATTCAGAGGAGCCAAGATCCGAGCCGCCAGAATTAGAGCCGGACTCGCGGATAGAAAACAAGTCAAATAAAATACCTGGCAGTCTATCGATGTCCCTGTTGAAGGTTATGCCGAGGATGCCGTGGTTTTCATAGTACGTGGCAGACCTGGCAAAGACTGTCTGGTCGTCGTAGACTGTGACAGTTACCGTGTCAGTGCCGTTTGACAAGGAATCGTCGCTTGCCGTAAGCGTGAACTCTAGGGTGGCAGTACTGCCGGTTTGCGGTGCCCTGAATGTGGGGCTTGTTGTGTTGGCGTTTTCCAGGGATACGGCAGGGGAGCCGGATGTCTGGGACCACGAGTACGTCAGGGTGTCGTCGCCGCCGTCAGGATCCGTCGAGTTGGTCCCGTCAAGGGTCACCGTGTCTCCTTCCTGCACGTGCTGGTTTGGGCCGGCATCGGCAGCTGGGGGCGGTCTTACGACAGTCAGTATTACATTGTCCTTGCCCGTGTTGCCGTTGCCGTCATCCACTATAAGCTCGAAGATAAGCAGGTCGCCAAGAGTCAAAGAGGGAACCGTAAATGACGGCGTGGGGGAGGCAGAGTCGTCTAGCTGCACACGTGGCCTGTTGGGAATGAGCTGACTCCACGAGTAGGTCAGCTGGTCGCCGTTTGGATCCGAGGACAGGGTGCCGTCAAGACGCACGGTGGATCCCTTGGTGACATTCTGGGCTGCGCCTGCCTCAGCTGTGGGCGAGTTGGAGGCGCTGTCAAAGACGGTGACGGTGACAGTATCAGTGTGAGAGTTGCCCTGTCCGTCATCCACTGCAAGCTCAAAGACAAAGTCAGTCTGGTTTGAGACAGTCGGTGCCGTAAATGACGTCCGGGAGGAGGTGGCATTATCAAAGGAGACCTGCGGGGAGGCAGGGGACACCTGGCGCCACAGGTACGTCAGGGGGTCGCCGTTGGGATCAGTGGAGTCGCGGCCGTTGAGGTGGACAGTAAAGCCCTCGTTTATCTCCTGATCCCGGCCTGCCTGCGCGGTGGGCCTGTCAGGTGCCACGTCTATCACAGTCATGGTGACAAAGTCGGTGCCCGTGCTGATTGTGCGGTCCCACACGGTAAGGAGAAAGAGAAATTCCGTAGTCGAGGAGACCTGCGGTGCCAGAAATGACGCTTCTGAGTGGTTGGCATTGACAATGCGCACCTGCGGCGTCTCAGGCAAGAGCTGGATCCAGCGGTGTTGCAGGACGGCGTCGAGCCCGTCAACCTGGCCACGGGATGAACCGCCGAAGAGGGTTATGACTGTCCCCTCGGGGTATGCCTGGTCTGGGCCTGCGTCGGCGGTGGGGCCGACGTGTTCGTGGACGGAGCCGGCGTGTTCGTGGTCGCCGTCACGGACGATGATTACGACATAGTCAGTGTCCCTGTTGCCGTCTCCGTCATTGACTGCAAGCTCAAAGACAAGGTCGATCTCGGCGTCCACCGCGGGTGCGGTGAAGGTGGCAGTGGCAGTGTTGGCGCCCTCAAGTTGCACCGTTGGTGCGCCTGGGATCGAGATCTGGCGCCACAGGTACGTCAGGGGGTCGCCGTTGGGGTCAGCAGAGGCGGTCCCGTCAAGTGTCACCGTGGAGCCCTCCATGACCCTCTGGCCTCCGCCTGCGCGTGCCACGGGTATGTTGGGGTCAGCAGAGCCGGTATCGCGGACGGTGATTGTGACCAGGTCGGTGTTCCTGTTGCCGTGTCCGTCATTGACTGTAAGCTCAAGGACGTACTCAGTTGCGTTTCTGACCTGTGGCGCAACAAAGTTGGCAACAGGGGAGTTGAGGTCGTCCAGGAGCAGCTGCGGCGTGGCCGGCCTGTCCTGCTTCCACGAGTACGTCAGGGGGTCGCCGTTGGGGTCAGCGGAGCCGGTCCCGTCAAGGGTTACCGTGTCGCCCTCGTTTACCGTCTGGTTGGCACCGGCGTCTGCGACGGGGCGGTTGGAGACAGTGTCGCGGACGGTGACGGTGACAGTATCAGTGTGGGAGTTGCCCTGTCCGTCATCCACTGCAAGCTCAAAGACAAAGTCAGTCCAGGCTGCCAGCGTCACGGGTGCTACAAACGACGGCGTGGCCGAGGCGGCATCGTCAAGGGCAATCTGCGGCGACTCGGGGGACACCTGGCGCCACAGGTACGTCAGGGGGTCGCCGTTGGGGTCAGCAGAGGCGGTCCCGTCAAGGGTTACCGTGGAGCCCTCGTTTTCCGTCTGGTTGGCACCGGCGTCTGCGACCGGGTCGTCAGAGGCGCTGTTGTTGACGATGACGTTGACCGTGTCGACGTGCGAGTAGACCTTGCCGTCATATACGGTTAGAGTAAAGGTGTAGAAGGTAAGTCCTGTGACCTGCGGGGCCGTAAATGTGGCAGTCGCGCCGTCGATTTCAATACGCAGCGGCGGCTCACCTTGCAGGGCTGCCTGCTCCCACACGTACGTCAGGGGGTCGCCGTCAGGATCATGCGATGCTGTCCCGTCAAGGGTTACCGTGTCGCCCTCGTTTACCGTCTGTGGTTCTCCGGCCTCTGCGATCGGTCGCCTGTTTGCGTCAGGCGTGCCGCCGCCGGTATCGCCCGTAAACGGCGTGCTCACCGGTATGTTTGCAAAGCTTGCCACGGGGTTGCCTGCAACGTCTGCCATGCTGCTGCCTTCCAGATCCTGGTTGTAGCCGATAACCAGGGTGTTGTTGCCGACAGGACCGTCAAGGCCAAGCGTGAGGGTTGAAGAGTCAGTGAGTATTGTTTGCGGCACCACAGCAGGTATTGGTATAGACGTTGTTGCGCTGCCTGCAGCACGCAAGAGCGAAAAGCTCCCGGCGCCATGCGAGCCCTTGACGTTCTCCGAGAAGGTTACGGTTATTGACGTTGACGTGGCAGAATCTGCCGCGGCGCTGACTGGGACAGGCGGCAGGCCGTCGGCTGCCTTGATGTCGCGTGCGTTATCGAGGTACTCGGTCCCGTTGAAGATGCCGCCCCTCTGTCCGGCGGCATCATCGGCAGGCGGCCTCTGGTAATGGACGTGCACGTCATCGAACCTGGTGGCAGTGCCCGGCAGGGAGGCGTTCAGCGCAAGCGTCATGGCGTCTGTTGTCCCGCCCGGATCCGAGTTTGATTTTATGGCAAGGCCTGCCGCGTCTGCGCCAAACAGGATCCATCCCGCTCCGTCAGTTATGTCCGTATCAACGTTGGACAAAAAGCGCACGGCAAGCTCGTTATGGGTTATGAGGGTAACAGAGTCTATCAGCGGAAGAAATGCGCCGCTTTTGACTACTGGCAGTTCGACTTGGTCGTAATTAAATAGGATGTTATTTGTGCCAAACACGGCAAAACTCTCTATGTCAATCTCCGGGGATGTCAAAGCCCCGACTGCGTCATCCGTGGACGGGTTAAGCCTGAAGGTCATCGTGCTGCCTGCTGCCGTGTCTCGCAGCCATTCAGAGGAGGTAAGAACCGAGCCGCCGGAATTAGAGCCGGACTCGCGGATAAGAAACGAGTCAAATACAATTTCTCGCGTTCTGTCGATGTCCCTGTTGAAGGTTATGTCAAGGAGGCCGTGGTTTTCATAGTACGTGGCAGACCTGGCAAAGACTGTCTGGTCGTCGTAGACTGTTACTGTTACCGTGTCAGTGCCGTTTGAGGAGGAAGAGTCGCTTGCCGTAAGCGTGAACTCTAGCGTGATAGGATCGGCGGCGGTGGTGGTGGACGGTGCAGTGAATGTGGGGCTTGTTGTGTTGGCGTTTGTCAGTGTTACAGCAGGGGAGCCGGATGTCTGGGACCACGAGTACGTCAGGGTGTCGTCGCCGCCGTCAGGATCCGCCGAGCCTGTCCCGTCAAGGGTCACCGTGTCTCCTTCCTGCACGTGCTGGTTTGGGCCGGCATCGGCAGTTGGCAACCTGTTTATGTCGTAGAGCAGCCTCATGTGGTACTCGTACACTCTGTCGTGCTGATTGCCTATTATGAACATCTTGGTGCCGTCAGACGAGAAGGCGATGCCATTCGGCGCGTCGTCCTGGGTTTTGACCACAAAGGACTTGTTGTTGTAGGAGGCAGTGGTGATATCAAAGGGCGTGGAGAGCGCGTACTGTTGCACGGCGTCGTGCTGACGGCCCACTATGAATATCTTGGTGCCGTCAGGCGAGAAGGCAAAGCCCGTCGGCTCCTTCTCCTGGTTTCTGACCACGAAGAACTCGTCGCTGTAGGAGGCAGTGGTGACATCAAAGGGCGTGGAGAGCGCGTACTGGCGCACGGCGTCGTGCACACGGCCCACCATGGACATCTTGGTGCCGTCAGGCGAGAAGGTGATGCCCACCGGCTGGTCGTCCTGGTGTCTGACCACGAAGAACTCGTCGCTGTAGGAGGCAGTGGTGACATCAAAGGGCGTGGAGAGCGCGTACTGGCGCACGGCGCCGTGCTCACCGCCCATCATGAACATCTTGGTGCCGTCAGGCGAGAAGGCGATGCTCAACGGCGTGTCGTCCTGGGTTTTGACCACGAAGAACTTGTTGTTGTAGGAGGCGTTGGTGACATCAAAGGGTGTGGAGAGCGCGTACTGGCGCACGGTTTTGTGATCAATACCCATTATGAACATCTTGGTGCCGTCAGGCGAGAAGGCGATGTCCACCGGCTGGGTGTCCTGCGCCACGTAGAACGATCCCGAGAATGACGGGTCGTGGGTCAGGTCAAAGGACTCCGTTAGGAGGTTGCCTGACCTGTCAGACACCGCGCCGGCGTCTATCTCCAGGTACGGCGTGTTCATCGCGATGACTGTCTGCCTGTCTGCCTCTGCCAGCCTGAGGGTAATCGTGTTGGGGGTGGTCACGGTAACGGAGGCGCCGGACAGGGTCACGCCGCCCGTGACGGATCCGGACTCCCTGATGTGGAACTTTGTAGCATTAACGCCGGATGCGTCTATCGCCTTGTCAAAGGTGATGTTCAGCACGCCTGCTGACTCGTCTAGCTCTGCTGAGACGAACCTAGGGGGATCTGTCACACGCTGGTTTACGTTGGCTATGGTCATGGTGTGGTTTGCAGAGCCGGTGTCGCCGTCATCATCAGTTACCTGCAGCGTGATGACCAGAGAAGTGTCCTCTGTGACCCGGGGCGCCGTAAATGATGCAGTTGCCTGAGAGGGGTTTGTTATTGTAATTGACGTGTCGTTGGCGATCCATTCGTATGATGATATGGTGCCGTCATCATCAGCAGACGCTGTCCCGTCAAGGGTTACCGCGTCGCCCTCGGTTACTCTGGCCGGTGCGCTGATTATCGCAGTCGGGAGCCGGTTCACGTCAGGCGTGCCCACCGGTATGTTTGCAAAGCTTGCCACGGGGTTGCCTGCAACGTCTGCCATGCTGCTGCCTTCCAGATCCTGGCGGTAGCTGATAACCAGGGTGTTGTTGCCGACAGGACCGTCAAGGCCAAGCGTGAGGGTTGAAGAGTCAGTGAGTATTGTTTGCGGCACCACTGCAGGTATTGGTGTAGACGTTGTTGCGCTGCCTGCAGCACGTGAGAGCGAAAAGCTCCCGGTGCCATGCGAGCCCTTGACGTTCTCCGAGAAGGTTACGGTTATTGACGTTGACGTGGCAGAAGCTGCCGCGGCGCTGACTGGGACAGGCGGCAGGCCGTCATTTGCCATGATGTTGCGTGCGTTATCGAGGTACTCGGTCCCGTTGAAGATGCCGCCCCTGTGTGAGGTGGCACCATCACCATCGGCAGGCGGCCTCTGGTAATGGGCGTGCACGGCATCAAACCTAGTGGCAGTGTCCGGCAGGGAGGCGTTCAGCGCAAGCGTCATGGCGTCTGTTGTCCCGCCGGGATCCGAGTTTGATTTTATGGCAAGGCCTGCCGCGTCTGCGCCAAACAGGATCCATCCCGTGCCGTCAGTTATGTCCGTATCAACGTTGGACAAAAAGCGCACGGCAAGCTCGTTATGGGCTACGAGGGTAACAGATTCTATCAGCGGAAGAAATGCGCCGCTTTTGCCTATTGGCAGGTCGTTCTGGTCGTATTCAAATGAGAACCCGTTTTGGGAATATGTAAAGAATCCCTCTATGTCAGCCTCCGGGGATGTCAAAGCCCTGAATGCGTTATCTGTGGACGGGTCAAGCTTGTAATGCGCCGTGCTGCCACTCGTGTGCAGCAGTAGGGGGAAGGCAAGATTCGAGCCGCCAGAGTCAGAGCCGGACTCGCGGATATGGAACAAGTCAAGCTCAGTACTAATGAGCAGGTTGACGTCCTTGTTGAAGGTTACACCGAGGATGCCGTGGTTTTCATAGTATGTGGCAGACCTGGCAAAGATCGTCTGGTCGTCGTAGACTGTTACTGTTACCGTGTCATTGTTGCTTGACAGGGAGCCGTCATTTGTTGTAAGCGCGAACGTCAGGGCAGTAAAGTTGGCAGTGGACGGTGCAGTGAAGGTGGGGCTTGCAGTGTCGGCGTTTGTCAGGGGTACGGTAGGGGTACCTGATGTCTGGGACCACGAGTACGTCAGGGTGTCGCCGTCATCAGGATCCGCCGATCTAGTCCCGTCAAGGGTCACCGTGTCGCCCTCCTGCACGTGCTGGTTTGGGCCGGCATCGGCAGCTGGCAGCCTGTTTGTGTCGTAGAGCGTCATGGTGTGGTTTGCAGAGCCTGTGGCGCCGTCATCATCAGTTACCTTCAGCGTGATGACCAGAGTGGCGTTCGCAGTGACCTGGGGTGCCGTAAATGATGCTTCTGCCTTGTCAGCATCAATTATTGTGATGGACGTGTTGTTGGCAGTCCACGCGTATAATGATATTGTGCCGTCACTGTCACTGGAGCCGGTCCCGACAAGGGTTACAGTCGTGCCCTCTGCTGCCCGGGCAGGCGCGGCAATTGAGGCAGTCGGTGGGGCGTTGCCGTCCGGCGGCGTTGGAGGCGTTGGCGCAGACTGCGTGCCCACCGGTATTCCTTCAAAGCTTGCCACGGGGTTGCCTGCAACGTCTGCTATGCCGCTGCCTGCCAGGTCCTGGTTGTAGGCGACAGTCAGGTCGTTGTTGCCGATGGTGCTATTAAGGTTGAGCGTGAGGGTCTCAGAGTCAGTGAATATCGTTTCTGGCACCACTGCAGGTACGGGCGTCGTGGTGGCGCTGCCTGCGGCACGTGAGAGCGAAAAGCTTCCGGCGCCATGCGAGCCCAGGACGTTCTCTGAGAAGGTTACAGTTATCGACGTTGACATGGCAGAGGCTGCTGCGGCGCTGACTGGAACCGGCGGCAGGCCGTCGGCTGCCTTGATGTCAGCAGTGTTCCCGAGGTATTCAGTGCCGTTGAAGATGCCTCCGCCATCGCCTGACGGCCTCTGGTATTTGACGTGCACGTCATCGAACCTGGTGGCAGTGCCTGGCAGGGAGGCATTTAGCGCAAGCGTCATGGTGTCTTTTATTCCGCCCGGATCCGAGTTTGATTCTATGGCAAGGTTTGCTGCCGTTACGTCTGCGCCAAACAGGATCCACCCCGTGCCGTTAGTAATGTCCGTGTCGACGTTGGACAAAAAGCGCACGGTGAGCTCGTCACGGGCCGCAAGGGTAACAGATTCTATCAGCGGAAGAAATGCGCCGCTCTTTATTGGCAGGTCGTTCTGGTCGTAATCAAATGAGAATCCTCCTTGTGAATATGTGAAATCGGGTTCTATGTCAGCCTCCGGGGATGCCAATGCCCTGACTGCGCTGTCTGTGGATGAATCAAGCTTGAAATGCGCCGTGCTGCCCGTCGTGATCAGCAGCTTGGAGGAGAGAAGATTCGAGCCGCCATCATCAGAGCCGGACTCGCGGATATGGAACAAGTCAAGCTCAGTACTAATGAGCAGGTTGACGTCCTTGTTGAAGGTTATGCCGAGGATGCCGTGGTTTTCATAGTATGTGGCAGACCTGGCAAAGATCGTCTGGTCGTCGTAGACTGTTACTGTTACCGTGTCATTGTTGCTTGACAGGGAGCCGTCATTTGTTGTAAGCGCGAACGTCAGGGCAGTAAAGTTGGCAGTGGACGGTGCCGTGAATGTGGGGCTTGTTGTGTTGGCGTTTGCCAGGGTTACGGCAGGGGTACCTGATGTCTGGGACCACGAGTACGTCAGGGTAGTGTCGTCGCCGTTATCAGGATCCGCCGAGTTAGTCCCGTCAAGGGTCACCGTGTCTCTTTCCTGCACGTGCTGGTTTGGGCCGGCATCGGCGATTGGGGCGGCATTTGTTGTGCCTATCTGAAATACAGGCGAGATGCCGTAAAACCGAAGGGTTTCAGATGAGGTGAAAGGATTATCACTGGTGAGTGGATCCCTATCTATGTTTGGAAGCCCCAGTAGTGCCCCTAGGTTATTACCTAAGTAAAAAAAGGATGCTTTTGTCCCATCAGACTTAGAACCAGTAAATATAGAAGTAGTACCAAACACGAATTCATCTCCATTCTCGTTTCGCGCGGATCTCTCCTCATCCCATGATCCGTCGTAAAAGTCCTGATAGTTGTCTGCCACCTTTGCGCCGTCTAGCCAGTAGATTGGGGGGCCCTTGTTTGTATCGGTATGGGTGGTACCGGTGTGGTTGCGCGCATCGACTGTAGACGTGCTGCCCACCACCCTGAATGACGAGCTGTATTCTTGTATGTCTTCATGGCCTGCTGCTACGAGGTTTTGGACGAATGTGTCATATACTGCTATGTCAGAAGATGTGGCGTTGTGTTCAGTAGATGTCACGATGAGCAGCCTGAACCGGTCTTGTCCCTCGCCAAGGCCCGAGGGTATCAGGCCCCAGTCTGCCGGGACAGACGTTGCATCTGCGGATGTTTGTTTGCTTGTGGTAATAGCATCTGTGTCTGATTGTGTTGATGGCTGCCTGTCTGTAGTGGATTCTTCTTCTGCTGCCGTCGAGATGTCAATTATCTGGACTCCGTTGTCGCCGGTTGATGCGACCAAAGCGTAGGTACTGGAGCCGTCAGTCACTGTGGTAATGCCATGTGCGCCTTCAAGCTCGTCAAATGTCTTGCCGTTGTCATGTTCCTGTTCGTCAGTAATAGAGGCGGCTGGGACGGGGCTGGCAGGATTAGTAATGTCAATTATCTGGACGCCGTTGTCGGTAGATGCCGCAACAAGGGCGTAGGTGCTGGAGCCGTCAGTCACGGTGGTTATTCCATAGGCGCCTGCAAGATTTATGGTAGAGTTGTCAGTAATAGAGGCGGCTGGGACGGGGCTGGCAGGATTAGTAATGTTGATTATCTGGACGCCGTTGTCGTAATATGCCGCAACAAGGGCGTAGGTGCTGGAGTCTATCTTCACGGTGGTGATGTCTACCGCGCCTGCAAGATTTATGGTAGAGTTGTCAGTAATAGAGGCGGCTGGGACGGGGCTGGCAGGATTAGTAATGTTGATTATCTGGACGCCGTTGTCGTAATATGCCGTAACAAGGGCGTAGGTGCTGGAGCCCATATTCACTGTGGTTATTCCATTGGCGCCTGCAAGCGTGTCGTATGTCTTCTCTTCCTCGCCGACTGTGACGGCGTCCCCGTTACCAAAGGAGGAGACGGGGGCAGGGTCTGCGGGATTAGTAATGTTGATTATCTGGACGCCGCCACCGTTAGTGGATTCGTTTGATGTGACCATGGCGTAGGTGCTGGAGTTTATCTTCACGGTGGTGACATCCCATGCGCCTGCAAGCTTGGGGTAGGTCTTGTCGTTACGGATAGAGACGACTGGGGCAGGGTCTGCGGGATCTGTGATATTTATTATCTGGATGCCGCCCTCATGGGATGATGCGACCAGGGCGTAGGTGCTGGTGCCAATATCCACGGTGGTGATTCCATGTGGAGATGAGAGCGTGTCAAATTTCTTGCTGTTGGAATGGGACTGACCATCAATGATAGCAGCTACATGTGTGGGGCTTGCGGGATCCGTAATGTCAATTATCTGGACTCCTAAGTCGTGAGATCCCGTAACAAGGGCGTAGGTGCTGGCGTTGATAACCACGGTGGTAATATCCCATGCGCCTGCAAGCTCGGGGTAGGCCGAGCCGTCAGCAACAGAGGCGACTGGAACAGGCGAATCTATCGCGGCATCAGCAAGGGAGATGCAAAGGGGAATCAGAAGAACAAGTGCCGCTATTGCTGCTATTGCAGGCAGCGGTGACTTTATCAATCGTTGCAACTATCAGAATCTCCCGTCCTCTTCTTCTCCCAATACCATTATTGCTGCCGCTGATCCTTCCTCCACACACGCACACGCACCCCCCCCCCCCCCGGAGTCAGGCAACATTGTGGCAGGGAAGGCAGAATTATTGCAGGAATGACAAAAGTACGGTACTGTTGGCAACGGCTTGAAAGCAGATAACTGAGAGGTGTAAATCAACAATTTGATGCTTTTGTTTTGGTATTTATATATTTTTTTCAGATTCTGGATTCTGTTTGCAGAAATAAGATTGACCAAAACATGGCATGCGCAACAGATGCTGCCGGTTCTGCGGATCTCGATCATGGCAAAAGACGGATAAGGTTCTGATGGCGCGGCGCGGGTGGCAGATCCGAAGATGCTAGGTGTTGTCTGTCTGTCTGTCTGTTCTAAGGCATTCCAGATGGCAGGACTGAAATCCGCAAGTCCGAGGGCAGCAGGCTACGGGTTAATCACGGCGCGGCCAATAGGCTCTGGTGCAAAATGATGATCTGTCACCAGAATACACCATCCTTACAGGTAATTGGAAGATAAGCCAAGCCTAGTTTTTATCCAGATGCAGGCAAAACATACAAAAGACAGATATTTGTTTCATTAATGTGCAGACGAAGTTTATTTTTGTCACAGGCGGTGTGATGTCTGGCCTTGGAAAAGGCATAACAACTTCCTCGATTGCAAAATTATTACAATTAGCATACCAAAAAGTTTCTTGTGTCAAGATAGATCCATATCTAAACTATGATGCAGGAACGATGAATCCGATAGCTCACGGCGAAGTATTCGTAACAGAAGATGGAGGGGAATGCGATATGGACATTGGTAATTATGAAAGATTTCTTAATCAGAATATTCCAAAAAGTCACAACATTACAACGGCTCAGGTGTATTCTTCAGTAATTGAAGCAGAAAGAAAAGGTGAATATTTGGGGGCATGCGTTCAGATTATTCCACATGTAACTGATGAAATTAAAAATCGAATCAAGAAAATAGCAGAAGGTGAAAAATTAGACTTTTTGATTGTAGAATGTGGCGGAACTGTAGGGGATATCGAGTCATTGCCATTTTTAGAAGCACTAAGACAGATGAGGGCAGAAGAAGGTTCACAAGGAGTAATTTTTGTTCATGTAACTTTAGCACCGTCACTAGATGTGGTAGGAGAGCAAAAAACAAAGCCAACTCAGCACAGCGTGCAAGAGTTGCGAAGAATTGGTATTCAGCCAGACTTTTTAGCAGTCAGGTGTACGCTTCCGTTAGAAGAAAAAACAAAAAAGAAGATTGGAATGTTTACAAATGTAACAACAAAAGACGTTTTGTCATGTCATGATGCAAAATCAATCTTTGAAGTGCCGCAGATGCTTTATGATCAGGGAATCATGGATTCAATGTTTACAAAGTTTGGAAAAGTAGGAATGGTAAACGCCTCAGCTAACTGGGACAAATGGAATATGATTGCCCAAGACATGGTTAATCATGAAGAGCAAAAAGTAAAGATTGCAATGGTCGGAAAGTACGTCACGCTTGCCGACAGTTATGTGAGTGTAAATCACGCGCTAAGACATGCAGGTGCACAGATAGGCAGATCAACAGATATTGATTGGATAGACTCCGAATCAATCACGGATTACAATACTTTATCAAGCTATGACGGAATCCTGGTTCCAGGCGGATTTGGCACTAGAGGTTCTGAAGGAATCATTCAGACAGCGAATTTTGCACGTGAGAAAAACATACCGTATCTTGGCATATGTTTTGGATTTCAGCTAGCTGCAATTGCATTTGGAAGAAGTGTGTTGGATTTGGAGGATGCAAATTCAGCTGAAATTAAGAGCGGTGCGAAAAATCCGGTGGTAGACTTGCTTCCCGAGCAGAAAGATGTTTCAGACATGGGCGGATCCCTCAGATTGGGTGCAAATGAAATTTTAATTAAAGAAGACACAGTTGCGCAAAAAATTTACAATGCAACAAGCATCAGTAAACGTCACAGGCACAGATATGAAATTAACAAAGAGTATATTCCCGAATTTGAAAAAAACGGACTAATATTTTCAGCTGAAAGTGATGGGGGGAAGAGAATGGAAATGCTTGAAATTCCGTCACATAAATTCTATCTGGGAGTTCAATTTCATCCAGAATTCAATAGCCGTCCCGGGTTTCCTGAAGAATCATTTGCAGGATTTATCAAGGCAGCCTCAGAAAAATAATTAGGTTCTGGTGCAAAACAGTGATCAGATCACCGAAATAAATCAAAACCAAGGAGTCTGTAACTTTACGTAACCTTGAGGACATGTTTTATATACAATATTGTCACATGGCACATCATGGCTTTAAGAGAGGTAAAACCACTAGATAACAAACAATGGAATCAGGTAGTCGACATTCTCAAAAAAGGTCCAACCACACAACAAAGAAAAATGATGACTGAAGCCATAGCAAAGGCAAAAAAACTAAACGTACAAAGAGATTAGATTTTTCATTGCATCCCAAAACCCAGATTGATTTTAGTAAAGTGCAAGTTAGAAAATTAACTAGAGACATACCCGGAATTGCCGCCTTTAGATGTTCTAAGGACAAGTTTGTCACGTACTTGCAAACCACTTCATTCCAAGATCAAAAAGCCAGAATCGGCAAGACTTGGGTCTTTCAGTACGAAAATCACGTAATAGGATTCATCACGATTGCGATGGCAGACACGAATAAAAAAGAACATGCCAAACTAGAAGCTTTTCCACATAGCAACATTCCGGCTTTATTGATAGGACAACTGGCAACACATGCTGATTTTGAGAGATCTGGGGTAGGACAGGCAATGATCCAACATGCTATCAACGAAGCAAAAAAATATTCCAAAGACATTGGTTGTAGAATTGTAATGTTGAATCCCGAATCTGATGTAGTGGATTGGTATGTACGCAGAGGATTTGTGCACATTCCTCATACAGATAATTCAACTGATATAATGTTTGTAGATTTGGATTGGATTGAAAAATGATCCTTAGAAAATCTTTGATGGAGAAATGTGTAATGAGCATCATCAAAACCATAACTGGAAATAGGTATTACTATCAAAAACACAGCAAGAACAGAAAAAGAGCAGATGTTATCTGTAACAACATCAAGTATTCATAATCACGCAAAAAGGCGGCGACTAGATCTAAAGCATCTTAAACGGAAAAGATCAAAACTTGAAAAGAACATAAAAAGATACGAGTCAAAGCTTGAGTCTGACGCTTTTTTCTAGCTGACAGACGGGGGATTGTTACAGGTTCTATTGAGGCCTTATTATCAAAGATGGCTCTACTCAAGTATTGACATTTGTGCATATTTTACGAGCAAAAAGTCAGGATCAAGTAGAATTATCGGATATCAATTTAGTCAACACCTTCGCCATGTTTGAATTTTCCAAGGCCGTCAAAGGAAAATATGCATATTTGTCTTCATGCTCAACGATACACCCTATCAATTTTTCATCATCATAAACCAAACCTGACATTCCAGTTTTTTCTTGCGCATCATTGCACTTTATCCATGCTTTTGATTCATCAATCTCAGAAATACCTTCTTTAGGAATCGTTATTTTTCTCTTAGTATGTTGAGCAATTTTTGTAAATTCTTGCTTAATGTTATTTGGAATAATATGGCAGTTTTCAAATTCTTTTTCAGTAAAATTCACTGGTTTTAAATTTTGAAGCATATAATTAAAGATATTTTCTTCTTTATTGTCAAACACATTTAGCATTTCTTTTATGACATTTCCAAAATTGAGTTGTAATATGGATTCATATTCTTCTGATTTTCCTTCCTTAGTTTTATGAATGTTAATCATACCATTGGCCTATATCACTCTGATTGAACAGAATCTTGAGATATGGAACCACCCTAGCAATCAAGATTGGTTTATATCCTTATATTTTTCAGCTAAAATGTTGAGTAAAGAGGAACGAATTAAATTAATTAAGCAGATTGAAGAGAAAACAAATTCAAAAGTTTTAGTTTATTTTACAGGTGATCGACAAGGATTAGAAACAAGAATATCACATGACGTAATCCCAATTATTTCTAAACACATATCCAAATTTAATTCTGATAGGATATCATTATTCATCTATACGCCAGGAGGTATTACTGTTGCGGGATATGGCATAGTTAATTTAATCAGAGAACATTGTAAAGAATTACATTTTATTATTCCATACAAATGTCTTAGTACGGGCACACTGATGGCATTGGGCGGAAATTCAATAATGATGTCTAAAATGGCTCAACTAGGTCCAGTTGATCCTTCTACACAACATCCTCTTGCACCTTCGGTTCCCATTTCTCAAAACCCAACAGTACCTGTATCGGTTCCTGTTAATGTTGAGGATGTCATGAGCTATTTTGATTTGGCAAAAGCGCAATGTAATATTAGTACACAAGACAATTTAACTGAAATTTTTATATCTATAGCCGAAAAAATACATCCTCTGGTTCTTGGTGCTGTTAATAAGACCTGATCTGTAATTACTAACAAAACCTGACGTTTCACCAAACTGATTCCTTGTTACGTCATGGTATCACAACAAAATCGCGCGTCTTCAGCTTGTAGTTGATCAGGCCGCAGATTATGGCATTGATGCAGTCATACCTGCACAGTCTGTTCCTAAACTTGTCCCTCATTATGCCGAATTTCTTGATCCTTGAGATGACATGCTCCACCAGTACCCTTGCTCTGGACAGCTCCCGGTTGAATTCCTTCTGCGCATCATCAAGCTTGCCGCCCCTTGGCTTCTTGTACGGGATCAACACGTCAAGCTCCGGATAGTCCTTCCGTATCCCCTGATATCCAAGATCCACAAGGATTTTCAGATCTCTTGAAAGTTTTGGGCACTTTGACTTGAAGACAGAATAGTCATGCCTGCTTCCAGGCGAGTGCGGCGTCCTGTGCATAATCATGCCGTCTGCGTTTACAACGTACTGTGTCTTGACCGTATGCATCTTCTTTTTGCCCGAATAGTGTGTTTTTCTCATGGACTTGTTCTTGGGCCTTTGAATCTGCTGCTCTGATGCGTCAATGATTGCGTGCAGCCCAGGAAAGGCGCATGCCAGCTCCCGAATGTCTGATATCTGTCTGGTCTCTGCAAGCTTTTTGTCAGGCAGTGACAGTGCAGATTTTATGGCAGGCTCCATGTATCGTATGCCGGTGCTGACATTTGACTGGCTCAGGTCAAAAAGCAGGCTCAGGAGACCCTGTGTGACGTATGTCCTGTAGTGGATCAGTGCCATCAGGATTCTGTCCCTGCGGCAGTGTTTGAACCTGCGCCCTGCGCCGATGTCTCGGATTCTGTTATTCCTGGAGAGGCGTCTTTCCTCCGTTATCTTGTACTGTGACTCTATCTCCGGGCACAGATCATAAAACTGCCCGGGGGTAACTCCCGTCATGGACAGGAATAATTTTGGTTTTTTTGCCAGCTTTTTGTGGTTTAACATGACATGCATGGCATTTTGCCTGTTTTGGATCTAGTTGCGAACAAATATCTGGAAAATGGTAAAATTATGTTAATAACGGATAGGGTCTATAGATCTCGTGCTGAAATTAGATTTTTATCAGAAATGTTGCTTTCAAGGCATTTAGAAAACAATGAAGACCTCAAACGTATTGTTAAGATTTTGGTAGAAGAAAGATTTTCACATAATTATTTGATCAGTAAAAAAGAGGCTAAGGAAGTTCTCAAATTAAACATTAGAGAAATTTCTGAGGATTTAGAGGAAAATATCATGGATTTATTTAGTCATTATGATTCAATATTAAAGCTGGGTTCACCGCTGAATTATGAATTAGAGTTGGATGGAAACAACTCTAAAACATGTACATTTCATAGATGTTTTGTTGAGAGTATTGAACTTACCCATACATATACAACAATCCGATCTGTTGACAAAAAAATGGTATCTGGTCAATCTGGTAATGAAATTAGTTACCAATCCACATTAAGACAAGAAGAATGGATTTCTAATAATGGTGTGTGATGAGTAACAATCTGTTAAATTTCACGTATCTATTTCTTTTATATATAAAATTGGGAAAATATACTAATGAGTAAAAGTAATAATGATTTGAAAATGAAGCAAAACAAAACTCCAATACATCTTTCGAGATCAGCAGGCTTTTGTTCCGCATCACAATTTGTAGACACTACTAATGATGTAAAGATAATTTCTGAGAGTACAAATAACGCATAAAATCACAATCAGTTAGAGTAACACGCTACCGTATGCGTGCCTTGTTTTGACCTTACGATTTTTATGATACAATCACAATATAATGTAGGTTTCGATTACGTTAGTCTGTTGCATAACCACGCCTAAAACCTGACTGATGCCAACAATTTTTGCCATTGGGATAAACATCGCTACGCCAAAAGACACTTGGATCAGGCATGCCTGTCAACCAATACAGTGGCATCCACAGACAATGCAAAGTACGTGGAGCGGGGGTTGTCGCCAAATTCGACCAAATGATCTAATTTTGTGATTTTTCACGCATATTGATCAGGGAGGATGTGAGTTCTCTAATGAATTGTCATAAGAGACGTGATCAGTACTGGAAGTACTATCACGATGCCCACACCCAAGAACTGGATTTTCTCACGTCCCATATAGTTTCTTTGATTGTGAAAAATCCGTGTCCCGTACATCAGTAGTTCCCAGATGTAGATTTGTGCCCAGATGTATGCTTGTGCCCAGATGCCGGTGCGTTACCGCATATTGCAATGCAAAGATCTAGATTAGGTTACGGTGTGCAAGGTGTCATGAGCAATCAAACACACGACGATCCGATCGCACACCAGTACAACATAGCATCAAACCAGTTTAAAATCTTGCGCTCGTCGTTTCAAAAGCTTGGCATGCCAATGTCTGAGAGGCACAACGCCGTATACGGATGCGGCGACATACTGGACGTGCTAATCAGGGCGTCTGAGAGAAACACGTTTGTAGAATCCCTCGTACGGCGCAGCAGGCTTCAAGACACGGGCGCACGTACGCCTGATGCAGACCTGGTCATGTCTGCAGTCCGTGGCGTCGAACCGGCAGACGTGCAGGACTGGTGTGCAAAGACATTGGCACGCACGGTACGGCACGCCGGCCGTGCAGGAATGCTGCAGGACATCGACGCCATTGCAATAGACGTTACGGACACGCCATACCATGGGGAGCATCTGCAGGAGCATACAAGAAAGTCGCGTCCAAAGGCAGGAACATCCACGTTTCTCTCGTATGTCGCAGTGCACGGAGTCGGCAGGGACTCCTCGCAGGTTGTCCTAGAGTCGAAGCTGCTGCCGTAGTATGCACATAAAAAAACTGAATCATTTTGACAATTATTTTTGGCCAAAAGATCCAAGACCGGCCATACCGCACACACTGCATGTACAAACAAAAAAAGAGACAGGTTGCAAGGGGGGCAAAATTTCTGCCAAACACCGGCCGTTGCAGACCTCAAAAGGGCATACAAAAAAGAGACCGATCCCCGAAGACGCGACAGGCTGCTTGCGTACATGCAGCGCAAGGACGGCGTGCCGCTAGACAGGATTGGAAGGATGCTGGGAAGGCCCAAGTCCACCATATCTGCATGGCTCAACCGCGCACAAGACGAGGGAATACGCGCAAGGTTCGAGCGCAGCGGCAGGGGACGAAAGCACCTGCTAGACGGACTGCAGACAAGACAGCTTGCAGCAGACCTGGATGCGGGGCCAGAATCATGCGGCTTTGAGAGCAGCCTGTGGGATTCCAACCTCGCAAGGCTGCACATCAAGCGAAAGTTCGGCGTGCAGTACAGCAAGGCAGGCGTGCTGCAGCTGGTCAGGGAGATGGGCTTTTCGTGGAGCAAGGCGCGTCCAAAAAACCCAAGATCAGCCTCAAAAAGAAAGCAAAAAGAGTTTCAGGAGCGGGCAAAAAAACTCGTTGCAGAAAAGTCGGCGCAGGGATACACCGTACTGGCCGGCGATGCATCCTCGATTCAAAAGGCATCAAACAGGCCCGGCTACGGGTGGAGAAGGCGCGGCAAGCGCGCCACATCCCCCTCTGTTTTGTCACGCGAAAGAAGATACATCTTTGGAGCTTTGGCGGCAAACGCATTTTACTTTATGTTTTATGAAAAGTCAAACAGCGACAGCTTTTGCAGCTTTTTGGAACGGGTTCACAAAAGATTCGGCAGGGTGCTGCTGTTTGTAGACAATGCGTCATATCACAAATCCAAAAAGGTAAGGGAGTTTCTGGAAAGATACAACGGCGAGATAGTTCTGGAGTACCTGCTGCCGTACACGCCGGAGCTTAATCCCATTGAGATGCAGTGGAGGGTGATAAAGCGGGTACTGTCTGCAAAGGTGTTTGGCACGCTAGATGAGATGGAGCAGTCAGTACGCAAGCTGTTTGCCAGAAAGGAGATCCTGCCTGTGAAAATGTTCAATTATTTAATGTGCTAACTACGGCAAAGGAGAAACTGGCCGATTTTATCGCCAAAACACGCACGAAAATCCTCAGAGGAGGCGCACATTCAAAGACTGTGTTCCTGTACGACCGCGCCTTTTACAACGTTGACTGCATGACAGAGGCAGGAAAGGGCGGGTGCCGCTACATCATGCCTGTCATCATGAACTCCAAGATCAAGAGGATAGTCAAGCTGTACGAGGACGGAAAGGCAAACCAGGTATCGCAGCAGTCAATGACCAACAAGGACGGCGTAACTGTGACCTACAACCTTGTAATTGTCAAAAGAGACGGGAAGAAGAAAAAGGAGGGGGAGGAGGAGGAAGAGAAGGAGCAATACATTGCATTTGCAACAAACATTCCCATCAGGAGTGCCAGAGCCATGACAGACATCATACCGGAGCAGTACCGCAAGAGATGGGGCATCGAGACGGGGTTTCGCGTCATAAAGAAAATCATGGGCAGGACATGCAGCAACTCCCTGGCTGTGAGGCTGCTGATGTTTTATCTGCCGCTGCTTCTGTACAACCTGTGGAGGATTGCCAGGTTCTGCCTTGATGCAGGAAAGATGTATGGAGGAGTGTCTTCTGCGGGGGAAAAACTTACCATGGCGTTGTTTATCGTGCATATTACAAGCAGGAACGAGTTGTTTGTCAATGATCGAGGCAGGTAGAACCGATGCTGGCTGTGGTTGCGGTAAATCTACATCTGGGAACTACTGACGTGTGGTGGTTCTGGTGCAAAACAGTGATCAGATCATCAAAATACGCCAGAGCCACGAAGCAACAAGAAACGACAAATCACGCACAAGTGAAATGGCCAAAAAGAGTTCTCAAAAATTACTCAATCTTTGAGATTTCATAAATTTTCTGTCTGGCATCCCTGATTGAAACTTTCTTTTTCACGTATCCTTTTTGCAAAAGATGGCTTAGCGCCAACCTGACGGTTCTATCGGGGAGCAATGTTTTGTTTGCCAGGTCTTTCTGAGTTAGCGCACCTTCGTATTCCAAGGTTTTTAAAAGTAATTTGGAGCTTGGAGGCATACGAAGCAGCTCCTCGGCAAGGTGTACTTTCTTTGCAAGGGCAGAAATAGCAGTGGAATCTTTTTTAAGCCGAATGATTTTTGCAGGAGGAAAAAATTGGGTACACTCAACTGATTTGTTTACTTTGTATCTATCCAAACCGTCAAGAACCACCTCACAGTGAAGTCGCGCAAAAATGTCATCAATTTCAATAGAGCTGTCATTAGATACAATGATGGGCCTTCTAGTAACATCAAGGGAGTTTACAGAAATTATCTCAAATACCGCAGAGTCCTGGAACAAAACAGGACCGCCGGCAGACATGGAATAGGCAGAAGATCCAATAGGGGTGGATACGATAATTCCATCGCTGTTATCATGCCATACTTCTTCACCATTGACATGTAAAGTATGCTCCATCAGCATTGCGCTTTTTGAGGAAAATACAGCAACATCGTTTAGCACCGGGTAAACATTTTTTCCATCTATTTTTACACCAAGACGTGGAACTTTTTCAATAGTGTATTTTTGTTTTTTTAAAACGCCAACATAAGATGAAAATTCTCGAAGATCTATTTGGGCCAAAAATCCACTTGATTCACCCTCACTAATTCCCAATACAGGAGAAGCAGAATCAAACGTTCTATGAAAATAATTTCGCACCCCTTTATCGCCGCCTAAAACAACAATACAATCAGCCTGTTTGCTCTTTGACTTTGTTAATACAAACGAGCTTATTCCGGCATCATCTAAAATTTTTCTTATCGTCTTGGCTGCAATATCTGCAGTTCCAGAACCGTAAATACCTATTTGCACAGAAGAAACAAGCCATCAATACAATAAAAGAATAATGGGTTCTGTCAAGTTATCGTGTGTTGAGCATTAATGAGGGGTTTACTGTTTCAGGTTGAAAAGTACATTTTCATTTACCATGTACCCCAGCTTCTTGTTCTCGTTTCTCAGCCACGATATTGTGTAGAGATGTCTTTTCAGCTTGTTGCATGGCCCACATAACAGAATCCTGTTTCTGAGTAGGTTTGATCCACCGTCTGATCTAGGCTCCCTGTGATCCAGCTCAAGATACCTTTCATGTAATTCAAAGCCACACCACTGACAATACGATCCGTATTGCTCCACTAACATGCATTTTTTCTCCTTGTTGCTATATGGATCACGCTCCATATCATCAAATTGTTTCAGTTTTGTCTCGAGAAATGGCACTGCCTCAAAACCCCCGTCTGTGCGTATGAGTGGTTTTTTGGAGTATGTTATGTTACCCTTGGTGTGTATCAAATCCTCACGTTCTTCATCGGTATCTGCCAGATAACCCTCTTTTTTGAGACGTTCTATGACTACCTTGTGTGCCTTGTCCCAGATGTCTATTCCAACCCACTGTCTGTTTAACTTCTCGGCAGCTACACAAGTAGTGGCACATCCGCAAAACGGATCAAGTACCACGTCCCCTTCATTGCTTGATGCCTTGGTTATGCGTTCATACAGTTCAAGCGGTTTCTGTGTAGGATAACCCAGTCGTTCACTATGCGTTGTTGCCAACATGGATATATTCCACCAGTCTAATGCTGATACTATTGAATAACTTCCTTTTTCGTCCTTGTAATAAACAACCTTCCCAAATTGACCACCTCCAGTTTGTCCATAAGATTTGATTTTTTGTATCTGTTCACGTCATGCCTAATTTTTCCCCAATGGATCAATTTTTGATCACCATCTCAAGCTAAATACCAGTTCGGTTTACCTGTCATATTGAAGGATACGCGCAACTACAAGAAAATGTACAAGCAGCTCCGCACAGAAAATCTGATTCAAAAGCAGACAATAGAAAAGATGGCAAACAAGTATGAAGAGATGTAGTATGCACATAAAAAAACTGAATCATTTTGACAATTATTTTTGGCCAAAAGATCCAAGACCGGCCATATCGCACACACTGCATGTACAAACAAAAAAAGAGACAGGCTGCAGGGGATCAAAATTTCTGCCAAACACCGGCGTTGCAGACCTCAAAAGGGCATACAAAAAGGAGACCGATCCCAGAAGGCGCGACAGGCTGCTTGCGTACGTGCAGCGCAAGGACGGCGTGCCGCTAGACAGGATCGGAAGGATGCTGGGAAGGCCCAAATCCACCATATCTGCATGGCTCAACCGCGCACAGGAAGAGGGAATGCGCGCAAGGTTCGAGCGCAGCGGCAGGGGACGAAAGCGTTTGATAGACAGACCGCAGACAAGACAGCTTGCAGCAGACCTGGATGCAGGCCCGGAGTCATGCGGCTTTGAGAGCAGCCTGTGGGATTCCAACCTCGCAAGGCTGCACATCAGGCGAAAGTTCGGCGTGCAGTACAGCAAGGCAGGCGTGCTGCAGCTGATCAGGGAGATGGGCTTTTCGTGGAGCAGGGCGCGTCCAAAAAACCCAAAATCAGCCTCAAAAAGAAAGCAAAAAGAGTTTCAGGAGCGGGCAAAAAAACCCGTTGCAGAAAAGTCGGCGCAGGGATACGCCGTACTGGCCGGCGATGCATCCTCGATTCAAAAGGCACCAGACAGGCCCGGCTACGGATGGAGAAGGCGCGGCAAGCGCGCCACATCCCCGCCCTCTGTTTTGTCACGCAAGAGAAGATACATCTTTGGAGTCCTGTCAGCAAGCGCGTTTTACTTTATGTTTTATGAAAAGCCAGACAGCGACAGCTTTTGCAGCTTTTTGGAACGGGTTCACAAAAGATTCGGCAGGGTGCTGCTGCTGTTTGTAGACAATGCGTCATATCACAAATCCAAAAAGGTAAAGAAGTTTCTGGAAAGATACAACGGCGAGATAGTTCTGGAGTACCTGCTGCCGTACACGCCGGAGCTTAATCCCATTGAGATGCAGTGGAGGGTGATAAAACGGGTACTGTCTGCAAAGGTGTTTGGCACGCTAGATGAGATGGAGCAGTCAGTACGCAAGCTGTTTGCCAGAAAGGAGATCCTGCCTGTGAAAATGTTCAATTATTTAATATGCTAACTATGGCACAATCAGGGATAGAGAAGTCGCATACAGGGGAATAAAAAAGATGGACAGTCCGCTGTTTGACGGATTCCAAGCATTCTATAATTTCTCAAAAAAACATGGTGGTATCAACAAAGAGACACCTGCTGAATGTGCAGGTATTCTTGTAGATGGTTCTAACAAATGGAAGACTATCATACAGAATGCCAGTTTGCATAATACAGGGTCAATTTGATTTTTTGTAACAGTTCGAGTTTCTGAAGTTGCATGCGTAAAACACATCAAAATCACAGATTTTACATCCAATTTAGGCACGGCACTCCAGAAATCCGAATTGTTACGATTTTTTTCTCAATTTGGGCAATGTTATCTCACACGGTGCTGTCCAAATTGACTGATTTCGATCACATGTTTCGTGATTTTTGCGCAAAAACAGGCAAGCATCGGTGATGCCCATGCCAGAAGAATACCGGTGACACCGTCATCAGGTGCCTTGTCCCAAAGAATGGCAAGCAGGAGTACAGCTTACGCTGGGAAAGCCCTCTCCGCATTACGGCAGTCTTATGCGACCAGGTTGTAGCAGATGCACTTTAGGACAAGCTGCAGCCTTCTCATGGATGCCGTCCTTGCACGGGCGACTGCGCCGAACCTCTCCTTCATGACAGAAAACGTGTTCTCCACCAGGCTGCGCTGGCCGTAGGCCTTTGCAAACCCGCACGGGTCGTCCCTGTGCCAGCGAAGCATTTTTCCCATGGGGTTAAACCCCCTGGGAACAGAGTTCTTCTTGGGACATATGACCGGCTCCCTTCCGCTGTCTGCAATGATACGGCAGTTCTTCCTTGAGAGGTATGCCGCATCCAGCAGGACGTGGCCGCCGGTGTCGCCGTGCGGGATCCTCCCGTACATGTCGCAGAACACCGGCGAGTCGTGCTTTCTGCCGTACGTCACCTCGCACGCAGATATCATGCCGTGCGGGGCCACCAGCACGTGCAGCTTGTCAAACTCGCGCCTTGAGACGAGTCCTTTCTTGGCGTCCTCCCAGTCCACGTAATTCATGATGGAGAACCCAGACGAGTCGCCTATGACGGTGCCGCGCGCGTCGTCTCCTGCCTGTGCCAGAAGCAGTCCTGCGAGCTGCTCGGTCCTGCTGACAGCGCTTTTGCCATGTTGTGCAGTGACGATTTTGATGGAATCCTTTTTAGGCCGTAGGCGTTTACCGTACCCGGGTGCAGTTCCATGTACGTGACGTGAACCCTGTACGAGTGGTTACGGAACACCATGTCCAGCACGCACAATAGTGCTGATGTCTCGTCCTCGGAGGCGCCCTCCAAGACGGCGGGGATCATTTCTTTGAGTTTTTTGATCCTCGTCACTATCTTGTTGCCCTCGCCCCTCCTCCGCTTCTTCTCGTATGCTGAATAGTTCCGGCACATCTGGATCCTGTACCTTCGGACGTGGGCGTCATGCTGTCCGTTTTTCCTGCCCTTTTTTCGTCGTTTTGACATTGACGTGGTGCCAAGCCCGTGATCCAAAAGCCTTGCAGCAGGATTTCGTCATGATCTATAAGCTTTTCTGGAAATTTCCGGGAAAAATTTGGACAGCACCATCTCACACCAAACACTATTAAGTCAATAGTTTTACAAAAGTATGGTGATGGAAAAATTGCACATGAAAAAGCAATCCTATGATGGATATTGTGTAGGTCAAGGCGTGGAATACCCAGGGATTATCGTCTCGGCAAAATCTGACAAAGAACTCAAAAAAATGTTCATAGAAGCATTGCCAGGACACAAGGAATTGTTAGCTAAAAACGCCATTGATGTGAAAATTTCCGTAATAGAAATTGGGCCAAACTAATCGAATGAGTAGCCACACCTTGCAGAAGCTTCTGCAAAGTTTCGGATGCAAGATCGAACAACATACTTCCCCTTCTTTTGTAGGGTACGAGTTCACGGCCCCTTACAAATAGGCGCGAATTTTACGGAATTTGTGTTGTTTACGCAGAGTAGGTGAACTCATATCCATGTGCCATCCTTATAAGAATTCCCAACATTTTTCATCCTGACAGGTACGGCACAAGCTAGGATTATTTCCAGACCGCAAAGGCCCAAGACAACAAAGAGGCGAACAGTTATCCATCCGAGGCAATCACAGAGGCAATCCCTCAGTATCATTCTCCATTCTTTTATCAGGGTATAATGCAATTACAAGGCGAGGCATACAGACTACTAGGTCTGTCCCTCAACGAGTTCATCGCAATTGGCATCCTGACTGTAATTTGTAACAAACGCCCTTCTCTCCTTGAGCATCCGGTAAATGACTCGCAGCAGCTTTGAGGCAGCAGCCACTGATGCACGTCCCTTGCCCCTCCTCTTTGCAAGCCTCTTGTAGAATATCGAAATGTCAGACTCTGGCGCATACCTTACATGCGACAAGACGCACTCTGTCAGAACCCACCTGCATATGCTGCTTCCATGGTGCGTTATGTGTCCATAGTGCACGGACTCGCCGGAGGATCTCACAGACGGAACAACGCCGACATAAGAGCACAGCTTGTGCGAGTTGACGAACCTTCCTATGCCGTCTATTGTACATGCAATGACCAGTGCAGAGTATGCCCCGACACCCGGAACGGTCTGCAGCAGAGTTGCATCCTCGTTCTCCTTTGCTGCCTGGCGCACCCTTGCATCTGACTGGAGTATCTTGTCGTTTATGCTGTTTATCGTGTCCAGGTACGAGTCTATCCTATAGTCGCTTATCTTTCGAACCTGCGCAATCCATGGCCCGCAAAACGGCTTGCCGTCAGGCCGAATCGATCTCTGCAGCAGTATGCCGTGTATGGAGTTCTTCAGTCCTGTCCTGTGGCGTACCAGGTTGTGCCGGTAATTCACCAGGTCCCTGTTGTTCATGTTCTGCAACGTGGGTACGTGGCACGATACTATGTATCCTCCCCTGTGCATGTCTGCCAGAATTCTGGCATCCACCTTGTCAGTATTCTTTTTGGACTCTGCTATGAGCTTGGTGGTGTACGGGTTTGATAGCGACACGTCCATGCTTAGCTCGTCTCTTGTCTGAAAGAACGGCGCCTTCCAACAGACGAGGACTCCATCACAAGCTTAGAGTCCTTGTGCAAACAGCCTATGTTGTACCTGATGTCTTCGGCTGTGTTTGCTATCTCTTTGTTGAGCAGTTCCTCGCCGTTTTCATCCATGACTGACATCTGGATGGTCTTCTTGTGGACATCCAGGCCGACAAAGACAGCTGACATGCATATCCTCGGATCTGGGGTTGTGTGTTTGTTTGCATTTCTGATCTTTGCAGTACCGTAGTAAGTACATAAAAAACCTGAACCATTTTGACAATTATTTTTGGCCAAAAGATCCAAGACAGGCCATACCGCACACACTGCATGTACAAACAAAAAAAGAGACAGGTTGCAAGGGGGGCAAAATTTCTGCCAAACACCAGCGTTGCAGACCTCAAAAGGGCATACAAAAAAGAGACCGATCCCAGAAGGCGCGACAGGCTGCTTGCGTACATGCAGCGCAAGGACGGCGTGCCGCTAGACAGGATTGGAAGGATGCTGGGAAGGCCCAAGTCCACCATATCTGCATGGCTCAACCGCGCACAGGACGAGGGAATACGCGCAAGGTTCGAGCGCAGCGGCAGGGGACGAAAGCACCTGATAGGCGGGCCGCAGGCAAGACAGCTTGCAGCAGACCTGGATGCGGGGCCGGAATCATGCGGCTTTGAGAGCAGCCTGTGGGATTCCAACCTGGTAAGGCTGCACATCAAGAAAAAGTTCGGCGTGCAGTACAGCAAGACAGGCGCGCTGCAGCTGGTCAGGGAGATGGGCTTTTCGTGGAGCAAGGCGCGTCCAAAAAACCCAAGATCAGCCTCAAAAAGAAAGCAAAAAGAGTTTCAGGAGCGGGCAAAAAAACTCGTTGCAGAAAAGTCGGCGCAGGGATACACCGTACTGGCCGGCGATGCATCCTCGATTCAAAAGGCATCAAACAGGCCCGGCTACGGGTGGAGAAGGCGCGGCAAGCGCGCCACATCCCCCTCTGTTTTGTCACGCGAAAGAAGATACATCTTTGGAGCTTTGGCGGCAAACGCATTTTACTTTATGTTTTATGAAAAGTCAAACAGCGACAGCTTTTGCAACTTTTTGGAACGGGTTCACAAAAGATTCGGCAAGGTGCTGCTGTTTGTAGACAATGCGTCATATCACAAATCCAAAAAGGTAAAGGAGTTTCTGGAAAGATACAACGGCGAGATAGTTCTGGAGTACCTGCTGCCGTACACGCCGGAGCTTAATCCCATTGAGATGCAGTGGAGGGTGATAAAACGGGTACTGTCTGCAAAAGTGTTTGGCACGCTAGATGAGATGGAGCAGTCAGTACGCAAGCTGTTTGCCAGAAAGGAGATCCTGCCTGTGAAAATGTTCAATTATTTAATGTGCTAACTACGGCTCTGTTTTTTGAACCAGAACCACTCTTATCATCTGATTTCCTTGATCGGGGCACATAAGATTACTTTGTAGGTGTCTATAATCCTATAAACAGCAAATGGATATCATTTCAGAGTTCAGGCAATCTGCCACCTGAACAGGTCAAACTAATCATACAGACATTAAGAGTTTGGATTTAGGTAATGTTTTGCTGAATTCCTAAGATTCATGCTCAGCACACGATAACTTGACAGAACCGAATAATGTTCTACAAATCCCTGAATTTTACCAGATTGTAAAAATAAGAGGCATTGGTCTGAATGGCGCCTTTTTTGGGGATTTTTTGCAGGCCCACATTTTTTGAGTCAAGTGCAGCCTGGGCAGCTCCTCCTGCAAAACAAAGTGCCCACAAAAAGTCTTTTTCTTTTAGCATGGTGCAGCAGAATGCTGAGCAGAAAATATCACCAATTCCGGTAGTATCATGAATTTGTTTGTTTGGAAGAGCAATAGAATAGACTTTATCTTTTACCAAAAGGGAGACATCGGTTTTATCTGTAAGTAGCACGTATTCCGCGCCTTTTTTTTGCAATGCCAGCATCATTTCATCATGGGAGCCACTAACAATTTGCTGGGATTCTTCAGGGTTGATTTTTATCGCATTTACATTTGCCAGATCAACATCAGTTTTTTCCAGAACGACATTATTTTGCGAGTCCTGCTGTCTCAAAAAACCCTGAGGGTCAACAAAAAGAAAATTGGAATTGCCTTTAATTTTTTTAAAAGTATCGCTAGAAATTTCATGATATATCGGACTCACAATGTGTCCATCAGCATCAGCATCAGAGTAGGCTATTTCTTCACATTGGTTTTCAAGTTTTAAAGTTCTGTCCGAACCGGCGATAGAAATTGCAAATTTGGTGGTCTTTTTGTCTGACTCGGAATTTATAAGATTTATTTTGTTTTCAACAAGATATTGCCTGGGAAAGTCAGGGCCAAATTTTGTAAACAAATCCACATCAAACTTGAACTGCCTTGCAGTTATTCCACAATAGCAGGCAGCACCGCCAATTTGCTCATAATTACTATCGTTGATAGTAATTGTATCTATGGCACAGTGGGCAAAAATCGCCAATTTCATTTCTTTTGGTCATTAAATAACAGATTTAGTTTTTTGCATTGTTCTTATCAAGACAGTCATGACAAATTATTTCTCCTTTTGATACCACCAGCTCAACGCCCGAATTCAGGCATTTATGACAAAGACCTCGCATTAACTATCAAATAGAGTCCCTCGATATAGGATTAAAACATGGGGCATTTTTTACCTTGACTCAGGCACAAATTTATCAGAATTTTTGAATTATCCGGTTCTGTAACGCTGTCGGGAGTTGACATGCAGCCACCACATCACAGAATATTTATATCCACATAACACACTCAAAAACATGAAAAACACGAGCATGACGTGTCCATGATGCGGAAAGAATTTCCAAGAGGACATGCAACAACAATCGTGTACTAATTGCGGATATGAAAACATATCACGCAAGCTGCCCCCTAGGTTTAGGGGCAGTAGAGGCGGCATAAGTGAAGCGCAGTCCGGCACTTTTGAGCGGGCGATGACGGAACCCGGCACACCATTGGCAATCCGAATAGTCGATATGTCAAAGTCGAGTTATGGGGGTTGACTCCCGATAACTTTACAGAACCAATTATCCGCAAGAATATAAGTAGGCAGATGAGTTTACGGTCATGCCACTAAAACGTGCAAGTAGGGGCCGTACCAAAGGAGGAAAAGGTTCCTCAGGTGTTGTTCAATGTACAAATTGCGGACAAACAGTTCCAAAAGACAAGGCAAAAAAAGTCACATCTAGGCTAAACCTAGTGGAACATACGTTGGCAAAAGAACTACGGGCACAGGGGGCATACATTGCATCACCGACAGTTTTGAAATGGTATTGTATTTCATGTGCAATTCACTTTAAAATTCTTAAGATTAGATCCGCAGACAGTAGAAGAAAGCGTGGAAAACTTCGATAGGATTATTCCTTGATACTTTTTAAAGTGACAACCATTCTTTGAATCAAGGTAATTCCAGCAATTGCCACAACAATCAACACGGCATATTCCATGAAACCGACCATTCCAATTATTGCCAGCACTAAAAGTCTTTCAGCCCTTTCTCCAATTCCAACCCCCTGCAACTTTACATTTAGCGCATCAGATTTTGCTCTTGCGTAACTGACCAGCAGTGACAAAGATATTGCAAGTAAAACCAGATAAGGTTCGGCATAACCGCCAACTAAGATTCCCAAAAATATTGCGACTTCGGCAGTCTTATCAAACATTGAGTCAAGATAGGAGCCCTTTTTGGAAGTCTTGCCAGTAACTCGTGCTACTTGACCATCCACCATATCAAAAAATCCTGAAACAAGCAACAAAATTCCTCCAAGCATTAATCCAAATTCAATTCCCAAGCCGTATACGATGGCAGACAAAAATGCAAATGCAAGGCCAACACAAGTCCAGAAATTTGGAGTCAATCCTGTGGATGCAAACCCTTTACCAATCTTTTCCAGGGTAGGGCCGAGTGTCTCTCGTAGATTATTTAGCACGTGATAAACCCAACACCACTAGCTAATAAAGTAAGCAGGGAGAAAATAAAGCCAAAATGGCGTCAAAGTTTACAAAATCAGGCGTGATAACTGAATTTTCAATAATGAATATTAGCAGAGATCATCGTAACGGATAAAAATTTCTACAGATGACGGCAGCATGGCGCCTTGATGCAGAAAAGACAGACTTGGCAATCACCAGGCTGATCTAAACTTGTTGATGGTGCCCTTGATCAACATGCATAATCTCTAATTTTGAGACAGATTCATGGCAATCAATGTAGACATTATTTTACCCGCTATAGCTGCAGTTGAGCCGTTATCATGATAGGGGTTAAGCTCCACAATGTCTGCACCAACAATCTTGGTCTCTTCAAAGGAGGATATCAAGTCAAACAGTTCTCTAGACGTGACTCCCACAGCTTCGGGGTTGCCAACCCCTGGTGCAAACGCGGGATCCAAAACATCAAGATCAAAACTAGAATAAACGGCATTAAATGTAGACAGATGATCCTTTAAGAGTTGGGGGGCCTTGCCCTCCCTAATTTCTTTGTCAGAAATTGTCCTGATGTTGTTTTCTTTTAAAAACTCCAACTCTTCTTGGACAAACGCCCTAGCACCCACATGTAAGATGTTTTCAGAACCTCGCTCTTCAACAAGCCGCCTTAGATAAGAGGCATGACTTAGTTTTGTATCTGCAAATTCATCTCGCAGGTCATAATGTGCATCAAACACAACATAGCCAGCTTCTTTTGGAAAACTTGTATACGCACCGTATGTTATCGAGTGTTCGCCACCCAGAATGAAAAGCTGTCTGTGTTTTGCAACAAGTTCGGCAGTAATTTTTTTTACCATGTCAACCATTTCAGATGGAACAGCAGTGTGACGGGTGTTCCCTAAATCTTCAATATGCGTAGATTCCACATCTACTTGTAGATCCGGGTGAAAGATCTCAATGTTGTTAAATGAATCACGAATTACGTCAGGACCAAACCTACAGCCAGGTTTGTAAGAGTGCGTGGCATCAAAGGGAACTCCAAACACGGTTGCTACAGGCTCTGAATCCTCATCAGAGGCAGTAATGAGGGGGGTTTTGTTCATGTATAAATCAACATAGCTCATTTTCACTTACACCATTAGTTGGGGCCTCTTTGAAAGACGTTTTGGCAAATTCAAGCCTGTAAACGGCTTGTTTTTAGTCTGTTTATTAATTTCAGTCAAGAAATCACCAAGGGGTAATTCTCGAACGTCACCTGTTTGTCTGTCACGAATACTAAGATTTGCAGAACCTGCCTCTTTTTCACCAATTACCAAAATGTATCGTATCCATTCCTTTTCTGCCTCACGAATTCTTTTTCCTATGCTTTCATTTCTGTCATCCATGTCAACACGGACATTGTTGCCAGAAATTTTATCACTCAAAGTTTCACAAAAATTGTAAAATTCTTCTTTTAATGGAATAATTCTCACTTGCGTTGGTGCCAACCATAATGGAAATTGGGGTTTTTTTCCTTCTTGGGAATCTTTTGCTGCTTTTTCTAGCAGTGCATAGATAATCCTTTCAATTGCACCGCTAGGAGAATTGTGTAAAATAACAGGATGTCGTGCACTGTTATTTTCATCAATAAATTTAATTCCATATCGGTCTCCATTTTCTACATCAATTTGATCTGTTGACAAAGCAGAGGCCTTTCCAAGATTGTCAATAAAGTTGAACTCCCATTTTAAAACAAAATAAAAGAATTTTTCTTTCCACATTTCAACTAGGACGGGTTTTCCATGTTTCTTGACTAGGTTTTCAATTGAGGATTTGTTTTCGTTGTAAAAATCTTCAGTGAATCTAATTGCCATCTCATAGTCGGACTCTTCAATTCCGAGCTCACAGAGTACACTTTGAGATAACTCAAATCTTGTCATAATTTCATCAACTGCCTGGGGCATGTCTTTGCAAAATGCATGGCAGTCAGGCATGGTAAAGGCCCTGAGTCGTCTCAGACCAACAAGCTCGCCTGATTGTTCTCGCCTAAAGCTGTATCGTGTTAATTCATAGAGTTTGTATGGCAAATTTTTGTGCGACATCTGAAACTGATTTGCCATTAAAAATTGCCCAAAGCAGGCAGCGAATCTCAAAAATAGTTTTTTTCCTTCCGAGTCAATGCTGTATTGTCTTGCCGGAAATCTGTTAAAATAACTAGCCATGCTAGGGTGCTCAGAGTCATACATGATTGGGGTTTCAACTTCAAAACCGCCATAATCTTTTACTCTGTCAGTAACATAACGCTCAATCAGGGATTTTATCAAACGGCCGTTAGGAAAAAACCTCATATTGCCCGAATCAGACACGGGCTCATAGTCTGCTATTGCCATTTTTTTCATTAATGCAACATGCGGGGAGGGTTCATCCACATGGCGTTGTTTTGCTGATTCATATTTTGCTAAAATTTCTAATTTTTTGTGATTTGAAAAATCAAAATCACCAATATTTGCCATCGTTCCATCAGGAGACAGTATTTTCCAGTAAGAGCGAATTTTTGACTCGCTTTTTAGGGCATCAGAAGTAATTTCGGCATCTGTAGAATCTGAAGAATCCTTTGTGATTACCTTGGAGCTTTCAGCTAATGGATGGCCTTTGACTTGCACTTTGTATGATTTGGTCCAACCAAATGGGGAATGCGATACTTTAAGATCTGGCGCACCATTTTCCATTTCATTGAGCAGAGTCATAGCAACAGAGGGTTTTGCAAGATTAGAACTAAGATGGGCATAGGGGTACAACAACAATTTCTTACAACCGATTTTATCCATAGAGTTTTTTATTTGAGACATTGCATTTTGAGCCACTGAGGAGTCATCACCATCCTCAACTGCAACAAACGCAACTACAATTTCTTCAAGTCGCTGAGTTTCAGGATTTTCAATGTCTTCGGCCATTTTGATCTCCTTTTTTGTGGGCGTATACTCGATACTGTCACAATGTAGTTGTAATATCCGCATAATTTCAAACAGTAACCACAATTGAATTAAATCTTTCACTTTTGGGCAGGTTTAGAATCTTTTACTAGGATAAGGGGAAAAAGAGGTTGATCAACTGCGTTTCCAGATACTTTCTATTCCAGAAGATGCTTGACTGGCAAACATGTCCCTCCATAAGTGCCGCCTCAAAATACGACTTTGGCTTTTTGATTTGGTGGTGCAACAGGCGCATCTAGAGCCCATCTGTTTTCATTGATGAAACGTTGTCAGCGGCAAGATCAGAATTTGCATCTTGGGCAAATACACTAGTTGTTGCTAGTGAACCAAAAATAGATGCTGCCAACACAGGCACTGCAAAGAGCATATGTTTTTTGTTATTTTACTTCATATACGAATAAAACAAAATTTTCTACTTGAGAAGCAAGTACTTTTTATTGGCTTTTGTTTAGCTGGAATTTTCAGCCATATACAATCTTGAGAATAGTGGTGTTAAATCTTTCAATCTTTTAAAAATATTTTAAATTTTATGCTTTCTCGCGCAGGGAAACTATTGAGCGTAAAATCAACCCAGAGATTCCCAGATTAGAAGTAAGAAATTCTGTTGCACGCAAAAGGGGTTCTTTTCCACGAAATCCTTCATCATAAATCATTTCAATAGAACCCTTGTCAGTTTCAACAAAAGATGTTATCAAAGCATAGTCCCCTAATTTTTTGTCAGTTTTTTCCAGATAAAGACGCAACTCCACTTTGGAAATTTTAAATTCATCTTGAATAAAGCCGCCCGAAGAGAGCAAGACCTTAACAGCGTTTGGAGCCTTGTTTACACGTTCTGGATTATGTAGATCAACAACAGTCATGTAGTATCAATACACATCATTCCCACATAAGTAATGTTTGTATGAAAATTCAGAACAATATATTACACATAAGAAAATCCTTGCGCAAGTATTATTTACAGTATAAGATTATTTGTTAAAGTGGATCCGCACAAATTTCATGGTAAAGATATCCCACACATAAAACTAGATCCAAAAATGTCTATAGAGGACTTGGTCAACGTGTTTGCAGATACGGGATATAACGGAAGAAGTCTTGGAGAGGCTGCAAAACTTTTTGCAAAGATGATAAAGGAGGATGCTACAATTTGTCTTACAGTCTCAGGCGCAATGACGCCAGTAGGTTTTGGGGGGATAATTAAGACATTGATTGAAAGGGGCTTTATTGATTGGATTGTTACAACTGGGGCAAATGTATACCACGAAGACCATTTTGCCTGGGGTCTGCCCATAAAACAAGGAAGCTCTCAAGTTGACGATATGAAACTGTATCAAAATGAGATTGTTAGAATTAGAGATGTGTACATAAAATTTTATGAAACATTAGAAGCAGAAGATCAGGTTATTCAGAAAATGTTTGGTGAAGACTTTCCAAACAAACCGTTTACAACAGCGGAATTTTGTAATTTAATGGGAAAAATGAGCAAAGACCATGCAAAATACCCTGAAAAAAGTTTCATTACTTCAGCATATAAATATGACGTTCCAGTGTATGTTTCCACAATAAAAGACTCGTCGTTGGCATTAAATTTAGTGGTTCATAGGTTACAGAACAAGGAATACAACCTAGATTTTGTTAGGGAAATTATTGAGCAGGCGGCAATTCTTTACGGTTCAAAAAAATCTGGAATTGTAGAGTTAGGTGGAGGGGTGCCAAAAAATACTGCTCAGCAAACAGGCCCCATACTAGATCAAATTCTCAGAAGAAATGATGGAGGACAGGACTACATAATTCAAATTACAGATGCACGTCCAGACACCGGAGGATTATCAGGGGCAACATTGCAAGAAGGGAAGAGTTGGGGTAAAATTCAAGACGCACATAATGGAATGGTGACAGTTTATGCAGATGCAACAATTGCATTTCCTATTCTTGCATTGTATGTGTTGAGCAACCAAAAGAAACGTAAGCCAAAACGGCTATACAGAAAATTAGGCAAATTGTATGACAGATTACGTGATGATTATTTCAAAAATCCAATAAGCAATGCTAAAAAATCAAAAAAGAGACGCTAGAACTTGTCGAATCTAGCACGTTCAAGTGCCCTATCATCCTTGGACTCTTTTTTCCATTCTTTGTAGTGCTCTTTGCAAAGAACCGTTTTTTTGCCCGTAGAATTTACGCTCAATCCTGCGTTTTCAACTTTAGTGGTATTCAGAGAGCGAACACCGCCTTGATCACATCCTTCAACGTTGCATTTTGCACCTTTTGAGACAATTCCCATACAACCAAGTGATCAAGATGTTATTTATAGTTGAAAAGAACAAGCTGTCTGAGTTTTTGATAAAAAAATAATTTTAAAATATGATTCATCGTTTATAAGAGGAATATTTTTTCTCAATTTATGGGCGGGGCAAAAAAACCAACTGCTGCAAAACAAGACAAGCAGACTAGTAAAGAATCCAAAAAAGGAAAGAAAGACAGGGGGGAAGGCGGACCAAGGAAAGCAGAGATCACAGTTAAAGTAAACGAACAACAAGCAATGAAAATTATTCAAAACTCCAAAGTAGTTACAATTCAAGACCTTGCAAGACAAACAGGGGTTAAGATTTCTGCTGCAAACGCATTCCTAAAAGAATCTGCAAAAAAAGGAACCATAAAACGTGTCGGGGGCCATTCAGGACATCACCTGTATCAAATGGTTTCTTCATAGATACAAAAGACATCTCCAGACTTGACATCATTTAATGCATCAATATTATTTCTTAGCTTTCCAATAGGAGTCATAGTTTTCCCAGATCCCACATCGTGTGTAAAAAAACAAATGCTTCCAGTTGAAGGCAAAAAAGCAACGTCACCTTTTTTAAATTCAGACCTTGCCCTTTCAATCCCTGAATCAATTGAAGTTTCAAAATACAAAATACTTTGTCCGAGCTGATGAGCATGACCCTCTAAGGGCAATGATCTCATAATTGTTCCAACAGTTCGCGGAGATAAATGAAGTTTAAGATCACAGGAAATCTTTGCTTTTCCTCGAATTTCTAAAATCAGTTGTTTTCTAGAGACAGAAGACGTACTCAATTTCTACTTTAAAATAATTAGATTATATAACGTTTTAACAGTTATCAGAATTATAAAAAATACTGCAACATATGTTGAGACACCAACTAGAATTCCATTTTTTACAGTTGTTCCTTCAATTATTTCATAATTAAATACATCAATTCCAGAAAATGTTTCAGTTACAATCAATAATGCAATAACAATACAAATAACAATACAAATAACAATACAAATAACAATACAAATAACAATACAAATAACAATACAAATAACAATACAAATAACAATACAAATAACAATACAAATAACAATACAAATAACAATACAAATAACAATACAAATAACAATACAAATAACAATACAAATAACAATACAAATAACAATACAAATAACAATACAAATAAGAAACAAGCTAGAAAAGGCTATCAAAAATAATTTATCATAATGAGTTTAAAAATTAACTATCATTTAGGATCAATGCCACTAAGAATCAATTCTAATTCCTTAAAGGAATTAGGATTTACTTTGTTATATCCAACTACAAATGACACGCCTAGTTTAGATAGAAGCAAGACTGCCATACTTTTTCCATCATCAAAAAGTAGTTTTTTTCTGACCAGCTTTCGGGCTATAGATTCAAAACTTTCCTTAACTCTATAATATGATGAGATTCTTTTCCAGTTTATCTTACTTCGAACTGTTTGGATACTAGTGTAACCACCTGGTCCAATGATTCGCTCATCATACATTTGAAGTAAAATAGCAATTTCATACGGTTTAAGTGGCAATATACTGTATAATTATACAGTAATTATTATATAAGTATACATGATAATAAGCATAGAAATGAAATCACGAACAAGCATCGTTGATGCAGTACACATCATACTGGAGATTTTGAAATCAGGGGAGCCATTTACTCTAAATAAACTAGCAAGGGAATCTGACCTGAACTTTAGAACTGTAAAAAAGATCATAGGTGTTTTACAGTCAAGTCATGACTCGTTTTCTGGAAAACAGCTTGAAGTATCAAATTTAGAGAGCACCACCATAATACAACTAAAAGAAAAAACAGGATTGTTGTTGTTTCCAGAAACTATACAGAATCTAATCATCAAAACAAACCATTATCCGGTAGCATCAAGAGACGAAGAGATTCTAGTACATTTACTTTTGAAAAATGCAACGGAGGCAAGAAATGCAATATTTCTGCCAGAAGGTAAAATGATTGAAGAGTTAGTAGAGGCAGAACATGTTGGCAAGATTGACAATAAATTCTACCTTACAGAAGATGGATTATACATTGCAAAAGGTGCACTGGAATTGTATCCAGAATTAGAGAGCATGTCAGAAGAAACACCAAAAGCAAATCATGTAAGTACATAACATTTCAGTAGTTCCCAGATGTAGGTTTACCGCTACCACAACTAGCATCGGTTCTACTTGCCTCGATCATTGACAAACAGCTCGTTTCTGCTTGTAATATGCACAATAAACAGCACCATGGTAAGTTTTTTTCCTGCAGAAGATACTCTTCCATGCCTCTTTCCAGCTCCCTTATGACGCGAAATCCCGTCTCGATGCCCCATCTCTTGCGGTACTGCTCCGGTATGATGTCTGTCATGGCCCTGGCACTCCTGATGGGAATGTTTGTTGCAAATGCAATGTATTGCTCTTCCTCCTTCTCCTCCTCTTCCTGTCTCTTTTGACAATTACAAGGTTGCAGGTCACAGTTAGGCCGTCTTTGTTAGCCATTGACTGCTGCGACACATGGTTTGCCTTTCCATCCTCGTACAGCTTGGCTATCTTCCTGATCTTGGAGTTCATGATGACAGGCATGATATGGCGGCACCCGCCCCTTCCTGCCTCTGTAGTAAGTACATAAAAAACCTGAACCATTTTGACAATTATTTTTGGCCAAAAGATCCAAGACCGGCCATATCGCACACACTGCATGTACAAACAAAAAAAGAGACAGGCTGCAGGGGGGCAAAATTTCTGCCAAACACCGGCGTTGCAGACCTCAAAAGGGCATACAAAAAGGAGACCGATCCCAGAAGGCGCGACAGGCTGCTTGCGTACGTGCAGCGCAAGGACGGCGTGCCGCTAGACAGGATCGGAAGGATGCTGGGAAGGCCCAAATCCACCATATCTGCATGGCTCAACCGCGCACAGGAAGAGGGAATGCGCGCAAGGTTCGAGCGCAGCGGCAGGGGACGAAAGCGTTTGATAGACGGACCGCAGACAAGACAGCTTGCAGCAGACCTGGATGCAGGCCCGGAGTCATGCGGCTTTGAGAGCAGCCTGTGGGATTCCAACCTCGCAAGGCTGCACATCAGGCGAAAGTTCGGCGTGCAGTACAGCAAGGCAGGCGTGCTGCAGCTGATCAGGGAGATGGGCTTTTCGTGGAGCAGGGCGCGTCCAAAAAACCCAAAATCAGCCTCAAAAAGAAAGCAAAAAGAGTTTCAGGAGCGGGCAAAAAAACCCGTTGCAGAAAAGTCGGCGCAGGGATACGCCGTACTGGCCGGCGATGCATCCTCGATTCAAAAGGCACCAGACAGGCCCGGCTACGGATGGAGAAGGCGCGGCAAGCGCGCCACATCCCCGCCCTCTGTTTTGTCACGCAAGAGAAGATACATTTGGAGTCCTGTCAGCAAGCGCGTTTTACTTTATGTTTTATGAAAAGTCAAACAGCGACAGCTTTTGCAGCTTTTTGGAACGGGTTCACAAAAGATTCGGCAAGGTGCTGCTGCTGTCTGTGGACAATGCGTCATATCACAAATCCAAAAAGGCAAGGGAGTTTCTGGAAAGATACAACGGCGAGACAGTTCTGGAATGCCTGCTGCCGTACACGCCGGAGCTTAATCCCATTGAGATGCAGTGGAGGGTGATAAAACGGGTACTGTCTGCAAAGGTGTTTGGCACGCCAGGTGGGATGGAGCAGTCAGTACGCAAGCTGTTTGCCAGAAAGGAGATCCTGCCTGTGAAAATGTTCAATTATTTAATGTGCTAACTACGGCATCAAGCGCGCCATTGTACAGCACGCCCAAGGAAAGCGCGGCGATGTTTCACAGTACACCATACAGTCAGGCTCCGAGAAGTTCACGTTCAACCTGGTTCTGATCAGGGATGACGCCAAGAAAAAAGACGGCACCAACATGTTTGACAGGTACCGCGCATTTGCAACGTCGCTGCCATGCGAGAATGAAAGGGATGTTGTCAAGTACGTCCCAGAGCAGTACAAAAGACGGTGGGGAATTGAAACGGGGTACAGGTCTGCAAAGAGCATACGCCCGCACACCTCCAGCAAGAACCCCTCCGTACGGATGCTTTTGTTTGTCTTGTCACTGGTGCTCAGCAACATCTGGATAGGCCTGCGTCGCATGGTGGGCAAGCAAAGATATCATGTGACACTTGCCGGTATTTTAAACAGGATAATCCGCGTGTTTGTAACATCTGTCTACGCCAGGTGGCCGCCGCCTATTGGGTGACTGGCAGGCTGTTTTGGAACGGTACAATCCCAACTACTGATAATAGCTTGTGCAGGGACAGATGTCGCACCTAATTTGGTTTGCAGAATCATCTGTGGATCGATTGGTCCGATAAACGAATGTTTTCCCATGACAATACTGTTTGCTGAACAAGCTAACATGGTAGCTGCTGACATTGCGGCATGAGGAATAATTACCCGTATATCTTCAAATTTTGATCTAAGATAAGTGACTAGCGCTTCAGTTGCAGTCGGGGATCCGCCGGGGCTGTGAATAATTAGATCAAGTTTATCTCCTTTTAATCCGTGAACCACTTCCATCAAACCCTGTAAATCTTCTTCAGTGATGCTTAACAGTCCAGGATCAATATTTTTCCCAGTTTGAGTCCATGCAGATGCATACAGAATTACATTTCTTCCTGTTTTTTGATATAACTTTGTCAGATATTTTCTTCGAAGAAAATCATGAGGAATTTTATTTCCAGAAGCAACCTCCTTGTTTAATTCAATTAATAATTCTCCCCAAGTAGGCATGTTACGCAGAAGAATTTGACGTTATTATAGTTGATCCCTTATGCATGCCAGATTCTATGGAATTCATTTGTTTGGCAATTCCATGATAATTGTCATACAGTTTTGAGACTTCTCGGATTCCGGGATTTTTTAAGGCTTGGTTTAGGAGTTTGTCATATTCACTATTTTTTGCAGAATTCTTTTTGCCCATACAGATTATGATACTTTGTAGTATATTAAATATTATTCAGAAATGATTAACAGAAGAGCAAAATCAATCTTTGCTTCAGTTTTGGAGGTTAAAGGTTGGGTAGCCCATAATACTTTGGATTGTTTTTTGAACCAGTTCAGTCCCAGCATGTCCCACGTAAGCAAGCACGTCATTATGGTTCCGAGAATGATCTTCCTTCCGGCAGTTACTCAGATCCATAGTGTTTGAACTATATTTTTAAATCGTACCAGTTCCGGTCCGATTGCGCGGCATTTTCAGGTTCCACTACACCAATGATTGCTATGTCAACTGCACAACCCTCACGTTTTGATATAAGATACACCACAGATCCTGTTACGGGAAAATTCTGCAGCATGCCGGAAATTAGAAGTAATGAAGTGAGATAAAGTAATATCAAACAGGCTTGAAAAACTAAGATTTGGACAACGCCTACGGTAGGGATATATTTTTAATTTCTGAGCTAGTGGTCTTGCAGCAAAAAAACAAGAGAAACTATGCGAACACTTACTATTTTTATTAATCTATTTTCTGTGGTAGACCTTATGCATAATCGATCAAACTAATATTGCGAGATGATTTTTGCCTTAGTAAACCAATTTGATTTTGAATTTTTAGTCGATTACGCATAAGGTCTACTATTCTTACAGATGCAGTCTCAGGCATGCATTTACAAAAACGTCAGCAGGTTCTGACATGGAATCGCAGCTGATCTGTGCAGTTGTAATACAGCATCATCCCACATCCCACGACATCAAACATTTTCCAAAATTATTCTCACAAATGCTTGATGTGACTTCAATGAGTACAGTGTTAGACAGAGGGTATGATGCAGAATCAGTTCACAAGAGAATCAGAGACAAGAATATTCTCTCAATGATTATTCCAGTAAGAGGAGAAAATACAGTCGGTTCAACCAAAGGAAAGTACAGAAAACAGATGAGAGGGGAATTTGATGTAATCATTTACTCTCAGAGAAACAAGACTGAAACAATACTTTCTGTAGTGAAGAGGAGATTTGGATCAGAACTTGATTCACGTGATAATGTCATGAAGACACAGGAGTTACCGTAGACTTTATGCATAATTGACCCGTCAAATTTTTTCTGCAGCACACACTACCAAGACACACAAAGCCAGTCCAGGAAATTATTTAATTTTGATGCAAAAGATCATTGTAAATTCGCAGAAATTAGAAATCCGTGCGCACTCTTGCAGTGCCTCATGCACCCTGTGCTGTGCCGTCAATAACCAAGTGACGGCCGCTTTTTCTTTGCATCCCACAGCAGTTGAAAGTTCGCAAGGCCGGTACACACAACCAGCTCCTCGTGAAACTCCTCTACCGTGCCGTCATACGGGTCTGTCATCCTCGCCCACTGCTTTATTCTTCCGATGGCGTGCTCCACCTTTACCCTCTTGGCGCTGATCCTTTTGTTCGAGTCCTTTTGTTGCTGCGTCAGCTCCGCTCGTGGCCTCTTTTTTTCCGGCATCTCAAGTGCTATTCCCGTGTAGTGATTGGCATCCCTGGTACCCCTTGTCTGCAAGCACCGTATCCTGTCCTTTTCCGGAGTGTCCTTTTTGTACATGGATTCAGACCACCTGCCAAAGTCTATCGGATCCTCTCTTATCATGGTAAGGTCGTGCGTCCCGCCCTCAAAGGACCTGCCTGCTGCAAGTATCAGGCCTGCCTTGTTTGTTGTTATGGTGGTGTTAATCGTAAAGCGCTTCTTTTTGCCAGAGTACGTGTTTTTTCTTTTATCCTTGTCCTGCGGACGCTGCCTTGGCACCACCTCGGTGCCGTCAATTATGATGGTTCTGTCCGGCATTAGCTGCTCTAGCTGCTCTGATGTCTCGGCCTTTTTTACCAGACGGGTCATCCTGTCTGCAGTAGGCAGGATCCCTGCCAGCACGGAATCTGCGAACCGGAGGTACCTGCACACGGTGGACTGGTCAACATCAAACAGCACACCCAGGGCATCCTGCGTCACGTTTGAGCGCTTGCGGAACAGCGCAAGCAGCAGGACGGACCTGCGGTCAAGCAGGCAGCGGTTTCCGGGATCCGGTGTCCCGTCCTCTGAAAAGAGCGGCGCGTCTTTGTTGTGCCTCTTTGACTCTGCCACAAAGTCATTGCAGATGTAGTCAAACTGGTCAAGGTCATACGAGGTAATTCCCGCAAGCTTTGCGCTGTTGTGCAGTATGCCGTGGATCACCTCCCTGATGTGCAGCAGCGACGTGTCCGTATCAGAGCGGCCTGCATCTGTAACGGCCCACAGGCTGTCCTCGCGCAGCAGCTGCTCGCGCAGCAGGCCAATCGTCTTCTCGCGCCTGCTGATTGCTGCGTCCTTTTGCTTGATTGCTCTGTTGTTCTGCTTGATTGCTCTGTTGTTCTGCTTGATTGCTGTGTCCTTTTGCCTGATTGCTGTGTCCTTTTGCCTGATTGCTGTGTCCTTTTGCCTGATTGCTGTGTCCTTTTGCTTGAGCTCCCTTTGCAGCCTGCGTATAGTCTGTTCTGAAGATTCCATTACCTGTTGCGGCGATCAAAATGGATCTAAATCTTTCGGAAAAATTTTTATGATTCAATTATGCATAAAGTCTCGTATCGTGTACTGGCTTACAATTGTCACAGAATGTGTATTATTTTTTGTATTGTTTTAGTGATGATTTCTAGGTAGCCGAAAAATACTCACTATTCGGAGAAATGCTAGAAAGCAAGTCAGTGCATAATTTGATTAGATGTTCATGTGAGAATAGGACATTTCCAGATGGTGGTGGAGAGTATTGCAGATACGGAGGAAAAGATTTGAAGAAAATACAAGTCATAGAAGATAATACAGATAGATCCAGACTTAGACGTAGCAAGACAGATGAGAAACTTGATGATGATGATGATGATGATGATGGTAAAGTATTGGGTGATGAATTACTTGAAGAATCAGATAAGAATCTAGAAGATTATCGATGAAAAAAGATCGAGATTACAAAAAAGACAGACAAGATACTATCAGATTATTTGAAAATACGATGAAAAAAATAGGCACAAATTACATGGTTTGAATAAATGAAAATCGGGAAAAGTAGCAATTAAATAACGTTTTAAGAAAATTTTGGTACTTGCCTGATGCTGAGAAAACTGAATTAGTAATAGAAGACCCTGAAGAAATTATAGTAGAAGAAAATGTCGGATTAAACAAAGCACTCGACACGTATCGGAAATTAATTGAGAAAAAAGACGGGATAGAGGCATTAACAGAGAAAGAGCAAGAAGATCTTGAAAAGAGAATCAAGGAAATTGAAAACAGGGAGGTTGTTGAAAAGGTAGAGGAGCACGAGCCAACAGAAATTCCATGTGAAAAAGAAAAGATAACAATAGGCCCACCAACTTTAACAAGATTTGAGAAAGCAAGAATTATGGGCGCCAGAGCATTACAATTATCTCAAGGGGCACCGCCATTTATCCCAATTCCAAAAACTGCAAGAATTTCATTGGACATTTCGATGGAAGAACTTGAACAGAGGGTGATCCCAATTACCATTAGAAGAGTACTTCCAAACGGGGATTATCAGAATATTCCAATTGAATACTCTGAAAAATGAATCATTGGTCGATAAAACTTAAAAGAAGAAAAAATTGCTGATTGTTGAATAATGCTCATGGAGGAGACAAGTGAACAGTATGGTCATGAGCAGACCAGCATGTCTGAGGAGACCATCATAAACATTGGAAACGACCCAGTAATGCAATCAGCTGTTGACGTTTTATCCATATTGGGAGACAAGAACAACGTCATTCTCAGAGCAAGAGGAAATTCAATTCCAAATGCAGTAGCAGTTGCAAACATAATTACAGAAAAAATGTTAAAGGGAAATTCCAGTGTTCAAAAAATCACCTTAGACACAGTAGAAGCTGCAGGTATTGGTAGAATGACATCAACTATCGAACTTGTCTTAAATAAAAATTAGTAGACGCTTCCAGGGCCTTTAAGAAGCATGTTTTCACATTCCTTGCACACCTGTTCGTCAATGTTTGACTCCAAATTGTGATGAATTTCACATATTAGCAGACTCGATTTAATATAGTTACAAAGACCGATGAATTTTGAAAGGCTAGATGGAGTGTAGGCCATGTCTGAAGAAAGATTATCACTTAATTCATAAATCATAGTCGCAACCTGTTTTTCTGCCAAAAGTTTTGCAATCAAGGATGGATCACCTCTTGTGCCACGAATGTAATTGCTAACTGCTGCTTGAGTAACGCCAAGCATTTTTGAGATCTCATCTTCCCTAATATTGTGATCTTCGGCTAGTTTCTTAGCAAGAATCGCCCGCAATGCAGGGATTAGGGTTTTAGATTCAATTTCAGCGGGAAGTAACATCAATTCTCAAGGATTCTATAAAGAATTTAAAGTTTGCAATAAAGCAACGAATTGCTCGGCACGAAATCATTAGGCATAGCTATTTTAATTTCAAAATTGTACGTTTGGTGTTGGATGAAATTTCCAAGAAGATTTACAAAACATTGGAAGAATCTTGTAATTCATGCAAATCAAATTTGATTTCGTTATCAGGAGGATTAGACAGTTCCATCATAGCATATTTCCTAAGACAAAAAAAACCAAAAACCATTGCAATAATTGCAGAAGATTTTGTTTCAACAGATCTGACATACTGCCAAATGATTTCAAAGGAATTGCAATTGCCATTATCAATTTATAATGTTAAAACTGCAACAATTCTAGAAGCAATTGAAGGTACCATCAAGATTTTAAAAAATTTCAACGATATTGAAATTCGTAACAACGTAGTAATGTATTTGGCAATAAAATGGGCAAAAGAAAATAATGAAAGAGCAATTATCACGGGGGATGGAGCAGATGAGATATTTGCAGGATATAATTTTCTAACAAACAAACCAGAAAAAGAGCTAGAAGAAGAAATAAAACGAATTTGCTCAGTTATGCACTTTCCCACACAGGAAATAGGAAAGGCGCTAGGGATAAACGTCGAATCGCCCTTTCTAAACAAAGCAGTAGTAGAGTTGGCCAAAGAAATTCCGGTGGATCTAAAAGTACGAGACGAAGGTGGCAAAAGACACGGCAAATGGATTTTACGGAAAACGTTTGAAAAATGCATTCCACAAAAAATTGCGTGGAGGGAAAAATCACCGATGCAGGAAGGCGCAGGAACCGTGGGACTAACAAATTTGTTCAATTCATTAATAGAGGAAGAAAAATATGTTGAAAAAAAACTCACTACTGAAAAAAATGACGGAGTTGTAATTAGGAGCAGGGAATCAATGCATTACTATGAAATCTTTAGAGAGTTATTTGGATCTCCCATAGATAAAAACCCAGAAAATGCTTGCCCTTATTGCAAACACGAAGTTAAAAATTCAAAATTTTGTAGAATGTGCGGGGCTTTTCCAATCTAAACATTGTTTTTATATTTACGAGGTTTTTTGACGAAGATTCTCCTGCATCCATTGCAGCAAAAATAGAATTTTTTACCATCATGTTCATGGAGTAGCGCTATGTCCTCATCAAGTTCAATTCCACAAACTGGATCAACTGGCACAAGTTTTTCATATATGAATTCTATTTATAGATTGAGCAAAAATGCAAAAGAACAGTCTGGTTAATTGGTCTTTTAAAAATTACGTCCGGCAAGGAAATTTGACACCATACAGCAGTTTGCAGATTGTTCTTTAATTTGGTAATCGCAGCAGATGTTATTTCAGTAATGCGTTTAGTATCTTCAGATGCTGACTCGTCTCTGCGTTCATCAGTAGAGTTTGGGACAAGAGAACATTCCTCAGTTAGATCAGCCATTACCAAACAATCATTAGCCTATTTCTTCGCTGAAATCCATTGACATATTCAAAAGACTTTGAGCAGTCAAGGATCACCAGAACCTAGATGAGAATGTTTTGTAAAAAATCATCCAAGTCAACTTAGATTGTTAAATTCGAAATTAAATTTAGTCCTTCAAAGGGAATTGTTGTTTTAGTTTGATACTCTTCAAAGTAGGTACTTCAAAATTACTCCGTCACAGAATCACAGGGACTGTTAGTTTTTGGGCCTCATCTACAAAATGACACTCCTTTTTGATTCAAATCCATATGAATTCAGCCATTATTTTGGGGATGAAAATGGATGCAGACAGGTTTGCACACCAAAATATGTTTAGCGCATATTGACTACATATGAAAAATAATTTTGTTAAGAATTAACCTTGAATTAATTATTTTTTTAACAAATTAAAATGTAAAATTGATTTTTTGCCAGACTTTCTAGTCAAAGGTTTGAAAGCAGTGTTATCCTCATACCATTTTTGTGCTCTTTCATTTAGGGGCTGTAACGCAATTAATCTACAACCCACATCCATACTAGTATTATAAGCTGTTTTGATAGCATAGTTCAACATCATTTCCCCTAAACCGTTGTGGGAATAGTCTTTGTGAGCTGCAAATTGTCCAATAAGTAATGAAGGAATTGTTTGATATCGATATGGTCTCTGACCATCCTCTGGCATTTCTTTTTTGTCTATAGAATATGTTGCAAGAGAAATAAATCCCAAGAGAATCTTCTTGTCTAAAACCCAACACATTGTTTTACCAAGCATATTGTTTTGATCATTCAAAGCTTCATGTTTGATGTAGTGTTCCATTTCTGACTCAACACAAGAAAACGTATCAACAGGAGTAAGGTTGGTAATGAGATGTTTACTTACTAGTGAAAAATCGACGTCCAATTTACAATTCTACTGTTGGAACTTCTTGTGCATGTAGGGCGTTAGTTACTGCTTTCTCTTGTTCTGCTGTTTGACCTTTATCAATATCAGCAGCCAATGCAGTGAAATCTTCTTCTGTTAGTGGTTCTATTTCTCTCAAAGCCATACCGTACTTTCACGTAAGTGACTATAAAATAGTTCTATTTTAGGCCCTGACAAAAAGATCAATTTTCTTAGGTGTATCTATGCCTAAAGTGGTAGAGAGAATTTATAGAGAAACCATTTTTTTGGGACTTTAAGATCACAAAATCTCATTAGTTCAAATCCGATCTGGTGCATTTTGATGATCTGTAGGGGTTGCCGCCAAATTCACATCAAGCTGCTGCCACCACCACAACATTCTGCCTTGCTGCACACTCTAGACGGTTTAACACCTCAAGGTTCCATCATGTCGCCTTGCACAGTCCAAACCGCCTTCTTGTGGACTTTTTTCTGAACCTGCACAGCAACCGGTGACCCTCTATCTCTTCGGTTCCAAATATCCCCTCTATCATGCCGCGTTTTTTGTAGACACCTGCACCAAACATTCCTGCCGCCCTTTTACGAAATGGCTTTGAGCTGCTTATGGCGTTGTTTCCCTGCTTTATGTTTGGAGTCATGCCGGCATCAAAGACAAGCCTGAAATTCTCATCAGAGTCATATCCCTTGTCTGCGTTGACGCTGCCAGAAAATGCAATGCCTGTCTTTTTGATCTTCTCTATCAGGGATGCAAACACGGTTCTGGTAAATTTGAGTGATCTGATCACCAAAATCTCCCAGAACCGACGGCATAATATAGAAGAATTGGATCCAAGTTACAATGAAACTATAGGCAGAATTAAACATTTAGCCTGTTGTCACTAGCAATAGTTATTATTTTCTTTGAAGAGCATGAAATCTAGAAGTATGAATTTTTTACAGAGCTCGGACTAAAGTATATGACAAACCTGGGCACAAAATACTGAATTTATTAATTAAATGTGGTGAAAAACTGTGTTAATTGATTATTTCAAGAATTTTCTTTGGAAGGGATCCATAATCGGCATCAGGTTCTGAGACCACATACAAAATATCATCATTAACTACAACACTGATTGCAAGAGCACGCTTGCGTGATGCCATTGCAAAGTTCACAGGGCCAAGTTGTTTATCAAATTCTTTTCTCATTTTTACACGTAATGCAAGTTCCATGAAAATCATTTCGTCATCTTTTTCAGTTTCCAGAGGCTCAACATTTTCCTTCATGCCGCCTGCTACTAACCGTCCACGTTCATTAATTACCCCTGCAAATCTAATTTTAGGATCAAGTGATAGAACAGAATTGCAAATACCTGCATAATCATAAATTTTGTCAGACAAGTTACCCACACTTCTTTGAGATTACCTCATTTATTATCTTTCTATATAATTTTGAACTCAATAATGAGTGTCAAGAAGTTTTTTTACCAGTGCTGAAAATTCACCTTCAGACACTGGAGGAATGCTCATAATTTCAAGATTTTCTGAAACATGCTCGGGGGATTTTTGGCCAATTAGCGGAGCCAACACGCCAGGAGAGGAGCGAATGAATTGCAAAGCACGCAAAGATGGCTTCAAATCTAAAAATTCAGGCATGGCGCCGGGCTGCAACAGCCTTCCTTGCATCAAGGGAACGCTAGTAAATACTCCAATTCCCAACCTGGCTGCCGCTTCTAAAACTGACATAGAGTCAATTCCAAGTGTTTGGGTTTTTCCAAGTAACGCTTGATCATAATACAGGTTGAATGGCAGCTGAATAAATCTAAATCCATGCTCTTCTCCTCCAATTTTTTTTGCCATTTCAACAGTTTTTTCCAGTGAAAGGTATTGTGGATTGTCTTTTGTAACTCTAAAGCATTCCCAAGTTGCCATTCCATAGAATTTAATTTTGCCTTCATCACGTTTTTGTTCATACAGTTCAAAAACAGATTTTAAGTTTTCCAAGAATTGCTCTTTAGAAACATCTTTGATTTGGCCTTCGACTGCGTTATGTAAGTACATTAAATCAACACATTCCACGTCTAGATTTTTCAAACTACGGTCTAACTGATCAGAAAGATAAGTCAGAGTCATGCAATGATATCCAGATGTGACATCGCCCTCTTTGAGCACTCCTTTTTGAGCATACTCTTCTTTAACATATTCCCAAAAACCTTGTTGGACATCAGCATCATTTGTGACATATCCATTTTTGGTACTAAGAAACAGCTGATCACGTAAAATTTTTCCTTCTTGTGTTAGTTCAGAGATAGCTTTTCCAACTGAGCGTTCTGCTTTTTGAGAGCGATAGTTTATTGCAGTGTCTATAACATTGACTCCAGAAGCAACGGATTGTTTTATAGCATTTTTTACTAATTCGTCGGTACGATCATTTGGTTCGCCAAGATAAGTGCCAATTCCAACATTAGACAGAGTTAATTTTTCAAACTCTTTGAAATTGGCTTGATTTATACCAGAATTTTGGGCAAATTTTTGAGTTCCTTCAGCGGTTGCAAATCCCGAAATCACATAATTTATCATAAATTACTAAATTTATGTCGTACTACAGTCCTATCAAAAAGCTAACTGCAAACAAGGCACCAGTAATTCTACTAAATTTTAAAGTCAAAGACATGTAAGGGACAAGATTGTCAACAGAGTCAAAGTTTTTCTTCAATCCCAGTCCGGATTTCATCATTAATGGGAAGCCAAGAAGGGCGATTAAAGAAATCAAGGGGAATAAATTTGCCGACACGCCAACAATTATTGCAGCATATGACACCAGTGGAAAAATCCAAAAAAGTTTCGTAGCTTTTTCTTTTCCTACTGCAATAACTAGGGTTTTTCGACCTTTAGACTTGTCAGCATTATGATCGGGAAATGAGGCAATAAAGAGCACCAACGAGGATAAAACCCCAACAACAATACTGCCAAGAACAGACTCTATGGTGATTTGTCCTGATTGAATAAAATATGTTCCAATAACAATCATGGAGCCCTTGACGGCAACAAAAAATTCACCTAAACCAGAATCAACAATTTTAGTTGAATAAAAATAGATGGACAAAATTGCAAATCCCAAAATTACTGCAATAATTATACCGTCAGTCATTACAAAGTATCCTCCAATTATAGAGCCAATTATTAAGAAGATGATTCCTGCACGGTAGACTGAAGTTGGTTTGAGTAGCCCTTCTGGCAACACTCCGGTACCGCCGCTCATTTTAGTTTGCTTGGTTTTTGTGTCAATACCTCGTTTAAAATCCCAAAAATCATTTAGCAGATCAACACTTGCATGAAGCGCCATTACTCCCGCAAATGTCAATACAGCATCAAAGGGCTCTATTGAAGCATTTTGCCACCAATTAATTGCCAATCCAACAGACACTGCAATCACAGATGCAAGAAGAAATCTTACTCGAATTACACGCAGCCAAACTGTAAGCATCAAAGTAGTAGTAATTTTTCAGTATAATATTCATGAGTTTTGTTTTTTGGCTATTGTTTATATGAAAATTAAATAAAATATGCCTATGATAATTGGCAAAATTTCAGAAAATGAAAAAATAGTAAAATTTGACGTTGAGATCCATTGTAATAATTGCGGCAAAAAAGTGCCGGGAGGACTAAAGACTGGAGAAAAATACTTCCAAACCAGGGAATTCAAAGTAGAGTTGGAGGATTTTAAGAAAAATTATTTCTGTGGAGTTTGCAGAGATAAAAAAAGGAGGGTTATGTCGAGTTAGCTAGGCTGTATTTCATGATTTTCTCTTGTAAAGTGTCAAGACCTGAGCATTTTGAATAATTATAATCCATTTATTCAATTCTTCGACCTTAATCCCAGCTTTCTCACTTGGCGTATGTCTATCAATTCCCATATGAGAGCGAATGTAGTTATGGTAAATCTGCAGACCTGTAATTATTGGTGAATCGTCAGTTTTCGGAGGTTTCATAATTTTTTCCCGATCTCTAATCCCACCGTTGAGTTGTTCCATTTTGTTTGTATTTCTGTCGTTTTTGAAGGGAATACGGCATGTGTGTTGAGTTTGTTCTTCCTTGTATCTTGTGTACCATTCCTTTTTGTGAGATTCCATGAAATTCTTAGATCCATAAAATAGAGGACTTTGGGCTTTTTTCCTGCAACCTCTTGAATCTTTTTGAATAGTGGTCTAACATCTTCGGTGTATTTGGTATCTGCTACAGGTGAGACTCCATATTCTAGTATCTAAATCAGGCATAGTGTAGAAATATTTTCTATCACTCTTGATTTTAAGATAAATTTCATCACAATATCATTTATTCTATACTTGAGAAGCAATTGATTCAAGGGAATTATCCATGAGTCTGATGTATTTCTTAATCCAGTTGTGAATAGTTTGATGTGTTACCTTGGCACCAAAGAGTTTCATGGAATCTGCAACATGTCTCAAAGATTCTTCGTTGAAATAGAGATTAATTGATGCTGTAATGACTATGATGTGTCTCTCATCTTCTCAAATCCTATGTTAGTTGAGGATTTTCTCTTAGTCCTTGCATTGGAATGTCTGAATGGAATAGTTCTTGTTTTTGCGTAATCCTTTCTTTATGATATTATCAGAGTCACATAATTTGCAATCGTTAATTTTGACTGATTTGACAATAATCTATTCTTGTTTTGTTTGCTCTACTTTCTTTCTAATCTCGAAGCTAATCTCTAATGCTATGGAATGTTTACAAGTAACTTTTCTAAATTTGGAAGCAGAACAAGAGCAAACAAACCCCGATTCAGTGATACAACATCATACCATTTGTCTGAGGATTGAGGTTTTACTTTGTAGGAACAATCGTCAATTTCTTAATCTACTCGTCTGTAATTTGTTGAGCTCTTTTTCCTCTTGTATTCATGTTATACCATTTATAGGGTATAACCTCTTTATAAAGTTATACCCAAAATTTGGTATATGTTAAAATATGTGAAATAGAAAATAGAATGGTGGGAACTACAATTAAGACCGTTAAAGGAAGAACATATCTTTATTTCACATATTATGATCCAAATACAAAATCTAAAAAAGAGATTTACTGTGGTCTTGCAACAGACTCAAATTCAACAAGAAATGCATTAGAATTTGAATCAAATAAATTGAAAGAGCAAAAAAAGAGACTAGTAGAGAAAATTGATCAGATTGAATTTGAATTAAAAAAACGTAAGAAAAAAATCATTGCTAATTAGTCATTCTTCGATCACGATGCTGTCCAAATTGACTGATTTCGATCACATGTTTCGTGATTTTTGCGCAAAAACAGGCAAGACGGCGGTGCTGCCCATGCCAGAAGAATACCGGTGACACCATATCATCAGGTGCTGCCCATGCCAGAAGAATACCGGTGACACCATATCATCAGGTGCTGCCTTGTCCCAAAGAATGGCAAGCAGGAGTACAGCTTACGCTGGGAAAGCCCTCTCCGCATTACGGCAGTCTTATGCGGCCAGGTTGTAGCAGATGCACTTTAGGACAAGCTGCAGCCTTCTCATGGATGCCGTCCTTGCACGGGCGACTGCGCCGAACCTCTCCTTCATGACAGAAAACGTGTTCTCTACCAACAGCGCTGGTCGTAGGCCTTTGCAAACCCGCACGGGTCGTCCCTGTGCCAACGAAGCATTTTTCCCATCCCAGTCCGCGTAATTCATGATGGAGAACCCAGACGAGTCGCCTATGATGGTGCCGCACGCGTCGTCTCCTGCCTGTGCCAGAAGCAGTCCTGCGAGCTGCTCGGTCCTGCTGACAGCGCTTTTGCCATGTTGTGCAGTGACGATTTTGATGGAGTCCTTTTTAGGCCGTAGGCGTTTACCGTACCCGGGTGCAGTTCCATGTACGTGACGTGAACCCTGTACGAGTGGTTACGGAGCACCATGTCCAGCACACACAATAGTGCCGATGTCTCGTCCTTGGAGGCGCCCTTCAAGACGGCGGGGATCATTTCTTTGAGTTTTTTGATCCTCGTCACTATCTTGTTGCCCTTGCCCCTCCTCCTCTTCTTCTCGTATGCTGAATAGTTCCGGCACATCTGGATCCTGTACCTTCGGACGTGGGCGTCATGCTGTCCGTTTTTCCTGCCCTTCTTTCGTCGTTTTGACATTGACGTGTTGCCAAGCTCGTGATCCAAAAGCCTTGCAGCAGGATTTCGTCATGATCTATAAGCTTTTCTGGAAATTTCCGGGAAAAATTTGGACAGCACCGACTGAAAGAAAACCTGTAAAACAGATTAGTGAAGAACAAAGTCTTTCAATATCTCAAATACAAATCATAAGCGATGTTACACGTGTTCTTATGAATGAAATGGTGAGATCGTCGTTATCTGAGAAAAAAATTAAAGAATTATGCAAATCATCTGATTTTTCAGACTCTAAACTTGAAGTGATATTAAATACAATCCGTATAAATTCTGAATATTGGAGAAAATTTGTCATGTTTGCAAATACCCAAGATACATTTTTTGCATTACAAAATTTAGAACAACAAAATGATATGATTTTACGTTCATTACAAGAAATTTTAAAACTTTTGAAAGGAAAAGACGGTACAGATAACCTGCATTTTCAATAGATCTCGACACTTTACAAGAGAAAATCATGAAATAAAGCCTCGTTAATTTGACAGAACCAAAAGGCGAAAAGGTTAAAGAAAGTCTTCTTTCTTCTCTCGTTGTTCTTCTTCTTCTAAATCATCTTTTGATTTTTTTAAGAACATGAACATGACTGAGCCTATCATCAGAATTCTGCCAATTACAACGTAACAATTAAAGTTTCAAATTAGAGACTCGTCGCTAGTTTCTATGGGCTTTCTGCCCATAAAACCAGAATCTTTTTCATGCCAAAATTTTATTTCGGTTTCACCGTATTTCCAGCACAACCAAACTTCTTCATCAAACCTAGTTGACGGAAAATCAAGAAGGCCCTGCTCAATGCTCTTTACCATCACTCCGGTATTTTCAAGAATTTCTACTGATTCATAAAATTTTGTAATTGCAGAATTTAGTTTCTGCTTGAGATTCACGTATTCTTCAAAAGAGTTTATAGTAGAAAGACTCGATTGCATCTGTTTTTCTAATTTTGATATTTCTTGTTTTTTAGATAGTGCATACTCAAATTTTTTTATTACATCAGGAAGGGCATTGTTTGCTTCATTTATAGTGAAAAATGAGAACATGTATCTGCTCAGAAAGCCTTGATTAAATATCTTAGGTGCAAATTTATTAAGAATTATCTCAGAAATCTTGACATGAGTGAAGAACAATTAGAGACGTTAATAGTCCAAACAATCAATGGAGCAGTATCAACAATTCCAGCATATCTAGAAGAAATTAAAGAAAACAAAGACGTGCTAAAAGTAGAAAATCCTCAGGAATTTGTTTATGGAATTGTGATGGGAATGGCACTTGGTATGAGTGGCGCCATTCTCAGTGCACAAAAAGAAATGCCAACTGCAGAAGACCAAATGAAGGTAAGAGACATTGTCTACAGACACATTCCAGAAATAAGAGAACGGATTTTCAAGTGAACAAGCTCAATCAAAAATAAACAGAGTTTCTAGAATCACTGGAAGAAGCCAGAATGGACATACACTTCATGGCAACATCCACCGATGACGGCAGCATCATTTGCGTATCAGGACAGTGTAATTCTTGTTGCAACACACTATGAAACTTGGGTATTTTCTGATGTAGGGCCAAACCCCAACACATCAGGCATCATTTGCGTATCCTCTCTTAATTTAGAAATGGTTATGAAACTGTTGACATGTCAAATCCCAACACATCAGGCATCATTTGCGTATCAGTACAGTATAATTCTTGTTGCAACACACTATGAAACTTGGGTATTTTCTGATGTAGGGCAAAATCCCAACACATCAGGCATCATGACCGACATTTACAAAATAATTACAGCAAGACAGGTTTTGTGTAGAGCGATTCTTTGCGTGGCTGAGGAAGGATTCGCAGAACTAGAATGCGTTATGAAAAGATCGCTGAGAATTATTTATCATTTGTTTATGTTGCATCAGTTGTCATGTGTTGAAGGATTAGGATAGTTGTAGGTTTTTATTATTAGTATATAAAAACAAGCCTATGTGGTATGTCTTTCTGCCATTATTATTGGTGATAGCGCTTCTTTTTGGCATCAATGACTCTTTTGCAAACCAAGGTACCAATGTTGACAGCATAACATTTGTTCAGCACCTTGATGAGAACACTGCATTAGAAGAAATACAAAAAGGCACATTTGATATCTACAATTATCCTGTGCCTTACAATGAAATAATAACAGATGATGGCAATCCCCCAACAGACATTCAGATCTTTAACTCCGCAGAAGGGATAAAATACACCCTCTTTGTTAATCCTGCAGACAGTACAAGCCAGTTCAATCCTTTCTCACATAAAGAGATTCGATATTCATTGAACTATCTAGTTGACAGGACTGCCATTGTTGATGAATTCTTTCATGGGCAGGGCCAAGCAATACTCTCAAACTTTGGTCCCACTCATCCGGATTACCTTCTAGTTTACAGACAGCTTGATGCACTTGATATTCATTACAATCCGCAACTTGCAGACGAAATGATCAGCAAGATACTTGCAGCAGAGGGGGCAGTCAAAACAGGTGGCAAGTGGCATGCCGACGGCAGCCCGATTCAAATTAAAATGTTCATACGGGACGATGATCCAATCAGGCTCTTAATTGGCAACTCTCTTGCAGCCGAGCTGGAGAAATTGGGTTTTACCATTGAAAAAACAACTGGTGACCTGCGCGGCGCATTTGCGCAGGTTTATGGATCAGATCCGGTTAATTTCACATGGCATATTTACACTGGAGCATATGGTGGCTCGCAGGTCATAAAATATGACAACGTAGGTTTGTCATCATACTATGCCCCATGGTTCTCAAATATGCCCGGAGGCAATAATCCATCATACTGGAACTATGAAAACAAGTTCTTAGATAGCATCACAATGAGGATCTATAATGAAGACTTTGACAATGTGGAACAACGAGCAAGTCTGGTCAGACAAGCTAGTATGGAGGGAGTGCAAGAAGCAGTAAGAATATTTCTTGCCGTTAAAAATGACAATTACATAGCAAAAGAGGGCATTAACGGCATAATAAACACACAAGGGTTGGGAATTACCAACAGATTTACCCCAATTAATGTGAGCATAGAAGATGATGATCCCAACAATAATAATGATGATAACATCACAATAGGCGTCAAGCATATTACCCAAAGTTCATGGAATCCAGTTCTGGGATTCAGTGATGCATACGGCAGGGACATCTGGGAAATATTACGGGATCCGTCAACCACAAGGGATCCATTTACAGGGGATCTGATTCCGGTAAGAACAGAATGGAAAGTAGAGACTAGAGGTTCGGACGGGCAGCTAGACGTCCCAAATAATGCAGTTATGTGGAATCCTGCCAATCAAACATGGGATAACGTTCCATCTCAGACCAAGTCTGCAAGTAAGGTTACATTTGATTTTGAATTTAGCAACTGGCACAACGGGCAGCCAATGGACATCAAGGATGTTCTCTATTCGCTATACTTTGTAACAGAATGGGGTTCCAATGACAGTGAAAATGCCGAGGATCTCAAAAAGTACAGTGCAGAGATTGTGTCAGATGACACAGATAGGATCAAGGGAATTCACGTACTTAATGCCACTGCCATAGAAGTATACATTGACTATTGGAACATGGATGAGGCAGAGATCGTTGGCAAGGCATCGCTTTGGAGCAGCGTTCCTTGGGAGATTTATGCCGCAATGGAAAAGGTGGTACTAGATGGCACAGCGGCATTTTCAAACTCTGTGGCAAACGAGAGGGGCATACCTTGGCTCTCATTACTTGAGAGCAGTGATTCAAATCTGATAAGGGATGCACTTCAGAGTTTTAATGACACAAATGCAATTCCATCTCAAGTATACGATACAGATACAGACGATCTACAATATGCATATGACAGATACGAATCTTCGATTAGCTGGATAACAAACAAGAGTAATGCAGTGATAAGCAACGGTCCATTTTTCCTCGATAGTTACACTCCTGCCACGAATACCCTTATGGTAAAGGCTTTTGATGACCAGACATATCCGCTCCAACCAGGACACTGGAACTACTTTACAGAAAGGCAAGACGCTCTTGTAGGCAACATCACCATCGGCTCCTTGGCACCGCTGACAGGCGGCGCATCAGGTTATGGAAAAGAGTTGAGTGAAGTGTCAGATCTTGCAATGAATCATTTTAACGAGTACCTCAAAAAACGAGGTGCATCTTGGTCCTTGTCACTGGACAGACATGACACAGCAACTGCTCCAAGTACAGGACTGGAGGCGCTAACCGGACTGAATTCGACAGGCATCAAAATAGTAGACGGCCCTCCCATTGACAGTGTAGCAGAAGGCATACTGAATTTTGCAAATGAAAACGACATGCTTCTTGTTAGCTGCTGTAGCGTAACCACACAGCTTGCAGTAGAAGATGACTCTTTGTTCCGCGTGGCCCCAGATCATACCCATCATGCCAACAAGCTAGCCAACCTGATGTATGAAGACGGCATCAGGGCAGTAGTCCCTGTCGGCCTCAACAACATATGGGTTAATGATCTGCTGGGGCTAGTCAGGACATCCTTTGGAGGTCTTGACAATAACAACGTGGCAGATACCAGAATAAGCTACGACTTTGGTGCAAACCTGACTCAGCCTGTTACTGATCTTGCATCTGCCGTACAGAGTCAGGTCAACGAGCACGGCGCAGATAAGGTGGCAGTGTTGTACATCGGATTTGGTGAAAATGTAGAGTTTATCAAACTGTCCAGTAAGCAAGACATACTAGATGATGTAAGATGGTTTGGGGCAGATCTGAACACCGTGTCTCCCAATGTAGCAGATGACGAAGAAGCAAAATCATTTGCCACAACGGTGAATCTTGTGGCAGTTCAGCTAAAAGCACCAGACAGTCAAATTACAACTGAGATAAGAGAACACTTTGACCGACTTGTAAACCAATTTGCAAGGCTGCCCAGCGTTTTTACCAACTTTGAATATGATGCAGTATGGCTTTTGGGCCTATCGATTCTAGAATCTCAGAGTACCAATGCAACTACGATCAAAGAGACGCTTCCAGATGTGGCAAAACAGTACATTGGTGCGGTAGGAAACACAGAGCTGAATGCTGCAGGCGATCTAGCTGATGGACAGTATGCCACATGGAAGATGATCAACGGGGAGTGGACAGAGATTATCAGCATTGGAGCACTTGTACCAGTAAGCAGAAATGACGGGGCAGGCATACACAGACAGGTTGCTACTGAGATTGCCGCAGATGACTTTAACGAGTACTTGGAACAAAAAAACGCACAATGGAGATTAGATGTAAACATTAAAGATACTGCCGCGCCTTTGGCCACCTATTTGGATCTGATCGAGTCATTTCATGATGACAATATCAATCTCATATCAGGACCTTCTGCAAGTTCCGGCGTCAGTAAGATAAGAGATTATGTGGATGTCAATGACATGTTGCTTCTCAGCTGTTGCTCTACTGCCCCCTCACTTGCAATAGAGAAAGACAATGTATTTCGTTTGGCACCAGACGATGCTTTACACGGACCAGTAATTGCCAACCTGCTAGGATCCGATGGAAAAGAAGTGTTGATCTCTGTTTGGAGAGACGGACCGTTTGGTAATGGATTGCACAATAGCGCAGTATCAAAGTTTAAGGAACTTGGAGGTACCGTAGACGATCTGAGCAGCTATAAGTTATGTGACGGGGACGGCTGTTACGATGCTACATTTACGGATCTGGCACAACAACTAAGTGAAAAAGTGCAAACATATGTGGATAGTCATGGCAGTGACAAAGTAGCAGTGTTGTATATCGGAATTGACGAAACCAAAGATTTCATTCTAAAAGCTAGCGAACATCAGGTGTTACGTACTGTGCAATGGATAGGTTCTGATGCCAACATACTAAGTAAATCCCTTGTAGATAACCCCACAATCTTTGAATTTCTGGTAGATGCCAACTTTAGGTCATGCATATTTGATGCAGATCCAACCAGTGAGAGATACCAACAGCTAGAGACGCGCTTATCTGAGGATCCAAGGATTATAGACACTCCAAATGTCTACACATATGCATCCTATGACACCGTAAGAATACTTGGACTTGCAATAGAGGCAGCCAACGGCGCAGGGTTTGATGAGATAAAAAGACAGATTCCATTAGTGACATCAGATTACAAAGGTGCGTTGGGCGATGTAGAACTAAATGATGCAGGCGACTCGAGGGAGACAAGTTATGCTGTGTGGGGAATAGAACCCAATGGATGGGAGCGCATAGGCACATATGTTTCAGATTTAGGCTTGGTACACACAAACACCGTCATTGGGGCCCTACTTAACCTGTCTGGCCCCATATCTGACGAATATGCACGCTTTAGTGCAATGAAATTTGCAGCTTCTGACTTTAACAAGCAAAATCCAACCACTCCGATAAGTTTGGTCCTAGGCAACATCACAAGCACAAGGCCGCATGTGGCCATGCAAGACATACTCTATGACAAAGAGGACAGTGTTAATCAGGAGGCACTCAGAGAACTAATTAGCACCTCAATTACCAACTTTGATGAAAGCGTTAGATTAAATCCAGATAGTGGAGCCCAATCCTACTTTGATTCAATATCGGACACAAAACCAGATCAGTCATATTACCTGTTTGTCATAAATGCCACTACTGGAGAAAATGTTGCAGACGAGGAAGACGCAACCATAGTTGGCACAAATATCAGCCTGATGGAGAACACTTTTGATAAAGACCTAGAAGAAATCAATGCCGACTTGGCAAATGATCCCAACGGTGAGACTTGGTGGCAGTACATGATACCAGCACCTGATGACGCCTCGCTGCAGTTAAAACGATCTCTGCTGGCAAAACATGAAGATTACATCTTTGGTGCGGGATACTATCTTGAAAGGAGCGGAGTTTCTTATTTTGTAGGACCGTCATCCAGTAGAGACTTGGCCGCGCTAAAATCATACGTTGAGACATATGCCACAGACGCAGTCATGGTCTCGCATTCATCCACTGCTCCCTCTCTTGCAAAACAGGACAACATATTCCGCCTGGCGCCAGCAGATGCCTATCAAGCCCCGGAGATCATATCCCAAATAAACAAGGACGGCAAGACGCATCTTGTCATCATAAGCAGAAATGACACGTATGGCAACGGCATACTTGATGCCGCCAGGGATTCCAATTACGAGGGCAGCATTGCATCGACCATACAATATGACATTGATGAACCGGATTATCCAGCCATTGCAGCCAAGTTGTCTGAGATACTTTCGCCTCATGATAAATCTGTAGTTGCAGTGTTGTTTGTAGGATTTGAGACGGAGTTTGTCAATCTAGTCAAAGAGATGGACAGTGGCGCTGATGCACACAAGGCATTTGATGTCAAGTGGTATGGCGTAGACGGCGTTACAAACAGCCACACCATAGTAACCGATCCTGTTGCAGGCCCAATTGCGGCCCGTGTGGGTCTTACTGCAACCATCTTTGATGTCAAGGGCAATCCCATCAACTCTGAGCTATCTGCACGTATACGAGGCGAGGGCCTGTCCATTGCGACATATTCATTCTCAGCTTATGATGCAGTACACCTGATTGGCAATTCTATAAAGGCAGTACACTACAGGATATTTTCATCTGTTGTAGATGCCATTCCGACCGTTGCAACACAGACCGTCGGTGCGCTTGGTGATTACTCTCTTGACGAGAATGGGGATCTGAATCGCCCCAGAACCTATGCAGTTTACCAAGTTCAACCTATAGACACAAGCACGCAAGAATGGAGACTACTAACAGACAAGTCAGAAGACGTTACAGACATGCAGCCATCTGTCTCAGTATCTAGTGGCAGTAACGGGGGCAGTGGTGGTGGTGGTGGTGGTGGTGGCGGAGGAGGAGGAGGAAACCGCATCAACATTGATGTTAGCAACATGCAGAGTAGTATCTACATAAAGTCCATATCGTGGAACTGCAATGACGGCACAGTCAGCATAATTGCAGGGCCTGGTTCTAGTGGCATCTCCGTTTCCATCCGTACGACAGAACTGGGTGTAAATCAAGCGACCCCAACAGACAGCACCATATCAGGATACATGAATTTTACAGGTTCCATGCATAAAACTGAGAGATATATCGGCGTGAATGCATTCACGCAGGAAGGCAGAAGTGTAAGTACAGACAGCAAATCAGTCAACGTGGATGCATGTATCGATGAGAGGTTATTTGAAGTTCCAATAGAAGAGCCTGCCACAGACACAGGATCAGAACCGGCCGTGCCAGAAGATAGGAGTGATTCTCCACCTGTCCAGCAAGACCAACCGGCCGATTTTGCCAACGAAGATCCACAATTCTACGTTGACAGGTACAATAATGATGTAACTTACCAGGAATGGTTCCACAAAAATTATCCCACCATGACAATCTATGAGGCAGTGGGTTTGCCAGAACCTTCAATAACAGAACCTGAAGAGTCAGTAGATATGGAGCCAGTAGATATGGAGCCAGTAGATATGGAGCCAGTAGCAGAACGGGAGTGTGGTCCAGGCACCGTCCTACAGGATGGCATATGTGTAATCAGCATCGAGGATGGCGGGTGCCTCATTGCCACTGCCACATACGGCTCTGAGCTGGCACCACAGGTCCAGTTCCTGCGCGAGGTAAGAGACGAGACACTGTTCTCTACTGCGTCTGGTGCCACATTCATGAATGGCTTTAACAAGGCATACTATACGTTCTCCCCCACAATTGCGGATCTGCAAAGAGAAAATCCATTGTTCAAGGAGACGGTAAAGCTTGCAATCACACCGGCAGTATACGTGTTGGGCATAATGTCTATGGCAGATCCCGGTTCTGATGCTTCGGTGATACTGTTTGGCACCTTGACTATCGGCGTCTTGGCAGGAATGTATGTCGCAATGCCAGTATACGCTGCAGACATGATTAGGAAAAAAACAAGGTGCAAGACATGAGCTGCCATTACGCATTATAATTGATAATAAAGTCTTGAAGAAATTGGAAAGTATTGTGTTTGAATTGCACGCAAATTATTGAAAGTGATAGTATCCACCATAGAACCAAGAATAAAAAAACAAAATGATTCAGAGAAAACAAAAAAATTACCTACATTTCAAACCAATACAATGACTAGAGAAAAACATCCAGACCTGTTTTTTGGGATTTAGATTCCTGGTTTTTTTCAAGAACTTGGGCCATCTTTGCCCCCATAGATTTTGCAATAGACGTCTTTCTTTTTCCTATCCAATAATATTTTTCATCAATTGTATTTTTAGCAATAAGCACTACAAGTTTACCAGTATTTTTGCGTCCAGTCCTGCCTCTCCTTTGGATGAAGCGAATGGAGCTTGGCACGTTATCGTAAAAAATAACTTGGTTTACTTCGGCAATGTCTAATCCCTCCTCGCCAACACGTGTTGCAACCAGCACTTGAAAGAGCCCGTCTCTGAATTTTTGTACAGTCTCAATCTGTTTCTTTTGTTTTAATCCAGTTTCACCTGCTTTACCAATTAGAATTCCTGCAGAAATTCCCATATCGTTTAATTTATTGAAAATCAAGTCAACAGAATCTCGATAACTAGTAAAGATTAGAGATTTGCCAGGAACAGATTCAATTATTTCTTTTAGTTTTGGAATCTTTGAATGCTCGATTCCGTGGGATTGCGCTTCTTTAGCGAGATGTAATGCTCTTGTAAAATTAGGATCAACCTCAAAGAGTTCTTTTACTCCTGCACCTTTTTTTGCCTGTGCACGCTCACAAAATTTTAGAAAGGGGGTGATTCCATGGGCTTCAAGCATATTCAATGCATAATGAATTCTAATGGCAGCAAAGAGGGGCTTGGCAGAACGTCGATTCCGATTTAGTACAAACTGCCTAATTCCAAGCAATGCAGAAAGAGATTGCTGTTCTGCCAGACGAATGCCGTTTTTTCTTATAATGTTATATCGTTTGTCTAATGCTAATTTCAATAATTTTTGAATTGCTTTTAATTCGGAGGGAAGCTCTACGTTAATCCATTCAGTGTTGATTTCTTGAATGTAAGGTTTTACATCAGGACTATCTTCAGTTCTTTCAACCACACTTGAAATTTTGAGTTTTGTTAGGATCTCAGTTGCTTTTTCTTTTTCACTTGGAAGGGTAGCAGTCATTCCAAGAATTCTGACAGAGGAATTTCCAAATCGTTCTGCAATTCCGGAATAAGCATAATCACCAACAGTCCTATGCACTTCATCGAAGATCACAAGATTGAATTGATCAGGAGATACAATTTGTCTGTCCAAGTCATTTTTGGTAATTTCCGGAGTCGCGCAAATTATACTGGTATTCCAAAGCTTGGTTCGCTTTGGGACAGAATCTTCTCCAGTAATTAATGAAATATCATCTAAAGTAAGATTTGCTTTTAGAAATTCATAATGTTGGTTAACTAAAACTCGAGTAGGTGCTAAAAACAAAATACCCCCGGTTCCTTTTGAAAGATATTCTGCAATGACATGTAATCCTACAGCAGTTTTTCCAAGACCGGTAGGTAAAACTACAACGCAGTTCTCATCAATAGCCTGGTTTGCAAGGTTTACTTGATAATCTCGTTTTTCTATAGAATTTTTTTGAACATATTTTTTCTCAATATATTGAGTCATTCCACAAAGAAAAACCAGAATTTGTTGATTTTATGCTTTTGTATAGCAAAATGTTATCTATTACTCAACTATCTACATACACAAAAGATCCATTTCTTAAATTAAGAAGAATGGTAAAATTTTGAATCTCAAAGCAAATCGTGAAATATAACGCCAAACAAGTCTAAAACACGAACACGCGAAGAAAAATCAAAAAAACTGTCAAAAGAAGAAAAGGTGATCGCTGATTTGGGGTTGGAAGTGAAAAAAGAATATAAAAAAATGGCAAAAAGAAAAAGCACTATATGCGTTTTTAGAAAAAAAGGAAAAGTGAAATCAGGCTCATCCTAATTTTTTCTTGGCCTTGTTGATCATTCGAGTCTCTTCACGCAGGTGTGTTTTCAAAATGCGTTCATGAGCTTTTTTGTGAACGCTATACGCTTTGTTAAGCGATTGTTTTGTTTTTGCTCTTTTTACAGCATTTTGAAATGTTTTATGAATGACGTTTACTTGAGCTGAATAGCTTGCCATCAGAATGATTTTTGCAGAGAGACTAAAGAAGTTTGTGTATATGCTAGTATAAACTAATTTGAATGCTGATCGCAAATAAAATTTCAAAAAACGCGATCCATATATTGAACAGACAAGCAGGATTGATGTGGGCAGTTCTTTTGATAGACCAAACTGGGATGAATATTTTATGTTGCAAGCAGAATTGGCAAAACTTCGTTCAAATTGCATGGCAAGACAAGTTGGAGCAGTCATCGTTCGAGAACATAGACAACTGGCAACCGGATATAATGGAACCCCTCCCGGAATCAAAAATTGTTTTGAGGGGGGATGTAAAAGATGCCAACTTAGAATGGAGGGAAAAATTGAATCAGGTGCGTCACTTGATAGATGTCTTTGTAATCATGCAGAAGCTAATGCCATACTGCATTGTGCAATCTTAGGAATTGAGGCAGGGATAAAAGGAGCAATACTGTATACAACGTTTGTTCCATGCTTAGAATGTACAAAAATGGCAATAACAATTGGAATTAGAAAATTTGTCTGTCTTGACTCATATCCTGAAACGAATTTTGGCTTGTTAAGAGAAGCAGAAGTCGAAGTGATTCAGCTAGATAAAGAAAAAATTGCAAGATGGGCAAAAGAGTTAGTTAGCAAATACGAAAGTTCTGTGTGAGAAAATGCAAGCAAACGTTACAGAAACTGAAAAAATCGAATCAATGCCACCGGCAATGTTGGTCTCAGCCACATATGATAACAGTTCAAAATCAGCAGTTTTGAAATTCTATGAGCCAGAATCTCATAAATTGTTCTTGTGGAAAGATGAAATAAATCACAAACCATATTGTTATTCAAGACTAGCTCCAGATGAATTAAGTTTCCTTCAAGAAAGAGACGACGTTCTTGAGATTAAAACAGTGCAGAAATATGATTTAATCAAAGACAAGGAAATTGACATGTCAAAAATAACAGTAGCAGATCCTCTTGCAATTGGAGGCACCACAGGTGACAAGAGCATTAGAAACGTAATGGAAACATGGGAATCAGATATCAAATATTATGAAAGCTATCTTTATGACAGAAAACTAATTGTTGGAAAATATTATGAGGCTATAGATGGAAAAATAAAACCACATGATTTGGAAATTTCTGATGAAGTTAAGTTAGCACTCAAAAGTTTGCTGTGGGACAAGGTTGACAGTGAAACAATGGTTGATGCAGAACAATTTAAGAAATTTATTTCAGAATGGGCAGATTTGTTAAACCAGCCTATTCCAAAAATTAAGAGATTAAGCGTAGATATCGAAGTTGAAGCTGAGGTAGGCAGAATTCCAGATCCTAAAATTGCAGAAAAAAAGGTAACAGCGATTGGACTCAAAGGAAGTGATGGGTTTGATCAAATTTTTGTGCTCAAAACAGAGGGAACAGAACAAGGAGTAAATGAGTTAGATCAAGGCATTAAGGTGGTATTTTATGATTTAGACAAAGAAAAAGAAATGATACATGATGCGTTTGAAATTATCAAAACATTTCCATTTGTTGTAACATACAACGGAGATGAATTTGATTTGCCGTATCTGTACAATAGAGCAGAAAGACTTGGAATTAAAAAGTCAGAAAATCCATTTTACATGATGAGGGATTCTGCTACACTAAAGAAAGGTGTTCATCTTGATTTGTATAGAGCATTTTCTAATCGTTCATTTCAAATCTACGCATTCAGTCAAAAATACACAGATTTTTCACTAAATAGTGTGTCAAAAGCTCTGTTAGGCAAGGAAAAGATCGATTATGGGCTAAAATTTGATGAACTAAGTCTCTATCAGACTGCAAATTATTGTTACAACGATGCATTGTTGACGTACGAGTTGACCAGTTTTAACAGCGATTTGTTGATGAACCTGCTTGTAATTATTGCAAGAATTGGAAGAATGCCAATTGATGACATTGCAAGGGTGGGGGTATCCCAATGGATTAGAAGTTTGCTATACTATGAACATAGAAAAAGAAACTGTCTGATTCCAAAAAGAGAAGAGCTTCAACGAAGATCAGAGGGTGTAATGTCAGATGCAGTAATCAAAGACAAAAAATACAGAGGAGGCCTTGTTATTGAGCCCAAAGAAGGAATTCACTTTGATGTCATAGTCATGGATTTTGCAAGCCTATACCCAAGTATCATTAAAGTGAGAAATCTATCATATGAAACTGTAAGATGTCCTCATGAAGAATGCAAAAAAAATACAATTCCACAAACGAATCACTGGGCATGTTCAAAGAGAAATGGGCTTACATCGATAATTATTGGTTCATTAAGAGATTTGAGAGTAAATTATTACAAGAGCTTATCAAAAAAAGAGACGCTAACTGATGAACAAAGACAGCAATATACAGTAATCAGCCAGGCACTCAAGGTAATTTTGAATGCTAGTTATGGTGTGATGGGTGCAGAGATATTTCCGCTATATTTTCTTCCTGCAGCAGAGGCAACAACTGCTATTGGCAGACATACAATCTTAGAGACAATTAAAAAATGTGAAGAATCTGGAATTGAAGTTTTGTATGGGGACACTGATTCATTATTTATCAGAAAACCGACCGAGGAGCAAGTTCAAAGAGTGATAGAACAGGCAAAAAAGGATCACGGGGTAGATTTAGAAATTGACAAAGTATACAGATATTGTGTACTAAGTAATCGAAAGAAAAATTATCTTGGTGTTACAAAAACTGGAAAGGTAGATGTTAAGGGTCTAACAGGAAAAAAATCACACACACCACCGTTTATTAAAAAATTATTTTTTGAATTGCTTGACGTATTGTCCAAAGTTCAAACAGTGGAAGATTTTGAAAAAGCAAAAAGAGAAATTTCAGAAAAGATTGCAATATGTGGGGGAAAAGTAGAATCAAGGGAGATACCGGTAGAAGAATTAACATTCAATGTAATGCTGAGTAAAGCACCATCAGAATACACAAAAACAATCCCACAGCACATCAGAGCTGCAAAACAATTAGAATCAATAAGAGAGGTAAAGAAAGGGGATAGAATCTCATACATCAAAACTCTAAATAAACCAGGTGTAAAACCTGCAGAATTGGCAAAAAAAGAAGAGATCGATTCCAAGAAATACATGGAGTTTATGGAATCAACTTTAGAGCAGATAACATCATCAATGGATTTGGATTTTGATACGATTTTGGGAAAACCAAAACAAACAGGATTAGACGAATTCTTTTGGAACTAGCGTGAAATATGGAAGTTGACGGGATTCTACTGACATTATTAGGAACCGCAGCTGGAATTTTAATTCTAACCGGGTGGGTTGAGCAAATATACAAAGGATACAAAACAAAGAGTCTAAAAGATATCTCAAGATTTTTGATGATCTTTATCTCTGCTGGAGCGATCTTGTGGCTGATTTATGGAATCATCATATCAGATGTGTTTGTCGTAGGCACGAATTTGGCAGCAATTGTTCTTATGATGATTGTTCTTGGAATGAAGAGAAGGTACGACAGACAGTTGCAAAAAAATTAATCTAATCAGAGATTAAATAGGTGCAGGAATATCCAAGAGAATGTTTGTAATAAACTGTAAAAATTATGAAGAGGTCGCAGGAGATAAGATCATCAAACTTGTAAGAACAGCAGAAAGAATTTCCAGAAGATTCAGGGTAAAGATTGCAATAGCGCCGCCACAGCATCTAATCGGAGTAGTTGCAGGCAGTTCAATCCCCATCTTAGCCCAGCACATAGATGGTTCAGGGGTTGGAAGCACAACAGGTTTTATGATTCCAGAATTGCTAAAAAAATCCAGAGTAAGAGGTTCCTTGATCAACCACAGCGAACACAGGGTTTCAAGCAATGAGGTCAAGAGGGCAGTTTTAAAATTAAAAGAATTGAAAATGATGTCAATTGTATGTGTAAAAGATGTCGCAGAGGCGCGAAGATATGCAAAACTTGAACCAGATTATATTGCAATAGAGCCTCCAGAGCTAATCGGCTCAGGAAAGGCAGTGTCAAAAGAGAAACCTGAACTGATCACAAAAGCCTCAAGTGCAGTGAAGAGTGCAGGGAATAAAACAAGGTTGCTTTGCGGTGCAGGAATTGTCTCTGGAGAAGACGTAGAAAAAGCAGTTGAGCTAGGTTCCAGAGGAATTCTTGTCGCAAGCGGGATTGTCAAATCCAAAGATTGGAGTAGTGCAATATCTGAATTTGCCAGAGCGATGGTTTAGGTGGTTCTGGTAACACTATATGTGAATACAAAGAAAGGGAAATCAGACAGCATAAGAGACGAAGCACCTCAAATCAAATTCAATCGGATTAATTTCAGAGAGAGTGTCAGAAAGATAAAATTTCAGAGAGAAAACTTCTGAAAAAATTACAAGCATGGATCTCAAGTCAGAGAGTTGTTGTGAACTTTGTCAATGTGCCTGTTATAGTCAGGACTGTTGTCAAATATAGAATTACAATACGGGCATTTGATCTCTTTTGACAATAAGACGGATTACAATACATCTGTAATAAAGATTCTCTAGTTAGATGAGTACGAGTTCACGTCCCCTTACAAATAGGCGCGAATTTTACGGAATTTGTGTTGTTTACGCAGAGTAGGTGAACTCATATCCATGTGCCATCCTTATAAGAATTCCCAACATTTTTCATCCTGACAGGTACGGCACAAGCTAGGATTATTTCCAGACCGCAAAGGCCCAAGACAACAAAGAGGCGAACAGTTATCCATCCGAGGCAATCACAGAGGCAATCCCTCAGTATCATTCTCCATTCTTTTATCAGGGTATAATGCAATTACAAGGCGAGGCATACAGACTACTAGGTCTGTCCCTCAACGAGTTCATCGCAATTGGCATCCTGACTGTAATTTGTAACAAACGCCCTTCTCTCCTTGAGCATACGGTAAATGACTCGCAGCAGCTTTGAGGCAGCAGCCACTGATGCACGTCCCTTGCCCCTCCTCTTTGCAAGCCTCTTGTAGAATATCGAAATGTCAGACTCTGGCGCATACCTTACATGCGACAAGACGCACTCTGTCAGAACCCACCTGCATATGCTGCTTCCATGGTGCGTTATGTGTCCATAGTGCACGGACTCGCCGGAGGATCTCACAGACGGAACAACGCCGACATAAGAGCACAGCTTGTGCGAGTTGACGAACCTTCCTATGCCGTCTATTGTACATGCAATGACCAGTGCAGAGTATGCCCCGACACCCGGAACGGTCTGCAGCAGAGTTGCATCCTCGTTCTCCTTTGCTGCCTGGCGCACCCTTGCATCTGACTGGAGTATCTTGTCGTTTATGCTGTTTATCGTGTCCAGGTACGAGTCTATCCTATAGTCGCTTATCTTTCGAACCTGCGCAATCCATGGCCCGCAAAACGGCTTGCCGTCAGGCCGAATCGATCTCTGCAGCAGTATGCCGTGTATGGAGTTCTTCAGTCCTGTCCTGTGGCGTACCAGGTTGTGCCGGTAATTCACCAGGTCCCTGTTGTTCATGTTCTGCAACGTGGGTACGTGGCACGATACTATGTATCCTCCCCTGTGCATGTCTGCCAGAATTCTGGCATCCACCTTGTCAGTATTCTTTTTGGACTCTGCTATGAGCTTGGTGGTGTACGGGTTTGACAGCGACACGTCCATGCTTAGCTCGTCTCTTGTCTGAAAGAACGGCGCCTTCCAACAGACGAGGATTCCATCACAAGCTTAGAGTCCTTGTGCAAACAGCCTATGTTGTACCTGATGTCTTCGGCTGTGTTTGCTATCTCTTTGTTGAGCAGTTCCTCGCCGTTTTCATCCATGACTGACATCTGGATGGTCTTCTTGTGGACATCCAGGCCGACAAAGACAGCTGACATGCATATCCTCGGATCTGGGGTTGTGTGTTTGTTTGCATTTCTGATCCTTGCAGTACCGGCTCTGTTTTCTGAACCAGAACCACTCTTATCATCTGATTTCCTTGATCGGGGCACATAAGATTACTTAGATGAACGCAATACTCCAAATAGTTGGCATGGCTGGTTTTGGAAAAAATTACTCTCTGGAATGATTCTTGGCTCTAGTCAATTTAGGGAATCCAGATCACCAGAATCAAATAGCAGGGTTGTTTGGGATCTGATGTTGCTCACTTTTGGGCAGTTAGTTACCTAGATCACCAAAAGTGGCCAGAGCCGATAAAATTTATCATGTCTCTAGCTTGCAATAATTTGGACAGACCCCGCATACTAAACAGCATAAAGAGGTTAATTCTTTGAAGAGCATGTAAATCTGGGCATGAAATGTATGATTTTTATTAAATCAATTATCCAAAAATGAAGGATTAATCGTAAAAATGAAACAGGTTTACTTTTTTGACGAAGGCGACGGTAAAAACAAGAAGATTCTAGGTGGGAAAGGGGCAGGTCTGTGTGAAATGACCAGATTAAAGTTACCGGTACCACCAGGATTTACAATTACAACTGAAGTATGTAAAAAATATTATGAAAATAACAAAAGACTACCAAAAACTTTGATGGCCGATGTCAAAAAAAATATTGCAAAAATAGAGAAAAGATCTGGGAAAAAATGGAATTCTAAATTAAATCCATTATTGGTATCAGTAAGATCAGGAGCGGTGATTTCCATGCCAGGTATGATGGATACCATTTTGAATCTAGGACTAAACGATCAGACAGTATTAGGTTTAGCTGAGAAAAGCAACAATCCCAGATTTGCATGGGATTCTTACAGAAGATTTATCCAACTTTTTGGAAAGGTGGTTTTTGGAGTTGATGATAAAAAATTTGATGTTGTTTTAGATGATACAAAGAAAAAACAAAATGTAACACTAGACAGTGATTTAAATGAAAAATCTTTAAAAAAAATTGTGGGGCAATACAAGCAGATCTGTGACAAGCATGCTGGGAGGAAATTTCCAACAGACCCTACTGAGCAAGTTGAACTTGCAATAAAAGCAGTTTTTGATAGCTGGATGGGGGAAAGGGCAATAGTATACAGAGAGAGAAACAACATTACAAAAGATATCGCAGATGGTACTGCAGTAAATATTGTTTCCATGGCATTTGGCAACATGGGTGATGGTAGTGCAACAGGTGTTGTATTTACAAGAAATCCAGGAGATGGTTCACGCCACATTTATGGCGAATATTTGATTAACGCTCAGGGAGAAGATGTTGTAGCTGGCGTAAGGACAGGAAGGCAGGTAGACCAAATGAAAAAGGAACTACCTGAATCATATAAACAATTGGCAAAAACTTGTGAAAGGTTAGAAAAACACTACAAAGAACCGCAAGATATTGAATTTACAATTGAGCAAGGCAAGTTCTACTTACTTCAAACAAGAAATGCAAAGATGAACGCAGTTGGAATGGTAAAAACGTCAGTTGACATGGTCAAAGAAAAATTAATCGATAAAAACAGGGCGCTAACTAGACTTCAAGCAGAACAATTAGAACAGTTATTACACAGAACAATTGATCCAAATGCCATCAAAAACTATACACAACTAGCAAAAGGAATTGCAGCATCGCCTGGTGCGGCAAGCGGAATTGCCGTCTTTGATGTTAAAAGGGCAACTGCAATGGGAGAGAATGGTGTCAAAGTGATTCTGATTAGAGAAGAAACAAAGCCCGAAGATGTTCCAGCGTTTTTTGAATCCGTAGGAATTCTAACCAGCAGAGGGGGCAAAACATCCCATGCTGCAGTTGTTGCCAGAGGAATGGGCAAGCCATGCATTGTAGGATGCGCCGATTTGAAAATAAATTACGATGAGAAACAGTGTAATGTTGATGGAAACACGCTTCGAGAAGGAGATGCCATAACAATTGATGGAAGTTCTGGCATCATATACATCGGGGACATTCCAACAATAGAGCCAAAAATAACTTCAGACTTTAAACAAATTTTGGAATGGGCCCAAAAAGCAAAGAAAATTGGAATCAGGGCAAATGCAGACACGCCAGAAGGTGCAAAACTCGCAAGAGGGTTTGGTGGCCAGGGAATTGGCTTGTGTAGAACTGAAAGAATGTTCAATGGAAAAGACAGAATCGGCTTGTTTGTAGACATGATAATGGCCAAAAACATTGAAGAAAGATCCAAAGTTCTAAAAAAACTAGGCCAGCTACAAAAGAGTGATTTTATTGAAATTCTAAATGCAATGGAGGGGTACGAAGTAACAATAAGACTACTGGATCCGCCATTACATGAATTCCTGCCAAATCCTGAAGAATTGTCTGAAAAGATTCACAAATTAGAGTTAAAGAAAGCAACCAGCGAGATCAAAGAAGCAAAAATCATTCTGAAAAGAGCAAAAGAGCTTGCCGAAGTTAATCCGATGATGGGGCACAGGGGGGTAAGAGTGGGCATAACATATCCAGAAATTTATGAGATGCAAATTCGTGCAGTCTTTGAGGCATTAGTTGAATTAACAAGGAAAAAAGTAAATGCCCATCCACAAATAATGATTCCACAAATTAGCAGTATTGCCGAGCTAAACCACATTAAGAAAATTTATGATTCTATCAAAAAAGAGATGGAGTCAAAGCATAAAATGAAACTAAAGATCAACTTTGGAACTATGATTGAAGTGGTAAGAGCTGCATTAACTGCAAATGAGCTTGTAAGTACTGCCGAATTCTTTAGTTTTGGCACAAATGATCTCACACAGGGAACATTTAGCTTTAGCAGGGAAGATGTGGAAGGGAAATTCCTTCCAGAATACATGGAAAAAGAGTTACTTGAAAGAAGCCCATTTCAATCAATTGACGTTAATGGTGTTGGCAGTCTCATGAAGATCGGCATTGATTATGGACGTAAAGCCAGACCAAATATGGAGATTGGTATTTGTGGCGAGCACGGCGGAGATCCAATATCTATCAAATTTTGCCATGATGCAGGTCTTAGTTATGTTAGTGCGTCACCGCACAGAATTCCAATCGCAATTGTCGCAGCTGCACAGGCTGCAATTGAGCAGCCCAAAAAGAAAAAACGCTAGACTAAATATCTATAATATCCCAAGAAATGCGTGGGCGAATTTCTCAAGGCTGCATCAATTGATCATGTGAATATGAAAGTCAAGAATTTGGAGCAAAGTGTGGAGTTTTACAAAAATCTTTTTGGTTTTGAGGTAAAGCAGGAAGAGAATCCAAATAAAACAGATGTGCCATCAAAAATTATTGGCAATGATTCAATCAAGCTTTGCTTGTACGAGGTCCCAGATATGTCACCGGAGGGAGGAATTGCTCACTTTGGATTCAATGTTGCAAATTTTGATGAGATAACAGGAAAATGTAAAGAATTTGATGTGGAAATACTTTATGGCGGCCCCATAGATTGGGAGAAATCAAAATCAGTGTATATTGTAGATCCCAGTGGATATGAAATAGAGTTAGGTGAAATTCCCGGAGGAGGATTGTAGAAGATGTTGCCCAGAATTGATTCAATCAAACAGATACGACAAAAAATTGGAATTACACAGAAAAAACTGGCTGCAATGACAGAAGTTAGCACATCAATGATTAACCAGATAGAGTCAGGGCGCAGTCAACCAAGTTACGATACAGCAAAGAAAATTTTTGAGAGTCTTGCAAAATTAGAGGGCGAGTCATCATCACACATTGCGGGGGATTTTTGTAGTAAAGATATTGTAAAACTAAGGCCAGCAAATACACTTCACGATGCAATAAAAAAGATGCACCAGCTATCAATTAGTCAGATTCCTGTTTTTAATAATTCAGAAATTGTTGGAGTGGTATCTGAAGACGGAATTGTAAAGCATCTAGCAGACATTGGAGAGGCAGAACTCAAAAAAGCCAAACTAGCAGACACCATGGATCCAATCCCACCAATAGTGGATTTTGATACTCCAGCAAATGTGCTTGTGCCGTTAATTAGATACTCAAAATGCATTCTTGTTTCAAAGAAATCCAAAATTGTCGGAATTATCACAGCTTCGGATACTTTGAAGATGATGGAATAGTTATTCTTTAGGATGAGAGCAAAGTTCTGCCAATACGCCATGAAGTGATTTTGGATGGATGAAAGTAACTTTGGTTCCTGCAGAGCCAGGCCTTATTTTTCCTAAGAACTGAATACCGCACCCTTCCATTCTTTCTACCTCGCCTTCAATGTTGCCAGTTTCTAGTGCCATGTGGTGTAGTCCTTGGCCTTTTTTTTCTAGAAATTTTTTGATTGGGCTATCATCGTTTGTTGGTTGCATTAACTCAACACGTCCATTTTCTAGATGAATAATCGCAACTTTGACACCTTCAGTTTCAACTGTTTCAAATTCTACACTATCAGCACCTAATGCTTGTTGATATGTTTTGGCAGATTCTTCAACATCGTTTACCGCGATTGCAATATGGTCGATCTTCATGAGTTATAGCATGTTTTACGCCTATTTTAATTAATTTCAGGAAAAAAACTAGATTATCTAAAATTTGTTGTCTAAATTTATATGAAATTATTAAGATAACATTCTTTCTCACCTGCCAGTTAGTGAAAAGATAGTTAGTGAAACAGCGAAGAATGGTTTTAGGTTTAGGAATTTTCCAAAGTTTTTCTCCACAGTAACTAGATTGCACATCTCATTTTAGAGGTGCCCGGCATTAAATGACTGATCGCTTTAATTAAGAATGCATTACGCTCGTCTTTACTTATTTTAGAATGCTTCTTTTGGGCGATATTCGCCAAACACCTCTCTGAAAGCACTACTAATTTCACCGGTGGTGGCAAATGCCTTTGCGGCAGTAACTATGTACGGCATTAGGTTTTCATCAGTATCAGCTGCGCTTTGCATTGCAGATAACGCTTTTTCCCATTTCTTTTTGTCCCTAGATGAGCGTAATGCCTTGAGTGCTTTCTTTTGCTGGGTTTCAACTTTGCCACCAATTCTAAGTAGTTCTGGCTGTTGCTCTTCTTCTTCAGAATACTTGTTTACGCCAACAAGAATTCTTTCACCATCATCTGCTTCTTTCTTTAGACGGTAAGCGTTTGCTCTTATTTCGGATTGGAAGAATCCTTTTTCTATTGCTTTGACAGAGCCGCCCATTTTTTGAATTTTTTTAAGATATTTCCATACGCCGTCCTCAATTTGATCACATAGTTCCTCAAGATAGTAAGATCCTGCCATTGGATCAGCTGTCTTTGTAATTCCACTCTCATGGGCGACTATTTGCTGCGTTCTAAGCGCAATTTTTGCAGATTCTTGTGTAGGGAGTGCCAATGCCTCATCTCTGGAGTTTGTATGAAGAGATTGTGTACCGCCGGCAACTGCAGCCATTGTCTGAATTGCAACACGAACAATATTGTTATCAGGCTGTTGGGCAGTTAATGACTCACCGCTGGTTTGAGTGTGGAATTTTAGCTGTAATGAGCGCGGGTTTTTTGCATGAAACATCTCTTTGAGAATTTTAGCGTAAACTTTTCTTGCAACTCTAAACTTTGCAACTTCTTCAAAGAATTCTATAGTGCAACAAAAGAAAAATGACAAACGTGGTGCAAAGTCATCAATCTTTAATCCTTTATCTAGACAAGTTTGGATGTATGCAATAGCATTTGCCAGTGTGAACGCAACTTCCTGTGTTGCAGTGCAACCGGCCTCTCTCATGTGATATCCAGATATTGACACGGGATACCAAGAAGGCACTTTTTCTGCACAATAACCAATCATATCACCGATCAACCGCATTGATGGCTGGGGAGGATAGATGTAGGTATTTCTTGCAATGTATTCTTTGAGGATATCATTTTGGGTAGTTCCTCGCAATTCATGGCTTTTGAATCCCTGTGATTTGCCAACTGCAATATAGTATGCAAGCAGTGTTGATGCAGTAGAGTTAATTGTCATTGAGGAACTAACTTTGCCTAGTGGAATGCCATCAAAGGCAGTCATCATGTCTTTAATTGATGTAATGGAAACGCCAACTTTGCCTACTTCACCTTCAGCTTGCGGAGAGTCAGAATCATATCCAATTTGTGTTGGCAGATCAAATGCCATGCTAAGACCAGTCTGCCCCTTTTCAAGCATGAATTTGAATCGATCATTGGTAAGTTTAGCATCACCGAATCCCGAATATTGTCTCATGGTCCAAAATCTATCGCGGAACATTCCAGGGTGAATTCCTCGAGTGAACGGGTATTGTCCTGCATCTTCGACTGGTTTTTTTCTGGAGGATTTTTGATAGATTCGCTTTACTGGAAAGTTAGAGTCAGTGAAAATTTTCTTTTCAGGTTGCTTTTGTTTTTTTGTTGCCATAGTATCACTTTAACAAAGATTTTGTAATTTTATCTCCAGCTTCAAATGGATCGATGCTTTTTGTCTGCAGTTTTTTGAGGTATTTTGAAAATAATTTATCAGAATCAGACACGTCATCGATCTTTTCCTGGATGTTATTTAAAACAATATCCTTTAATTCTGCTTCAAGTCGCTTGTGATCTTTTTCTTTTTTAGATTTCTTTTTGGATTTCATCATTTCTTTGAGTGTTTTTGCAAATACAGCAATTCCAGTATTTTTTTTTACAGAGGTTTTTAGAATTGTCGGGTTTCGTTCCGAGTCTCCAATATGGTCCCTTACTGCATCAAATAGTTGATTTGTTCCGCTGAGATCACTTTTGTTTACAAGATAGATATCTCCAATTTCAGTCAATCCAGCTTTGATTGTTTGAATGCTGTCACCAGTATGAGGATTAAACACTACAACTGTAATGTCTGCAATGTTTGAAATTTCAATTTCAGTCTGCCCGGCTCCAACGCTTTCAATGATAATTGGATCAAAGCCCGAATATTCTAAAATACGAATACTGTTTCGTAACGAGTTAGATATTGCACCAGTTGCGCCGCGGGATGCAATGCTTCGGATGTATGTTCCAGAATCTGTAGATTCAGTCATTCTAACTCTATCGCCCAGTATTGCACCGCCAGTAACATGACTAGTTGGATCAACTGCCAAAACAGCAGGTTTTATACCTAATTTTTTCAGACTTACAGCAGTTTTGTTGATCAAAGAACTTTTTCCAGCGCCAGCAGGACCAGTAATGCCAATAACAATAGAATTTCCAGTGTTCTTGAAAATTTTCTTCAAGAGTTTTTTTGCTTCTTTTGGATCATTTTCAATTATGGTTATAGCTTTTGCAATCGCTCCACGCTTTCCTTTCTTTAGATCACCAAGCAAGTCCAATATACTGTAAAGTTTTAGAGGTGCAATAAAATCTTGTGTTCTGATCTAGGGTCTAGAATAGATTACAGTGGGGATGGGTTCATCAGGAGAATGAATTTCGGTTTTTAATTGAATGTGGCCCAACTCTTCATGTTCAATTTCAAAAACTACAGGATGTATTGGCCAACCATATTTGGAGGGGTTTGGGAATGGTACAATTTCTATAAATTCCGAGTCAGAGAATGTCTTTTGAAATGATTCCTCCATTCCAAGAATTTCCATAACAACGGAATTTGTCTTTTCAGATTTATCCAAATAAGAGATCTCAACATAACTAGAATCATGGTATATTGCCTCTATCTGAAACGTTTGACGAAGAATGTCTTTATCATCTGTTCCTCCGCCAGTCAAAAAAACCAGCGCCAAGACAGTAATTAGCCCAAGGAAAATTGGGGCGCCAAATTTTTTAGCCATGTCTGAACTCTTTTCTCATATTTCTAAGCAATTTTGAGCTTATTCGTATTCGTTCAAGGGTTTGTGCTTGTGTACGTTCTGTTCCAGGAGTGGGATTCTTTTTGAAAAACTGCTTAATTTCTTCTTCCATTGAATCGTCAGCTACAGAAGAAATGCTGGCCACGATTCTATTAAACAAAGGATTACCATGCCCAACTTTTTTGTTTAGCTTCTTCCAATTTTTCTTAAGCCATGGCCACAATACTTTGTCACCATAAGGATTTGCGGCAACTTTCATTATTGGCAATTGCATGTTTTGTGAGCGAACCTCTGAGGTTTGAGAAAAGTCAAGGGACTTTATGAGAAGTTTTTTGTCTTTGAACCCACACATGGCACCTAAGAAACGAAGTTTCTCCTCCGTAGTTTTTGCATTTTTGTATAGTTTTGTCAATTCAGAATAAGTTTTTGCATTTCCATTCCATGCCGCAATTGAACATATTGGCTCCACCAGATCAGGAGGCAAAGAGCCGGGAGATTTTAAGAATTTGGAATATCGTTTAAGAGATTCTTTAGTAACTTCCTCATCATCCATTTTTCCCAATGTGGAAATTATAAAAGAGCGTAGTAGTGCATCAGTGTGTTTATCTGATTTTTTAGGTTCCCATCCCAAATTAGACAAAATTTTTCTAAAGTAATTGATTGCATAGTCATGAACTTTATCTACAAATTTTTCATCAAAAACGCGAAAATATAACGAAGCCAGATTATGCGCAACATTAACTGATGCAAGATAGCTGTCTTCATCAAAATATGCATCTGAAAAATCAAGATAGTTCCTAACTTTTTCATCTCCAGAAACACAAAGAGAAAACAAATCATTTTGGATTGCCCATCTATCAATAGGTGGAATGCGTTTTTCATCTACAAGCATCTTCAAATCAAGTAAAATTCCTTCATCATATTTTACACGGTAAAACCCTTTTCGCCCATAGTTTGCAACAAAACCTATCGTGTCTTTTGGAAGTTTTGTTGACATTGATTTTTTAGAGAACAGTTTTTTGGAAATCTCACTGTCTAAACCCAAGGATAATGGGATGGACCACAAACCTTTGCCGAATTTTCTATCAGGTTCAAGCAAGTAGCGTTTTTGCTCAAGTTTCAAAACGTTTCCATCTTGATTAATCTCAACTAGCGGAAATCCAGGTTGTTTGAGCCACGTGTTTATCATAGACGTAACAGGCATTTTTGATGCTTTGCCAATTGCATTCCACAAATCAACTCCTTCAGCATTTCTGTATTTGAAATCGGAGAGATATTTTTTGAGGCCCTTTCTAAAATTAGGTTCGCCCACATAGTGCTCAAGCATTCGCAATACACAGCCACCTTTATCGTATGAAATTGCATCAAAAATCTCTCTAATTTCTGCAGGGGAGTTTACTTTCACATCAATTGGGTGAGTGGTCTTTAATGAATCAAGTCCCATTGCAACATTCATTGCATCCTCGACAAACTGATTCCACAAATCCCATTCAGGATAGAATTTGTCAACGAATTTGGTTGCCATAAAGGTGGCAAAGCTTTCATTTAACCACAAGTCATTCCACCATTTCATGGTAACAAGATTTCCAAACCACTGATGTGCAATTTCATGTGAGATTACTTCGGCGATAAACTGCTTAGTTCTGGTAGAAGATGTTTTAGGATCGTAAAGTAAAATTGTTTCTCTAAAAGTTATGGCGCCCCAATTTTCCATAGCACCTGCTGCAAAATCAGGAACAGCAATCAGGTCAAGTTTTGGCAATGGGTATCTTATTCCAAAATATTTTTCATAAGAAGTAAGAAGCTTTTTTCCTAATTCTAATGAAAACCTTCCTTTTGACTTGTTTCCCTTTGTTGTTACAACTCTAATCTGTATTTTGCCAATCTTTCCAGCGAGATATTCAAATTCGCCAACACCAAGGTAGATCAGATATGTTGAAACAATCGGAGTCCTTCCAAATGTGTAAAGTGTTTTGTTTCCAGTCTTTTTCTTTGATTTTACTGGCATGTTAGAAATTGCGGTAAATTTGTTGTCTGCAATTATTGAAATTCCAAATGTTGCTTTTGCTTCAGGTTCATCCCAACAAGGAAATGCACGTCTGGCATCTGCTGCTTCAAACTGTGTTGTTGCAAGATATTTTGTTCTTCCACCTTGTTTGTATTGACTGCGATAAAAGCCAAGTAGTCTATCATTTAGGATTCCTTGAAACTCCAAATGTATGGTGACTTTGCCCTTAATTTTTTCACTTAGTTTGATTTGTAATTCTTCTTTTTTTTCACTTGTTTTAGGAGTGGATTTGATGATTTTTCCAGAAGATTTTACTTGACAGGATTTTATTTTTAGTTCAGCACAATTCATGGTTATTGTATTTGTAGATTTTTTGCAATTTGCTGAAACTGACTCGATTCCTTCAAACGTGAATTTTTTAAGATCTGGCTCAAAGGTCAGGTCATAACTAATCGGGGCAATATCCACGTTATAGGCACGTTAAAGACGCTTTAAGTAGATTTTCTATTAAAGCATAAATTCAAAAATCAGAAAAAGCCTTTAAAATATACCAAATAGTTATTGATATTATGAAGCAAAAAGCTGCATCACGAAGTATCAAAATTCTTGTTGCCAAATTAGGACTAGATGGTCATGACAGGGGGGCATTGGTACTTTGTAGGGCGTTTAGAGATGCAGGAATGGAGGTAATCTATTCAGGACTTTTTGCAACACCAGAAAGAGTAGCACAGATTGCAGAAGACGAGGACGTTGATGCAATCGCAATGAGTTTGCTAAATGGCGCACATGGAACATTGTTTCCAAGAGTAGTCAAGGCAGTAAAAAAGAAAGGGCTTGATGACGTACTAGTTGTTGGGGGAGGAGTGATTCCTGAAATAGACCATAAAGATTTGATTAAGGGAGGAGTGAACCATGTGTTTGGTCCTGGGACACCACTGCCAACAATCATTGATCACATAACAACTGGCGTATCCAAACTAAGAAAAATATAGGAAATCAAGAAATTGTTTTTAACGGATTTTCATTGGCAATCTCGTTGATAGTGACGTACATATGAAACTCCTTATCCTCAATCCTGATCGAGAATTCATCTATTGTTGAATAATATTTTTTGTTTGGTTCAGATTCTGAGTCATTTGTGGCAAGTAATCCGTGTGAAATCAGATAAGAGATGTTTTCAGGAATGGAAAATGAGCCGAATTTTACTCTTGATGCAATCTCCCAAACTGTCAAGGGGTAGTCAAACGCAATATCTAGAATCTCTTTTTTAGTTGGATTCTCAAAGGAAGACAGGATTGAGTTTTTTAGAGATTCGTCTTTAATCTCCATTATGTTGCCAGATTCAAGATGGCAGATGTGATCAAATGTTTTTTTGATTGTAGGAACACTGTCATTGCCCAGAACCTGTTCTGTGATAGATTCAAATTTTTGGAAGTCTTTCAATGAGGAAGGCAGTGTGATATGATATTGCTCAAAGAGGTGGCTTTTAATTTTCTTGATATCATCATTGCACACAAAACCTGTAAACGCCTCTTCAAAAGGATTGGCAAGGAGAGTCTCCATCGCAGTCATGGATAGATTGTCTCTCCTATGTGTGGTTTTGGCAGGCGTGACAGGTTTACCTGAAGTCGTATCTGGCTTATTTTTGCAGATACGCTAAACTCTGCCTTTGAGATTATTTTGTCATATAGACGCATTCGTTTTGCAGCTCTAGTGTATCCGACTGGCAGGATAAAACCATCCAGTAACAACTCGTTGAACTTTCGGTATCCAGAAGACAGTGAGGCATCACATTTTTTAAGCAATTCTTCTTTTGTAGTTGGCTTGTCTATTTGCAATAAGATACGACGCTTTGTTGGATCAGAATAGATTCTAATAATTTTTTCAGCCAAGTTATGCTCATGAAGCTCAATCCATAACGCATAATCATGATCCTTTAGAATTGTTAATGCGGCTTTTACTGCAGACTGGGGTGATTTGTTCTCACATGCAAGCATAGTTCGTTGGCCTGGTTCTAAATGGTTGTTTGCGTTTCTTATTGTGTCAATGCACAATAACTGGGAGAACTGGTTTGGCATTATATTATATACGTCAAAATCGTACTTAAGATTTCCACTTTTTGTTATTTTTGATAAAAATAATTTTCTTTAAATATCTACACAAAATTTATGCGTAAAAAAAGAGGGTTATCCCCTCCCCATTGCAGCATATCTGCCTTTTCTGCCTCGAATGAAAAACGTTGCAGCAGTTCCCCCAAATATGCCAGCAGAAAGCAGTGATGCTCCCAATATTCCATCTACAGTAAATATAGGAACGCCAGAACCAGTAGCGCCTTCCTTTGTTGCAATGTCCACTTTGTTTTTGGATTTTTCCATTTCTTGGTACAATCCCCTGTCAGGGATGATGTCGTATTGTGCAAACGCGGGAGGGATAAGGACGACCAACGTTGCAAGACATACTCCTGTGCAAATTACACGTAATTTTTTTTTGCATAAAATAATGACTCAGAGATAATATAAAAAAACACAGACGTTTTCTCAAAAAAGATAATTTCTTGTTTTAATTTTATATTAAAAAACACAAGACAAGATATGTCAAAGTATGTTGCAATTCTAGTGGTACTAGTTGTTACAACATCGATGTATCCAGCATATGCTGCTCAGCTTGATGCAGTGATTGCAAAAGACACTGAAGAGTTTGTACCAACTTTTCAGTTTACACGAGTTGTGACAATCCAATACGATAAAGATTCTAAATTGGCAGAACTATAGTCTAGAGCAAAAGTTCTTGAGATCAAATATGTTAGACAGAAATACATTTTGATCACGCCGCACCACGCATTGCAATGCCCACAGTAAAATCCGAAGACCTGAAGAAAGCGTACAAGAGGGAGAAGAACCCTCGTGTCAAGATCAGAATGGCGGCCGTAAACATGGTGTGCATGAACAATGAAAGCATTCAACATGTGGCAGACTCGCTCATGCAGTGCCCCAACTGGGTGTCCTTCTGGGTGGAACGCTTCAAGGAGGAGAAGGGCGGCATAGACGCCCTCCGGGATCTTCCAAAGACAGGCAGGCCGCCAAAGGTTCGGTTGGACAAGATTGCAAAGGTTGTATCAGATACAAACAGCAGCGGCATTATTACGCCAAAAAGACTCAAAAGCGACATACAAAAAAGATTCAAAGTAAAATACCACATAACCAGCATCAGAAAGATAATGCACAAGCTTGGAATGTCTGCCAAGACGGCTCAGCGCATCCACATCAGCAGGGCAGAAATTGACAAAATCAAAAGGTGGCAACACAATGCAAAAAGGCGGATTTCACGCCTGGAATTGAGGGGTTTTACAACTGTCGTTTTTGACGAATCGGTATTCATCGACGATCCTGCAAGTGGCGCAAAGTACTGGTCACCAAAAGGGGAGCCAATCACAACGACATACAAGGGACGGCACGGCAGGGTGGTGGCATACGGCTCCATTGCGACAGACGGCAGGCAGTTCTTTAGGACATATGACAGGTTTGACAAGGAGACGGTTCTGCAATACATCAAGGAGATGACAAGTCATTTTGGCAAGGTGACAATCATCATGGACAACGCGCCGCAGCACAAGGCAAGGATTGTAAAAGAGTTTCTTGCAGGCAACCCCGATGTCAGGACAATATGGCTTCCGACTGCAACGCCTGAGCTCAGTGTAGTTGAGGAGTACTGGCATCAGGCAAAACGGGACGTGTCGGTATCTGAATATTACGCTACGGTTGTGCACATGCGCCATGCAATGTCAGAATATTTCAGGACAGCCCGTCCCAAGCTTGATGCGATGAAGTTTATCTGTAGAAGGTCGCTCACTCTCAAAAACTTTTGATTGACACTATAGTTGGAGACGTACAACAAAAGGTAACATTTGACATAAATTCAGAGAATGCTGGCATTCTAGTTGATTTGATAAATTCTGAATTGCAAGAAAAATCATTTGCCAAAGTGACTGACATATCAGGAGAGTATTCTGCAGTTGCTATGCCTAAAGAAGAATCAGTTGGAATAGAATACAAGGTTGTTTTGCGTCCCACCATGCGGGGTCACTTTGTTGAGGACTCTGCTACTCTTGATTCACAATGGCGAGGGTTTTCAATCTCAGGAGAAATTCCAATGGAGACGGAATACGGATTCTACGACATCAATTCCCCGAAATCCATCTTTGATGCAACCCTGCCAAAAACGTCGGAGTATCTTTCAGATAGCAACGCAATGAAGATTTTGGATATGAAATTAATAGACGCCAGTGGAATCTCTGAATTGTCACTATCAAAATGGGAGTCTATGTTTGATCCTACCGCACAAATGGTCGAGACAAAGCGATATGGGTTTTCAGGAAATGTGATAACAAATTACTCTATGGGGATATGTACAGTTTACTTGGGATTATGCCAGGACAGAGACATGCAAGAGGAGTTTGCCATAGATGGAGAAAGATATCTCATCCAGTCCATAGAGTCGCAAGACGACGCAACCATAGTCATTGAAGGATATGTCAATGAAGAGCATCTTGGAAAAGTGGAGATGTTTACGATACAAAGCAACGCGCCGCCAGGAGGAAATGAAAATGACATGCAAGTTCTAATAATGTATGTAATGGCAGGGATTGGTGCTGCTATTGCCGCAGGCTTTTTTGTATGGAGCAGTAAAAAAACAAAAAGAGCATCTGCCGTTCAGACAGGCATAGACCCCAAAGACTTGCGTGCAGTACCAATAGGCGATCATGCCGGAAGCTACCAAACAAATCGCGGTACAGCATGTCTTGCAGATACAGTAATTGAGAAATAAAATCTAGGAAAAGGAACTATTCTGTGGAATCAGGCCACATCATCTTACGCATTTCTTTGCCAACTTTTTCAATTTGGTGTTCGTCATACTGTTTCATGTATTTATCAAATGCGTCTTTGCCGCTTTTCTGATATTCAGAGATCCACTCTTTGTTGAATGTCCCATCTTGAATCATGGTTAGAACTTTTTTCATGTTCCCTTTGCTTGCGGCATCCATAACCATTGGACCGCGAGTTAGCCCCCCATATCTGGCAGTTTCGCTAACGCGTCTCCACATTCCATTAATTCCATATCTTTGAATCATATCTACAATGAGTTTGAGTTCATGCAAGACTTCAAAATATGCTATTTCTGGTTGGTATCCTGCTTCAACTAGGGTTTCAAATGCGTTTGTTACCATGGAAGCTGCACCGCCACAGAGGTCTGCCTGTTCGCCGAACCAATCAGTTTCCACTTCCTCTTTGAAAGTAGTTTGAATCAATCCAGCTCTTGCGCTTCCAATTGCTTTTGCAATTCCCAGCGTCCTATCCCAAGCTTTTCCCGTAAAGTCTTGCTCAACTGCAACAATTGAAGGAGTTCCAAAACTGTCAAGATATGTTTCTCTAACTTTAGAACCGGGTCCTTTTGGGGCAACCATGATAAGATCAACATTGCTTGGCGCTTCAATCCATTTCCAGTATATTGCAGCTGCGTGAGAAAATGACAGTGCTTGTCCTTCAGAAAGATTTGGTCTGATTTCATCCTTGTATACCTGGCCTTGAATCATGTCGGGGATCAATACGTGGATAATGTCTGCTTGTTTGGTTGCATCTGCAACTGACATCACTTTGTGACCGTCTGCTGATGCCTTTTTCCAGCTGTTGCCTCCTTCTTTAAGACCAATTATCACATTTAAGCCAGAGTCTTTCATGTTGTTGGCTTGCGCATCACCTTGGATTCCATAGCCTAGTACGGCAATTGTTTGATCCTTAATTGAGTCAAGGCTGATATCGTTATCTTTCCACGTTTTTGCCATGCTATGGGCAGTGTTATTTCCCTGTTTTATGCGTAATGGTTAAAAGAGCCTTTCCAAGTTTTCAGCCACAATCTTGTAAAAAGTTCAAAGATCACCAACAAGAGTCAGTCAAAGCGTCTTTGATCACCGATCCTTGACAAATCCAATGACTGTCAGATTCTTCATAAAGAATATCTGTTTGGGTTCTCCCATACGAAATCATCTCTTATCTTACTGTGGGCCATTCTCAGTATGCTTTGCTGAATCAGGACGTTTCTGATTTGTATTGCATCGTCTCATGCTTCTTTGCGTCAACTCATGATTCTGTGTACGATACTCTTCAGAGTTTGTTAGCATGAGGCCCAACAGTAATGAAATATCACAAGATACAGAAAAGATTTCGTATAACGTCTGTCAACTTATCGTCAGATCTTGTAGATGTCAAAAATCGTCGGGCGTGGGTTTGAGCAGTACCATACTAAATCAAACATCTAAAATTTCAGTACGAATCTTTGTCTTTACTTTTTGATAAAATTGTGGGGTTATTTTCCCTATTTTTCTATCTATGTCACTTTTTAATTCTGTAAAATAGTATTGGCATAAAACTTGACTTGGTTTAGGAAAAAATCCTTCTTGAGTATCTGAATTATTAATTTTAATTGCAAATGGATCATCATAAAGAGATGAAGTTATTGGTAAGCAAACAAAAATATTTTCGGATGTGTTTTTGGAAAATTCTGAAATCACCAATACAGGTCTTTTTTTAAGTTGTTGATTAGGAAAAACTATCTCTGTTAAAATAATCTCTTGTGGTTCAAAAAGTGTCCCAGAACTCATCTTCTTTATTATCCCAAATTTTTTTAACGATTCTATATGTTGAACTTTGTGGTTGTCCTTCCGAAATTAATTCTTGAGTTGTTTTATATTTTTGAAGCTGTTTCCATAAAGTTTTGTTGTCTTGTAATAAACGATCAATAACTTTCTGTTGTTTGTGCATTGTGAATATGATAATTCTATGTGCTTCCTCTGGACTTTTTTGATTAGTTTCTACGAATTCTATCCAAGCATTTTGCATTTCCTGTTTATTCTCTTTCTTTTTAGTTTCCAAAATGGTTGTCATAATTATTCATTCATTCCTAATCCACCAGGATATTTTTCTGAATATTTTTGCCATACATTAAATTGATGGTAAGTAGCTGCATATCTCAATTCTTTTAATGATTCATATAAATCGGATGGACTGGTTTTAGGATATGTTTCAATTAATTTTTTCATGAGTACTGATAATTGTATTTTTATGTCTTCTCTAATTTCTTGTGGTATTTTATATGTCTCAATTAAATTTCCCATCTGTTTAAAAAGTGCTTCAAGCACTTCACTTATGAATACTTCATCTTTCAATTCCATCGTCCAGCTAAAATTTGTAAGATTTCTAGTTATTTGGAAACAACTCATATACTGTTCATCAGTAGTCAGCTTCAAAATATTCTCTAATCTTTCTTTATATGCAATTTGAGGATCTTTCATATTTTAATAATATTTTTTATCTATTAATAACATATCTTGTTAAAAAAATAACTTATCTTCTTAGATTAAATAATCTACCATTAACCAAGCACATTTCACACCTAGTTTGGCTACTTTCTTTATCTTCTGCTTGCGTTCTGAATCATGGTTTTCCATTTATTCTCTCCTTGCACGCAAATACCACAGGCTTCGGCAGGTGTCTTGCCATCTAGCACCACCACATGTGATCTGACGCAATTGTGATAAATTTGATAACCATCAATGATTACAGTAGCATCCTTTTTGATACCTCTGACAACTTTCTTTCTATCTCGAAACTAACCGTTAAGACGCTTCATTTTGTTATTGTTCATATCCCTTGTCGATGGATATAACAAATGTGCAAAGTTCTGTTTGCTCTCTTTACTGTCCAAAATTCTTTGCGATAAGATTCTGCATAACTTCCTAGACTGTCAGTAATGAACACCTTTGGTTTAGTTCCTGTAACTTGCTTTGCCTTTTGTAGTAATTCTCTTGCGTTGTGACATTCCTTTCTATTCCCAACTTCCTGTGCAATCCAGAATCTTGTCTCATCATCCATTACTGAAAAAAGGCTGCAAATACTGCGATACGATTTGATCCAAGGATGGAATCATTTTATTCAAGAATTGCAAAAAGAAGGGGAAGACAAAAGGCAAAGGTATCTGCTACTGTTACTGCAAGGTAGATGATGCTTGAGGGAATCTGGCACATGCTAACAAACTCTGAAGAATATCGTACACAGAATCATGAGTTAACGCAAAGAAAGCATAAGAAGATGCAATGCAAATCAGAAACGTCCTCATTCAGCAAAGTACATTGAGGATGGCCCACAGTAGGATAAGAGATGATTTCGTGTGGCAGAATCTTATTTTGAGTCCACTTGTAGAACTTTCTCATATCTAAACTCTACATTTAATCTCTCCATCATTTGTTGTTTCAGTTTCCTGCCATGATTATGACAGGAATGTTACAAATATCAGACATGTAATTTAGATTTCGATGATTGTGTCACATGAGCGGCATTTTACAGTGATCTTTTTGCCAGGCAATCTAATGAACTTCTTTGAGCCACATTCAGGACAAAGGGGACAAGCTCGTATTGGTTCCATCAGTGTTCAGTGGGATTTGCATCAGATTTAGAAATTACTTTTAGTAGGTTTTTAGCATTAATTTTTGTGGAAAATTCATAAACGGTATTTGGGACAGAGTGCTTCCATTCTTCATCTGCGACTATCATGAAGCGAGTTTTTGTTGCGCCGAATTGATTCCTTTCCAAAAACGTGAGCCTGACTACTGCAATTCCGGAATCGGCAAGCAGCATCAAGACATAGTTGCTTTTGCCATACACTTTATCAAAATGAGGCAGTACTGATTTTAGGCATGATGCCCAAGTTGCAGCATTGGACTGATTTTCAACAAGGATTACAAAACATCCATCCAGATCAATGGACGGCTCTTTGAGTGAGCTGTGAATCATCCCAGTTCTTTTGCCTGAAGTGAAAGGATCTTTCTCCAGGTAGTTGAACCGGAAGCTGGTGATGGCAACAATAACTTTGTCACATTGTTCAAGAATCTGTCTTGCTAAATCCAGATGACCCAAGGAAAAAGGCTGGATCCTGCCCATCATCAGTCCACGCATAATGGATTGCGGATTTTGATTTTATTTAGTCTATTGGATGGCACCGCTTCCAAGAATTCTGATAGTTGGAGATTCTGGTTTTAAAATTACGGCAACCCGGCCTTTTTTGCACACAGCTGGTTTTTCAAACGTTAGTCTCAGTGGGGAAATTGATGAGAACTTGGCGGCTTTGACTTGCAATCCAACATTTACCAGACAGCCTTGGTCTTCTGCAATTTCACTCTTGTAAAACGGGTTTTTTTGAAAGTCAAGCTCAATCTCTGTTTTTACATCCACTGCCCCTTCCCCAGATATTACATCGCCGCGTCCAACCTGATCAGGCTTTGCGCCTTTTACGGCCAGTCCGACCCTGGCAGGGCAATTGGATTCTTCGACAGGATCATCATGCATTTGGATTGACTTTACCAATACGTCAATTCCTGCAGGATACAGTTTTAGGTTATCGTATTGTCTTATTTTTCCATTGGTTATCTTGCCCAAGATTACAGTTCCAACACCTTTAACATCAAAACAATGATCAATTGCCATCTCAGGGGAATCACCGCCATTTGGGGTGATAGGCTCCAGTCTGTCTGCCTCTTCCCTGATTTTGCCCTGATCAACTTTGGCATATTTCTCAACAACAGTTCCTTTGATCATTGCATCTAATTTCGATTCATCCACATCAAAAGTATGAGAAAGAATCCCTTTTTCTTTTTTCAACGAGTCAAGCGCAATGATTTGCTCACCAGTAAATCTATCTAATTTATCTACATGAAATATCACATATTCTGCTAAATTGATTGCTTGAAACAACGGTTGTATTTTATCAGGAAACCCACTTGGAGTCACCCAAGTTCTGATAATATCAGATTCCTTTCTGTCATACAGAGAAAGATCAGTCACGGTGCCTTTTTTGCCAAAATCATTTGCGATGTCTTGCTTGCCTAAAACTACAAAATTTATGGACTTTGTCAATACTGACAGATGAAAATTAGGTTCTAAAAACCATGCTAGTGACAGCTAAAAGGATGCTCAGAAAGATCTGCAGGGTTTTCAGACGTTTCATCTAAAACTTGAAGACGGTACAGCACAGATCTTCGTTTAGACGGTATCCTAGATTTCATAAAGTATGAATTTCATTATAATATAAAACACTAGTGCGCAAATTATACCACACCAACATGCATAAAGCAGTCTATGGAAACGAGTCTAATGTCAAAGCATAACTAGCAAACCTATGATTTTCTGGTCTAACTAATTTTTGACGGTATTTGCTAACCGGTTTCCCAGTTGCACCCTTAAGACCCAATGGACCTTGAACGTAATTCGCCATGTTTGCCCAATAAAGTACTTCATCTGTCGGAGCGTAGTAATTCACGATTTTTTTATTGACAACAGTTTGCAGAAGCTTTCCATATTTTTTAGATGAGGGCATGTCTGCAGTTATGGATGCACCAAAAAAATAAACACTCTCTAAAATTCCTTTATTTTGTTTCCTTTTTGCAAGATAATTAACGGCGCTTAAAATTACTTGAGAGCCCAACGAGTGTCCCATTAAACGAATTTTTGTTTTGGGACTGATATTTTTGAAGTCTCCGATGAATCGTCCAAGGTTTCGACCATTTTTCTTTGCAATTATCTGACCTACGGCAAGCGCGTGTTTTGCATGTGTGATTAAGTGGGCACCAGTAGTGTTTGAATCATAGCTAAACCCGACTACAGGATGTGCATATCCTAATTTACGTAATCGGTTTCTTGCCAAAACAGTTTTGGCAACTGCACCAGCATTATCATTCTGTAAACCATGAATCATTATTGTGATTTCTTTGGAACCAATCAGTGTCTCAAAATATTTTTTGGGATACAGATGATACAGGTTATTTTTGACTGTTTTTCCGGTAGATAGGTTGTAGTATCCTCTAGTGGAAACTCGCGGAATTGGTTTCATTTTCACTCAGAAGGGCCTAATTGTTTTTTATATTTTTCAATGTCAGACTCTTCAACTTTTGTAAACAAAGGGGCAGCCTCGCCCAAGACGTGATTAGAAGAAATTCCCAAAACAGATATCTCATTCCAAGATGATTCACCGGTATTTCCATCTAGTCCCAACTGATCCCAAATTTTCTGAGCAGACTCTGGAAGAAATGGGAAAATGGCAATTGCCAAGCTTCTGGCAGCGTTAACTGAAAGAAATACACAGCTTGCAGTGCCAGGGCCCTTTTTCCATGGCTCTTTGTGTTGAAAGTATTGGTTAAAGTACGATGAGAATTCCATTATCTTCTTTAATGCCCTGTCTAGATGGTTTTGCTCCATGAGTGAACCCACATCATCTGCAAAACTTTTGATTTTTTGTTCTGCCTCAGAATCTTTATCGTCATAAGACTCAGACTCTGGAACCTTACCGTCAAACGCTTTTTTGGTAAATCCCAACGCACGGTTAATAAAATTTCCAAGATTTCCAATTAATTCTGAATTAATTCTAGTGGTAAAGTCATTCCAATCAAAATTCAAGTCATCTTGGGAATACGGGTTAATTGATACTAGGTAATATCGAAGATAATCTGCAGGATAGTATTCAAGAAATTCTTTCAGACCAATATACCAATTTCTGCTTTTAGAAATTTTCTTCGATTGTAAGGTAAGATGTCCTCGTGTTGGGATGTAATCAGGTAATTTGTATTCACTATTAATTCCCAATCTCATTGCAGGCAAGAAAAGGTAGTGATGATACGCAATATCTTTTCCAATAAAGTGATAAATGTCAGCAGAATTCCAGAACTCTTTTCCATCAATTCCCTTATCATTTAGGAATTTTATTGCAGTTGAAATGTATGCTAAATGATTATCAAACCACCCATAGAATACTTTGTCTTTGGCATTGTCAAGTGGCACAGGCACACCCCAAGAAATATCACGGGTTACATCCCAATCAATTAATCCAGAGGTTATCCAGTTCTGAACATATTTTTTTACATCTTTTTGGAGATGGTCGTTTTCATCTAACCATTTAGATAATGAATCACCAAAATTTTTTAATTTAAAGAAATAATGATTGGTCTTCTCTTTTGTGGGAGGCCGGCCACAAAGCGAACACTTTGGATCAGTAATTTCTTCAGGGACACGGCCGCAGCTTTCACAAAGATCAGAGTACTGGTCTTCGGCTTTACAGTAGGGACATGTGCCTTTTACATATCTGTCAGGTAAGAATTTTTTATCATTATTACAATAGAACTGAATGATTTCTTGTTCATAGATATGACCTGCATCGTTTAGTTTTTTGAAAACGTCTTGAACAAATGCAATGTTTTCAGGAGAGCTGGTCTTGTAGAAATAATCAAATCCAATGTTAAACGAGGTAAAATCTTCCAAGTCACGCTTGTTCCAATGAGCAACATAATCAGCAGGTGTTTTTCCCTCTTTTTCTGATTGAATTAAGATAGGCGTTCCAAAATCATCAGATGCGCAAACATAGTAAGCCTCCACTCCATTTAGTTTCAAGAATCTAGTGGTGACATCTGCAGGCAAGTACGTAGATGCAACATGCCCCAAATGAATTTCTCCATTTGCGTAAGGTAAAGCACTAGTAATGATGGCTTTTCTGTTCATCAGACAATAGTCAGGAACAGTAATGGGGTTAAGAAGTTTTAGACCATAGATCTAGTGCACAATAACACAATTTGATTACTTTTTCAGAATTTATTCACAGCATGATCCAAATCACGGCATGCCGTACTAAACACCTAGGGTGTGTGTGTGCCTGCCATCTATGTTTCAATTAAATTAGCATTTGCTGTGAAATATTCTTAGGTTCTGATTCAAGATGCTTGAGTTCTTTTTTGATTTGTGTTTTTTTCTTAATATAAGTTAGAATCGTCTCGTTCCTGTCTAATGATTCAAGTCTTTTTCTTATTCTGCCTGTTTCTATTGATTGTTGCTCCATATTGAAAAGTTTCTGCCAAGTTTGTTGTGAATCGTGCAATATGTCATCTAATTTTATTTTTGTGTCACTTGGATAAAGACCGAAAACTTCTTCCTTTACATTTGTTTTATAGTAACCATAATCAGATTTAATGAAGATTCTTTTCTTGTTTTCCTGCTGTTTGCCTATTGCCACTTTCATCTTTTCAAAGAATACTTTTGAACCTTTTGCTCCTATGTGACTTTCACCAAGAATGTCCAATCCAAAACCGTAGGCGATAAAATCTTTGGAAGGAATCACGTTAGTGTTTTTCAACACTCTTCCCGGTTTTGCATTGACTCCATAAATCAATGTCTTGCTTAGAAGTTCTTTTGTGTTGAGATACCTCATTACAGGACGAAGCTTAAGGTGGTCTGGTGTCTGTCCATTGAAATCAAAACAAAATGAAGAGATTCGGTTTTTAATATAAAATTCTAAAAGCTTTGGATACAGTTCTCGTGGCATGTTGGGAAGCATTCCCATAATGGGTTTGTTATTCAGCTCTTCTATTGTATCATAACACAGTTGTAGATAATTCAGATATCTTGAAAAATTGGAACTGTTTATCTTGATATCAACAATTGGCATTGGAGTAATATCAGAAAAGCTGTGTGCCACATCAGTTAGAAATTCTATCTCTTTTTTGAGTGGAAACGGTTGATCTCTTTGAAGAAAACTTTACTAGACAGACATTAAGGTCATTTAATTGGCTTTTTCTAACCATATTTGACAGTGTTTTTGAGAAACGGTCATGTTCGTACGAGTCTTTTTGCAACAAAGATATCTTATCCGAGTTTAACACTCTATAGATTTCATTGAATCCAAATGCCTTCTTGTTCAGAGAAACATCAGAGCGGAATTTTGTAGGATCCAGTGCCTTTAGAGGAGTCACTGCCTTCTTACCGTTCAGTTTTATCCTCTGACTCCTAAAGAGCGACTTTTTGTTGTCATTTGAAAGAGTCTCGATTTGCAAATATGTCGTCATAATTTTCTTCTCCTTGAATAAAATGCCGCGTTTTGAAGCTTGCTACTTTTAGAAGCATGAGTTTGCTTGTCGATTATTCCCTTCTCTTTCATAATATCCAATAGTTTTTCGGTCCACTTGAAGTTAAGCATTTGAAAAATCTTTCGAGCTTTTGAATCATCAGATACTAGACCTTATGCATAATCGATCAAACTAATATTGCGAGATAATTTTTGCCTTAGTAAACCAATTTGATTTTGAATTTTTAGTCGATTACGCATAAGGTCTACTATACAAGCATTATTTCTTCCTGAATATGATTGCATGAATTCTATGACTTCGCATTCTCCTCTATGAAGCTGTGGATGTTCGTTTAGAATTTGATCTACCTTTGATTGATCGACTTTAACAATCTTTGTATCTGTTCACGTCATGCCTAATTTTCCCCCAATGGATCAATTTTTGATCACCATCTCAAGCTAAATACCAGTTCGGTTTACCTGTCATATTGAAGGATACGCGCGACTACAAGAAAATGTACAAGCAGCTCCGCACAGAAAATCTGATTCAAAAGCAGACAATAGAAAAGATGGCAAACAAGTATGAGGAGATGACAAACAAGTATGAATCCAAGTATGGGGAGATGACAAACAAGTATGAATCCAGAATAAAGGCACTTGAGCGCATAGTGGCATATTATGATAATCCCAACACACCACCTTCCCATAACACCCTGACCCGACAGCGTACGCGCAACTACGAAAAAGACACCGATGAAAAATCGCCCCGCAAGCAGGGCGCACAAACCGGCCACAAGGGAACCACTAGCAGGCCCAAACCAACAGAATTCACCGAGCACATGCCCAAAACGTGTCCCAACTGCGGCGCCTCCGAGCTTGACGTGACAGATACGAACGTACGCGACATTACGGAGATTCCCGTACCAAAACCAGTTACCACACGACACACAATACACACGTGTACGTGCAACCAATGCGGCAAGGCAGGAATACAGGGCGATGCCTGTCTGCCCGGATATGGAAATTATGGCCACAACATAATATCTGAGATAGTGACCAACCACATGGATCGAATGCCATGCAGACTAAACGCCCAAAGAATCACGAATATGGGAGTTCCAATATCTACTGGCACAATCCACAACATAGTGCGGTATGTGGGCACGAATCTGGAGAATCCAAGCATGAGGATACTGGAAAAAATAAGAGGTGCGGCCGTACTCAACATCGATGAGACATCCATACGACTCGACGGAGTCCTGGTCTGGGTGTGGATATTTTACAATTCGGCCAGTGGCGATACGTTTTATGCAATACGGCCCAGCAGGGGCGGTGACGTAGTGACTAGGATAAATAACCGCTCATTCTTGTTATCTTGACCTCACGTCTATCCAGCATTGTCCATATGGATTCCTTCATCACCTTTGTGCTTTCATACATCACGTTTGCAGTGGCCCTTCTTAACAGCCTCCACTGCCCCTCCGTGGTATTCAGCTCCGGGGTGTACACGGGCAAGTAAACAAGGACTATGTCGCCGTCATACGAGTCGACAAAATCATTGACCATCTTTGACTTGTGGTATGATGCGTTATCAAGAAAGACGATGATCTTGCCGTGCTTGAGATGCAGGTGTCCGAGCATGTCCACAAAGCTGTAGCTGTTGGCCTTGGCATAGAACCTGCAGTCAAAGCCGCCGTCGTACAGCGCCCCAAACGAGTAGAACCTTTTGCGCGACAGGCTGACTGGAGTGGTGACGGGCTTGCCCTTGAGGTACCACCCGTTCTTGGTATTCCATCCAATGATAAAGGAGGCCTCATCAACTGTAATCACCGTATGGTCTGGATGACTCTGGATTATCTCCCCTGCTTTTTTTTTAAACTCTTTTTTCTCTGATTCTGAGGCTGATTTTGGGTGCTTTGGACGCGGCTTTCTGCACGAAAAGCCCATCCTGTGCAGTATGTCATATATGCTGACAGTGGCATACTGCACGCCGAACTTTTTTCTGATGTGTGCGGCCAGCAGCGGTGCCGTCCACACTCCGGACTCAAAGCCGCAACTGCGCGGGCCTGCCAGCAGGTCTGCGCGCAGCTGCTTTGTCTGTTCCGGATCGAGCTTGTTTGGCGCGCCTTTGTTTTTGATGTCGTACCTGCCGCAGGTGCCAAGCTGTGCGGCGCGCACAAGCCAGCCCCGTACTGTAGAGTATGACCTGTTGAGGGCCCTGCATATCCGGCGTATGGACATGCCCTCCTTGCGCATGGCATATGCCAGCAGCCTTGCTGCGGCCCTGGGATCTGTCTCCTTTTTTTGCATGCTGCGCAGGCGCGCACTGGAGACGCCGGACAGGAACCTTCTGTCTGCCGGTATTGCAGAATTGTTGTATTTCATGCGGATTCTGCCATACACTGGGATCTAGATCTTGTGGTTGAATAATGTTGTCTGTTTTGTGAGCGATTGTTAATCCAATTCACTACGTACCAATCTTTATTGCCTTTTGTTTTACTAAATCTTGCAACATCTCTTTTCCGGGGGATTTTTTAATCTCATCGGCAACACCTTTGGGAATAATTATCTCATAATGTTTTGAGAGTTCCATTATCCCATCTGAGTAGTTCATGTCGTTTAGAAATGCAATTACCGCTGTAGCATCAAAAATTTTCATCTACGCCACGTTTTTTAATTCCTTAAGAAAATCTTCTAGATGCTCTCCTGCTATCTGTGCTGCCTTTTGGGCACTAATCTTGCCCCTTTGATACATAGATATCGCAAGTTTTTTTCGCTTTGGCAGAAGATCCTTGTACTCGATAGATTCCTTTTCAAGTTCGTCTTGGGACGGGTAAGAGAAATATATGAAGGCCAAAAGCTCATCCTTGGTCAAGTCATTGAGAAGTTCTTTGAACTCTTCAATTTTTCTAGTCTCTTCTTTACTCGATCTCTTTTTTAATATGTTGAAGACTTTTTTTCCATCTGAAGTTAACTCAAGATTTCCTGTCTTTGCTCTTATTAATCCAGCAGATTCTAACTGCTCTGCCTCGTCGGCTACAATCTCACTGTGTGGTTCAAGAAGGTATGCGTCGTAATCAGTCTCATCTGCTAATTTTGGAAATAGATTTTGAAGCAAATACATTTCTTTTTGAAAATGTATGGGGCCAGGTACGGATTCAGAATTTTTTGCACCTAGCAGTAACAAAATAAATCTATCTACATCGTTGAACTGCTCGATTTTCTCATCAATCATTGACATTTATTGCACATCTGCCAGAATATGGGTATCGGATTTTAAAAATCTGATGATTACAATATTTAGTGGTTTTAGATGCAAAATTCTGCCATTCGATTCCAAAATCAGCTCGCCTCTTACCTGACATCATAAGGATCTTCCAGACTGGGTAAAAGAAGGACGTAAAGACTCGCTTTGAAAAGCAAAAAACATGGTGTTTAGTACAGCATGCCGTGATTTGATCATGCTATGAATAAATTCTGAAAAGGTAATCAAATTGTGTTAATTGTGTACTAGATCTAGTAGAGAAAATTGTGAAAATGATCTTAATTTACCAGCTATTAGCGTATTTTACCTGCTCTGGTGTCAGTTTGTCTATTTTAACATCCATCGCTCTTAATGCATCAACTGCCACTTGTCTATCGATTTCTTCAGGAACATTGATAATTTTATTTCCCATTTTTTTGTGATTTTTGAGAATGTACAAAACAGATAAAATTTGATTTGAAAATGATTGGGCCATAACTTCCGGCGGATGTCCTTCTGCTGCAACCAAGTTTGCAAGTCGGCCCTGACCAATCAAATACACTTTCTTTCCGTTTTTCAAAGTGCATTCATCAAGACTGGGTCTTACTTCTTTAACAGATTTTGACTGCCTGAGTAAGAATTCACTATCAATTTCAACATCAAAGTGGCCGACATTTCCCATGATTGCGCCACCTTTCATTTGTAATATGTGCTCTTTTCTAATTACACTCGTCATTCCAGTACATGTAATGAAAATGTCACCAGTTTTGGAGGCCTGTGACATCGGCATTACTTCAAAACCATCCATGTGAGCTTCTAGTGCTTTAATAGGATCTATTTCAGTGACAATTACTTTGGAGCCCATCCCATGGCATCTTGATGCAACACCACGACCGACCCAACCATAACCAACTACAACAACACGTTTTGAGGCCATAAGCAAATTCATAGCCCGAAGATAGCCATCAATGGTGCTTTGCCCGGTTCCATATTGGTTATCAAACATGTGTTTTGTATATGCCTCATTCACTAGAATTACAGGATAGCGGAGTTTTCCCTGGTTTTCTACTGCTCTGATTCGAGTAACACCGGCAGTGGTTTCTTCAGTTGCTCCAAGAATTTTCATGTTCTTAAATCTCTTATCAAAATGAGCCTTGATGTTCATATCGGCCCCATCATCTGTCAGAATTATTGGTTTGTGTTTCAATACTTGATCAATACACCAATCATATTCTTTGACAGATTGTCCATGCCAAGAATAAACATGAATTCCTTGAGAAGCCAAAAATGCTGCAATGTCATCTTGAGTTGTTAACGGATTGCCACCACAACATGCAACGGTTGCGCCCAATTCTTTGGCACCCATTAGTAAGACAGAGGTTTCTTTTGTAATATGCAGACAGAATCCAAGTGTTACGCCCTTGAGGGGCTTAGATTTTTTAAAGCGATTAACAGTATTGTCTAGAATTTGCATATGGGATCTAGCCCATTCATAAGATAATTTGCCTTTCTTGATCAATTTTTGACTAGTCTTTACTTTACTCAACGATCAAACCCATGAAGAAGACTATAAAATTCTATCATGCGAATGTAAATAAATGACAAAGATATCGCTAAATTATTGACTTGGAAAAAGATTGCCGAAAAAGGGGAAGTTGCTGCAGGCAAAGGCAAAGCTTTCAAAATTGATGGAAAACAAATTGCAGTATTCAATCAAGACGGATATCATGCACTAGATGATCTTTGTGTTCATCAAGACGGTTCAATTGCTCCTGGAAAACTTGAGGGAGATATTGTGGAATGCCCATTACATTTTTGGCACTACAATATCAAAACAGGGGAACTGACAGACTATCTCAAAGATGTTAAATTAGAAACATATTCTGTAGAGGCAAGGGATGACGGTATTTATGTTGACATTTAATCATAAAAAAAATACCTCCAGAAAACACTGTAGAATAAATAAAAGGGTGTCAAAGCCGGACTGAAATACTGTTGCTGTTACTTGTATCTTGCAATAGTAAAAAACAGAAAAATTGCGCAAATTTCATGTGTGAAATTCAAAATTTAAGCAAAGCCAGCACCAATTGCAATCCCATCGATAACTTTACATGTAAAATTGAGAAAATCTGAAATAATTGCATTTACGTTGGTTGAATCTTTCTCGTCAAGATCATACTCCCCAATTTTCATATTAACCTAAAAAGGAGCTATTTTTTGAATTATATGCCCCAAACATGAGATATGTTAATTTCTTAGCATGCCAATGTTATTTATGCCAAATCTTTTTTTAGATATTGAAACTGCTCCGCAATTCACAAAAGAAGAGTATTTCAAAACAAAAGAGGCAATTGATTCAGGTGTACTGCATAAGAATTCTGAAGACAAGGATCAGTTTTGGAGGTTTGAGCGAGGAGGCCTCACCCCATTTGATGGAAAAACTATCCTCATTACATACAAAATTAACAATGGCCACACATTCAGACTAAAAGAATGGGAGATGGGAGAAAAAGAACTATTACAAAAATTCTACAATGTTGTAGTGGATTTGCAACGGGGCACAGGCGACGACAGACTCAAAATAATAGGACACAATATCCTTCGATTTGATTTATTTTTTCTGTATGGTAGAATGATTCATCACAATATTGAGGAGGAAAAATGGCTTCACCAATGGCTCATAAATAAACCTGAAGTGATTGATTTTCTTCAAATACATTTGCCGCTGAATAATTTTAAAACTAAGGGTCTCAAGCATGATGTGCTAGCATTTGCGTATGATTTTCCTACAAAATCCACGTCAGGTTCAGATGAAATCCCACATTATTTTCAGGAAGATTATGAGAAAATTATTGAATACTCTAAACGTGAATTTATTTATCCTGAACTATATGAAAAAATCATTACTGATGGGATGATATCAAGTGATACCTTACAAAAATCAATTAAACACTATGATGACATAACAAACCACGATTAATCTAAAGTCCGAGGCATGGCCCCGTGATTTTGCTGCCCAGGCAAAAAACCAAGCAGAGACGCAGATGATGATAAACAACTCCGGCACACATCAAGATGTCATAAACGGTGCGAGAAATATGCTGGCATGCGCCAACATACCAGACAGGCACAACACGGTATTTGGAATAGATGACCTGAACTGTGTGATTGCATCCCAATCGCGTTATGTTTCCTGCAGGATCTTCAATGTTAAGAAAGACTTTTGCTTCCCAGACCCCATAATTCAAATCCGATATTAGGTATAATTTTTATTCGTATATTCTACAAATCAATTATTGAATCAAGATATCATTAATAAAATCAAAGATCAGGACTATTCAGAAATTACAAATACAATTGAAAAGTTTCTGCTAGAACAAATAGAAAAAAATCAGTCCAAAGGAGTCATTTTAGGATTAAGTGGAGGAATTGATTCGGCAGTTTTAGCGTATCTATGCAAGACAAAACTAAAAGAAAATACACTGGCATTAATAATGCCAGACACGTCAATCACGCCAAAAACGGAAACTGAAGACGCACTCAAAATGATTGCATTAACAGGAATAGAATACAAGTTAATTGATGTCAAACCAATTGTAAATGAATATTCCATGTATCTTGAGCCAAATGAGAAAGCTAAAGGAAATCTTCGTGCAAGAATTAGAACCAATATTTTGTATTATTATGCCAACATCAAAGACTATCTAGTTCTAGGTTCCAGTGATAAAAGTGAGCATCTGATTGGATATTTTACAAAATTTGGAGATGGCGCATCAGATCTTACCCCAATTATCTCGTTATACAAATTACAGGTAAGAGAAATGGCAAAACACCTTGGAGTGCCAGATAATGTCATCTCAAAAAAGAGCAGCCCTCACCTATGGAAAAACCACGGGGCAGAAGATGAGTTAGGCATGTCCTATGAAGAAATGGATCCGATTCTGTATTGCCTATTTGACAAAAAATTATCAGTGGGGGAAACGGCAAAAATTAATCAAATTGAAAAGACAGTTGTGGAAAAAATAGCGGGGCTGAACAAAAACAGCGAACATAAAAGATTGCCATCACATAAACCAGATAGAGAATGAACATGAACCTTCAAGATACGCTAACAAATTCTGAACAGATGCTAGATATTTCAAAAAAAGTCAGAATTTACCTTTGCGGAGTAACCGTGTATGACGAGTCACATATTGGTCATGCCAGAACCATCATAGTTTTTGACGTATTAAGAAAATACTTGGAAGAAAAAGGGACAGAGGTTGAATTCATACAAAACTTTACGGACGTAGATGACAAAATAATTAATCGTGCAAAAACAGAAAACACAACTGCAGAAGCGATTAGCAGCAGATACATTGATAACTATTTTAAAGACTTTGATGGGTTAAATGTAAAACGTGCGACAAACTATCCAAAAGCTACAGAGCATATAGAAGATATTATCAAGTTCATTGAAAAATTAATTGACAAAGAATCGGCATATGCTTCAAAAAATGGAGTTTATTTCTCAGTATCAAAATTTTCGGAATACGGAAAGCTGTCAAAAAAGAGGATAGACGGACTGCAATCAGGAGCTAGAATTGAGATAGATGAATCAAAAAACGATCCATTAGATTTTGCATTGTGGAAGTTCTCAGATGCCGAACCTGTATGGGATAGTCCATGGGGCAAAGGTAGGCCAGGATGGCATATTGAGTGTTCTGCAATGAGCATAAAGTATCTTGGAGAAAATTTTGATATTCACGGTGGGGGAAGAGACTTGATTTTCCCGCATCACGAAAATGAAATAGCTCAGTCTGAATCATATGCAAATTCACCATTTGCAAAAGTTTGGATGCATGTAGGGATGGTAACAATTAACGGAGAAAAGATGTCAAAATCACTTGGAAATATAAAATCAGTCAGTCATGTATTAGAAAACTGGGGCCCCAACATCATTAGATTATTTTGTTTGTCAGGGCACTATTCAAAACCAATTGACTATTCTGAAGAATTACTAAAAGAGAATCTCATAAAATGGAGACAGGTTGAAACATGCTATTATGAACTAATTCATGCAGATAGCAAAAATCATGAAGAGGTTAACAAAACTATTGAAAAAGCAGGAACAAAGTTTGATACTGCATTAGAAGGCGATTTTAACACACATCTTGCATTATCTGCATTTTTCCAACTTGTTAAAGAAGCCAACAGACTAGCAGCTGAAGAAAAGCTTGGGAGAGAGGATGCACAGTTAATTAAAAAAGAATTTAAGAGAATGTCAGAAATTTTAGGATTGGTCATTCCGGAAATGACTGAAAATGAAAAACAAGAAATAGATAATTTAATTCAAAGCAGAGAACAGCTTAGAAAAGAAAAACAATTTGAAGATGCAGATAAAGTTCGTGATGATCTAAATGAAATGAATGTTGAATTAATTGATCACAAAGACAGAACAGTCTGGATGAAAAAAGAAAACATTAAAGCTGAAAATTAGTTTGTACTAATTAGTTTTAACTAATTGTTTTTACACCTAAAAAAATTAGGAGGGTCTAATTAGTTGAATCTAATTTTCAGAGCGTTTAATAGAATTAATTGCCAAATGATACCATGAACGCATGGAATAAATTTTGGAAATGGTATGAGAATAAAATTCTAGGAAGTGTTATTGTCATCGCAATAATACAATTCATTCAAATTCCACACATGGTTTGGAATGCAGACATTATGTTGGAGGCAGGGATTGTATCAAGAGTTCATCCAGTTATTGATTGGTTCTTGTACGGAGTAGACTTGATTGAAATTATTTCAATTATCAACGTTGGAATGATAATGTTTAGCCTGATTAAGAAGAGACGCGAGAAAAAACAGGTTGCCGCAAATACTGCATAAACTAGTCTTTTGCTTCCCAAACAACACGCTGTGGGAACGGGATCTCTATTCCGGCCCTGTCTAATGCACGTTTTATTGTAGTAAGCAAGATGGGCTGTGCCTGACTCCAATCATCCTTAGGATGCCATACTAGCACCTGAATATTTACACTTGAATCACCAAGTTCATTTACCCAGAATTCAGGTTCTGGAACACGAAGCACAAAAGGCATGCTAAGTTCAATCTCTTTTTTAATTACAGATATTGCATTTTCAATGTCAGTTTTGTAGGAAATTCCTACCGATACTTTTGCCCTTCGAACGACTGAAACAGTAAGCGAGCGAATATTGGATGTAAAGAATTTTTCGTTAGGAATTCGAATTATGGTTCCATCAAACTTTCTAACCCTGCTAGAAAAGGTTCCAATATCTAACAGGGTTCCATAAATTCCCATATCAGGCAGATGGATTGTATCTCCATGTTTTGCTGGTTTTTCAACAATAAGGAAAATACCTGAAATTAAATTAGAAACAACTGATTGTGTTGCAAATCCAATCACTACGGCAAAGATTCCTCCTGCAACCATCAACCCAGATAGATCAATTCCCTGACTTGATGTGAATGCCAAAAAGGAGAGTATTATTATTCCAAAGTAAATTAATTTGCTGAGATTTTGTGCAGTATCTTTTGGTAATGTTGGCGCATAATATTTGTAAAACAATAGTTTGGCAATTTTGGCAACAATGACGCCTATTGCCATGATAATTCCTCCAATCAACAATGAGAGAACAGTCAGAGTACCAACAATTTGCATGCCAGATAAACTCTGAAGGAATTCTAAGGGCATTATTCTAATCTCATCTCCATGGCGGTACTAACAGTGGTGTCTTCCCATGTAGGGGATTTAGTCCAGTCCGTATCAACAGGATCAGTTTTGATATCTGCAATACTGACTGCTGCTCTCTTTCGAAGAGTAACTTTGATACCATCAACTATTGTTTTTGATTCTTCATAATATAGTGAGTTGTCAGTGATTGGAAAAATCACTTTACTGACTGTTTGGCCAGTTTTTAGAGTATTTTCAATAATAATTTTCATGACACCTTCAACATATGGAACAGAGTCACTGTAGTCAGTAGCCAATGATACTTGGGCATATTTGCATAATGTGCCGGTGTCAGGAGAGCCATAAAGGCCAAATCTAGAATTTATGGGGTTACAGGTAACCCAGTCCAAAGATTCGCGATTAGATCCATCAATTAAAAAAATTCCAACCTCAATTGGACAATGAACAAAAATACTTGCAGCAGAATTCTCCCTAAGATAGATTTCTTTATCAAATTTCAAAAAAACATAACCAGTTCGTCTGGCTGGATGATTTAATGGCCGTATAGGGGCCATCTCAATTTGGATTTCATTTGATTTTGCAGGAATCATTTTTTCTACAATTTTTCCTTCAGAGTCTTTTCTAAAATATGAAAAAGCATTTTCCCCTATTCGTTGAATTTTGATCGTTGTGTTGGGAAGCGATAGTTCAAGATCCTCACTAATGACATAAACACCAAAGTTTGAGAAAGTACTTTCAGTTTCACCACTCATAGTTTCATTTTTTTATTTAGAATCTAGAATTTATGCCCTCCCTTTTGAAGAGATCAACTATATCCACCATTCATTAAGATATTGCACGATCTTCAGATGTGTGGGATCCTAAAAGTAGTTCACTTCCCTCCTCCTCCTATTGTTGCACAACACACCTAAAACCTACCACGTATTTTGAATTGGCCAATGATCAGAAGTTGTTGCGTAATTCCCTCTGAGTGCCAAATTACGTCTTTTTGACAGCGCCGCATTTGGATCAGGAGTGTGTGTGCCCCTTCAATGAATAAACGAAAAGATGGTTACTGGAAAAGTTACCATCTGGCACACACAGGAACTAAGATTCCTGACAGACAAATTAGTTTTTTGATCAAAAACAACCCCTCCTCCTCCTCCCCTCCCCGCCGGCAAGAAACAACACCGGGGGGCGCAAGGCAGTCCGCTCTGATGCCAAGATGCATTGCGTGTGCATGCTGACAGTCATGCTGAATGCCACGTACCGGTACATGCAGAACCTGGTGCCGCACCGGGACCTGCCTTGGAGGAAGCCGGTGCCTGACCACACCACGATTGCCAGGTACCTTCAGCGCATCAGGACAGGATGGATGGATCTGATACTTGCCCAGACTGCGCGCATGTGCGTCGACGAATCATGCCGCTGGTGGGTTCCGTACTGTGCGCTGACATGAGATACGACTCTGGCAAGAACTGCAAGACGGTCTTTGGGATGAGAATGATCCCCTACACATCAAAAGCAGAGAAGGGGTGCAACAAACCGCGGCAAGTTCCACAGGAGGCGGGCAGCGCAGCTCTTTGACGAGGAGACGTACAGGCAGGGAACTCATCGAGGGGATCTTCGGGGCAGAGGAGACAGAGGGACATCGTCTCCTCTGCATGTGCCCAAGGTGTGCGCAGGGAAAGTTAGTTACTGACAGTAGAGGAGGCAGAGGGACATCGTCTCCTCTGCATGTACCGCAAGAGGTCATGCCGGGGTTGTTGCCAAATTCACCCCCATGATCTAATTTTGTGATTTTGTACACATATTGATCAGAGAGGATGTGAGTTCTCTAATGAGTGATCATAAGAGACGTGATCAGTACTGGAAGTACTATCACGAGGCCCACACCCAAGAACTGGATTTTCTCACGTCCCATATAGTTTCTTTGATTGTGAAAAATCCGTGTCCTGTCCGGGACAGACAGTCCGGTCCTGGACGCAACCGGGTTCACAGCAGGAACAAGCTGGCATGCATCTGCATACTCATGGTATGTCTAAACTACACATACCGGGATATGGAGAACCTTGTATCCAAGCTTAAGCTGCCGTGGGACGAACCCGTACCTGATCACACTACTGTCTCCAAGTTCATGCAAAAGATTCCTGTTGCATGGCTTGAAGATATCATTGCCTGCACGGCAGCATCGTGCCTTGCAGGATTTGATGCCTCTGATCTCACGCTGGCATCAGACAGCAGCGGCGTTGCCACTGACAGGTATGAAAGAGTGCAAAAAAAAGGCCAGAAACAGGCACAACAGGAGGCAAAGCGTCAAAAGAAATACCTGAAATGGCACGTGGCCTCGGTACTGGGCCTGCAGGTCATACTCTCCTGCCGCATCACATCCAACAGGATGGCAGACACTACAGTCTTTGCCTCGCTGCTAAAGAAGATCAAAAAGACAGGCATTGCCTTTGCAGGCAGGTTCAATGCAGACAGGGGGTATGATTCTGATAGGAACTGCAAGCTTGTCTTTGGTGCCGGCATGACCCCGAACATAAAGCAGAGGGGCAATGCCGTGAACAGAACAAAAAAGTTCAGGAAAAAGGCCGCAGGACTGTTTGACGTGGAGATCTACAAGAAACGAGGCATGATAGAGGGAATATTTGGAGCAGAGGAGACAGAAGGTCACCGGTTGCTGTGCAGGTTCAGAAAGACATCCACAAGAAGGCGGTTTGGACTGTGCAAGACAATAGGATGGAACCTTGAGGTGTTAAACCGTTTGGAGTGTGCAGCAAGGCAGAATATTGTGGTGGTGGCAGCTTAGATGTGAATTTGGCAACAACCCCGGTCATGCCAGCACAGGTTCGGATTGGCAAGGTCGATGATAGCCGTACTGAGAACAGTCCTCGACGTTTCATTCAGACAGCTGTTTGGGATGGCAGATGCGATGCTTAAAGGACACGATTCGCCGTAGTTTGTTGCATAACACGCCTAATCCAGTCAAAAGTTGGGTAAATTTCGTGCCTAGGATCCAAGTTATGCAACAAACTAGGAAGTTGTACTGGTAGGTCTGACACCTTTTCTTTCTTAGGGATGTGGGTATCACTCAGATTCCATTGAGGTCTCATTATCAAAATATACAAAGTGTAACTATCCTGATTCGGAAAGGCACACAGAAAGGTTCGTAGACTGGGAAATGATTTCTTATGGGAGAAGTCCTGTGATTATGACGAGATTCCTAGATTGTAAAGAAAGTGCTTTGTTGTTAATCATTTGGATTTATTCTTGCAAATCATTATGCCCAAGTCTCAACTAATCGTTTTTACTCTTTAACATCATCAGGATTTGTTGACCAAGGTTCTATTGAATATGTCTCAAATTCTCCATCTATTTCTAACTTCCATAAATTAATTAAATCTCTGCCTAAAAGAACATATTCTTTTGGCATTGCGACCACTTCAAATCTATCAAACTTTATGTTGCCAATTTGAATACTGACAAAATAATTGTAATGTGTTGATTCCATTCCACTCACAGTTTTTACAACTGTTTCTCTTGTCTTTTTTAGATGTAAAGTATTGACAAGGTAATCTGGTATCACTGTATGACTTGCACCAGTATCTATTTTTCCTTTTTCTGGGGAAGATTTTCCAAATTTGTTCCACACAGTTAGATCTAGAACCAAAGAGCTAGGATTGTCTACCTTGTTATGTCTAAATTTCAATGTCAATTAAATTCAGGAGTATCAATTAGAACAACTTTCTTTTGGTCTGTGACTTTGTCTACATACATGTCTACATTACCAAATTTATCATACATTTTTTCAATTAACGCATTTCTTTTATCTCCACTATTTTGAAATTCTCCATCAACAAATGCCACAAACTTATTTTTAAATTGAGGATTTTCCAAATTGGTTTTTACAAAATCCTCAAAGGCATTTTTATTTTTTATGTTTTCATTGTCTGTTGGTTCATTAGATGTTGAAATGTTTTGTAATTCATTTCTTTCCTTAGCAAAATCATAAAAACAATTCAAGTTTTGTCTACTGTCCTCCTCGATCCAAATATGCAGATCATGTAAATTAAATTCTCTCTTATCCAAATCCCATGGTTTAATGTCTTTATTTTTTTGTTTAAATGTTGTTTTTTCTTCCAACTCATCCCAAATATTTTCGATCAATTATATCTTCACCAAATTTATTACGGAAATCTTGTATTTCAGTTTTTAATAAATCAGAGCCACTATTTAATTCCTCAATTAGTTTTTTAGCATCTTTTAGAGTTAATTGAAAGTTAATCACATTATCAACACCATTATCTGATTCATGGGTATTGATACTTACAACTAAAGAAGGAATGATTTTTTTAATTCCCTCCCTTCCATTAGAAATTGGTCTAAATTCTGTGACCGTCTTAAAACCATGAATATGTGCATGTCCAAATGTATGAAGAAAATTAGCGGTTAGGCTGATAGACACATCATCCAAATTAATTTTATCATGAATTTTTTGAACAATTTCTTTTAACATTTTCTTTTTGTCTTCATCTAATTTTGAAGTGGTGATAATTTTAAAAATTTTATCTGGATTGCGTTTACTTATGGCAAAGTTGTAAAATATGGATATTAATTCTTTAACACTACTTATTTCAAAATCCTTGTCTAAAATCTTCTTTAATTTAGATAAATTAGGAGAGGGGGATAAAATACTGTCATCAAAATAATTACCCAATTCAATAATTTGCTCTGTTGATATTCTGTTAAAAATATCTAATTCAGATTGTGGATCGGACATATGTTTAGACAACGAATAATACTTTAATAGTTTACTTATTTTTCAATCTTCCCAGAAGTACTTCGTAGAGATTACCAAGAGGAGAAACTTTCTACTACAAAGAATCACACACGCCCAAAATCTGTAGAATCACGAATTACGGGTTACAGTTCAGAAGGAAACCTGGTACTTCTGGGAAGACCGGATCAGTAGGATCGCTTTAATGAGTTAAATTTTTAGATTCCTCAATGAATGGAAAATCCATTTTAGGATTGCCACTGCTTGCCGTACTTGTGTTGTGTGTCTCCTTTGCTCTCTTATCGTATTCTGATTATCTCCCCCCCGTTGTAGCAAATCAAAAACGGCGGAGCCTGAGGACATACAGTGTAACGAGAATCGTGTGCATGTAATTCGCTCAAATGGAGATCATGCATGTGTAACTGAAAAAACCGCACAAAAAATGAATTGGGAGGTTGTTTTGTCAAAAGAAGTAACATCAGTAGTTCCCAGATGTAGATTTATGCCCAGATGTAGATTTATGCCCAGATGCCGGTGCGTTACCGCATAATAACTGCAATGCAAAGATCCAGATTAGGTTACGGTGTGCAAGATGTCATGAGCCTTCAAACGGGGTTGTCGCCAAATTCGACCAAATGATCTAATTTTGTGATTTTTCACGCATATTGATCAGGGAGGTGTGGGTTTCCCAATGACATACCATAAGAGACGTGATCAGTACTGGAAGTACTATCACGATGCCCACACCCAAGAACTGGATTTTCTCACGTCCCATATAGTTTCTTTGATTGTGAAAAATCCGTGTCCCGTACATGCCAGAAGGTCTGGTGCGGGGCGCAAACCGGTACATGACAAAAACAAGCTTGCATTTCTCTGCATACTCACGGTGTGCCTTGACTTTACATTCAGGGACATGGAGAATCTTGCAGCCCTGCTGAGGATGCCGTGGAACGAACCCCTGCCGGATCACAGCACCATTGCCAGGTTCATGCAAAAGATTCCTGTTGCGTGGCTTGAGGACATGGTTGCCGTCACGGCAGCATCGTGCCTTGCAGGATTTGACGTCTCTGATCTCACGCTGGCATCAGACAGCAGCGGCGTTGCCACTGACAGGTATGAAAGGGTGCAAAAAAAGGCCAAAAACAGGCACAACAGGAGGCAAAGCGTCAAAAGAAATACCTGAAATGGCACGTGGCCTCGGTACTGGGCCTGCAGGTCATACACTCCTGCCGCATCACATCCAACAGGATGGCAGACACTACAGTCTTTGCCTCGCTGCTAAAGAAGATCAAAAAGACAGGCATTGCCTTTGCAGGCAGGTTCAATGCAGACAGGGGGTATGATTCTGATAGGAACTGCAGGCTTGTCTTTGGTGCCGGCATGACCCCGAACATAAAACAGAGGGGCAATGCAGTGAACAGAACAAAAAAGTTCAGGAAAAAGGCCGCAGGGCTGTTTGACGGGGAGATCTACAAAAAAAGAGGCATGATAGAGGGAATATTTGGAGCAGAGGAGACAGAGGGCCACCGGCTGCTGTGCAGGTTCAGAAAGACATCCACAAGAAGGCGGTTTGGACTGTGCAAGACAATAGGATGGAACCTTGAGGTGCTAAACCGTCTAGAGTGTGCCGCAAGGCGAAATATTCAGGTGGTGGCAGCTTGATGTGAATTTGGCGACAACCCCCCTTCAAACACAAGACAATCTGATCGCACACCAGTACAATATAACATCAAACCGGTTTAAAATCCTGCGCTCGTCGTTTCAAAAGCTTGGCATGCCAATGTCTGAGAGGCACAACGCCGTATACGGATGCGGCGACATACTGGACGTGCCAATCAGGGCGTCTGAGAGAAACACGTTTGTAGAATCCCCCGTACGGCGCAACAGGCTTCAAGACACGGGTGCACGTACGCCTGATGCAGGCCCGGTCATGTCTGCAGTCCGTGGCGTCGAACCGGCAGACGTGCAGGGCTGGTGTGCAAGGACGCTGGCACGCACGGTACGGCACGCCTGCCGTGCAGGAATGCTGCAGGACATCGACGCCATTGCAATAGACGTTACGGACACGCCATACCATGGGGAACAGCTGCAGGAGCATACAAGAAAGTCGCGTCCAAGGACAGGAACATCCACGTTTCTCTCGTATGTCGCAGTGCACGGAGTCGGCAGGGACTCCTCGCAGGCTGTCCCAGAGTCGCAGCTGCTGCCAGCAAAGGAGAAACTGGCCGATTTTATAGCCAAAACACGCACGAAAATCCTCAGAGGAGGGGCGCACACTCAAAGAATGTGTTCCTGTACGACCGCGCCTTTTACAGCGCTGACTGCATGACAGAGGCAGGAAAGGGCGGGTGCCGCTACACCATGCCTGTCATCATGAACTCCAAGATCAAGAGGATAGTCAAGATGTACAAGGACGGAAAGGCAAGCCAGGTATCGCAGCAGTCAATGACCAACAAAGACGGCGTAACTGTGACCTACAACCTTGTAATTGTCAAAAGAGACAGGAAGAAGAAGAAGAAAAAGGAGGGGGAAGAGGAGCAATACATTGCGTTTGCAACAAACATTCCCATCAGGAGTGCCAGGGCCATGACAGGCATCATACCGGAGCAGTACCGCAAGATGGGGCATCGAGACGGGATTTCGCGTCATAAAGGAGATCATGGGCAGGACATGCAGCAACTCCCTGGCTGTGAGGCTGCTGATGTTTTACCTGCCGCTGCTGCTGTACAACCTGTGGAGGATTGCCAGGTTCTGCCTTGATGCAGGAAAGAGGCACGGAAGAGTGTCTTCTGCGGGAAAAAAACTCACCATGGCGTTGTTTATTGTGCATATTACAAGCAGAAACGAGTTGTTTGTCAATGATCGAGGCAAGTAGAACCGATGCCAGTTGCGGTTGCGGCAAATCTACATCTGGGAACTACTGATATGCATACAGGGGTCGATCCATCACTACAACTACGACGAGGTGGTTATCATGTGTTCAAGCTAATCCACCGGCCTTACGACCCGGTCACCCATACATCCGTTACGTCATACGGGCCCAACCAGATCGCCTCCATATTTTCAACCGGATCACCACATCCTGATCGAGAAATTATTTTACCATTCCATGAAATATTTGATCCGCCAGATTATTAAGCGGATTTTGTAATTAAGAAGACGTCGGGGTAGCCAAGATAGGTATGGCGAGAGTTTGAAAAACTCTATTTCGGTTACCATCGAATTCGCGAGTTCAAATCCCGTCCCCGACGTGGTTATAATATTACAATAGTGGAACCTGATTAAAAGGATATCTTTAGGCGGTTCGTAAGAGGCTAGGTCTCTAGTACAGTCTCAGTATCTCTTCTTGAATGCTGGTGCCCCTTTTCTGCCATGTCAGCAAGCAGCTCACAAGTATGCCAAATACCTTCATGCCTGCTTCGGTGACAAGACGCTGTCTAATCTTGCGCGATATGACGACCCGGCGAAGCATCCTTTCTGATTCGTTGTTTGTGGGATCCATTCCGGGATGCTTTAGAAACGTAAACAGGTTTGGTGTGGCCTTTTCCAGCTTGTCTCCGAACTTGCAGTCCGGACAACCCTTGTACGAATCCGCAATTGCCGTGCAGGAGATCACAAACGAGTCATAATGCGTGTGCGCGTCAGGCCGCAGCGCAACCTGCTTTGCATCGTGGTATAGCAAACACAGTTTCTCATACAGCATGGTTTTTGGTTCATCATCATCATCACCATCATCCTGTTCAAATTCGGCATCACACAGTATGTGTGACCAGCACCGTTGAATCGTTCTGAAACTGTTGTATGCCGCATAACCGTCGACTGTCACGGGAATCCCAGTGAGGAAAGTGAAGATCCAGTACGGCAGCGGCCCTGCTTCTGTCCACATGAATCAGTACCGCATCATCACCGATGCATACCCAGACATATCCCAGTTTGTCGTATATTGTATATGACGTCTCATCAAGTTTCAGGTATTTTGATCTGCCAATATTTTCTTTCCATGACTCTACCTCTGACTCCAACGCTCCTCCTAATGCAAACAGCGCGTTTTGTATTGTTTTTTTGCAGATTGACGTGTCATACAGGCTTGCTGCCTCCCTGATTGAGTTCAGGCTGCAGCCTTGTTTATGCAGCGACATGATTATTGTCATGAGGTTCTTGCCAATCGATGTTCCGTCTATTCCGACCCGGGGCGTTGTGACATGTCCGCACCTGCAGGTGCAGTGCTGTATGACGTTGTTTGTGGATACGGTCCTTGGAATCTCCGGAATGTCGACTGTCATCTTTGTCGTGGTCTTTGTAACTGTAATGCCTTTGCTGCCGCACTTTGCGCATTTCTTTGGCCTGTGCACCGTTGTGTGATCAGGCCTTCTCTTGTGGGATGCGCCGACGTGGCCTGCACTTGCTCCGCCCTTGTTTGGAGGGGAGGAGGAGGAGGAGGAGGAACCGCCTTTTGCACGGTCTGCCTTTTTTCGGCGCGTGGGAATGGAGTTTGCCGACGGCGGTGAGTGCGGATTCTCGTAGAACGCTACGCGCCTCTTTAGTTCCGCTATTGTCAAATCCTTCTCGGCTTCCCTTGCCTGTGATTTTTTTACATCGCCTGCCAACTGGCTGACAATCTTTCGCAAGCTGTCGTTTTCAGCAAATGATTTTGCCAGAGCATCCCGTAATATCTTGATCTCCGAGTCACTCATTAGACAGAGTCAGGGATCATCGAATTTGGATCAGTATGATCTAGAATGTTTGAGTTCGTGACTAACCTAGCCTCTTACGCCTAAATCACCCAAAGATTCATAAATTGAAATTCAAGAAAAACAGCACAGTTGTTTTCTATATCTACCCTAGTTGATGTTGTCAGGATTCCTCCAAGCTTGTTTGGAACTGCACTCAAAAAGGCGGCAGTAAACATTCTCAAAGAAAAGTACGAGAGCATGATTAATGCAGATTTGGGTTACATCATTATGATTTTAGATGCCAAAGTCGACGAGATGGGAAAAATGATTGCAGGGGATGGAGGCACTTTTCACAAAGTTGAATTTGAAGCATTAACATTTTATCCAAAATTGCAAGAAATTGTTCAAGGGGAAATTGTAGACATTACCGACTTTGGCGCATTTGTAAGAATTGGCCCAACTGACGCACTGCTTCACTTGTCACAAGTGATGGATGATTATCTCAAGAGCGATGTAAAGTCTGGAATGATTTTAGCTAATCAAAGCGGCAGAACACTCAAAGTCGGTTCTACACTTCGTGCAAGAATCACTGCAGTATCGCTAGGAAAAGCCTCAGGAATGGGCAAGATTGGAATTACATGTAGACAGCCGTTTCTTGGTGCAGGGGAGTGGATTGCCGAAGAAATTAAAAAATCCGGCAGCGGCGGAGACAAACCAGCAAAAGAAGCTAAAGTAGAGGCAAGCTAAGATGGCACGGGAGATGGCATGTAGAAAGTGTAAATGCGTCAACACAGGCAAAGTATGTAGAATTTGCAAGTCATCGGACTTGACGCCGGATTGGAACGGGGTTGTACTTGTAGTAGATCCGACAAATTCAGAAATTTCTAAAACCCTAGGAATTACCCAAAAAGGCAAATATGCTATCAAAGTAACATAAAATATTTCTAAATCTTTAAAATTACATTTGTATTTTATCATTATGTTGTCGTTTAATTCTAAAAAACAGCTATCACAGTTTCTTGCAGAAGACATAGGAAAGGGGGACATTACCAGTGCGCTCTTGCACAAGCAAAAAATTTCAGTGAAAATTATTTCAAGAGAAAACGCTATTGTGGCAGGGACAAAACATGCAAAAGAAGTTTTCAAACTGAAAGGCTGCAATGCAAAAATTGTGAAAAAAGACGGTTCTGCAATAAAACCAAATCAAACTGTAATGATCATTACTGGAAATGCAGGAAAAGTTTTGACATGCGAGAGAACTGCATTAAACATTCTTACTAGAATGAGCGGAATTGCAACCCAAACAAATGAACTTGTAAAAAAAATCCCAAATAAAACAAAATTATACGCTACAAGAAAAACTGCTCCAGGACTAAGATATTTTGACAAGGAAGCAGTAGAAATAGGCGGAGGCAAAAAACACAGGCTGGGACTAGACGAAATGGTAATGATTAAAGACAACCATATTGCAGTAGAGGGTTCGCTACTATCCTTAATTAAAAAAGCAAAGAGAAAGCACAGCAAATTCGAAATAGAAGTAGAAAACGCTTCAGATGCAATTCTTGCCGCAAAAGAAGGGGCAACAATAATCATGTTGGATAATTTTTCTCCGTCTCAAATTAAGGGAACGGTTCAAGATCTCAAGAATCAGAAATTACGAAACAAAGTAATGCTTGAGGCATCAGGGGGAATAAATTCTAAAAATATCTCAAAGTATGGACAGACAGGTGTCGATATTATTTCAGTAGGCAGCATTACAAACTCGGTTAAAGGAATCGACATGAGTTTGGAAATTTAAGAACTCAGTTGCCCTAACAGCTCTGACACGGATTTATTTTTTGGATCTACCTCACGAATTTTGTCACAACATTGCATTGCCCGTTTGTTTTCACCTAATTTCTGATGGGAATAGGCCTTCAAGAGTAAAATTTCAACATCATAAGAACCAATTTCAAGTGCCCTATCAAAGTAGGAAATTGCGGTCTTGAGTTTGTTGTTTAGGTAAAAAATTCCACCCACAGTAAACAAAACATCATGGTTATGTGGTACTTTTTCCAGATATTCTGTGCCTGATTTTAGGGCCTCGGCATATTTTTTTTCCTTAACCAGCTTTTTAAATTTTTTAAGTTTTTCAACATTCCTTTTTAGCTGAGGATCTTTTGGAGTCCTGCCAAGTAATCTGACCATATTAATACCGGTTAGCTGATTTCAAGCATCCGACTAATTGCCAGACGGGCTTTTTCAGCAATTTCTGCGGGAACAGTAACAATATTTTTTTCATCAATCAATGCATCATATACTTTTTCAAGTGTAATCATTTTCATGTATTGGCATTCAGCTTTTTCTGATGCAGGAAGGAATTTTTTATCAGGGTTTTGTCGTCTCATTCTATACAATATTCCAGTTTCAGTGGCAACAACAAAATTCTTTGAATCAGATTCGTTAACATGCTTTAGCATTCCTTCTGTAGAGAGTATTGATACTTTTTTATCGTCAAAGCTTCCATCTGCAACATCATACATCATCGGAGTAGTGCAGCCGCATTCTGGATGAATGACAAATTCAGCGTCTTTCATCGAGTCTAATTTTTTCACAACATCATCAGGAGTGATTCCTGCGTGCACGTGACATTCACCTGCCCAGATATGCATGTTTTTTCTTCCAGTCATTTTTGCAACATAAGAGCCAAGGAACATATCAGGCAAGAACAAAATCTCTTTATCTTCAGGTATTGCCTTTACAATGTTTACAGCATTGGATGATGTACAGCAATAATCAAGTTCTGCTTTAATTTCTGCAGTAGTGTTAACATAACCAACTGCAATAGCATCAGGATGTTGTTTTTTCCAGTTACGCAATTCATCAACAGTAATTGAATCAGACAATGAACATCCAGCTTCTAAATCAGGAAGCAGTACCTTTTTTTCAGGGCTAATGATGGCAGCAGTTTCTGCCATAAAGTTTACACCGCAAAATAAAATTGTCTTTTGGGCAACTTTGGCTGCTTGCCTTGACAAGCCCAAAGAATCCCCGGTAAAATCAGCTACGTCCTGTATGTCGGGAATTTGGTAATTGTGTGCTAAAATCACCACATCTTTTTCTTTCTTGAGCCTTAGAATCTCATCTTTTAGTTTTGAAGCTTGTTGTACTAGCATAAACCGTAAAAATTTGAATTTGTGGGGATTTAAAGAATGGGAAGTAGTCTATAATTCTCCAAAAAACTACCAAATGTGGCAATTATTGCCATATTAGGTACCAATCTGAATATCATCTGAGCAGTATTTTCTCAGAGTTTCAATTGCAGACAAAATTGCCAATCTGCTTGTTTTTGGATTGCCGGGATCAGGAAAATTTTCAATCGTAAAGGTCATCCTGCCAAACTTTCCTGCAGCTTCGATGCGGTGCGTGTTTTTGTCTGTGTTTGGATCAGCAATAATTTTTACAACTGTTTTTTCACTGCCTATTCCGGATAATGATAAAAGTGCGGCAACATTGATGTTGGCAGGAAATAATGAAACGGCCTCTTTGGCAATGCCCTCAAAGACTACTGTGGAGGAATTAACTGTATCTAGATCAATTGCAGAATTTTCAAAAAACTTGGCGCCCTTCAGAGAACGCGGATGTTTTGTAGTGGTAATGAAGAGAGATTCCAATTCATCTTTAACTGATTTTATTCCATCCAAACCAGCAATTGCACCTGACGGAAGGTAGATTGTTCTTTTAAAATCAGTACATGCGTCTGATAAAATATCATATATGGACTCATCAAGCAGTGCGCCAACACTCATAATCATCAGATCACGTTTGTTTTGTAAAACACTTAGTGCAACATCTTTTACTGCATCTTGAGATGCAGCTTCGACTATAATATTTACCGGATGCGAGGATAAAAGATGAGAATTTTCAACAATTTCAGGTTTTGTGTCTAGTTTTGAAACAAGTTCAGCTGCAGCATCTTTAGAGCTGTCATAAACATGAGTTAGAACAGCTGGAATTTTTCCAGAATCAATTGCAAGCGCAATTTGCGTGCCAATTGAGCCACACCCCAACAAACCAATTTTTTTCAAGTGTCTATTTTAGAACTAGTCTCTTAATTAATTCTAGTCTATGTGTTATCATAGATTTGAACGGGTTAGTAGAATGCTTTATCAGGTTCGGGGGACAGTATCTGATTATGAGGCTAGTATGGATGGCAATCCCAGCGGTTTTGGTTGGAATGATTGGATTACAAGAATCATTTTCAGAGCAAGATGCAGAAAAGCCAGCGTGGCAAACAAATTCGGACAAACTGTGTGGGGGTATATTGTGTTCGGAAATTCCTCACAGTCAAAAAGTAGCCAAGTTAGAATCGCCAAAAAAGCAGATGCAGGGAGGGGTACTGGCCACAGACGTTGTGTGTAAAGACGGTTTAGGCTTGGTAATTAGAATAAACGGTTCCCCTGCATGCGTTAGGCCAGAAACTGCTGAGAGAATGTATGATGCAGGAATGCTGGTAATTCCTACAAAAGTAACAAAAGTTACAAAAGCAGAAAAAGAGATCGAAACAATTCCCGCATCTAGTATGTCAGTAGTAAATTTTTACATAACAGATCATGATTTGAATCTGGCACATAGCGGCGTAGAGGTAGTATCAACTGAAGGCTTGTTTGAATTCACGATTAACGGAATTCCAATAAACGGTCCAAGCAACATAATTGAGACAGGACCAAATACAGGGCAATTTTATGTGAGGCTAGAGTTGCCAGATACAATTGACGGAAGGCCGCTAAGTCAAGATGACATTGTCATGATAAAATACTTGGACGAGTCAGATTACTCTGGAGAAAGCAGAGTGCTGGTAAAGTCAGTCCCATTAACAAAGACGTTTGCAAACGTGCAAACATCTGGAGGAGGGGGATCAAGAATCGGACACGAGTTTACTGTGAGAATTTACGAGCCTGATTCAAACAGAGATTCACGGGATGAAGATAAAATTCCTTTAAGCGAATTAGAGTTTAGGGGGGAAGGCGGAATTAGAACCACTTTGGCCAATCCAAAGTTTGATGCAAACAGAGGATATCTAGTTGAAACAGGCCCAAATACAAGCACGTTTGAAGTGCAAATCAAAATACCGCGTGAAATTGACGGCAAGACAATCCATATTGGAGATTGGTATGAAATCAGATACATCGACAGATCTACCCCATCAAACACAGACGAGAAAATTGTTCTAAAGGGCAGGATTGGATAATGGTTTGAATGGATCAGTTTTGTCAAAGTCTGGCATAACCTAAAGATTTTATTCAAACCAACGAACTGTTGTTATGCTCAATACTGTATACAAAGACGCCATCATAAACAGGGACAAAATGCTCTCTATTCTCAAAGGTGCCAAATTTGAGCAAATTTTGCAGAAAGCAAGAGAGAGCTGGGTTGAATTCACGCCTACAAAAGAAGAGGTGGTCACAGCGGGGATTGACAGTAGTTTTAACAATACCAAGTTTCAAGGAATTGAGCTTTGGGCAACTACAGCAGTTTCAATAAAATCTGATGGAGAATTGCTAGTGGATTTGCACGAATCAGGGCTAGGTTCTGCTGACAACATTTCAAGCATAGCAAGTAAAATGGAAATCGATGCATGTGAAAAAACTGTAGACATGGTTGACTTGGTCTTGATGGATGGTTCATTACATTCTCAATTAATGACAAGACAATCTACACTGAGTTCGTTGATTGTAAAGACTATTAAGAAGAAAAACAATGTCATATTCATCGCAAAGACGTCAAATACAAAAAAACAGTTTGAAAGTTTAGGCTCTCTAGCAGGAGATATCTTCTATTATAATCATGTTACAAATAAACCAGGATTCAGTAAGATATTTGTAGAAAAAAAATATGGAATGGGTAAAATCATTTCCTCAACATTCGTAAGACTAAGTGACTCAACTCCGATAATCAAATTGGAGTTTTTAGGGGATCATTATGAAGAAGACGAGATAAAATCAGTGATGAATAAATTATACAAAACCAGCATAGGCGGATATCCATATGCGCTAAAACTTGCACACAACAACTGTAAAATATCCGATAAAGAACTTGCAAAAATGGTTAGTTTGTTAGGATTAAGTAATGAGATCGGTTCACGGGAGGTATTAGGATGAGTTTAGGTTTTGTAGTAGGTGAATCAAAACCCACATTTGTAACTGCAATTACTTCAAGAGCATTATCGGTAGGAGAATATATCAAAATAGGGTCAGAGGATGGAGAAATTCTTGGGTTAGTTGAAAGATCCTCAATAACAAGTGCTGCTTTTACTGATGTGAAAAATTTTGATGAAGCGTCTGAAAGCATTGAAATTGCAGACATCAACAAAAGAGACAAAACATTTACTGCACATATCGGAATTTTAGGATTTTTAGAAAATTTGAGAAGGGGCCAATCAACAATTCCGGCAATTCCGCCAATTCCAGGCACAGAGATAACGCAACCGAGCAAACAAGACCTTGAAGAGGTTTTCAGTCCAAGAAATGAAGGGTGGGTGAAGGTTGGAAATCTTTTGCGAAATAAGACAATCGATGCCAAAGTGAATTTAGACAAAATTGTTTCAAGGCATTTAGGGGTTTTAGCAATGACGGGAATGGGGAAAAGTAATCTTGTCTCTCTAATTACAAAACAGATCTCCAAACTAAAAGGAACTGTAATAATTTTTGATTATCACAACGATTACACAGCACTAAATATTCCACGTATCAATGTGTTTGACGCAAAAATTAATCCCAGACTGTTAGATGCAGACCAACTCTCAGAAGTTTTAGAGATCAGAGATGGTGCAAATGTCCAGCAGCGAGTTTTGAGAATGACATTTACAAAACATGTCAAAGAATCAAGAGAATTTTGGAAAAAATTAGAAAACGAGGTAGATTTTATAGTGAATTCAGACGAGAAAAAACTAAAAGAGACACGGACATCTGCATACAGAGTTCGAGATATCATAGACGAGGCCCAAAGAAGATTTGAGGATATTTTAGATCCAGACATGGGAGATCCAATCAGCTTTATCAAAGAAGGGCGTACAAACGTACTTAACATTTCAGAACTGTCAGAAAAACAAGCTAACGTTGCAGTTGCATTTTACTTGCAACAGTTACTCAAAGACAGAAAAGATGCAAGTATTGCCAGACATGGAAAAACAAAGAGAGAAAGAGATTATCGATTTAATTCACCCATCTTCGTAATCATAGAAGAAGCTCATGTGTTTATTCCAAAAGATCATGACACCAGTGCAAAATACTGGGCTGCAAAAATTGCAAGAGAGGGAAGAAAGTTTGGACTGGGTCTTGGAATAGTATCTCAGAGACCAAGAAGTGTAGACCTAAATGTGCTCAGCCAAATGGGTTCATTTGCCATAATGAAGATTATTCAAGAAGATGATCAACGTCAAATAGCCTCAGCAACAGAGTCCACTAGTCGTGAATTGATTGCTCAATTAACCTCGCTAAATGTAGGAGACGCAGTTCTTGTAGGCCAATGGACCAACTTGCCGTCACTAGTCCATGTAGAAGAAGTAAAAGAAAAGATAATGGGATCAGACCAGAGTGCAATAAACGCTTGGGCAAACGCAGATAAAATGAATGAAATTGCAGTAGAATCAACACAAGGACTTGTTCAAAAAGATTTGTTATTAGACTAATGTTATTTTCTCATATTTCAGACACGCATTTGGGCTTGATACAGTATGGTTCAGAAGAACGTGCACAAGATGTCTATGACGCATTTAATCAGTCAATTGATATTTCAATTAAAGACAATGTAGATTTTGTAATATTTGCAGGAGATATCTTTCATGTTCCCAATCCAAATGGAACAGCAATTGTTCAAATGGCAAACGGCTTGAAACGATTAAAGCAAAATAACATCGATTCGTTTTTCATTTTGGGCGAACACGATATCAGCAGAATTAGAACCACGCCTATTCCATATGTTTACCACAACTTGGAATTTTCAAAATATATCGGTCAAGCAAAGCCATTTGAATACAAAGGAATACTGCTTGCAGGGTTTGACAAGATTAGAAAAGCAGAGATCCCACAATATGAAGAAAAGTTTACAGAGGTGGATAAGATTGCACAGAGTCATTCTGGACATAAAATTTTGGTTTTACATCAGGGCATCACTGAATTCAACAAGTTTGCTGGAGAAATTCAATCAACGGGTCTGCCAAGAAATTTTACATACTATGCAATGGGCCATCTTCATGACATGGACATCAAACAGTTTAATCACCTAAACGGCCCGATAGCATATCCGGGTTCTATTGAATCAACAACAAATGAAGGGATTAAAGAGACAAAGAAAGGATTCTTTGAGGTAGACATATCTGGCGATGAGGCAAAAGCAAATTGGATTGAATTAGAAACAAGGCCACAGTTTTCATTTAAAACAGAATATCAAGAATTAGCAAAAACAGTGGATGAGATTTCTGAGAAAATAGCCAATTCCAGAAAAAAACCAATTGTGGAAGTAAAAATTCAAGGCAAAAACATAGAAACAGACCATATCCAGGCACAAATTTCAAGGCTAAATTCACTAGTTTTGAGATGTTTTTGGAGAATAAGCACAAAGCAGATTTCTGATTCATCAGTATTCTTAGACAGGCCAAATGTTATCGATGATGAAATGTTTAGGCTATCAGTTGATGCCTTGGGTTCTGAACAATATGCAAGCTTTGCAATAAAGGAGCTCCTTCCAGTTTTAGCATCAGGAGAAATCAAAGAAGCATCTCAAATAATTATTGAGAATTTTGAAAAGTTCAAAAAGGAGAAAAACAAATGATCACGTCAATAGAGTTGGGAGATTTTCTGGCACACTCAAATACTAAACTAGAATTTGAAAATGGAGTCACTGTTTTTGTAGGAGACAATGGTGCAGGGAAATCAAGTACAATTGACGCAATTACATTTGCGTTGTTTGGGCGACATACAAGAAAATCAAACAAGAGCTTGATCAAACGTGGAACAAATCAAGGATTTGCAAAAGTGGGATTTTCGATTAATGGCAAACAGTACGAAGCTGTAAGAAAGATAGACAGCAAAGGAACTCTAGCGGCTAAATTTTCTGAAATAAGCGATGATGATGAACGCGTTGAAATTGCAGCAGGCGAAAGAAAGCAGTTTGGCGAATCAATGACTCAAGAAGTTGAGAAAACTATCGGTCTTGATTTTGAAAAACTAAAGATAGCATCAATTGTTCAGCAGGGGGAGTTAAATGCAATAATTAACGCAAAACCAAAAGAATTCAAAGAATTGCTTAATGCGATTATAGGGATTGACAAGCTTGATGTGGCATCAGAATCAATGAAAACAGTAAACAAAGAATTTCGTGAAAATATAAGAGAAAAAATAGGATATGATGATACGCATATTGAAACTTTATCAGGAGATTTAGAAAAATGGCAGAAAGGAATTGAAGATGCAAAACCTGAGAAAGAGCAATTAGAAACAAAACAAGAAAAATTAAAAATAAAAGTTGATGAACTGCGAAAAAAAGTTGAAACAGAAACTCCAAAAATTGACAAAATCGATCAACTGGAATCAAGAAAAAAAGAACTTGTAGAATATGCAAAAAATGCAGTCCATGAAATTCAGCGTGAAATTGACGAAAATGAGCGTAAAATACGTGACTGTGAGGGCTGTTTTGAGCATGTTAACCTAAGAGAGGATTTGGAGTCAAAAATCCAAAGAACAGAACAGGCAATTGATGATGCATTAAAGAAAATCCAGGCGATGACAAGTCAGACTGCGTCGCTAAAAGAAAAACAGTCACTTGCATCAAAACTACAGCTTAAAGACAACAAATGCCCTGTATGTGATTCAGATGTTGAGAAACTAAACCCGCTATTTCAAGAAGAGCATCTCAAACAAGAAATAACATCACTAAAAGAAAAAATTGTTTTAATAGAAAAAGAAAGAGATGTGTACAATCAAAAAAAGAAAGAGTTTTCAGAGAAATTACAAGACGCAAAAGGGGCAGAAGCGACACTTAGAGCATATTCTATTGGGACACAAGACGAATTAAAGAAAATCCAAGAAGACACAGAGATAAAGAAACAAAAAATTCCGTTAACTAACGGGAATCTACTAGAGATATCGCAGATAGATTCTCATGCAAAAATGATTTTTGAGAATATTTCAAAACTAGAGACGGAGACTAGGGGGTTTAATGAACAAGAGTTTACAAATCTTAAAAAATTAGTAGAACAGAAACAGACGGAACTTTCTGACATAGACCAGCAGAGAGGCGCAATTTCAGAAAAGATTTCTAATGGGGAAAAGCAAGTCAAAGAAATTCAAAATGCAATTCCAAAGCTGAGAGTTGTAAGACAATACGTAACAAATCTTGATAAAATTCAAACCAATGTGTTTAGTAGAGATGGTCCTGTTGCAACAAGTCTTAGATCATGGGCGCTAAATACAATTTCTGCTAAAGCCTCAGAACATCTTACATTACTTAACACAAAAATTCAGAGAATTTTACTAACGGAAAAAACAAGAGACATCTCCATTACTTGTTATTCAAAAAACCAAGTATTAGAATTGGAATCACTTAGTGGAGGAGAAAAAGTAAGTGTTGCATTAGCCTTAAGACTAGGCATGGCAAGTCTTCTTGGAGCGTCAAATCTCAATTTAATGATACTTGATGAGCCTACAACTCATCTGGATACTGAGAGGAAAAAATCTCTGGTAGGGGTGTTGTCTCAATTATCAAACATTTCAAATTCACAAACACCAATGCAGTTTTTGATAATCACACATGAGGCTGAAATCTTTGAGGATTCAACTGTTGAGAGAATTTACAAGTTTGAATCATCTGAACAAGGAAGTAAAGTTATCGCTATTTAATTATACAAAAACACGAACTGGAGCAGATTCTGGTCACTCTACTGTAAACAATTCCAGAATAGACTTGTTTGTTTTTGATGTATTTGTGTAGTTTGACATTTTTAAGATACTATTGTAGTTTAGTTAACATTAACAATTCCAGTCATCCAAGGATGGACTATACAAAAGTAATCAAAAGTTCCTGCATCATAAAATGTCAAATCAAAAGATGTTTTTGGCATCATTACACCAGAATCAAACAATTCATCGTGAACTAGCTTCTTTCCACTTGTAACAGTGTGTACAGTGATGTCATCATTGCTCCAAGTGATTGCTGTTCCAACTGTCACAGTAATTTCATATGGGGAATAACAGGATGTTGTTATTTCACATCCTCTACTACCAACACCTTTGGGAATTGAAATTGCTGATATTGTAGATTCAGACATGGATTCGGGCTCCATGGCCTCTTCCATTGGTTCGGGTTCTGATTCGGGCTCCATGGCCTCTTCCATTGGTTCGGGTTCTGATTCGGGCTCCATGGCCTCTTCCATTGGTTCTGGTGTAACAGTCATAGTAGTTACAATTCCCTTTGGTTCAGAGATGTCATCACCATGGCCTAAACCTTGCAGAGTAACCTGAATTTCTAGCAAAGATTCACTCAACACAGCAGTTTCATGAATTGGATGCATGCCAAAATGTCTATGGGAACCAGGTTCTGAAAGAATTGTGTTTCCGTCTTGCATGGCAGATATATCATAATTTACATGATCAACAATTTTTCTGCCATCATCTCTGAATTCAACTTCAACAAGTAAAACATCACCCACAATTGCAGTTTTAGGTAAAATGTGAGAATTAACAGAAATTTCTTTAGCAAGAACGGGTCTTGGTTCTATAACATCACCGGGAGCAGCTGCAATCAATCCTAAAGATATTGCAACAAGGACACCAACTGCAGCAATAACTCCATAAGAAAAATTCATCTCATCCACCTGTTAACTTTGCAAACTTTTCGTTCTTACTTAACTTTTCCATAAATTGAATATTAGACAAAGCAATGACTGCTGATTCAACTACTGATTTATCAGGATCGTTTAATGCTTTTTTTAGGGTCTCTTTTGCTTCTTTTGAACCGACAACGCCTAAAGCAATTGCAGCTTCATGTCGTACAAACATACTTGGATCATCAAGTGTTGCATCAGTTAGGGGAGGTATTGCACTAGAATAGCACATCTGGCCTAGCGAGAATGCAGCCTCATGTCGCACCAATTCATTTTCATCATTTTTTAAAACTTTAGCAATATATGGAATCTTGTCTTCTCCACCAAAATCAACTAAAATACAGGTAGCTCTTGTTCTAATCACATAATCAGGGTGTTCTAAAAGAGAGACAAAATAGTTGGTATCTTTTTGCCCATATTTTGCCTCCATTTCAGCAAAAAGCGTCAATCTATCCTCAGTTACAGCCTGCAATTGTTTTGAAATTTTCTGTGTCCTATATTAGGTTACTCGAGAGATCAGTTAAGCGAAATGCCTCAAATCTGAGATCAGATCAGCGGTTTGGTTCTGCACATGATAGTGGTTCCTTAATCACTTCGCTTAGCTGTAGAAATTTCAAAATCAGCTGAGGTATGTATTTAATGGAAAAAATATGGTAATTTGTTGTGAGTACAATAGTAGGTGAAAGGGCACCAAATTTGGGAGTTTCAGAGTGGGTACAAGGCGCTCCAACTAATTTTGACCAAGAAAAAGATCATGTTGTTTTAGTGGATGTCTTCCAAGTTAACTGCCCGGGCTGTTTTATGCATGCAATTCCAGAGGCAATCAACATCTACAACAAATACAAAGATGAAGGAGTGCGAGTTTTGGGTATTGCAACTGCCTTTGAAGATTTTGATAAAAATACACTGGAAAATTTGAAAATGCTTGTAGAAACAGGGGAAGTGATTGGAGAGACAAAAAATGCACTATCAACATACGGACAGCTGCAGGATGGAAACAGGCTGTCATACAAAATTCCATTTCCGGTAGGAATGGATAACCTAACAAAAACCACAGGAGAGATAAGTCAAGAAAAAATTATGCAGTTTATCTATCCACAAATTCCTGAATTTGACTCACAGCCAGAAGATTACAGAAATCAGATAATTCAAAGAGTCAGAGATTACATGAAATCAAAAGAGCTTTCAGCTGAAACATTTGAAAAATTTTCTCTGCAAGGAACGCCATCAACAATTTTGGTGGATAGAAAAGGAATTCTCAGGGATGTGTCATTTGGACAGTCAGGACACGCTGAAGCAATGATTCAAAAATTACTCAAAGAAGACTAAATCATCGTATCAAAACAACTGCAACAGATAGAGCAACTGCAACAACAAACCCAGCAATTAGCGCAATTTTTGGATTATCCATGTTTTCGTTTCTTTATCTTCATTATGATAAATGCTGCAACAACAACCAAAGACCCTACCAAGGCCCACAATCCCAAGGAATCATCAAGAGTTTCTCCTTTTTGTATAGCTGTTCGAATGTTTTGTTCAATCTCATCCCTGTCAGTCAAACCATCAAGGTAGACTGTTCCAAATATCTCTAGTTTGTTATCTCCAGAGCCTGTAAAATTCAGAGTGACAAAAGAAATTTCCGCATTAGAATTTACTTTGGGGAAATGTTCTTCCCCGTTAAGGTAAAATGTGAGATTACCTCCCAAAAGACTAGCAGGCATGATGATTTCACCCAAGTTATTTTCCAGACTGCTGGAAATGAGAACTGTTAGTCTTTTTTTGTCTTTATCAAACTCATGTTCTGTAACATCAAAATTTGAGACAATTTTTACTTCAAAGGTATGACCGCTTGTTTCAACATCAAATCTATTGACAAGACCGGTTTGATCAGAAAGTAACTGGCCAAAAGCGGGAGCGGCTACTAAAAGCAATAATGGAATGGCTAAAGATAGTTTCAATTTAGGCAGCTTGGGGTACACGTTTGTTTAATTCTTTATCTTGAGCAATTCTTGGATGCTGTGGATCTGCCAAGATAACTTCAAACCAATAATGCTTTCCATCTTTGTAGATAAAATAAGAACCCAAAAGTTTCATGTTTGGATATCTCTCAAGAACTCTTCTTTCTGCAACCGTTTTCATATTGTCATCAGCCTTGATTCTTGTAACGCCGAGGTGTTTTGGTCGTCTTCCACCAGTAGGCCTTTGTTTTCTCATGCCGCCGGTTCCAACTCTCATTCTTACAACAACAATACCTTGTTTTGCTTTGTAACCTAGTCTTCTAGCTCTTTGTAGTCTGCTTGGTTTTTCAATTCTAGTAATGGCATTTTGTTTACGCCAGCCAACTATACGTTCACGCAGTTCTGGAGCATTTTGTTTCCATAGTCTCACCCACACTTGATCTTGATGACTAGGCATATCGAGCATAATAAAATCCCCTTTAATAACTGTAAATCGAAAAACAGCTAAGCGAAATCTGCTCTAATTCAGGCCAAATCGGCTACAAAATGCAAACAGATCAATGAGGGTACGACCCCATGAAAATGGTAGCAAGCAGGCAATATATGGATCAGATGATCAAATTTTTTGATTAGGCAGGGTAGATGAATTCATACCTGCAAAGTAACATTTCCATTCTAAAATGTTGTTGTATATAACACTTCAATATCTAAGTCATAATAACGTGGTTTTGTATCGATATTGATTTCTAATACATAAGGTTAAAATTTCAACAGATTGTATCACAAATATTGGTTAGAATAATTAGTACTATTAATTTGAAAGGAGGAGTTGGGAAAACTCAGACCACCATAGCTCTCGCTGAATTTCTAAGTATGCAACATAACAAAAAAATCCTTGTAATTGATCTTGATCCACAAACTAATGCTACTGTAGCTTTAATAAAAGAAGAGGTATGGGAAAAGAAAAACGAAAAAGGGGAGACTCTTCTACAGTTGTTCAAAGACAAACTTGATAACAAATCAAAATTTAACATTAAAAATGCAATAGTAAAACAAGTTTCCAATATAGGCAAAGGAATAAAAAACTTGGACTTGTTACCATCCAGTTTGGGATTAATAGAAATGCAAGACTCACTATCCACGATCCCTGCGGGTGACTTTTACTTGAGTAATCCAGTCACTATTCTTAAAAATGCAATATCTCCAATAATGCAAGAGTATGATTACATATTAGTTGACTGCCCACCAAATCTAGGAATAATAACGCTAAATGGATTGTATATATCGGATTTTTATCTCATTCCTACGATTCCAGATAGACTTTCAACCTATGGCATTCCACAGATAATTGGCAGAGTAAAGGATTTTGCAAAGCAGGGAGACCTGAAAATTAAACCTATTGGCATAATAATTTCAATGTATAGAAAACAAAGTAATACACATAAAACTATTACGAGTATGTTGAAAACCAAGGCGCAAAACGATGAATATCCACCGGTTTATGAAACTGTTGTACCGCTTACCGTAAAAGTCGCAGATGCTGTAAACTCCAATTCAATATCAAATACATTAAAACAAAAGTATGGTGGTGGTAAAATGTTTGAGATATATGACAATTTAACAAACGAGTTTCTGGAGAGGATCAAATGAGTCAAGGTGTAGAGCAGAAGGTGGCAAATCTTTTGCGTTCGTTGGCAGATGAAATAGAGAGAAATCCCGATTTTTTGCAATCTAAACAAAAATCAAACAAGGTTGCTAAACCTGAAATCAACTTGTTCGATTTGGTTGCCGAGGGTGGAGAGGTATTACTACGAAAGAAGTTAGAGTCTCTTAGTATTATCGTATTAAAACAAATAATACGTGTACACAGTTTTGACTCTTCCAAACTGTCAGAAAGATGGAAGAATCGACAGCGATTAATTGATCTGATCGTAAAACAAACAATGACATTAGATTCAAAGGGAAACGTATTTTTGTAAATATGCATGTTTACTATAGTCTAGAGCAAAAGTTCTTGAGATCAAATATGTTAGACAGAAATACATTTTGATCACGCCGCACCACGCATTACAATGCCCACAGTAAAATCCGAAGACCTGAAGAAAGCGTACAAGAGGGAGAAGAACCCTCGTGTCAAGATCAGAATGGCGGCCGTAAACATGGTATGCATGAACAATGAAAGCATTCAACATGTGGCAGACTCGCTCATGCAGTGCCCCAACTGGGTGTCCTTCTGGGTGGAACGCTTCAAGGAGGAGAAGGGCGGCATAGACGCCCTCCGGGATCTTCCAAAGACAGGCAGGCCGCCAAAGGTTCGGTTGGACAAGATTGCAAGGGTTGTATCAGATGCAAACAGCAGCGGCATTATTACGCCAAAAAGACTCAAAAGCGACATACAAAAAAGATTCAAAGTAAAATACCACATAACCAGCATCAGAAAGATAATGCACAAGCTTGGAATGTCTGCCAAGACGGCTCAGCGCATCCACATCAGCAGGGCAGAAATTGACAAAATCAAAAGGTGGCAACACAATGCAAAAAGGCGGATTTCACGCCTGGAATTGAAGGGTTTTACAACTGTCGTTTTTGACGAATCGATATTCATCGACGATCCTGCAAGTGGCGCAAAGTACTGGTCACCAAAAGGGGAGCCAATCACAACGACATACAAGGGACGGTACGGCAGGAGGGTGGTGGCATACGGCTCCATTGCGACAGACGGCAGGCAGTTCTTTAGGACATATGACAGGTTTGACAAGGAGACGGTTCTGCAATACATCAGGGAGATGACAAGTCATTTTGGCAAGGTGACAATCATCATGGACAACGCGCCGCAGCACAAGGCAAGGATTGTAAAAGAGTTTCTTGCAGGCAACCCCGATGTCAGGACAATATGGCTTCCGACTGCAACGCCTGAGCTCAGTGTAGTTGAGGAGTACTGGCATCAGGCAAAACGGGACGTGTCGGTATCTGAATATTACGCTACGGTTGTGCACATGCGCCATGCAATGTCAGAATATTTCAGGACAGCCCGTCCCAAGCTTGATGCGATGAAGTTTATCTGTAGAAGGTCGCTCACTCTCAAAAACTTTTGATTGACACTATATACACTGCATTTACATTGATGTTTGTGTATCATAAAATTTCATAACCTGCTTCCTCACCTCATGATTGAAGATACGTATAGTGTCGTCGTTCCATTCTGACGCATCGTCAAGATTGCCACCGTGTTGATTCTGACCAAAGGTCTGTACAATGTATTCGTACTGTTTCCTATCAAGGCCATAATGATGTGCTGCAAGAGCGTCTAGCTCTGCGGTTATTCTTATCCGTTGACGCATATTCAATTTCTTTGTTTTGCATCCAAGATCTTTTGTCATCTTTGCAAAATCCTCATCTTGCATAGTAAGCATACCTGAAAGATTGATTATTTGTTGCGCCAACGGTGAATCTGTATTGCTTGGGATTGCAATACTATTCACTATGAAGAAGTTCAAATTCATATTGGCACGAAGTCGTATCAAGTAGTCAAAAGTCATGGAATTGAATCGGCTGCAAGGTAAAGAATTTTCTGGCCATATTCTTTTCCGAGAATTATTCTATTATTGCATGTTAGAGTTAATACCGGACAACTATCTGAAAAAAATCTATGTGGTGGAATTATGCATGATATCATGGTTCGTATATTTGTAGAGCTTGCTACTTTTCTAAACACAGGTATCGCATGATCATGTATATCTTGGGTTTTATTTTCATAATCTTTCTTCGTTTTTGTTTTATCTAGTCCTTCTTTTGATAATATGGTAAACTCTGATTGCAAATAATCTGGAATAAACTGATGAAAGTTTTTGCCTTCCACTAATGACCATCCCTTGCCGTCCTGTCTAAACAAATTGCTATCATTATCCCTATCAAACTCTCGTATGAATCCAATCGTATATTTCCCATTATCCAAGCCGTTCTGCACACATCCGTGGCTTCTGTATATGCGATCAAGAATTTTGATATCATCTTTGTGTCGTATCTCCGGTATGGCATAAACTTTGGGAGATGTAAGACGCACTAGTTCTACCGGGACTGGATGTGATGAAGTTCATATGCAGAAGGTCTATCCGCCTCAAGAACTTTTGATCGGCAGTATACTTATCGGAGTAGATGATGGCGGAACTCCAATAGGTCTGAAAAATGACTATTCTACTTTTACGAGTAAAAATGCAGATGGATTTGCCCAGCATATCAGTAGTTCCCAGATGTAGGTTTGTGCCCAGATGTAGGTTTGTGCCCAGATGCCGGTGCGTTACCGCCTAACTGCAATGCAAAGATCCAGATTAGGCTACGGCGTGCAATATGTCATGAAAGTCGAATTACAAGACGAACTGATCGCACGCCAGTACAATATAACATCAAACCGGTTTAAAATCCTGCGCTCGTCGTTTCAAAAGCTTGGCATGCCATGTCTGAGAGGCACAACGCCGTATACGGATGCAATGACATACTGGACGTAGTGAATTGGATTAACAATCGCTCACAAAACAGACAACATTATTCAACCACAAGATCTAGATCCCAGTGTATGGCAGAATCCGCATGAAATACAACAATTCTGCAATACCGGCAGACAGAAGGTTCCTGTCCGGCGTCTCCAGTGCGCGCCTGCGCAGCATGCACAAAAAGGAGACAGATCCCAGGGCCGCAGCAAGACTGCTGGCATATGCCATGCGCAAGGAGGGCATGTCCATACGCCGGATATGCATGGCCCTCAACAGATCATACTCTACAGTACGGGACTGGCTTGTGCGCGCCGCACAGCTTGGCACCTACGGCAGGTACGACATCAAAAACAAAGGCGCGCCAAACAAGCTCGATCCGGAACAGACAAAGCAGCTGCGCGCAGACCTGCTGGCAGGCCCGCGCAGTTGCGGGTTCGAGTCCGGAGTGTGGACGGCACCGCTGCTGGCCGTACACATCAGAAAAAAGTTCGGCGTGCAGTATGCCACTGTCAGCATATATGACATACTGCACAGGATGGGCTTTTCGTGCAGAAAGCCGCGTCCAAAGCACCCAAAATCAGCCTCAGAATCAGAGAAAAAAGAGTTTAAAAAAAAAGCAGGGGAGATAATCCGGAGCCATCCAGACCATACGGTGATTACAGTTGATGAGGCCTCCTTTATCATTGGGTGGAATACCAAGAACGGGTGGTACCTCAAGGGCAGGCCCGTCACCACTCCAGTCAGCCTGTCGCGCAAAAGGTTCTACTCGTTTGGGGCGCTGTACGACGGCGGCTTTGACTGCAGGTTCTATGCCAAGGCCAACAGCTACAGCTTTGTGGACATGCTCGGACACCTGCATCTCAAGCACGGCAAGATCATCGTCTTTCTTGATAACGCATCATACCACAAGTCAAAGATGGTCAATGATTTTGTCGACTCGTATGACGGCGACATAGTCCTTGTTTACTTGCCCGTGTACACCCCGGAGCTGAATACCACGGAGGGGCAGTGGAGGCTGTTAAGAAGGGCCACTGCAAACGTGATGTATGAAAGCACAAAGGTGATGAAGGAATCCATATGGACAATGCTGGATAGACGTGAGGTCAGGATAACAAGGATGAGCGGTTATTTATCCTAGTCACTACGTGCTAATCAGGGCGTCTGAGAGAAACACGTTTGTAGAATCCCTCGTACGGCACAACAGGCTTCAAGACACGGGTGCACGTAGTGACTAGGATAAATAACCGCTCATCCTTGTTATCCTGACCTCACGTCTATCCAGCATTGTCCATATGGATTCCTTCATCACCTTTGTACTTTCATACATCACGTTTGCAGTGGCCCTTCTTAACAGCCTCCACTGCCCCTCTGCGGGATTCAGCTCCGGGGTGTACACGGGCAAGTAAACAGGGACTATGTCGCCGTCATACGAGTCGACAAAATCATTGACCATCTTTGACTTGTGGTACGATGCGTTATCAAGAAAGGCGATGATCTTGCCGTGCTTGAGATGCAGGTGTCCGAGCATGTCCACAAAGCCGTAGCTGTCGGCCTTGGCATAGAACCTGCAGTCAAAGCCTCCGTCGTACAGTGCCCCAAACGAGTAGAACCTTTTGCGCGACAGGCTGACTGGAGTGGTGACGGGCCTGCCCCTGGGGTACCACCCGTTCTTGGCATTCCACCCAATGATAAAGGAGGCCTCGTCAACTGTAACCACCGTATGGCCTGGATGGCTCCGGATTATCTCCCCTGCTTTTTTTTAAACTTTTTTTTCTCTGATTCTGAGGCTGACTTGGGTGCTTTGGACGCGGCTTTCTGCACGAAAAGCCCATCCTGTGCAGTATGTCATATATGCTGACAGTGGCATACTGCACGCCGAACTTTTTTCTGATGTGTACGGCCAGCAGCGGTGCCGTCCACACTCCGGACTCGAACCCGCAACTGCGCGGGCCTGCCAGCAGGTCTGCGCGCAGCTGCTTTGTCTGTTCCGGATCGAGCTTGTTTGGCGCGCCTTTGTTTTTGATGTCGTACCTGCCGTAGGTGCCAAGCTGTGCGGCGCGCACAAGCCAGTCCCGTACTGTAGAGTATGATCTGTTGAGGGCCATGCATATCCGGCGTATGGACATGCCCTCCTTGCGCATGGCATATGCCAGCAGTCTTGCTGCGGCCCTGGGATCTGTCTCCTTTTTGTGCATGCTGCGCAGGCGCGCACTGGAGACGCCGGACAGGAACCTTCTGTCTGCCGGTATTGCAGAATTGTTGTATTTCATGCGGATTCTGCCATACACTGGGATCTAGATCTTGTGATAAAACAATGTTGTCTGTTTTGTGACCGATTGTTAATCCAATTCACTACGTCATCGGTGTGGGTTCTGGGGAAGATAAGGGACACATGTTCTGACAGGCACATCATGGAGAAGAGGTGCCGGGAGATGGTGCGCAAGACCGTACTGTGCGCAACACAGGCAGGCCTCCTGCGCAGAACCCCGCATGTCATGGCAATTGACACGCACAACATACCGCGGTACGACAGGAGCTCCGATACCAGAGAAAAACAGCTGTAGTATGCACATAAAAAAACTGAATCATTTTGACAATTATTTTTGGCCAAAAGATCCAAGACCGGCCATACCGCACACACTGCATGTACAAACAAAAAAAGAGACAGGTTGCAAGGGGGGCAAAATTTCTGCCAAACACCAGCGTTGCAGACCTCAAAAGGGCATACAAAAAAGAGACCGATCCCAGAAGACGCGACAGGCTGCTTGCGTACATGCAGCGCAAGGACGGCGTGCCGCTAGACAGGATTGGAAGGATGCTGGGAAGGCCCAAGTCCACCATATCTGCATGGCTCAACCGCGCACAGGAAGAGGGAATGCGCGCAAGGTTCGAGCGCAGCGGCAGGGGACGAAAGCACCTGCTAGGCGGGCCGCAGGCAGGACAGCTTGCAGCAGACCTGGATGCGGGGCCGGAGTCATGCGGCTTTGAGAGCAGCCTGTGGGACTCCAACCTCGCAAGGCTGCACATCAAGCGAAAGTTCGGCGTGCAGTACAGCAAGGCAGGCGTGCTGCAACTGATCAAGGAGATGGGCTTTTCGTGGAGCAAGGCGCGTCCAAAAAACCCAAGATCAGCCTCAAAAAGAAAGCAAAAAGAGTTTCAGGAGCGGGCAAAAAAACTCGTTGCAGAAAAGTCGGCGCAGGGATACACCGTACTGGCCGGCGATGCATCCTCGATTCAAAAGGCATCAAACAGGCCCGGCTACGGGTGGAGAAGGCGCGGCAAGCGCGCCACATCCCCCTCTGTTTTGTCACGCAAGAGAAGATACATCTTTGGAGTCCTGTCAGCAAGCGCATTTTACTTTATGTTTTATGAAAAGTCAAACAGCGACAGCTTTTGCAGCTTTTTGGAACGGGTTCACAAAAGATTCGGCAAGGTGCTGCTGTTTGTAGACAATGCGTCATATCACAAATCCAAAAAGGTAAAGAAGTTTCTGGAAAGATACAACGGCGAGATAGTTCTGGAGTACCTGCTGCCGTACACGCCGGAGCTTAATCCCATTGAGATGCAGTGGAGGGTGATAAAGCGGGTACTGTCTGCAAAGGTGTTTGGCACGCTAGATGAGATGGAGCAGTCAGTACGCACGCTGTTTGCCAGAAAGGAGATCCTGCCTGTGAAAATGTTCAATTATTTAATATGCTAACTATGGTGCGCTCAAAACACAGGAATGGAACCGCCAGGTTAGGGATACGCCACGATGCAGTGCGTGGACAGGCCCAACCTTGATGTGGCATGCAGGCCCCTCAAAAAGGGGTACAAACCTGCCTGTATCGTGCGTGATCTGCTGCAGGACTGCGCCGATGTGGGGGTTCGGTGCAAACTGCTGCTGCTGCTTGACCGCGGATTCTTTTCAAGCGATGTCACAAGGGAGATCCGGCAGGCAGATCACGGATTCATCATGCCGGCATCAAAAACTTTTGCAATAAAAAGGGCAATACTGGATCACCACGACGGCAAGAGGGATGCAGTCTCCACGCACACGCTTATGACACGCAAGCACAAGCAGGGCCGGTCGTTTCGGCTGGTCATTGTGGCAAAAAAGAAGGGAGATAGGGGGGGGATGGGATTCGGAGAACACACCGGACAGATATTTGGTGTATGCCACCAACCTTGACTGCCGTAACCCGCTCTTTGAGACAGAAGGGATTCCAGAGGAGTACAAAAAGAGGTGGGGCATAGAAACGGGGTACCGGGACGCAGAGAGATCAAGGCCCAAAACCACCGGCCAGAACGCAGTCATCAGAATATTTCTGTTCTTTATGGCACTTGTAATGTATAATTTGTGGGTAATACCGGCTGCAAGGTCCGGGAGATGCAATGGAGGGCGGCGTGATGTTGCCGTTATTCCTCTGCTGATAATGTTCGAGCTGATGGAAAAATTTTCTGCTGATGTGGTTCCTGGCAGGGGGATTTGGCCAGAACAGCCGTCTGCTGGCTAGTACATTTTCATCTACTGTTGTACAGCACGCCCAAGGAAAGCGCGGCAATGTCTCTAGGTACACCATAAAATCAGGCTCCGAAAAGTTCACGTTCAACCTGGTTCTGATCAGGGATGACGCCAGGAAAAAAGACGGCACCATGTTTGACAGGTATCGCGCATTTGCAACGTCGCTGCCATACGAGAGCGAAATGGACGTTATCAAGTACATCCCAGAGCAGTACAAAAAACGGTGGGGAATTGAAACGGGGTACAGGTCTGCAAAGAGCATACGCCCGCGCACTGCCAGCAGGAACCCCTCCGTACGGATGCTTTTGTTTGTTTTATCACTGGTGCTAAACAACAGACCTTATGCGTAATCGATCAAACTAATATTGCTAGATGATTTTTACCTTAGTAAACCAATTTGATTTTGAATTCTTAGTCGATTACGCATAAGGTCTAACATTTGGATAGGCCTGCGTCGCACGGTGGGCAGACAAAGGTACCATGTGACACTTGCCGGTGTTTTAAACAGGATGATCCGCGTGTTTGCAGAATATGTGTATGCCAGGTGGCCACCGCCTATCGGGTGATTTGTGGGCTGTTTTGGAACGGTACAATCCCAACTACTGTCATATGTTAAAATCTTGAATAAATCCTCAAATTATATGTGAACTAATCTAGATCTTGCCTAACTTTACACTTACTTGAAAACTAGGAAAATTACGAAAACGCCCGCCAACTTATCAATATATTCAGTATCGGTTTGAGATTTTTATTGAGCGATAATAGAAAAAAAGAAGATGAAGGCCAGAAAAGCAATTTTGCCCATAATTTTGGCAATAAGTTTTGTATTTTTACCAGCCGCATATGCAGAGCCATCAGTTACTATTGTAATGGAAAAAACGACATACAAGTACTGTGAAAAATTATTCTACACGATTGAAGTTTCCGAGATTACAGGAGATTCTGCGATTATTCACATCAGAGATGAAGCCGGTAAAGGAAGCAGTGCAATTCCAATTCCGATTACAAGCTTGCAAAATCCAGTTCCATCATTACTTGCATTTGAAGAAGAGATATTTCCACTAGGAAAATATTTCATAGATGTAGAATATTCTGGTGCACAGTTTACAGCAGAATTTGATTTAATTGATTCAAACAGTATTTGCATTCCAATAATAGTCAAACAGTTTTTGATAGAATGGCTTAATGCTAAAATGTCAGATGGATACCTAGTAGATGCATTTCAGAAATATGTTGATGCAGAATTAATCAACATACCATTTGAAATCAATGAGAGCAATATTCATGAAATAGATATACCAAATTGGGTAAAAGCTGTAGGATATTGGTGGGTTCAAGGAGCAATTTCAGATGAAGATTTTGCTCAAGTGATAAATCATCTTGTCGATGAAGACGTTATTTCATTATCAACAGGAAATGAAAATGAAGCATGAATAAATATTCAATTATCACAATAATAGCAATAATAGTAATCATTATTCCGTTTGCTCATTCAGGATTAAGTATTCTTGGAGCATCCCAATTAGAATACAGATGGCACCAGCCCGGAGAATTTAGTTTTTTTACGATGTCAAATGATGGAGAAGTGGAATTTTGCAATGCAATGCCACTCTGGGTTAGTTTACAAAAGTTTGAAATAGCAACATTTTATGATTCTAAACATTTGGGCTCATTGGCAGTAGAACCATTAACAATCAATCCAGTTTCATCAGCAGTTCACGAAGGAATTTTTTCAAGTGAATATATTTCTGAAGCTCAGCATGTTTTCATGACATTGGATTTTGAGTTTGATGGAGGAGTCATCAGACTTGATCCTAACAGGTTTATTGTAGTAATAGAGACAAACACGCCCATATTAGGAATAATTCCCTATTCTTCTATCAATCAGATATCAGGATTTGATTTGGATAAAACGATGAAAGCAGAAGATTTGTCTTGTGATTAAGGTCTGCTCTTACCGGCTTTTGCAATTAATCCTAAAATAATTCCAACAGTCCCTGCAGCTGCAAATGCTGCAATAACTCCAGTGATCAATTCTTTACCCATTCCTTTGCTTGTTCCGGTTCCAGCAGCAGGTTGTGGTGTTGAGTCAAGTACACATACACCATTTTTGAGAATGGTTCCGGGACCGCATCTTTCATCCAGAACACATACTCCATCTTTGAGAATGGTTCCAGGACCGCATTGGGTTTTTGGTTTATCTTTAACTGGTGCTTCTTCTGGTGTTTCTTCTGGTGCTTCTTCTGGTGCTTCTTCTGGTGCTTCTTCTGGTGCTTCTTCTGGTGCTTCTTCTGGTGCTTCTTCTGGTGCTTCTTCTGGTGCTTCTTCTGGTGTTTCTTCTGGTGTTTCTTCAAGAGCAGATATGCCAAATACAGAACCAATGATTTCGACATCTGCAGTTCCTGCAGGCAACTCAATACTCAAAGTTCGGCTTTGAGAATTTGTATTAGTTTCTGTAGAAGTTGCTTCATCACCATCTGCTAAAATAATAAAATCATCATCTACTCCTTCAAAAGTAGAATCAAAAAAAGATCTGTCAAACGTAATATCCAATGTTCCAGTTGAATCAGGAACATCAACAGTAATTATCAAGGAGATAAAACCAAAGTCAGACTCAATTCCCGATACTGTCATTCCAGTTACAGTATAATCAACATCATATGAAGTTCCACCAACTTCTACTGAAAGGGTTTCAGCGTATACTAGTGCAGAGGATATGATTGTAAACAGCATCAATCCAAATGAGACTTTTAACAGAGAATCAACATTAGGAAAGTGTTTCAGCCTTTCAGATTGCAGCTTATCCATACCGATGCTGTTCAACACGATATGAAATCCTCCAAATGGGTGTTAAAAATGAAGGGGCGATAATAAGTCACGTACAAGTCAAGCTTTTTTACTTATTTTTAATTCATGCGTAGAAATTATACGTGTGGTTAGATTACGCCCCGAAGTATCTGAATAATCTTTTCAGCAATTACGTTTGCAGCCAAAGATTGAGCCTCTTTGGTTTGAGCGCCAACATGAGGCGTTAAAATTACATTATCTAGTTCAGCCAATTTGTTTCCAATAGCAGGTTCCTTTTCAAACACATCCAACGCTGCACCGCCCAAAGTACCATTTTTTAAAGCGTCATAAAGTGCGTCTTCATCGACAACGCCACCTCTAGATGTGTTAATAATTTTTGCAGTATTTTTCATCATAGACATTTTTTGAGCATCCAAAAGATGATACGTTGAATCCAACAATGGAACGTGTATTGAAACGTAGTCAGAGCTTTGCAAAAGGGTATTCAAGTCAGCTTTCATTAAACCAACTTCTTTGGAAAACTCTTCATCAATGGGGATTACGTCATATCCGATAATGTTCATGTTAAGTGCACGTGCAAGTCTTCCCAATCTTTTTCCAATGTTTCCTAAACCAATTATTCCAAGATACTTTCCTCGAAGTTCTGTTCCTTTCAATTCTTTTTTGAGCCATTGCTCATTTCGTATAGATCTATCGCCTCTAACCGTCTGTCTTGCTAAAGACAACATCAGTCCCAAGACTAGTTCAGCTACTGCATTCATCGCGCCTTCTACAGCATTAATGACACGAATGTTTTTTGCTTTGGCCGTTTCCTGATCGACATTATCAAGTCCAACTCCAACACGCGCAATTATCTTACAACTTTCTGCCTTTTCTACCATCTCTTTAGTAATGGTAGTTCTGCTTCTTACAATTACAATATTAAAACTAGAAATTTTTTCCAAGATTTGTTCAGAAGTAATGGTTGGTTCATAAGAAACATTCAGACCGTTGTCTTCTAAAATTTTGTTCAGTATTGGATCTACTTCGTCACAGATTAAAACAGATTCATCAAAACCCATGAATGATTGCCTTCATTCACCGAATATAACCATTATGAGTTTATGGTTCTGTGAAGTTATCGGTACATGACCAAAATCACTACTGGTATTGGCTCAATGAGGCGTTTTGAATCAAAGTCTTCCATTTGTTATTTCAATCCAGAGAAGATCCGTATTTTGTCATGTACCGACAACGTTACAGAACCGAGTTTATCAAGAAAAAATAGAAAAAGATTGAAGTTAGTACCTATCTATGGTACTGGTGGTAATGTTGGTATTACTTCCCATAAAGGAATCATACCTGCATCTTTCTTTTCAGAAACCACATTATCAGTGTACAGACCATGAATGTTTACTGCTGGGTGTTCAATACTGTTTGCCCCCATTGGTGGTACAGCACTGCTTGGGTTGCCTAATACATATGCATATGAAGGAACAGGATCAGTTAAGATGCCTGCATCAATCAATCGTGGGTTTAATCCAAATGGATCACCTGCAATGAAAAGACCAATGCCGCCAGTGTAAATTGCTGCATAGTCGTGGTTTAGAAATGCGTAAGCTCCTGGTTCATCAAAGACCAAATCTACAATCATGTTCTGTGAACCGCCAAGTAGCCATGTTTCAGTTGCTCCAGATTGTACTCTGTTGCCTTGTGTAACTCTATCCAAGATTTCTCCAACAATGTGGAAGAATAGTGGTTCGTTACCATGGTTTTCAACAAAGAGTCTCACGTGTTGATCATTTTCAACATACATGAGTTGTGATTGCATATTTTCTAGTTCAAGACCATTCCATGGTTGTGCTACAAAGACGTTCTTGTTTGCATCACCCTTTAGAAGGATGTTGTGCAACATGTTTGGAACATAGCCAAATTGAATACCGTTAACAACTGTTGCGCTGTTATGATGTTGGAACATTGCTCCTGCATCATAGTTGCCCTCAGGTGTAAGATATAATTGGTTGAACTGTAGTTGGAACTCTAGTGCATCAGCATCGTAGAACATTCTGTCTAACTCGCCGCTACCACTTGTTTTCTCTACCATTAGTTTCTTGTATCCATTGGCTGGATCAACAATTGCAATTCCGTACATACCGGAAAATACGTGTTGGTCCATTCCAACCAAGTGAACACCAGAGCAATGGTATTTGAAAACTCCTGCGGATTCAGCAATGTAACAGTATTGACTTGTTTCTCCAGGATTAACGGAGTCAAAAGCCAATGCAGATATTTGTGATGAGTGCATGTCGTTACCGTGAGCAGTAACTTCATCAGCTGGAATTGAAAGTGTCATTTTTACGACATCGCCTTGTGTAACTCTTAGTGTTGGTCCTGGGACTTGTTCACTAAAGGTCATGGCGTTGTATGTCTTTCCTCCCATAATTGGAAGTTCAACGCTTTCACCAGTAAGATCAAACTCGACGACAGTGCGTCCAGATGATTCAAGTGCACCACAATCAGTTTCTGCGAATGCTTGAGGCATTACTAGCTGTAAACCTCCCATTTGATGGATTTGTTCAAGCACGTCAACATCTAATTTAGATGCATCAAGTGATTGTCCAGCAATCTGGGTTTGTGTGTATGTGCTTCCGAATAAGGTTGCGCCCATCACAGCTACTGCTGTAATTGTAAAGAGCATGCTAACACGCTTATTCATGTTCAATCGTGACTTTTGATCTCCATATAATAATTTCCATTCCGTTGGTGTGTCGCATAATTGCGCCTAGCGCATTGCTGGGAGTATCCCGCATGGCGTAGATGGACACAGATTCGCACATGTGTCAATCATAGCATGGTACACGACGCCAAAATCCTCATAATACCGGACATACACACAAAATTCCGGACTGGAGAATCATCATAGAAGGGAATCCCCAGACAAGACTGTTTCTTGGAGATTACTTTGATATATTCCACTAGACGGCCTTGGATATCCACAATACTGCAAGATGCCGTCGAGGCCAGGATTCAGTCTGCAAAAAAATCGGCGTAAGGAATACAAATTATGCAACACGCCGCATTCTGCATGTTATGAAATTATTAAATCACCCAAAAAAGAATGAATAATAGGAGATAATTTGTTATAAAATCAACATGAAATTTCGATTAGATCAGGACTCACTGGGCAAAGTCAAAATCCCATCTGATGCGTATTATGGGGCATTTACTGGAAGAGCAATCAAGCAGTACCATGTTACTGGCAATAAAAGCCATGAAAATTTGATCAAGTCGTTTGTAATGATAAAACGTTCTGCGGCAGTTGCAAATATGAAGACAAAGGCAATTGATACAAGGCGTGGAAGGGCAATAGTTTCTGCATGTGATAAAATCTTGGCAGGAAAATTTGTGGATCAGTTTGTGGTAGATATGATAAACTCGGGTGCTGGAACCGCATTTAACATGAATTCAAACGAGGTTATTGCAAATGTTGCATTAGAAATACTACATAAAAAGAAAGGGCAGTATCAATTCTTACATCCTAATGATCATGTAAATATGTCGCAATCAAGTAACGATACATATCCAACTGCTATGCATGTTGCAATTTTGATGAATCTCAAGGGAGCAATTCCAGCTATTGATATTTTAATAAAATCATTATCTAAAAAAGCAAAACAATTTTCATCTTACAAAAAAATTGGAAGAACCCATCTAATGGATGCATTACCAGTAACACTAGGTAATGAATTTGCTGCTTATGTAACATCAATTACTAAAGCAAGAAACGAAATCATAGCGTCACAAAAGGAGCTGCAAAATGTTGCACTTGGTGGGACAGCTGTTGGTTCTGGAGCAAATACCCCAAGAGGCTACAGAAAAATTGCAATATCTGAACTTGGAAAAATTTCTAAACTTCCGCTAAAACCTGAAAAAGATATGCAGCATGGTTTACAAAGTAAATTTGCAGTTGCAAACTTGTCAGGCTCGCTACGAAACTTGGCACTAGAAATTGGAAAGATTGCAAATGACATCAGACTAATGGCATCAGGCCCAATTGCAGGATTAGCCGAACTTGGAATTCCCGCAGTACATGCAGGGTCATCCATCATGCCTGGAAAAGTGAATCCATCTTTAGCTGAATGTATGAATATGGTTTGTTTTAATATAATTGGAAACGATACTGCAGTTTCTTATGCAGTGCAGGGCGGACAGTTTGAGCTAAACGTCATGTTGCCTGGCATGCTAAAGTGTATGCTAGAATCAACAGACATGCTCAAGAATTTCTTGCCGATATTTTCGGCAAATCTAATTGACGGATTAACTGCAAATAAAAACAAGTTGCGCAAGGACATCGAGAATAGCCCAGTGATCGTTACATTACTGACTCCAAAAATAGGATATCTGAAATCTGCAGAACTCTTCAAAGAATCATTAAAGACTGGAAAAACCATCAGGGAGTTGGTTGTTTCAAAGAAACTACTGGGCAGCAAAGAGATAGATTCTCTGTTTGGATAGACTATGGCAAAGATTTTCGTGGAGGCCTACGGATGTTCTGCTAGTTTTGCAGATTCAGAGATGATTTCAGGACTAGTTCTAAATGGAGGCCATACTTTGGTAGATAATTCCTCAGATTCTGATCTAAACGTTGTAGTTACATGCTCTGTCAAGGATGCAACTGCAAACAAGATGATTCATAGAATAAAATCATTAAAATCAAAACCGCTGGTAGTAGCTGGGTGTCTTCCAAAGGCAGAGCAAGGCACGGTTGAAAAGTTTTCAGAAAATGCTAGCTTGCTTGGACCTAACTCACTTGGAAGGACACTCCAAGTAATTGATTCAACACTAAATGGCAGAAAACAGATTGCGTTGGAGGACTCAGACTTGTCAAAGGTGGGACTGCCAAAGGTTAGACTGAATCCAATAGTTGGGATCGTAGAGATTGCAAGTGGGTGTATGAGTGAATGTACATTTTGCCAGACAAAATTATCCAAAGGGGATCTTTCAAGCTATAGATTAGGAGACATTGTAAGGCAAGTCCAAACAGAAGTTAAAGATGGCTGTAAAGAAGTTTGGTTAACATCTACAGATAATGGATGCTATGGGTTTGATATTGGAACAGACCTACCGTCACTTGTAAACACAGTGGCAGAAATTCCAGATGATTTCATGATCAGAGTTGGCATGATGAATCCAATGTACATGCCAAGAATCAAAGAAGGCCTGATAGAATCATTTGATAGCGACAAAGTCTTCAAATTTCTCCACATACCAGTGCAAAGTGGCAGTGATAAAGTACTAAATGATATGAAAAGAGGCCATACTGCTGGCACTTATAGAGATATTGTGAAAAAGATAAAAGAAAAATTCAGAGACTTTACTATTTCAACTGATGTCATAGTTGGTTTTCCTTCAGAATCAGAAGAGGATTTTCAAAAAACAGTAGGCCTGCTTGATGAAACAAAGCCAGATGTGGTAAACCTGTCAAGATATAGCGCAAGACCAGGCACAGAGGCAGCTAAACGGGAACAGATTGATGTTACAGAAGTAAAACGAAGAAGTAAGATGATTTTTGAACAGATCAGCAAAATATCAATGGAGAACAACAAAAAGTGGATCGGTTGGACAGGCAAAGTTCTATTTGATGAAAAAACAGGTGAGGGAATCAAAGGCAGAAACTTTGCATACAAGCCTGTATTTGTGCATGATCAAGTAGACATTGGTCAGTACCACACAGTTGAGATAACAGATATTACTGTAAACAGTCTTCTTGGAGAGATCGCAAGCTAAATTTTTTAGATCTAGAATTTGATTAAAAAAACGTAAGAAGGTTTTTTATCTAAATCAATGAATAGAATCTGAAATGGATTTTCAAGTAAAAGAACCAGTTCTAGTCATAGGCATAGGTGGCGTAGGCTCAAAATTAGCAGTTAAGGCTAAAGATTCCATTAATTCTGATTGTTTACTAATTAGTAATGACGCAAAAGATTTCTCATCAGAGAATCCATCTGTTCATGTTTCTACAGAGTCTGTAGTGAATCCATCTGTTCAGTTGATTAGAGGCTCAACATACAATGTAGAAGATGAAATAAAATCAAAGATTGCAGGCTACTCCACAGTAATCTTGATGAGTAATTTAGCTGGAAAAGCAGGCTCAGCCATGGCACCAGTAGTTTCGGACATGTGTAAAAAATCCGATAAGGGAGTGATTTCGTTTGCAGTAATGCCTTTCAGATATGAAAAGGACAGAATTTTCAACTCAGGAGTATCGCTAAAAAGAGTTAGAGAAAACTCAGAATGCACTGTAGTACTTGATAATGACTCGTTACTTGAAAGCAATCCAGATTTGAGTCCTAAAGCATGTTATGATATTGCAAACTCTGCAATTATGCATGTAGTAAAGTCATTAAACACATCAGAAATGCCTGCAGATACAAGCATACTCACAACAAGTAAAGAGGGACAAAATATTGAGGATTTGCTCAGAGATTCACTAAAAATGCTTTATGAAAATGCTCCACCAAATGCAGTAAAACGTTCAATGTTGTACGTAGTTGGCGGAAGTAACATTCCAGTTGGAGTGTTAAATTCAATTACAAGTCTTACAAGTGGAATTCTAAGTGAGAGTAATTCACAAATAGACACGGCATCAACCTCTGAAGAATCCAAAGTTGTAATGCTGTCTTCTATTCAAGGTATGACAAAATTTGATAACTATGATCCACTTGGAATGATTCCACAAGAAGATACGCTTGATTGGTCTACGCCAGATTGCAGTATTGATTGTAAGTTAGATTTATACCAATTAGAATAAAAATAATTTTTTAAAAGAAATTTACTCTTTTGATGTTTTCTTTGGTGCTGCTTCTTCCTTAGCTGGTTTTTCTTTCTTTGGTGCTGCTTCTTCCTTAGCTGGTTTTTCTTTCTTTGGTGCTGTTGCTTCTTCTAAAATTTCTTTAGTATCCGTCTTTACTACCTTCTTTTTTGGAGATTCTTTCTTTGGTTCCTCTACTTTATATTCAACTTTAGGAACTTTCGCAGTTGGTTCCTCTACTTTATCTTCAACTTTATTTTCTACTTTTGGTGCTTCTTCTACTTTTGGTGCTTCTTCTACTTTTGGTGCTTCTTCTACTTTTGGTGCTTCTTCTACTTTTGGTGCTTCTTCTACTTTTGGTGCTTCTTCTACTTTTGGTGCTTCTTCTACTTTTGGTGCTTCTTCTACTTTTGGTGCTTCTTCTACTTTTGGTGCTTCCTTTTCAGGAATTACCTTAGATTCTATTTCCTCATCATATTGAGAGACAAGAACATAACCTTCATCAGTTTTACTCATTCTAACTCTAATTTTTCTTGGAGGACTTCTAACTCCTTTTGCCCAAATTTGATGAGCTAATTCTTCTTCAATTTTAATTGATTCTACTTTCATGTGATGTCTAGCAAATTCTTTAATCATGTTAATTGCTCTAACAGCTCTATGTTGGGATTGTGAAAGCAAAACTTTACCTAGATTAATTGTATAAACTCTTTCTAACTCCTGAGACAACTATCCTACCTCCACATCAGTTGATCTCCAAGCTCTGCGTTTTGGGTTTGTTCTAACAGATCTCTTTGTTTTGAGAATTATCCAAGCTGGTACTGGCGATGTCTGTCTTGTCTTTTTTAACAGACGTATTTTCCTTGGAGAAGACTTGCGTGCAGCCATAGATTTTCAGGCACGGTGAGCTCTTTTTAAATGAATCTCAGGATTTTAGGAGAGTTTGTATTTGTTTTAGTATTCTAGCTGAGGCACCCCACACAATTTGGTTTTGATGTTCAAAAGTATACATTTCTTGAATAATGTTATGAGAAGGATCTGGATCTTTTGCGATTGTCTTTAAAAATGGATCCAATGGAATGCGGAAAATTTTTTCAACTTCAGCATTTGCAGCAAGTGGCGGAATTTTATCAATAATTGAGATAAACGGTAAAATCAAAAAGCCAGAATTCAGAGTAATTACAGGTTCTAGTTGACCGATTACTTGTTCTTTAGTGATTGTTAGACCAATTTCTTCACTAGTTTCACGTAGCGCTGTTTCTAAAAGATCTTGATCATTAACATCTAGTTTACCTCCAGGGAATGAAACTTCACCGGCATGAAATTTCATGTGTTTGGGTTTTTCAGTCATCACAACAATTGGCTCGTTTCCATAGATTACCACAAGCACTGATGCTAATTTGTAATTTCCATCAGTCTCTATTTTGGGATTGATGGGACTTGAAAGTATTGATTTTAAATCATCCAATAACATCTTGTTTCTTTCCTACTATTCCACATGTGTTTTGATATTCAAAGGTTTTAACCAAGAATAAAAAAATCACAATATGACTGTTAGATACGAAGCTAATCCACCAAAGATTTTGCCAGGCGTTGACACAAATGAATCGATTGCAAAATTTATTAAAAAAATAAAAATTATTTCAAAAAAATGTGATGCAATCCATGTAACTGAAAATGTGTTAGGATATCAAAGGGTTTCCCCAATTGAAGTTGGAAAGATAGTTAAAAATGAAATTCCAGATTTGCCAGTTACAGCTAGTCTCAGAGTCAGAGATAAGAATGAAAAAGAGATCTCAGAGTTTGTAGATAGCTGTATCTCAATTGGTTTTTCAGGGATTTTGGTGTTGATGGGAGATCCGTCTCAAACTTGGAAACCAGATTCGGGTGAAATTCCAAGCACCACTGTAAAGAAGCTAAAAGAACAGGGCATTAACTCAAAAATTGATTTGTATCTTTCAATTTCAAACAAGCCTGATTTTTCTAAAATTGGAAAAAAACTAGAAGCAAAGCCCAAAGGATTCATGACGCAGGTGGTTCAAAATCTTGATCAAGTTCAAAATCTTTTTGACAATCTAAAAGGATTTTCAGTAATACCGACTATTTTGTTTCCTTCAGAAAAAAACAAAAAATCGGCAAAGTTTTTGAATTTAGATCTGGCAACATACAGTCAAGACTTTGAGGGGTTTGTAAAAAAAGCACATAATATTACAGGAGAGGTGTTAATTACATCACCGAGTGACTTTAGCGGCTTGAATGAGTTTTTAGAAAACTCTGTTCGTTAAAGCACAAAATATTGTGCTTGGGGATGATGAACCACAATTGCGGCAGTTGATTGCTCAGGAATTATTTGGCCTGATTCAGTGAGAGTCATTCCAGACTTTTCAGGCTGCAGTAGTTTCCAAACTAATCGATGCTGTGAGACATCCGGACAGCTGGGAAATCCCCAGCTGTATCGCAATCCGCCTTTCTCCAAATTCAATTCAGATTTTATTTTTCGGTTTGTCCATTCTGCCAAGGCTTCTGCTACTTCAACTGCTAATCCATGCAGGTAGTATGCATCAGCATACTTGTCTTCTTTGTTCCATCGATCTATAGTTTCAGATGCCCTGTTTCCTACAGTTACTGATTGAAATGCAACGACATCATTCTCACCAAAATAATCAGTCAGACACAGATGCTCTGGTTTTGTAGAACGTGGAAAATCAAACTCTACATCATCCCCGTGAGGATTCTCAACATGCAATTTTCTCTCTTTGCTGTGACATCTAAAGTATCCATAAACAATTCCAGGCTCAAAGAGCCTCTCTCTAACTATTCGAACCTTCCATTGACTTAGCAGTTGTTCATGATCAGCTTCTGACTCAGAACCTGCCTTGCCTCTAAGACCCCACGATAGCTTGAATAGTGATTTTTTGTCAATCATCTGCCAAACCTCGTCCATTTTGATTTGTTCTTTGTCTAGGTGAATTGGCCCTCCAACGTTTTGAGGAGTTGGAGCCTCAACAGGCCTGATGTTGCTCTTAGGAAGGACATCAGGATCTACTGCTGCTGCTGCCGCTGCAGATTTGTCCTTCCAGTTTTCCAGCTTTTCTTTCCATTCAGCTAAAAGTCTGGGTTTGTCATCTGAAACCAAAACATCCATTGTCTTGAGTCCTTCAAACATGGTATTACAATAAAATACGCCAGGTTCGTAGATTCCAGCATCTTTTGCAATTCTGTTAATGTAGTTGCTGTTAATGGCAGCGCCACCGCAAAGAATTGGAATATTCATATTATTTTTTCTAGCATGTTCTACGAAAAACTGCATCTGCTTTGATGTAGAAACCAATAACGCAGACAGTCCTATAGCATCAGGATTGACCTCGTCAATTTTTTCTAAGAATTTCTGTAAAGGAACTTGCTTTCCCAAGTCATAAACAGAATAGCCATTATTTTGAAAGATTGTCTTTACAAGGTTCTTTCCAATGTCATGCACGTCACCATATACAGTTCCCAAAACAAGCTTGCCTTTGCTTGCGCCTTCTTCTTTAAACAGATATTTTTCTAATTCACCAACTGCTGCTTTCATACACTCTGCTGATTTGAGCACAAATGGCAAGATCAATTCTCCTGCACCAAACTTGTCGCCGACTTCTTTCATTGCAGGAAGCAGATCTTCGTTTAGCGTTCTAATTGCGCCATCATGAGTGATTTCTTTTGTAGCATCCAGTGACAAGATTCCATTAGTGTCTTTTAGGATTTCATTTTTGCCTAGCTTTTCTGCAATTGCAGATACAACATCATTTTGAATTCCATCTTTGAGCCTGTTTACAATTCTAAAATTAGCACGCTTTCCAGGAGGCCAGGAAGGATCAACGTCTACTTTTTTAGAGGCAGTGCTGCTTTGTGGGCCTGCTTTTTCAAAATACGATATTAGTTCAGATAATGCATTTGGGTGAGCATTAAAGACTAGATCCTCTGCAAGTTTTTTTTCTTTCTCATCAATTTCACCGTAAGGAATAATCTCTTTGGCATTTATTATGGCAGTATCAAGTCCAACCTTTACGGCATGGTACAAAAAGACAGAGTTGAGAACCTTTCTTGCATATGGGGATAAACCAAAACTGATGTTACTGAGGCCTAGCGTAGTAAATGAATTAGGAAACTTTTCTTTAACAAGGCGAATTCCTTCCAGGGTGTTTTTTCCTGCATCAAGAAATTCATCTTCGCCTGTTGCCAAAGTGAATGTAAGGACATCAAAGATAAATTGTTCAATTTTTAATCCATATTTTTTTCCAGTTTCATAAAGCAATTCAGCAGTTTCCACTTTTTGTTGCGGAGTTTTAGCCATTCCATTTGGGCCAATACATAGTGCAATCGACGGTAAGCCGTACTTGGCCATTATGGGAGCTAGTTTTTCAAATCTACTGCCATCTCCTTCAAGATTAATTGAATTGATAATTGGGCGGCCTGGAATTTGTTTTACTGATGCTTCAATGACTTGTGGATCAGTCGAATCAATTACAAGCGGCGCATCAATTTCTAAGCTCAGCCTTTTTACTAGATTCAACATGAAATCTCGCTCATCAGAGCGTTCAGTAGTGGCTACACAGACATCAAGACAGTGTGCACCATCTTCTACTTGGATTCTACCCAAATCAACTAGACCGTCATAATCATCATTTAGGACGAGTTGTTTTGCTTTACGCGAACCCTGCGTGTTGATTCTCTCCCCGATTATCAGCGGGGCCGGAAGTTGCTTGAGATCTACTGCTTTTAATGCAGAACTTACCCTAGGAACAGTCAATATTGTAAAATCACCCCAGTTTTTCTAAAAACTTAACCCTTGAGAGAGTTAGCTTTTTCGTCAATTACTTTCCTTAGTGCTTTGATGTGTTCAGGGTTTGTTCCGCAACAACCACCAATAATTCGAACTTTTTGATACTGATTAAGGAAATCACCTAACGCTGCACTCATCTGCTCAGGAGTCATTTTGTAGACTGCCTGACCGCCTTGGTTTTCAGGCATTCCTGCATTTGGAACTACCAAGAGGTTATGCTCATTTTGTTCATCAAGCCACCTAACACTGGGGGCCATCTCTACAGGGCCAGTTGAGCAATTCAATCCAAATACATCAATCCCCATATCAGAAACAGTTGTGTATGCAGCTTGGATATTTGTTCCAAGTAACATCTTACCGTATTGATCCAAGGTTGTATTTGCGATGACAGGGATTTTCTTTCCAGTCTTTTCTTTAGCATTCTGAGATGCCTCAATTACTAATTTTACTTCCAAGATGTCTTGGCTTGTTTCAACAAGTAAGGCATCTACACCTCCAAGGATCAATCCCTCTGCTTGTAGTTCAAATGCTTCTCGTATTTCGTCAAGAGGTTTTTGTCCCAAGTCAGGATCATTTGAACTTGGAAGAAAACCTGATGGGCCCATCGAACCGACCACATATCGCGGTTTATCAGAATACTCTGTACAAACTTCAGATGCTAGTTGTGCAATATTTTTGTTAAAGTCAATTGTTTTATCACCAAACCCATACTCATCAAGTTTTATTTTGTTTGAGCCAAAAGAATTTGTTTCAACACAGTCAGCTCCTGCATCCAAATAACTTCTGTGAATTTGTTTGATCCATTCAGGATGTGTTAGGACCAAGCCATCATTGAACCCATCTTGATTGTTTGGAAAGTCTTCTGGCTTTGGATCATACTTTTGAATTTCAGTTCCCATTGCACCGTCAAAAAGTAAGACTCGGTTTTGCAATGCGTCTAAGAACGGTTCTTTTTCTGCCAATTTAATCTCAAAAAGCCTTAGAAGAGTTTAACTCTTTTCAAAAAAATCCACCGGCATTTGGGTGATAGAAACGTATGTTGAAATTAGGTGAAAAGCAATCCAATGTACATTTATGCAAAAGCCTCAAGTAAACAATCTAGTTCGTGGTGCAACCTTTTTTCAACACGCTGGAATCTCAATTGTCTTTGTATTCATGCCTATTATTGCAAAAGGGGTTACAGATTCTGTTTTTGAAATAGGACTTGTCGTAGCATCATTTAGCTTTGCACAGATTCTCTCTGAAATCTATTTTGGCAGGCATTCAGACAAGAAAGGAACCAGGCTCAAATTCATCAGAATAGGTTTCATTGGGTGTGCTGCTGCCTTTGGATTACACTATTTTGCAGATGACATTACTTTGCTGTTTCTAGCAAGAATTGGGGCCGGAATTGCAAGTGGGATTATGATTCCTGCAATGATTGCATACACGTATGAGGCAAATGTTGATAAAAAGAGGGCAGCTACCGTAATTTCGTTTCATGCGTCAGGATGGCTTGCAGGAATTGCAGCAGCTGGATTTGCAAATGATCTAAAGCTGATTTTCTTAATTAGCTCGGCTTCATTTATCATCGGATTGCTATTTACAGTAAAATTACCAAATCCAATGCAAGAAAAAGAGTTAGAATCAGGAACCACAAAAAAAGTTATTTCAAAAAACAGGTTTCTGTTTCTGTCATTACTGCTAAGACATATTGGTGCCACATCTGTCTGGACCATACTTCCAATAATGCTAATGGAGAAATTAGGGGCAGAGCTCTATCAGATATCAATTGTATACGTTGCAAACACGTTGACAGCATTTGTGTTGATGAATTTGATGGCAAGCAAAATCAATCTCTCAAATGTTACAAAATTCAAAATTGGAATTGGATGTACCACACTTGTTTTTGTGGGATTGGCAACAATCACAGACTGGTGGATGGCAATGCCATTTATGGCGCTTGTTGGTGGAACTTGGGCATTTTTGTTCATTGGTGGGAACTTTCATCTCATGGAAAACAATCCACGTTCAACATCGACTGGAATTTTTAGCTCCACATTATCGATTGCAACAGTAGTCGGTCCTGTAATTGCAGGAAGCATTGCATTTGCATTTGACTATGTTGCAGTTATGTATTTTGCAGTTGCAATTATTGTATGTGCGTTTGCAGTATCGCTGAAGATTAGAAAATAAAGAAAAATAATTGGAGTTAACGCAAAGTCTCAAGTGATGTTATACGTTGTTCCAATTCAGCAGTCTTTTCTTGCAACTCTGAAATATCTATTTTGTATTGGAAGGTGTTGCAAGAAAACCCATTATGGCCATGTGCACAAGTTTCTGAATATCTAGGAACTGTTGGTTTTTGTACAATCTCACCGGAAACCTCAGTAAATGTTACCGATGTTGCGATCATGCCTATGGCAAATATGGTTGTAATTCCTGCTATCCAGGCAGTTTTTCTATCCATGGTACAGTATAGTTTCCGTATTATTTATTATTTCTTAAAATATAGAAATAATGTACTAATTCTAATAAAAGTAGATTTTATATTTTATGCCTACACAACTACAATATGAACTCCCTAGATAGGATTGTAGCAAAGGGTGTAAGGGCGGTGTTAGAAGAGGATTTGGGCAAATCAACATACAAGAAGATAGAGAAAGAAGTATTTGATGTATACTGCATATCAATTTTAGAAGCAGTAAGTGATTTTTCAAAACTAGATCTAGTATTGCGTAAGTTTTTTGGCAAGCACACAGCAAACATTGAATCTAAAATATTCAAAAAAATATTATCAGTGAAAAACAACACAAAGACGGAATCCATAATTACCATAAAAGATCCTAATATTGCAAAAACTGTCTTTGAAGCTTATGGAGATCCCGCAAAAAAAATAATCTTAGATTTACTACTACATGAATCAAAATCAATTCCTGAGGCCATAGCAAAATCAAAACTACCAAAAGCATCAACTTACAACAGAATAAAAGAGTTAATTGGAGAAGGATTGTTAACCATGGTAGGTTTTACAAATGCTGCTGATGGCAGAAAGGTAAACGAATATGCAACTACATTTAACAAGACCGTCTTTGAGATTCAAGATGAAAATATTTCAATTAATGCAAATGTTCAAAATAAATTTCTCAAAGACAGCTATGCATACAATTCCATTTATTTATCGTGAGGGGATTATATGTTAACATTTTCTCATGAATTAAAAAAATCATACAAGATACCATTGATAATTTTTGCAGCAAGTGTTTCGTTTTATGTTATAACTATTTTAGCACAGCCGCTAGACCTGTCAATTTTTACCAGAGTTTCTATAGTTGTCACTCCTTTGGCAGTTGCAGTCTATTCTATTCTAGTATCAAAGCACTATGGCTATTCCAAAATTTTTGGAAAATCATACCTGCTTTTGGGATTAGGGTTTTTTGTAACGTTTGTAGGAGAGTTGGTATTTTTTTACCATGTAGATTCGCTAGGCCTGGATGAGTATGGCGCATTAGGTGATATTCTGATATATTTATCCTATCTTTTCATGATGGCCCACATTGCCATCAATATAAGATATTTTGTTGAAAAACTAGAGGTCTATCAAAAATTACTCCTAGTGGCAATTCCAGTAGGGATAATTCTTGTGTATTCTATGGTTTTAGCAGGAGTCACACTTGAAAATGAGAATGATTTTTACTATCATTTGTCGTTTGTTTCAGTCTCATCAATTGTACTAGGATTGGCAACTGTAGCTTTTACTCTGTTTAGAAAAACTGCTTTGACTTCGGCATGGTTTGTCTTGTTAATTGGAATGGCAGTTGGAACGATTGGAGATATCTTTTATAACTATACATCAACTTTGGGGATTTACAGTTTTAGCGACTCTTCATTTGTCCTGTGGACTGCATCGTCATTGATTATGATTTACGCATTGTATAAACACCAAAGATCAATTTGAGGCAAAATGGACAAAAATCTTGTTTTAATAATTTTAGGCATACTTGGCGTTACTGCGATTGAAGTTTTCTTTTTAGTATTGTGTTGCATGTAGTTTGCTTGGAGAATTATTGGTTATCTTAATCCCCATCTAGACATTACTTTGTTTTCTAGTCGTTTAAAAACAATACCGTCCACTACAAGACCAATTCCCATTATCACCAGCATTATAGCAATTACTTGGGATACATCATTTAGAGAACGACCAGCGTTTAGCAAGAAGCCTAGCCCTAGGAAGGAAAATAGTAGTTCTGCACCGATTAAGCCTCTCCAAGCAAATGCCCATCCTTGTTTAAAGCCAGAAATCATGTATGGGAATGCTGCCGGAATCAAGACGGCAGTAACTAGCTGACTACCTTTTGCGCCCATGTTTCTTGCAGCCTCAATAAAGTGTGGATCGATGTTTTTGACTCCAGTGTAGGTGTTGATTGTAACGGCAAAGATTGCCCCAATCGCAGTAACAAAAATTATTCCACCATCTGTGAACCCAACCCACAAAATTGCAAGCGGAACCCATGCAATCGAAGGGATTGACTGTAGTCCCAACACTAAAGAACCAGCAGTTTGGTTGACAACTTCAACTCTTGCCATGAAAATTCCCAGTACAATGCCGCCAACAATTGCAATTGCCAATCCAATAGATAATCTCCACATGCTAGTTGCAATTCCATAAATTAGACTGCCATCGGCAACACCGTATCCCAAATCTTCAGCCACTTCATATGGGGACGGAAAAATATTATCAGGCCAAACTCCCCCCATGGAAATAATTTGCCAAACTACAACGATTCCAATGTAAAATGCCATTCTATGAGGCGTAAAATTTTTTGCCATAACAGTCACTCTTTGCTTTTCTTTACCTCAGGTCTAAGCTCTGTTAAGATGTCTTGTTGGAACTTGAGTAGTGATTCGTCCTCAGTAACTCTAGGTCGCGGAAAATTATTATTGACTTCTTTTTTAATAATAGACGGCCTGTTACTAAACACAGCTACTTTGGTTCCAAGTACTGCAGCTTCTGCAACATTATGGGTTACAAACAGAATTGTCTTTTTTGTTTTTTCCCAAATCAGCTGCATCTCAACTAACAACAAGTCACGAGTTTGTGCATCAAGTGCTGCAAATGGTTCATCCATTAGCAACACATCAGGATCCATTACAAGTGCTCTGGCAATAGCTACACGCTGTTTCATTCCAGTTGAAAGTTGGTAAGTGTATGAATCTGCAAATTTTGTCAACTGCATCATATCGAGATATCTGCTGGATATCTTAGCTCGTTCCTCTTTTGGAATACCGGCCATCTTTAATCCAAACTCCACATTATCCTGAACCTTAAGCCATGGAAACAAAGCACCTTCTTGGAATACCATAATTCTCTCAGGACCAGTTTCAGAAACAGGATGGCCATCAAACAGAATTTGACCCTCATCTGGCGTCTCCAAACCTGCAACTATGCGTAAAAAGGTGGATTTTCCACACCCGGAGGGCCCCACCAAGCACACAAAGTCGCCGGCCTCAACTTTGAGATCAATGCCACCAAGTGCTTTGAGTTTGTGGGAATCATGAGCAAAATATTTTACAATATTTTTGGCCTCTAGTTTGGTCATCTAAGTTCTGGCCTCCTCTAAAGAATTTGTATCAAAGTAGTAAAAAATTCCAGACAAATCATATCCATTTCTTCCAAGATATCCAAGCGCATCTGCTTTTTCAGCAAAGGAAAAAACAGAGTCAGGCAGAGGATCTGCGGTGATTACCAGATTAGACAATGCAACATCTACAACATTGTCAGACAGGGACTGTCCCAAGTACGAGTCAAGAAAATTATTGAAAACATCTCTGGTCTCTTCAGGATTTTCATTAATCCAAAGTGTGGTTTCGTGATGAGCATTTAAAAAATTGAGAACAGTTGCTGGGTTGTCTTTAATGTAATCTACATTTCCTATTAACAAAACAGATGCAAATTCTCTGTCAGGCCAAAGTTCTTCTTCATGGAATAGTCTCTTTCCATCAAGTTCAGTTTCTAAAATTGTAGCCCAGGGTTCTGCAACCCATGCGCCATCAATATCCCCTTTTACAAAAAGAGTGTAGATATCAGGATTAGGTATATTGTAAACAACCACAGAGCCTCCTTTTTCGGCAGGTTTTAATCCATTTTCAGAAAGATAATGGCGCAGTGATACATCTTGGGTGTTTCCAATTTGAGGTGTTGCTATTTTTTTTCCTGCAAAGTCTGAAACTGAATTAATTTCAGAATTTGGATGAACAATAAAACTTGCTCCACCGCTTGCAGCACCGGCAAGAATCTTTACATTGTTATTTTCTGAATTCAAGAATCCGTTTATTGCAGGGCCAGGCCCCACATATGCAATATCAACTGAATTTGCAAACAGAGACTCGATTGCTTGCGGCCCACTATCAAAAACTCTAGTTTCAATTTTAGTTTGCCCCCCAATTTTTTCTTCAAAAAATCCTTTCTCTACCCCCACAATTGGAATGGCATGTCCAATGTTAGGAAAATAGGCAACACGGATTTTATTTTCACGTGTAGTGTCACTGAAATTTAGAGCAATTCCAAGTACGGATAACAAGATAATTCCAGCAATTCCTGCAGAAATTACCTTCATAGTTTTCATAAAACAGCGTTATATTTGGCGGTTAAATAATCATCGAATTTTAGCTCAAGCTAGCCAGAGATTTTTCGGAAAAAATTTCTGGATTCCAGCCTATCACAAAAGATAAATTCCAAAATGCAACCAAAAAGATGTTTTATGACTCAAAAAGGAATTCTTGCATTTTCTGGAGGGCTAGATACATCAGTTGTTGTGAAATATCTGCAAGAAGAACATGACATGGATGTCATCACAGTAACAGTAGATGTTGGACAAGGAGACGATAATAAAAAAATTGCAGATAAAGCAAAAAAGCTAGGTGCAAAAAAACACTACAACATTGATGCAAAAAAGGAATTTGTCAAAGATTACATTTTTCCATCCATCAAGGCCAACGCGTTATATCAAAAAAAATATTGTCTTGCAACAGCACTTGCAAGACCACTAATTGCGCAAAAGGTATTAGATATTGCAAAAAAAGAAAAAGTAACATCACTTGCACATGGGTGCTCAGGTAAAGGAAATGATCAGGTTCGATTTGACATAACACTACGTTCTGGTTCTAACCTTCCAATCATAGCTCCAATTCGGGATAAAAATTTGGACAGGGTTACAGAGTTAAAATTTGCAAAGAAACACGGAATTGAGGTTGATTCTGTAGCAAAAAAATTCAGTATTGATCAAAACTTGTGGGGACGTGCAATTGAAGGGGGGGCATTAGAGGATCCATACAATGAGCCGCCTGCTGATGCCTTCATTTGGGTTAAAACAAAAAACTTGCCAGATAAACCAGCATATCTGGAAATTAAATTTGAAAAAGGAATTCCAGTCGGAGTTGACGGAAAACCAATGGAGCCTCAAAAATTGATTGAATACATTAACAAAAAAGCAGGAAATGCAGGTGTTGGAATAGTTGATCACATTGAAGACAGGGTTGTCGGAATTAAATCTCGTGAAGTTTACGAAACTCCTGCTGCAACTTGCCTAATTGAGGCGCATGCAGATCTAGAAAAGATGATCCACACCAAACACGAAAACAAATTCAAGTCTCTAATAGATGATGAATGGGCGTATTTGGTGTATTCAGGACTTTGGCAAGACCCCCTCAAGGCAGATTTGGATGGATTTGTAGAAAGATCACAAAAACCAGTATCAGGAACTGTAAGGCTAAAGCTGTACAAAGGAAGTCTGAGGGTGGTCGGAAGGAAATCCAAGAACTCATTGTATAGCCATGATATTGCCACCTATGGATCAGAATCAACATTTGATCAAAGATTAGCCAAAGGATTTGTAGAATTGTGGGGAATGCAGTCAACAGAAGCTAATAAATTACAAAAGAAAAGGTCAACAAAAACATGAACTGCCCAGAATGTGACGCAGCATTAAACATTCCAGACGATGCCTCAGTTGGAGAAATAGTCTCCTGCCCTGATTGTGGCGCTGACTTTGAAATCGCAAAAAAAGACGGATCAAATGTAGAGCTCAAGCAAGCAGAAACCGTAGGCGAAGACTGGGGAGAGTAATGTCAAAAGTCTGTATTGTGTTTGATCGTTTAAGATCTGAAGAAAAGATGCTTCAAAAACAAGCATCAGAACTGGGTCATGATGCAGTGATGTTGGATGCAAAAATAACCCAAGTCAATACAGATAGCAAAAAAGAAGACTATGATTTTGGAGATATCGTTTTAGAGAGATGTGTTAGTTATATTAGAGGACTTCACTTTACTGCAAGTCTAGAATTTTTGGATGTCCCAGTTCTGAACAAATTTGAAGTTGCAAGGGTTTGTGGAAACAAGATGTTCATGAGTTTACTTTTGAAAAAAAACAATATTCCAACACCAAAGACATACTTTTCGTTTTCAAGTGACAGTGCAGCAGAGAATTTAGAAAAAGTTGGATATCCACTAGTGATCAAACCAGTAATTGGAAGTTGGGGAAGAGGCGTAATTCCAATCAAAGATAAAGACACGATGGATGCAATCATCGAAGTAAGAGACATCACAGATAGTCCACATGACAGAATTTACTATTTGCAAGAACTAATCAAGAGGCCACCAAGGGATATCAGAGTAATTACGGTAGGAGACGAGCCTATTGCGGCCATGTACAGAAAATCATCAGGCGGATTTAAGACAAACCTTGCACTTGGGGCAGATCCAGAACTTTGCGAGATCACAAAAGAGATGGAAGACATGGCTGCAAAAGCATCAAAGGCCATGGGAGGCGGAATTTTAGGAGTGGACATGATGGAAGATGAAGATAAAGGCCTGGTTGTACACGAAGTCAACAATACAGTTGAATTCAAAGGGTTGGCAAGAGTTGCAAAACGAAATATTCCAAAAGAAATGATAGAATTTACTCTAAACTACGTTAGGAAATAAATATACTTCTTTACGAGGAGGTTTAACATGAAAGTAGGCGTGGTAGGAGCATCAGGTTATGTGGGGGGAGAAACGCTTCGTCTTCTTGTAAACCATCCAGATGTTGAGATCACCATGGTGACATCAAGACAGCATGTCGGTGAATATCTACATAGAGTGCAGCCAAGTTTGAAGGGCTTTACTGATCTTACTTTCTCAGAACTAGACTATGATAAACTAACTGACAAGTGTGATTTGGTTTTCACAGCGGTTCCGCACGGTACTGCAACTGAAATTGTAAAAGCTCTCTATGACAGAGGAGTCAAGGTAATTGATTTGAGTGCAGATTACAGACTACATGATCAAGAAGCTTATGACAAATGGTATGGCTGGGAGCATCCACATCCTGATTACTTGTCAAAATCAGTTTTTGGAGTGCCTGAATTACACCGAGAGGATATCAAAAAAGCGCAACTTGTGTCTTGTCCAGGTTGCATGGCAGTCACATCAATGTTAGCCCTTGCTCCATTGATTCGAAATAACATTGTCGATACAGAACACATTGTAGTTGATTCAAAGATTGGTTCTTCTGGCGCAGGTTCTGGCGCAGGAACAGCACATGCAATGAGGGCAGGAGTGATCAGGCCATACAAGCCAGCAAAGCACAGACACACCGGAGAGATTGAACAAGAGCTTAGTGAAATTGCGGGAAAGAAAATTCATGTTTCAATGAGTCCACATGCAGTTGACGTAGTTCGTGGAATTTTATGTACAAATCATACTTTCATGAATAAGGACATGGAAGAAAAAGAATTATGGAAGTTATATCGTCAAACTTATGGTGAAGAAAAGTTTGTCAGACTGATTCGAGATAAAAAAGGATTATACAAATTTCCAGATCCAAAATTCGTGGTAGGTTCAAACTTTTGTGATATTGGATTTGATTTAGATGAAGATAATCACAGATTGATTGCACTGTCTGCATCAGATAATTTGATGAAGGGTGCAGCAGGTTCTGCCATCCAAAACATGAATGTTATGTGTGGTTTTGATGAAATGAACGGACTTAGATACACACCATTAACTCCTGTTTAGAAATGATCACAATCAAAATTGGCGGAAGTGTTGTAGATGACTTGCATCCATCTACAATTGCCGACATTAAAAAAATTGGAGAGTCAGAGGGGTTAATTTTAGTTCATGGTGGCGGAAACGAAGTTACGAAAGTTTGTGAACAACTTGGAAAAGAACCAAAGTTTGTAACATCACCTAGTGGAATTAAGAGCAGATACACTGATAAAGAAACTGCAGAAATTTTTACCATGGTAATGTCTGGTAGAATAAACAAAACAATTGTTCAGATGCTTCAAAAAAATGGCATTAATGCAATTGGTCTTTCAGGAGTTGATGCAAAAACTATAGAAGCGGATAGGAAAAAGAAACTCCTCATAGTTAATGAAAAAGGTAGAAAACAGGCAATAGATGGAGGGTATACCGGAAAAATTACTAATGTAAATGCAGGATTTATCAAATCGCTCTTAGAACAGGGACTCACGCCTGTTATTTCACCAATAGCAATCAGTGAAGAATCAGAATTTCTCAATGTAGATGGAGACCGAGCCGCAGCATATGTTGCCGGAAAAGTCGGCAGTGACAAAGTATTATTCATCACAAATGTTGATGGATTATTAATGGATGGCAAAGTTGTTCCCAAACTAACACTGGCAGAAGCAAAGGAAATTAGGCCAAAAATAGGACCGGGAATGGAAAAGAAGGTTTTAGCATCAACAGAAGCTCTGGATATGGGCGTAAAACAAGCGTTAATTGCAAATGGTCAGAGAGAAAATCCAATATCTGCTGCAATAGCACATGATAACTGTACGGTAATTGAGCATGAGTGAAGATCAATTTATGGGGAATCTCTATCAGAGATTTCCAGTTACGGTTGAAAAAGGGGCAGGGGCCCACGTATGGGATGCTGATGGAAAAGAATACATCGATTGTATGGGAGGATACGGCGTTGCGTTGGTAGGCCATCAAAACCGACGAGTCAACAATGCGATAAAAGAACAAATTGATAAGATCATTACTGTTCATAGTTCGTTATACAACAAAACAAGGGAAGAGTTTTTGAAGACGCTTATCGGACTGGCCCCTAAGGGACTCACGCAGGTTCATCTAAACAACAGCGGAGCAGAGGCAGTAGAGGCTGCAATAAAGTTTGCTAGAAAATTTACTGGTAAGAAAGGGATGGTTGCAATGAAAGGATCTTACCATGGAAAATCTTTTGGAGCCCTATCATTAACATTTAATCCAAAGTACAAAAAAGCATTTGGGCCACTTGTGGACAAAGTCTCTTTTGCGTCTTTTGGAGATATTGAATCGCTTCGTTTGGCAGTAGATGATGATACAGCTTTTGTGATTTTAGAACCGATTCAAGGTGAAAGTGGAATTATTGTCGCACCAGAAGGATTTTTGCAAAAAGTAAGAAAGCTTTGTGATGAAAAAGGAATCTTGCTAATTTTTGACGAAATACAGGCCGGTTTAGGCAGGACCGGGCGATTATGGGCCTGTGATCATTGGAATACTGTGCCAGATATTATGTGCCTTGCAAAAGGAATAGCTGGAGGGGTGCCAATGGGTGCAACGCTTGTCAGACCAGACATTTTAGCTTCAATGAGCAAGGGAGAGCATTCTTCTACGTTTGGAGGAAACCCCGTATCTTGTGCAGCAGGAAATGCAGCTCTTAAGGCACTAACAGAAGACGGGCTGATTGAAAATTCCGAAAAGATGGGCAAAATTTTCAGAGAGGGATTGGAGAAACTAAAAGAAAAACACACCATAATTAGAGAAGTTCGTGGAAAGGGACTCATGATAGGAATAGAGATGAAGTTCGAAGTCAGGGATATTCTAATGGGGTTAATAAAAGAAGGTGTCCTAATGTTATACTCTGGAAGAAACATACTAAGAATTCTCCCACCTCTCGTAATATCTGAAGAAGACATAACAAAAGTTTTACATGCTCTTGACTCCATACTAACTGAAGAGGAGCAAAAACGCAATGTACAAGGATAGTGTTGATCAAAAAATCATAGGATATCTAAAAGAGAATTCCAGGGAATCATTTGTAGACATTGGAAAAAAACTGAAACTTTCTGAATCAGCAGTAAGAAGACGCGTTAAAAATTTAGTAGACAGCGGGACAATCAAAAAATTCACTTTAGAACTTGGTGAAGAAAATGCAACCAGTGCCGTTGTTTTAGTTTCTGTAGATTCTGCAACAGATACGTCCAAAGTTTCTCAAAAACTTACGAAACTAGAAGGAGTAAAAACAGTTTATGAAATTACAGGCCAATACGACATTACAACTATCATTAGCGCAGAAACAATTGCCAAAATCAATAGCAGTATTGATGCGTTAAGAAAAATTCCGGGCGTAGTTGATACAAACACAGTGATTATTTTGAAAAAAGTAATCTAAAACGACATTCGCATTATAATTTCAAATCAAAACTAGATTAGGATCATTATTAGTTATTATCAACGAACATAGTACGAATATGTTTATATTCTCAATTTTGACCAACGATTTTAGCAATGAAAGATCCGAATCACTATGCAAACATCTACAATGCATATGACAAAACCCCAAAGAAGATCAGAGTGCTAGATAGCACTTTAAGAGAAGGGGAACAACATCCCGGTGTTTCATTTACAAACAAACAAAGAATCCAGATTGCATGGATGTTAGATTATTTTGGAGTAGATCAAATTGAAATATCCCCAGTTGTATCTAGGGATCACAAAGAAGCGACTAAAACAATCATCAAGCAAGGATTAATGGCAGATATCGTTTCTCATGGACGAGCACTCAAAGAAGATATTGATGCTTCGTTAGATTGTGATGCAAAATGGTGTGCTGCATATTTAGGGATTTCATATATTCATCTAAAAGACAAACTGCGCATATCAAGGGAAGAAGCACTTGACAGAGCTGTAGAGACTGTAGAGTATGCAAAGTCTCACGGTCTTAAAATTAGATTCACAGTAGAGGACGGGAGCAGGACAGAACCTGAATTTTTACTAAAAATGTGCAAGGCAATTGAAGAGGCAGGTGTTGATAGAATCAGTCTTCCAGATACAGTTGGAATTTTGCGTCCGGTTGGAATGTATAATTTTGTCAAAAAAGTTAGAGATGTAGTAGATGTTCCGTTAGATGCACATGTTCACAATGACATAGGGTTTGCAGTAGCAAACGCATTTTCAGCATGTGATGCAGGAGTGGATCAAATTCACACCACTATTGACGGGATTGGGGAAAGGACAGGGATTCCACCTCTTGCAGAAGTTGCAGTGGCACTTGCCTACCTATACAAATCACCAAATGATTTTAGGCTAGACATGCTACTGGATCTGTCCAGACTAATTGAAGAATACACATCAATCAAGCCATATGACTCAAAACCAATCGTAGGATCATCGGCATACAAACACAAAGCAGGAACCCACCTGGCTGCAATTCTCAGAAATCCTGCAGCGTATGAGCCCATTCCACCGCGAGCAGTCGGAAATAGGCGAAGGATTGTTTTTGGGGAACTAGCAGGAAAGACAGGGGCTGCCTATCTAATGTCGTTATTGGGGCTTGACAAAGATGATGAAGGCGCAAAAGCAGTTGCAGCTGGGTTAAAGGGTCTCAGAATGGGGGATCTTATCGAGATTCCACTTGAAGACAGGCTTGAAAAAAAGATAATTAATGATAAATAGAAAGAAAAAGTGAAGAGAAAATATGTCAAAATGTGAAGAATGCGATGCAGATATTTCCATACCAGGCGACGCACTTGAAGGGGAGATTGTAACGTGTCCAGAATGTGGTGCAAGTTTTGAATTAGCTAAAGGTTCAGACGGTTTCGATCTAAAGCCTGCCCAAACGGTTGGCGAGGATTGGGGACAGTGAATCCTGACGTTACCATTCTTTATGATACCATCCGTTGGGAAGAAAAAGCTCTACTAGAAGCTGGTAAAAAAAAGAATGTCAACATCCAGATGGTTGATTGTAAGAGATTAGCGCTGGATTTAGAAAAAAAGCCTGAAGATTACGGCATAGTTATTCAGAGATGTGTAAGCTACTATAGAAATTTGCATTCAACTGCAGCTCTTGAAGGGTTGGGAGTCAAGGTAATTAATTGTCTTAACACAGGTGTTTTTGCGGGAAATAAATTGTTCACACACATGTTATTGAAAAAATTTGGAGTGCCAACTCCCGATGCAACAGTTGCGTTTTCAAAGGAAGCAGCTGTGCAAGCACTAGAAACGCAGGGATTCCCCAAAGTAATCAAACCGACAGTTGGCAGTTGGGGCAGACTAATCTCAAAACTAAATGACAAAGATTCTGCTGAAGGAATTATTGAGAGCAGGGAAAACATGTATCCAATTTACCACATTCATTACTTGGAAGAATTTGTAAAAAGACCTCCAAGAGACATCAGAGCCATAATGGTAGGAGACAAAATAGTTGCAGCAATTTACAGAAATTCAGACCATTGGAAAACTAACATGGCACTTGGAGGAGTGGCAGAACCATGCAGGGCCACACCAGAGATGGAAGAAATGTGTATTAAGGCAAAAAATGCAGTTCAGGGAGATATCGTAGGTGTAGATTTGATGGAAAGTGATGAGAAAGGATTAGTGGTTCATGAGGTTAACAATACAACAGAATACAAGAATACAGTGAGGGTGTGTGAAACAGACATTCCTTCATTAATGCTTGATTATGCACTGAAAATGGGCAGGTAAGAATTGACTAGTCATTTTATAGTAACGCCAAGTTTTGCAGTGAAGACACTTGAAAAGGCACTCAGGCTATACACGCCATCTCTCAGTGAAAAGCCAATGGCAGATTTTTTAGTTGATAAATGTGATGACTTGGGGTTTGAAGATATTCAAATTGACGAAGTGGGAAACGTGATTGCAAAGAAAGGATCAGGCTCTCCAAAAATTATGTTATGTGGACACATGGACGTTGTTCCAGGGAAGGTCAAGGTTAGAAAGGAGGGGGATTCGCTCTACGGACGCGGGGCATCAGACGCAAAGGCGCCATTAATTGCAATGCTATTTGCCGCATCATCAATTCAAAACAACAACGGAACTATAATTTTTGTAGCAGCTGTAGATGAGGAAGGAACTGCAACGGGAGTAAAAAATCTTGTAAAAAAAGAGATGGGCATAGACTATGCAGTCTTTGGAGAGCCAAGCGGGATCAAACAGGTTACAATTGCATACAAAGGAAGACTGGCCATTAATCTCAAAATCAGCGTAGAGGATAGTTCTCATGCAAGTGCGCCTTGGCTTTCAAAAAATGCAATTGAAGAGTCGATGGTTTTTGCAAAAGAACTCAAAGAGAGACTAGAAGAAAATCAAGATGGCAAAACCAAAGGAATGTTGTTGACTGCAACTGTGACTGAAATCAAAGGGGGTATCAGCCACAATGTAACTCCAAAAGAATGTGAAACTATTTTTGACATTAGAATTCCAGTTGATATGAACTGTAAATCAACTGAACAAAAGATTGAGACTTGGGTAAAAGAGATTGCAGGGAGGCGAGGGGTAGAGGCATTTTATTCAATCCTTGATGAAACAGAGCCATTTGAGGCACCACATAATTCACCGCTAGTCAGGGCATTTACTCTTGGAATCATGGACGTGGAGCATTCAAGACCAACGCTAATTCGAAAAACAGGAACAGGCGACATGAACGTTCTTGGAAACCAATGGAAGATCCCCGTAGTCACGTATGGTCCGGGGGATCCTCACGAAGCTCACACGATAGACGAGAAAGTTTCAATCGATGAGTATCTAAGGGGAATAGAAGTTTTCAAGAAAACTATTCAGCATTTAAAAAGACTTCATGACAGAAAGGTGCAGTAATGCTTTGGTTTGTGGGACTAGGAATTTCCGGATTCAAATCAATTCCCAATACAGCATTAGACATCTTATCAAAAGCAGACATTGTATATCTTGAGCAGTTTACCAGTCCCATCAGAAAGCCTGATTTAGCTAAAATCAAAAATGCGACAAAAGGGGAATTCAAACCTGCAAAAAGATGGCTGGTAGAAGACGGAAATGAGATTTTACAAAACGCAAAAAAGAAAAAAGTTGTTTTGCTTTCATATGGAGATCCCTACATTGCAACAACGCATATTGAATTAAGAACAAGAGCGATGGAAGAAAAAATAAAGACGTATTCAATTCATGCATCATCATCGCTTACTTCGATGATAGGTGAATGTGGTTTACATTTTTACAAAGTTGGAAGAATTGCAACAATAATGAGTGAGGCAAAATCACTTACAACGCCATATTACATAATTTACAAGAATATCATCGAAGGAAATCACACCGTACTTCTTTTAGAGTATGATCAAGACAGGGATTTTTTCTTGGATCCCAAGGATGCGTTAAGCGGGCTATTAGAGACAGAGAAAGGGCAAAGAAGAAAGGTCACAAGTTCAACTACTTATGCCATAGTGGCATCAAGAGTCGGATTCGGAGACCAGTCAATTATTTCAGGTAAGATATCTAGTTTGAAGAAGAAAAATTTCGGAAAGCCCCCACACACAGTGATAATACCTGGTAAATTGCACTTTACAGAGTCAGACGCTTTAAAAATACTGGGCAAATGTATTGATGAGCCATTTGATAATTCTGAAAAAACAAAAAAGATTTCAATTCAGATGATAGAAAAGTACGTTCCAATGGTCAGAGAGGCACTTGAAGAAGTTGAGCCACACTACAAGGATCAAAAAGAATTCCAAGGGGTTTTAGAAAATGCAGGGTCGTACATACAAGATGCAGAAAAATTCCTGCAAGATGGCCAAGACGAGGTAGCAATTTTGAGTATCGGGTATGCAGATGGACTTGTAGACGCGCTAAGGTTGGCAAAAGGCCTTGATCCAAAGATGTAGCCTTTAGCTGTACAGTCTTCCCAAAAGTACCTCACGGCAGCACCGGTGGCGGTGGTTTTGGCAACATTCTGCAATCAAAGACATGATACAATAGACTTTATGCATAATTGAATCATAAAAATTTTTCCGAAAGATTTAGATCCATTTTGATCGCCGCAACAGGTAATGGAATCTTCAGAACAGACTATACGCAGGCTGCAAAGGGAGCTCAAACAAAAGGACACAGCAATCAAGCAAAAGGACGCAGCAATCAAGCAGAACAACAGAGCAATCAAGCAGAACAACAGAGCAATCAAGCAGAACAACAGAGCAATCAAGCAAAAGGACGCAGCAATCAGCAGGCGCGAGAAGACGATTGGCCTGCTGCGCGAGGACAGCCTGTGGGCCGTTACAGATGCAGGCCGCTCTGATACGGACACGTCGCTGCTGCACAGCAGGGAGGTGATCCACGGCATACTGCACAACAGCGCAAAGCTTGCAGGGATTACCGTATGACCTTGACCAGTTTGACTACATCTGCAATGACTTTGTGGTAGAGTCAAAGAGGCACAACAAAGACGCGCCGCTCTTTTCAGAGGACGGGACACCGGATCCCGGAAACCGCTGCCTGCCTGGCCGCAGATCTGTTCTGCTCATGGCGCTGTTCCGCAGGCGCTCAAACGTGACGCAGGATGCACTGGGAGTGCTGTTTGATGTGGATCAGTCCACCGTGTGCAGGTACCTCCGGTTCGCAGATTCCGTGCTGGCAGGGATCCTGCCTACTGCAGACAGGATGACCCGTCTGGTAAAAAAGGCCGAGACATCAGAGCAGCTAGAGCAGCTAATGCCGGACAGAACCATCATAATTGACGTAGTAAGCACATAAATTTTTGGAACATTTAGCATGAATTTCATTCGTAAAAAACCAGATTTTCATTCCAAAATTTTGTGTGTGAACTACGGCACCGAGGTGGTGCCAAGGCAGCGTCCGCAGGACAAGGATAAAAGAAAAAACACGTACTCTGGCAAAAAGAAGCGCTTTACGATTAACACCGCCATAACAACAAACAGGGCAGGCCTGATACTTGCAGCAGGCAGGTCCTTTGAGGGCGGGACGCACGATCTTGCCATGATAAGAGAGGATCCGATAGACTTTGGCAGGTGGTCTGAATCCATGTACAAAAAGGACACTCCGGAAAAGGACAGGATACGAGTACTTGCAGACAAGGGATACCAGGGATGCCAATCACTACACGGGAATAGCACTTGAGATGCCGGAAAAAAGAGGCCGCGGACGGAGCTGACGCAGCAGCAAAAGGACTCCAACAAAAGGATCAGCGCCAAGAGGGTAAAGGCGGGGCACGCCATCGGAAGAATAAAGCAGTGGGCAAGGATGACAGACCCGTATGACGGCACGGTAGAGGAGTTTCGCGAGGAGCTGGCTGTGTGTACCGGCCTTGCGAACTTTCAACTGCTGTGGGATGCGAAAAGAAAGCGGCCGTCACTTGGTTATTGACGGTACGATACAGGGTGCATGATGATGATGATGATGATGATGATGATGATGACGCATCGCAAGAGTGCGCACGGATTTCTAATTTCTGCGAATTTACACGGCCTTTTGCGTCAAAATTAAATAATTTCCTGGACTGGCTTTGTGTGTCTTGGTAATGTATGCTGCAGAAAAAATTTGACGGGTCAATTACGCATAAAGTTTACTGTCTCTAGGACATCTTGATATATGCGTGGATTGTTAAGCATGTCACGTCCCAGTTGGTCTTTTTGGTGGTGCATGAAGGCCTTCTGGGACTGCCCTAATTGATCTGTTACTGTTTAGAAACTATTTTCGAGGTACTTCTGGGAAGACTGACTGTGTTTATTTCCGGCTAGATAGTGCATTTGATGAGCTGTATTTTTACCAAGTTAGAGGGGTTTAACACCAACACATAACAGCTAAATCCCAAAAATATTCCACGAACATCAGGCATCATTTGCTTTTCTCAAAAATTCTCAAAATCATAGGATAGTTTAACGATCGTGCCTAACTGTATAATGCAATTGTAATACTACCATGCCATCTGCACAAAACATTACAAGAGAATTTGTGTCATTCCCAAAAACTAAATCCGTAATCTGGCAAACTGATTTTGTGCCTGAAATTTGACTTTGATAAAAGGTGTTTAGACTTTAGGCGCAAAACAGATTTTTTCCAAAAAATCATTAAATAATATGTCTATCTATAGGTATACATGGAACAAACCAGTATTGCCGTATCAAAAAAGTCAAAAGAAGAGTGGGAGAAGTTCAAGAATTATCCTGGTGAATCAATGGAGAACATGATTAATCGAATTCTAAAACACCAGAAAGAAGAGGATGAAGAACTACTTACAGAAAATGACATTGCTGAGATAAAAGCATCAGTTGCAGACATTGAACAAGGCAACTACATGACTCAAGAGCAGATGAAAAAAAAATACGGATTGTAATTTGACAGTTGTTTGGAAGGTCATCTATTCTGACAAAGCCCAAAAAGATCTGGATCACATTCATCCAGACATTGCAAAAAAAGTAATCTTGTTGATGGATGAAATTGCACTGGATCCGTATGGGTTGCTTGAAAAGATGACAAACTCACCATTTTACAAATTTCGTATTGGGCAATATCGGGGGATTGTGCATGTCATAAATGACAAACTCATTTTGCATGTATTCAAAATAAAACATCGCTCCCAAATCTACAAAAAATGATTTTTACAAATGCTGCATATCATCATTAGACCTTATGCATAATTAACATTATAAAATTTTTTTAGCATTTCGGTGCTGTCCAAATTTTTCCCGGAAATTTCCAGAAAAGCTTATAGATCATGACGAAATCCTGCTGCAAGGCTTTTGGATCACGGGCTTGGCACCACGTCAATGTCAAAACGACGAAAAAAGGGCAGGAAAAACGGACAGCATGACGCCCACGTCCGAAGGTACAGGATCCAGATGTGCCGGAACTATTCAGCATACGAGAAGAAGCGGAGGAGGGGCAAGGGCAACAAGATAGTGACGAGGATCAAAAAACTCAAAGAAATGATCCCCGCCGTCTTGAAGGGCGCCTCCAAGGACGAGACATCGGCACTATTGTGCGTGCTGGACATGGTGTTCCGTAACCACTCGTACAGGGTTCACGTCACGTACATGGAACTGCACCCGGGTACGGTAAACGCCTACGGCCTAAAGGATTCCATCAAAATCGTCACTGCACAACATGGCAAAAGCGCTGTCAGCAGGACCGAGCAGCTCGCAGGACTGCTTCTGGCACAGGCAGGAGACGACGCGTGCGGCACCGTCATAGGCGACTCGTCTGGGTTCTCCATCATGAATTACGTGGACTGGGAGGAGGCCAAGAAAGGACTCGTCTCAAGGCGCGAGTTTGACAAGCTGCACGTCAGTAGTTCCCAGATGTAGATTTACCGCAACCGCAACTGGCATCGGTTCTACTTGCCTCGATCATTGACAAACAACTCGTTTCTGCTTGTAATGTACACGATAAACAACGCCATGGTGAGTTTTTTTCCCGCAGAAGACACTCTTCCATGCCTCTTTCCCGCATCAAGGCAGAACCTGGCAATCCTCCACAGGTTGTACAGCAGCAGCGGCAGGTAAAACATCAGCAGCCTCACAGACAGGGAGTTGCTGCATGTCCTGCCCATGATCTCCTTTATGACGCGAAACCCCGTCTCGATGCCCCATCTCTTGCGGTACTGCTCCGGTATGATGCCTGTCATGGCTCTGGCGCTCCTGATGGGAATGTTTGTTGCAAACGCAATGTATTGCTCCTCCTCCTCCTCCTCCTCCCCCTTTTTCTTCTTCTTCCTGTCTCTTTTGACAATTACAAGGTTGTAGGTCACAGTTACGCCGTCTTTGTTGGTCATTGACTGCTGCGATACCTGGCTTGCCTTTCCGTCCTTGTACATCTTGACTATCCTCTTGATCTTGGAGTTCATGATGACAGGCATAATGTAGCGGCACCCGCCCTTTCCTGCCTCTGTCATGCAGTCAACGTTGTAAAAGGCGCGGTCGTACAGGAACACAGTCTTTGAGTGTGCGCCCCCTCTGAGGATTTTCGTGCGTGTTTTGGCTATAAAATCGGCCAGTTTTTCCTTTGCCGGTAGTAGCTTCGATTCCAGGACAATCTGCGAGGAGTCCCTGCCGACTCCGTGCACTGCGACATACGAGAGAAACGTGGATGTTCCTGCCCTTGGACGCGACTTTCTTGTATGCTCCTGCAGCTGCTCTCCATGGTATGGTATGTCCGTAACGTCTATTGCAATGGCGTCGATGTCCTGCAGCATTCCTGCACGGCGGGCGTGCCGCACCGTGCGTGCCAGCGTCCTTGCACACCAGGCCTGCACGTCTGCCGGTTTGACGCCACGGACTGCAGACATGACCAGGTCTGCATCAGGCGTACGTGCACCCGTGTCTTGAAGCCTGTTGTGCCGTACGAGGGATTCTACAAACGTGTTTCTCTCAGACGCCTTGATTAGCACGTCCAGTATGTCATTGCATCCGTATACGGCGTTGTGCCTCTCAGACATTGGCATGCCAAGCTTTTGAAACGACGAGCGCAAGATTTTAAACCGGTTTGATGTTATATTGTACTGGCGTGCGATCAGTTCGTCATGTAATTCGACTTTCATGACATATTGCACGCCGTAGCCTAATCTGGATCTTTGCATTGCAGTTATGCGGTAACGCACCGGCATCTGGGCATAAACCTACATCTGGGCACAAGTCTACATCTGGGAACTACTGACGTGCTGGTGGCCCCGCACGGCATGGTATCTGCGTGCGAGGTGACGTGCGGCAGAAAGCACGACTCGCCGGTGTTCTGCGACATGTACGGGAGGATCCCCCGCACGGCGACACCGGCGGCCACGTCCTGCTGGATGCGGCATACCTCTCAAGGAAGAACTGCCGTATCATTGCAGACAGCGGAAGGGGGCCGGTCATATGTCCCAAGAAGAACTCTGTTCCTAGGGGGTTTAACCCCATGGGAAAAATGCTTCGTTGGCACAGGGACGACCCGTGCGGGTTTGCAAAGGCCTACGGCCAGCGCAGTTGGTGGAGAACACGTTTTCTGTCATGAAGGAGAGGTTCGGCGCAGTAGCCCGTGCAAGGACGGCATCCATGAGAAGGCTGCAGCTTGTCCTAAAGTGCATCTGCTACAACCTGGTCGCATAAGACTGCCGTAATGCGGAGAGGGCTTTCCCAGCGTAAGCTGTACTCCTGTAGTTAGCACATTAAATAATTGAACATTTTCACAGGCAGGATCTCCTTTCTGGCAAACAGCTTGCGTACTGACTGCTCCATCTCATCTAGCGTGCCAAACACTTTTGCAGACAGTACCCGTTTTATCACCCTCCACTGCATCTCAATGGGATTAAGCTCCGGCGTGTACGGCAGCAGGTACTCCAGAACTATCTCGCCGTTGTATCTTTCCAGAAACTCCCTTGCCTTTTTGGATTTGTGATATGACGCATTGTCTACAAACAGCAGCACCTTGCCGAATCTTTTGTGAACCCGTTCCAAAAAGCTGCAAAAGCTGTCGCTGTTTGACTTTTCATAAAACATAAAGTAAAATGCGTTTGCCGCCAAAGCTCCAAAGATGTATCTTCTTTCGCGTGACAAAACAGAGGGGGATGTGGCGCGCTTGCCGCGCCTTCTCCACCCGTAGCCGGGCCTGTTTGATGCCTTTTGAATCGAGGATGCATCGCCGGCCAGTACGGTGTATCCCTGCGCCGACTTTTCTGCAACGAGTTTTTTTGCCCGCTCCTGAAACTCTTTTTGCTTTCTTTTTGAGGCTGATCTTGGGTTTTTTGGACGCGCCTTGCTCCACGAAAAGCCCATCTCCCTGACCAGCTGCAGCGCGCCTGTCTTGCTGTACTGCACGCCGAACTTTTTCTTGATGTGCAGCCTTACCAGGTTGGAATCCCACAGGCTGCTCTCAAAGCCGCATGACTCCGGCCCCGCATCCAGGTCTGCTGCAAGCTGTCTTGCCTGCGGCCCGCCTATCAGGTGCTTTCGTCCCCTGCCGCTGCGCTCGAACCTTGCGCGTATTCCCTCGTCCTGTGCGCGGTTGAGCCATGCAGATATGGTGGACTTGGGCCTTCCCAGCATCCCTCCGATCCTGTCTAGCGGCACGCCGTCCTTGCGCTGCATGTACGCAAGCAGCCTGTCGCGCCTTCTGGGATCGGTCTCTTTTTTGTATGCCCTTTTGAGGTCTGCAACGCTGGTGTTTGGCAGAAATTTTGCCCCCCTTGCAACCTGTCTCTTTTTTTGTTTGTACATGCAGTGTGTGCGATATGGCCGGTCTTGGATCTTTTGGCCAAAAATAATTGTCAAAATGGTTCAGGTTTTTTATGTACTTACTATGCTTGCCATTCTTTGGGACAAGGCAGTACCTGATGACGGTGTCACCGGTATTCTTCTGGCATGGGCAGCACCGCCGTCTTGCCTGTTTTTGCGCAAAAATCACGAAACATGTGATCGAAATCAGTCAATTTGGACAGCACCGTCGGTCCAATACATCAAATTAAGTACATGGGCTTACGGATCCAGTCTCTTTTTGACTCTGCTAACGATTCTTTCTGCCCACTTTACAGAGTCTTGGGCATCCTTTGGTTCCATGAGATCTGGCTGGTACTCTGCTGCATTCTTTTTGTCTATTAATGAGGTAAACTGTCTCTTGATCTCACGGTACTCCTGCGGGGAAAATATCCCCTTGACAAGTGACAGCGCCTGGGTGTGGTCATCTGAGGCGCGTCTTCCCTTGTACGATGTGGTCAGCGCATCCAGCGCACTGATGGCACTGTGCACGGCACCAGTCACTGTGCTGTTGTACTTTGCATTCTGTGCTGCAAGCTTGGCCATCTCCAAAAACTCCTCTGATTTTGTGAGATAGTTTGTCGCCTCACTGGGATCAACGTCTCTCATTTCAATAGATCCTCCAGATTCCTCCCATATACCATAGTATGGTTGTCCAGTATGGAACATACAAGACCGCTTCTCTTTTTTAACCTTAATTCGGACTCTGAGAAGACAATTGGGGAGATCCTGCCGTGGAATTTCGCAAATATCTCCTCACCGGCATCTGATGCTGCGGCGATGGCGCCGTCAAAATCATCTGATATGATAAGGACGTCAATGTCGCTACCTTCCTTCTCCTGACTTTTTGGAACACTTCCAAAGATTGCAGCCGAGGTATTTTTTTCCGCACCCAAGTATCTTTTGAGAACCAAGATCATCTGGTCAAGTGTCCGCTCTTCGGCCTCAAACATCGGCACTATGATCCTTTTGAGGATGTGGCTTTTTTCATTCAGTGAGACTTGATGGGATCTGCCTATTGGCTGGATCTGCACAACCCCAAGCTTGTCCAATCCCTTGACTGTTTTGGACACTCTGGGATGTGAGACGTGTGCATCGTGTGCCAGTCTCCTTATGGTAAATATCTTGCCCTTGTGTCTTACTAGGGTACGAAGTACGCTGATTGAGGCCTTGCTGCCAAGCAGTTGTTCCAGATATCCGTGCAGTTTCATGTATGGTAAATAATATTTCCACATGGTATTAATGTTTTCCATATTGGCAGCTAAGCGAAATATGCTCTAATTCGGGCCAAATCGGCTACAAAATGCAAACAGATCAATGAGGGTACGACCCCATGATTTCTGTTGTTGAGACAAAAAACCAGACAGGGCCGCGAACTGTTAAACAACCCACGCATATATGAAGATGTTGCAGACGGCGGTGCTGTCCAAATTGACTGATTTCGATCACATGTTTCGTGATTTTTGCGCAAAAACAGGCAAGCATCGGTGCTGCCCATGCCAGAAGAATACCGGTGACACCGTCATCAGGTGCCTTGTCCCAAAGAATGGCAAGCAGGAGTACAGCTTACGCTGGGAAAGCCCTCTCCGCATTACGGCAGTCTTATGCGACCAGGTTGTAGCAGATGCACTTTAGGACAAGCTGCAGCCTTCTCATGGATGCCGTCCTTGCACGGGCGACTGCGCCGAACCTCTCCTTCATGACAGAAAACGTGTTCTCCACCAGGCTGCGCTGGCCGTAGGCCTTTGCAAACCCGCACGGGTCGTCCCTGTGCCAGCGAAGCATTTTTCCCATGGGGTTAAACCCCCTGGGAACAGAGTTCTTCTTGGGACATATGACCGGCTCCCTTCCGCTGTCTGCAATGATACGGCAGTTCTTCCTTGAGAGGTATGCCGCATCCAGCAGGACGTGGCCGCCGGTGTCGCCGTGCGGGATCCTCCCGTACATGTCGCAGAACACCGGCGAGTCGTGCTTTCTGCCGTACGTCACCTCGCACGCAGATATCATGCCGTGCGGGGCCACCAGCACGTGCAGCTTGTCAAACTCGCGCCTTGAGACGAGTCCTTTCTTGGCGTCCTCCCAGTCCACGTAATTCATGATGGAGAACCCAGACGAGTCGCCTATGACGGTGCCGCGCGCGTCGTCTCCTGCCTGTGCCAGAAGCAGTCCTGCGAGCTGCTCGATCCTCCCTGACAGCGCTTTTGCCATGTTGTGCAGTGACGATTTTGATGGAATCCTTTTTAGGCCGTAGGCGTTTACCGTACCCGGGTGCAGTTCCATGTACGTGACGTGAACCCTGTACGAGTGGTTACGGAACACCATGTCCAGCACGCACAATAGTGCCGATGTCTCGTCCTTGGAGGCGCCCTCCAAGACGGCGGGGATCATTTCTTTGAGTTTTTTGATCCTCGTCACTATCTTGTTGCCCTCGCCCCTCCGCTTCTTCTCGTATGCTGAATAGTTCCGGCACATCTGGATCCTGTACCTTCGGACGTGGGCGTCATGCTGTCCGTTTTTCCTGCCCTTTTTTCGTCGTTTTGACATTGACATGGTGCCAAGCCCGTGATCCAAAAGCCTTGCAGCAGGATTTCGTCATGATCTATAAGCTTTTCTGGAAATTTCCGGGAAAAATTTGGACAGCACCGCAGACGGCGCCAAAAACATGCTTGCATGCGCCAACACATCAGACATAGTAAGTACATAAAAAACCTGAACCATTTTGACAATTATTTTTGGCCAAAAGATCCAAGACCGGCCATACCGCACACACTGCATGTACAAACAAAAAAAGAGACAGGTTGCAAGGGGGGCAAAATTTCTGCCAAACACCAGCGTTGCAGACCTCAAAAGGGCATACAAAAAAGAGACCGATCCCAGAAGGCGCGACAGGCTGCTTGCGTACATGCAGCGCAAGGACGGCGTGCCGCTAGACAGGATCGGAGGGATGCTGGGAAGGCCCAAGTCCACCATATCTGCATGGCTCAACCGCGCACAGGACGAGGGAATACGCGCAAGGTTCGAGCGCAGCGGCAGGGGACGAAAGCACCTGATAGGCGGGCCGCAGGCAAGACAGCTTGCAGCAGACCTGGATGCGGGCCCGGAGTCATGCGGCTTTGAGAGCAGCCTGTGGGATTCCAACCTGGTAAGGCTGCACATCAAGAAAAAGTTCGGCGTGCAGTACAGCAAGACAGGCGCGCTGCAGCTGGTCAGGGAGATGGGCTTTTCGTGGAGCAAGGCGCGTCCAAAAAACCCAAGATCAGCCTCAAAAAGAAAGCAAAAAGAGTTTCAGGAGCGGGCAAAAAAACTCGTTGCAGAAAAGTCGGCGCAGGGATACACCGTACTGGCCGGCGATGCATCCTCGATTCAAAAGGCATCAAACAGGCCCGGCTACGGGTGGAGAAGGCGCGGCAAGCGCGCCACATCCCCCTCTGTTTTGTCACGCGAAAGAAGATACATCTTTGGAGCTTTGGCGGCAAACGCATTTTACTTTATGTTTTATGAAAAGTCAAACAGCGACAGCTTTTGCAGCTTTTTGGAACGGGTTCACAAAAGATTCGGCAAGGTGCTGCTGTTTGTAGACAATGCGTCATATCACAAATCCAAAAAGGCAAGGGAGTTTCTGGAAAGATACAACGGCGAGATAGTTCTGGAGTACCTGCTGCCGTACACGCCGGAGCTTAATCCCATTGAGATGCAGTGGAGGGTGATAAAACGGGTACTGTCTGCAAAAGTGTTTGGCACGCTAGATGAGATGGAGCAGTCAGTACGCAAGCTGTTTGCCAGAAAGGAGATCCTGCCTGTGAAAATGTTCAATTATTTAATGTGCTAACTACAGGTACAACGCAACGTTTGGATCAGATGATCTGAACTGCGGCATGCTAAAGGCTGCCACCATGGATTCCTCTGTGGGCGGATGCGCAAAGGCGCAAAGGCGCAAGGGCTGCAATGCCCCGTCTGACAGGTGGATTGCATCGGCAATCAGGGGAATTGAGCAGGATGCAATCCAGCACACGCTTGAAGGCCAGATAGCAAGGCATCTTGAAACCCTCAAAAGACTGGGCAGGGTTCCAAAAAAAGGACTGGACATGGCAATCGACATGCACCTCATACCGCGCTATGACAGGGTACCGGGGGCGGAGCTGACACGTTCCAAATACAAGAACGGAACCAAATACTTGAGCGCTACATGACAGTCCAGTGCGTAAATGACAAGATGCGTATCGTTCTTGCCGCATCATACCTGAAGATGCTCGAATCCGTGCCTGATTACGTGGATGCCGTCCTCAAAACCATGGCAGGGATGGGGGCATCAGGATACACCTGGCGTTGCTTGACCGTGAGTTCTTCTCAGTTGATGCGATAAGCAGGCTGCAGGAAAACAACGTAAAGTTTCTGATGCCGTGCAAGAACACGTACAACGTCAGTAGTTCCCAGATGTAGATTTGTGCCTAGATGTAGGTTTATGCCCAGATGCCGGTGCGTTACCGCATAACTGCAATGCAAAGATCCAGATTAGGCTACGGCGTGCAATATGTCATGAAAGTCGAATTACATGACGAACTGATCGCACGCCAGTACAATATAACATCAAACCGGTTTAAAATCCTGCGCTCGTCGTTTCAAAAGCTTGGCATGCCAATGTCTGAGAGGCACAACGCCGTATACGGATGCAATGACATACTGGACGTGCTAATCAAGGCGTCTGAGAGAAACACGTTTGTAGAATCCCTCGTACGGCACAACAGGCTTCAAGACACGGGTGCACGTACGCCTGATGCAGACCTGGTCATGTCTGCAGTCCGTGGCGTCGAACCGGCAGACGTGCAGGCCTGGTGTGCAAGGACGCTGGCACGCACGGTGCGGCACGCCCGCCGTGCAGGAATGCTGCAGGACATCGACGCCATTGCAATAGACGTTACGGACATACCATACCATGGGGAGCAGCTGCAGGAGCATACAAGAAAGTCGCGTCCAAGGGCAGGAACATCCACGTTTCTCTCGTATGTCGCAGTGCACGGAGTCGGCAGGGACTCCTCGCAGGTTGTCCTGGAATCGAAGCTGCTGCCGGCAAAGGAAAAACTGGCCGATTTTATAGCCAAAACACGCACGAAAATCCTCAGAGGGGGGGCGCACACTCAAAGATTGTGTTCCTGTACGACCGCGCCTTTTACAACGTTGACTGCATGACAGAGGCAGGAAAGGGCGGGTGCCGCTACATTATGCCTGTCATCATGAACTCCAAGATCAAGAGGATAGTCAAGATGTACAAGGACGGAAAGGCAAGCCAGGTATCGCAGCAGTCAATGACCAACAAAGACGGCGTAACTGTGACCTACAACCTTGTAATTGTCAAAAGAGACAGGAAGAAGAAGAAGAAAAAGGGGGAGGGGGAAGAGGAGGGGGAGGAGCAATACATTGCGTTTGCAACAAACATTCCCATCAGGAGCGCCAGAGCCATGACAGGCATCATACCGGAGCAGTACCGCAAGATGGGGCATCGAGACGGGGTTTCGCGTCATAAAGGAGATCATGGGCAGGACATGCAGCAACTCCCTGTCTGTGAGGCTGCTGATGTTTTACCTGCCGCTGCTGCTGTACAACCTGTGGAGGATTGCCAGGTTCTGCCTTGATGCGGGAAAGAGGCACGGAAGAGCGTCTTCTGCGGGAAAAAAACTCACCATGGCGCTGTTTATCGTGTACATTACAAGCAGAAACGAGTTGTTTGTCAATGATCGAGGCAAGTAGAACCGATGCCAGTTGCGGTTGCGGTAAATCTACATCTGGGAACTACTGACGTGGTGGCCGCCTGCAAGAGTTTGCACAGGGGAAGAGAAGGAAAGATCTCAGGGAACGTAATTGAAAACAACCTGGGTTCTGCTGAATATTCCATGATAATAACTGACAGGAAAAAGGCCAAAGACTCTGATGGCCCAGAAGGAGGTACATCGGGTTTGCAACAAACCATCCCGCAGTCAGGACCGAGGTCTATGCCAAAAGATGGGGGATAGAGATGAGTACGGCAAAATCGAGGAGTGCGGGGCCAAGACACGGATCACAGACATGGAATCGCGGATGCTGTGCTTTTACCATTCTCTGGTATTGTACAATGAATGGATAATTGTCAGGGCAATGCTTTCTGACGGCACTGAAAGGCAGTGCCATGACCATGCTGACGTTTAGGGTGCAGCTGGAATCACTTCCCATACGCCAGTCCAAACCGCCTACATGATCTCAGGCTTGGGACACATTTCGCTTAGCTGAAAACCGATATAATAATAAGCGAGAACGTCTTGTTTTTTACCGTCTATGATACGATTTATACCTAATTTCGGGTCAGATGTAAACAAGGGTGAAAAGGCTCCTGCGGGAATGGATCGACTCCAAGCATGGGACAATGTCCTGCTTAACCTCAGCCCTAAGGAGGTCTATGAGATAATAATTGACAGAATCAAGAGAAAAACCACATTCACTATCGTCAATGATGAAACCGTTCCCTACAAAAGGATCACGGCCTACGGGGGACGTGGCAGTAGCAAGAAGGTAAAGGCCGCGTATGGAATGATAACAATGGGTCTAGGAGCCGCCGCTGACCATTACGGATCCAAAAGTCGGTACATGAAATTTTACCTGAAGGAAGCAATCGGGAACCAAACCACCTTCAAGTCAACCTATGAGGGGTATTCTGCCGGAGTAACCGGATACGACCATAAGATGGCAGATGCATTCAACAGGATCCATGATGTCCTAGAAGAGCATGTTGTGGACGAGTCGTTTTCATCTGAGCTTACTGATCTGAAGAACAAATACGCAGCTGGTGAGATAACAAAGGAGGAGTACGAGCAGATTCATAACCGCAAATCCAACCCGCTAGAAACCCTCAAGCATAGGTACGCCACTGGTGAGATCAGCAAAGAGGAGTACGAGCAGATCAAGAGGGATCTTGATCTGTGACATAGTAATTTGGATTGAAAAACGATCAAAAAGATTACGCATGACACTAGAAAGAATCCAACATGGGCGCTTATCTGCCATAATCACTGCGTGATGTAGATAAAATCGTCAACGATTTTGATAAAAACAGACACGGGCACGAGTTACGCAACAACTTCAATGCCAGGCAACATTTTAAATGCCTTGTCTGCCGTATCGAGATGGTGTCCCAGTTGATCTTTTTGGTCATACATAAGGAACAACAGAGGCGCTGATCAATTGCTTTTTCTGTCTGAATTGTTTTCATAGTTGGTTTAAAACTTGGATCCTAGGAGAGTCAAGAGTACATTTTCATCTGCTGAGACAGACAACGCCATGACCCGCACACACCGACTGGAGTAACACAAGGGGTCAGCCAACACCACTACTATAAGCTGGTAGTTTACATGTGATCAGAACCCTTTAGCGATGAATTAAAGAGAGGGTCTAGAAATAAGAAGAATGTTGGAACTAAGTGAAAAAGCAATTCTTTCTGCCATGTATGTATGTCAGATTAATGGAAAATCACCGATCGAACAAATAATGAGGCAAAGTATGCTTTCTGAAGAAGTAATTAACGCAAAAATTGATGAATTGGTAAAGAACCAACTTGTTAACGAGGACAGGAATACCATTACAGAGATTGGAAGAAACTCGCTACATGTTGTATTAGCAGGGGGGGTTTTTGACATTATTCATCCGGGCCATATCCATACATTAAACGCAGCAAAAGCACTCGGGGATGTTTTGGTTGTTGTTGTTGCAACAGACAACACAACAATAAAAATGAAGAAACGGAGTCCGTTACACAACCAAGAGCAGAGACAGGAACTAGTAAACTCACTCTCAGTTGTAGATCTCTGTCTAATTGGACAGGAAGATGACATATTCAAAACTGTCGATCGGGCAAGGCCGCAAATTATTGCGTTAGGGTATGATCAGGTCCATCAAGAAAAATTCATCACAGACGGATGCAAAAGGATCAACCTAGATGCAAAGGTTGCAAGATTACAGTCTCCAATACCTGAAAGCTCCAGCTCTAAAATAGAAAAAGAGTATGGCAAATCAATCCATGGAATTTAGGAAGGGATTGGAATTTTGATTGAAACTTTTGAGCCATCTTTTAGTTTTTCAGATTTTCTTATACAAACTTTGGATATCAGCTCAATTATCGAGTCATCATGATGAGTTCGTTCAAGTATGATTAGTTGGCAATTTGTTGAGCCGTTGAGTTTGGCAGGAAAACATTTTACCCAGCCATAGGTTCGCTTGCCATCTGAAAAGCTCTTGATTTTGATGCCTTCTAAAGTTTCAAATTGTTTGATTGCCTCTTGATGAATTTTTTTATCTAGTCTAACGTTAAGAGTTCCTGGAAATGGAACATATCCTATTTTTGCTTTGAACTGTTTTGTGTATCCTTTTAACCCCATATAGTATGCGCCCTCACCCATTCCGGAAACCAGAGATCCTTTTAGCTCAACACTGGAAGGGGAGGAATCTAGACTTTTTTGTAAAACAGATGACAGTTTTACCATTTCAGAGAATCCTTTGGGAGTAATTTTTACAGAGATATTCCTTCCACTGATGATTCTCTCAATGAATTGATTTTGTTCTAATTCGAGCAAATGTTTTGATGCAGCCTGTTGTGACCTTTTGATATTCTTTCCAAGTGAGGAAGTGGTAATAGTAACGTAATTGTATTTTGCCCCTTTAGATAACAAGTAAGAGAGAGTTAAGATGTGCTGAATCTTTAGTTCAGTCATCTAGAATCCTAGGATATGCCCAAGTCACCAAATGTTTTCAGTGTCATTCCATCAGAGTTTGATAGTTTAGCAATTCTATGGCCAACAACACACTGAATACCTGCATTTTTGGCACCTTCTAAAAGTCTTTGAGTAATGATTCCATCCAGTAGAAGGTATTTGATTCCTGACTGTGTGGATAGTTTGCTGACAACCTCGCTGATTGGAACCTTGAAAATTTCGTTTTGATCATCGTCTAGTGCAATTGCTTCAAGGGTTTCATTTAGGTTTGGGAAAACCTTTGAGACCATATCAGCAAGTGGTTTATCGTCTTCGTTTGTGAGTGTAGGAGCTGGTTTTCCATCTTTAATTTCATCAGCAACTGGTTTGAGAATTTCATCAATTCTTTGTGGAGTCAATTCTTCGACTTCGACATCATTGTCTGCCCTAAGTTCATAATCTACTGAAACAACAGATGCGAGTTCTTTGAGAATAAATCCACCTGCTCTGTCTCCATCAAGAAATGCTACAATAGTGTCTTTAGAATCACATAGCTCTTTGATAGATTCATCTATTTTTGCACCTTCGATGGCAAGGGCATTATCATATCCTGCTCTTAAAAGATTAATCACATCAGCTCTGCCTTCAACTAGGATAATCCAGTTAGAATCAAACACGCCGGAACTACAAGTAAGTTTTGAAGGGCCGTATGTAGACAGTTTTCCGGTATCGCCTTGGTGGACATCATTTAGCATTGTTTCTCCTTCACTGACGGTTTTTGTCGCCCATTTTTGCTTGATTTCTTTTGCACGCCTTACAATGTCATCTTTTTTTGCAGCTCTTACATCGTCAATAGCATCTAATCTGAATTTACAGTCAAACGGACCTACCTTGTCGATGCTTTCAATTCCAGCAGCAATCAATGCACACGTGTCAATATCAGTACTCATTGGTATGACAGCATCACCAGATGTGGTGTTAGCTGTAGACTTTGCATTGACCTCGATACGGCCCACTTTGGAAACTCGTTGCAGTTCATTTAGATTCATCTCCGGGCCCAACAGTCCTTCTGTTTGGCCAAAGATGGCTCCGATTATATCTGCTCTTTCAACGAGCCCATCAACTTCATAGGAAAGTTTAACATGATATTTGACAATTCCCGATTGAGGCATAAACTATTCATCTCCTTAATTATCATAATTGTGGTTTCTGCTTTCGGTATATGAGGGTATCGCAAAAATTTGCACTAAAAATACAAAATTTTTCAAGTAATCTGAGTGCATAGCAGTCGCTAGAGAAATCTAAAAATGAGAAATAATAGTTGCTTATTCAGTGCTAAATGAGTGACCACATGAACAGGATTTTGTAACATTTGGATTGTTGATCTTGAATCCAGATCCCATCAGGCTTTCAATATAGTCTACGTTTGCACCTTGTAGATGGTCAACACTGTAGCTGTCAACTAGGAGTTTTACCCCGTTTTCTTCCATGACGATGTCATCTTCTTCTGGCGCTTTTTCAAAGCCCATTCCGTAAGACAGGCCAGAACAGCCGCCACCTTGAACGTATACCCTAAGGTATTCAGGGGCCTCTGCTTCTTCTTTCATGAATTCTTTGATTTTCTCAGCTGCTTTTGCAGTGACTGTGATCATCTTTTGTGTTTGTTCAGTTGCCATTATAAACAAAAAAGCTGGCTCAAATTATAATAAGCTTTTCACCCATCCCACACGGTGTATTATACGAGAATCATGTCGCTTTTTGTCATGGCCGTCAATCATTGATATCTGCCTCCAAGGTCATACGGTAATCCCTGCAAGCTTTGCGCTGCTATGCAGTATGCCGCGGATCACCACCCTGCTGTGCGGCGGCAGCGGCGGCGACGTGTCCGTATCAGAGCGGCCTGCATCTGTAGCGGCCTACAGGCTGTCCTCGCGCAGCAGCTGCTGCTCGCGTAGCAAGCCGACTGTCTTCTCGCACCTGCTGATTTCTGTGTCCTTCTGCTTGGTTGCTCTGTTGCTCTGCTTGATTGCTGCGTTGTTCTGCTTGAGCCCCTTTGCAGCCTGCGTATCGCCTGTTCTGGAGATTCCATTACCTGTTGCGGCGATCAAAATAGATCCAAGTCTTTCGGAAAAATTTTTATGATTCAATCATGCATAAAGTCTACAATTACTTCTGCTCATTCCATCCGTGGATAGTTGAATTAGTTACTGTAAAATAAAAAAATAAAATAAAAAAATAAAATAGAAAGGGAATGGCTATTTCTTTGACTTGTTAGCAAATGCAGTCATTCGCTCTTCTCTGTCAGGATGAGTAAAGCAATTTCTCCAAGCAAGCAGTTCTACTGCAAGACCAGTATCAAGATCTGCATTTCTGCCCTTGTTAATTGCAACTTTGGACATTTGAACACCCATTGTGGAATTTCCAGCAATTTGTTGTGCCATTTTCAAAGCTTCTTCTTGCAATGATGCAAGAGGAACTACTTGGTTAACAAGACCAATCTCTTTTGCTTCATCTGCTTTGATCATTTTGCCAGTGTAAACAAGTTCTTTTGCCTTTGCTATTCCCACAATTCTCATCAATCTTTGCGTTCCACCCCAACCAGGGGGAATACCGATTGTTACTTCTGGTTGGCCCAACCTTGCTGTGTCTGCGGCGATTCTAATATCGCAAGACATTGCAAGTTCGCATCCTCCGCCTAAAGCAAAACCATTGACGGCTGCTATGGTTGGCTGTTTTACTAGCTCAACTGTTGCAGTGACAAGTTGGCCAGTTTTTGCATAATCAACTGACTCGTCTGCAGATATTTTTGACATGTATTCAATATCTGCACCAGCTGAAAATGCCTTTTCTCCTTCGCCAGTCAAAATTATAACTTTAACATCATCATGATGATTGAGTGCTTCAAAAGTTTTGATTAGTTCTTTTGCAACATCAGTATTCATGGCATTGAGTTTGTCAGGTCTGTTAATTTTGACAGTACAAATGCCATCAGAAGTAGATGTGGTAACTAGTGACATGATAATTTGCAAGTTATGCTGGACTTAAATGTTCTCTCTATTTGCAGTAGATGGGATTGTATATTTTGAATAGGCCAAACTGATCATTTTAAGAACAAAACACGATCAAGCAGATCCAAATACAAGGCATATTCACCCATCTTGACTTGTATGGAAAAGATGGGCAAACACGCCAACAGAAGGAAGACATCATGAGATTTTTAGAATCTTTTTGATTTCATTGATTTTTTGAGGGTTTAGATGATACTGCATGCCATAAGATGTGGGATGAGTCAGCAGCAGGTTTGGTTTGACTAGTTTTTTTAATTCCTTACCGATGCCATCCTTTACATGTGAAGGCAATCCAGTCTTTAGATCTTCTAGCGATATGTGTTTTGCACAGATGATTCTGTTTCTAAACATTTTTTGCAGAATCCAAACCGGGATGTTGTTTTGCCTCATAGCTTCACTATACGAAAACTGCATATAAGAAGTATATGTAGTAAATTATATAGTAAACAGTAATTTAATATAATATAGTATGGCATACTAGTGTGCATAAGACATGATAAGAACAAAATCAAAGAACAAAGCAATGCCGGATGGACCACTAGAGAGCATGTTTCCAGTTGCCAGCTCCAAGATCCTAGATTTTCTATCCACCTACAAGGAATGGGATTACTCTGTATCAGATATTGCAAAAAACTCCGGCGTGTCATTCAAGACTGCATTGTCTGGAATCAAAAAGTTAGAGTCCCAAGACGTAGTAACACAGACTAGAATCATAGGCAATGCCACAATGTTTCAATTTAACATGAAATCAACTCAGGCAGCATACATTGACAAGCTGATTTCTGCAATTGCCTCACGAAGAATTGACGGGCAATTGCAAAAGAAGAAGACAAAAATGAAAAACTAGACGGTAGCATGTTTTGTAACCATGACAAAAATTGACGGTATATACAATGCTAGTTCAGGGTATTGCCAAGGTTCCAGAATTTACAATTAGATAATGTTTTAGTCATCACATTCACCAAACAAAAGTAAACACGAAGAATTGCCAAACGTAGATTACGCAGAACTCTCTATTTTCCGCGTACTTTGCCCCATTGGGCCAATGCAGACGCAACTGCAACCCAAGTTCGAAGGTCTTGGTAAACTGGAACGTTGTGTTTCTCAACTAATTTTATCATTTTTTCAGTATATGGGCCGCCGTTACAGCCAACTACAAGCGGTTTCATCTTTTTCTTTGAGAAATCAGCTAGATGACCGACAATTGTTTCTTCAAGTGGATCATCTTGGAAGACAAACCATGGCATGGCAATATCAATATTCTTTTCATCAAAAAACTGCTGAATGACAAATCTATAGTCATCGGCAGTTGCGCCACCACCTACATCTGCTGGATTACCGCTATGAATAGGAACAGTTGGTGGAAAACGAGCCTTCATTTTTTTGAGAAGTTGTGGTGACAGCTTTCCTATTGTAAGACCCAGTCTTTCTAAATGATCCATTCCGCCAATCATCGGACCGGCACCATTACTAGTCATAGCAACGCGATTACCCTTGGCAGGAGGCTGCCATGCTAGTGCCTTTAAGACTCCAGCCAGTTCTTGATAACTATCAACTGAGATAATTCCTGCCTGTTTGAATGTGCCCATAATGATTGCATTTGAACCACCAAGAGAGCCTGTATGTGATGCTGCCTGTTTAGCACCAAGAGCGGTTCTTCCACTCTTCCAAATAACGATTGGTTTCTTCCTTTCTTTCATTACACGCTTTGCAGTTTTGATGAATTTTCTTCCATCTCCAAAGCCTTCAACGTATAATCCAATTACTTTTGTTTGGGGATCACTTGCCGCATACCATATCATATCTGCTTCATCAACGTCAGAGCGATTGCCATAACTGATCATTTTTGACAAGCCAAACACGTCGGCACTTTCTAACATGCTAATTCCCATGGTTCCACTTTGTGAGAAAAATGCAACATTTCCTAATTTTGAACGTACCATTCTTTCTTGTCCTTGGAATGCACAGTCAAGACGGTTTGCAGCGTTGAACATCCCAATACAATTAGGGCCAACCACGCGGATTTTGTGCTTTAGAGACAATTCTCTTACCTCAGCCTCCATTGCAGCTCTGTCACCGCCAAGCTCTTTGCCGCCACCAGAGACTATTACAACATTATGGATTCCTTTTTTAGCGCATATTTTCATAATAGGCCCGCATTCTGCAAGATCAATACAGACAACAACCAGATCAACCTTTGCAGGTATTGCATCCAATGACGGATAACATTTGATTCCAAGAATTGACTTTTGTTTAGGATTAATTGGATACACTTTACCTTTGTAATCTTGTTTTCCAAGAGCATCCAATACAGAATTGCCAATCTTTCCAGGAGTTGCAGATGCCCCTACCAGTGCGACGGACTTTGGAGTGAAAAATTTCTCCATAGATTCCTTGTTTGGTTTTGCTTTTGAAATAGAATTCTTTTTTATTTTGTTATTTAGTATGATTTTTGCATCTACAACATAGTGTGATTTTGGATATACGATGACAGGGTTAAAGTCAATACTGTTGATATAATCAGCATTATCAACGCCTAGTTTTCCAATTTGTACCAACATTTTTGCAACCATATTGAGATCAATTGGCTCGCTTCCTCTGAATCCTTTGAGAAGTTTCGAACCTTTGAGTTCGTTTATCATAGACTTTGCATCAGATGTAGAAATTGGAAGCATTCTAAATGCAACATCTTTCATAACTTCTGTCATAATTCCTCCAAGTCCTGCCATAATGATTGGACCGAATTGTGAGTCGTTTTGAATACCTACAATTAGTTCAACACCTTTTGGAACCATCTTTTCAAGAAGAATTCCTTTGACTTGAACTCCCTTCTTTTTTGAAAGGCGGCCATACATGTCATTGAATGTCTTTTTTACATCGTTGACATTGTCTAATCCAACTTTAACCCCACCAACATCAGTTTTGTGTAAGATTTGTGGTGAAACTACTTTCATTACAAGTGGAAAACCAATTTTCTTTGCCTGTTTTGCTGCCTCTTCAGCAGATGTAACTAGTGCAAAAGGCGGAACTTTAACACCATAAGTTTTGAGAATAGATTTGGATGATTCCTCAGTAATGACTTTGTGATCAGTTTGGATAGTTTCATCAAAAATTTTCTTAACTGTAACCATAATCCGATCGATCGAATCAAAACTCAGTATATTAAACTTTATAATATAGTAGTCTGTTGCATAACTTCAATTTCAAGTACAAAAATCTCGTTGTTTTTACTAGTTTAGGCGTGGTTGTGCAACAGACTATTTTTTGAGAAAACGCAAAAAGCTACCGCTACTGCTATCTTTTGCCGCCTTTGTACACGTCAGCACCGTACTCCGCATCGCGCAGCTGCTCCATGAGCGCCGTGTGCCCTGCCATCTTTGCGGCAAACGCGTCGCACAGCCTGTTGTTGACGTCAGTGCAGGCAGTGCCGGTGTGGGGTGTGGGACCCTCAAGGTAGTACCACGTGCCGTACGAGTTTTTCGTCCAGGTGTAACCGAACTGGTCAGTCCGCACGTCGCTTGTCTTGTATGCCCGCACCAGCTCGTGGGTTACGGTGTCAGATGGGAGGACGGCTTGTTTCTTTGGCATTAAATTCAGGATATGGCAAGAGGGTTCCCGAATCATTCTCATTTGAGATGTGTCATCACCTCCAGGCACATTGAAAACAGCAATACTGTCATGACCGACTGCAAAAGCTATAACACCAGGCCCTGGTCGCAATTGCAGGATCCGGATACGTTGAAGATTCTCCAATCTCACCTGGCAGTTAGCCGTGCAGCTGGCCGTTCTGTCCTTGATTGGGCGGGGTGTCGTTGTTATTGGCGTCCCTAGTTTAGCAGCCCGCGCTGCCCAAGGTACGACAGCGCTGCGACAAACTCCTGCGCAGTCAGGCCGTCACCGCCGTCATCTGCATCAAGGAACCACTTTGCTGTCTGCTTAAAGTATGGGGGTATGCTGGTGCCCTCTATTCCGAACTGGGCTAAAAGCTGCGAGTCAGATGCGGACTGGGACGCAAATCCGCCCCACTGCTTTAGGGTGTCAAGCTGTTCTGCGGTAAAGCCTTGTAGGGGTTGTTGTTGTTGTGGTTGCTGTTTGTCTGCAGTGTCAGCTGCGGTGCCGTTGCCAGCGGTGGTGGTGGTTGTTGTGGTTGTGCCGTTGCCGCTGCCGGTGGCTGGGGTGGCAGTACTGCTGCTGCTACTGCCGCCGCCGCCTCCGCCTCCGCCACTGCTGCTGCTGCTACCGCTGCTGCTGCCGCCACTGCTACCTCCGCCTCCGCCTTTCCTTCCCTCAGACACCACAAGGGCGTCCTCAAGGTGGATGTAAAGCGCGTTTCTGCCGGTGTCCCACAGGCGGTACAGCACGTCAGAGAGCGGGACCTTTTTGGCAAAGGTTATGGCAAACTCAAACTGCGCCTTTGTGGCGTCGAGGGCAGACGCATCCACAGTGGCGCTGGCAATCAGGCCGTGCGGATCAGTTATCCGGACGTTGCCCGAATCGTATGTCACGTGGGTTTCCGTGCCGTCGTTGTGTATTGTCCTGCCGTCGTGTGCGACAAACATGTCGACGTGTTGTACGTTTTGCGCCCCGCCGTTCTCGTATACTGTGAGGGTGCTGAGAAGCCTCTCGCCGCTGCCTGCGCGTATCGTGGCAGTGTGGGGCGAGTCAATCGTGTCAGGGCCGTACTTTACCCCGTCGTATACCAGGGGGTACTGGCCCGCATCAAAGCCCGTGCGGATTGAGGGGGCAGAGACGTCTCCGCTGCTGCCACCGCCGCCGCCGGATCTGCCCACCTCGACTTTTATGATGGCAGGTTCGGCTGAGCGTCCGTCGTTGCGATCTGTGCAGGAGTACTCTATCTCGTAGGTGACGCGCTGGTCGGTCTTGATTTGGTTCCGTATATCCGATATGTCCGATATGTCATTTACCGTATCAATTGACGTTTGGTTGCCGAACAGCAGTTGCACCTCGATTCTGTCATTAATGGTGCCTTCCTGCGGATCCGTGCAGGTGGCGTTCAAGTTTATGTTATTGATCATGTCAGATGACGCCCCAATTGGCAGGGATACGAGGTTAGGGCCGTCAAGTGCGAGCTTGGGCTTTTCTTCTGTGACTGTGACTTCCCTGGTCAGGGTCTCTGACCTGTCTCCGTCAGAGTCCAGGCAGTAGTACGTGATGGCGTATGTGCCGGGGACGGAGGTGCGTACGGTGTCGCCGCCTGTCTTCAGTTCAGGATAGCCTTCAGCGTCGGCGTCCTCGCTGTCCGTGCAGGTGGCACCGGGATCATCGTACAGTGGATCCTCCTCCCCCGGTAGACTCTCTTTTACCGTTACTGTGGAATTGCCGTTAAGCGTAATGGTTGGTGGCGTGTTGGAAGGAGGAGGAGAAGGTGGTGGAGGTGGTGCAATCACTGATGCCTCACCCACAGTTACCGTCTCTGTGATTGTGTGGGTGTTTGGCGGAACGGCCGAGTCAGAGACGCTGTACTGTACGGTGTAGCTTCCGACTGCAGGCTGGGTACCGTTAATGGAGTCGATCTCGTTTTCGGCAGTGATGATGGTGGCAGCATCGCCGGTGCCGTTATAGTACCTTGTCCCCTGGTCGGTCGGAGGGCTGTCAGCCTCTATGATGTTGCCTATCGTGCCCTCCGTGTAGGTCTGGCCTTCTGTTAGGGACGTCGCAAAGTCGCCTGCGTTGCCGTTTACCGTAAAGGTTGGAGGCGTGGTGTCAGGTGTACCGTCCGGTAGCTGGTTTACATTGGTTATGGTCATGGTGTGCTGTGCAGAGCCTGGAGCGTTTTTGTTGTCAGTTACATCCAGCGTGATGACTAGCCGGGTGTCTTTTGTGACATTAGGCGCCGTAAATGATGCAGTTGCCTGAGAGGGGTTTGTTATTGTGATGGACGTGTCGTTGGTGGTCCATGCGTATGATGATATGGTGCCGTCAGTGTCTGTCGAGCCGGTGCCGTTAAGGGTTACCAGTGTTCCCTCGTCTGCGGTGGCAGGCGCGCTGATTCTCGCAGTCGGGGTGACGTTGTCATCCGGCGGTGCAGTCGCAGTAGCCACGGTTATGGTCTCCTCGATTGCAAAGTTGATCGGATTTGACACGTCGTCGCGGCCAGAGACGGCATACGTCACGCTCCAGGTTCCCGCCTGGAGCGTTGTTCCGTTAAAGGGGGCAGTGTCTTGCCCGTCTGTATCGTAATACTTTTTGCTGGGTGACGCATTCTTGATATTCGTAATGTCTAGGATTGCGTATGGCTCGTAGACATCAGAGGTGGTGATGTCAGTTGCAAAGTCGGCGATGTTCCCGTTTACGGTGAATCCGTACACGCTGACTGGCCTTGATATGGTGTCAGACCGGAGGCCGCCAGAATCCGTGCAGGAGTACGTCACGGTGTGGTTGCCAAGAACGGCCGTGTCAAGTGCGGTGGCATCCACGTCGATTCCCTCGTCTGTGCGTCCGTCCTGGCCATCAATGCAGAAGGCGCCGGGATCGGCATCTGCAAAGGCGGCTCCGGCCGGAACAAACAGTGTCAGGGGCGGCGACTTTAGCACTATGTGAGGCGGCGTGTTGTCAGTTGTGGCAGCCCGGATTGTGACTGTCACGTTGTGCTCTACTGTGTTGCCGTCAGAGTCTGAGCAGGAGTACGTTATATCGTAGGTGCCTGCAGAGGAGGTGTCTATTTCGTCGACTGACTGGCCTCCAGACGAGATGGCAGTTAGAATCCCGGTGTTGGTGATATCACCGTCTTTGTGGTCTGTGCAGGATGCTGTGGGGATGCTGTATGATGCGTTGATTGCAAGCGTGACTGCGGTGTCTGCGGGCGTTACTGCAAGCACGGGGGCTGCAGGACCGAAATCCCAGGTGACTGTGACTGTATTAGATGGATTGCCGGCAGCATCCGTGCAGGAGTACGTTACGGCGTGGGTGCCAGCAGACGAGGTGTCCACCGTGGCAGGATCAAGGGTGATTGCGGGGGTATCATCCCTGTTGTCCGTGCAGGATACTGCTGTCTGCAGGCCGCCGTCACCTGCTGCTGCAAAGCCGACATCCTGCCGTACGGTATGCGTGCCGTTCTCCAGGGTGGTCACCACACCGGGGTTGACTGCAAGCACGGGTGGCGTGTTGTCAGGCGTGCCTACATGAAGCGTCCTGCTTGTATCCTCTGCGTCGTTGCCTTTAGAGTCCGAACATGTGTAGCTTATCGTGTACTCTCCTGCGGTGTCCTGGTACCCGTCAGGGAGGGAAGAGATGGTAAAAGTCAGATAAAAGGCACCGGTTAGACGTTCTCTCTGGTATTTGAGAGGAGCGTCAGTGCACGTGGCAGTCTCATCAAATGTCTTGCCTATCTCCAGATCCACGTCGCGTGGCCCGTTTAGTCGGATTTCAGGAGGGGTTTCATCACGCAGGGCTACGGTCCTGCCCTCCTCTACGGATCCAAGCGGGGTGACACACCTGTATATTACCTCCTGCGGATCAAATGGGCGGTACTCGTTTTGGGATTGGTGGGTAAAATTAAGAACGGTATCTTTATGAAGGTTGACGTTGGTCTTGTTTAGCTGCTGCAGGTATGGCAGGGTTTCATAGTCGCCGGTGTCAGTTATGTCGTTTCCGTCTGCGTCATGGCACAGGACGCCCTTGTCGGTGTACGGTTCCCCGTACGGGTGGTATAGGAAGGCATCGCCGATCAGGTGGATGTGAAGACCTGCAGGATGTCCCGCAGTAGCGGTGACAGTTGCAGTTGCCAGCGGGTTGCCTGCCGCATCTGAGACGCTCCCCGCAGCGGCATCGTACGTTACGTCAGGCGTTGCGTCACTGGGCATGACCGGTTTTTGCAGCGTCAGGGTTGCAGTGCTGCCGGTACCGTCAAGGCCGGTGACTGTAATGACTGTGTTGTAGTTGTCATTGTTGTCTCCCAGCGATACACTCCAGCCGACAAAGTCATCAGAGGCGCCGCTGCGGACAGCCTCAGAGAAGGTGACGTCTATCTGGTTTGAGGCAGGACCCGTCCTGGCAGAAACCAGCGTAGGGGCAACGCCGTCAGACAGCGTTTGGCCGACAACTGGAACCAGCGAGATGTCAGGCACGTGGGCATCGGTAATTCCCGCGCCGATATCCACGGTGCCTGTCGCATCAGTCGCTGTTGTTGTTGTTGCCGTTGTATCAGAGGGGGAATATGAGACGGTGTGAGTTGCAGTCCCGGTGCCGGCCACCACACCGACTGTCTGCCCCCTGCCGTCAATTACAAGGTTGGTGTAATCGGTGCTGTTTCCGTGTACTGCCTTGTTATACACTATTTCAAACTGCGTCGCACTGACCACGCTGGCAGACACTATAGCAGGCGTACCCACGCCTGCAAGCACCGTTACTGCCACCGTGTCACGGTCTGCGTTGCCTGTTTCGTCACTTACCGTCAGCGTGAACTCCAGTACGATGGGGGGCCCCGAGTCTGCCACTGCAGGTGCTATGAACGCCGGTTTTTGCAGGGTGTGATCATCCAGTGCCACGTTCCCCGGGCCTCCAGTCTGCTCCCACAGGTATGCCAGGGTGTCGCCGTTTGCGTCATACGAGCCGGTGCCGTCAAGGGACACTGCCGTGTTCGTATATGCAAAGACGTCAGGGCCTGCCCTTGCCACAGGCAGGGTGTTTTGGACCTCACGCAGCCCAAATGACCCGAGCTGGTTTGGGAGGGCCCCGGGATCAAAGGGTTTGGCAGGGGGCGCCAGAGCGTACCCTTTTACTGCGGGCGTCAGGCCGGATACCGAATCAGGAAAGTCATCGCCTGCGCTCTCATCTAGCACGAACATGCTGGTGCCGTCAGCGGAGAAGGCCACGTCAGAGGGCTCAAACGGCAGTTCCACGTCAACAAAGGACAGGGAACCGGGGGGGAGGACGCTGAATACGGACGGCCCTGGGCTGAATGATCCCGCGTGTGCGGCACTTGAGATGTTCCAGGCCTCTGAAAGCGCAAACTCGTTTATGAGGTTTTTATCAGGCACTGCCACGAACATGCGGGAGCCGTCAGCGGAGAAGGCGATGCCTGCAGTGACATCTGCAGCGTCTGCCCGGGGGCCCTGCGCAGAGATGCTGTGCGGCGTCGGGAAGGCAGAGGAGGCGTTCCACGCATCAGTAAGGGAAAACTCGTGTATCTGGTCGTTGAGGTCACTTGCGATGTACATGGTGGTACCGTCCGGCGAGAAGTCAATGCCGCGCAGATCCGTGTTGGGCCCGATGCCGGACAGGGATAAAGAGTGGGCAGTGTACGAGGAAAAGGATTCAGCAGAGGCGTTCCACGGGGAGGAGAACGCAAACTCGTGGATGACAGAGCCGTCCAGCGCGTCTGTGGCAAACAGCCTGGTGCCGTCATCAGAGAAGGTCAGGCCCGCCATGTAAGTTTCGGGGTTCACCGTGACGGTGCTGTTGACTGGAACGGGCGGTATCAGCGATGACAGCGGGGTGGTGTATGCGTGGGATGCGCCGGATGTGTCCCACGGGGCAGGCAAACCGTATGCGTGCAGGCTGTTAAAAAAGTCAAGCACAAAAATTGTTGTGCCGTCCTTGGAGAGGGTCATGGCGACTGGAAAGTCTGCCTGCTGGCCGATCGGAACAGAGCCGGCAAGCGTGGTGCCCCCTGAGAGGTCGTTTATGGTGCCGCCTGAACCGGTGCCCGTACCGATGGAGCCGCCCTTTTGGTATGAGACCTTGACGTCCTGGTTTCCGTGCAGCGTGCCGTTTAGGAGGAGCGTGATGCGGGAGCCGTCAACTGACACGGAGGTGACATGCGGGGCAGCGTGGAGATTATCATCATCACCTGCATGCACAGTAGCATTAACAGGCGTTACTGCTGAGGGGGCCACAGACAGCGCAAAGTCGCCGGGAGCGACACCGGCGTCAGCTACTGCCTCTGAAAGCCCGATGTGAATGGCAGTGGAGTTGGACGTGCGGGCAGACTTTGGTATGGGGGGCGCCATATCTATGGTTCCATCAAAGGTCCCCGTGTGCGCGGCGTTCCCGTTGGTGTCCTCCACGCTTCCTCCGGATTCAGAATCATACGTGATGTCAGGCGGATCGGCAGTGGAGCCGTTACGCCCGGAGATGCCAAGCGTTATCTTGTTGGCGGCGCCTGCGGGATCCGAGTTGAAATGTACTGTTCCACCTCCGTCAGACAGCCCGAACCCGGAGCCGTCAGTCGCATCGGACTTTACGTCGACTGGCTCGCTGTAGGTCAGGACTATGGTGCCTGCCCCGAGCATGGAGGCATCAACAATTACGGGTGACACCGTATCGCGGACTGTAACCGGGCGGACCACGGGGCCTGTGTGAATGTTGGTGTCTGGATCCGTACAGTAGTAGCTGACCTCGTAGAAGCCCACGGTGAGTGCGTCAACTGGTGCGGTAAAGTTTATCACGAGGTTCTCCGGGGAGAGCGTGTCATCGCCTGCACCGTCAATGCATACGGCACCCGGCTCGTCGTATCCGGAGCCCCACTCCACAAAGTACGGGTTGTCGCCGTTTAGCGTGATTGCGGGGGGCCTTGGATCAAATATTATTACGGTCTCAGTTATTGTGTGCGAGTTGCCAGAGGCATCAGTGACGGTGTATGTGACGTAGTAGGTTCCAGGACTGTCCGTGTTGACTGTCTCGGCGTTCTCTGTGCTCTGGGTGAACTGGTCGCGGTCAGTCACGTTTAGGATCGTGCCTGCAACGTATATGCCCCCAAGGTTTATGGTGGTGGTATAGTCTGCGTCGTGCTCATCGACTACAAATGCGGGCTTTACGGTGTCGCGGACTGCGACTTTGCGGATCATGGTGTCGGCCCTGCTGCTGTCGCTGCCGCTGTCATCTGCTGCACAGTCGTAGGTAACTTGGTACTCCCCCACGGCAAGCCTGTTGACACTGTCGCTGTTTATGATGACTTTGCTTGTTAGATCGGTGCCGTCTGCATCATTACACGTGGCCCCGGACTCTGTATAGTTGGCGCCGCCAAGCTCCATCAGGTGCGGGTTCACACCGAAAAGTTTGATTACTGGCGTGGTCTGGCCTGGAATAGTTCTTGCCGAGATGTCGACTATCTGGACGCCGTGATCAGCTTCTGCTGCGACCAGGGCGTAGGTACCGGAGCCGATAGTTACTGTGGTGATGCCATATGCGCGTTTAAGCGTGTCAAATGTCCTGGTTGCCCCGGCGATTGGGACGGTGTCCCCGTCATCAAAGGAGGCAGTCGGGACGGGGTTTGCGGGATTAGTGATGTTGATTATCTGGACGCCGTCGTCATTCCATGCTGCAACCAAGGCGTACGTACTGGTGCCTATCTTCACGGTGGTGATGCCCTCTGCACCGCGAAGCTCATCAAATGTCTTGGGTGTCCCGTCGACTGTGACGGTGTCCCCGTCATCAAAGGAGGCAGTCGGGATGGGGTTTGCGGGATTAGTAATTTCTATTATCTGGACGCCGTGGTCATCGTCTGACGCGACCAGGGCATAGATACTAGTGTCTATCTTTACGGCGGTGATGTCCCATGCGCCGTTAAGCTCGTCAAATGTTTTGGTTTCCCCGTCGACTGTGACGGTGTCCCCGTCATCAAAGGAGGCTGTTGGGACGGGGTTTGCGGGATTAGTGATGTTGATTATCTGGACGCCGTCGTCATCGCCTGATGCGACCAGAGCGTACGTACTGGAGTCGATAGTTACGGTGGTGATGGCCCGTGCGCCGTTAAGCTCGTCAAATGTCTTGGGTGTCCCGTTGACTGTGACGGTGTCCCCGTCATCAAAGGAGGCAGTCGGGACGGGGTTTGCGGGATCTGTAATGTCGACTATCTGGACGCCGTCGTCAATGCCTGCTGTGGCCAGGGCGTACGTACTGGTGCCGATAGTTACGATGGTGATGCCATTTATGTCGCGAAGCTCGTGAAATGTCTTGGGTGTCCCGTCGACTGTGACGGTGTCCCCGTCATCAAAGGAGGCTGTTGGGACGGGGTTTGCGGGATCTGTAATGTCGACTATCTGGACGCCTCTGTCAAGGCCTCCTGCAACCAGGGCGTACGTGTTGGAACTTATCTTTACTGTGGTGATGAAAGTGGCGCTTCCAAGCTCGTCAAATGTCTTGGTTGTCCCGTCGACTGTAACGCGATCCCCGTCATCAAAGGAGGCAGTCGGAACGGGGTTTGCGGGATTAGTGATGTTGATTATCTGGACGCCGTGGTCATCGAATGCTGCAACCAGGGCATAGATACTGGTGCCTATCTTTACGGTGGTGATGGCACGTGCGCCTGCAAGCTCGTCAAATGTCTGGCCGTTGGAATGGGTCTGGCCGTCAGTGACAGAGGCTACTGGAACAGGCGAATCTATCGTGGCATCAGCAAAGGGGATGCAAAGTGGAATCAGAAGAACAAGCGCTGTTGCTGCTGCTACTGTTGCAAGCAATGGTGGTTTTATCAATCGTTGCAACTATCAGACTCTCCTGTACTCTCCTTCTCCCAATGCCATTACTGCTGCTAATCCTTCCTCCACCCCCCCCCCCCCCGATGTCAGGCAACATTGTGTCAGGGAAGGCAAGATTACTACAGGAATGACAGAGGCGCAATACGGCTAGCGACGGCTTCTTGAAAGTAGATAACTGAAAGGTGTGGTTCAACAACAAGATGTTTTTAAGATGGTATTTATAAATTTGGTTTGGCTTAGCTGTTGCGCAATCCTGCCTAAACTGTGAAAAGCAAGGTAAATTTCGTGCTTGAAATGAGTTACGAAACAGACTAAATGTATGTGTATATCGCGCTGTCCCACAGGACAACCCATGCCATCAACGCAGGGTCACGGCATATGCCCGTAGGACACAGCCCGATCAAAGATAAAGCATATTAAATGACAGCAACAAGGTGATGCATGATAAGGCGTTCAATGCCAATTTGCTTTACAAATGAGCAGTACAAAATGATCGAAGAGTTTGCAAAAGAGCACGGTATGTTAAACACAAGTCAAGCAATTGAGAAAATTCTTAATGACGCCTAATAGTCTGTTCCTTGTGTGTTTGTATCTAGAATCATTTTTAATGAAACGTTGAGCCAGGGATACTATGGGCCTGTTTAGCAAGAAAGCAGAGTATTGTACGATTTGCAACAGAGAACTGGTCCACAAGCACAAGCCAAAAAGGGAATGGAACATCAAGGGCTCACTTTGTGGCGATTGCCATTTTGATAAATCAAAGGAATACTATGAAGGAAAAGTAAGACAGCCATGTGTTGAATGTGGGGCAACCCAAAAGATTACAGATTTGTGGGAACCACGATGGCAGTGGGACATGGAAGGTTTACTATGCAAAACATGTTTTGACAAAAAAGAAGAAGATCATGGAAAGAAAAAAAACTTTTGTGCATTGTGCGGAGGAAGGATGGGATTGATCAGATACAACCCAAAGGGAAAATGGGGGATTGAAGGCCAGCTTTGCAGAAAATGTTGGGATGAAAAGAAAGCAGAGTTTGGATAAAAGTGGGATTTTTTAAAAAAATTACATGTGATAGTTGCGGTAAAAAATTTTCAAAAGAAGAAGAAATGATGAACCATAAACAGGTTGTTCATGGCAAAGATTTACAATATGATTGCAGGGAATGCAACAAATATTTTTCAAACATGGAAGACATGAGAACCCATTTACAAAGAGAACATAGCTACAAAAAAGACAGGTAATTAGATTGCGTCTACTGTTTTTACAACAGGTGGCCTTGCTTTGGTAAATACTCTAAACCCACAGATGCACTTGATTTCAGGTAAACGAGACAATTCAGTATTAGAAACATTGGTTCCACACCTAAGACATGAATAGACTACATCAAATGTTTCAGTAGCGTTCTCTTCAACAGAATCAAAGGTTTCTTCAGCCATGCTTACCGTCAAAATTTCCATAATTTAAGGATACCAATTATGTCAGGGATAACTCAATGTAGACATCATCAGGGATTTTTAGTCTCATTAACTGTCTTATGGCTTTATCATCAGCATTAATGTTGATTATTCTTCTATGCATTTTCATTTCCCATTTCTCATAAGTTTCAGTGCCACTGCCACAAGGGGACTTTCTAGTTGCAACATGTAGCCTTTTTACAGGCAACGGAGTTGGGCCTTTTACTTTAACACCGGTTTTTTTACCAATTCCCATGATCTCTCCACAGACACCATCTAGTTTCAGTAGACTCGTGGAAGTAAGTTTTACACGGGCAGTCTGCGTCATGAAATCCGCCTATGGTTTGTATTCTTCGGTAATTTCCTTAACAATACCTGCTGCGATAGTTGCGCCCATATCTCTAAGGGCAAACCTGCCCATTTCAGGAAAATTTTGGAAGGTTTCGATACAAGTTGGCCTCACCGGCCTAATTTTGACAATTGCTGAATCTCCAACTTTAAGGAACTTTGGATTTTCTTCCTCAACTGCACCAGTTGCCGGGTTGATCTTTTGGAGGAACTCTGTAACAGTTGCTGCAACTTGTGCTGTGTGTGCGTGCATGACTGGCGTGTAACCAGGAGCAATTGCTGTTGGGTGGTGAATGACTATAATTTGTGCCTTGAATTCTTTTGCAACATTTGGTGGCGCATCAGGAGTTCCAAGTACATCACCTCTCTTGATATCTTTCTTTTCAACGCCCCTTAAGTTAAAACCAATGTTATCACCTGCCTCTGCAGATGGCATCTCTGTGTGGTGGGTTTCAATAGATTTGATTTCACCAGGAGAGCCTGAAGGCATAACAACAATTTTGTCACCTGCTTTCATAACTCCTGTCTCAACTCTACCTACAGGAACTGTGCCTACACCAGTAATGGTGTAAACATCTTGAACTGGAACGCGTAGCGGCTTGCCAGTTGGTTTTTCTGCCACAGTAAAGTCATCAAATGCTTCAAGCAGCGTTTTACCGGCATACCATGACATGTTCTCAGATTTTTTGACCAAGTTGTCACCTTTCCATCCAGAAACTGGAATGAACGGTACGTTTTCTAGTTTGTAACCCACAGATTTTACTAATTTCTCACCCTTTTCTTTGGCTGCTTTGAATGCATCCTCAGAGTAGTTGCTATCATCCATTTTGTTAATTGCAACGATTAGTTGGCCCACACCGAGTGTCTTGAGCAAGAATGCGTGTTCTCTTGCTTGTCCGCCTGCAGCGATTGCAGTGTCAGTTTCACCTTCTTTTGCTGATAATACCAAAATGGCTGCGTCTGCTTCAGAGGCACCAGTAATCATATTTTTAATAAAGTCCCTGTGACCGGGGGCGTCAATCAAAGTAAAGAAGTACTTTGGAGACTCAAATTTTTGGAAAGCCAGATCGATTGTAATGCCCCTCTCTCTTTCATCTTTAATGTTATCCATAACCCATGCGTACTTGAAGGTATCACCTTTTCCTGTCTTTTCGGATTCAGCAGCATGTGCTGCAATTGTTCGCTCGTCTACAACGCCTAGATCCATCAAGAAATGGCCCATGGTCGTTGATTTTCCATTATCAATGTGGCCTGTAACAATCAGGTTCAGGTGGGGTTTGTCTGCCATAACAAGTGCCTATTTGAGGGCATTTATTACTGTTATGGATTTTTGAAAAAAAATCAAATTTTTTTCAACTAATTGCAGATCACATTATTTTCCTAAAAGCACATAAATCAAAGTAGCAAAAATGTGAATTATGAAGATTACAGTTTCAGTTATCAAAGCAGATGTGGGAGGAGTTGGAGGTCACACAAAACCAAGTGACAGACTGCTTGATGCAGTTAGAAGCACCGTTAAAAATTCAGCAGATTTGCTAATTGATTATTACATTGGTTATTGCGGAGATGACACACATATTGTAATGTCTCACACACATGGAGTAGACAATCAACAAATTCACAAACTGGCATGGGACGCATTCATGGCAGGAACCCAAGTCGCAAAAGAGGAGGGCCTGTATGGCGCAGGACAAGACCTGTTAAAAGACTCTTTTTCGGGAAACGTAAAAGGGATGGGTCCCGGAGTTGCGGAAATGGAGTTTGAGGAAAGGCCAAACGAGGCATTTACAGTATTTGCAGCAGACAAGACAGAGCCGGGCGCATTCAATTATCCAATTTATAGAATGTTTGTAGACTCGCTAAGCAATACAGGATTGATTGTTAACAAGAGTCTTGCAGGCGGCGTAAAAATGAACATCATGGATGTTGAAGAGGGAAAGGTTGCAGAACTTGAATTATGGCAAGACAAGCCAACAATAGAGGCAGCATTAATGTATCCGGGAAGATATGTTGTAGACTCAGTAACCACCAAAGATGGAGAGCCAATTCTTGCAGCATCAACTGACAGACTGCACAACATTGCAGGAACATATGTTGGAAAAGACGATCCAGTCTGTTTAGTTAGAACACAAAAGAAATTTCCAGCAACAGAAGAAGTTGGCAGCGTCTTTAACAATCCCCATTATGTAGCAGGAAATACAAGAGGCAGTCACAACATGCCACTAATGCCTGTAAAACTAAATTCTGCTGCAACTATAAATTTCTGCATTCCAATTGTTGAGTCATTGGTGTTTAGCATGCATAATGGAAAGTTTACAGGTCCATTTGATGGATTCTCAACTCCGGACTGGGACTACATAAGAGAGATTGCAACGAAGAAAGCGATGGCAATTAGAAGCCAGGGATTCATTCATCCGGCTACACTTGTTCCATCAGAACTGGAATATGCTGAAGGATACAGAGCCAGAATGGATGTTCTTAAAAGCAAGATGAAGCCAATGAGGGGGAGTACCTCCAGCGGCGAAAAGAAAGAAAATTACGAAGATCCAGATTGACTGTCGTACGTATTTTTATTCATAGGGGTTCTGTGAAGTTATCGGGAGTTACATGTCAATTCCCAAAATGTACAAGCCTCCAAACCGCAAGATATTCGCTGAAGGCGATAAAGCCAATATCACAGAAATATGCGCCAAACTCTGACCTAATGGATATGGCGGCTACATTCACAAAGATGGCCAATCATTGCATCAAGATAGGGTTGAAAGAAGACACTCACAATATGAAGAGGCTGTCCATGTTATGTTGTCACGAATTGCGTAACTATGGCATTTTATCGTCATACAAGATATGTGCAATATCAAGAGCTGCAGGCATATTATCAAACAGAAAACAATCAGTCAAACGAGGCGTCAGAATAAGAGACCCAATAGTCAAAAATCCCTTTATGACAAACTGTTACGGCATAAAACACAACGGTGCACTACTAACAATCCCATACAAGAAACACAACACAATCAACATCTTACTCAACGATCACACCCAAAAAATCCTGTCTGATCCCGCCCTGACGGTGCGCTCGTTTTCACTGACTGCCCTCAACATCAGTCTTTGTGTTTCAAAAAAAGTACAAGAGATAGAGTGCACCAAGAAAGTTGGAATAGACAGAAACCTAAGAAATGTGACGTGTGGGAGCGAGGAAGGGGTGACAGTCTGCAAGACAAACAAACTGTTATCCATAAAGGAGAACACAGTACACGCCAGGGCAGGCTTCCACAGAAATGACCGCAGGAAGAAAAACCAGTTCTGGAAGATAAAACAGCGAAGAATGACTGACAGAGCAAGGCAGTACATCCACAGAATATCAAAGGATATTGTGGATAATGCCGTCAAAGAAAAGGCTGCAATCGTTCTAGAAAACCTGAAAGGAGTTAGAAAACTCTACAAAAAAGGAAATGGTCAGGGCAACAAGTACAGGCGCAGATTGAACGGGTGGCAATTCTACGAGCTGCAACGCCAAATAGAATACAAAGCCCGATGGGTCGGGCTCCCGCCAGTCGAATATGTAGACCCAAGAAACACGAGCACGCAGTGTCCGCAATGCGGAAAGAGACTCCAAGAGGACATGCAACAGCATCGTAAACTGTCGTGTAATAATTGCGGTTTGTTTATGGACAGGGATATTGTCGCTGCCATGAACAACATATCACGCAAGCTGCCCCCCAGGTTTAGGGGCAGTAGAGATGACATATGTGAAGCGCAGTCCGGCACTTTTGAGCCGGCGATGACGGAATCCGGCACACCATTGGCAATCCGAATAGCCGATATGTCAAAGTCGAGTTATAGGGGTTAACTCCCGATAACTTCACAGAACCTTCATGGGAAATAGTTAAATCAAAAAAGATCCATTAAAAATAGATGCCAAATATTTTTCAAAAAGTCTTTAATTGGAAAACGTACATCATAACAGCACTAGCAGTTATTTCATTTTCAAATTTTATGGCAGTTCTGTTTGGACAAACCATACCAGGAGTTGTTATGGCATTTTTCAAAGTAGCCGGAGAATATGTAATTTTAGGATCAGTCTTTGTTTTTGCACTTGCATGGTTTCTTAAAGCAAAACCTCACAATCGTCCTAAACAATATTCAGTGGTAGTCTTTGATGTGTTTGGAAAAAAGAGCCAGATTGACGGCATTAGAACTGAATTTAAAACGCATGATGTGGCGTGGAGTTTTATGAAACAATACAAAAAAGAGTATCCATTATACAATTTTGCACTTGTTTCTGAGAACCCAAAATCAGAAAAACCAACAATTTTCAGATACATTTAGTTTCAAGCTTTTATCTAGGATAACTGGATTAGAATGAAATTTTCTATTTTAGCTGAATCTTTTAACAAAATGGAATCAACTAGAAAAAGGTTAGAGTTAACACAATTCCTAGTAGAATTATTTGAGAACACTCCTCATGAAGTTATGTCCAAGATTGCTTATCTCTTACAAGGAAAACTAAGGCCAGATTTTGAAGGAGTAGAGTTAGGTGTTGCAGAAAAACTTGCAATAAGAGCAATTTCAAAATCATCTGGAATTCCAATTAAAAAAATTGAAGAGGAATACAGGAAAGGCGGAGATTTAGGACATGCTGCATCAACCATACTGGAGCAAAAAACCCAGACTACCTTTCTTGTAGAAGACATTACAGTAGAAAGAGTCTATGAGACATTATTTAAAATCGCCAAGCTGGAAGGTTCTCGTTCGCAAGACATGAAGATGAAATACATTTCGAGTTTGCTAAACGACGCAAATCCATTAGAAGCCAGTTATATTTTGAAAATTCTACTTGGTTCTTTAAGGCTGGGAGTTGCAGAAAATACAGTGATGGATGCACTGGCAATAGCATTTTCTGGGAATAAAGACAACAGAAAAGTTTTGGAGCATGCATACAATGTATCAAGTGACTTGGGCAAAGTTGCAGAAACCGTAGCAATCAAAGGATTGGAGGGGGTGGAAAAGTTTGAAATCATTTTGTTTAATCCAATTAGGCCGATGCTTGCAGACAGGGTAAAAAGTAAAGAAGAGGCGATTGAAAAATTGGGAGTCGAGTTTTCAGCAGAATACAAATTGGATGGGGAAAGAGTACAACTTCACATCGAGGGGGGGAAAGTTGTGTTGTTTTCTAGAAGCCTGGAAAATATTTCAAGTTATTATCCAGATATTATTGAAAAAATTCCCAAAGCAATCAAAGCAGACAATGTAGTATTAGAGGCAGAGGCAGTGGCAATCAACGAGAGCACGGGTGAGTTTTTACCATTTCAAGAATTAATGCATAGAAGACGAAAATACAAAATAGAAAAAGCAGTTGCGCAATATCCGATTACAGTTAATTTTTTTGATATTTTGTACTGCAATGGAAAAAGCTGTTTAGAATCAACTTACAAAGACAGAAGAGAAAAACTAGAAAAAGTTGTCGAGGAGGGAGATTTTGCAAAACACATCCCAATGACAACAGTCAAAAACAATAACGAGATCGAGGACTTTTTGGAAAATAGTATCAATGCAGGCAGTGAAGGCTTGATGTTAAAAATGCTTGACAAGCCATATCAAGCAGGTTCAAGGGGAAGTTATTGGTTAAAACTAAAGCGTGAATATCAAAATGAATTAGGAGACAGTTTAGATCTTGTTGTGATAGGGGGATTTTTTGGAAAAGGCAGAAGGACTGGAAGTTATGGGACGTTATTACTTGCAACATATGACGAAGATGGGGACGTTTTCACTAGCATTTGTAAAGTTGGAACGGGTTTTTCAGATGAAGATTTGGATCAGTTATATCAGATTTTAAATCCAAAAGTGACAATCAAGAAAAATCCACGGATCTACAGTGAAATGGAAGCTGATGTGTGGTTTGAACCAGAATTAGTGATAGAAGTTGTAGCATCAGAAATTACACTGAGCCCAATTCACAAAGCGGCAAAAGATGCTATAAGAAAAGATGCAGGCCTTGCTTTGAGATTTCCAAAGTTTACAGGAAAGATCAGAGTTGAAAAAGCAGTCGAGGATGCTTCCACAAATGAGGAAGTCATTACGCTGTACAAAGGACAGAAAAAAGTTGCACATGATAAAAATTTGATATAATTGTGCTCAAAAATTATCAAAAATCATAGAGGATTTAAATTACCTTAGGATTTTTTGTTTTCTGTTATGTATAGCGGGGAGCTTGAAGTTCAGGCAAAAAGGAAGGCCATAGCAGTTTTACAAGACGAGATAAATAGAATTCTAAACGCTTCCAGAGAACTTGCAACAATACCTGAGCTTATGATGAAAAAAGATAAGACAGGAATCAAAAATGCAATAGAACAAATCTCAACAATCGAAGACGAAGTGGAAAATCTAAGAAGAAAGATCACACGAGAAGTGGCAGACGTAGGAGGGCTGATCATGAATAGGGAAAACCTTCTCAACACGGCATATACTATGGACGAAATCGCAGGTTACATTACAGGCATTTCCTTCAAACTCTCAAACGTAAAAGTCACCACATTAAAAAGTGCAAAACTCGACAAAGACATCACAAAGTTAATTGAACTGGTTGTAGACCAAGTTTACAAGCTAAATGAAATTATTCGAAGTCTAAACACAAACACCGCAAGTGCCATTGAATTAGCTCAAGAGACGCAAACAATAGAGAGGGAAATTGACATCAAATACAGAGATGCAACACTGAAGCTTCTAACCGAAGTGTCAAATACAAAAGAATTGATGTTGATCAAGGACGTGATTGAAGGAATTGAGGAGATGGCAGATAAATGTCAAAGGGTGTCAGATTCCTTCATATTACTAGCATTGAGCCTATAAACAAAACAAATTATTCCAAATCTTTACTTTGTTTGATTCTTCAATAATGTCTGATTTAACTAAAGAATTCATATACGCTTGGCGTTTGACAAGTGTAATGAAAAGTGAGTTAATAGAAAATAGAATCATAGTTTGGAACATTGATGACTCGCGCAAGCTCTTTGGCAAAGGCTACTACGGAAAGCCCATAGGAATACCGAAGCCAAAGATTGAAGAAATTGATGCCCCATTAATTCTAGATCTGATTGAAGGTCTGTATCTTTTAGAGAGCAAGAAAATAGCCATTACAAAAGACAAGCAAAAAGTTACTGTAGAACAAATGATTGGGATTTGCAAAAAAGAGCACTATGATTTTGATAAAAAATACCTAGTTTACAAAAATTTCAGGGATAAAGGATACATCATCAATCCCGGAATAAAATTTGGTTGTGACTTTGCAGTGTATGAAAAAGGGCCCGGAATTGATCATGCGCCCTATTTGATTCAGGTGTATAACAGAAACGAGTCAATTACATCCACAGGGATTGTTCTTGCCGGCAGGCTTGCAACTACAGTAAAAAAGCAATTTATTTTGGCGGTTCCAAAAGGAAAAGACAGGGTTGATTTTCTTGCCCTAGATTGGTGGAGGGCCTAGATTGATTTTATGTGACCAGCTATCCGATCATAGATCTCAAAGAGCTCTTTGGTAATACCAAATGCAAGGTGGTTATCCCATTTACTTCTAATTCGAACTGCATTATCTGTAGGCTCAACATAGATAGTGGCGTCTTTGATTGACTGTTTTGCAATCATTTCATTAAGTTCTAAATCTTCGTTTAGTTTAGAAGACAATTTACCGTGTCCATTCCAGTCAACTTTTACAATAGTTTTAGCAGCAAAATGTCCCTTAGTAGTTAGTTGTGTTTTTGCAACATAGTTTTCAACCCCTGCACCAGTATCCCTTCTGACAATGAAGTGTGCTTGAAATCTATCTTCTGCGCCCCAAGGGAAAATTGGATTTGATTCTTGCATTTTTACCCCTTTCGAATAATTTGAATTACATCGATGTTAGAGCCCTTGACATCAAGACACCCTCTATTAGTTATCATTCTAGGGGTTTGAGCAAAATATCTGCTGTAATAATCACCTTTTTCAACATCATCGGTTCCGATTTCCTTGGATTCGGAGTCTACTCCAATTTCTTTTAACATGTCACTAAACCTTTCAGGCCAGGTTTTATAGACAAATGTATCTGGTTCTGTGTCATGCATTGAAAATCATGAATCATGCCCACAAATAAAGATATCAAGAAATTGTTTTTTACAGAGATCAATCCATAAATATCACAAAAGTTTTGACAGTTTATCTATGCTAAAATTCCAAGACAAAATTGCTCTGATTACAGGTAGTGGTACAGGTATAGGCAAGGCCATTGCCACAAAATTTGTTGAGAATGGAGCAAGTGTGATTATTCTTGGAAGAAGAAAAGAGCCATTAGAAGAAGCAGCAAAAGAACTTGAAGGAAAAGTTCCCCAGGACAGCGGGGCGTCAGTTAGAATTTTTGCAGGAGTCGATGTAGCTGATGAGGCTGCAATGAACAACACGTTTGACTCGCTTAAAAACGACGGCGTTACTGTGGATTACATGATTAACAATGCAGGAGTTTCAGGTCCTGTCACATGTTTTGCAAATGCGCCACTAGATGAATTCAAAAGCACCATAGGAATACATCTTACAGGTACATTCTGGGGTTCAGTTCAAGCACTAAAGGTTATGAAAGAAGGCGGGAAAATTATCACAATTTCAACATTCTTTACTGAAGAAAGGCCATTAGAGCAAAGGCCATACAGATTTAGAAGTCCATATACTGCTTCTCAAGGTGCAAAAAATAGATTAGCCGAAGCAATGTCATGGGAACTAGTAGATAAAGGAATCATGTCAATTGCAACAAATCCAGGACCAGTACATTCTGATAGAATTTACAAGACAGTTTATCCAAAAGCTGCATCAGAGTTTATGAGGGTAAGCGGTTTTGAAGATCTGAATCCAGCAGAGGTGAGTGCAGCAAACAAAGAATTACTTCCATTGTTAGGAGAAGACAAAAATACAGTCAAAGAAGGCGTTGCAAAAGCTGCAGAAAAATTGGCAAATGGAAAAGATGTATCTAAACTAACTGAGACACTTACAAGTCTATTAAATAAAATTCAAGCCATAGCAGAAAAAGTTCAGAACAACACATCACACATGATTGCAGATCAAGAATTCCTATCACAATCACAAGTTGCAGAATCAGTTCTAAACTTGTGTGATGACAAAATAGCAAAGATTCTAAACGGCAAAGTGGTTCCAGGCGATAGGGTGTTTTATCCTGTCAAAGCCCATATTGGAACCGCAACACCAAGAGTCCACCAACCAGACTTTGGTGGAAAAGCAGTCGTAATCACAGTCGATGCCACTGACAAAACAGATGCCAAACGAGTAGAATTTTTGGCACAGCATGTTGAGAAAAACGGTGGAAAAGTTGCATGTTTTATTTCACAAGAAACACCAAAAGAACTTCAAGAGTCCATTAGTGGCAGATTCCATTCTCACGTAGTAGATATCAAGAATCCCGACAAAGTAGAAAAGTGGCTAAACACTGCCAAAACCAACATTGGTGAAATTTTAGGTGTGATTCACGTTACGGGCAAACTGCCAGAGATATCAAAATTGACTGAACTATCAAGGGCAAAATGGGAAGCACTTGGTGAAAAATTCATTTCAACCCCGGCGACAGTGGCACAAAGAACGCTTGAACAATTTGTTCCGGGAGGAAGCAAGGATCCCCGCCTTTACAAAGATGCAAGGGGTGCAATTATGATAGTTGGTCCAGATTTGCCAGTTGGAAGAAAAGTGACAGGAACTCAAAGGGCCCAAGTGGAAGTGTTCAGAGGGGCGCTAAGACCATTTACAACCACAGTTAATCAGGAACTAAGTGATGTCTTAAAATCAAAAATTAGAATGTTTACAATACTTCCTGGCACAGTTGCAGGCGGAGAGCCAGATAATGAAAAAATTGCAGATGCATTTAATTTCCTTGTATCAGATAGTGCAGCTTCATCAGCTGAAGTTATTTTCTGTGTTGACGAGTCAAGATAATGAAAAAATTTTCCGAGTTTAGGGTTGGAGATTCTTTTTTTTCAACATGCAGCATATCAGACAAAGAATTAAAAGAATATCTGAGTTTCTCAAGAGTCAGAAATGCATTCTTAGAGGACAAACAAAAAGGAGAGCAGCAGATAGTTTCAGGAAGAGCAATTTTATCAAGAATGGAGGGGGAATTTACAAGACTAAGCCAGATTTACGGAAACCATATTATTTTTCTTGGAACAGACGGGGATCCTAAATGGGGCAATAAAAACACAAGATTTCTCAGGCCATTATCCACTGATCAGGTTTTAAAATTGAAATTTACAATTTCAGAAAAAGAAGAAATTGATGAAGAATTTGGAAAGATTGCAGTTGATTATGAAGGAACTGCTCAGGACGGAGAAACAATCGTTCTTTCAAAGAAAAACATCTACAGAATTAAAAAAGAGCCGCCTCGCTAAGTAGTAGCTGAATTAAAGATTAATCTTTAGATTAATCGTAAGAGGCTAGATTAGTCACGAACTCAAACATTCTAGATCATACTGATCCAAATTCGATGATCCCTGACTCTGTCTAATGAGTGACTCGGAGATCAAGATATTACGGGATGCTCTGGCAAAATCATTTGCTGAAAACGACAGCTTGCGAAAGATTGTCAGCCAGTTGGCAGGCGATGTAAAAAAATTACAGGCAAGGGAAGCCGAGAAGGATTTGACAATAGCGGAACTAGAGAGGCGCGTAGCGTTCTACGAGAATCCGCACTCACCGCCGTCGGCAAACTCCATTCCCACGCGCCGAAAAAAGGCAGACCGTGCAAAAGGCGGTTCCTCCTCCTCCTCCTCCCCCCCTCCAAACAAGGGCGGAGCAAGTGCAGGCCACGTCGGCGCATCCCACAAGAGAAGGCCTTGTCACACAACGGTGCACAGGCCAAAGAAATGCGCAAAGTGCGGCAGCAAAGGCATTACAGTTACAAAGACCACGACAAAGATGACAGTCGACATTCCGGAGATTCCAAGGACCGTATCCACAAACAACGTCATACAGCACTGCACCTGCAGGTGCGGACATGTCACAACGCCCCAGGTCGGAATAGACGGAACATCGATTGGCAAGAACCTCATGACAATAACCATGTCGATGTATAAACAAGGCTGCAGCCTGAACTCAATCAGGGAGGCAGCAAGCCTGTATGACACGTCAATCTGCAAAAAAACAATACAAAACGCGCTGTTTGCATTAGGAGGAGCGTTAGAGTCAGAGGTAGAGTCATGGAAAGAAAAGATTGGCAGATCAAAATACCTGAAACTTGATGAGACGTCATATACAATATACGACAAACTGGGATATGTCTGGGTATGCATCGGTGATGATGCGGTACTGATTCATGTGGACAGAAGCAGGGCCGCTGCCGTACTGGATATTCACTTTCCTCACTGGGATATTCCCGTGACAGTCGACGGTTATGCGGCATACAATCGTTTCAGAACAATTCAACGGTGCTGGTCACACATACTGTGTGATGCCGAATTTGAACAGGATGATGGTGATGGTGATGATGAACCAAAAACCATGCTGTATGAGAAACTGCGTTTGCTATACCACGATGCAAAGCAGGTTGCGCTGCGGCCTGACGCGCACACGCATTATGACTCGTTTGTGATCTCCTGCACGGCAATTGCGGATTCGTACAAGGGCTGTCCGGACTGCAAGTTCGGAGACAAGCTGGAAAAGGCCACACCAAACCTGTTTACGTTTCTAAAGCATCCCGGAATGGATCCCACAAACAACGAATCAGAAAGGATGCTTCGCCGGGTCGTCATATCGCGCAAGATTAGACAGCGTCTTGTCACCGAAGCAGGCATGAAGGTATTTGGCATACTTGTGAGCTGCTTGCTGACATGGCAGAAAAGGGGAACCAGCATTCAAGAAGAGATACTGAGACTGTACTAGAGACCTAGCCTCTTACCTCAAGCTCTCCTAGCAGTTTAAACGCAAGCGATTGTATTCCACTTGAAGGTAATGTAAAGTCACCTGCATTTATTGTGCCGCTATTGACTGAAATAAAAGTTGGAGCATAGTAAATATGTAAATTTAGATTATTGTTTTTGACAACTTTGATGTCATCTCCCTCAGTATGTGCCCCCAGATACAAGTTAATGCCTTGCGGGACACCGACCAACGAAAAGGAACCAGATGCATCTGTTTTATCACATACATGTGTTCGGCCATTCATAACTTGATTATAAGTTTGGTAAGTTTTTGTGTAAGCACATATTTCTGTATTTTTTAAGAGAACCTTGCTGTTATCTAGATCATAATAATACGCATTTCCATAAACAAAAGAAGTGGGGTTGGATTGGGCATATACAGATGGCAGTATGAATTGTAGAGATGGAACAAATGATTGTGTCCTCAGGTCTGGATATAGTGTAAAGAACCTGTCGATGAATGCATCTGTAAAGTTTGATAGTCGCAATTCCGCCTCTACATCACCTTCTGAATAATACTCTTCGAAGAACGCTGCTAGTTCATGCATTAATTTTTTTGGGTCATCTACGCCACTTAATGGGTCTTGAGGAAGAGTTTTTGCAGTAGAGTTAGTAGGGTGATTCATTACTAGTTGTGGAACACCTTCGCCTGTAACAATGATTGGCTCATCGCTGAGACGAACCGTATTGCCTGGCTCCACGTAAAAGTAAATCCATCCTCCTCCGTCACCACTAAAATCTATGCGTATCTCTCCAAAGGGATACTCTGTATCTGGTTCGTTGATTACAAACGTGAATGTCTTTTGATGTGGCTGTGTGTTGTTAAATAGTGGCAACATAGTACCGTGTTCAAATGCTCTGATTGGAAGATATCTGGTATCGTTTGCAATGCCATGCAACACATAGTCTGTATCGTTTAGAAGATCAACATATGCATTTCTACCTATGTGGAACTTTGAATCTGTAGAGATCCAGTATTCCAAGCATCCTTCACTACATACTTTTTCAGGATCTTCATAGTCTAGAAACTCTACGCCGTCATCGTCTTCCTCCTCAGAGGGTATGACAAAGGTGTAATCCAGTACGACCTCAAATTGCTCCCCGACTATGACTTGCTCAGGAAAGGTAAGGCTGTATTGCGGCCAAAAATCTGCCATTGGGCCAAGCTCATATATCCCGTCATATGTATTATTCATGTTGCCAGTGGTTATCTTTTTTGTAGAGATCTCAGTTGGTATGTCTAGAATCTCAGTGTCATCCTGCTGTAATGCCGGCACTGCAACCCATCCTCTTTGCTGGACCTTTTGCACGGATTCTTCGTTTACACATGCAGGTGTTCCGCGCGTTGTCTCCATGAGTACTTTTGAATCCCTGCACTGTATTTCTTGTATAGATGCTCCTTGACTATATTGTGCTAATGGCGATAGTATCTCCGTCTCTGCAAATGCAGGAATTGTACTTAATCCGATTGCCAAGACTATTAATCCTAACATTGTTTTACCTATCATTGAATTTTTTTGTATAACTTATCATATTAAACTGATTCTTTGTTTTTAGTGTAATCTTACGTGCCTCGATCAAGGAAATTAGATGATAGGAATGGTTCTGGTTCAAAAAACAGAGCTAGTACTGCAAAGATCAGAAATGCAAACAAACACACAACCCCAGATCCGTGGATATGCATGTCATCTGTCTTTGTCGGCCTGGATGTCCACAAGAAGACTATCATATCAGTAGTTCCCAGATGTAGATTTACCGCAACCACAACTAGCATCGGTTCTACTTGCCTCGATCATTGACAAACAACTCGTTTCTGCTTGTAATATGCACAATAAACAACACCATGGTGAGTTTTTTTCCTGCAGAAGATACTCTTCCATGCCTCTTTCCTGCATCAAGGCAGAACCTGGCAATCCTCCACAGGTTGTACAGCAGGGGTTGTCGCCAAATTCACATCAAGCTGCCACCACCTGAATATTTCGCCTTGCGGCGCACTCCAAACGGTTTAACACCTCAAGGTTCCATCCTATTGTCTTGCACAGTCCAAACCGCCTTCTTGTGGATGTCTTTCTGAACCTGCACAGCAGCCTGTGGCCCTCTGTCTCCTCTGCTCCAAATATTCCCTCTATCATGCCTCGTTTTTTGTAGATCTCCCCGTCAAACAGCCCTGCGGCCTTTTTCCTGAACTTTTTTGTTCTGTTCACGGCATTGCCCCTCTGCTTTATGTTCGGGGTCATGCCGGCACCAAAGACAAGCCTGCAGTTCCTATCAGAGTCATACCCCCTGTCTGCGTTGAACCTGCCTGCAAAGGCAATGCCTGTCTTTTTGATCTTCTTTAGCAGCGAGGCAAAGACTGTAGTGTCTGCCATCCTGTTGGATGTGATGCGGCAGGAGAGTATGACCTGCAGGCCCAGTACCGAGGCCACGTGCTATTTCAGGTATTTCTTTTGACGCTTTGCCTCCTGTTGTGCCTGTTTCTGGCATTTTTTTGCACCCTTTCATACCTGTCAGTGGCAACGCCGCTGCTGTCTGATGCCAGCGTGAGATCAGAGGCATCAAATCCTGCAAGGCACGATGCTGCCGTGACGGCAACCGTGTCCTCAAGCCACGCAACAGGAATCTTTTGCATGAACCTGGCAATGGTGCTGTGATCCGGCAGGGGTTCGTTCCACGGCATCCTCAGCAGAGCTGCAAGATTCTCCATGTCCCTGAATGTAAAGTCAAGGCACACCGTGAGTATGCAGAGAAATGCAAGCTTGTTTTTGTCATGTACCGGTTTGCGCCCCGCACCAGACCTTCTGGCATGTACGGGACACGGATTCTCCACAATCAATCAAAGAAACTATATGGGACGTGAGAAAATCCAGTTCTCGGGTGTGGGCATCGTGATAGTACTTCCAGTACTGATCACGTCTCTTATGGTAAGTCATTGGGAAACCCACACCTCCCTGATCAATATGCGTGAAAAATCACAAAATTAGATCATTTGGTCGAATTTGGCGACAACCCCGGTCAGACCTAACGGACACCATTAATTACAAGATTACTATAAAAGCACAAGAAAAAATTTGAGGTTAAAAACCCAACATAGGATTCTCAGTTGCCGAATCAAAGAACAATTTTACAGCTGCAGTCAAAATTACAACAGACGCTATGATTTGCAAATAACGCTCTCTGATATCTAGCGATAATCTTGCTCCAAGCAATCCACCAAAAAATGAGCCAATTGCCAAAAATCCTGCTTGAAGAAAATCAGGATGTCCCAAAAGACTATGAACGATCACACCAGACAGTGATGCAAGCAATAAGATCAGTTGAGAAGTGGGAGCAGCTTTTTTCATGGCCATTCCCATTCCAACTACCATTAATGGAACAAAGACAGTCCCGCCGCCTATCCCAAAAAATGAAGAAATGATTCCTGCAAAAAAGCTAGCGCCGATTGCAAACACAATCATTTGTTTGGATAATGTCCTGTCTTTGCTCTCGAATTTTTTTCTCAAAAAAATATAAGCTGCTGATGCAATCAATACCAGTCCAAACAATATTTTAAAAATGCCCGGAGTTGCATCAGTAGAAATTATTGCGCCCAAAATGGTTCCAGGAATTGAGAGCAATCCTAATTTTATGCCTAATGAATATTCAATTCTTTTTTGTTTAGAATAAGAGATAGTTGATGCTATAGCATTGCTTAATGCGGCAAAGAGACTGTTACTTGCAGCAGCCGTTGGGGAAAACCCCGAAAATATCAACACAGGAACAACAATAATTCCCCCACCCAATCCAATCACAGAACCCAATATTCCAGCAGCAAACCCTAAAGGAATTAGCCACAATTGATCAATCATTGTAATTCGTCAATCAAAGAAGTCTGCCGTATATAATTAGGCTACTTTAGAATAATTAATGTCTGTAAGATGGACTTTTCCTTAGGTGTGATTTCCAAGGTTATTACAGAACTTCCTAAATCGTCAACTTGGGACGTAATGCCACGTGTGCCAGAGTCATAGTAAAATTTGTGGACAAGATCTATCCAGGCGGGAATGGATTCAATATCATCATCTGCTTTCTCTTCTTCCCAACAGTCACAAACAAGTGTCTCAATCATAGTCTCAAATATTGCAAGAGATTCAGCTTTATTTGATTCCAAAGTTGCAGTTTCAAGATTAGCCACTGCCATAATTGGTGAATTTGTGTCACCGCCAATGTTGATATTCCCTATAGCGTTTCCTTCAAAGTCCAACACAGCAGTGGTAGTACAATAGTCGACTGTCCTAGGAAGACTACCATCAAAGTATGTACAGTATTGACCTATGGTTTGATCAGTAATTGCCGTGGGTGCAGACACGACGATGTTTTGTTCTGCCAAAGTTTCTTGAATTCTTTCAATATCATAATAAGTGAAACCAGCATCATAGATTGGGTTTGATGGTACTTTAGAAGGTTCTTCATAAACAGAAATTAAAGATACAGAGGCGGCAGCTACAGCGCCAATTAAGATTGGAATGACAAACTTGTTCATAAATTACAAATTAGTACATTCAAAGATAAGGTTTTGCAATTCTAAATTGAGATTATGCTCAAAACTGAATCTTTTGTGATGTTATTTTGATCAACAAACCCAGAGGTAACCTCTAAAATATAACTTGCCTCAGCATCAGGCACGACACTTTGACAAGCCGCGATTTCTAAAGCAGTTTTGCATGGAGGAACATCTGTTTCTATATGCACAACTTTGCCATCTTTATCAAACCAAATCATGTCAAGTGAAAATTGCATGTTAAGCATCCATAGTGAGTGTAAGCCGGGTTGATCAAATACAAAGATCATTCCTTGATCATAAGGTAACGGATCTTGGAACATTAATCCACGGACACGTCTGGGTTCCGAATCTGCGATTTGTACCTGAAGAGGGACATCATCAACCTTAATTGTACCTCTAGGAAACTCGACAGACTCTAATTTACTATCACTTGGAAGCGATATCATACCAACGATGCCCACTATTACTGCAGCAATGAAGATAGGAATTATTACTTGAGTTCTAGTTGTCATAAGTTGGTTTAGTTTGAACCTTTTAAAAACTAAGAGTGTCACATTACAGAATTCTTAAAATCATTAATTGATGAAAGTGTATTTTTTGTTTCATGACCAATATCATGAATGGTAGCGCCGTTGTATTTTTTGTCAAGATATCTCCCTGCAACGATCATAGGGCCGCCAACTGCGCAAGTAACACCGGTAGGTTCAGGAACCCATAACATCAAAAACCCAATTTTTTGAAGTTTTTTGCCAGGTGCGGGAGCTTTCTGCAAGGCGCCCAATGAATTTGCAGTATGCTTGCTATCCATCTGAGTCATTTCAGCATACAAATTCGCTCTACGTTTAGCAGAATCTGAGAACTTCTTTAATTGCTCTAGTCGTGCCTTTAGGGGATCAGCCATTCCAGCCTGTAATTTAGAAGAGATTAGTTAAGATTCAAAGATCAATTACGGTTACATCCAAGTCAACAAAGAATAACTAAAACTAGTTGAAAAGACATTCAATTATACTAGATTGAATTTAGATACAAAGATTAGATGAAATCTAAAAACTCCAAGAGGCTAGATTCAATAAAAGCAGCACACCAATCAGAAAGAACCCAATCAAGTACAAGAATGGAGGACTATTTGGAAATAATTTCAGAACTAGTTGAATTGAAGGGTTACGCAACCACGTTAGACATTTCAAGATACATGGGAGTTAGTGCGCCAAGCGTAACTAAGATGCTGCAAAGACTTGATGAAGGAGGATTTTTAGAGTATGAAAAATATCACGGAATTAATCTTACAGGCAAAGGCTCACAAGTAGCAGACGGAATTAGACAAAAACACGGAATTTTGTTAGAATTTTTTGAAATTTTAGGAGTGGGGTATGATACTGCAAATCAAGATACAGAAGGTATCGAGCATCATTTAAATCCAAAAACGATAAAACAGTTAAGAAAATTCATTACTTTTCTTAAAGCAAATCCCAAGATAATTGAAAATTTTAAAAATCTTTGAGGCAAAGCTGAATATCATTTTGAGAGGATGCAAGGTTCATAAGATTTCTTGCAACATCTGACCGTTTTGGAATTTTTATCTGGCCTTTCTTTCCAACACGTACAGATGTAACATATTTGTCATTAACTAAGACATCAGCATGCATCGAAGTATATTCTCTATTAACAGTCAGAAGCAAGGCAGTCTTTGATTCTGAGAAAGTAAAAGGCAGCTCATCTGTTATTTGTGATGTGTTATCAGAGTCCCTTTGAACAACATCAATGTGAACGTTAAGAGACTTTTCAATGTCATTAATGTTGGCGCCCCTTCTTCCTATAATTGAGGGAATGCATTGTTCATCTACGAAAACTTTGACTCGGTCATCAGATAAAATTTCAACCTCAGCGCGAGGATCATATCTTTGGAAGGCTTCTCGCACTTTGTCTCCGGCCAGTTTTTCAATTCCAATTTTTGAAGACCGTTTAGCAATTGGAACAATGACGTTTTCTTCTCCGAACGTGTAGATTTCGTGTTCCAGTACGTTGTCTGCAAAATTCCTTATTTCAATAACGGGTCGAGCCAGATCAGACTCAGTCATACCAGAAGGAACTTTAACTTTCAGCTCCAAATCATAGACTTTTTCAATTTTACCATCCTTTACAAAGACTACAGTATCCAGCACACTCGGAATTATACCGAGTTCAACCTTTCCAATGAAACGCTGGACTGCATCTATTGGTGAATTTGCGTGAACCACGCCAACCATCCCAACTCCCGTTAATCGCAAGTCGGCAAACGTTCTAAAATCCTCCCGCCTTCGCACTTCATCAAAAATTGTATAATCTGGACGAACAAGTAACAAGATATCAGCAGTGTTATCAAAACTTCCATCTAGTTTACTGTATTGAGTAACTCCAGGATCAACTTGTAAATCACGCGGAGATTCAAATGTTTTAACAATCTTTCCAGTGCCGTGATAAAAATTAGCAAGTCCCGAGGCAAGAGTGCTTTTCCCAGAACCAGGAGCGCCAGAAATGACAATTCCCTCAGCTCCGTCAGAAAAACGTTTCATCAGTTCATCAGAAATTTTGTAATCCTCAAGGGACAATTTGACGATCGGGTGAACTACTGTTATTTCAAAAGATTCGGAGAAGGGGGGATGAGTTATAGCAATGCGATAGTCATCAAGCTGGATTACCGAGGCTCCAGTTTTGGATATTTCAATCGCGCTCAAATCAGATACGTTTGCCGCGTCCAGTATTTGTGATGAAATCAATTCTAAATAGTCTTTTGAAAGCAGCTCATCATTAATCCTAGCAAGCGAAAAAGTACCCGGCTTTCCTTTTTTGGCCAAAGGGTGTTGATTTTCTTTTAAATGAATGCTCATTGTTTTAGCATCAAAAAATTTTAGAAATTCCAATTTTTCATGTTTTGTTATGGATTTAAGAAAAACTGTTTCCACATCTTCTGCTTGAGATACTAGGTGTTGTACGTTGTCTGAGGTGTAAAGAATAGCATCATTTTGTTTAGCCATATCAGTAATGAGTGCATCAATTCTACCACTCCCAGCAAGTTTAATGTCATCAGTTGATGGATGTGGCCCCTTTAAAACAATCTCCAAACCGTGGCTTCCAGACAGTTTTTTGAGCTTTCGAATTTTTTCTAATCCTACAAATCCCTGTTCTTTTTTATTAGAAGCTTGGGATTGTAATTCATCAAAAACTGCCTGGGGTATTATAATTTCAGAATTTTTAATCGAGCCTGCTTCTATTTGGGCAATTAATTGGCCGTTAATTATAACACTAGTATCAGCGACAATTTTTGACAATGTTTAGTTAGATTGTAAATTAATTCCATAAATTACTTTGCTAAATTACCGCTAATTGCTTTTAAGACACCATTAAAACCGATTCTGTTGTGTTATCGTGTGTTGGGTATTAATATTCTAAAGATTGTGGTCTGTTTCATAACTCGGATTTCAAGCACGAAATTCACCTTGCTTTTCACAGTTTAGGCATAGTTATGAGACAGGTGGATCATTGGACTACATGCACCAGTCTAGTCTCAATTGAATAATTGGAATTAGAGTCAAAGCATATGTAAACTACGTCATATGGATATGTGGCGGTAATATATTTTGTACTGATTGGTAGCCCAATCGTCATTACTGATAGGTCCCCATCTACACCATCATAACAAGTTGCGCCTGCGTCCTCATATGTATCACCGACGTTCACGCGTACCTCTGACAGGCCATTCATTGTAATTGAGGGCGCAGAACGATCATAAACGTGTATGGTACGATGAAGGCTTGCCTCGTTTCCTGCGTCATCTATGCAAAGATACTTTACAACATGTTGGCCTGCAACAGATGTACTTACAGTATCGCCACCAATTACAAGACGGGGGTTTGCGTCAATATCATCAGTACATTGGGCGCGTTGCTCATCATATATGTCGCCAATGTTTAGCCTGACATAATCAGGGCCGTTTAGGGTAACCACAGGTACCTCATAATCTGAGACAGTTACAGTTCTAGTTACAGGCACAGCGGGCATGCCATTCGAATCAATGCAATCATAAGTTATAGAGTAAGCGCCATCAACTCCAGTATCCACAGTATCTCCTCTAGGAGTAGTTGGGTGCGTTGCGCCGCCTGAATCAGTACAAGTGGCACCCACATCAGTCCAGTCAGTATTTAGGTGAACATGTACAACAGCATCACCTGTTAGTGTGATTACCGGCGGAAGATCCGAAACAGTTACCGTTCGTGTCTTGACAACCCTGTTGCCATCTTTATCAGTGCAAGAATAAGTTACATGGCCTTGACCAGGCGTACTTGTATCTACTTGATACTCTGAAATGTATACAGTTAGACTTGTGCCTTTATTATCAGAACAGCTGGCACCCACATCACTATAGTGTTGGCCTTGTAATATTTTAGCTGGATTATGACCTGATATCTCAATTACAGGCAAAGTCGGATCAACTGGTCTAGTTGGGAGCGGTGCTCCCGGAGAAGGGTCGTTTACATAGATGGCTCTGGTTTTATGCGCCGTGTTTCCTGAAGAGTCATAGCAAGAGTATACAATATCATGTATTTTACTAGATGCAGTGCTAAATATTGCACCTTTGGCTGTAACGCTTAGCATACCTTCTAGGTTATCATGACAAGTAGCACCTTTGTCCACATATACGTCGTTGATGTTAATTGTTTGTCTAGCGCTCCCATTTATTGTAATTTTTGGTGGGACGTTATCAAATACAACTATGGTTCTGCTAGCAGATACGGGGTCTGAAGAACCATCAGTGCAAGAATAAGTAATGCTGTATACACCAACTTTACTGGTATCTATGGCATCTCCACTAGTTGTAATATCCAAGGCATCACCAGTACCGGAGGTACACGCAGCACCATCAACGTATTCTGTATTTATAAGAACAAACGATAATGAACCGCCAAGTGATAATGAAGGTTGTGCGCCTTGTGCATATGCAACACTGGTGCTTGTAATAATAATTATTGACAACAACAACAAACTGTAGTGCTTCATAAAGAAGCATTATAGGATTATTTTATTTTGGCATAGTTATAGTTTTGTTGACTTTTTGTTTAAAAAATCTATACCAAAGGATGCACACATCTAAACAGCCAAAATCTCCAGTAGGTTCTGTTTAAAGAAAACATACATTTAGAACTAAAATTACTCACACTCTTGAAAAAATGCACATTTAGACATTGAGAGCATGAGTCGCAAAGGCAATACAAACAGGGAATTTTATGAAAACTGTGCCAAATATTTTGAGTTTTTGCGCAAAAAAGATGCAACTGACTATGAATTTGAGGACGAATACTACTTTACAATGCCTGCAATCTCAAATCAGTGAAAATACAAAAGATTTACGAATACCTTTAGATTTCATTAATCATGGATTTGAGCCGGCAAGACCTAGCAGACAAAGCAGTAACATATGCGTCTGAATCTGGAGCCCAATACTGTGATGCAAGGGCAGAACAACAAGAAAGCAGATCAGTGCTAATTGATAACGGGGAAATTGAGCATGTTAGAACTAACAGGGATTCAGGCATTGGCATTAGACTGGTAAAAGGAGGAACATGGGGGTTTTGTTCAATTACAAATCCAAACTCTTTTGGACAAATCAGAAATGCAGTAGATGAGGCTTTTAGAAGTTCTTTACATCATACAAAAAACGAAAGTAACCTCTACCCCAATCCTAGCAATAAAATCAAGATAGATTTTCCAGTTTTACAAAAACCGGAATTAGATGAATTAATAGGAATGGGGTTTGAATGCAGCAAAATTATTTCAGATACGCCAAGAATCATCAAATCAATTGTAAATTCACGGTATGCAAATAATTCAAAATATTTTGTAAATAGTGAAGGCTCAGAAATTGTACAAAACTTTACAGATGTAGTAGTTGATATGATAGCTACTGCACATGAATCAGGATTAACTCAATCAGTAAACATCACAGAGGGGGGAAGAGGCGGAATGGAGCAAATTATACGAGATGACAAAATTATAAAAAGCGCAAAAGAGGTTTCTAGCAAAGCATCACAACTAACAAATGCAAAGCCTGCAAAAGAAAAAAAGGCTACAGTTGTAATGAATCCAGATTTTGTATCGCTGCTTACACATGAGATATTAGGCCATCCATCAGAGGCGGACAGAGTTTTAGGAAAGGAGATGGCCTGGGCCGGAGGTGCGTGGTGGAGAGGAAAAATTGGGGAAAAAATCGGTTCTGAAAAATTAAATGTATTTGATGATCCCACCATCAAAGAAAGTTTAGGATGGTATTATTATGATGATGAGGGAGTCAAAGCTAAAAAGACTATCCTAGTAGAAGACGGAATTTTAAAAAATCATATGCAAAGTAGGGAAACTGGAAAAATTTTTGATACCCCACCAACTGGAAACATGAGAGCAACAAACTACAGATTCATGCCCTTAATTCGAATGGCATGTACATGTATTGGCAATGGAGATTGGAGCGTATCAGAGATGATAAAGGAAGTCAAAGATGGTTATTTGATATCAAATATGAAAATCCCTTCAATTGACATGAAGCGGCATAGTTGGAGTATTTCGTGCCAATACGCGCAAAAAATAGATAATGGTGAGGTAACTGACCTATTACGAGACGTAATTGTAATGGGTACAGCGCCGGAATTTTTTGAATCAATTGATGCATGCGGGGATGATTTTACTGTAAGACCAATAACTAATTGCGGTAAAGGGGATCCCATGCAACCAATGATAATGGGCAATGGCGGACCATCAATTCGAGGGACAGCAACAGTAAAGAGTGTAAATTAAATGAGCCTAGAGACAATAAAACAACAAGTTATAGAATGTACAAAGTGTGATCTTTGTAAAACAAGAACCAATGCAGTTCCAGGCAATGGGAATTTTCAGTCAGATGTAATTTTTGTGGGGGAAGCACCAGGAAGAAATGAAGATAAAAACGGAGAGCCGTTTGTAGGAGCTGCAGGAAAGAGACTATCAATGGCATTAGAAGAAGCTGGGGTTTCAAGAGATGCGATATACATTACAAATGTGGTAAAATGCAGACCGCCAAATAATCGAGTTCCAAATACAACAGAGCGGAATACGTGTCAAGATTATCTAAAACAAGAGATTTCCATAATCAAACCAAAAATAATCTGTATTTTGGGCAATACTGCGTTTAATTCTATTTTGGGAGGTTCTGAGATTACAAAATACAGAGGCAAGGTAGCTCGAAAAAACAATCAGCTGTATTTTCTAACAGTTCATCCAGCGGCAACAATTTACAATCAAGAACTAATCAAAGTGCTAAAGGAGGACATCATAAAACTCTTTGAATTGATCAGAGAATTAAAAAATGGTAAAAAGATCACAATAGACATTGAGCAAACTGCCTAGAGAATTTTATCTGCAAGATACGGTCAAAGTTGCAAAAAATCTTTTAGGAAAAAAAATTGTAAGAAAAATAGGAAATCAGGAGATTTCGGGGATAATTACAGAAACTGAAGCATACAAACACAAAGATGATCCTGCAAGTCACGCATTTAGAAGAATTACTGACAGAAACAAGGCCATGTTCGGAGATGTAGGAATGGCTTACGTTTATTTTACATATGGGATGTATTACTGCTTTAATGTAGTGGCAAGACATCCAAGAACTGCAGCAGGAGCGGTGCTTGTTCGTGCAATTGAACCTGAAAAAGGAATCAAAATTATGCAAAAAAACAGAAAAAATAAGGATGTGAGAATTCTGACAAACGGTCCTGCAAAACTAACTCAGGCATTAGAAATTACAAGAGAACATTACGGAATTGATCTGACAAAACATTCCAAACTATTCATTACAGACGGAATAAAACCAAAGAAGATTGTTTCATCATCCAGAATTGGAATTAAAGAGGCAACTGACAAATTGTGGAATTTTAAAATAAAAATTTAATTTTCGTCTTCGTTGTTTTCATCTAATGTCCAGGGAGCAAATCGTCCCAGAACTCTATGCCAATCTAGTCTTAATAATAAAACTATAACTGTAGTCATCGTTGCGCCAAAGACAGTAATTCCAATGTAAACTGGTGTTGCATCGTCAATATTTTCTAGGAGGGGTTCAGCCAAAGATAATCCGAGATAATGAGAGACAAAAACTATAGTATAACTTAGGACAAATTTACCAGTAAGAGTTGCTATAAAGAATTTTTTTGGATTATACTTTGCCAATCCCAATGGAACATACACCAAATCATCTGGAATCGGGGTGGCAGCTGCAAAAAAAGCTGCGCCTGCACCATATCTTTTAACTAATCTTTGAAACGGGCGCATTCTCTTTCTGGTTTTTTCACTGACAATCTTTCTTCCACCATAGCTTGCATAGAAGATAATTTGTTTTGCAGCAGTTGCCGTAAGTGCGGACAGTATTGCCAGAACATGTAGATCAAATTGATCACCAACAGACATTGTAGCTAACAACAAAAATCCAGGTAATGGTACAAACGGAACTAAAGAACCAAGGAAGTTGACTAGTGCTAAACTCAGATAACCTACTTCTGGCGCAAATGGAAATAGGTCAACAAAATCCACAAATCAATGTGTTTTACAGGCTTTATTTAATTAAAACTGGAACAAAGCGTACAGTAATCATTAAAATATCATATTTTTACAACTCAATCAAATGACAAACAAAAACTTGCAACAAATTTGTGATGCAGTTAGCACCATCAGTCCATTTATCAGGTTTGTAGGCGTGATTGGTGAGAGCGGAGAGCTATTAGCATATAGAAGGAGGTCAGATTTGATTCCACTTTTAGATGAGAAAAACACCCAATACCAGTTTTCACATATTGCCATAAAGACAGATTTGGAAGGATTTTTTGATAAAAATCTAGGAGAAATTGAATTTGTTTGGGAGGAGAGAGAAAAGGTTCAGATTATTTCTTTTGCAATAAACAAGTCAAGAGTGTGGATATCAATTGATAAGAAAGTAATCAGATCTGAAATGTTAAGAATCATAGATGCATGTCTGCCAATTGTAAAAAAACACTCTTGAGTGTTGAATAATTTGGAATGTCCATATTGTGAAGTTGGTTTAGACTCACTTAGCATGACAGATGGGTTAAAGCATTTTAGGGCATAAAAAGAAAAATCAAAGTTAACTTTTTTAAAAACTACACATGACAAAAAATATGCAACAATCCGATGAGATTCAAGAATTAATTGATGGCATTAGTTTTAGAAAGTCAAACTCGAAGGATTATAAAAAAATGAATATAGAGCAAATCAGTAAGGAACTCAAAGACATAATAAAGTTTGAACAAGAATCATTTAAAAAAATAGAAGAGTTTGAAAGGACCCAAGATAATCCAGATTTAATAAATTATGCAAAGATGATTTGTCGCAATACAACTAAAAGAGAAATTACATGCATTCAAGAAATATATTTAGATAAAATTGATAGGGAATACCTCAGTTCAAAATAAAATTAGATTTATTCTTCATACAACCAGCATCTCACATAACCAGTATCTGTTTTAAATTTAGGAGGAAGCTGTTTACATTTTTCGATTGCCAAAGGACATCTTTCTATAAACCTGCATTCAGTTGGGACATCAAGTAAACTAGGCGGAATTCCTTTAATGTATTTTGGAACATCTCCCTTTAATGTTGGAATTGATTCTAAAAGTCCTTGGGTGTATGGATGTTTTGGATTTTTGTAAATTTCTTGAGAAGTTCCAAATTCCACCATTTGCCCACCATACATAATTCCGATTTTATCTGCAATTTCAGATAATACTGCCAAATCATGCGTAATTAGCATAAAAGACATGCCATCTTTTTTGAGGGATTTGAGCAAGTTTACAATTTGAGCCTGAATCAATACGTCAAGTGCAGTTGTTGGTTCATCTGCAATTACAAATTTTGGTTTAAGAAGCAAGGCCATGGCAATAATCACTCTCTGTTTCATTCCTCCACTAAGTTCATGTGGATATTTTTTCAAAACAAGGTTATCTAGATTAACGGAATTCATTGCATCTAAAACTACTTTATCAGAATCACCATCAAAGTTGTGTTGTTTTAGAATTTCTAGGAATTGCTCCTTGATGGTAAATACAGGATCTAATGAATTCATTGCACCCTGAAAGATCATGGAAATTTTTTTCCATCGATATCGTTTATCAAAATCAGACTCGTCCATATCTAAAATTGATTCATTCTCAAAGAGAATTTTGCCGTCTGTCCTTCCTCCTGAAAGCATTCGTATAATAGACAACCCCAATGTGCTTTTTCCACATGCACTCTCACCTGCAATTCCTATTGATTTCCCATCTTCTAACTCAAAATCTACGTCATCAACTGCATAGACTGGTCCTTTAGATGCATGATATTTGGCAGATAGCCCACTAACTGAGAGAAAAGTCATGTATTTGTTAGATCCAAACTAGGATTTTTGTTTTGCACTAGGGGATATAAGCAACACCATCAGAATGATAAAAGTCGATTCAAATGAAACTTCCAATTTGTGGTTTTGATGCAAAAAACGCTGTTTTATGCCCTCAATGTGAAAAAAAAAGTAGGGTTTGGAGACATCACGCAGGCAGAAGTGGATGCATCAATTATTCTTGCAAAAATTGCAGAATCAAACAATAAAGTTGAAGATTTTACCATGCATTCTTGCAAAAAAGTGGAAGAAGGTTTTGTTTTGACATTAGCCAAAAATGATATAATGAAAATAAGACAAAGTCGTACTTTGTATAGGTTATTACAAGACCAGTTTGTGGGTAAGATTTGGTTAATTGAGGCCCAGATGAGACAGATAAAAAATTCATAGAAGACCTGTTTTTCCCAACCAAGGTTCTATCAATAAACTCAGTATGGGCATAGGCGGAGTTCAAAAAACCAAAGCCGTGATTTCTGGCAAATGGACGCCTAGATTTCCGATAGATGCCGGAAAAGCTGTACAAATTGTAAAAAATGCCCGAAACCTTGACATTGAGATGGAATTTGAGGATAAAAGATAGAAGATGGTTTTTGTGAAGACTCATGACATTGCAGATCTTACATCAGAGTTAATTGGAAAGCAAGTTGTGTTAGGCGGATGGATTGAGGATCTTCGAAAACTAGGTAAAATGTCATTTATCACTTTACGCGATGTGTCAGGAATATCTCAAGTAGTTGTAAAAGGCAAACTCAATGACAATCTTGGCGAAATTAATCGTCAAAGCGTTGTAAGCGTAAGAGGAATTGTGCAAGAAACTAAAGCAAGAGACTTTTCATTTGAGATCAAGGCAGAAAAAGTAGAAGTGTTAGGAAAAGCCGTTCACCCATTGCCAGTAGACCCTATTGGAAGGCTTGAAAGTAACATTGACACAAGACTAAATCATCGTGCACTAGACATGAGAAATCAAAAAACTGCTTCAATTTTTAAACTTAGACACCATGTACTGCAATCATTACGTAAAACTTTGACTGAAAAAAAATTCATAGAAATTACAACTCCCAAAATTATAGGCAGCGCAAGTGAAGGAGGCGCAAACTTGTTTTCGTTGGATTATTTTGGAAAGACTGCATATCTTGCACAAAGCCCACAACTATACAAAGAACAGATGACAATAGGGTTAGAGAGGGTGTTTGAGATTTCAAACTTTTATCGTGCAGAAAATTCTCACACAGGAAGACACCTAAATGAATTCACCAGTATTGACATTGAAGCAGCATTTATGGATTACAACGACGTTATGGATGTATTAGAATCCACAGTGATGGATGTTTACAAATTTGCAGCAGAAAACTGTAAAGCAGAACAAGAAAGCATTGGTCACACTATTGAGGTTCCAAAACCACCATTTGAGAGAATCACATACAATCAGTGTGTAGAGGAGCTCAAAAAAGCAGATGAAAAAATAGAGTTTGGAGGGGATTTACTTGATTCACATCTTAGAATTATTGGAGACAGTCACCCGGGATTCTTCTTTTTGACTGACTGGCCAATGAAACTAAAACCATTTTACATTAGAGAAAAAGATGAAGATGCGACACTGTCACGTTCATTTGATTTGCAATTTGGGTATCTAGAATTATCATCTGGTGGAACCAGACTTCATAATCCAGAGATGTTAAAAGCCAGATTAAAAGAGCAAGACTTGGATCCCGCACAGTTTACAGACCATCTTAAAGCATTTGACTGGGGAATGCCTCCACATTCAGGATGGGGAATGGGGTTAGACAGATTGATGACCACGCTTATTGGAATTGATAATGTTCGTGAAGTGGTGTTATACCCAAGAGACCCTGATAGGTTGAGTCCATAATTATGATAGAGTCAGATGATGCAAAAAAAGTGGTTGAAGTAATTGGAAATAACCTAATCGGAGTATCTCATGATTCAAACAGTTTTCAGAAACTACCAGATTCTTTTTGGGGGTATTTTGCAAGAGGCCATGATAAAAAAGGGACGTTTGGAGTAATTCTCACATATTCAGAAGATGGAAAAGATGTAGATGAATTAATCAAGATGTATGAAGAATGGGTAGAAAAGAACAAACCAAAAACAGAGTAAATTATTTGGTTTCTTTTAGTAATTTACGATAATCACTGCATTCTTTGCAGATTGGTTTTCCTTTGTATTTTGGATTGCCGTCAGTAATTTTGAGATTACCTTTAGCAATTTTACAAATACAACAAACTACCATATATTAGGTAAAATCTGTATTTAATTATTAGTTTTGCTGGTTCTGTAACGTTATGGTGACCTGAAATATGGATCTTCTCTGGATTGAAAATCTATACGCTCAGCGATCAATTAACACTGCTTCCCTGAGCGCCGCGCCGATAGTGCAACAAGACGCGCATGCGGTAGTGTGTTGCATAACTCGGCCTGACCACATCCCGTTCGTCCCAGGATCCATGCACCTGCTCCCCTACATCAGTAGTTCCCAGATGTGGATTTACCGCAACCGCAACTGGCATCGGTTCTACTTGCCTCGATCATTGACAAACAACTCGTTTCTGCTTGTAATGTACACGATAAACAACGCCATGGTGAGTTTTTTTCCCGCAGAAGACACTCTTCCATGCCTCTTTCCCGCATCAAGGCAGAACCTGGCAATCCTCCACAGGTTGTACAGCAGCAGCGGCAGGTAAAACATCAGCAGCCTCACAGACAGGGAGTTGCTGCATGTCCTGCCCATGATCTCCTTTATGACGCGAAGTCCCGTCTCGATGCCCCATCTTGCGGTACTGCTCCGGTATGATGCCTGTCATGGCTCTGTGGCACTCCTGATGGGAATGTTTGTTGCAAACGCAATGTATTGCTCCTCTTCCTCCTCTTCCTTCTTCTTCTTCTTCCTGTCTCTTTTGACAATTACAAGGTTGTAGGTCACAGTTACGCCGTCTTTGTTGGTCATTGACTGCTGCGATACCTGGTTTGCCTTTCTGCCCTCATACAGCTTGACTATCCTCTTGATCTTGGAGTTCATGATGACAGGCATAATGTAGCGGCACCCGCCCTTTCCTGCCTCTGTCATGCAGTCAACGTTGTAAAAGGCGCGGTCGTACAGGAACACAGTCTTTGAGTGTGCGCCCCCTCCTCTGAGGATTTTCGTGCGTGTTTTGGCTATAAAATCGGCCAGTTTCTCCTTTGCCGGCAGCAGCTGCGATTCCAGGACAATCTGCGAGGAGTCCCTGCCGACTCCGTGCACTGCGACATACGAGAGAAACGTGGATGTTCCTGCCTTTGGACGCGACTTTCTTGTATGCTCCTGCAGCTGCTCCCCATGGTATGGTATGTCCGTAACGTCTATTGCAATGGCGTCGATGTCCTGCAGCATTCCTGTATGGCGGGCGTGCCGCACCGTGCGTGCCAGCGTCCTTGCACACCAGGCCTGCACGTCTGCCGGTTTGACGCCACGGACTGCAGACATGACCAGGTCTGCATCAGGCGTACGTGCACCCGTGTCTTGAAGCCTGTTGTGCCGTACGAGGGATTCTACAAACGTGTTTCTCTCAGACGCCCTGATTAGCACGTCCAGTATGTCGCCGCATCCGTATACGGCGTTGTGCCTCTCAGACATTGGCATGCCAAGCTTTTGAAACGACGAGCGCAGGATTTTAAACCGGTTTGATGTTATATTGTACTGGCGTGCGATCAGTTCGTCTTGTAATTCGACTTTCATGACATATTGCACGCCGTAGCCTAATCTGGATCTTTGCATTGCAGTTATTATGCGGTAACGCACCGGCATCTGGGCATAAACCTACATCTGGGCACAAATCTACATCTGGGAACTACTGACATGGAAGATTCAGGGCAGGAACGTTCAGGATGAGCTGTTAAAGGTGTTAGTGGCTACCTAAACTCATACCTCTTTCTTGTACGCCTTCCTGAGGTCTTCCGGTTTGCTGCTGGCATTGTAATGCGTGGTACTAGGTGATCAAAATGTATTACCATCTAACATGTTTGACCTCAAGAACTTTTGAGTGACAGCATATGTTAACCACCGGGCGTGTTGTGGCAACGCATTTCCATGTACTGCTGACAGGTAGATGGGTGTGGGAAAGGTAAAAATGCTTGCGGCATTTAGGAAAAAATATGCAAGAAAAAGACACAACAACCAAAATAAAAACCGGTCTGATTCGACGACAGCACATCATATTTGTTGCAATGATCGCAGTTGGTATATCCTTGATTACACTGAGCCAGCTAGTAGACCAAAGACTCCTAAGCGAGGGCATAGCCTTTATTATCGTCGGATTCGTAGGAATACTAATGTCTTGGACTACAATGGATATCGGAGCTAGCATCAAGGAGGCAATACATGACGTGGGAATAGAGAATAGAAAGGCGCTGATAAAGCTCTCCGAGTCAACTGAGAGGATAGCAAGGTCTCAGGACAACATTGCCAAATTACTTGGTGATCTCCAGGACAACATCGCAAAGTCTCAGGACAACATCGCAAAGTCTCAGGACAACATCGCAAAGTCTCAGGACAACATCGCAAAGTCTCAGGACAACATTGTCGAATCACTTGGTCAGGTCAACAACAAACTTGATCACAAAGACTAGGTTCTAGCTTGTTGCATAACACGCCTAAAATCTACCACGCAGTTTAAACTGACCAACAAACTAGCTCGCATTGTGTTTTGCTAAAGCTTTTTCTCCAGCGTATTGCTTATGCTCTTAAGGATACCCATCATCTCTGAATGGTTTTGTTTTTGAGACGATGTCATTTCCTTCTGAGATGATGTCATTTCCTTCTGAGACGATGCTATTTCCTTCTGAGACGATGCTATTTCCTTGAGGATGTCGTTTTGCTCGTTGAACCTCTCATGCAGCTTTCTGGCTACCTGTCTTGTTGCGAGCATCATGTATATGCCTACAGCACCTGCAATAATAAAGGCAGCTCCCAGCGCGATTAGCATCTCTGAGTGCGGAGGAACATATCCAAAGCCGAGAATCACGATTCCTGATACAACTATCGCAAACAGAAACGCGTTGTCTCTAATTGCGTCTTGCATGCTTTTTTCTGGGGTGTGATTGTATTGTAGGATTTTGTATTGCCATCGGATTCGATTGATGATTTCCTGATAACAGCTCTCCTTCTTTAGAACCATCGTACTGCTTTCCAGTAAAAAAATATTCGTTGGATCCTATATCCTCAGATTTTATTAGACATTAGAGATTATCTGTAATTTGTTTTGTAAATTCTACCGTGGTTTTATCTCCGCCGATATCTTTGGTTTTAACACCTGATTTTACTAAATCAAATATCGTTGACTCCAACTTTTGACCTATTTCAAAACATTTTGAATCATTATTTTTTGTGCCAAGCCAATCAAGCATCATTTTGATAGAAAGTAAAAACGATGAAGGATTCGCAATGTTTTGTCCAGCAATATCAAATGCTGCTCCATGAACTGGTTCAAATAATGCAAAAGTATCGCCGATATTAGCAGCTGGGGCCATTCCCAACCCACCCACAACTTGGGACGATTCATCAGATAAGATGTCACCAAACAGATTTGTGGTAACTACAACATCAAACTGTTCTGGTTGACGAATTAAATTCATTGCACACGCATCAACATACATCTCTTCAAATAAGATATCAGGATAATCTTTGGAAACATCAGTACAAGCCTTGGCAAATAATCCGTCTGTGACTCGCATTACATTTGATTTATGAACACAAGTTACTTTTTTCATAGAATCCCGTTGTTTGGCAGTTTCAAATGCATATTTTGCAATTCTTTTAGAAGCACTTTCTGAAATTATTCTCAATGCAACTGCAGAATCCCCAACGCTGAATTCTTTACCGGTGTAAAGGTCTTCAGTGTTTTCTCGCACTATTACCATATCAACATCACCACGTAATGCAGGCATGTGAGGATAAGATTTTGCCGGTCGAATATTGGCATAAAGATCAAGTATCCTTCTCAACACTACAATGACATCAGCTGCACTTTCACCAACAGGGGCTTTCAAACACGCATCAGATTGTTTTATTGTATTTACTGTTTCATCAGGAAGCGCTTTTCCTGTTTCTGCAAGAGACTTGTCCCCTGCAGGCAACTTTGTAATCTCGAATTTTACATCAAATCGGTCATTAATGGTATCAAGTACAGAAATTGCAGAGTCAGATAATTCAGGACCTATTCCATCCCCGGTAATTAATGAAATTTTGTACATGATTTGGAATGTCACAAGGGAATTTTAAATGATTACCAGAAAACACAGCATAAATAACAAAAAATCATAATTATTATGCAAGCAAGAAAGTAAGATGCTAAATTGAGGCAATTGTTAGGAGTTCAACATTACATGAGGCACAATATGCTTTAGCCGAAATTGAAATTCCCACTTTTTCAGATGGGGATGGCGTGATATTTACATTCAATATCAACAAATTAGTAAAAATAAAAGACAGTCAAGCCGGAGCAGATGCGCTGTAAAATTAAAATTTAATTTAGCTGTTTTTCTTTTAACATTTTTTTGAGCATAATTCTGTTAATGCCATCAATGACTGCTTGGACGCTTGTAGTTACAATATCTTCACCCACTGATTTTGCAGAAACTCGATTTCCTTGTGCATCCTCTACACTAATTGTAACTTCACATAGTGCGGTAGAACCCCCAGAAATTGATGCCAAGGCATAATCTTTAATTCTAATCTCTGAAATTTTTCCAGTGATCTTTTGAATTGCATTAAGCGATGCATCAACTGGACCAACGCCGTGATCGGTTCCAGTATACTCTTTTCCATCAATGTTTAGCTTTACAAATGCATAAGGCATTGTTCCAATTCCAGTGGATACTGAAAATCCGGTTAACTGAACAATTCTTTTTATTCCTTCTTCACCTAAAACTTTACTTGCAATAGAAAGCAATTCAACATCAGTGATTTGTTTTCCTTGGTCGCCTAATACTTTGACTTTTTCAAGAATTTCTTGTGATTGTCCACCTGTTGGTTTGACTCCAAATTCTGCAAGCATTGCATTCATTCCATGGATTCCTGCATGTTTTCCAACACGAAGTCTTCTTTTTCTTCCAACTAATTCTGGGCTTATTGGTTCGTATGTAAGGGGATTGTTTAGCACGCCATGGGTGTGAATTCCAGACTCGTGTCCAAATGCATTATCGCCAACAATTGCCTTGTTTGGCTGTACCTTGATGCCTACAATTTTTGAAATATATCGTGAAGTGCCATAGATTAACTCAGATTTAATGTTGGTTTCGTATTTTTGCTCATATGGAAGACATTTCAACGCCATAGAGAATTCTTCCAATGACGCATTTCCTGCACGTTCACCTATTCCATTAATTGTAACATGTGCACATGCAGCTCCTGCATGAATTCCAGATAACGCGTTTGCAACTGCCAGTCCAAAGTCATTGTGGCAATGAACACTTACTGGAAGTTTTGTCACTTTAATTGTGTCTCTAGTTAATTCTGCCATGTGTTCAGGAGTACAATATCCTACAGTGTCTGGAATGTTAACTCTGTCTGCCCCTGCCTCTGCAACTGCGCCAAACACTTTTTTCAAAAACTCTCCGTCAGTTCTTGTGGCATCTTCGGCTGAAAACTCTACTTGAAGTCCGCGGGATTTTCCATATTCAACTGCTTCAACTGCTTTTTCTAATGCTTGCTCTCTGCTAATGTGGAGCTTGTGCTCTAAATGAATATCAGATGTTGCAATAAATGTGTGTACATAGTTTAATCCAGCATCAACTGCAGCATCAATATCTTTTTTGATAGTTCTGGTCAACCCTGCAATTTCACATGATAATCCTTCAGCGGCAATCATTTTTGCTGCTTTTAACTCACCTTCAGAAATTACTGGAAAACCAGCTTCGATTGCATCAACTCCAAGCTCATCAAGTTTTTTTGCAATAGATAGTTTTTGATCCGGCGATAGAGAAACCCCGATGGTTTGCTCTCCATCCCTTAATGTTGTGTCAAATATTCTAATGTTCATGCCCCACTCCTCTGTAATGCGGCAACACCAGTACGCGCAACATCAATGATTCCAAATGGTTTTACTAACTCCTCAAATGCCTCGATTTGGTGGGGAGTCGCAGTCAATTCCACCATAATGGAATCTTTTTTTACATCATGTACTTTGCCGCCATATGCATTGGCAATTTTGTTTACTTCCATACTATCATCGGCATTACTGAGTTTTATCTTAAAAAGACTAAGTTCCCTATACACGGTTTTGTGCTCATCTAGATACTTGACCTCTACTGTATCAATCATTTTATCGAGTTGTTTTACAATCTGTGCCACTTGTTTTTCATCGCCGATTGTAGTAATAGTCATCTTGGAGTACTCTGTATTTTCCATCACGCCAACAGAAATACTGTCAATGTTAAAGTTCCTTGAACGGAAAAGATGGGTCACCTTAAACAAGATTCCAGGTTTGTTTTCAACTACTAAAGAAAGAATTGCCCACATGATAAACCACTATGATGGTAAGATCATATCCTCAAGCGAAGTTCCAGGGGCTACAAATGGCAATACGTCCTCTTCAGGGTCAATTGGAATATCAATTACAGTTGCAACGTCACTGCTTAGTGCAGATTTTATTGCCTTATCAAGTTCATCCATTGATTGTGCTCGAATTCCTTGAGCTCCATAAGATTCTGCTAATTTAACATAGTCAGGACAATGATCTTGTTCCACTCCAATCATTCTTCTTTGATAGAAAGTTCTCTGCCATTGAGCTACCATTCCTAATGAAGAGTTGTTTAAGACAAATACAATTACTGGAATGTCTTCTTGCATGCAAGTTGCAAGGGAGTTTTCAGTCATTGCAAAGCTGCCATCACCTGCAATATCCACTACAGGAACGTCAGGACGTGCTACTTTGGCACCAATTGATGCAGGAAATCCCCAACCCATGGTACCAAGTCCGGTGGAACTAAAGAAAGTACCGGGCTGAATTACATCATAAAATAATGATGCCCACATTTGGTGCTGTCCTACTTCAGTAGTTACAACAGCTTCGGGAGGCAACAGCTCACGGAGTTTACGCAAAATTTTTGCAGCTCCCATTTCACCGGGATGAAGTTTCAAGTTTTCTTTCCAGTATGCTTTAGTCTCTTTGACATGTTTAATCCATGTACTCTCTTCAGTTTTTTTGATTGCTCTTTGCAAAAGTAATTTTATCATTATTCGAAGTGACGCCTTTACGTCTCCAACTACTGCAACTTGTGCCATTTGGTTTTTACCAATCTCTGCTGGATCCACGTCCATGTGAATGATTTTGAGCCTCTTTTCAAATGTCTCAAAGGTTCCAACTGACCTATCAGAGAAACGGGTTCCTATTGCCAACACACAATCAGCTTCTGTCATCATTTTATTTGCCTCTGCATGTCCATGCATTCCAATTGGACCTAATGACAAAGGATGGTTCTCAGGAAATGCGCCCTTTCCTTTGAAAGTGGTGACTACTGGAAGCAGAAGAGTTTCAGCAATAGACTGTAATTCAACAAATGCAGATGAGATAATAGTTCCACCACCAGCTAAAATGATTGGTTTTTCTGAATTAAGTAACATGTCGATTGCTTTTTCACAGTCAACAATGTCAGGATCAGTCCAAGGGTTATAACCTTGTATTCTAAATTCATCTGGAAATTCCATCTCAGCTTTGTTTGTCTGAACATCTTTTGGGATGTCAATTAACACAGGTCCTGGTCTGCCAGTCTCTGCAATGTAAAATCCTTTTCTTACTGCTTTTGGAATGTCAGCAGCTGTTCTTGGCTGATATGCATATTTTACAACGGGGTTTGCCATTCCAATAATATCGCTTTCTTGAAATGCATCTTTTCCGATCATTTCAACTGGTACTTGGCCAGTTACTGCAATCATTGGTGCAGAATCAGCTTGTGCTGTTGCAATTCCAGTTAGTATGTTAGTTGCTCCAGGTCCTGATGTTGCAAAGCAAACCCCCGGTTTTCTGCTGACCCTACCAAAACCATCAGCCATATGAGCAGCTGATTGCTCATGTCTTGCCAAAATATGTCTAATATCACATCTAGCAAATTCATCATACATTGGAAGATTTGCACCTCCCGGTAAGCCAAACACTTGTTTGACACCTTCCTTTTCCATGGCCTTCATCAGGGCCTTTGCGCCAGTCATAGTTTCCATTTTATTCATCAATTCAATCTCCATAATTTTAATGTGTTAAGGCAACGTTCGGAGCTTTAACAGACACTCAGCAGTACAACTAGAACATTGTTTGATTCTACCGAGTCTGACATGGGTATAGCATGTGAAAGATTGTTTATAAAATTAGTGATTGAGGCTGTTTTTCTTAGTTTTAGCGATATGATTTGTATTAACCACACAAACAGGGCAATTTGCGCATCACGATGCAGAAGATTTAAACTAATTTCCGTATTTGAGAGGAGTAATTGTCAGACAGTGAAGAGATTATAAAAATTATTGAGGCATTATTTCAGGCTGGAGTAACAAAAGATCTATCTGTACTAAAAGACATTCATCTCAACGATCCAAAGTTTTCAAGTTTTAGTGACTTGCCACCATATGATCTAAAAGATTATCAAACGACAATAGAGTTAGAAGAGTTGCGATTTGTAAGCATATCTGATTATACTTATGAAATAAAAAATCCAAAAATCAGCATATTTGGAGATGCTGCAGTTGTTGCATTGGAATTAACTCAAAAAGGGATGCTGGTGGATAACAAAGCATACACCGGAGAACACATGACAGTTAATGGACGTGCAACATTTGTCTTAGTAAAGCAGCCAACATGGAAGATTGCACACATCCATCTATCGAAGGTAGAAGGATAGTTCTATTTTTTATCAGGATTAGGTTTGTTTTGATTTTTTTCCTTTTTTGGGTTATTGCTTGATAGACGTTTGTAAAGATCGAGTGCTTGTTCAGCATTTAGATTTCCATGAACGATGCCTCTAACTGCTCGGATCATAGCTACCGGGTGTTCTGATTGCCAGATGTTTCTACCCATATCAACGCCAACAGCACCATCTTTGATTGAGTTGTACGTTAATTGTAATGCATCACGTTCTGGAATCTTCTTACCACCTGCAACAATGATTGGAACAGGACATGATTCTACAACTTTCTTAAAATCATCACAATAGTATGTCTTAACAACATGTGCACCCTGCTCAGCTGCAATTCTACAGGCTAATGAAAGGTATCGTGCATCTTTCCCTAACTCTTTTCCAACCGCAGTAACAGCTAAAACAGGAATTCCATATTGCTCGGCTTCACTTACTAATTTTCCAAGATTCACAATGGTTTGGTGTTCATATTTTGAGCCAACAAAGATAGACATTGCAAGTGCACTGGCGTTAAGCCTGATTGCATCTTGGATAGAAACGGTAATCTCTTCTTGAGATAAATCCTCACCAATAATGCTAGAGCCTCCAGAGACTCTCAATACCATCGGAGTGCTAGTTGTTGCAGGAACAGACGTTCTCTGAACGCCTCTGGTAAGCATCAAAGAGTCACAATATTTCAAAAGAGGTCCAATGACTTTTTTTGGGTTTTCTAATTTTTCAGTTGGGCCAAGAAAATACCCGTGGTCAACTGCCAACATTAATGCACGGCTATTTTGTGGCTTGATGATGCTGGATAATCTATTTTTTAGTCCCCAATCCATGTTTCTTCGATTTTGAAATACCTTTCTTAAGCCTTTCTTATTTTGTGATGATTATTTTCATTGCGTTATCACCGGTACGCGCATGATCAAATGCTTTTTGAGAATCAATAATTGGGTAGGTGTGAGTGATTAATTCTTTAACATCAATTTGGGAAGATTCGATGAGTTCCAGCGCTTCTTTAGTATCCTTGTCAGATGCAGCATAACTAGTGACAAGAGTAATCTCTTTAGAATAGATTTTACTCATATCCAAATCTAATTTAGTTCCTTTTGAAGGAACGCCAAACATCATAACTGCACCGCCTTTTCTTACCATATCAATTGCATCGTCTAGAGCCTTTAGACTACTAGTTGCGACAATTGCCACATCCACTCCCCTACCATCAGTATGATCTAGAATCTTTTGTTTTCTGTTTTCATCCTTGGAGTTGATCGATTCAGTAATGTTGAATTTTTTTGCAAAATCTAGCCTAAAATCATTAACATCAAAACATATGATTTTGGAGAACTTCTTGGAATGCGCCAGCATCACATGCATCATTCCTGTAGGCCCTACGCCAAGAATTGCAACAGAATCGCCCTCGTGATAAGGATATTTTGTCCATGCCCGTACACAACATGCAAGAGGCTCAACCATTGCAGCTTCTTCAAAACTTAGAGAATCAGAAATTTTGAGAACCCCGCCATGAGAAACACTCCATGCAGGCACAACATATTGTTCAGACAATCCGCACGGAGAAAGATTTGTTTCATAGTATTTTGGACACATTGTCTCATTGCCATGATTACACAAGTGGCAATCATAACAAGGTACATGATGATGGGTAAACACTCTATCATCTTTTTTGAATTCTGTTACATCAGAGCCAACATCCAAAACTATTCCAGCAGGTTCATGGCCTAACCGCATGGATGGTTGTCCGTACTGGCCAAAGACCTTTTCCAAATCAGAACCACAAATTCCACAAGCCTGCATTTGAACTAAAATATCGCCAGAACCCAATGTTGGTTCTTCTGTTTCATCAACAGAGATTATTGATGGCTCTTTGACAGACGCAGTTTTCATGCTAAAACATCAGAATGTTGATTATAAGTAGATTAAAAGAATCACACACCAAGAATCTTCTTGAGCATCACTCTGTAATCAACTTCGGTTTTTTCACTTCCAGTTGAAGGCAATGCAAAGACAAGAGTAGATTTTTCAGCTCGAAGTGCCGTTAACTCATCGTTGATTTTTTCTGTAATATCATCACTGACAAGAATTAATCCCACATCAGAATCATCTGTTAATTTTGTAATTTCTTGTAGAGCATTTTGAGGAGTGTCAGATATGATTCCCGGAACGCCAGCTAGTTGAAAACTAGTTACAAATGATTTGCTTCCCACAGTAAAGATTTTCACAATTGAAATTTTTGTCCATTCTAATTTAACCCTTTTTGGCAGCAATCAGATCAGCAAGGTTGATTTAGTTTGAAAAATCATGTAATTTATGGCAGAAATCAATACAGAAAAAGATGTCTATCTATTCCTACATGGAAGAATGGATCTAAATGAAAAGGCAATGAATGCACTAACTGGAAAAGGATTTGTAAAAGACAAAGTCATCATGGCCTTGCCAAGTAAAGTTGGAAATGTTGGCGACTACATGGCAATGTTATGGATGCCGCCAAACCCAGATCACATCAAGGTTCAACAAATCACCAAGGTTGAAGAGGTAGAGCCTGAAGGAATGATCGGTCTTTGGAAAGGTGTTTCAAAAGACGACATTGACACCATACCGCTAGAACAAGGTTAGCTGAATCCAGCACCAAAATCATTACCTTTTTCCAATATGTCTCCAGAATCAGAATTTTTTAATGTCCTGTAAAGAAGCGCCTCATAAACTAGCTTCATTGCATCATCATCATCATCATTAAGACCACAGTCTTCTTTGACTTGATTTTTGTATTTTTCTAATTTTGAAGTATCTTGTTCATCTACAGGCAGATCATCATGAATCATTTCATTTGCAATCTTTTCAATTTCAGAATTGTGTTGCGCCTCATCCATAATTTTCAATAAAATTTCTAGTTATTAACACGTTTGAATCAAAGATCTAAAAGTAATCCTGAAATAAAATCCGAAAACTCAGCATCAGCAAAATTAATTTTTTCAAAACTGTTTTCTTTGTTGGCTAATTGAGCAGACTCCAGATGGTAACAAGAATCTTTTCCATTTAGTTTTCCAAAATAGAATGCAGGGCAAGAACAATAACCGGATTCGGGATCGACCCAGTATTCCTTTCCTTTACCCACAACTGTCCAGATTTTTCTTTGGCTGGGCTCAAAAATATGTAGTTTTACACGTTTTTGAGATACAACAGACTCTATTTTCTCAGAATCTACATTCACAAGGATTTAATCACATACCTGAGGTATAACTTTGATGCTACAAACAAGATTAGTTTCCTCAAAGCCAGCACTAGTTCTAGAAGGTAGAAAAAAGTATCTTGCTGTTACAGATATTCACATAGGATTTGAAAGTAGTATGAGCTCAAATGGGATTTTCATAGGTAAAAACTCTACAATTAAGGAAACAATTCAAGATCTTTTAGAAATTATCGATGCAGAAAATCCGGACTCAGTAATTCTACTAGGTGATGTAAAATCAAGCATAAAAAGCATTTCAAAAAATGAATGGGATGAGGTTCCAATGTTTTTTGAAAAGGTTCGAGAAAAATGTGACGTAATTTTGGTTCCTGGAAATCATGATGCAAATATTCAGAGGTTGGTTCCGGAGAATATTTCCATGATTAGTTCAACTGGAATGGTTGAAGAAAATGTTTTGTTGACACACGGACACACAATGCCTTCAGAGAATTTTTCTCATGTTGATAAAATTATCATGGGCCATGTTCATCCAGTATTTTTTCAAGAAGACTCGGTGGTAAATGGACAAAGAGTTTGGATATCACTAAAAACAGAAAAAGAAAACATTTTTCCAAACAAGTCAGGAGAATTAGAAATTACAATTATTCCTTCATTTAACAAGTATTTTTATGCAACACATAGGAGGCAATATAAAAAATCAATATCTCCGATAATTGACAAGATAAAATCAATATCCACTGCAAGAATAGTTACACTTGATGGTTCCATTATTGGAAACGAATCAATAATTGATCAAGTAATTTAATCAGATAATTAGGAAGAAGATGCATGGGATTGATTCTAGCTACAATGTCGTAGAATACCAAGAATTGGAATTATCTGCAGTTGAAGCATTTGGGATGATATAGCGTCTTTACTAGGAGCACCAATGCTGTCATCCGTAACGGATTTGCTAGTATTGCAGAATCAACTACAAGTCAATTGGCAAGACCAGCATATTATGAAAATATCTGTGTATACAGCAGACCCTATCCGTTATTAACATAATTTTACCATTTTCCAGATATTTGTTCGCAACTAGATCCAAAACAGGCAAAATGCCATGCATGTCATGTTAAACCACAAAAAGCTGGCAAAAAAACCAAAATTATTCCTGTCCATGACGGGAGTTACCCCCGGGCAGTTTTATGATCTGTGCCCGGAGATAGAGTCACAGTACAAGATAACGGAGGAAAGACGCCTCTCCAGGAATAACAGAATCCGAGACATCGGCGCAGGGCGCAGGTTCAAACACTGCCGCAGGGACAGAATCCTGATGGCACTGATCCACTACAGGACATACGTCACACAGGGTCTCCTGAGCCTGCTTTTTGACCTGAGCCAGTCAAATGTCAGCACCGGCATACGATACATGGAGCCTGCCATAAAATCTGCACTGTCACTGCCTGACAAAAAGCTTGCAGAGACCAGACAGATATCAGACATTCGGGAGCTGGCATGCGCCTTTCCTGGGCTGCACGCAATCATTGACGCATCAGAGCAGCAGATTCAAAGGCCCAAGAACAAGTCCATGAGAAAGACACACTATTCGGGCAAAAAGAAGATGCATACGGTCAAGACACAGTACGTTGTAAACGCAGACGGCATGATTATGCACAGGACGCCGCACTCGCCTGGAAGCAGGCATGACTATTCTGTCTTCAAGTCAAAGTGCCCAAAACTTTCAGGAGATCTGAAAATCCTTGTGGATCTTGGATATCAGGGGATACGGAAGGACTATCCGGAGCTTGACGTGTTGATCCCGTACAAGAAGCCAAGGGGCGGCAAGCTTGATGATGCGCAGAAGGAATTCAACCGGGAGCTGTCCAGAGCAAGGGTACTGGTGGAGCATGTCATCTCAAGGATCAAGAAATTCGGCATAATGAGGGACAAGTTTAGGAACAGACTGTGCAGGTATGACTGCATCAATGCCATAATCTGCGGCCTGATCAACTACAAGCTGAAGACGCGCGATTTCGTTGTGATACCATGACGTAACAAGGAATCAGTTTGGTGAAACGTCAGGTTTTGTTAGTAATTACAGATCAGGTCTAGCTAAGCGAAATGCCTCAAATCTGAGATCAGATCAGCGGTTGGTTCTGCACATGAGAGTGGTTCCTTAGTTAGGGCACATTTCATTTCACTTAGCTGGAGAAAGCCTTCACAAAAGTACCAGGTTCTCCTCTGAACTGTAACCAGTGATTCGATCCTGCAGACTCTGGGCGTGTGTGATTCTGCAGTGGAGAGTCTCCCCTCTTGGCAGCCTGCAAAGCATCTAGAATACTGCAGCCAAATATCTTGAAAAGAATATTGCTGTTTGGAACGGCCAGGGAAAACAACGCATATGGGATGATGATGATGATGTGCCGCAATCCGGTTGCAGGCTCAACTGGGGACTGCACAGGGGTTTGATAAAACCTTGTGTGCGCGGTGCCAGACAAGCGGATCCTGGCCGCGTTCCCGGCGATCTGCGGCGGGCATCTGTCTTTGACTGGCAGGTGGTGCCTTTTGGCGTCCCTAGTTTAGCAGCAGCCCGCGCTGCCCGAGGTACGACAGCGCTGCGACAAACTCCTGCGCAGTCAGGCCGCCATCGCCGTCATCTGCATCGAGGAACCACTTTGCTGTCTGCTTAAAGTATGCGGGGATGCTGGTGCCCTCTATTCCGAACTGGGCTAAAAGCTGCGAGTCAGATGCGGACTGGGACGCAAATCCGCCCCACTGCTTTAGGGTGTCAAGCTGTTCTGCGGTAAAGCCCTGTCGGGGTTGTTGTTGCTGCTGCTTGTCTGCAGTGTCAGCTGCGGTGCCGTTGCCAGCGGTGGTGGTGGTTGTTGTTGTTGTGCCGTTGCCGCTGCCGGTGGCTGGGGTGGCGGTACTGCTGCTGCTGCTGCTGCTGCTGCTGCCGCCTCCGCTGCTGCTGCTGCTACCGCCTCCGCTGCCACCACCGCCTCCGCCGCCACTGCTGCTGCCGCCTTTCCTTCCCTCAGACACCACAAGGGCGTCCTCAAGGTGGATGTAAAGCGCGTTTCTGCTGGTGTCCCACAGGCGGTACAGCACGTCAGAGAGCGGAACCTTCTTGGCAAAGGTTATGGCAAACTCAAACTGCGCCTTTGTGGCATCAATGGCAGACGCATCCACAGTGGCGCTGGCAATCAGGCCGTGCGGATCAGTTATCCGGACGTTGCCTGAATCGTATGTCACGTGGGTTTCCGTGCCGTCGTTGTGTATTGTCCTGCCGTCGTGTGCGACAAACATGTCGACGTGCCGCACGTTTTGCGCCCCGCCGTCCTCGTATACTGTGAGGGTGCTGAAAAGCCTCTCGCCGCTGCCTGCGCGTACCGTGGCAGTGTGGGGAGAGTCAATCGTGTCAGGGCCGTACTTTACTCCGTCGTATACCAGGGGGTACTGGTTTGCATCAAAGCCCGTGCGGATTGAGGGGGCAGAGACGTCTCCGCTGCTGCCACCGCCGCCAGAGGAGACAAGGCTCCCAAGGGTGCCTGATGAGTGATCATACCGGAATTCTGGCTCAAAGGATGCGGGGGTTCTGTCGTTGCCAGGATCAAGGGAGAGGACAAAGTAATCAGCCTGCTTCAGGTCGCCGTACTCGTTGAGCTCGGTGTTGCCCATGGCAGGGTCTGTGTAGTGCCCGTTTGTGTTGTCTGCTACCTGCGCGATGTTGCCAATCAGGCCCTCGTTGACCATATTGCCTGCAGGGCCGCCGTTGAGGTGTATGGCAGTGCCGAGTATGTATACTGCGTCGTATGCCGCATAAGAGTATACGTCAGCGTTGTCCACAGAGCTGTCTATCCTCTTGTTTGCCTCGTTTTCGTCTATTGCAAGGGTGAGCACGTTATAGTCGGTGCGCTCAAGGAATGCCCTGCGATTCTCGTCCTGTGGGGTATCACCCTCAAGCAGCTTTGATGGCGCCACGGCGTCGCTACCGTACCACTTTGCTGCAGGCAGGTTTGCAGTGGCTGCAGCCTCGTCGAGTATGTCAAGGGTCTCGCTAAATCCGAACACCACCACTGCGGGGGCCTTTTCACTGACGGAATCCCGACTTAGCGTGTCATTCAGCAAGGCAAGCGTTGTGTTGGCAGAAAGTGACACGGTGTCAGGGTCGTACAGTATTCCGCCGTGTACGGTTATTTCGTTGTTGTTGTTGTTGTTGTTGTTATGATCATCAATTTCATCTGCAAGGGTCCGGTTCAGTGCTATCCCCCACGCGTCGTTGCGGAACACCGGAATCACGTAATCCACAGAGTCTGCCTCAAAGAGGCTGACGTATACCCTGACGATGTTGGAATCATCAGGGACTGTCCTAAAGACGCGGTCGTCTTTCTGCTTGAGATCCTCCGCAGGCGCAGTGGATGCGTAGCTTATGGCAAGCCTTGGCGGCTCATCAAACAGGGCGTGGCCCTTTACTGCAGACAGCGCATCGCTTGTGAGGGGCCCCACAATGGAGGTTATGTTGCTGCCTGCAAGCAGTTCCAGTGCTGCAATTGCGCCCTCAGAAGTAGACCCGTCATCATACCCAGACACTGCAAGCCTCCATGAGGTCTCCTTTGGCGCAAGGTATCTGTCGTTAAAGTCATTTACTGCCAGGTGTATGGCGTCATTTGCAGGTATGCCAAGTGACGAGATGGAGCCGGTAGTCGAGACGATTGCCCCTATGGTTACCGTGGCAGGTGCGCGCACGGTGAGTGTCTCTGTGATTGTGTGGGTGTTTGGTGAAACGGCCGAGTCAGAGACGCGGTACTGTATGGTGTAGCCTCCGATGGCAGGCATGGTATTGTTAATGGAGCTGATCTTGTTTTCGTCAGTGGTGGTGATGACATCGCCGGTGCCGCTGTAGTACCTTATCTCCGTGCTGGTCGGATGGCTGCCAGTCTCGTTGATGTTATCTATCTTGCCGTTCCTGTAGGTCTGGCCTTCTGTTAGGGACGTCTCAAAGTCGCCTGTGTGGCCGTCTACCGTAAATGTTGGAGGCGTGGTGTCAGGTACTACAGGAGACTCGCTGTCAGTTATGATCAGGGTATACTGTGCAGAGCCTGGAGCGCCTTCGTTGTCAGTTACACGCAGCGTGATGAGCAGAGGAGTGTCTTCTGTGACCTGAGGCGCCGTAAATGATGCAGTTGGCCGGTCAGCATCAGTTATTGCGATGGACGCATCGTCGGTGGTCCACGCGTATGATGATATGGTGCCGTCATCATCCCTCGAGTTAGTCCCGTCAAGGGATACCAGCGTTCCCTCTGCTGCCTCTACTTCAGGTACTACGCTGATTGCCACAATTGGGGGCGTGTTGCCGTCTGGCTGCGTGGTGGCGTTTACCACGGTTACTGTCTCTGTGATGGTGTAGGTTATGGGCGGGGACGACATTGGGGTAGACACGGTATACTGTACGGTATAGGTTCCTGCCGGGCGTGTTTGATTGTCAAAAGAGTCGGTGTCTTGCCCGGCTGTATCGTAATACTTTATGCTTTGGTATGGATTCTCAATATTCGTAATGTTTTGGATTATGCCTTCCTCGTAGTCATCAGAGGTGGTGATGTCAGTTGCAAAGTCGGCGATGTTTCCGTTTACGGTGAATCCGTACACGCTGACTGTCCTTGATATGGTGCTAGACTGGGGGTTTTCTTCAGAAACCGTGCAGGAGTACGTCACGGTGTGGTTGCCAAGAACGGCCGTGTCAAGTGCGGTGGCATCCACGGTGGTTCTGCCTTCTATGATATTGCCCTGGCCATCAATGCAGAGGGCGCCGGTATCAGCATCTGCAAAGCTGCCCCCGACTGGAACAAATATGATTTCAGGCGGGTTTAGCACTACGATAAGCGGCGTGCTGTCAACTACGGCAGGCAGGATTGTGACTGTCACGTTGTGCTCTGAGGTGTTGTCATCAGAGTCCGTGCAGGAGTACGTTATACCGTATGTGCCTGCAGAGGAGGTGTCTATTTCGTCGACTGGCTGGCCTCCAGACGAGATGACAGTTACAATCCCGGTGCCGGTGATGTCGCCGTCCCTGTGGTCTGTGCAGGATGCTGCGGGGATCTCGTATGACGCGTCGAGTGCCAGCGTGACTTGGGTGTCTGCGGGCGTTACTGCAAGCACGGGGGCTGCAGGACCGAAATCCCAGGTTACTGTTATATCATTAGATGGGTTGCCGGCAGCATCCGTGCAGGAGTACGTTATGGTGTGGGCGCCGCTAACTGAGGTGTCCACCGTGGCAGGATCCAGCGTGATTGCAGGGGTGCTGTCCCTGTTATCGGTGCATGATACTGCGGACTGCAGGCCGCCGCCGTCACCTGCTGCTGCAAAGCCGACATCCTGCCGTACGACATGCGTGCCGTTTGCCAGGGTGGTCACTATGCCGGGGTTGACTGCAAGCACGGGTGGCGTGTTGTCAGGCGTGCCTACATGAAGCGTCCTGCTTGTATCCTCTGCGTCGTTGCCTTTAGAGTCCGAACATGTGTAGCTTATCGTGTGCTCTCCTGCGGTGTCTTGGTACCCGTCAGGGAGGAAAGAGATGCGAAAAGTCAGATAAAATGCGGCGTTTAGAAGTTCTGTCTGGTATTTGAGAGGAGCGTCAGTGCATGTGGCAGTCTCCTCAAATGTCTCGCCTATCTCCAGATCCACGTCGCGTGGCCCGTTTAGTCGGATTTCAGGAGGTGTGTCATCACGCAGGGCTACTTGCCTGGACTCCTCTACGAATTCAGACGGCGAGGTAGCACACTTGTATGTTACCTCCTGCGGATCAAAGGGGCGGTACTCGTTTTGGGATTGGTGGGTAAAATTAAGAACGGTATCTGCATGAAGGGTGGCGTTTATTGTCTGCGTCTGATTCAGGTACGGCAGGGTTTCATAGTCGCCGGTGTCAGTTATGTCGTTTCCGTCTGCGTCATGGCACAGGGCGCCCTTGTCGGTGTACGGTTCCCCGTATGTGTGGTATAGGAAGGCATCGCCGATCAGGTGGATGTGAAGACCTGCAGGATGTCCCGCAGTAGCGGTGACAGTTGCAGTAGCTAACGCGTTGCCTGCCGCATCTGAGACGCTCCCCGCATCGGCATTGTATGTTACGGCAGGCGTTGCATCAGGCGGCTGTACCGGGCTTTGCAGCGTCAGGGTTGCAGTATTGCCTGTCCCGTCAAGGCCGGTGATTGCGGTGACCGTGCTTCCTGCCACGCCCCATGCTGCGTGGGAGTCAGCAGTGCTGTTGACGTTCTTGGAGAAGGTGACAGTTATCTGGTTTGTGGCAGGGCCGGTCCTGGCAGTAAACGTCGGGGCGGCACTGTCGTCAGGTGGCGGGCTTACGTTGGTTATGGTCATGTTGTGCTGTGCAGAGTTTGTGGCGCCGTCGTCGTCAGTTACCTTCAGCGTGATGGCCAGAAAAGTGTCCTCTGTGACCTGGGGCGCAATAAATGATGCAGTTGGCTGGGTGCTGCCGGTGATGGCTACTGCCGGGTTGCTGGCAGTCCAGTTGTATGATTGTATGGTGCCGTCAGTGTCAGCAGAGCCGCTCCCGTCAAGGGTTACCTGCGTTCCCTCTGCTGCCCGGGGAGGCGCGCTGATTGACGCAGATGGGGGGACGTTGACGTCCGGTGGTGGTGGTGGTGGTGGCGTGGGCTCTGTAACAGTTACGGTCCTGGTTACCGGAATAGCGTTGTTGTACCCGTCTGAGCAGGCATACACCACATCGTACTCGTTGACGACAGCCGTGTCCACCGTAGCGCCGCCGATACTGGCAGCACCAAGCAGACGGCCAGAGTCAGTGCAGGTTGCCCCTTCTTCCGTGTATGTGTCGCCCACTGTCAGCGGTACTGATGCCGGGCCGATAAGGGTAATCACAGGTTTCACGGTATCCTCCACACTGACGAGTCTGGTCTTGTTTGTCGCGGCAAGCCCGTGTTGGTCTGTACACGAGTAGGTGTACCGGTAAGGAGATGCCGGCAAAGATACTGTGTCCGTGTCCACATTGGAGGAGCTGGCAAGCATTGTGGTATCGCCGTCAGGATCGGTGCAGGCTGCCCCGGCATCTGTATACGCGACGTACCTTTCTGCAGTTGCAGGGTTAACGCCGGTTAGGTCGATTGTCGGAGGCCGGTTTTCTGCCTGCGGGAGGAGGGAGACGTTGTATGATTCGCTGACGGGCGGATCCGCAGGAGACAGGGAGTTGCTTGCAGTATCAATGATATAGTGTGATCCTGCAAGCACAAGGCTGACTGTGCCGTTTGCAGTTACGGTCACCCCCACGTCGTATACCGTACTGCCGGGTACAGGGGTGACTGTGGAGACTGTCGCGTTGGCGCTGCTGCTGTCTGTGATCGCAAAGTCTGGCTTGTCCACCTCAAGTACCTCCTCGCTGAAGGTTACCCTGAAGGTCGGGGTGGAATCAGTTGTGTTTTCTGTGAGGGGGTTATGCCTTTTAATGGACAGGATGGTTGGCTGAACGGTATCTATGGTGTATGGCTCGTTTGCTCCGGTAGGTGTCGTGTCTGACAGGGCGTTGCCTGCAACATCTGTGATGTTGTGTCCTGCATCAATGCCAAGGTTGACCGTGCCGTCTGCAGTTACCGTTACCAGCACGTCGTATTGGGTATCAAATATGCGGGTGGCCGAAGAGACTGTTGAAGTGGCATTGCCCAAGGTCTCAAAGTCTTCCTTGTCCACGTTGGTGACTGCCTCGCCGAATATGACCCTGAAGATCGGGTTGCGATCGTTTGTGTTTTCTGCTGCAGGGTGTATCCTTGTAACGGCCAGGAGGGTTGGCGGAGCAGTATCTATGGTGTATGGCTCGTCTGTATCGGTAGGCTCAGTACCGGACAGGGAGTTGCCTGCGGCATCTTGGATGTTGTGTCCTGCATCAATGCCAAGGTTGACTATGCCGTCTGCAGTCACGTTTACCTCCACGTGGTATACCGTATCAGATACCGGGGTGACAGCAGAGACTGTCGCTGTGGCATCACCTGCGGTCTCAAAGTCTGATGTGTCCACGTTGGTTACTGCCTTGCTGAAGGTTGCCCTGAAGGTCGGGGTGGTATCGTTTGTGCTCTGTGTGGCAGGGTCGTGCCTTTCAACAGATACGAGGGTTGGGGCTACAGTGGGCTGGTTTGTAATAGATCTTGACGAGATGCCGACTATCTGGACGCCGTTGTCAGTGAGTGATGCGACCAGGGCGTACGTGCTGGAACCTATATCCACGGTGGTGATGGCCCGTGCGCCGTCAAGCTCGTCAAATGTCTTGTTTGTCCCGCCGACTTTGACGGTGTCCCCGTCATCAAAGGAGGCTGTCGGGAAGGGGTTTGCGGGATTGGTAATGTCGATTATCTGGACGCCGTCGTCATCTAATGATGCGACCAGGGCGTACGTGCTGGTGCCGATAGTTACGGTGGTGATGGCTTGTGCGCCGTCAAGCTCGTCAAATGTCCTGTTTGCATTGTCTACTGTGACGCGATCCCCGTCATCAAAGGAGGCTGTCGGGACGGGGCTTGCGGGATTGGTAATGTTGATTATCTGAACGCCGTCGTCAAATCCTGCTGCGACCAGGGCGTACGTGCTGGTGCCGATAGTTACGGTGGTGATGGCTTGTGCGCCGTCAAGCTCGTCAAATGTCCTGTTTGCATTGTCTACTGTGACGCGATCCCCGTCATCAAAGGAGGCTGTCGGGACGGGTTTTGCGGGATTGGTAATGTCGATTATCTGAACGCCGTCGTCAAATCCTGCTGCGACCAGGGCGTACGTGCTGGTGCCGATAGTTACGGTGGTGATGGCTTGTGCGCCGTCAAGCTCGTCAAATGTCCTGTTTGCATTGTCTACTGTGACGCGATCCCCGTCATCAAAGGAGGCTGTCGGGACGGGTTTTGCGGGATTGGTAATGTTGATTATTTGGACGCCGTCGTCAAGTCCTGCTGTGACCAGGGCGTACGTGCTGGTGCTGATAGTTACGGTGGTGATGTCTTGTGCACCTCGAAGCTCGTGAAATGTCCGGGTTGCATTGCCGACTGGGACGGTGTCCCCGTCATCAAAGGAGGCTGTCGGGACGGGTTTTGCGGGATTGGTAATGTTGATTATTTGGACGCCTTGGTCAAAGTATGCTGTGACCAAGGCGTAGGTACTGGTGCCGATAGTTACTGTGGTAATGCCCCGTGGGCCGCTAAGCTCGTCAAACGTCTTCCCGTTAGAATGGGTCTGGCCGTCAGTGATAGAGGCGACGGGGGCAGGGTTTTCGGGATTGGTAATGTTGATTATCTGGACGCCGTTGAAAGGAGTGAGCTCGCGGTCTGATACGACCAGGGCGTAGGTACTGGTACCTATATCCACGGTGGTGATGTCCCGTGGGCCGTCAAGCTCGTCAAATGTCTTGCCGTTAGAATGGGTCTGGCCTTCAGTGATGGAGGCGACTGGAACAGGCGAATCTATCGCGTAGCTGTCGTCTTCCGGTGGTGGCGGCAGAACGGGATCCGCAGGCGGCGTGGCCACCGGTATGTCTGCAAAGCTTGCCACGGGGTTGCCTGCAATGTCTGCCATGCTGCTGTCGCCTCCCAGATCCCGGTTGTAGCCGATAACCAGGTCGTTGTTGCCGATGGTGCCGTTAAGGTTAAGCGTGATGGTGGGGGATGAGCCGGCTTCCACCTGCGACACCACTGCAGGCACCGGCGTCGTGGTGGCGCTGTCTGCCGTACGCGAGAGCGAAAAGCTTTCGGCATCAGACTTGCCTGTGATCCTCTCTGAGAAGGTCAGGGTTATTGACGTGGCAGTTGGAGAAGCTGCGCTGGCATTGACTATTACCGGTGGTATGCCGTCAGTTAGCAAGATGCGGTTGGTGCTGCCCAGGTATTCGGTGCCGTTGAAGATGCCGGTGCCGTCATCAGACGGCCTCTGGTAGTCAAGGAAGATGGCACCTGACCTGAATCCTGTTGGCAGCGAGCCGTTTAGCGCAAGCGTCATGGTGTCTGTCATCCCGCCGGGATCCGAGTTTGACTCTACGGCAAGGTTTTCTTCCAGGCCCACGTCCACGGAGGCGCCCACGAACCATCCCGTGCCGTTGGTTATGTCCGTGTCGACGTTGGACAAAAAGCGCACGGTGATCTCGCTTTGGGCCGAGGCAACAGCAGTGGTTACCCGCGGAAGAAATGCGCCGCTTTTGACGACTGGCAGTTCGACTTGGTCGTACATAAATGGGATGCCATTTGTGCCAGACACGGCAAAAGCCTCTATGTCAATCAGCGGGGATGTCAAAGCCCTGACTGCGTCATCCGTGGACGGGTCAAGCATGAAGATCATCGTGCTGCGCGCTGCCGTGTTTTCCAGCCATTCAGAGGAGGCAAGATCCGAGCCGCCAGAATTAGAGCCGGACTCGCGGATAGAAAACAAGTCAAATAAAATACCTGGCAGTCTATCGATGTCCCTGTTGAAGGTTATGCCGAGGATGCCGTGGTTTTCATAGTACGTGGCAGACCTGGCAAAGACTGTCTGGTCGTCGTAGACTGTGACAGTTACCGTGTCAGTGCCGTTTGACAAGGAGGAGTCGCTTGCCGTAAGCGTGAACTCTAGGGCGGCAGTACTGCCGGTTTGCGGTGCAGTGAATGTGGGGCTTGTTGTGTTGGCGTTTGTCAGGGATACGGCAGGGGAGCCGGATGTCTGGGACCACGAGTACGTCAGGGTGGTGTCGCCGTCATCAGGATCCGCCGAGTTGGTCCCGTCAAGGGTCACCGTGTCTCTTTCCTGCACGTGCTGGTTTGGGCCTGCCTCTGCGACTGGCTGCCTGTTTATGTCGTAGAGCAGCCTCAGGTCGTACCGGTGTACGGTACTGTTAGAGGAGTCTATATTGAACATCCCAAGGCCGTCATTTGAGAAGGCGGTGCCTCTCAATCTCGGCGCATGTGGAGAGAGGTCAAAGGTGCCGACAAGGCTGGCGCCTGTCGTGTTAAATGCTGCAGGCAGATCGTACTGGTGTACGGATTTGTAGTCGTTGGTTGCGAAGTCCCCCAGTCCATATGTAACGAGCATCCTGTGGCCGTCGTTTGAGAAGGTAAGGCCATACACATTACCCTCTATCCTTTGTTCTAATGAGAAAACGCCGACGTGTTCGGCGCCTGTCACGTTAAATGCTGTAGGCAGGTCGTACCGGTCTATCTTATATTCGAAAGCCCCTATCACGAACATACTGTGGCCGTCGTTTGAAAAGGCGACGTCAGTTGGGCCTGTCTGCTGAGATTGGATGTTGAGGGATTGAGCAAGGCTGGCGCCTGACACGTCAAATGCTGTAGGCAGGTCGTACTGGTATACGGTATCAGTTAACCTATTGACCGTAAACATTCTTAGGCCGTCATTTGAGAAGGCGATTCCGTTTATGAAAGGAGCGTCTGAAAGCGTAACAGAGCGGGTAAGGCTGGCACCTGACACGTCAAATGCCGCAGGCAGGGCGTACTGGTATGCGTTAGAATCACCATTGATGCCTGCCAGGAACATCCTCAGGCCGTCATTTGAGAAGGCGATGGCTCTGGCACCATTATCTATCGTCCCAAAAGCAAAAGACTCGGCGAACCTGGCAGTCCGTATATCAAAGGCTGCAGTTATCTTGGTGCCATTGGCGTCGGCCACGGCGCCCTCCCCTATCTCCAGCTGCGGGTCATCTAGCGCGATGACTGCGTCGCGGTTCGGGCCAGTCAGCGTAAATGAGAGCGCGGTGCCGTCAGTAGTAGCAATAGCGGCAGTGTCAAGCTCCGGTGCAGACAGGGTCACTCCTCCCGTGATGGATTCGGGCTCTCTTATGTGGAACATTGTGGCATCGACGCTGGATGCGTCGATTGTCTTGTCAAAGGTGACGCTCAGCACACCAGTTAATTCGTCTAGTTCGGCTGAGACGAACCTGGGGGGATCTATTGCGGGATTGGTAATGTCTATTATCTGGACGCCGTCATCAACGTATGATGCGACCAGGGCGTAGGTGCTGGCACCTATATCCACTACGGTGATGCCCTGTGCGCCATCAAGCTCGTCAAATGTCTTGTTTGTCCCGCCGACTTCGACTGTGTCCCCGTCCTCAAAGGAGGCAGTCGGGACGGGGCTTGCGGGATCCGTAATGTTGATTATCTGGACGCCGTCATCAAAGTATGCTGCGACCAGGGCGTAGGTACTGGAGCCTATCCTTACCGTGGTGATGCCAAATGCGCCATCAAGCTCGTCAAATGTCTTGTTTGTCCCGCCGACTTCGACTGTGTCCCCGTCCTCAAAGGAGGCAGTCGGGACGGGGCTTGCGGGATCCGTAATGTCTATTATCTGGACGCCGTCATCAACGTATGCTGCGACCAGGGCGTAGGTGCTGGAGCCTATCCTTACCGTGGTGATGCCAAATGCTTTCCCAAGCTCGTCAAATGTCTTGTTTGTCCCGCCGACTTCGACTGTGTCCCCGTCCTCAAAGGAGGCAGTCGGGACGGGGCTTGCGGGATCCGTAATGTCTATTATCTGGACGCCGTCATCAAAGTATGCTGCGACCAGGGCGTAGGTACTGGAGCCTATCCTTACCGTGGTGATGCCCCGTGCGCCATCAAGCTCGTCAAATGTCTTGTTTGTCCCGCCGACTTCGACTGTGTCCCCGTCCTCAAAGGAGGCAGTCGGGACGGGGCTTGCGGGATCCGTAATGTCTATTATCTGGACGCCGTCATCAAGGTTTGCTGCGACCAGGGCGTAGGTACTGGAGCCTATCCTTACCGTGGTGATGCCATATGGTTGCCTAAGCTCGTCAAATGTCTTGTTTGTCATGCCGACTTCGACTGTGTCCCCGTCCTCAAAGGAGGCAGTCGGGACGGGGTTTGCGGGATCTGTAATGTCTATTATCTGGACGCCGTGGTCAAGGGTTGCTGCGACCAGGGCGTAGGTACTGGAGCCTATCCTTACCGTGGTGATGTCCCGTCCGTTGAAAAGCTTGTCAAATGTCTTGTTTGTCCCGCCGACTTCGACTGTGTCCCCGTCCTCAAAGGAGGCAGTCGGGACGGGGCTTGCGGGATCTGTAATGTCTATTATCTGGACACCTGAGTCAGTTAATGATACGACCAGGGCGTACGTGCCGGTGCCTATCCTTACCGTGGTGATGTCATGTGCTTGGTCAAGCTCGTCAAATGTCTTGTTTGTCATGCCGACTGTGACGGTGTCTCCGTCATCAAAGGAGGCGACTGGAACAGGCGAATCTATCGCAGCATCAGCAAGGGGAATGCAAAGGGGAATCAGAAGAACAAGTGCCGCTATTGCTGCTGCTGTCGTTGTTGTCGTTGCAAGCAACGGCGGTTTTATCAATCGTCGCAACTGTCAGACTCTCCTGTACTCTCCTTCTCCCAATACCATTACTGCTGCTGCTAATCCTTCCTCCACCCCCCCCCCCGATGTCAGGCAACATTGTGGCAGGGAAGGCAAGATTACTGCAGGAATGACATAAGCGCAATACGGCTAGCGACGGCTTCTTGAAAGCAGATAACTGAAAGGTGTGACTCAACAACTTGATGCTTTTGTTTTGGTATTTATATATTTTTTTCAGAGGTCAGCTAAGCGAAATGTGTCCCAAGCCTGAGATCATGTAGGCGGTTTGGATTGGCGTATGGGAAGCGATTCCAGCTGCACCTTAAACGTCAGCATGGCCATGACACTCTGCCTTTCAGTGCCATCAGAAAGCAGTGCCCTGACAATCACCCATTCATTGTACAATACCCGAGAATGGTAAAAGCACAGCATCCGCGATTCCATGTCTGTGATCCGTGTCTTGGCCCTGCACTCCTCGATTTTGCCGTACTCATCTTTATCCCCCATCTTTTGGCATAGACCTCGATCCTGACTGCGGGATGGTTTGTTGCAAACCCGATGTATACCTCCCTCTGGGTCATCAGAGTCTTTGGCCTTTTTTCTGTCAGTTATTATCATGGAATATTCAGCAGCAGAACCCAGGTTGTTTTCAATTACGTTCCCTGAGATCTTTCCTCTTTTCCCCTGTGCAAACTCTCGCAGGCGGCCACCACGTTGTACGTGTTCCTGCACGGCATCAGAAACTTTACGTTGTTTTCCTGCAGCTTGCTTATCGCATCAACTGAGAAGAACTCACGGTCAAGCAACGCCAGGTGTATCCTGATGCCCCCATCCCTGCCATGGTTTTGAGGACGGCATCCACGTAATCAGGCACGGATTCAAGCATCTTCAGGTATGATGCGGCAAGAACGATACGCATCTTGTCATTTACGCACTGGACTCATGTAACGCTCAAAGTATTTGGTTCCGTTCTTGTATTTGGAACGTGTCAGCTCCGCCCCCGGTACCCTGTCATAGCGCGGTATGAGGTGCAAGTCGATTGCCATGTCCAGTCCTTTTTTTGGAAACCTGCCCAGTCTTTTGAGGGTTTCAAGATGCCTTGCTATCTGGCCTTCAAGCGTGTGCTGGATTGCATCCTGCTCAATTCCCTTGATTGCCGATGCAATCCACCTGTCAGACGGGGTACTGCAGCGTTTGTGCCTTCGCCTTTGCGCATCTGCTACAGAAGAATCATGGTGGCAGCCTTTAGCATGCCGCAGTTCAGATCATCTGGTCCAAACGTTGCGTTGTACCTGTCTGATGTGTTGGCGCATGCAAGCATGTTTTTGGCGCCGTCTGCAACGTCTTCATATATGCGTGGATTGTTTAACAGTTCGCGGCCCTGTCTGGTTTTTTGTGTGAACAACAGAAATCATGGGGTCGTACCCTCATTGATCTGTTTGCATTTTGTAGCCGATTTGGCCCGAATTAGAGCAGATTTCGCTTAGCTGGTATAGTTCTGAGTTTAGAAAAAATTCTTCATTACGTAATTTAGATTAATCTCATAATTTTCTTCACGGCCTGTATATATTACTTGTTTTGCTCTTTTTTTGATCTGTGCTTTTGTTGTCTTGAACTTTTTGATACATGTTGCTTAATACCTAGCCAGGTTCATCATCTGAGAATTTTTCTGCCACGTTAACTGTTAGTGTAGTTATGTTTGATGTTTTTTAAAATTATTCTATTTTATCATAAGACTCGATTGGATCTTTGGTGGTTTGATTATCCTTTAACCATTCCAAAGTTTTCACAAAAGAGTCTGCCAATTCAATTGTAGTCAATACAGGAATTCCCAATTCCAAAGACTTTCGGCGAATTTGATATTCATCATCCAGCATTCCAACATATTTTTCTAAAGACAAAGTACTAGGGATGTTTATGATAAAGTCAATCTTTCGCTCATAAAGAAGATCAGATATGTTTGGTTTTCGCTCAGGCTCTGAAATTTTGTGAACAATTTCTATTTGTCCAATTTTTTCTTCAAAAAATTCTGCAGTATGCTCAGTAGCCAAAATTTTGAATCCAAGATGTTTGAGTTTAGCAATGGTTGTAACAAGTTTTTCTTTGTTTGTTGCTCCGCCAACAGTTACTAGCGCAGTTCCTTTATCAGGCAAGTTGTAACCAACAGACGTCAATCCTTTTGATAGTGCGTCATAGAAACTATTGCCAAAACATGCGGCCTCACCAGTAGACTGCATCTCAACGCCTAAAGCAATATCAGCACCATCTAACTGCATGAAAGAAAACTGCGGAACTTTGATTCCATAGTTGTGAATTTTTTGCCACTTGTTTTCAGGTATTTTAGGCAATGGTTTATCCAAGATGGCCTTAGATGCAAGGGAAATCAGGTTTGTTTTGACAAGTTTTGAAACAAACGGCATGGAACGTGATGCCCGAATGTTCAGCTCAATTACATAAACGTGATTATCATGAATTAAAAATTGCAGATTAAATGGGCCCTTGACATTAAAAGTCAACGCAATCTTTTTTGTATAATCATTTATGGTTTCAATAATTTTATTATTCAGCCGCCATGGCGGAATACACATCATTGCATCACCAGAGTGGACACCAGCACTGTCAATGTGTTCAACTATTGCACCAATAACAACTTCTTTTCCGTTGCTGATTCCATCAACATCTACTTCAAGCGAATTTAGCATGAATTTTGATATCACAACCGGGTGATCAGGTGAAACATCAGTGGCTTCTTTAACATATGTTTTTAATTCGTCTTGAGACCAAACAACTTTCATTGCAGCACCTGACAGAACATAAGATGGTCGAACAATTACAGGAAATCCAACTTCTTGTGCAAAGTTTTTTGCCTCATTAAGACTTGAAAATGCTTGCCAACGTGGTTGTTGGATGTGCAGTTTGTCAAGTTCTGCACTAAACTTTGAGCGATCTTCTGCTCGGTCAACATCATCTGCACTAGTTCCCATAATATTGATGCCATGTTGTGCAAGGCCAGGAGTCAGATTGTTTGCAGTTTGACCTCCAACACAGGTAATAACGCCCTTAGGGTTTTCAAATTCAGTGATATCTAAGAGTCGTTCTTGAGTCAGTTCCTCAAAATATAGTCGCGTACAAATATCATAGTCAGTCGACACGGTTTCAGGATTGCAGTTAACCACTGAGATATTTTTTTCACCATTTTCTTGTAGACCCCAAACCATGTTCACAGTACCCCAATCAAATTCCACGCTGCTTCCAATTCTATAAGGTCCGGCTCCAACAACAACGATTCCCTTCTCATCTGATGAAACCTCAATATCATGAGAATATCCACCATATGTCAGATACAGATAGTTAGTGACTGCAGGCCATTCAGCTGCAAGCGTGTCAATTTGCTTAACAGAAGGCAAAACGCCTAATTTCTTGCGTAAATCACGCACATCATCAGGGGTTTTGTCTTTAGAGCGGGCAATCTGCTTGTCTGAAAAACCCATTTTTTTGGCTTTCCATAAAAGAGACTCGTCAAGCTCAGAATCTTTTAATTTTGATTCAATATCTATTATATTTTTTATTTTTTCGACAAACCAAGGATCAATTGTGGAGAGTTTGTAAATTCTCTCAACTGAAATTCCCATTTTTAATGCGACTGCCACATTGTACAAAATTAGATCATCATGATGAGAAAGTTTGCTTTCAATTTCCTCTTCAGTGTAGGTCTTTCCATTAGAACGGTTTAGAACCAGTCCATCGTTTCCAATATCTAACATTCGAATTGATTTTTGGAGTGACTCCTCAAATGTCCTACCGATTGCCATTACTTCACCAACTGATTTCATTGTAGGGCCAAGTTTTCGGTTCACAAGTTCAAACTTTGCAAAATCCCATCTAGGATGTTTGCATACTATATAGTCAAGGGAAGGTTCAAAACATGCAGTAGTACTCTTAGTAATTCTATTTACTAATTCTGACAAATTATATCCTAATCCAATTTTTGCAGACATGTATGCAAGCGGATAACCAGTTGCTTTACTAGCTAAAGCTGAAGAACGTGAAAGCCTGGGATTAATTTCAATTGCAACGTATCTATCCGAATCAGGATCTAGCGCATATTGAATATTGCATTCGCCTACTATTCCAACATGTTTTGTTGCACGTAGTGCTGCAGAACGCAACATGTGGTATTCATGATTATCAATTGTTTGTGAGGGGGCAACTACAATGTTATCACCGGTATGAACTTTCATTGAAAGAACATTTTCCATATTACAGACAATTACGTTGTTTCCATCATAGTCTTGCATTACTTCATATTCAATTTGTTTCCAGTGTCCAATGTATTCTTCAATTAGAACTTGGCCAACAAGGCTTGCCTTGAGGCCTCGCTCCACAATCTCGTGAAGTTCAATTTCATTATGGGCAACGCCCCCTCCCCGTCCACCAAGCGTATAGGCTACTCGAATAATGACTGGATAGCGTAGTGCTTCTGCTGCCTTTTTGGCATCATCAAAATTTGTAACTGTTTTACTTTTAAGTACAGGCACGCCTGCCTCCTTCATAGAGTCCTTGAAAAGCTGCCTATCCTCAGTACTCTGAATACCTTTTACCTGAGTTCCAAGAACGCCGACACCATACTTTTTAAGAATATCAGATTCCTCCAGTTTAACACCACAGTTCAGTGCAGTCTGTCCGCCATATGCCAGCATAATCCCATCTGGTCTTTCTTTTTCGATAATGGATTCCACATACTCAGGGTTTACTGGGAGAAGATACACCTGATCTGCAAACCTGGTATCAGTCTGAATTGTTGCAATGTTTGGATTGATTAGCACGCTTTTCAGTCCATCTTCACGTATTGCTTTGAGGCATTGGCTTCCAGAGTAATCAAATTCTCCAGCTTCCCCAATCTTGATAGCCCCGCTTCCCAGCACAAGAATTTTCTTTAACGATTCATTCTTTGGCAATTATTCACTTCTCCATAAGGTGTTTTAGCTCTTCAAAGACGAACTTGCAATCAAAAGGGCCAGGTGCAGCTTCGGGATGAAACTGTACTGCAATACAACTCTGTTTTTTGTGTTTTATTCCTTCAATTGTTTTGTCATCTGCATTTGTAAACCATAAATTAAAATCAGATTTCTCTAGAGATTCAGGTTTAATTCCATAACCATGATTCTGACTTGTAACATAGACTTGGCTATTTTCTAAATTAACACAAGGTTTGTTTTGTCCTCGATGCCCATATTTTAGTTTGTAAGTTTCAGTATTTCCTGCAATGCCAATTATTTGTGCACCCAAACAAATTCCAAGTGTTGGAATATTGTTTTCGATTAATTTTTTAGCTGTGTCAATCGTGTCAGGACAGTTTTGTGGGTCTCCAGGTCCGCTGCTAAGCACTACGCCTTTTGGTTTGTAAGACATTACTTTTTCATATGTAGTATTCCAAGGAAGCAATATTGCCTTGTAGCCAAGCTCACGAACATTTCGCAGTATCGCATTTTTTGCACCAGTATCGATCACTACAACTGCTTCTTTGTCATTTCCATAGACTTTTTCTTCTTTTGTAGAGATTTTATCCATGAATTGTTCAGAATTGTAGTCAGTAGCTGATGCCAATTCCTTTTTGACTGCTTCAACATCAATCTCAGAATCTGATACAACAAGGGCAGCCATCATGACACCGCCACTTCGAAGTTTCTTAGTAATTGCCCTAGTATCAATTCCAGAAAGTCCAGGGACTTTTTCATTATGCATCCACTCGTCAAGAGTCATTGAGAGATTCCAATGACTAGCAGTTAGTGATAGTTCATGGACTACTAAACCTTGGATTTGCATCTTATCGGATTCAAAGAATTTTGATATTCCATCCTCATCAACTTCAGAAGGATCTGGAACCCCATAATTTCCGACTAGTGGATAAGTTAACGTAAGGATTTGGCCATTGTAAGACGGATCAGTGAGTGCTTCTGTATATCCAACCATTCCAGTATTGAATACAATTTCACCAAAAACAGTTGTAGAATAACCAAAACCCTGGCCATCAAGAACAGTCCCATCATCAAAGATCAGCTTTCCATACTTTTTTGCGTGGATTGATTTCTTTGTGGTTATTGTGACCCTCGTAAAGTCGATAACAATCTGAATTTAAGTTTTTGTTCAATCTGGAAATGAGAACATATGATCGCCGATGATCAGAGTGCTTTGTACTCTTCGCTCCACTTGTGATAGGCACGAATCATCTCTAATGAGACACTTGGTTTTCTTCTTGCCATGATTTCTTTGAAATCAGTCGTGGTTAGTTCCCTTGGCTGCACCGGCTCTTCACCCTCAACTGGCTCATGGTAGTCTGGAGATTTGAAGATTTCATGGACTGTCTTAATTTGTGCTGCCTGACACACGTCTTTGATGTCACTTGCGCTGTATCCATCGAAGAGTTTTGCTAATTCGGCAGGATTAACTTTAAGATCTTTTCTTAGAGGTGCAGTGTATTGCTCAAACAGATTCTGTCTGGCCTCTTGGGTTGGAAGCGAGACATAGATTCTCTTTTGAAATCTTCTCAAAAATGGCCAATCAAGACTCCACGGTTTGTTTGTTGCCCCGATAACATACAACATCAAGTCTTTTCCTTTGTCATTAATACCATCCATTTCAGTTAGGAATTGGTTTTTGGTTCTTACTTCCCCACCAACTTCACTGTTTCTAGAACCCAACAAAGAATCAACTTCATCTACAAACAGAATAACTGGCTTGCCTTCTTTTTCTGCATAATGTCTTGCCATGTCAAATAATTTTGAAACATTTTTCTCTGCTTCGCCTAACCACTTGCTCATCATGGATGATGCATCAACATTGATAAAGTAGCCATCCATCTCGTTTGCAGTAGCAGCTGCAAGCATTGTCTTTCCAGTACCTGGCGGGCCATAGAGTAGCATTCCTTTTGGCCATCCAAGCGGAAACAAGTCGGGCCTTTTTGTAGGATAAACAATTGATTCGCACAATGCATTTTTAGCGTCCTCTAAACCGATTACCTGGTTCCAAACAACATCTGGCTTTTCTTTCATTACAAGATCCTCAAAATCATTTTCTACTTCTTGTCTTTGAACAGATTTCTTTTGCTCTTCTGGAGATGCTTTAGGATCAACTGCTGGGTCTACGCCATGAGCCTGTTGTAATGCCTGAATTCGGTTATGATAAGAGTTACATCTTTCTTTGTAAATTGGATTTAGTTTACTGTTAGGATAAAGTTGTAATAGTTTTACAAGTGAATCTATAGCCTGTTGGTAATGGGTAATTGCCATACCACGTGCACCCTGAGAATCAAATTTGATAGCCTCAGAGGCATATTTACTAGCAGTGTTTTCTAATTCTTGTGGGGCCAAACTCATCTTAATTACCTATGCAGTCTGTTCTTGAGAATTTTGTTGGTATTCAGGTGTGTTAATCTCTGTCGCAAAATTGGTTAAATTAATTCCACTTGTTTCACGCTCATCATACTCAGGCCCGTGATGAAACTTCTTTTTGATTTGAGATCTGTCAGAAACGTGGGCATGAATATCTTTTACTTTGTTAATAGAATCTTCAGCTGAGAGTATCAATTCAGAGATTTCATCATCTATATCATCAAGGGATTTTGCAGTATCAGAAATAATAGATGCAAAATGTTTCAGAATTGAGTGCATCTCTTTATTGTCAGCGTATTTGCATAGCATAAAATCAGCAATTCCAACAATTTTATTCAAATCCTGTAATTCGTCTAGAGTAAGCTTGTCTATTTTTTTAGCATCAGATGATTTGACCTCAGATAATTTTTTATCAATTTTTGAAGATATTGCTTTTACACGTTCAATATCCTTTGTGAAACTCCGTTTAGAACTCAGTATTGTCATGTGTTGCATATTTTAAAAAAATCAAGATTAGGGTACTGCTTACTTATTTTAGAGTCTACCATCAATTTTACTTCATTAAGCAGGATTGCAGATTCCACATTGGAGAGACTAAAATCAAATCTGGCCTTTGTTAGGGCAGCAGAATCCAGCACTATACTGCCTAAATGAACAGATAGCTCAGATAGTTTCTGACTGCAGTGAGGAATTACATCATAGAGTTGTGCACTAACTGTTCTAATCATTGGAATTAACGAAGGAAGGACTTCGGGAATGCTATTTATGCCAGATATTCGGGTTATTTTCTTCTTTGTTTGAGATAAAACTTCAAAAGAAACAGATACTGTTTGCTCTAGCTTGATTGCAGCAAGATGGGTTTTGTCTGATTCATCAAAATCTACAATCAAGTCTTTGTTTGATTTTTTTATAACATCTCTTTTTTTCTTGAGAACTCCAGTAATCTCATCTAACAAATTCAAAGAATATCCCAATCTTGGAACCAGCGTAACTGAATGGGAGATGTTTTCATCTTCTAATGCGTTAGTTTCGCATTTAACCAACATACCAGTTTACTGATCAAAATTTTGTATTTGAGGACATTGTAACAATTAATTTAGTAACCACAGTTACACCCACGTGCAGATACAATTTTGAATTTTTTTGAGTACTTGTGTAAAGGAATTTAGCTCTCAATTTTACCTAATAACAAATCGAGTAAAATCATGATAAATGAACACGCATTAACAGTCAGCTTAGAAGAATTTGGATTAAGCAAATACGAGGCTCAGGCATATGTTGCCTTGGTTGCCAGGGGGACAATTTCAGCCGGAGAATTAGCATACTATTCAGAAATTCCAAGAACCAAAATTTATCCTACTTTACTAAAACTTGAAAACAAGAAACTAGCAATTATCTCAAAAAGTAAACCAATAATGTGCACTGCAATTGCACCTGAAGATGCATTTGATGGAATAATTCATGAGCAAATCAACAAAGTAAACGCAATGAATACGCTAGTATCAAATTTGAAAAAAGCAAGTGAGGAGAGTAGAAAATCAAGGGGTTCAGAAGAAAAAAGATACTTTCACATTAGTGCAAACAATGTTGTAACCCAACTTCAAACAATGGTTGAAGGCTCAAAATCATCAATTAAGATAATAGCAGACCAATGGGGCTTGGGATTACTAGCTGAGTGCAAAGAACAGTTGATAGCTGTCTTACGCAGAAACCTAGAAGTCAAACTTCTAGTTTCACCAACACAGATTTGCTCTGAAGCATACAGAGCAATTCCCGACGGAGTGGATATTAGAGCATCAGAGATTACTCAGAATTGCTTTGTCTTTGATGAAACAGAATTACTAATGGTAAACAACACAAATGGAAAAGGCGCAATATTTTCATCAACGGATGTCTTAGGAGTAAATCAGGAAAAGATATTCTCCAACATATGGAAAACTGCAACAAAGACTAAAGCTCTTGCAGATATGACAAAAACAGAAGCCCAAGAAATCTACAAAATTATCAAGACAGTCAATGATACTGGTTTAATGTATATGCTAAACTCCATGATGATATCAAAAAAGCCCGAATCAGACATGTTCAAATTATTAGAGAAAAATGGGATTTCACTAAAATCAAAATCACTTGATGATGTCATAGAGATAATGGATGTAATCATGCAGATAACATGCTCAGGACATGTTAATTTTGAGGCAAACACCAAGAACATCACAATAGAATCAAAGCTAAATAGCGGACATTCCCTGCCATGGGTTTCTATTTTGGATGGATGCCTTCAAAAACAAGGATACAGGACAAGAACCGTCTTTCAAAACAGTTCCAACAAGGGCGAAAAAGTCCACATCAAGATAAGTAAAAACTAAAATCAGACAAAATTATGCAAAATATTCTTGATTGAAGAAAAATTAGAGTCTTTAGGGATAAAATTACCAAATCCCCCAACACCGGCAGGATCATATGTTCCAGCAGTAAGAACAGGAAACCTGCTATTCATCTCCGGACAGATTCCAATGGAGGACGGCAAAGTAGTCTTTACCGGAAAAGTTTCAGATGAGAATTTAGAGACTGCTCAAAAATCTGCAAGAATGTGTGCAATTAACTTACTTGCCCAAATCAAAAGGGAGCTTGGAAGTTTGGATAAGGTATCAAAGATAGTAAGACTGTCAGGATTTGTGAATTCTGTTCCAGGTTTTGCAGCACAGCCAAAAATTATCAATCCAGCTTCGGATTTGTTTTTTGAAATATTCGGGGACAAGGGAAAACACTCCAGAATTGCAGTAGGAGTTTCCAGCTTACCATTAGACTCTATGACTGAAATTGATGCAATTGTAGAATTCAAAGAATAGATTTGGAAATTTTCTTAAATAGATTTTTTTTTGAGTGTTTTACTCATGATTCAAACGTGTAATGGGGTGTGTGAGCGTTTGAAATCAACTTCATTTACAAATAATCTGCGGTACAAAATAGGTCAAAAGTGGTGTTCTTTGTGCGCATTGTTTTTGCTTACTGAAGAAATTTCATGTCCATGTTGTAAAACTAGATTAAGATCAAAACCAAGAAATAAAAAACATGATTTGTCAAGAATGTAATCATGAAAAAGGAAGATGTCAGCGTCTTTGTTGCTGTTCAATTTCACAAATAGGACGTGTTTATTGCGCTCCTCCAGCTTAGGCCATAGCAAGTCAAGAAATTCCTTCAAAAAAGAAAGTCTAAATGATCTAGAAAACATCATACAATATGTATAATTTAGAAGAGATTAAATCAGAAAAATACATTTCACTTGAAACGTATCGAAAAAACGGGAATCCGGTAAGAACTCCAGTCTGGTTTTTCATAAAAGATAGCCTGGTCTATGTTGTAACTAGAGATCAAACAGGAAAAGCAAAACGCCTTAGAAATAACCTACAAGTAAAATTTGCATTATGTACCATAAAGGGAAAAGTTACAGGAGAATGGATAGCAGGTACTGCAACAAGTTTAGATGAATCTCAAACCAAAACGGCAGTAAAGGAGAGAGACAAAAAGTATGGATTCATAGCTAAAATTGCAAAATTCATGAGTAAAAGCAAGGGAGAACTCTTTGCATTTTCAATCAAAATAGACTAGGCAATTTTTTGTAATTTTTGTTCTTGTCTTAGTTTGTATGCAGTTAATACTGCAAATCCAAAGATGGTTACCAATCCCACATAGGCCAAAACCTGGCTATGCTCTATCAATACAGCAGACACTCCTGTTCCAACAACACTTGGAAGCAAAGACAGTGCATAAAGCCACCAACCACAACACCCTAACGGAACTAGAGAGAAAAATGAAAGGAAAGATGTGGCAGCTGTACTCCCAGAATTTCCTCCAAAGGCTTTTTTCTTTACAGAAAGTTTGCATCCTAACGACTTGCTTTTCTCAGACAAGAAAACTTGCAAGCCGATTCCGATTCCCATTCCAACAATCACTATAGAGTTTAGTTGAAATGCTGCACTTACTGCAACAAGTGGCTCTAATGCAGGAGTTGTTATTACAACTACCAAAAGATACACAGCCATGGTAATTACCCCAACCAGCGTTGCTTTTTGAGTGGATTTCAACTAAACACCGCCATAAACTAGAGTCTCTGGATGAAACGCAATCCATTCAAACCAAAATCCAGGCTCAATAGGCAGTCTTTCTAACTGCTTTCCTCCAAATTCACCAGATATTGCCAGCCCATCATAGTTCCATTCAGAATTAGTTTGTGTATCAACAATTTTTCCATCAGCATATACAAAATCCAATACTTGATCATTAATGGTTCTCTCAAATGCACGAGAGTTTTCTGGATACAGCGATACCAGCAGCATAGGAACAGACCCAATAGAATCATTGATTATCACATTTGATTCAACATCATTTTGTTTGTAAGCTTTGTAGATTTCATCTTGTTTAAACCCAAGAATAATTTCTTTAGGGTGCATTCTATCGTCGCTGTGCTCTACTGGAAACATTATTCGTGGTTCTGCGTAATAGTCCCCATAAGGATCAGTGGCATACGAACGAATATGACCTGTATCAGTTGTCAATACCAATGTATCAGGATGAAGTGCCTTCCAATCACCCCAAGTAATCACATCAAATGGGACTAAATCTAATTGATGGCCAGTTAACTCACCTTTTACTGCCATTCCAAGCGCTTGACTCCAATAAGACTCGGTAAATCTGTCATACATCAACAAATTACTGTTGTATAATTTCCCCGAAGTTCCAAATTCTACTTCTTGTCCATTAATGATTCTCTCAAAGACTTGACTAGTATAACACAATGGACAGTAGGTAACAGAGACGGGAGTCTCACCTACTTTGTCATTAACTATTTCATGCCAAACCAAGATAAAGAGAGGATAAGCTTTTGATTCACCATTAATTTCCAATCCAATTACAGTATCAGAATCAGACATGAATTGGGAATTTTCTATATTGGCAAACACAGGATTGTCAATTGATGGAATTCCATCTTTTGGTGGGCCGCCTCCTTTGATCTTATCAAGTGGGATACTATGTTTTACGCCATCTGTCTTCATTATGATTAGTTCGGAGGGCTGGGAATCAGTTGTCGTAGTAGAACTAGCAATAACTGTCTTGGCAGACTCGTCTTGAAAAGAAACAGCTAATATCGCAAGTGCCACACCAATTACAAGAACAGATGCAATAACCTTTAGATTCAATTTTGAATAGTTTTAGTATTTAAAATATTAAAAAATTGTTCCAACTTTACTTGGATTTGGATAAAGGTTAGTCAGCATTGGAATACACAGCTGCAGTTCTTGCAGTTGTTGTTGCAGAACCAGAAGAGTGTCAACTTCACATGTCGTAAAAAAGATTCCTAGATTTTTGCGCGATTATTTTATTTTTTTATTTAATTCTGTAATGAATTTTTTTATTTTTGGTTTTGGGACTACTGCGCCACATGCCTTATCGTGTCCACCGCCAGAGCCACCAAGATCAGTTGCCAATATATTTACAATCTTGCCCAAATGGACTTTGCAGTCTTTTGAACCTCTAACTGAGACAGCATAAATGCCATGATCAACTCGCTCTTTGTATGCAACACCGACATTTTTTCCTGACAAGCCCATAACAAAATTAACTGCGCCACTGGCACCTGCATCTAGGATTTCCATGTATCCGAGATTCTTCATGGTCTTCATTCCTTTCTTTACTTTGGCAATCATCTGCGCCAGTTTATCGACTTGGATTTGAGCAAATTCAAAAGCATGTGGAATTTCATGCGGGAATTTAGAATCTGCGAGCTCTTCTACCAAATACAACAAATAGTCGGGTTCTTTTTGACGGCCTACAATGTTGTAAGTGAGCACTGTTGCATTAATCAATGCAAATTGTCTGTCATAAATCTGAAGTAGTTTTGCTCCAATTGGCCTGTTTTCCATATAGTCAGTAATTGCAGCACATGCTGCAACAAATGAAGCATGATCGTTTAGTTTTGATTTGAATGCAGAATAGACTTGTACGGCAGTGCATTCGTTGATGTCATGAACTACTTTGACTTTGAGTTTTTTGAGAGATTTTACAACATTAGGATCAATGTCGTGATGATCAATGTAAGTAACTGAGACCTTGTTTTTTCGCAAAGTAGCCATGATGTCAATAAACTCATCTTGTGTCTTTTTGCTCAAACCCAGATCACAAATGAATAAAGTTTTTAGTTTTTCATCTAAAACCACTTGTTGCAGCGCTTCCATTTGACCGGGATAATCAACTAGTATTGCATCACCGCCAAATGCTTGTCTGATTAGTGCTGCAGAGCTGATTCCATCTGCATCTTCCTTGTGAGAAATACAGATTGTTTTTGTTCGCTGTTTCTTGACAGTTTTTTTAGCAACTTTTTTTGCTCGAGTTTTTTTAGCAACTTTTTTTACGGTTTGTTTGGCTGTAGGTTTCTTAGTTTTAGAAGCGGCCAATATGAATGGAAAAATTATGCACCCTCATTTAAATGAAATATGGGAAATTAAGATTTCCTTGTCGGTTTTTTGATGCTTTGATTAATCAAGGAGCTTGAGTCAAGATATACATCATAAAATGACAATCCCTCCATCTGGGTTTGATGGTCAATGTCTTGAATTTTTTCTAACTCTTCAGGAGATGCAGCAAGCACCAGTTCATCCAGTTTTTTCAAGTGTTCACGCTCTTTGATGTTCATTAGTTTTTGATCAAAAATTTTCATTTATGATCAAAAGTTGCCATTTTAGACTAATTACTAAACTTCACAGACATAATCATGGCGAAAACATAATAGAAGATTTTTTGATATGCTCAGTATGGAGACTAAAAACATAGGCCTGAGAGGAATTGAGATTGCAGATACTAGAATCTCAAATATTGATGGGGAAAAAGGCAAACTCATCTATCGCGGATATGATATTTTAGATCTTACAGAAAATTCAAACTTTGAAGAAACAGCATATCTGCTACTCTATGATATTCTGCCAAACAAGCAACAACTAGATGAGTTTAAGAAAAAGATGGTTGAGGCTAGATTTGTTCCAAAGCAAATGCAAAAGAACATGGGAAATTGGAGAAAAGATGCAGATCCTATGGATATGCTCCAGGCATTTGTTGCGGCACTTGCAGGATATTATGATGAAGAGTTTTCAAATAAAGAGGCCAGTTATGACAGAGCAATTAATCTAATTGCAAAGGTTCCAACCATTGTTGCAAGTTGGCAAAGAATTAGAAATGGATTAGAAATCATAGATCCCGATCCTTCTCTGAGCCATGCAGCAAATTTTCTATACATGATATCGGGTGAAAAACCTGCACCCGAAGTAGAAAAAATCTTCGATGTATGTTTAATTCTTCATGCTGACCATACCTTCAATGCATCAACATTTACGGCAAGGCAAGTTGCATCAACAAGAGCACACATGTATTCGGCGTCAAGTGCTGCAATTGGGGCATTAAGTGGGGAATTACACGGGGGAGCCAATACAGAAGTTATGAAGATGCTATTAGAAATTAGCGATATAGAAAAAGTTGAGCCATGGATTAAAGAGAAAATAAATGAAGGTGAAAGAATCATGGGAATGGGACATGCAGTTTATCGAACATATGATCCACGCGCACAGGTTCTAAAAGAACTGTCAGGAAAACTTGCAGAAAAAACCAAAGAACCATGGTTTGCAATTACAGAAAAAATCGAAGCTTCAACTATTTCTGAGATGAAATCACGAAAAAACCGAGACATTTATCCAAATGTAGATTTGTACAGCGCTTCAATTTACTATATGTTAAAAATTCCAATGGATCTAAATACGCCAATATTTGCAGTTTCCAGAGTTGTAGGATGGGCAGCTCACATTATTGAAGAAAAATTTGCAGAGGCAGCACCAAAGCCTGCGCTGTATAGACCAAAAGCTACCTATGTTGGAAAGTACTGCGGCCCAGAAGGTTGTGAATATAAAACACTAGACCTGAGGAAATAATTTTTAATTTCTTGTACTAAGCCAGTCTTTTGCTTTAGAGTTTACATCGTGTTTGTATAACACTTCAAAAACCATATCATAAAATGTGATACCTTTTTTCTGTGCTTGATCATCTAGCCATTTTATTCCATCTGCTAATTCTGGATCATATTCGGAGAACTCTACTAGTTCATCGACCATCTTTGAGAAGAAGGCGTGGGATTCAAGCATGAATACATCTTTCAATCTATGATCATAAGTGACGTATTCAAATTATATAGACAAAAGACCCCTTTTTGGTTGACAATTGGAACATGTTCTTTGTTCATATGAAAATGCAAAGAGAATTTCATGAGTTGTCCAAACCAATGATTCTGTAGTTAAACAAAATAGAATTCATGCAGGTATCTATAATGGCAGGGACAAATTTACAATCAAAGTATATCGCACTACATGTTGGTTTATTTTGGGGAATTGTAACATCGCTATAAAAAATGAACGCACAGTCAGAATAAAATTAGATAAAAAAATAATGTATGATCATTTTACATCTAATGTAAAAATTGAAGATGAACTTATCAAAAAATCAATACAATTCATAAAACAATTAATCAAACAAAGAAAATTAAAAATAGAATTTGAAATAATCAACATGGATGCAAATTTAGCCAAAAAAAATATCAATGCAAAAGAGCTTAAGACCAAAAACGGTTAGTTACTTGGTGACAGCCCATTTGCGTTATGTAATAGCACTACGTACTAGATTCATAAAAGAAAGAATTGTTCAACATCATTGACAACAGTTAACGTTTGATTAAAGCGATCATGTGAAATTTTCAATTGATTTTTGAAAATATTGTAAATATTTGAAAAATATCAAAAAATCAAGATTTAAGAAAAAATTAGCATCAAAGTAATAGTAAATTTATGATAAATCCCAGTTGAGTGTAAAAATGAAATTACATACGTGATAACAACGATTAGATTTATTTACCATATAGCAAGCCATGAATCAATTATGGCAAACATAGACAAAGCAGCAATTGCATTTTCTATTGCAATTACTGCTATCGGTGTAGGAATTGCATTTAGTGGAGATTCCTTACAAAGTGCTCCAACAGTCTCTGCTCCTTCCACAGTTGTTTCAACTGAAACTGAAGAGCCAATGCAAACAGATCCGTTTGCAGATTTGGCCGCAGAAGTAAAGTCAGATCCAGTTGAACCGCTAGAAATCGAGGAAGAGCCAGTAGTACTTGACAAAGAGATGTCCATGGAGGAACCAACGAGTCTACAAACACACCAAGTGGATATTCCAGTAGGTACAGGAGTTCAAGGATGTGAAGAAACAAACGAATGTTATACACCAGCAGACATCACAATTAATGCTGGAGATACGGTAACATGGATTAATGTTGATTCAGCCGTACATACAGTAACAGCAGGCACACCAGCGGATGCAAAATTAGAAGTGTTTCATAGTGATCTAATGATGCCAAGCTCAGACTCATGGTCATTTGACTTTGAGGATGCAGGCACCTATGATTATTTCTGTATTGTTCATCCATGGATGGTGGGCAGTGTTACGGTGAACTAACCAAAACTTTTTTCTTATTTTATCTGGTTTTTCCTGATAGCTCTGTTGTATGCAACGCCGAATCGATGAGTTTCATCTCTGGCGTGCTGTAAAATTTTCAACGACGGTTTGTTTTTAGAGATTATTATTGGGTCTTTATTCTTTGGAACAAATACCTCCTCATTTTCTTTGGCAAGAGATATGCAGGGAATTTTTAATCCAAGGGATTTGAGTGATTTTAAAGCAGCGTTTAGTTGTCCCTTGCCGCCATCTATTACTATCAGATCAGGAAGTTCAGAGTTCTCTTCTAATAGCCTATAGTATCTTCTTTTGATAACTTCTTCAATCATTGCAAAATCGTCTCTTCCAGATACAGTTTTAATTTTGAATTTTCTATATCCAGACTTGCTTGGCTGGCCATCTACAAATCTGGACATCGAACCTACTGCAAAATCTACACCATGGTTTGAAATATCAAAGCACTCGATGGTTCTAGGAATCACAGGCAGATTTAGAATTTCTTTTAATTCAGCTAGTCCAGGATCGCCGCCTTTGGAGTGAATTAATTTAATATTTTTCAAGATTAAATTTACGATGTCTTTCTTCTTTCCTTTGGTTGGAACCTGAATTTTTACAGCAAACCCAGCTTGTTCTGAAAGTAGCGATTCTAATAATTTGTGATCATCTGGAGTCGTACTAACAAAAACAAATTTTGGGACTTTATGTGTAGAGTAATACTGGTAAAGAAAATTTGAAAAGGAGTTATCCCCAACTAGATCAAAAAAGAACTTGTCGCTATCTCGGATTACACCATTAATCATTCTAAAGTTCATGACTGTGGCAGTTTGTTCTTGTATGCCTATACCAAAATACTCCTCATCAGAATTTTTAACATATTCCATGTTTTGTTTAGTGTGTAGACTGCCAAGTCTAATCAGAGTGTCACGTATGTCTTTTGCACGCTCAAATTGTTGGATTTTTGCTGCCTGATGCATTTCTTCTTCTAGTTTTTTTGTAAAAATTTTAGTTTGGTTTTTTCCTTTTAGTACTTCTCCCAAGGCAGCAACATGTTGTGGATATCGCTCTTGTGCAACTTTGAACTCACATGGCCCTTCACAATTTCCCAAGTGATACTCCAGACATACTTTTTTTGGCAAGGTTTTACAGATTCGGATTTGGAACGCTTTTCGTAGTGTGCCAATTGTAAGCAGTTTTGAGCTGCCTTGTGTAAAGGGCCCAAAGATTTTTCCCCTACCTAAAAATTTTCCATCTCTGGTTCTTCTTGCAACTAATAATCTGGGATACTTTTCATCAGAAATTCGAAGGTATGTGTATCTTTGCTGATCTTTTAATTCAATGTTAAATTTAGGACGATGTTTTTTGATCATGTTAGACTCTAAAAGAAAGGCCTCACTTTCATTGTCAGTCAAAACAAATTCAATATCAGAGATATTTTCGACTAGTTTCTGAGTCTTGTAGTTTTGGTTTTTTAGGAAATATGATTTTACTCGATTTTTTAGATTTTTTGCCTTACCAATATAGATAATTTTTTCATTAGAGTCTTTCATCAAATAAATTCCAGGAGAGGTAGGAATTGTGATTTTGGAGATGGCAAAAGTCATTTTTTTAATAATTTTTTCAGGTATTTTCCAGTATAGCTTCCCGGAGCTTTGGCAACATCATGGGGGGTTCCAGTAGATACGACTCTGCCTCCTTCGTCGCCACCTTCAGGTCCAAGATCAATTAGCCAGTCAGAATTCTTAATCACATCCATGTTATGCTCAATTACCACTACAGTATTTCCCAAGTTTACCAGCCTGTTTAATACGTCCAATAATTTTTGAACATCTGCAAAATGTAGGCCGGTGGTAGGTTCATCTAAGACATAGAGGGTTTTTCCAGTGCCTCTTTTTGATAATTCTGATGCAAGTTTTACCCGTTGGGCTTCGCCGCCAGACAATGTTGTGGATGACTGCCCCAGTTTTATATAACCAAGGCCAACATCATAAACTGTCTGTAATTTTCGTTTTATTGCAGGAACATTCTCAAAGAAATTTAATGCCTCATAAACTGTCATGTCTAAAATATCAGAAATATTTTTGCCCTTATACAGTACAGAAAGGGTTTCAGAATTGTATCTCTTTCCCTTACATTCATCACATTTTACATAAACATCAGACAAAAACTGCATTTCAATTTGTTTTACACCATCACCACCGCATGCAAAACACCTTCCATCAGCTACGTTAAATGAGAATTGTCCTGGCGCATATCCGCGCTCTTTTGATAACTCAGTACTTGCATAAAGCTCCCTTATAGGAGTAAATGCACCAATGTAAGTTGCAGGATTGGAACGCGGGGTTCTACCAATGGGTGATTGATCAATTGCAATTACCTTATCTATGTTCTCCAAACCAACAATTTCCTTATGATTTCCAGGCCTTACATTTGATTTGTAAAAATGATTTTGTAGTGTCTTGAGCAGTATGTCATTTATCAGAGTAGATTTTCCAGAACCTGAAACACCGGTGACAGAGACAAAAAGCCCCAACGGGATTTCAACATCAATGCCTTTTAGATTGTTTTCTGATGCTTTCTTGACAATTAATGAATTAGAACGATTGCGGATTTTATTTTCTAAATTGATTAAAGAATGGTTTTTGAGATAATCACCAGTGACAGATTTGTGATCATTGAGGATTTTATCTACTGTTCCCTCAAAAACCACATTACCGCCATGTACGCCTGCGCCAGGACCCAAATCAACTATCCAGTCCGAATTTCGTATAATTTCTTCGTCATGCTCTACAACTATCACAGTGTTTCCAAGATTTCGTAGCTTTGTTAGCGTTTTAATGAGTCTTTCATTATCACGTTGATGCAGGCCAATTGTCGGCTCATCAAGAACATACAAGACACCAGTCAAATTAGAACCAATCTGAGTTGCCAATCTAATTCGTTGAGATTCACCACCAGACAGTGTAGAACTTGATCGATTTAATGTAAGATAGTTCAATCCAACATTCATTAAAAACTCTAAACGTTCTTTAATTTCCTTTAGAACATCTCTTGCAATGTATTGCTCGTTTTCAGTTAGTTTTAACGTAGAAAAGAAATCATAACAATGATCAATTGACATATCACAAACATCCATAATTCCTTTGTTGTTTACTTTAACTGCAAGGGATTCTGGTTTTAGTTTTCTACCATTACATGCAGCACAAGGAGTGTCCCGCATGAACTGCTTTAACCATTCACGTTTTGATTCAGAATCAGTTTCCATAAAAACACGTTGTAGATTCTCCAGCACCCCTTCAAATGCGTTAGTATACTGCCAAGAGGAATCTCCTGATTTTGAAAGATACTTGAAATCAACTAGATCATCTGTTCCAGATAGAATAATATCAAGATGTTTTGGTCTTATTTTTTCAATCGGAGTCATCAAGTCAAATCCAAATTTTTTTCCAACGGCCCGTAGCGCTTGCTTTCTAAATGATGAAAATCTGCCACTCCAAGGAACAATGGCACCGTCCAAAATGGACTTTGTTTTATCAGGTATTACTAAATCAGCGTCAAATTCCATCTTAACGCCCAACCCATTACATTTTTTACACATACCAAATGGAGAATTAAATGAGAATGTTCTTGGTTCTAACTCACCCACAGTTAAACCACAATAGGGGCATGCGTTGTTTTGTGAGAAAATTTTTTCTGTTTTTTCAAATGCAATCATTACGTCTCCTTTTGATGCTTTGATTGCAGTCTGTATTGCTTCAAAAAGTCTAGATCTTTCAGATTTCTCAGTGGCGATTCTGTCAACGATAATCTCAATATTGTGCCATTTTTGCCTGTCTAAGGGAGGGATCTCCTCATCTAGGCTCAAAATTTCCCCATTTAGGCGTACTCTGGAATATCCATCCTTTTTGATTTGCTCAAATAATTTCTCATACGTTCCTTTTTTTCTTTGAATTATGGGAGCCAAAACAAGGATTTTTTTTCCTTTGAAATCTTTGAGAACAGAATCGCAAATTGTCTCAATTGACTGGGTAGAAATTTTTCTTTTGCAATTTGTACAATATGGAATTCCGATTCTGGCAAAAAGCAACCTCATGTAGTCATAAATTTCAGTAGTGGTGCCTACAGTAGAACGGGGATTTTTACTAGTAGTTTTTTGTTGAATAGATATTGCAGGCGAGAGTCCTTCAATAGAATCAACATCTGGCTTGTCCATCATTTCTAAAAATTGTCTAGCATATGCAGAAAGAGATTCTACATATCGTCTTTGACCTTCAGCATAGATGGTATCAAAGGCCAGTGTGGATTTTCCAGAGCCAGACAATCCACTTATTACGACCAGGTTATTTTTTGGAATATCTACATCTAAATTTTTCAGATTATGATGTCGTGCACCGCGAATCTTTAGTTTATTTTCGGTCATCTTTTAATTGAATCTCCTTTTCTAGTCTTTTTATTCTATCCCTGCATTCTATTGCTTGCTCAAAGTCCAAATCATCAGAATATGTTTTCATTTGCGCATCCAAGTCAATAATGTCAGCTTCAAGATCATGAGTGGACTTTAGCTTTGAATCATCCAACGTTGTAACCTGTTCTGGAACAGATTTTATGATTGTTTTAGGAACAATGTTATGTTCTTGATTGTATTGCATTTGTTTTTCTCTACGACGGTTAGTTTCATCCACGGCATTTTTCATAGATTGCGTTGTAGTGTCAGCATACATTATCACAGACCCATTTTCATTTCTTGCGGCACGGCCACATGTCTGGATAAGGCTGGTAAAATTTCTCAAAAATCCTTCCTTGTCTGCATCTAAAATTGCCACTAGAGAGACCTCCGGAATGTCTAGTCCTTCTCGAAGAAGGTTAATTCCGACTAGTACGTCAAACTCACCCAGACGCAACTGCCTGATTAGTTCAGTTCTTTGCAGTCCTTCTATTTCTGAATGCATGTATCGAACCCTAACTTGTTTTTTTGAGAGATATTCGGCCAAATCTTCTGCCATTCTTTTAGTCAAAGTGGTGACTAAAACACGCTCAGAATGTTCCGCTCTTTTGTTAATTTCCAGTATTAAATCATCCATTTGGTTTCTGGTTGGCCTAATCTCAACGATTGGATCAAGTAAACCAGTAGGTCGAACTAGCTGTTCGGCAATTTTTGATGATATTTTTTTCTCATATTCGGCAGGGGTGGCAGAAACAAATATGGTATTTTGAATGTATTTTTCAAATTCCTCAAATTTTAATGGGCGGTTATCATATGCACTTGGCAGCCTGAATCCATATGTAACAAGTTCTTTTTTTCTTGAATGATCACCTTTGTACATTCCATGAAGCTGAGGCAATGTCACATGTGACTCATCAATGACCAAAAGATAATCATCGCCAAAAAAATCCATCAAACAAAATGCTTTTTCTCCAGGTTTTCTTCCATCAAAATGTCTGGAATAGTTTTCAATTCCGGAACAATAACCCAATTCTTCAATCATTTCTAAATCATAGTTTGTTCGCATCTGTAGTCTTTGGTTTTCTAATTCATTTAATTCAGGTAAACGATGTTTTAGTTCCTCTTTGATAGACTTGATGGCTTTTTCTCTTGCATCTTTTGCAATGAGATAATGTTTGGCAGGAAAAATTTTGATTTGAGAGATTTTTCGTTTTTCTTTTGACGAAACAGGATCAAGCAAAGTAATTTTTTCTACTTTATCTCCAAACATAGAAATTCTAACTATATCCTCCGAATATGCAGGAACAACATCAATTGTGTCTCCCTTTACTCGGAAATTTCCTGGTGCAACTTTAGTGTCATTTCTTTCATATCGGGCATCAATAAATTTTCGGATAATCTTATTTCGTTTAATTTCATCATTAGTGTTAATTGTAATTGTAAAGTCTTCCCAATCTAGAGGATTTCCAATAGAGTAAATACAAGAAACAGTTGATACTATTATTGTAGGCTCACCTGAAAGCAACATGGCAGTAGCCTCCAGCCTTAGTTTTTCAATTTTTTCGTTGATTTGAGTGTCTTTTTCAATATAAGTATCAGTTTGTGGAAGATAGCTTTCCGGCTGATAATAATCATAGTAAGATACAAAATATCCAACATTATTTTTTGGGAAAAACTGTTTTAACTCGGAATAAAGTTGTGCTGCAAGAGTTTTGTTGTGAGAGATAACCAGAGTGTTTTTACCAGTTCTAGCAATAACATTTGCAACTGAGAAAGTTTTACCACTTCCAGTAACTCCAATCAAGGTTTGAACTGTTCTTTTTTTAACACCATCAACTAGCTCATCAATTGCCTGAGGTTGGTCTCCAGTAGGGGTATAATCAGATGCTAATTCAAATTCAGATATTTGTTTCAATAGATACAATCCTTGAAAACTGAATTTACTAAAAATCTTCTGCAGTGAATCAGGCATAAAGAAAATGATGGTGCAAAGTACGTCCGGAGTGGTGCAGATCCAGTGATACGGCAAAACCAGGACTGAGACTAGAGTGGCGATCATTGAAAATTTCGCCTCAAACACAACGAGCTAGATACCTGTAGATGTCAAGTTTAATGGAACATGTCCTAAAGTACTCTGACACTGTGTGTTTGAGATCTTCAAGCGTGTCATAGTGTGCTGCCGTGATCAGCCTGTACTTGGCCTGCTTCCACAACGCCTCGATGGCACTAAGCTTCGGAGTGGCAACAGGCAGGCAGAGTATCTCGATCTCTCCCTTGTGATCCTCCAAGTATTTTCTTGCCGCCGCCGTCTTGTGCTGGCCGGCATTGTCCATTATCAGCAGCGCCTTGCCCCACTTGCGGCGGGCCTCTGCCAGGTACCTCACAAACGTAGGGCCGTCAAACTTGTCATACAGGCGCATCAGTCTGGTGCCGTCATCTGCAAGCGCCCCGTATACGACTGTCTTGTCCCTGCGTCCTGACCTTTCTATCTCCACGGGATCGCCTATGCGCGACCACAGCCTCTTGCCGTCCTCACCGATCCTTATGAATATCGACTCGTCCTGTATCGCAATCCGGAATCCACGCCTTTTTGCACGTGAAATGACTGCTGAGGCGTCTTTTTGCCACCGTCGTACCTCGTCGGCGCCTGCACTGTTCCCGTATACTGTCGTGGATGTCTTGCAGGAGAATCCAAAGACGCGCATTATCCTGCGCATGTTGGACATGCTGTATCTTCTGTTTGTCTTGCGACGTATCTGGTTGCGCAGCTTTCGCGGAGTCAGCGTGTTCTTTTTGCAAAGCCTGTCGGCCAGCTTTTCTATCAATGCGTACAAGACGTCCGGGCTTTTGCCTCTTCCTGGCGCGTCCCGGAGGCCATCTGCGCCATATTTTCTGAACCTGCATACCCACAGCTGGACTGTGCGTTGGTCTACGTTGGCAATATCTGCAAGATCTGCCGTAGAGTGTCCCATGAGGACTCCGCGCACTGCCGGCATCCTGTCACGAATCTTGATGTTCTTCTCTGCACGCATGGCCTCCGTCAGTGCCTGTACTTCGTTCACAGCTTGCAGCTGATCTGGTGATCAATAAGCTTTTCTGTTCAGTCCTGTCTGGAGAGGCGAAATTAATTATAATCGCCACTCTAGTCATCAACCTCCTTTGTTGATTGGTTTTTTTGTTGTTTGCAGAGTGTCTGCATCCGTATTTTCTGAAAAATATTTTCCAGAACTGTCATATGATTTGTCAATACCCGTCCACTCAGTTGGTTCTTCCGTTTCAAGATAAGACTGGTTTGGATAATACAGTCAGTAAAGACTGCATCAGTCCTTGCCATATACTGACTTGTGATCACATACACGAAGCAGAATTATTTTATTGTAAAAATAATCCAAGGTGTAAATCAGTCTGTCGTTTTTTCCAAGTTCATATGCGAATACCTTTTGATGTTGTTTGTATCTTCCAATATCTGCAGGATTTACAGATGATGAAAGCTCACATATTGCATTATCCACATCTGCCTGTCTTTTATGCCCGATGTTTTTGTATTGCTTTTTGAAAGTGTTTTCTCTTATGATCTTCCATCTAGTCATCTTCATGCAAGTCTTTTAACAATTCTTCTGCGGTGGAAAATGTCTTCCAATCTGTGCTTTTTCGCGCTTCAATGATGTCCAATACCTCTTCTGGGATTAGTTCGTCTTCTTCATGTAGTGCTTTTAGATACTGCTCAAATGTTTTGGTGTTGGAGATTTCATCTTTCTCAAAATCTTCCCTGATTATCTTCATCTTGTCTTCTGGAAGGAAGTCAAAGGGGTTTACGGTCTTGGTTTCAGACATGTCCTTTCTATTTTCTGCATCCTAAAAAATGTTAGGAGTCAAGAATTCCTGCGAGTTCCCGCCTTATCTTCTAGTTTGTTGCATAACACGCCTAAGCCAGTCAAAAGTTGGGTAAATTTCGTGCCTAGGATCCAAGTTATGCAACAAACTAACGCACAGTCCAGCTGTTGGTATGCAGGTTCAGAAAATATGGCGCAGATGGCCTCCGGGACGCGCCAGGAAGAGGCAAAAGCCCGGACGTCTTGTACGCATTGATAGAAAAGCTGGCCGACAGGCTTTGCAAAAAGAACACGCCGACTCCGCGAAAGCTGCGCAACCAGATACGTCGCAAGACAAACAGAAGATACAGCATCCGTATTTCATGTCTAGACCTTATGCGCAATCGACTAAAAATTCAAAATCAAATTGGTTTGCTAAGACAAGAATCATCTAGCAATATTAGTTTGATCGATTACGCATAAGGTCTTCTGTATCCGCATTATTAGACAGACCACACCGATAAAAAATATGACAAATCTAGGCACAAAATACTGAATTTCATTAATTAAATGTGGCGAAAAACTGTGGCTAAAACTGAATTTAAAGCAATGGCAGTATCAAACTAACTTACCAGACAGGCTCATCAACCATTCTTAGACCATCGTCAGTGATCTCAAATCCCATAATTTTCAAGGTTTGTCTAGCAGTGGGGGAATTTCTTTTCAGAATTTTTTGTGCCAGGTCCATTCTTTTTTCAGGGCTTACATTCTGACCAATTTTGTATTTCCCATGCAATGTTTGTGTGGTCACCTTGATTACTGTGACGTGATCTAAGACTTGCATGTCAGGCTTTATTGGTTCATACTGTCCCTCAGGCTGATATTTCTCCATTAGTCCGTTAAGGGCAAGTGTTTTTTCTTCTCCATCATCAACAAAAGAACCCAATCCTTTGATTACAACGCTAATGTACAAAGTATCTGCCAAAGATGCATCACAAGGATCCTCAAAATAAGATGGCAGAAACTCCAGTTCCCTATCTACTTCAAAACCAACTTTGTTGTTCTTGGAGATATTATCTAATTTTTCACCCTTAACATGAGAATGCATGTAAATAGCATCATTTAGAAAAGCAAAATTCATTGGAATGATCTGAGGGAACCCATTTTTATCAATACTAGAAATTCTTCCAATATGTTCTTCCTGTAGAAATTCTTTGATTTTTTCATATGATTTGATTTGTAATATTCCCACTAGTTTCAATATCAAAATTATGAAAAATCATTTTATAAATCCAGAGCAAACATGCTCCCCAAAAAACAGATCTAGTTTTCTTCGTCTAATTCTTTTTCTAATGCTTTGATTTCTAAAATTCTGCATTCTAATGCTGTGCATTCACTTTTTAATTCTACGCTCATAGCAAATCATTACAAAAATAATCAAAAATAGAAAACATTCTAAAATTTGACTTTTTTCATCCAAATTTTTCATTAATCAAAATCGCTAAAACATACGAACAGTTCAAGACGTTCATGCATGGGGTGGATGACGCGCTTGAGGATACGACAAACCCAGTGTTGGATGTCCCAGAAGAGGACAATGCAGAGTCAAAGCTCATCTGGTTTGGAGAGACGCGTGGAACTACAGATATCTGCAAGCACCGCTACGAAACATCACAAGGAATTAAAAAAAATCAAACGTAGAGCAAAATCACTTACAAAAGCAAAAACAAAAGGCCACACAAATCATAAAGAATCTTCAGCTTGTCGTCTTGCAAAATTGGATTCGGCGCGTTTGAGTTTTGCAGATTCGGCAACATCCTCAGTCATGTCATAAAGCTGATAAAGTGCAAGACTTGAAATTAGCTCATCTTCCTTTTCGTCCTCTAAATCCAGCTCAAGATTTGCTAAAATTTCGACATTTTCTTCTAAAATATCAAGACATTTTTTTACTGTTTCAGGAAGATCGTCATCCATCATATATTCTCAAAACCAGCATAGTAAATGATTTTCGGCATATTATAGCATCGAGCGTCTTATTGTTTGGCTTTTTCTCTAAGTGCAGGCATTACATGACTTGCAAACTTGTCAACAGAACCAAAGTAATTCTTACCCCAGAATCTAATTACAAAGTGATTAACACCAGCATCCATGAATCTTTCGAATGTTGGAATGATGTCATCTGGTGTGCCAACTGCAGTCGAAGAACGAGCAACATGTTCAGGAATTTTTGTTGCAGCTTCTCTCATTTTTACAATCCAATCTTGATTAGACATTGAGTATTCTGTAAAGTATTTTCTAAAGTCAAACCCTTCGATCTCTTTTAATCCATGAACCCTCAAGATTTCAGGCTTGAACAAACTAACTTTCACTGCTTCTTTCATTCTTGCCCATGATTCTTCAGCATCTTCAGAAAAGTATACGTCAATGTCAAGTGCATATTGGAAGTTATCTTTTGCTTCTTGAGTTCTGTTGTTGTCATCCATTGATTTTTTAATTTGTGCTGCATGATCTTCAAAAAGTTCTGGAGTGTAACCGATAGGCAGCCAACCATCACCAAGTTTTCCTGTTAATCCAAGGGTTCTCTTACCACCGGCGGCCATGTAAGTTGGTGGGCGTGGTTTTCTAATTGGCGGGGCTTGCAGACATGCTCCTTCAAGTTTGTAATATTTTCCATCATAATTTACGGTGTTATCAGGGGTTGATTCGTATAACGTGTGAATAGTTTCAATCTGTTCTTCCCATTTTGAGACTGGTTTTTCAAATGGAATACAGAATTCTTTTAGATTTTGAGCCTCGCCTGCGCCAATACCAAGAATTGCTCTTCCTTTTGAAATTCTGTCAAGTGTGATTACAGCCAGCGCAATGTTAGATGGATGTCTTCTAATTGCATCAGTTACACAAGTTCCCAGTTCCACATTATTTGTTACTGCAGCTATTGCAGATAACATAACCCAAGGATCCAAAACAATTGCGTTTTTCCACTGTGGTACATTTGTGTGATCCATATAAAAAATTGAATCGTAACCTGTCTTGTCTGCAAGCATGCAAGCCGTCAAGATTTGGTCTTCGGTATAACCGGCCCTTGCAACGTTTAGTCCGTTTTGAATACCAAATTTTAGCTTGTTTTGAGTCAAGTACATTTAGGTCTGAATATTAGCATAAATAAGTTTAGACAAGCTGCCAATTTCGCAGTTTACCAAGAAAATATAAAAAAGGTAAAAATAAATTTGTGTTTTTTACAAATTGCCTGCTTTGATATCTTCAAGACACTTCATGGCATCTTCTTTGGATATTGGAATTGGGTTTGGATCCAAATGTCCCTTATCAGTCATTACAACATCTGCGGCTTCTGAAACATCAGCTTTGAGTTCTAGTTTATCAAAACCGAGCTTGTCCATAGCTTCTTTGAATCTATCATAGAAAACTGACTTGTTGTGCTTGTGTGCAACTGTAGTACAAGATGATAATGAATAACCATGTGGGACTCCCTCATTTGAGAATACATACGACAATGCATGCCCAAGCGTTGTTGAGCAATTTCCAAATCCCATTCCAGACAACATTGAACCATACGGATAGTTCTCTGGTTTGTCATTCATAATTGCATCATGAAGAATCTCAAATGCCTGCTTACACAATGTTCTTGTCAAATCATTTCCAAGTTTGCTATCATATCCTTCGGTTGCTTGGGCACAAGCATCACAAACTGAATTATTTACAATTTGTTGTGGAGTGCCTTTCAAAAAGTATGAATCAACTACGGCCATATCTGCAAGAAATCGGTCTTCACGTAAGAGTTTCTTTTTGCCATCAAATTTCAAAACGCAGTATGTCGTCATTTCAGCTCCTGTCCCAAATGTAGTTGGAATCAGGATCTTTTCTACTCCAAAGTCTTGGGCAGAATATTTTACAACATCTAATGAGCTTCCACCGCCTAGTCCAATTAAGACAGATGGCGTTTTGTCTTTGAATTCAGCAATTAATGAATTAACATCATCAATTGATGGCTCTGGATTTACCTTATCATAAAGCATGTAGTCTTGAATGCCCATTTTATCAAGCCACTTTCCAGATAGTTCCGGAGTGGCAGTAGTTACTACAAGAGCGTTTTTTGGATACTCTGTTTCACCAAGTGCGTTTTCACCAAATTTGATAACTTTTGGAATACGTACTGTGTGCATAAAATAAAAAAAATCATTGATGATTATATATCTTGCACTATTGGGAATGTGTATGATTATCAAAAATTTCAAAGATCTGGCAGCTACTGATAAGAAAAAAGAGTGTCTGGAAATTTTAGAGGCAGGTCTTCGTGCAGCAGATCCGGAAAACATAATTCCAAAGTTTGTAACACCAGGTGAAATCAAGATTGGAGACAAGTCAATCAGGATTAAGAAATACTCCAACATCTATTCCATAGCATTTGGAAAGGCCGGAGATTCTATGACTAGAGCACTCAATGCAATAATTCCAATAAAAAGTGGAATTGTAGTAATTCCCAAGGGCTCAAAGTCCAGAATTAAGGGTAAAAAATTCCAGATTTTCAATTCCAGACATCCCAAACCAGATAAAACAAGCGTAAGGGCTGCAAAAGAAGTCATAAAATTTCTTCAAAACAAACGAAGTGACGAACTAGTAATTTTTCTTGTTTCGGGAGGAGGCTCATCACTTCTTGCAATGCCAAATGAAATCACTCTTGATGACAAAATCCATGTTACAGATTTGTTGTTAAAATCAGGGGCGACAATCCAAGAATTTAATTGCATCAGAAAGCATCTATCAAAAATCAAAGGCGGCAGATTAATTGAAAACATGAAATGCCAAGGAATAGGTCTGGCAATGTCAGATGTCGAAGGGGATGATCTGTCATCTATTGCATCAGGCACAACACACATGGATGATACAACGTTTTCAGACGCTTTAGACATTTTAGAAAAATACAAGTTAAAAAGAAAAATTCCTTTAGAGGTTTTGCAGGTTTTAGAAAAAGGATTGCACAAAGAAACAAAAACGCCAAAGAAGCCAAAAATTGAAAACTATATCATTGCAAATAATAGCGGTTGTTTGAAAGAAATGCAGGAAACGGCCAAGAAGAAGGGTTACAAGGTAACCACAATGCAGGTTTTTGGGGACATTAAAGATGCAGTCACAAAAATTCTTGAAAACATTTCAGAGGATCAAAAAACATGTCTTGTTTTTGGTGGAGAAACAACAGTAAGAGTTCTTGGTAAAGGAATGGGGGGAAGAAATCAAGAGTTGGTTCTAAGAATTTTAAAGAACACACAAAAATTAAAAAAAATCGTCATTGCGTCTATGGGTACAGATGGGATTGACGGAAACTCCATTTTTGCAGGGGCAATTACTGAAAATATTAGAGTTGACTCAAAAGTGGCCAAAGAGTTTCTCAAAAACAGTGATTCAGGCAGATTCTTTCAAAAACAAAAGGCAAACATTGTAACTGACTTTACTCACACAAATCTTATGGATATAGGCGTGATTTTACGTTAAAAATATCCAAAATTCACACCTAAACTAAACAAATGGTTATCCAAAAAAAAGACTAGTTGAAATACAATAATTGCGTAATAGTATGTAGAAACGCCATGTTAGAAAAACAATTCAATCCAGATTTACTTTACAACAGAATTGTTCATTACTATATCGATAAAAAAGGATATGGTAAAGACAAGGCAAATGCAATTGCACAAGCAGTTGTGCAAAAAGAAGCACAAAGAAGAATTTGTAAAAATGAAAAATGCAAGCATTTCTCACATGATCACATTAGAAATTCAGAAACATGTCTAGTCGCAGAATGTGAGTGTAGTAAATTTACAAACTAGGTGTAATCATCTAAAGAGTTTTCAAGTAACGGTTGTGCGTTAATGCCTATTTTTTGCAAATATTCGGCAAACTCGTCAACAAAACCATGTATGGTGTAAACTTGCTCAGCTTCGGATTGTGTCACCATATTTACAAGTTCGTTAAAATCACAGTGATCACTCATAGGAAATAAATAATCAGATCTCCGTACAAAAGGAAATCTTGAAGATTGCGCCCAACCGCTAAACCCTATTGTTACTGCATCATATTTTGATTTCATGTCCTGAATGAATTTATTTTTGGCAGACATGAACGGCGCGACCATTATCCAGGGTTTTTTTTCTAGCAACCCATTTTTTTCAGCCTCAGTATGACCAATCCCATCATTGAGAGGAATCCCCAATTTTTGATGAAGCGAGTTCATCTCTTTTACAGAGTCATGAAAATACAATGGTGCCCAATGACCAAAAAGCTGAGTAAGAGTCTGCGCTTTTCCTAATTGATATCCCATTAAAATTATAGGAACTCCTTTTCCATAAAGCTCAGAAATCAATTCATTTACCTGTCTTTGAACTTCATCAATTGGGGGAAAGATAAATTCTGGAAGACCAAACGTGCATTCAGTTATCAAGGTTTTGCATTTTGGAACTTTTGCTCCCTGAAGAAATCCGCGATTTCTGGTGCAAATATCCCCAGTGTAGAAGGCATCATCAAAAAGCAAACCCTTTGCTCCAAGTATGTGACCGCTATCAATTAGAGAAAAATCATCAAGGGATTCAACGTGGTTTTCCATTTTGAATCCACGAAGATTAGCAATTTCGCTTGTTTCAAGTGAGGACAGTATTGTACCTCCATTCTTTGCTGGAAGATGATCAGAATGTGCGTGAGAGACAAAATTGACTCCCGTAGCATCAGTGTTTTTTGGATCCAAGCAAACGCGTTTACCACTGACTTCATACAGGATTCCATTTTTTGTCATCCTGACTTGTCTAGGCAATGAGAATGAAGACAATTAGATTTGATATAAATTGCAGGTTTGATCTACTATTGACTAGTTGCTAAATCTAGGAATTCTGATCTCAGGTCGCGGGAGCAACATGGAATCCATTCTAAAGTCAATTAAGAAGAAAAGGGTGCCAATCAGCCCAGCAGTAGTCATTTCAAACAAGCCAGGCGCAGGGGGTCTGAGGATTGCAGAAAGACTAGGGATTACCACAGAGGTTATTGAAAGTGAAAACTTCAAGGGGCGCAGAGCAGAATATGACAAAAAAATAATTACAGTTTTAACAAAACACGGGGTTACTCCAAGAAATGGCCTAGTATGCCTTGCAGGATTTAGGAGAGTCATCAGTCCACAGTTTGTAAAAAAATACAAGAACAGAATTATCAACATTCACCCAGCGTTGCTCCCAGCATTTCCAGGATTAGAGTCACAAAAGCAAGCACTGCGACATGGTGCTAAATATTCAGGGTGCACAGTACATTTTGTCGACACAGGAGTGGATACAGGGCCGATAATAATCCAATCAGCAGTCAAAGTAAAAGAGAACGATACTGAAAAATCATTATCAAAAAGAATTCTAAGAGAAGAACACAGGATATACCCCGAAGCAGTCAATTTGTTTGCAAGAAAAAGAATCAGAGTTTCTGGAAGAAGGGCAATTATTAGTTAGGAATCAGTTCCGCCAAAAAAATACAAAACTTTGAGTTCCTTTGTATTCCCATGAAAGAAATGTTCAACGTCTTTTGCAACAAAAAACAACTTGTCTTTTGAAATTTTGTAATCCTTATCTTTAATTTTCAAAAATCCGTTACCTGAAATAACATAATACATTTCATCATTATCATGAGGTGCCTGCGTATCTTCTTCTCCGGGCTGAAGAACCAATACGCCTGCAGCTAGACTGTCCTTGTTGATAAAGGTGTGAAAATAGGAGTTACTTTTCTTAATTTTTTCAAGAGATGCAGATAAATCAAATTCCAGTTTCAATTTACTCAGCAGCTACGGTGAATGTTTTTCTTACAGGATCCGCACTCATAAAGGAATGCCCCTTTGGATGGAGTTTTTCATGCTCGGGACTCTGGTGCATTTTGATAAAAGTCTCTTTACTTTCATGTTCTACAATTATCTTATAGCTTCCATCTGCAGATTTTAGAAATCGCCTAGATACAAAGCCAGGGAAGGCGGACAATACTTTGTTTGATTCAGAGAACCAACTTTTGAATTCATCTTCTGCACCTTCTTTGAGTTGAACATCTGCCATCATTACAAACATGTTATGACTAGAAAAGCGACCATTTAATTTCTTTTCTGAGATGCTCGTAAGAAATTCCAAGAATTAAATATCTACAAATCAGAAATAGATTATGGTTGGCACTAAAATTGACGGCATTGTCATTGCCCAGTCAGTAAAAGACAGAATAAGGAAGGCAGTAAAAGAAATGAAATCCCAGGGGATCAACCCATGTCTTGCCACAGTTCTAGTGGGAGACAATCCAGCATCTGCCACATATGTTAAAAACAAGCACAAGGCATGTGAGGAGGTGGAAATCATTACCAAAGATCATAAACTTGGTGCAGGCGTTTCACAGACACAACTCGATGAAATTATTGAAAATTTGAATAATGATAATTCCGTTCATGGGATCCTAGTTCAATTACCTTTGCCCGGACAATTAGACGAATTTACTACGACATCAAGAATATCACCACTAAAAGATGTGGACGGACTAACGCCACATAATGCAGGATTACTTGCAATGAAAAAAGCAGCACTGGTTGCATGTACTCCGTTAGGAGTTATGGAGATGTTTGATTATCACGGAATTGATTTGAATGGAAAAACGGCCGTGATAATTAATAGAAGCAATCTTGTTGGAAAACCACTTTATCATTTGCTATTAGAAAAAAATGCAACTGTAATGACGTGTCACTCAAAAACTAGAAACTTGGCAGAACTTTGCCAAGCCGCAGATGTCATAATTACGGCTGTAGGAGACAGAAGCAGGTTCACTCTAACGCCGGAGATGATTAAAGAAGGTGCAATCGTGATCGATGTTGCAATTTCAAGGCTCCAAGAAAAACTGGTGGGAGATTCAGACTATGAGCAAATTATCCAAAAAGCATCTTTTGCAACACCGGTTCCAGGAGGGGTCGGACCCATGACAGTTGCCATGCTATTAAAAAATACAATTATTGCAGCATCTTTGAGTAGTCAAATTGGAAGACAGTCCTGAAAAAAAACCACTTCGAAATCTTCTTTTAGAAAAAAGAGACAACACATCTGCTGATTTTTTGAGTATTGCAAGTGAAAAGATACAAAAAAAAATAAAAAAAATTGATGGGTTCATAAACGCTCAGAAGATTGGAGCGTATTTTCCAATCGGAAGTGAAATTTTGACACAAAATATCATCCAAGAGTTACTAAGTAATGGAAAAGATGTGTTTTTGCCCAAAGTGATAGGGGAAAGAATGGAGTTTAGAAAAATCATTGATTTTTCAAGCCTAGAAAAAGGTAGTTTTGACATAATGGAGCCCAAAGACAACTGTGAGACAGACAATAATCTAGATGTGATTTTGATTCCAACGGTAGGGATATCTCCTGTCGGGACTAGATTAGGATATGGTCATGGGTTTTATGACAAGTTTCTTGCAGAACACAAAAGTTTGACAATATCTTTGACTCTGGAAAAACAGATTGTAAAAAACATTCCAAAATCAGAACATGATATTACCATTGATTGGATTGCAACCGAAGACAGAATTTTAAAAACTCAAAGGTAGGAAAGGCCTTTTTGCCAATATCCTTTCCATAATATTTGCGGGGCCATGGGGTTTTCTCAAATGCAGCATATGCGTCTGCAGTTGCAGGTTCCAAAGAATTGCCTAATGCTGCAACTCCTAAAACTTGTCTGTTATTGAGGGAGTTTTTCCATCTGATTTTTTTTTTGTTCCAGCATGAAAAACACAGGATTCATTTGAAACAGAATCAAAATCAGAGATTTCTTCATTGTTTGGATATGATTCTGGATATCCTTCAGGTGCCAAAACAACACATACTGCAGACTGAATTTTTCAAGATTGTAAAGTCACAGATGATCGCCATTTCCAGGAACAGTAAAGACAGTATCAATTTTAGAACTTTGAGCCAATTTCCATGACAATGCATGTTCTTGCCTACTAGAACCTATTGCCAGAACATTTGCCAACAAAAATTATCTTTTTCTCAATTATATAATCCAAGATCAATTTAGCTTTATAATGCCACACATACATATCAAAATTCAGATGGAGTTTTCTACAAAGTTTGATGCAAAAGCAATAGAATCTCAAGTAAAAGAATACATCAAATCAATAGATTTAGAAAAACAGATTTTTGCATCAGACAAGCCTGAAAAGATAAGATTCATCGAAGGTCCCCCAACAATGAATGGAATCCCACATGCAGGACATCTAAGAGGCAGGGTCATCAAAGACTTGTGGTACCGATTCAATACATTACAAGGAAAAAAAATTAAATTCAATGGAGGGTGGGACACACAGGGTCTTCCAGTGGAGTTACAGGTGGAAAAAGAATTGGGAGTCACAGGAGGAAAGACTGAAGCCATAAAGCAATTTGGGATTGAGAGAATTGTTGCCGAATGCAAAAAAGTTGTAGAAAAATACAACAAAACATGGGTGGAAGTTGATGAATTACTTGGCATGTCATTTAATCATGAGAAAGCATATTGGACATTTAGAGATGAATTTATTGAAAGAGAGTGGCAGATTCTAAAAAAAGCACATGAGAATGGGATTTTAGAAGAAGACTTTACAGTAATTGCATATTGTCCAAGCTGCCAGACATCATTAAGTCATGCAGAAGTAAATCAAGGGTATGAGGAAGTAAAAGATCCTTCATTATTTTACAAAGTAAAACTAGTAGATGAAGACGCATGTCTGATTGTGTGGACCACAATGCCATTTACTCTAGTCACAGATGCAATGGTTGGCCTACAACCAGAAGAAGACTATGTTTATGTCAAAGTAGAGAGCGAGACTTGGGTTGTTGGAAAAAATAGACTAGAAGAATTCATGGCAGAAGTAAAAATTGAAGACTATAAAATTGAAAAAACTGCAAAAGGGTCAGAATTTGAAGGTAAAAAATACATTCATCCGTTGCTGGGTTTAATTCCAGAATTAAAAGAGCATTCAAAATTGGATAATTATCATGTAGCAGTTTCAGAAACATTTGTGGATGCCAGCACCGGTAGTGGCCTGGTTCACTTGTCTCCTGCAAACGGTGAAGAGGATATCAAAATAGCAAACAAAAGAAATGTCAAAATTTTTAGCCCCATTGATGATGAAGTAAAATTTACTTCTCAAGCAGGCAAATATTCAGGAATGTTTGTCAGAGATGCAGACAAAACTATTGTTGAAGATCTAAAAGAGTGCAACGCCCTTGTAAGAATTGGGAAAATAAGACACAAGTATCCACTGTGTTGGAGATCACACCATCCCATTGTTTGGCTTGCCAGAAAAGGCTGGTTTTACAAGCTGGATCGACTGGACAGCAAAGCAGTTGATGCTGCAGAAAGTGTAGAGTACTTTTTTGAACAGCCAAAAAACAGATTCCTAGGGATAGTCAAAGAGAGGCATCCTTGGTGCATCTCACGAGAAAGGGTTTGGGGATGTCCATTACCTGTGTGGGGCTGTAAGGACTGTGGCGAAAAAAATTGGCTCTTTTCAAGAAAAGAGATAGTTGATGCGGCAGATGATCTGCCAGATGGCCCAGATTTTGAATTACACAGACCATGGATTGACAACATTGCGATAAAATGCAAAAAATGTAACAGTACTAAAACCAAAAGAGAAGAATACGTTTTAGACACATGGCACAACAGTGGTTCTGCACCATATGCATCATTGACAGATGAGGAATATTCAAAAGAAATTCCTGCACCATTTTTTACCGAAGGGATTGATCAGACCCGGGGCTGGGCATACACTCTACTTGTTGAAAATGTAATCCTAAACAATGGGCCAGCCCCACCTTACAGTGCATTTTTGTTTCAAGGGCATGTTCTTGATGAAAAAGGGGGCAAAATGAGCAAAAGCAAAGGAAACGTTTTGGAGGGGGCAGATTTGCTGCAAAAATACCCAGCAGATCTCGTACGGTTTTATTTCATGTGGAAGGCAAGCCCGATTGAGCCGCTAAGTTTCAGTACAGATGAGCTAATGTCAAGGCCATATCAGGTAATTAACACGTTATTCAACATACATCTCTACTTTAAGCAAAATAGCGAATATGACAACTTTGAGCAGTCAAAGACCACCATTAAATGGGCAAAACAAGAGAATCTGCTGACATCCCCAGACATCTGGCTCTTATCAAAACTTGAAAAACTGGTCCAAAAAATTACAGAAAAAAATCAAACCTGCAGATTCCATGAAAGTGCCAAAGCAGTCGATGATTTTATCATAAATAATCTAAGCAAAGTGTACATCCCAATTACAAAAGAAGAATTGTGGGACGAGGACGAAGAGAAGAAAAGCAGGAGACTGTCAATTTACGCAGTACTAAGCAAGGTACTCAAAACTCTAGACATTCTGATTCATCCATTTTGTCCATTTTCAAGTGAATACCTCTATCAAACAGTCTTTGATGAAAAACAAAGCATTCTGCTTGACAAGTGGCCTCAATATCAGGAATCACTTGTAAACAAAGAGATTGAAGAGTCATTTGACATCATGAAAGATGTGGTGTCTGTATCATCTGCTGCAAGAACGAAAGTAAAACTAAAGAGAAGATGGCCGTTAAATGAAGCACAAATTTGCGTAAGAAAAGATCAGAAAAATAAACTAGAGTCATTGTCTGACTTGTTACAAAGCCAGCTGAACGTAGAAAAGTTCAGCATTGTCGAAACAGAAAAAGAGTCGGGACTGGAACAAATCTTGGAATTAAAACAATTAGGATTGCCTGTCAAAGCTGTGATGGAGTTAGAAAGAAAAAGAATAGGGCCAAAAGCAAAGCAGCACGTGGGAAAACTAGTCGCAATGTTTTCTGAAACGAATCCTGAAGAAATTATTTCATCGTTACAAAAAGATGGAAAATATGATTTTGATGTTGGCGGGGAAACCATTTCATTGGACAGCGAGGACTTTGTAGTAGATTTTGATGCAGATGAAAACTTTGCAGTATCAAAAAGAGACAACTACATTGTGTTTATTTCAACTGCGCGAGACAGAGAGATGATGGCAAAAGGATTGGTAAAAGACGTTGCAAGAAGGATTCAAACGCTTAGAAAAGAGAGGGGGTTTAGCCCAACTGATGTACTAGGCGTTGCGTCAATTCTAGATTTAGATGAGGAATCGCTTGAAATGTTAAAAGACAAAGCAGAAGAACTGGCATTTTTAGTCAGAGTAAAGCAAGTGAATTTTACAGAATCCCGTAAGGAATGCAAAGACGAGGATATTGACGGTCAGAAAATCAGAATATCTGTAGAATAGCTTGTTGGAATCCAATGTAATATTTTTATTGCAATCAATAATTGTACAAAGAAATGTCTGACTCAAACCCAAACGTTGTTGGAATTAATATCCTCAAACAAAATGGCTTGGATGTTGATGAGCTAGTAAAAGAGCTAATCAAAAATGCTGCAGTTGAATTTACAGCATATTACTATTTCACCAATCTTAGAGCACATTGTACAGGCATGGAAGGTGAGGGACTCAAAGGAATTATCGAGGATGCAAGATTAGAGGATCTTAGCCACTTTGAATCATGTATTGAAAGAATCTACCAGCTGGGCGGAGCCCTTCCAAACGACGCAACAGAATTTATCAAAATTTCTGGTTGCGAGTTCCTACAACTTCCAGCAAATCCAACAGATCACAAGGCAATTCTAGAAAAATGTCTCAAGGCAGAGCAAGGTGCAATTGTAAACTGGGATAAAATTTGCAAAATGACATCAGGCAAAGATCCTGCAACATACGATATTGCAAAAGATATTCTGGCCGAAGAGATCGAACACGAGTCTTGGTTCTTAGAGTTAATCTATGGACGACCATCAGGACACATGAGAAGAAAGTATGCCGGAGAAAGACCGCATACTAGAAAACATTCTAGAGCGCTTGATATGGCATAAACGCCAAATCACTTTCTTTATTTTCAATTCATGGCTAGTGTTACTTTATTGACGACAAAGAGTGAATATGCGTTGTTTTATCACGGTTAAATAGAAAAATCATGTATTAAGAATATGGTAAAACAGATTAGTTTGGATGCTTGGCAAATCCAGCATCTATCAGATCTGTTAGAAAAAGGCTCAAACATTGTTGAGAAAACAAACAGACCCATTGTTTTGTACAGACAGACCTTAGAAGAAAATGACAAGTCGTATGAAGAAATTGTATGCACCATTACCAAGGGATATGTGATTGAACAAATGGTTACATCAGGAGGAGTCTTGGTTCCAAGCTTTCATCAACAATCAGTGTTTACTATTGGAGAGTATCCTCAAGAGTTGTTAAGAAAAAGCAAGGATCGCTTTTTGGAGATGATTGATTTTCTTGAGGAGCAGCTAAAGTAATATCATAATTAATAAAGACCGTAAAATTCAAGATTTTTGCATGCGTTTACTAGAATTTCAGGCAAAGGAGCTATTTCGGGAATATGGAATCAGTTTACTTGATAGCAAGGCATCCACCAACATAGAGGAAGGCAGAAAGCACGCAAAAGAGCTAGGATACCCATTTGTGATTAAAATTCAGGTTCCGGTGGGCGGAAGAGGAAAGGCCGGAGGAATTCAAACATGCCAAAACGATGATGAATTTGAGCTGAAATATCCCCAAGTCATGGATTTGACAATCAAGGGGGAAAAGGCAAGAGCCATCTTACTTGAGAAAATGGCAGACATTAAAAAAGAGTTGTATTTGTCATTATTTCTGAACCGCTCAAAAAGATGCTATACAGTTATTGCATCAGCTGAAGGCGGAGTCGAAATCGAATCAGTGAAAAATCAAATTATCAAAGAAGTGGGACTAGGAAAAGTCTCAGACGATGTTGCAAGGGAAGTTGCAAAAGAGATGGGGTTAGAAGAAAAGACAGCAGACAGCTTAGTTGATACTTTGAAAAAATTATCAAGGCTTACTGTTGAAAAAGAAGCAGAGATGGCAGAAATTAATCCACTTGCAGTAATGCAGGACGATTCAATAGTGGCACTTGATGGAAAATTTGTCACAGATGACAATAGTAATTTCAGACACGGTGAATTACAAAAGTATCAAGAAAAATCAGAGATAGAAGAAAGGGCAGAAAAAAGCGGGTTCTCGTTAGTGGAGCTAGACGGAGACATTGCAGTTGTCGGAAACGGTGCAGGGCTTGTGATGTCAACACTGGACATGCTATCAGACAATGGTGGAAAGCCGGCATGTTTCTTAGATGTGGGCGGTGGCGCAACCACAGAATCAGTGTATGAAGCGTTGACTTTGATTAGTAAAATTGGCAAGGTAAAGGGAATTCTAGTAAATCTCTACGGAGGAATCGTAAAGACAACAGTGGTAGCTGAAGCATTTCTAAAGGCGTATGAGAACAACCTAATTGATTTGCCAGTGTTTTCAAGACTAAAGGGGGCAGAATCAGAAAAAGCACAAGAGATGTTGCAGGGCTCTAGAACCAAAATTTATGATTCAGTTGAAGAGGCAATTAACGCAGCAGTGATGGGAATAAAAAATGACTGACATCTTTGAGCTGCTCAAAGGAAAACCCGGGGATTCAGATTATGAGAAAAAAGGTGTGATCGTTCAAGGAATTACGGGGGCATACGGTTCGCTGCATGCAAGAAACATGATAGCATATGGAACCAACGTTATCGCAGGGGTCACACCTGGCAAAGGAGGCCAGAAATTTGACGGCAAAGTTCCAATTTACAACACCATGCAAGAGGCAGTAGATGCCACTGGTGCAAAAATTTCAATCATTTATGTTCCGGCCAAATTCTTCCTTGGAGCCGCAAAAGATGCACTAGAGGCGGGAATCAAACTACTAGTTGCAATTCCAGAGCATGTTCCAATTAGGGATACCATGGAGATACTGGGGTTGGCAAAACAAAAAGAGGCAATAGTAATTGGGCCAAACACCCCCGGAATCATGATACCAGAACTAATCAAAGTTGGAATTATGCCACCAATGCCTTTCAAGGCAGGAAATATTGCAGTCTTGTCAAAAAGCGGAACGCTGCTTTATGAGATTTCAGATGCGTTAACTAATTCAGGATTTGGACAGTTAATCACAATAGGTATTGGTGGAGATCCTGTCAACGGAACAAGACTCATTGACGCGTTTGAAATGGTAAAAGACATTTCAGATTTAGAGGGGTTGGTGGTTGTAGGAGAGATTGGCGGAGATTCAGAAGAAATTTTAGCGCAGAGAATTATTGATAGCGGTTTTAACAAACCAACTGTAGCATACATTGCAGGAAGAGCAGCCCCCAAAGAAAAAAAAATGGGGCATGCAGGAGCAATCGTTATGGGAACCTACGGTTCTGCTGAATCCAAGGTATCCATGTTTAACAAAGCCAACATTCCAGTAGCAAAAAGACCTGCAGAAGTACCTGTATTGCTAGCAGGAAAGATGGAAAAATCCGATTAGAATAAAAGAGAGAGGTTTTGGAGAAAGACTAATGCCAATTACTGACCCTGAAAAAAAACGCATTGCGCAACAAGCACGTCTTGTGATGAGAATTTGCTTTAACTGCGGATGCAGAAATGATATCGGGGCAACAAGATGTAGAAAATGCAGAAATCCATACTTGAGACTAAAGAACAGAAATCTCGGCGTTAAGAAGTAGAACTAAAAACTCATCAGTCTTTGCCTGTGCTCCACAATTGCAGATTTTATATCAGATTTGTGTTGTGTGACAAATGATTTTGCAGCATCATGATTTTCTAATTCGTCAAGGGTTAGCTGCAGATCATCAGGCAGTTGCTCGTTCATCTGAAAGAGAACCTTAGCAGCATCAGTGTATTGTCCAAGATTTTCAGCATACTCACATGCCAATTTCATTCTATCAATTAAAGCATCAAACTCTTGTAGGGACATAAGGAGATCATATAATTTCAGTACTAAAGGCCAAGGTAATTACAGAATCTAAAGACACAAAAGCTTGGTTTTTGTAAAGTTATTGGACCGGTCGTCTAGTTTGGTTTGGATGACGCACTCACACTGCGTAAGGAAGTAATTCCCGCAAAGGTCGTGGGTTCAAATCCCATCCGGTCCATACCCCTTGTGGGTTCAAACCGTACCTTCTAAAACAACCTGTCCGTCTGGCAGTACGCCTATGAACCTGTAACCTTGCACCAACATGTCTTTGACCTGGTCTGCTGCAACTACCGTCTGGCTTGGCCCGTCTTGCCGATGTTCAGAACCTGAATCATCTCTAGCATGGAGCCAAGCTCGTCTGGCGTTGCGTTTTGTATGGTGTTTTGCAGTTCCTGCTTTTGATCCAGTATCGGATCCTCCTTTGACATCTCCAAGTCAAGCAGCTCTTCGGAGCGTGTAAAGGATTCGCGCATCTCGACAACGAGTGCATCTGGCAGGATGCCCTTGTTTGTGGTGTATTAGACCTTATGCGTAATCGATCAAACTAATGTTGCTAGATGATTTTTACCTTAGTAAACCAATTTGATTTTGAATTCTTAGTCGATTACGCATAAGGTCTATGGAAGAGAAGTTTCCCTCAAAGAAGATCTTGCTGATTACAGGTGAGGTTGAAAAAAAGACCAGACAGAACATGATAAAACAATTCGCACCCAAGGCAAACACCACAGAAGACGAACCAATGCCAGAAGAACAGGCAGATATCTTGATTTCAACGGAGGTATTATCAGAGGGTCAAAACCTACAGGACTGCAACTATGTCATAAACTATGATCTGCCGTGGAACCCAATGAGGATAGTTCAGCGAATAGGTAGGATAGACAGACTCACAAGCAGTTATGATATGGTACACTCTAGGGAATGTTTTCCAGACAAGGGACTAGACGAACTGTTGAAGCTTGTGGGAAGGCTGATTGAAAAGATTGAGACCATCGATGATACAATAGGTTTGGATACTGGAATATTGGGTGAAGGTGCAAATCCAAAACAATTCAACGGCAGCACGGCAAATCAGATACGTGCGTTTGCAGGCAACGGCGATGTAAAAAACACCGCTGAGAAACTTGAACATGAATCGGACTTGATGCCTGCAATATCACCATTAAACGAGATAAACCAGTATGTCAAAAAAACTGGAATTGATCAAATGCTAAAGATTCCCATGGGAAGGAGAAGCGGTAAAAAAGGACATGAGAATACGGTAATTGTAGCATATATTCAGGAGAATCCAAAGAGACGCTTTCATGCAGTATTATTTGATTACAAGACAAGAAAGGCAACCGTAATTGATGATATAGACGCATTTAAGATAGTAGTATGTACAGAAGATACTGACAAGCACCTGCCGATGGATGATGAAGATTATGGTAAATCCTTTGAACAGTTGCTGTTTATCGACAAGATTGCAAGGGATGCAATAAGGCAAAGAATGGTAAATGATACTCAGACCATAAACCAAATGCGTTCTGAAAATACACAATACCGTAGGAGCATAGACAGAATAATGGGTTTGATTACAGGTTCTGCAGGAATTTTATCTGATGAAGAAGGCAGTGAAATATTTAGCATAATAGAGTCACCTGATATGAGGGCATGGGAAAGTAATGTGTCTAACATTCTCAAAGATTATGATGATGATCACGATGTGGCAAATCTGGTCGAATCAATAAGGCAGATTGGAAACAAGATGGGAATGCACGAAAAGGAAAAAAACATCAAAGATGATAATACAAAAGAGGGAGATTTGACTCTGGTCGGGGCCATGTTTATCACCGGCGGAACAGACGATAGGGATTGGAGCCGTCTTGATGCATGATTTTGAAAAAACTCAGAAATTGATCTTTTTGAATTCCTCTGTTCACTTGGCAGTCAGTTAGCCATCATTTTTCCTATCTGTGTCTGGCAGCTTCGCCTTTCTGCTTGATAAAATAATTTTTTGTCCTAGATCCCTCCGAACCAACCCATTCGGATTTCTTCATTTTGGTAAGACTGCGCGATATTACGGATGGGTTCTTTGCAAGGGTGGTTGCCAGCTCGTTGGGCTGTTTTTTACCCCCTGCAAGCTCATCTAAAATCAACTGCTCCAGCTCTGTTGGATGTTCTGTCTCCATTCTATTCAATATTGGAAAGTCATCAATCCTGAGAATAGTACTGTTGTTCCTTAGGGCATTTTTTATTCCTGTATAGACCTCTTCCAGCATCAGGTTGATGTGTGGGGTAAAGTTGTTGATTATCTGTGTTGAGATATGATTGGTTATGATGTTCTTTGAATGTTTTTCCACAACCTTTTTGTTATTCTCAATTTCGGAGATTCCCAGCTGGAAGCGCTTTTGAATTATATTGTCAAAATTCTCCTTTGTAGTAACTCCATGGATCTCCTGTACAGCACAAAACCGCTTTACAGAATGTATCGTGGCGTTCTTCAATGACTGTCCGTATGTGTGAGACAGTGAAATCAAACATCGCTTTCCTTGAAACCATCCCTGCTGCCCTTCAAAAAAATCAGAAAGCAGGCCATCATCGGTTATTTTGTCCAGTTCATCAATCGTAAATATGGGAATTATGCCGTCTTTTTCTATCTGCTGTAAGACCTGATTTACTACTATCTTTGGATTTACATCCTTGGACAGAATTAATGAATCAATGTTATCTACTTTGATTTTTTTGATCAGGTTTTCAAGACCTTTTTGTACTATTCCTGCTGCTAGGGCCACCGAGGGATAGACCATTCCAGCTGCAGTGATTGCTCCGGCCCCCAGCCATGGAGTTATTCTTTCTAACATGTGGTTTATTTTTTTTGTACTTTGATTCTACGTGCAGTGTAAAGTAAATCCCTTCCAAGACAGATTGGTAGAATTTGTCTTCTAAATCACTCATGGTAGTGACCGTATTTGCACCCGTAATTACCACATTTACTGGAAGAAATTTCTTTCCCGTATTTCCATGGTTTTTTAATCCGTGCCACAGTATGCCTTGCATAAGAGTCGTTTTGCCAATGCCCCTGCCACCATAAAGTACCAAACTCCTGCCGTGATCAAAGACTTCTTTGGCAGTAGACTTTGCAGTTCCCCCTATATCATAATACAGCAAGACAAAGAACTCATCAGTATATTCCACAAGCCATGTTGTAAGATATTTTTGAGAGGCGCCCAAAATGCCCATGATTTGGTAATGTTTGTTTGGATAATTAGCTTTTGCCTAAGCTAATTATATATAAACACATCGTGTCAATTAGCTAGAAACTGATAAACACAGATTTCTATGATCAGGTCAGATGCCAAGTTTTCAGATTTTAGTGCACAAAGGCATAAGAAAAGAAGGGCAAGTTGCTGGAACCTAGTCAGATGTGTTGGTATCAACAGGCTTTGGGCGCTTTGGTGCAGTTGCCTCCACCATTAGGTTGTGTCGGATTACGGTAAATTCTCTTTCTGGCTTTTTTTTGTCTCTATCCATGTATCCATATTCTTGTTATTACTATTTTAACCAACACCGATTAAAAAATAAGAAATAGGGATATTGTAAGCGCCCCAATCGCTTTCTGCCGTCGTATGAAAAGACGGTCTGAACCCACTGTGGGCTGTGACACCATCCGGTCCATTACCCTTAGAGTGCTTAAATTAGATTCTAGGCATGGAAAACGTATGTTAAAAATTGATTTGAAGACAATATCTCAGGACGGTATCCCCTATGAAAAGTTTCTTGACGGCATAAAAAATGCTGGAACAAAAAGACACTATACAAGTACCTGCAACGATTTCTTGGAGAGATACCACCAGGTCTTTACGAGGAATTGAGCAGTAAAATTCCAAATGAGACTGTAGAGTCACAAGCCGAATGTTTTGTGTTGTTGTGCAAGTCTCACAGCATAATTGGTACCAACATTATTTCTGAATACATCAAACATTATGTCAAACTAGTAGAACAGGGCAGTATTAGTCCCAACACAATTCCAAACTATGTCAAGCCAATCAAAGTTTTACTTGATACAAACGATGCCGCACTGCATTGGAAGCGTTTGTATCACCTGTATCCAAGACCTGTAAACTCTCAAGACAGGGCGTACACCAGAGAAGAGATCCAAAAGATGCTGTCACTTGCACATGACCTTACAGACAAGGTAATTTTGACCATGTTTTCTTCTGCAGGGTTTAGACTAGAGTCATGGGATTACTTTACGTGGCAGGATGTAGTTTTTTTCAGACACGAGGATGATACATTCAAAGGAGCGGCACTGCTGGTGTATCGCGGAGACCCTGAAAGCTACTGGACATTTATCACACCGGAGGCATGTGGATATTTGTGGGCGTACAGAGAAAAGTGGAAAAACGACCTCACCGAATATCCAAAACCTAACAATCCATTGTTAAGATCAACTGATCAAATCTGCATGAAGAGATTAATGCAAAAAGGAGTAAGAAAAAGAGTAGATATGCTTGCAAGGGAGGCAGGATTGAGACTGCCACTGCCACCCGGACGAAAGAGACATGCAGTAAAACTTGATCATGGCTTTAGAAAATATTTCAACACGATGTTGCGCCGTGCAAAGGTAAATTATCTAGACAAGGAAGACATGATGGGCCACAGGGTAGGCCTTGAGAAAAACTATGAGAGATACGTAGAAGAAGACTTTGAGCGATTCCCAGAATATCAAAAGGCAATCCCATATCTTACAATATCTGATGACATTCGTCTAAAGACTGAGCTTGAAACAACCAAGAAGGAGGCACGCCAGAATCAAAAGCTCCAGTCTGTTGCAAACGTAAAGATGATGCAGGATTTAAAGGAGCTCAGGGATCTTAGAGACAAACTAGAGGAAACAGGAATCTTGCATATGATAAAAAATATGGATGCATCTGTCTGCAAGGAAGATACGATCTGATTATATCTGCACGGTTCGTATCAGAATTTTCTGCAGACAGATGCAGTTTGGGGCAAATTGACTGCCAGGGATCTCATTTACAATAATACTTGCAACCACATCATAATCAGCAAAAAATATTTTTGGAGGTGTGGCCCTTTGCAATCTCATGTAATGTCTTTGAGCTACTGCAGGCGCAATGATCGAAATTGGCATGGCCATTGCATGAGCTTGCAATCTCATGTAATGTCTTTGGGCCACTGCAGGTCCTCTTCTATCTCATCTATCTTCTTTACACACTGCATAATGAATTCCTGTATGGCTTGGAATGACTTTTTTGAAATTGTTACTGTTTCATCCATGACATGCTATCTGCAGTATTTTAAAAGGCAGTAGCCTGTCCTAGCTGCCAGGCATATGGCAGGGTCTGCGGCTCTTGCAGATATTTTCAAGCATCTCCCTTGCAAGCTCCTCAAACAATGACAGTTTTGGATTTTTGGACACGGCATCAAATATGCCCTCAAATAAAAGGCCCAAAATTTCAAGTCAGCCAGGATATTGTTTTCTCAGACGGGAACTGCAAATAAAAAATACCAAAAGTGCAAGTCAGGGATGCGGAATTTTTCTCAACCCTTGATTATCTCTTTTGGCGTTTTTGGATTTTTCGAATATTCTGCCAGTCCATCTGAGCTTGAATGAAATGCTGGCTTGGTATGCATGTCAGTGGATAACTCACAAAATCCGATCTAGAATGCATGGGGTCTTGCCTCTATTCTTTGTTCTGCATCAATTGGGACATTTGCAAACGGCAAACTGCACATAAGGCTTTTATCGATCTGTACCGTACAGTACGGTAATAATGAAAAATAAAGAGACGAGTAATACACATGGCCGGGATGATTCTCCCAGGTGTCCAGAATGCCAAATCGCCTCATTGAACACCCCAAGTATTTTGGTTAGACTTGAGAAGCGAAAAAGGGAGAACATACCAATCAAGATTTGCCGCAGATGCAAGGTGATGATCTTTAATGGCAGGCTTGCCAAAAAAGGCTGGAAGGTATGGACTCTGGACGGATACCAAGAATGGAAATAAAAGATTAGAAACTGTTCTTTTAACCAAAAACCCCATTTTATTTTTATGAGATACGTTTATGCGATACCTGTATTGATTGCATGTGTAACACCTGCATTTGCATATGATGCAGACGACATTGCTGCATATTATTTAGCAGACATGTGGCATGCAGGAAAGTCAATCATACCGGGAGATTTTTTTACGTATCATGTGTGCGACTCGCAATCAGTAGTGCATGAGTGCTACCAGATAAGAATGGATTTTTATGCAGAACTATTTTCTGAAAACAAAAGCTACTGGATAGTTCAAGCAGAAGTCACAGTTGATAATGCAGTTGCACACTACATATTTTTGTTGGATTCAGACACGATGAAGGTTAGCACGTTTGCAGGAAGGGATGTCGCACGTTCCATTGAAGAGACGATCTTTTACATTGCACAGTTTGCATCTCCGCATTCCCCAAAGCATCTAAAGGTTGGAGCCGTCTGGGGAGATGTCTCACCGTCCCTGTATAGCGGAGACAAGCTTGTGGTAAGCTTTGAGGACAGCATCGAGCTGCAAAACGGCAACACACTTGACGTATCTGCAATACAGTACGGCATCTTTGAGCAAAGCACATTTATGATATCGCAAGACGTTGCATTTCCAATCACTGCAATTGCATATAATCCGTTTTGGAACACAGATGATCCGCCAGTAATGTTTACCTTTGAGCTGCTAGATTATGCAGGTGCGACTTCTTTGAATCAAGCAGGCAATTCCACATTTTCCGGACCCCCAGAGAAAAGTCAGGGCCGCTGATTGCCCTGTTGTTGCCTACTGTTGGCAACAACGGGGTGGTTTATTGCCCTGTTGTTGCCTACCGTTGGCAACAACGGGGTGATCGGTGAGGGTATTTTTTGCCTTAAATACTCCTCAAATTTGCAATGTTATGAATCCGATTGTGATTTTAGGGGTTTTGGCAGTGGCAGTAGCCTCGATATCCATGATGATCTCCTTTTCAGATGAGCAGGTCAGATATTCAGATACCACGCAAAGGACTGCAGAGATGCAGGCACAACGACTACAGGAGCAGGCAGCAGTCACAATCCAAGACGGGGAGCTGCGGCTAAAAAACATGGGCTCTGTTCCAATTCACATCAGGGAGATTCGAATACTTGATGATTCAGGGTTTGTGATACATACGCAAAAGGCAGAAACTACCATTCTTTCATCGCAGACACATACGATACCTGCAGATCCCAGAGTTGCAGATGCAATAGCACAAATTACGTCGAGGGGATAACATGAGGCTGTACGTACTGTTGATTCTTGCATTTTTTGTGCCATGTGCAGCACATGCAGATAGCATCGAGATAGTAACTGGCAGAGGCAACGTCTTTGTGTTGGATGGCACAGATGCATTAAACGAAAGCAATGACGGTGCAGGCAACGGCACATCGATGCTAGATGGGGTAGGAATAAGCTCCAGACTCGTACACGAGGGTTACACCGGCAAAGTAATACACGCAACAGGACTGCTGCTTGGCAAAGAACAGTCCATCAAACCATACAATACAATGCATCCGCAGACAAAGTTTGTAACTGCCGTACTTGACACAGAGCTTTCCAGACTTGCAGAGATACCAGAGTTTTACCATGGCTATGACATGGAAAACGTCGGCAGAGACGGTGGGGTTTTGTCAAGGGTCTCATCAAATGATCATCCCAACATACTTGGATATACTGACTCTAGAAAAATAAACGGCAACGCACAAGTTGATCTGCACGATAAGATTCTCATCGAAGGCAGGGGAAGAACCATACTGCACCTAGATGATCATAACGTAGAAGAGATTGTACTGACCGGAAAGCTCAGCCAGGGCACCACAATCCGGTTAGCAGAGTCCCCGTATAATCTGATTACAATTACACATGATGCAACCCGCGGGTTTTTGATAAATCACTGCACATGCAACCCAGCAACTACAGGTCTGGCCTTAGAGGCAGGCTCTGCAGATGACTCTGAGAAATCTGCCACATTCCAATACACGCAGAGTGCCAGTGCCTCTGTATACCACGGAAAATGTTGCAAGGGAAGGTACACGGCATCTGGAACCAATACAGTGACAGTAAATGCGCCCCTGATAGTCCAGCCAGACTCCACTAGCAGATACCATGTCATAGTTGGCGACACTGCAAATCCGCAAAATATGAACATCGGGGACATTCTGAGGCCCGGTGCCAAAATCTTTAGAATAAACTACAACAATGTGGGCGATTTTAGTCACTGGATATATGACACGCTTCCAGTAAGGGAGATTCATGCGTTTTCTGGAAATTTTGAGACTACGATTACGCTGCCATCAGGCAATGACAACTATCTGATAATTGATTCAGCAGGAGGGGCATCTGAGATCAAAGGAACGGCACTGGGGCAGAGAAATTTCATAGATGTGTCCGGAGTGGCCCCTGATACTGGCTACAGCATAATCCGGGACGGCCACACAATTGCGGCAGGATTTACCACAGAACAAGGCACGATAAGCATACCTGCGCCGGATTCAGATGTGTCATCTGAAATTGGCGGAATACTCCACATACATGACAAGTCCATCATGCATAGTGCCGGTTCACCGGACATTCAAACCGTAATATTTGATCACCACAATGATGTGACACTGCACGACACCATACATGACAGAATATTTGCAGGATCCAAACTAAAAGATACCCTATACAACGTTCATGCCTATGTCAAGATTCCAGTGATAGGAGATGTAACGATAACTGGAATCAGTTTGGATGAAACGCTGCCTTTGCGGTATCTTGATGGAAACTATACAGAGGGACAGGGCATCTTTGTCCCAGTAATCCCGACATACCAAAGCATTCACATGAGAATCAACGGTGTGCCGACATCCCTGAACGTAGCAGACGTACTGAGCGGCACGGGACTATACATTGCAGACTCTGTATCAGACACTGTTACGCAAAACAATCCAGACGGCTTTATCCACAGTGTACAGTCAACGGCTGGGGCCATAGCATACATGATTGCCACGCACGACGGAAACGCAAAAGCACATGTGCAGGCAACCATATCTGGGACGTCTGAAATTACAAACACCCGAAAGTATCTGGGCAATCCGCCTCCTCCCCCGCCCCCTCGGCCCGTAGACCCGCTTACAACATGGATTGAGGTGTACATCAACGGGGAGATCACACAGATAAACGGCAATACCAGAACACAGATATTTTTCAGCGATACGCCAGATACTGACCACACAGCACAAAGTTACAGTACCTCAGCTACTCACATTGCGCGGTTCTCATATCCTGAAATTACCATAACAGACACGATTTCAGTCCCAGTAAGAGAGGCAGACTTTGTAGAGTTTTATTTTTACAATCAGATATTTGCACAGGGGAGTATTCCGCCTGTGCCTTCCGGATTTACTGAATATCAAAGGAGCAGTACGGCATCTGCCACTGCTGTTTTGCGGTATGCCAGCATAAACACAAGCATGTGACATGGGTTCAAGCGTACAAACCGTCTAGTTTTTCTAGTTGTAGGCATACAAGTAAACCATGAAAGTAAGCTGGGATGAGGAAACCTGCATTCATTCTGGAAAATGCGTAAAGAGCCTTCCGTCTGTGTTTTCAGTACAGGACGGAAAGTTTGTCATAATCCAGGACGGTGCTCCAGAAGAGCAGATCAGAAAAACAGTAGATGAGTGTCCATCAAAGGCGCTAAGGATAGAATAATAAACCGCAGCTATTTTTTTTATGAAAGTATTGTGAATTCTGGCAGGTGTCTCATATGAATCAGTTCTTTCCCGCTTAAATCCAAAACTCAAATTCGTATTTAGATGAAAAGCTTGCTGTGTGTGGTCTTTTTGTGCATGGTTTTTTTGGCGTGCGTGGCAGCACCAGCATATGCAAAAGCTGACGTGATACTGTGGGTGCCAGAGCACATGATTGCAGGGGAGCAATACGAGGGGGTCGTCATATCAGAGGCAACGCCTCGGGGCTCACTTGTCTTGCTGTCTGCCGGCGATGATGCAATAAACATTCAGGAAAGCGTCTCCATTCTACCCTATCAGAATCATGGGATATTCTCAGTTGCTCCAATACATGAGGGAACAGCAGATGTCTTTGCAGCAATTGACGGGCAGCTATACTCTGTATCAACGCAGGTCTATTCTAAAAAAAGCGAAGCATCCGGGCTGCAAATTGTAATTCCTGCAAACAAGACAAAAGCAGATTCAATGCTTGGATATGTGATGCTTGTAGATGAGGGCGGCTCTCCTGCACCTGCAAATGAGAACCTGAGGATAGGCATTAGCACGACGCAGGCAATTGATGCCCCAGATACGATTACCATAAGAAACGGTACGACTCTAAAAGCATTTGAGATGGACATAGGCGGGACAGGCCACATAATTGCAAGTGCCGATCAGCTGGACTCGTACAAGACGCACATAGAAAAGATTCAAGACGGATTCACCCTCAGAATGGCCATAGCTCCGGACATTGCCATGGAGAACTCTTATGCATTTTACTATGTGTGGTTAGAAAAGGAGCAAAGACCGTTTGTACCGCCGTATGTGGTAGATGCCTTTGTTCATTCTAGCAACGCAGACATTGCAAGACTAAACACAAACCCGTACGTTACAGGTTCAGACGGATTTCAGATACATCTAGTAGATGGCGTTGCAAAGGGAATACTGTACACTGGCAACAGGGGATACGCAACAATTACTGCAAGTGCGGGGTTTGGCACGGCACATGATACGATATTTGTGGGTCCTGCAAAGATTGGCAACACAGGCGACTCTGCAACAATAAAGATTCAGGAGCAAAACTTTGTGGTGCGAGATGACACAGAACATGAGCCAAACCTCATACTATCCTGGATATACCCTGATGTTACATCTGAATCCGCATGGGGGGTAGCTGCCACATACCACATAAACAAGACACAGTCATTGGAGCTGTTCATTGATGATGTCGGAAAGATGGACGGCGCAATATCCCAAGGCGCCACAATCACCCCTGCAAGCTCACATGGTACTGTCTATGTCTCCTCTTCAGACGGACTAGAACACGACGGCGTCTATCTTTTAGAGCAGCAGCACATAACAAAGACCAACGCAATAGAGTTTGAGATCACAGGAGATCATGGGACTCATGAGATTCAGATATCAGGTAAGGGCCTAGAGTCAGGCAATGCCAGAGTGGAAATTGCCCCGCAACACACAGAGGAGTTTGGGCTGGACATTACCGTACTTGCTGCAACTGCGCACACAAAACAAGATGTTGCCATAGTCAGCATAACAGACAAAAGCGGCGCCATGATTGATGCGCAAGACGTCTTTGGAAGGGACGTAGAGTTTTTGATATACTCTGAATCTGCCAGACTGTCCGGTGCCATACAGCCCACACATTCGGGTTCGGCGACAATTGGCGGCGTACTATCCAAGACAGATGCCATCACTGCAACAATGGACGGCATAGATTCGGCCAGCGCAGATATCTTGCCTGCAAAGATTGCCACATCAATAGAGCTGCTTGCGCCAGAACAGGTTCACATTCAGGAATGGTTTCCGTTTGCCGTACATGCAGTGGATTCCTTTGGAGTGCCACTGTACAAGGCCACACACTGGAAGATCTCCTCCCCTCTTGGAGTCACAATACGGGATGGATACATGCTGCTGGAGAATTCCGGTGATGCGCAGGCCTCGATAATCTCAGATGTGGGGGCATCAGAGCTGGAACTATCTGGGTTTGCAAATACTATGAGTGTCAGCCTGGACATTGAAAAGACGGATTTGAGAGTGGGCCAGCAGACAGTGCTGAAGGCTCTCAACTCTGTTAATGCAAGCTATACGCTAATCACGGATCATCCATACGAGCATACTGCACACGATACGTTTGTAATAACGCCTGATGCAGAAGACGAATCATCAACAATTACCGTACTTGCAACAAGGGACGGCTATGAGACAGTATCGATATCAGAAACCATATCTGTAAAAAAAATATTCTCAATTGATGTTACAATACATGATGCAGAGGGAAAAAGACTGGCCATGCCGTTTGATGTTACAGTAGGCGGCAGTGCAATCGAAGCTGTATCGCCGTACTATTCAGAGTTTAGGCCAGACGATATCGAGATTGCGTTTTCTAAAAAAGCGACTGCGCACAGCAGGGGATATACATTTGAAAAGATGACTGTAAACGCTGAGGAGATCAAGGGGAATTATCTTCACATTACGCCAACACAGGATGTAAGGATATCAGCATCGTACAACGAGGAGATTCTGATTGATGTGGTTGACGGGCAGGGCTCTGGCGTGTACAAGATTGGCGATATAGTTGAGATATCTGCACCAGACAAAGACAGGGTGTTGTTTTTGATCCGTGATGTCTTTGATCACTGGAAGGGAATTGATGCAGATTCGTCTGTGGCATCTTTTGTTGCAAGTCAGGATATGGAGATTGTTGCCATATACAGGGAAGACTATACCTATCTGATGGCACTAGTGGTCATTCCATTGGTTTCAGGCAGTATCCTTACACTGGTAAAAAACACGTCAAGCTTTAGGTGGATCATACAGAATTTGCTGGAAAAAATCATGGGATTCATTCCAAATGGAAAGAGGGATCAGGGAAAATCTGCAAAGAATCAGTCACGAAAATGAGGTGAGATTTTTTATATTGGTATGTTGTAGTATTATTATCAGGATACTTACCCTCTAGGTGGTGGAGATTGTGTACAAAGTACACTTGCTGCCTTGGCAGTTATTCGCGGCACTAGGGATCAATTGTTCCTGACCTTTTCATTATTTTAATAGAGTTTGCTCCATCTTTTTCTTTATCTCATCTCGCAGATCCAATACCTTGCAATCAATCTTGATGTTTTTTTGATTGCACCATGCAACTGCATCGGCTAGTTCGTGTGCTTTTCCTACATTGGAATTTTTCATCCTCCAGTTTCTTATGGTTTTGACCATGTCGCCATCTGTTTGAATGACAAGATCTGTAACAGCTATTCCAAATGGCATTGTCGTGTTTTCAAGTTCACTCCTGAATAATCGAAGCCAATTTAGATCAAAGTTTTTGTGAATATTATGTTTTGGCATTTTATACTTGAGAAATTTCTTATGATTCTGTATGTGTTCTTCAATACGTTGACGATCAACATGAAAACACCAAACATGAATATCGTTGGAAATTGATTTGAGATTACGATAAACATTCATTCTATCCTTTTCTGAAATCGTACTCATGTGAATTCGTTCAAGCCCAATTTTATCATGTAATTTATTTATGGATTCTTCTTTTCCGACAAGAAAGGCAATATGTTTCTGTTGTCCTTCACGACTATCACCTGAGACATCTGCACCTCCAATCAACATTACATTCCAAGAATAACCACGATTTAAAATCCCTCTATTGGGTTCTGTCAAGTTGTAGTGATATAGATATGAAATATGGATCTTCTCTGAATTCAAAAAAATCACTCACACAGTAGCCTTGTTCAGACTGGCATTCTGTATGATTGTCTTCCACTTGTTAGTACCCTCAACCTCAATCTTTGATGCTTCTGCTGGGGTCTTGCCATCTAAGGAACCATGCTTTTTGGTGAAATTATAGTAAACCCTCATGCCATCCAATACAGGCGTATCCATCTTTTTGAGACCTCTAAACACTTTTTCACGATCTCTTATTTCACCGTTCAGTCGTTCCATCTTGTTGTTGTTATCTTTGTCTCTCTTTCCTGCCAAGTGGATATGCCTTACATGGTTTGTCTTTTTTCCAAACACTTTCTTGGATGATTTCATGTAGGCTGGCAATCCATCAGTAATGAAGTTTCTAGGGGTCTTACCAGCTTGTAGTTTGGTTAACTGTAATAGGCTGTCTGCATTATGTTGAAACTTGTTGTCTGCAACATCAGAGGCCAACCAAAATCTAGAATCATCATCCATACTAGCAAACAGATAATTTTGTTTTCCTGCAATCTTTATCCATACCTCGTCTGCCCTGAACCAGTTGCCTGCATGTGGTACTATTCCATTTAGATACACAGAAGCCATTTTAGAGTATTTTTCAATCCAGTTGTAAATGGCTTGATATGATACTTTGATTCCCTGCATTTCAAATAATTCAGAAATTCTACGTACTGACATTTTAGAGAAATACATCTGCAAGGCACTCGTAATAATACTGTCATCATACCTAGTATTTTCAAAACCAAAATTAGCAGTAAACCTTTTCTTGCAGTCATTACACTTGAACATCTGCATGGTTTTGGTTTTGTTCTTCTTTAATCCAGCCTTTACAATATTTCCAGAGTTACAGAATTTGCACAGTTGAAGTTTTGAGCGTTCCATGATTCTAAAGCCCAAGCCAAATTCCGCTTTTTTTAAAAATTCCAACGTGGCCTTGATGTATTCACAGTCACCATTAAAACCACAGCTGCAGACTAGACCCTTGCCAGTTGAGCTAACCTCATGATCACCAGCTTGATATTTGCCTAGATAGATCTGTTTTGTTTTCATGCGTACACAACCTCGAAAATTAATATAGAATAAAGATAATCAAAAAGTGAGGGCTCAGAGACAACCCATTGATGATTGTCAGTTTCAATCATCAAATCAGATCGCACACGGTTCATCATCGCCCTCAATTCTTTTTGATTCATGTTACACTATGTGTTTAACCCACATATATACTATACTTTGAACACATATACGGATATGAATTATATAATGGTAGAATCATAAGAAGGGTATGAGTATGAAAGTAGAAGGCGACTATTGGAAGCATGAGTGTAACAGATGTGGGAAAATCTGGTACAGCGTAAATGAAGATCCAAAGAACTGTGCCAGTGTAAAATGCAAGTCACCATATTGGAACAAGGAAAGAGTACGCTAAGGTATGAGACGTAAAGTCAAATCTTCCTCAATCGGGGGTGGCGGTTCTCCGCAAGTGGAATCAAAAACAGGACTATCTTCATAGCAGATAACCTGCCTGTTATGAGAGGCATGGAGGATGAAAGTGTGGATTTGATCTACCTTGATCCCCCGTTCAATTCCAAACACAACTATGCCGCACCGATAGGATCAAAGGCAGCTGGTATGGAATTCAAGGACACATGGACACTAAGCGATGTAGATGTATCTTGGTGGGGTGAAATCGCAGATCAGAACGAACCGCTATACTCCATCATTGGCACTGCTGGAAAGATTGGTGGCAAGTCTACCATGTCATATCTGATATACATGGCAATCCGCATTCTGGAAATGTACCGCATACTAAAACCTAAAGGGTCATTGTATTTGCACTGTGACACTACAATGAGTCATTATTTAAAACTGACACTTGACACAGTATTTGGAAGTAAGTCATTTCGCAACGACATTACGTGGAAGCGAACTAGTTCACACAATGACGGTAAAAGATACGGAAAGATTTCTGATCAAATATTGTTCTATACAAAAACCAAAAAGTACACATGGCATAAAATTTACACGCCATACTCAAAGGAATACATCAAGAAAAATTTCAGTAATGAGGATGAGCGCGGATACTATAGCCATGAAAAAGTGACTGCCGAAAACCTGTCAAATGGCGGGTATGAGTATGAGTTCATGGGACATACAAGGATATGGGAAAGGCCTTTGGAATCTATGCTGAAATTGAAAGAAAGCAACATGATACACTATCCAAAGAAAAAGGGCGGGCTTCCACGCCGCAAGATATACCGAGAGGATGCAAAGGGACTTCCGTTACAAAACATATGGACAGACATACAGAATGTTAAGGGTATGGAAAAACTGGGCTATCCCACACAAAAACCAATCGCACTTTTGGAACGAATCATAGAGGCCAGCAGTTATACCGGCGATGTCGTGTTTGACCCGTTCTGCGGCTGTGCCACTGCGTGCCTTGCAGCAGAACGAAAGGGCCGAAAATGGATAGGCTGTGACATATCCGAGAGGGCCTATTCGCTTATCGAGCAGAGACTAAAAACGGATGCAGGAATTGCCAAATTCATTACAGGAGCTGGAGAAGTCATACATAGGACTGACATCCCACACAGAAAAGGCAGACGATCCAAAGACATCAAGCATACATTATACGGAATTCAGCACGGATACTGCAACGGCTGCAAATATCATTACCAGTTCAAAGACCTAGAAGTAGATCACATCATACCAAGAGTAAAGGGAGGACAAGACGATGACAAAAACCTCCAATTGTTATGTGGTAACTGCAACAGACGGAAGGGTGGAAAACTTGACATGACAGAACTAAGGGCGATTTTAGTTGCAGACGGTATGAAGTTTGGTAAAGGAAGCAGTTCTGATTCTTAGACTATGGATAAAATTCATTTCAGAGAAGATCCGTATTCATGTCCCCAATTTGTTACAGAACCCTCTATTGAATCCTTTTTAACATACGACACATGATGTTTGTTGAAGACATTATTTCTGCTTGCAATAACTGTCAGCATATTTGTCATGTATGGAATTGATGATGCATCAGCATCTCACACAAAATCAAGACCATGCAACATCAGCATACAGGGACAGACATATCCTGTAATGTATCAGAATCAACCAAGGAATAATCCTGATGGAACATACTATTCTGGCGATGCTTTTTTCTATATATTCAAATATTCTGCCAGTCCGACCTGCATCAGTCTTACAGTACACCCGCTCAAATCATACAACGGACTAGACATCACATACACTGGAATGAATATTCCTGATCAAAAATACATGGATTCAGAATCCAAAAATAAATTCAAAAGTACGGTAGAGTCAAGATGTAATAGTGTAAAAAGATACTCTGGATGCATCTCTGGAATGGCCTCAGTTAGTGGCAATATTGCAAAGAACTGTACTGATAATTCAGACCCGTGCATAAACAAGTCTGCCAAGCTGGAACTGACCATAACTGGAAAGAAAAAGGTGTGCCGCTCAAGCGGGGACGGAGGAAGCAAATGTAGTATAATTCCAGTGGTGAGAACTGCCACAATATCGCCTGATGTCTTGATTCCAAATCTGGATGTAACTTTGAGCATAGAACAGGTACAAGACAAAGACAGATACGATGCACGAAATCTAGATGGCACATACTATCTCTGGGATCCTATAGTGGTACGGCATGTGCCTGAGCTCTTGTGGAAGAACCACAGGGAGAACACAATCCACTTTGAGACCGTAAAAACGCCGGACCTCAAAATAGAGACACATATTGAATGCGGCCTTAATTCCTGCAACAAGGTTCTCAAGCATACAGGGGTCACGCCAAGCCCGTGGAGTCTTGGCAACGGGGACGGCATCACAATGTATAATGCTACTGGCACCTCGGATCTTGGCAGAAATTTTTTTTCATATGATACAGATGTGTTTAATGCAGGAATACTGCTTGATTCGGACTCAGATAAGACAGATGCACTGGCGGTACGGTACAAACCAGAATATTCCCAGTATCCATACCCGTTACTGTCTGATGATCACCGCACATCATACGAGGACAGGGCCGCCGTTGCCTTGCACTACTTTGGCTCGCATGGTGGCGGGCCAGATGATGATGCGGGAATTCACGAGGACAGGCGAAGCAAGATAAATGATTTTCTGTACGCCGGGGCAGGCTTTGACCCGTGGAATCTTGTACTGTTCAATGAAACGCTGGCATGGTCTGAGGCCAGAGACGTTGGAATACTCAAAGAGCACGATGCAGTAAGCAAATTTGCAGATGTCGCAAAGACGCAGAATCCCAGCGTAACCCCGTGTGAGACATTTGAGGAGACTGCAATGCTGGTAAAGGCAGGATACTGCAAGGTGTATTTTGAGTATCCGATACTGGATACGGTGCACGGTTCTACGGGACCAAGATACGAGAATGCCACGCTGTTTAACACGCTTGTATCGCGCAACTTTGCGGGACAGGTTCTGACATATCTTTCACATTACGAATACAGGTTTGCAGAGTCGTTTTTTAATTCAAATCTGCATGTAAGGTCAGTGGGGAATAACGGCACGGTCAATCCCGTTGCAATTACAGTTGATGTCATGCCATACAGCCAGATGCAGTCAATACAGGAATATACACGTGAAAAGGTGGGCCATGACTCAGATGACCCAGGACTTGCAAAGATAATATCACAAGACGTGTATCCTGTAAAATATTCTGAATCAGGAACAGGCAGCCTGGATGTAAAGCTGCGAAGAACAGCATCAAATTTTGAAGTGTATCAGACAAACGGGAATCAGAGTCTAGCAAATCTTGATATTGTCAGTTTATCATCACTATACTTTGAGAATTCACAGAATGCACGCTTGGATGTTCCGTTAGATGTGGGGTATGGCGCACTCTCACCTGTGACAATACAAGTCACGGCAGCAAACATGACAAAAAAATTCCACCATGGCTATGTGGATTTTAGCACAGACAGTCAAATTCTCATAAATCTTGCCAAAGACAACACGCTTGACGTGACAAGAAATCCAGGCTCTGTTACAATCACTGCACATCCCGGCTTTGGGGAAATTGCAAAGCTGTATGCAGACGATACTGCAATAAATGCAGCATGCAATACAAAATGTACGATAAGCACAAAAGACAATGAGAAAATCTCAATAACTGCAGAGAACGCATGGGGAGGACTGGCACACGGTGTGGCGCCGGAATTTGTTCCAGAGGAGAGGCCATCTGCGTCCTCCAATCTGATCCCAATTGCGCTATTTGCGCTGTTGCTTGTTCTGACATATTGGGTTTACCGGCGTGCAAAGAATCACGAATAAAAATTATCCATTACAGTCAAAACTCTGGAAAATACGGTATTGCGTATAACAGCGCCATTGTTACTGCCGTAATTATTCCGGTAAATGTGGTGTGCTGTACGGTAAAATAGTTTATCTTAGACAGCACCACTCCCATGCACACAACAGCGGTAATGGTGAGAACCTCAGACAGTCCTGAAACATCAGCTGTCGCATCAAGCCCAATCCCGATACCTGCAAGATTTGAGCTGTCAAACTCAGCTGCAAGCTGGTTTGACACTACGCTCATCATTACCATCAGCACAGGCCCGATAAACGCGGTAAATAATGATGCACGGAGGTTTACAATCATCTCTTTTTTGGCATCTGCATACTCTGTGACCCACCGAGTCACATCATCAAGCGTCTTTGCAGTTCCTCCGCCTGACTCGTGTATCTTACCCAGTATGAAAAATACGATTCTTGCATTGTGTGACCTTATTCCAGTTCTTGCGACTGCCTCGCTTAGCGTACTGCCTGACATCATTTTTCGATACAGTGACTCTATTATTCCATCAAAGGTATCGTTGAACTTTGAGCGGTTTTTTTGGGATGCCTCGTATCTTATATTTTGTATTCCGTGCATGATATCTGCGCCAATGTTTTTGAATCGGGTTATCTGTCTCATAAATTCAGGAAGCGGCGACTCTGTATCTGCAATCTCTGTGAATTTTTTTTGCAGCAAAACCATGTTGAGAAAAGAGCCAGCCACTACTCCTGCACCTATTGCCTCCCAAACTGATCCTCTAAGCAGATACACCAGAATCGCGCTTGCCCCTCCTGCCAGAAATATTACAGGTGAGACTCTGATGCACTCTATATTTTTTGGCTGCTTTATCTGCACAAAGCTTATCAGAATTACCGTAACAAATGGCAGTACCACTATCAAAAGAAGTATCATGGTGGCTGCCATCTGCCCTGTTGCAAAAAACATCATGGACAACCCCATCATGGGCAAGAGCAGCATTACAGTCAGAATTATCTGTGCAATCGAATCTGCCTGTTTGGTATATCGAGTCATTTTGCTTTGCATGAATTTAAAAAACCTGTGTGACTGCTCTTGCAGATATGCTGCAGTGTCAGCCCCTCCAGTGTTCCACGATGATATGTACCCTTGGACAAAGTCGCGAAATGATTCATTTGGATGGGTGTCTGCCAGATCCATCAGCGCATCAGTCGGACTCTTTCCCAGTGCAGTTATGTTTTTGATTCTCTGTCCTTCTTTTTTCATTACAGGAAATATTCCAGATGCAGAATCGGCAACGGCTTCAAATGTGGAGAACAATGATACGTGTACTGACTCCATTATGCTTGCGACTGCTGCAAATGATGCAAACTCGTCTTCTATCGAGTTTTTTCTATCGGCTGTTCGTATCTTGAGCGTGGCAAAATAAAACCCAAACAAGAAAACAGGCACAAGCAAAACCGTGATGAATGCCTCATGGTACAAGAAGAAAATGACAACTCCTGCAGGGACAGCTACGATTGCTGCAATCATCGGGTACAGCACGCTCTTTATCCCCAAGAGGCGCGGGTTTTGGACAGAGCCGGACTTTAGAATGTCGGACTTTATCCTCTCCTCGATACCGTCCTGAATCCTTTGAAGTATGGCAATCTGCAGTATCGGCTTGAAAAATGATACCAGCGAATCTGCCTGCAGATCAGTGACTATAATTTTGGACATTGCAGGAATTTCGGGTCTTGCCTGCCTGAGTTTTCCTGCAAGCTTTGTGAATTTATTGTACAGCAGCACTGCTGCAAGCAATGCAGAAAACATCACAAAGAAGTGCGGTCTGTGCAAAAGAAATGATGCTGTAACTAGCAGTACCAGCGGCATTACAAACCATTCCCTGTATCCGGACAATACAGTAAAATGACACATCAGATAAAACAGGTAGAAATTAACACCTGTTGTACAGTTCCACATCTGATAATTTTTAAATCAGTAATTGTATGACAGTACATGTCAGATACACGACGACAGATAGATTCACCACCCCTTTCAGATGAAGAGATGGCCGATATTAACGAGTATTATGCACACCCAGAAGAACATGTGCAAGGAACGCCAGAAGAATTTCTCAAAGAACTTCACAAAGCACGTAACAGTGATTAAAAGATGTGGGATTCCCAGACGGATAACAAATTCCTCAAACAGTACAAGAACTTGAATTCAGATATGCAAGACATGACAGATAGGCAGTTGCAGGCATTGCATCTGCAACAAATCCAGCTGATCTTCGAACATACAAATCAAACAAGAAAATCTTTTCCTACGAACTTGGCAGAAAATATCGTATTATCTATTCCATCATATACGGAGAGTGGGTTGTTGAATTTTTACGGGTATGTGATCACAAGTCAGTCTACGGCAGGGACTGAACCTTCTGACAAAGAGGAAGATACGATCTTTCATCTAATTTTGCCATCTTTTATACAATCCATTCTTTGATACCATGAACATCACCAAGAAAAGACGCGGAATAAGCGGTCTGATGCAGGTTGCAATGATTGTGGGAATTGTAATCATCTTTGCAGGAGTATTGTTTAGCTTTGCAAGCGACATATTTGACGTGCAGACAATAGCAGGCTCTGTATCTTTGCAAAAGATCTTTGTGCAACAGGTGGGAAGTGAGGCATTTGTCTCAGTGAATATAAAAAACACCGGAAACGGTGACATTACTGCACTTGAGGCACAGGTCATGGTAGATACGGATTTGGCAACTACAGGGGTGCAGCCATTTACGGTATCGCTGGTTCCATCTCCACTAACCCCGGGCACGACAGGTTCGGCATACGAGAAAATAGTCAATGCAAACGGTACTGCAACATCATTTACTGCAGGCCAGGAGATTGCAATCGTGGTGCGGGCAACTACTGCTGATGGAAGCCAGCTGATAGAGCCTGCTACGGTTCGAGTCAGATAGTGCCTTTTATCCTCTTTTTCTTTTTATTTCTGCTTGAGCAACTATACTGTCCTTACAGTCTTTGAAAACACAGATACCATAAACGAGCCAGTAATTGCGCTTCCAATTATTGGCAAGGCATCATTCAGGCAGATTGGAATCATAGTCGGGCTGGCAGTGATACTTCCAATGATGATATACTCTGCAGGTTCTGAGGCAGTTCGTGGGGCGTTTCCAGATCCAGCATTTTCATTTACAGCGGTAAATGGCCAGATAAAGATAACATGGGACGTGCTGCTTGCGTTGGCCCCGATTCCTTTGGGATTGGCACTTGGCATGCCGCGACCCAAGCTTGTCCCAATGGACAAATTAATTGTAATTCTTGTGCGGTTTGCAATGCATCGCACCTCTGTAAGATCCTCAACACAGAAAAAAGCCAAAAGGAAATCAGAGACGAAAAGCTCGTATGCAGGCTTTGCGCACAAAGACGACATCACACCAGTACCATCACAGACTAGAAACTATGATGTGGCAGTAACTGATCTTGGGATTCCAAAAAACCTTACAATAACCCTGTATGATCTGAAAGGGAGTCCCATGCGACACAAGCTTGTACGTGCATACATTGATGATGAGCTGCTCAGCTCAATTACTACTGACTCAGATGGCGTCATTGGAATGACGTTTGTTCCAAAAAGTGAGGGCGCAAAGCGTCTCAAGGTGGTAGCAGACGGGATAAGCGGGTCAGTAGTTGATGCAACACTTGATGTAAAGAGATGCCGATAAATTTTTTTGCCTTTAAATTCAAACCGATGTCTTCAGTGTATGTTTGGTGATGATGACGAAGGAAAAAGCAAGGGCGACCTTGTAAAGTTTGGCAAAAAGGCATTCATCGCTATTGTCTTCATAATAGGTGCGCCAACCATTGTGGCACCGCTAATGGGAGTTGACATTAACAGCTTTTGTACAGTAGATGATGATGAGAACTGCCAGGAAAACGCCCTGTTCTCAAAGGACATTACAAGTCTGATTGGTGTTGCCCTCAATGCGATCAGAATAGGAGGCGCGATAATTATCATCGTGGCCTTTGGCATAAAGGGAATGCAGTACAGGTTTGCCCCAGAGGATAATCCCAAAAGTTCCCTGCCATGACACACCAGAGAGTTCTGGTTGTAGCGTCGGCGGGAATCTTATTTTTGTATTTTTTTCTAAGACCTGATGTTGATTATATCACATCTGCTCTAATCTTTGGCATGTGGACAGCATCCATGATGCTAGACCTGCAGATTACCTTTGCAAATGAATCCTACATACCAAGATATGAGCGCAGCCTTGTGCTGTCTTTTGTGTATGGCAAGTTTTCACGTAATCTTGCAATGCTGTTTGTTGTTATGATAGAGTCTTTTTGCGTGATGTTGATGCCAGCTATCATTGTACTAGACATTGATGTTGGGGCAAGCATTGCAATTGCATATTTTTTTGCGTTACTACACATTGTTGCGACAAATAGCAATGAGACGTTTGTGAGACGGAGTATCCCTCAATGAGACAAATGGAATTCTTGATATATGAAACATCATACATTTGAGACATGCGATGTTTTTTATCTCGGTGTTTGTGGAAAACATCAATAACTGGATTTGAGCCGATGACAGATGGTAACAATAGAATGGAGCGAAAAACAGAGTTAAAAAAAATACTTGAGGAAAAAATAGAAAATTTAGAGAAACTCAAAAATCAGTGCAGAGGGAAAAAACTATCTTTGAAGGTATGTTTTAATCTCTATGATGATGATAAGAATGAGGGGCGAGCAAAAAAAGATCTTGATAATCTGCTCAAGATATTGCTAGATACTTTGCCTAATTATATGGACAAAAATGAAGATCATCAAGGATTGGGATTAATTCCCACTGACAATAAAATTTTTCATATAGACTGTAAGAAGAGAATTATCAAGGAAAAATTACAGGAAGGTATTGATTTACAGATATTTGAATACACAGAATAATTGCATAATTATAATACTTTTCAGGGTTCGGTTCTGTTGCGTTAGCGGGTGTTAGCTAGAAATTTTATCCCTGCTGCGTGTCGGGCGTAGTCTGGGTGGGATCTCTCCTTGTTAACTGTCGGGTTCTATCTTCCCGTGGAAAATATCCATAGATCGGCTGTTAAAGGTTTAAAAATAGAGAAGCAGAGATATCTGTATCAGTGTAGTGGCCTTAACTGGTCAATCAGGTGTCAGGGGCCCTGAGGGATCAGCTACGTTGTAATACTTTGAGATTATCCCAAACGTCTCTCTGATTCTGTACGCCTTTTGCCTTACACATTGTTCCAACAAGGAGATGCGACTCTGCATGTCTTGTTTAACGTCAGATATTCCCAAGAACCGCGTTGCATATTCTAGCCGCCTGCTGTTTTTTATCACATCATCAATGTCACATGGCGCAAAGGACTCGTTTTCTGGATCATATCTGAACAGCTCATACAGCTGGGGCCCATCCACTCCCGGAACAATCTCAGTTAGCGATGTTGCCTTTCTGCCAATCTTGCCTTGCGTCTTTACCTTTTGTATGTTGAGCAGATAGTTGATGCTCATCTGTTGGGTTTTGGTAATTCCAATCTCATCACCGCCAAGTCTGGTCAGCAAATCCTGTGCGCTGGGCGCATGAACACTTGACACACAGCCGTGTCCAGTCAGGGCAATCTGAAACAGCTGCTGGGCTTCCCGACCTCTCACCTCGCCGACTATGACATAGTGCGGCTTTTTTCGGAGTGCGGCCATGCCCAGCCCCATGATATCCACATCATAGTCTGACTTTGCCAGATGCGGGCTGGTTCTAGTAAGCAGATGCTCGTTCCAAAAGTGGGGTATGGTCAGCTCCCTTGTCTCCTCTATGGTCAAGATATGCCATCTGGGATTTGACATGCAGACAAGTGCGTTTATTGCCGTAGTTTTTCCTGATCCTGTCTCACCTACAACAAACGAAAATGATCTTGCGTCATTCATTATCCAGACGTATGATGCCATCAACGGGCTGAGGACGCCGGATTCTAGCAGGTGGGTTATTGTGTACGGCTCCTTTGGAAACTTGCGGATTGCAAGTGTGGAGCCGGGATAAGAAATCTCATTCCTCCACGTTATTGTGATTCTGTCGTTGCTTTTTGTAGAGCAGTATAAAATTGGCTTTGACGTGGTCGGCGCATGGCCCTGTCTTTGCGATATTATCTGCAGCAGGCCATCAAAGGATTCCGAAGTGGGAAATTTTATGTTGGTTTTTAGCATCTCTTTTTCCAGATGATTCCTGTGAATTATCGCAACCTCTCTGTCAAACCGCGTACAGATTATATCCTCGATGTGCGGATCATTCATTAAAACGTCTATCTGGCAGTACCCTGCAATGTCGCGTATCAGATAGTACTCTATTGCTTGGCGCTCCTTGTTGTAGATGTCCAGTACCGCTGTCTGTTTTGCCTCTTCCTCTAGCCTTTCTTTGATCGACTGGATTGCATCAGTCTTCTCAGAGTCCGAATACGAATAGTACAGGTTATCCATCAGGTGCCGCCACACTTTCTCAGCTGAATCACTTAGCGCAGGCTCAGATACCAGATACCTGCCGTCATGTGTGATGTATACCACAGCGCCATTGACGTCATATGACTCTGCTATCTCTTTTGGGTCCTCAACCTGAAGCCTTGCAATGCTAAACTCGCCTGCAGCAAAATGTTCCACACATCAAAAAAATATCTGACTTTTAAGCGCTGCCGGCTTTGCCTGTGTGAAGTTCTCGTATCATTATACTGTAACTCCTACAAACTTTGTCACCCTAACTGAGGCAAAGCAGCGAAAAAAGATTGGAGGGTTTTTTGACATGCTGCGCGTAATCCAAAAGCCGATTCGCATAAGGCTTGCAAGAAAGATACTGTCTGTCCCAATAGACGGGCAGGTATCAGGCATGCCCATTTTACAGCTGTACGTGTCTAGCAACGAGCCCCTGAACCAGATATTTGAGATGCTGCGCTACGAGTATGCCGTTGATTTGGGAGGGGGACACAAAGGCATGAAAATAATCCAAGAAAGCTGGAGAGACCTCACAGTTGATCCCGGAGACGGCTCAAAGTCAGTGGCAAAATGCTTTACGCTGCACAGTCTGCCGTATGAGCTGCCATGGGCATGGATTGCAACTGGAATATTTCCTGCATGCTATGAAATTGTAATTTATATCACGCCGGTAAGTCACAAGGACTCGCTAAACTATATCAGAAAAAGAAAGGAGATGCTCTACGAGTCTGCTGGGCGCTCCAGATCATCTGCAGCAGAGTACGAGAAACTAGAGCGTGCAGAAGAGTCAATGAGGCAGACGCACTCTGGGCTGTACCGGTGCAAGATAATATGCGTCATACTGGGGCATGACAAAAAAAGCCTAAAGAGCGCAGTCAGGGAATTTCGAAATGTCTCAAGCATTAGCGGCGGAGTGTTCTGCACGCAGACTGGAAAGCAGGGCGCCATGCTATCAGAAGGCTGGGGCAAGACACTCACCTTTGACCTTGGAAGCACGTCGTGTCTTTATTCCATGGTGTCCGGCGACATGCTAGAGGTTCCAAACGGACTGGTCCTTGGAATAAATACAGACAGCGGCGCGCCTGTAATATTTGACTTTCAAAAAAGGACAAACTATAACGTTGCAATAATTGGAACGTCCGGATCTGGCAAGTCATTTACCGCAAAGATGATCCTGCGCAGGCTATTAGAAAAATATCCAGACAGTTTGTGCTTTGTAATTGATCCGATGGGCGAATACTATGATATTGCATCATCGCTGAGCCTTGACCGAATCCAGATAACAGGAGATGACGAGCTAGGCTTTGATCCATTCAAGTTACTGGAGCCTGCCGATGCGGCAGACATTTTGGGAAACGTGACGCGCGCACCCGAAGATGTCGTAAAGCAGTTTCGCAAGTTCTCAGACAAGGTAGACAGCATTGACAAGCTGTACGATATGCTCAAGGACAATCCCGAGTCGCAAAAGTGGCTCGATGATCTAGTCGATGGGCCGCTTGCAAAGATGATGCGCGGCACTCCAAAGATATCTGACAGGCTGGTAATATCAATGAGAAAGGCAGACGGCAAGCCACACGAGATAATGCTGCTTATTTTGGCACTAAACAAGGTCTGGAAGAGAATAGAGGAGATGCCGCAGGATGCGCAAAAGATCGTACTGCTAGATGAGGCATGGATGCTATTCAAGATGGAGGGAGCTGCCAAATACATCGAGCAGATAGTCCGGATGGGAAGAAAGCGTAACGTAAAGTTTCTGTTTGTATCGCAAAACGTTGATGACATAGCAAAGGACAGGGGCGGGGCAAACAAGATAGTTGACAACATGGAGACTAAGATTCTGCTCAACATGGAAGAGGAGGCAACTGACGGCGCAGCCAAAATACTTGGGCTATCGCCGCAGGAGACTGCCAGGATAAAGTCATTTGAGTCAGGCCATGCCATAATGATGACCAAAAAGTACCGTCTTGACGTAAAGTTTGAGCCATCAGAGTACGAGAGGAAAACCTTCGATACGTCACCGCAGGATGAACCGTGAGGAAAAGGCGCGGCATGCACGGCCTGATTGCAGTATCAATGCTTATTGGATTTGGAATCGTGCTGTCTGGAATGCTGCTTGCAGTCCTGACAGACTATGCAGACATTGCGACAAGAAATTCCGGATGCATGCTATCTGATGTCTCCTTGTATGATGTCGGGGAGAGGGCATACCTTGCAGTGTCATTGCGCAATGTGGGCTCTGGAGTAATCACTGCTGCCAATGTCACATTTGCAGATGATGACGGCACGTCACACGGATTTGGCAATAGTTCTGTTGCAATTGCGCCAGGGGGCGCATGGAGACAGATGGATTCCTTTTCTGCCAAAATATCTGATAAAGAATACATTGTGAGGGCATCGGCAACGACTGAAGACGGTTCTGCGATAGAATGCTTTGACGTGCAAAAATCAGGATGAATGTTTTTTGTTTACCATAACCTGATACCTTACTGCATTTCCTGCAGACAGAGGCATATGTTAACATGCTTGCTTTGAATTGCTCTTTCTCTTGTTTTGTATCATTATCACGTACACATAACAAAAATGTTATATAACAAACATGTTATAAAAAAACATGCTTTCATGTATTATTGGCTCGGCTGTTTCAGGAAAAGAACTTTTTGGAAGAGACAGTGAATTAAAAGCAATCTGGGAGTCTGTCAAAAAAGGAAGCGTTTTGCTAGTTTCGCCAAGAAGATTTGGAAAAACAAGTTTTGTCTTCAATGTAAGGGATTTTCCAAAATCAGGCTATCGTGTATTTTATTTGGATGTTGAATATCTAGATCGTCCAGAAAATTTCATCGTGGAGATAATGGACAAAACAGAAAACCTAAAAAACACAAAAACCAAACTCATGGAGGGATTCTCCTCAATTTTAAAAATGATTGAAGTGGTAGGGGTAATGGATGTCAAATTAAAATTAAGAGAGTACATAAAACCGGATTGGGAAAACAAAGGAAATCATATTTTTAAAAAACTAACAACTGAAAGTGAGCTTAGGCCTATTTTTATTGTGGATGAGCTGCCTTCGATGCTACTTAACATGATAAGAAACGACGATAATGGAATCCAAACAGCAAAATTATTTCTAAATTGGCTACGACAGCTTAGAATCAGTTATGACATACGATTTATTATTTGTGGGTCGATAGGAATTGATCAAGTGATAACAGAATGTGATGCAGTGGATACAATAAATGATTTTAAACGAATTGTGGTAAATCCCCTACCTGAATCCCCATCTAAAGAAATGATTAAACAGTTGTTTGAGGGATTGGATACTTCTGCCGATGCAGAAATAATTCAAAAAATTTATGAACAAGTAGGTATCGGTGTACCATTTTTTATTAAAATATTGATACAGGCAGTTATTGATGAAATGAACGAAAATGAATCCAAATTATCTGTAGATATAATTGAAAAAGCATACAGTGAAAAAGTGTTAGGAGTAGGTGGAAGAGGGTATTTTGAACATTATTTTACAAGACTGGATAATTATTATAAAAATGGATTGGGAAAAATAGCAAAGTCAATTTTAGATTATCTTGCAATTCATCAGGTAGTGTCTTTGGAGGAATTAAAGCAATTGTTTTTTCAAATAACTGAATCCAATGATGCTACCAAATTTACAGCGTTGGTAAACAGATTAGAAGGTGATTTCTATCTAACTGTGAATATTTCCTCTAAAGACTGTCGTTTTTACACCAAAGTTTTAGAAGACTTGTGGAGGAATAGGCGGGGATTATAGGTCATGTTCTACAAATTTACCCCTGATTTAATGTCTAAAGAAGACCTGGAATACATTTCGACTGGAAGGGAGAAGACAGTAGCCAATATCGTTAAAAAACTTCAAAATTCGATTTCAAGTAATTTAGCTACACATATCTTATTAGTAGGTCAGCGAGGAATCGGAAAAACACACACGCTATTACAAATATATCATAAATTAAATGAATTCAGTAATTTTACAACTATACGGTTATCTGAGGAAGAATATTCTGTAACAAGTGTCGAGAATTTATTTAAAAGAATTCTAGAAGAGCTTAATGTTGAATTTGATGAAAATAATGTTGAAGCAACTGCATTAAATGAATTCAATAACCTTAAAAATCAAAAAAAATTTCCAGTAATCTTTGTAGATAATTTACAAATGTTATTTGAACAGATGGAAAATGAATTACCAAAGTTAAGAGCTATTTTACAAGAACATAATCCCTTTTGCATAGTCGGTTCGGCCTTGACAGTATTTCATGAAATTTCCTCACATGACGAACCGTTTTATAATTTTATGGATGTAACATTTTTGAAAGGACTGAATGTTAAAGCAATGAGAACATTAATTAAAAAAAGATTTGAGTGTGGAGGGAAAAAAGAACTGCTTAAAAATTTTGAAAAATACACAGAACGAGTCAAAGGGATACACATTCTTACTTGCGGAAACCCTCGGTTAACTCATGCTCTTTGTGAGATATTACTCCAAAAAAATTCATTGGTAGATTTGGAATCCAATCTTCTTGAATTACTGGATCAACTTACCCCTTACTATCAAGTTCGAATGGAGCAATTGTCCATAACCCAAAGAAAGATTGTAGATACGTTGTCTCAAGAAAAAGGACCAATATCGCCCACAGAACTGGCACAAATAACTAAAATGAAAGTAGCAAGTGTGGTCACCCAACTGCGTCGTTTAGAAAATAATGGCATAGCAGAGGCAATAAAATTTAGAGATAAGAAGGAAACATCATACCAAGTAACTGAAAGATTATATCGAATTTGGAGAGAGATGCGTTCCCCAATCGGATCAAAAAGGATCAGTTTGTTTATTAATTTCTTAAAAATTTGGTACACCAGAAAAGAAAGACTTTTTGAATACAGGCAACTCTCAGATAGATTTTTTGAAATATCTACACATTCTGAGGAAGACACTAAAAAACATCTTGTTTATGCATGTTACCTTTTAGATACTATGCCTGATATGAAAATTCTTGATTTGGAAAACACAGTGCAAAGATTTATGCTCATAGGAGATTTTGATTCTGCACTCCGTGAAATAAAAAGCGTGGAGGAATTTAAAAAACAAATGTCTAATAAGATAATTTCTTTGGCAGCTGAACTATCAATGGCTCATGCCAGGTGTTGCATGTCTGAGGCTTCTGAAAAATATGGACATCTAAGAGATGCTGTAAAGGAAAGAGATCTGGTGGAAAACAAGTTAATGAGAATTACTAAAAAGTATCAAAACAAATCAGATTCTAAGGAACATGCATGGCTTCATCAAATGTATCACAAACTAGCATCACACTATATACAAAAAAATGAACTAGACAAGGCTGAAAAATATGTTGATTTATCTATGGCGGTAATTAACTATTCTTGTACTTCATCTATGCTAGAAAAATCTATAATAATGATCCATAGAAAGGATTTCAAAAAAGCTCTAAAAGTATTATCAGAGATTCCAAAAGCATTATCAGAGATTCCAAAAGCATTATCAGAGATTCCAAAAGACAAAATTGGAAGGGAAGTGAATGTTTTACGACTTGGGTGCCTAGTGGAGATCAACAAAGTACAAGATGCTGAAAAAATAGCCATTGATCTGATAAATAGCGGTTTTGAGGATTTCTTTAGAATTCTTGATGCAGTGGGAGGCACAAACGATCTAGGATTATTATCAAAAGTAGTTGATGTCACATTTGGTAATTTGTCAAATTTGGATGAAAAATTACAAAAAGAACTTGTACCAAAAATTGCCGGAGATATTGCCCATTACGCAGCTCATACAATGGCAGAAAACGAAAATAAATTTACGGAAATGTTGTTTGATTCATTAGAAACGCTTGCACGAAGATATACAATCGATGCATATTTCATATCGTTATTACCTGTTACAGAATTGGTTAAAGATGATAAATTAGAAAAGGCTGTTTTGTTTATGGATAAAATCATAGAAATAGATTCTTTTTCTGAAGAGTCTGTATTGCCGCTCAATCGGGCATTAAATTATATTAAAACAGAAAATCCAGATATCTTAGAAAAAGTTCACAAGGAATATAGAGATTTAATAACAAATATGATTTTAGAGATCTCTCCTACCACTAAGATTCCCCAGCAAATTATAGATTCGCTGCAACAATAAAGATTTCGTATAAAAAAACCTGTGGGATCCTAAAAGTAGTTCACACACACACCCTGCTACTTGGTTTCATATTCCTCCCCTGTCTGCTCATCAACTACTATTCCCCCCTTTGGCGGCATCTTGCGCACAAAGGCCTGTGCAGGCGTTTCCCTCTGCTTTCTGTTCAGTGACATGTGGGGCCTACGGTTGTTGTACCAGTCCATGAGCAGGTCCACCGGATCGCTTTTGCGCATCATGATTGCCACAAACTCCGGAAGCTTCCGCTGTATTTCGTCGTGCAGGCGCTCCAGCTTTCCATTGGTTTGTGGTTAGCTGAAAGAAATTGATATTATATATAGTGACATATTATCGAATATCATAATAACGTGAAAAACATAAAAACAACAACTTCCATAATTGCATTAAGTGCCCTCATTGTGGCATTTTCAATACCAAACGTACTTGCCACTGCAGTTTCAGTAGAAAATTATTACTGGCAAAATGATCCAGAATTTTGTTATACATCTGAACTAAATAGTATCGAAATAGATGGTTCAATAAACCAACGATCTGTAGTAGAAACCGAATTAGACAAAGTTGCAGACACTTACAATGATGCACTAGACAATATCAGTAGCAGTATTGATGTTAGAGATGATGACGGTTCATGCCCTTCTGTATATTATATTAGTCATGAATCAGCAGCATTAGGTCAATACGGCTCTTCTGCACAAGAAAGAACTTGGACTGTATCAGGTCAACCAACCAAAATTCACCATTCCCTTATTGAATATACAACTGATAGAGGGTTTGGTTCTGATGTAAATGTCTGTTCTAACAACAATAAAGACATTGAATGGATAGCAAATCATGAGGTTGGTCATTCATTTGGCTTGAAACATCATTGGCATGTCTTTTATGATCATTCTGTAATGAGACCTTGGTGTTCCAGTATTCTTAGTGACGTTCAATCTGCCGACGAAATCGCTCTAGACATAAACCATTAGGTGATAAAAATGCAAAACAAAATTAAATTATCTTTAATAGCAATCGTTGCAATCACTGGTATTTCTATCGGTGTGTCTATATTTGAGCAATCTGATAACGTTGAAGCCAGTGAGACTATCATACTCAAAGGTATAATCCCAGATTATTCATTAGAGGAACTGTCACAAGGGGCAAATTACGCAATTAGTGGAGAAGTCCAACGAATCGTTTCAACAATAGTAATACGTGATAATGAGGAATACATTTTCTCAGATGTCAAAATTGAAGTCGAAGAAGATCTCTTTGATGAATACGAAGAAAAATACATCACTGTAAGAATCCAAGGTGGCAAAGTAGGAGATGCTGAGACCATTTCACATATTGATGCTTCATTTGAAGAAGGCGAACATGTTCTAGTATTTGTTGCAGGTCCAGAACCAGAGTCAATCTGGGGAGATAATTATTATGTGGCAGGACTGCTCACAGGCAAATATACCATAGATGATTTTGGTAAAGCCAAAAAACAATTAGATGCGGAAAAAAAGAACGAATCAGATTTGAAAGACGAAATCAAGAGATATAGATCGGATAAAAATGAATAGTCCTTCTATTTTTTTTACTACAAATCAATTAATCATATTCTTATTAATATCAACAACAATTACAATGCCTTTGATTGTTGCTCAAGAGGAACTTACCGAAGGCCTGCCAGGTGACAAAGTAGTATGCGGTCCTGAAACGATACTTGTAGATGGAAAGTGCGATCCTGCCTACGAATTACCTCCGGGAGAAAAACCTAGTGTAGACTGTCTGATTGCCACCGCCTCCTATGGTTCAGAACTGGCACCGCAAGTCCAAATGCTAAGAGAGGTTCGAGACAACATCCTACTTGGTACATATTCCGGTGCGTTGTTTATGGATGGATTTAATTCAGTCTACTATTCTTTTTCACCACAGGTGGCACAAATGGAGAACGAAAATCCAATTTTCAAGGAAGCTGTCAAGATTTTCATTACGCCTATTATTTCCACTCTATCTATTATGACCCTTGTAAATGAGGGTTCTGAGAATGAAGTAATTTTCTTTGGTGTGTCAGTTATTGGATTAATTGTAGGAATATACATTGCGACACCTGTAATTGTAGTATGGCAAGTCAGAAAACGAATCTAAATTCAACAAACGAGTCCATTTTATCCCCAAAAAGATAAGGCGAGAACTCGTGGGAATTTCTGACTCCTAATATTTTTTAGGATGCAGAACAAACAAAAGAACATGTCAAAGGCAAAACAAGTCACAGATGAGAACGATCTCTGGCCAAACGAAGAATACATAGTAGAGCAGTACGAATCAGGCGCAGACCGACCAAAGTCATTTAAAACTCCTGAAGAGTTGATAGCTGATCTTCACGAACATAAGTGATTTTGTGGCTATACGGAAAGAACCAAACTCTTTGTGGTCAGTTACAAGAAACTTTCTTCGCGACTGCAAAAGCAAACAGATGAGGCCATACTTGCCCTTGCAAAATCAGAATTCCCTGCCGATTTAGGAATTCTAAAAAAGGAAAGTATATGGATACTTTGCCTATGAGATTGGACGGTCATGCCGATTAATCTACAAGGTTGCCAATCCACAAAAAATCATTTTGTTGATTGTTGTAGGTGATCACAAGGTAGTCTACGGCAAAGACTGATGCAGTCTTTTATTGACGGGCTTGGGATGACAGTATTGTATTTGACTGGAATTCTTATAAATCATTTAACTGCATAACTGCGTTCTAGAGGGGGGGGGATCCTCCATGTCCCTGAATGTAAAGTCAAGGCACACCATAGTATGCAGAGAAATGCAAGCTTGTTTTTGCCGTGTACCAGCTTGCGTCCCGCGCCAGACCTTCTGGCATGTACAGGACGAATTATCCACAATCAAAGAAACTATGGGATGTGAGAAAATCCAGTTCTCGGGTGTGGGCATCGTGATGGTACTTCCAGTACTGATCACGTTTCTTATGGCGAGTCATTGGAAACCCACGCCTACCTGATCAATACGCGTGAAAAATTACAAAATTATCATTTGGTCGAATTTGGCGACAACCCCGAACTGATCACCAAAAAATAGTTTTTTTAAGATGTTGTCAAGTGTTAATTGATCGTTGTGCGTATAGATTTTCAATCCAGAGAAGATCCATATTTCAGGTCACCATAACGCTACAGAGCCCTGTAAACAGCTCCAGTAATTTCAGGCAGATCAGAAAATCATCGTACAAAAAACTCAAAGAGCTTGCCACTATCTGTAATTACCTGCACTGCGTCACCTGTACCCTGAATCTCCAAGATTGCAAGCTCGTCTATATGAAACACATCAGTTGGCACATCATCCTGATTTTTCAAAACAAATGATGACTCTAGACCATCCACAAGAACTGTATGAATACGGATATCTGCAATGCCAATATTTGAAAGATATACGGAGACGGTGTCGTCTTGCTGCTGTGTGTTTGTAGCAACCATTATCTGGCCTGTCCTGTCTCTTGATGATTCCATAGCATCTGATATGCTGACAGACTTTGAGAATATCTGCAAGCCGGACTCTGCTATTATCGGCGCAAAGACTGCAGTTACTATCCCAAAAAGCATGACTGCCGCAATTATCTGGTTCACAAGTTCCATATGCGAGTCGACTATAAGCGCAAAAAAACCATTATATGAAAAGTTGGGAAAACATATTGAGTGTCATCAAAGAGACTAGTAATCGGCATTGTGGTTGCCGCAGTATTTGGCGCATCAGTAACCGGCGTTTATCTCACAGTGGAAGATTTCAACACACCTAAAGGATACTTGCACATAACTACAGAAAAATCCCATTATCAGATAGGTGAGCAGATAAAATTTCATCTAGTAAATTCTGGAAACAAAACAGTATCGTTTGCAGATACCTCGTACAGCATGACAATAACCAACACGTTGGATCAGCGTCTATATCCAGATGCTGCAGGTGAGGCGGAGACTACTCTGCATCCAGATTCTGAAATGTCATTTCAGTGGACTCGAACAGATCTTCAAGGCAACCGGGTTCCTCCAGGAATCTACAAAATTTTCTCAACCGATTATCCTAGTGCAGTAGCCATCGTAACAATTCTGTGACTGGCAAAAAACATTCCCAAAAAAACAGCCCTGAGATTTCTCTCTTAAATTGCATCCAAAGTTTTGAGGCTGTGCTGGCATCAAAACTGATTACTCACGTTACAAGGATTCGTAGCAAGAAAAGACGCGGCTTTCTCTTTACCATGCCGCTAATGCTTGGGATGGGAATACTGGTATTTGCCTCAATGATTGCAATATCTCAGCTCTTCGTCACAGTTGGCGGCCCGATGGTTCCGGATCTGCTGGCAGACATGCCGACCATATTTCACTATACAGAAGACGGGCAGAGAATACCAGAATACCTGCCTGTTCTGACATCGGGGGGAGGTTCTGTAGTCATCGGCAATCAGGAAGATTCCATGGAGGTGACAGAACAAGAGTTTGCCGAGTCGTTTCCATCCTTGGCAATGTATGGGCTGATGGTAAAGATTGCGCTTGGAATATTTGTCATACTTTTGATGCTTGCAGGACTGTCATATTTTTTTGAAGAGTTCAACATAGTACGACAGGGGACGGCATACGGGATAATTGCAAAGATGATTGTGCTGATTCCAATCTATCTTGTGCTACCGTACCTGTGGGACATGACGGCACTAGTCATCGAGTCATCCTCGTTGTACCTCATGGATCCCTTTGGAGGGGACCCGCACGGCAAGACGGCGGACCTATGGTGCATGATGGGCTCTGTAACGTGCAGTGTGAATGGCAATACGTCAGTAGACCCAGTCGATATCTTTGATGCGGGGGGATTCAACCAGACATCGGTCCTGAGCCAAGAGTCGTGGAACGATGCACTGCAGAATCCGTTCTTTGGAGAGGAGTATATCGTAAACGTACTGCTTGCGCTATTCAAGGGATTTGCCGTGATGTTCATGACTGCAATGATGTTTGTCTTGTCTGCCATTCGCGTGATGCTAACTGAAATCATTATCGTTTCGTTTCCGTTGGTATCTGCAATAGGCCTGATTCCGTGGATCAACACTGGCCGCATATCAGACATGTTCCAGCAGAACCTGATAGGGCTATCCATGGCGCCAATAATGTCAGCCATTGTCTTGTCTGTGGGGTTATCCACGATTGATTCGCAGAACATGCCGCCACTTCGCATGTGGTTTCAGCTGTTAAGCATAGGGTTCTTGGCGGTGTTTTTCCCAGTCATGCTATCGCCGATGCTTGGAAACCTCTCAACTAGGGTAGGCAACATGGTATCGACATCCATTACATCTGCAAGCGTGGCAGGCTCTACTGGCATGAAGGCAATCATGCGAGGCTTTTCACACGGCTCTGCAAACAGCGCACTTGGAGGAGCCATACAACAGCCTGGCAGGTTCTTATCTGCAAATGTTGGAACATCCACGTCCGGTGCAAGTCTGGCCGGAGCATCTGCAGTGAACAATCAAGGCATGTATAGTGCGGCAGGCGGGGCATCCAAATGACTCGCAGAAGGTTGACATGACCATATTTGTACGCAAAAATATCTGTGAGAGAAAGCTGCTTGAAATCCAGGCAAACTCAAATCAGGGAAACGGAGTTTTGTGCATTACAAACATGGCAGTAGCATACGAGGTAGATGGGAGGGGGATCTACCTTAATTTCATACCACGTAAAGTCATCAAAAAGTTTGCACCAGTCGGATCAGTACTGTTTGGCACGCAAAAATTTCGCATAACGTGGCTAGAGGATACAGAGTGCTTCTTTGAGTTTAGAACCAAGCAGTACAAACAATTGCTGGGAGCGATGGATACAATATCTATTCCATCTGACTGATTATTTTTTTGTATATCCTTTTTGCATTAGATGTTGTAATCACATATGCCACAAGCTTTGTGTTTTTCTCTGCGTTGAGCAGTATCGAGTTTCTGCGATGCTGGATGCACCGAACTGTATCGTGTGGAATTTCAAATGATTTTTTTAGTCTCTCAAAGGATATGAGAACAGAGTCGTTTTTTGTGACTAGAATGCATGGTGTTGCATTGATCTTGACCCTGTACGGCGCAATTTTAGACAATTCTTCTGCCAACGGTTTGAAAAGACGAACCTGTTAAAAACAGCAATCCAAAGCAGGCAACTTCAGATGTTTCAAAGGGGATATCCTTTGGCGTGCCAAGTCAGTAGTTCCCAGATGTAGATTTACCGCAACCGCAACTGGCATCGGTTCTACTTGCCTCGATCATTGACAAACAACTCGTTTCTGCTTGTAATGTACACGATAAACAACGCCATGGTGAGTTTTTTTCCCGCAGAAGACACTCTTCCATGCCTCTTTCCCGCATCAAGGCAGAACCTGGCAATCCTCCACAGGTTGTACAGCAGCAGCGGCAGGTAAAACATCAGCAGCCTCACAGACAGGGAGTTGCTGCATGTCCTGCCCATGATCTCCTTTATGACGCGAAACCCCGTCTCGATGCCCCATCTCTTGCGGTACTGCTCCGGTATGATGCCTGTCATGGCTCTGGCGCTCCTGATGGGAATGTTTGTTGCAAACGCAATGTATTGCTCCTCCTCCTCTTCCCCCTCCCCCTTTTTCTTCTTCTTCCTGTCTCTTTTGACAATTACAAGGTTGTAGGTCACAGTTACGCCGTCTTTGTTGGTCATTGACTGCTGCGATACCTGGCTTGCCTTTCCGTCCTTGTACATCTTGACTATCCTCTTGATCTTGGAGTTCATGATGACAGGCATAATGTAGCGGCACCCGCCCTTTCCTGCCTCTGTCATGCAGTCAACGTTGTAAAAGGCGCGGTCGTACAGGAACACAGTCTTTGAGTGTGCGCCCCCTCTGAGGATTTTCGTGCGTGTTTTGGCTATAAAATCGGCCAGTTTTTCCTTTGCCGGCAGCAGCTTCGATTCCAGGACAATCTGCGAGGAGTCCCTGCCGACTCCGTGCACTGCGACATACGAGAGAAACGTGGATGTTCCTGCCCTTGGACGCGACTTTCTTGTATGCTCCTGCAGCTGCTCTCCATGGTATGGTATGTCCGTAACGTCTATTGCAATGGCGTCGATGTCCTGCAGCATTCCTGTATGGCGGGCGTGCCGCACCGTGCGTGCCAGCGTCCTTGCACACCAGGCCTGCACGTCTGCCGGTTTGACGCCACGGACTGCAGACATGACCAGGTCTGCATCAGGCGTACGTGCACCCGTGTCTTGAAGCCTGTTGTGCCGTACGAGGGATTCTACAAACGTGTTTCTCTCAGACGCCCTGATTGGCACGTCCAGTATGTCATTGCATCCGTATACGGCGTTGTGCCTCTCAGACATTGGCATGCCAAGCTTTTGAAACGACGAGCGCAAGATTTTAAACCGGTTTGATGCTATGTCGTACTGGTGTGCGATCAGATCGTCGTGTGTTTGAGTGCTCATGACATCTTGCACACCGTAACCTAATCTGGATCTTTGCATTGCAATATGCGGTAACGCACCGGCATCTGGGCATAAACCTACATCTGGGCACAAATCTACATCTGGGAACTACTGAAGTAGCGCACTGCCTTGTGTACTCAAAGTGGTGTATTCAAAGTGGATCAAATTCCAAACTCGTTAAATATCTTAACGCATTTATGATGATTCCACATGAAAAAACTGTTTCAATTATTGATTACATGCAAGCACAACAGGCCCAATGACATAACTGTCACATCTGATGGCGAATCTGTCTGCAAGTGTGGAGTTGTCTTAGAAGAAAAGATGTTTGATGATTCACTGGTTACGCAAAACAGCGTAATTCCACTGTACCACCAGGTGGAAAACGGATGTGACCCAAAAGACATGAAAGTGGTAAACAAAAAAATTCACATCTATTCTTCTAGTGCATCAGAGTTTTCCAACATATGCAGCAAGCTAAAACTCTCAAACTCCATTCAACAGAGGGCATGGAAGATATACCACCTGCTTCGAAGCAAGACATACTACACTAGGGCAAAGTGTGCCACGTTTTCCATATATGTCGCATGCAGGGAATCAAGTCAGGCAATAGACGAGATGCAGATTCAAGAAGCAGTGCAGTCAGTATTGTGCGTTAAAAACACCCCGAGCATGCTAAGTGTGATATCTGAAATACACGATGACGCACTGCACCTTGGAATCAATACAAACGAGGGCCACTCGTCAAGCTATTATCTCAATCTAGCAATATCACGCAAACAGCATCTGTTTGCAGACTCGAGGGATTATGACAGATTCAAGGTAAGGGTAATGAATAATTTCTCATGCCTTCATGGAAATCATCAGAACAGGGCAAGGCGGGCAGTAGATATCGCACTAGATGAGATGGGGGTAAACTAGCATGAGTCAGACAGAGCAGGTAAACGTCTCATCCATACAGGAGCTCCCAGCATATACAAAAAACACTTCGGCCAAGCTAGTCCAGATAATATGCAAAAAAGCCAAAACAAATCCCGATGAGATTCAGACGGTATCTGTAGGCAGGGTAAACTCCGTATTATACGCCGTTAATGAATTTGAGACCATACTCGGACTCAAAAAGGCAAGTGTGCGCAAGACTGATGCTCTCATAACTGACTATTCTAGCATGCGGGATCTTTTGATAGCACATGTGCGCAAAAATTTCAATCCGCAGACAATTGATCCACTCAAGATTCGGCAGGTAATAGACTATCTTGCACAAGACGGCACAGACAGGTGGGAGGTATGCAAGATGCTGTGGCTTGACAAGCGCCCCGAACTGCTCACCACCATACGTGCAGAGATTGCAGATGAGGCAAGAGACGTGCTCCTGGAGCTAATCGATGAGATATCACAAAAGATGTATTTTGTTGTAACTCCGGTATACTATATCAACCATCTCTCAAAGATTGCAAAAAAAGAACAGTATCAGGCAGCACTCCAGATAAAGTCATTTACGATATCCAAAGTGACATCTGATGAAAAGTTTTCATGGCCAAGCTCTGATGCGCTTGCAACAACTCTAAAGGAGTTTGGCAGAGAGAGAAAGATTTCCCCTACAGAAGAGAGGATAGCAAAATATGAAGAGATAAAGGATCTAAAATCAAAGAACAGGCCAAAGGCAAAGCCCTCAGCCAAGGCAGTGCAAAAGGCAGACAGATACATTCGCGAGGATCCAAACTTGATCTACGTTCCAATAAAGGGCACACACCCGGATCTGCTAGTTCACAAAAAGACAGGCCGTGTTGCAATGACAAAGGAGACAAATGGAACATATTCAATTACTGATGACTTGGGAAAATCAACTCACGTGCTTCCTGACCATGTGATAAGTTATCTTGATGTTGAAGACATGGAATCAGTACGCATCCGCAAATGTAATGCAACTCAAGGTTACAATGCATTTGCAAAGGCAAAGGCAAAGGGACTGGAAGAAAAATATGTGATACTGTCTTCTCCCAAACGATCTAAGAAGTGATTCCTAAATGTCGTGCACAAATGACTATTCCTCACACATGCTGTATCATCTTAGACGTAACAGGCATACTTTTAGAACAAATTCCATTACCACAAATGTACTCACAAAATTTTATCCGCACAAAATGCTTGCAAGCAGGGATGTTCAGAATATTGGTGTAGATTATTCATTGATGGTGAGATTGGCAAAACAACATTATATAGAAAAAGTCGACAACTGTCATCCGGGAGCAAGATACAAGCTTACCCTGCATGGCAGATGCAAAGTCTTGTGCCACAAGTTTGAAATTTCTTTTTTGTGTCTGTGCATAATATCTGAGGCCTATGCTCTGCACAAAAACCAACTAAAAAACAACTCTAGATCATTTTACGCCCTGCATGATATTGCAAATACCTTCAAAGGAATTTATTCCTACAAGACAATAGCCAATGCAGGCTTTGCTCTCTGTTCCAAGGAGATGACAAAACACATCTCAAATCATGTCATTCAGATCAATGCAGATTTTCTAGACACACTTGAGATGCATCAGGAGGCATTAGATGAGCTGCATTGCTGGATTGCTGGATTGGAAAATACGCTAAACAAAATTGTACTAGAGGATCCTGGTGCAATACAGACGATAAACCCGCACTAGACTGTTTTTATCTAATCTGCGGTTTTATTGTGATGCTAGAGATACCACGGATGGCCCTAATGCTTTCAATACTTTGTATTGCATCATACCATGATGTAAGATCAAGGCAGATACCTGACTATCTCTGGGTTGCAGGGGGAGGCATCGGCGCGATTCTGTATGTGTTTGACTGGAGCGAGGTTGATTTTTTTGTGATGTTTGCAGTTGCAGCGGGATGCGTGACTGCGTTTTTGGTGTGGAAAATATTTCCGATGGGCGATGCAGACGCACTTGCAATACTGGTGATATCTGTTGCATATCCGGTATCCTTTGGGATCGTGATGAATCCTGCTGCAGTGTTCTTTGGGGGGTTGATATTGGAGCATTTTGCTGCATTTTTTTACAATCTGCGATACAACGTTGAGGACTTGGTTCGTCACAGGCAGTTGTTTGGGAATGTAGAGTGCTCTGCACCAGTCAAGATCATGGCGTTTTATTCAACACACAAGAAAAGGGCTCATGAGAGGTTTACCTTCTGTGCAGAGCGTGTGAGGGATGGCAAAAGGATCATCAGCCTCAAGACACCGTCTCCAGAATCTGACTATGAGGAAAGGACAGGAGTGTTTGTGACATGGGCAATGCCTGCATTTCCGTTTATGCTTGCAGCGTTTGTAATTGCAATAATGGTTTCAATAATGCTTGTGTGACTTTTATTGAAAACTTTATTTTTCATTGATGAGAATAGAGATACCGCTGCAATGTCCGTACTGTTATGGCAGGATGTATTCTGTAAGCTATGATGCGCCACTGCGTATACTGCGACACAGGTCTTGGCAGTACTGCAAGGAATGCGGATTTGTACGCGATACTGATGACTTTAAGAAAAGTTTGTTTACCGCGTGAAGAGTTTTGCGTCTTAAACGTGTTTTATTTTTTTTGATGTGTTGTGCCTTCCGGTACAGCGGCTCTACTGTAGAGTGCAAACCGGGAGGGCAGCACACATTGCCATATCAAGCTGGATCAAGATATTGAAAAATTAGGCAAGGAGAAGCATGAGACAAGAGATAAAGCAAAACGTGCTGAAAAAGACACAAAGATAACTAAAAAAACTCAGGAACAAGATGGGTTATCCAAGGATTTGGACAAAATTGATGACCAGTTAGAAAACAAAAAGCGTGTATCTCCAGTTATTTCTGAGATCATGGAAAAATATTCCATGTAACCTGTTGTCTAAAAAACGGCTTAAATTTATAACCTGATTTGGGTCTGTGCTAAAGATAGGATTAGACCTTGGAACAGGCTTTGTCAAATGTGTTTCAGACTATGGCTCTGTGAGATTTCCCTCAGTTTATGTAAAAAGAATACACGGAAGCTGGGCCGGCAATACAACTGAGGCAGTAGGCGAATCTGCTCTAAACATAATAAACACCATGGGAACATCTGCAATACGGCCAATCAACAGGGGAAAGCCTGACTCAAAATACACAAAACAAGTCGAGATGCTAATACAGGAATCAATGAACCAGATATACAAAAACGCAAAGACTCCAGTAGATGTCAACGAGAAAGTGAAGATTGTTGTGGGATTGCCATACTATGCGTATGACAGCAAAGATATGATCACAAAGATGGTCAAAAAAATTCTCAATGTAGAGCAATGTGTTGCAGTGCCACAAGCATGTGGCACCATATTGGATCTTGGCAGAAAGCGCGGAATTGTAGTATCCATAGGACAGGGAACAACTGAAATAATTGTAATTGACAGCATGGAGGTCATTGATGGGGATAGCTCACAGTGGGCATCAGACTTTGTTACAAAAAAGATTGGCAAGTTTGCACACCTAGACGTAAAGCAATTGTTTCAGAACAAGGACACATGCAGGAAATATTCCAAGATTCTAGCAGAGAATCTTACACGCGAGATATGTGAAATGTCAAAGAATTACAACAACCAGTATCCAATAGCAATATCTGGTGGCGGTCTGCTGATTCCTGGAATGAACAAGGAGCTCTTGTCAAGACTGAAGGACTTTGAGATGTTGATTCCAGATGATCCTGTAATGAGTAATGCCCGCGGCCTTTACAAGCTTGTAGGGTAATCAGCTGGTTTGATGTGTGTGTATGTGTTTTTAATATTGCCAGATGCAATGTGTGTTGTGGGCCGGTGACGCAGTCAGGTAGCGTAGTGGATTAAAACCCCACCTGTCGGAGGTTCAACTTCCCTTTAGGCCATGGACAATCACAACAGACTGGACAGTCCGAAGCATTAATGAATATCCATAACTCCTTTTTTTTACCATGTTCAAAAAAACATTTGCATTATTGTTCTCTGGGATATTTTTACTGTGCTTGTTTTCATTTTTTTCCTCATTTCCGCAACTCCCGGGGGATGTAAACTCGGTTCATCTGTTTACGTATCAGTGCATGTTGGATACTGTGGAGTATTCACAATTATCAATGGACAGCAACATAGAGGAGGAGGCAGAAGATTGCCACTTTAATTTGAGGCTGTCGCTGCTAGTTACTGGCTATGGAATATCTGGCATCGGTCTGATTGTATATTCACTTAGACGAATCAAAGGCCTTACTCAGACAAACTGATAAAAAACCGCCCATTACTGTCTTCCACATAAAGGATATCATGGTCATGCACTGATTGCGCATAAAGTCACATATAACAGATTAAAGAAATTAATGGCTATGAAGAATGTTGTGACAGTAATTACGTTTGTGGGAGTGTTGCTCACAATAAGTATGACGGGATTTGCATTTGCTGATCATCCTCTTTATAACAATCATAAACATTTTTGGGGAAGTACGGATATTTGTTTTCTTGAAAGTGAATTTGACAACATGAATGTTGTCGGAAGTACTGGTAATGGAGAGGATGTGGCAGATGAAACAGACGATGCAATATCTGATTGGAACGATCAATCCTCATCATTTCGTTTCAACAAACAGAATACATGCAGTCATGAAGTGGGTGCAACCAATCTTTCAGGCGGCACAATTGGACTTACCACCTTTAACTATGACTGGCTTGGATACATCAACGATGTTGATTTTGATTTTGATACGTCAGGTAGAATATGGCAAACAGATAATACATGCACTGTTTCGACTAGCCCCAATATAGAATACGTAGCTACTCATGAATTAGGCCATTGGATTCAGTTTGTGGATGCAAACAGTGGCACACAGGCTCATACTGTGATGTGGGGCGCATACAATTGTAATGCACTAAACATACAAACAGACGATGCTGAGGAATTAGACGATGTTTACTAGAAAACAAAGCCTCGTTATAGCTGCAATTCTAGTAGTTGCTGTCGGTGGAATAACCTCCACTACAATGCTGAATACTTCCCCTCAAATAACCCATGTGGATGGCCTACTCGATCCTTGGTCAATACATGATGTTGCAGAGAACGCGCAATACGTGATAAAGGGAACAATAGTAGACGTGATTGTTAGTGTAGATGAAAATTCTGAAAAATTTGGTAATAAACCAATTGTCTTTACTGACGCTGTAATTGTAATAGAGGAAGAATTCACTAACAAGTATTCGGATGATAAAATAAAAGTCAGGACAGTTGGTGGAAAAACTGATGAATACTGGACAAGTAGTGCAATACATCCTAATTTCAAAGTAGGTGAACATGTGGTGTTGTTTATAGGATATGAACCAAACTCTGAAATGGGCGACCATTATTTTGTTATGGGTCACAATTTGGGCAAGTATCAACTACAAGATGGACAAGCATCCGGCGACGAATACAAAAATGGATTAGATGAAAAGCAGTTTATTTCAAATATTCGACAAATGACTTCTCAATAATATCCTTCTTTGGACACTGTATCTAATCCTGTAGTGCTATACATCAAACTATGGCCTTGAAGTGAAGTTGTTGCGTAATTACCTCTGAGCGCCGAATTACGTCTTTTTGACAGCGATGCATTTGGATCAGGAGTGTGTGTGTGTGCTCCTTCAATGATTAAAAGAAAAGATGGTTACTGGAAGAGTTACCATCTGGTACACACACAGGAACTAAGATTCCTGACAGACAAATTAGTTTTTTTGATCAAAAACAACCCATCCCCCGTCGGCAAGAAACAACGTCAGGGGGCGCAAGGCAGTCCACTCTGATGCCAAGATGCACTGCGTGTGCATGCTGACAGTCATGCTGAATGCCACGTACCGGGACATGCAGAACATGGTGCCGCATCTGGACCTGCCCTGGAGGGAGCCGGTGCCTGACCACGCCACGATTGCCAGGCAACAGCAGCATTCTGCATCCTGTACTATCCTTTTAAAAAAACTAATCATTTTTTGTGACTTGGGCTCAAAACGCTGGCGTCTTGCAAACAAGAAGAAACAAAAAGGGCAGCTAAGTCAGGTAAAAAAGTTCCTTTCTGCTGCAGAAAAACTCTCTGCATGCTCGGTAATCATACCAATTTCAATGGACAAAAAGGAGGCAGTTACAGCCGCAGGCGGCCTAGTAAACGCAGGAATCAGGAGCTTTGAGCTGTGGTGGGACAGCACAGAAAAAAGCCTGCAGTTTGTCCTAGTTGGCGAGGCCAAAGACATCTCAAACTTCAAGCAGGCCTTTGCAAACATGTATCCAAACGCGGCGTTTACTGATCTGTCCAGTACATCACCAGAATGGTTTGACAAAAAATCCCAGTATCAGATATTTGATGTCGGCACATATCACGGCCATTACACTGCCGTATTTGATCAGACAAAATCCCACCAGATAATAACGCAGATTGCAAATACAATACAGTTATCAAAGTATGCATGGATACAGTTTACGTTCCGGTATTACTCCTTTAACGCGTTTTTGCGAAAGCACGTAACAAGACTGGATGAGAAGGCACGCGAGATAAAGCGGGGAAACTACCTTAACACGTCAGAGATTCTGCTGCACCCGGACAAAAAACCACACGAGCATCCAGAACTGGGATACGACTTTACAAACAACTATGGAGGTTTGCAAAAACATGCCACACTCAAGATGCAGAGCGCGCATCTTTTGATGAGCATACGCGGTCTGATAAAGAGCGATTCTGATCTTGACTTGCACTTTGATGAGATAGAGGCGCTGCCCATAGAGAACATACACTCAAGCCATGAGCACCTAACAAAGTTTCGGTACGACTATGACGAGTTTAATCACGAAAATCCCAAAAAGACATCAATCAAGATTGAGGGCAGAAAGGAGAAACATTGCAGGCTGGAGGTATTTGAGTCCCGATTGCTGCCAGACCCAAGACCATTTTTGGATTCAGCAGTTGGCAAATACTTTGAGAGGGGATTGTTTAGCTATCGTGAAAGGGGGCCATTACCATTTCTTATACTGAACCTCTCAGAGATACCGCTGTTTATCCACCTGCCAAATCCAACCACACCAAACATAGGAACCACCAGAGGCGTATCACTGCCAGTAAAGCCATCACAAAAGGCAGGGGCCAACATCGGATTCTTCAAGATCAAAAAAGACTTTGACTGGCAGTCAATCTGGGGCAATATAGAAAAATCAAAAGACATTGATGCTGCAGTCATCTCCCCTACTGACTTTGCAAACCACTTCTATGGGGTTGGGGCATCAGGCTCCGGCAAGACCTCGCTGATCAGGCTGTTTGCAAAGCATTTGGAATCCTGGAACAACAACGGCAAGTTTGCAAACGCGTTTGTCTATGTGGACCCAAAGGGCGATGACTCTCACAAATTCATCAAGCAGTGCGAACCGGACACCATATCAGGTGGCCGGGTACACTTTTTGGATCCGCAAGAGACTAAATTCTCGATAAACCCGCTAGAGCTTCCGGCATATCAGTCAAAGGAGCGCGAGGAGACAGTATCCCGATATGTCGGATACTTTATGAAGACGATAGAAGAATGGTACCAGCAGTCTGCAAGATATGTGCAGATGGAGAGGATATTTCGGGCCTTGCTGTTTTACATCTACATGAAGCATGATGCGCCCACGTTTTTGGACATTCACGATATTATTCTAAAGCTACAAGACAGGGGAAACGATGCCCTGCCACAAATCATTCAGACATTTGGCACGCCGGATCCTGAGATGAGGCAGGCACTGACCAGTATTGCCACGCTCAAGGGCGATGCCTTTACGCCGCTACTGAACAGGATAGAGCAGTTTGCTACTGACCCGGTACTCAAAAGAATGTTCTCTGTAAGAAAAGGAACTGTAAACTTTGATGAGATAATACGGGCAGGAAGGTATACTGTAGTTCGAATATCCCCGCTTAACATGCCACAGCACGTACAGCCGCTTGCCATGCAGGCGTTTATTCTGAAACTGTGGTTTACCATACAAGAGCGGGCAAACAAGGTTCAAGATGAAAAAGACAGAACGCAGGTTGTTCTGGCATTAGACGAGTTTCAGATAGTCAAGGATTTACAGGTCTTACAGCTTATGCTGGAGCAGGCGCGGTCTTTAGGGCTGGGATTGATTCTATCACACCAGACTACTGAGCAGATCAGTGACAAGCAGCTTGGAATAATTACAGGAAACTCTGGAACGCAGCTAATTGGGAAGGTGAACGGCAAGGATGCCGCCAGAATTGCACAGATATGGGATCCACAGTTTCAAAAGGAGCTCATGCAACAGTTTGCCAGTCAGGAATACTTTCATTGGACCATACGGGAAAAGGCGCCGCCTGGAGAGGAGCAGCCGCCACCCGTACAGTTCTGGCTGAATCAGCCGCCTGCCCTGCTTACCGTAGACGAGGATTATGACGAGTTTGTGCTAGGTCAGCTAGAAAAGTATGGCAGCGGCAAAGTCGAGGATACGGCCACAAGGCAGATGAGTGCCAAAAAAAGCAAATGGATACAAAACATTTCAGTGCCGTTTCCATCCCAGATGGAGTGGAAGATTATGCTCATGCTAAGAGAAAGAGAGATGAGGCAGGCAGACATGGTAGACATGCTAAAGGTTCAGAACAGGTCAGAAGTGCTTGCCGTCCTAAAGCAGATGATCTCTGATAAAATTCTAAAAAGAACAGACGATACTCGAATGTCTCCATATGCCCTGACAGAGAAGGCACGAGAGGACTATTTTGACTATGATGTGACAGAGATAGGATCGGCTGCAGACATCGAAGAGGTAACAAAGGCCGCAATTGATGTCTATCTCAAAAAAGAGATGTTCGTTACAATGGCTACACAAAAGATTCGCAAGGGTCAGGACAGGACTGACTTGGTCGTTTATGACTATGCTTCCCAGATCCCAATCAGCGTAGAGTTGGAGTCAATAAGTGAAGTGAACAGTCATCGGGAGCATGTCAGATACAACATGATAAAGTGGAAAGACATGGGATTTGAGAAATGTCATGTATGGTCTAAAAATTCCAAGATTCAGGAAATCCATGATGCCCTTGAAGATAAAGAAAAAAAAGGTGTAAAGGTAGGAGTTATTTGATTCGTAGTTTTTCCAAATCGCTTATCTCTGGATGTTTTTCAGGTTTCTTTTGCTCTGGTTCGTCTTCTTCCATCATTTTATCAAGGATCTTTTCGAATTTTTCTATGTCACTTAGATCTTTTTTTGTCAATTCCTTGTTTGCGGCTTTAATTGTCACTGTGTCGTTACGAGGATAAAATCTCACATTTTGACCTTCTTTGACCTTTAGAATCTTGATCACTGAAGGAGGTATGGTCAAAACGTAAGAACACTGTCTTCGTTGTACTTGTCGTTCAAGTATTTTTTCCGAATCCATATTGACACAATCTCAGAATAATTTAAGGTCATAAATGCACTAAATGTACTAAATGCACTTTTTGAAGTGCACTAAATGCACTTAGTGTATTTTTTTAATGTACTAAATGTACTAAATGCACTTTTTGAAGTGCACTAAATGCATTTTTTTAATGCACTAAATGCACTTTTGAAATACGTCTCGCCTGCCACACTCAAATTTTCAACTCGCATTTACCTCACAAAAACGAACTCGACGAGTTTGATTTCAGTAACTCAACATCTTTTTTCCAAAGACTTCCTATCGGAAGTCCTTGTACTAGAACTAACACCGGGCTGTTACCAGCCCGGTTACCCATGTATAATCTATTTTGAAAAAATTATGATCAAAGGGGGCTCAAATTAATCATCAAATTTTCCATGTGTCAGGGGGCTCAAATGTAAAATTCTTTAAAATTCCAGAAAAGACAAAAATAATTCCTATACCAATACTATTCGTGATAGGATAGATAGGGAAATATTAAATACCCTCAATTATTTGACGTTCATGTAATTATTTGATTCCTGTCACATCATTCAAAATTTCCTTTAAGAGTTTTATGATTAACTTTATCAATCCATGTTAATTCTGTTAGACTAGAATCTAATGTCCAAGCTCCCTCCATACAAACCTCACAAATACACCAAACATCCCGAGTTTACAGGCTTGGAGAGGTTTGTCTGGGAGGGCCTCAATGAAATAGGCATGTCCATATCCAAGATAGAAAATTATGAAAAGAGAAAAATCCTAGATAATCCCAAGCATAAAGAATTAAAAGACAATCCAATCTGGCACACTAAACCATGGCTTGACGAATTTGTGGCAATGAAGCTCAATCTCAAGTTGGAAGATTATGGATCAGACAAGGAGAAAAATGAACTTTACAAGGCAATAGCAAATGTGGTTGGAGAATTGCGCAGAAAAGATGTACTTATTGACTGGCGTGTAATAAAGAAGAGTAATACTGGAATGGGGATATGGCGTCTTGACAAGACAAAACTTGACAAGTTTGTGTACAGTAAAGTCAGTCAGGAGATAAAAGAGAAAAATTTTCACTCAAAAGGCGAAATGTCTATGGTCTATGTCAGACAGAAACAAAATGCTTTCCGGGAGGAACTTTTCAAAGAATATAGCAAGTGTGCTTTTTGTGGATTTAAAATTCCTGAATACATGATAGGCGCACATATTGTTCCATATTCCACAATGAGAATAGAGGAGGCAGAAAACGCAATGAATCCCTCAAATGGATTGTTGTTGTGTAGGTTTTGTGATGTTGCCTTTGAGAAAGGCTCCATAATGCTTGAATCTGATCTTGGAATAACAGTATCTGAATATTTGCGTGACCAAAGAGAGCGTATTGTAAAGTCTTGGCTTGAACATATTCCAGAGGAATTGAAGATAAAAGAGACAGCAAGATATCCGCCAGAGCCAAAATATCTAAAGTGGAAGAAGAGATTGTTGGAAGTTAGAAATTAGTCAAAATATTTTTTATTTACATTAATACGTGTCTCAAGTGTATTGTTTGCCATGAATGAAACCTATCGTGTAGGAAAGTGCGGTGTGTGCAACAAAACAGGAGTTGAGTTGACAGAGCATCATGTCGTAGAATATCTTGACGGCTAGGGCCGAACCCCAAAAGTAGAATTATGCAGAGAGTGTCATGACGCACATGAAAAGTATAGGAATTATCTTAGAGATCAATGCAATATTAATATCGATAAAAGAGGAAAATCGAATTGATTCTTACTAAATTTGTGATCAAAAACTGTTTTTATTGATGTCAAATAATACGATGACGTGTATTGCAAATCAGATGCAATTTCATGTCGTGGTGCAAATTATGTGATATTTTTGCCCAAAAATGATGTTTTTTGCTAAAATTCGTGCCTAAATTATAACTTGCGTACAACCCTTTATAATATAGGGTCTAATAGAATAATTATGCAAGATAATGTGGAAGCAGTACCATTTGATGTAATTCGTGGAACTCAAGCAAAAAGAGAATATTATGTTACAATGTGTACATTTGCTACCATTAGCAAATATTTTGTTTATCCCAATGACCCCCAAATTACTGCAGAACAAAAAGCACAACGTAAGCTAAGAGAACCGAGAATTCCAAAGATAGTCAATTACATTGTTTCTAATCCAGATGATTATGTTATTGCCCCCATTACAGTTTCAGTTAATTCTAAATTAAAATTCAACCCATATCCTGGATTGGGTTCTGACGCAAAGGCAGGAGTATTAGCGGTACCACTTGATGCTGCAATCTTAGTCAATGACGGACAACACAGATGTGCTGCAATAAAAAAAGCATATGAGGAAAACGTTAATCTTAGAAATGAAAGAATTCCTGTAGTTATCTTTGAGGATCGTGGACTAAAACGCAGTCAGCAATTATTTGCTGATTTGAACAAGCATGCAGTCAAACCAACAAAATCACTTGGTTTGTTGTATGACCACAGAGATACTTTTGCACGATTTATTGTAACAATGGTAAAGGATTTAGATATATTTTATAACAGAACTGAGATGGAGCGTACAAACGTGGGAAAGCGTTCTAGTAACTTTTTTACATTAAACGGTGTTGCAGAAGCCACACGACATTTTTTGAAACTCAAAACAAAATCATTAGATGAGGAAAAACAAAAGTTAGCAGTAGAATACTGGGATCATGTATCAAAGAATATTCCTGAATGGAATCTTTTAATGCAAAATAAACTAAAACCAGAAAATCTACGTGAACAATACATTCATGCACATACAAATGTTCTGACTGCATTGGGGATAGTAGGCCATGTACTTGTACAAAATTCCAACTGGAAGGAAAAGCTAAAAGGCTTGCAGAAGATAGATTGGAAAAAGAACAACCCCATATGGGAAGATAAGGTAGTAATGGATGGCAAGATGCTAAAAAACAGACTGGGCATAAAGAGGGCAGCAAATGAAGTCCTTTCACAACTTGGAATAAACAAAACAGTAGACGAGGTAGCTCGCAAGTGACTGCCGAATCCATCTTCAAAACACGCAAGCTAAACGATATCTATGATGAGATAAGACAGGTTTACCTAGGGGACAATAGGCCCTGGATAATGGGATTCAGCGGTGGCAAGGACTCTACATGCATGGTGCAGATGATCTGGAATGCACTATCAGAACTTCCCGCCGAGAAGCTTCACAAAAAAATATTCATAATATCCTCAGATACATTGGTGGAATCACCCAAGGTTGTAGAGCAGATAACAAGCACACTGGACATGATGGAGAATGCCTCAAAAAAGACCCACTTTCCAGTATCGACAAATCTGGTAAGGCCCGTAGTCGAGGATACCTTCTGGGTCTGCCTTTTGGGAAAGGGATTTCCCGCTCCAAGCAACCTCTTTCGATGGTGCACTGAGAGACTCAAGATACGAAATGCAGACAGGTTCATCCAAGAGAAGATATCGCAGTATGGTGAGGCAATCGTCGTTCTTGGAACAAGAAAGGATGAGAGCGGCTCGCGCCAGCAGCTCATGAACCTGTACGAGATAAAAGACAGCTTACTATCACGTCACTCAAAATTTGCCCAGACCTATGTGTATACGCCCCTGCGAGACTTTATCACAAAAGACGTGTGGAACTATCTTCTCCAAAACAAAAATCCGTGGGGTGCAAACAACCGTGATTTGCTGTCACTATATCAAAACGCCAACTCATCAGAGTGTCCGTTGGTTGTAGACACCAGTACGCCTTCATGTGGAAACAGTAGATTCGGATGTTGGACATGCACGGTAGTAGACAAGGACACATCCCTGCAAAATACAATTGAAAACGGTGAGGACTGGATGGAGCCACTGCTGGAACTGCGTGAGGATCTCAAGGAAACACAGGATCCCGCAAAGCGCAGACATGTCAGGAGCCTCAAAAGGAGAATAGGACAGATGAAATTAATCAGCGATGATGTCAGGGCAGGCTTTGAGAAACACATGCGGGAATCAAAGATGAATTCAACTAGAGGTGACGATATGTCTGACCCATACTCTATACTGGTTCCGGGTCCATATACTTTGGAATTTTGCATTGAATTTTTAGAAAAACTGCTAAAGGCGCAAAACAAAGTGCGACAAAACGGGCCAGATCCACACATGAATCTTATAACCGAAGATGAATTGCATGAAATTCAGCGAATATGGAGGATGGAGCGAGGTGATTGGAAAAATACGGCATATCAGATATTTGAAAACATTACAGGTGAAAAACTTGAATACAGACAGGAGGATCTTGCTGGATTTGGCAAGATAGAACAAGATACACTGGAGAAAATTTGTGCAAAAAATGACGTACCGCAACTTTTGGTATCAAAATTGCTAAATGCCGAATACGAGTCACAGGGCATGTCTAGACATTCAAAGATTTACCCAAAGATAAACAAAATATTGTCAGAGGAATGGCGCGATGATCTTGATGCCGTAGTCAAAGACCTTCGGGATAAAAAACAGAAAGAAAAGGAGTACGGCAAGAGATGATCTTAACCAAGGTAATATTGCAAGATTACGGAGTGTATAAAGGCAAAAATGAATTTGATTTTTCTTGCACTGATGAAAAACCGGTGGTATTAATTGGGGGTACAAACGGTGCCGGCAAGACTACCTTATTTGAGTCCATAATGTTGTGCCTTTACGGAATGTCTACTATGGGCAAAAAAACCACACAAAAGACATATCACAAGTTTCTTGCAAGAAAAGTTCACCGTTATCTAAACAGCGCCACATCTGCAGATTATGCATCGATTGTAGTACAGTTCAAATTCTCTCATAACAGAAAAGAGACAGAATATCGTGTGGCCAGAACATGGACTAATGATAATGATGACGTAGAGGAGAATCTTGTAATAAAAAAACGTCATGCTGATGACGATGAATTTGAACCGCTAGACATGGTAGAAGAATCCCAATGGCAGTCATTTGTTGAAGACCTCATTCCACGAGGAATAGTAAAACTGTTCTTTTTTGATGGTGAAAAGATAGTAAAAATTGCAAAAGAAGGAAAAGAAGATCTTGCAATACGTGATTCATTTAAATCGCTTCTTGGAATCGAGCTTGTAGAGCAGCTTAAAACAGATTTGCAGGTAAATCTTGTAAGACACCTTACAAGTGGAGGCAAGTCACTACAAGAACGCTTTGAAAAACTCAAGGCAGAAAAAGAAGAGAATTTGAATCTTGTAGGACGACTGCAAGAGAGATTAGCACAAAAGCAAAACGAGCTTGACTCTAATGAAATGGGCATAGAAGCTATGGAGAAAAAGATATCAAAGCTAGGCGGTGGATATGCAGACAAACGTGATGATGCAAAAACACAGCTTACAGTAAAGACTGAAACATACGAGATAACCAAAAAAAGAATGCAGGAGATGTGTGCAGGTCCTACTCCATTTTGTCTCATTTCTGACATACTTGATGCAGTTAGTGGACAAATAATGCATGACACTATCAATCAACGTGACAGGGATAGAGCCAAAATACTCAAGATAACAGCAGGCAAGGTTGATACCATTCTACAAAAGGAGGAATTTTGGAGTGAGTTTGATGTGGAAAAACATACACGTCAGCACATTAGAGAGAAAATATCTGAATTAATTAAAGACGATGCGGATTCAGGCAGTCAAGAGGTGATGTTTGGATTGTCACAGCAACAGACATCTGAGATACACCAGACAGTTAAAGCATCAGATATCATGCTAGATAATTTTAAAAAAGAAGCAGAAAATATTGGTATTTTATCTGAGGAAATTTCAGAATTACATTCAATCATAGCACGTGCACCAGATGATGATGAAATAGGGCCGTTAATGTCAAAGATTGGCAAGGCAAACAAATTTGTCGGAGAACTTCGAGCCGAGATGAACCATATTGAAGAACAAATATCATCAGCTATGGCAATGAATAGCCATATCGATGTAAACATACGTGAGATTGTGGCACAAATGTATCGTGATGATAAAGCAAAGACTAGTGTAGAGCTCACACAAAAGATGCAGGCCGTACTAGAAGAATTTGTTGAAAACCTAAAGGCAAAAAAAATACATCTTTTGGAACAATACACATTAGATGCTCTGCATACTTTGTTACACAAACAGGACTTTATCGAAAAAATCGTCATAAACCCAGAGACCTTTGAGGTCACACTATACAGGAAAAACAATGATCCGCTCCCAAAAGACATACTGTCTGAGGGTGAAAAACAAATGTTTGCAACTGCCATACTGTGGGCACTTGCTAAAACATCTGGCAGGCCCTTGCCGTTTATGATAGATACGCCACTTGCAAGATTAGATGAAAGCCACAGGACAAATATAGTTGAAAAATTCTTTCCATTTGCATCACATCAGATTCTGATATTTTCAACTGACAAGGAGATTGAATATGAACACTATGAAAAATTAAAGCCGTACATGTCACACTCGTACGCAATGGAGTATATTCATGGAGACGGAGCCACAAAAAAACACGATGTATACTTTTGGAACAAGAAAGGTGAAAAGATTGTTGCGTTTTAATCGATTGCATATGAGTTTACGCTCACAGAACAATCTTGGAATGGTAAAAAGAAAAACCGGAGTGACGCCAAACATTGCAGGAAGATTTGCAATTTGTCTGTCACTGCAGGATCCATCGCCTCCAAACCCTGAAGAGTTTGATGAAAGAGGCTCTGAGATGTACCCCTCTACGCTTTTTGGAGAATACGAAGACATGTTTATGACGCTTATGATATATCGTCTCAAAAAAGACGGACTAGACCCGGAGCTTTATCTCAACAAGATGTTGCGGGCACACTTTAATCGAGGAGTCATTGCGCTGTCTGCAAGGATACAGGATATTTCTGACTTTTATCACGTAATAGAGCAGGAGAGGCACTAGTTGTTAAAGCTGGATCAGATCGTATACCTTGATCACAATGCTACAACGCCACTTGATCCGCGGGTCTTTGATGCCATGGAGCCATATTTTATGGAAAAATTTGGAAATGCATCAAGCATTGATCACAGACATGGAAGTGAGGCACAAGCTGCCGTGGAGACTGCCAGACGTACAATTGCAGATGGAATAGGTGCCGGAAGTGATGAGATTATCTTTACTAGTGGTGCAACCGAATCTAACAATCTTGCACTGCGTGGGGTAATGGATAGCTATAAGGAAAAAGGCAATCATCTAATCACGTGTGTTACAGAGCACGAAGCCGTCTTGGAGACTGCACGATATCTGGAGCGATGTGGTAAAAAAGTGACGTATCTTCCTGTGGATAATCTTGGGAGGATTGATATGAATTCTTTGGAAGATGCAATTACAAATGACACAGTACTGATATCCATAATGGCTGCAAACAATGAGATTGGAACAATTCAGGACATTGAGAATATTGGCAAAATTGCACATGAAAAGGAGATTCTGTTTCATACTGATGCGGCCCAGGCGGTAGGGAACATTCCAATAGATGTCAAAAAAATGAACATTGATCTGATGTCCTTTTCTGCACACAAGATGTATGGACCCAAGGGAATAGGGGCGCTGTATGTCCGAGGAATAAAACCACGTGTGAAACTGAGCGGAATAATTCATGGTGGGGGGCAGGAGAGGCAGCTGCGTTCTGGAACCCTGAATGTTCCAGGAATAGTTGGATTTGGCAAGGCAATCGATATTGCCGTGACATCCATGCATTCGGAGTATATCCGGCAAAATCACATGACAAACAAGATGCTTGAAATATTGGATGAGGCCAATGCACAGCTTAATGGCGATGATGTTCATCGACTGGCTGGAAATCTGAATCTGTACTTTGAGGGAATTGAAGGCAAAGCAATAATAAATTCTGTATCTGACCGCATTGCCATATCTGCCGGCTCTGCCTGTACTACCCAGAGTGTGGAACCATCACACGTGATAATGGCACTAGGCTATGGGGAGGAGAGGGCCCACTCATCAATCAGAATTGGTGTGGGCAGATACACCGAGGCGGATAACGAGGCAGAATTTGGTGCATGGGAAATACTTGATGCAGTACAAAAGCTTGGGAATATCAAGATGTGATGAGATGGCAGATTACATACTAATTGTAGGGGAAAGGGATCAAGAGAGGTTCCGACGATTTCGGACAGGGTATGACCGTGACATTATCAAATCGATTGATGGGTTTGATGCCGATAATGTATGGGCGTTAGGGCCATCCACCAATCACGACATATGGTCGTTAATACAAAAAGATGACAGGATATTTTTTGCAGAGCAAGGAATGCCATTTAGACACTGCGGAATAGTACTATCCAAAGTTACTGACCAGTCACAAGCAATTAGAATATGGGGAGACACACCTAGAATGAGAGAGCATGATAGGATTATTCTTTTTGCCACAATTCACGATATCGATATCACCTTTAGCAAGCTATGCAACCAGGCAGGAATCAGTTCACCTAGCAAGCTTACAAACATCTATCTTGTAAAAAATAACATCGATACATATCCGCCTATGGAAGAAAAGATCACAGGTACCATAATGGTGTCTGATGATGGCGCCCCAAACAAAAAATCTGAAGTGGTAGTACGATTCATTCGAGACAGTCTAAAAGTAAAACAACTCAAATCACAATATAATGATAAATGTCAGATATGCGGTAATACCATACACGTTTCTGAAAAATCAAGATACAGCGAAGTGCACCACATACATCCGTTAGGAGATGGAGGTGGTGATGATTTTGATAACATGCTTGTCTTGTGCCCAACACATCACGTAGAATTTGACTACAAAGTAATTGGAATAGACGGTGACAAAAAAACAATAATTGACAAGAATGGAAATAAAATAGGAACACTGGCCATGGTTAGCGACCACAAACTAAATGATAAGAACATCCAATTTCATCTAATGAGGATGGGCATGCTATGAATTTTCAAGATATCGAGCTAAAATCAGAATATGATTCTATAAGTGACGATGTATACGATGAATTCTTTAACAAAGTTCTCAAATGTTCTAGAAAATATAACCGAATAGGGGGCAAATTCACATCAAAGAATTTTGCCGCATGTGCTGAAGGATTGCAGGAGTTCATTCAAAATGACGGATATATGAAACTAGTACTGCTTCCCGAATTTAATGCAGAAGATATTGATTCTATTAACAAGGGAATAAAAAATGCACATGATGTAATTTCAGAATGCTGGATAAAGGATTTTTCCGAAGTGCAGGAGAAATTCATAGAAGATCATACAAGGGCGCTTGCATGGATGCTTGCAAATGATCATCTGGAGATCAAAATAATCGTTCCTGTCGACAGTCAGGGTGCAATACTTTCTGAAGTGAAATTGGATGATGGTCAACTATTCAAACTAAAAACTGGGATTTTTTGGGATAATGATGACAAGGCTATATCTTTTTCCGGCAATATTGATTTTGATGACAAGATGTTTGGAGAATATCATCATTTTCGGATATATCGAAGCTGGGACGACAGCGAAAAAAAATTTCTAGACAAGGACTATGAGGAATTTTACAAATACTGGGACGGTCAATCAATTGAATCTGACATACTTCTCAAGACCATTCCACTGCCAGAGGCAATAAGAAAAAACCTCATAGAGATTGCCCCAAACTCTAAATCAGAGATAAGGCTGCAGAACATGCCTCGACTCAGGCCGTATCAAAAGACTGCCATACGCAACTGGAAAGAAAACGATTACGGAGGGATCTTTGAGATGGCCACAGGTACCGGTAAGACGTTTGCCGCAGTTGGCTGCATAAAAGAATTGCAAAAGATCCAGGAAACACTTCAGGTTGTAATCGCCTGCCCGTTTGACAATATTGAAAGACAGTGGAAACAAGAACTTGCAAAATGGGGATTTGATTCAGCAGTTACATCAGGCGACACAAAATGGGATCAACACATGAAAGATAAAATCGCATCCTTGGAGACTAGAAATCGCAACATATCGATAATTATCACCACATACAAGACATTTTGCACTGACAAATTTATCAGCATAGTTGAAAGTTGTAATGCTCCGCTATTACTTGTAGCCGATGAAGTTCATAATGCAGGTGCATCGGCACATATTTCTGGTCTTACAAACGCGTATAATTACAGGCTTGGATTATCTGCAACACTTGAGAGATATTTTGATCCTGATGGGACTGCATTGCTCCAGCGATTCTTTGGCGATACCGTATACACACTTGACTTGCAAAGTGCAATAGAGAGAAAATTTCTTGTTGGGTATTATTACCACCCAATACATGTGGACTTGAACGAGGAAGAATACGAGAAATACAGCTCCTACACAAAGGTCATAGCTCGACTTTGGAATTCCAAAAAGCCAGAAGATCGTGAAAAACTCGAATTGGCATTAATAAATCGCTCAAGGATAATACTAAATGCAGAAAGCAAGATTGTCAAGTTCAAGGAGTGGGTTCAAGAACACAAAGACGGCCTAGAGTATGCCCTCATATATTGTTCAGAAAAGCAAATGGACACGGTTAAAAAAACCCTGGACAAGTCTGCCATAATAAACCGAGAGATTACCCACAAAAACCCATCAAACCCCGTCATGAGGTCCGATATTATCAAAAAATTCAGCAAGGGGTTGTTTAACGCAATAGTTGCAAACCGGGTTCTAGATGAAGGTGCAGATATTCCATCTGCCAAAAACTGCATAATGCTTGCAAGTACGGGAAATCCAAAACAGTTCATACAGCGCAGGGGTCGTGTTCTACGTAGATTCAAGGAAGGCTATCCAGATGGAAGCAAGAAAGATAATGCCATTATTTACGATCTGCTTGTAGTTCCGAGTATTTCAGAAGATTATACCGATGACGAGGTTCGCATAGAGCGCCAGATAGTGGCATCACAGATAAGGAGGATGGAAGAGATGGCAGGCATAGCCATAAACCATGAATCCTGTCTAGAGAACATAAAGAAATTAAAAGAAAAATTTTCAATATCATAATAGGCGAAAAACAAATCCAAATTTCTGAATATTCCATCCATCCCATATTAATTTGATAATTTTACTTGTCAAGTGTCGTATATAGTAAATAAGATTTTTATGGTGTTTTTTCAAACAGTCCAATGTTGTCCATAAACCCTCTCATATCAAACAAGATTCAAAATGGCAACTTGCCTGATAAGATAAAAGAGATCTTACATGAAATTCTCAAGGCAGAGATCGATATGGATATTCAAAACGCAAAAAAAGATTACAAATCCAACATAAACAAGCTTCTTGAAAAATATGCAGACGATGAACAAGTAAGGAATTTCTGTGAAAACTATGAGTGAGAACAGACCTAGTTTACAGTTGGGGAAAATAATACTCAAAAACTACAAAACATACAAAGGCGATGTTACCATAGAGCTGTCACGTGATCTACAAAAAACCATTACAATAATACACGGTGAAATGGGTCATGGAAAAACAACTCTATTGGATGCAATCTACTGGTGTTTGTACGGGGAGAATCGTTCTGCAAATATAGATAGTGATGAAGGAATTCTGAATACTAGTGCACTAGAAAGTCTTAACGTCAATAACTTTGATGATACCATAGTTGAAATTCAGCTGTATGAAGAAGATGAGCTTCGCTATAAAATAACGCGAGTAATGGAATTTACCAAAAAATACGACTCTGCCGAACTCATCCAGCATTCGGCCATCGGTGGAAGAATATCCAAAGGAATAGTTCTGAAGGAAACAATAACATTTAGTCATCTTACTCGTGATTCAGATTGGGTACTATATACTGATCCCGACCGAGTAAAAAGCGCCATAGACAACATATTTCCAAAATCATTATCAAAGTATTTCCTATTTGATGCAGAATTATTGGATAATTTTTTTGACATATATGATGAGAAAAACGCAAAGGTAAAAGACGGCATTGAGAAAATATCTGGACTTCCTGTTCTTGATACTGCGATAAACCATCTTATAAAGACGTCAGCCTCGATCCGGAATACCATAAAGGGAGTCAACGTAGAACCTCTCAAAGATGAAGTGCTGCTTTATGAAAGAAAGATAGATACTGCCAACAAAAAAATCGAATCTGAAGAAGAGAAGATTGTTAAATTTACTAGAGACATAAACATGATAGAATCTTTTCTGCGAACTCACAATGAAGAGACAATAAAAAATACACAATCACGTATTGACGGACTAACACAAGACATCAGCAATAACAAGAAACGCTTGAAGGAACATAAACAAGAGATGAATGACTGGGTATTACACTCCAACATATTGATTCGTCTGAGTGACTCCATAAAACGAAGCATAGAGAAATGCAATGTGTGGGAAAACGAAGGAAAGATTCCAATTGCAGTAAGCGGACTTGCACTCAAAAATATACTAGAAGGAAATCCGCCCAGATGTATATGTGGGGCGAACCTGGATGAAGGCAGTACCCAAAGACGGCACATAGAAGAACTTTTGAAGAAAAATCTGATAGAATCTCCCATAATTCAAAACATCACAATTGGGAGAGGCCACTGGGACAACATGTGGGATGAAGTGCAATCCATGGATGACACACTAAAGAAATACAAGGGTGGCAGAGACGAACTTGATACTTATGATCGCGGCAAATATGATGAAAAGAAGGCTCTGGAGAAAAAATTTGCCAATATCAACATAGAAGAAATTCAAAAAAAATTCCAACAATTAAAGGATTTGAAAAATGAGGAAAGAAGTGCAATTGAAAGCAAAAGCCGTGCACGAGATGAAAGTGAGCGGGCAAAACGTGAGCTGGAGCAAAAGGATAGGGAATTGAAGATGAAAATGAAGCAAGATGACAGATACAAATCACAAAACAACAGGATAAACCTTGCAAACACGCTTGAAAAAATATTCAAAAACTATAGAGACGAGATCATAGATGAACTGCGAGACACAGTTGCAGAGAAAACCACGCAGTATTTCCTCAAATTGGTGTCAAGAAAGAATGATTTCTCCAAAGTCCAGATAAAGGAAAACTACAAAACATTGGTATTAGGCAAAGATCAAAAATACAAGTCATTGTCAGCAGGCCAGAGCTGTTGTCTTGCATTGTCATATATTGCAGCCATACGTGAGATTGCCGAAAAAAATTATTTTATGCTGATTGATTCTCCACTACACAACATATCACAGGAAGAGCGAGTTGATATTGCCAAGAATCTACCAAAGTTTCTTCCACAAACACAGATTACGTTGTTGGTACAGGATCAGGAATATACAGGTCATGCAAACAAGGGCATTACAGGAGAGGAGATTCCATCAGTTAGGGAAACATTGATGGCGAATAACAGCATATGGGGAGAATATCTGCTAAAAACGCATGAAAGTAAATCAAATACATCCCATACCACAATTGAGCAGGTGAAACTATGAATAAGATATCTCGTCAACTCCAGTCTGATTGGCCCACCCATATGTCATATGACAAGAATGATGGCTCAGTGGAGAAATTTTATTCGAGCATAAATGGAGCTCTTGTTGAAAAGAACTCGATCTTTTACAACAAGAGACAGATAGACATATTTCTACTAGCAATGGCCATTGGCAAGAAACGAGACGCCAAGGAGTCCATTAAAACTCCATCCCAGTCCATACGGCGAGATGCACTAAATGAACAAGAAGTGTGGTTGATGTGTTGTGTGGCATTATCTGATAATGACGCCGGTTTGGAAACACTTGCTGATCCTAAAAAACTTATCAAAACATGCGAAGAATATGCAAACGGCGGAATAAAGATCTTGATGCAACTAGACAGTCAACCCGACATCAACAATAAACAGTATGAGGAATTTTTGGAAGACGGCATTAAATCACACTCAGGTCAGCCGTAAGATGACCATAACGTTCCGGATATAATATGGCTAATCTCTCATCAATGCACGTATTCAAACAAGACTGCGATGAGATGATCACAAATTATGGTTCAATGGATATTGTCAAGGCAAACAAGATGATATCGCTCACTGCAAACATCGTCAAAAAATATCCATTTGTATTTCTGCCAGACTTTGTTGAGGATTTTATGAACGGGGTATTTACACGACACATGGTAAAAAAATACCAGATGCGCAGCTATAACGATTTTACAATGGTTGCAACTGCTCTGAATTTCAAAGGTGACAGATCAAAGGATCCAAACAAAGACAACAAAATGATAAACCTTCAGAATAAAAAATGGGCAAATCAATACGAGTTTTTGACCGAGCAGTCAAATATCTTTGCAAAACCCCTTGAAGAATTGTTCCATGCCAACATACTTGGTGCCCTTGTCAGCAATGTTATTCTAGATTTAGAATACATAGATAGTTTTGATTTGAAAAAAATAATTCTCAACTCATATAAAAAATACAAGAATAGTATACCTGCGTTATACAACAATAAGATACGCGATTCCTTTGAAAAATATCTAAATGACGATCTTGATTATAAATTGAATAATTCCGTCAATTATCTGGCAGATGAATCATACATAACAAGCATGGATGGAGATGTCTCCCTTCCAGCAAAATATTCAAAACTCTCTGACAAGGTTTACAGCATAATCAACGAGATGGAGGAGGGACTATCCTATAACAGCCTGATGGTAAAATCAATGAATGAATTTCCGTTAATCCGAATCACGGCCAGAGTCCAAATAATTGACGACATACTGGATGAATTAGAAAGAAAACTCATCATTGTTAGAAACCGTACATATTGGAAATACTCTCCTGATTCTGATCAACTATTTTCCGTTGAAAATTATAATCGCAAGATGGAAAAAATAAAAAAGGAGGTAATATCAGCCGGCCGGACCAAATTCTTTGGCAGAAACATAACGCCTGATCAATTCATTTCCGAGATAAAGACTATGGAGACTGGAGATCTTGATGATCTAGATGATCAAGTTACTCGTATTGCAGGTCTTGTTCTAAGTGATGCAGTAATGCTCCAGAGTCCTCGAGAGAATATGAAAAAATTTGATTTTATTGTGGATCTTACAAACTATAATTTCCGGCCAGAACAGGTGAAGATAATGAAAGAGATGGACTTTCAGGCAACATCTAACATATTTCACTGCAAAGTCATGATCGAAGATGATATTACCTCGGAGATATTATCGTCGCTCAAAAATGCGATTCCACCAAAAGAACAAGGCGTTATATTTACGTGTACAAAAGCTAATCCTGAGATACTGCAACAGACCAGAGATGACAGAAGGATCCAGGTAATAGATGAAGATGGAATTCGTAGTTGGTGCTCTATTACTCCCACGATTCCATGTAGACTGCATTCTGTGGCAAAAGTAATGTATGGAGAAAGTAGAGGGAAGATTGTCTTAATCAAGTCACTAAACTATGAATCGGGACTTGCTACAGTGGAAACTGCACCAGATCATTTGGAGACAACATTTCCAATAGGATGCATGCAGGAAGTAGATCTTCATATTTTGGAGGAGGATGATTTTGAATCTGCATCCGACAAATTCTTTAAATTTGTCTGCAACCTAGCAAATTTATCTACATACTCCTTTGAAGATGTAATAGATAGGGAGATCAAGACACATAATACATGGGACGATCTTCAGAAAAGCTTACATCCTGAACTCTTCGATAGCACTCATTCCAACACAGAACGGAATTCTCGTACTAAACGCCCTTCAAACAGGATACAATATTTTGAATTTGATAATGGTGTATATGTATCCATTAGGACTCGTTCTTCAATCAATGATGCGTTTCATTGTAGTTGTGGCCACAAACTTAATGAGAATTACTTCAAAACACTATGTAAACATCAGTTAGCTGCGATTTATCTTTTTTGCCAAAGCACACACAAACCATGGTCAGAAATCAATCATAGTATTGACAAATTGGATAATGAAATATTTCGATTTAAAGAGGATAACATTACAAATTCCATTCATGCAATAAAGGAAGTATGTAATCCAGATTCTGATCTTCTATTAAAAGAATATCTGCAGGCGCATATTGACAACGAACAAACTTAGTCCATATTTTGGATTATTTTTTCTAACGTATCATTATCTAACTCTTGAATTTTTTTATCTACCGTATTGAATAGTTCTAACATCTGCGGGTCATTTTTTAATCTCTTGCAAATTTCATCTTTTATCTCTTTCAGATTTCTCTGGGATTCTTTGTATGTGGTTGATGTTGGTTCTAGATCATCTATGACAGGTTTTATGGTTTTTTTGCGATACCATGGATCATATCCCAATCTCTCCAACATATGTTCCCATGATTGAAATTCCTCATCATATTGCAAGGAATTAAACTCTGAATGCTCATCAATGTCTTGCTTTGTGGGAATTCTGCCTATCTCTGATTTTATATGCTCAAACTCCCTTATCAGCGATATTTTGTTTGGCGGTGACGCATATGCAAGACTGATGAATTTTTCAATGGACATATCAAATTCTGTTTCAATCTCAGTTACAGTGATTCCATTTATCTTACTCCACTTTTTGAATTTCTTGTGTCTTAAATCACTCTTATCTTCAGCAAGACTATGAAATATCTTTTGAGTCATTTCTGCTCTGCTTTTATTAAAATAAGACAAACCATCATCTATAGATTCTGCATCATTTTCTGTAGAATCAGAATTATTCTCTACAGGAGGATTATATTTGAGTATGGAATCTAAGATATCTCCCTGATACTGTATATCTTCTTTTGTCACTTTTTGCATCTCAAGTAATTTATGCACAAGCAAGTCTTTCACATCATCGGTGATACCTAGAATCCTTGTAAGATCATTAACATACACTATATCGTGTTTAATCAAATCCAGAGATTTTGCAATAAGCTCATCTAATTTGTTACCTACAACTGACTTGTCTTTCTTAGCAGATTTGTTAATCCATCTGGCAAACACAGGTATCTTAAGCAGAAATTTTTTATCAATTTTAGAGGGATTTTGGCCCAATATCTTTTCTCCATCCTCTGTAGCATAGAAAAAACTATCTTCCTTTTTGACCAAAAGACTGGCTTTTCTCAGATATAACGTGGCCCAATAGATTCTGTTTGTCAAATAAGTCTCTTTATTGCGCAAGATGATTCTGCGCTCTTGTTCTGTAATATTGAATCTGTCTGCAATAGAATCTTCCAACTCCTTTTGTGTGTGGCTTTTTTGACTGCAAATTTGAAGAATTGGAAGCATCAATTGATTATATTTTGGAATGTTTGAGTGATTTTGTGAATTGTGAAGTTTTTCTTTGTAGATTTTGTTTCTAGGTTTTTGTCTTATTCGATAATTACAACAGCGGCAGAACCATCCAATAGATCCTTTGGTTGCAGGCATTCCATTTTTCATTTTGGCGCCTTTATGATTGAGCCATATATCGCATATCTGACATCTGCCCTGACCTGATTCATATCTACCAATTCCTGTGGGCTTTGCTACTCGGTATTTTTTACACAAACCCTTGCATGTTCTCTTTTGATCCAATATTCTCTATTGAAACATACATTCCAATAACTCTATAGACCCTATCCGTTATTAACATAATTTTACCATTTTCCAGATATTTGTTCGCAACTAGATCCAAAACAGGCAAAATGCCATGCATGTCATGTTAAACCACAAAAAGCTGGCAAAAAAACCAAAATTATTCCTGTCCATGACGGGAGTTACCCCCGGGCAGTTTTATGATCTGTGCCCGGAGATAGAGTCACAGTACAAGATAACGGAGGAAAGACGCCTCTCTAGGAATAACAGAATCCGAGACATCGGCGCAGGGCGCAGGTTCAAACACTGCCGCAGGGACAGAATCCTGATGGCACTGATCCACTACAGAACATACGTTACACAGGTCTCCTGAGCCTGCTTTTTGACCTGAGCCAGTCAAATGTCAGTACCGGCATACGATACATGGAGCCTGCCATAAGGTCTGCACTGTCACTGCCTGACAAAAAGCTTGCAGAGACCAGACAGATATCAGACATTCGGGAGCTGTAGTATGCACATAAAAAAACTGAACCATTTTGACAATTATTTTTGGCCAAAAGATCCAAGACCGGCCATACCGCACACACTGCATGTACAAACAAAAAAAGAGACAGGTTGCAAGGGGGGCAAAATTTCTGCCAAACACCAGCGTTGCAGACCTCAAAAGGGCATACAAAAAAGAGACCGATCCCAGAAGGCGCGACAGGCTGCTTGCGTACATGCAGCGCAAGGACGGCGTGCCGCTAGACAGGATTGGAAGGATGCTGGGAAGGCCCAAGTCCACCATATCTGCATGGCTCAACCGCGCACAGGACGAGGGAATACGCGCAAGGTTCGAGCGCAGCGGCAGGGGACGAAAGCACCTGATAGGCGGGCCGCAGGCAAGACAGCTTGCAGCAGACCTGGATGCGGGGCCGGAATCATAGACTTTATGCATAATTGACCCGTCAAATTTTTTCTGCAGCACACACTACCAAGACACACAAAGCCAGTCCAGGAAATTATTTAATTTTGATGCAAAAGATCATTGTAAATTCGCAGAAATTAGAAATCCGTGCGCACTCTTGCAGTGCCTCATGCACCCTGTGCTGTGCCGTCAATAACCAAGTGACGGCCGCTTTTTCTTTGCATCCCACAGCAGTTGAAAGTTCGCAAGGCCGGTACACACAGCCAGCTCCTCGCGAAACTCCTCTACCGTGCCGTCATACGGGTCTGTCATCCTTGCCCACTGCTTTATTCTTCCGATGGCGTGCCCCGCCTTTACCCTCTTGGCGCTGATCCTTTTGTTCGAGTCCTTTTGCTGCTGCGTCAGCTCCGTCCGCGGCCTCTTTTTTTCCGGCATCTCAAGTGCTATTCCCGTGTAGTGATTGGCATCCCTGGTATCCCTTGTCTGCAAGTACCCGTATCCTGTCCTTTTCCGGAGTGTCCTTTTTGTACATGGATTTAGACCACCTGCCAAAGTCTATCGGATCCTCTCTTATCATGGTAAGGTCGTGCGTCCCGCCCTCAAAGGACCTGCCTGCTGCAAGTATCAGGCCTGCCCTGTTTGTTGTTATGGTGGTGTTAATCGTAAAGCGCTTCTTTTTGCCAGAGTACGTGTTTTTTCTTTTATCCTTGTCCTGCGGACGCTGCCTTGGCACCTCGGTGCCGTCAATTATGATGGTTCTGTCCGGCATTAGCTGCTCTAGCTGCTCTGATGTCTCGGCCTTTTTTACCAGACGGGTCATCCTGTCTGCAGTAGGCAGGATCCCTGCCAGCACGGAATCTGCGAACCGGAGGTACCTGCACACGGTGGACTGGTCAACATCAAACAGCACTCCCAGGGCATCCTGCGTCACGTTTGAGCGCTTGCGGAACAGCGCAAGCAGCAGGACGGATCTGCGGTCAAGCAGGCAGCGGTTTCCGGGATCCGGTGTTTCGTCCTCTGAAAAGAGCGGCGCGTCTTTGTTGTGCCTCTTTGACTCTACCACAAAGTCATTGCAGGTGTAGTCAAACTGGTCAAGGTCATACGGTAATCCCTGCAAGCTTTGCGCTGTTGTGCAGTATGCCGTGGATCACCTCCCTGATGTGCAGCAGCGACGTGTCCGTATCAGAGCGGCCTGCATCTGTAACGGCCCACAGGCCGTCCTCGCGCAGCAGCAGCTGCTCGCGCAGCAGGCCAATCGTCTTCTCGCGCTTGCTGATTGCTCTGTTGTTCTGCTTGATTGCTCTGTTGTTCTGCTTGATTGCTCTGTTGTTCTGCTTGATTGCTGTGTCCTTTTGCTTGATTGCTGTGTCCTTTTGCTTGATTGCTGTGTCCTTTTGTTTGAGCTCCCTTTGCAGCCTGCGTATAGTCTGTTCTGAAGATTCCATTACCTGTTGCGGCGATCAAAATGGATCTAAATCTTTCGGAAAAATTTTTATGATTCAATTATGCATAAAGTCTAATATGGCGCTAGTATTTATTGATCAGTGGGAATTGTGTAATCTACGTGGTTTGATTTGAATAATTCTTCTTGTTTACTTTCGGGTGTTTGAAAATTTGATTATATTTGTAGTAATTTTAGCCGTATGGGAATAATTCTTCGTATAATTCCACAAGTGCTTTTGGTGCTGGATTTAATATTTTGATTTTTTTCTTTAGTTTTGATATTTTTTCCTTAAGATGTTTTTCAGGTTTGCCCACCAGATAGCCTTTGTCTGCATACACAAACATAGGATAATCTAGATCGCTGCCTCCTATTGCAATTACTTGATCAATTTCAGGATCTAAGTCTAATTCATCTGCACCCGTAAGATGTTCCATTGTTGTGCCTTTATTGATTCCTTTTTTACTAATGTGGTAAGTATTTTTGCTCATATGATACTCTACATTCGCTTTAGATTGTTTAATGGCTTTTTTCAAGACATTTTCTTTAATTGACTCCTTCAAGAATACATATTCTGTCCTTCGATTTTTTTGATTAGGATCTATTGTAAAATCTATATCGTGGTATTTCAGATGTTTTATTAATCGTGTAATTGGTTTTTTATCTCCCCGTCTGCCTAGATGTGGTGGCATACCAAGAATTATTCCCCCACTTTCAGCAATAGCATAATCCCCAGTAGCATATTGAATTCTTAAGCGATCTACATCTTGATATGAACGACCTGTACAAAAATAGACATTGCAATTTTTTTCAGTGAATTTACCAATTAATGATTTAACATTTCTATTTAGGGATGATACGCCAGCATGAGTCAAAGTACTATCAATATCTGCAAAAATATGGATCATTTTTGCAGAGGAATCATTCTCTATATCTAAAACAGGATACATTTTCAGATCCTCTCTAACTGTTTTGATTTTTAATAATGCATTTCGTATATCTTCAATCTTTTTTGTCTGTTTTGGAGAAACAGGTTTTTTGGTTTCTAATTTCAAAGTATTTTTTGCTAATCCCGTTATTGCAGAAAAGAAACCGAGTCGCCTTATTTTTGGAATATCCTACACTCCAACAAAAAATGTGTGATGTTCCTGTCAAATATGGTATTAGATGATGAAGTATATCACTGTCATAAGATCATGGTGGACAGATTCAGATTTACAAAAAAGGAGCCACCGATAATTCCCTTTGAAGGAGGATGTAGATTTAATCTTGCGGCACACACATCAATTAGAGGAATCTATGACTATATCGAAGCAGTAAATCCAAAATATGTGATTACTGACAACTCCCGCAGTCAATATGCAAAGCAGCTTGCAAAGATGATAGAGCAAAAATTTCCAAACATCAGAACAGAATACAGGCCACCATACAGCCTATGAATCATTGGCTCTACAGTACTCTTCATCATACCATCTTCTAAGATCTTTGTATTCATCTGACATTTGTATGGGAAGTGGTGCTATTTTACATCGTTCTCTAGTAGGATGACACGACTCGCCTCTCTTGTATAACCTGTATGCTCCAGGCCCAACACGATACAGCTTTCGATGAACTGCAGACGTTGTTGTTGGGGCATTGGCAACACAGTGACCTGAGATGTGATCTGAGATGGTTTTGTAGGATACATTACATAGTTTTTGCTGGATCATTTTGTCTGTTATGAGCTGCTTTGAGAAGACAGTATCCATTCCATGCTCTTTATGTAGTGTGGCAACGGCTATCCAGACAGCTATGGCAGTTGATAGAGTTCCACCTTTTATACCATCTTGGCTTTTCTCATATTTACCTCTGGGGGATTTGTTCAATGACATAACATATCTTGATAATAACTTGGCCATGTGTATCACATTCTCTTCCACATCTTTTTCTCCGTTCCACTGGTAATGATCTGTTGCAAAAAGTGCAATGTATAGTGAATATTCTGGATCTGGATGCAGGCCTGTCTCATTGAGCACTCTTAATTCATCTGGTAAGCGCAGTGGTGTTCTTACATGGCGTCGAATATCCTTCTCTGACAGGTCAGGATGATTCTCAATTACGGATTCTATCGATCTGGACTTGAGATATTCCATAGTCAAACTGTGTTGCAAAGATTTGTCTAGCTTTCTATTTGCGTAATAATGATCAATCATTTGTTGTGCTATTCCATCTATACTGTCTGTTGTTTGTACAGATGTTTGTTCAATGTATTCATTTTGTGCGATATCATTTGACTCAATATCATCAACTGGTTCATCATATCGAAACAAGATATCCTTTAGCATTCCATCATGAATAATCTCTTTTTTGGAGACACCGTCTATTCTTATCAGCCTTGTGGCAACGCCGGACATCTCCTCCTGTGAGATATCAAGCAACATCCTGATATCGCTCATGTATGCACCGCTCTGACTGGATTTTACCAGACGTAGCGTCTTGTCAATTAGACAATTGAGCCTGTTCATGTATTCTTCGTGTGACGGTTCCTGTGCTGTATGAATATTCTGGTTCTGACTGTGTTTTTTGTCTGACTCTGATTCGTGCAAAGCATTCTCTGAAAGCCGGTGCAGAAACGCACGGTCAATTCTTGGCGGTTTCTGTTTTAATACATCCAAACCCAGTGTAGATATCTGAAATACTTTTGCCTTCTTTTGCAAGACGCCTGCACGTGTCAGATATGTTTTGGCCCATCCGATCTTATTGTAAAAATAACTTCCTCCAGACGGCTTTTGCATTTTCAGGCTTTTCTGAGTTAGTTTGAAATAGGATGCCAGATAATTAGTTACTTCTGAATAATCTCTTTTATGACTGTCTGATAAAAATTCCAAAAGCGGTAGCATGATATTCTCAAAGGTAGGAAGTGTCGTCTTTGCCTTGTCTCTGTACCACGGATCATAATCCAGCCTGTCTAAGAGATGTTCCCAAGACACAAATTCATCGTCATACTGCGATACTGTAAGGCTGGAATTCTCTTCAAACTCTTGCTTTGTTGGAGTATCACCTAGAACGGCACGAACTCGCTCAAGCTCCACGATCATCGATATCTTGTTTGGCGGAGTTGTCGTATATGCAAGGCTGATTATATCCTCAATCGGCATGTTGAATTCCGACTCTATATCATATGTAGACATGGTGTGTTGCATGAGCGCATCCCTGAATTCGTACTCGTCAAACACATCCCTGTCTCTTGGAATGCATCTTGCAATGTACTTTATCATGCGGGCTCGGCGCTTGTTAAAATATGACAGATCCACACCATCGTCGTTTTTACCGGAGGTTGTCTCATCTGAATCTGCGGATCTCAACTTTGCCTTGCGATCTATGTTTCTTGGATTCCTGCGGACTCTGTAGTTGCAACAGTTGCAGAACCATCCGGCCGAGTCAATTCTTGCAGGGGCCCCGTCCTTGAGATGTCCTCCGTGATAGTCTATCCATACGTCACATGTCTGGCATCGTCCCTGTCCTGCCTCGTATCTGCCTCCAGAGGCGGGCTTTTTTACCCTGAATCTTTTGCAGACTTCCTTGCATATTCTCTTTGACTCCACGACATTACAACGTGATTCTAATATATGAAATAATTCATGCAAAACCTGTATTGATGATATTAACACTATTTATCATGGCAAAGCTAGACACAAATTCATACATGCATCATACCAAGTATGGCACACGACGCTAAAACCCTCATAATACCGGACATCCACACAAAATTCCAGACTGCAGAATCCATCATAGAAAGGGAATCCCCGGACAAGACTGTATTTCTGGGAGATTATTTTGATGCGTTCTACGAGACGGCCTTGGACACTCACAATACTGCAAGATGGCTTGCCACATCACTGGAGCAGCAAGACAGAGTTCACTTGGTTGGAAACCATGATCTGCACTACATGACTGGCAATCCTGCATTTCACTGCTCTGGATTCTCCGAGTTCAAAAGATACATCATAGATTCATATGACATACCGTGGACGAAAATGACTTCGTACTGCTATGTTGGCAGCTATCTTTGTACCCATGCAGGTGTAAGCAGGCAGTTCTTTGAGGAATATGGAACTGTGAGTCTGAAAGAGTTCATGGTACAGTCAGTTGAGGATCTAAGACATATTGATGATGCGAACCGTCTGCAAAAATTCTTTCAGGTCGGAATATCGCGCGGTGGTCCACACAAAAACGGCGGAATCGTATGGTGTGACTATGACGAGTTTACAGACATTCCAGCAATCAGGCAGATATTTGGCCATACCAGAGCACCAGAGGTACGGCAAAACAAATACCACATCTGTCTTGATACCACATTACACCATTATGCCATACATCAAAACGATACAGTGACAGTAATGGAGATCTGACTAAAATTTTAGATAATACAATAACTCTATAAATCACGCCTGTTTCATATCATCATGCGAGATACCATCGGCGGAAGGCCATACGAGATAAAAAAGGACGGCTCCAAGTTTGTGATTAGTTTTTATCCGCAGGCCAAGAATGCAAAGAATCCAGACGCAGTGCTGTTCAGGCTGACATTGACCAAAGAAGAACTCAAAAAGCTTGCAAAGATTGTAGCGTGAGTGAGCCAGATTTGGATCGCAAGCAACAACACGATCCTCACGAATACGGCAGGGAGTACGATGCTGGAGTAAAGTCAATCCGGCAGCACGGTTCAAAATCCGTAACATATCATCCGAGCATTGGATCCTGTATAGATCTGGCAAAGCCAGACGAAAGGGACACACTTTTTGAAAGACTTACAGATGGTGGACAGCCAGTCTACCTTATCTCTGTCACCAACAACAGGAAGGACTTTGATGAGCACACTAGAAATGAGTATGTCAGGTTTCGCAAACAGGGAGCAGGCGTAATGCTGGGCCAGTGGACTGACATTAACGGGATCACATACAGGGATATCACCATGGCAATCTCCGGAATCGAGCGTGAGAAGGCATTAAAGTATAAACGAAGGTATGGACAACTATCTATAGTAGTGTTGAAAAAGAATGACCCTCCAAGATTCATCTAATCAGACGTTCAAGAACACGTTTGCACCGCATATGGACAACGACTTTTTGAGCGTACACGACGTGATAATGGGCCTGCGAGTGTCGCTGCTTCATCACGAGGATCTGCCGCCGGAGGTGCAAAAGGCTGTTGCCGCCGAGCTCAGGAGACAGTCGGTGCAAAAAGGCGATATAAACAACACTCCATGAAAATTTCCGTGTCGACTTTCCACTTTATTCTTCAACACTGACTAATCCACCGTGAGACTAGTTGGCGTTGGCCTCATCAAATGCATTAGATGAGTTGCGCAATTACAATCAAAATCCCATCTTTCACTCGATAGTTTTTGGTTTTATGGAATCACAGCAAGCTTTTGCTTCTGCCGTATCTTGAAATTAACAATTCCGCAGACTATCTCGCTAATGGTGTCATAACGACGCAATCTGTTCCTAAATGTATATGCGCTAATTCTGAATTTTTTGATTTGTGCAATGACATGCTCTATCCTGATTCTAATTTTAGCTTGAGATTTGTTCCACTCTTTCTGAGAATCAGTTAACTTTCTTCCTTTCTTTTTTCTGTATGGCAAAATGCTGGTCTGTTTTGGAAAGTCCTTTTCAATCCCCAAATATCCAAGGTCATAAAAGTTTAACAGCTCTTCAGACGTAAGAGGCTAGAGTGGCGATCATTGAAAATTTCGCCTCAAACACAACGAGCTAGATACCTGTAGATGTCAAGTTTAATGGAACATGTCCTAAAGTACTCTGACACTGTGTGTTTGAGATCTTCAAGCGTGTCATAGTGTGCTGCCGTGATCAGCCTGTACTTGGCCTGCTTCCACAACGCCTCGATGGCACTAAGCTTCGGAGTGGCAACAGGCAGGTAGAGTATCTCGATCTCTCCCTTGTGATCCTCCAAGTATTTTCTTGCCGCCGCCGTCTTGTGCTGGCCGGCATTGTCCGTTATCAGCAGCACCTTGCCCCACTTGCGGCGGGCCTCTGCCAGGTACCTCACAAACGTAGGGCCGTCAAACTTGTCATACAGGCGCATCAGTCTGGTGCCGTCATCTGCAAGCGCCCCGTATACGACTGTCTTGTCCCTGCGTCCTGACCTTTCTATCTCCACGGGATCGCCTATGCGCGACCACAGCCTCTTGCCGTCCTCACCGATCCTTATGAATATCGACTCGTCCTGTATCGCAATCCGGAATCCACGCCTTTTTGCACGTGAAATGACTGCTGAGGCGTCTTTTTGCCACCGTCGTACCTCGTCGGCGCCTGCACTGTTCCCGTATACTGTCGTGGATGTCTTGCAGGAGAATCCAAAGACGCGCATTATCCTGCGCATGTTGGACATGCTGTATCTTCTGTTTGTCTTGCGACGTATCTGGTTGCGCAGCTTTCGCGGAGTCGGCGTGTTCTTTTTGCAAAGCCTGTCGGCCAGCTTTTCTATCAATGCGTACAAGACGTCCGGGCTTTTGCCTCTTCCTGGCGCGTCCCGGAGGCCATCTGCGCCATATTTTCTGAACCTGCATACCCACAGCTGGACTGTGCGTTGGTCTACGTTGGCAATATCTGCAAGATCTGCCGTAGAGTGTCCCATGAGGACTCCGCGCACTGCCGGCATCCTGTCACGAATCTTGATGTTCTTCTCTGCACGCATGGCCTCCGTCAGTGCCTGTACTTCGTTCACAGCTTGCAGCTGATCTGGTGATCAATAAGCTTTTCTGTTCAGTCGGTGCTGTCCAAATTGACTGATTTCGATCACATGTTTCGTGATTTTTGCGCAAAAACAGGCAAGCATCGGTGCTGCCCATGCCAGAAGAATACCGGTGACACCGTCATCAGGTGCCTTGTCCCAAAGAATGGCAAGCAGGAGTACAGCTTACGCTGGGAAAGCCCTCTCCGCATTACGGCAGTCTTATGCGACCAGGTTGTAGCAGATGCACTTTAGGACAAGCTGCAGCCTTCTCATGGATGCCGTCCTTGCACGGGCGACTGCGCCGAACCTCTCCTTCATGACAGAAAACGTGTTCTCCACCAGGCTGCGCTGGCCGTAGGCCTTTGCAAACCCGCACGGGTCGTCCCTGTGCCAGCGAAGCATTTTTCCCATGGGGTTAAACCCCCTGGGAACAGAGTTCTTCTTGGGACATATGACCGGCTCCCTTCCGCTGTCTGCAATGATACGGCAGTTCTTCCTTGAGAGGTATGCCGCATCCAGCAGGACGTGGCCGCCGGTGTCGCCGTGCGGGATCCTCCCGTACATGTCGCAGAACACCGGCGAGTCGTGCTTTCTGCCGTACGTCACCTCGCACGCAGATATCATGCCGTGCGGGGCCACCAGCACGTGCAGCTTGTCAAACTCGCGCCTTGAGACGAGTCCTTTCTTGGCCTCCTCCCAGTCCGCGTAATTCATGATGGAGAACCCAGACGAGTCGCCTATGACGGTGCCGCGCGCGTCGTCTCCTGCCTGTGCCAGAAGCAGTCCTGCGAGCTGCTCGATCCTCCCTGACAGCGCTTTTGCCATGTTGTGCAGTGACGATTTTGATGGAATCCTTTTTAGGCCGTAGGCGTTTACCGTACCCGGGTGCAGTTCCATGTACGTGACGTGAACCCTGTACGAGTGGTTACGGAACACCATGTCCAGCACGCACAATAGTGCCGATGTCTCGTCCTTGGAGGCGCCCTCCAAGACGGCGGGGATCATTTCTTTGAGTTTTTTGATCCTCGTCACTATCTTGTTGCCCTCGCCCCTCCGCTTCTTCTCGTATGCTGAATAGTTCCGGCACATCTGGATCCTGTACCTTCGGACGTGGGCGTCATGCTGTCCGTTTTTCCTGCCCTTTTTTCGTCGTTTTGACATTGACGTGGTGCCAAGCCCGTGATCCAAAAGCCTTGCAGCAGGATTTCGTCATGATCTATAAGCTTTTCTGGAAATTTCCGGGAAAAATTTGGACAGCACCGCCAAGGCTCTAAAACATAAAAAGCAGTATGACCAACTATTCATAATGAGGATACAGGGAGATGGCACTTCAGAATACATCTAGGCAAAGGACATTCAAGAACACGTTTGCGCCAGACGTGAAGAACAGCGAGCTTGGGGTTCATGCCATAATATTGGGGCTAAAAACCACCGCACTTGACTTTAAGGATCTCCCGCCGGAGGTGCAGGATGCCGTAAGCGAGGAGCTTGAAAGAATCAAAAAGGGCAAACGGCGCAAGGGCGATCCCGCCACACGCGCCAAGATATGATGGTGTGCTGTCCTCGTTTGTTTAATAGGAGATTGGGAAATGATGATTCAACATTCATCTAAACAAAGGACGTTCAAGAATACGTTTGCACCACATGTAAAAAATACCGAGCTTACGGCACACGAGATAATCATGGGACTTAGAACCACGGTAATTCATTCAGAGGATCTGCTATCCGAGATAAAGGATGCAGTAGAAGAAGAGCTCAAAAGGCAATCTTCCAAATAATAAATGAGAATATCATAGTAGTGTTTTGATTGTTTTGTCCATCTTGACCCGAGAAGAATTGAAGAAACTGGCAAAGATTGCAGGCTAGATCATATCCTATCTGGTAGCCTGTTTTCCCATTTGGATATAAATTCATTAATTAAAAATTCAAATTCATTTTTAGGGGAATTTTCTTTTTTTATGATGGTTACAAGATTCATTGCAGCTTGTTTTCGTTCATTTAGATAATGTGTGTCATTGAATTGCATAGATAATTCATCACAGTAAAAATATGAAACTTCCAAATAATATTTGAATAATTTGATTACATCCAAACCTACAAAACTACTCAAATTTTTCAACTCTTCAAATTTTTTAAAAATATCTATAACTGGATTTTTATAATTTTGATATGCCTGCTCTAACTCAGTTATCTCTTGTTTTGTAAGTTTAAAATTTGAAATATTATCGTTTAGTATAAAAAATCTTTTTTCAAAAAATTCATAAAAATATTCGAATTTAGAATCGTGTTCGTATATCAAGAGAAATAATCCTGCCAGTGATTCATTTCTGTTTTTTTCAAAGATTTTTTCAATATTTGGCTGTAAGGGATATTTGAACAGATATGCAATTATGATGGGTGTAATAATTCCTATGATTACTAGAATTATAGAATCCAATTCCATGCATGGAGGGTAAGATGTCTATAATAGATCGTATGCGTAATCCATCCATACATCACACATGAACATATTATGATCATGTCATACCCACACATAGCAGCGTTGGGGGACGACATATTACAGAAAAACCGGCCAAACATGACAGAAAAAACAGTCATATCAGAATATCATGCGCAGAATCTCCGTGCCTTGATGCACCCTAGCATTATAAGGTCAGAATGCAGGCTTGGGCCGTTTCTTCTTGCGATTCCACAACAGATCAAGGTTTGCAAGGCCCGTTATCACGTCAAGCTCCATGCTGCACGGCAAGATACAGCGCAAGCTGCACGGATTTGAGGAGTTCATGATGAGAAAGAGTGATCCGATAGGCTGTTCATGCAGTGGTACAACTATCGCAGGCCACACATGTCATTGAACTTTGAGGACTTGGAGACGCCTTCGCAGGCCTTTGTGCGCACCTATGTTAACCACCGGGCGTGTTGCGGCAACGCATCCCAGTTGTATTTCCGATCCGTGCCTACTTGTACGGTGCAAGATTTATAGCTAACGCTGGAGAGATAATTTGGTGGGATGACACATACCAATCACCTCTGGCGTGCCTTTTCCATCTTGGCAAGCTTGCGTTTGTACAGTCCCTCGTTTCGGGACTCGTATGGTGTCCTGGTCTTGAGTATGTGCCACGCTATGGTTATCATCTTGTTGGCGACAGTCACTATGGCAAGTGCATGCTTGCCTGCATGTCTTCTCTTGGAAGACTCGTATACTGCCTTCATTCTAGTATCATGAATTACCGCCGTGTTTGCAGCCTCGCACATAACCCAGTTGACCAGACTGTTGGTGTCAAGCTTTTTGATTCTGCCCATGTAGTTTTTGTCGCCTGACTGGTGTATCGCCGGACACAGGCCTGCCCATGAGACGAGATTCTTTGGGGTCTCGAATCTGACAATGTCGGCTATCTCGACTGCAAGCAGCAGTGCAGAGTAGATTCCCATGCCAGTCATGCTGGCAAGAAGTTTTGCATCCTCGTTTAGCGATGCCTCCTTTTCCAGGTGTTCATCCATGTGTCTTATCTCCTCGGTAAGGCTCCTTATCTGCCGGGCACACTGACTCAGTACTATTTCGTCATGTACGGATCCCAGGCTTGCAGACTCCATCTGTTCTACGGCCTTTATGGCATACATCTCAGAGGCATCGATTTTCACATCGTATCTGTCAAGCAGGCTGTGGACGCGGTTTATCACGCGTGTCCTGTCCTGTACGTAGTGAATTGGATTAACAATCGCTCACAAAACAGACAACATTATTCAACCACAAGATCTAGATCCCAGTGTATGGCAGAATCCGCATGAAATACAACGATTCCATAGTAATACCGGCAGACAGAAGGTTCCTGTCCGGCGTCTCCAGTGCGCGCCTGCGCAGCATGCACAAAAAGGAGACAGATCCCAGGGCCGCAGCAAGGCTGCTGGCCTATGCCATGCGCAAGGAGGGCATGTCCATACGCCAGATATGCAGGGCCCTCAACAGGTCATACTCTACAGTACGGGACTGGCTTGTGCGCGCCGCACAGCTTGGCACCTGCGGCAGGTACGACATCAAAAACAAAGGCGCGCCAAACAAGCTCGATCCGGAACAGATAGAACAGCTGCGCGCAGACCTGCTGGCAGGCCCGCGCAGTTGCGGCTTTGAGTCCGGAGTGTGGACGGCACCGCTGCTGGCCGTACACATCAGAAAAAAGTTCGGCGTGCAGTATGCCACTGTCAGCATATATGACATACTGCACAGGATGGGCTTTTCGTGCAGAAAGCCGCGTCCAAAGCACCCAAGTCAGCCTCAGAATCAGAGAAAAAAAAGTTTAAAAAAAAGCAGGGGAGATAATCCGGAGTCATCCAGACCATACGGTGGTTACAGTTGACGAGGCCTCCTTTATCATTGGGTGGAATACCAAGAACGGGTGGTACCCCAGGGGCAGGCCCGTCACCACTCCAGTCAGCCTGTCGCGCAAAAGGTTCTACTCGTTTGGGGCGCTGTACGACGGCGGCTTTGACTGCAGGTTCTATGCCAAGGCCGACAGCTACAGCTTTGTGGACATGCTCGGACACCTGCATCTCAAGCACGGCAAGATCATCGTCTTTCTTGATAACGCATCGTACCACAAGTCAAAGATGGTCAATGATTTTGTCGACTCGTATGACGGCGACATAGTCCTTGTTTACTTGCCCGTGTACACCCCGGAGCTGAATACCACGGAGGGGCAGTGGAGGCTGTTAAGAAGGGCCACTGCAAACGTGATGTATGAAAGCACAAAGGTGATGAAGGAATCCATATGGACAATGCTGTATAGACGTGAGGTCAGGATAACAAGGATGAGCGGTTATTTATCCTAGTCACTACGGTCCTGATCCTCTGTCTGACCATGGCCCGGACTCCTCTTGTGTCAGCTGACGGCACATAACACTCTGGTATTGAATCCATCCTCAATACGCTTGCTATCTTTTGTGCGTCAATCTTGTCTGTCTTCTTTCCCGTCTTTGCAATTATTGCCATCTTGTAGGTGTTGGCAAGCTTTATGTCGATTCCATGTCTCTCAAAGGCGCCGTATGTGATGTTCCACATGTTGCCCGTCGTCTCGCATGCTGCCTGACATCTTCTGGCAGAATACCTGAGTGCCACATGTTCTGCGAATCTGTCTGCATCTGAGACGGTGTTTTGATACTGGCCAGTATGCAAAACCTTTCCTTTCCCGTCCATGACGCATACGTCACATTTTCTCTTTCCAATGTCTATTCCTATGCTGATTGTTCCTTTGCTCATCCTTTCTATCACATCTTTCGGATCTTTGACGGATCGGAAGCTGCATACACCTATCAGGGCGCAAGGCCCAGTCACACAGCAGCTCGGACTGCCCCATTCAAGATCAAGGGCGCATGGCCCATACGTACACAGGGGTAGATTCATCACTACAACTACGACGAGGTGGTTATCATGTGTTCAAGATGCCGCCTGCAGGCCAAACGGTCATAGATGAGAAGACGGGAGAGGAACATGATGTTTCATAGGGGGCAAACTACTTTTCATATCCCACAAATTATGAATAAAGTCTACTAGTTCTTATAGTAAAAGTACAGAACTGATAATTCGTTATCGTATTAGTGTAGATTCCATGTCCCTAATTGAGCAGTAATTGGAAATGTTCCGAGCTTGGAGCAGTGTGAAGAATAGTCAGTCTTTTATTCTGACATGCAATCCATGATCAATGAACGCGATGACGCCGGTATTGGCAGCTCTGGCACTCGGATTGAGCATGATGCCTGCGCTTGCAGATCCGGCAACGTCCTCCCCATACGAACAGTTCAGGGATGGCACACCAGTTGAGCAGGTGCAGTGCTCGGATTCAAAGATACTTATGGAATCGTCGCGAGGCACACCTGTCTGCGTGAGTGAAGCGTCTGCCAAGAGGCTTGAGCAGCGCGGATGGGTCACGCTTTTACAAACAGACGGCACAGTTCCCAGAAACCAGCAGCCCGCAGAAGCAGAAAACATGCAAGAGCTTCCCGACATGCCGGAGACTAACCATAACGTAGGCGATGATCAGATTTTTGAAGCAGAAAACATGCAAGAGCTTCCCGACATGCAAAACCAGACAGGAGCCGACGAGGAACCTGTATACGCCATTTGCAAAGTCCACATAAACTTATGCACGACCTTCAACCGTGCCGGATCCGGCGAGGAACCTGCGTACGTCATGGGATCCAAGAAAGTGTCGGAGCTGATACCTCAGGACATCACGTATCCTCCGGCCGTCAAACTGCCGCCAGATGATCCTGACGCATTTGCAGAGAAGATCGTGAGTTTTACCGGAGACAAGATTGTAGAAAAACGCGTCTCACACAACAAAATCTCATACTTTACTGAAACCGGACATATCTTCATCTACAAGTATGTGGACAATCGTTATAGAGTTTCAATCACGTTTGGATATCCGCACCAGATAAAACTAAACGATGCCGAGCAGGCAGCACATGACTTTCTTGAACACATGGGAATGAATCCGCAGTATATGGGCAACCCCCATCTCGAAAACTACTCACACGACTACAGACACGTGTATTACCAGCTTCTAAACGGCAATACTGTGTATACTAATACTTTTGCAGCCAATTTCTACGGTGGATTCACCGGCTTCTACTTTGGATACTGGAATGAGAACCTCGACGAGATAGACACAGTCGATATGGCAACTGCCAAGGCTACTGCCATCAAGTATGTGCTGGAAAATGACAGGTATCTCAACACTGGATGCAAAGACAACCATGAGCCCCGAGAGAGAGGATTTTTTATAACAAAAATGCTACTAGACCGACCAGTTTACAAAATCGAAGTAACATACTGCTGGATTCCTCCTTCCATAAAGGGGTCCAGTGATGACTATGTGTCTATTGCGTATTTTGCCACCATTGATGCGATAACCGGAAAGCCACTGTTTGCAGAGAAGCAAGGCGATGCAGGTCATTATTACGTCAACGACGAGACGGGGAAACTGGAAAAAAAATTATATTTTAGGTGACTCAATTATTCACCACTAACACATAATCAAGCAATAATGAAAAAGTATCTTCATCTCTGTTGCTGTATCTCCATTTTATCTCTGATGTACGCCAAAAACAACGGTCAGAATGCGGAGTTAATGAGGAAAAACGATCCGGCTGATCGCCAGATGCTGCAATCAAAAAAACTATAATAAACATTCTCTACCTGTGATAGTATTATGATTAAGATCCTAGTTTTGGTACTTGCCCTCTCTGCTTTTGTGATGTTGATGCAGGATTCATCTGCGCAACAGATACCCGAGTTTGTAGAGGAAATACCGACAGACATCAGGGCACCGCCTGAAATAACTACTCCTGCTGTCTCCAACGCAACATACGTAAATGTCAACTTGGATGCGCTAAACCAACCAAAGATGCAACTGAGTATCTTTGACGAAACCATAGAAATCACGCACGAGAGAACCAGCTTGAGAAGCGAGACAGATTACGTGTACGTGGGTACAATCGAGAACGGCTATGTTTACATCTCGGTGATTGACAGCATGATACGCATGGAAATGAGTGGTCCCGGTAAAAATTACGTGATAACTGTGGCAGGTGATGACCATATGATTCAAAAAATGAATCCAAATCAGTACGGCCAAAACTGGGAAGTTCAGCCGGAATCCAACCATCAATCCGATGAATTGACGGGTTCTTTTGCGTTACAGTCCAGCCTACAGACGCTTTCTCGGCATATTGAAATCCCGCAACAGATTCGCGACGGTGAAAAAATCACAATAGATGTTCTCTTCTTTTACACCAATAATGCAAGCAAGAACTATGGTCAAGTCAACATTAACAGAATCTCGTTTATAGCAATTGAAAAAACCAACGACGCGTTTGATTATAACGATCTGCCGATTGAAATAAACGAAATAGACACTAGCAACATCAGGGATCGTGATTTTTCTGAATCTAATGATCTGGCTACGGATTTGGATAAATTGGTTGCCACAAATGATAACAATGGGGATTATGCTCACACCTTACGTAATACCACCAATGCCGACATCGTGATTCTGTATGTTGATCACAACGATCAAGTAGAGTGTGGAAAAGCAAAACAGGTTCAAGCCGACGCTGATTCTGCATTTATTGTTATCAATGTAAATTGTGAGCGTGAAAGTGACATGGGACTAGTAGTAGGCCACCAGATCGGGCATCTGCTGGGCGGCGCCCATGCGCGAGCTGAATATAAATCTGATTCGGCACCGGTGCCCTATGCCCACGCCTTTGTCAACGATGCCGGCGACTATGCCACCTTGATGAGTTTAGATTGCGGTGCCATCAATTCTACTGATTGTAGTTGGCAGCGCCAATGGTCTGACCCGCACAAAACGCTGTTCTTCACAGCTTCTGCATCTGGAACCCACGAGTACGAAAACAATGCCATCGTAGTCTTTGACTACGCCCCCACAGTTGCATCCTTCAGGGGACAGACGCAAAGCTATGCCTTTGACATATACGACAGGCAGGGCTCCCAAACAATCCAGCAAGATGATTTCCAAATGGATCTCTCAAAGTGGACGCTGACGCAATCGCGTGACGAATCATTCAATCTGAGGACCGTTGCTGGCCTTCTGCCGCCATTTGCGACTGCTCTTAATTACACCATAGCATATTCTGAGGACTGTAGCATAAAGTGCGCCATGGCATCTGAATCAATGAATCTATCGCGATACGAGTCTGCATATCTCAATTTCTGGTTTTACGCTTCTGCCGGCATGGGTAGCAATGAGGGCGTATCTCTGGAGATTTCCACAAACGGTGGAAATTCCTGGACTGAAATAGCAGAATGGGACGGAGGCGACTACTATGACGACGGCTACTGGCACTATGTAACCAACTTTGATCTTGGTGACCATCTTGCCCATTCTGATGTCAAGCTAAAGCTCGTTGCGACCACCAGCAGTGAAGGCGAGATAGTGCAAATCGGCAATTACGAGGTGCGTGGGGATCCGCTGTCTGATACCATACCGCCTATAATCACCGTGCCGGACGACGTTGTAGGTGAGGCTACAGGCATCCTGACCAAAGTAGACATCGGCGCCGCGACTGCAACTGACAACGTGGATCCCAGTCCCGCAATAACCAATGATGCGCCTGCCGGCGGATTCTCGCTGGGTGTCACGACCATAACCTGGACTGCCACAGATGACGCCAACAACTCTGCTGCTGCCATGCAGACCGTAACAATACGGGACACCACTCCTCCGGTGATCACAGTCCCAGCGGATGCATCCTTTGACGCAACAGGCACGCTTACAGCACTTGCCCGGGACGACTACGGTACGGCAACTGCTACTGACTTGGTAGACCCACACCCGTCAATAACCAATAATGCTCCAACATCATTTCCAATAGGAACTACAACCGTAACTTGGACTGCCACTGACTCGTCAAACAACTCTGCCAGTGCCACCCAGACGATCACGCTAAATCTTGGTGCGATTCAGGATGCGGTTAGGCCAGAGATTGCCGCTCCTCCAGACATCACGGCAGAGGCCGCAGGATCACTTACAGCAGTGGACATAGGGCAGGCCGTTGCAACTGACAACGTGGATCCCAGTCCCGCAGTAACCAATGATGCGCCTGCGTCATTCCCTCTTGGCACCACCATAGTCACCTGGACTGCAACTGACGATTCAGGAAATACTGCTGCTGACACCCAAAGCGTCACCATACGGGATACTACTCCCCCCACGATATCTGCACACGGTGATGTCACCCGACTGTTTGAACCAGGCACCGCACACGTCGTAACCTTTGATGCGCCTGCAGCTGCCGATACCGTGGATCCGGACATTGAAGTCTCGTGCACGCCAGAATCAGGCTCTGTGTTTGCCCTTGGCACCACGACTGTAATCTGCACTGCAACTGACGATTCAGGAAATACTGCCAGTACCAGTTTTGGTGTTACAGTAGATGTCTCACTGTCTGATTCTACAGACACGTATCCTCCCGTTATCGTCCCCTCTGACGACTATGTAGTCGAGGCCACCGGCACTTTGACTGACGTAAACATCGGCACGGCCTTTGCCTTTGACGATGCAGACCCCTCGCCCACCATAACGCACAATGCACCCGCATTGTTCCCGCTTGGCACCACCGTTGTGACGTGGACTGCCACCGACGGTTCGGGCAACTCTGCCAGCGCAAACCAGACTGTAACCGTGCTGGACCGGGTTCCTCCCGCAATGGGCGGCGTGTCTGATTTTTCTAAATTCTTTAGTTCCGGCGCCTCCTTTGTCGTAGACTATGTCCTGCCTTCTGCCTTTGATCTGGTTGACGGCGTCGTTGCCCCCGCATGCGACCCCGCTTCCGGATCACTGTTCCTGCTGGGCACGAACCTGGTGTTCTGTTCTGTTTCTGACTCTTCGGGCAATTCTGCCTTTGCGATATTTTATGTCTTTGTAAATTCCACCGAGGCGTCTTCTGAATCCTTCAACCTTCGCGCCGCAGCTACTGCCGACTCTGTTGACCTGTCTTGGGACGTTGCCGACAGTGATCACATCTCCAATTACGAGTTAAGACGCAGTTCTGCTCCCGATTCTTCTTCTTACGACTTTGTCTTTTATCTGCCTGCTGCTTTGGACAGTTATGCTGATTCACACAACATAGTTCAAGGCGCCACTTATTACTACCATTTTAGCACGCTAAACCAGCAACTCCGCCATATCGCATCCCAGACCATCTCCGTCTCTGTTCCCAATTCCGACTCTGCCCTGTCCGTGTTAGACGATTCTGATAATCCCAGAGCAGTCTCTGCGGCAGGTCGCGTCTCTGTGACTTTTACCGATGTCTCCTCTGATTCTGTCTTTCTGCGATGGGACTCCCTGAATGACGCTGCAGACTACAAGGTAGTGATAGCGCCTTCGGACTCGCCCAGACTGAAATTTGCAGACATTGTTGCAGGCGGCAACGAGTACAGGTTCGTGAACCTGGAACCCGACACTCCATATGACGTCAGGGTCGGGGTCAGGGGCGATGATTCGACGCAGACTGTCTTCAGTATAGTTACCGGCGGCAAGCCCTTTGATTCGCTGATAGACCTAGGCGTCAATATCGTAAACGGCAAGATCCTCCTGAGCTGGGACGACTCCAATTCCATAGGCGAGAACAGGTACAGGGTCGAGAGATCCGTTGATGGTGCAGGCTATGAGATGGCTGACCTTTCGCCCCGCTTTGACGCTTTTGCTCTGGATGCCATACAGGACGACTGGGCCGGAAAAACAGTCACCTACAAGGTCTTTGAGAGGCTGGGAAAGCAAAAACTCTTTTCAGACGAGGTCTCTGTGTTGTTCCCCTGAGCGCCGCGCCGATAGTCAGCTAAGCGAAATCTGCTCTAATTCGGGCCAAATCGGCTACAAAATGCAAACAGATCAATGAGGGTACGACCCCATGATTTTTGTTGCTTAGACAAAAAACCAGACAGAGCCGCGAACTGTTAAACAACCCACGCATATATGAAGATGTTGCAGACGGCGCCAAAAACATGCTTGCATGCGCCAACACATCAGACAGGTACAACGCAACGTTTGGACCAGATGATCTGAACTGCGGCATGCTAAAGGCTGCCACCATGATTCTTCTGTGGGCGGATGCGCAAAGGCGCAAAGGCTGCGATACCCCGTCTGACAGGTGGATTGCATCGGCAATCAAGGGAATTGAGCAGGATGCAATCCAGCACACGCTTGAAGACAAGATAGCAAGGCATCTTGAAACCCTCAAAAGACTGGGCAGGTTTCCAAAAAAAGGACTGGACATGGCAATCGATATGCACCTCATACCGCGCTATGACAGGGTACCGGGGGCGGAGCTGACACGTTCCAAATACAAGAACGGAACCAAATACTTTGAGCGTTACATGACAGTCCAGTGCGTAAATGACAAGATGCGTATCGTTCTTGCCGCATCATACCTGAAGATGCTCGAATCCGTGCCTGATTACGTGGATGCCGTCCTCAAAACCATGGCAGGGATGGGGGCATCAGGATACACCTGGCGTTGCTTGACCGTGAGTTCTTCTCAGTTGATGCGATAAGCAGGCTGCAGGAAAACAACGTAAAGTTTCTGATGCCGTGCAAGAATACGTACAACGTGGTGGCAGCCCTGCAAGAGTTTGCACAGGGGAAGAGAAGGAAAATCTCAGGGAACGTGATTAAAAACAACCTGGGTTCTGCTGCTGAATATTCCATGATAATAACTGACAGGAAAAAGGCCAAAGACTCTGATGACCCAGAAAAGAGATACATCGGGTTTGCAACAAACCATCCCGCAGTCAGGACCGAGGTCTATGCCAAAAGATGGCGGATAAAGATGAGTACGGCAAAATCGAGGAGTGCGGGGCCAAGACACGGATCACAGACATGGAATCGCGGATGCTGTACTTTTACCATTCTCTGGTATTGTACAATGAATGGGTGATTGTCAGGGCAATGCTTTCTGATGGCACTGAAAGGCAGAGTGTCATGACCATGCTGACGTTTAAGGTGCAGCTGGAATCACTTCCCATACGCCAGTCCAAACCGCCTACATCAGTAGTTCCCAGATGTAGATTTACCGCAACCGCAACTGGCATCGGTTCTACTTGCCTCGATCATTGACAAACAACTCGTTTCTGCTTGTAATGTACACGATAAACAACGCCATGGTGAGTTTTTTTCCCGCAGAAGACACTCTTCCGTGCCTCTTTCCCGCATCAAGGCAGAACCTGGCAATCCTCCACAGGTTGTACAGCAGCAGCGGCAGGTAAAACATCAGCAGCCTCACAGACAGGGAGTTGCTGCATGTCCTGCCCATGATCTCCTTTATGACGCGAAACCCCGTCTCGATGCCCCATCTCTTGCGGTACTGCTCCGGTATGATGCCTGTCATGGCTCTGGCGCTCCTGATGAGAATGTTTGTTGCAAACGCAATGTATTGCTCCTCTTCCTCCTCTTCCCCCTCCCCCTTTTTCTTCTTCTTCTTCCTGTCTCTTTTGACAATTACAAGGTTGTAGGTCACAGTTACGCCGTCTTTGTTGGTCATTGACTGCTGCGATACCTGGCTTGCCTTTCCGTCCTTGTACATCTTGACTGTCCTCTTGATCTTGGAGTTCATGATGACAGGCATGATGTAGCGGCACCCGCCCTTTCCTGCCTCTGTCATGCAGTCAACGTTGTAAAAGGCGCGGTCGTACAGGAACACAGTCTTTGAGTGTGCGCCCCCTCTGAGGATTTTCGTGCGTGTTTTGGCTATAAAATCGGCCAGTTTTTCCTTTGCCGGCAGCAGCTGCGATTCCAGGACAATCTGCGAGGAGTCCCTGCCGACTCCGTGCACTGCGACATACGAGAGAAACGTGGATGTTCCTGCCTTTGGACGCGACTTTCTTGTATGCTCCTGCAGCTGCTCCCCATGGTATGGTATGTCCGTAACGTCTATTGCAATGGCGTCGATGTCCTGCAGCATTCCTGTATGGCGGGCGTGCCGCACCGTGCGTGCCAGCGTCCTTGCACACCAGGCCTGCACGTCTGCCGGTTTGACGCCACGGACTGCAGACATGACCAGGTCTGCATCAGGCGTACGTGCACCCGTGTCTTGAAGCCTGTTGTGCCGTACGAGGGATTCTACAAACGTGTTTCTCTCAGACGCCCTGATTAGCACGTCCAGTATGTCGCCGCATCCGTATACGGCGTTGTGCCTCTCAGACATTGGCATGCCAAGCTTTTGAAACGACGAGCGCAGGATTTTAAACCGGTTTGATGTTATATTGTACTGGCGTGCGATCAGTTCGTCTTGTAATTCGACTTTCATGACATATTGCACGCCGTAGCCTAATCTGGATCTTTGCATTGCAGTTATGCGGTAACGCACCGGCATCTGGGCATAAACCTACATCTAGGCACAAATCTACATCTGGGAACTACTGACATGATCTCAGGCTTGGGACACATTTCGCTTAGCTGATATGGTTCTGTAGTTAGCACATTAAATAATTGAACATTTTCACAGGCAGGATCTCCTTTCTGGCAAACAGCTTGCGTACTGACTGCTCCATCCCACCTGGCGTGCCAAACACCTTTGCAGACAGTACCCGTTTTATCACCCTCCACTGCATCTCAATGGGATTAAGCTCCGGCGTGTACGGCAGCAGGTACTCCAGAACTATCTCGCCGTTGTATCTTTCCAGAAACTCCTTTACCTTTTTGGATTTGTGATATGACGCATTGTCTACAAACAGCAGCACCTTGCCGAATCTTTTGTGAACCCGTTCCAAAAAGTTGCAAAAGCTGTCGCTGTTTGACTTTTCATAAAACATAAAGTAAAATGCGTTTGCCGCCAAAGCTCCAAAGATGTATCTTCTTTCGCGTGACAAAACAGAGGGGGATGTGGCGCGCTTGCCGCGCCTTCTCCATCCGTAGCCGGGCCTGTTTGATGCCTTTTGAATCGAGGATGCATCGCCGGCCAGTACGGTGTATCCCTGCGCCGACTTTTCTGCAACGAGTTTTTTTGCCCGCTCCTGAAACTCTTTTTGCTTTCTTTTTGAGGCTGATCTTGGGTTTTTTGGACGCGCCTTGCTCCACGAAAAGCCCATCTCCCTGACCAGCTGCAGCGCGCCTGTCTTGCTGTACTGCACGCCGAACTTTTTCTTGATGTGCAGCCTTACCAGGTTGGAATCCCACAGGCTGCTCTCAAAGCCGCATGATTCTGGCCCCGCATCCAGGTCTGCTGCAAGCTGTCTTGCCTGCGGCCCGCCTATCAGGTGCTTTCGTCCCCTGCCGCTGCGCTCGAACCTTGCGCGTATTCCCTCGTCCTGTGCGCGGTTGAGCCATGCAGATATGGTGGACTTGGGCCTTCCCAGCATCCTTCCAATCCTGTCTAGCGGCACGCCGTCCTTGCGCTGCATGTACGCAAGCAGCCTGTCGCGCCTTCTGGGATCGGTCTCTTTTTTGTATGCCCTTTTGAGGTCTGCAACGCCGGTGTTTGGCAGAAATTTTGCCCCCCTTGCAACCTGTCTCTTTTTTTGTTTGTACATGCAGTGTGTGCGGTATGGCCTGTCTTGGATCTTTTGGCCAAAAATAATTGTCAAAATGGTTCAGGTTTTTTATGTACTTACTACGCCTGCAGGCCAAACGGTCATAGATGAGAAGACAGGAGAGGAACATGATGTTTCATAGGGGACAAACTACTTTTCATATCCCACATGTTTCACTTTGAAGATGAATGTATATATCCAACCTTCAAAAATCATTAAACATGAATAAAACAATATTCTGGATAGTTCTCACAATGGCTGCTGCCAGTGTCGTACTAACAACACAAATCACGGCAGACGCCCAAAATGAGGAACTACAAGTAGAATTGTCCATCGAGGAACTACAAGTAGAATTGTCCATCAACGATCTAAAGCAGATATCGCTTGAGGAAGGAAAGATCTTTGACGATTATCTCATACCGTATGAGATGTCACCTGCAGTAATTGAGCACTTTGGTGGATTGGATCAAGCACTGAGTTCCTATAACCATCTCAACGACCTGCTGGAGTACAGTAAAGGCAACCCCTATTTGGAAAAGGCAAATGGGTTTACGATGTTGTCGTTCAACTTTGACGTGCTGACAGACACGGTAGTAGTCAAGGAAAAAATAGCTGCACTCGTGATACACGAGCGCAAGTTGGCCGGAACATACCAGCAACCTGACTTGGAACCGCTGCAAAAACTCCACACGTATCTGGAAGCAGAGTATCCGATCAACGCAACGACGCCTAGCCTGCAAGACATGTTCGGCGACATGAGTGTACTGACCCCGGAGATATTAGAGATTGAGGAGACTGCAACCCTGCTTGGTAAACCTCCATATGAGATGCATGATGCAGATCTAGTATACTGGTCATACGTTGGCGAGTACGGTGACTGTGAAATAATAGAGAATGGCACCGACTGTACCAAGTATCTAGAAGAGGCAAAAGCATGGAAACAGTCATCGAAAGAAGAAAAGGATTTTCAGACCGGTGTGGATAACACCGACGTTCCGAAAATAGACCTGATCTGTAATTACTAACAAAACCTGACGTTTCACCAAACTGATTCCTTGTTACGTCATGGTATCACAACAAAATCGCGCGTCTTCAGCTTGTAGTTGATCAGGCCGCAGATTATGGCATTGATGCAGTCATACCTGCACAGTCTGTTCCTAAACTTGTCCCTCATTATGCCGAATTTCTTGATCCTTGAGATGACATGCTCACCGGTACCCTTGCTCTGGACAGCTCCCGGTTGAATTCCTTCTGCGCATCATCAAGCTTGCCGCCCCTTGGCTTCTTGTACGGGATCAACACGTCAAGCTCCGGATAGTCCTTCCGTATCCCCTGATATCCAAGATCCACAAGGATTTTCAGATCTCCTGAAAGTTTTGGGCACTTTGACTTGAAGACAGAATAGTCATGCCTGCTTCCAGGCGAGTGCGGCGTCCTGTGCATAATCATGCCGTCTGCGTTTACAACGTACTGTGTCTTGACCGTATGCATCTTCTTTTTGCCCGAATAGTGTGTCTTTCTCCTGGACTTGTTCTTGGGCCTTTGAATCTGCCGCTCTGATGCGTCAATGACTGCGTGCAGCCCAGGAAAGGCGCATGCTATAGTGTGTTGCATAACTCGGCATGACCACATCCCGTTCGTCCCAGGATCCATGCACCTGCTCCCCTACATTGCTACTGCCACCCACCGGTTGTACATGGCAATCCTCATCCTTACCTCTCTTACCATGCTCTCCCATTTGCGTGAGAGCAGATGCTCTCCGAACATCCGCTTGAATGCGGAGATGATTGCCCCTATTCTCCACCTTTTGCCGTACCCTACAGTCGACTTCCAGTATCTTCTGTTCTCCTTTTTCTGTTCCACTGTCAGTCCCTTGACGTAGTGACTAGGATAAATAACCGCTCATCCTTGTTATCCTGACCTCACGTCTATCCAGCATTGTCCATATGGATTCCTTCATCACCTTTGTGCTTTCATACATCACGTTTGCAGTGGCCCTTCTTAACAGCCTCCACTGCCCCTCCGTGGTATTCAGCTCCGGGGTGTACACGGGCAAGTAAACAAGGACTATGTCGCCGTCATACGAGTCGACAAAATCATTGACCATCTTTGACTTGTGGTACGATGCGTTATCAAGAAAGACGATGATCTTGCCGTGCTTGAGATGCAGGTGTCCGAGCATGTCCACAAAGCCGTAGCTGTCGGCCTTGGCATAGAACCTGCAGTCAAAGCCGCCGTCGTACAGCGCCCCAAACGAGTAGAACCTTTTGCGCGACAGGCTGACTGGAGTGGTGACGGGCCTGCCCTTGAGGTACCACCCGTTCTTGGTATTCCACCCAATGATAAAGGAGGCCTCGTCAACTGTAACCACCGTATGGTCTGGATGGCTCCGGATTATCTCCCCTGCTTTTTTTTTAAACTCTTTTTTCTCTGATTCTGAGGCTGACTTGGGTGCTTTGGACGCGGCTTTCTGCACGAAAAGCCCATCCTGTGCAGTATGTCATATATGCTGACAGTGGCATACTGCACGCCGAACTTTTTTCTGATGTGTACGGCCAGCAGCGGTGCCGTCCACACTCCGGACTCAAAGCCGCAACTGCGCGGGCCTGCCAGCAGGTCTGCGCGCAGCTGCTTTGTCTGTTCCGGATCGAGCTTGTTTGGCGCGCCTTCATTTTTGATGTCGTACCTGCCGTAGGTGCCAAGCTGTGCGGCGCGCACAAGCCAGCCCCGTACTGTGGAATATGACCTGTTGAGGGCCATGCATATCCGGCGTATGGACATGCCCTCCTTGCGCATGGCATATGCCAGCAGCCTTGCTGCGGCCCTGGGATCTGTCTCCTTTTTTTGCATGCTGCGCAGGCGCGCACTGGAGACGCCGGACAGGAACCTTCTGTCTGCCGGTATTGCAGAATCGTTGTATTTCATGCGGATTCTGCCATACACTGGGATCTAGATCTTGTGATAAAACAATGTTGTCTGTTTTGTGACCGATTGTTAATCCAATTCACTACGTGCATGTCTGCGCTGCCTCCCAGCTGCTCTTTCACGGCCCGGTTCCACGCCTTGCCGTCATCGCCCATGCCGCTCTCAGTAAAGCATGGTTTGAGGGGCACAAGCGGCTCGATGCCCTTCCTCCTGCACGCATTCATGTTTTTCTTGGAGGCGTACGCGCAGTCGGCAAGCAGGCTGGCACTTGGCACTTCTTCTTCTTCTTCCCTGCCGCCTGCCGAACCGGCAAGCGGAGAGACTCCGTCTGCAAGCATGTTTGGCCTCTTTCTTGCATCGTCCTTCCCGGCCTTGGCAAACGGTTCGGCTGCTGCCTGATCCGGCAGATCCTGCAGCACCGGCGAGTCGCCGGTTCTGTCGTCTGTGACTACGGCAGCCAGTATCATGCCGGTGTCCGCATCTGCCGGCAGGTGCATCTTGATGTATCCCTTGCGCACCACCACCTTCCACTTGTCGCGTATCCATTCTCCACGGTTCCACTGTCTGAGTCCGGTGGCATCGGCCACCAGGGTTACGTGCCGGGATGCATCATGAACGTATATGGCGTTGCCGTGAATGTTAATGTCAAATTTCTCCATTCTTCTGCACACGTGGTATGGTGCGGCGAGTCGTGCCCCTCAAGCATCTTGTCTGCCATCCCGGACAGCTGCCTGAATGGAACGCCGAGGGCGGTTCTCAGTGCGGCTGTCATATGATCATGGTGTCTGCATACTGGAACTGGGCCCCCTCCTCCTTGCCGCAGTTGGCCTGCCTTACCTCGCAGCTCCAGTCCGGGTTGTACTGCACTACCAGCTCTGCACCACGCCGTACGTACTTTGCATTATCGGTCAACACTTGGAGCATGCTGTCATGATCTAAAGCTTTTTCGGTCAGAAACATGTGTGTTTGTTGGTCAGTTTAAACTGCGTGGTGGATTTTAGGCGTGTTATGCAACAAGCTAGGGTGAACTACTTTTAGGATCCCACACGTCCCAGTTGGTCTTTTTGGTGGTGCATGAAGGCCTTCTGGGACTGCCCTAATTGATCTGTTACTGTTTAGGAACTATTTTCGAGGTACTTCTGGGAAGACTGAAGTACCAAGTTTTCCTCTGAACTGTAACCAGTAATTCGTGATTCTACAGATTATGGGTGCGTGTGATTCTTTGTAGTAGAAAGTTTCTCCTCTTGGTAATCTCTACGAAGTACTTCTGGGAAGACTGCATATACAATAATGTATATATACAATAGTGTACATTACATTGTATGAGTGGAAATACTGTTGTTGCAACAAAGAAAGCACATAGCCCAAATCTGGATACGATACAGATGATAGAGCAAACAATAGAGTCAAATCACGATTTTAGAACTGTAACAGAACTGTATAACGCATTACCACGTGGTGTACAGCATGCCACCTTCAAGAAAGTTTTAGTGTATTTAGAAGAATCAAACAAAATATCATATGACAAGAACGGTGCAGTATTTTGGATATTTGCAAGAAGCAAGCCAGGACTAGTTGATTTACAAAAGAACTCAATTCCATTGAAATAATCAATAACCAAACAATCTGTCATATTCTTTGTGAGGCATAGCCATCAAAACATGTACTGTTTTGTTTTGTGGCCATCCGACCAAAGTATACAATAGCCGCCAATCCCCATTTACCTTTACTCGCAACAAGTTGGCAAGATCCGGATATTTTTTCTTGAGTGACTTTGGAATCATCTCAAATCTTATCAGATCTCCCAATCGGGGGTTTTCTGCAAGTGTCTCTAAAATTGAGTCTAGTTCCTTGAACAGCCTCTCTGTCTTGTTCAACGACTGAAAAAATTCTCCAAATTCCGGTGTGCCATTAACGGGGAGTCTCATGATTCTGAGTTAACTTTGAGTTGTAACTAATAACATTGGTGGCACATACCAAGTGTCTCTGCTGTACGACAATCATTTCGCCTTATTTTTAGGAGGCTTGCAAAGGCCTACGGCCAGTACAGCCTGGTGGAGAACACGTTTTCTGTCATGAAGGAGAGGTTCGGCGCAGTCGCCCGTGCAAGGACGGCATCCATGAGAAGGCTGCAGCTTGTCCTAAAGTGCATCTGCTACAATCTGGCCGCATAAGACTGCCGTAATGCGGAGAGGGCTTTCCCAGCGTAAGCTGTACTCCTGCTTGCCATTCTTTGGGACAAGGCAGCACCTGATGATATGGTGTCACCGGTATTCTTCTGGCATGGGCAGCACCGCCGTCTTGCCTGTTTTTGCGCAAAAATCACGGAACATGTGATCCAAATCAGTCAATTTGGACAGCACCTTGAAACTCTTTACGCACACCATGACATGATTTTTCCTTCGCATTTACCTCATAAAAATAAATTCAACGAACTCTGATTCAGCACTTCAACATCTTTCTCTCAGGACTTCCTATCGGAAGTCCTTGTACCACATCACTTGAGCTCCTGACGGAGCCCAGAACCTAACCTATCAAAATTTTCTAAAGAAAAATTTTTGAATCAAGCCCCCATGGAATAATCACATGAAATTATCTAATCAAAAACTCCCGGTGAGAGATGACGAATCATCTCCCATGGACGGGAACCGTGACATATTCTATAATGTTGGCTTGCTTATAATTTTTGAGAATTTTACATTCAAGCCCCCATGGAATAATCAAGCCCAAAAACCTCTTTTTTATCAAAATAGCCTTTTCATGTAGAATTTGGAAAACTAAATAAGCAAAATGACTAGTCTGCAAGTATGACTGAAATCAAAATTGGAGATCGTCCAGCAACTGTTACCAAAGAAGGAGATCATATCAAAATAGTCTTTCATCCCATGGTCAAAGGAGCCAAACATCCAAAGGCAAACATGTTCACAATGAAACTATCTAAATCAAACCTTGAGATGCTTAAAAAGGCATTTTAAACATACTTCCAATATATAAAAAACATACTTCCTAACCTTTTTAACATACTTCCAACTAATGTTAGTATGGGTAAAGAACAAACCGAACAATCAGTAGGTAGTGAGACATACGGATTTGATGCAATACGTGGAATTCAGGCAAGCCACAAGTTCTATGTCAGTAGTTCCCAGATGTAGATTTACCGCAACCGCAACTGGCACCGGCTCTACTTGCCTCGATCATTGACAAACAGCTCGTTCCTGCCTGTAATGTACACGATAAACAACGCCATGGTAAGTTTTTCCCCCGCAGAAGACACTCTTCCGTGCCTCTTTCCTGCATCAAGGCAGAACCTGGCAATCCTCCACAGGTTGTACAGAAGCAGCGGCAGGTAAAACATCAGCAGCCTCACAGCCAGGGAGTTGCTGCATGTCCTGCCCATGATTTTCTTTATGACGCGAAACCCCGTCTCGATGCCCCATCTCTTGCGGTACTGCTCCGGTATGATGTCTGTCATGGCTCTGGCACTCCTGATGGGAATGTTTGTTGCAAATGCAATGTATTGCTCCTTCTCTTCCTCCTCCTCCCCCTCCTTTTTCTTCTTCTTCCTGTCTCTTTTGACAATTACAAGGTTGTAGGTCACAGTTACGCCGTCCTTGTTGGTCATTGACTGCTGCGATACCTGGCTTGCCTTTCCGTCCTTGTACATCTTGACTATCCTCTTGATCTTGGAGTTCATGATGACAGGCATAATGTAGCGGCACCCGCCCTTTCCTGCCTCTGTCATGCAGTCAACGTTGTAAAAGGCGCGGTCGTACAGGAACACAGTCTTTGAGTGTGCGCCCCCTCTGAGGATTTTCGTGCGTGTTTTGGCTATAAAATCGGCCAGTTTCTCCTTTGCCGGCAGCAGCTTCGACTCTAGGACAATCTGCGAGGAGTCCCTGCCGACTCCGTGCACTGCGACATACGAGAGAAACGTGGATGTTCCTGCCCTTGGACGCGACTTTCTTGTATGCTCCTGCAGCTGCTCCCCATGGTATGGTATGTCCGTAACGTCTATTGCAATGGCGTCGATGTCCTGCAGCATTCCTGCACGGCCGGCGTGCCGTACCGTGCGTGCCAATGTCTTTGCACACCAGTCCTGCACGTCTGCCGGTTCGACGCCACGGACTGCAGACATGACCAGGTCTGCATCAGGCGTACGTGCGCCCGTGTCTTGAAGCCTGCTGCGCCGTACGAGGGATTCTACAAACGTGTTTCTCTCAGACGCCCTGATTAGCACGTCCAGTATGTCATTGCATCCGTATACGGCGTTGTGCCTCTCAGACATTGGCATGCCAAGCTTTTGAAACGACGAGCGCAAGATTTTAAACTGGTTTGATGCTATGTTGTACTGGTGTGCGATCGGATCGTCGTGTGTTTGATTGCTCATGACACCTTGCACACCGTAACCTAATCTAGATCTTTGCATTGCAATATGCGGTAACGCACCGGCATCTGGGCACAAGCATACATCTGGGCACAAATCTACATCTGGGAACTACTGATGTGGCAATGTGCCCCCTCAAAATCATCCCAAAATTGTTTATCTTCAATGAATATGATCTTCCGGCAGAACTTCGAGCACAACGAACTTTGCGCGAGACAAGAATACCTGCGCTCAAAAACTATATCCTGAATAATCCAGATAATTACATATTTTCATCACTTACCGCCTCAGTTGACGGTGCCATGAAATTTATTCCATCATTGAATTTAGGCCCTGAAGGAAAGCTAGGCAGACTTTACATAAACATGGATTCACGTCTTTTGATAAATGACGGACAACATAGAAGAAAGGCAATTGAAGAGGCATTAAAAGAAAAACCAGAATTAGGTCACGAGACAATCTCAGTAGTTTTTTTCCAGGATAACGGATTGGAGCGAAGCCAGCAGATGTTTTCCGATCTGAATAAAAATGTTGTAAAGCCAACAAAGTCACTTAATATTTTATATGATCATCGAGATGATTTTTCTAAATTTATTGTTGGTATGGTAAAGCGTATTGAGATTTTTAAAAATAGAGTAGAGTTGGAAAATACAACAATATCTAATCGATCAAGCAAGGTGTTTACATTAAACGGAGTAACTGACGCTACAATGAGACTGCTTGGAAGTAAAAAATTAAAAAAGATTACACCAGAACAAAAAAAAATAGTTGAAGAGTTTTGGAACATGTTAGCAAAGATTATTCCTGAATGGAAGTTGTTAATTGATAAAAAAATTGCGCCACATGAAGTAAGAAAAGAATTCATTCATGGTAATACAAACTCCCTAAATTCTCTTGGAATAATGGGATGCGTTCTTTTACAAGATTATGCTGATACTTGGAAAGACAAGCTGTCCAGTCTTAGAGAAATGGATTGGTCAAGAAGCAATCCTATTTGGGAAGGAAATTTGTTGCAAGGAGGGCGCATGGTAAAGACAACTATGGGTATAGAGCTCGGTGCAAATATTTTATTAAAAAATTGTGGAATAAAACTTTCTAAAACAAGGTTGGGATTTGAAAGTAAATGAGCGTCTTTGATGAAAAATCACTAAAGGAGATTTATGATGAGATTCGAGGGTTATACCTTGGCGATAGCAGACCGTGGATTCTGGGGTACAGTGGAGGCAAAGACTCTACCTGTATGGCGCAGCTTGTATGGAATGCATTATCTGGGCTTGAAAAAGAAAAACTGCAAAAAAAGATCTATCTGATATCATCTGATACCCTAGTGGAATCTCCACAGATTGTAGAGAGAATCATGACTAGTCTTGCCAATATTGAAAAAGCTGCAAAAGAATCACACCTGCCAGTATCTACTAATTTGTTGAGACCCAAGGTATCTGATACATTCTGGGTGCGAATACTCGGACTTGGCTATCCTGCACCAACGTCTATGTTTCGATGGTGTACGGACATGCTCAAAATTGCCAATGCAGACAGATTCATCAAGGAACGAGTATCTGAATATGGTGAGGTAATCGTACTTTTAGGTACTAGAAAAAGTGAGAGCTCCACAAGACAGCAGTCAATGAATTTATTAGAGATTGAAAACAGTCTGCTTTCTCATCATAAGAGGTTTGCTCAGACCTATGTGTATACTCCACTAGTTGATTTTACCGCACAGGATGTATGGAACTATCTTTTACAAAACAAAAATCCTTGGGGAGAAAACAATCGTGATCTTTTGGCGTTATATCAGGATGCCAATGCAAGTGAATGTCCTTTGGTAGTTGACACTAGCACTCCATCATGTGGAAGTGGAAGATTTGGTTGTTGGACATGTACCGTTGTGGATAAACAAAAATCATTGAACAGTCTAGTTGAGAACGGTCAGGAATGGATGGAGACGCTAGTAGAGCTGCGCGAGGAGCTAAAGATAACACAGAATCCTGAACAGTGGCCAAAGATACGACAGATAACCCGACGATCTGGAAGAGTGGATTTGAAAAAAGACGGCAGCGACTATACGCCGGGACCATACACATTGGAATTTAGAAAACAGTATTTAGCGAAACTTTTGCGTGGACAGCTTGAAGTTCAAAAGAATGGCCCTGATGCAGATATGGAATTAATAACACAAGACGAAGTTCATGAAATTCAGAGAATCTGGAGAATGGAGCAGGGAGACTGGCAAAACACTGCATACAAAATCTATGAGAATGTAATTGGAATAAAGCTAGAGTCAGTAAAGGATGATCTTGGATCTTTTGGCGAGACAGAACAGGAGGTATTGCAAAAGGTATGTGAGAATCACAAGGTTCCTTACAAGCTAGTCAGCAATCTTCTCAATGTTGAATTTGAGTCACAAGGTGCAAGACAGCACGCCAAGATATTTGGCAGAATTAAAAAAGAGATGACAAAGGAATGGCGTGAGGATTCAGTTGAGATCATGCAGGAATTGTATAAGAAAAGAGGCGAAGAAGAGGAGGTAAAGCCCAATGCTTTTAAAGAAAATAACACTTAATGACTTTGGTACGTACGGGGGCCGCAACGAGTTTGACTTTGCAGTATCTGAAGACAGACCCATAATTCTTTGCGGCGGCAGAAACGGTGCAGGCAAGACCACATTATTTGAATCAATCATGCTGTGCCTGTATGGTCAGAGGTCGTTTGCACAAAAGATCTCCCAAAAACAATATTCTGAGATAATTCTAAAGTCATTTCACAGGTATGCAGGCACGAAAAAGTCAGCTGAAGAGGCATCCATTGTGGTCGAATTTCAGTATGCACACGATGGGGCAATCACCCAGTATCAGGTGATTCGCATGTGGCAGAACAATTCCGGCAAGATACAAGAGACGTTGACTGTCAGAAAAAAGACACCAACTGATAGCGATTATGCAAATTTGGATTCGATAGAAGAATCTGAATGGCAGCTCTTCATTGACCAGCTATTGCCAAAAGGAATTACAAATCTCTTCTTTTTTGATGGTGAAAAGATCCAATCCATTGCAGATTCTGGAGATGAGGGAGAACACATCAGATCATCCTTTGATACACTGCTTGGTTTGGACTTGGTAAAACAGCTTCATGACGACATGGGTCTGTACATGTTGCGCGACTCTGACGGTGAGACTAGGAAAATTCTTGATGACATTGAACAAAAGACGCAGGAAAAACAAGAGGCAGAAAAAAAGATTGACACTTACCATGAAAAGCAGACATACCTCAAGGCCGAGATAAACGGCCTTCAGAGACAACTTGATGTTCAAGAGGAACAGTTCTCAAAGCTTGGCGGCATGTTTGCACAAAAGCGCGAAGAGTTGATGATTCAAAAGACAAAGACGGAAGCTGGTCTGGAATCAATGGAGAAGCAGATACGAAACATTTGTGCTGACACACTGCCATTTACAATCATTCCACAAGAGATGAAGGAATTAAAAGAAGAGATAGGAATGGATCAAAAGAGAATCGAGGGAAGCTTTGCAAAAAACATACTGGGAAAAAATTTTGATGGCATATTGGAATCAACAGATCTCTGCACAAAAGATGCCGATACATTAAAGGAGGTCTTTGCACAAAGATTACACTCAATACCAAATGCAGATGACACACTGTTTAATTTTTCTACAAATGACATGAACGACATAATTCAATTAATTGATAAAATACAAGATATAGGAATATCCCAGATAGAAAAATATTCAAAAGAACACAGTGAAGCGATAAAGTCACTCAAGGACATCCAATCTGCACTTGACGTATCGCCCAAACAAGATGAAATCGGGCCGGTCTTTTCGGAACTAAAAAAGACAAGCCGCCATATAGGTGAGCTCGAGGCAGAACTGAACCACCTGACGGAGCTAGAATCACAGGAAAAATCCATGATTGTAATACTAAACTCAAAGATACGACAGAACCTTGCAAAGAGAACCATGGACAGTAGGAGACTGGCAGGCCTTGAGTTGGGTCCCAAGATACAAGACGCCTTGGATGAATATGCAATGCAGCTACGGGGCAAAAAGATAGAACTGCTAGAAGGATACATTCTGGAAGGAATAAAGAGATTATTTCACAAGAAAAACTTTATCGAGAAAATATCAATCAACCGGGAAACATTTGAGGTAAAACTGTACAAGAAAAACGATGATGAGATAACAAAGGACGTGTTATCTAGTGGTGAGCTGCAGATGTATGCTACTGCCATAGTATGGGGTCTTGCAAAGACTTCTGATAGGCCACTTCCATTTATCATAGACACGCCGCTTGCACGGCTTGACGTGGAACACCGAGACAAACTTGTTGATAACTTTTATCCGTCTGCATCACACCAGACAATAATACTTTCTACAAACTCTGAGATCACTACATCTTACTATAGGAAACTCGAACCATACATCTCAAAATCAATGACAATACAGTATGATCCTGAGCGTGGCAAGACTGAAATCAATGACAGATATTTTGGAGGAGATATAGTTGAAGACATACGGAATTAAGATAAGCACGCGCAGCACAAAACTGCTAGGTAACATGCGAAGCAGTACTGGTCTTACGCCAAACATACTGGCAAGATTTGGACTGTGTCTGTCTTTACGACAGAGAGGAATTCCAAATCCGGACGAGTATAACAAAGATGGCTCTGACTTTACTGCCGAAGTATTGTTTGGCAAGCACAAGCCGATATATCTTGCACTGCTGATAAACCGACTGAGAAAGGATGGACTGGATGCAGAATATTTGGATGATCAGATGCGTGCGCACTTGAACCGGGGAATTCTCTCACTCAGACAACGAGTCGACGATCTGTCAGACTTTTATGAATTGGTAAAGGAGGCAAGAGGAAATTGAAGATAAAATCAATCAAGCCTCATGAATCATTTCAAAATGCGATTCAAGAACTATCCATATTGAATTCTATTGACAAAGTGCATGATGGAAGTATAGAAAATGCCAGAGATTAATTTTCCAATTTATTTGGACTATCACGCAACCACGCCTGTAGACCCACGCGTATTAGAAGAGATGCTGCCATACTTTACGGAAAACTTTGGCAATGCATCAAGCCTTGATCATTCTAAAGGACATGACGCATCAGTTGCAGTGTCCAAATCGCGAGAAAAAATTGCCGATGCGATTAATGCACACGCAGATGATATCATCTTTACATCAGGAGCTACAGAATCTGATAATCTTGCACTGACTGGAGTCATGGAGAAAAGCAGTGGCAAACATCTGATTACATGTGTTACAGAACACAAGGCGATACTGGACACTGCACGGTATCTAGAATCACAAGGGTACAAGGTGACGTATCTGCCAGTAGATGAATCCGGAATGATAAGTCTGGAGGAATTAAAGAATGTGATAACTGATGAGACTGCTTTGATATCTGTAATGTTTGCAAACAATGAGATTGGAACCATACAAGACATTGCAGGGATTGGCAGAATAGCTCATGAGAATAATGTCTTGTTTCATACAGATGCCGCACAAGCTGTAGGGCATGTTAGAATTGATGTGCAACAGATGAACATTGACTTGATGTCGTTTTCATCTCATAAGATTTACGGTCCCAAGGGAATCGGTGCGCTGTATGTTAGGAGTGTTATGCCGCGAGTAAAACTTGAGCCAATCATTCATGGCGGAGGACAGGAGAGAAACATTCGCTCAGGCACCCTCAATGTTCCTGGAATTGTAGGATTTGCAAAGGCAGTAGAGATTGCACAAAAAGAAATGGATGCAGAGAATATCAAATTTAAAACATGGATGGGACAGATGTTTGCTAAATTGGATACAGTAGGTGCAGAGATAAATGGTGATTTTGCAAGCAGACTGGTTCACAATCTCAATGTCCGATTTGAAGGAATTGACGGCAAGGCGATAATCAACTCCGTATCTGAAAAACTTGCAATTTCGGCGGGCTCTGCATGTACGACCCAGACAGTAGAGCCATCGCATGTCTTACTTGCACTGGGTCTAAGTGAGGAGCAGGCTCACTCCTCCATACGTATTGGCTGTGGCAGATTCAATACGGCTGAAGAGATATGGTTTGCTGCAGATGAGATTTGTTCTTGTATAAAATTACTAGAGAAGGTAAGTATTAAGAAATCATGAATAACATATCTAAATTTTCTAGCAGACGTAAAACCAGACATGAGATAATCTATGTAGATGAATCAGGCAATGCAGGTATGCGAAAACTTGAGCATAATAGAAAACATCCATTTTTTATTATGGGATTTTGCTATTGCAAGAAATCTAAAAAACTAAACAAACATCTCCATAAACTATTGTTGGAATTACATAAGGACAATCTATACCCATCAAAATTAAAGGAAATCAAATTCTATCCCACTCCTGCATTATTAAAATTAGGATATTCAACGGATGAAATTGAAATAGACTGGGCACCAAATTATTCTACTGTGCGAAATAAAACTGCAAGAGCAATACTTGATAAATCCGACGGTATCTTTGCAGGAATTCTCAAAAAAACAGATATTCAAGATAAAACATGTACTGCTGAAAATATTGGAAATATTCTTTTCAAGAAATCATTGTTTGACAATATATTACCAAATATTTCCACTTTGATTGCCCCACAAGTCATTTATGATCGTGGACGATTGAATCACGGTCAAACAAAGGCATTCAATAAAGACATGCATGATGCATACGCGGCTAATTCTGACAAAAATGTAAAGGATTGTGGCGGACAGATTACTTTTCGTGACACTGATTCGTTGAAAACGCCGGGAATATGGGCAAGTGATTTTATTGCAGGCGCATTTCATCTTGCGTTAAAACATAATGATTCGACATACAGAGATTTACTCAAACCAAATTTTATAGCAGACGGCTCATTCAGATTATCTTGATTAGAAAGCAAAGCCGCCTGTCCTCGGATAAATCCTACGCCTTGCGGCACGACAAGTGGACTTACTCGCTACCATATAATGCGGTTTTATCCAATAAAAAGACTACCTTAGAACCAAGATTTTGCTGGTTCAAGTATATATAATCACAATCCAAAATTCATAAATTTTGATATGACAAATGTGGGTATTATGAATGAAAATACTACGGTTTAATCAATCTAAAATAAGAGATAGCTCGGACATCAAATCAGACCAGTAGTTGGGATTGTACATTTTGGATAGCCCAAACTGATCATTTTGAGAACAAAACACGATCAACCAGATCCAAATACAAGGCATGCTCACCCACCTTAACATGTACGAAAAAGATGGGCAAACACACCAACAGAATCAAGACATCAGGGGGTTTAAAATCTTCCAGTCCGCACTGCAGCGCCTGAACCTTGCCTTTGGCACAAGACACAACACGCTGTACGGCCTCAGGGATGCAGCGCACATGCTTCTGGTCATGGCCAGCTCCAACGGATACGCCAACGGCGCACGCGATCTCGGCTCTCCCGGCATCCGCATGCCGTCGGGCAGCTGGCTGCTCAAAAAGCTGCGCATCATAAAGCAGGACAAGATGAGCTGTTTCTGCGACCAGATGATGCATGATACGGTCAACACGGCATGCCGCAGCATGAGGCGACGCATCAGCAACGAAACGGCAGTGGCTGCAATAGACAAGCACAAGATTCCGCACCATGACAAAAACCCCGACCTCAAACACCTCATACAGTCAAAATACGAGTCAGGAACGTACAGGTTTGAGTCATACATGACATCCAAGATAGTGCAGGGCGGCAAGGAGGCCAACCTGTGCTTCAGTCCGGTCACCCGGGGTACATCCAACGGCGAGTTCGTGCGTAAAACCATCAAAAAGTGCTCCAAGCTGCACCTTGGAATCGGCCTCTACCTTTTGACAGGGAGTTTTACGCAACAGACGTGATGCGGACTGTCAGATCGCTTCACAGGCATTTTATCATGCCGGCAAAAAAGAATGCCGGCATCAAGCGCGCCATTGTACAGCACGCCCAAGGAAAGCGCGGCGATGTCTCTAGGTACACCATAAAATCAGGCTCCGAAAAGTTCACGTTCAACCTGGTTCTGATCAGGGATGACGCCGGGAAAAAAGACGGCACCATGTTTGACAGGTATCGCGCATTTGCAACGTCGCTGCCATGCGAGAATGAAAGGGACGTTGTCAAGTACATCCCAGAGCAGTACAAAAAACGTTGGGGAATTGAAACGGGGTACAGGTCTGCAAAGAGCGTACGCGCGCGCACTGCCAGCAGGAACCCCTCCGTACGGATGCTTTTGTTTGTCTTGTCACTGGTGATAAACAACATCTGGATAGGCCTGCGTCGCACGGTGGGCAGACAAAGATATCATGTGACGCTTGCCGGTGTTTTAAACAGGATGATCCGCGTGTTTGCAGAATATGTGTATGCTAGGTGGCCGCCGCCTACCGGGTGATTTGTGGGCTGTTTTGGAACGGTACAATCCCAACTACTGTATGTTCAATCTGGTAAATTTAGATCATCGAATTATCAAATTGGGATTGTTGGAATAACGGCTGGAAGATATGAAGATATGAAAATATGTTTTTGGATTCTGTGTAGTTATGACTATATGGACTTGAATGTGGATCTTCTCATAACTGGAAATCGCCTAGAGTGTGACTGTCTTACACTGTTTTTGACGCCTTGACAAAATCTACCATGCATGGAAACTTCCAATATTGTCTACGTTTGACTACTGAGAGATTATTCTAGAGTAAACCATCCTGTTTGCTAAACGAGGAAGATCTGAAAGAAATGGTTGCCAGTTATGTGTAAAGATTTTTGATTTTTGTAGGCGGTCGGCAAATTCCGATGTACGTAAATCCATTTTATTTATTTTTGTCTTATTCATAGTGCCATCTTTGGTCTCTATCATATTGACAAGTCTTATAATGTCCATCATTACTTGTTTTTCTTCTGTAATGGAGACATCTTTCTCAACTAGATATCCTAGTAAGACAGGAGGGATAAAGTACATCCGATCCTCGAATTTGAACAGATACGGATACATTTTGTCGATTGATTCTGAAAAATCTGATTCAAGATCACACCATCCCGAATCAAATAACATTTTATTTGTTTCAATCATGTTGTTTACCTTTGATTTCAATTCATCGATTGTCAAAGATTCAACAAGCTTGCTTGTCTCTGAAATCTCTTGGTTTATTTTATAAAAAATTATAGATATGATGGCACGATAGTCCATTTTTGAAATTTTGTTCCCTATAGTGCCAGCAAGTATGCATTTTGAACTATGTATTCCTTTGATTCTCTCTGGGAACACCAATATTGCATTGACGATATCGCCCTCCTTTAGTTTTGATGCAGTAGGTTCGGAAACAATCAAAGATATTTTTCGATTAATCAGTTTGGCGTCATTCTCTGCTAGAAATATTCCCTCCGCATCGCGATAATTAAAACCATGGGGTTTGAAATCCCAATATCTAGTTCTTTCCTTGATTTTTTCTACCATGAAGATGGTTTTGAATACTCTATAAATGCCGAAGATTTTCTGAGAATTGTTATAGATAAAATTATGCATTGTGGAATATTCGTTATTCATATACACTGACGGTATTTTCCAGTATGAGAATTCAAAACATTTCTTAGCAACGGATATTTCCTCCACAGTCATATTTACTTTTTTCATGTTGCGCATCTCTAAAAAATTCAGACTGGATAATTCTGATGGAATTCTATCCTTATAAACAAATTTTCTGCACGAATCTTCATAAACATGGTTGTTTCTTTCTGGAAAAAAATCTGCGTTCTCACCAAAAAGACGTAGTAATGTGAAATGATTCAAATTGACAATATAAGTTGCAACAAACGCCGTAGGGAATTTTTCGCTATAGCGATGACTAACGATGATGCCTGATAAAATTGATGCTGCTTTTGGCATGAATATTTGTACTGGAAGTTTAAGTCTTATTCGGAAGCAGTAATTACCCTTTAAACTTGGAATCTGTATTTTTCGATCATATTGCGATGGAGAATATAATTCCATATCATCACTTCTCATTTGTGTATCATGCAAAATTTTTGCAATAATGTCTTTGTTGAATTTTGGGATTAGTTCGCGTATAAGTTTCTGTTCTATGTCTGAAGTCATCCCAACTATAATTTTTCACCGCTTTTTATTCCAACTGCAAGCTTGTCAATAAGATTTGCTATGTCTGCCACTGCGTTTCCTGTGACTTTTAGTATTATTTCATAATTAGAAAACATTCCATGATAAGAAAGATTTGCAGATCCAACCAAGACAAACTTTCTGTCTATTACAATTATTTTTGCATGAAGACTAACGTTATTTTTTGAGACAAAATTCTGAAGATCAAAATTAGGATATTTTGTCAGATCGTTCAATCTACTTCTTGCAAATTTTCCCACCAATTTACCGTTGACATCATTGACAAGAAACTGAACTGTTCTTTTTGATTTTAACTTGTCTTCTATTATCTGAAAAAATTCCTCTGTTTCTGTATTTCTTTTGCCTAGGGAAAAAATTGAAATTTGGATGCTGGTTTTGGCCTTTCTTAACGATTCAAAAATGAGGGTTTTGGCATCAAGTGCCTCGTGGCTGGACCATATATTGCCTGATACAGCTACCGTGTCTACAAATCCTCTAGACACTACCATGCTTCATGATCTCCATGACCAGTCTTCTATCCAAAAATTTATTGTATAATTCACATGAAGTCTCAGAAATTAACATGCAAGCATGACATGCAGCACCGTTAGCTCTTCGTTTGGTGTGTTTCCTTTCATAGCATATGGGATCGTTTGAACACGATTTGATCTCGTCAGATATGTTCTTGAGGATGTTCTCAAACTGTCGCGCAAGACTGGTTAATCCGCCCAAAGTACCATCTCCCCCTGTCTGTGCAGTGTATAAAAGTATGCCACTCTCAAAAATATTTTTGGAGTTATTCCATCTGCAATAAACTCGTTCACCCATACTGCTGGCAGAAAATCCTGAATCTATCGCAAGACGGTTTATTATTTTGTGTGATAACGAATGCCACCAGACAAATCTTGGATTGGTTCTACGTCGTTCTTCTTTTTCATTTTCTGAATATTTATCAAATAATTTTTTCCAAGAGTCTATTTCAGGGGTGATTTTTCCATCAAGTGGATCATGATGTTTCTCAGAATTAGTGTCACATGTCTGGATGAACAATCCTTCTCCTCGAGGCTGATTTCCTATGAACCATCTGGTTTTTGAACCCAAAGATCCATCTTCGTCATAGTAGTTTCTTACTAGATTTCCAGTATGTCTAATTGTAACTTGTAGATCCTCGTCTTCCTCCGTACTTTCTACTTCCCTATAGTATCCTGCCTGTACTTTTGTTACATAGAGCAATCTTATGGGTGTGATTTTAAATCTGAGTCCGAACTCTTCAGAATCAATTACAATGTTGTCCGTGTTCTCCACATGAAATTTTGTTGGCATACTGTTTTGTTGTGGAGGATATCCCTCTACAGATGCTTTTAACAGACTTTCTAATTCCTTGTCAATTGCTTCATTAACATCAATCGTTTCAGTCTGGCGTTCCATCACCAAACACATGTTGTCTAGTAATTCCTTAATCTCCTCTATTGATGCCTCATCCACATCACGTATCACATCAAGAGGAATTTTGTAACGATTCCTTCTAGTTCTGAGAAACTCAACAAGTTCCTCTTTCGTGAATTGTTTATCATAAAAACGATCAAGCACTTGAGCGTATGGGGAGAGAGATTCATAAAGATATCCCGGAATATTTGGAATATAAACCGATGAAATGATTTCTGATATTCTAAGATTACTTGCATTTTTTAAAATTATTCTAGAATTCTCTTCACATCTTTTCTTCCCTCCTTCTTGGAATACTCCACTACATAGGAGGGCATTATTTTGTGATCTACTTTTTAACGTAAAATAGTCTACAGTTGAACCACATTTAGTCTGATGAAATCCAGAACGATCATAATAGCCATAACAGCTTATGGAAAAATTCATACTGTTACCGGTTTCATGCCAGAGAAAAACATCCCCCGAACATTTTGTTCCCATATGAACTGCTTTCTTCCAATCTATATCGTCCATATGTCCTGCTTTACATGCTTGAATGAATCTGACAGACGTACCTCTGCGAGGATCCTTTCCGTCCGCCTCACAAAATGGACACCTGATGCTTGGACGTTCTCCTTTCTGTATTAACTTTGAGAGAATCGGAGTGTCAGAATGTTGATAGCACACTGACCATTTTGGAAAGATATCTGCTTTGAAAAGAGGTTCCTTGTCAGGTTTTCCTAAATCTGCGTTTGTTGGAAGTGCGAATATCTTTATTGACATTTGTTCATTTGTGTACCGTCCCAAAATTTTTTCCATTTTTTCATCCATTATTCTAAATTTATCTAGTCCGAACCGGCCTAGATCGTCTGCAACGTTAAAAGCGTTATGTCTTTTCAGATCTGTAACAATTTTCTTTATTGTTGGTATGACGACATGACCGTCCGGTAATGCAATAAGTGCACCGCTTCCATATGTGGTGACGTATTGAGATGGTCTTAACTGTCTTCTACCCATCCCACATCTCCAATAGTAAAAGTTGATTCCACTGTACGCAAAGATGATCTCGTGTTTTTGTATACTATGCTTTTTCCGGCTATATTATGCTGGACAGTGCCAAGAACTACATTTTTTTCGACTTTTTTATTCATGGTGGATTCGTCGTAAACGAGTTCATCTCCCTCTTGTGAGATGTTTTTGGAAGTTCTCTGCCACTTGCCTATGCTTCGTTCAATAATGTTTTCTGCTTGGCTCGGATCAATTCGTCTAGCTTCTGAGATGTTTTCTGATAGACATCTTTTTAAAAATATTTTTTTCAATGTATGAATCTCATCATCATTTTCATGCAGTCTCATGAACGGAGGACCATTATCATGATCCCGCCATTGCTCTTGCACCTTCGATCCAGATATGCTTCTTGCGTTTCTTAGTACCGCAACAGATACAGGTCCTGTACAAAGATCCATCGTTTGTTCTGAAAAAGGAGCTGCACTTATTGGTTCTACATAACGATGTATTGCCCTATGATATCCTATAAAATCCTCATAATGACTAAGATCTCTGACTCTACCAGCTCTGAGCCACGTAACAACTAGACCCGGACATTTCCTTCCAACTCGTCCCGTGGACTGAATATAACTTGATGTTGATTTTGGCTGCCCCATGACAACCATGAGTCCCAATCTGTCCACATCCATTCCAGTACCAAACATGGATGTTGTAAAAAGACAGTCTACTGAATGAGGTGTTTCGAGCTTTTTCATGATGTTGGGTAATTCATGCGATTCAGTAGAGCTTGATAATTCCACTACCCCCGCATCATCAACACTTCTTGGTTCTGTTTTTAATCCAATCTTGATGGTTATACTACTCTCTTCAGACTTTTGGTGTTCTTTTGGAAATTGTATTGTTTCTGCACCAAGTTTGATTGAAGCGGTACGGCTTTTTATCTTGCTTTCACCCAAATGAAAGCGTGTATCATCTGAATAAGGAAATAAGGCAACCCATATTATCTTGCCTTTGGAAACATCTATTGGAACATCCAATAGAAATTCATTTTCATCTTCTTTGACTTGTTTTTTCTCATCATTTTTTCTCATCACAGATAATAATTTTCCAGGTTCGTTTGTTAACTCGTTGTTTTCATAAAGAGCCAATGAAATACTACCTTTCCTATTTGCACAGAATACTGATACTGCAAAAATACACATGCGCGTATTGATCTCTATTGGAACATAATGCAATGATGTTTTTATTTTATTATCAATTCCTCTGTGCTGTACAGATGAGAGTACGAGCGAGCTTGATCTTTTTACATCTCGTAGGATATCGCCGCTGTACAGGTTGCGGGCAATAGAGAGCTCCTTGAGTGCATTAAAATATCCTACTAGAGTACTGTACCAATCGGTTTTGTCGTCAACAAATTCCTTGAAGGTTACGGAACTTGCTGATTTTTTATATTCCTCGTCTAGTCCAAAAAGTTCAGGATTGTTTTTGATTCTATGTACGGAACTGAGTACTGACGCCCAGACTTTTACAGGTACCACAAGTGTCCCTTTGGGCGCAAGTATTCCAATATACAGTCTACCATAACTCTCACGTAAACATGATGGATCTTCCTCAATTGTGCTAAAATAATTATTGCCATATGAGACTGCCAAGGGTGGGAAAATTCTAACCTTTCTCCGGTATATTGTTCCAACCTGACTTTCAGCTTCCTTAATTGTTGCAGTAGATGCAATATACTTTGGTGTAAACTGTTCGTTTGAGGATAAAATATCTACGGCTATCTCATATATTCCCACCATGCTGCCCAGAGGCCCTTCTATCAGATGAAGTTCGTCCTGTATGAACAATGACGGAGGCAGAAATTTTTTCACATCCCTACCACTGCCGTCATTAGGATTTCCACGACCGAATCCCTTCCATTTATCATGATAATCTACGTTTCCAAAAAGAGCCGATGCACGAGGTTCAAAAGGAAGGCGTGCAAACTTGTCCACGGTAGCTATTACCACTGTGGGACATCTAGAGTATATCTGCTCATCAATGATATATGCAGGAATGGGAGGGAATATTGAATGGTTTGGTTTTTTATGTTTTTTGAATGGATGTGCAATTGACGATACACTATCTGGAGTAATATCTTCGAACCACTCTGTCTTGTTTATCTCACAATCCCTGTTAGTGCAGTGTATTGCAAAATCATATGGGCGGTTTTCTCCATCTCTGTATAGAAAAAAATATCCAGGTCTAGATGCACGAGTGCTTTGGAGCGGATCTTCACCTCCAGTATATCCCAACGCACTAGTCGTATGATGTTTCCACCATTCGTCTATATTATTATCCGTCAATGATCCTCCACTAGTACTGCATATGTTTGCAGTAAAGCACACATATCGCATACCCTCCGCATCTAAATTAATTTCAAAGAATTCCTTGGCGCTACCATTTTTTGTCATTAGTTTTATGATGCTAGTGTTGAATTTCGCATCTGGTATTGCTTTCAAATCCTCTATAGTTTTATCTGTTTTAATAATCCATGTGATTTTTTTCATATTTTCCATACCTGATTCTTTTTTTGATGACATTCCCAGTATGTTTCCACAGCATGGACATTCCATGATCTGGGCAGGTTCTCCAGTGGACTGTGACTCCCGTCTTCGTACAGATTCAGCTCGTAGCATACCTTCTGCATTTAATATGTCAGTGTGCCTTGTGCCCTGTTTTTCAAATTTATTTGGAGTTAGATCACCTATCCATACTCCCAATGAAAACCTGCTGGATCCCCACATTCTTCCTGTCTCATACGTTTTTATCAGATTTTGATCATTGAAAACTGCAGATTCTGGCTTCCAGTTCTTAATTCTAAGTACGTCAGCTGCCAATATTGCACTGATGGTTCTAGTAAACTGCTGAATTGTTAGCAGTCTAAGCGTATATCTTGAGATTACAGACACTCCTCCGTCAGTTTGAAATTCTTCCAAGTCAAACAATCTTCTATAGGCGAAAGTGAAGATCATTATTCCAATATATGCTTCAGTTTTTCCACCTCCTGTTGGAAACCATAATACATCGCATGTCCCTTTGTCTTGATTGCCAGGCAAAACACCTGTAAGTGATTGAAGAATAAATCCCATTTGAAACTCATACCATTGTAGAGATTGTCTCTCTTTTTCATTACGATTGTCCCACCTTCTCTTGTCAGACATGACCTGATTCATAAAACAAAACGCTAGACGAGCTCTTTCATCATCCAACAATAAAGTTATTCCATCTTCTATTCTTTGAGCCGTTTTTTCACAAACATCAAGATTCATTTTGGCATACTCTTGGAGTTTTGTGGATTCAGAGTTGTTGATAGATTTCTTTTCGTCATTGATCCACTCTCTATAACTTCTAACAATGCCACCCAGATAATTTTTGATTTCATTAGGTTCCCACATTTGGGCAAGTCTTGATGCATTAAAATTATTTGAATTGCCAAGATCTGGTTGTAAGATAGTATAAACTGGAAGATATTCTGTTCTTATGTCTGACTTTTTGAATTCTTCGATTACATCCTTTGGTATTTTTGAAGAAGTGGCATCTGGCCAAGAGAAATCAGAAAAACTTTTGCCATTTTCGTCATAACATTCGGGGTCTATATCTCTCCATACTGCCCCACACAGATGACCACGTCCTTTACCAGTTTTGTCCGAGAAGAGTAGATCGTCCTTTTGCACATCTGATGATGTGTGGTGTTTTTTTAAATCTTTGATTTCAGTCTCTGCATCACACAACACACGTATCTGTGGCTGGAATATATAATGAACTAATTCCTGATTTTCTTTAAACGGAGTATTGTTCACAATAAATATAGATACATTCCAACTATTCTCTGGAATTGAAATCTGTGAAGATCTAATGTGTATTTCTATTCCTTGCTTTGAAATGTATTTTTGTAAAGTAGTTTCTTCTGGTTTGATTATTTGGTTGTTTGTGGCGTCAATTATTTGGGAGATGAAAAAGTTTGGAATTCTTTTCCATATTGATCTTGGAAGTCCATCTATTCTTTGATAACGGCCCCATGTGCAACAAATTTTTATCCGTGGAACCTTACCTTTAATCACAAACGATAATCCCATAGAGCGTGCTCCCTGTTTAAGATTAAGATCCGCATCTACAATAAATTCATCATCAGGATCGTCAGTGGAATCAAGTTGTTTTTCTGATTTTACATTCCCATAATTTATTTTATCGAATGGATCTAATTCTTGATCTGATTGTACAGCAATATAATTGGATTTTAAAATTCCTAGCACGTATTGATCGTATGGATTTTCAATTATTTCTCCAGGTCCCATTTTGGGCCCTAGTAAATCTTGAAACATGGATTTTATGATATGATATCTTACAGAACCACTACAAGATACAAAGGTTTGATCATTGTGATCTGAAAGATCCAATTTATCTTGCCGCCTTTCTTTTTCTTTTGGTGTACTTTATGAGAATTGGACGTTTGGTCAGGATAATTGATAAATTGTATGCTATTGTTGTGACCAATGGAACTACAACAGAATTCCCAAATTGTTTGTATGCTTGATTATCCGACACAGGAATATCAAAGTCTTCTGGAAAACCCATGAGTCTGGCACATTCTCTAGGTGTAAGTTTTCTAGGGTTTTTATTTTTCTGACCTATCAATATTTCTGCCCCATCCTTATAATATCTAGCAGTTAAAGTTTTGGAAGGTTTGTTAACATCTGCAAGATTATATCCAAATCCATTTCCTGCTTTTTTGTGACGATTTGCGTGACGTTGCACAGCGCGCCATGTTCCATTTGGAAGCGTGTATTTTTTGTCAACTTTCTTCTCAAGTATATCTTTCAAAACCATATTATTTTCAGGTACATGTGGAAATTCAAAACTTTGTGCAGAAAATTTAGTCTTTTTTAGACCTATTAGAAACAACCTATCTCTTTTTTGTGGAACAACTCCACCGGAATTCATTATTTTATCGTGTATTTCATATCCTAACTCTGATAATTTTGTCTTAATTATGTCAAATGTTTTTCCATTGTTGTGGCATTTGAGATTTTTTACATTTTCTAGAACAAATGCAGAAGGTCGTTTGATTCGCAAAATTCTGCATATGTGAAAAAACATAGTGCCCTGTATCTTGTCCTCGAATCCATGCGGTTTACCTAGGGAATTTTTGCGGCTTACCCCTGCAATAGAAAATGGTTGACATGGGAATCCCGCCACAAGTACGTCATGATTTGGAATACTATTTTCATCAACCTGAGTAATGTCTCCGTCAGGTGTTTCTCCAAAATTGGTTTTGTAAGTATGTTTGGAAAACTTGTCTAATTCTGAAGAATATACACACTTACCCCCCACAGATTCGAATGCAATTCGCATTCCACCTATTCCTGCAAAGAGATCTATAAAAGTAAATTTTACTGTCTTCTTCAACATGCAATCTTTACACCACATCAATTTAAAAATTCTGTCGGAAATGCATGGGTTCCCTTTCTGATCATAACTAACACCATCATATCAGGAACGAAGCGATTTTTCTTATGTTCTAGCATTATGATAAGATTGTTGTATGAACCGAATTATCTTGTCAAGACGTGCTTCTGATCTTTTTTCTATATCATGTTCTCATGGACATATACCAGAATAGTCATCACATCTGAATCGTCTAGATATGCTCTTGTCACGTTTCATGTTTACCTTAATTCAAACAGTAGTTGGGATTGTACCGTTCCAGAACAGCCCGCCAGTCACCCGATAGGCGGTGGCCACCTAGCATACACACATGTTACAAACGCGTGGATCATCCTGTTTAAAACACCGGCAAGTGTCACATGATAGCCTTTTCTGCCCGCCGTGCGACGCAGGCCTATCCAGATGTTGTTTATCACCAGTGACAAGACAAACAAAAGCATCCGTACGGAGGGGTTCCTGCTGGCAGTGTGCGGGCGTATGCTCTTTGCAGACCTGTACCCCGTTTCAATTCCCCACCGTTTTTTGTACTGTTCTGGGATGTACTTGACAACGTCCCTTTCATTCTCGCATGGCAGCGACGTTGCAAATGCGCGATACCTGTCAAACATGGTGCCGTCTTTTTTCCTGGCGTCATCCCTGATCAGAACTAGGTTGAACGTGAACTTTTCGGATCCTGATTTTATGGTGTACCTAGAGACATCACCGCGCTTTCCTTGGGCGTGCTGTACAATGGCGCGCTTGATGCCGGCATTCTTTTTTGCCGGCATGATAAAATGCCTGTGAAGCGATCTGACAGTCCGCATCACGTCTGTTGCGTAAAACTCCCTGTCAAGAAGGTAAAGATTGATTCCAAGGTGCAGCTTGGAGCACTTTTTGATGGTTTTACGCACGAACTCGCCGTTGGATGTACCCCGGGTGACCGGACTGAAGCACAGGTTGGCCTCCTTGCCGCCCTGCACTATCTTGGATGTCATGTATGACTCAAACCTGTACGTTCCTGACTCGTATTTTGTCTTGTACAAAAAGTAGTTCACCCCTTCTCCGAGTATGTAAGGTCGATAAAGAACAGGCGCACCGACCTTACTGTCACTGGAAACAAGGGTGTGTGGGTCTGGAAGAAAAGGTTAGGAAAATACACAAGCCCTGAGCACTAGTTTGTTGCATAACACGCCTAAGCCAGTCAAAAGTTGGGTAAATTTCGTGCCTAGAATCCAAGTTATGCAACACCTATGTTCAGTACATGGAAATGTGTCCCTATCCCTGGCCTCCAGGATCGTATGGCACTCCAACACCCACAGTTTCCTGCAGAACAGCCACGGCAGCAGCTGCGCTGATCACTATCCTTAATGTCATCCTGCCCGGCGGCACGGCAGCACGGTGCCGCTCTATGGCCCACATGTTGTGCACAAACAACGCGACGTAAAACATCATCATCCGGAACAGGTGGTCACGGCTGTATGTCCTGGGCCGGACCTGCTCGACCTGCCGGTACCCCGTCTCTATCCCCCACCTGTACCTGTACTCGTCTGGCAGTACTGACAGCTCCATCATGACGCGTCTGGCAGGAAGGCTGGTGGCAAAGACTACGTACCTGTCTGTCACGGCCGCATCTGCATCATCGTACTTTTTGGACGGTCTGATGATCAGCGTAAATGTTACCTCTCTCTTCTTGCTGTTTCGCATCGTATACCTTGAGACTGCCCCGATCCTGCCGTTGTGGTAATCCGTGACGGCCCTCTTGATTCCGGCGTTTTTGACTGCAGGCATCAGGAACTTGCTGTGAGATTCGTTTAGTGCCAGCATGACATCAGTGGAGTAAAACTCGCGGTCCATGAGCAGCAGCCTGGCCTTCACCCGGCATTTGCGCAACGTATTGACGAACCTGCGCACGAAATCGACATCAGAGCAGTCCCTGGTGACGGGAACGCAGTCAAGCACGGCATTTATGGATCCGGCCACTGCCTGCATTGTGGCATAGCACTCAAACCTGTTGGTGCCGCCTTTTATTTTGGAGTATACCAGGTGCAGCATGTTGTTCCTGTCGTGTCTGGGTATCAGGTGCTTGTCGATTGCCACCAGCATGGGGCCTGCCCGGGCCATTCCCCCCTCCCCTCCTCTCCCTGCAATCCTTACGGTGCGTCTGAGCATCTCGTTGCAGGCCTTTTCTGCATTGTCCTTACTGACAGTCTTTATCATGTCGCGGAGCCACCTGGCAGACGGCATGTCCTTGTGGCCCTCAAGATTTGCTGCGGCAGCCTCGGCAGTGGTGCCTGAGGCGCACATCTCAGCTAGCATCGCAACCAGGTGCCGCATGCCGTATTTTGCGTTGTACCTGGAGGAGAACCCGATTCCTGCAGAGGCAAGTATGCTTGACAAGGTATTAAGTAGCCTTGTTCCCATCTCTCTTCGGTGCGCCTGTCCGTCTTTTTGTTTTAGTAGCACATAGGTGAGCAAGCGCACCTTGCTAATAGATCGGTATGTTCGAAGATGGTTGATGTATCTGACAACGTGTTTTGGCTGGGCTCAAAAGGAGCACATTTCCATCTACTGATGTTAACCACCGGGCGTGTTGTGGCAAGGAGGAATATGAAACCAAGTAGCAGGGGGGTGAACTACTTTTAGGATCCCACACGCCGCAGTGCGGACTGGAAGATTTTAAATTCCTTGATATCTTGGTTCTGTTGGTGTGTTTGCCCATCTTTTCTACACAAGTCAAGGTGGGTGAACATGCTTTGTATTTGGATCTGGTTGATCGTGTTTTGCTCTCAAAATGATCAGTTTGGGCTATCCAAAATGTACAATCCCAACTACTGAATTTAACACTCCAACACTCTAATTTAACAGGCCTTTGAAAACACTCGGAGATTTACCAGTGTAAATTTTTAACAAAGCTTATAATCGTGCAAATTTGATTCAAAGACACATGGCAGAATTCATACCAATTTCACAAGTAAAAAAAATGCGAAGTGGAATTAATGCAAAAGCCGATGTTAAAAGCAAAGGAGACCCAAGAACTGTAAGTCTCAGAAGTGGAGGAACAGTTGAGGTCTGCGATGCAGTAATAGCTGATGGCGAAACAGAAGATGACCAAATGAAACTGACATTGTGGGGTGACGACATTGAGACAGTAAATGTTGGAGATGTAGTTGTCATTACAAATGGGTATACCAGCGAATTCAAAGGAGAAGTATCCTTAACAAAAGGTAAATTTGGTCAAATGGAAGTTAATCCTCAATAATTTCCATTATTATTTTAATTATTTTTCCAATTTAAGAATTAACTTTACGTTAATTATTTTTTAAATGATTATCGTTTAGATTTCTTTTTAGCTGCTGCTGCCTTTTTCTTTGCTGGTCTCTTTTTAGCTGCTGCTGCCTTTTTCTTTGCTGGTCTCTTTTTAGCTGCTGCTGCCTTTTTCTTTGCTGGTCTCTTTTTAGCTGCTGCTGCCTTTTTCTTAGTGGCTTTACGTTTTGCCGTCTTTCTCTTAGCAGCTATCTTTTTAGCTGCTGCTGCCTTTTTCTTAGTGGCTTTACGTTTTGCCGTCTTTCTCTTAGCAGCTATCTTTTTAGCTGCTGCTGCCTTTTTAGCAGCCTCACGTTTTTTATCCAATAGTTCTTGGAATTGTGCAGATACTTTGTCTAATGCTTTTTTTGCAGATTCCTCTGCCCTTGTTTTTGATTCTAGTCGTTTGACAAATTTCTCAGCAGCCTTGTGACTAGTATTCATCGTCTCACGTAATGATGGCTTTGATTGTGATTGTTTTTTTATTTTTGAGGAAATCTTTGATTTGATATCATCAAATTTAGCAACATCTTCTGCAATTTTTTTAGCGGTTTTTTGTCTACTTTTGATTTCAGAGATTAATTCTTGGATATGATCATTTAAGGAACGCAACCTAATTTCGGCATTCTGTTTTTCTTCAGGATTTTCAGCAAATTCAATTTCTTGTTCTGCCTGCTCTACTGTCTCTTTTTCTCGGGTTAAGCGGGCTTGTGCTGCTGCTACCAATCTTTCAATACTTTCGAGTTGCGAATTTTTTTGATTTAGAGCAGTCGATACATCAGAAACATCGTCGCGCTCAGATTCTATTTTTCTGGATATGGTATTCAAACCAGAAGAAGAACGTCTTTCGGTAGAACGGACTTCTTTTAGCTGTTTTTCAGTTTTTTTTCTAAGCTTTGTTGCTTCTTGCTTTTTGTGTCGTAGTTGAACTACTAGTTTTTCTAATGATGCCAACGATTCAATCAAAACAAACGAATCGGTTAAATTATAGATATAATCAGTAGTTGACTTACCAGTTAAGAAAATTAACTAATCTTGATCGCCGAAATCATTTTTTAAAAAATATTAGCTAAGAGATCTCATTAAAAGTATGGATTTTCATCCAAGGGATTTGCCAATATCAAAAATATATGAACTAAAAGACGAAAAAGACGCATCAAATGCAGTTGAGGACATGGTTAACCTGGGGTTTAAAAACAAGAAAGGGGGATACAGGGTTTTGATGCCAAAAGAGTCAAAAATTGCAAAAAGAATTGGATACACTGTGACAACTGGAGTAACACATGGGTTAAGACAAAAAAATGAAGTCAGAGATGTCAGATATTGGACATATCATCACGATGATGAACATTATGCAATAGTTTTGATAAGCAACACTGCACTGACAGAATTAGGTTTTTGATTTATCAAAAATTTTGTAAAGTTTTGTTCTCTTTGCCATTACTCCAGCAAGCATTACTCCAATAACGGTGCCTCCAATGACATCCATAGGATAATGTTGTAAGACATAGATTCTGCTAATCGAGATCATTGCAGGATATAGCAATAACAGATACGCGCCTCTAGGAAATCGTTCTGAAAGAGCATAACCCAGAATTACTCCAAATATTATAGCTCGGGCTGCATGGCCAGAAGGATATGAAGCCTCAAAACTGCCTTCACAAAACAATGCGTATGTGTCACGGCTAACTTCAATAGGGAATGGTGTGCCTTCATACTCAAAATCAGGTCTGTCTCTATCAACTCCGCATTTGATGTACCCAGTAAGAAGAGTTGAAAGTACAATTAGAATCATCAAGGTAATTCCAACTCTGCGGGTTTTTGGAATGATCAACATCAAAATTCCAAATGCCATCATGTTAAAGACGTCACCGCTTTCTGTGATATACTGCATAACGGTATCAAGTGTCGGATTTCCAATATTTTGAGAAAAGAAAGAGACGACACTTTGATCAAAACTTTCAGTTACTTTGTAATACACAAGAGCAGTAAGAACTAAAAACAAAATTACTAACAATACGAAAGAACGCGACCTAATATCAAAAATCCAATTTTGCAATTAATTAAGCCTCAGGGGCGTAGCTTTTAATTTTTGTTAATAGATAATTTTCAAACTGTAAATCATTGTTTAGAATTAAGATTTAGGAAAATAATTCTGATCGGCTCAAAGAATTTAACCAAGTGCATAATAGAAAGGGCGTGAAGGCACTCACATTAGACGATTTTGACCTAAAGGGTAAGACTGTTTTTCTGAGAATTGACATGAATTGTCCAATTGATCCAGAGACAATGGAAATTTTGGGTACAAAAAGGATTGAAGAGGCAGTTGAAACTTTAGAGTCACTAAAAGATGCAAGAGTAGTGATAGCTTCACACCAAGGCAGAGTCGGAAATAAGGACTATACTGGAATGGACAAACATGCAAAAGTTCTTGAAAAATTAATGAATAAAAAAATAAAATATGTAGAAGACGTAATTGGGGAGGCTGCACAAAACGCAATCAAGAGTCTAGAAGACGGGGATATTCTACTTTTGGACAATCTCCGATTATGCGCTGAAGAAAATTACGAGTTTTCACCAGAAAATGCTGCCAAAACAATTATGGTCAGCCGTCTATCCAAATTATTTGATCTTTGTGTATTGGATTCATTTCCAAGCGCACACAGATCACATCCATCAATTATTGGATTTCCGCAAGTCTTGCCAGCATGTGCAGGGAGGATTGTTCAAAGAGAGGTTCAAAACCTAGATGAGATAATGACTGTTGCCAAGGCACCGCACGTTATTGTACTGGGAGGCGCAAAAATACCAGATAGGCTTGAAGCAATCAAATTATTGATTCAGAATGGTCGTGCAGATCACATTCTCTTAACTGGATTAATCGGAAATGTGTTTATGCGTGCACAAGCCAGGATCAAATCCTCTCTTGGCATAAAAAGAGAAGAGGAGGTAGTATCTAAAGCACATGCTTTGATTGGAGAATATCCAGACGTTTTTGCAACGCCAGTAGATATTGCAATTGACAAGGATGGAGAAAGGGTAGAAATGGACGTAAGAGAAATTGGCAAAGGGGATAAAATTTTTGATTTAGGTCCAAAAACCATAGAGTATTACTCAAAACTAATTTCTGGCGCAGGAACAGTGTTTATCAGCGGACCTGCAGGATTTTTTGAAAAAGAAAATTTCAGCTATGGGACAAAAGAATTACTTGAAGCAGTTGCAAACTCGATGGCAACAACAATTGTAAGCGGGGGACACTTGACTACAGCATTAAGGCAACAAGGACTAGCAGGCAAAATCAACCACATTAGTACTGCAGGAGGGGCACTGGTACTTTATCTTACAGGGGAGAAATTACCAATGATTAACGCACTTGAAGAAACTGCAAAAAAATACAGAACTAAATAGAAGATTTACAGGAAGGGTTAGGACAGGCCCTCTCTTCGGAGATTCCAAGATGGATATCTTGATTACAAGCATTGCAGTGAAGCTTTTCAACAGGATCAAATAGCTTTAGCCAAATTGTGGTAAAGTTCTGTGCAATGTTTCTTACAAGACCCGAATCACAGATATCATTGAAAAAAGACTCAACGTCATCAACTATCCAGGAGGGATTAATGTCGCCAGTTTGTTTTAGTATGTCAAAAATTTCGTCATTTGAAAATCTAGCATCAACATCATTGAATTTTTCAAAAATTATTTTTCTGATTTGGAGTGCAACTGGAGTTGTAGGAGTATAATCACTCATGCTAGTACAGGTTTGCTGCCTCTTCTTTTAGTTTGTCCACATCTTGGGAATCTTTCAAATGTTTTCCAAGATAGGTGTAAAGGGCAGATTTGAGTACTTTGAGAGACAGCAGGGCACATTTTATTCGAACAGCTTGGAGATGCTCAAGGCCTAATTCACTTAATACGTCGTTTTTTTCCAAGTTTCTTACCTCTTCAAGATTTTTGCCTTTTGTTATTTCAGTTAAAACAGAAGAGCAAGCCATGCAAATTGCGCATCCTTTTCCATGGAATTTGATATCAGTGACTTTGTCATCATCAATTTTCATATCAATGTCAATACTGTCACCACACAGTGGATTTGAATCATGGAAAGTTACATCATGATCTTCAATCTTTCCATAGTTTACAGGATTTCTTGAATAATCAACAATCATTTCATGATAAATGTCAGCATTGCCACTCATAATTTGAACACCCTTGCCACGGTGTTTAATGAATTGATCAGAACATCAACATCTTCCTTAGTATTGTAAATGTAAAAACTAGCCCTTGATGTTGCAGCAACGTTTAGCCGTTCCATCAACACCTGTGCACAATGGTGACCAGAACGAACCGCGATTCCCTCTTCGTCAATAATCTGTGCGACATCATGAGGATGAACATCTGCGAAATTAAATGAAATTACGCCACCACGTTTTGAAAGATCCTTTGTGCCATAGATGTGGAGCCCCTTGACTTTAGATAGTTTGTCTATGGCATATTTTGTTAATTCAATTTCATGTTCCCGGACATTTTCCATTCCAATGTTTGCAAGATAGTCAATGGCAGCGCCAAGTCCTACGACATCAGCAATATTGGGGGTTCCTGCTTCAAATTTGTATGGCAAATCATTCCAAGTGGTCTCATACTTGTGGACCTCTCTAATCATGTCACCGCCGCCATGAAACGGACTCATAGTTTCTAAGACTGGTTTTCTAACCCACAAAACACCAATTCCTGTCGGGCCTAGCATTTTATGCCCAGAAAATGCGAAAAAGTCGCATCCCAGTTCTTCAAGATCAACTCTCATGTGAGGAACTGCCTGAGCACCGTCAACCAAAGTCAGAACGCCTGCTGCTTTGCATTTTTCAATAATTTTGGCAGCGTCCGTAATCGTTCCAAGAACATTTGACATTAAACTAAAGGTTACGAGTTTGACTTTGCCTGTCGCAAGATATTTGTCAAGATCATCTAAAATTAACTCCCCGTTATCATCCATTCCAATGTATTCTAATTTTGCACCCTTCTCTTGAGTGAGAAGCTGCCACGGTACAATGTTGCTGTGATGTTCATATTCAGTAGTCACAACAATGTCGCCTTCTTTGATGTGGGGTCTTCCCCACGCATACGCAACAAGATTGATTGCCTCAGTAGTTCCCCTAACAAAGATAATTTCCCGCCTGTCTTTGATGTTGACAAAATTTGCAGTTTTGTCACGGGTTTTTTCATATGCCTCAGTGGCCTCTTCAGCTAGGGCATAAACTGCTCGGTGAATGTTAGCATTACAGTTTCGATAATAAGCACTAATGGAGTCAATAACCTGGTTTGGTTTTTGTGTTGTAGATGCATTATCAAGGTAAACAAGGGGTTTGTTATCCCTTACGGTTCTTTGCAGTATTGGAAAGTCTTTTTTCAGATTTTCAAAAATAGATTGCGTGCTTTGCATGTCTTAAATCTCCACGTAAATTTCCTTGTCGTCTATTTTAACATTGTATACTGTAAGAGGTGTTTCAGCTGGAAGATTCTGCGGCTTTCCATTCTCCAAGTTAAAAACAGAGAGATGCAATGGACATCTTATGCCCTCTTCACTGAGAAACCCAGTGGAAAGATCTGCATCAGCGTGAGTACAAATAAGATCAGTGGCATGAATTTTTCCTTTGAGATTAGCTATGAGGATTCTCTTTTCATCGTGTGTAAAACCAAAAAGTTGGCCTTCTTTTACCTGCTCTAGACTGCAAGCCTTTATCCATTCAGCCAGAAAGATCACCGATACTTGTAGTGCTGCTCGATTTCAGAGTCTTCGTTATAGCGTGTCTCTTCAACTTCAACTAATTTTGCTAATTCCTCATCAGTGTTGATTGTCAGTTCGCGGTTGTCCCATTTAGATTCAATAAGATATGCAATCCAAGCTCGTACCTGAAAAGACATTTTTCTAGAAAGTGGCTCTAAGAAGCCCTCAACAATTGTTCTTTCAGCCTCTTCATGACTAAGACATCTGCTGTTGAGATAGAAGATCTGTTCTTCATCAATTTGGGCAACAGATGCAGAATGTGTGGCCTTTACGTCATTTGTGAAAATCTCCAATCCGGGGATTGCGTCAGATTTTGCATCTTTATCCAAAAGAATAGAGCGGCCAGACAGAAATGAGTTTGATTTTGATGCGTTTTCTTTGATTCTAATCATTCCTTTGAAAAGGGATTTGGATTTGTCTCGAAGTATTGATTTTTCTACTACTCTTCCTTCCGTTTCACGATCTTCATGGTTCACGTTAGTTTGAATATCAAACGATTGATCGTTATTTCCAAAGATTACTTCAGAGTCATTGGATGATGCACCGGGGCTGTTCAAGAAATAATCAATCTTGTATCTGGACAGCATGGAGCCAAACAGCCCAGAATACCAGTTTACTTTGGCATCTTGTGCCAAGTCTGTTCGTCTTGTTGAAAAGTTTACTGCATGCTGATCCATCATTTGTAAAGTAGTAATATCCAATTGCGCATTTGCTGCAAGATTGGTATGCAGCAATTCAAGATATGCCTGTTGTGAATCAGTATTTGGGGAATACAGTTCCTGTACAATCGTAGCTTTGCTGCTCTCATCAGCAAAAATTACGTTTCTGGAAATTGTGGAAAGGCCGTCCTCAGACAGGCATGTCAAGAGATGGATTGGTTTGTCAACTACAAGATTACGTGGAATGTGGATAAACATTCCTGAGTTAAAGGCAGCATTGTTTAATGCTGTAAACTTGTCATCTTTTGAATTTGAAGATTCAAGTGCCTTTTTTACAAGTTCAGGATTGTTTTGAATTGCATCAGATATGGAAGAGACTACGAGCCCTTGGGATTTCAGCTCATCAGAGATGTTGATTTTGTGTATGTTGGTTCCGATTTGAATAATGCACATCTCATTTTCTAGCTCGCCCAGCCTTTTCTCAAGAAAACTCGGGACTGTTTCTGTAGTTGATGTAGATAAGGAGACTTTTTCAGGATCCATCTTTTTTGCATCGGTGTATTTGTTGTAAAGAGGAGACATCTCGATTGGAAGGCTATCATATACAGATAGGGAATCAGTTCTGTAGTCTTTTAGCCAACCAGGTTCGTTTCTTGACGAAGAGATCTCATCGATGTGGCTTTTATCAAGTTTTGACAGGGTTTCTTGAGACATTGTTAATCAAAATGAGATTGGGAGTCTATCCCACTGAATCATCCATTTCCAGCTTGATGAGTCTGTTTAATTCAACGGCATATTCCATTGGCAATTCTTTTGTGAATGGCTCCATGAAGCCATTTACAATTAACGATAATGCCTCTTCTTCGTTAAATCCTCTGCTCATGAGATAGAAGATTTGCTCATCGCCAATCTTGCCAACTGTTGCTTCATGGGTGATTGTCGCGTCTTCTTGATTGATTTCCATGTATGGATAGGTGTCAGTCTTTGACGTGTCATCTAAGAGCAATGCATCGCATCTTACAGTGGATTTTACATTTGTGGCGCCTTTTGCTACATTGATTAATCCTCTGTAAGTGGAACGTCCATCTAGTCTGCTAACTGACTTTGAGGTAATCTTTGACGTGGTGTTTGGTGCAAGATGAACCATTTTTGCGCCCGTATCTTGGTGTTGTCCTTTACCTGCAAAGGCAATAGACAGTGTCTCACCATATGCCCTTTCGCCCATAAGATAGACGCCAGGATATTTCATGGTTAGCTTGCTTCCAATGTTTCCATCAATCCATTCGACTGCTGCGCCTTCATATGCATAGGCACGTTTGGTTACAAGATTGTAAACATCGTTACTCCAGTTTTGAATAGTTGTGTATCTTAATTTTGCATCTTTATGTGCAACTAGTTCTACAACGGCAGAATGAAGTGATTCCGAAGAGTAAACAGGGGCAGTACATCCTTCAATGTAATGCACTTCTGCACCTTCATCTACAATGATCAGCGTTCTTTCAAATTGGCCAATGTTTTCTGCGTTAATTCTAAAGTATGCTTGCAGTGGCATGTCAACTTTGACGCCCGGCGGAACATAGATGAATGAGCCGCCACTCCATACTGCACTGTTTAGCGCCGCAAATTTGTTATCCTCTGGAGGAATAATCTTACCAAAATATTTCTTAAAAATTTCGGGCTGTTCCTTTAGAGCTGAGTCAGTATCTAAAAACAAGACGCCTTGTTTTTGCAGGTCTTCTCTCAAATTGTGATACACAACCTCAGATTCGTATTGTGCACCGACACCTGCTAAGAATTTCTTTTCAGCTTCTGGAATTCCAAGTTTATCAAAAGTGTTTTTGACATCCTCTGGAACATCATCCCAGTTCTTTTCTGTCTTCTCAGATGCTTTTGCATAATAGTAAATATTTTGGAAGTCAATTACGCTAAGATCTCCACCCCAGGTTGGCATTGGTTTTTGCATAAAAATTTCATAAGAACGTAATCTAAAATCAAGCATCCACTGTGGCTCATCTTTCATTTTACTGATACCAATTACAGTTTCCTTACTCAGACCTTTCTTGCTAAGGTGAACATACATTTCTGTAGAGTCTTTAAAATCATATTTTGAATAGTCCATGTCAAGGTTTTCAGTTGCCATGAGGAAAATAACCCCGTTATATTATAAATACATGAGGAAAAATAGGCATAGCTAAATAGCTAGAGCTAAATTCTAGGCATTAGCCATACAGAACCTTGTGAGGCTAGATGTTTTGCAATAGCAATTACAAAAGAACCCATAGACAAAGATATGATTTGGAAATGTGTTTCAAAAAATCATGAATTGAAAGTTAATTTGTTTCTAGCAGGTGCAATTGCAACTGCAATTATTGTTATTTGTAATATATATGGAAAGTCGATCCGCTAGTCATCGGCATCCCTCTCCATCCATTTTGGATCACCTTTCCTGATCGCTTCTGATACTTTTTTGTTTCTAAAGGCCATGAGCGGCGTCTCACAGTTGTCAATGTCCAGTGAAAAGTGCAGTCTTCTCTCATTGCAAGTCAACGTATTCCCTCAGACTGTCATAGTACCATATCTTATCTTCTAGGCTCCTGTGGAAGCACTCCAATTTGCCGTTTGTTTGAACACATGATAACCACCTCGTCGTAGTTGTGGTGATGGAACAACCCCTGTACCCGTATGGGCCTTGCGGGCGGTACGGCCTGGGGTTTATCAGGATAATGTCACGCGCAAGCAGTTCCTCCTCAAAGAGAGTAGGCACCCATGTTCCCTTTTCTTTTGCTTTTTTCCTGCCGTTTTGTCCTACAAAACACGAGCCGTTATCAGATAGCATGGTTGTTCTAAAGCATCGTCATTGGCTTGGACAAATCTGGTTTTAAGAGACAGGGGAGTCAAGATTCATACGATCTGAATCGACATCTCCTGCGACATGGTTCTGGAGGTTCTGGTAAATTCTAGTGATCTGATCACCAAAATCTTCCAGAACCTGTTACAGTATGGCGCGCTTGATAATCTCCGATGCCATGACAAAACACCCCGCCAAGATAATACATGACGCGTGGAGAATCCTGGGAGTCGCGCAGGACTATGCGCCTAAGAAGGCACAAAAAGGCACTCAAGAAGATAAGGCGGGAACTCGCAGGAATTCTTGACTCCTAACATTTTTTAGGATGCAGAAAACAGAAAGGACATGTATGAAACAAAGCAAGCCGATGATCTGACTCCTGAAGAGATTGCAGATATTGATGAGTTCTATGCAAATGACGATGACAAGAAAACATTCAAAACTTCAGATGAATTCATCAAGTGGCTCAACGAGTAAGTATGGCAATCCGATGGGAAATCAAGACAGAAACCAAATTCAAAAAACAATACAAAAACCTTGACACTCAAACCAAGCAAAGGATAAATCAGGCAATACAAGAACTGAGAAACTCTGAAAATCCGGCTGGTTGGGGAGATACAAACAAGGCAAAAGGGTATTTGCATACAATATTGGAAACAAATACAGAGTAATATACAACATTGACTGGAGTAGTGATACGATAGAGTTTCTCAGGGTATGCGACCACAAGTCAGTATACGGCAATGACTGAAACGTTTTTTCCTGACAGAACAAATGGTTCAAACCCGTTCTGTATTGGCGCAAACCAAATGCCAATCCTGCATACATGTGGGACAAGGCAAAAAAACAGTTCAGGAAAATATTTTTTCAGAAAATACAGCATGCGGACACTGCAAACAACAAAAAACAGATCAACATGGAGGTTGATAAAATGAAACAGCGAGTAAAATTAGAAAAACCAACAACAAAAACACAGGATCCGGCAAACATCCCGGAAACTGCAAGTGGTTCTGGTAAATTTGAGTGATCAGATCGGGGTTGTCGCCAAATTCGACCAAATGATCTAATTTGGTAATTTTTCACGCATATTGATCAGGGAGGTGTGGGTTCTGTGCCGCAAGGCGGAATGTTGTGGTGGTGGTGGTGGTGGCAGCTTGATGTGAATTTGGCGACAACCCCTATCAGATCACTAGAATTTACCAGAACCCATTGCTCCATTCTTGTGCTGTCTGATCAGGTACTGCCTGGACTGTTCTGTCAGTCTTTTTTGCATGATTTTTCGTGATCGATGCAGTCTAAAATAGTCCGTTATCGTTCTTCGAATTCTGGGCGGACTGACTTTCCGTACAATAGAACTGAAGATTTTATGGTGCTAATTATATATTCTAGTTGGAGTTTTTTGTCACTAGCTGATAAACATAATTTTTTATCAGGACTTGACTATTGATCAGGAGATTCTATCTTTACACCTGATGAAAAGATTGTATTGTAGACAGGATCACCTCTGGCATCTCTCAGGCTCGTTCTAGATATTTTTGTTATACTAGTGAAAATCTTGATTTTTGTCCCATCATCTAACCTATATTGAGTAGCTTCTTGAAACAATGTATCATAATTCATATCGTCTTCTTCAACATACCTCTCTAGTTCGTGTTTGGATACAGGCTTTACAGATGGAGTTTCTCTCAAAGAAGAATCCACATCAACTGCAGTTATAGTTTGTGCGTCAATCCCAAAAATATTTTTATTATCATTTGTAATCCGTTCAATTTTTTTGAGTATAGTTCTAGCCCTAAGAAAAGAATTATCAGAAATTTGATACAGATTCCATGGTTCTTTGATTATCTCAAAAGAATTACGAGTACCACTCTCTGTCATGGCTCATACACCATCTCCATCATAATGGACTCTTTTATGGATGTGTTTCAATTATTTCATCCTCAATTTTTGCTATGACTCTTTGGTAAATTTCATCTTTGATTTGTGTTCCAATCTTCTCTTTAACTTTATCACTTCGCAAAGTTACGAAGCGTTTGCACATGATATTTCCATCACGGTTTAATCTTCCAATCCGAACATCTTCCATCCCATATGGAATTGCATAGGGGTCGTTATTTTTATTAGAAGTTAGTCCAACACAAACACAGTATCCAGAATTTTGTTGAAAATGGGATTTCGAAATTACTAGCAAGGGCCTGACTTTTCTCTCTTTTTGATCAGGATATTCCGGATCGGCTAAAATGATATCTTTTGGATGCACATCATTCAGATCAATCAATTTTGTCACTCAAAGTCTTTGTTACTATTACGAGTTAATTGTTCCATATCTTCTTCAAAGTCTTCTATGGATTCATTATCCGGAATTCCTAATGAAAATATCTTGTCAGATTCATTTATTTTTGTAGGTTTTGTTGTAACTTCAACATCCATAATCAACAAATCATCCTCAATAGTGCCTTTGTATAATATTTTTGCATCGTCATGCGTCTGACTCACACTTTCTATCAGCAAATACAGGTTATTAACTATAGATGAGTTGCGCAATTACAATCAAAATCCCATCTTTCACTCGATAGTTTTTGATTTTATGGAATCACAGCAAGCTTTTGCTTCCACCGTATCTTGAAATTAACAATTCCGCAAACTATCTCGCTAATGGTGTCATAACGACACAATCTGTTCCTAAACGTATCTGCACCAATTCTGAATTTTTTGATTTGTGCAATGACATGCTCTCTATCCTGATTCTAATTTTAGCTTGAGATTTGTTCCGCTCTTTCTGAGAATCAGTTAGCTTTTTTCCTTTCTTTTTTCTGTATGGCAAAATGCTGGTCTGTTTTGGAGGGTCCTTTTCAATCCCCAAATATCCAAGGTCATAAGTTTAACAGCTCTTCAGAATGTCGGATGTTTTGATTTGTAAATTTTGTAACCGTGGCGACATCCGGGTGAATGTGCAGGTTTGTGAGTTATGGTTCCGTCAAGATTTATCGTAATCTGGTTTTGTACTGTGTGATCTTTCTTTTTGCCTGAATAGCGTGTTTTACGTTTGCGTTTGTTTTTTGGCCTCGGTATTGGCTGCTCTGTACCGTCTGTGATTGCAATTAGTTCTGGGAAGAACTCTTGGAGTTGCTGCATGCCGCTGATCTTTTTTGAACCTGCATACTTTTTGGCGGGAATCGGGATTGACTGTTTTACTGCGGGCTCCAAATATCTGATATCTCGCACCACATTTGACTTGTTCAGGTCAAATATCATTCCCAACATATCGTGTGTTGTGTACATTCTGTAGTACATTGACAGCATCAGAACTCTGTCTTTAATTGATGGATCAAACTTGTGTCCGTGATGAACTAGCAAACATTTTAGATTACCTACTAGAAAACAGCCTAACAAATCAAACCAGATTAGAAGCTCTTGCAAGACACAAAAATGTCTTGACTTACTTGCATAGATATTTGGGAGATGTTGAATAATGGAGTATCATTTTGCCAAAGATCTCCAGAGATCCAATATCGAGAGGATTACAGAGAAGATAGGATTTGCAAAATCAGGCTGTCAGAGTATTTTTCATAGCATCAAAGGCGCCTGTGACAGTATGAACTTCTGCGACAGTGTTTTTGATATTGAATTTTTTTAATTCTCCTGAAGTAAATGGGCCAATAGACACAACAGACAGTTTTGCAAGATTATCAAGCAAGATTTCTTCATCATAATCTTTTGACATTATATCAAAGAATCCACGAACAGAAGATGCGCTGGTAAACACGACACCATCCACTTTGTCTTGTGAAAATAATTCCCTGAATCCATTCCACTGGGTTGTGTCTCTGAAAGTACAAACATCATACAAGTGAACTTCCAACACAACAATTCCAATCTTGCTTAGAAGCTCTTTGAGAAAAGGAGTCGATGCACCGCTACGTGGAACAATTGCCTTTTTTCCAACAGCGTTAATTTTTGTAAATTCCTCACCAACTCCAACTGATGAGAACGTCGTAGGCTGATGATTCACTTTGATTCCTTCAGCTTCAAGGGCAACAGTAGTCTTTGGCCCAACAGACATGACTGCAGTATTTGCAACTGCCAATTGTAATTTCCCTAGTTTTCCAACTTGTTTGGCAGCAGTATCAAACAGCAGTTTGACTGCTTTTGAGCTCATAAATACAGAGTAGTCAGGATTGTACTGTTCCATTGATCCTAAAAATTCGTCAACAATTTTTTCGCCTTTGCTTACAAGCTCAATTGTGGGCAATGGTACTGGCGTTGCGCCACTTTGCTGAGCAAGTTCAACAAATTCAGTGGCATCATCTTTTGACCGAGTGATTGCTATGGTCTTTCCTTCAAGCATCATCATCATTATTTCCATCCAACAGTGTCTGACAAATCAACAACCTTACCAATTATGATATTGGTAGGAGGTGTAATTTTATTTGCTTTTATTTTTTTTGCGATGTTTGTCACTGTTCCTTTAATCATTTTCTGCTCAGGAGTTGTGCCGTTTTGAATGACTGCCACAGGCGTGTTTTTGTCCATTCCACCAGATACAAGTTGCTTACAGATAATATCAATTCTTGATAGCCCCATCATTATCACAATGGTGTCTACGGATTTTGCAAGTCTTTTCCATTTTACAATCTCATTTTTCTTTTCAGGATCCTCATGTCCGGTAACAAAGACCACCGATGAAGCGTGTTTTCTATGAGTGAGAGGAATTCCAGCATAAGTTGCCGAGCCAATTCCAGAGGTGATTCCGGGAACAATCTCATATTTTATCTTATTTTCTTTGAGAAATTCTGCCTCTTCTCCACCACGACCAAAGATTATTGGATCACCGCCCTTTAGTCGAACTATATTTTTTTTAGATTTTGCATAACTTACCATCAAATCATTAGTTGTGTTCTGATGAGCAGTGTCATCCCCTACTGCTCGTCCGACATGGACTTTTTTTGTAGGTTTTGGAATCATGGAAATAATTTTTTTGCTTACCAGTCTGTCATACAAAACAACGTCAGCCTTTTTGAGCAGCTCAACTGCCCGTAATGTGATTAGTTTACTGTCTCCAGGTCCAGCCCCAACAAGATACACTTTTCCTGTCATGTCTTATTCCACTCCTCCACTTTTTCTCTCCAATTTAATGCAAGATCATTTACACCGTTTTCACAAAGTTCCTCTCCAGCACTTTTACCAAGGGATTTAGGATCATTTTTGTCTCCTGTTTTGTGCACTTTTAATGATTTTTTTCCATCTACAGAAAATGCAACCGCAGACAGAGTCATTTCAGAGCCATTTGATTTTGCATATGCGCCAACTGGAAATCTGCATCCCGAATCAACAAAATCAGACAGAGCACGTTCTGCTTCAATTTCTAATCTAGAGTCAGCATCCTCGATTTTTTTTAGCATGGAGATTGTTTGAGAATCATCTGTTCTTGCAACAATAGCGATTGCACCCTGGCCAGGAGAAGGCAGAAAATCATCAGTCGATAATGAGGAGAAGTTTACATCAACCCCCAATCTAGAGATTCCCGCTTGAGCAAGCACTACTGCATCATAGTTTTCTCCAGACGCTTTTTTGATTCTAGTTTCAATGTTTCCTCGTATTGGTTTTACAGTAACATCAGATCTTTTTCGAGTTACTTGAACTGCACGACGAAGCGAGCTTGTACCAATCACGGCGCCTGGCTTGATCGCCTCCAGCGTTGCACCATTTGAAGAAATAAAGACATCATTGACTGCTTCACGTTTTGGAATGCAAGCCAAAGTGAGATCATCATCTAGTTGCGATGGCACATCTTTGAGACTATGAACAGCAAAATCAACCTCTTTTTGCGCAACTGCCCTATCAATCTCTTTTTCAAAAATTCCTTTTTGATCTATTGTAAATAAGGGTCTGCTATCAGTATCTCCCTTTGTCGCGATGCTTTTAATTTCACATTCTGAATCAGGAGTTGTTTTTTTTAGTTCAGAGATAACCCAGTTTGTCTGTGCGACAGACAGCTGACTTCCTCTTGAACCTACCACGTACTTCAATTTTTCACCGACTTTAATGCGGCATGATAGGCATCAAGGGTTTTGTTTAGATCGTTTTCATTGTGAGCATCAGAGAGAAAAACGACTTCAAACTGTGAGGGGGCAATGAATATTCCTTTTTTCAACAAGGTTTGGAACATTTTTTGGAATTTCTTGGCGTTTGCATTTTTAGATGTGGCATAATCAACAACAGGTTTGTTTGTAAAGAAAATCTGGAACATTGAGGCTGTAAAGTTGATTTGATGGGGAATTTTCATGTCTGTTGCCATGTCATCTAGAGCAGTAGTAAAGAGCAGATTGAATCTTTCAAGTTTAGAGTAAAGCCGGTTTTTTATTTTATTGATTGTCTTAATTGAGCTAATTGCGGCACTGACAGATATCGGATTTCCAGCAAAAGTGCTTGCTTGGTAGACTTTGCCTCCCGGAGAAAGCAGATCCATAATGTCTTTTCTTCCACCAACGGCAGCTATTGTAAATCCATTACTTAGCGCTTTAGCCATTGTAGTAATATCAGGTTTAATTCCAAAATGTTCTTGTGCGCCACCAGGGGCTACTCTGAATCCAGTAATTACCTCATCGAAGATCAATGGGATGTTGTTTTGTTTAGTAATTTTTCTCAAATCAGAAAGAAAGTTCTTTTCAGGCAAGATTAACCCCATGTTAGCTAGAATAGGTTCAACAATAACTCCTGCAATGTCTTTGTTTTTTCTGATTGTTTCTTCCAAATCTTCGATGTTATTGTACTGAACAACCAGCGTATTTTTTGAAACTTCATCTAATCCACCATCAGAAACAGAGATTCCGTTATGTGCAGAACCTGAACCTGCCTTTACAAGTACAGAATCATGTGCACCATGATAGCATCCCTCAAATTTTATAATTTTCTTCTTTTTTGTATAGCCACGAGCCAGTCTAATTGCAGTCATTGTAGCCTCACCGCCAGTGTTTACCAATCTAACTTTGTCAACAGATGGAAAGTTTCCAATGATTAACTTTGATAGTTTTATTTCAGCCTCAGTTGGAGTGCAATAAAGAGTTCCCTTTGAGAGTTGATTTGATACAGCCTCAATGATCTCTTTTCTTCGATGTCCTAAAAGCAGTGCGCCATAACCATTACAATAATCGATGTAACGGTTATTGTCTGCATCCCAAATGTATGCACCGTTGGATTTTTTTGTAAAGAACGGATATGGTTCAAAGTATCTAACAGGGCTATTGACGCCTGAAGGAATTACTTTTTTAGCATCTGAGAACAGCTTGGAGTTTGTCAACACCATAGTCTAAACTGGGTTATTATTATTCGTAAAAGACCAAATTATAGTAATTTTTTAGGCATAATCTAGAAACAGGGGTTAGACATTGGCGTTTTTTAATTTTGCACCGACAATTAGGACTGCGTTGAAGGGTTTCAACCATTGCGCCTTTTTGGCATTCTTCCCATCATCGCATTGTAGACAAACTGTCTGGGCGGAGTCTTACAATTTGCTTAATAATGTATGCTACTTCTTTTGACAACAATAGTTTTGAAAACGAAGAATTGTCATGCTCAAGGAAGGATGCGGCATTCATCAGATATGCTAACACAAAATTCAATAAAACACAATCATAGTTATTTTCTGCAAACTGTATAGAAATTATATTGTTACTTGAGCGTGTTGCTAAGATCATCGCAACAAGGGCAAAATAATACACCATCGGCGAATTTCCCGCGTCGTAGAATTTCAGCTTCACCACCTCCACGTTTTTCACGTTTTATTTTGCGCATAGACAACCCCAATTATTTTAGATCTGAAAAAACATCCCAAATGATTTACAGCAAATATGTGAAAAACAGTTTACGCTAACATAAACAGCTGATAACGTTTTATTACAGTTATGAAATCGAGGCAATGCTTTTTCATTGCATTGAATGCAAATATTTTGAAATATTGTATTACAAGTTGTGCATTTCAAATAACCGCTTGTAGGAAAACCGCGTTTACGACAGCTTTCGTCAGGCATTATGCATAAGGGTATTACTTTGTCTCCAGTCAAAGTCTCGAAGCAAAAATAAAATCTTTTTAGCAAGATATCTCGGAATAACATCCAGGTCACACATGACTAAAATGTTCCCTGCAGAATAAGGAAAGGCAAATTCTAAGAGTCTCTCGTTGTACGGTAATAAAATCAAGCGGGCCAATCAAATCATCAAATTCTCTACCAAGCGAGATTTGAAGGGTTCTTTGCATAAAGAACATTTCAATTTCTTGTTTTGACATATTTGTAATGATTCTATCATTGCGAAATTTGGACTCGATTGCTCTCCCATTTTTGGTTACTGAGGATACAAAATAGATATGATCATTTGAGGCCAAAATCTCATCACATAGGGACGTGAAATGGCTACATTTCACTCAAGATTAGATGACATCATCACCAATCCTACGAGCATCAAAGACTAAAGGAAACGGTCTTTAGACAGCTAAGCGAAATGTACTATGATTAAGGAAATCGCTTCTCATGTGCAGGTTCAAACCGCTGATCTAGTGTCAGATTTGAGGTACATTTCGCTTAGCTGGAGTTTGATTTGTCATTTTATTCAATCCGTTTTAATCACGATTTTTTTCCCTTCAATTACGAACCTGATTGCATTAGGATTATTTAGGAGTTTTAAGATCGGTTTTGGTATTCGACAGATCGTACTATGTCGGCCATCATCAGAAAGTTTTACCAAAAAATTTGTTTCATCTTTTTTCCATCGGGTCATTATTATCTCAAAACATCTTTCACTATATTAAGCGATCGGTTATTAATGCATACGGATATTAGTAACAATTAAATAAGCATACGGATAATACAGTATATGCGACAAGAAATGGCAATGATGAAAATTGAGGCTCAGTATCCAATCATGATGTCGCAGATGATTAGAGCCGTGACATCTGAGCCATTATTTGATTCTCTTTGTTCTATTTTAATTTTTGAGGTGCATCACGCATGAATACACGAACCCAAAGAGCAACACAAATGATGGAGTTACCAAACTGCGCAGTGCAGTTCAGTCCAGAAAGATTTAGCGTAAGATCTCAAAGCATACCACAGATTCATTATATTGTCTCAAAGACAAGCAATGGATTAATTTGTGATTGCCCGGATCACACCAAAAGAAAATCAGACTGCAAGCACATCAAGACAGTTTTGGAGCTAATCAGAAACAATGAGGGGCAAGAACAGACATTCCGCATAATTGAGGGATCACTAGTCAAGGTGTGCAAGTTCTGTGATTCAGGTAATATTATCAAAAAAGGAATCAAGAAAAACAAATCAGGCAGTCTTCAAAAATTCAAGTGCAATGACTGTAAAAGGGGATTTACAGCAAATTTTGGATTTGAAAAAATGCGTTACAGTAATACCGTGATCACCAGAGCATTACAGATGTATTTTTCAGGAATGTCAGTTAGAGATATTGCAGACTGTTTTGAGCAGGAGGAAATCAAGGTATCATACAGAGCAGTCTATGGCTGGATTGAAAAATACTCTAAAACGGTAGCAGATTATGTCAAAGGCATAGTTCCAAGAGTATCAGAAACTTGGCGTACTGATGAAATCTTTATGAAAATTAAGGGCAATATGAAACTACAATACTCCATGCTTGACCATGAGACCAGATTCATGATTACCCAGTTTGTAGCAGATACCAAAGGTACTGAAAATGTAAGACCAATGTTTAAAGAAGCCCAGTTGTTTGACGGATTCCAGACATTCTATAATTTCTCAAAAAAGCATGGCGGTATTGAAAAGAAGACTCCAGCAGAGATGGCAGGAATACTAGTGGATGGTTCTAACAAGTGGAAAACCATCATACAAAACGCCTCATTGAATCAGCATGCATGATTTCAATTCAGAGAAAATTCATATTTTCAGGTGCCTATAACTTCACAGAACCGCTAAGCGAAATGTACTAAAAATTGGACAAAAAATAGGAATAGAACAATGGAATGTGACTCAAATTGTGTTTAACAACAAAACAAAATGAATATTCTGTTTACATTTCGCTTAGCTGTTAGATCAGGTAAATCTATGTAGAACCTGTAGACCTATACTTTTGCCTGTCTTTGTGCCTGAAATTTTTTCCGAAACAAAAATCCAACAATGACCGTACCCACAAAAGGTGCAGTCCAATATAGCCACAGATCACTTGACGCCCCAGAGAGCAAAGCAGGGGCAAGTGCCCGAGCAGGATTCATTGATGCCCCTGAGATAAATGCTAAAAATAAAATATCCAGGCCAACAATTCCACCAATTGCAACGCCGCTAAATCCCTTCAAGCCTTTTGTATAAACAACACAAAAGATAACGCCCATAAGCATTGCAGAAGCCAACACTTCAACTGGGAATATCAAAAATAATGAAAAGTCATAATTCGGCGCATTTGCTCCAAGATTCGCTTTTTCTCCAATAAAGTTTAAAACAAAAAACGAACCCAACAACGCACCAATAATTTCTGCTGCAAAATAATACACAGCTTGAACTTTTGTGATGTGTCCTGTGATGTAATAGCCGATAGTCACTGCGGGATTAAAATGAGCCAAAGAAATCTTTCCAAATGAATAAACTCCAACAAGTAACGCAACAAAGGGCGCAAGAGCTGCAAACGGCATTCCTAATTTTCCATCAAATACTTCAGCATCATAAACGATTGAGCCTGTAGCAAAAGTTACAAGAATAAAGGTTCCAATCAACTCTACGGCAAAAATTTGCAAGTTTGAATAAGGCATTATTTTTCCTCAAGTGATGCAATGAGATTCATCACTTTGGTCTTAACTTGATCACGAATGTGCCGTATTTCATCAATTGTCTTTTCTTTCGGATCAGAAATATTCCAATCAGGCACACCCTTAACAAACAATGAAGGGCAGGATTCTTTATCCATGCAGCCCATGTTGATTGTTTTGAGCAAAGTCTCAGCCATGTCAGCAGACAGCAATTTTGGATGCTGTTCACCTAATTCAATTCCAACCTCCCGCATAACTTTGACAACCAAGGGGTTTGGTTCAGATGACGGGGTTGTTCCAGCACTTGAGACATTAAATTTTGCAGGAGCATATTTTTTGAAAAATGCCTCAGCCATCTGGCTGCGTCCTGCATTCTCTACGCATACAAACAAGACGTTTTGGGCATCAGTCACAACAATGACATAAATACTAGTTTATATAAATTTAAATTGATATGAACGGAGTCAGTCTCTTAAAGTGCATCTGTGACGAGACCAGATTTGAGATTTTAGAGTTATTGCAAAAAAACAAGGAACTATGTGTCAATGATTTTGTTGAGAGGTTAAAAAAAGACCAACCCCTAGTTTCACATCATCTAAAAACATTGAAGAAATGTGGAATTGTCAAATCAAGAGACGAAGGAAAAAAGGCAATGTATACAATTTCAAACAACCAGCTGTCTGAACTAATATCAAATGTCACAAAGACAAGCAAGAAACTTCCAGTTTTATGTTCAGACGATACGTGCTGCTAAAATTTTTCAGTGCGTACCACGCCGACATCACTCACATAAAGCACTATGGCAAAATTGGCAAACATTGTTCTTGAAATCTCCTCAATAACATCAGATAGTTTTTCTTCTCTCATAATTACTTCAACTTTGACATTTTTTTCATTTTTAAATCCCTGTCCGCGCAGGCCGCGTGCTCCGTTTCCTTCTACTTCATAAGTAGTATATCCAGTGATTTCATGTTTTTTTAGAATTTTAATAATGTTTTTTTGCGCAAGAATTTCACAGGTAACGGTAAGCAATTTTACGTTGTAAAGTTTCATATCCAATTCTTCGCCACATAATGGAATAAGTCTATCGATCCCTCTGCATTATGCACAATAGATGAAATGGTAAACATGATTGGTAACAGCACAATAATGTTGTAAGGGAATGTAATTCCTAACGCAGATGTAATGTAAAGGCTTGGTTTTGCTTCGGGAATTGCATGACGCAATACTGCAGGTGCTGCAATAAATGATGCGCTAGCCAAAAGCAATCCGAACATTACTGCGCCGCCAAGACTCAAACCCAATCCGGTTGCCACCAAAACCCCAATAATGCCATTAAATGTAGGCACAATTATGGCAAAAGCAGTAAGGAAAACACCAACTTTTTTGATGTCATCTAACCGCTGACCAGCAATAATTCCCATCTCTATCATAAAGATAACAATGGCGCCTACAAACATCTCATCAAATACAATTTGAATTGAGCTGAACCCATCCTCCCCAATAATGTAGCCAATAACAATGCTCCCAAGCAGAATAACTATTGCCTTACCAGTGATGGACTCGTGCAGTACTTGGGAAAGTTTTGTTTTGCTTTCTTGCATTCCTACATCAATATTAGAGACATCATCCTTTGAGAATGATTGCTTTTTTGCACGAATTTGTTTTGAGACTGCCATGTTTGTCAAAAATATTGCCATGATAAATGCCACTGGTTCTAATACTGCAAGAATTGCCGCAAGATATCCTTCAGACGTTACACCCTGGTTCTTGAGAAAAGACAATCCAACAGAAAATGTAACAGCACCTACTGCGCCGTATGTTGATGCTAGTGCATAAGAGTCAAAGAGATTGAATTTTCCCAATCTGCGTAGAATCTGATAATGATTCAGAGTAAACAAAAGTGAAAGTCCAATTGCGGCCAACATAGGAATTAGCATGTTCTCAAATCCAGTATTCCGCATCTCTATTCCTCCATGAAGTCCGATTGCCGCAAGAAGATAGATTGGCAAGAATTCTGAAATTGCTTCAGGAATTTTTAAATCAGATTTTATTCTGGCAGCGATGATTCCAAACAAAAAGAACAGGATTATCGGAGTTAGAAGATTAGCTTGAATTAGTTGTAAAATATCCATTTGAATATTTCAGCAGGTTTTTGCTGGAATAAAAACCAAGATATTGACTAATCCTGCTTTGTGTGAGAAACGATTCGTTCTTCGCTTGGTCTGTGTTTTCCAGTAACGATGTAGTTGATGGCATCACTCATGAATACGGCATGATCTCCAATTCGTTCTAAATATCTCAACAATAGGGCCTCAGCTAGCGCACATTTTGTATTATTTGATTCGATTAGTTGTAGTAGCCGTTCCTTGTAGATTTTATCAACTATTTTTTCATCTTCACGTATTTGGATTGCCTTTCTCACATCCAGTTCAGCAAATGATAATACTGCTTCTTTGATCATATGTTTTACTTTTTTAGTAGATTCAATTAGCGAATCATTGGTACATTCAGAAACATCACCAAACAAATCACGTACAAGTGTAATGTCATATGCATATCTACTAAATCTTGAAAATGCGTAAGAGATTTCAGTTGACGAGCGAATTAATCTAAAATCATCTGCAACAGGTTGATATTTTAAAAGCATGTTAAATGTCAAGTCTTCAACTTCAAAATATTTTAAACGTACTGAATTAGATATGTCTAGAACTTTATCTTTTGTGTTTGTTCCGCTAAGATACGAGTCAATAGCAAGAGAAACACACTCAATAACCATGTCTCCCATCTTGGTCATAATGGTTGAGAGTTCCTGTAAAGGAGAATCAATTAATCGAGCCATTTATCCGAACTGGCCCTGAACATATTTTGCAGTTAACTCATTTTTAGGATCTGTAAAAATTTTCGTTGTTTCTCTGAATTCAATTAAATCACCCAGGTACATAAATCCGGTATAATCGGAGACACGGACCGCTTGTTGCATGTTATGAGTTACGATAATTATTGTATATTCTTTTTTCAACTCTGTAATTGTTTCTTCAATTTTCTGAGTTGCAATTGGATCAAGTGCAGATGCAGGTTCATCCATAAGTAAAACTTCAGGCTGAATTGCCAATGCTCTTGCAATACAGAGACGCTGCTGTTGGCCACCAGACAATTCAATTGCTGATTTTTTCAAATCGTGTTTTACTTCATCCCAAAGATATGCCATCTTTAGCGAATCTTCAACAATTTCATTGAGAATTTTTTTATCCCTAACTCCGTTTAGTTTCAAACCTGCGGTGACATTATCATGAATGGACATCGTTGGGAATGGATTTGGTTTTTGAAAAACCATACCAACTTTTCTTCTGTGATAAATCGGATCAATTGACTTGTCATAAAGATCAATCTCATCAATCATAACTTTCCCATCAACTCTTGCGTTTTTCGTCATATCATGCATTCTGTTAAGACATCTAAGGAAAGTGGTTTTTCCACAACCAGAAGGCCCGATTAAAGCAGTGACTGATTTTTCCTTGAACTTCATTGTTACATTTTTGACTGCCTCAATTCCATCATAACTGACAGTAACATTTTCTGCAATCATTTTGTATTTTTCAGAACCAGTCGGAGGAGGATCAGATATTACTTGCGTGTTCATGTTAGATGGTTTGGCACTCAACGCTATCAATTTCTATTTTTAACTCCTTTCTTAATTAATTGTCCGAATAGTCCATTCTTTCCCTTCTTGTTTGCAAAGAAGTATCTAACTGCGAGGTTAATTCCCAGAATGATAAAGATCAGAACCAGTGCAGCTCCCCATCCTTGAAGTTGTGCACTATCATATGGCAACAGAGAAAGTCTCCAAATTCTCAAAGGAAGAGCATCCATGGGCACATCCATACTGCTAAAGAATTGACTGCTGCCCAGGATAGTCATGATTAAAGGTGCAGTTTCGCCACCTATTCTAGATACAGAAAGTAAAATTCCAGTGATCATTCCATTTTTGGCAGCTGAGATTACAATTCTAAAAGTAATCACCCATTTTTTGAGGCCCAAAGCAGTTCCAGCCTCACGATAAGTTACAGGAACCATTTTGAGGGATTCTTCGGTAGTTCTAGCAACGATAGGGAACATGATTAATGACAATGCAAAAGCACCAGCCCACACTGAGAAATGTCCAAGAATCAACACAATTACTAAGAATGCGAATATTCCAAGAACAATTGACGGGAATTCCATGAATACGTCATTGAAGAAACGAATTGATCTTGCAAGTTTGTTGTCGCCGTATTCAGATAGAAAGATTCCAGACATAACACCTATCGGGACTCCAATCAGGCTGGAAAGTCCAATTATTATCAAAGTGCCTTGAATTGCAGGTCCAATCCCACCTTCACCAGAACCAATAGAACCAGGAGTTTCAGTTAGAAATTCATAACTGATTGCAGTTATACCGTTTTTGAAAACTTCAACAAGAATGCTGCCCAAGGGAACAATTGCAATTATCACACATGCGAAAACTATGATTCGAACAACTTTGTCAACAACAAGTCGTCTCTCGACATTTTGTTTGAATAAGGCACGGTATTCACGGCGTTTTTCTGGCGTAGTGGTCAATTGTTAATAGCACCCTCCTTTACCTTGAGCATTCTAGTTACTAAAATGTGAGCTACAACATTGATTGCAATTGCAATGAGTAGCAAGACCAACGCAACAGCAATCAATGCAGGAAGATGTAACGATGCAGGAGATGCTTCAACAAACTCATTTGCAATAATACTAGACATGGTTTGACTTGGTTTGAATAAGGAGGATGGAATTGCTGAAAGACCCGTAGCATTTCCAATCAACATTGTTACGGCCATAGTTTCGCCAACAGCTCTGCCCAATCCAAGAATTGACGCACCAATCAAACCGGTTTTAGAATATGGAAATACCGCGAGTTTGAACATCTCCCACTTTGTTGCACCCAACATGTATGCAGCTTCTTTTTGTTGTTGAGGAACTGCCTTCATTATTTCACGAGATACTGCTGAAACTGTCGGAATGATCATTATAGCTAAAATGACACTTGCGGTGATAATGTCTAAACCAAAAGGAGTGCCAGAAAACAACCAAATAGAATCACCAAACGCGTTGTGAAGTGGAACCTCAATCCAATCCTTAAAATAAATTCTAAAAACAAAAAGACCCCAAAGTCCATAAATTACGCTTGGAACCGCAGCTAAAAGTTCAACTAGAAATCCTAACGGGCCGCCAATCTTTGCAGGAGCATCTGAGATAAACATTGCAATGCCAAGACTTAGCGGAACGCCTATCACCATTGCCAGAGCCGCAGTAACTAGCGTTCCCAAAATATAAGGCAAAGCACCAAAAGACTCACGTCCTTCCACTGCATTCCAGTCAGTACCGGAGATGAATCCCAAGCCTTCTTCTTCCCAAACAGGATATGATTCAGAGAGTAATTGAAAGGCTAACAATACAATCATCACTAAAACGTAAACGCCTGCTACAGTTGCGCCAACTTTGAAGATTTTATCAGAAATTGAACGTCTTTTCGGCTTTTTTTGTTTGAACTTTACATGTCCCACATTTGTTGAACGTAAAAATGGAGTTATCTAGGATATCATCATATTTTATGCGAAGAATATAGTTCTATAGAGATTTGGGTTCTCCCATACGAAATCGTCCCTTATCCTACTGCGGGCCATTCTCAGTGTGCTTTGCTGAATCAGGATGTTTCTGATTTGTCTTGCATCTTCTTATACTTTCTTTGCGTCAACTCGTGATTCTGTGTGCGGTATTCCTCCATGTTTGTTAGCATGTGCCAGATTATCTCAAGCATCATCTGCCTTGCAGCTGCTATTCTTGCCTTTTGTTTTCTTCTTCTCTTTGCGATTCTTGAATAAAATGATTCCATCCTTGGATCAAATCGTATCGTGGTGTTTGCAGCCTCCACCTGCATTGCGCAGCCATGCAGAACCACGTTTTGTTATTCCGCCGCCTCCTTTTTGCGTCTCTCCGCTGTCCCTGTGCGATGGTGCAAGTCCCGCATATGAGACGAGTTTCTCTGCTGTTGCAAATCTGTTAATGTCAACTATCTCGGATATTATTGTCAGTGCCGTGACATAGCTTATTCCAGGCATTGTCATGACTAGTCTTGCCCTTTCATCCTCGTTGCTAATTGCGGCAATCTTTGTCTCAAATGTGTCAATCTGTTTTTGATTCATCTCAATGTTTTCAAGATATGCGTCCATTGCCATCCTGTCAACTTCTGTCAGACTGATTTCATGCAGCCATCTGATTCCTTTCTGTGAGAATGTCTTTATTGTCGGTTGGGTGTAGTCGTATTTTGCAAGTATTGCATAAATCATGTTTTTGTGTTTTGAGACACTGTGTACGCGATTCAGTCTTGTTCTTACCAGACTGCGCAGGTCCCGATAGTATTTTTCTGGTACAAATGACTCGTACACCATGTCAGATCTTAGCAGGTCTGCCAATACGTCTGAATCGAGCTTGTCGTTTTTGAGTTTTGCCTGTGCTATTATCTTGGTCTTTGCAGGGTGTGCAAGAACAGTATCAATGCCGTTATCCTCCAGTGTGTCATGCAGTCTAATCCAGTAGTTGGCAGTTGATTCGCACACTGCTTGCATGTCTTTGCCGTATGTCTTTTTGACGTGTCTGATAAAACCCGTTATTCCACGTGTGGTGTTCTCAAAGCTTGACTGTTCCAGCTTTTTTCTGGTATCTTTTTTTACTGTTGCAACGCACCTGTTTTTGTGAACGTCAATTCCTATGCTGATCATATTATCACCTCCTTTCTGATCAAATTGCCTGATTCTGCGGAATGCTCCCATTCACCATCATCTGTGTGGTATTTTGTTTTCCGCTCACTTTGAGTTAGTCTGTGAAACGCCCTTGTACATGACAGTAACCATTCAACTCTCAGGCCCAACAGTAACGATACATCACAGGATACAGAAAAGATTTCGTATAACGTCTGTGAAGTTATCGGGGGTTATATGTCAATTCCCAAAATGTATAAGCCTCCAAACCGCAAGATATTCGCTGAAGGCGATAAAGCCAATATCACAGAAATATGCGCCGAACTCTGACCTAATGGATATGGCGGCTACATTCACAAAGATGGCCAATCATTGCATCAAGATAGGGTTGAAAGAAGACACTCACAATATGAAGAGGCTGTCCATGTTATGTTATCACGAATTGCGTAACTATGACATTTTATCAACATACAAGATATGTGCAATATCAAAAGCTGCAGGCATATTATCAAACAGAAAACAATCAGTCAAACGAGGTGTCAGAATAAGAGATCCAATAGTCAAAAATCCCTTTATGACAAACTGTTACGGCATAAAACACAACGGTGCACTACTAACAATCCCATACAAGAAACATAACCCAATCAACATTTTACTCAACGATCACACCCAAAAAATCCTGTCTGATCCCGCCCTGACGGTGCGCTCGTTTTCACTGACTGCCCTCAACATCAGTCTTTGTGTTTCAAAAAAAGTACAAGAGATAGAGTGCACCAAGAAAGTCGGAATAGACAGAAACCTAAGAAATGTGACGTGTGGGAACGAGGAAGGGGTGACAGTCTACAAGACAAACAAGCTGTTATCCATAAAGGAGAACACAATACACGCCAGGGCAGGCTTCCACAGAAATGACCGCAGGAAGAAAAATCAGTTCTACAAGGAAAGACAGAGAAGACTGACTGACAGAGCAAGGCAGTACATCCACAGAATCTCAAAGGATATAGTAGACAACGCAGTCAAAAACAAGACTGCAATCGTCATGGAAAACCTGAAAGGAATAAGAAAATTGTACCGAAAAGGAAACAGTCAAGGCAACAAGTACAGGCGCAGATTGAACGGGTGGCAATTCTACGAGCTGCAACGCCAAATAGAATACAAAGCCCAATGGGTCGGGCTACCTCCAGTCGAGACAGTAGACCCAAGAAACACGAGCACGCAGTGTCCGCAATGCGGAAAGAGACTCCAAGAGGACATGCAACAACAACATCGTAAACTGTCGTGTAATAATTGCGGTTTGTTTATGGACAGGGATATTGTCGCTGCCATGAACAACATATCACGCAAGCTGCCCCCCAGGTTTAGGGGTAGTAGAGATGACATATGTGAAGCGCAGTCCGGCACTTTTGAGCCGGCGATGACGGAACCCAGCACACCATTGGTAGTCCGAATAGTCGATATGTCAAAGTCGAGTTATAGGGGTCAACTCCCGATAACTTCACAGAACCGAGATTTGATCAGAACCACTAGTTGATCTCAAAAATAAATAAAAAATGGCGTAGATCAAGAATGCCTTATTCTCTTTGCTATTCTGTAAAACAACATAGCCGGTGCTGCAAAGTACATTCCAAGATTCATCAGAATTGCACCGATGCCATATCCTAGCACTTCAGAGTCTGACTCGGCATATTCCATGATGGACAAGGATGATAGCAACGGGGTTATTCCGATCTTTACCATTTCCTTGAACGCTGGACTTTCTCTTTCCATGTCAGCAATGTGTGGCGAGAATGAATAGTACAACTGATTGAATCCGGCCATAAATGACATGCCAAATGCGGTATTCATTAGCTGGTTATCACGAATTTCTCTTAACAACTGAACTTGTGGCGCCATTTCAGAACCATATGTTGCAGTTGCAATTAGGCAACCTCCGTTTTCTTCATTTACAGTTTGCTGTGTCATCTCTGGCATATTTCCTGAATCTGCAGATGCTTTTGCACCCCAAAGAACTTCACCGCCATATGTTACTTGTTTTAATCCTGCTTGTCCAAGTTTTGTTACCTTATCGGCAAGTGGGACATATAGCAAACTTGGTGAGAATTCCTGACCATCAGTAATCATCCAATTAATTAGATGGATTATGGCTTTTGCTTGTTCTTTGCTTTTTGTTACCGGTTTTAGATCATCATACACAAGTAGGTATGTGAAACTAGCAATTGGGTAGGAATCAGAACCTGGTGCATTGACTAGTGACACTCCAACCCAGCTGTCTTCAGCTGCAGGTAAAGTGTCAGCAACACCACTAGATGCAGCAGAAATGCTGTCCAATGATGGTTCAATGAATGCAGATTTTTCAGCGTTTTGAATATATGCATAACTCATTCCTGTTTGGAATGCATAAGCAAGTTCAATGTATCCAATTGCATATTCAGTAGACTTTACGATGCCGGCAACACCTTCATTTCCTGCAGCAGCAAGACCAGAAGGCCATGGAATAGATTTTCCTTTACCTATCTGTTCATCCCACGTAGGGCTGACTACAGATAGATAATCTGTGAATATGAAAGTGGTTCCAGAGCCGTCTGATCTGTGTGCAGTAACTATGTCTTTGTCAGGCAGGTTCAATCTTGGGTTTTCTGCAACTATGGCAGGATCGTTCCATTTTGTAATATCTCCCAAAAAGATTCCAGCTACGACATCAGCAGTTAGCTTAAGACCCTTGTTTGGAACTTCAGGAACGTTGTACACTAAAACTACACCTCCAACTGATTCAGGAATGTGTAGTGTTCCAGAAGCTAGCTCTATTTCGGCTTCACTCATTGGTTTATCTGAGGCTGCAAAATTTACGGTTCTTTCAATGTGTTGCTTAATTCCACCGCCACTTCCAATTGATTGGTAGTTCAGATTTACGTTGTCGTAAATTTTGTTGTATTCAACTCTCCACAAATCAATTAATGGGAATGGAAACGTTGCACCAGCTCCAACTAGGTTATAGTCTAAATTTGCTTGAGGTGTTTCGGGCATTGATTCAGCATTTGCGTTTAATGGCGGTGCGATAGCAACCAAGGTTGCAATCATCAGCAGTGATGTTATTTTTGTTCTCATTAGGGATACGTTATTTTGAAATTTATTTACAGTTAGCAAACATATAGTATGGTCAACTATATAGATTAGAATTTTTCTTCACAGTTTAACAGCAGATCGCCGTTGGCATCTGAAGTATAGCATCGATCATGATCATAGTTGCCATCTAGTTCATCAGATCCAGGACCTGCATAAAGTAGATCAATTCCAAAGCCTCCGTTTATTGTGTCATTTCCATCATTGCCAAAGATGACATCATTGCCAGGGCCGCCAAAGATGGTATCATTGCCAAAACCGCCAAAGATGCAGTCATTTCCCAAACCGCCAAAAATAAGATCATTTCCTGCCAATCCAAAGATTAGATCATCACCATCCGTACCATTAATTACATCATATCCTTGAGTTCCTTCAATGAGATTATAATCAGAGTATGCCTTACCGCATGTCTTTACATTAATTGTCTGGTATACGTTAGAAGAATGTCCTGCGTTATCAAATGCAATCCAAATTATGTTTGTGATACCAGGAGGAAATGCTTCAGGGGCATTATTGATGATTTCTTTGATGCCACTGGCATCAGTTGCAGTTGCCTTACCATAAGACACAGTAGTTAGCATATCTTCGGCCTCAACTTCCAATGAAATTGGTGCAATGATTTCAGGCTTTGTTTGATCTTCTGGGGGATCTTCGACTACAGGAACCTCTACAAAGGCAACAATTTCAGGTTCTACGTAAAACGGTGTTTTAAAAGATTGGATTTTATGTTTTAGAGAATCCACAACAAACAGTTCGCCATTAGGTCCAATTGTCAGGTCAGTGATAACATCAAACGAATCAGGATAGGGTCCCAATCGTTCAATGTAATTTAGAAACAAATTAGAATCCTGAGACAAGTGTAAAATTCTATTATTTCCGGCATTAACAACAAACATTTCACCATTAGGATCAATTGCTATTGCTTCAGGGGAAAAGGTGTAATCGTGTGAATCAAATTTTAACGACTCGATAAACTCACCGTTAGCAGTAAACTTTTCAATTTTGCCATTGCCTCTATCAGCAACATAGACAGTTCCATCCGAATCAATATCAATTCCAATAGCAGTTAGTAACTGTCCTTCCCCTAGTCCGCTAGAACCAAATGATGAAATAAATTCTCCATCAGTTGAAAACGCTTGAATTCGGTAATTGCCAGTATCAACAACATACACAGTTCCATTATTTACGGCAATTCCATTTGGAAATCGAAATTGGCCTTCATGGGTTCCTTTTTCACCCCATTCGGTAACAAATTCTCCATCAGTTGAAAACTTTTGAATTCTATTTAGGTCACGGTCTGCAACAAAAACAGAATCGCCATGTATCGCAATCCCTGAGGGATAATGAAATTCTCCGGACTGTTTTCCGCTTTTACCCCATTCAGTAATGTATTCACCATTGCTTGAGAATTTTTGGACGCGTTTGTTTCCAAAATCACCGACATAGATGCTACCATCACCTCCCACTGCAATAAATTGTGGATGTGAAAAATGGCCGGGTTCCACTATTCCAAATGAGCCCCATTCAGAGATAAGATCATAGCCTCCCAATCCAAGTGAACTTTGAGAAAACGGGCTAGCTAGCAGCAGTACGGAAAATGCCATTATTCCAAGGATTAATTTCAACAGATTATGGTGATAAAATTAGAGAAACATAACAAGAGTTTGCAAATGTTACAATTTTTGTCAATTTTCTGTCAAAATGGCTTGTTTACTTCACGCGTAAACACATAGCTTGTCAGGCCAACCATTACAAGCACAAATGCAAAGATGATTCCAAGGCTGAGCAGTATTGGAACCCCACCTTCAGAGATCCCAGTCATCATCTCCCTTACCAGCAAAACTGTGTAAGTAACCGGATTCAGCTTTGCTATTGCGGCCAACCAACCAGGTAGTAACTCCAATGGGAATAATGCAGGGCTTAGCATAAACAACGGCATTCCAAGAAAATTGATCATGCCCCAAAAGGTTTCTTGGGACTTTGCAGTTGCTGCAACCAGTACAGAAATCCCGGAGAATCCCAATGAAAACAAGATAACAATTGCCATAATTGGTGCAATCATAATTGGGTTTGGAAAAGTAACGCCAATTGCCAAAGCAATTCCTAAAATCAAGCTAGCCTGCAGAGCTGCAATCAAGGAAATTGCAGACATTTTTCCCAGAGCGATTGCAGAACGGGAAATTGGAGAAGTCAATGCCTTGTTCATAAAACCATATCGTCTATCCCATAACGTATTGACGCCACCAAAAATGCTAGTAAAAATTGCAGTAAGAATAATGACGCCAGGTGCCATAAACTCGATGTATTCTCCTTCAAATCCAACGGACTGGATTAATGGCTGAGTTCCTGAAAAAGTATTTCCAATTACTATGATCCAAATTGCAGGTTGAATCAGCCTAATTAGAACCCCACTTCGTGATTTTTTGTATCGCTTTAGTTCCCTCCAAAAAATTGTATAGGTATCATACATCAGAGGATTCATGCACGTAACCTCGTCATCTTTGCATGTTCACGTTTTCGATTAAAACCAGAATCATCGTCTCTAATTTCATGTCCGGTGTACGATATGAACACGTCATCAAGTGTTGGCTGTGTAAGAGAGATAGAAGTGATTTTGGTATCCAGTTCAGATGAGATTTGAAAAACTTTTGGAATAACTTCGGTTCCGTTTGATGCAAACAAAGTAAGTTTAGAGCCATCTTCATTAATTTTGTTTACAAATTCAATTTTTTGAAGCTCAGATAAGAAAGAGTCACGGTTTTTGCCTTCAAAAACTAGTGAAATGACTTCGTTGCCCATTGCATTTTTCATATTCTCTGGAGAGTCAATCACCTGAATTTTTCCACCGTCAATTATCCCAATTCGGTCACAGAGTTGATCTGCCTCCTCCATATAGTGAGTTGTGAGGAATATGGTCATCTCAAACGCATCATGAATTTTTTTGATATATTCCCAAATTTTTCTACGAGTTTGAATATCCAAGCCTACAGTAGGCTCGTCAAGAAACAACACTTTTGGTCGATGTAAGAAACCACAGGCAATATCCAGGCGTTTTCTCATGCCACCAGAGTATGTAACTACAGGCTCATCTTGCTTGTCACCAAGCTCAATTAGATCCAAAACTTCATCAATTCTCTTGCTCATTTCGTCCTTTGGGATGTGATTGAGTTTTGCTTGTAGCAAAAGATTTTCCCGTCCAGTTAGATATTCATCAACAGTTGTCTCTTGCTGCACATATCCAATATTTTCTCGGACTTGTTTTGCATTTGTCGCTACATCAAATTCGGAGATCAAGGCTTGACCGGATGTTGGTTTTAGCAATGTTGTAAGGATCATCATTGTGGTACTTTTTCCAGCACCGTTAGGTCCCAAAAATCCAAAGATCTCACCTTTTTGAACTGAAAAAGAAATATCGTCAACTGCAACTACATCACCAAAAGATTTTGTGAGAGACTTTGTTTCTATCGAATACAACACATTGATCGCACTTGTCAATTATAAATTGCTAAGTATTGATTTGGCCACACTCATAAAAAATTTAAAGAGTGATTTGAGAATTTACTTTATGAAAGGGCTTTGCCAGAAATGTCACTCATCAAACGTAGAAATAACAGTCCGGGAAGGAATTCCTGTTTGTACGACATGTACTAAAAAAACAGGTTAACCAAAAAATGTTATTTTGAAAAAAGAAGTCTGAAAGAAATTATTCAATATTCTTGAATTCTTCTTTGGTCATTCGTAAAATGACTTTTTCTCCTATTCCCCAAATTTCGGATTTAGAGAGGATCTTAGAATGCCTAAGACCGGCAGTGACTTCGATTGACTCCAATTCATTGGTATCAGGATGTCTGTGTAGTCGTTTTACTTTACCAATTTTATGGCGATCAATATCCACTACTGGAACTCCAGTTCTAACAGGGGGTCGACTAAGAAGCAGTGTTTCTTTAGAAAACTTGTCTATGTAGTCTTCTGAAAGAAAATAGTCTTTGTTGAATCCATGATGGATTGTAACACCAGATACAGTGAGGGTATCTTGATTGATGTGTATGTGTTTGACTTTACCATACTCTATTCCTTCTCTATCTATGACTTTTTTTCCAGTAAATGTGTCTGCAGTAGCCAGGTGCGTAGGCATTCCTTCTAGTTTTACGGACATGTATCTTCAAATGTTCGGATTTGCTTATCATACCAAATATCAGAAATTTCTAGCAATGAGGTTAAATTACTTGACAGGAAAAAATCACGCATGGAAATAAAGGAGAAATTATTTTGTCCAATTCTCACTACAAAGGGAAGAAAGACCGGAAAACGGCACTCTGTCATGCTTCGTGCAGTAAATTATGATGGGAAAATCTATTTTTCAAGACACAGGCCAGACGGCGACTGGTTCAAAAATGTTGTAACAAATCCAGAAGTGAAAATAAAACATAATGATTTGGTCTTATCAGGAAAAGCAAAAGTTGTGACAGATGATGAATTGAGTAAAAAAATTTCTGAGTTAAAGTATCCAGGAGAAGAACGGGCAAAAGAGAAGAGAGTGACAGTCGAAGTTACATTAGACTCTAGCTCCAACTAATTCAGTGCGGATTAGGCGTAATCAGTGAAGATTCAAAAGCAAACTGTGTTTACATGGTAGAATCATCCAGAGGTATCAGCTTGATCGATTATGCATCAGGTTGCCGCTAGTGCGATACATCTACAGGATACATTGGTTTGATTTCTGGCCTGTTTTTTTTTTTGAAATAAGGGATTTAACTCAGTGCGTTTTGCAATTTTTCCAAGCTCTTGGGGGATCCGATATCGCGTCGGTACTCCAGTTCCCCGTGGAAATGGGCATCGATTGCCGTGTCTATGACAGACGATGCTGCCTCTATGCTGTCTGCAACTGCGCAAAATGCCACGACCCGCGACTTTTTGAGCGTTGTATATTGGTGTTCCCCCGTCCTTATGCATGATGCAAGGAATATTGTTACGCCGAGCTCCTCTATGTCTTTTTCATCCATTGCAAAGGAGGTTGCATCGTCGCTTTCATCCGGATACTCTTTTGCCACCATATATTTCACAACGCTTGCCTTTTTGAGAAAGGACACGTTGTCCTCAGACAGCGTCTTGTCCCAGAGGCGCATCAACAGTCCGGAGAAGGACCCTTCAAGAACGCTGAGAATGTTTAATCCCTCCGGGTCGCCAAAGCGTCCGTTGAACTCCATGAACTTTATGCCGTCGCGTGTTTTGAAGAATCCCCCGTTGAGGACGCCGTTAAAAAACAGGTCCTCTGATCTCATCTCGTCGATTATTCTCTGCATTATGAACCTGCAGTCATCCAGATCCTCGTCGTTCATAAATGGGAGTTTTTTCTCCGAGTCAGTAAAGCAGCCCATGCCGCCGGTTCCAGCCCCACGGTCATCTTCACATCTAAACGGATAGTCATAGCTTGCAGGAGATGCCACCAGTCTCTCACCGTCAGTTATTCCCATGACAGTAAATTCTATCCCCTCTAGTTTTTCCACCAGCAGAACCTTCTCGCCGGGGTTTTTGGCAATAAGAAAGGAGGCGTAATCGGCGCAGTCCTTGTATGTCGATAGGTGTTCTGGCATAACCTTGACACCCTTGCCGCCCGTAAGCCCCTGCGGTTTTACCACCGCATCAAGTCCCCTTGATTCAAACTCAGAGAGTGCGTTGTTTATCTCTCCTACATTTGAGACTGCTCTGTAAAAGGGGGTAAACTCTGGACATACTTTTTGCATCATCTGTATGGAGTATACCTTGTCCCATTCAATTCGCGTTGCATTTTTTGTCCCCCCGATGGCTTTGAAGTCGTTTTCGAGAAGGGCATCGACGACTCCGTTGGCCAGAGGCCTGTCCGAATTGATAAAGGCATAGTCAATGGCATGTTTTTTTGCAAAGTTTACCACCGTTTGCGGGTCGTCTGCATCGCCTACCACGTATGCCCCCCCTGATCGTCTGGTGCAATCTGCGATGATTGTGTTCTCGTGCGGCATGACTGCATACAGCTGCGTATCTTCGGCAAGCCTGGTCGCAAACGCGCATTCGCGACCGCCTCCACCAACAATGAGAAACTTCTTTTTTTTGATCATTATGTATGGCTGTTTTTTTAGTGCCCTTAAAATGTTAATTATTTTTTGTCCGTTGCGCAGTATCAGTGATTGAAGAAGGCCCAACAGGAGGGGGGGGTTATGGGTACGTGACACTTGCAATGTCGGTATTTTTTGTAGATTTTATGTTATCAATCTATTCTCGTAATCATCAACAAATTTTTCTTTACTTATGTTGGCATATACCAATATAGAAAACTGAGTTCTAATCCTCAATTTTTTATTGCCTACAGTACAACGGTAACGACGTTTCTATTTCTTAGCGTTATATGACTTTCTTTTCTTTGGGTTATGACAAATCCTTTGTTTTGCAGATATCTTGTCATTTGATTGCCTGATATCCTTGGAAACTTTGACACTATTGTTCTATTATGAGCATGTTAAAGTCAGTTGGACTTCCGCACTCCTCAGCTGCCAGCTCTAATGCCTCCTTCATGTTTTCCATTATCTCCCCAAATGTCTCTCCTTCTGAGACTGCGTGCATCTCATCACACGCACCGACAAATCCTCCTTCTTCAAGATCTTTGGTTATTACCACAGCATACGTTTTTTTTTTGTATGGTCGTACTCACGGCATTATTAGTCAAGTCTTCCCAGAAGTACTTCATAGAGATTATCAAGAGGAGAAACTTTCTACCACAAAGAATCACATACGCCTAGAATCTGTAGAATCATGAATTACCTGTTGCAGTTCAAGGGAAAAATTGATACTTCTGGGAAGATTGATCTAGGATATGAAAATAAAACATCCACATCTGTAAACACTTGCACAAAAATATTGATTGTGCAAGCAAATAATGAACTAATGACCCTAAAATCAAACCTCCAGAGAAGTCAGATATTGTTTGAAGAATCAATACATTCAAAATACACAAAAATGAACTATACATCGCATCTGAACCAATTCATGAAATTTACGGAGAAAAATTCCTCGGATCAGCTTTTACATATTCCTACTCTGAAACTACAACGCCTGTTGGAAGATTATTTGATAGATCTAAAACAGACAACAAATCCAAACACACTACCGTCATTGTTTCGTGGGATAAAGCACTTTTGTGTAATGAATGGAATCAACCTCAACTGGAACATAATACACAAGATGTTCCCACAAAAACAAAAGACCCAAAACCTGAGAGCATGCACCGCCGATGAGATCAAAATATTATTGTCTAGCACAAAAAACATTAGAAACAAGGCCCTAATTCACTTTCTTGCATCAACAGGTGCTAGAATAGGAGTCTTTGATCATGATTTGTTGGTCAGACACATAAGAAAGATGCCGCACGGATGCATTGGTGTTCTGCTTTATGCAGATCACATAGAAGAGTATTGGACATTTCTTACTCCACAAGCATCACGGATGCTAAAACAATACCATGATCTTCGCAGGCGAAATGGCGAGTCTTTTTATGATGACACTCCTATCTTTACAACATGTAAAACAACGACGCAAAAACAGCTTGGATGGAGCGGCGTGCGCTCTGTCATATACAGAATGCTATCAAGTAGCGGAATAACAAGATACAAACAAGACAAACGCTATGATGTGCAGGCAGATCATGGATTTAGAAAAAGATTCAATACCATACTGAAATTGAACAACAGTGTAAACTATAACATAGCAGAGAAGCTAATGGGTCACAAGAATGGTCTTGATGGGGTGTACCTGACACCCACGCTAGAGGAGTTATTCTTAGAATTTATTAAAGTTATGCGTAAAATAGAGATTTAATCTAAACAATTCCTAGAGTCGTATTATGAAAACATATGAAACATACATGGATAATCTTTTCTGGTGAATTCACTATTAGTCACGTTAGAGTTGCAATGAGTTGTTACTGATGGACAGAATTAATGTGTAGTTTACTGATCCGCCTGCTCGAGACAATGAATTAACAAATCAATATTACATGAAGAATAACTACGTGTCAAAACAGAACACTCAAATCAATCTTTATTTATAGTCAGTAGTTGGGATTGTACATTTTGGATAGCCCAAACTGATCATTTTGAGAACAAAACACGATCAACCAGATCCAAATACAAGGCATGCTCACCCACCTTAACATGTACGAAAAAGATGGGCAAACACACCAACAGAATCAAGACATCAAGGGATTTAAAATCTTCCAGTCCGCACTGCAACACCTGAACCTTGCCTTTGGCACAAGACACAACACGCTGTACAGCCTCAGGGATGCAGCGCACATGCTTCTGGTCATGGCCAGCTCCAACGGATACGCCAACGGCGCACGCGATCTCGGCTCTCCCGGCATCCGCATGCCGTCGGGCAGCTGGCTGCTCAAAAAGCTGCGCATCATAAAGCAGGACAAGATGAACCGCTTCTGCGACCAGATGATGCATGATACGGTCAACACGGCATGCCGCAGCATGAGGCGACGCATCAGCAACGAAACAACGGTAGCTGCAATAGACAAGCACAAGATTCCGCACCATGACAAAAACCCCGACCTCAAACACCTCATACAGTCAAAATACGAGTCAGGAACGTACAGGTTTGAGTCATACATGACATCCAAGATAGTGCAGGGCGGCAAGGAGGCCAACCTGTGCTTCAGTCCGGTCACCCGGGGTACATCCAACGGCGAGTTCGTGCGTAAAACCATCAAAAAGTGCTCCAAGCTGCACCTTGGAATCTGCCTCTACCTTTTGACAGGGAGTTTTACGCAACAGACGTGATGCGGACTGTCAGATCGCTTCACAGGCATTTTATCATGCCGGCAAAAAAGAATGCCGGCATCAAGCGCGCCATTGTACAGCACGCCCAAGGAAAGCGCGGTGATGTCTCCAGGTACACCATAAAATCAGGCTCCGAGAAGTTCACGTTCAACCTGGTTCTGATCAGGGATGACGCCAGGAAAAAAGACGGCACCATGTTTGACAGGTATCGCGCATTTGCAACGTCGCTGCCATGCGAGAATGAAAGGGACGTTGTCAAGTACATCCCAGAGCAGTACAAAAAACGTTGGGGAATTGAAACGGGGTACAGGTCTGCAAAGAGCGTACGCGCGCGCACTGCCAGCAGGAACCCCTCCGTACGGATGCTTTTGTTTGTCTTGTCACTGGTGATAAACAACATCTGGATAGGCCTGCGTCGCACGGTGGGCAGACAAAGATATCATGTGACACTTGCCGGTGTTTTAAACAGGATGATCCGCGTGTTTGCAGCATGTGTGTATGTCAGGTGGCCACCACCGCCTACCGGGTGATTTGTGGGCTGTTTTGGAACGGTACAATCCCAACTACTGATAGTAAGAAATACTTTTTACATTATGGAAAAATCATACAGATTGGAGAAAGAAACAGATCTTGAAATCCGGGCAGAATCCGAAAAATACTACAAAAATCGTACGTACAATGATGAGGAGGAATTGGACGTAAGCTATCTGAGTCTAAGCTCTCATTCTTAAGAAAGACAATGCCAAGCTTCAGCGAAATTCAAAGAGAGATACAAGAACAAAAGATTCCAGACACTCAGTATGATATAATCCGAAGAAGGTATCTGACAAAAATATCCGACAAGACTGGAAGAAACACTATACTGTACTATTCGGTTGGTTACAAAAGCCGGTGAAAAGTATCGCTCCATTAATGTCGATTAATGACAATGACAAAAACGGATTCATGAATGCCATACGGGGATTGGATGTCTCAAAAGGCCTTGATATAATATTGCATACACCAGGAGGTGATATCGCAGCTACGGAATCGCTGATAGACTATATCAATCAAAAATTTCAAGGAGATATGCGGGCAATAGTCCCCCAGCTTGCCATGTCTGGTGGAACCATTATTGCATGTGCATGCAAGGAAATCCTGATGGGCAAACAATCCAGTTTGGGCCCCATTGATCCGCAGATAAATGGATTGCCAGCATCCGGGATTGTGTCGGAATTTTACCATGCAAATAAGGAGATGAAACAGGACAGAAGCAAAATCAACATATGGGGGCCGATCATATCTGGCTACCCTCCGTCGCTGATCGAAAACTGCAAAAAAGCAATATCTTGGTCCAAGGAGCTCGCTGCCGAATATTTGTCAGGTTCTATGTTCAAGGATGAATTGGAGTCCAACCGTAATACAGCCGAGAAAAAAATCCAAAACATCATACGTTCCTTAACGGATCAAAACCTGACCAAATCACATTCAAGACATATTCCAATGCCGGCATGCCAAAATACAGGATTGAAAATAACTGAGATGGAAAAGGATCACGAGCTGCAAGACATCATTCTTTCAATCCATCACTCCTCAGCACTGACAATTATGAACACTCCTGCTATCAAGATAATAGAGAACCAGAATGGACAGGCATACATTTCTGGATATTCCAAACCTTTTGCGTGACAGTAAGTAAGATGTGGAGTTTTCATGGTTGTAAATCCTATGTGCAAACCCAAGCCCAACAAAAATATCATATAATAATTCAATGCATCGACTCCCGACAGGACTGACGCAATCGTTTGTTGTTCGGGTACCAGGAATTCCTGTGCAATGCTTGTCCTGTGCTGCGGCGCGTTGTCCATTATTACAGTTAGAAGAAATCAATTCGGTCAAATTGGAAAACACTGGAAACTTTATCGAGTGTCTTGAAGAAGATATTGTGCGTCAAGTCACACCAAATGAACTATTGTTGAAAGTCCCCTTCTATCAATTTCAACATCATTTTCAACTTCACTAACAGTTACTGTAAATGAAATAACATCGCGTTGCTTAGCATTTTCAGCATGGAGCTTCAGATGTATATCCATCATTTCAAATTCTCCAGTGGGCAGATTATTTTCATCCAGATACGCACCACAAGTAGATTCTATTCTAAATCGATCATCCTTAAAATGAAATCCTAGTTTCATTTTTCTTCCCTCCCTTCCGCTTGCTTTGACATTAACATCTATGATTCCAGGTTTTGTTTCAGCATAGCTAGACTGGTGATTTATAAAAACTCCAACTTCCAAGGGCTTGCCAGCAGTAGATTCTGCCATCTTTTGAATTCCATCATTCATGACAACATCTACTGCTTGAATTGATTGAGCTACCTTGGCAATCCATTCATTTGTTCTTGTGATGGTAGCACGAATACCTGCTCGCCTTCTTTTGTCTTCATCCTCAGGTAATTTGTAATAATCAACCCAAGATTCATAGTCATGGGAGATATCCTCGATAAAGTCAATGCAGGTTCGTCTATATTCATCAACATTGTCAGTCCGCTCGGATGCATCGTCAGTTCTCAAACCGTCATAGTCCATAGGCATTGCCATGCTTTTGATGAATCAAAGTTCTAAAAAAACCAATCTTGGCAAAAAATTAATGGTTATAAAAGGAATCATAATCACAGTTTTTCGAAGTTGTTGCCTAATTCGCCGTTACACGTACTTTCACCTCGATCTTCGTCATTGCGGAACACTCGATGGTTCTGGAAGATTTTGGTGATCAGATCACTAGAATTTACCAGAACCTCTCATTGGCTTACTTCTTCTTCTCTATATCCATTATGATATAATACAGCATTCCAAAAAACATAATGCTAGTTGCTACAGCTACAATAAGGCCACCATACACCGTGTTATCTATGGTGAATACTACGAGTCCTAATGTAATCCAAAAAGTAACTATTGTAGCAACAAGAGATATGAATACAGCTGCAGCATATTCTTTAACAGCCAAGTCTCTCCATATCCATTATGAATCTCTCCTGTTTTGATTTACTATCCATATCTCTTCCCAAGATCAGTCGCGCAAGCAAAAAATTTTGAATTAATACTATCCAAAGCACGCATTTTACTACCTATTGAACTGTCATCATAACCAGCTGACACTAAAAATTCCAAGAGATCCACCATTTTATTTATAACACCCTCAAGACCATAACCAACTTCTACTACCAACGCATTGTCAATTTCATACAATAACACAACATATTCAGAATAACTGGCTACATCATTCACTTTTTGACATGCAGAATACAAACCATTGAATGCTTCAAAAAACTCGTGATAAAAACGATTAAAATCAGCAATTACTTTTGAATCAAATTTTTTATTCGGTTTAACAGGTTCTGTAATTTGTGATTGCTCTTTAGATTTTAATTTTTTTATTTCTTCTTCTAAATTTGCAATCTTCCTTTCCTGCGAATCAATTAATTCAGATGCTGCAGCAGGAACTTCTTTTGATTCAGGAATTGTTAATATTCCTAGCTTAATCAAATATTAGACCTTATGCGTAATCGATCAAACTAATATTGCTAGATGATTTTTACCTTAGTAAACCAATTTGATTTTGAATTCTTAGTCGATTACGCATAAGGTCTATTGTAAGCTTTGAATGAACTCAGTATCATTAATTTCATTATTGCCCCAAAGTAATACCATATCCTTGATCCAGGAGGGTATGGTTCCGTCTGATTCTGCATTACCAACCACAGGGAACGCCATAGCAGACAACAAAACAAAAACAGGAATCAAGCCAAATATCAGATTCATCTAATTTTCTTCAAAATCTTGGGTTATAAATCTAAATATCTGTAAAGCCTGTTGATTTACGGAAAAAAGAAAAAAGGCCGGTGTAATTGGCATTTTTTTTTAAAACTCAGAACTCAATATTATTATTGTATACCACATTAAAAAGATTGTGGGCCTGTGGTGTAATGGTTGCATTTAAACTTCAGAACTTTAAGGTCCGGGTTCGATTCCCGACAGGTCCACAAAAAAAGAAAAAGGTAAGTTTGGTAAGTCATGCGGCTAGCTGTTTTTGAGTCGATCACCTTGAATCAGCGACAACTATAGGTTCTGGAAGATTTTGGGGCTCTGGTAAAAATAGGTGATCTATGGTTCTTGTTGGTCAAAAGTGAGCTGTTCAGATCTTCTCCCGATTCGGAATTGCCGGTTCCGGCCAATGCAGTATGGCTGTTCAAAAGTGATCCGCCCTTTGGCCTGCTGTTCAAAAGTGATCCGCAGACCCTGCTGTTAAATTTTTGTGATCATCAGTCAAGTCTCTTCTGGATGCCCAAAAGGACCGACTTTTCAGGTAACAATTCGGATTTCTGGAGTGCCGTGCCTAAATTGGATGTAAAATCTGTGATTTTGATGTGTTTTACGCATGCAACTTCAGAAACTCGAACTGTTACCTTTTCAGTCATTTTTTTGCGGTTCCGGCCAGTCCGGCGTTTCGGGTTCTTGGAGAGTTTGGCCCTGCACCCGTGGCAGTTTGGCTGCGTGATCATCCTGCCGTTGGATTTCCTGTACCCGATGAGCTCAACCACGGTCTGCATGGTGAGTGCTGCCAGTCCGCACCTGTTGCACACCTCAAATGTCTGCATCGGCATTACCGCACCCATATTGTCCTCGCGCCTCCTGTTCATGTTCATAATCGACGGTATCTCGCGCCGCCACTCCCTTCTCCCCGGCACGTATTCAAAGCCGCACTCTGTCTGAAGCTTCCTGTCTATCTTTGCAACCATGCTTTTTGCAGTCCGCTCCTTGACGGCTATGGCTACAGTCTTCCTGCCCCGTATGCCGACGCGGAGCCTGTCCAGCATCTTCGGGCCCAGCTTGAAGATAAACGACTTGTCATACCCCCACGATTCTGTGAGCAGCTCGTTAAAGTTGGCAAACCACTTTGGGTATCCCCCCACCATGGCCGGGGTCATGTTTACCATGTCTGCCTGTCCCTGCCTGACTGCCCTGAACTTTCTCAGGGAGGAATGCGGCTTGATAAAGTTGTGGTTTATGATGTTGTAGCTGATAACGTGGTCAGAATGGTACTCCCCGTACCCGGACATTATGTCCATGTTCCTCTTTATGGTAGACCATGCGCTCTCGATGCTGTTGTTGTGGTTGGGAACGCCGTTTGTGGGTTTTTTTGGCTTAAAGTGGAGCTCGGATTGGTTCTTTGCGCGCACCAGTATGTGGTTCAGCTTCCCGCCCTGCTTTTCAATGTCCCCGGTAAGCCTTCGGATTGCGGGCCTGTATGCCAGGTAGCAGTCAGTTATGATGTCTGTGGGCATACCTGCCACGACGGTGGCCATCTTGACGAGGCGGTAGATGTCCCTGTTGTCTGGACGCTTATCGGTGATTATATAGTGTATGACCAGTCTCGTCTTCAGGTCGACTACTGCTGTGAGCCATTTCTTTTTTGCGCTCCTCTTTGACCTCTCTGACCTTGCGCGCAGCCTCTCCCATTCCTTCTTGAACTCCGGGTCCTTGAGAAGCCCGTACTCCCTTGCCTTCTTCTCGATTGTCCTCATCTGGGAGAGGAGCTCGGGGTCTGCCTCGTGCCACCATCCGCGTATATCCATTGCCGTCTCGTCTATCCCCCACACGCTCCCGTACTCCAGGCAGCAGAGTATGTCGTCTGTGAACATCTTTGCGTACTGGACGTGGTTCTTTGACCAACTGAGTATGGTGGGGTGCTTTATGACGTGGCCCCAGTCTATGAACATCTTGAGGCACGTCTGCCTTGAGCTCATCCCGAGTATGACATTGTCCAGGATGCTGCCCATCTTTTTGATCTGCTGCCTGTCCGTCTCGGGATTCCTGACAATGTAGCTCTTCTTGCACTTGTTGCACATGTCAGTAGTTCCCAGATGTAGATTTACCGCAACCGCAACTGGCATCGGTTCTACTTGCCTCGATCATTGACAAACAACTCGTTTCTGCTTGTAATGTACACGATAAACAGCGCCATGGTGAGTTTTTTTCCCGCAGAAGACGCTCTTCCGTGCCTCTTTCCCGCATCAAGGCAGAACCTGGCAATCCTCCACAGGTTGTACAGCAGCAGCGGCAGGTAAAACATCAGCAGCCTCACAGACAGGGAGTTGCTGCATGTCCTGCCCATGATCTCCTTTATGACGCGAAACCCCGTCTCGATGCCCCATCTTGCGGTACTGCTCCGGTATGATGCCTGTCATGGCTCTGGCGCTCCTGATGGGAATGTTTGTTGCAAACGCAATGTATTGCTCCTCCCCCTCCTCTTCCCCCTCCCCCTTTTTCTTCTTCTTCTTCCTGTCTCTTTTGACAATTACAAGGTTGTAGGTCACAGTTACGCCGTCTTTGTTGGTCATTGACTGCTGCGATACCTGGCTTGCCTTTCCGTCCTTGTACATCTTGACTATCCTCTTGATCTTGGAGTTCATGATGACAGGCATAATGTAGCGGCACCCGCCCTTTCCTGCCTCTGTCATGCAGTCAACGTTGTAAAAGGCGCGGTCGTACAGGAACACAATCTTTGAGTGTGCGCCCCCCCTCTGAGGATTTTCGTGCGTGTTTTGGCTATAAAATCGGCCAGTTTTTCCTTTGCCGGCAGCAGCTTCGATTCCAGGACAACCTGCGAGGAGTCCCTGCCGACTCCGTGCACTGCGACATACGAGAGAAACGTGGATGTTCCTGCCCTTGGACGCGACTTTCTTGTATGCTCCTGCAGCTGCTCCCCATGGTATGGTATGTCCGTAACGTCTATTGCAATGGCGTCGATGTCCTGCAGCATTCCTGCACGGCGGGCGTGCCGCACCGTGCGTGCCAGCGTCCTTGCACACCAGGCCTGCACGTCTGCCGGTTCGACGCCACGGACTGCAGACATGACCAGGTCTGCATCAGGCGTACGTGCACCCGTGTCTTGAAGCCTGTTGTGCCGTACGAGGGATTCTACAAACGTGTTTCTCTCAGACGCCTTGATTAGCACGTCCAGTATGTCATTGCATCCGTATACGGCGTTGTGCCTCTCAGACATTGGCATGCCAAGCTTTTGAAACGACGAGCGCAGGATTTTAAACCGGTTTGATGTTATATTGTACTGGCGTGCGATCAGTTCGTCATGTAATTCGACTTTCATGACATATTGCACGCCGTAGCCTAATCTGGATCTTTGCATTGCAGTTATGCGGTAACGCACCGGCATCTGGGCATAAACCTACATCTAGGCACAAATCTACATCTGGGAACTACTGATGTAGCGCGTGTCGTTCTTGTCTGCCCTGGATATCGTCCTAAAGTCGTCCCCGTGCCCGCAGTAGCATGACTTTGGCTTTGAGGATTCTATGCCGGTACTCTGTGGATAGTACCTTGTCATGGTCTTGCCCAATTACTGGATCAGGCTATGGGAAGTTTAAGACCTTTTTGCCAATGAGCGTAGAGTGGAAATGGTGGTTGTGAGAATCATTTGTGTCTCCGGTCCGGTGGTTTATTCCCCGGTTTGCCCTCGCAGAAGTTCTGATTATCCGGCTCGGGAAAATTTGGCCAAGGCCAGTTTTTCGAAAGTTTCTACGAATTTTGGAAAGTTTGGGTTGTTCTCTATGTCCTCTACAGGAACGGTATGCAGCAGTCCATGTCTTGAGAAATATATCCCAAGCCGTGAAATGGCGACTTCTTCTGTCCCGTTGACCATGCCAAGCTTTGAGAGTACATAGTACCCTATAAGCTGGTTGTAGTGATCCTGCCTGAACGACAGGTTCTTTGTGGTCTTGATGTCAATTAGAACATCGTCCACAATGAGGTCTGCATCTGCGCCGCCCACCAGGATTGAGGCATCTCCAAATACCGGATTCAGGTAGCAAGCCTTTTTTGCGTGGAACTTGTCCACATCCACTACGGCCGCCAGATTACAAAGGTCCTCGATGTCCCCGCCGTCTACGCTTCCAAGAAGGGTATCAAAGTTATCTGAGGCCCGACTGCGATATGCATGTTCCATCTGTGCAAGAACTATTGCTGTTTTAAATATGCCATCGTCCATGACTCCTCTTTCGATGTACCCGGTATGTCTCTTTTTTGCATCATCTAGGTATAACTCCATTTTTCCCATTATGGCATCCATGTCTCCTGCAAAATTTTCCCCATATCTGGGTGACTGGGTGAGGTCTGGCTTGGGATGCATGAACTCCTCGACGACCCACTGCCTTGCCTTACATGTGGGGTTTGTATGCTCTAGCAGAAACCGAAGGACGTAATCAAAGGCCGTGCCTACAAGCGTGTAGTTTTTTGTTAGCGGTGGAGCCTTCATCTCACCGTTCAGTTTCGTGTTGGTATTTTTGACAGGAAACTCTTCCCTGAACATGGCCTTTACTTCTGGAATCTTCAGGAAGGATGTAAGCGACATTAACATAGATACGCAGTTTGGTATTTAAGGCAAAAATGATGGTTCCTTTGGAATTTCAGGTATCCGTATGTAGACCGCTACAATATATTGCCCATTCCAGCGGTGTCCTGCCGTTGACCTTGTACTTAACATCTGGAATGTTGTCAAAAACCATCATCACGTTTAACTTCAGCGTTGTTTTGTCGGTCACCGTGTTCTGCAATCCCTGCACCATGACTGCGGTCTTGCCATTCCGTCCATATTGCGATATCCGAACTCTTTTTCGATCTCTTTTCTCGAGTCTGCCGACTTGTTGCATCTGGGGCATTTTGCGCGTTCTGCTGACGATGCACCGGATTTTGCATGATTAGATGAGTTGCGCAATTACAATCAAAATCCCATCTTTCACTCGATAGTTTTTGATTTTATGGAATCACAGCAAGCTCTTGCCTCCACCGTATCTTGAAATTAACAATTCCGCAAACTATCTCGCCAATGGCGTCATAACGACACAATCTGTTCCCAAATGCATCTGCGCTAATTCTGAATTTTTTGATTTGTGCAATGACATGCTCTATCCTGATTCTAACTTTAGCTTGAGATTTGTTCCGCTCTTTCTGAGAATCAGTTAACTTTTTTCCTTTCTTTTTTCTGTATGGCAAAATGCTGGTCTGTTTTGGAAAGTCCTTTTCAATCCCCAAATATCCAAGGTCATAAAAGTTTAACAGCTCTTCGGAGTGTCGGATGTTTTGATTTGTAAATTTTGTAACCGTGGCGACGTCCGGGTGAACGTGCAGGTTTGTGAATTATGGTTCCGTCAAGATTTATCGTAATCTGGTTTTGTACTGTGTGGGTTTTCTTTTTGCCCGAATAGTGTGTTTTACGTTTGCGCTTGTTTTTTGGCCTCGGTATTGGCTGCTCCGTGCCGCCTGTGATTGCAATTAGTTCCGGGAAGAACTCTTGGAGCTGCTGCATGCCGCTGATCTTTTTTGAACCTGCATACTTTTTGGCGGGAATTGGGATTGACTGCTTTACTGCGGGCTCCAAATATCTGATATCTCGCATCACATTCGACTTGTTCAGGTCAAATATCATTCCCGACATATCGTGTGTTGTGTACATTCTGTAGTGCATTGACAGCATCAGAACTCTGTCTTTGACTGGTAGATCAAACCTGTGTCCTGCACCAATGTCTCTTTTTCCTTTCTTTTTTGATAGACGTCTTGCTTCTGTAGTTTTGTATTTTTTTTGTATTTCTTTTGACAAGGAACCAAATTGCGGAGCAGTCAGTCCTGTTATTGACAGGAATTGTTTTGGTCTTTTTGCTAGTTTCGTGTGATTGAACATGAATTGAAAATGGTTATTTCTTAGCTTTGGATCTTGTTGTCAGGAAATATTGAGATTATACTCAAACTGAATCAATTGTGCAACTCATCTATTCTATTAAATAAATATAGTGAAAAATACTAATTAAAAGAATTTTGTTGTATGTAATGATGATATTTTCAGAATTAGTTTCAGACCTTCAAGCCCAACTGAAAAAAGACTTGGCGCAAATAACATTTCTTTTGAAGAAAAATCCCGGCATGGCGTACACCAGAATTGTAGAGATTGGAAAAGAAGTTGGCAAAAACTACAATATCAAACTAGTAGTAAATTTCCCAAAAGAAGGAAGAATTGAAGAGTTTGAGATGTATGGAAAAAGGGATCTGAGCTTAATCGTAGATTATGATCGGAAAAGATTTCCCATAGACAGAGAGACAATAAAACAAAAAGCAGTGGAACTGCTCGGAGATGTACAGACCGAAGATGCATACATGTATGAAAATAAAGAAGGGGTCAGAGTTTATACGAAAAACTGGAAGATTGACATCTTGCCCCATTCAGTACATATTTGGACAGAGTTTGATGAAAAAGTCACAGAGTTTTGTGACTGGTTGATGGAAAATGCCTATCAGATGAAGAAAAAAGAGTAGCTTGGCAGATTATAGGTTTTGTAGTTTTTCAAGCAAGTCTTGTGCCTCAGAATTTTTTGGCTCTAATTGTATAATTTGTTTACAGCAATCTATTGCTTCATCTTTTTGTTGTAAAGCCAAGTGTACATTTGTTTTTAGAGCAAGAGTTTCAACATCGTTGTTGTCTAGTAGGATTGCTTTTTCAAAATATGGAAGTGCCTTTTTTGCGTCTTCTACAATAAAGTATACGCTTCCCATAATGAACATAAAATCATGATCGTCGGCAAATTCGGATTCTAAACTTTTTCCTAGTTCAATAGCCTCAACGTATTCACCGTCTTTTACTAGTTTTTTCAAACGACGTTTGGGATATCTAAAAAGACCAACCATTGCTGTTCCACCATTATTTGAATAATTTTATCAATTTGAATGTAGGCAATATCAAGAAGAGATATTCATAATTCCTTCTTCAATTAGATATTGAATTCCTCCAACAAAAGAGCTGTCGTCAATCATGCCTTCTGCCCACCATCCGGCGTTATTTTTGATCCAAGAGGGAATTTCAGTGGTGGTGCCAGATGTGCCCAGAGTTGTAGGAGGTATTTTCATAATTCCCTCTTCAATTAGATATTGAATTCCTCCAACAAAAGAGCTGTCGTCAATTATGCCTTCTGCCCACCATCCGGCGTTATTCTTAACCCAGACTGGAATTTCTTGAGATGGTGTTGGATCAGGTGTTGGATCAGGTGTTGGATCAGGTGTTGGATCAGGTGTTGGATCAGGTGTTGGATCAGGTGTTGGATCAGCGAATGGAATTGAACTTCCATCATTAGCAAATATTGGAACTGTGATTCCTAAATAATCAGATGCAGTAGTCGGAGATGTCCAATCAGGAGCCAAGCCATATATCCAGATGACATAGTTTGCATCACCAGGTTTCTCTTTGACAATTGTATCCAAAACATATTGTCCTGATGGGGAATACAAAAAGTTTCTACCTTCTTCGCCTGCAATGGATCTTAGAGGAGGCAATGTAAATTGGTCATCCACTACAAAAACGTCAAACTGAACTTGATTCAAAAATTCAGTGTCATCGTATTTGCTGATAAATTTGATTAACCATTGCATTTCACATCCCTGAGTTGGATCTTCTGGACCATAGAATACATGTAACTGATAATCAAAATTACGCGTAGGTTTCTTTATGCTAACATCTTTATCGAAATTGGTTTCACAACCTTGTGCTAAGAATTGATCTGCAGTAGAGACAATTCCTGCAAATGGAGTTTGCTGAATATTTTCTCGATATTGCACTAATGCGAATTCATATTCAGTGGGAGGAATTCCTTCAGATACATGAGTAAAAGTTTTGGCTTTTATTGGGAACGGAAAGTCATCGGCAATCCAAACTTTACTTTCAGCACCACCGGTCTTCCATCCAACTACAACTGTCTCCCAAGTCCCTGCCGGAACTGTAGTTGTTTCAAGTGCCAATGGGACAACTTGCTCTCCACCAATATTTCCAATTTTGCCCCAAGATTTTGCAGTAAATTCTTTTGGCCCCTTTCCACCAGAACTGCCATCAGAAGTAGCAAATGCAGATAACCAAACAACAGAAGATTTGAATGCGCCTCTGTAAATTCCTAATTCTTCACTACCACCTGTGGGTTCTGGAGCAATTTTTCCTAATTGCATTTCACCGACGATAATCTTGCTGCCGTCATAAACAACAGCTTCTGCCAACCACTTTGTTTCAGTTCCAACTTGAATGTCGCCCTTAATCCACAAGTCTAGATCAAATGGGGCACATTCTTTGTAGTCTACATGACACATTGAATAAGAGAAATAGTCACCTTGTTTGAGACCTTCGCCTGCATACCACGTACCTTCTTTATCAACGCCACCGGATTGGAATTGTGCAAACGCTGATGGAAGTGCCATTGAACCCAATAGCAAAGCTGCGATAATTGGAAGAAGAACTATTGTTTTCAAATCTGTAAAAAAATTGGAAATTCGGATAGTTAAACGTTATTCAAATTTGGAAAAAATGAGAAAAACAGGTGTTGATACTTAATTCAAATAAGCAAATATAGAGGAAAATTCACTGAAATTCAGAATGTGTGAATGTACAAAGGTTCACTTGTATGAAGTAGAGTTCAAACTTGATGGAATGACGGTAGTTCCCACACACAAGAATTGTGGATTTGCACTAGATGAAAAACAAGCTGACAAGTTCCAAAAAGATTTGGTAAAATCATGGGGCATGGAAGAAGAAGAAGAATTTTAAAAATAAAAAGTAAGATTGTAATTAACTGTTAAATTACATATCTTTAGTTGCTTCTTTGCAAACATCAGTTTTACAGTTGCAATCAGCACTGCATATGCAATGACCTTGCATTGCACAATCACATGCATAATCTGGATCGCCGCTATCAGCTTCGCATCCACATGCTTGATCTACCATGACAAACCAGTAATCTTACTTGTTTTAAAAGGTTAGTGCAAGAGCAGCTAAGCGAAATCTGCTCTAATTCGGGCCAAATCGGCTACAAAATGCAAACAGATCAATTAGGGTACGACCCCATGATTTCTGTTGTCAATACAAAAAACCAGACAGGGCCGCGAACTGTTAAACAATCCACGCATATATCAAGATGTTGCAGACGGCGCCAAAAACATGCTTGCATGCGCCAACACATCAGACAGGTACAACGCAACGTTTGGACCAGATGATCTGAACTGCGGCATGCTAAAGGCTGCCACCATGGATTCCTCTGTAGGCGGATGCGCAAAGGCGCAAGGGCGCAAAGGTTGCAATGCCCCGTCTGACAGGTGGATTGCATCGGCAATCAAGGGAATTGAGCAGGATGCAATCCAGCACACGCTTGAGGGCCAGATAGCAAGGCATCTTGAAACCCTCAAAAGACTGGGCAGGGTTCCAAAAAAAGGACTGGACATAGCAATCGATATGCACCTCATACCGCGCTATGACACAGTAGATGAAAATGTACTCTTGACTCGCCCGGGATCCAAGTTTTAGACCAACTGTGAAAACAATTCGGACAGAAAAAGCAATTGATCAGTGCCCCTGTCATTCCTTATGCTTTACCAAAAAGATCAACTGGGACACCGTCTTGATACGGCAGGCAAGGCATTTAAAATGTTGCCTGACATTGTAGACGCGGTAGGCCTCAGCTTCTCTGGGAGACACAACGCGCTATACGGCATGGAGGATTTTATACGGGCAGTCATATCGATGTGCAAGTCAGGCTCGTATGCCTCCGGCATCACACAGATGCTCTCAGTACGCCACGCCGCGAGCCGCATACCGTCATCGGTGTGGGTTCCGGGGAAGATAAGGGACGCATGTTCTGACAGGCACATCATGGAGAAGAGGTGCCGGGAGATGGTGCGCAAGACCGTACTGTGCGCAACACAGGCAGGCCTCCTGCGCAGAACCCCGCATGTCATGGCAATTGACACGCACAACATACCGCGGTACGACAGGAGCTCCGATACCAGAGAAAAACAGCTGGTGCGCTCAAAACACAGGAATGGAACCACCAGGTTTGAGGGATACGCCACGATGCAGTGCGTGGACAGGCCCAATCTTGATGTGGCATGCAGGCCCCTCAAAAAGGGGTACAAACCTGCCTGTATCGTGCGTGATCTGCTGCAGGACTGCGCCGATGTGGGGGTTCGGTGCAAACTGCTGCTGCTGCTTGACCGCGGATTCTTTTCAAGCGATGTCACAAGGGAGATCCGGCAGGCAGATCACAGATTCATCATGCCGGCATCAAAAACTTTTGCAATAAAAAGGGCAATACTGGATCACCACGACGGCAAGAGGGATGCAGTCTCCACGCACACGCTTATGACACGCAAGCACAAGCAGGGCCAGTCGTTTCGGCTGGTCATTGTGGCAAAAAAGAAGGGAGATAGGGGGGGGATGGGATTCGGAGAAGATACCGTAGTAAGTACATAAAAAACCTGAACCATTTTGACAATTATTTTTGGCCAAAAGATCCAAGACAGGCCATACCGCACACACTGCATGTACAAACAAAAAAAGAGACAGGTTGCAAGGGGGGCAAAATTTCTGCCAAACACCAGCGTTGCAGACCTCAAAAGGGCATACAAAAAAGAGACCGATCCCAGAAGGCGCGACAGGCTGCTTGCGTACATGCAGCGCAAGGACGGCGTGCCGCTAGACAGGATTGGAAGGATGCTGGGAAGGCCCAAGTCCACCATATCTGCATGGCTCAACCGCGCACAGGACGAGGGAATGCGCGCAAGGTTCGAGCGCAGCGGCAGGGGACGAAAGCACCTGATAGGCGGGCCGCAGGCAAGACAGCTTGCAGCGGACCTGGATGCGGGGCCGGAGTCATGCGGCTTTGAGAGCAGCCTGTGGGACTCCAACCTGGTAAGGCTGCACATCAAGAAAAAGTTCGGCGTGCAGTACAGCAAAACAGGCGCGCTGCAGCTGATCAGGGAGATGGGCTTTTCGTGGAGCAAGGCGCGTCCAAAAAACCCAAGATCAGCCTCAAAAAGAAAGCAAAAAGAGTTTCAGGAGCGGGCAAAAAAACTCGTTGCAGAAAAGTCGGCGCAGGGATACACCGTACTGGCCGGCGATGCATCCTCGATTCAAAAGGCATCAAACAGGCCCGGCTACGGGTGGAGAAGGCGCGGCAAGCGCGCCACATCCCCCTCTGTTTTGTCACGCGAAAGAAGATACATCTTTGGAGCTTTGGCGGCAAACGCATTTTACTTTATGTTTTATGAAAAGCCAGACAGCGACAGCTTTTGCAACTTTTTGGAACGGGTTCACAAAAGATTCGGCAAGGTGCTGCTGTTTGTAGACAATGCGTCATATCACAAATCCAAAAAGGTAAAGGAGTTTCTGGAAAGATACAACGGCGAGATAGTTCTGGAGTACCTGCTGCCGTACACGCCGGAGCTTAATCCCATTGAGATGCAGTGGAGGGTGATAAAGCGGGTACTGTCTGCAAAAGTGTTTGGCACGCCAGGTGGGATGGAGCAGTCAGTACGCAAGCTGTTTGCCAGAAAGGAGATCCTGCCTGTGAAAATGTTCAATTATTTAATGTGCTAACTACGGACAGATATTTGGCGTATGCCACCAACCTTGACTGCCGTAACCCGCTCTTTGAGACAGAAGGAATTCCAGAGGAGTACAAAAAGAGGTGGGGCATAGAAACGGGGTACCGGGACGCAGAGAGATCAAGGCCCAAAGCCACAAGCCAGAACGCAGTCATCAGAATATTTCTGTTCTTTATGGCACTTGTAATGTATAATTTGTGGGTAATATCGGCTGCAAGGTCCAGGAGATGCAATGGAGGGCGGCGTGATGTTGCCGTTATTCCTCTGCTGATAATGTTCGAGCTGATGGAAAAATTTTCTGCTGATGTGGTTCCTGGCAGGGGGATTTGGCTAGAACAGCCGTCTGCCGGCTAGTACATTTTCATCTACTGATTATGGGTGCGTGCGATTCTTTATAGTAGAAAGTTTCTCCTCTTGGTAATCTCTACGAAGTACTTCTGGGAAGACTGAATATAGGGATCAGCTCAATTTGAATTGAAATACTTTTTATTAATATACTAAACGTAAGCAATTTTAATGATTACGAATACCGTCAAAACAGGTCTGTTTTTCCTATTGGTTGTGTCTATTGCAATCCCAACTACGGTGACAATCGCAACAGAAACACCCTCCGCAGAAAAGATAGACCGTGCATTGAAAGAAGTTCAATCTTATGTCGAAATAAATGACCAAAAAATTGGCACAATGGACATAGAAGCGGCTAAAATAAACGGTGTGAGTAATGAAACACTAAATATCACCACACAGTTTCTAACAGCTCAAAATAACATGATTCAGCGCATACACGATAATCCAAATCAAAGGATGTATGTTGCTGAAGAAGATTCTGAAGGGCTTGAGAAATTTAGAGAATCCATCAAAGAAGGCAAACAAGGAGGAGGTGACGTTGCAGAATCGTTAGGAGTCCAATTTGCATCTGCAGAAGATGTTTGTGGTGGATCCAGTTCAAACCCGCACCCACAACCATCAACAACTACATCTGGTCCATGGCCAACTGAGACTGCAGCAAGAAATGCAATCCCCAGCAGTTACCATCTAGTTCCTTTCTATGCATCATATAATTATGAAGATGACTATCACGATCCAAGAACTCTCTATAATTGTACAACCGACTCATTCCGTTATCAATCGATAGTAGCTGAGCGCGGCGAAGAGTGGTATCATAGCGAGCACCACTCTCCCGGCGAGCCTAACCCCGAAGTTCTGGCATACACTTGGCCGGTCTGGTGGTGGGGCTTGTATGTGGCGGAATGGCACTAGCCGCCCACTTCTTTATTTTTTTTAATAAGCCCAAGATAATCTTTACAGTGCTGTTGGCCACACTTCTTTTTTTAGGAGGGGGGTTTGCTCTTTTTGGAGGACATCGTATGTTGCTGAACCCGATAGACGGATTAACGCTCAACATCACAATTACCGGACTGATTTTCTTGTATCTTAGCTTACTGGCGCTCCTTCCTTTTTCCTGGCTGAGAGCAAAGGGCGATGCAGATGACGGAACGCGTAAGCGAGGCAACCAGGAAAAGAGCCGTTTCATTCCTTATCTCTTTAACAAGCCCAAGATAATCCTTACAGCGCTGTTGGCCACACTCCTTTTTTTAGGTGGTATACTAGTTTATTTTGGCAGCTACCACAAAATGATGGATCCGATAAAAGAAGTTACGCTCAACATCACAATTACCGGACTGATTTTCTTGTATCTTAGCTTACTGGCGCTCCTTCCTTTTTCCTGGCTGAGAGCAAAGGGCGATGCAGATGACGGAACGCGTAAGCGAGGCAACCAGGAAAAGAGCCGTTTCATTCCTTATCTCTTTAACAAGCCCAAGATAATCCTTACAGCGCTGTTGGCCACACTCCTTTTTTTAGGTGGTATACTAGTTTATTTTGGCAGCTACCACAAAATGATGGATCCGATAAAAGAAGTTACGCTCAACATCACAATTATCGGACTGATTTTCTTGTATCTTAGCTTACTGGCGCTCCTTCCTTTTTCCTGGAAGAGAATAAATTATGGTGTGAATAATAAAACCAATAAGCAGAATGGTTAGAGGAATCGCCAATGTGTTCGTTTCGGATGTTTTGATGCTGAAAAACTCATGATAAATTGACGCAAAGGCAAAGGAGGCTATTAAAACACGGAATTTTATTGTGTTTTTGAAAATTTTCTCAAGTCTTTTTTCTTTATTCTCTTCGATTTTATTGAGAGTCACAAATATGTTTGGAATTATTTTAAAATGTTTATGGTCGTTACCTTTTCTTACAATTTTTTTATCTGTTACTTGTAAGAGGCCCAATGCTTTTAATTTTTTAAGGTGGTGTATCACCAAACTTACTCTCATGTCTAGCAAAAATGGATCCGCATGATTTTGCACGTCTTGTCATAGTGGAAAAAATGCAAGGCATAGTTAATCCCAAAAAAACTGGAGACTTGGGTATTGATGGATGGACAGATCTTAGAACTATTCCTGTTCAGGTCAAAAGATGGAAGCATAAGGTAGGACGGCCTGAGATTGACAAGTTCAAGACTGCCATAGAAAGAGACAGAAAAACCAGTGGAATTATAGTAGCCTTTGAATTTAGTAAGGATTCCATAAATGAGGTTGAACGGATTAAAAAACAAAACAAAATTGAGATTAAATTAAAAACTGTAAAAGATGTCTTTGGTTGGTCAAAATATGACATTGCTTGACAGGAATCAGGCATAAAATTTGATTCAGAGAAGATCCGTATTTTGTGATTAGGTCACTAAGATGCAACAGAACCATTCTCAGTTTAGGCACAAATTACGAGGCTTGCCTAGAGAACCAACAATTTGTCGCCAATCATAATTTAGTCACGAATTTAAGATGTAACGTCGATTCCCGGCACTATTTCTTGCAGACGCCCATAGTCAGGAATATTCTGTTTACATTTCGCTTAGCTGAAGAGGCCAGAATGCTAGGCTTTTGAAACTATCTCCAGCATATCATTGCAGGACTGCTGTACAAGGTCTGCCTGTTGAGACAGTAGATTAGGGTCTGCCTCAACATCAAAGGCAATTTTTAGAATATGGATAAGATCTTGTTTACGATTCAGAGCATCCTTGATTTTTACAAAATTTTCTTTGTTGAGATAGCCCAGATAGAAATAGCAATCAGAAAGCATCGAGTTTTTTACAAAGAAATCATGTTTTTGTTGAATAATTTGAGAATGGTTGTTTTTTTCTATCAAATCAGAGAATCCCATGGTGGACTTTAACATACGTTCAAGCAAAGTCGGAGTGGCCCTCTCAATCCCAACTGTTTGAGCAACAACTAGGATGTGTTCATTGATTGGATTTTTTTCTAGTTTTCGAAGCAAGTCTAGCATATGAGACGGGCTAGATCTTTGATTGTTTAGAGAAGATATAGCATCAGCTAGATAATAAGAAGCACATTTTTGCCAGCATGGGGCAAACACATCAGATGATTGAATTGCTTCTTTGGTTTTTTGACAGCAAAACAAAGACTCGATCAAACAATTTTTTGCAAAATCACTAAAGAGTGAGGAATGTTTTTCGTGGATTTTGGAAAGTAGCATTCGTAAATCCCAAGACTCATCATGAATTATCTCTAGGTTGTCATATTGAAGAAGTTTTTTTGACAAAGTTTCAGACAGCGAAGCATGATGAAGGATTACAAACTCATCTCCGGACCGGATAACTTTTTCTGGCTCTGATTTTTCATCAAAAACAACAAGATCATACTCGCATGAATCAAAACAAAAATCAGAATTTCTACAACCTCCCAACCCAACTGGAAAATCAGTCAAGGACTGTTCTTTGACAAATTTTTGCAAATCCACATAATACAGTATGCTGAATTTTCTATAAAGCATTCAACCCACAAAGTTTTACAAATTCATTCAAGCATTTCCTTTAAATTGAGATTGTGTTTGTTTTTTATCAAGCTCCTATAGTGTAGTCCGGTTAAGCATTTTGGCTTCTCAAGCCAAAGACTCGGGTTCAAATCCCGATGGGAGCACTACTCTTCAAAGTCTTAAAATAGATACTTTACGCACAAATAACATGTTAGAAATTGACTCAAGAACCATCTCAGAAGGAGGCAATCCATATGAAAAATTTCTCGATGGTATCAAAAATGATAAGACATTAAGAAATTATGCAAAAAATCTCAAACACTTCCTTGAAGAGATACCAAATTCCACAGCCTCTACTGTCTCTAGGACATCTTGATATATGCGTGGATTGTTAAGCATGTCACGTCCCAGTTGGTCTTTTTGGTGGTGCATGAAGGCCTTCTGGGACTGCCCTAATTGATCTGTTACTGTTTAGGAACTATTTTCGAGGTACTTCTGGAAAGACTGTGTTTAGGAACTATTTTCGAGGTACTTCTGGAAAGACTGTGTCTGAAGGATCAGCTACACCATAGTACTTTGAGATTATCTCAAATGTCTCTTTGATTCTGTACGCCTTTTGCTTTACACATTGTTCCAACAAAGAGATGCGATTCTGCATGTCTTGTGTTATGTCAGATATTCCCAAGAACCGTGTTGCGTATTCTAGCCGCCTGCTGTTTTTTATTACATCATCAGTCTCACGTGGCTCAAAGGATTCATTTTCTGGATCATAGCTGAACAGCTCATACAGCTGAGGTCCATCCACGCCTGGAATAATCTCAGTTAGCGATGTTGCCTTTCTGCTGATCTTGCCTTGCGTCTTTACCTTTTGTATGTTGAGCAGATAGTTGATGCTCATCTGCTGGGTTTTTGTAATTCCAATCTCATCGCCTCCAAGTCTGGTCAGCAGATCCTGTGCACTTGGCGCATGGACACTGGAGACGCATCCGTGTCCAGTCAGTGCAATCTGAAACAGCTGCTGTGCTTCTTTGCCTCTTACCTCCCCCACAATAACATAGTGCGGCTTTTTTCTTAGTGCGGCCATGCCCAGCCCCATAATGTCTACATCATAATCTGACTTTGCCAGATGCGGGCTGGTCCTATCTTGGCGACAATATTATTTTACTAGACCATTGTTGTAATCCTGAATAAACTCGTTTCTGTCTATTTCTGCGGCTCCAAGTATTTGCAAAAGCAGTCCAGGTCTAATTCTCTTGCTTCCTGCTGGAATGATCAGGGTTGTGTTTTGTCTTTTTAGTTTTACATGACTTCCGTTTTGACTTTTTGTAGAGAAACCCTTTCTGATCAGATATCGTATCAGATCATTACGAGGAGGTCTTGGTATTTTTGGCATTATTTTTGGATTATGAGCATGTTGAATTCAATTGGCTCATCTTCGATTCCAAGCTCTATTGCCTCCTTCATGTTTTCCATGATTTCGCCAAATGTATCTCCTTCAGAATATGCATGTAGTTCCTCGCATGCACCAACATAGCCTCCAACTTCACTGTCTTTAGTTATTACTACATCATACGTTCTCTTTTGGACTGTAGTGCTCATACTGATTAATAATAACAAAAAGTATTAAAAATATTGCTAATCCCATTCGTGTTTTTGTGGCTAACAATACAGTGTTTATTACATTAACTCCTGATAGGATTGACGCAATCTTGGTTTGTTCTTCTATTGGAGGAAGTGGAACCACCATGTTATTCAGATTTTTCTTAGACAATCCATATACTGAGATTCCAGTCACATATGCAATTATCTGAATTTTTACAGATTTGATTGATGTCAAGTACGCCCTAAAATCTAAGGGAGTGTTCTTGTTCTTATCACGTAATGCAATTGTATGTAGGCCTGAAACTATTTTTTGCTTTTTGATATTTTTTACTAAAACACTGAGACATGTCAGACTCGCTCACACTGCAAGTAGTTTGGCACTACTGGCATCATAAGCACAATCCACCATATTTTTTTATATTTTTAAAATTGATATCTGATTGAACATGAACAACGTTACTATATCAATCATAATACCAATCATAATCGGTATCGGACTGTCAGTTATCTTCGTCGTGGACTTTCAGTGGTGATCCAGTTACCAACATCGATCCTAAAATTTTAGAATTTTACGGAGATTTCGTGTTACAGTCAGACACCAACGTGTATTCGGTCAAATTGGTGGATGACTCCCCGTCCATCCTGCTCATAGTAGGCAGAACTCCAGACGGGTACGTGGTTATGGACGATCCCCTGCCTTTGTTTTGGGAATTACACCCAGATGAGAATGTGACGACGCTGGTAGTGCTTGCAGGCGGAAATGAGATACCGTACAACATGGGAAACAACATGCTACGATTCAACATTAGTAACGAGGAAATCTTGTTGATAAAGAGGGAGAATAGAAGAAAAAACACATTGCTAACAGATTATGCAGTGTGAATCTAGGCGGGTGTTGCCTAGATTTGGACTCTTCCATCTTAGAGAGTTTTCACTGATTTTGGAGGAGTGTTACATTCAAGGTTACACATTTCTCTATACGTTGATACAAAATATGGGTTTTCAGACTTGGTACGCGTGTAACATTTTTTATTGTTTTGGCGACTCTGTCAAAATAACTCCTAGAGATTGAATTGATAAACACATCTGGCGAGAAATCAGTGATATTCTAAGATTGCATGAGTTTAGCTGGTTGTCTAATGGCAAGAACCGTTATTGGCTCAAGATAATTTCCTAAATTTTTTATCTGATAGTTTTAGAATATTTTTGTGGAAGAAATAATCAAAATACCAATCATTAATTTGAATTGGAGTGAATGGCATAAATGGAACGATTTGAAACGGGATGCAAGGTGGCCACCGCCTACCGGGTGATTGGTGATCTGTTCTGGAACGGTACAATCCCAACTACTGGAGAAGGCATTAAAGTATAAACGAAGACATGGACAACTACCATAGTGGTGTTAAAAAGGAATGACCCTCCAAGATTCATCTAGTCAGACGTTCAAGAACACGTTTGCGCCGCATATGGACAACGGCTTTTTGAGCGTACACGATGTGACAAGTCAGAGATAAGAAACTCAACGCCGTTATTACCGATGGGAGCACTTCAACTATAACAAAATTCAAAATTGTTTCTTTAAATAACAAAATCATGGCTCAATATTGTTGGGCTTAAGGGAAATTGAACTCAAAGAAGAATATCGTTCAGATAGAGACGATATTGTAGCAGAATTTTTTCTTCCGTGCCTAAGCAATTGTATAGAATATGATAGATGTGTTGATTTTTTGTCAGTTCAGACGTTATCCACATTTTCGGTCGCATTTGATAATTTTGCATCAGGAAAGGCAAAACTAAGAATAATCACAGGTCACAGATTTAGAACTGCAGATTTGACCCTGTTTTCAAAACTCTTTTCTGAAAAGTATACAAAAACATTCGAAGGAAAACTAATCAAAGACACTAAAATTCAAAAACTTCAAAACATTGTAAATAAAGGACAGGTGGAATTAAAAATTGCAATCCCAAATTCAGAGCGAATTGTGGATACGTTTTCAGAAAGAATTGGAATTTTTAGAGATGGTGAAGACCAAACAGTAGCATTTACAGGAACGTCTAAAGAGTCGTTTTCAGCTCAAACAAGAGATTTTGAATCAGTGGATGTCTTTACATCATGGAACGATAAATCCAGAGTTGAAAGAAAAGTAAAAGATTTCGAGGAGCTATGGGAAAATAAAACAAAGCAGGTTGAAGTTTATGATTTTATTTATGCAGAACAAAATAATCTTTTAAAATATTCATCTGAATGGATAATGAAAGATTAAAGTTGAAATGACTCTTCTTCCAGTCTAGATTTGTTTTCATAGAAATTCATTTTGTTGATTTTATAATAGATGACTTCCCCACGTCGTTCAATTACTGCAACTATTGGCTCTTTTCCCATATGAGTAATCTCTTCAATTTTTTTTTGAAGGTTTCCCATTTTTTCCTTTTGTCCTTCGTTGAACCCAAAAATTAAAAATTTTGCGCCTTTTTCACCAAAGTGGCCTCTTTCGTAAACCCTGAAATCCGAACCGAATCCAAATCCGTCTTTAACAACATATCCGCGATTTCGAAGATCACGGTATATCAAGAATTTAGTAAGAATCTCAGAATCATTTTTTTGACAAAGATTCATGAAGGAGTCAAAATCAGTTTGTTTCTGTCCTTTCTTTAGAATCAGTCTCTTAGTGTAAAGCAAGTAAAGGGTTTCAAACTCTTTTAGGAACAGTTTTTCCTTTTCAAGATCTCCATAGCCCTTTTGTTCAAGTTCATGGATCATCTCCTTATCAGAAATACAAGTCTGGCCCGAAATCATAGTGCCCCTGACCAAAAGAGTGTCTTCCATGATGAAAAGAAAATCAAAGGATTTCCATATAAGCATTGGAAAGTATGGGCAAGTCATGGCTAACCGTTAAAATATGGGCATTTTTGTTTGAGAATAATGCATGGTGCCAATTATAGGGATGGTAATGGGCAAGTCTTTACCAGAAAAGAGTACATCAAAGGAAAACCACAAATCAAAATTGCAAAATTCCAAGGCGGTAAGAGATCAACATATCAGTACTGTGTTCAACTATGTCTAAATGAAAAAATCCAGATTCGACATATGGCAATTGAATCAACAAGGTTGGCAGCAAACAAAACACTGGAAAAAACAGCTGGTGAAACAGGCTATTATTCAAGACTCAGAATTTATCCGCACAATCTTCTAAGAGAGAACAAACAGATTGCAACTGCCGGTGCAGATAGAATTTCAGAAGGAATGAGAAGAGCTTGGGGCAAGGCCACAAGTTTGGGTGCCAGGGTCAAACAGGGCCAATGCATCATGGAGTTGTATGTAAATGGGGAGGATCACCTTAATGCCGCAAAGAAGGCACTCAAAGGGGCATGTGTAAAATTACCAGGCACGCCGACAATCAAGGTTATTGACTGGAATAAATTATCACCATAGGTTTTCCAAATCAGATTTCTTGTCTTTAATAAACTCTAAAAACTCGTTAAACTCTTTATCAGTCGGTTCTCGACCAAGTATGCGTTTGGATTGATAGTAAAAGGCATTGTAAATCCTACCCACAACAATGCCCAAAGCAAATGATTTTGAATCATCAAGGTTTGAGAGCAGTTGGATTAATTGTTTAATTTCATCTTTATTTGAAATCGTGTCTTGAATTTTTTGCTCTATCTTCTTTAGAAGAATTTCATCCATATTAGATGTTGTTTGAAATAGTTAAAAACAGTTTAAGCCACAATGTTCTACATTTTGTTTAACAGAGCAAGCGTATTTCATGCCTATACTTGCATTCTCCTCAGATACCAGACAGTGTCGTTCTGCCATCTCTGAAACTTGCACATCTTTTATTGCAGCCAGACTGTAGTTTCCTTGCATTGCCCTTGTTCAATAAAACGGTAACTTTCTGCTGTATCTACCCTCCCTCCATCCCCCCCCCCCAATCCGTCAGCAAATGTCACGCCAAAGTGCTTTAGTGGCATTAGCATCTTCCAAGTCAGATGCTATCTTTGCAAATTAAATTTACATTTTGATGTTGGGCTATTTTGGATAATTTTCAAACTGTGTATTTCTATGTTATTTGATAATTGCAATTATTGAAATTAAAAGTGCTGTAATTGAAATAATAATTGGAAAAGAGAATTTAATAAATTTAGGAATTCTGTTCTCTAGATGCTTAATTCCATTAGTGGTGATCCTTGTCTGGGATCTGTCCAGCCTGTACGGGTGTCCTCCGTTGTGGTTGTCGTACCTCCTGTGGAGCCTGCCGTTCCTTACGCGCACAAGCCAGTCACGTACCGTCGAATAGCTGCGGTTGGTAGGTGATGCTATCTGACGTATTGAGAGATCCTCCTTTCTCATGATGTATGCCAGCAGCCTGCATGGGCCTTGGATTCTTTTCGTCCCTGTGGCATCTCCTCAGATACGGGATGCCGGTGCCAAGAAAGAAACCGGATCTCCACTCCAGATAGTTGTTATGATACAATAGTTAGACAGCGAGAAACCCAATACAAATTTTAGATCCATTTTATATAATTAAAATTCATATGAAAAATATGAGTAAAAAAGAAGACTATAATATTCTAATCAAAAAAGACGGGAAATTTTATGTTGGTTATTGTTTGGAAATACCTCAAGCCAGAGGTCAAGGTGATACTAGACAAGAAGCAGTGGCAGATACCAAAAAAGCAATCATTCTATGCAAATCTTATCTTGAGGATAAAAAGAAAGATTTAGCATCAAAATTAATCACCGTATCACTTTGAGCCTTCCTGTTATAGGATATATGGAAATACTCAAAGCATTGCGAAAAAGAAATTTTTATCCCGTTAGGCAGACTGGAAGCCACATTATAATTGAAAATGGTGTTGGGTTGTGGGCTTCTGTCCCTAGAAAAAAAGAACTTGGCAGGGGTTTACTGTTACAGATAACTTCTGATTGTGGGTTAACAAAAAAAGAATTCATCAAATTGCTGTAACCTATACTACCAACAGACTCGTCAGATAAGCATCAGTCGGAATTTTTCAGGGATTTTTATGTTTGATTTTGGAGTTATTGAGATTATCTCATATGCTGTAGCTGTTCTCATCAGAATGGATTATTTGTTTTGTTAAATAAAATGATGAAAAATGCTGATTAAAAAACAGTTTAATATCCAAATTTAGCCTTTAGGATTGTTGCAGTTATAGTACAGTTTGGTTAATATTCTAGCTTGCCAAGTTAGTGACCCGGGTTCAAATCCCGGTAACTGCACCATTTATTTTGGATTTTTTGGTATCAATGCGTTTTGAATAATTTCTAATGCGTCTTGGGCTTTTTCGGGACGAGGCAGTTGAATCATAAACACATTATCCTTTCCATAATGAGATTTTGGGGAAGAGAGTGCAAGCATTGATGTTTTTGCAAGGGTTTCAAAAAAGATGAGGTCATCTTTTGCATTGATTAAAAATTTTTCAACGATATTGCCTTTCGAAAATGTCAAAGCTATTTCAACAAAAACGTTCCCTAATCCATCCTGTAGAATATTTAGATCAGTGCTAATTGATAATGATTGCCCGGAAACTTTTGAGAGCATCTCATCATATTTCTTTTCTTCAATAACAATACAGGGAGTTTCTTTACCATCAAAATCAAAAGTGGTGACACCGTCATGTGCTTGTTCCAGTAATTGCTTTAATTCATCAGACATTTTCTTTCTTTTCCAATGCCGGGATTATTTTATCACCGGCTTTTATCAAAAATGGGGAAATAAATGCGGTGATTATAGAGATAATACCTATCAATGGGAACAGGAAAGAGCTAACGGCACCTATATCGACGCCCACCTTTACAATTACAATGGAGAATTCGCCCCTAGGTGCAGCTAAGGTAAATGCAGAGCGAAGCGCCTTTCCACGCCTTTGCCTAAATATTATATTTCCAATCATATTGCCTCCAAACTTCATGCCAGTGGCAACTGCAATTAGTGCGATAGCCACAAAGATGTAATTTTCAAGTTGGGAGATATCCATCAATGCGCCTACAGATATGAAAAATATGGCCACAAACATGTCCTTAATTGGGCTTGAAAGCAGCTTTGCAACTTCAGCTGATTTGGATTCGGCAACCAATACACCTGCAAGAAATGCTCCAATTGCAACAGACAATCCCACAATGTTTGCCAACAGGGCATATCCAAAACAGACGCCTAGTAGGCTAAGTAACAAAATTTCACGATGTTCTGCTGTTGCAACTCTATCAATCAATGGGGGGATTACACGTGTTCCAACAGTAAATGTTCCAACAATCAAACCGATGGCAACTACTACTACCACAATAATAGATTCTATTGAAACAGTTCCAACTAATGCAACAGATTGTAACGTAGAAATTAAGATAACAGCAATTACGTCCTCTACAATCAAAATACCCAAAACAAGTATTGAAGATTCTTTTTTGATTTTCCCCATCTCTTCTAAAATTTTGACAATAATCGCTGTACTTGATATGGACAACGCAGCTGCAATAAACAGCGAATCCATGAAGCTCATTCCAAGTGCGCCGGCAGTATAAAATATGACACCTAATGTTGAAAGCAAGCCTATAGTTCCAACTCCAACAGCTACACGTCCAATACTTTTGATTTTCGCATATGGGAATTCAATACCAATTACAAAAAGAAGTAAAATAACACCAATTTCGGCAAAAAGATTCAACGCAGAGATATCAGATAAAATTCCTACACCTTCAAGCACGTCAGTAGGGGGGCCGCCTTCAGGTAAAACCCATGACCAAAATGGAGATAGTGGCCCAATTAGCATTCCTGCAAAAAGATAGCCAATGATCAATGGTTGTTTTATTTTGAAAAATGCAAGTGTAACAACGGCACCAATAATCATGATAAATGCCAAATCAGTGACGAAACTTGTGTGAGGCAATTCAGGAGTAATTTGTTCTATCAAACTACTGACAGTATTGTTAAGAGAGGTTTGAATTCCACTTGAATCTAATTGAAGGGGAAGGTTTTGCATGTTATCATTTAACAAAATTGTTTAAAAATGATTGCTCATCAAAAATTTAGAAACAAAATCACAAATATATTGAACAGTTAGACAGGCTCAGGAATTCTCAATGTTTAACCTCTTTATGCTTAGTAGCCACAATCCAAGTGCAGAGTGATGATTAGGTCAACTGAATAAAATGTAGAGATATGACCCTGGGGTATCTGACTGCATAATTGGTTACGTCGTAATTACCTGAGTATTAATAGTACGGTACCATACCGTACTACATGATTCAATGTGAATACTGTCCAAAAGGGTTTATTGAGACAGCAAATGGATTGGCCGAAAAGACCTTTCATGAGTTACTTCATGAACCTGAAGTTGTAAACAAGTAACTCTTTACATTTTTTATTTTAGACCTAACTTTTTTATTATTAAATTTTTAATTGGATTTGTATGGCCGCTAAAACCAAGAAGAAAGCAGCAAAGGGAACAAAAAAAGCCGCCAGAGGGCCAAGCTCATCGGCATTGCTTAAGAAAGCAGCAAAGGGAACAAAAAAAGCCGCCAGAGGGCCAAGCTCATCGGCATTGCTTAAGAAAGTGGCATCAGTTTCAGATTCCAACAAGGCATTACAAAAAGAGATCAAGGCAATGTCAAGAATTTTTGGGGATAATCAAAAAGTCCTAGTATCAATGAAGGGGATGATAGATACGCTAACATCGACACTAGAGCACATACAAAAACAATCAAAACAGATCAACATCATAGAAGAGGACACGCAAAAATTGTATGCAGGGTTAAATCAAGTAAGAACGCAATCTAACCTGATAAATAAGATTAACAGTCAAACTGACAAACTACAGCAAGAAGTTAACAGAGTTTCTGAGTTACAAAAGGCATCAAAATCTGCAGAGCTATCCAAACAGGTAGAAGACAGTGTACACTCGATTAAAAACAATTCGGAGATGATTATTAAAATTGCACAAAGAATTGATGAAGTAAGAGATGAGCTCAAGAAGGTTTCTGGAAAGACAGATTCGGTGGTAGAAGTCGGTTCTGAAATAGACAGACTAAAAACCAGCATAGATGAGATTTCAGGAAAGACGGGAAAACTAGAGGCAGGATCTCAGATTATTGAAAGTCTTAAACAAGAACTTGGAAGAATCGTTGAGGGATCATCTTGGGACGGGACAAACCTTAACGCGGAATTAAATGCAATCAAGGTGACAATTGACGCCATATCATCCAAGGCATCAAAAATTGATTCGTTGGGAGGGGTAATTGATGGGCTCAAGCAACAGTTTGACACGATCGCATCAAAGGCCAGTTCTGTAGAAGGATTGAGCGCAGAATCAGTCAAAGAACTTGAAGGCAAAATAAGCAAAATTGAAGAAAAAATGGCTTCGGTTTCAGATATCATAAAAAGGCAGGATGCATCTACTGCAGAATTTCATAAAAAATCTGAAAGATTATTTGAGGAGTTACAATCAGTCAAAAACGTTACTAACAAGACATCAAGTGATTCGTCAAAAGAGATGATGGCTCTGTTAAAGCTCTCAGAGTATCAATCAAACATCAGAATGAATGCAGAGTCAAAATATGGAGATTCAAAAGATCTTGAAAAGATGGCAGCGCAGACTGCAGATATTGTTAACCTGTTTGATAGAATTTCAATCGAGTCCGGTGAAAGAATTCCGTTGCCTCACGAAGTAAGACAGTGGGCGGTAAGTAAAATTTTAGACTGTGCAGACAAATGGGAAATCCGATTTGGTGATGTTTATTCAATTCTAACCAATGCAATTGGAAGGGACATGCTAAAAGAGGCCGTAAGAATCCAGCAAATAAGAGACATCTACGGAATTAGGGCAGTGGATGAAATTAGGGGGGATCTAAATATTCCTTAAACTCCAGATTCATCAACTTCTTTGAGTTGATCTTTCTTTCGTTTTAGTGCAGCAAATATGAATATGATGGCAACAATCCAAACTGCGCTGAACATAATGTTTTGAATTTGCACATACATGTATGGAGTGGCATCCATAATGTCTACTCTCAAGGACATGGCCCTGTCATTGACATCCAGCATTCCAGTATGATATGCAGAGCTGTCCCTTGGAACAGTTGATATTTTTTCAACGCTTGCCATCATGGTGTTTACATCATTTTGTATTCTAAGGAAATTGGTGGATTCTGTAGGAAACAGCCATACCGGATTTTTAGAAATTGCACCGCTAACACTTGTTGTCTCAGGCAGTTTTTCTAAAACTATGTCCAACTGTGCCTGGGTTGCCACCAAACTAGCGCGAATTGCGGCAGGATCAGATGAGCCAATTATTGCAGTCATGTACCCCCTCATCAGGTCAAGTGGATAGACATCAGCATGGTAGCCAGTAATTGCCATGTATCCTCCAAAAACAATAATTGCGGCAATACCGACCATAGAAAGTTTGTAGATAATGTTAGCCATCTTCTCGTTCTTAGTCACCGCATGATGGACGCTTGATTTATTTCTTTTAAATCGTGTATGGGACAGGCTCATGTAGGCAATAAAGAAAAACCCAACTGCCTGAAGCGCGATGATGGGAACAAAAATGGGATTGTTTGAAAATATTGCAACAAAGATTCCCATTATTCCATATACGCCAAAAAATATCTCCAAAAGGGTGGTTTGCGTAAACGGCAGATTGTATGCTTTGTTCCTCCAATCATCCTCTTTTGTAATAATTCCATATTTTGGGGTTCTAAGAAACTCGTTTTTCTTTCCAAACACTGCATCAAACACGGCAACAGTATTGTTTACTGACATTCCAGCGTTATAGACTAGCAAAGCAGGCAGTATCTTTGCTTTAGATTTCCATGACTTGTGATACATGCTTTGTATAATCATAATGTATGCACCAGGTCCCATTGCAAGATACGTTGCAATTGTTATAGCAGGAATAAAGCTTACCACATAGAGGTTGATTTGTGCTGCCAGCAAAACTGGTAACGCCAAAAACTGGATTAGCATTAATGGGTAAACAATATGGCGAGTTAATTGAATGAAGGCCTGAACCTTGGCCTCAACTGCCACCTTACGTTTGATTGCAATAGCGACAAGTAGTTTTATGGCACACTGAATAGAGCCTTTGGCCCAACGAAACTGTTGTCTTTTAGCTGCGTTCATCTGGACAGGCAGTTCTGCATTAACTACAATATCAGGTAGGAAAACACACTTCCATCCTTTCATTTGTGCCCTGTAGCTGAGATCAAGGTCTTCAACTAGCGTAGCAGAATGCCAACCGCCTGCGTCCTCAATACAACTACGCTTCCAGATTCCGGCAGTCCCATTGAAATTCATGAACAAATGGGAATTGCTTTTTGCCTTTTGTTCTATGAGAAAATGAAAGTCAAGGCTTAGTGCCTGTGCTTGGGTGATTGCAGAATAGTTTTCATTTACATGTCCCCACCTACATTGAATCAGGCCAATATTTGGTTTTGAAAAGTGAGGGATTGCTCTTTTGAGAAACCATTCAGGGGGAATAAAATCAGCGTCAAAAATTGCAACAAGCTCCGTATCAGTTGTCTGCATGGCGTATTTGAGCGCGCCTGCCTTGTACCCTTTTCTGGTTCCACGTCTAACATGTTCAATTTGAAACCCTTGCTTCTTGTAATCATCAACTGTACCTCTAAGCAATTCCGCAGTATCATCATCAGAATCATCCAGTACCATAATTCTCATCTTCTCCTTTGGGTAATCCAGGTTGCACACAGAATCTACAAGTCGTTTTGCAACATACTTTTCATTGTAAATTGGCAGCTGTACTGTAATTGACGGGGTTCCTAAATCAGTTGTAGATACAGCGTCTCTTCTTTTTCGAGAAAGAAATGCAAGATAGTAAAAATTACAGGTATACGCAGTGATTATTACAGCTGAAATAATAAACAGATCAAATACAATTTGGGTGAAAGGGTTAGCCGACATGTTCTAATTTCTCAGAATTACTATTTGCTATTTATACTTGCAAGAAATTGCGACTATTTTTGCTCATAGATCTTGATTGCCTGTGGCGGACAAACACCCTCACATGCAAGGCAAAAGATACAGTCAGGTTCTTTGGACATCAACGGTTTCTTCTCTGATCCAGGGTTTCCCGGAGTATCAAACCACTCGTAAACAGCCACTGGGCATGCCTCAATGCATCCACCGTCTGCAATACAAATATCATAGTCTACTGAAACAAACTCCCCCCAAACTCCCATGATTCCGTTGCTTGTGCCCTTTCTTCCCCAAGTCTTGATTGTGTGTTCAGGGGCCTCGTATGACGCAGATGCTTTCAGTTTTGATTTATACTCAACGTCGATTGGGCCAGGTTTGGCGCCATCTGGAATTTCAATTGTACCGTCATCTTCTTCATCCTCATCTTCTGTTACTTCAACAGCTTTTGCTTTTGCGCCAAGGACAATTTTTGCCAATGGCGTAAGCTCTTCAAGTTTTTGAATAGCGGCAACTTCGGAAATTTTTTCAGTTTTAACATAGTAGGAAACCATCTTGTCAGCCAAGATGGTATTACGTAAAACGGTATCAATTACCATTTTTGCAAAATGATCTGCCTTTTTTCTATAATTTTTGACCCAGTTTGGGTCACCAAATTTTTCAATTGGGAAAATTTGATAAATGATATCAACGACTTCTCCGGTGACAATTTCTACTGTAACGGACAGGTCAACTTCCTCGTATCCTTTTGCATCCGGATCTTTCATGTTTTGTTCTTTCCAACTGTATGTTGCAAAAATTCTATCTGCATACATGTCCATTTCAAATGCCTTTTTGAGGCCATCATGAACCGACTTTAGTTCCGCCGGATCCTCAAGTGTGATTGGTAATCGATAAAGCCCAATTTTGTATCCATGCAGTGGATAAACACCGCGTTTTGCAGTCGGGGCCTCCATTGACCAAACTCGATCTTTTAACAGTAATGACATTTGATTTTTCTAGCTCTAATTTATTTAAAAAGGTTATCAGTCGTCATCATCATCGTCAGGGCACGTGAGTTCTCTAAGTTTAGTGTATTTTTCTTCCATCGCTTCGGCATGTTCTGCTATCTGGGAGAGATCATGGGAACCCTTAGGGAAATACCATCTGATAGGAACCCAATGCCCAATTCCATCCATATCATGGATCATTCCCTTGTCGGCTCTTACGTTCAGTTTTTCATCAATTGATGTCTCCTTAACTGCAAGCCCTCGCTTGGTTTTGTCCTCCATGATAAAATCGGCATTGCCGTCTTTGATAAAATAAAAAGAGCCCTTCTTAAGAACAGGAAGGTCTAAAAGCAATTTATTTTTCCACGGGATTTCCTATCATGTTTCCCCATTCAGTCCAAGAACCGTCATAGTTTCGAACTTTGGAGTATCCCAATAGATATTTTAAAACAAACCAGCTGTGTGATGATCTTTCTCCAATTCTACAGTAACAGATTACATCTTTGTCCGGAGTTACACCTTTTGGTTCATAGTTTTGTTTTAATTCTTCAACTGCTTTGAATGTTCCATCAGCATCATTTACTGCAGTTGCCCATGGAACGTTGTTTGCGTTAGGAATGTGTCCGCCTCTTTGTGCATGCTCCATCGGGTATTCTGGAGGAGCAGTAATTTCGCCAGAAAATTCAGCAGGAGATCTTACATCAACCATTACAGTGTCTTCTTTTCCTAATGCTCTACTAACATCAAACAGATAAGCACGTAATCCCTCGTCGGGAGGTTGTGCGTTGTATGTTGTTGAAGCAGTTTGTGGTTCATCAGTAGTGTAGTCCTTACTTTCTAACTCCCATTTTTTTCTTCCACCGTTCATAATCTTTAGGTTTTCATGTCCATAATATTTGAAAACCCAGAAAACAAATGCTGCAAACCAGTTGTTAAAATCACCATAAAGAATGACCTCGCTGTCTGAAGTAATTCCGTTTTTTGACATTAATGCTTCAAATTGTTTTTTACCAATAATATCTCGTGTAACTGGATCATTGATGTCACGTTTCCACCAGATAAGACTGGCGCCATTAATGTGGCCTTTTTGATATCCGTTTACAGGATCATAGTCAACCTCAACTAATTTCCTATGTTCGTTGGGAGGATTTTGTGATACCCAGTCAGTATCTACTAAAACTTCTGGATGGGCGTAACTCATAATTTGTATGAATCAGTTTGCATAATTAATTGTTTTTCCAACCAACAACTAAGCGAAATGTGCCTCAAATCTGAGAACAGATCAGCGGTTTGGTTCTGCACATGAGAAGTGGTTCCTTAGTTAGGGCACATTTCATTTCATAGCTGGAGAAAGTCTTCACAAAAGTACCAGGTTCTCCTCTGAACTGTAACCAGTGATTCGATCCTGCAGATTCTGGGCGTGTGTGGTTCTGCAGCGGAAAGTCTCTCCTCTTGGCAGCCTGCAAAGCATCGGGAGTACTGCGGCCAAAGACCTTGAAAAAAACATTGCTGTTTGGAACGGCCAGGGAAAACAGCGCATATGGGATGATGATGTGCCGCAATCCGGATTGCAGGATCAGAACCGTGGACCGCGGGGGTTTGATAACACCTTGCGTGTCAGATAAATGCGGATCCTGGCCGCGTTCCCGGTGATCTGCGGCAAGCCGTCAGTCTTTGACGGGCAGGTGGCGCCTTTTGGCGTCTTCTCAGTTTAGCAGCAGGCCGCGCTGCCCAAGGTACGACAGCGCTGCGACAAACTCCTGCGCAGTCAGGCTGCCGCCGTCACCGCCGCCGTCATCTGCATCGAGGAACCACTTTGCTGTCTGCTTAAAGTATGGGGGGATGCTGGTGCCCTCTATTCCGAACTGGGCTAAAAGCTGCGAGTCAGATGCGGACTGGGACGCAAATCCGCCCCACTGCTTTAGGGTGGCAAGCTGTTCTGCGGTAAAGCCCTGTCGGGGTTGTTGTGGTTGTTGCTGTTTGTCTGCAGTGTCAGCTGCGGTGCCGTTGCCAGCGGCGGCGGTGGTTGTTGTTGTGGTTGTGCCGTTGCCGCTGCCGCCAGCGGTTGTGGTGGCAGCACTGCTGCTGCTACTGCTGCCGCCTCCGCCTCCGCCTCCGCTGCTACTGCCGCCTTTCCTTCCCTCAGACACCACAAGTGCGTCCTCAAGGTGGATGTAAAGCGCGTTTCTGCTGGTGTCCCACAGGCGGTACAGCACGTCAGAGAGCGGAACCTTCTTGGCAAAGGTTATGGCAAACTCAAACTGCGCCTTTGTGGCATCAATGGCAGATGCCTCCACCGTGGCGCTGGCAATCAGGCCGTGCGGATCAGTTATACGGACGCTGCCCGAATCGTAGGTAACGTGGGTTTCCGTGCCGTCGTTGTGTATTGTCCTGCCGCTGTGTGCGACAAACATGTCGACGTGTCGGACGTTTTGCGCCCCGCCGTTCTCGTATACTGTGAGGGTGCTGAGAAGTTTTTCGCCGCTACCTGCGCGTATCGTGGCAGTGTGGGGAGAGTTGATCGTGTCATGGTCGTACTTTACCCTGTCGTATATCAGGGGGTACTGGTTTGCATCAAAGCCCGTGCGGATTGAGGGGGCAGAGACGTCTCCGCTGCTGCCACCGCCGCCGCCAAGCAAGACAAGACCCTCAAGGGTGCCTGATGAGTGATCATACCTGAATTCTGGCTCAAAGGATGTCCCGCTGCCTGCATCAAGGGAGAGGACAAAGTAATCAGCCTGCAGCAGGTCGCCGTACTCGTTGAGCGTGGTGTTGCCCATGGCAGGGTCTGTATAGTGTTTGTTTGTGTTGTCTGCCACCTGCGCGATGGCGTCAGTCAGGCCCCCGTTGACCACATTGCCTACAGGGCCGCCGTTGAGGTGTATGGCAGTGCCGAGTATGAATACTGCGTCATATGCCGCATAGGAGTACACGTCAGCGTTGTCCACAGAGCGGTCTATCCTCTTGTTTTTCTCGTTTTCGTCTATTGCAAGGGTGAGCACGTTATAGTCGGTGCGCTCAAGGAATGTCTTGCGATTCTCGTCCCGTGGGGTGTTGCCCTCAAGCAGCTTTGATGGCGCCACGGCGTCGCTGCCGTACCACTTTGCTGCAGGCAGATTCGCAGTGGCTGCAGCCTCGTTGAGTATGTCAAGGGTCTCATTGAATCCGAACACCACCACTGCGGGGGTCTTTTCACTGACGGAATCCCGACTTAGCGTGTCATTTAGCAGGGCAAGCGTTGTGTTGGCAGAAAATGACATTGGGTCAGGGTTGTACAGTATTCCGCCGTGTACGGTTATTTTGTTGTTGTTGTTATTGTTATGATCATCAATTTCATCTGCAAGGATCCGGTTCAGTGCTACCCCCCACGCGTCGTTGCGGAACACCGGAATCACGTAATCAACAGAGTCTGCCTCAAAGAGGCTGACGTATGCCCTGACTGTATTGGAATCGTCAGGGACGATCCTAAAGACGCGGTCGTCTTTCTGTTTGAGATCGTCTGTGGGCGCAGTAGATGCGTAGCTTATGACAAGCCTTGGCGGATTGTCAAACAGGGCGTGGCCCTTTACTGCAGACAGCGCATCGCTTGTGAGGGGGCCCACAATGGAGGTTATGTTGCTGCCTGCAAGCAGTTCCAGTGCTGCAATGGCGTCCCCGGGGGCAGACCCGTCATCATATGTAGATACTGCAAGCCTCCACAAGGCCTCCTTTGGCGCAAGGTAATCGTCGTTAAAGTCGTTTACTGCCAGGTGTATGGTGTCATTTGCAGGTATGCCAAGTGACGAGATGGAGCCGGTAGTCGAGACGATTGCCCCTATGGTTACCGTGGCAGGTGCGCGCACGGTGAGTTCCTCTGTGATTGTGTGGTTGTTTGGCGAAACGGCCGAGTCAGAGACTGTATACTGTATGGTGTAATGTCCTATGGCAGGCCTGGTATTGTTAATGGAGTCGATCTCGTTTTCGGCAGTGGTGACAGCGGCATCGCCGGTGCCGTTATAGTACCTTATCTCCGTGCGAGTCGGAGGGCTGCCAGTCTCGGTAATGTTCTGTATCTTGCCGTTCCTGTAGGTCTGGCCTTCTGCCAGGGACGTCGCAAAGTCGCCTGTGTTGCCGTTTACCGCAAAGGTTGGAGGCGTGGTGTCAGGTACGGTGACTGTCCTGGTAACAGTCTCTGACTCGTTGCCTGCAGCGTCCTTGCACGTGTACTCTATCGTGTAGGTGCCCGGTTCGGAGGTGTCAACTGAGCCGGATGTCACCAGTTCGGGGGAGTCATCCTGCAAGTCTGTGCACTCGGCTCCGGGATCATCGTAGACAGTGCCTTCCTCGACTGTAATCTCAGAGTCGCCGACAAGTGAGATTGTGGGGCGTGTGGTGTCACCCGGTGGTGTGGTGTCACCCGGTGGTGTGGTGGCAGTCACCGTCTCTATGATGGTGTAGGTTATGGGCGGGGACGATCCTGGGGTAGACACGGTATACTCTACGGTATAGGTTCCTGCCTGGGGGGGTGTTGTTCCGTTAAAGGAAGCAATCTCTTGCCTGGTTGTATCGTAATATTTTATGCTGGTGGATGGATTCTCAATGTTTGTAATGTCTTGGATTGTGCCTTCCTCGTATTCATCAGAGGTGGTGATGTCAGTTGCAAAGTCGGCAATGTTCCCCTTTACGGTGAATCCGTACACGTGGACGGTTCTGGATATGGTGTCAGAGGCGCCTTGAGAATCCTCGCAAGTGTAGGTGACTTGGTACGTGTCTGGCACGTTGATGTCAAGTGCGGCAGTATCCACCGTGAGTTTGTCAGGGGCAGTTATAGAGCCGTCCTGGTCATCAGAGCAGGTGGCGCCGGTATCGGCATCTTCAAAGCTGCCTCCGACTGGAACAAATATGATTTCAGGCGGGTTTAGCACTATGATAGGCGGCGTGTTTCCAACTGTGGCAGGCCGGACTGTGACTGCTACGTTGTGCTCTACGGTGTTGCCGTCAGAGTCCGTGCAGGAGTACGTTATGCCGTGGGTGCCCTCAGAGGAGGTGTCTATTGCATCGACTGTCCGGCCTCCAGGCGAGGAGATGGCAGTTACAATCCCGGTGCCGGTGATGTCGCCGTCCTTGTGGTCTGTGCAGGCTGCTGCGGGGATCTCGTATGATGCGTTGAGTGCCAGCGTGACTGTAGTGTCTTCAGGCGTTACTGCAAGCACGGGGGCTGCAGGACCGAAATCCCAGGTGACTGTTATATCATTAGACGGGTTGCCGTCATCATCAGCACAGGAGTACGTTACGGTGTGGGTGCCAGCAGACGAGGTGTCCACCGTGGCAGGATCAAGGGTGATTGCAGGGGTATCGTCCCTGTTGTCCGTGCAGGATACTGCGGACTGCAGGCCGCCGTCACCTGCTGCTGCAAAGCCGACATCCTGCCGTACGGTATGCGTGCCGTTCTCCAGGGTGGTCACCACACCGGGGTTGACTGCAAGCACGGGTGGCGTGTTGTCAGGCGTGCCTACATGAAGCGTTCTGCTTGTATCCTCTGCGTCGTTGCCTTTAGAGTCCGAACATGTGTAGGTTATCGTGTACTCTCCTGCGGTGTTTTGGTACCCGTCAGGGAGGGAAGAGCTGAGAACAGTCAGATAAAAGAGGCCGCCTACACGTTCCATCTGGGATTTAAGAGGAGTGTCAGTGCACGTGGCAGGATCAGGATCCCCAAATGATTCCCCCAACTCCAGATCCACGTTGCGTGGCCCGTTTAGGTGGATTTCAGGGGGGGTTTCATCGCGCAGGGCTACCAGCCTGGAGTCCTCTACGGATACAAGCGGGGTGGTGCAGTTGTATGTTACCTCCTGCGGATCAAAGGGGCGGTAAAGGTTTTGGGTGGGGTGGGTAAAATTAAGAGCAGTATCTGCGTGAAGGTTGACGTTTATGGTCTGCGTCCGATTCAGGTACGGCAGGGTTTCATAGTCGCCGGTGTCAGTTATGTCATTTCCGTCTGCGTCATGGCACAGGGCGCCCTCGTCGGTGTACGGTTCCCCGTACGGGTGGTATAGGAAGGCATCGCCGATCAGGTGTATGTGAAGGTCCGCCGGGTGTCCCGCAGTAGCGGTGACAGTGGCGGTAAGCATCCTGTTGCCTGCAGCATCTGAGATGTCCCCCGCATCGTCATCGTATGTCACGGCAGGCGTTGCATCAGGCGGCCGGATTGGGCTTTGCAGCGTTATTACTGCGGTGTCGTCAGTCCCGTCAAGGCCGGTGACTGCGGTGACCGTGCTTCCTGCCACGCCCCATGCTGTATGGGAGTCAGCCGTGCTGTTGACGTTCTCAGAGAAGGTGACAGTCACCTGGTTTGTGGCAGGGCCGGTTCTTGCAGTGAAGGTGGGGGCGCCACTGTCGTCAGTCGGGGTTGGAGGCGTTGGCGTTGGTGGCGTTGGCGTTGGTGGCGTTGTCGTCGGTTCTGTAACAGTTACGGTCCTGGTTACCGGAATAGCGTTGTTGTACCCGTCTGAGCAGGCATACACCACATCGTACTCGTTGACGACAGCCGTGTCCACCGTAGCGCCGCCGATACTGGCAGCACCAAGCAGACGGCCAGAGTCAGTGCAGGTTGCCCCTTCTTCCGTGTATGTGTCGCCCACTGTCAGCGATACTGATGCCGGGCCGACAAGGGTAATCACAGGTGTCACGGTATCCTCCACACTGACGAGTCTGGTCTTGTTTGTCGCGGCAAGCCCGTGTTGGTCTGTACACGAGTAGGTGTACCGGTAAGGAGATGCCGGCAAAGATACTGTGTCCGTGTCCACATTAGAGGAGTTGGTAAGCGTTATATCATCGCCGTCAGGATCGGCGCAGGCTGCCCCGGCATCTGTGTATGTGACGTACCTTTCTGCAGTTGCAGGGTTGTCGCCGGTTAGGGTGATTGTCGGAGGCCGGTTTTCTGCCTGCGGGAGGAGGGAGACGCTGTATAATTCGTTGTCCCCGCTAGGCAGCCCAAGGCGCATTAAGTTGCCTGCGGCGTCCTCAATGTCTGTTGTCAGTGAGATGGAAAGGCCGACTGTGCCGTTTGCAGTTACGGTTACCCCCACGTCGTATATTTTACCGCCGGGCACCGGGACGACAGCGGAGACTGCCGCTGTGGCGCTGCCTGTGTCCAGAAAATCTGATTGGTCCACGTTAACCACTGCCTCGCTGAAGGTTACCCTGAAGGTGGGGGTGTCATCGTTTGTGTTTTCTGTGAGAGGGTCGTGCCTTTCAACGGATGTAAGGGCTGGCAGAACTTTATCTACTGTGTATGTTTCGTTGGCCCCCGTCGGTCCCGTGCCGGACAGGGCGTTGCCTGCGGCGTCTGTGATGTCGTTTGCCGTAGCATTGATGCCAAGTTCGACCGTGCCGTCTATTAATACAAATACGCGTACTTCGTATGTGGAGTTGGAGCTGGAAGGCACGGGGGTGACTGCAAAGTTGCTCATATTGGCGTTGCCCAGGATCACAAAGTCTGGTTCATCCACGTTGGCGACTGCCTCGCTGAAGTTTGCCCTGAAGACCAGGATGTTGTTGCTTGTGTCCTCCTCTGCAGGGCTGTGCCTTGTAACTGATGCAAGGGTTGGGGGAACTGTATCTATGGTGTATGGCTCGTCTGTCTCGGTAGGCCCAGTACCGGACAGGGAGTTGCCTGCGGCATCTTGGATGTTGTGTACTGCATCAATGCCAAGGTTGACTATGCCGTCTGCAGTCACGTTTACCTCCACGTGGTATACCGTATCAGATACCGGGGTGACAGCAGAGACTGTCGCTGTGGCATCACCTAAGGTCTCAAAGTCTGGTGCATCCACGTTGTTTACTGCCTTGCTGAAGGTTACCCTGAAGGTCGGGTTGCGATCGTTTGTGCTTTGTGTGGCAGGGTCGTGCCTTTCAACAGACACGAGGGTCGGGGCCACAGTGGGCAGGCTTGCAGCAGATCTTGCCGAGATTTCCATTATCTGGACGCCGTTGTCATCGTATGCTGCAACCAGGGCGTAGGTATTGGAGCCTATATCCACTACGGTAATGTCCTGTGCGCCTCCAAGCTTGTCAAATGTCTTGTTTGTATTGCCTACTTTGACGGTGTCCCCGTTATTAATGGAGATTGACGGAAAAGGGTTTGCGGGATCTGTAATGTCGATTATCTGGACGCCGTCATCAGCGTATGATGCGACCAAGGCGTAGGTATTGGAGCCTATAGTTGCTGTGGTGATGCCCCGTACGCCGTCAAGCCCGTCAAATGTCTTCTCTGTATTGTCTACTTCGACGGTGTCCCCTTTACCAAAGGAGGAGGTCGGGACGGGTTTTGCGGGATTGGTAATGTTGACTAGCTGGACGCCGTCATCAGTGTTTGCTGCGACCAAGGCGTAGGTACTGGTGCCCATATCCACTACGGTAATGCCCCATGCGCCTCCAAGCTCGTCAAATGTCTTGTCTGTACTGCCTACTTCGACGGTGTCCCCTTTATCAAAGGAGACTGCCGGGACGGGTTTTGCGGGATCCGTAATGTTGACTATCTGGACGCCGTTGTCATTGTATGCTGTGACCAAGGCGTAGGTACTGGTGCCCATATCCACTACGGTAATGCCCAATGCGCCGTCAAGCTCGTCAAATGTCTTGTTTGTACTGCCTACTTTGACGGTGTCCCCTTTACCAAAGGAGGAGGTCGGGACGGGGTTTGCGGGATCCGTAATGTTGACTATCTGGACGCCGTCATCATCAAATGATGCGACCAAAGCGTAGGTACTGGTGCCTATCTTTACCGTGGTGATGCCATATGCGCCGTCAAGCTTGTCAAATGTCTTGTTTGTACTGCCTACTTTGACGGTGTCCCCGTCATCAAAGGAGGAGGTCGGGACGGGTTTTGCGGGATTGGTAATGTTGACTAGCTGGACGCCGTCGTCACTGGATGATGCGACCAAAGCGTAGGTACTGGAGCCTATCTTTACCGTGGTGATGTCCCGTACGCTGTCAAGCTCGTCAAATGTCCTGGGTGTCCCGTCGACTGCTGTGACGGTGTCCCCGTCATCAAAGGAGGAGGTCGGGACGGGTTTTGCGGGATTGGTAATGTTGATTATCTGGACGCCGTCATCATCAAATGATGCGACCAGGGAGTAGGTACTGGAGCCTATCTTTACCGTGGTGATGCCATATGGGCGGCTAAGCTCGTCAAATGTCTTGTTTGTATTGCCGACTTTGACGGTGTCCCCGTCATCAAAGGAGGCGACTGGAACAACGTTGATGTCCGGTGGCAGAACCCTGTCTATGTCGTAGAGCAGCCTCAGGTCGTACCGGTGTACGGTACTGTTGGTTCGATCTAGCAGGAACATCTCAAGGCCGTCATTTGAGAAGGCGGTGTTTCTTGAGCCCGTCGGCTGCGGGGAGACGCCAAGGGTGCCGACAAGGCTGGCGCCTGTCGTGTCAAATGCTGTAGGCAGGTCGTACTGGTACATGGTGTCGGTATGGTGAGAGGCACCACTATCACGTTGGCTTGTTATGAACATCCTGTGGCCGTCATTTGAGAAGGTAAGGCCATACGAACTCACGCCCAATAAACCGAAGGTGTGGGAGCCGACTTTGCTGGCGCCTGTCATGTTAAATGGTGCAGACAGGTCGTAACGTGTTACAGTACTAGAGAATGCCTGGAGAACAAACACACTTAGGCCGTCATTTGAGAAGGCAAGGTCACCCATGGCGCTAACAAGCGTATCAGAGCGGGTAAGGCTGGCGCCTGACACGTCAAATGCCGCAGGCAGGGCGTACTGGCGTACTTGATCAGTTAGAATATCTACCGTAAACATCTTTAGGCCGTCGTTTGAGAAGGTAAGGCCGGATAGGCCAATATTGCTGAATGAAAGCATAACAGAGCGGGTAAGGCTGGCGCCTGACACGTCAAAGGCCGCAGGCAGGGCGTACTGGCGTACGTTAACAGGCCTGGCGTCTGCCAGGAACATCCTCAGGCCGTCGTTTGAGAAGGAGATGCTATTGGCCGCATTATCTGTAGTCAGCGGAAAGGCAAAAGACTCGGCGAACCTGGCAGTCGATATGTCAAAGGCCGCAGTTATCCTGGTGCCATTGACGTCGGCCACGGCGCCCTCCCCTATCTCCAGTTGCGGGTCATCCAGCGCGATGACTGCGTCGCGGTTCGGGCCAGTCAGCGTAAATGAGAGCGCGGTGCCGTCAGTAGTAGTAGCGGCAGTGTCAAGCTCCGGTGCAGACAGGGTCACGCCTCCCGTGACGGATCCGGACTCTCTTATGTGGAACTTTGTGGCATCGACGCCGGATGCGTCTATCGTCTTGTCAAATGTGATTTTCAGCATACCCGTTGACTCGTCTAGCTCTGCTGAGACGAACCTGGGGGGATCAGTCACGGTATTGGTAATGGTGACGGTGTGTTGTGCAGAGCCAGTGTCGCCGTCGTTGTCAGTCACCTTCAGCGTGATGACCAGGGGAGTGTCCTCTGTGACCTGGGGCGCAGTAAATGATGCAGTCTTTTGAGAGGAGTTTGTTATTGCGACGGACGCGTCGCTGGCGCTCCACGCGTATGACGATATTGTGCCGTCATCATCACTAGAGCTAGTCCCGTCAAGGGTTACAGTTGTGCCCTCGTCTGCGGTGTCAGGCGCGCTGATTTTCGCAGTCGGGACGGCATTTATGCTTCCCACCTGAAATACAGGCGAGATGCCGTAAAACGGATGCGTCTCACTTGATGACAGAGATATGGCAACGTTGCCGAGTGGGTTAAGTCTAGCTCCACCATCATTGTTTGGGACTCCAACGTGCACACTGCTGGAGCCAAGGGAGTTGCCGTGTTTTGTCCCATCATCATTAGAGCCGGTAAACACATTCACTGTATCAGAAGAGCCAAACAGTAATTCGTTTCCGTGCTCGTTTCGCCCGGATCTCTCCTCATCCCATGATCCGTCGTAAAAGTCCTGATAGTTATCTGCCACCTTTGCGCCCTTTAGCCAGTAGATTGGGGGGCCCTTGTCATCGTCGGTATAGGTGGTGCCGGTGTGGTCGCGCGCATCGACTGCATTGGTACTGCCCACCACCCTGAATGACGAGCTGTGCTCTTGTATGTCTGCATGGCCTGATGCTACGAGGTTTTGGATGTACGTGTCATATACGGCAATGTCAGAAGATGCGGCGTTGCGTTTGGTTGACGTCGTGATAAGCAGCCTGAACTGGTCCCCGTCGCCAAGGCCCGAGGGTATCAGGCTCCAGTCTGTCGGAACAGACGTTGCATCCGTTGCGGCATCTGCAGGGGGGATGCAGAGGGGAATCAGAAGAACAAGTGCCGCCATTGCTATTGCTGTTGTTGTTGCTGCTGCAAGAAACGGCGGTTTTATCAGTCGTTGCAACTGTCAGACTCTCCTGTCCTCTCCTTCTCCCAATACCATTACTGCTGCTGATCCTTCCTCCACCCCCCCCCCCCCCGATGTCAGGCAACATTGTGGCAGGGAAGGCAGGATTGCTGCAGGAATGACAGATGCGCAGTACGGCTAGCGACGACGGCTTCTTGAAAGCAGATAACTGAAAGGCGTAAATCAACAACTTGATGCTTTTGTTTTGATATTTATGTATTTTTTTCAGATTCCAGTTTCCCAGAAGTACTTTGTAGAGATTACCAAGAGAAGAAACCTTCCACTACAAAGAATCACACGCGCCCAGAATCTGTAGAATCGCGGATTGCCGGTTATAGCTACATTTCGCTTAGCTGAACCAACCGTAGTGTCTTTGGTAGAAAACCGCTCATTTTTGCCACTTTGTAGGCAGGCAGTTGATCGATTTTCAATCAAAGACACTACGGCAAAAATATCATTTTTAAGTAAATAGAATTCAGAAGAACTGCTTGAAACTCCAAAAAGTTGCAGTAGTAAGTAAGGTCGGGTCAAAAGACTCAGAAAAAGCTGCAAAAGATGTTGTGAAAAAGCTTTTGGCAAAAAAATCAACAATATATACAATTTCACCAATTGAGGTGCAAGGTGCAAAGAAAATTGAAGCCTTGGAGGAACTGAAAAAGATAAAGCTTGATCTAGTCATCACACTTGGGGGGGACGGAACTACACTTCGAGTCTTTAGAAACCTGGAAAATGAAACACCGATTTTAACAATCAACGTAGGTGGAAACAGAGGCATTTTAGCTGAAATAACTATTGGGGAATTTGACAATGCAGTTAATCAGATTTTAAAAGACAAGTTCTTCCTAGACAAAAGAACCAGAGTGATTGCATCCTGTGGGGGGAAAGAATTTCCACCGGCATTAAATGAGATTTACATTAGTAGAACAAACCTGACCAAGACTGCAGAAATTGAAATCAAATTTCAAAATGACACGGTAAAACAGAAAATGGACGGAGTGATTATTGCGACACCTAGCGGGTCTACAGGACATTCGTTTTCATTGGGAGGTCCAATCTTACATGAAAGTTTAGATGTTCTGATCATCACTCCTGTTGCACCGGTGTATAGACTAGAATCAATTGTAGTTCCAGATGAAAAAGTTGAGATTATATGCTCTCATGACTGCAACATTGTAATGGACGCCCAAGTGGTTAAATCAGCAGGATTTGAAGAACCGATAATTATTAAAAAATATAAAAAGCCGGCAGTCTTTGTAAGATTAAAAAAACGAGGACTGAGACAGATGAGTAAACTTGGATTTTAGGATTTTAGACGCCAGCGCATTTTATGCGGGCGTGCCATTTAGATCATCAAATGACTGCTACACCACATCCCTCGTTTATGACGAAATCAGGCACATAAAGAAAGATTACGGTGCCCTTGGGACTCTGCTGGAAACCAATAGGATGAAGATTAGAGAGCCGGACAAAGAATCAACAGACGCTGCAATAACAGCATCCAAGGATACGGGGGACTTTCCACAGCTATCAAGACAAGACATTTCGATTATTGCACTATGCATTGAGATGAAAGGGGAGATAATCAGTGACGATTTTGCGATTTTAAATGTGGCAAAAAACCTGGGTTTGAAAATTTCACCGATAATGACTCAAGGAATAAAAGACGTTGGAAAGTGGGTTCATTATTGCCCGGGATGCAAAGCTAATCACACCGGTGGGAAAGAATGCCCAATATGCGCAACGCCGCTAAAAAGAAAACTGCTCAAAAATGAATCTCCTTCTGTGCCACTTGAAGAATAGCTACGCATCATGCAAAGTCTTTTGATCAGATTTTTTTAGAAATTTACTTTTAGAGTCCAGCATTTTTTTGATTTTCTTTGCCCGTGCTTTGCCCAACCCTTCAACTTTTGCCAGTTCAGCAGTAGTTGCAGTGAAAACTTTGAACGGCGTTCCAAATTTCTCAAGCATTCTAACTGCAAATTTTTCTCCAATTCCAGGCAAGCTGCAAAGAACTGAAAGCTGCTGTCTTTCCAAGTCAGAGGATTTTCGAATTTTCTTCAGATAAGGCCCCTTTGGGGAATCTTTTCTGGAACACATTGACACCAACAGTTTAGCTGTATGAGTTGCGCTCGGAGTGGGAATTACCGGAATTTTAAAATCCAGGGCAACAGCAGAGACAGCTCCGTAAAATATCAAGGGGTTCTCAGCAATTTCCTCAATTTCATCAACGTTTCCCTCTATCAAAACAATGGGATTTTGAAAGTGTTCTTTTAGCCTGGTACACTGATCAAAAAGCCTTCCATCAAAAACAGAAGAAACCAGATCACGAATGCTCTTTCGCTCTACAACGGTTTCTGGCGCAACAATATAATCGCCAACTGGAAGTGTTTTCATTTCAAGGTTCAATCCAACTGATTTGAGAAGTTCAGGAATTCCACTTTTTCGCTCTCGCTCATCTACAATAATTCTAAGATTCTCCAATTTCACAGATAATACTTGGACAGATTTGTTAATATCTTGTTTGAAAAGGCAGATAGGCTATTTTCTGGGATTGTCTTCTGCAGGCGGCGGACTGGCAGAACCGCCCTTCATCATTTCAGTTATTTTTGCCTCTTGTTCTTTAAGATCTGTTTTAACACGAGTTTCCTGCTTTTCAAGAACAGTTGCACGTGTTTTTGCCATCTCTTGTTTTTCTTCCAACTCGTCAATTAGCTCTTTTTTTGTTGATTTGATCAGGACAGTGCCAGAGTGTTTGAATACAGCATCGCCGTCGGCTGCTTTCTTTAGTTCTTCAAGAGCTTTTTCTGTTTCAGCGTTTTCAATATCAAGATGTTGTCTCTGTGTCATGATTGATTGCAGGTTTTGCTGGGTTTGCTGTAATTTCACCAGTCGTTCTTGTAGCCATGGGGGCATTTGTGGGGATGACATGTATGATCACAAATTTTGTTTCATTATATCTTTACCGATTCAATTGAGTCATGGCTGGCCTGGACTAGTCTAAGTGTAGAGTTGAGGTTTGCTCTCAAATGTGGCAAGTGTTTGGATTCAACTGAAATGATGATTTTTTCATCAAATTCTATCGTAGTTTTTGCAGGGTTTTCTGGATAAAACTCATTGTCAGTATTTACAGAATCATAAATTGCCTTTGTCTTGTCTTTGGCATCAACTGTTATTTTTGCACTAAAGCTTAATGTCATATGCTGTTCCAGCTACTTTATAGCTGCATTTTTTACAAGACCAGATTCCCACAGCGTCCCTACCAAACGTTTTGGAACCGCATTCAGGACATGTTCTTTTCTCTTTTAATTGGAGATGGATTTTGGTATACTGTTTTCTAATTTTAATTCCATATCGTGCACCTAGTCCTTTGAGGGATTTTTTTGCTTTTGCCATTTTATCGGCCTGCCTGTTGAGCTTGTTTTAGTTTTTCTCTTATTTTTGCGCCTACTCTGACAGAGATTTCCCCGCATTGAACAATCTCTTCTTGTGTGAATCCATCAGTGCCGCCTTTTTGTAAGGCACAGATGTTTCCATCCGAATCGCTAGTAATTGTAACTCTGGCATCCATACTGTCCCATTCATCACCGTTTGGATCAACTACGATGTGATTTCCAATCTTTCCCATGGTTACTGACACTGGAATTGTTGTAGTTGGCACAGTAGATTCCTCACCTTCAGCAAGTGCGGGAGCATCGTCAACCCAGTTCCATTTTGGGGTTTTAGACGAAAGCAACGCAGCAGTAGAGGCATAAGAGCATGCATCAAAGAGGTTTCCATCATAGTCAACTACCACGTTGTCAGCAAATACACCGACAACTGACTTGTTTTTTTCAATAACTAGTTGTGATACGTCAACCATGTGACTTTCTCTAATTCCTCTGTCAACAACTCTTGCTAATTCAATAACAGCCGGTCCTGGCGGTCCGGTTTCGACTGTAGGATGGGAAAGCGGCAACAGTTCTGCAGTGCAAATGAAGATGCCTTTGTCGCCCATATCTGGGAAGGGTCTATCCGGTTGGATTTTTATTCCGCACACAACTTCAGTGTCTCCAAGACGAACTCTTGCTGAACCATTTGCTTTGGGAATTGCATTAATTTCAATTGTTACCTCGCGTGTCTCATCTAATGCACGTCCATCTACTCTTTTTCCTTGTTCGAGTAGTTCAAGAATCTGTGTTTTTTTCAAATCATCAATAACAGAATGCGAACCCATTTCTAAGAGCCTCCTTTCCCAAAGTATTTGTCGTTTAGCGCTTTCTTTTGCAGATCATAGACAATTTTACATCCATCAACTCCAACTTGGACGCATTTTTTGTATTCTTCAGGACTAAGAACGCCATCCAATTGTAGCAGAGTGATTTTTTCAAGACTTGGCATGTAACCGATTGGCATGTCTGCTTGACCTGCTTGGTCTTCCTCGTTGTTAACATCAAGGACTATGGTATCTGCGACTTTGCCTGCAGCACAAGCTGCAACCATATCTCTCATCGGAATTCCAGCATCGGCCAAGGCAACAGAAGCTGCAGATAGTGCCGCACACCTAGTGCCGCCATCTGCTTGCAAGACTTCAATAAATACATCAACTGCGGTTCTTGGAAACTGTCCCAACATAACTGCAGGCTCTAATGCTTCTTTGATTACTTTGGAAATTTCAATCTCTCTTCTTGAAGGAGCCGGATTTTTTCTTTCGCCAACGGAGAATGGCTCCATGTGATATCTAACGCGTAAAATTCCTGTGTCAGTGTCTGACATGTGTTTTGGATGAACGTCTCTTGGACCAAATACGCCAACGAGTATTTTATTGTCACCAAACTCAATGTAAGCTGAGCCGTCTGCATTTTTTAGCCCGCCAGCTCTAATCATGATACGTCTTGGTTCGTCGACTTTTCTTCCATCACAACGGATTCCATTTTCGTCCAGAAGGACCATTGTTGCTTCTCTTCCACCCATTATGATTCACCTTTTGATTCTAACATTTCTTTCACTTGATCAGTCAAATTTGCAATGTGTGCTTTCTCATCGACAATCTGAATTGCTTTTTTGGCCTTTAATAATCCCTCGGGAGACTCGCATGAAACTACTATCCAGCCGTTTTGTCCAATGGTAATTGCGGCATTTGTTGCCATCTCAATTGCCTGAATCATTGTGCCTCTCTTTCCAATTAGGCGCGGAACCTTGCTTGGAGAGATTATAACTAGTGCTCCAGAGTCAATTTTCCCCAAGTCTCTATCAGATATTGTTACAAGCGGATCCCTTGTTCTATCAAAATTAGCAATTCTTGCAGCAACAAGATCTCCTGATTTTAGTTTTGAAGTAAGCTCATCAGCATGGGCAGAAAAGTCTCGTCCAAAGACATCTTGTGCGGGTAGGAATCCAACATAGCACGAATTGATATCTAATTCCCATGACAGGGAAGTATGGGAGATGACCTTGCCAATTACAAGATCGTTGATTTTTGGAATGTACTTTCCAGTTAATGGGATGACGCGAACAGAGTCATCGTAAATTTCAGAAATTCCTACAGTTGTGGAGATTATCTTGTTTCCATCAAGTATTACATTTTGTTCAGGTCTAAAGGGTTCTGAAGTTACCAAGTCACCGGGAATAACGTATTTTCGCTTGTTTTCCATTACTGCATTACCTCAACTGTAGCAGAGCCTTTGGTTATAGAGCCTAATCTGTCTATCACGTTTGGCCTTGCCGCAGCAGGTATTTCAAGTATTGCTTTTAGGGAACCATTATTTTGCCATTCTTCTTTTTTTAGGAATCCTACTGATTTGAGAACAGAGTATGATTGGGATGCAAATTGTGCAGGAACAACAATTTCCAGTTGCAGGTTCTCAGACTTTAAAGCAATTATTGAACGCAATTTTTCAACGATATCTTTTACTTGCTCCTCTACACCTTTCTGAGGTTCTACTGAAACCCGCGCATCTTTCATAGCTTGCTCAACCCTTAGCAGAGGATGGGGCAAGTGGGTTTTAGGATCTACGTATGTCTTTGCAATGAACCCTACAATCTGTTTTTTCTTGTCATCAATCATTTTTCGTCTTTGATCAGTTGTAAGATTCAGATCACCTTTTTGCATAATTATCTGAGCAATCTCAGTTAGGTCTTCAGTTTTGAAGGCTTTGAGTAATTTTTCAGTTGGAGGCTTTGTGCCTTTTCCTGAATCAGTGTAAATGTCTTCTGAAACCAAAACTGACGAAATCTCCTTTTTCTTTCCCAGCTTGTAATCCAGTGCGGGGTCAGGCTTTACCAAAAGTTCAAATTTTTCGCCTTCAAAGGAATATCTTACCACTGTAACATCGGCCATTTCTAAAGAAGTTATGACAGATCGGTATTTATCTGTAAATAACACGTCAATAAAAACAGTTAGGCAATGCCATTGTCAAGATAAAAAAGAATCAAACTTCATAATTACTCCATTCTATGAACTGTTAGACTCAGTCTTCCAAGATGGCACTGAAGAAGTTGTCAAACATTCTGATAAAATGCAGATTGGGATCATGGCCATCAGGGAATTGACAAGATGGAGTGGTTCACCATCTTTTTATTTGTCTATGTTTTGGGCAACACACCAATAACTTATGCATATGGTGCAATGGAGTGGTTCACCATCTTTTTATTTGTCTATGTGTTAGGATTTTTTGTTGGTTTTATTTTACCAGTTTGTTGTCATAGTTGCTGTGTTTCATAACAGCCATCTGATCCAATTTTTTGCACCAACAAGCAACAGATGAGAGAATTATTTCATTTCTCATGGTTAGAAACTGGAAAACAATCAGTCGCTTCCCTGTAATCCGAGGCGAGCTGATCATGTCATGGGATGTCATTGACTCGTGGCAAGAAGAGCTAGAATCAATGAATGGCAGAAAGGAAGGAAAGTCATTTGTGTATCCTGAAAGCACGGTAAAGAAACTGGAAATCAAGGCGTTGCTGTATATTTGTTTGCAGGTGTTTGATGAACAATGAATCATTGTCTAGTGTAGACTGAATAATTGTTTGGTTGTGCAACACAGCACTGAGAAACTGCGTCACAGAGCCGGCAGCACCGGACGGCTATTGCGTCGGGTATATGTCGCCGTACTCCGCATCGCGCAGCTGCTCCATGAGCGCCGTGTGCCCTGCCATCTTTTCGGCAAACGCGTCGCACAGCCTGTTGTTGACGTCAGTGCAGGCAGTGCCGGTGTGGGGCACAAGACCCTCAAGGTAGTGCCACATGCCGTACGAGTTTTTCGTCCAGGTGTAGCCGAACTGGTCAGCCCGCACGTCGCTTGTCTTGTATGTCCGCACCAGCTCGTGGGTTACGGTGTCAGATGGGAGGACGGCTTGTTTCTTTGGCATTAAATTCAGGATATGGCAAGAGGGTTCCCGAATCATTCTCATTTGAGATGTGTCATCGCCTCCAGGCACATTGAAGACAGCAATACTGTCATGACCGACTGCAAAAGCTATAACACCAAGCCCTGGCCGCAATTGCAGGATCCGGATACGTTGAAAATTCTCCAATCTCACCTGGCAGTTAGCCGTGCAGCTGGCCGTTCTGTCTTTGATTGAATGGTGTCGTTATTATTGGCGTCCCTAGTTTAGCAGCCCGCGCTGCCCGAGGTACGACAGCGCTGCGACAAACTCCTGCGCAGTCAGGCCGTCACCGCCGTCATCTGCATCGAGGAACCACTTTGCTGTCTGCTTAAAGTATGGGGGGATGCTGGTGCCCTCTATTCCGAACTGGGCTAAAAGCTGCGAGTCAGATGCGGACTGGGACGCAAATCCGCCCCACTGCTTTAGGGTGTCAAGCTGTTCTGCGGTAAAGCCCTGTCGGGGTTGTTGTTGTTGTGGTTGCTGCTTGTCTGCAGTGTCAGCTGCGGTGCCGTTGCCAGCGGTGGCGGTTGTGGTTGTGGTTGTGCCGTTGCCGCTGCCAGTGGCTGGGGTGGCAGTACTGCTGCTGCTACTGCCGCCGCCGCCTCCGCCTCCGCTGCTGCTGCTGCTACCGCTGCTGCTGCCGCCTCCGCTGCTGCTGCCGCCTTTCCTTCCCTCAGACACCACAAGGGCGTCCTCAAGGTGGATGTAAAGCGCGTTTCTGCTGGTGTCCCACAGGCGGTACAGCACGTCAGAGAGCGGAACCTTCTTGGCAAAGGTTATGGCAAACTCAAACTGCGCCTTTGTGGCATCAATGGCAGACGCATCCACGGTGGCACTGGCAATCAGGCCGTGCGGATCAGTTATCCGGACGTTGCCCGAATCGTAGGTCACGTGGGTTTCCGTGCCGTCGTTGTGTATTGTCCTGCCGTTGTGTGCGACAAACATGTCGACGTGCCGCACGTTTTGCGCCCCGCCGTTCTCGTATACTGTGAGGGTGCTGAGAAGCCTCTCGCCGCTGCCTGCGCGTATCGTGGCAGTGTGGGGAGAGTCAATCGTGTCAGGGCCGTACTTTACCCCGTCATATACCAGTGGGTACTGGCCCGCATCAAAGCCCGTGCGGATTGAGGGGGCAGAGACGTCTCCGCTGCTGCCACCACCGCCACCAGAGGAGACAAGGCTCTCAAGGGTGCCTGATGAGTGATAATACCTGAATTCTGGCTCAAAGGAGGTCCCGCTGCCTGCATCAAGGGAGAGGACAAAGTAGTCAGCCTGCAGCAGGTCGCCGTACTCGTTGAGCTCGGTGTTGCCCATGGCAGGGTCTGTGTAGTGCCCGTTTGTGTTGTCTGCCACTTGCGTGATGTTGCCAATCAGGCCCTCGTTGACTGTATTACCTGCAGAGCCGCCGTTGAGGTGTATGGCAGTGCCGAGTATGTATACTGCATCGTATGCCGCATAAGAGTATACGTCAGCGTTGTCCACGGAGCGGTCTATCCTTTTGTTTGCCTCGTTTTGGTCTATTGCAAGGGTGAGCACGTTATAGTCGGTGCGCTCAAGGAATGCCTTGCGATTCTCGTCCCGTGGGGCATCACCCTCAAGCAGCTTTGATGGCGCCACGGCGTCGCTGCCGTACCACTTTGCTGCAGGCAGGTTTGCAGTGGCTGCAGCCTCGTCGAGTATGTCAAGGGTCTCGTTAAATCCGAACACCACCACTGCGGGGGTCTTTTCACTGACGGAATCCTGACTTAGCGTGTCATTTAGCAAGGCAAGCGTTGTGTTGGCAGAAAGTGACACAGTGTCAGGGTCGTACAGTATTCCGCCGTGTACGGTTATTTCGTTGTTGTTGTTATTATTGTTGTTATGATCATCAATTTCATCTGCAAGGGTCCGGTTCAGTGCTATCCCCCACGTGTCGTTGCGGAACACCGGAATCACGTAATCCACAGAGTCTGCCTCAAAGAGGCTGACGTATACACTGACGATATTGGAATCATCAGGGACGGTCCTAAAGACGCGGTCGTCTTTCTGTTTGAGATCCACCGTGGGCGCAGTGGATGCGTAGCTTATGGCAAGCCTTGACGGATTGTCAAACAGGGCGTGGCCCTTTACTGCAGACAGCGCATCACTTGTGAGGGGCCCCACAATGGAGGTTATGTTGCTGCCTGCAAGCAGTTCCAGTGCTGCAATTGCGCCCTCAGAAGTAGACCTATCATCATGCTCAGACACTGCAAGCCTCCATGCGGCCTCGTTTGACGCAAGGTATTCCCTGTTAAAGTCATTTACTGCCAGGTGTATGGTGTCATTTGCAGGTATGCCAAGTGACGAGATGGAGCCGGTAGTCGAGACGATTGCGCCTATGGTTACCGTGGCAGGTGCGCGCACGGTGAGTGTCTCTGTGATTGTGTGTGTGTTTGGTGAAACGGCCGAGTCAGAGACTGTATACTGTATGGTGTAGCTTCCGATGGCAGGCATGGTATTGTTAATGGAGTTGATCTTGTTTTCGTCAGTGGTGACAGCAGCATCGCCGGCGCCGCTGTAATACCTTATCTCCGTGCTGGTCGGAGGGCTACCAGTCTCGGTGATGTTTTCTATCTTGCCGTTCCTGTAGGTCTGGCCTTCTGCCAGGGATGTAGCAAAGTCGGTTGCGTTACCGTTTACCGTAAAGGTTGGAGGCGTGGTGTCAGGCAATACGGTGACTGTCCGGGTAACAGTATCTGACTCGTTGCCTGCGGCGTCCTTGCACGTGTACTCTATCTCGTAGGTGTCCGGTTCGGAGGTGTCAACTGAGCCGGATGTCACCAGTTCGGGGGAGTCATCCCGCAAGTCGGCGCACTCGGCTCCGGGATCATCGTAAGAAGCGCCCTTGTCGACTGTATGCTCAGAGTCGCCGACAAGTGAGATTGTGGGTGGCGTGTTGTCAGGTGCAGAAAGGTGCAGGACAACCTGGAAGTGTGTAGAAAGGTCGCGTGAATCGGTGCAAGTGTAGAAGATGGAGTACCTGCCTTCTGTGTCTTTATCATACGCCGGACTTGCCTCATGCGTGAGTTGGACGGTGTCACCGTCCGGGTCAGAGCATGTTACGCCCAGCTCATCAAGCTCAAATCCGGTATTGCGATCCAGCGTGATTCTGGTAGTAGAGATTTGGTCGGTGTCCACCGTATGCGAGATGACAGGAGGGTTGTTGGCCGGTGGTGATGTGGTGTCACCCGGTGGCCGGCTTACGTTGGTTATGGTCATGGTGTGTTGTGCAGAATCTGTGCCGTCGTCGTTGTCAGTTACCTTCAGCGTGATGACCAGAGAAGTGTCTTTTTCGACCGAGGGGGCCGTAAATGATGCCGTTGCCTGAGAGGGGTTTGTTATTGTGATGGACGTGTCGTTGGTGGTCCATGCGTATGATGATATGGTGCCGTCAGTGTCTGTCGAGCCGGTCCCGTCAAGGGTTACTGTTGCTCCCTCGTCTGCGGTGTCAGGCGCTCTGATTATCGCAGTCGGGGTGACGTTGTCATCCGGCGGTGCAGTCGCAGTAGCCACGGTTATGGTTTCCTCGATTTCAAAGTTGATCGGATTTGACACGTCGTCGCGGCCAGAGACGGCATACGTCACGCTCCAGGTTCCCGCCTGGAGCGTTGTTCCGTTAAAGCGGGCGGTGTCTTGCCCGTCTGTATCGTAATACTTTTTGCTGGGTGACGCATTCTTGATATTCGTAATGTCTAGGATTGCGTATGGCTCGTAGACATCAGAGGTGGTGATGTCAGTTGCAAAGTCGGCGATGTTCCCGTTTACGGTGAATCCGTACACGCTGACTGGCCTTGATATGGTGTCAGACCGGAGGCCGCCAGAATCCGTGCAGGAGTACGTCACGGTGTGGTTGCCAAGAACGGCCGTGTCAAGTGCGGTGGCATCCACGTCGATTCCCTCGTCTGTGCGTCCGTCCTGGCCATCAATGCAGAAGGCGCCGGGATCGGCATCTGCAAAGGCGGCTCCGGCCGGAACAAACAGTGTCAGGGGCGGCGACTTTAGCACTATGGTAGGCGGCGTGTTGTCAGTTGTGGCAGCCCGGATTGTGACTGTCACGTTGTGCTCTACTGTGTTGCCGGTAGAGTCTGAGCAGGAGTACGTTATATCGTATGTGCCTGCAGAGGAGGTGTCTATTTCGTCGACTGGCTGGCCTCCAGACGAGATGGCAGTTAGAATCCCGGTGTTGGTGATGTCGCCGTCTTTGTGGTCTGTGCAGGATGCTGCGGGGATGCCGTATGATGCGTTGATTGCAAGCGTGACTGCGGTGTCTGCGGGCGTTACTGCAAGCACGGGGGCTGCAGGACCGAAATCCCAGGTGACTGTGACGGTATCAGCTTGTTTGCCGGCAGCATCCGTGCAGGAGTACGTTACGGCGTGGGTGCCAGCAGACGAGGTGTCCACCGTGGCAGGATCAAGGGTAATTGCAGGGGTATCATCCCTGTTGTCCGTGCAGGATACTGCGGACTGCAGGCCGCCGTCATCTGCTGCTGCAAAGCCGACATCCTGCCGTACGACATGCGTGCCGTTTGCCAGGGTGGTCACTATGCCGGGGTTTACTGCAAGCACGGGTGGCGTGTTGTCAGGCGTGCCTACATGAAGCGTTCTGCTGGTTTCTGCGTCGTTGCCTTTAGAGTCCGAACATGTGTAGCTTATCGTGTGCTCTCCTGCGGTGTTTTGGTACCCGTCAGGGAGGGAAGAGATGGTAAAAGTCAGATAAAAGGCACCGGTTAGACGTTCCATCTGGGATTTGAGAGGAGCGTCAGTACATGTGGCAGTCTCATTAAATATCTCGCCTATCTCCAGATCCACGTTGCGGGACCCGTTTAGTCGGATTTCAGGAGGGGTTTCATCACGCAGGGCTACGGTCCTGCCCTCCTCTACGGATCCAAGCGGGGTGACACACCTGTATATTACCTCCTGCGGATCAAATGGGCGGTACTCGTTTTGGGATTGGTGGGTAAAATTAAGAACGGTATTTTCATGAAGGTTGACATCTACGCCTAGCCTCTCACCATCTACGGTCTGGTTTAGCTGCCGCAGGTACGGCAGGGTTTCATAGTCGCCGGTGTCAGTTATGTCGTTTCCGTCTGCGTCATGGCACAGGACGCCCTTGTCGGTGTACGGTTCCCCGTACGGGTGGTATAGGAAGGCATCGCCGATCAGGTGGATGTGAAGACCTGCAGGATGTCCCGCAGTAGCGGTGACAGTTGCAGTAGCTAACGCGTTGCCTGCCGCATCTGAGACGCTCCCCGCAGCGGCATCGTACGTTACGTCAGGCGTTGCGTCACTGGGCATGACCGGTTTTTGCAGCGTCAGGGTTGCAGTGCTGCCGGTACCGTCAAGGCCGGTGACTGTAATGACTGTGTTGTAGTTGTCATTGTTGTCTCCCAGCGATACACTCCAGCCGACAAAGTCATCAGAGGCGCCGCTGCGGACAGCCTCGGAGAAGGTGACGTCTATCTGGTTTGAGGCAGGACCCGTCCTGGCAGAGACCAGCGTAGGGGCAACGCCGTCAGACAGCGTTTGGCCGACAACTGGAACCAGCGAGATGTCAGGCACGTGGGCATCGGTGATTCCATCGCCGATATCCACGGTGCCTGTCGCATCAGTCGTTGTTGTTGCTGTTGTTGTTGCCGTTGTATCAGAGGGGGAATATGAGACGGTGTGAGTTGCAGTCCCGGTGCCGGCCACCACACCGACTGTCTGCCCCCTGCCGTCAATTACAAGGTTGGTGTAATCGGTGCTGTTTCCGTGTACTGCCTTGTTATACACTATTTCAAACTGCGTCGCACTGACCACGCTGGCAGACACTATAGCAGGCGTACCCACGCCTGCAAGCACCGTTACTGCCACCGTGTCACGGTCTGCGTTGCCTGTTTCGTCACTTACCGTCAGCGTGAACTCCAGGACGATGGGGGGCCCCGAGTCTGCCACTGCAGGTGCTATGAACGCCGGTTTTTGCAGGGTGTGATCATCCAGTGCCACGTTCCCCGGGCCTCCAGTCTGCTCCCACAGGTATGCCAGGGTGTCGCCGTTTGCGTCATACGAGCCGGTGCCGTCAAGGGACACTGCCGTGTTCGTATATGCAAAGACGTCAGGGCCTGCCCTTGCCACAGGCAGGGTGTTTTGGACCTCACGCAGCCCAAATGACCCGAGCTGGTTTGGGAGGGCCCCGGGATCAAAGGGTTTGGCAGGGGGCGCCAGAGCGTACCCTTTTACTGCGGGCGTCAGGCCGGATACCGAATCAGGAAAGTCATCGCCTGCGCTCTCATCTAGCACGAACATGCTGGTGCCGTCAGCGGAGAAGGCCACATCTGAGGGCTCAAACGGCAGTTCCACGTCAACAAAGGACAGGGAACCGGGGGGGAGGACGCTGAATACGGACGGCCCTGGGCTGAATGATCCCGCGTGTGCGGCACTTGAGATGTTCCAGGCCTCTGAAAGCGCAAACTCGTTTATGAGGTTTTTATCAGGCACTGCCACGAACATGCGGGAGCCGTCAGCAGAGAAGGCGATGCCTGCAGTGACATCTGCAGCGTCTGCCCGGGGGCCCTGCGCAGAGACGCTGTGCGTCAGGAAGGCAGAGGAGGCGTTCCACGCATCAGTAAGGGAGAACTCGTGTATCTGGTCGTTGCGGTCACTTGCGATGTACATGGTGGTACCGTCCGGCGAGAAGGCAATGCCGCGCAGATCCGTGTTGGGCCCGATGCCGGACAGGGGTAAAGAGTGGGCAGTGTACGAGGAAAAGGATTCAGCAGAGGCGTTCCACGGGGAGGAGAACGCAAACTCGTGGATGACAGAGCCGTCCAGCGCGTCTGTGGCAAACAGCCTGGTGCCGTCATCAGAGAAGGTTAGGCCCGCCATGTAAGTTTCGGGGTTCACCGTGACGGTGCTGTTGACTGGAATGGGAGGTATCAGGGATGCCAGCGGGGTGGTGTATGCGTGGGATGCGCCGGATGTGTCCCACGGGGCAGGCAAACCGTATGCGTGCAGGTTGTTAAAAAAGTCAAGCACAAAGATTGTTGTGCCGTCCTTGGAGAGGGTCATGGCGACTGGAAAGTCTGCCTGCTGGCCGATCGGAACAGAGCCGGCAAGCGTGGTGCCCCCTGAGAGGTCGTTTATGGTGCCGCCTGAACCGGTGCCCGTACCGATGGAGCCGCCCTTTTGGTATGAGACCTTTACGTCCTGGTTTCCGTGCAGCGCGCCGTTTAGGAGGAGCGTGATGCGGGAGCCGTCAACTGACACGGAGGTGACATGCGGGGCAGCGTGGAGATTATCACCATCACCTGCATGCACAGTGGCATTAACAGGCGTTACTGCCGCGGGGGCCACAGACAGCGCAAAGTCGCCGGGAGCGACACCGGCGTCAGCTACTGCCTCTGAAAGCCCGATGTGAATGGCAGTGGAGTTGGACGTGTGGGCAGACTTTGGTATGGGGGGCGCCATATCTATGGTTCCATCAAAGGTCCCCGTGTGCGCGGCGTTCCCGTTGGTGTCCTCCACGCTTCCTCCGGATTCAGAATCATACGTGATGTCAGGCGGATCGGCAGTGGAGCCGTTACGCCCGGAGATGCCAAGCGTTATCTTGTTGGCGGCGCCTGCGGGATCCGAGTTGAAATGTACTGTTCCGTCAGACAGCCCGAACCCGGAGCCGTCAGTCGCATCAGATTTCACGTCGACTGGCTCGCTGTAGGTCAGGACTATGGTGCCTGCCCCGAGCAGGGCGGCATCGACAATTACGGGCGACACCGTATCGCGGACTGTAACCACGCGGACCACGGGGGGGTCTGCGTGAATGTTGCTGTCTGGGTCCGTGCAGTAGTAGTTGACCTGGTAGTCGCCCACGGCGGATGCGTCAACTGGCGCGGTAAAGTTTATCACGAGATTTTCCGGCGAGAGCGTGTCATCGCCTGCGCCGTCAGTGCATACGGCGCCCGGCTCGTCGTATCCGGAGCCCCACTCCACAAAGTGCGGGTTGTCGCCGTTTAGCTCGATTACGGGGGGCCTCGTGTCAAATATTATTACGGTCTCAGTTATTGTGCGCGAGTTGCCAGAGGCATCAGTGACGGTGTAGGTGACGTAGTAGGTTCCCGGAATGTTTGTATCTACTGCGTCGGCGCTCCCTATGCTCTCGGTGGTCTCGTCGCGGTCAGTCACGTTTAGGATCGTGCCTGCAACGTACGTGCCACTCATGTTTATGGTGGTGGTGTAATCTGCGTCGTGCTCATCTACTACAAATGCGGGCTTTATGGTGTCGCGGACTGCGACTTTGCGGATCACAGTGTCGGCCCTGCTGCTGTCGCTGCCGCTGTCATCTGCTGCACAGTCGTAGGTGACGTCGTACTCCCCCACGGCAAACCTGCTGACACTGCCGCTGTTTATGGTGACATTGCTTGTTAGGTCGGTGCCGTCTGCATCATTACACGTGGCCCCGGACTCTGTATAGTTGGCGCCGCCAAGCTCCATCAGGTGCGGGTTCACACCGAAAAGTTTGATTACTGGCGTGGTCTGGCCTGCAACAGAACTTGCCGAGATGTCGACTATCTGGACGCCGCTGTCATCGCGAGACACGACCAGGGCGTACGTGCTGTTGTCGATAGTTACTGTGGTGATGTCCTGTGCGCCGTTAAGCTCGTTAAATATCCTGGTTGCACCGGCGATTGGGACGCGGTCCCCGTCACCAAAGGAGGAGGTCGGGAAGGGGTTTGCGGGATCTGTAATGTCGATTATCTGGACGCCGTCGTCACGTTCTGACGCGACCAGGGCGTAGATACTGGTGCCTATCTTTACTGTGGTGATGCCAAGTGGGCGGTCAAGCTCGTCATATGTCCTGTTTGCATTGCCTACTGGGACGCGGTCCCCGTCACCAAAGGAGGCCGTCGGGAAGGGGTTTGCGGGATCTGTAATGTTGACTATCTGGACGCCGTTGTCACTCCATGCTGCGACCAGAGCGTAGATACTGGTGTCGATAGTTACTGTGGTGATGTCCCGTGGTCTTTTAAGCTTGTCAAATGTCCCATTTACCCCGTCGACTGTGACGAGCTCCTCGTCATTAAAGGAGGCTGTCGGGAAGGGGTTTGCGGGATCTGTAATGTCGATTATCTGGATGCCGTGCACATAGGATGCTGCGACTAGGGCGTACGTGCTGGCGCCGATAGTTGCTGTGGTGATGTCATATCCTTCGCGAAGATTGTCAAATGTCCTAACTACCCCGTCGACTGTGACGGTGTCCCCTTCATCAAAGGAGGCCGTCGGGAAGGGGTTTGCGGGATCTGTAATGTTGACTATCTGGACGCCACGGTCAGTGGTTGCTGTGACCAGGGCGTAGGTACTGGTGTCGATAGTTACGGTGGTGATGCCTCGTGCAGATCTAAGCTCGTGAAATGTCCCAGTTACCCCGTCGACTGTGACGCGATCCCCGTCACCAAAGGAGGCTGTCGGGAAGGGGTTTGCGGGATCTGTAATGTCTATTATCTGGACGCCGCCGTTAGATTTTGCTGTGACTAGGGCGTAGATACTGGTGCCGATAGTTACTGTGGTGATGTCCTGTGCGTCGTCAAGCTCGTGAAATGTCCCAGTTACCCCGTCGACTGTGACGGTGTCCCCGTCACCAAAGGAGGCTGTCGGGAAGGGGTCTGCTGGATTGGTAATGTCGATTATCTGGACGCCGTCGTCACGATCTGCTGCGACCAGGGCGTAGGTACTGGTGCCTATCTTTACTGTGGTGATGTCATTTGCAAATTGAAGCTCGTCAAATATCTTGCCGGTGGAATGTCTCTGGTCGTCAGTGATAGAGGCTACTGGAACAGGCGAATCTATCGTGGCTTCCGCAAAGGGGATGCAAAGTGGAATCAGAAGAACAAGCGCTGTTGCTGCTGCTGCTGTTGCAAGCAATGGCGGTTTTATCAGTCGTCGCAACTCTCAGACTCTCCTGTACTCTTCTTCTCCCACCATTACTGCTGCTGCTAACCCCCCCCCCCCCCGCGGGCGGAGTATCAAAGGTTACGCGCAGAAAGGAGGCAGATAATTTTGACGCATGACAACAACAACAACTTGCATCCATGTAATTTATTAAACTAGAAACGGCTACTCTGGCAGACGAATTATTTTCCAATATATGACTATGAAAAGGTTTGATAATATAGTTTGCGTTTTCAGTAGTCTGTTGCTAACCCTGCCTAAACTAGTAAAAACAACGGGGATTTTTGTACTTGAAGTTGAAGTTATGAAAAGACTAGCTTTCAGTAAACTGATGTGAGACCTCACTACGGGCATTTGGACATAGAAAGGCCATAGATACGATCAGGAAAGACAACCCGAAATGGAGGGAGGAGGACACTGATGACTGGGCGAAATAATTTTCATATACTACAATTAAAGAAAATGGTCATAAACGTCTTAGTTCAGAATACATACTCGATCATGAGAGAGGACACTGACATAGGATTTATTGCCACAAAACACATGAAAGTAAAATTTTCAGAGACGAGGTGTTTTGAATTATCGATAACAAAGGGTTATTCGTCCTCATCCATACGTAAAACTAGCTAGATTTTTATGTGGACTTTGAAGATTTTGTTCAAGATTTGTCATCCCTAGAAGTAATCAGCAAAGATAATCAAAAAATGTCCGTAAAGATGAAAAACGTTCCTTTACAGTATGCAAATGCACTTAGACGTATTTGTCTAAATGGCGTACCAGTTTTTGCTATTGATACAGTTGACATTATAGAAAATTCTTCTGTATTACCTGACGAGGGATTGGCACACAGATTAGGACTAATTCCATTAAAAACAGATTTGGCCAGATTTAATGAACCATCCAAATGTGAATGTCAGAGTGAGTCTGGCTGCTCAAACTGCAAAGTCATGTTGGTGTTAGATTCTGGAGAATCAGACGAAACAAGAACTGTTCTTTCAAATGAATTATCCTCTGAGGATGATTCAATAAAACCAATTTCAGATAAAATTGCACTTGTTGAACTAGCTCCAGGTCAAAGAATCAAAATTGAATGTTATGCAAAACTTGGACGCGGAACACAGCATGCCAAATGGAATTCTGCAAATGTATCAATGCTTACTGAAACAGACAAAGAAAACGAAAGAGTTCTCACTGTAGAATCAACCGGGGCTCTCAGTCCAGAACAAATTATTCTTGCAGGAGTAAACGAGGTAAGTAGCAGATTAAGCGAATTCAAAGACATGATCAGCAAAATCGAAGAATAAACTAAGCATACACATTATATTTGGGTTTTAAACCGCAATATTCACATGACTAATCAAGTGGTTATACGTATGGCCAAAGATCTAAAAAAGGCTTCAATCAAAAACGATGCCCCAATTTGGGCAAAACTGGCAGAATATGCACTAAAACCATCTATTGCAAGACGGGACATCAATTTGAACAGGATTGGCCAACTAACAAAAGAAAACGATACTGTGGTCTTTCCAGGAAAAGTTCTTGGAACAGGTAATGTTTCTCATAAAATCACGTTATGTTCATTTTCAATTTCAAACTCAGCGGCAGGTAAAATAACAGATAACGGGGGCAAATTAATTGGTTATTCAGAATTAATTGAACAAAATCCTACTGGAAAAGGAGTCGTTTTACTTGGCTAAACAAGAAACTGTTGTAAGAACAGACAGGCCGATTGTAGTGGATGCAACAGACCATATTGCAGGTAGGTTATCATCACACGTTGCAAAACTATTACTCAAAGGAAACAGAGTATCACTTGTAAATTGTGAGAAGATTATGATGAGTGGAACCAGATCAAACATTATCAAAGAGTATAGAGAGTTTCTAGAAATTAACAGCATCATTAATCCAAAACATGGGCCCGTCCACTATAGAAGACCAGATACAATGATTACGAAAATGATTCGTGGAATGCTGCCCTATGAAAAAAAGCCATCAGGCATTACAGCACACAAGAGACTTAGAGCATACATTGGTTCGCCAAAAGAACTAAAATCGCTTGAAAAAATTCAATTTGAGAAAGCAAAGATTAAAAAATCTGCATCAAACTATACCACAATGGGAGAATTGGGCAGAGTAATAGGGTGGACTGAATGACAATTCCAAAAACTGAAATTTATTTTGCAACCAGGAAAGCAGCTAGCGCACATGTCTACATTACAAAAGGGCAGGGCAAGGTTAGAATCAACAACGTTCCAGTAGAAATGATTCCACAAGAGACCGCACGTGAGGTAATTTTTGCACCACTGGAAATTACAGGCAAGTTGAGAGACAAAATAGACATTTCAGTCAGAGTAAGAGGCGGCGGTTTTATGGGACAAGCCAGTGCAGTTGCAACCGGAATATCAAGGGCGCTTACAGGATGGACAAAATCCAAAAAAGACCCAAAAGAACATCCATTTCCAAAATCTACCAGAGAAGACCTTCGAAAACGAATTACAGAATTTGACAAATATCTGATTAGTGGAGATGCCAGACGAAAAGAACCAAAGAAATTTGGCGGGCCTGGTGCAAGAAGAAGAAAACAGAAATCATACCGTTAGACTTTGAAGGCTGTAATTTTAGCAGGCGGCAAAGGAACCAGAGGCAAGCCATATACAGAGTATTTTCCAAAAGCAATGACCCCAATTAACGGCAAGCCGTTAATTGATTATGTTGTAAAATATCTGCAATCATTTAGTTTTGTAAAAGAAATCGTAATAGTTTCAGATTTCAACGGATTAGGAGGCCAGATCAGAAATTATTATGAAAGTCAAAAAAACATCAGTCTGGTTCAAGATTCACAGAGCGGCACAGGGGGAGATCTGTTACATATTGAGAGAAAGCTCAAAAATGAATCAGAATTTTTGTTATGGTTTGTGGATAACTTGTGCGCAATCGATCTAAAAAAGATGAAGGAGTTTTTCAGAAAGAAAAAGGGCTCTGCATGCATCGCAACCAGGACAAAAAGAAAAGAAGAAACGGGATTTGCAGTTGTAAAAAATGGCATCATAACTGAATTTAAAGAGAAGCCAGTCATGAAGCTACAACTATCAGAATGTTTGGGAATATACATGCTCAGAAAGGACATCATCAAGCGAATCAAAGCAAGACAAAAACAGAAACAGAAACAGAAACAAAAACAGAAAACAATCAATCTTTCATATGATATTTTACAACAAATATCAAAAGAAGGGAGGGTTAGTGCTTTTGATATTGGAAATATGGAATGGATTGATGCAGAATCGCCCATGATTTTGGAAAGAAATGAAAAAGCAGTACAGAAGATTATAAAACAGATGGGGTTTTAGACTCTTTTTCAAATGCAGAAATTTTGTCTTCAAACTGAAAAGTTTGCGCGATATCGTCCAAACCTTCTAAAAGAATTTTTTTCTTGTGCGAATCTATCCCAAAAGATATTTCTGCAGAAGAAGTTTTGATAATTTGTTTTTCTAGATCCACTTCAATTGGGCTTGTTTCTTGCTGTAGCGTTTCAACTGTTTTTGCATCTAATGAAATCGGCAAGACTCCGTTTTTAAAACAATTACTAAAGAAGATGTCAGCAAAAGAAGGTGCAATAATAACAGAAAAGCCATGGTCCCGAAGAGCCCAAACCGCATGTTCACGACTAGAACCGCAGCCAAAATTGTCCCCAGTTACAAGAATATTAGAATTATCATATGCAGAATCATTCAAAACAAAATCAGGTTTCATGTTCCCGTTTTCATCATATCGCCAGTTATAGAACAAAAATTTTCCAAATCCAGACTTTTGTACCAGTTTTAAAAACTGTTTTGGAACAATTTGATCAGTGTCGACATTGACCTCATCAAGCGGAGTCGCAACGCTTTTTACTTTTTTAAAGGGTTCCATTTTAATTCAGATCCAGGTTCCTTACGTCTACGAAATGTCCGTGGATTGCAGCTGCTGCGGCCATCACAGGGCTTGCCAGGTGAGTTCTTCCGCCGGCTCCTTGCCTGCCTTCAAAATTCCTATTTGATGTGCTGGCACACCTTTCACCAGGCGATAAAATATCAGGATTCATTCCAAGGCACATGCTACATCCAGCTTCTCGCCATTCAAAATTAGCATTAATGAAGATTTTATCAATGCCCATGTCCTCAGCCTGTTTTTTCACCATCTGAGATCCGGGAACGACCATTGCCCTGACATTTGGTGAGATTTTTTGTCCTTGAACTATTTTGGATGCCTCAATAAGATCTTCCAAGCGCGCATTAGTACAAGAACCAATAAACACCCTGTCAATTTTGATATCTTCAATTGGAGTTCCGGGTTTCAAGTCCATATAGTCAAGTGCTTTTTCAGCGCTCTTTTTTTGACTAACATCGCCCCTGGAGAATTCATCAGGATGTGGAATGGATTCGGTAACATCACAAGTCATTCCAGGGTTTGTTCCCCAGCTAACTTGGGGTGCAATATTATCGATATGCAAGGTGAATTGCCTTTCAAATTTTGCGTCACCATCTGTCTTTAAACTTTCTTTCCAGGAGTCAACAAGGGATTCATAGTTTTTTGGAGTGTATTCTCTGTCCCTAAGATACTCAAAAGTCTTCCCATCAGGTGCAATCAGACCTGCACGTGCGCCGGCTTCAATGGACATATTGCAAATAGTCATTCTTTGGTCCATGGAAAGATCAGCAATGCCTCGACCTCGATATTCAATTACGGTGCCAGCCCCTCCCCCGGTGCCAATATTTTTGATTATTGAAAGCATGATGTCCTTAGCAGTAACGGCGTGAGGGTTCTGTCTTTTTCCTTCAATCCGAATTTCAAAAGGGTTTGGTTTTTCCAGCCATAAAGTTTGAGATGCCAACACATGCTCAACATCGCTGGTTCCAATTCCCAATGCCAATGCCCCAAAGGCCCCATGAGTAGACGTATGGCTGTCACCGCAGACAATTGTAGAGCCGGGCAGGGTGATTCCCAGCTGGGGTCCTATCACGTGTACAATTCCCTGGTTAGGACTGTTAATGTCAAATAGTTTAATTCCAAAATCCGTACAATTTTTTTCCAACGTCTGCATTTGAATTGCAGAGACCTGATCTAAAATTGGAAGGGAGCGATCATTTGTAGGAACGTTATGATCCATTGTGGCAACGGTAAGATCAGGTCGACGGACTTTTCTTTTACTCATACGCAGTCCATCAAAGGCTTGAGGCGATGTTACTTCATGTACAAGGTGTCTGTCAACATAGATTAAAGACGGGCCGCCATGTTTTTCAGCAACAACATGAGAGTTCCAAATTTTTTCAAAAAGAGTCTTTCCCATTTCAATCCCGGTCTGGTTTGTACTTGAAGAGACCGCCTGCAGCAATTATCTTTCCGATGATTTCTGAGAACGGCTTCATTTTGTATGATTGGCTTTTAGTAATGTTTTTGATTTCATTAGAAGAGACATCAATATCGATTTCATCGCCTTCGGAAATACCATTGTATGCATCCTCATCGATTTCAATTGGCAACAAGAACGCGCCATCAACTGCGTTGCGATAAAAAATTCTTGCAAAAGACAATGCAAGAACGGCTTTTACTCCAGAGTGGGACAAGGCAATGGGCGCATGCTCACGGGATGAGCCGCATCCAAAGTTTCTACCAGATAAAATGAAATCACCGTCTTTTACCTTCGAGTGAAAGTCAAGATCCAGCCCCTCCATCGCATGAGTGGCAAGCTCAGCGTAATCATGTACTTTCAGATATTGGCCCGGAATAATTACGTCAGTGTCAATGTTGTCCTGTGCGTACTTTATGATGTTGCCCCTCATTCCAAGTCCCTCGGATCAGTGATTTTTCCAGTAACTGCCGATGCAGCTGCTACCAAGGGGGATGAAAGGTATGTTTGGGATTCAACATGGCCCATTCTTCCAGGAAAATTTCGGTTGGTGGTGCTAATACAGATCTCATCTTTTGCCAAAACACCCATGTGAGCGCCACAGCACGCTCCGCAAGTGGGAGGGCCAACAGTCGCGCCGGCATCTAGGAAAATTTTCAACAGGCCATTCTCCATTGCGCGCCGATAGATTGAAACGGCTGCAGGTAAAATTTCAGTTCTAATCTTTACTTTTCTTCCTTTGAGGATTTTTGCTGCTGCCTCCAAATCCTCGTACTTTGCACCGGTGCAAGACCCAATGTATGATTTGTCCAGTTCAACAGAGGGGGCCTCTCTTACAACTGATATATTTTCAGGAGAGAACGGTTTTGCTATAACTGGCTCCATTTCTGAGCTTTCAAATTCAAACACTTTAGCATATTCTGCATCATCATCACCATTAACCAGATTTACATTTGTTGCGCCCCGGCTAGAAAGATAGTCAGCCACTTTTTGATCTGGCTCGACAATCCCATTTTTTGCACCTGCTTCAGTGGTCATATTACATAATGTCAGTCTGCTTTGGACGGACATTTCATCAACACCGCTTCCACCAAACTGCATGGTCCTATATGCACCGCCATCAGTTCCTATTTCACCAATTATTTTTAAAATCAAGTCTTTGGCCATTACATGGTCAGGTAGCTTCCCATTAAGCTTAAAGTAGTAGGTTTCTGGAACCTTGAACCAAATTTTGCCATTCAGTAACACATAGGCAATATCTGTATGTCCCAATCCGCACGCAAATGCACCTAATGCACCAGTTGTGTTTGTATGAGAGTCACCGCCGACATAAACATCACCGGGCATCACCATTGCTTCCTCGTGAGATAGCGTATGACAGATTCCATATTGTCCCATACCGTATTTGAAATGCTTTTCAATTCCATAGTTTTTTGTAAAGTTTGATAGTTTTACAATATTTTCCGCAGATACTTTTTCGGCTGAAGGAACAAAATGATCTTCGGCCACCCAAACTTTTGTGGGATCCCATAATTTATCAACTGAGATACCCTGTTTCTTTAGTTTATCAAATACCTTGATTACGCCCGGTCCGGATACATCATGAACCATTACCTTGTCGACATTGGCAAAAATAACATCATCAGGGGATACAGAAGATTTTCCAGACGCGCATGCTAAAATCTTCTCAACAATATTCATAACCAAAAAAGCTTGTTCTACAGATTAAAAGCTTTTCAGAACAATAAAAAAGAAAAAGGATGCTTAGAATACTGTGCAATTAACCGTTTTACCTCTTTTAGCAGAGAGAATGGATGAAAAATTTGAGGTTTTTGAGGCACTAGTAAAAACACTAGGAAAAAACAGATCTAAACTGCAAAATGGGGATGTTTTGGTTATTTCAACAAAATATATCTCAAGTTCACAAGGGAGAGTTATAGACCTTCAAAAAATTAGAACCTCAGATGAGGGTTCAGAAGTTTCAAAAAAATTTCAATTGAAGCCAGAAATTGCCGAAGTCATTGTAAGAGAATCTGACAAAATTTTTGGCGGGATAGGAGGATTTGTAATCACATCATCAGACAATATAATGGCACCAAATGCTGGAATTGACAAATCCAACGCAAAAAAAGGCAGGGTCATTCTATATCCAACAAATCCATATCTTATTGCAGAGCAAATTCGTAGAAAAATTTTCTTAAAAATGCTTGTTCATGTTGGAGTGATTCTAGTAGACAGTAGATTGATGCCGGCAAGGGTTGGAACATCAGGGGTCGCAGTAGCATGTGCCGGAATTGAACCCGTCTTAGACATGAGAGCTGAAAAAGATCTGGATGACAACCCGCTAAAGGTAACATTTCAAGCAGTAGTAGATAATCTTGCAACTATTGCAAATCATAAGATGGGCGAGGGTGCAGAATCAAAACCATTTGCAATAGTAAGAAACTCAGGCGCAAAACTTACAGATAGAAAAATTAATCCTTCAGAGATGGCAATATCCCCAGATCAATGTGTTTACGTTAGAGGATTATCAAACTCTCCAGAGTAGAATTCTAGTTAGTTCTGCTTTAAATAGAGGTATTTTGGGGACAAAATAATGGAATATCTTACCACATATCCAAAAACAGTTTCATTCCTTGATGGGATAAAACACAGGATAGATGTGGATGGTAAAGAAGGAGTGGAGCAACTCCACATTGTAGTAAAGAAAAGTTTTGAAGAACTGATGAAAATTTTTACTGAAGAAGGATTTACCAAAGTAAAACTTGAACACAAGCAACCAGAGCAGATTGGAAACGGTCTCAATTTGAAGTTGAAAAAACCGTGGGAGATGCATGTCAGAATGGTTGATCTTAGAAGGGGGCTAATTGGAATTCATGCAGAAGTGGAGGTTTCAAGGGATTATCTTCAGCATCTCTTTTCACAGAGAACGCCTGTTGTTTATGAGGTAGAAGAGATTCTAAAAAAATATCAGGTAGAATACAGCATCTGGCACGATAAAATTAAAAAAAACGTCCATGCCATTGTAGATAACTATAAAGTAAAACTTGCAACTCCAAGCATTCCAGTGTTTGCATGGAAGCCAATGCTGTTTGTAATTGGAACCATTGCTGCTTTTTATGGTTGGAAATATTTCAACACAATCTGGTAGATTAAACGCCCAGAGTTTCGGCTTTGCTTAACTCCAGAAATACTTTATCACCAACTGCAAGACCCATGTCTTTGTATTCATGCATTTCAAGTTTCAGTTGTGTAACACCATTTTGCATTCCCATTCCTCCTCCCATGCCAGATAGCATCTTGTTTAGATCTTTCATCATGTCGTTCATGTTTGTAAATCCCATGACTTTGGGACTGCCAAAAGGCGGTTGAGGGTTTTGGGTTCCTCCTTCCTTAAGGTCTTTAACAGAGGATAATGAAACCAGGACATATGGTGCACCGTCAGGCGCCGCATCTATGCTTCTTACAACAAATTCTCTCTTCATATCGATAATAATAACTCGCACCATATAATTTTAATTTTAAGACGAAATTGACCTAATAGTACCTAGGCTTGAAGCTTTAATTACAATTTTTATGATTTTAGAGTATTGTCAGAAAGTTTGGAGACCACATTGCGGTATTATGGAATTTCACCCTGGGAAATTGAAGTTCTGTACGGATTTCTAAACTCCCATTTTACGGTCATTCAAGATGAAATTGAACCAAACGACAAGGATTTTGTGAGTTTCTTAGACGTAAATATTCCTCTGGCATTTAATGACGCATTTTTTCAATGGTTTGACTTTAAACGTTGGGAAAAAGTTAAAGCGATTTTCAAAGAGATGAAGCGAAGAAGAGGAGCCGGTAATGCGCTAAAAATCAAGATTAATTTTGCTGGAAATCCAAAAATTGTGTTTACCGTAGATATTGAGGACAGGCAATGGTTTGATAACGCTGTAGAAAAAATTGATTTTGTTTTAGAGTTGTTGCCATATCATCTAGATCCTGAAAAATTACCATCGCAGGTCTCAGAGATCACATACATGTTTGACTCAAAATCAATTAGGTGGCGTCTTAATACGGCATCTTCTGGAAACAAGAGATATTCTTTCAGGGGTGATTCTTGGAAAGAGATTATTTGAGATCTTTTTGTAGCGGTTCTAACAATCCATGAAGTTCTTTGTATTTTGACTCTAAAAAGTCCAAAGCATTATCTAATTTTTTAGATTTTCCATGTTTGTAGCGAATCAATTCACGATGATGCCAATATGTTTTACCTTCATCAACTGAAAGAGTAGTAAAATAATCAGGACCTTTCAAGCTATCAGGAAATTTTACATCGTGAGGAAACAGCATCTCAACGATAAACCATTCATCACCGTCCGGATAATCAGAGCCAGTTTCCACATCAAAAAAAATATGAAGCAAGTCTGACTGCATCAAACCATCATCGTTTATGGAAGGGTGCTTTACGGAAGATTTTTTAAAATCAAGATTAACCAGCTGGGGTTCAAAGAATCCTTTGATGATGGATTTTCGGAATATTTTATTTGCCTCGTAGATATTCAACAGCAGAATTATCTACAAACTAGTCTATAACTTGTTAGGTAAATGTCTCTAAACTTCTAAAGAATCAAGAATTTCAGAAACATCTGTAATGGGCAATCCATTTTCTGAAATTTTTTGCTTAGCTGGCGGATTTTCAAGATAATTTGGAATTTTATCAGTAATTCTCATCGTATAAGGCGAAACAAGTTCGTTTTGATAAAAGACGCCTGTCGGTATTTTGTTTCCCCATTCCAGGGATTTAATCAATGCTTGAGATAGTTTTTCGTTAACTTCAGCCTCTTCAGCATAATGTACCCATGGTTCATAATGCGTATCTTCAAGTTTGTAAATTCGAGAGTGTCTTTCCATGGACTCTTTAGCCAGATCCGCACCAGCATACCAATCTCTGGTGTTGATATCATTGTAAGTAGGACATGGCTGTAAAACATCAAGAAATGATAAACCCCTGTGTTTAACTGCCTGAACTATCAAATCCTTGAGATGCCGAACATCATAAGAATATCCTCTAGCAACAAATGTAAAACCACTTGCTATGGCCAAACCAATTGGGTTAACATTATAATTTGTATTTGGTGAAGGAAGTGATTTGGTTTTTTCACCAAGTTTCAGAGTGGGAGATGCTTGTCCTTTTGTCAAGCCATAAACGCCATTGTCAAAAATTATGTAAGTCATGTCTACATTTCTTCTGCCAGCTGCAACAAAGTGGCCTGCTCCGATTCCCAAACCATCGCCATCGCCACCAACTGCAACTACAGTCATCTCAGGATTTGCAAGTTTTCCACCCTGTGCAAAAGTGAGGACTCTGCCATGAAGGGTATGAACTCCGTATGTATTGATAAAGTGGGAAGTTTTCCCCGAACACCCAATACCTGAAAAGATTGTGGCCTTGTCTCTTTCTATTCCCATTTCTGCCAATGCCATCTGCAATGCGTTTACTATTCCAAAATCACCACAGCCAGGACACCAATCATTATGAACATCAGTTTTATAGTCAGCAAGTTTAAGCGCCATGGCTTAGAACCTCCCGTTTTGAAGCCTTGTTTTCAACAATCTTCTTTAGTGAATCATAAATTTCAGTGCTAGTCATTCCCCTACCCGTATATTTTAAGACATGGTAATCAATTTCTCGGGATACGTTTTGTTTGAAGAGTTTTCCTAATTGTCCAGAATGATTTGCCTCTATGTCAATCAATATTTTAGCATCTTTAAGAAGGGATTTCACATGTTCGCCTGGAAATGGATGGAGAAGTTTTATTTGAACAAAGCCAACATCAATTCCTTCTTTTTGTAGCATGGATTGCGCATCAATAATTGGTCCTTTAGCAGAACCCCATGAAATTATTGTATATTCATGCACTCCAAAAGATACCACTTGTTCGTCAGTGGGAATTTTTTGTAATACTAAATCCAGTCTAGACATTCTTTTGTCCATCATCTTTGTTCGGATTTGAGGATCTTCAGTAATGTGTCCATATTCGTCAGATTCATCACCAGTATTCCAAAACACACCATTATCTAACCCAAGTCTAGAACGGGGAGATATCCCATCATCGGTAAAGGCAAATCTTTTGTATTCACCCTCAACTTTGTCTAGTAGTTTGCCCCTATCAATTGAAATCTTGTTTGGATCAAATTTTTTACAGGTAACAACTGAACTGGATAGAAACTTGTCCATCATGTGGATTACTGGAAGTTGGTATGTGTCAGAATAATTAAAACATCTGCCAGTATCATAGAAACTCTCTTCAATATCACCAGATGCATAAACAATTTTTGGAAAATCTCCATGCCCTGCAAATACTGTAAAAAGCAAGTCATCTTGTCCATGTCTAGTTGGAAGACCCGTTGAAGGTCCGCTTCTCTGGTACAGGGTAATCACAACAGGAACTTCATTAATTCCGGCCCATCCCAATGCCTCAGTCATCAATGCAAATCCCGGACCAGAAGTAGATGTTGAAGAACGCGTGCCAGTTAATGCAGCACCAATCATCATTCCCATTGCAGAAATCTCGTCTTCGGTTTGAATTACTGCAGTAGAACCAGGTCTATTATTTTGAACTTGTAAAATTTCATTTGATTCTAGGTGGACACTTTCATCTGAAGCTGGAGTGATTGGATAATATGACTGAAATCTACATCCACAAACCATTTTTCCAATTGAGGTTCCATAATGACCCTGAACAAGGATTGTTTCAGGTTGTTTTGTTGTTCCAGTTAAACTATGTCCAAAATTTTCAAACCTAGTTGAAGCATAATCATAAGAATAGTTTGCAACCTGCTTGTTTATTTCTGCAATTTGGGGTTTTTTTGAGAATATTGCATCTATTGCATCAAGTAAAGAATCAGATGGCATTTTGATCAATCCCAGAGATAATGATACTCCAATCACGTTGTACATTCTAACTAGACCACGTAATTTTGGGTTGTCAGTCTCTTTAGCCATGTCTTCTAAAATGGTCTTAAACGATACAGGGTAAAGATTAACACCTTTCTCTTTAGCAACCTCAAGAACGCCAGCAATTGTAAATGGCTTGTTTTTTGACTCAAGAAATTTATGTAATCGTTCCTTGAATGGAGAATCAAGAGTGCGAACTTTATCAGTATCAATATTTTCTAATTCAGAATCATAAATTATTCCACCATTGGAAGAAACTTCATCAAAATGACGAAAAATGGTTTCTGCGTCAAATGATGCCATTAATGTTACATCATTTACGTTAGAATGAATATTCTCGTTTGAGACTCTGACTGTAAAATAACTATGTTCTCCTTTGATGTTAGAGTAAAACTCTCGTTTGCCAAATATCTGATATCCCATTGTTGCACAGACTTTGGAGAAAATATTTGCACCAGATTCAACACCACTTCCTTGTGGGCCTCCTATCAACCAAGTAAAATCAACCACACTCACAGCAAGTCACCTTTAATTTGAACATCAATAATCTGTTTTATCAACCTAATTAACCTCCAGTTGCTGCATCAAATAAGGCACACTCGCATTTGTCACGTTCTCCACAATAAGGACAGACACAAACACATTTTTCAATAGCATTTCCACACTCTACACAGATGGCAAACTCTGCTTCTTCCTCCTCAATCTCAGAAGACATGTTAAATTTACAAAGAGATCGTATAAATGGTTTGAGATAAATCTCAAATTAATGAGAAAGAAAGTGTTTCTTACAAGAAGACTGCATGATTCTTCATTAAGGAAATTAAAAAAAAGATATCAAATAGAAATTCATTCTGGAAAAATTCCAATCCCTCAAACTAAACTGCGTTCAAAAATAAAAGAAATAGAAGGATTGATCTGCTTTCCTTATGACAAAATCAATAAAGAGGCACTGAATTTGGCTGAAAATCTCAAAGTAGTTAGTACCTATAGTGTCGGTTTTGATCACATAGATATTGCACATGCAAAGAAAAAGAAAATTCGTGTAGGCTATACCCCTGAGGTACTAACAGACGCAACTGCAGATCTCGCATTTTCGTTAATGCTGGACATACTAAGAAGGGTTTCAGAAGGGGATAGAATGATTCGAGAAGGGAGATGGGGGGAGATATTCGGTGCATATGACTATACAGGACTGGATCTGCAAGGTAAAACTCTTGGCATTTTAGGTTTAGGAAGAATCGGCAAAACTCTTGCAAAAAGGGCAAAGGCATTTGATTTGAAATTAATATATCACAACAGAAATCGTGTTTCTAAAACCAAGGAAAGTACACTGGGAATAAAATACGTCTCATTTGGAAAATTAGTTGCTCAAAGTGATATAATTTCAGTCCATGTCCCACATACAAAAGAAACAGAGCACATGTTTAATATGAAAATTTTTAGAAAAATGAAAAAATCTGCATTTTTGATAAATACGTCACGAGGTATGATAGTGAATGAAAAAGAGCTTGTAGTGGCCCTGAAGAAAAAAATAATCGCAGGCGCAGGGTTAGACGTGTTTGAAACAGAGCCCATCAGTAAAAACCACCCATTAGTAAAATTGCAAAATGTGGTATTAGCACCGCACATAGGAAGCTCCACAAAAGAGACAAGATACAAAATGGCAGAAATTGCTGTAAAAAATCTGAATCTTGGGATAAATGGGAAAAAACCGATCTATTCAGTAGGATATTGATTTTTACGCATGAGTTATGATCCAAAAAAATGTGCAGTTTTTATATCTAAATTATAATCTAGTATTAGATTGAAAAAATTCAAACATACTAATGAAGAATTAGAATTAGCTAAACTACAATCTGAAAAAGAGAAGAAGAAAAAAGAAACCGAATAATAATATTTTTTCTCCTTGTCTTTTTCAGACAAGGTTTTTTTTAAAATAAAATTTTAGAAGAATACTTTTGATTCAGTTCATCATAGGTTTTTTTTCTTTCGGAAATTAGTGTTTTAGATTCATCATACATTTTTGTAAAAAATGCTGCTAAAACACGCTCCCCATTTTCATTAAAAAATCGTACACTAAAACTAGTGCGTTCAGGCTTTTCTTCTTGTACAAACTCGGCAGACTTTATCAAATCTGAATCAACATGCATGTGGGCAGGACCGTCATTATCACCAACAGTAATCCACTTTTCTTTTTGCCTAATACTAAGAGAACCACCCCTGATTTCGCTTGTAGCTCCGTTATTTTTTACGACAAACAAGATGTCATCAATTTTGACTAGATCGGATAGTATTTCTAAAAGCAACAAATAGTCTCGGCTCTGAAATTATTTCAGTTTTTGGGGTTATTTAATATCAATTTGAACAAAATCATCTGTGTCTCCATGAATACAATCGGTTCCAACCGCTTTAACAGGAGAGAAGACAATTTTTCCGTCATAGATTTTGCCTTCATTTTGAAGAATTCCAATTTTACCAGACACAACTTGTTTATGCCTTTCACAGGTAACTCCGACCATGTATTCGTCTTTATCGGCGATGACTGACACAATAAATTCTGGAGGACTGACACATTGTTTTCCTTCTTCTGTTACCGAACATTTATCAGGAAGCATAGTTCAGATTTTGATTGTCATAGGATATTAAGCTTGATTGAGAACGTCATCAAAACTCCAAAATGATTCTGCGGTATTTTTCTTGAAATCCAAAAATCCCTTCTCTTGTAATTTTTTAATGACAAATGCCGAATATGCAGGAGCGCCGGTTGCTCCAGGAGAATTATAGTTAATTATGTTAAAAGAATGGTCATTTTCAAGTTCCATGACATCTAACAAGAATTTGCCTTGTGGAGTAATGATTGGGGAACGTATACCGGCAGTTCCTTTTTGTGAAAAGAACTCAGGTTGAATTTTTGGAATAAACTTCTGTACCCGATTAATCATTGCAGTCTTGGATATGGAGCTAAGCCATTCTTTTGAAATCAGAGATAAGAACTCAGAATCAGAGAATAATTTTTTTGCATTACCAGTAACTATATCTTTTAATTTTAAAAGTGAGGTTCCGATATCACCAACATATCCTTCATAAGTTTCAGGGCTCGGAACGGGAACTGCGTTGGGACCAATTTCTGTTTGACCATTTGCTTTTTTTATCCAATGTGGATCTAAAAACGGATATCCTTTGAATTCTGCAACCGTATAGACTGTAGTTTTTACTAGATCATTGTACGGGGAATCAGCAATCCAGTATTCACCTCTAAAATGAAGGTCAGAGTATTCAGTTGCAAGACCCAACATTTGTGCTACATCTAAAGAATTGCCCCCTGCACAGTTTATTACAAATTTGGCAGAAACATTAGAATCGTCACTAAAAATTATTGTAGAATCATTTTCATTTTGTTTGATGTTTTTTACATTTTTTCCCAAAAGAAAATTTGTTCCATGTTTTTCTGATTCCTTTTTAATTGCATTGGTAAATGCGCCAAAATCAGAGGACACCTCACGTTTACAAAAAATGGCAGAATAACACTCTACGTTAGGCTCCATTTTAGAAACTTGGTTGCCATCTAAAAGTTCTAGATCATTTGAAGGAATTCCATTTTCATTGCCCCACTGCATATACTCTTCAAGATTTTTGTGCTGTTTCTCATCAAGTGCTAGCTCCAACACCCCGGTCTTGTTCCAAGGAACATTAGAGATTTTTGCAAGTTTCTCCCACATACCATAAGAAATAAGTGCGGATTTTGCTAGAATTTTTTTTGTTTTAGGATTAAGATAGAACGGAGAATGAACAACAGCTGTGTTTCTGCTACTAGCATGCATAGCAACATTAGATTCTTTTTCAAGGACGCACACATCTACGTCATAAAGAGATGAAATCCAATTAGAGATACAAGTACCCAGTATACCTCCACCAATAATGGCAATATCATATCTAGACACAACTAAATCACAGAATCCAGACATTAATTAATGAATTTGGGAATGGTGCTGGGAGAGATAAAATAGGGAATTCATTCTCGCAATGAATAAAATAATCTAGGTTTTTTATTAAAAATGGATATGAAGCTTGATAAACCATAAAATAGACTTTATGCATAATTGAATCATAAAAATTTTTCCGAAAGATTTAGATCCATTTTGATCGCCGCAACAGGTAATGGAATCTTCAGAACAGACTATACGCAGGCTGCAAAGGGAGCTCAAGCAAAAGGACACAGCAATCAAGCAAAAGGACACAGCAATCAAGCAAAAGGACACAGCAATCAAGCAAAAGGACACAGCAATCAAGCAGAACAACAGAGCAATCAAGCAGAACAACAGAGCAATCAAGCAGAACAACAGAGCAATCAGCAAGCGCGAGAAGACGATTGGCCTGCTGCGCGAGCAGCAGCTGCTGCGCGAGGACAGCCTGTGGGCCGTTACAGATGCAGGCCGCTCTGATACGGACACGTCGCTGCTGCACATCAGGGAGGTGATCCATGGCATACTGCACAACAGCGCAAAGCTTGCAGGGATTACCTCGTATGACCTTGACCAGTTTGACTACATCTGCAACGACTTTGTGGCAGAGTCAAAGAGGCACAACAAAGACGCGCCGCTCTTTTCAGAGGACGAAACACCGGATCCCGGAAACCGCTGCCTGCTTGACCGCAGGTCCGTCCTGCTGCTTGCGCTGTTCCGCAAGCGCTCAAACGTGACGCAGGATGCACTGGGAGTGCTGTTTGATGTTGACCAGTCCACCGTGTGCAGGTACCTCCGGTTCGCAGATTCCGTGCTGGCAGGGATCCTGCCTACTGCAGACAGGATGACCCGTCTGGTAAAAAAGGCCGAGACATCAGAGCAGCTAGAGCAGCTAATGCCGGACAGAACCATCATAATTGACGGCACCGAGGTGCCAAGGCAGCGTCCGCAGGACAAGGATAAAAGAAAAAACACGTACTCTGGCAAAAAGAAGCGCTTTACGATTAACACCACCATAACAACAAACAGGGCAGGCCTGATACTTGCAGCAGGCAGGTCCTTTGAGGGCGGGACGCATGACCTTACCATGATAAGAGAGGATCCGATAGACTTTGGCAGGTGGTCTAAATCCATGTACAAAAAGGACACTCCGGAAAAGGACAGGATACGGGTACTTGTAGACAAGGGATACCAGGGAATTGCCAATCACTACACGGGAATAGCACTTGAGATGCCGGAAAAAAAGAGGCCGCGGACGGAGCTGACGCAGCAGCAAAAGGACTCGAACAAAAGGATCAGCGCCAAGAGGGTAAAGGCGGGGCACGCCATCGGAAGAATAAAGCAGTGGGCGAGGATGACAGACCCGTATGACGGCACGGTAGAGGGGTTTCGCGAGGAGCTGGCTGTGTGTACCGGCCTTGCGAACTTTCAACTGCTGTGGGATGCAAAGAAAAAGCGGCCGTCACTTGGTTATTGACGGCACAGCACAGGGTGCATGAGGCACTGCAAGAGTGCGCACGGATTTCTAATTTCTGCGAATTTACACGGCCTTTTGCGTCAAAATTAAATAATTTCCTGGACTGGCTTTGTGTGTCTTGGTAATGTATGCTGCAGAAAAAATTTGACGGGTCAATTATGCATAAAGTCTACAATACCAGAGAATAGTAAAAGCACAGCATCCGCGATTCCATGTCTGTGATCCGTGTCTTGGCCCTGCACTCCTCGATTTTGCCGTACTCATCTCTATCCCCCATCTTTTGGCATAGACCTCGGTCCTGACTGCGGGATGGTTTGTTGCAAACCCGATGTACCTCCTTCTGGGTCATCAGAGTCTTTGGCCTTTTTCCTGTCAGTTATTATCATGGAATATTCAGCAGCAGAACCCAGGTTGTTTTCAATTACGTTCCCTGAGATTTTTCTTCTCTTCCCCTGTGCAAACTCTTGCAGGCGGCCACCACGTTGTACGTGTTCCTGCACGGCATCAGAAACTTTACGTTGTTTTCCTGCAGCTTGCTTATCGCATCAACTGAGAAGAACTCACGGTCAAGCAACGCCAGGTGTATCCTGATGCCCATCCCTGCCATGGTTTTGAGGACGGCATCCACGTAATCAGGCACGGATTCGAGCATCTTCAGGTATGATGCGGCAAGAACGATACGCATCTTGTCATTTACGCACTGGACTGTCATGTAACGCTCAAAGTATTTGGTTCCGTTCTTGTATTTGGAACGTGTCAGCTCAGCCCCCGGTACCCTGTCATAGCGCGGTATGAGGTGCATATCGATTGCCATGTCCAGTCCTTTTTTTGGAAACCTGCCCAGTCTTTTGAGGGTTTCAAGATGCCTTGCTATCTGGCCCTCAAGCGTGTGCTGGATTGCATCCTGCTCAATTCCCCTGATTGCCGATGCAATCCACCTGTCAGACGGGGTATCGCAGCCCTTGCGCCTTTGCGCCTTTGCGCATCCGCCCACAGAGGAATCCATGGTGGCAGCCTTTAGCATGCCGCAGTTCAGATCATCTGGTCCAAACGTTGCGTTGTACCTGTCTGATGTGTTGGCGCATGCAAGCATGTTTTTGGCGCCGTCTGCAACATCTTCATATATGCGTGGATTGTTTAACAGTTCGCGGCCCGGTCTGGTTTTTTGTCTAAGCAACAAAAATCATGAGGTCGTACCCTCATTGATCTGTTTGCATTTTGTAGCCGATTTGGCCTGAATTAGAGCAGATTTCGCTTAGCTGAAGATGCAGATGCGGCAAGGCCATGGTTTTGGGCGACCCCCGCGTACGGGACATTATCGAGATGGAGGTCACCGCACACGAGACCCGCCACCGCATAGAGACTGCAGTCTGCACGTCATGCGGCCATACAGAGGAGAGGCGCCAAACGGCGACCTGCCAAGACTCGGATCGTACGGCAAGAAGATGGTAGGGTTCGTCTCTGAGCTGCGCGCTGCCCGCGTCCCGCTCAAGGTCATACCGCGCATCATACACTCTGTTGCCAGAGTCAGCATGTCTGCCTCCACTGCAAACAGCATCATGGCACGCACCGCAGACGCGCTGGAAGGCCAGGCATCTGAGATAGCAAAGAACGTGGCCAAATCAGAAAGCGCCGGGTTTGACGAGACCATGCATCGCGACTGCGGCACCAAAAAGCAGACAAACGTGGCCCAGTCCGGGAAACAACATCTCAATACAGATCAGCCCAAGCAGGGCCACCCTGATGCTTGATTCGATGGACTATGACGGCATAGCGGTAACTGACGCATACAGGGGGTATGACAGGTTCAATGCAGAGGACAGACACCAGCTGTGCTGGTCGCACGACATACGCAGGGCAAAAACCCTGGCAGAAAAATACGATCCGCTCCCAGATGACGGCAGGCGGAAAAAACGGCGGCAGTACCTCGAGGACCTGCGGTTTGTGTTCAAGGAGGCAAAACACGTCGCACGGCTGGGGGCGCACTCGCGGAGGCAGCGGCACGTCATGGAGGACACCCTGGCAGACGTTCTTGACCGGTACTGCGGCACGGATGATGATGATGATGATGATGGTGATGCAGACCTGCACAAGCTTGTCATGATGATGTACCGGCACCTTCCGCACCTGTTTACGTTTGTCCAGTACGCCGGTGTGGAGCCGACTAACAACGCATCAGAGAGGGCGCTGCGCTATATGGTGGTGTTCCGGAAGATAAGCGGGCAGACCAAGGGCGGCAGCAAGTCCATGAAGCGCCTTGGAGATTTTGTAAGCTGCGTCCTGACGTGGCAGAATCACGGCAAGAGCGTGGCGCAAGAGGTTGCCAGACTGATATAAGGGGCAGGTGAACTCATACAAAAATTTCCTGCTGGATAAAATGGAATGCAGAAATCATTTGAAAAAATCATTTGAAAAAATCATTTGAAAAAATCATTTGAAAAAATCATTTGAAAAAATCATTTGAAAAAATCATTTGAAAAAATCATTTGAAAAAATCATTTGAAAAAATCATTTGAAAAAATCATTTGAAAAAATCATTTGAAAAAATCATTTGAAAAAATCATTTGAAAAAATCATTTGAAAAAATACAAGAGTAATTAGATCAGAATTTTTCTTAATCTTATATTATTCATTATTATCTGATGATAGATTTTTCTAACTCAGGAAACTTAGCTTGTTGTAGGCCAATATCATCCTGTAATTTTTGAATTTGTAATGCATAATTATGTGCATTAAGATAATCACGATCAAATTTGGCTTTTTTATAAGATATCCAACATTGTTGTAGTTCATTCCATATCATGCTTACATCCATGCCAGACTTGGTCTGGATTGGTTTATCGAACTTGATCATGATTTAAATTTAAAAAAACAGTATTCTTTCCCAGATGTGAAATTTGATTAAGCAACACGTCAAAAGTAAGAGGCTAGGTCTCTAGTACAGTTTCAGTATCTCTTCTTGAATGCTGGTTCCCCTTTTCTGCCATGTCAGCAAGCAGCTCACAAGTATGCCAAATACCTTCATGCCTGCTTCGGTGACAAGACGCTGTCTAATCTTGCGCGATATGACGACCCGGCGAAGCATCCTTTCTGATTCGTTGTTTGTGGGATCCATTCCGGGATGCTTTAGAAACGTAAACAGGTTTGGTGTGGCCTTTTCCAGCTTGTCTCCGAACTTGCAGTCCGGACAACCCTTGTACGAATCCGCAATTGCCGTGCAGGAGATCACAAACGAGTCATAATGCGTGTGCGCGTCAGGCCGCAGCGCAACCTGCTTTGCATCGTGGTATAGCAAACGCAGTTTCTCATACAGCATGGTTTTTGGTTCATCATCATCACCATCATCCTGTTCAAATTCGGCATCACACAGTATGTGTGACCAGCACCGTTGAATTGTTCTGAAACTGTTGTATGCCGCATAACCGTCGACTGTCACGGGAATATCCCAGTGAGGAAAGTGAAGATCCAGTACGGCAGCGGCCCTGCTTCTGTCCACATGAATCAGTACCGCATCATCACCGATGCATACCCAGACATATCCCAGTTTGTCGTATATTGTATATGACGTCTCATCAAGTTTCAGGTATTTTGATCTGCCAATATTTTCTTTCCATGACTCTACCTCTGACTCTAACGCTCCTCCTAATGCAAACAGCGCGTTTTGTATTGTTTTTTTGCAGATTGACGTGTCATACAGGCTTGCTGCCTCCCTGATTGAGTTCAGGCTGCAGCCTTGTTTATACATCGACATGGTTATTGTCATGAGGTTCTTGCCAATCGATGTTCCGTCTATTCCGACCTGGGGCGTTGTGACATGTCCGCACCTGCAGGTGCAGTGCTGTATGACGTTGTTTGTGGATACGGTTCTTGGAATCTCCGGAATGTCGACTGTCATCTTTGTCGTGGTCTTTGTAACTGTAATGCCTTTGCTGCCGCACTTTGCGCATTTCTTTGGCCTGTGCACCGTTGTGTGACAAGGCCTTCTCTTGTGGGATGCGCCGACGTGGCCTGCCCTTGCTCCGCCCTTGTTTGGAGGGGAGGAGGAGGAGGAGGAACCGCCTTTTGCACGGTCTGCCTTTTTTCGGCGCGTGGGAATGGAGTTTGCCGACGGCGGTGAGTGCGGATTCTCGTAGAACGCTACGCGCCTCTCTAGTTCCGCTATTGTCAAATCCTTCTCGGCTTCCCTTGCCTGTAATTTTTTTACATCGCCTGCCAACTGGCTGACAATCTTTCGCAAGCTGTCGTTTTCAGCAAATGATTTTGCCAGAGCATCCCGTAATATCTTGATCTCCGAGTCACTCATTAGACAGAGTCAGGGATCATCGAATTTGGATCAGTATGATCTAGAATGTTTGAGTTCGTGACTAACCTAGCCTCTTACGAACCCAGAAGAGATATGTTTTTATCATTATACATCCATAATCAAGGTATAGTAAGATCAGTGATCTGTGTACGTTAAGATCTCTGATCTGACTGGAGTATGATCAAGGATGACAGAATTCAAAACAAAAGAAGAAAACATGCAACTAAGATACATGCTAGAAAATCCTGAATTTACACAAAGGAAGATGTCAAGAGATATCGATATCAAACATGGGGCAAGAATCAGCAATTTTGTAAGATGGCTTGAAAATTTCAAATTTGTTAGAAAAACAATAGATCCAAAAGGAGGAGCAATCTATCAAGTACCATCCAGACAAGCATTATTGACTTTCTATAATCGATTTAGAGACATGCAGAATGAGAAGATAGGTACTTACACCGTAGGTCCTGATCCAGATTTTACAATAAAACATCTAAGTAAAAATGGGGCAATAATGTGCCTGACTAGTGCATTAGGATTCTATGATAATTATTCAAGAGATCCGGAATTACATGCATATGTAGAAGATCCGTCATTATTAGAAGAGGTACAATCCTCAGAAGGAGAAGTAAAAGTGCATCTATACTGGTACAAGTACCCAGATGACTCTAGAAAAGAAAATGATATTCGTATCACCTCACCAACTAGAACAATCATGGATCTTTATTGTAATAATATGGCATACTTGGCAGAACGTCTAATTTCACGGATATGGCATCAATGAGTTATGATGATTATGATAAAGAATTTACAGATGTAAGTTTTGATGAATTAAAGAAATTTCTGAAATGGATGAATGAGAAAAAAGGCATATACCCCATAATAATCGGAGGATGGGCAGTTTATGCATACAAACAAGCACTAGGCTCAAGAGATATAGATGTTGTAATGCCAACAGATAAGGATCTAAACGATATATTGCTAACAGAGTATTTTCCTGCTAATGGATATTATGTAAAAAAAGACAAACACTTCAATCCCAAGTACTATGTAAAAGATATCGAGGATGGTAAAGGAAGATCAGAAGAAGTCATTGTTGATGTGTTTATTGGGAAATTTTCAAAAGAAGATGAAGAGGGATTTGGGATTAAATTCCATTGGGGAAAAGTAATTGAATATCAAGAATTAAAGCAAATCGGAGGGTTTTCATTATACGTTCCTAGGCGTGAATTACTAATACTTTTGAAGGTAATAGCATCATTAGAACGAGCATCTAAATTTGATAAAACAGGGGATGGAAAAATCCCATCTAAAATTTGGAAGGATTATCACGATATAGCAATATTGATTTCATTAGAAGATTTGGATAAGCATCTGTTGAAGCAGTTTCTAGTAGAAACAAACGTGCAGCAATATATAGAAAAATTTCTTGTAAAATACAAGACAGATTACCCAAAGATTTTAGAAGATTTGAGTATGAGGTATGAAGATATAGAGAAATACTTTGTTTGAAACTAAGGACTCGAACATAATTTGGATTCCTTTGAATCGATCTTTTTTTCGTTTCATGATTTTGTAAGAATTCTTTTAGATTCTAGGCTCCATACATGATTTGCAAAGAAATTATGGGGAGTTATAATGTCTCTGCCTTCGCGGTGATCCAAAGACATGACGGCTAAATTTTGTTTAGCGGTAAGAAACTTTTAGTTGGCACTATACTTGATGGATGATTTCAAGGTCATTTCGTGACCAGTTTTGAATGGATTTATCATCTTTGATCTTTAGAATTCTAATTATTGCATCTGCATAATTCGCTATTCTGCCACAGGATTTGTTTTCCAGTCTGAGTCTAGTTAAAAATTTTCAGACTTGCAGCATCGGATTCGGAAAATCTCTCAGTTATACTTGCTTTGAACCATTCTGCTCTTTGTTTTGCTTTGTGAATATCTGCCATATTATCCAAAACTCCGTTTGTATAAAAGGCACAAAAAGGCAAGACGTGAAAAACAAGAATGGCGCCGGGAGGGAGATTTGAACTCCCGTTCCCTTGCGAGAACGCGCTTTATGGTAAACTATTTCCAGGCGCGCGCCCTACCAGGCTAGGCGACCCCGGCACGAGTCTTACGACAAAATTATTCGGCGAGATTTCATTATATATCATGTTACTTGAAAATTGAAAAACTACTTCCAAATTGTCACAGTAGTTGATCTTTCTACGGAATTTCCTAGTTTGTCTGCACCTTTTGCAGATATTTTGTAGAGACCCTCCAATGCCGCATCACCATCATTTTTTACTTGATCCCATGAGAATGCTATCTCATCGTTAGGTTCAAGATGAGAAATTACTTGTGCTGCAGTTGGGGAGTAAATCAATATTCCAGACAGACCAGTAATTTTAAGGCCGTATGATGTATCAGGAAAAATCAATGGGGAAGTTCCAGAATTTACAATTCGGATTTTTATCTCTTCACCTTGTTTAAAATCAAATTTTTCTGTAACTATAGAAATTGAAAGTCCATCAACGAAGATCAATTGATTCGTTGTTTTTACATCAATTAAATAAACACCAAAGGCAAGGCCTGAAATCAAACCAACGCCAATGAAAATTACAAGACTTTTTGCTAACAATTCTTTTAAGATGGTTTCTTGATTTTTTAATCCTTTGGTGGAGTAGGTTTTGTTCTCCATTTTTTTGGATAGGTGTTTGGAGCCATGATGATTCTTTTTGTTTCAAATGCATAGCCCTTAGTTGCATCACGAATTTCTTCTTCGGACATTTTTGACTCAGCTAAAGCAACCGCTTCTCCTTTCTGCGTATAAATTCCAACAACATCTCCTTTCTTTAGATTTGGAGAAATTTGTAAAATGCCAGGAATTGCTAATTGTGCACCATGACACATGGCATCTACTGCCGAATCACGGATTATTACGGATTTTAATTCGCTTAATGCATACTCAACAGGTTTGATAATCTTCATTAGTTTACTGTCATCTTTTTTTTCTTCCCATACTGCAAATGCATTTGCAAGTTCGTGAAGAGTCACCAGGCCATCAGTTTCATAAAATTGATCCACTCTGGTTCGCCTTAGTTCTATCATTGTAGCGCCAGGTCCAAGGATTTCTCCCAAATCATAATATAATTTTCTAATATAGGTTCCAGCTTCGCACAAAACTCGAGTTAGTAGTAGCCGTTCCTTTTGTTCTAAAACTTCAAACTCATAGATGGTTCTTGTTCTAGTCTGTCTTACAACAGCTGAGCGTTGAGGGGGTTTTTGGAAAATCTCCCCCCTAAACAAATCAATTGTTTGTTCCAATTTTTCTTTAGATGGAAGTGAATGAACTCGTCCTAAAGCATGGTATTCTTTTGGACCAAAAAGTAAAACTCCCAATGCTTTCGTGGCTTCTCCAAGACCCAATGGCAAAACTCCCGAAACCTGAGGATCAAGTGTTCCACTATGACCAATCTTTGGAAGTTTCAAAATACGTTTTGTCCAAGCTACAGTTTCATGGCTGGTAGGACCAGGCGGTTTGTCCAATAAGATAATTCCATAACTTAGTAGTTGTTCAACTGTTCTTTTATCATAATATGTTCCAAAAGTATCATCTGTAACATCCTGATCAATTTCAATGAGATTTTCAAGTTGTTTGAGAGTCACAGTAGTTTTCTCACCGTTTCTTTTGTAACATCGATTACTTGTTGTGCGGCAAGATTATCAGTATTGACTATCAAATCAAATACAGACTTGTCATCACCAAAATCAAAGTTGTACAATTTTTTGTATAACGCTTTGTTCTTATCAAACCGTTCTTTGGTAATCTCATAGGCTTCTTCAGGACTCATATTATCCCTAGATTGCATTCTTTCAGTGCTGCTTGTATGGGATCCTTCCAACCAAATTTTGATGCCGTCTTTGACCAGCCATGGCAAAGTGTAGCTTGTGATAACCATTCCACCCTGATTGAACAATTCAGTCAGCCTTTCATCTAATTTTTTGTCAAATTCAGAATTTTGTTCACGTTGACTAAGAAACTTCATTCCATCCTCAGTATCCCACCAATCATCGCCATCAGAATCAAAGCCTTGTTCTTTTGCCATTTGTTTCAGTACATCGCCTCCACTAAGATATTTTAACTGAAACTCTTCTGCTAATCCTTTAGCAACAGTTGTTTTTCCTACTGCAGGAGGACCAGAAATAACAATGGATTTGGTCAAGTGCCCATTGTTGTTTTTGTTAGTTTCATGATAATTCCACTAAAAGCAATAGAAGATAGGAAATACCAGGCCCAGAGGTATATTGCATTTTCTTCTGTACAAACATGATCTGCATCGGCTGCTTGTTCTGCGGTACATGTTAATTGGAAGAATTCCCCGGGAATTACGTTTAATGGGATTGGAGACAAGGCTACAGTGTAAGAAAATAATTGTGGCAACACAAGATAAAATATCAAAATCAATGGTACAAAAGTAATCATCATAGGTCTCATATTCATCTGCATCATTTCCATAGACATTTTGTTCATGTAGGATGATTTTTTGCCCAGCTCATTAATTTTTGCTTGATCTTTAGATCTCATGGCAGACATTCTCTCTTTTTGCCATGCACGTGTTTCTTTCATAATTCGTGTTAGTTTTGTTTGATCAACCATTTTCTTTCTAACTGCAGCATTGAAAATATTGAGCAAGACTCCAAATCCAGATACGGCAAACAGTGAAAGAATCAAACCTTTGATTATTGGGTCATCGCTTCCAAGTGCGCCTCTTTCTCCTCCAAAGAAATCAAATTGAAGGGGAATTGATTCGATGAATAATAAAATAAAGTTGAAATCCATGTTTTACAGTCCTATAGCGTTGACTATTTTATCTGTTGCCTCATCAATCTTTCCCTCACCATTCAGCACGTGTTTAACTGGAGAGCCAGAAATCACTGCACATGCTGAGATCATGCCGGATTGAATGTCTAATTCTTTCTTAATGTTAGCAAGAGTAATTTTATCTCTATTTCGGGTGTCATCTTTCATTCTTCTGTTGTAGATTTCTTCAGGTTTTGCAGAAACAGAAACAAAATTTGTAGGTTTTATAATTTTTAAAACATGTTCTGGTAAACCGGGATAGTATCCCTCTGGAGAATTGATAAATGCATGAGTATCAACAATTACAACTTGCTCAGTATGTTCAGCAATTTGTTCTGCAGCGATTTTTTGAAGGTTTTGTTGTTCAACTACAGGTAGCTTTCTAAGTTCATCTCTATTGCTAAGATCATTTTTCTTAGCAACATCAAACATCAGAGTTCCAAAACCAATCACTCTAACGCTCTTATCACGGTTTTTTATGATTTCAACTATTTTTTTTAGCAAAGTGGTTTTCCCAACACCTGGTATCCCTACCATCACAACTTTCTTATTTTCGACCAAGCAAAGCACCCAAACGCGGCATAACGACTTCTACTTGTTCTCGGACTAGCTGCGTATAATAGTTTATGAGAATATCTACCATGAGTAAAACTCCTATTCCAGAGCCAAATACACCAAGAACATCAGATACGCCAGCCAACAGACCCAAAATCATAGAGCCAATAATGGTTACTGACGGAATGTACTTGTTTAGTAGTGCTTCAACGGGCTTGTTTGATCTTCTAAATCCAGGGATTTGAACGTCGGCATCAAGCAAGTTCTGAGCCGCACTCTTTGGCGACAAGCCTCCAAGCTCTACCCATAGTTTACCAAACACAACTACGATTCCAATCATGAATAAAACATATCCTACAGCACGCATGGGATCTAAAGCTACAACGTCTAGACCTCTTGGAGGAGTGATGTAATAGATCATGCCACCTATAGGAGTAGAAGGACTTGTCGGGTCAAACTGCGCTATAAAATTCATAAAGAAATTATTGTTACGCGGGTTCATGTTTGCCCACAACATTTGGAAGACGAAAACTGCGTTTGCAGTAAGAGCAGAGGCCAAGATTACAGGAATGTTAGAGACATACATCATTTTGATGGGATAAACAGCAGAGAAACCTCTGTATTTTGTTGAGACGATAGGAATCTCAATTTTCATACCTTGTGTAAATACAAGTATCAACAGTATTCCTGCAGTAAGACACAATCCAAAGATGCTCGGGAGTTGATTTGAACGGAACAGGATGTTTGAAACGTCACCATTCAGCATGGATTGACCGATATATGGTATAATGCCGATTGTTCCTCCATCACCTGCAGGTAACGGGCTAAACAAGCTCCAGAGAATCTGTTGGGCAACACCTGCCATAATGAATAAGCTAATTCCACTACCTACACCCCAACCTTTCTGAATCAATTCATCTAGGAACATGATAATTATTGATGCGGCCATCAGCTGACCCACCATAATATACAAAATGTTTGGATCAGAAACACTCGGACCATAAACTGCGACACCATACACAATAGATTCAGCTACAATGACAACATACGTTACCAATTTAGTTGCTGTCTGAAATATTCCTCTTTCCTCAGGTTTTTTGAAATCAAATTTGAGAATATCTGAACCTCTCAATAATTGCATCAAGAGTCCAGATGTAACTATCGGTCCAATTCCTAGCTCAACAAGGGTACCTTGCTGCGATGCAAAAATAACTCTAGCAAATGCCAGAAAATCAAATTCCGGTGTAGTTGCTCCAAACAAAGGAGTCTGACCCATAACCATGTAGATGAGTAATGCAACCCCACACCACAATAGTCGTGTTTGAAGAGGGATTTTCTTTTTTGGTTTTGGTACTTGGGGAAGATATGGTTCTACTCTGAAAACAATTTTTCGAATAATAGTAGTTACGCTACCTTCAGCCATTATCAGACAGCACCTCGCCCCCAACAGCTTTTAGTTTTTCTTCTGCAGACGCAGTAAATTGTTGTACTTTGACGGAATAAGCGTTAGTTAGTTTTCCGCCGCCAAGGAGTTTTTCGTATCCCGCATTTTCAAGGTCTACGATTTTTTTCCCTCCCTCTTCTTTACCGAACTTGGTGAACAAGTCATCTAGATCTCGGACGCTAGTCCATTTCTTTGTAATATTTGGGTAAGGTGGTTTAGGATTATCATGACCATAATGATCCGGGTCTTCTTTTAGCAGAGTACTATAGTGGTGTTTCATCATACCGGTAATTCCAAGACCGCCTTTATGCCCGCTTGCGCGATGCTGGCCTACTTGTCCCCATCCCATATGTCTTCCTCCTCGAAGTCTTCTGGTCTTTCTTAATCTTGTTGCCATGTTAGATCATTCTCCTTACCATATCACCAAGTTCTTTGTTTTGTCCAAGGACACCTTTTTGTCCATATAGTTTCTTGGTGCTTCTTTTGAATCCATGTTTTGGAGGTGCTAAAGCAAACCAAGGTTTTAGAGGTTTTAATTTAGATAGAGTGGCTTTGCCTTCAGTTAATGCTGCTGCCAATTCATCAGAACTTGCAAATCCAAGTTCTTTCAAATCATCAGCAGTTATTTTTTGATAGCCTGATTTTCTTGCTTTCTTGTCAATCAATTCTTTTGCCAGAGTACTATCAAGTTCAATCCAAGACACATAGTGTTGTACTTTTTTTAGCATTCCCAAAGTATTCTCTTTAGCAGGTAAAATTGTGGCACGGTATTTTTTATCCAATTTTAACAAAGTCATAGTATGGGTTGCCCAATAAGGAACATCGGCTTGACCTTTGATTCTAACTACTAGAAACGCGTTTGCCATCTTTTATCAACCCTGACTAAACGTCTGTCTAAGACAACCCAGGATAGCTTTTGAAGTTGAATTCATTGTAGGAGTAGAACCTTTTGCAGTGGTCCATGCATCTTTAAGACCTGCTAATTCCAATAATCGTTTAATTTTACCACCAGCAACTAAACCAAGTCCACGAGGCGCTGGAATAATTTCAATTGTAACACTTCCGCCTTTTCCTCTAACCTTGAATGGAATGGAATGTTTTTGATCACATCTACATTCCCAACTACCACATCCTAGTTTGATTGGGTTGACGTTTAGAAAAGCCTGGTTTGTTGCTTTTTCAATAGCTATTCTCATCTGTTTAGATTTTCCTTGACCAATTCCCAAGTAACCGTTTTCATTCCCAGCTGCAACTATTGCTTTAAACCTAGTAGATTGGCCATTGGAAGTCATTTTTTGAATAATCCCCACATCAACAACTTCGCTTTTTAAATCTGGAAGTAGTTTTTTAATAATCCCTGCCTCCTGAATCCTTAATCCTGACTCGATAATCTCCTCGAGAGAAGAAATTTCGCCTGATGAAACTTTCTGTCCCAAGATAGTTTTTGGGATCCAGACTTCCGGTTCTGGTTCTCGTTTTGGTCTTCTAGGACGATCATTTCCTCCTTTAGATTGTCCTGGTGGACCTCGTCCATATGTCGGAGTTGCTCGTCCTCGTGGACTAGACTGTGTTGTCTGACTCATTTCTACTTAGCCTCGCTATCAATACCAGATTTTATTTGTGAAATTTCATTTTTAACAGTAAGGTATTCTCCATTAATTCTATCATCAGATGGAAATGTTTCTTCACTAGCTGGTACTTGAACACCAGCATCGATGACTCCTTTTAGTGCGGCAGCCATTCTTTGTGTATATTTTTTAGTACCGGTATAAAGAATAGCATCCTTTGCGCCTTGACCAAGTGCTTTCTTACCTGCCAAGTATCCTGTAAGATATGCTGCAGGAATGCTCTTTCTAGAACCTTTCCATCCTTTTTCGAGAAGATATCTAGAATGGGCAGAGGCTACAACTTTGTCTCCAGACATGCCAGGTTTGAGAATTTGGACTAGAGTATTTTCATTAGAAATATTTACAGTGATAAAATCTCGTTTTCCCATCAACATGGTTCCACGTTTTTTATAATTGGTCTTTTCCTCTCTGAGCCTTCTCAATATTTTCGAATAAGCCATCTATAGAAACCGAGTTTGAATCTGCTCTTATATACGTTAAGCGCGAATCAGAGCAGCAAGTAATGCTTTTTGAGTATGGAGACGATTTTCTGCTTCATCCCAAACAACTGATTTAGAACCATCGATTACAGATGATGTTACTTCTTGTTTTCTCTTGGCAGGGAGACAGTGCATAAAGATCGCACTGCTCTTTGCACTATTCATTAATTTGGAATTGACTTGGTATTTTGGAATGAATTTTTTGATTCTTTGTTTATCGTTGTTATGAATTGAAGAATGAGTGTCAGTAACAACTACATCAGCATTTTTAGTTGCAATAAACGGATCAGTAGTCAATTCAACATCAGTTGATTTCTTTGATTCTTTAACCGTCATTTTATCAGGTTCAAATCCCTTTGGGGTGGCAATCGACATTTTAATTCCAGATAGTGCAGCACCATAAATCATGGAATTACATACGTTATTTCCATCGCCTATCCACGCAATCTTTAATCCTTTGAGCTTGCCTTTCTTTTCTTTAATTGTCATAAAGTCTGCCAAAATTTGGCAAGGATGAAAGGTATCAGATAATCCGTTAATCACAGGTACGCTTGCATGTTTAGAGAGTTTTTCTAGCAATTCATGTTCATAAACACGTGCCATAATACAATCAGTATATCGCGAAAGGGTTTTTGCCGTATCCTCTACAGATTCACCACGTGACAGTTGCATATCATTAGAAGACAAACTAACTGCATAGCCTCCTAGTTGATACATTCCAATTTCAAAACTAACGCGTGTTCGAGTAGAGGGTTTTTGAAAAATCATGGTTAATGTTTTATTTTTTAAAATAGGCTTGTTTCCACTTTTTCGAAATTCCTTTTTTAGTTTAATAGAATAATCTATCAAGTTTGCAAATTCCTTTGGGGTTAATTCCGCTAAAGTGAGTAAATCTTTTGTTTTAAGTTTCATTTCTTAAGGAATCCAAACCTACCTCGTTGCTTTTTAGGGTTTTCTTCTTCATCTTTAGACCCACCAAGTCGACCATTTTTTATCCATTCACGAATTTTGTTTCCCAGTTTGATTGCTTCATCATCATTTTCAGGTGGAGGAATATCATATACTTCTGAATAAGTTGTAATATCATCATCATTAATTCCCTCAAACGGATCATCAGAAGAAGAATCTTGTTCTGGTGTCGGTTCTGGTGTCGGTTCTGGTGTCGGTTCTGGTGTCGGTTCTGGTGTCGGTTCTGGTGTCGGTTCTGGTGTCGGTTCTGGTGTCGGTTCTGGTGTCGGTTCTGGTGTCGGTTCTGGTGTCGGTTCTGGTGTCGGTTCTGGTGTCGGTTCTGGTGTCGGTTCTGGTGTCGGTTCTGGTGTCGGTTCTGGTTCATCTGCTTTCTTTACATCGACATCATCTAAAGAACCAAAAACAGTTTCCAGAAAAGTTGTCTTATCAAAAGGTTTTAGATCAGAGTATTCTTGTCCAACTCCAACATAAATTACAGGAGTAGAAGTGACTTTAACAATTGATAAGGCAGCTCCCCCTCGTGCATCTGCATCACTTTTAGTCAAAATAGAAGCATCAAATTTAACATGTTCAAAGAATTCACGTGCCTGATTAACAGTATCATTTCCGGCTAATGAATCACCTACAAAAATTTTCATGTCAGGATTAACAACTTTGGTAATTTTTTCAATTTGCTCCATCAAATTTTTGCTTGTCTGCATTCTACCTGCAGTATCAATCAACACACAATCTGTTTTGTGAGATTTTGCATACAATACTGCATCCCTAGCAACAGCAGCAGGATCTGAATTATAATTCTGTGCAACAAGTTTCAGGTTTAGACGTTTAGTATGTTCACGTAATTGTTCTATGGCACCAGCTCTAAAAGTATCAGATGCTGCGACAACAACAGAATATTTTGCCTGCTGTAACATATATGCAACTTTGGCTAAAGAAGTAGTTTTTCCAGTTCCGTTAATTCCAACAAATAAAATCAAAAACGGCTGTTCTCGTTTCTTTTTTTCATTAATTTTGTCAAAAAGGTTAATTTTTCCTGCATCATCAAACAGGGCAGAAACATTTGAAATCAAACTATCTTTAACAAATTTTTCAATCTCATGTTTGTTGATTTTTGAACCAAGTAATTTTGTTTTTAAATCAGATTTGATTGCATCAATAACTTCCCCTGCGACATCAGATTCTAAAAGAGAAAGCTCTAATTCAAAAAGAATATCCTCAATATCTTTTTCATTAAGCTCTTTCTCACCAAGACTTTTCGCTGCATTAGAAAATGCATTACGAAGATTATCAAACATGTTTATCCCGATTTTGGTTGTGATTCAGCTTGCATTAATTGATTAATTTGTCCTTTTCCTTGCTCTAATCGTGCTGCAGCATCTTGTTTTTTTGCAGCAGTATCTTGTAGAGCAACTTCAATTTCTTTAATTCGTGCTTCAAGATAGTTGATGGTTGAAGGAAAGTCTTTTTCCACAGCAACTCCCGCACCGATATTCAAAATAATTTTGTTAGCAGATGAAATTTTTGTAGGAACATATGTTCCCATTCCAATTGGAACAAGAGTATCAGAGTCAGATTCCTGATTAAGAGATTTGATTGATTCAATTGCAGCAGTTGCCTCTCTTAAAACATTGAGAAAAGTTCCCTCTCTTTGGGATAGATCAGAAAAATATGTTTCAAGCATTTGCATTTGCTGCATTAATTGCTGTGCCTGTTCTTCGCTCATTTACAACAAGCCTTTCACGGATGGTTATAAATTCATTCATAAAATATGGATAATGAAAAATAAATAAAAAAAAATAAAGATTAAAACTTTATTTTGCTTTTGAGAATCTATCTTCTACTTCATCCCAATTAACTACATTCCACCATGCTTCGATATAGACAGGTCTCTTGTTTTGATAGTTGAGATAGTATGCATGCTCCCATACATCACAGCCTAATAACGGCACCAATCCTTCTGTTCTTGGACTAGTTTGGTTTGGCATTGATTTGTACTCAACCTTTCCTGAAGAAGGATTGTATACTAACCATCCCCAACCACTGCCTTGAATTACTGCTGTAGTGGATGAAAATTTCTCTTTAAAGTCAGAGAAGCTTCCAAAAGAATCGTTAATTGCATCAGCAATTGATCCTCCAGGTTCTCCGCCTCCATTTGCTTTCATGTTATTCCAAAATAGCCTATGGTTATCATAACCACCACCGTTGAAATTAATTGCACCTCTTTTGTCTTCTGGTACTGAGTTAATATCAGACAAAATGTCAATGATATCTTTTTCTTGAATCTCAGCAGGACATGTTTCAAGAGCTGCATTTAGTTTGTCAGTGTATGTTTGATGATGTTTTGTATGATGAATCTCCATTGTTCTTGCGTCAATGTGAGGTTCTAATGCATCATAAGCATATGGCATTTCAGGAAGTGTGTATTTTCCCATGAATTCTTTGGAAAATTTATTCAATTTATTGCTTTAGCAAGCAATTCATTTTTACTTGTTAAAATAGTTAGAAAATTTGTGAAATTCTTAGTAATTTTTTCTTTGATAGCGGTATTTTTGGCAGGATTTGTTTTATCTCAACCCTTACAACCTGAAAACGAAATTCAGACATATCTTGAGAGAAGCGTTCCATACGTTGGAACCGATATTCCAAGGATGGATGGAATTGACGGAACCGGAATTAAGATAGCAGTAATTGATACGGGGGTGGACTTTAATCACCCAGATCTTTTTGGATGGGGTCCTGATGGAAAAGTGGTGGGCGGATACAATTTCATACAGGAGGGTCAGCCTCCTATGGACACAAATGGTCACGGTACCCAAGTCGCAGGTGTAATTGCAGCTGATGGACAAGCAGTTGGAATAGCACCCAAGGCAAAAATTCTTGCTTACAAAGTTTCAGAAGACGGGGAGGGGGTATCATCAGAATTAATCACCAGAGCTGTTGAAAAAGCTGTAGAAGACGGAGCAGACATTATCAACATTAGTTTAGGGGTCAACAAAACAAACACCAAGATTGAGCGGGCAATAAATCACGCATTAGAAAAAGAAATTTTTGTAGTAACTGCCGCAGGTAACGACGGGCCAAATTTTAAGACAATTGGCAGCCCAGGTAGAAATTTTGGCTCAGTTACAGTTGGCGCAACGTACAACAACCTGACTTCTAGTTTGGTTGCAACATTAGAGGTAGATGAAAAGCCATATACCATAATTCCAATGGTGGGCTCTACAAAACTAGAAGAGCCAATCACAGGCAAAATAATTTTTGGAGGTTATGGAAAAATTGAGAACCTGAAAGAACTTGATGTTAAAGACGCAATACTAATTGTTGAAAGGGGAAGTGACGTTGAAGGGGAATTATTGTATTTTTCAATCAAAGAAAAAAATGCAGCAACTGCAGGAGCTAAAGCCTTGATTGTTTACAACAATGAACCAGGTATTTTCTTAGGTGAGCTAATTCACGAGTTTATAGAACCGGGATACAAACCGCAGATTCCAGTTGTATCCATAGACAGAAAAGAGGGGCTTCAAATCACAGATTCAATGAAAAACGGTAATGAAGCAAGCCTGCATTTGTTTTACAATCCAGACTTTGTAGCACATTTTAGTTCTAGGGGACCAGTATCACCATTTTATCTAAAACCAGAAATTGTAGCACCTGGCGCATATATCAATTCTACACAAAACAATGCAGGATATGACTTTACTAGCGGAACCAGTTATGCTGCACCACACGTTTCAGGTGCAGCGGCATTATTACTTCAAAAAAATCCTGAACTGCATCATCATGAAATTAAATCACTGCTACTCACGACATCTGAGCCTGTTTCTGACGCCTATGGTCAGGAATTTTCAGTTCATGAATCAGGTGCAGGAAGATTAGACATTGGCAATGCGTATGGCGCAAAACTGATCATTACACCACCAAATTTTGTGGTGAACTTGTCATCAAATGATCGAGCCGCTGAAAAACAATTTGCGTTAAAATTGATTGGCGGTGCATTGGACGATATTGATGTGAAATTCGAAGGGCCAAAATTCATAAAATTTGCACATGCTATTGAAAAAAATACCTTACAGGTCAAAATGAACATGCTTGAAGAGAATTTCGGGGAGCATGAAGGAAAAATAATTGTAAATCATGGCGATACGTCATATATAATTCCATTCTTACTACATTATACACCAGGTTCAATTTCTGTAATCCAGAATAGTCAAAAACTTGTCTTTGAAATTTATCATCCAGAAGGGTGGGATTTTGCAAAAATTTCAGTAACAAATAGCAGGGATGGAAAGACAGACATAACGACTGCAACGCCAAGTAAAATAGCGGCAACAAAAATTTACGAAAACGCCGAATACTGGATAAATGCTAAAATTAGGACTAATGGAAGTGTATCAAATGCGTTTAATACGATTGAAATTAACTCTCTTCCAGAAAATTCTCAAAGATTAGAAATATTAGATGTTCCAGAAAAACAGATTGGAATAATTGCAGGAATCATAATAATAGTAAGCATGGTCGGATTTATCAAAAGAAAGTAGATTATTGTGCAGATTTAGGGCCAGCGTTAATTATTTCAGGTGAAATATTTTCAAACTTTGCAAAATTTTCAACAAACATCTGGGCTAATTTTTTTGCAGAAAGATCATACGAATCCTTGTCAATCCAAGTATTTTTTGGATCCAAAATATCAGAAGGAACCCCGCCAACTTCTGCAGGGATATCCAAATTAAACAAATCATTGTGGCTATACTTTACAATATCAAGTGCTCCTGAAAGCGCCGCAGTCACCATAGCCCGGCTGTACTTGATCTTGATTCTTTTTCCAACTCCATATGGGCCACCGGACCACCCGGTGTTGATGAGATAGACTACAGTGTTGTGCTGGTTGATTTTTTCTCCTAACAGTTTTGCATAAACTGAAGCAGGTCTGGGCATGAATGGTGCTCCAAAACACTGCGAAAATACGGATTTGGGTTCTTTAATTCCCCTTTCAGTTCCTGCCAATTTACTGGTATAGCCGGACATAAAGTGATACATTGCACCCTCTTTTGTGAGTCTAGAGACTGGAGGTAAAACACCCAACGCATCTGCAGTCAAAAATACAATAACTCTAGGATTTCCACCAACACTTGGAATCACTGCACCGGGAATGTAACCTAACGGGTATCCAACACGAGTGTTTTCTGTCAAGCTGTTATCGTCATAGTCTGGAATGTTATCCTTTAGGACAACATTTTCTAAAAGTGCGCCGGATTTAATTGCATTCCATATTTCAGGTTCTGCTTCTTGACTAAGATTGATGCATTTTGCATAGCAGCCGCCTTCAAAATTAAATGTTCCATTATCAGACCAACCATGTTCGTCATCACCAATCAGTCTTCTGTTAGGATCCGCTGAAAGAGTAGTCTTACCAGTACCAGACAGTCCAAAAAATAATGCAGTGTCACCTTTTTCACCAATATTAGCAGAACAGTGCATTGGAAAAATTCCACGATCTGGTAACAGAAAATTCATTACGCTAAACATTGATTTTTTCATTTCACCTGCATATTCGGTTCCTCCAATCAAAACAATCTTTCTCGTTAAATCAATTAGAATAAAGACATCAGTTCTGGTTCCATCAATTTCTGGCACTGCCTTAAAGTCATTAACGCATAAAATAGTAAATTCAGGTTCATGGTTTTCTAGTTCTTCATTAGCGGGTCGAATAAACAAGTTACCAGAAAACATATTTTGCCAAACATGATCATTGATCACTCTGATTGGCAAACGAGTTTCCGGATCAGCTCCCACAAAACCGTCAAAGACAAAGAGTTCTTTGTCATCAACAAAGTTTTTCATTTTTTCAAGCAACTTTTCAAATTTACCACTTGGGAATTGATGGTTGATTTTTCCCCAATCAACAGCATCATGGGTTTTGTCATCATACACAATAAAGCGGTCATCAGGGGATCTGCCAGTATATTTTCCAGTATTTACAGAAAGGGATCCTGTCGAATTTACAACGCCCTCGTTTCTATCAACGGATATGGATACCATTTCATCCACACTGAGGTTTCTGTGAACTTTTGAAGGATTGATTCCAAATGTTGTCAATTGTGATGAAAATTTGTCAGTTACAGCTGTACCTACAACTTGGGTCAGAGGGTCAGACCTCCAAAATTTATTTTAACAATCTCAGGCTCGGTCATGAGATATTTCGATCCGCCTTGAATTTCCTTATTATCTCTTTCCTATCTGAAATTTTTTCTAGTCTAGGAACGTATTTATTTCAAAATTCAAGAGCCACTATGATGTCAATCAATAAAGATAAACTTGCAAAGAGGCAGGAAGTAAAAGAACACAATCCTGAATTTGTCAGACCAGAGAGTTGGCGTTATGTTAGACTGCAAACTAATTGGAGAAAGCCAAAGGGTATTGATCATCATCAGAGAAAACAAAAGAGCAGAGGCCGTCCAGGATTAGTTAAAGTTGGATATGGAGGACCAAAAGAAGCAAGAGGGTTGCATCCTTCAGGATTTACAGACAATTTAGTTTACAATTTAACAGATTTAGAAAAATTAGATCCAAAAAAAGACGGCATTAGATTTGCACACGGTGTTGGCACTAAAAAAAGAAAAGAAATTGTTGCCAAAGCAGTAGAAAGTAAATTCAAAATTTTTAACGCAAGGGTGAGCGCAAGTGGTAGTAAACCTTAAAGCTAAGAAAAGACTAGCATCCAGGGTTACCGGGGTTGGTGTCCATAGAATAAAATTTGACGCTGATCATCTAGATGATGTTGCAGATGCAATCACAAGAGAAAATATCAGAAGTCTAATTACGGCAAATACAATCAAAATCAAGTCATTTGTAGGTACGTCCAGAGGCAGGGCACAAAGAAAGAAAGCTCAAAAGAACAAAAGAGGTACAACTCAAGGCTCAAAACAAGGCAGAAAAGGGGCGCGGGTAGGTAAAAAACAAGTATACGTTGCTAAGGTTCGCTCATTAAGACGATTGCTAAAGATTGCAAAAGACAGAAAAGATTTAACAAATCCAGAATTTTGGGCATTATACAAAAAAGTTGGCGGAAATACTGTTAGAAACAAAGCACATCTTAGAACATTGATGGAAGAAATTAAAGCAAAAAGAAGTTAGCTATAGCTAGAATCGGTATATTCGTTTTTCCTGATCTAAAATTTTACCATTTTTAATTTGAATGCCCTCGTCGTTTAGCAATTTTGTTTTGATATGTTCTCCATAGGCATAACCGCCAATTTTTCCAGTAGACATTACAACTCTATGACATGGAACAATCACAGGGTAAGGGTTCTTGTTCATAATTTTTCCAACAACTCGCTGACCATTTTTTAATCCCACAGCTTTTGCCAATTCACCATAAGTGGTGATTTGACCTTTTGGCACATCTAGTAATTTTTTGTAAACTTTTTGTTCAAGATTCAAAGTTTGATGACCTCTAATTCTGTGGATTCAAGATAGTTAAGTACTTTTTGCTTATTGGATCCTAATCCGCCCCAATCTAAAAGAGCAGCTTTTGCCATACTATTCTGTTTGATAATCTGAGAAAATAATTTTTCATCTAGATCATCTAATGCATGCTTTGGTATTACAGTTCCAAGGGCAAATTTTCCATCAAGTAATTCATTAGTAAATTTTGAAGGATAATGAGTTCCGCCAAAACAAATGGCTACGGGGTCTTCCTCAATTGGTTGCGCCATTACTTGATGAACTAAAGACGCAACTGAGTTGCATAAAGATACATCATTCCATTGTTTTTCGGTGGTGCCTATTTCAATGAAAATTGAGGGCTTGGTTAAAGCAGTAGGTCCATGATGTGTAGCTTCAATAGTAATTTGAAATTCTGAGAATTTAGGTTGGTTTTTCTTTAAAGTTTGTAGATATGCTTTTTGAAGAGACGGATGAGGAATTGCAATTTGTCTGTCATTTCCACCAAATTTTGCTTCAGAAAAGTTTCCAGTACTATGACAAGTCAAGGCCAATACTCCGGATTCGGCGGCATGTTTTGAAAGAAATACAAACCCATCATAATCATATTTTTCTTCTAACCAATCAGCAGAAATTGCCGGAGTGGGAATTATCACCAGATCATAATATTTACCACGAAAAATATCACCTTCTAGAGTCATTTCTTTTGAAAGAAATTTTGCCATATTATGACCAGCTGGGTCATCGTGATACGCAACCAGTAGTTCCATGAGATAAGAGATATAAGGACACCTTATTAATTTCCAGCAATGAACCCTAGACAGACTTTGAAAAATATGGCCAATACTATGAAAATGGCCAAAAAACCAGACAAAGATGAGTATCAACAGCACCTTAGATTGGTATTACTGGGAATAGCAGGAGTTGGCGCAATCGGATTTACAATTCAATTTGTCTTTTCGGTAATAACATTTGGTAGGTAAAATGTCTGAAGAAGTAAAATCACACTTGTTTGCAATTAGAACCACTGGAGGACAAGAAAAAGTGGTAATGAGGTTATTAGAAGCAAAAGCAAGTACAAACAAAATTAACATTCAATCAGTTTTGTTAGTTGATAATCTAAAAGGCTATGTCGTAATTGAGGCAATCAATCCAAGTGATGCATACATGGCAGTGGAAGGGATAAGACACATTCGGGGTCAATTAAGAGGAGAATTAGAATTCAAAGATATTGAAGGATATCTAATTAAGAAATCAACGGTTTCACAATTAGCAGTAGACAACGTAGTGGAAATCACAGGAGGCCCATTCAAGGGAATGAAGGCAACAATTACAAGAATAGACGTTGAAAAAGAGGAAGCAACGGTGGTTTTGTTAGATGCATCATACCAATTACCGGTAACAGTAGACGCAAACTACCTAAAACTATCAAGTGGGGCTTAGGAAGGATTAAATTTTTCATATAAAGTGAATAAAACATGGGAGAACAAAAAATATCATCGCTTGTGACCGGAGGAGGAGCATCTGCAGGGCCGCCATTAGGACCTGCATTGGGACCTCTAGGGGTAAACATTATGGAAGTTATTAATGCAATTAATGACAAAACAAAGGATTTTGAAGGAATGAAGGTTCCTGTAACCGTAGTTGTTGATAGCGATACAAAAAAGTATGAAATTGAAATTGGCATTCCATCTGCCGCGGCACTAATTATGAAGGAAGCAGGAATCCAAAAAGGTTCAGGCACGTCAGGTACTGATTGGGCAGGAGATGTTACAATGGATTCTATTGTCAAAGTGGCAAATACAAAACTTGAGAAATCTTATGCCTCTTCATTAAAATCAGTTGCAAAAACTATCATCGGCACATGTGTGGCATTAGGAGTAAAAGTTGAAGGAAAAACTCCAAAAGAAATTACTGCCGAAATCAATGATGGCAAATGGGATGAAAAATTCCAATAATTATTGAATTAGGTAAACAGGATCTTTATCGGTTTTTTGTAACTCTACAAAGGTTTCAGTATTTTGAATCCCTTCGATTTTTCCAATCTTCTCAATCACCACAGAATGAAGAGTTTCAAGATTCTTAGCGTAAACCTGAATCATGATATCGAACCTGCCAGTGATTTCTGAAATTGAGGCAACTTCCGGCGTTTCCATGAATTTTTTATGAATCGAATCCTTGAATTTAGGATCTCGGTTGATTCCAACAGATGCCTTCACACCAATGCCCAACAAAGAGTCATCAATTTCGACGGTAAACTTTTTGATCAGCTTTTTCTTCATCAATCTCTTGATTCTGCTGTACAGCACAGATGCATTAATCCCAAGTTTCTTTGATAAGGTAGGAACAGAGATAGATCCATCTTTGGTCAACTCATAAAGCAGTTTCATGTCAAGATCGTCGAATCTGTGCATCGTATTAGGGAATTTAGATTGTGATTTAATATATGTAGGTTTTGGGAGGAATTTCATTTGAAATTACAACTATTTTGTAAAAAAAGTATGATTTTTTTAAAATACATCATTATCAGAAACCGAATCTCTAAACGATTTTAAGTAGGCTTTTTCGAAAATGTTCGTAATGATTACAGAGACAGAACTTGCTGAAATGATTAAAAAAGTCAAGACTACAGCCAAACAGAGAAAATTCAAACAATCAATAGAGTTGATCATAAACTTCAAAGATATTGATGTTAAGAAGGGATTTGCACTCAACGACGTGGTTCAGCTTCCAAAAACAAGTTCTCCGGCGACTGTCTGTGTTATGGCCACGGGGGATATGGGTCAGAAAGCAAAACAGGCAAATGCGGACTCGGTTATTGGAACTAGTGAGTTAGACAAATTTGCAGCCAACAAAAGAGAATCTCGAAAATTTATTAACAAATATGATTTCTTTTTGGCAGACACACAAGTCATGCCAGTTGTCGGAAAAACTTTGGGTCAGCTTTTAGGTCCTAGAGGAAAAATGCCAACACCAGTACCATTTAATGCGCCTATCGAATCATTTTTACAAAGATTTAGATCATCAATCAAAGTTAGAACAAGAGCATCTTTGTCCATGGCATGTAAAATTGGAGACGAGTCTATGGAAGACGCAGATTTGGCAACAAACGCACACACTGTCCTTAGCGCAGTTGAAAAGAAATTGCCAAATGGGGAGAGAAACATCAAAAGAATCATGATGAAAACAACAATGGGTAAACCAGTAAAACAAGTACAAGAGGTTAAGAAGAAATATGCATGAAAACAGAACATCCTATCCTAAAAGAAAAGCTCAGATGTATCAACAATTACAAGAACTGCCAAAAAAATACAAAGTTCTAGCAATAATCAAAATGAGCAAAGTACGTTCCACACAGATATTGCCGTTAAGAAAAACTCTCAAGGATGATGTCGAATTTGTAAGTATCAAAGACAAAATTGCCCAAAAGGCACTGGAGGGAACTGACGTGCCAGGAATCAAGAACATGGTTGGAGAGCTCAAAGGACAATGCATGTTCATGTTTACGAACATGTCACCATTCAAGCTAAATGTTCTTCTGGCCAAAAATAAGATCATGATGGCTGCAAGAGGAGGAGACATTGCAAGTGTGGACATTGTAGTACCTGCAAAAAACACAGGAATTGCGCCAGGGCCAATGCTTACTGAATTCAAAGAAGCAGGAATTCCAACTAAAATTGATCAGGGAACAATTTGGATTGCAAAGGATAGCACGCCAGTACTAAAAGGAGAAGCCATCGATGAAAAATTAGCAGTAATTCTAGGTAAATTAGACATCAAACCTGTAGAAGCAGGAATTACACTTTACACGGCATTAGAAGGTGGGCTCAAGTATGCTCAGGAAGAGATGATAATTGATATCGAGAAGATCAGAAACGAGTTTGCACAGGCACATCAAGAAGCAGTTTCACTGTCTATTGAAGCAGCATATGTCACACCAGAGAACATTCCACAAATACTCAGCAAGGCAGCACAATCTGCACGTTCTGTATCAGTCGAATCAGGCTTTATGACTGACGAAACAAAAGAGCAGATTTTGCAAAAAGCAGATTCCCAAGCAAGAGCAGTTGCCGGACAGGCAAAAGATTACACACCTGCATGAACCTAGAAAAATAATTTAGGATCCTATCTAGTAATTAGTTCAATCACATCTGATGCCCGAAATGAGCTTCTAACAAATGGACCAGACTCCACATGCAGGAATCCCAATCTTTTCAAATCAGTCTTTAATTGATAAAATTTTTCTGGTGTCACAAACTCTTTTACTGGAAGATGCAGTTGGGATGGCTGCAAGTACTGGCCAAGAGTGATCATATCAACATTGACATCTCTAAGTTCTTGTGCTGCTTGAATTATCTCCTCTTCGGACTCGCCTAATCCCAGCATCAAAGAAGATTTTGTAAAAATACTGGAATCAAATTCTTTTACATCTTTTAAAACCTTCAACGACTGTTTGTAGTTTGCACGAGGATCTCTAACAGATGGACCAAGTCGTTTGACAGTCTCAACATTGTGCCCTATTACATCTGGTTTTGCTTTGACTATTTCTTTGAGAAACTTGTCGTTTCCACTAAAATCAGGAATCAATGACTCTACTATTGTATTTGGACATCCAGATTTGATGTGCTGGATGGTTTTTGCAAAATGCTCAGAACCTTCATCAGGAAGATCATCCCTGCAGACAGACGTGATTACCACATAGCGAAGATTCCAGTCTTTAACTGCCTTGGCCACATTTTTAGGCTCATTTTGGTCTAACTCCAAGGGCTTTCCAGTATCAACATTACAAAACTTACATCCACGTGAGCAAGTATCGCCCATGATCATCAGCGTTGCGGTTCCAACGCCCCAGCACTCAGAGACGTTAGGGCAGGAGGCCTCCTCACAAACAGTATGCAAGTTATATTTTTGCAAAGTCCTTCTTACTTTGACATAGCTTTCACCTGAAGGAATTTTCATCTTCAGCCAATCTGGTCGAATTAAGCTCATCGGTTCAATGAACATATAACGAATAAAAACATTTTACTTTACATGCGATCACCGTTTTTTAAGAATCATTTAGAATCAAAAGCTAAAATGGTTGACTTTCACGGATGGGAGATGCCATTGCAGTATTCTGGAATAATTGATGAACACAAATGTGTCAGGGAAAATGTTGGGCTGTTTGATGTGTCTCATATGGGCAGAGTTAAGATCACCGGAGATGCAGAATCACAGATTCAAAATTTGATTACAAACGATATTTCAAAGATTAGCGATAATTGCTGTGTTTACTCCCCAATGTGCAACGAGGACGGGGGGATTGTAGATGATGTCATAGTTAGCAAAATAAATTCAAATGAATTCATAATCGTTGTAAACTCATCAAACATCCAAAAAGATTTTCAGTGGATTACAGATAATGCAAAATCATGTAAAGTTCAAAATGTTACTGATGATTATGCGCTGCTTGCACTTCAGGGTCCCAAAGCTGAGAACATCCTAAAAGATGCAGGAATTGAAAATATAGAAAATCTAAAGTCATTTCATTTACTTGAAGCAAAACTTGATGGTGTTAATTGCGCTATTTCAAGAACTGGGTACACAGGTGAGGATGGATTTGAGTTGTTTTTTGATTCAAAACAAGTACAAGTTTGGGGAAAATTACTTGAAATAGGCTCAAAATATGGAATAAAGCCCATCGGTTTGGGGGCTCGCGACTCGCTAAGACTGGAGGCAGGAATGATGCTTTATGGCAATGACATTGATGATACAGTCACACCTCTTGAGGCGCCTCTAAAATGGGCAGTCAAATTTGAAACAGAGTTTATCGGAAAGGCGGCCCTAGAGCAGAAGAAAGTAGAAAGGAAAATGAGGGGTTTTGAAATTACTGAAACAAAACGAGTTGCAAGAAAAAATAACAAGGTTTACAACGAGGAAAACGGGATTGGGGTTGTCACATCAGGTGGTTTTTCCCCTACACTTGGCAAACCAATCGGATATTGTTTTGTACCTGTAGAATTCCCATTAGATGGAGAAATCAGGATCGGCATTGGCGATAAATTCTATGAGAGCAAATTAACATCCACCAGGTTTTACAAAAGATAAAACAACTTTTTTTAAAGAGATTATTTCAGAGGTTCCCGTGGCAGAAAGAAAATTTACTAAAGAACATGAATGGGTTGAAAAAAGCGATCAAGTCATAATTGTTGGAATTACAGAGTTTGCTCAAGAGCAATTAGGAGATATTGTTTCCATTGAGTTGCCTCAAGTCCCCACCGCATTCAAACAAAATGACGTAATGGCAATAATGGACTCGGTCAAAGCATCTTCTGACATTTATTGCCCCGTGGACGGGGAAGTGATTGAAACTAATGATAAACTATCAGAGCATCCAGAATTAATCAACCAGTCGCCATACGAAGAAGGCTGGATTGTAAAAATGAAACCAGACAGTCCTGAACAAATAGACTCTTTACTTTCCAAGGAACAATATGATGAAATAGTAGGCCAAAACAAGGAATAATCAATGGATTTTATCCCGCACACAGATGAGCACATTTCTAAAATGCTTTCAGTTGTTGGTTGCCCAACATTAGATGAGCTAATCTCTGAGTTTAAGCCAAGACTTTCGGAATTAAAGCTAGATGATCCGTTAAGTGAAATGGAACTGGTTTCTTACATGACATCGCTATCAGAAAAAAATTCCCAACTAAGATACTTTGCAGGAGGAGGCTCTTATGATCACTTTGTTCCAGCTGTTATCAACCATCTTGTTTCAAGGGGGGAACTTCTTACTTCATACACGCCCTACCAACCAGAGGCCAGCCAAGGAATTTTGCAAATTTTATACGAATTTCAGTCATTTGTGTGCCTGCTTACAGGCATGGATGTCTCAAATGCATCCCTTTATGATGGAGCCTCAGCCTTGGCAGAGGCTGCGCTGCTGTCAAGTGCACATACAAAAAGAAAAGGAGTTTATGCCGACGATGGACTCAATCCATCATATCTCAAAGTTCTTCAGACATACTGTGATGGGACAGAGCTTGAAATTACAAATACAGTTGATGAAAACACTGCATGTGTGATTTCACAGACACCAGACTTTTTTGGCAATATAAAAAATCCACAAAGTCTGATTGAAAAAGCGCATCAAAACGGCTCACTTTTCATTAATTGCATATCTGATCCTACATCCTTGGCAATTCTTAAAACACCCGGAGAGTTTGGTGCAGATATTGTGGCGGGGGAGGGACAGTCGTTTGGCATTCCAAAAAGTTTTGGAGGGCCATATCTGGGATTCATTGCAGTAAAACAATTTTTGACAAAAAAACTGCCTGGAAGAATTGTGGGAATGACAACAGACAACCAAGGCAATGAAGGATTTGTATTAACATTGCAGGCAAGAGAGCAATTTATCAGAAGAGAGCGTGCCACAAGCAACATTACAACCAATCAAACGCTTTTGGCTTTGACTGCAACAATTTATTTAGCATCAGTTGGAAAATTAGGGCTTCAAAATGTAGCAAAAGCATCATACAACAGAGCACATATCCTAAATGAGAAGTTAAGAAAAAACGGCTTTGAATCTCTTAACTCAGATCCATTTTATAACGAGTTTTTAGTTAAAGCGCCAAAATCAACTCAAAAAATTATTGACGACCTGTTAGAAGAGAATATTTTTGGAGGCATAGATGTTGGAGGCAACAAACTATTGATTTGTTGCACAGAAAAAAACTCGCTTCAAGACATTGACTCGTATGTTTCGGCGGTGAGCAAATGATACTGATTTTTGACTATTATCAATCAAACTCCAAACACATCCCATGCGATGAGATGGACGTAGATCTGCCCGAAGAACTAAGAAGAGACTCTCTTCCACTATCTGATGTAAATGAGATTCAAATCATAAGACACTACACCGAACTATCAAAGAAAAATTACGGAATTGACACAAATTTCTATCCTCTAGGCTCATGTACTATGAAATACAATCCCAGAGTCAACGAGGATATTGCCAGGTTGCCGGGATTCTCAGGCCTGCATCCCCACATGCCCACTAGCCATGCTCAAGGAGCACTACAAGTGATTTGGGAACTAGAAGAGTGTCTAAAAGAGATCACTGGCATGGATGCAGTTTCTTTGCAACCAGCTGCGGGATCACAATGTGAATTACTTGGAGTGATGATTGCCAAGAAATATTTTGCAGAAAGAAACGAAAACAGAACTAAGATTATTATTCCGGATTCTGCTCATGGGACAAATCCTGCAACTGCAGCGATGTGCAAATTTCAAACAATAACAATTCCAACAGATGATCGTGGAAACATGGATATCAATGAATTTAAAAAAAAGATAGGAAGAGATGTTGCCGTTGTAATGATTACAAATCCAAACACACTGGGATTGTATGAAGAGAGCTTGTCAGAGATTCAAAAGGTTGCAAAGGAAAACGGTGCATTGATGTACTGTGATGGTGCAAACATGAATGCAATTTTAGGAATTAGCAAGCCAGCTGAGCAAGGATTTGACATGATCCATCTTAATTTGCATAAGACATTTTCAACACCGCATGGTGGTGGGGGACCCGGCGGGGGAGCTTTGGGGGTGCGTTCGTTTCTTGAGGATTATTTGCCAGTGCCTAGAATTAAAAAAGACAACGAACAGTTTTCTTTTGAAAACAATAAGGAAAAGAGTGTAGGTAAGATGCATTCGTTTTATGGAAATTTTGGAATTGTTGTTCGTGCACTATCATACATAAAATCTTGTGGCACAAACATTCAAAAAATATCACAAATAGCGGTTCTGAATGCCAATTATCTGTTCAGCTTGCTAAAAGAAGATTTTGACATACCATATGACAGAAGGTGTGCCCATGAATTTGTTCTGTCTGCAAAAAACTTTGGTGAAAAGAGTGCTGCAAACATTGCAAAAAGAATTACAGATCATGGCTTTCATGCTCCAACAATTTACTTTCCCCTAATTGTAAAGGAGGCCTTGATGATAGAGCCTACAGAGACAGAAAGCAAAGAGACGCTAGACAAGTTTGCCAATATTCTCAAAACTATCATCAAGGAGCTCAAAGAAGACCCGGAACTAGTCACAAATGCCCCTCATACAACCCCAGGAAGGCTAGATGAGGTAAAGGCAGCACGTGAATTAAACCTAAGATGGGTGCCTAGAGAATCATAAGTTGAGTTCCAGCCATGACGAGATAGTCAGTCTCAAAACATCTGCAAAGCTAGGCAAAATGGTAGAAATCGATATTGCCTACAATAAAGAATCAAAACTAATTCAGTCAATCAAGATAACAGGGGACTTTTTCATCCACCCTGAGGAGTCAATCGAGCATCTAGAGAAAGAGCTTTGCGGTGTTAAATTAGAGAAAGGAGACTTGAAAAACAAGATTCAATCTGTTTTAAACGATTCACAAGTTTTTGGATTTGACGTAGACTCGCTAGTTGATGTCATACTTGGAGGTGAGTGAAATGAAATTCGAGAAAATTAGAATTTTAGAGACGGGGGACAGTACTGGATCATGGAACATGGCAGTTGATGAAGTACTTCTATACAGCTGCGAAGAGCCCATTTTGAGAATTTATGGATGGTCAAATCCTTGCATTTCAATTGGCTACTTTCAAAGCATACAAGAAGTAGATTACAAAAAATGCAAAGAAGAGAATGTAGATGTGGTTAGAAGAATTACCGGAGGAGGGGCAGTGTTGCATGACATGGAATTAACATACTCATTTGTTACAAAGGACTATCCACAAAATATTTTGGAATCTTATGAGCAAATAAGTGAAATAGTTATTCAAACATTAAAAAAACTCGGCCATGATGCCAAATTTTCACCGTTAAATGATGTTACTGTAAATGGAAAGAAGGTTTGTGGAAATGCACAAACTAGAAAAAACGATACTTTGTTGCAACATGGAACCGTTCTTTTAGAAGTAGATGTGGAAAAGATGTTTTCGTTGTTAAAGGTGCCGTTAGAAAAAATAAGCGACAAAAAAATTTCAGATGTTAAAAACAGGGTGACAGGTATTTCAAAAAGATTTGAACAGGTTTCTGATGCTCTAAAAGACAGTGCAAAAGATGTTTTTGGATGTGAGCTTGTCCCTTACGAGTTATCCCAGGATGAATTAGAATCATCCCAGAAACTAGCCAATGAGAAGTTTTCAAGTGAAAATTGGACGTTTAGAAGATGATGATCCTGATAAAATTTATTGAGCCTAAGATGTCATCAAACCCATGCTTGATGCAGTAATAATTGGTGCCGGACCTGCAGGCTATGTCTGCGCAATAAGCCTAGCAAGGCAAGGAGCAAAGGTCTGCGTTGTTGAGAAAAACGACCTAGGAGGCACATGTACCCACAAAGGCTGCATTCCAACAAAATACCTCCATTCGATGGGAAGTATTGTCAGAAAGGCAAAATCTGCAAAAAAATTTGGAATCAACAGCAACATCGAGATTGATTATCCTGTTCTCAACTCAAAAATGAAATCAACTGTCTCAAAGCTTGCAGCAGGAATTGATTTTTTGTTCAAAGAATACGAAATCGAATTAGTCAAAGGGGAGGCGGCCATAAAGTCTCCAAATAAGGTTGCTGTAAATGATAAAACTTTAGAAACAAAAAATATCGTACTGGCCACTGGCAGTAAACCCAAAAAATTTCAAACAGAGACTCTTGCTGAAAAGATTGTGACAACAGACTCTGTTTTTGATTTAGAGAGTCTTCCTGAATCAGTCTTGATTGTGGGTGGGGGATATAGCGGATGTGAGTTTGCAGCAATTCTTAATGCATTAGGATGTAAAATTTGGCTAGTGGAGATGGAAGACTCTCTTTTGCCAGGTCAGCCAAAGGAGGTGGGATCTGCAATTGAGAAATACATGAAGCTTGACGGAGTTTCTGTTATGACAAAATCTACAATGAAAATAGATGGCAGCAAGGTATCAGTCAACGGTGATGGAATAAATCCAGAAAAAATTCTAATCAGCACAGGAAGAGTTCCAAACTATAGCACTGATGAATTAGACAAATTGGGAATTGATTGGGACGATGATGGAATAACTGTAAATGAGTACATGCAGACTAGTCTATCAAATATTTACGCAATTGGAGACATTGCAGGGCAATACGAGCTTGCACATGTTGCATCATACCAAGGAGAGACTGCTGCACAGAACATTTTGGGAGAAAAAAGGCAGATGGATTATTCTGTAGTTCCATTTTGTGTTTTTACATATCCTGAAGTTGCAATTGTTGGAAAATTTGAGGGAAGATCAAAAGAGTTTCCACTAGTGGCCAATGCAAAGGCAAATTGCCTCGGAGATACGCGTGGGTTCATCAAGGTTTTTGAAGAAAATGGGATTTTGCAAGGGGTAATCATTGTCGGGGATCATGCAAGTGAAATAATTGGAGAAGCTACATTGGCTGTAAAATTAAAACTAAAACCAAAAGATGTGATTGAGACAGTTCATGCACATCCAACCCTTCCAGAGGCATTTGTTGACGTATTAAGAAGTTTGGATGGAACAAACATCCACTCTTCCTAAGATTTTATACTGGGGGAAAACTGGAAGGAATCTTATGACTAAAATTGCAATAGAGCTTGGAATAAGGGCCACAATGGATTCCATAAAAAGAGCGGCTCGGATTGCAGATGAAAATTTAGTGGAATGTTTTTTCGTGCCAGAAACACATCCACAGTTTTTTGGAGTAGATGCACTAGATGCCTTGTCAAAAATCAGCGAGAGTGTAAAGCATGTAAAACTTGGAACAGGAATTATCAATGTATTTTCAAGAACACAAGAGGACATCCTTGGTGCGGCAAATCAACTTCAAACAAAGACGAGTGGAAAATTTGTCTTGGGGATTGGAACCAGCGCGCCCATAATAGTTAAAAATTTGTGGAATATGGAATTTAAAAAACCACTTTCCAGACTAAGGGATTATTCAAGTTTTATCAAAACAAAGTACTCTGGCCCAGTTTATTGGGCTGCAGTTGGAGAGAAAACCACAAAGCTTGCAGCTAAAAACGCAGATGGTGCAATTTTTTTCCTAAAACCCAGAGATCAAATTTCAGACCACATTGATATGATAAATTCTACACGAAAGTCTTTGAATAAAAAAGGAGAGTTTAACGTTCTGTCAGTAATTCCTACTTATTTTGCAGATGATAGCAGTCAGGCAAAAATTACACTAGCTAGCTACATTGGTGCAAATGAGTTTTATTCAGTCTCACTTGCAAAGGCGGGATTCCAGTACGAAGTAGAGAGGATAAAGAATGCTTTTCAAAATGTCGGATTAATGGATGCTGCTCAAAATGTCGGGGATAAACTGCCTGATGAACTAACAATTTCAGGCTCAGTTGAGGAATGTAAAGAGAAAATCATCAAAATGGGGGAAAACTCAAAATTACAAACCATAATTTTGGGGTTTGATCTTCCTGAATACGAGTATACAGACGAATTTTTTGAGAAGCTTGATAAATTGCTCAAGAGCCTTCAAAAAGATGCCATCTGTTAACTTGTCAAACATTGCAGTAACAAAAGCTAGGTTTCGTTATTCAATATCAGAGATTGTAGACGACTTTCTAAAGAAAAAGCTGGACAAGGATGTCAGAGAGTATGCAAAAAATGAGCTTGGAATAGACTATATCTACAAATCATACGATTTTTCAAAGATTGATTTTGACAGGGGGGATTTTGTCGAACCAGATATCAGCATTAATGAGATGTATGTAAATACTGCAAAAAAGTCACTTCGTGGAATCAATCCCAACAAAATAGGACTATTTGTTACAATTAATGACAATCAGCAATATCTTGATCCTTCGCCTACAGTTGAGCTGATTCCCAAGCTGTCATTTAGAAAAGACATCAGAGCGCAAAACTTTCAAGGATTGGCCTGCTCCTCGTTTTCAGAATCCCTGCTAAATTCTGCAGGATATTTTCTCATGAATGAAAAAGAAGACGCATTTGTTTTAATTGGAACTCATTATACTCCATGGTTTTTAGACAGAATAAAGCAGATAAGGCACATCTCAAAAAAGGACAGGGCCGATTTTTACAATTTAATTTATTTTCTAGTTTTCAGCGATGCTGCTGCATCTGCAATCCTATCACAAAAAAAGACAAAAAATACACAGATTCAGATTGATTCAAAATCAATCCTTACCCTAAAGGACACAAGAAATTCTGTGAAAAAAGCCACAATAAAGATGTCTCCCGACAAAAAGCACAGAATAGTCTTTGATATGAAACTACAACCAACAAAGCTCAGAGAACAGGTAGCAGACCTTTCTGCACAAAATATCAAAATACTGCAAAAAAAGATGCCGTCTGAATTCAAGAGAATTAAGATCTGGGGACTACATACTGCGGGAAATAGATTCGTAGATTATGTTTCTGCAAAATGTCAAATCGATAAAGAAAGGATTGATCTCAGTTATGATTTGATGAAAATGACAGGCAACACAGGCGCCGTAAGCTCACTACAGTTCATCAACGAGTGCATCAACAGAAAGGCTCTTGCCAAAAACCAGACAGGCTGCTTTGTGGATTACGGTTGGGAAGGGGTAAACTTGTTTATATTTAGAAAACTAAATTGAAGAAAAGTTATCTAGCCAAATAGAGAAGACAATCCTTCCATGGCCGCTTCTTCGGTTTTACCATCGTCTTTAGGTTTTTTCTCTTTCTTTGCTTCACCGCCGGCTGCTGTTGCTGCTGCATCTGCTGCTGGCGCGGCGGCAGCGGCTGCTGCTGCTGTTGCAGCGGCTACAGGTGCGGCCTTGACTGCATCATCGATATCAACATCGGCTAGTGCTGCAACTAGTGCTTTAACTTGAGACTCGTTAACCTCAGCTCCAGATGCTTTAACAACTGAGCTGACGTTTGCTTCGTTGACTTCCTTTTCTAGCTTGTGAAGAAGTAAGGCAGCGTATACATATTCCATTGTATCGAAATTTTCTTAGAGCATAATATAAAACTATGGAGAAACAGGTGTAATGATTAGGATTGCAAAACGATCGAAAAGACGGTGCATGACAACTAAAAAGAATCCAAGATGGTTGATTATCCATCCTAACCACTACGGATAGAAAGCATGTTCAATTGTTCCTGATTTGAATTATTTTCAAATATAACCAAAATAATGTTCATTCTGGATTCAAAAAATCTAGACATAACACTAAATTACACTTTAAAACAGAGATAAAATGGGTAAGTTGTACACAAATCCAATAAATGAAGAAGTATTCACTTTAGGACTAATTTTGAAAAATATAGATAATTTTGATATGTCTACATTTCATGGTAGATTAACTTTACAAAAAACAATCTATCTTATGCAAGCATTTGGCATTTACATTGGACATGATTTTTCATGGTATCTTCGTGGTCCTTATTCATCTCATTTAGCAAGTATAGGTTTTCAACTACAAGAAAATTATGATAAGGTACCAAAAGGCAGATTTGAAAAAGGTATACAAAAAAAATTCGAAGGGTTTCTTAATTTTATAGAAGATAAAAAGAATGATCCAGACAGACTTGAAATTCTCGCTTCAATACATTTTCTAAAAAAAATATACCCCAATATGTCAAAAGCTGATATTATTGGTAAAGTGAAGAATAAACAAAAATACTTTGCAAAAAAACAATGTGAAGATGCATGGATTGAACTTAAAAATATGGATTTGGTATAATGTCATTAAAAGTTAAAGAAACAGTGTTTCCACAGCAAAAAGTAATAAGAAATTTTTCAGACGATTTCTCAACTTTACGCAAGACTTTAAACATTAATGATGCAGGAGTTTTTTTCATGTTAGCTGATGCAACATGTTCTGCACGGCCAAAGGTAGACATTGAAAAAATCCATATTGATGTTTTTAAAAGTAAAAAAATTGTAATCCCTGAAGTTAACGCAGATGATTTAGAGACCTTAGAAATTCTCAACGATTCAGAACTAATGAAAGAAATTAAGGCAAGTCAAAAAGCAACAAAGAAAGATGGGACAATACGGTGGAAAAAAATAAAAATTCCAACGTAGAAAGTGATATATCTTTATCTCCCAGATGTGAAAAAGCTTATAAAAAATTAGCAAAACGATGCGATCCAAAATTACTAAAAATAATTAATGAAAGTATTGATCAATTGAAAATAAATCCAAATCTTGGGCAGGAATTAAAGCAAGATTTGAAAGGAATGCGTTCTATACACATCAACCAATTTGATTATAGAATAGTGTATGAAGTTAAAGAGAATAACCCTAAAAATATAATCACTGTTCATACTATTTCACATAGAAAAAATGCTTATTCAGATCTTTCGACATATTTGGGGCGTGGTGATTAAGATTGCAAAACGATCGAAAAGACGGTGCATGACAACTAAAAAGAATCCAAGATGGTTGATTATCCATCCTAACCACTACGACAACTATATGGTTCAAGTTGATTCTTCTTTTTTTTTCTTACAATAACTACAAAATAAAAATCCGTCTTTATGTCTAACCCAATAATGTAAGGTGTGAGGTCCCATATTTTTCAAAGGTCATTTCAATCTTAAAAAACACTTGGTTATATGCAGATTACATTCCTAAGGAACAACAAAAACATAGTTGATCGGACAATTTTAAGCGCTATCTATAGAACATGTTAAAAGGGTTCTAAAATATTGACAGGTTTTCATTAAATTTATGAATAAAAAACTCAGAAAATATCTGATCCATAGTTTGAAACATCATTTGCCTATAGGCAGCGGTGGAATAATTGTAGGTATTATGTGGACAGCAAACAAAATTGAAACCAATTTTTTGTCTGAATTAACAGGAAATACTGAAGCCCTCAAACAATGTATGGATATTGTACAATCCGTATCACCATTATGATACGAACATTCTTTATTTTTGAAATATCAGCAACCAAAAAGTAACACGAAGAAAACTGCCGATGACGGAACAGAACCAGAAATAATGCCCAAAAATTGAAAGTTCAATTCAAGACTTTAAGACTTCGACAAACAGAATAAAGCGTTCTTCTCAGGTTTTTATCTACCAAAGTCTCCATTCGGTGTTTTAAAACACGTTTTGCCTCATCTCTTTCTGAACCGGGGGGCAGTGATAATACAGTATTAAGAAATTCTGACAGGGATTCTCGAATCCAGCCATCCAGCATTGTATATACTTGAGGGGGAAGAAGATCGCATTTGTCTTCATCAAGGTCAATTACATCAGCAAAATTTTCATGCTCAATTCTATAGACTAGGGCTAAAACAACATTATCAGGTGTTGGATGTTGAAGGATTTCTAATGAGCGTTCTCCTGTTTTTCCTTGTTCTATCTTGTTTTTGAGACCAACAGGATTGACAATTATGCCGTTGATTCCCACTTTTCGATCATCTATACCTGTAACTACTCCAAAAATAAAGTCATTATAATCTCCATTTTTTTTAGTAGAAAAAACATGAACCCCTTCTTTCAAAGTAGGCTTTTTTCCAAACATGAATAGATTGCATTGTGTAGTGTATTTAATGGGTTCTGTAAAGTTATCGGGAGCTAACCCCTATAACTCGACTTTGACATATCGACTATCTGGATTACTGGTATGCAGGGTTCCATCATCGCCGGTTCAAAAACACCGGACTGCGCTTCACCTATGTCATCTCTACTATCCCTAAACCTAGGGGACAGTTTGCGTGATATGTTCATGGCAGCGATAATATCCCTGTCCATAAACAAACCGCAATTATTACACGACATTTTACGACTGTTGTGTTGCATGTCCTCTTGGAGTTTCTTTCCGCATCTTGGACACATCTTGCTCGTGTTTTTTGGGTCTACATATTCGACTGGTGGGAGCCCGACCCATTGGGCTTTGTATTCTATTTGGCGTTGTAACTCGTAGAATTGCCATCCGTTTAATCTGCGCCTATACTTGTTGCCTTGACCATTTCCTTTTTTGTAGAGTTTTCTAATTCCTTTTAGGTTTTCTAGAACGATTACAGCCTTTTCTTTGGCGGCATTATCCACAATATCTTTTGATATTCTGTGTATGTATTGTTTTGTTCTATTGGCCATTCTTCGCTGTTTTATCTTCCAGAATCGGCCTTTCTTTCTGCGATCATTTCTGCGGAATCCGGCTCTGGCGTGCATGGTGTTCTCCTTTATGGATAGCAGTTTGTTTGTCTTGTAAAATGTTACCTGTCCCTCATTGCCACATGTAACATTCCTCAAATTTCTATCGATTCCTACTGTCTTTGTACATTCTATCTTTTCAGTTTCCTTGGAAACACAAAGACTGATGTTGAGGGCAGTCAATGAAAACGAGCGTACTGTCAAGGCAGAATTCGACAGGATTTTTTGGGTGTGTGGGTTTAACAAGACGTTGATTGGATTTCTACTCTTGTATGGGATTGTGAGTAGTGCACCGTTGTGTTTTATACCGTAACAATTAGTGATAAACGGCTTTGTTATCTTTGGGTATCTAACCTTGATGCCACGTTTTATTGACTGTTTTCTGTTTGCCAGTATGCCAGCAGCCCTTGATATTGCATTTAGTTTGTATGACGATAAAATGTCATAGTCTCTCAATTCGTGATAGCATAGACATGATAACCTTTTCATATTGTGTGTGTCTTCTTTTAACCCTATCTTGATGCAACGATCAACCATCTTTGTGAATGTGACCATCATATCCATTAGGTCAGAGTTCGGCGCATATTTCTGTGATATTGACTTTATCGCTTTCAACGAACATCTTACGGTTTAGAGGTTTATACATTTTAGGAATTGACATGTAACCCCCGATAACTTCACAGACGTTATACGAAATCTTTTCTATATCCTGTGATGTATCATTGCTGTTGGGCCTGAGAGTTGAAGGGTTACTGCCATGTCAGTAGTTCCCAGATGTAGATTTACCGCAACCGCAACTGGCACCGGCTCTACTTACCTCGATCATTGACAAACAGCTCGTTCCTGCCTGTAATGTACACGATAAACAACGCCATGGTAAGTTTTTTTCCCGCAGAAGACACTCCTCCATACATCTTTCCTGCATCAAGGCAGAACCTGGCAATCCTCCACAGGTTGTACAGAAGCAGCGGCAGGTAAAACATCAGCAGCCTCACAGCCAGGGAGTTGCTGCATGTCCTGCCCATGATTTTCTTTATGACGCGAAACCCCGTCTCGATGCCCCATCTCTTGCGGTACTGCTCCGGTATGATGTCTGTCATGGCTCTGGCACTCCTGATGGGAATGTTTGTTGCAAATGCAATGTATTGCTCCTTCTCTTCCTCCTCCTCCTCCTCTTTCTTCTTTTTCTTCTTCCTGTCTCTTTTGACAATTACAAGGTTGTAGGTCACAGTTGCGCCGTCCTTGTTGGTCATTGACTACTGCGATACCTGGTTTGCCTTTCCGTCCTCGTACAGCTTGACTATCCTCTTGATCTTGGAGTTCATGATGACAGGCATGATGTAGCGGCACCCGCCCTTTCCTGCCTCTGTCATGCAGTCAGCGCTGTAAAAGGCGCGGTCGTACAGGAACACAGTCTTTGAATGTGCGCCTCCTCTGAGGATTTTCGTGCGTGTTTTGGCGATAAAATCGGCCAGTTTCTCCTTTGCCGGCAGCAGCTTCGACTCTGGGACAACCTGCGAGGAGTCCCTGCCGACTCCGTGCACTGCGACATACGAGAGAAACGTGGATGTTCCTGCCCTTGGACGCGACTTTCCTGTATGCTCCTGCAGCTGCTCCCCATGGTATGGTATGTCCGTAACGCCTATTGCAATGGCGTCGATGTCCTGTAGCATTCCTGCACGGCCGGCGTGCCGCACCGTGCGTGCCAATGTCTTTGCGCACCAGTCCTGCACGTCTGCCGGTTCGACGCCACGGACTGCAGACATGACCAGGTCTGCATCAGGCGTACGTGCGCCCGTGTCTTGGAGCCTGTTGCGCCGTACGAGGGATTCTACAAACGTGTTTCTCTCAGACGCCCTGATTGGCACGTCCAGTATGTCGCCGCATCCGTATACGGCGTTGTGCCTCTCAGACATTGGCATGCCAAGCTTTTGAAACGACGAGCGCAAGATTTTAAACTGGTTTGATGCTATGTCGTACTGGTGTGCGATCGGATCGTCGTGTGTTTGATTGCTCATGACGTCTTGCACACCGTAACCTAATCTAGATCTTTGCATTGCAATATGCGGTAACGCACCGGCATCTGGGCACAAGCATACATCTGGGCACAAATCTACATCTGGGAACTACTGACATGTTACAAACGCGTGGATCATCCTGTTTAAAATACCGGCAAGTGTCACATGATATCTTTGCCTGCCCGCCGTGCGACGCAGGCCTATCCAGATGTTGTTGAGCACCAGTGACAAGACAAACAAAAGCATCCGTACGGAGGGGTTCCTGCTGGAGGTGTGCGGGCGTATGCTCTTTGCAGACCTGTAGCCTGCCTCCATCCCCCACCGTCTTTTGTACTGTTCTGGGATGTATCTGATAACGTCCCCTTCATTCTCGCATGGCAGCGACGTTGCAAATGCGCGGTACCTATCAAACATGTTGGTGCCGTCTTTCTTCCCGGCATCATCCCTGATCAGAACCAGGTTGAACGTGAACTTCTCGGAGCCTGACTGCATGGTGTACTGTGAAACATCGCCGCGCCTTCCTTGGGCGTGCTGTACAATGGCGCGCTTGATGCCGGCATTCTTTTTTGCCGGCATGATAAAATGCCTGTGAAGTGATCTGACGGCCTGCATCACGTCTGTTGCGTAAAACTCCCTGTCAAGAAGGCAGAGGCCGATTCCAAGGCGAAGCTTGGAGCATTTTTCGACGGTTTTACGCACGAACTCGCCGTTGAAGATGCCGCGGGTAACCGGACTGAAGCACAGGTTGGCCTCCTTGCCGCCCTGCACTATCTTGGATGTCATGTATGACTCAAACCTGTACGTTCCTGACTCGTATTTTGACTGTATGAGGCGTCTGAGGTCGGGGTTTTTGTCATGGTGCGGAATCCTGTGCTTGTCTATTGCAGCTGCCGTCGTTTCACTGTTGCCGCCGCGTCGTCTCATGTCGCGGCATGCCGCATTGGCCGTATCGTGTATCATCTGGTCACAAAAGCGGTTCATCTTGTCCGGCCTTGTGATGCGCAGCTTTTTGAGCAGCCAGCTGCCCGACGGCATGCGGATGCCGGGAGAGCCGAGATCTCGCGCGCCGTTGGCGTATCCGTTGGAGCTGGCCATGACCAGAAGAAGCATGTGAGCTGCATCCCCGAGGCCGTACAGCGTGTTGTGTCTTGTGCCAAAGGCAAGGTTCAGGCGCCGCAGTGCGGACTGGAAGATTTTAAGCCCTCTGATGTCTTGGTTCTGCTGGTGTGTTTGCCCATCTTTTCTGTGCAAGTCAAGGTGGGTGAGCATGCCTTGTATTTGGATCTGGTTGATCGTGTTTTGCTCTCAAAATGATCAGCTTGGGCTATCCAAAATGTACAATCCCAACTACTGACCGGAAGGTGTCACAGCCCACAGTTGGTTCTGATCCCTTTTTCACATGACGGCAGAAAGCGATTGGAACGCTAACAATATTCCTACCTTTTTTTCTAAATACTGTAGACACACAATTTAATACCACAGATGCCACAGATATCTTGTTTGCATTACATGTTCATTGATGAATCAGGAGTTGAAAATCTCATATCAGAGAACAAGGAAAAAAATCTTGATTCAAACTGGTTTACCACAGGTGGAGTGATAGTAAAGGAGGCAAACGTACCAAAATTCGAGCAGGTAGTTGATTCTATTATCAAGGATTGCTTTACATACCGAGGCATAAAACTGCCTTCTGACTTTAAATTACACTACAACAGCGCAAGGGCAAAAAAACATCCCTATGATCAGCTGCCCGATGACATACGTAAAAATATTGCAAGCCGAATATTTGACTCGATTAATTCCATTGATTGCAAACTTGTATCTGCCTCAATTCACAAGCCCAGCCATATAGCCAAATATACTCAGCCAATCGATATGCGGGCCTATACACTGCTGATTTGTATGGAGCGTTTCCAATATTTTCTTGAAGAAGTACATGATGATGGGATAGTAATCTATGAAAAACTGACCACACGATTACAGCGAAAAATGTACAGAGAGATGCAAAAATTACGAAGTATTACCGCATTTCCATATTTTTCCAATCTGGACAGAATTAAAGGCAGTATAATCAACGGCGAGCCAACTAAGGAAAAAACATTACAGATTTCGGATTTTTTTGTATATGCACCACATATCAAGATGGTAACAAGCAACAGAAAAGAGTCGCGGTGGCAGGAGATCAAGGACAGATATTATTTGCCATATGGCGACTGGAACAAGCGAGGTTTTGTTGTATTATAATCGGTGATTCCTTGGGCTGTCCTTACAGACGCCCATAGCCTATCTTTCAAAGCGGAATCACATAATATAGGTCAAAATAACTATTATAGTCTTTGGTTTGAATGGCTGTATGGTTCCACCTGCCCCTTATATCAGTCGGGAAACCTCTTGCACCACGCTCTTGCCGTGATTCTGCCACGTCAGGACGCAGCTTACAAAATCTCCAAGGCGCTTCATGGACTTGCTGCCGCCCTTGGTCTGCCCGCTTATCTTCCGGAACACCGCCAGATAGCGCAGCGCCCTCTCCGACGCGTTGTTAGTCGGCTCCACTAGCTTGTTGCATAACACGCCTAAAATCTACCACGCAGTTTAAACTGACCAACAAACACACATGTTTCTGACCGAAAAAGCTTTAGATCATGACAGCATGCTCAAAGTGTTGACCGACAATGCAAGGTACGTCCGGCGGGGTGCAGAGCTGGTGGTGCAGTACAACCCCGACTGGAGCTGCGAGGCAAGGCAGGCCAACTGCGGCAAGGAGGAGGGGGCCCAGTTCCAGTATGCAGACACCATGATCACATGACAGCCGCACTGAGAACCGCCCTCGGCGCTCCATTCAGGCAGCAGTCCGGGATGGCAGGTATGATGTTGAGGGACGCGACTCGCCGCACCATACCACGCTGTGCAGAAGAATGGAGAAATTTGACATTAGCATTCACGGCAACGCCATATACGTTCATGATGCATCCCGGCACGTAACCCCGGTGGCCGATGCCACCGGACTCAGACAGTGGAACCGCGGAGAACGGATACGCGACAAGTGGAAGGCGGTGGTGCGCAGGGGATATGTCAAGATGCACCTGCCGGCAGATGCGGACACCGGCACGATGCTGGCTGCCGTAGTCACAGACGGCAGAACCGGCGACTCGCCGGTACTGCGGGATCTGCCGGATCAGGCAGCAGCCGAGCCGCTTGCCAAGACCGGGAAGGGGGTTGTTGCCAAATTCACATCTAAGCTGCCACCGCCTGAATATTTCGCCTTGCGGCGCACTCCAAACGGTTTAACACCTCAAGGTTCCATCCTATTGTCTTGCACAGTCCAAACCGCCTTCTTGTGGATGTCTTTCTGAACCTGCACAGCAGCCGGTGGCCCTCTGTCTCCTCTGCTCCAAATATTCCCTCTGTCAGTCTCGTTTTTTGTAGACCTCCCCGTCAAACAGCCCTGCGGCCTTTTTCCTGAACTTTTTTGTTCTGTTCACGGCATTGCCCCCCTGCTTTGTGTTCGGGGTCATGCCGGCACCAAAGACAGGCCTGCAGTTCCTATCAGAATCATACCCCCCCCCCCTGTCTGCGTTGAACCTGCCTGCAAAGGCAATGCCTGTCTTTTTGATCTTCCTTAGCAGCGAGGCAAAACTGCAGTGTCTGCCATCCTGTTGGATGTGATGCGGCAGGAGAGTATGACCTGCAGGCCCAGTACCGAGGCCGCGTGCCATTTCAGATACTTCCTTTGACGCCTTGCCTCCTGTTGTGCCTGTTTTTGGCCTTTTTTTGCACTCTTTCATGCCTGTCAGTGGCAACGCCGCTGCCGTCTGTCTGATGCCGGCGCGAGATCAGAGACGTCAAATCCTGCAAGGCACGATGCTGCCGTGACGGCAACCGTGTCCTCAAGCCACGCAGCAGGAATCTTTTGCATGAACTTGGAGACAGTAGTGTGATCAGGTACGGGTTCGTCCCACGGCAGTTTAAGCTTGGATACAAGGTTCTCCATGTCCCGGTATGTATGGTTGAGACACACCGTGAGTATGCAGATGCATGCCAGCTTGCTCCTGCTGTGAACCCGGTTGCGTCCAGGACCGGACTGTCTGTCCCGGACAGGACACGGATTTTTCACAATCAAAGAAACTATGTGGGACGTGAGAAAATCCGGTTCTCGGGTGTGGGCATCGTGATAGTACTTCCAGCACTGATCACGTCTCTTATGATCACTCATTAGAGAACTCACATCCTCCCTGATCAATATGCGTGAAAAATCACAAAATTAGATCATGGGGGTGAATTTGGCAACAACCCCCTGTGGAACCCCATAATCTGCACAGTTTAGCAGTTGGTAATTCAAGTCATATCCTAATTTTCGGAAATCAGATACAAGGCGTTTGATAAACTTTCCATTACCAATTGAAAGTATGCCTTTTACATTTTCAGCCACAAAAAACAACGGCTTCTTATCTTTAATCATACGAATCATTTCTAAGTAAAGAAAATTTCGTGGATCGTTGACATTTCTTTTTGTGTTTGCAACTGAGAACCCCTGACATGAAAAACCTCCTAACAACACATCTGGATTGTCAGGTATGCTGTGACTTGGTATCTTTGTAATATCTCCCAAGACAATATGCTTGCCTATATTTTTCATATAGGTGTTAACAGCATCTTTGTTGTTGTCATTTGCCCATTTAATTTCAAATCCTGCCAGTTTAAAACCCAAGTCCATACCACCACATCCAGAAAACAGAGAGACAACAGTTGGTTTCATTTATTGCCAGCCTCTACAGATACTTTGTTTTTGCCTAACTTGAAAACTAACGAGTCTGGATTTCCAAGTGATTCCACAACAGGTTTTGGAATACGGCAGATGAGACTTTGAGAGCCATCCTTGTTCTTACTTTGGCTAATACTCACATCAAATTCTTTAGCATTTTTTTTCCAGCGTGTCAACTTCATTTAGAATTACATACATGTATTATAAATATTAACAGATCTGTTAATAACAGTTCTGTTAACAGTAAGTAATAAATAACCGTGCTGTTAATCTATTATATGAATCAAACAAAAATGAGGGCAATGATGAGCCGCGTGCAATCTGACATCAATGTGATGACAGTGAGTACATCTGAGCCCTCACTTCTTGATTCATTTTCTAACATATTAATTTTCGAGGTAATGTACGCATGAAAACAAAACAGCTCTATCTGGGCAAATATCAAGCTGGTGATCATGAGGTCAGTTCTACAGGTAATGGTCTTGCCTGCAACTGTGGTTTCAAGGGCGACTGCAAACACATCAAGGCAACTCTGGAATCACTGAAAAAGGCAGAGTTTGGTACGGTGCATTGAAGGGCAGGACACCAGCACAGGCCTCAAGGATAACTGTTGAAGGGACTAACAAATGGAAGGCTATCATCCAGAATGCATCATTAAGTAAGGATTTGGTTTAGATATGATTTTCAATCCAGAGAAGATCCGTATTTCATACCCATATCACTATAACCCAACAGAACCCGATAGACAATTCTTAATATTGGATTGGAGATGCTTCATCGTTGGATAAAAAAGAGATTTTAAAGGAATTTTCATCAGATTCTGACAGATACTATAAAGTCAAATTATTTGAAGAACAGGGTTTTGTCAGAAAACCGTGTTCAGAGTGTGGCAGATTCTTTTGGACTTTGGATTCTGGACGAGATATGTGTCCAGAAGACGCAGATGACACCTATTCATTCATTGGAGAGCCTCCAACAACAAAGCGATTTGATTATACGCAAGCTTGGAAGCAGGTTGAAGAATTTTTTGTAAAAAATAACCACACGTCAGTTAGCAGGTATCCTGTTGTTTGTAGGTGGCGTGATGACTTGTACTTTACAATTGCGTCAATTGTTGATTTTCAAAGGGTAATGGGATCAAAAGTGGTATTTGAGTTTCCTGCAAACCCACTTGTAGTTCCACAAACTTGTTTACGTTTCAAAGATTTAGAAAATGTGGGGGTGACAGGACGTCACTTTTCGAGTTTCTGCATGATAGGGCAACACAGTGTTCCAAATGAGGATGGGTATTGGAAAGATGAATGCGTTGATCTGGATTACAGATTGCTAACTGACCAATTTGGAATAAAAAGGGAAGAAGTTGTGTTTGTTGAAGATGTTTGGGCCGGCGGTGGTTCATTTGGTTCATCATTGGAATATTTTGTCAGAGGATTGGAGCTTGGAAACGCAGTATTTACTGAATTTCAGGGTGAGTTAGGCAGACACACCACACTTGATCAGAGGGTAATTGACATGGGCGCCGGCCTTGAGCGCTTTGCATGGATTACAAACGGAACCCCAACTGCATATGATTGCTGTTTTGGTCCAATCACCAACCATCTCATGCAAAAAATAGGAGCTGATTCAGATTCTGAAATGCTAACAAATTATTTTACAGCAATTGCAAAGAATCTAGAGATTTATGATGATCTGATAGACGTTAGAAAACATGCAGTAAGTTCTGCAGGATTAACTGAAGATCAGATTGGCAGAATCGTCACACCACTTGAAGGAGTGTACCTAATTGCAGACCATCTTCGAACTTTGATATTTGCAATTACTGATGGTGCATTACCAAGTAATGTCGGTGGAGGATACAATCTTCGAATGATGTTGCGGAGAATTAATGGAACGGCCGATAGGATGAATCTCAAGATAGACATTGACGAGCTAGTTGACATGCATGTTGATTATCTTAGAGACACCCATCCGGAACTTGATGGAAAAAGACAAGACGCCAAGACGGTTCTCACACTAGAGTCACAAAGATATGTTGAATCCAAGGTACACATGAAGAAGAAAGCCGACAAGATTCGCGAAAAAGGAATACCGACAGTTGACGAACTAATTACATTATACGAGTCAGACGGAATTACGCCCGAATATCTCAAAGAAATAGAGGCAATTTCGGAGATTCCTTCATCATTTTATGAAAAATTATCCGATTTGCACCAATCAGATAAGAAAAAGACTGCAGAACAACTAGCAATCGAAGATCTTCCAGATACGGAGACGCTGTTTTACAAAGATGACCCAATGAATTTTGATGCCAGAGTTCTTAGAGTGATTGATGATTTGGTAGTGCTTGATAGGACTTCGTTTTATGCAAGAGGGGGAGGACAAGAACCAGACCATGGCACCATCTCAGGCTCAAAAGTAGTTGATGTGAATAAACACGGTGGCATAATTTTGCACAAGTTAGATGGAGAAATTCCAAAACAGGGAGATGCTGTATCATGTGTGGTTGATAAGACACGTAGAGCAAACATTACAAAAAATCACACCAGTACACATATTCTAAACTCATCGGCCAGAAAAGTATTAGGTTCATGGATATGGCAGCATTCGGCATTCAAAGAAGCTGATCATGCCAGGCTAGACATCACTCATCACTCTTCACTAACTGAGGAACAAGTGGCACAGATTGAGAAAGCTGCAAATAAAATAGTTGCAAAAGACATGTCCGTATCAATTGAGAATTGTGATAGAGGTACTGCTGAGCAAAAATACGGTTTCAAGATCTACCAAGGAGGGGTAGTTCCTGTCAAATCAGTTAGAATTGTATCAATTGAAGACTTTGACGTAGAAGCATGTGGCGGAACACATGTCAAAAAAACAAAAGAGATAGGATTAATCAAAATTACAAAAACAAAACGAATTCAAGACGGAGTAGTGAGAATTGAGTTTGTGTCAGGACCAACTGCACAACAATACATCAAAGACCAAGAAATAAAACAAGCAGAACTAGCTGAAGAAACAGCTCAAAAAGACATCATAGAAAGACAAAGAGAAGAAAACAAGCAAAAGGCAAGAAAAAAGATTCCCGTTCTATTAGAAAAAATTCTAGCCGGAGAATCAGGACATTTTGATGGAATCCATGTCAAAGACAAGTTGTGCCTTACAGAGAGTAGTGATTATGACGAGTATTTTCATCAAAACTTTGGCAAAAAACTGGTACAAGACTCAAAAGCTGCATATTGTGGAATCTTTGAGGCCGGCCCAACAGTCAGAATAATGGTATTTTCAGGTGAGCAATCAGGCATCAATGCAGGCTCAATTGCCAAGGAAATATCAGAAATTCTGGGCGGTTCTGGAGGGGGAGATGCCAAATTTGCTCAAGGTGGAGGAAAAGACACATCTAAAAAAGACAAGGCATTAGCCAAGGCAAAATCAATGATTTTAGGACAAGATTATGGAAATTAACTGGAAAGAGATTGAGTCAAAGTGGAGAAACAGATGGCAAGAAACTTGCGACTTTGAGGCAAACCCAAATGATAAACCAAAAAAATTCATTACAGTAGCATACCCATATCCAAACTCACCACAACATATTGGACATGGCAGAACTTACACCATTGCTGATGTTCATGCAAGATTCTATAGAATGCGGGGATACAATGTCCTGTTTCCAATGGGATTTCACTATACCGGAACACCAATTCTTGGAATGGCAAAAAGAGTGGAATCTCAAGATAAAGAAATTCTTGACGGCCTTCGAAACATCTACCACGTTCCAGAAGAGGACATCAAAACATTTGTTGAGCCAATAAAGATTGCAGACTATTTTCATGAAGAGATCAAGGCTGGAATGATAGAGATGGGCTATTCCATTGATTGGAGAAGAGAGTTTACCACCATAGTTCCAGCTTATCAGAAATTTATTGAGTGGCAAATCAATGCCTTAAGAGAGAGAAACCTGATCATTCAGGGAAATCATCCCGTAGGATGGTGTCCACGTGATCAAAATCCCGTATCGCAGCATGATACGCTAGGCGATGTAGAGCCGGATTTTACAGAATACATCTTGATCAAATTTCAGTTTGACGGTTATGTAGTACCAACTGCAACATTACGTCCGGAAACTATCTTTGGTGTGACAAATCTTTGGGTAAATCCTGAAACGATTTACAAGAAAATTACTGTTGATGGTGAGAAATGGATTGTATCAGCTGAGTGTGCACACAAGTTAGAATTTTTGGACAGGGAGATCACTTGTGATGGTGAAATTGCAGGTTCTGATTTAATTGGAAAAAATGTTACAATTCCACATAAAAACGAGTCAATTCCGATGTTAGAGGCAAGCTTTGTAGAGTCAGCTACTGGAACCGGTCTTGTAATGTCAGTTCCTGCACATGCACCATTTGACTATCAGGCATTAGTTGATTTTAAGAAAAACCAGCCTCTGGGCTCAGAACTGCAGTTAATCAAGCCTGTTTCAATTATTTCTACTGAGGAATATGGTGATTTCTCAGCAAAAGAGGCCTGTGAGAAATTTGAGATAAAGAATCAGGATGATCCGAAGCTGGAGGAAGCTACAACCGAAGTCTACGGAAAAGAATTCTATGGTGGCATTCTTAAAGAAAACTGTGGACAGTTTGCAGGAAAAAAAGTAGATGAGGCTAAAGATGCCATCAAAGAGTGGTTAGAGGATAAAAAATATTCAGACATCCTATTAGAACTAACAAACACTCCTGTAAAGTGTCGTTGTGGAGCCGAGTGTGTTGTTAAAATTTTATCAAATCAATGGTTCCTCAATTACGGGGACAAAGATTGGAAATCAAAAGCTACAAAGTGTTTTGATTCAATGAGTGTTTTACCAAATGAAATTGTTGGCGAATTTCATTACGTAGTTGGATGGTTACGAGAACGAGCTTGTGCAAGACAACATGGTTTGGGCACTAAACTACCATGGGATAAGGACTGGATTGTTGAGAGCTTGTCTGACTCTGTAATTTACATGTCATATTATACCATATCCAGATTTGTCAATGACGGAACAGTCAAGGCAGAGAATCTATCAAAAGAATTCTTTAATTATGTCTTTTTAGGAGAGGGTTCAGCTGAGAAAGTACCAGACATTCCAGCTGAGATTGTAGAGAAAATAAGAAAAGAGTTTACGTATTTTTATCCAGTTGACTCGAGACATTCGGGTCGGGATTTGGTTCCAAATCACCTGACATTTTTTGTATTAAACCACGTAGCAATATTTCCTGAAGAGAATTGGCCGCAACAAATTGTAGTTAACGGTTCTGTACTAATGGATGGCAAAAAAATGTCAAAAAGTATGGGAAACATCATTCCATTACGACAAGCCATACAAGACCATGGGGCAGATCCAATAAGATTAGCAATTATCATATCAGCTGAGTTATTACAAGATGCTGACTTTAAGTTAGAAGCAGTAGGCGGAGTCAAGCATAAACTAGAATCACTGTATGACGAGTGTTCTAGACTCAAAGCAGAAAAGATAGGGAACCTAGAGGCCGAAGACAGGTGGATTTTATCTAAAACTCAAAGCATGGTATCACAGGTAACTGCTGCAATTGAAAAGATGAGGTTGCGGGAGGCCCTACATGATATTTTGTTCTCATTTGAATCAGATTTGGGGTGGTACATGAAAAGAGTCAAGGCGAAAAACAGAGAAAATATTTCAGGAATACTGCATCAGATAAACTCTACACGTGTTGCAATGCTTTCACCATTTGCCCCACATATTGCTGAAGAAATGTGGGAGAAACTTGGTCATTCTGAACTTGTATCAACATCAAAATGGCCAGAATTCATCCAAGAAAACATAGATGCTGCTGCAATTCAATCTGAGGAACTGTTAAAATCAACAATAGGCGACGTTGCAAATATTCTTAAAGTCACAAAGATGACTCCACAAAAGATTACAATCTATACTGCAAGTCAGTTCAAATCCAAAGTGTATCACACTATTTTAGAAAAAGTGATGGAGGGACAAACAAACATGGGTGCGGTCATGAAAGATCTAATCAGTGATCCAGAGACATCAGATGTCAAGAAGATTCCTGATTTTGTTCAAAAGACTATCAAAGATATCTTATCTGAACCAACTGAAATTAGAAAAACAAAACTTGAAACAGATGAACTTAATGAGAAGGGTTTTCTCGCAAATGAGCTAAGTTCTATTGGTAAGAAAGATTTTGGAGCAGAGATTCAAGTTTATTCTGAATCTGATTCAGATGTTTATGATCCAAAGGGAAAAGCAAAGCATGCAAGACCGTTCAAGCCTGCAATTTTAATTGAATAAAAAATTATTCTTTTGCCTTTTGTAAGATTTCAGTAATGGTATGAATTAGATATTGATCCAGAAGACGAGAATTTAGAATTAAGAAAAATGTTAAGTGAGATCAAGAAACATGTCAATGACCTTGAACCGAACATTATAAACAGTCTTCCCAGAAGTACTTCACAGAGATTGCCAAGAGGAGAAACTTTCTACTGCAAAGAATCACACATGTCCAGAATCTGTAGAATCACAAATTACTGGTTACAGTTCAGAGGAAAACTCGGTACTTCTGGGAAGACTGATTAAGATAACTCTTAAAGGTGGATTGATAAACACATTTGGTGGGAAATTAATGATATTTTATGATTACATCAGTTTAGTTGGTTATCAAATGGCAAGGATAGTCGTTGGTTAAAATTTAATTCGTAATTTTTTTGACAATCTTAATATTTTTTGAAATAAAGATTCTCCATTTAATACACTCAAGGAGGTTTCAAATTTTTCATAGATTTTAGACGATAACCATTCAGAATAATCAGGTCTACTATTAATTCCTAAAACTATTTGTTCAATATTCGAAATAAACAATTCAGGTTTTTTGTTTTCTAAGAATCTACAAATGATCATAAAATCAGCTTTTTTCCATTCATCTGAAGTGCTTCCAAAAGCAATATGGGTTTTATTTGTCAGTGTTTTAACTTTGATCAGACGTGATTTTGAATTCTTTTCAATTTCAAAATATTCATCTTTTGTGCCTATGATTTTGACTTTCCATCCTTCTTTTTCTAATGATTTTTTGACATGATCTCTACCTTTTTTACTTGTATCGTAATTACTCATATTTCTACAAACAGGAATCCTTTTTAAAAATTTGACTGGATGGCTCTGTGAAGTTATCGTGTGTTAACATGTGTTAAGAGAAAATTTTCAATTCAGAGAAAACTCATATTTCATACCCAACACACGACAACTTCACAGAACCTAAAACAGCAATATTTAAAATAAGTAAGAAAGTAAGATTAGTTGAGACATAATATGGCTCAACAAGATAAAGCTGATGTAACAATTGTAAGTGGAAAAGGCCAAGTGGTCATACCCCAAGATATTCGAGAAAAACTTGGAATCACAACAAAGACAAAACTGCTAGTATATGGATACAAAGATGCAGTTATCATGAAAAAAATGAACGTGTCAGACGTTGTAAAAGATCTGCAAAACCTCTACAAAAAATTAGATCCCAAGATCACAAAATATGGCGAACTATCAGAAAAAGAGATAGATGGCATAATTCAGTCTGAGAGAAAGAGACAAAAGAAAGAATACAATTTTTGATTACTGTCAATATGTTATAAAAAAGGAGAAAAATATCACGTATGAGTTCACCTGCCCCTTATATCAGTCTGGCAACCTCCTGCGCCACGCTCTTGCCGTGATTCTGCCACGTCAGGACGCAGCTTACAAAATCTCCAAGGCGCTTCATGGACTTGCTGCCGCCCTTGGTCTGCCCGCTTATCTTCCGGAACACCACCATATAGCGCAGCGCCCTCTCTGATGCGTTGTTAGTCGGCTCCACACCGGCGTACTGGACAAACGTAAACAGGTGCGGAAGGTGCCGGTACATCATCATGACAAGCTTGTGCAGGTCTGCATCATCATCATCATCATCATCATCATCACCCGTGCCGCAGTACCGGTCAAGAACGTCTGCCAAGGTGTCCTCCATGACGTGCCGCTGCCTCAGCGTGTGCGCCCCCAGCCGTGCGACGTGTTTTGCCTCCCCGAACACAAACCGCAGGTCCTCGAGGTACTGCCGCCGTTTTTTCCGCCTGCCGTCATCTGGGAGGGGATCGTATTTTTCTGCCAGGGTTTTTGCCCTGCGTATGTCGTGCGACCAGCACAGCTGGTGTCTGTCCTCTGCATTGAACCTGTCGTACCCCCTGTATGCGTCAGTTACTGCTATGCCGTCATAGTCCATCGAATCAAGCATCAGGGTGGCCCTGCTTGGGCTGATCTGTATTGAGATGTTGTTTCCTGACTGGGCCACGTTTGTCTGCTTTTTGGTGCCGCAGTCGCGATGCATGGTCTCGTCAAACCCGGCGCTTTCTGATTTGGCCACGTTCTTTGCTATCTCAGATGCCTGGCCTTCCAGCGCGTCTGCGGTGCGTGCCATGATGCTGTTTGCAGTGGAGGCAGACATGCTGACTCCGGCAACAGAGTGTATGATGCGCGGTATGATCTTGAGCGGGACGCGGGCGGCGCGCAGCTCAGAGACGAACCCCACCGCGTTCTTGCCGTACGATCCGAGTCTTGGCAGGTCGCCGTTTGGCGCCTCTCCTCTGTATGGCCGCACGACGTGCAGACTGCAGTCTCTATGCGGTGGCGGGTCTCGTGTGCGGTGACCTCCATCTCTATGATGTCCCGTACGCGGGGGTCGCCCAAAACCATGGCCTTGCCGCACCTGCATCTTGGAAGGATCCTTGCGGCGCTTCTGCCTGATTGTCTGCGCTCAAAGTCGTGCCGCTGTCTTCTCTGTGGGCTGTGATGCCGCGATACTCCGGCGTGTCCTGTCCTGCCGCCGGGCTTGCCGTTGTTGTCGTTGTCGTTGTTGCCCTCCCCGTCTTTTCTTTGCTGTGCACGCTACTTCTTTTGCCTCTTCCATTCAAGCGAGTCAGCAGACGGCGGGGTGTTGGGATTTTGATAGTATGATAACATGCGCTGGTAATACTCGATGGCCCTTTCAAACTGTTCTATTTTGTTTAATGCTGTATCAAATTTTGACTGGAGTGCTGCTATCCTGTCTGTGGCAGAACGCAGGGCCTCTTGCAGCTCCCGGTTTGTCGGCCTTGACCCCATGAAAATGGTAGCAAACAGGCAATATATGGATCAGATGATCAAATTTTTTGATTAGGCAGGGTAGGTGAACTCACACATCAAGATTTTAGAATTATTTTTAATCCTTGGTTGGATGTCTCCAGATGATGCAATCAAGAAGAATCCCCTCCACATAACGTAAATTTGTGATAGCGGCATTAAATAATGCCAATATTATTTTGTTGCAAGTTTCTGATAAAATCCGCAATATTCTCAAGAATATTTTCAGACAGTGTATTTATTAGGCGTGGTTGAATCGCAAAATATCTTGAAGATAGCAGTGATGGGAATGGGAGTGGCAGGCTCTTACCTCATGGCCAGATTGAAAGACTCTGAGCACAAAGTTGTAGGATATGAAAGGATGCCACAAGAAAGACATGATTCTATTTGCGCATGGGGAACAATAAAATCAGAGCTAGAAGAATTTTGTGAAAAAACCGGTAGAAACTTTGATGACTTTCTAATTCATGATGGCAAAAACATGCATGTCAAGATGAACAATGATGTAAAATTTGATATCGGGTTGAAAGGATTATGCACGTATGACAAATTAGGACTAATTCAAGATTTTATAAAAGACTGTAACGTGAATTATGGCCAAGCACCAAAGATAGAAGAGTTAGAAAAAGAATATGACATGATAGTTGATTGTACAGGTTTTCATAGAATTTATCTGCCAAAGTTAGAAGAGGATTTTTTCTTACCAACATATGAATACAAAGTAGAATACGAAGACGGGGTTCCATATGATGACTTTTACATTGAACCATTTCCTGGCATGTCAGGATATTTTTGGTATTTTCCATTAGGTGAGAAATGGGCACACATTGGTGCCGGAGATTACAACAAAAACCACATCAAAAAGACAGACGAGTTTTTAGAAAAACACGGAGGCAAGGTAATACAAACCAAAGGACGCCCAATCAGGCTGGCAACTCCCGATAGATGCAAGCCATACTATTCAGGAAAAGTGGTCGGGGTTGGCGAGTCAATTGGAACCGTTTATGCGTTGCTGGGGGAAGGAATCATCCCATCAATGCAATGCGTTGATATTTTCTTGGAGAACATGCATGATTTCAAAGCTTATGAAAAAGCAGTCGAGAGGCACTATAAGGTGTATGCCAAAGTGTTTAATTTTGTGAGGGCAAAAATTCACAAGGATTTCAAGTTTATCAAGGCATTGCCTGACTTTATCGCAATATTTCGTTATATGAAAAAACACGAAGACAGGTTTGGCATGGATATCAAGATAGGCGACTTGGTGAAAGTAGCCAAAGCCTAACCAAAACTTACTGAGCCGAATCCCTCTCGACTAGTTCTATTTGATGCCATATTGTAATCGTAAATAATTTTCGAGTATTCCTTGAATTCTTCTTTCATGGGTTCTAAATTCTCTGCAAGATAAAATCCCGGACAGTCACCTGTAAATTGATAGGTGGCATGTACGCGTGCCGTTCCCTTTTCATTTTCAAGCCAAGTGGAAAACGGATAAAGATAGCACACTCCGGGTCTATCAGGATGCATGCTACAGCCTCCTTTTTCATCTAAAAACCTGCATGAGATATGAGTTCCATCATCAGCCTCTGTTTCATCTTTTTTTCTTTTTAGATTAACAGTAGTCATTGTTGTTATTTGTCTTGAAGGGCCCGCTTCCTGGTAGGTTACGGTAAGTGTCTCATTTTTTATAAAATCTGCGTGTTTTTGATATTTCAGACCCTTTCCTATAGTGATTAAATCATCAGAGGTCAATGGGAGTCTGCCCTGTCTGTCACAGCAGTTATGGCAGTCAGGCCAAAAGCATTTCCACAAGATATATTTCTTTTCAGAATTTAGATAGGGAACATGAAAAATTACATTTCTGACTTTGATTGGATAATCTGAGACATCAGTAATTTCCCCCAGCATAAATTTTCGTAAAATTTGGTCTACATCCCAATCTTTTTGCAACAAGTCAAGGGACTCTTTAATTTCACTTTGAGACAATCAAGTTATAACATCTTTTGCAGATGTTATTAATGTTGAGTGAAAAAGGAAAATATGCTTCGGCCACAGAGAATAGAAGGTTTGTATGGGCTGAAATTGTTTGGCCCTTAATTTTAGAAATTAATGATGTTGAATTTTCACTAAAACAATTTCAAAACAAGCGTGATGAAATCTGTAAACAAAAGAACATTTCAATTACAATTCCATCACGGGGATTAGTATCTTTAATGCAGAAAGGGATTTTGCGAAAAGAAAATAACGGCTACTCGATTCACTATAGGCTAATTCCATACATGAGACTAAAAGCTAAATGTGACTATGCAACTGTAATTCACGAGGTCAGACAAAAATGATTGCGATAAATGAATATATTCTAAAACATCAGAATTTATTTTGGTAGCCCGATAGTCTAGTGGTCAAGGATTCTGCCCTCTGGATCTCAAGAGTGGATAGGCAGAGACGGCAGTTCGAATCTGCCTCGGGCTACTGATTCCTATCTGGATGCTTGTGCTATGCGTTCTAGCTCATTTTTCTTCTTTACAGAAGGAGCATTAGGATCATTTGATGCCGAAAGGATAAGTTGTTCGGCCATATGTTCTTCGATTGGCTTGGGATTGGAAAATGTTGATTCTTTAATTGCATCTGAAATGAATTTCAGAGCCAAATCGACTCGTCGGATTGGGGCAACATCAACTGAAACATGGTAAACTGTTCCGCCATAAACAATTCTAGTAGTATCTTCGTTAGGAGCAGAGAATTCCACTGCTCTAACTAAAACTTCAACTGGGTTTTGACCAGTTTTAAGTGCAATAATATCAAATGCTGTTTTTACGGTGTTAAGAACTTTGGTTTTTTTACCAGTCATCCTTCCGGTGTTTTTTGCATATTTTTTTCCAAAGTGCATAGTTTTGTTAATCAATCGCTCAACAATGTTAACATCAGCTTTATTGAATCGCTTGAGTGCAGAACGGCCGTACGTATAAGGTAAAATTTGTTTTCTTAGCGAGATTGCAGTTTTTAATCCCGGATCCTTAATCTCAATATCAGACAAGTCCCACTTTCTAAATAATAGCAAATTCTTTGTTTGTGCCATTTCTATCTCCTTGGTTTCTCCTTTTTACCAATTACTAGTTCATGAAGTGATGTGCCATTAACTTTGAAAACTTTGAATCTGACTCCAGGAATATCTCCCATTGCACCACCTTGTGTTGCACCCATACCCTGAATGTGAACTTCATCATGTTCGTCAATAAAGTTCATTGCACCATCTCGAGGCAAAAATGCCGTAACTGTCTTGCCATTTTTAATCAATTGAACTCTAACACATTTCCTTACAGCAGAGTTTGGTTGTTTTGCTGCAATGCCAACTTTTTCTAAAACAATACCTCGGGCTTGCGGTGCACCGCCAAGAGGATCAGCTTTCTTATCAATACCAAGCTCTCTTCTTTTGTAAGTAGAAATTGCCCATCTCTGTCTCTTTTTTTTAGCGGTCAAAACCCGTCCTGCAAATAACCCAAGTGGTGATTTTCTCATATCTTACATCTCCAAGGTTGCTTTTTCGGGACTGTTAATCAATACGTGTGTAATGTTGAAATATCGTTTTGCAAGTAGTCTTGCCTTTTCGGCATTTCTGCCCTCTCTTCCAACGACAATTCCTTTCTTTCTTGGATCCACTGTAACAATTGCTTGTTGTGACCCATCTGGTCGTGTGTTTATTTTTACTTCAGAAACTAGTTTTGAATTAAGCAAACCGGACAAAAATTTTGCTGGATCGTCATCAAATTCCACCAATTCGACATTTCTCTTTACAATGTTTTGTAATGATTTGATGTGAGTTCCGCCCTTGCCAATTGCCAGACCCATTTTACCTGAGTTAACTACAAAAATTACCCTGTCTTGTTTTTCATCTTCTATACAGTCTCGTGCAGTTGCGCCGGTAACATTTTGGAAAAGAGACATCATACGCATTTGATCAGTTGTTAGTTTAATTGATTGTGTCATTAGAATTCCTTTTTATCTCCGAACAAAAAATGTCTCATTTAAACTTTCATAAAATAAAATGCAACTACTCATTTTTTTCCTCAGCTTCTGTATCTTTTAGAATGGACTTGATGTTTGCATCAGTTATTGATGTAAATGAAATTGTTGAAATTCTAAATTGCAAGCCGCATAGTCTGCCTAATGCGACTGATGTCCCTTGAAAGTTCACTAATGGTATTTTTTCTTTTTTTGCATCTGATTCAATTTTCTCAAACATTTCTTTTTCAACTGATTGAGACAATACAACTAGCTTGGAATTTTTTACAGAGTTCAAAACTTGTTTAGCACCCATTGTCAATTTGTCTTCTTTGAGGGAGTCTTTCAATGATTTTTCAAGTATCTTACTCATGTTTTACCTTAATGACGATCGTCTTAACGGGGCTTTATAGGTTTATTGAAAAATGATGTACAATCAATTGTACGAAAAGTCAGTCCGCCTAAAATCAGAAGGACAACAGCTGACTATTTCAGGCTGTATCGATCACAAAAATCCATGACAAAAAGACTGACAGAAAAATCACGGCAACACATAATCAGGCAGCGCAAAAAAGGAGTCGTTCCCTCCCAGATAGCCCGAGATCTTGGCATCACTGCAAGGCATGTGCGAAGGCTGGGCCAGGTTCCGACAATCAGAACAACGCGCATGAAGATGGGCAGGCCGCATGTCCCAGCCACATCTGCCCAGATGCGCCTTGTAACTGGGGCGCACCGGGACGACCCTGTGGGGGTTCTGCGCACTGCAAAAAGACTGAGGGACAATACGACATAAGCTACTGCGCAGTATACCGCATAATGAAAAAGAACGGCATGGTGGCACCATCTGCTGCAAAGTCAAAGAAGCGCAAGTACGTCCGCTTTGAGCGAAAATACTCCAATGCCATGTGGCATGTGGACTGGCATGCCATGAAGGATCCGCGCTTTAAGGGACTGCAGCTAGTCACGTATCTTGATGATGCCTCAAGATGCATTACTGGTGCTGCATTGTTTGAGCATGCCACCTCAGAGAATGCGGTAATGACACTCAGGCTTGCAATCAAGAGGTTTGGTGCGCCTGCATCCATACTGTCTGATAACGGCTCGTGCTTTGTAGGACAGAACGGCAGGAAGAAGAAGAAGAAATCAAAAGAAGGCAGAACGTGGAGACCAACCCCCTTTGAGGAGGAGCTTCTGCAAAAGGACATCATACTGATAACTCCAGGCCGTACCACTGCAGACCAACGGAAGCTGGAGCGCCTTCACCGCAGTATCGAAGATGAGATATGGCACTATGAGAGCCTGAGAAAGTATGTCGGCCATTACAACGAGAAAAGGCTGCACTTTTCACTGGACATTGAGAACTGAGGTTCCATTGCAGGCATTTAGTAACAAAAAAGTACCAGAAGCGATCAGAAAAAGTGACCCAAAATGGATGAAGAGAGATGCAGATGACTAGCGGACCTACTTTCCATATATTACAACTGTAGTCCTGTAGTATGGACAGTGAGAATCTACACACACCATATTTGTGGTTGTATATCATGATATCATCTCCAATAACGGTAACCATTACCACCTTTGGGAACCCGTGTTTCAAATTCAAGAAAGACAAGTCCAAATCAATGCTTACAGATTTTGCGTGACAGGACATCCATGATGAGAGCACTTGGCCCTACGGGATATTGGTTATTCCCCCGTCCGTCTGTTTGTTTAGACTAATCATGGCTAGACATTTTCTGCCAGAGGGTATTGGATATTTCCCTATCCATCCTGTCACACGGTATGGTGTACGCGGAGCTATTTTTGTATTTTTAATATGGGCCAGTAATTCAGAGATTTCCCAAGGTAGTGATTCAAAACGTACATCCTCAGATCCTATTTATACTGACGATCAAATGAACCTATTTGAACAAAATGTAGGTGTGAATGTATGACTTCACCTACCCTGTGTAAAAAACATCTATCGTATGAAATTTACGCCTGATTTCAGGGGAACGTGAAGTCATACGTGTGAATCCATGACTCATGCCAGGGGATCTGAGGAATGTACCCTAAAACACAGCTAAGCGAAATGTACTATGATTAAGGAAATCGCTTCTCATGTGCAGGTTCAAACCGCTGATCTAGTGTCAGATTTGAGGTACATTTCGCTTAGCTGAAACAACAAAAAAGTTTATAGCATCAACTACCAATATGTAATATCCGTACTCGAATCCCTTGGGTCAACGGGGTTAGTCCAGTTGGCGAACCAAGGGCTCATGTGAGTACGGCTCTATTCATATCAAAACCTTTTTCAGCTCCACTTCAAGCAGGGTTGTTAGATCCATCGAAATTACTCCCTTTGGCTCCCTGTTCTTGTTGTTGGCCCACGCTACAATATCAGACAGCGTGTGCATGTCTCCTTTTTTGCTGTAACGCAAACCGTTGTCCTTTGCAAAACCCACACAGTCGTGATCACATTGGAAAACAACATCAGATAGTTCACCCAAGAGTTTTATCCAAAAAGCATAATTTTTATTAATTTGTCTTGGGCAACAAAACATGGTAGGAGTTACAAAAAGAAAGAGAGCTGCCGTTACAGCTATTGCGATTGTGGTGGCTAGTACTGCCAGGTTATCGACATACACCCAAACAAATTCTAAAAACTATCCTGATATCAGGGTTCTTCAGAGACATCAATCAAATCAAACAGAAAGGCATCAGATTCGTTGTCAGGCTCTCCACCGTCTTTGAGTTTTTCAATATATTCAAATCCAAGCTTTGTGTAAAAAACCCGCACACCTTCATCATCACGGGGATTTAACATCAGATATCTGCATCCTGAGATTTTTTTTAATTTTGGGACTATAGTTCTTTTAAAACCACATGTATCATTGCCCTCCCGACACCATATCCCTGAAACACCACGTCGACTGCAAGACGGCTAATCAGCAGCGCCGGAACGTTACTTGTAATTGCCTTTTCTGCAATTTGAGGGGTTGCATTACTTTTAAGGTAAGCCATGGCCAAATCAAAATAACCTGCAACCTGTCCTGCAATCTTTACGCTGTAAATTTTTGTAAGATGTTGTTCCAAATCGAACATCATTTCTGGCCCAATGTAATCATTGAACTCTGCGACCTCCGAAGTAAATCCATCAAGGTCTTTAGGATCTTTGACTCTTTGGAACCTAACCAAGGCGTTATCGTTAAAGTCAATTCTTGGAAACTGCTCAGACAGTTTTTCTAGAAAGATTAGAATTCCACATTAACGTCTTTTAGGCTTTGATTGGATTCTTTAATGGTCTGTAATTGTTTTTTAGAAGAACCCCTCTTCATGAGTTCTTGTAGTCTGTCCCACTGCTTTTTATCTAACGGTTTTACGTCCCTTAACACCATATCAACACACGTACATTGTACGTATGTGCTGTATATCAGTCTTCGTGGTGGCAAAAACTTCTGTAAAAATTAAAGGAGGTAGCGGTTAGCATTAATCTATTCCTAACAGGCATCCTAACACACGAGTAAAAACGTAATTTTCTATTTAATAATCACATAGAGATCATACTTTTTTAATCAACAGTAATTGAAGTAGATGTTAAACGTGCCAATGCTGTTGGATCAGTAAAAGAACTCCAAACAAAAGTTTCAACTGTATATGTTCCAGAGTTTTCAGGAAGCCAAGATTGCGAAATGTCTAGACTTTGGTCTGGGGATAGTTCGCCTTGAACCCATGAAATTGATTCAACAGAGTTTGTAGAATTTTTTACTTGGAAGAGGTAAACAAATTTCTGTTTAAAATCATGTTCATTTACTATAGTTCCAACTATTTGCATTTGATTATTTGTGGAAAAAGATTGTAGTTCGTTACCAAGACCATCAGAGAAAACAACAGGAAGATTTTCTAATCTGTCAATTGGACGAATAGATGAATCAACTTTTGCAAAATTTTTAATTGTCAAATTATCTGATGTAGAATATGGTTTCGGTAATGTGTGGTCATCATATTGTGCAGTTATTTCATCCCCAAGCAGAGCATAAAGTCTATTTCCACTAGAAGGCAAAGTTTGGGAGAAAGAAATTGTGGCAATAAATGATCCAGAGCTTTCAGATGTTTCTATAGCATCAACTTTAATTCCTGCAACATCAGAATCTGAAACAAGTTTGATTTGGACTGTATCTAATGCCTCAGGATTTAGATTCATATCAAAATCAACTACACGAATCATTGCAGACTCGTCTGTAAAAAAAATCTCATTTAAAAATTGGATCGTACCAAGATTCCAACTTACAGGAACGGATTCAATCAATACTACCCCATCTGCAAATTCAAAAGAGATGGTAACAGCTGAATCTCTATCAACTTCTAAAAATCCACTTGTCGGACCACTACCAGTTGTTCTAGGAGTGGTATCAATATTGCCATCACCATTAGCATCATGTGAAAAACCTGTAAGAATAATCTCAGCAGTAAAAATTCCTGAATTAACGTCTGTTTCAGTAAACCGGTAGGGTTCTAGAGAATGATCCCTTGTTGAAATTTTTATTGGATGGTCTTCAGTATCTCCGATTGAATCAATTAGATGTCTGTCACTGTTCCAACTTGGAGATATAATAGTCATTTTTATTTTGTCAGTCCAAGAATATTTTGGATTATCTGTGAAAATTGGAGAATAGGGATTATCATAATCAGGGATTGGCTCTCCAAATGCTGGAAAAAGAATCAATGAAAAAAACACTAGAAATAGTTGCATGATAAAACTTACCAAAGATTGAATTTAATGTTTAAGGAATAATTTTTTGTTAAGATTCTTCCACAGGAATGGAAACTGCTAAAATATTATCACCACGTATCAAAACAGTTCCAAGTTTTACGGGTGTTTCATCAGTTGTGTCTTCAGTATCTTCCAAAGTCAGATTCATATGAATGTCAAAGTCTTTGAGAGTTCCCTGAATAGTTTTGCTGTTTCTCATTCTAAGTAAAACAGTTTTTTCTTTACTATTAGTCATTAAAGTTGAAATTTCATAAGCCATAATTATTCACTTGGTAAGTTATTCTTTCCTCATTTTTTCTTGCTTACCTGCATGTATAGGTTGGAAGTTTTCGTATACTTGTTGAATGGAAACACTAAAAGATTGAGCAATTTTTCTACAATTCCAACCTGATTCTTCCATATTTAGGCATTTTCAAATTGGACAAGAGGATGCAGTATTTTCAATTTTTTTGTGCCAGCGTCTTTTTAAAGAAGTATTAGACCTTATGCATAATCGATCAAACTAATATTGCGAGATGATTTTTGCCTTAGTAAACCAATTTGATTTTGAATTCTTAGTCGATTACGCATAAGGTCTAATCCATAAAATGATGCACAATGTGAAGAACACAAAGTTGGAAAGGATAAACATGAATCCCTTTCTAATCCGAGTTCTCAACCTCAAAACACCTGATGAGGTGATCAGGTTCAACGTGTATCAAGCAGTTACCAGATCCATAGTAACTAGCATGGGCATGTCCCTTGAATATATGATCGGAAGCAGTGGAACAGCCCGCATGGGAGAAAGAGGGGAATGGTATGATGTTGTCAAGGAGGCAGGTGATCTTACATACTGGATACAGGTAAAAAGCGGCCCTAACAATGTCAATCGAGATCAGATAGAGAGATTCAACACAAAGTTCGATGACACAGAATCAAAGAAAGGCAACTTTGCCAGACTTGGAATTACATATGGCAAGCGTGATCTGAACACCGTCTCTTTGGGACTGGTCAGAAAATACATGAAAGATTGGGAAAAGAGACTGCTTGTAGGACGCGAATTGTGGGATTTTGTAAGTGATGAGAAGGACTATCACCTGCAGGTTCTAAACTGGATAGACATCACAGCAACTGATATTTTACATCAAAGCTCCATAGAAAAAGAGATACAAAAGGTCATAACAGATCTTACCGATCAGTTTGAGGAACTGTACGGTAAAGGAGAACAGGGCGTGCAAAAATATCTAGACTCTGTACTGTGACCATATACAAAATATTTTAACAGACTAGAGGAATTTCTTTATCGCAGAAGCTATGATCCTTGCAAGCTCTACTGGTACTGCCTCTCCTATCATCCTGTATTTCTGATTAGTTGATCCCACAAAATTCCATGTGTCTGGAAATCCCTGTAGTCTGGCATATTCTTTGACTGTTAGCGGACGCAGTTCATCTGGATGGCAGATACAGCTTCCAAGCTGTGCAGGAGATGTAATGAGTGTAGGAGCTGGTGCATCCCATGACAGTCTGCGATAAAATCCACGACGTCCTCCTTGTTTGCCCTTCTTCTTTGGGTCAGACGAGTCAGCAGCTCCTCCCATCGCTTTCTCTTTAAGATGCTTAGGTAGATCAATCCAGCAACCTCCAGCTGGCACATATTTGAGATACTGACCCCATTTTGGAAAATTGATGTGCTCTTTTTCATGATCCTCTAATCCGTCCAATGCATCTCGGAGGGTTCTCCACGGTTTCTTGCCAATTGTTTTGGCTTCTTTTGGGTCGGCAAATTTTGCTGCTTTTTCAATCTCATCAAAAATCACATTGGGGTTCAATACTCTGGATCCCATAAGTACGAGTCTTTTGCGCTTTTGTGGTACTCCATAATCTGCAGCGTTTAACATCTTCCATTTTATTTGGTATCCATTTATTTTTCTAAAATCATTGATGATTTCTTCAAAAAGTGAACCGTATTTTTGGTCATTGGTGATCTTTTTGCCGGAGCTAGACATTCTATCATAAAACGAGACATGTTTTTTGGCTGCAGATACAAGACCTGGAACATTCTCAAAGACAAAGAGTTTGGGCTTTATGTCGTTTATTATTCGTATATACTGTAAGAGAGCAAAGCCACGCTTGTCATTAAATCCTTTTCTTTTGCCTGCAGTAGAGAAAGACTGGCATGGTGGGCCTCCTATGATCACATCTACTTCTTGTTTTATAGATGATTTTCGGAGTATCTCGGATGATGATATCTCTGTAATGTCTCCCTCATCACACGATATGTTGGGTCTGTTCTCCCTTATGGTGTCACAGGCAGATTTTGTAATATCATTGGCATACTTTGTAGAAAATCCTGCCTTTTCGAATCCTAGATCCAAACCCATTCCGCAAGTAAACAGGGATATTATTGATGGTTGGACGGAATGTAGTTTCTGTTGTTTACGAACGGTACGGATCTTTGGTGTGTACAATACGTGTTATCAAATAGTATGAAATAAAAAGATTAATGATGTCAGGTTATACTGCAATAACCCTTACATGAATATGAACTAATAAATCTAATAAAAAAATATACTAAATTGTACTTTAATGAAATTTGATCAAAATGGAAAACGAATAAATGAAAAAATACAACGCAATAAAAAGTTCAATTCAGATGATGATGTTTTTGTTGATTTAGAATCCAGATATGCAGGAATCTCAGATTCTGCCATATCTATCGTTTTTGAAATGGTTCGCAAAGATAAGATTGAAGAAATACATGCAGTTTTACGTAAGATGGAATCATACTATAAAATTAATACATTTATCTAATATTCTTATTTGATCCAAATATTGATTAGAACACATCTAATAAAATCTCTCTATGAGAATCTTCTTGGATCACAATACGGAAATGAAGAACTCGTTACAGAACCTTTTTTAAAATATGAATTAGGTATTTTGAATTCATCTTTTTCTCTGAATTCTAATAGTGATGTAAACCAACAAATTTTAGATTCTGAAATAAATCCAGATCCAACAGAGGTCAGTGATGAAGAATTAGTTTCACCGATGATTGAAAATACTCAGAATTCAAATAATTTACGTCAAGAAGTGGATACTGAACTTGATCTCAAATCTGGCGCTTTTTCACTTGGACTCTCATTTGTTTTAGAAGGTGACAATCCAAGATTCAAAGTATGTGTAACATGGGCTAGATATTTGCAAGACAAACAATTTGGTAATATTCCACGAATGTTCAAACGGCATCCAAAGTTTTTTGTAACTGAGTGCATTGTAAACAATTCTTCAGATTCTCTAGTCAAAGAATTAGAAAATGATGCGGGTGTATTTCTCCATATTTTGAAAAGAAGGATACAAAATACCAACAAATGGATTATCAAGATATTTTTAGAAAATAAGACAGAGTACAATGTTATCAAGAATCAAACTGAAGAGCATAGGGTTTTTCAACCTCAAATAAGAGTAAAATTATACGACTCAACACTTGCTGATCTAAATTCAGATTATCAACGTGAACATACGAATTATGATAACGATGACTTGCTTTATCTGAATTATAGAACAAAAGCTAGAGGATATCTTTGTGCAGCAATATGGAATAAAATAGATCCAGAAAAAGATCAAAATAGTGAAATTGGAAAAATGTCTTGGCCAGATTCGTTATCTGTGCCAGAAGATCTTAGAAATACATTCATCAATCCAGATATCAGAACGGAATATCTGCCATTATCAGTAGTTGGGACTGTACATTTTGGATATAGGCCAAACTGATCATTTTAAGAACAAAACACGATCAACCAGATCCAAATACAAGGCATGCTCACCCACCTTGACTTGCACAGAAAAGATGGGCAAACACGCCAACAGAACCAAGACATCAGGGAATTTAAAATCTTCCAGTCTGCGTTGCAGCGCCTGAGCCTTGCCTTTGGCACAAGACACAACACGCTGTACTGCCTCAGGGATGCAGCGCACATGCTTCTTCTGGTCATGGCCATCTCCAACGGATACGCCAACGGCGCACGCGATCTCGGCTCTCCCGGCATCCGCATGCAGTCTGGCAGCTGGCTGCTCAAAAAGCTGCGCATCATAAAGCAGGACAAGATGAGCTGTTTCTGCGACCAGATGATGCATGATACTGTCAATGCGGCATGCCGCAGCATGAGGCGACGCATCAGCAACGAAACGACAGTAGCTGCAATAGACAAGCACAAGATTCCGCACCATGACAGGAATCCCGACCTCAGGTACCTCATACAGTCAAAATACGAGTCAGGAACGTACAGGTGAGTCATACATAACATCCAAGATATGCAGGGCGGCAAGGAGGTCAACCTGTGCTTCAGTCCAGTCACCCGGGGGATCTTCAACGGTGAATTCGTGCGTAAAACCATCGAAAAATGCTCCAAGCTGCACCTTGGAATCGGCCTCTACCTTCTTGACAGGGAGTTTTACGCAACAGACGTGATGCAGACTGTCAGATCGCTTCACAGGCATTTTATCATGCCGGCAAAAAAGGATGCCGGCATCAAGCGTGCCATTGTACAGCACGCCCAAGGAAAGCGCGGTGATGTCTCCCGGTACACCATACAGTCCGGCTCCGAAAAGTTCACGTTCAACCTGGTTCTGATCAGAGACAACGCCAGGAAAAAAGACGGCACCATGTTTGACAGGTACCACGCATTTGCAACGTCGCTGCCATACGAGAGCGAAATGGACGTTGTCAAGTACATCCCAGAGCAGTACAAAAAGCGGTGGGGAATTGAAACGGGGTACAGGTCTGCAAAGAGCATACGCCCGCGCACTGCCAGCAGGAACCCCTCCGTACGGATGCTTTTGTTTGTTTTGTCACTGGTGCTAAACAATATCTGGATAGGCCTGCGTCGCACGGTGGGCAGACAAAGGTACCATGTGCCACTTGCCGGTGTTTTAAACAGGATAATCTGCGTGTTTGCAGCATGTGTGTATGCCAGGTGGCCACCACCGCCTATCGGGTGATTTGTGGGCTGTTTTGGAACGGTACAATCCCAACTACTGAAATAATGAATTTCTTTATTATTATCTTCTTACTCAAACTAATCAACTTAAGTCAATAAGTTCAGGAACTACAATTCCATATATTTCTCGTAAAAAATTTGAAACATTAAAAATATGTATTCCAACATTATCTGAACAAACTCAAATTGCGTCAATCCTGTCACGAGTTGATGCATGGAAAAATATCACAAATTCCACAATCTTGATTATTTTGTGCATAAAACTTACGATATATTTAATATTGTATACAATAATACTAGGTTATGAGCTCTACAATCCAGAAAAAAACATACACCGTTGTCATAACTAAAGATGAGGAGGAAGGAGGATTTGTTGGTAGGTGTGCCGAATTACATGCTAATTCTCAAGGAGAAACCTACGGCGAGATCATGGAAAATATGAAAGATGCCATAGAACTTGCATTAGAAGACTTTGAGAATGTAGATGACTTTAATCTACTTGTCGTACAAAAATAATGGCAAAGATTCCAAAAATTTCTGGTAATGTTATGATAAAATATTTGATCAAAAAAGAATTTTCAGTAACTGGCAGAACCGGAAGTCATACTAAACTTCGACATAATAATCTAGTTGCAATTGTACCTGCAGGAAATAAAATAATAAAACCAGGATTGTTATTAGGAATATTGGCAGACATCAATATGACTAGGGAGGAATTTATGAGTGATTACAACAAGATTATGTAAAATAATCCGGGCTAAAACGAATGAATATTTTTGCTCGGTATAAACAAAAATCAAACAATCCATTCCTTTAGACATACAGACAGAAATAAAAATTCTGCAAGTAAACAACGCTTGAACATATCAAAACAACGATGCACGGTACTATTTGAGGAGTCAACCAAGTCAAAATATACCAAAAAGAACTACACATCGCACTTGAATCAGTTCATGAAGTTTATAGGAATCTATTCTATGGATCAATTGTCATTAGTTCCACAATCGGAATTACAGCAGGTATTAGAAGATTTCTCATAGAGTTAAAAGACCACAAACCCAAATACCAGACTTTATGCATAATTGACCCGTCAAATTTTTTCTGCAGCATACATTACCAAGACACACAAAGCCAGTCCAGGAAATTATTTAATTTTGACGCAAAAGATCATTGTAAATTCGCAGAAATTAGAAATCCGTGCGCACTCTTGCAGTGCCTCATGCACCCTGTGCTGTGCCGTCAATAACCAAGTGACGGCCGCTTTTTCTTTGCATCCCACAGCAGTTGAAAGTTCGCAAGGCCGGTACACACAGCCAGCTCCTCGCGAAACTCCTCTACCGTGCCGTCATACGGGTCTGTCATCCTTGCCCACTGCTTTATTCTTCCAATAGAGTGCTCCACCTTTACCCTCTTGGCGCTGATCCTTTTGTTGGAGTCCTTTTGCTGCTGCGTCAGCTCCGTCCGCGGCCTCTTTTTTTCCGGCATCTCAAGTGCTATTCCCGTGTAGTGATTGGCATCCCTGGTACCCCTTGTCTGCAAGTACTCGTATCATGTCCTTTTCCGGAGTGTCTTTTTTGTACATGGATTTAGACCACCTGCCAGTCTGTCGGATCCTCTCTTATCATGGTAAGGTCGTGCGTCCCGCCCTCAAAGGACCTGCCTGCTGCAAGTATCAGACCTGCCTTGTTTGTTGTTATGGCGGTGTTAATCGTAAAGCGCTTCTTTTTGCCAGAGTACGTGTTTTTTCTTTTATCCTTGTCCTGCGGACGCTGCCTTGGCACCACCTCGGTGCCGTCAATTATGATGGTTCTGTCCGGCATTAGCTGCTCTAGCTGCTCTGATGTCTCGGCCTTTTTTACCAGACGGGTCATCCTGTCTGCAGTAGGCAGAATCTTTGCCAGCACGGAATCTGCAAACTTGAGGTACCTGCACACGGTGGACTGGTCAACATCAAACAGTGCCCCAGAGCGTCCTGCGTCACGTTTGAGCGCTTGCAGAACAGCGCCATGAGCAGAACAGATCTGCGGCCAGGCAGGCAGCGGTTTCCGGGATCCGGTGTCCCGTCCTCTGAAAAGAGCGGCGCGTCTTTGTTGTGCCTCTTTGACTCTGCCACAAAGTCATTGCAGATGTAGTCAAACTGGTCAAGGTCATACGGTAATCCCTGCAAGCTTTGCGCTGTTGTGCAGTATGCCGTGGATCACCTCCCTGATGTGCAGCAGCGACGTGTCCGTATCAGAGCGGCCTGCATCTGTAACGGCCCACAGGCTGTCCTCGCGCAGCAGCAGCTGCTCGCGCAGCAGGCCAATCGTCTTCTCGCGCCTGCTGATTGCTGCGTCCTTTTGCTTGATTGCTCTGTTGTTCTGCTTGATTGCTCTGTTGTTCTGCTTGATTGCTCTGTTGTTCTGCTTGATTGCTGTGTCCTTTTGCCTGATTGCTGTGTCCTTTTGCCTGATTGCTGTGTCCTTTTGCTTGAGCTCCCTTTGCAGCCTGCGTATAGTCTGTTCTGAAGATTCCATTACCTGTTGCGGCGATCAAAATGGATCTAAATCTTTCGGAAAAATTTTTATGATTCAATTATGCATAAAGTCTAATATTCAAAAGACCAAATCATAAAATTCCTTGAACGTAAATTTGCAGGACATGATTTGTCCAGATTAATTAATGAAATTCTAAAATCCCAAGGTTATTCCACTAAACTATCCCCTTCAGGTCCAGATGGAGGAGTAGATATTTTGGTAGGTTCTGGTCCACTAGGTTTTGCAAGTCCAAGAACTTGCGTACAGGTAAAATCCTCACAAACTCCAGTTGATGTAAGAATTGTCAGAGAGTTAGAAGGCGTAATCAAAAATTTCAAAGCAGATTATGGATTACTGGTTGCATGGGGCGGAATTAATAGTAAAGCAGATCAAGAGATGGCTCGCTCTTTCTTTTCCATACGATTATGGGATCAAGATAAGATTGTTGAGGAAATTCTTCGAAATTATGAAAAACTAGACAATTCCATAAAAGCAGAATTGCCATTAAAGAAAATTTGGACTTTGGTTGAAGAAACAGACGGGCAAGCTTAGAGCATCATTTTTCAAAAAAATGCAGTAATGTATCATGAATTTAACCATATTTCACATTTATGCGAGTCGCAAATATGCGAAATTTTAACTAATTCTTTTTATCCATTCTTGGAAAAAAGCATCAGAGATGACATAGTCATTACGATCTTTTCCAACAAGTCCTTTTTCTTCAAGATATTCAACAGCTCTTGCCACAGTAGATGATGCACCTAAACGATATTTTTCTCGAAAATCTGTTGAAAAAATAGTCTTCTCATCAGATATTGCCATTGCATGTAGTAACGCACGCTGTTTTCCTTTAGTCAAATCCCACATGGAAGTATATGCATAGTTTTGATTTTTTAATACCTGTTCTTTTGCTTGAGTAATATCTTCTTCTTCCACACTTTTCTTTTCCTGCGATATACACTGATTCCATATTTCATGGCAAAGTTGTTGTGTATAGTATGGATGACATTGTGTTAGTTGTAGGATCTGAGATATCACATCCTTTGATGCAGTAAATCCACCTGTTTTGAATCGTTCTTTTATGAACCGGGAAAATTCTTCTTTAGAAAGTCTGCTAAGATTAAACAGCTTTCCAGCACTATAAAGTGGCCTATTTTTGTCATTAAACATCTGATCTAGCAAATGTCTTTGACTTCCCATAAAGACGTATGAAACATTTTTGTGTTGTTGCAGTTTTGATCTTATATTGATCTCTATTTCCTGTCCATCAAGTTTTGTGATTTCTTGAAATTCATCAAATACCACTACAAGTTTCTTTTTCATTTTCTTGGCAACTCTTTCAGGAAGGTCATAAAGTTTTGTCAGACTTGCGTCAATGTCTTCTTTCCCTTTTGAGAGTTCTAATTCAATTCCGCTTTCAGCTTCTTCAGGTCTCATGGTAAGTTTTATTGGCGGAATCAACTCTTTAATTATTTGAATTATTTCATTTATTTTTCCAGCTTTTGCTTTTGCAATGGAGCTTGCAAGGATATTTGCAAATTTTTCTTTTGTAACTGCAGGATATAGATCAGCATAAACACAAACTATTCCTTGCTTTTTCAACTCGTCTATCACCTTAAACATCAAAGAGGTTTTCCCGTATCGTCTAGGAGAAAATATGATAAGATTGGTTTTGCCTGCTAAATCACGGGTTATCTCTTTTATTTCGTCTTTTCTACCAGCAAAGTTTTCATCACTAACTATAGTCCCAAATACAAAGGGATTTGTCTTCATTTAGCCTAATTTAGGCACAATAATATATAATATTTCGCATTTATGCGAGTCGCAATTATGCGAAATTTTAACTGGTTTTGTCACGTTTTTCAGTTCAATATCAGTGGCAACTCACGCTCCCTGCGACCAATAGAGCATTTCCTTTACCTGATTATCCTTTCAATTTGTTTGCCGGCACTTGATGGCATCTTGAATTTATCAAAAAGAGCCATGTAACGCGTTTCTTTTCTGTTCTCTTCCATCCATTTATTGAGACGCTCTGTGGCCATATCCATTATTCTCACAGAGGACTTCTCTTCTTCGGACGTGAGTTGATTCCAGAGTTGGATTTTGTGGATTTTACTAGAAAAGGATTGTTTGTGCAAGTCACTTCTTTTTGGAGACTTGCATGTATAGATCAACAGTGCCACTTCCAATCGGAATGTTGCTTCCAACAATTACATTTTCAGTGATTCCCTTAAGTTGTTCAACTTCACCGCCAAGTGCAGCATGTGCAATGGTTGGTACCGTAATTTCGAATGCTGCTCTGGCAAGAACACTGTCTTTAGTGCCAGCAATTCCATGTCTACCAATTTGTTGCATGTAGCCTCTAGAGCACATCAGGTCAGATACCAGCATGATGTACCTGTTATCCACTTCCAATCCTTGATCTTCCAAAGTACTGTTAAGTTCATTAATCAATGCGTTTCTTGCAGCTTCAATGCCCAAAGTTCCCGCAATTTCAAACACATTGTTTGTTCTGACATTTTTTTTGTCAATGCCCTTAACTTCAAGCAATCTAGCAATGTTAGAACCAGTTGTTTGAATAACCCATTCATCATCTTTTTGAACCAGAGTTACACGCTCAATATCTGGAACTCCCTTAACAGTAGTATTAAGAACCTTGTTTCTAATTGCAATGACAGTTGCAGTATCGGATTCCTCAATTAGTGTCAAAGTAATTAATTCACCAGTTGTTTCCATCTTGAATTTTTTATTTGATGAAAGTGCCGCTTCAACCTCTGCAATAGAGCATCCCCGCTCTCTGAGTCTGTTTTCACTTAAAATTAATTTGATTTCAGTAGAATAATCAGTTTCACTGTCAGCAATCAGTGCGCTTACTTTAGTCTGTAATACGTTTCTTGCAATTTCAATTGTTTTTTCTCGTGATTTCTTGGATTCCTCATCAAGATAAATATCCATAGTTGGAGTAACAGGTTTCTTTCTTGCATCAACTAGCTCAATTAGTCTTGGAAGGCCCAATGTGACGTTTCTTTCTTTAATTCCTGCAAAGTGGAAGGTTCTCAAAGTCATCTGAGTGCCAGGTTCGCCAATTGATTGGGCAGTGATGATTCCTACTGCCTGTCCAGGCTCTACTTTGGATTTATTGAAAAGTGTGAGTCCTTTTTTACATACAGCTTCTGCACCGTCCTTACTTAGCCCAGAGTTTTGCAAGCCATCAGTAACAAGTGAAGTTAATCGCGGATTAAACGTCTTGGTGTATTTCTTGGCAAGGGTATCAATCTCATCTTTTGTAGCTTTCTTTCCAGAATCAACAATAGTTTGAGATTCAATTAATCTGTTAATGTTAAATGCCTCACCATGATCACTTTTTGCCACATCTATTCCATCCTCACCATAAAGGAACTGCACAATGTGACCGTGTGGATCTCGTACTGTTCCATCATATTCTAATCTAATGTGTTCTAATGCATTGATCAGCCTGCGTTGCATGTAACCGCTTTGTTGTGTCCTAACTGCAGTGTCTACAAGTCCTTCACGACCTCCCATAGCATGAAAGAAAAATTCCAAAGCAGAGAGTCCCTCCCTATAGTTGGATTTTACAAACCCATGTGCATCAGGATTATTGTCATGTTCCCGATAATGTGTCAGAGCTCGATTATTGTATCCATCATGTAGCCTGTTTCCTCTTCGTGATTGCTGTCCTAGTGCACCTGCCATCTGACCTACGTTTAGAGATGAACCCCTAGCACCAGTAGTGGCCATAATTTTACCTGCATTACCATCATCAAGAGAATCATTTGCAGTAGAGCCTGCCTTGTCTCTTGCCTTGCCTAGTTCGTTGACGATGTATGCCTCCAAGGCCTCTTGAGGCCTCATACCTCGTGTGAGTTTGAGAGTGCCTTTTTCATACTGTTTAGTCAAATCAGAGACAGTATCATAAGTTCCCTGAATATCATCTAGAATCTGTTGTTTTTCTTTTTCTGGTACTTCAAGATCACCAAAACCATAACTGAAGCCGTAATGAGTAATGAACTGCTTGACCATAATTAGAATAGAGTTTAGAAAGTTTTTTCCAACTGCATTGCCATAGTCCTTTGCAATTCTGTGCAAGACGCTTTCGGGCTCTTCTGCACCGATGGATGTTTTATCAATTACACCACTGATTAGTTCACCATTCTTAATTACGACATCATTTTGAGGGCCGCTTGTTCCCTTGGACCATTTTGATGTTATAACATAATTGAAGTCTTTTGGAAGGAATAGCGAGAATAGTTGTTTTCCGGTATATGCTGGGCCATCTTTTGTTTTGGTAGCAGGTTTGGGAAGTGAATCAGCATAACCGCCAAGCATTGCAAGGTTTGAAAATTCTTGAACGGTAAGAGTTGTATCGTCTTTAGTTAGAAGATATGCACCAGTGACAAAGTCCCTTAGTGCGCCAATAATTGGGCCTCCATATCTTGGAGAGATTAATTGATCCTGAACTCTCATCAAAAGGATTGCCTCTGCTCTTGCTTCCTCACTTTGAGGTACATGAAGATTCATCTCATCACCATCAAAGTCTGCGTTATATGGAGGACATACGGAAGGATGTAATCTGAAAGTCTTACCTGGCAGCACTCTGACATAGTGGGCCATAATGGACATTTGGTGAAGGGAAGGTTGTCTGTTAAACATAACAATATCACCATCTGTAAGATGTCTTTCAACAAGATACCCAATTTCTAACGTCTCGGCAATTGTAGAACGGTCCTCTACAAAGTCCAACCTAATCTTAACACCGTCAGGTCTTACAATGTAGTTAACACCAGGAAAAGTTTCAGGCCCATTAATCACAAGCTTTCTCATCCTCTCAATATTCCATTCTGTAACAATTTCAGGAATTGTCAGTTTGGTAGCGACAGTTACGGGAACCCCGACTTCAGATAAATCCAAGTTCGGGTCAGGAGAGATAACGGTTCTGCTTGAAAAGTCAACTCTCTTTCCAGATAAAGAACCCCTAAACCTTCCTTCTTTTCCTTTTAATCTTTGAGTTAATGTTTTTAGTGGACGTCCAGAACGGTGATGTGCTTGTGGAATTCCAGAAACCTCATTATCAAAATATGTTGTAGTATGATATTGTAGCAGATCCACCAAGTCCTGAACAATCAGTGGAGGAGTACCTGCCTCTTTACTTTCTTTTAGTCTTTGATTAACTCTGATGATATCAACCATTTTGTGTGTCAAGTCATCCTCCGATCGTATTCCAGTTTCAAGAATGATTGATGGTCTAACAGTTACTGGCGGCACAGGCAGGGCTTGAAGAATAAACCATTCTGGTCTGGCAGTAACAGGATCATATGACAGCAACTCTAAATCCCCATCAGGTATTTGTGAAAACCTTTCCCTAATCGTAATTGGGAGCAATCTGTGTTCGCCAATTTCTGTTTTCTCGACAAAGATGGTTGGTTTTGTAAAGATTAATTCGTATTGTGTTTTTCCACAATGAGGGCATTCTTTTGCTTTTTTTGCTTTCTCTATGATCTGCTCTGGAATACGTTTTTGGGAAATCACAGTATAAGCAGCGTGCTTATCTTTGATTTTTTTGAATGCATCCAAATCCTCTTGGGGAACTTTAAGTCTTGCACAAGAACGACATGTGGATTGTAATAATTTGTAAATGTTATCGATAAATGCAATATGTAGAACAGGCTCTGCAAGTTCTATGTGTCCAAAATGTCCCGGACATCTTGCTGCAGTATTTCCACATGTCAGGCATTTTTGTCCGGGTTCCAAAGTTCCTAATCTCCCATCCATAAGACCTCCCTGAACTGACATTCCATCCTCGTCATAGGTTTCAGGGGCGGTAATTTCAGCAACAGAATATTTTCTGATTTCGGTTGGAGACCACACTGAAAATCTAATGCCATCAATGGATTTTATTGCTTGAATGGACATTAGACTTTCTCCTTGATTAACAGTCGTGGCGCAATATTCAGACTCTGCATTTCTTGCAAGAGCAGTTTGAATGCGTATGCAACTGATACAGATGACACTTTGGCTTTGTCTCCACATACTCTGCAAACATATTTTCTTTGCTTAACATCATGATAAGCTACCAAACCGCATCTTTCACAGACAAAGATATCAGATTTGTCAGATTCATCAAGCAGTCTATCTTTTAGGATCATTGAAGCTCCATAAGCAATTAAGCAGTCCCTTTCCATCTCACCAAATCTTAATCCACCTCCTCTTGCTCTTCCTTCAGTTGGCTGTTTGGTTAACATCTGAACCTGTCCACGTGCCCTTGCATGAATTTTGTCTGCAACCATGTGGTGAAGCTTTTGATAGTATACAACTCCAATAAAGACTTCAACTGGGAATGATTTTCCAGTTCTTCCATCATACATAATTTCTTTACCAGAATATTTGAAGCCATGTGCATCCATTACTTCTTTGACTTCATCCATTTTTTCTCCCACAAATGCAGAGCCATCAAATCTTTTTCCACGCAGTGCTGCGGCCTTTCCACAAATGGATTCCATCATCATTCCAACTGTCATTCTTGAAGGGAAAGCGTGAGGATTAATCAAAACATCTGGGGATATTCCATCTGCAGTGTATGGTAAATCTTCTGCTTTAGCTAAAATTCCCAGTACGCCTTTTTGTCCATGTCTTGATGCAAACTTGTCACCAATCTCAGGAATTCTCATGTCTCTTGCTCTGATCTTGTACATTTTCCCCCCTTCGTTTGATTGAGTCAGAACAACAGTATCTACAACACCTGCCTCAGATGGTCTAACACCAACAGACGTATCGCGTCTATATGGTCCGGTGGACTCAAATTCCCTATATTCTTCCATAAATCTCGGAGGACTGGTTTTGCCAATCAGGATATCTCCTCCTTTGATTGGAACCTCTGCTGCAACAACACCATCTTCCTCTAGCAATCGATATGCACGCTCTCCTTTGTATCCTCTAATGTTATCCTCAGCGTTAGGAATCTCAAAATTATCACGCATTCCACCTGGATATTGTTTTGCTTCTGCATCATAGATTCTATAGAAGAAGGTTCTACCCAATCCCCTATCAACAGATGATTTGCTAAGTACGATGGCATCTTCGATGTTGTAACCATCAAATGGAAGTACTGCCACAACACAGTTCTGGCCGGCGGGTCTATCTTCTAATCCTAAAAGCTTCATTGCCTTAGTGTTTACAATTGGAGTTTGTGGATATAGCATAAAGTGTTGTCTAACATATGTACTGGTATTCATCATCGGGGTAGAGAATCCTAAACTTTGTTTTGCCATTGCAGATTCGTATGTATTTCTTGGAGATTGATTATGTTCAGGATATGGAATGATTGAAGCCCCAGCACCCAGAATTGCTGGTGGAAATACTTCAAGGTGAGTGTATTTCTTTGAATTTTTTTCATCTAAAGTAACATAGCAATTTTCTTCTTCATTTGCATCAATCATTTCTAAAACGCTCATTCTCAAAAGATCATTCCAAGAGAGTAATTTCTTTGAAATTTTATCTAACAATTCTTGGGTTAGCATGGGTTTGCCATCTCTGATAACAATCAAAGGTCGTAAAACTCGTCCTGCATTACAATTTACATAAAGTCTTTTTGTTGAGCCCTCAATTTCAGACTTGTGGAATGAAACTCCAACGTGAGGATGAATCTTTGAATTTCTCCTAAGATCTCTAAGTGACTCAGATAGTTGTTCACCATCTTTGTAATATCCAATCAGACGACCATCAACGAATATTCTGGTACCATCTTTTTTCAAGTCTTCTTTGGCATCAAAGAAATGTACTGTTCCTAGATCATAGAGTTTTTCGACAATTTCTTCAGAGGGAACATTAACAGAGATAATTCCAGATAATGCCAAATTTTTTACCAGACCACAGTTTGAGCCTTCCGGTGTTTCACTTGGACAAATTCTTCCAAAGTGGGTTGCATGCAAGTCTCTTGCTTCAAAGTTTGGTTGAGTTCTGCTAAGAGGGGATTGAATTCTTCTAAGATGACTGATTGTGGAAAGATAATTGGTTCTGTCAAGTAATTGAGTAACACCAACACGGCCTCTTCCCCAATTTCCAGTTGCAATAGCATTGTTTAGTTTGTCAGTAATTATTCCTGGACGAATTGCCGCAGCTACGGCATTAATTCCACGTTTTTGGCCTGATCGCTCTAATTGGTATTTCATATCTCTGACTAGATTTCTAAATGCAGTTCTAAACAGATCTGCAAGCATTTGTCCTGCAAACTTTATGACCTTATTTCCATAGTGATCCTTGTCATCAGGGGAAATCCATCCAAGTTTTAATTCTAATAATTTGCATGCAGCTTCGCCTAGAAACTGTGCTTTTTCTTTTCTATTTTCAGGATGTTTACCCAAGTGAGGCAACAGTCCCCAATCCAACAAAGTCTCAGCGCGTTTTATTTGGAATTCTTCTAACATTCCAGGTGCGATTCTTTTACTAATATAGACAATAGCATCTTTTGATGTTGGGACATCACCTGCTTTTTCAAATGAACCTTCTAATTCATCTTGAAGTTCATCCACTAAAGAAACAACTGCAGCTATTTCTCGGTCAGATTCTAATCCAAGTGCCCTAATCAATGTGACAACTGGAATATCAACAGGTGAGCCGGGAATTCTGGCAACAATTAATCCATCATTTTTCATGACAAGTTCTAATTTTGCACGATAACCCACAATGGAAGAATACACTTTAGCTTTGAAAACAATATTTCCACCTACAGTTTCTCTGTCAACAATAATTTTGTTATAAGAAAGATCTTCCAATCCTACAATTACTCTTTCAGAACCATTGATGATAAAGTAACCACCTGGATCATTTGGATCTTCCCCGTGTTCAACTAATTTTTGAGTAGAGAAATTATGCAAAATGCACGCATTTGATTTTACCATAACCGGAACATCTCCAATATGAACAAATCTAGATTCTAAAATTTTTCCATCTTCCACAACGCTGGCTTCCATCATCACTGGTGCAGAATATGAAACATTTCTCAACCTAGCTTCTGCCGGAGTAATATGAGTAATAGAACCGTCAAGTTCCATCATACGTGGTTGTTGAAGTTTAACTTTGCCCAATTGAATTTTGTAAGGATATTCAGCGTTTTCAATATCGATTTGTCCAACTTCGTTGATAATACTTTGAAGTCCTCTTTCTAAGAATTCATCAAAAGAGTTAAGATGTTGACGTGCAATGCCTTCACGTTTTAAGATGTCCTGAATTACTGGCCAGCGTTTTGTAGATGGATCTGCCATTATACTTCCACCACATATCTGTAATAGAGACTTTTGCCTGCAGTCGGGCTTTGTCTAGTGATCTTAATCATGTCACCTGGTTTTACACCAAGTCCCAAAATTGCAGGATCTGTCACAAAGATTAATGGCAATTCAGTTGGTTTGCAATTGTATTTTTTTATAACTTCCTCAGCTTCCTGTTTTGAAATAATTTCATGTTTTGGAACATAGATATGATCAGGAACTAAAACTTGGTTTTTCTTAGTTGCCATCTACAGCACTCCCCCACATAGAACATTAAATGTAACAATAAATAATACACACAAACTGTCAAAATCTCACGCTCAGGTTAATATATATCTAATCTGAAATTCGTCAAAAGCAGTGTTTTTTCTTTTTTGGTCAACAAATTTTTTCACAACCTTAAATAGTGCAAATTCAGGCGTAAAACTGATGAAAGCTCATCTATTGGCGTTTGCCTTATCTGCAATTTTAATTGCAAGTATTGGTATGACGCCAGCATTTGGACAAATACTAGACTCGATTGTTGTTACTACAGATAAAACATCCTATTCAGAGGGTGAAGCAATTCTAGTAACAGGGGAAGTCAAAGATCTGTATGGTGTTCCAGTTAGCATTACTGTTACATCTCCCAATGGAAGCATAGTAGCAATTGGACAGCCACCAGTTGGCGCGGATAAAAAATTCAGTTACGAGATTACTGCTGGCGGAACAATGAAAACGGAAGGAACCTATACTATCAAAGTTCAATACGGAGCCGAAAGTCGAACAGCAACAGCATCATTTGAATTTGGCGGATCTTCTACAGTTGTTCCACCAACAATAGACGGGAATGGTGGAGATTCTACCGTAACTGGCACAACCGTGTTAGTTCAGGGCTCTAGTGACTTGATAGGATATGAGATTACAGGTGGAAAACTACTAGGTATTACGCCTGATGTGGGTTCAAAGTCACTGATTGTTTCTATTGATGCTACAGAAGACGGTTCGATAACCCTTACAATCCCTAGATCCGTGTTGGATGCAGTTCTTGAAAGCGGTGGAGACGATGAATTCTTTGTCTTAATCGACAGTGAAGAAGCAGGAGACTTTGAGGAAACAAAAACAGAAACACACAGAACGCTCACCATAGAATTCCCGGCAGGAACTGAAGAGATCGAAATAATCGGTACGTACGTAGTCCCAGAATTTGGTACAATCGCAGCCATGATTCTAGCAGTGGCAATTATATCAATAATTGCAGTATCTGCAAAATCAAGACTTGGCATCATACCAAGATACTAAATTTCATCTTTTTTCTCTTTTTAAATACATGCAAACCATCCAAAGAATTTCTTTTGGTTTATTATTTTTCCAAATGAGGGTTTGATACCTAAATTATTCTTTACAAGTATACATAAATACCAAAGATAGCTGGGTTGAATTAGGATGAATTTTAAACGTTCTACGACATCAATGGCAATAGTCCTTATGGCACTGTCATTAGTTTCGATGACTTCAGTTCAGCAAGATGTTTTTGCTCAAACTCTAGGAATGGCCATTACAGCTACGGCTGATAAAGGCTCCGACACCATCACTGTCACAGGTAAGACAATTTCAGATATCACAGATGTCACATTTAGAGTGACATCACCAAGTGGAAACAATGTGGTAGCTGTTGATCAAATTCCAGCAGATGACGACGGTGGCTTTGTAAAGGAATTCAAAATAGGTCCAACATGGACCGAAGATGGATTCTATGAAATTACAGCCATGCAAGCTGTACATGCAAATTCACTGTATACTTTGAACGTACTTGTTGAAGTAACAAACGGTATGGCTGAAAGAACTTCTGTAACTGAATCCACTTTAGAAACAGGAATTTTTAATCCAGAACCAAATGTTGCTAAAGATGCAGGACTTGAGCTTGATACGATAGTTATTGAGAACGGCTCCACAATGTTTGAGGTCACCGGATTAACTGACAGGGTAAGCCAAGACATCACAGTAACTGTGACTGCTCCAAACGGAAATGTTGTAACAGTCAGTCAAATACCACCAGCACTTGATGGAGAATTTGCAACTGTAATCACCACAGGCGGATCATTATGGAAACAGGATGGATTCTATACTGTAACTGCACAACAGTTTGATGATCCAAAATATACTGCTTCAACTGAGGTGGATATCAAAGACGGGGTTGTAATCCCAGAATTTGGTACAATCGCAGCCATGATTCTAGCAGTGGCAATTATATCAATAATTGCAGTATCTGCAAAATCAAGACTTTGCATCATACCAAGATACTAAAATCACAACTTTTTTTCATTTTTAAATATACATAAATAGAGACAAGTGTAAATCGCAACAAGATGAACAACCGTACGTCGTTCGCGCTACTTGCCGTTTTGACTGCAGTCAGTACTTTAACCATGTCATCAGCATATGCTGAATATGAAAATGATCATCCAAAAGCATGTGTAGGATGTTCTATGGAAGATGCCAGAGCAACAGCAAAGGAAATGTTGCTTGAAGACCTTCCAATATCTGTTTGGACAGACAAAACAGATTATGGACATAGTGACATAATTATGGTAAAAGGTCAAGTAGCAAATACATCCGGATTTCCAGTTACAGTTACTGTTGTAAGCCCGCTAAACTCCATCATTACAATTGATCAACTCGTTGTAGCAGAAGATGGTAGTTTTGAGACTAGACTAAATACAGGAGGTGCAATATGGAAATACGATGGTACCTACACCATTAAAGTAAACTACGGCAATGCTGAAAAAAGCAACAGTGCCAAGGTTGAATTAACTGGTGGAGTTGCATACGTACCAAACTACGATACACCCACAGTAGACACGCCGGTAAAATGTGGTGTTAATGATATATCTGCAAGTGGTCAATGTATACCATACAGTATTTCAGGTGGAATGGTAACCAGTGCAATGCTCAATTTTAATGACAACTCAATTGTCATTAACATCAACGCCGAAGATGATGGAACGTTAACAATAGACCAATCAACAGTTCAAGAAGGTACATTCATGGTACTAGTTGACGGAGAAGAATGGGATGATGCTGAAATTGATGCAAATCAAGTAACAATCATGTTCCCAGCAGGCGCTGAACAAATTGAAGTTATTGGTACCAAGGTGATTCCAGAATTTGGTACAATCGCAGCCATGATTCTAGCAGTAGCAATTATATCAATAATTGCAGTATCTGCAAAATCAAGACTTTGCATCATACCAAGATACTAAAATCACAACTTTTTTTCATTTTTTCATTTTTGATAGTAAAGGAAATATACAAACATACATTTGAAAACTTGTGGAGTCCAAAATATTTTATGGAATAATATTTTTAGTTTTTATTTCAACTACAACTGCTTTTGCTCAGGAGTCAATAATTTCAGTTCAAACCGATGACAGTGCTTATGACGAAGGAGACACAATTGTCATATCAGGCAATGTGGGTACAGTAATTGGCAACACACCAGTCTTGATACAAATTATTCAAGGGAACGCAACAATAATAGATATTGCACAACTTGAGGTAGCTCAGGACGGTGTATTCACAGAGACAATCCTTGCAGAAGGGGCAATATGGCAAAAGGCTGGAAAATACACAGTGATGGCATTCTATCAGGAACATTCAGTAAAAACTACGTTTACTTATTCACCAAAAACAGAGGTTCCAGAAACCAAAAAAGTTTTTGAAGTGGATGCAGGAAATCATGGAACATTTGATGTAGAATACAGCATTAAAGGAGGCTCAGTTAAAGACATGGCAGTAAATTCAGACAGTTTTGCAATAACAGTACAAATTGAAGCACCAGACGAGGGGACCATTACATTGGATTTGCCTAGAGAATTCATAGGTGCAGAAAAACAAGATGGGAAAGATGACACGTTCATAATTCTCATTGATGGAATATATGTGCCTTATCAGGAATCAGTAGTACTTGCAGATTCTAGAGTAATAACAATAAGTTTTGTAGAAGGAGATTCGGACATTATGATCATTGGAACTTATATAGTTCCTGAATTTGGAGCGATTGCAATGATGATATTAATCGCAAGCATCATGACAGTAATTGTACTCTCTAGAAACAAATTTCAAATTAAGGTTTAAGTTTTTGGGACAAAAGAATATTTTTCTTTGAATGGAGAAACTGAACGAAGTTCCTGAACCACTTTTTTGAGAATATTAACTGTCTGTTCAATCTCTTTTTGATCATTAAAAATTCCTACGGTTAATCGAAGAGAGCCAGTAATTTGTTCAAGTGAAAATCCCATTGCTTCTAAAACATGTGAAGCTTTTTGTGTATTGACAGAGCATGCAGAACCTGTAGATGCCGCAATTCCATATTCATCAAGTTTGATAATCAAGTCTTCTCCATTGATACCAAGAAAAGTAAAATGTGCATTGCCAGGTAATCTGGATTTGGCATGACCATTCAACGTTACCTCAGGGATTTCGTTTAATACAGTTTCAGCCAGGGAGTTGCGAAGTTTTTCCACATAAGAAATATTTTCATGTAAACTGTTTTTTGCAATTTCACATGCCTTGCCAAACCCAACAATGTTTGCAACATTTTCAGTTCCAGAACGTAATCCATGTTCTTGACCACCGCCCAAAATCACAGGTTCAATTTTGATACCATTTTTGACGTACAGCGCACCAATACCTTTAGGACCATAAAGTTTGTGAGAAGAAATAGATAGCAAATCTATGCCTAATTCTTTGACATCAATTGGGATTTTGCCAACTGCTTGTACTGCATCAGTGTGAAAAGGAACACTATACTCATTACATATTTTTGCTATTTCAGAGATAGGCTGAATGGTGCCAACCTCATTATTTCCAAACATTATTGAAACAAGGCTGGTTTTCTTGGAAATGAGCGCATCAAGCTCGGAAGGGTCTATCATACCGAATTGATTTACTGAGAGATAATCAACATCAAACCCATTCTGAACCAGTTTTTTACACGGCTCTAAAACTGCATCATGTTCAACAGAAGATGTGATAATTTGACCAGAGGGGTTTTTCATAGAGATTCCTCTCAATGCGGTGTTATTTGACTCAGTACCACCAGAAGTAATCAGGATTTCAGAAGGATCTGCATTGATTAGAAATGCAATCTGTTTTCTTGCTTTTTCAACTGCCTTACGAGCTAATCTACCATAGCGATGTATGGATGAGGGATTACCATACTGCTCTCTGAGAAAAGGCAACATTGAATCTAAAACATCACCATGAATTTGGGTAGACGCTGCATTATCCAGGTATATCAATCTGCAATCACGTTAATTTTTCCTGGTTTATACCCATCCTCATCAACTTCAACTGTAGAAAAACCAATCATCTTTAATCTCTCAGTTAGTCGATTCAAGATACCATCATTAAATTTTGAGATCATTTCTTTTTCAACTTCAATTTTTGCAGAACCATCCAAATCACGAACTCGGACTTGTTTGATTTTTGTAAGTTGCTTAACGATGGTTTCACCAAATTCAATTCTAGCTAATTTTTCAGCTGTGACTCTTTGTCCCCAAGGAATTCTTGATGCCAAACAAGAGTTTGATGGCTTGTCATATACGGATAGTCCCACCAGTTTTGCAGTGTCTCGAATTTGAGATTTTGAGAAATTAATTTCTGCAAGTGGACTTTTAATTCCGTTTTGTCTCAAGGCTTCAATTCCGGGTCTATATTCACCTAAATCATCAACATTTGTGCCATCAACTATAACCTGAATATTGTGTTTTTGTGCTAGTTTGATCAGATGATCCCCCAGTTCCATCCTGCAGTGAAAACACCGAGTTGAGTCATTTTTTGCAAATTCTTCATTTTCAAGTTCATTATAGTCCAAGAATAATTGTGAAATGCCTATCTCAGAGCATATTTGTTTGGATGTCCGAAGTTCTTCCTCAGATAGGGTTTTGTAATCAGCAGTGACTGCAATTGCAGAATTTCCTAATTTTTGAAATGCAGCATATGCAACAAGCGCACTGTCAACACCGCCAGAAAGAGCTATCATCACTTTATGCTTGTCTTCAAACCAACCTATAAGATCATCAAGTTTTGTCATTATGAATTCTCCAATTTTTCAATCTCTTTTCTTAATATTGATTCTGTTTCCTTGATGGACTTGTCAAGCATGTTAGAGATATTCTTCAAATCATCAAATTCGATCTTAAAATCGGTTTTTCCTTTAAAAGAGGATTTTTTGTAATTTACTGCAAAAGACTGTCCATTCAAAGTAAGAGAGACATTATGAACGGTTCTAGGAACAGTGAATCTATTAGAATCAGAAATTCGAATCCCCAAGGTTCCAGTTTCAAGTACTAGTGTGTCAACTATTTCATCAACATTTTCATCATTACAAATTACAGATACAAGATTCGTAGGCCGTCCTTTTTTTGTAATTCCATGAAAAATTGAAACGTCCTTTGCGCCTTTTCCCATAATTTTTTCAATTAGATTTCCCAATATTTCACCTGAAACATCATCCACGTTTGTTTCCAAAATCTTTACTGAGTCAATCTCAAAATCATTTTCAGAGCCTTGAACGATTTTTAGAACATTTGCAAAGGTTTCAAAATCTTTTTGTCCGGCACCATAACCAATGGAATTAACTTTCATGGAAGGATAATACTCCACAGCATTATTTGTCAAATTCACTAAAATACAAGCACCTGTAGGAGTTGTGAGTTCGTCATTTGCAGCATTGCCCTTGATTATCAAATTTGAGTCTTTAAAAATTTCAAGAAGCGCTCCTGCCGGATTTGACATGGTTCCATGTGAAAAGGTTATAGATCCACCACCAACAGATATAGGCAAACAGACAATTTTTTCATCAAACAGCCCTAAATCTTCTAATGCAATGGTTATACCAACTATGTCTACAAGTGTATCAATACTAGAGGCCTCATGGAAATGAACAGAATTCTCAGAAATGCCATGAATTTCAGATTCTGAAAAAATCAGTGTATCAATGCAAGATTTTGCAAATGTTTTTGCTTTTTCTGAAAGTCCAAGGGCATGTGTAGAATCAATGATTGCTTTTTTTATTTCCAAACCTTTTCTTTCATGCACATCCTCTTCAATTTCTAAAACTAGTTGCATAGCTTGAACACCGTGTTTTTGGATTTTTTGAAAATCAAGTTTTTTAATAGAGGAATTTGAGAAAAATTTTTCAGATTGTTTGATTCCATTGATTATTTTATTTTTGTCAGCACCTAAATCCATTAAAGAGCAAAGAAGCATGTCTCCAGATATGCCTGCAATCTGTGGATCAATTACTAAAACCATTGATTAAAAATTATCAAAAATACTTATAAATTCGCCTAATTGGTCATGAATTTCATTAGATTTAATTATTGAAAATCAACAGCGTCATTCATGATTACTATAATTGGTTCAGGTAAAGTAGGAGGAGATGCGGCATTATTCTCTGCATTAAAACGGTTAGACGATCAAATTTTGTTATTAGATGTTGTTGAGGGGTTACCACAAGGAGAAGCAATGGACATCAATCATATGCTATCAGAGCAAGGAATTGATGTAGAAGTAAGAGGTTCTAACAACTACGAGGACATGAGGGGTTCAAATGTAGTGGTAGTTGTTGCAGGTTCTGGAAGAAAACCAGGAATGACGCGAATGGATCTTTTGAAGATTAATTCCTCAATTGTCAAAAGCGTAGTAGAAAATATCAAAAAATATGCAGATAATTCCATGATCATCCCGGTAACAAATCCACTTGATCCAATGGCATACATCACATACAAAACCTCAGGATTTGACAGAAGCAGGGTGTTTGGAATGGGTGGAATGCTTGACTTGTCAAGATTTAGGCAGTTTATCCATGAAGCAACAGGTCATTCTCGTGATTCCATAAGAGCTCTGGTGATTGGAGAGCATGGAGAAAATATGCTACCATTACCCAGATTTTCATCAGTGTCAGGAATTCCATTAACGTCATTTCTTTCAAAAGAAAAATTGGAAGAGTTAGTTCAAAATACAAAACAAGTTGCAGCAAAAGTTATCGAGTTAAAAGGTGCAACAGTGCATGCCCCAGGAAATGCAATTTCTGCAATTGTTGAATCAGTTGTAAGAGACAGAAAACAAGTCATTCCAGTTGCGACATATATTGATGGGGAATATGGTCATTCAGATGTTACAATTGGGGTTCCAGCAGTTATCGGAAAGAAAGGCGTAGAAAAAATTATCGAATTAGACCTAAATGATGAAGAAAAACAAGTGTTTGGGAAAGCAGTTGAGAGCGTAAAAAGTGCCATCTCAGGCATTGGGATCTAAGCCTTTTTTTATACAAACAAAGAAAAATTATCATTGGAAATTCATGAGATTTTGCAATCATTGAAATCAGGAAAAATTTCAGTTAATAATGCAAAAAAACTCCTTTCATTATACTCTATTGAAGAAGTCGAAGGCTTTGCTAAAATCGATATCAACAGAAGAAAGAGACGGGGAATTCCAGAGATAGTTTTTGCAGAAACTAAAGAGCTAGATGAAATCAAAAAAATTGCAAAGAAGACTCTGGAAAAAACCAACTCAGTAATTATTTCAAGAATCAAGAAAAAAGACTATCCAAAAATATTATCCTTCGCAGAGAGATTAAAAGTCAAAGTGGAAACAGGAAAAAATTCATCATCATTGCTGTTGTTTAAGAAATCCATAAAATTTCAGGGAGGAAGGGTAGGAATAATCACAGCAGGAACATCAGATATTGGGGTAGCAGAAGAGTCAAGATTGGTATGTAAGGCCATGAATTGTAAATGCATAACAAGTTATGATGTCGGGGTTGCAGGAATCCAAAGAGTTTTTCCGGCTTTAAAAGAAATGATAAAAGAAGATGTGGACTGCATCATAGTAGCTGCCGGAATGGAGGGAGCTTTGGCCACATTGGTTTCCACTATGGTGGACATTCCAATCATAGGTATTCCAACATCAGTGGGATATGGATATGGAGAAAAAGGAATAGCTGCTCTTGCATCAATGCTTCAAAGCTGTTCGTTGGGATTATCAGTAGTAAATATTGATAACGGGATTGCAGCCGGAGGAATTGCAGCAAATATTGCAAACAGATCTGTTAGGAAAAGTGAGGTCAACCAATCTCGTAAATGATATATAGCATACTTTAACGAAGTTCTGTAGTTGGCTGGCAAACGTGTTGTACTTACTGCAGATCGTAGTTTAATGACAAATTATAGAGGAAATTTTCTGTACGGTTTTATCGCATGTGGACCATACGAAGTTCTTCCTGAATGGGTTTTTGACAAAGTTTTCTGTCCCTCAGTTGAGACAGATCCAATTACAGGAGAAGTCAAAGTCGCTCAAGTGGGATTGAGAAGGGTAGAGAGTTCATTACTTCAAGGGGGATACAAAAGAGAGGATGTCTTTCTTGCACACCCAGAAATGTTACACAAATCCATCGGTCCTGACACCAAAGTTGTAGGAATCAACGTAATGGATCCATTAGGAATGGCTCCTGTAACGACAACAATGTCACCAGAAAAACTATCCTATGTTGCAATGAAATTCAAAAAAATGTGTGCCAGTATTATTCAACTCAAAAAGAAACATGACTTCAAAGTTGTAGTTGGAGGTAACGGTGCATGGGAATTAGCTAAATCAGATAGAATGAAAATTCATGGACTAGATACAGTTGTTGTAGGCGAGGCAGATGAGCTAGCCGTAGACTTGTTCCAAGATTTAGAGAAAGGCGATGCTCCAGAATTAATGCATTGCTTTGTTAGGAACCTTGAAAATATTCCAGTTATTGAAGGCCCCACAATTAATTCCCTGATTGAAGCGATGAGGGGATGTGGGAGAGGATGTGACTTTTGTGACGTAAACAAAAGATCAAAGAAAGATCTTCCATTAGAAAGACTGCAGCATGAGGCAAAGACCAACCTGGATTATGGATTTGATTCTGTTTGGCTACATTCTGATGAGATGCTACTTTATGGGTGTGACAATAGAGACTTTATTCCAAACAGGGAAGCAATTACTGATTTGTGGAAAGGACTGAAAGGATTGGGGGCAAACTTCATTGGAACCACACATATGACATTTTCAGCAGTTGCAGCAGATCCTACACTGATGCGACAAATCTCACACATCAATAAACAAGATGAGACCGGAAGATGGCTTGCAACTAACCTGGGAATTGAGACAGTAGCACCAGCAATGGTGAAGAAACATCTTGGTGTAAAAACAAAACCATTCTCGACTGAAGAATGGGGCAGTGTTGTAAGAGAGGGCGCAAAGATTCTAAATGAAAATAATTGGTTCCCAGCTGCAACAATCATTATTGGCTGGCCTGATGAAACACCTGATGACACTCAATACACAATAGACATGATGAGTGATTTTAGGGAGATGGACTTTAGGGGTTTAGTGGCGCCATTACTCTATCAAGACTTTAGTGAAAAAAACTCGATGCATTTTGGAAACTTGAATGAAGCGCAATTTACGCTATTTTGGAAATGTTGGGAAAATAATCTGCGAGTGATCAATGATATTATTCCAATTATTCTCAGAAACAAGACGTATGGGCCGCCAATGAAGGTCTTCATATACGGAATTATCAAGGCAGGAACTTGGGCAATTATGAGATATCTGAGAGGATTGTGCAAAGACCTCTTCAATGGAAGAACTCCTGACGAGATAATTGACAAATATGCAAGAAGCAGATCAGTGTCTGCCCCCAGGATTCAAACAAAGAAATTATAGATTTTCAATAGCAACATCTGCTATAGTGTTGCGCTTTGGTGTCAGAGAGATAAAGTAAACTTTGTCTGCCCTTTCAATACCTTCGACTTTTTTGTAAGATTTTGACGTAACATCAAATTCATAGATTCCGGGTTCAAGGGAGCCCTTTGAATAAATCACAAGATATGTTTCTCCGGTAGTTGGACTAAGTGGAATAAATGACATTACATATCCCTTGTAGGAATTAATGGGCATTGTGTTTTTCATTGGAGGGGCAGCTGATGCCATATACATGAAGATGTCTTCAATGGTATCAAATTCTTCATACTCAATTTTCATAGACTACCTAATGTGCCTCAGTATAATAACCTACTAATGAAATTAGATAGCTAGTTTCTAGATTTAATGTGCTTGTAAACTTTGAATCCAATCAGTGCAGGCGCTGCAATATACATTCCCAAGTTTAGTGCAATCACAGAAATTCCGAGTCCTAAAACTTCAACTTCTGAACCATCCTCAGCTAGTGTCATAATCGATAGTGTTGAAATCATTGGAGTAATGAATGCTTTAACTGCTTCTTGGAATACTGGATTCTCTCTTTCCCAGTCAGCAATTGTTGGTGAGAATGAATAGTATATTTGGTTAAAGCCTGTCATAAATGACATGCCAGATGAGGTACTCATCACGGTGTTATCTCTAATTTCTCTTAAGAGCTGAACTTGTGGTGCTAATTCAGTTCCATAAGCTGCTGTTGCAATTAAACAACTACCGCCACCACTTGGTGGTGGCGGATCAGTAGCAATAACTTGACAAATACCATCTACTAGTTCAGTTCCAGCTCCACAGGTTGGTTCGACGGGTAGTTCTGGTTCGACTGGTAGTTCTGGTTCGACTGGTAGTTCTGGTTCGACTGGTAGTTCTGGTTCGACTGGTAGTTCTGGTTCGACGGGTGGTGGTGGGGGTGGTTGAACGTCCTCTCCGCCAACATAATTAATTGTAATTTTAGATGTGTCTGCACCATAACGAAATTCAAATTTATAATCTCCAGCCAGCTTCCATAGTGGACCACCAGCGATTATGGTTTCTTCAAAAGAGCCATCAGAACTTGGAGTTGGTTGCCCAATGGTTACAATGTTATTATCAGGAGAAGTTACAGTATAGATAAGTCCTTTTCCAGAAGAAGGATCATAATCTGAAATAGTTCCGTTAATCACAACAGATGCGCCATTTGAATAAACATCCCAGTCAGAAGAAACGGCCAATGCGGGATTATGATCAGTAGCTGCAAAAGCAGAACCACCTGTACCGTAAGATAAAATTGAAAGTGATAACAACGTAAACGCTAGGAAGCCCTTAAACCTCATTTTCATTTTGAATGATGAGTTGAGAGTATTTATGTATTCAATGAAAGAAAAATTGACCACATTATACCCGAATTATGCCTTTTTTGACCAAGTATTGCATTGATTTTATAAAATCTTCATCAGAAATTAGATCGTTGGCCCACCATTTTGCATTATTTTTAATCCAATCAGGAATCTCTTGTTCGGCAGAGGGCACACTCTCTGTAGAGGAAAGTGCGATAAGATCTTCTTCAATCAAATATTCAATGCCATCAATGAATTCAGAATCAGAAATTATGGCAGAAGACCACCATTTTGCATTATTTTTAATCCAACTAGGGATTTCAGGAATTGAAACTACAAATGAAACTGTTCCAACATGAGAGCTGTCATAAGACAACTCTATTGTATAAACTCCAGATAAAGAATTTTCATTAATTGAGATTACAGATTTGTAATTTCCACTGATAAGACTTGAACCAAAGTTTTGAGATTTCCCGTCAGGATAAGTAATAGCTACTGCTAACGGGACTCCTCTTCTAGGGTTTTCAATACTTCCTGAAAGTACAATTTCTTCAACGCCTCCTGAGGGAGGTTTTGCAACCTCATATGCACTTAGTTGCGGGAAACTGTGGAATGAAGATGTCGACTTTCTGTCAAGTAGGCTGAATATGTTGGAATTGCCAGAAGCATCCCGTGAATCATAGTATTTTACATCAAGACTGCCACCTGCTGAAGAAATTAACTGCGTTCCAGATTTATTGCATATTTTTGAAGGCATTTTAAACACGCCTTCAAAAATTCCTGTGCTAGTTCCAGTTTCAACAAGAGTAAATCCAGTAGAGCCCAAACCTCCTTGTTCAACACCGTTTACAGTACAACGTTTGTAGCGAATATCTTTGAGTAAAACTTCAAGTAAAATGGTTCCATCTTTTCCAACAGTATCAACATTTGCAGAAAGCGGATCGTTGATTACAAAATAGATGTCAACTAGATCACTTTTCAAATTAAGATCAGGATCATTTAATGTGATTGTTACAGGTTGACCAAAACGATAAGATTGGGAGTTTGTTGATAACACACCTGAAGCGGTGTGAATATCAGATTTTGTAGAAGTTGTTGTGAAAACTCCCACTAGATCCAAATCATAATATGAGATGGATATTCCTTCATCGTCTATTAGTCTGTCAGTGACAATAAATTTCACTTGATCACTAATTGGTTGCATAGTCTGAATAAACAGAGGATCTAAAATGTTTAGTTGGTTTGCAACAGAATACTCCACAGTTCCATCAAAAGTAGCAGAATTGTCAGAGGTTTCTTCTAATTCAAAACGATAGATAGCATTATTCACATCGTTAGAATTAACAACTCCAAATGAAAAGAAATCAAATACTATAGGCTGTGAATCTGTCTCACTTGAAACAGTTCCAACACTTGCACTATCATTTGTCGAATCAAAATTAATTACAAGATAGACAGTGCCGCTTTTACTTGAAATAGGTGAAATGTCAGAGTCATCTAATCGAACTAAACCGCTAGGTGAGGACAAATCACCAGAATCAACTATCGTAACAGATGAGCTCCCAAGGGAGCCAAATGAAAGCTCCATTGTAGTATCGGTGAAATCAGAAACTCTAAGATCATTTGCAAAAGAACGCAAGTCATAGTTCAGCCAGTTAGTACCATCATAGTTTGAAAGAGATGTATCAATAAAGAGAGACTGCAATTCTGAGGCTGTAATTCCCAGGTTTATGGAAATTTTCTCAAAATCGCCATTTGAGACTGTAGAAGTATCGACAATTAATCGCGCAGAGTTTGTGTCAGGAACAGACGAATTCGCAGAATCCCCTGCGGTTAATGCACTAGTGGATAAATCATAAAAATCAACATCAGATGATTTTGCAAGAGTGATGGGGGTTCCAATCCTCAATGTCGGAATTATGGATGATTCTCTAAATACATCCAAGTCATCTTGTGAACCAGAATTGATATTCTGATCAGGATCAACTAAAACTACAGGAAATTCGGTTCCAGGTTTTAGAGATTGGGAACCATCGCCAATTGTCAAACTAGGATTTGCAAAGGACACAGTAGCAGTCGAAGAACCTGTTAGAACAGACATGGACTGTTTATTGTAGGTTATTGATCCAGCCTGGCCTCTAGGTGCATCAGCTAAAATGCCCAAAGTTGATTGAGCGGCATTATCACCATTATCAAATACACCAGAATTTGGACCATCTTCCACCAAAGTAAGAATTTCTGTAAAAATTGGGGAACCTCCATTAGAAACGCTAGTAGATGGCTGTTTGTCATTTGGTTTTAATCCCAGTACGGAGCCCAAGTTTACAGAAAGTTCTCCATTGTCTTCAAATCCCAAACTAGAAAGAGTTGGGATCAAATCTACCAAACCTGCACCGCCATTAGCAGAGCTAGAACCTGAATTGTCATATGCCTGATAAAATGTTGATGGGCCAGAACCAACGCCAAATGTCCAAGAATCTTCATCTGTAGGATCCTGATTTAATTGAAAGTCATTAATGGTTAAGAAGACTTCAGAATTACTGGGATAAAGATCTCTATCAAGGCTCATAGAAATATTCTGAATTTCATCATACTCAAGTGAAACTTTTTGTGATGAACCGCCAGGATTGTATTTAATTGTAACCTGATCAAAAGAGTAAAGTTGGATCAATGGCCATGCATCTGAGTCTAGACCGATTTGTCCAGGAAGGATATTGGAATTTGTGTTAATTGATTTTGCTTTTCTAACCACATTATTCAATTTTTCAGAACCAGCTGGAGATCCGGCACAAGATGTAAATGAAGAAGCGCCATTAGTAAAGCCTGTTAACCCATCAGATTGCGGAACTGCAAATCCATCAGTTTCTGAAAGAGAAATTCCAAGAACAGAAGAAGGGGTATCCCTGCTACAGAAAACTCCAAAATCCAAACCTTTTCCAGCTAGGCCTACTGTTGAATCTGCAATTTTTGCCTTTTCAACATTTGCAAAATAAGCATACCAATTACCATCAACTGCTTGAGCCATGCGCAATGATTTACCGTTGAGGGTGACATCAGGTTCCCCCTTTCCCTCATCAATATCTTGCAGATTTGGATCATAAATCACAACTTCAACTACCATAGAGCCGGAAAAATAATTGTCAAATTGAGGGTTTTCTGCAGATACAAACAAGTTAGGATTGCTTGATGCCTCAACATCCATAGTTGGGATTAGTGAAAATACTGACCAAACTGCCAATAAATACCAGTATTTCCCATCCAACATTTCAAAATCTCGCATTATCACAAATAACGTTGTCGTAGCATTTCTTCTCAGAAACCTGTAATACATGATAAGAAATATCAAAAAATATGGAAATGTTTGTTCAAAGAACCAAGGTATTACAAATTTCACTCTTGGCTATTTTTTCAGCATTTTTAGTAGAGTTAGTTTTTGGTTTAATTTCAAACAGTCTAGCGCTAGTTACAGACAGTATTCATGCATTATTAGACAGTGTCGTAACTCTTGTTTTACTTTTGGCAGCAAGAATGGCAATCAAGCCGCCAGATGCTGAACACACTTACGGACATGGAAAAATTGAATCATTGGGGGGACTGATTGGGGGAATAGCAATTTTTCTAATTGCCTGTTTTTTCATTTACGAATCAATCAACAGGTTACAAAGTCCACCACCAAGTATTCTACCGGGATTATTTGCAATAATTGGCGGATTATACACAATTGGCGTTGATTTTTTCAGGATTATTCTATTAAGAAGATCAATTAAGAAAATCGGAGGCGCAACTCTCAAAGCAGATTTTTATCATGCATTTATGGATCTTGGTTCTACACTAGTAGCAATCGTTGGAATAGTTTTGGTATCATATGGATTCTATTATGGAGATTTTACAGCAGCGTTAATTCTAGGAGGATTATTGGCAGTGCTTAGTGTAAAACTAGTGTACAGAACTGCTCTTGATTTAACAGACATTATTTCACCTGAACTCGTAAAAAACGTTAGAGAAATTTCAACTTCAACTGATGGAGTAATTGATGCAAACCCAATACTTATGAGAAAATCAGGAGATACAATTTTTGCAGACATTACAATTTCATTAAGGGGGGATACTAGTTTTGATAAAGCACATGAGATTAGTGATAAAGTTGAAAGAAATATAAAAAATAAAATTTCTAATGCAGCAATTACAATTCATTTTGAGCCAAACTGGAAGGATGTTCCATTAGATGCAAAAATTCTAGACATTGCAAAAGGGGTTGAGGGGGTAAAAGGAGTACATAATGTCAGTACGCATAAAACTAGAGGAAAGACGTATTCTAATTTGCATGCAATGGTAGATAGAGAAATCAATCTGTTATCGGCCCATAAAATTTCTGAAATTATAGAGCAAAAAATTCATGAAAATATTCCTGAAATTGAGCACGCTACAATCCACTTGGAACCATTTGTAACAGTGCCTGAGAATCTAAGTTTGGAAGACAAAGTAACTGAGGAAAAAATTAAGATAATTTTAGAGAAATACTCCGAAATCAAAAAAATTGGGCGTATAGTATCACTGAATTTTGAGAATATTCTCAAAATAGACATCGACTGTTCGTTTGACAAGGAACTATCAATTGAAAAAGTTCATGATTTGACATCAGAGATAGAGCACATTATTAGAGCAGAAATCAAAAATGCTGTAATAACAATACATCCAGAACCAAACTAAACATACATCATTTCATTGTCTATAAAAAATGAAAGATTTTGAAGATGATTTTTTATCTTTTTTAATTCTTATGCTTGCTTCTTGGATTTGTTATCAAAACAACTTTGCAGCAGTACAAGAATTGCAATTGCGATTCCAACAAAGGCAAACTGGAACACCTCGGTCAGAATTCCATTGTCGCTTATCCGTCCCCCTCTTCCGGTGATAAAGTTCTCAGGGATCCTAGTAATGACCCAGATTGCGATAAAGACGATTGTACCTCCAAGGCCTATGCCATACCAGACTTGTCCCCATCTTCTTACCATTGGAACGACCCAGAAGATCTGGGCAGCTCCCCCCACAAGAAACAGAATTTGTGTGTTTATCCTGCCAGAGTCATATCCGGTTCTGTGAAGTTATCGGGAGTTGACCCCTATAACTCGACTTTGACATATCGACTATTCGGATTGCCAATGGTGTGCCGGATTCCGTCATCGCCGGCTCAAAAGTGCCGGACTGCGCTTCACATATGTCATCTCTACTGCCCCTAAACCTGGGGGGCGGCTTGCGTGATATGTTGTTCATGGCAGCGACAATATCCCTGTCCATAAACAAACCGCAATTATTACACGACAGTTTACGATGCTGTTGCATGTCCTCTTGGAGTCTCTTTCCGCATTGCGGACACTGCGTGCTCGTGTTTCTTGGGTCTACTGTCTCGACTGGCGGGAGCCCGACCCGTTGGGCTTTGTATTCTATTTGGCGTTGCAGCTCGTAGAATTGCCACCCGTTCAATCTGCGCCTGTACTTGTTGCCCTGACCATTTCCTTTTTTGTAGAGTTTTCTAATTCCTTTCAGGTTTTCTAGAACGATTGCAGCCTTTTCTTTGACGGCATTATCCACAATATCCTTTGATATTCTGTGGATGTATTGTTTTGTTCTATTGGTCATTCTTCGCTGTTTTATCTTCCAGAACTGATTTTTCTTCCTGCGGTCATTTCTGTGGAAGCCTGCCCTGGCGTGTACTAGACCTTATGCGTAATCGACTAAGAATTCAAAATCAAATTGGTTTACTAAGGTAAAAATCATCTAGCAATATTAGTTTGATCGATTACGCATAAGGTCTACTGTGTTCTCCTTTATGGATAACATAGTAAGTACATAAAAAACCTGAACCATTTTGACAATTATTTTTGGCCAAAAGATCCAAGACAGGCCATACCGCACACACTGCATGTACAAACAAAAAAAGAGACAGGTTGCAAGGGGGGCAAAATTTCTGCCAAACACCAGCGTTGCAGACCTCAAAAGGGCATACAAAAAAGAGACCGATCCCAGAAGGCGCGACAGGCTGCTTGCGTACATGCAGCGCAAGGACGGCGTGCCGCTAGACAGGATTGGAAGGATGCTGGGAAGGCCCAAGTCCACCATATCTGCATGGCTCAACCGCGCACAGGACGAGGGAATACGCGCAAGGTTCGAGCGCAGCGGCAGGGGACGAAAGCACCTGATAGGCGGGCCGCAGGCAAGACAGCTTGCAGCAGACCTGGATGCGGGGCCGGAATCATGCGGCTTTGAGAGCAGCCTGTGGGATTCCAACCTGGTAAGGCTGCACATCAAGAAAAAGTTCGGCGTGCAGTACAGCAAGACAGGCGCGCTGCAGCTGGTCAGGGAGATGGGCTTTTCGTGGAGCAAGGCGCGTCCAAAAAACCCAAGATCAGCCTCAAAAAGAAAGCAAAAAGAGTTTCAGGAGCGGGCAAAAAAACTCGTTGCAGAAAAGTCGGCGCAGGGATACACCGTACTGGCCGGCGATGCATCCTCGATTCAAAAGGCATCAAACAGGCCCGGCTACGGGTGGAGAAGGCGCGGCAAGCGCGCCACATCCCCCTCTGTTTTGTCACGCGAAAGAAGATACATCTTTGGAGCTTTGGCGGCAAACGCATTTTACTTTATGTTTTATGAAAAGTCAAACAGCGACAGCTTTTGCAACTTTTTGGAACGGGTTCACAAAAGATTCGGCAAGGTGCTGCTGTTTGTAGACAATGCGTCATATCACAAATCCAAAAAGGTAAAGGAGTTTCTGGAAAGATACAACGGCGAGATAGTTCTGGAGTACCTGCTGCCGTACACGCCGGAGCTTAATCCCATTGAGATGCAGTGGAGGGTGATAAAACGGGTACTGTCTGCAAAAGTGTTTGGCACGCTAGATGAGATGGAGCAGTCAGTACGCAAGCTGTTTGCCAGAAAGGAGATCCTGCCTGTGAAAATATTCAATTATTTAATGTGCTAACTACAGTTTGTTTGTCTTGTAGACTGTCACCCCTTCCCCGTTCCCACACGTCACATTTCTTAGGTTTCTGTCTATTCCAACTTTCTTGGTGCACTCTATCTCTTGTACTTTTTTTGAAACACAAAGACTGATGTTGAGGGCAGTCAGTGAAAACGAGCGCACCGTCAGGGCGGGATCAGACAGGATTTTTTGGGCGTGATCGTTGAGTAAAATGTTGATTGGGTTATGTTTCTTGTATGGGATTGTTAGTAGTGCACCGTTGTGTTTTATGCCGTAACAGTTTGTCATAAAGGGATTTTTGACTATTGGGCCTCTTATTCTGACACCTCGTTTGACTGATTGTTTTCTGTTTGATAATATGCCTGCAGCCCTTGATATTGCATTTAGTTTGTATGTTGATAAAATGTCATAGTTACGTAATTCATGACAACATAACATGGACAGCCTCTTCATATTGTGAGTGTCTTCTTTCAACCCTATCTTGATGCAATGATTGGCCATCTTTGTGAATGTAGCCGCCATATCCATTAGGTCAGAGTTCGGCGCATATTTCTGTGATATTGGCTTTATCGCCTTCAGCGAATATCTTGCGGTTTGGAGGCTTGTACATTTTGGGAATTGACATGTAACTCCCGATAACTTCACAGAACCGGGTTAGGCAAGATAGTTTTATGCATTGTCTCCACTGTTGGTAGACTGGGATTTGGTGCACATGCCTTTTTCTTTGATGACAGGTTCGATCAGCTGCTCCCCGGTTCCTGCATCAAGAACATATATTGTCATGGTTCCTGAATCTGTAAAGTCTACCAGTTTCCACACGAGAAAGTACTGGTCTGAGTCATTTACGGCCTTTTTGAGTTTGGCTTTGTCGACATCATATCCTTCCGTTGCATCTTCTTCTGATATGGCCTGATCCTTGACGTCGTCGATGTTGGTGTCCTCAGAGATCTCTATAGTTCCTACTGCATCGCCGATTGAAACTACCTGGTATTTTTTATAGGATTCACCGTCAGAACCTGCAAAGATGGGGGAAACAGAACCAAAGATCATCACTGTTGCCAGAACAGATAACAGAAGTGTCAGAACAAGTACTTTGCCCATAACATTAGATAGTCAAAATAGATTATATCTTTTTGGTGCAAATTCTATGTAAAAATGTCTGAAATCTAAAGTTCTATGCTTGAGACGCAAATTCCATTCAGGCCATACTCTTACAAATACTAAAAAATGACCTTTATTTTCTATCCAAAATCCATGTTCTCAAGTATTTACCAAAGAAAATATCAAATTAGTTCGAGGCTGCTGCGGATCACCCAAATTTTGCATCAAGGTCTGTAGAGCGTGATGTTTTGTAGGAACTGAGAGTCTTTCAAAAATTTATGACTGATATATCAGATACGAATCGAATTAAACTAAGATGCTTGTTAGATACATAACTAACATTCCTACTGCAAAACCAGATGCCACTGAAGCACTTGAAAGATTGTTATCGCCTTCATCTCTAATCCATTTCATTATTACAACAATTACCTGAAATATTGCACCAGCACCAATTGAGAGAAAAATCACCGAAGTAAACGGAGAATAGGAAAAACCACCAATCCACGCGCCAAAAATAGCAGGAGCCCCTGCAATCATGCCCATTGCAGCCAATTTTCCAACCATTAACTTTCCTCTTGACATTGGTGCGGCAATGGCAATACCTTCAGTCGTATTATGCAATGCAAACCCCACAATCAGAAACGTGCTAAATGCAACAGAGCCCAGTCCAACTGCGGCACCAATTGCAAGACCTTCGCCAAAATTATGCAGGCCTATGCCAATAGAAATCATTAATGCGATTGCAACTGGTTTTGCAAGTTTTGAAGAACTGGCCCGTTTGACAAGCTTGTTTCCAGAATAGTATAATCCAAGAAAAGACAATACAATTACTGTTGCAATAAGTAAAGCCCCATTGAAGCTTCCTGCCAAGCTTTCATCAGAAACTTCTATTGCCTCTTCAATAGAATCAATTGCTAAGAAAAGCAACAATCCTGCAGTCAATGCCAAAAAGAAATGGAATTTTTGTTTGCTTATCTTTTTGATAAAAGGAAGCCACAATAAACCAATCATAACAGGAATAATTCCAACATAAGTTCCAATAATTGCAAAAAAGATAGCAAGATCTAAAGTAGGTTCTAATGCGGGAGCAGCAGCTTCAACTTTTTTTTCAAATCGTGTTCCATCCTCAATTGTTATTCCAATTATGTAGGGTTCAGCCTCATTCCATTCAAATGGAATTCTAACCAAAGTTGTCTCAAACCTATCAAGAAATCTATCAGGCTCTACTGCAGCAGGTTGAATTCTATCATTTACGTCTGCCATAGCCACTTCAACGGGAATCGGTCCGGTGTTTCTAACAGTGGCCTGAATTTCTGAATTTACAAAATCTACTTTTTCAATAGTTATTTCAGGTAGCGGAACTCCCAAGTCCAGCAAATCAGCGCCAGGACCAAAAATGTAAACCAGCATAAGAATTACAAAAGCAAATGGAATTATTCCACTTGCAATAACCTTTCCTTTCGATGAATTATCATCAAGTTCCATATTCTGTTTCCTGTGTGTTTCTTTCTGGATTGTCCTTGGCAAGGAAAATTCCCACCCAACCTTTCTCTGAGAACTCTACTTTATGGGCATGGAATAGATATTTTCCAGGATATTCGTACTCAAACTCCATAATTCCACGCTCAGTTTGTGATAGTGTTATCATATCTGTGTAAAATGATGGAACGACATCTGTACCTGTAGGATAGTATTTGTACAAATTACCATGAAGATGAAAATTATTTATCGGATCAAATTCCACCATATTGACGACATAAACTCGAATTAATTCATGGGTGTTAATTTGAATGGGATGGTGTTGATAGTAAAATGGGATGGTGTTTGCAGCATAGAAGTTATTTTCAGTATCAAAATCAGTGTCTAAGCCATTTAGAACCATTACCATCTCATCAGCTGGTGGGCGCTCTTCTTTTGGATCAACAATGAACACACCATAAAGACCATGTACGATATGTTCCTCAAGTGGCATAATATGACAATGATATGGATGAACTCCGACAGGACCGGCTTCAAATTCATATACAAACTGTCCGCCTCCACCACCTACGGGTTCAAAGACTCCATCCATCATAGCTGGATGAATTCCATGAAAATGCATTGTGTGTTCTTTTGAACCGTTGTTGATGAAGTGAACTCTAACAAGATCTCCTTCTGTAGCTCTTATAGTCGGACCCGGAACAGTTCCATTGAAAGTCCAGACATTATAAAAAATACCAGGGGCGATTTCTTGAATTTTATCATCTTCAGCTATAATTGTATAATCTCTAATTGTTTGTCCACTTTCAGAGACAGATACTCTGCCATATTCAAAATTTCTCAGGAATTCATCTGGATCAAACTCTACAGCAGATACAGCATAAAGAGGATCAATAACTTCTCCAGATGTCTGCACAACAGAGCCTGAATGTGTTACAAATGTTTTCTGTTCAGATTGCGCTTCTGAGATTAGTGGAAAAATTACAACCGCAGAAAGTCCAATAATTGCTGAAATTGCTAAGAGCATGACATTAGAACGCGTTATTTTCAAGATACGTAAAGAAGAAGAAGGAATTCTTTATTTAAATTTAACCTAAGCTAACTTTTTTAGTCCAATCTAACTTTGTTACACAAGACCATTACAGGTTTTAGGAAAAATTACGTTTAAACTAAAGAAAATCAATCACAGTTTGTGCAAAAATCAGGAATAATGATAGTCATTGCTGGAGCATTAATCGTAATAGGATTGATCTTGTTAGTTATAGGAAATCAAATAGTCTTAGAAGGAGTCAGTCAGGGAAATGGAATGATAAATTCAAATCAAATGCTAGCAATTTCAGCAGAGTTTGATGCGCAAGAGACATCAATAGGGGTTTTTGCAGTACAGATTATGGAATTCAAAGAAGATGTATTTTCTGCCAAGATTTTAAATCCATTTGATATTGAAATAACTGCTCAATTAATTAATGAAGAAACTGTTGAAAAAGAATTTGATGTTGTTGAAAGTGGAACTTACAAACTGATAGTTGAAAGTGCAAGTAGTAAGGAAACCCAAGTATTTGGAGCCATAGGACCACTTCCAGACGCTGGCAAGAAGTCACTTGGTTTTATCTCAGTGTATGTGCTTGTTATAGGAATGGTTGGATTAGTCGGAGTAGGAATTTACGGAATTAGAAATAGAATGAGATCAATTTAGGTAACTATCCATCTTTTCAAGACCGTCAATGGCAGCATCAAAATTTTCATTATTTTCAACAATGGAACTGAGTTTTTCAAAATTGGCAGCAAGTATGCATTTTCCATCATCAGAATTCTTAGAAATAAATCCATGCTCTATCAAATAAGATAGCCTTTCAAGAACTTCAGATTCAGGTATGGATGATTGTTGGGCTAAAAACGAGCATTCTTTTTCACCGTCCTCCAGTTCTGCCAATAATGAAGATGTTACGGGATCAAACATACAATCTACAATTTTTTCCCGATCAATAGTTTCAGCCATTCCTCTAAAATGGAAGATTTAGAAATTTATAACTTTTCAAGTAAGATATATTCCAATAAGATAATTAGGAAAAAGGTATTCAGAAGATTATGCAAAAACTATGTAGTAAAGATCCGTCTGGGAAGGGAGAGCACTGTTTTTGCATAGATATTGATGCCCAAAGAGGAGTCAAAAAATGCTGTAAATGTAACCAATGGAATGCCCAAGGCAATGACTGGACAGATGATGAAGACTTTAGATGATTTGAAAAGCATCTAATTATTTGACGCCTAGTATGGTTTTTATCGGGGCTTCTTTGAATTTTGGAATACTTGAGCAGCCAAGAATACAGACACATTGTAAGGATTGTTGGAAACGATATCCCAGGGGAGAGAAAATTGCTTGTAGGGCTAACTCAGATTAAAGGCATCGGATATAACTTTGCCATAGCAATTTGTGATACTTTAAAAATTAACACAAACTCCAATATTGGAAACCTTACTGAAGAAAATGTTCAAGCAATTGAAAAATTAATTACAGATCCAGTTGGGGGAAATTTCCCAACATGGTTTCTTAACAGACAAAAAGATATTGAAACCGGAGCAAACTTGCATTTGTTGACATCAGACATTCCATTTACATTAAGAAATGATATTGAAAGAGAAAGAATTACTGCAAGCTGGAGGGGTTACCGCCATCTAAGTGGTCTAAAAGTTAGAGGGCAAAGAACTAGAACTTCAGGCAGAAAAGGTGGCGCAGTTGGTGTCGCCAAAGGAGGATTAGCAGCACCGGTAAAGAAAGGGGCCCCAGCAGCAGAAGGTGCAGCACCAGTTGAGGGAGCAGCGGCACCAGCTGAGGGAGCAGCAGCAGCTGACGCACCTGCAGCAGAAAAGAAAGATGCGCCAAAGGAGAAAAAAGAATAGGTGTTTTGAATGGGAGATCCAAAATATCCACGTAGAGTTTGGAGAAAACCAAAGAGGCCTCTTAATTATGAATTAAAGATGGAAGAGCTAAAAACACTTGGTACATTTGGATTAAGAACTAAAAGGGAGTTATGGAAAGCACATACAGAATTATCGCGAGTTAGACATCAAGCAAGATCATTACTTGCATTAAGACAAGAGATCAGAGAAGAAAAAGAGCCAATTTTAATGAAATCACTTGCCAAAATTGGATTAGTAACTAACGATGCAACACTAGATGACGTACTTAATCTAAACGTGAATGATTTACTTTCACGTAGATTACAAACTATTGTTACAAACAAACTTGGATTCAAAACACCATATCAAGCAAGACAAGCAGTAATTCATGGACACATAATGATTGGGGAAAGAAAAGTGGACATTCCATCATACACAGTTACAGTAGGAGAAGAAGACAGCATACATTTTGCACCTGAATCTAAAATTCCTGGAATGCTAGAAAAGACAAAACCAGAGCCTGAAGCAGTAGAGGCACCAGCTGAAGAAACATCAAAAGATGAGAGCCCTTCAACAGAATAATCGAAAAAATAAGACTATCAGTAGCTAACATCCAGCAGTTATCGGGGTTATAGGTAGATTCTTGAAATAGAGTTGAGTGGGGAATAATATCTCTAAAATTTAAAATAAAATCCCAAAATATTAGATCCTTTAGCCTCAATGTCTTGAAAAATTGTGTGAATGAATAGCTGATCAGATAGGCCCAAATGAAATTCAATATATGCACAAAATTTGATAATTCGTAAAATTATAGGAACGCATCAGTAAATAACCCCAACTATCAGTGAGAATATCATGTGTTCAATAATTGGTTACTACGGAAAAGGAATTGCCGCACCCATTCTTGTAAATGGATTAAAAAGAATGGAATATCGTGGATACGACAGTGTTGGAGTTGCAACAGAATCTGAGAATCAAATTGAATTAAAGAAAGGCACTGGAAAAGTAAGCGACGTAAATGCAAAAGTTCAGTTAGACGCTTTGCCAGGAAAAGTAGGAATTGGCCATACCAGATGGGCAACTCACGGTAAAGTCACTGATGCTAATGCACATCCACATCCGAGTAATTCTGGAAAAATTGCAATAGTACATAATGGAATTATAGAAAATTTTGAAGAATTAAAAAAGCAATTAGAAGATGAAGAATATAGTTTCAAAAGTGAAACAGATAGTGAGGTAATTGCAAATTTACTTCAAAAAAATTATGAAGAAACTGGAGACGTTAAAGAAACGATGATCAAAGTTGTTGCGGAACTTGAAGGACATTATGCGTTTGTTGCGATGTTTGAAAATGGACAACTTGCAGCAGCAAGATTTCATGAACCGCTAATAATAGGAGTTGGGCAAGATGATTTCTTTTTGTCAAGTGACGTACTGGGATTTATTGAATATACAGATGATGCAATATACATAGAAAATAGTAATTTTGTTATTTTAGATAAAGAAAAGTTCCAGATTTTAGATTTTAATGGCGAACATACAAAATATGGAATAACAAAAGTTTCAAAAGAGTTTGGCGATGCATACAAGGGAGATTATGCACATTTTACATTAAAAGAAATTTATGAACAGCATGAAACAATTCTGAAAGCTGGGGAGAAGACAACAGATGCAATTGAAAAAACATCGGATTATATCAAACATGCAAAAAATATCTATGTAACAGGCAGTGGCACAAGCTACAACTCTGCATTAATTGCAAAGCAAATTCTATCAAAATATGCCAAAATCAAGGCCGAGCCAGTCATGTCAAGCGAACTCCAATTCTCACCAGACACAATAGAGAGGAATTCGATTCTAATTGCAATATCTCAAAGCGGAGAAAGTGCAGATGTTTTAGAGGCAGTCAAAATCGCAAAACAGGCAAATTGTAAAATAATATCGATTGTCAATTTAACAACATCATCGCTTGCACGTGAAGCAGATGTAGTAATTGGAATGAATTGTGGCCCCGAAATAGGAGTTGCTGCAACAAAGAGTTTCACGTCACAGCTAGTAATACTCTACAAAATTGTACAAAAATTGAGTGGCAATGACATAACAATTAATTTTGAAAAGTTTTCCGAATCAATTCTGAAAATATTAGAAAATCCGGTAAAAATTCAACAGGTCGCAAAGGAACTAAAGGAAATTTCAGACATTTACGTTTTAGGCAGAGGGGTAAACTATCCGATTGCAATAGAGGCAGCACTAAAACTTAAAGAACTAACATACATCCATGCAGAAGGAATTCCAGGGGGAGAGTTAAAACACGGGCCTCTTGCATTAATGGATTCAAACGTATTTGTGATAATTATCAATCCAAATGACTCAACGTATTCAGATACGCTGACAAGTGCAAGAGAAATTAAAGCTCGTGGGGCAAAAATTATCGGGGTTTCAGATATAGAAAGTGATGTTTATGATTATTGGATAGAAATGCCAAAAATAGATGAAGTGCTGTATCCAATTTCAGAAATCATTCCAATACAGTTGTTATCTTACTATGCGGCACTTGAAAAAGATACAGATCCTGACTATCCTAGAAATTTAGCAAAGTCAGTTACTGTAAAGTAAACAATCGGCGATACTCTTTTTCTGCCATTTCTAAAAATTTTGCAGAGTTGTTTCCCGTTTTGAGCATAGATGAGATGATACTGCCACCGGCCCCTACACCTTCTTTTGCAAATCCTTCTGAAAATGCCTTCAGACCAGGATATTGCGAATTCTCCAAGTCCGGATTTACAGAAATTGCTGGAATATCTGCAATTTTCTCGACTAAATTCGTGAAATTTGCTGTTTCATCATTTGTGATGTATGATGTTGTTCCAATTGCAGTGTTTTCTTGATTAAATCCAATTTTTGACGCAAATGCCAATACAGCAGTCATTTGAGTCCCGCCTGCCAGCATAACTTTAGAAACATCAGAAGCCGAGCTCAGCATTCCTGCAACAAAAGGAATCATCGGATCTCCAACTTTTGCAACAACACTGTAAGGATGATCAGAATCAATTCTCCCAAGTGCAGAATCAACAACTTGATTTTTTAATTCGACAGGATTGTTTGGAATGCTTGAACTCACCTTAGCATCAAAACCTAAGGCTTTCAATACAGCTAATGCAGTAGTAGTTCCGCCAGGGATACTTTCACCAATTATCAAACAGTCAGTTAAAGACGCCATACTTCTTCCAGCAATTCTACCATAATCAACGGCATGGGATACTTGAGAATCTGTCATAGCATCTTGTGCTGAAATATTTTTTCCAAAAGACAATCCAGTATCAATGAAAGGTAGTTGGGGAGCGATTTTACTACCAGCATTAATTGTTAAATGAGGAATGCTTGATAATTCCAATGCAGTCTTGGTCAACAATCCAGGAGTTGGTTTTCCATCAGGAGTCATTGGGATTTTATCAATTGTTTTACAATAACCATAATGAAGATATTCTGCATCAGCTGGAGGAGTAAACTGAATTGAGTCCTTGTCTGCGCCCGCAAAAGTAATTCCAGGAATTTCGCAGGTTTCAGTATATGAAATCACAAATGAAAAAAGAAATTTTTTAGATTTTACACTTTCAAGAAAAATTTGACCCTTTTCAACATTCCCAAACAGTTCAAAATTTTCCAAAAAGATCACTGGCCCATCATTTCAACAAACTGCTGTTCAGTTCGTTTTTGCATCACCATATTGGTGATTTTCTCCTGTCCCATAGTGGACGTATCTGAATGACCATAATTATGGCCCGAATACATGACTAAATCATCATCTAAAGAATAGAGAACATCAAAAAGACTATGATAAAGCTCTTTTGCACTCCCACCAGGCAAATCAACCCTACCACAGTTTCCTACAAACAAGGTATCACCTGAAAAAATTTTGCCATCACCTATCAGGCATATGCTATCTTTAGAATGTCCAGGAGTATGAATGACTTTTAATTTTGAGTTTCCAAATTCGATGTAATCTCCATCTTTTACAGCTATGTCATGTTGTAATTCAGATGTCTCATGTTGAATGATAGGAGCCTTGGTTGATTCTTTCATTGCTTCATTTCCTTGAGTATGATCAAAATGATGATGAGTATTTACAATATATTTTATTTTTAGATCATTTCTTTTTATCACCATTTCTAATTCCATAAGATCCCATGATGGATCAATGATAATTGCTTCACTGGTATCTTCATCTTCAACAATGTAAGTAAAGTTCTGCATATTGCCAACTTGAATTTGATGAACTTTCATAAAATACCCTCCTCAGCTTCAAGAGGAATTCCAATTTTTTCTACAAACAATTCTCCTGTCAAATCTTTTCTTTTAGGAATTCCTTGTTTCATTTTGTGAAATGTAACTGTCATGTCACATTTTGTAAAGATGTTTGCAGTCTCCCCTGTTTGCGGATCTAATCCGGATGGAACATCTACTGCAAGCTTGTAGCAATCTGTCTGGTTGATGTAATTAATGGCAGATGCATACGGCTCACGAATCTCTCCGGTTATACCAGTGCCCAAGATACCATCAATAATGACATCAGGTTTGAAATCAAAATCAAAATCAAGAGAATCCCCTGACATTAACGTAACAGATGGCATTTTTTGCAGAATAGACCAATTCCAATTACTTTCTTCAGTTTTGATATTTTCAGGGCTTCCTAGAAGCATAGCTGTAACTTTGGCACCATAACCTGTAAGATGTCTTGCCATTACCAAGCCATCTCCTCCATTGTTTCCCATTCCAACAAAAATCAGAACATTTTTGGATTCAACATTATCAAGTTTTTCAACCAATCGTTTTACGGCAGCAGCTCCTGCATTTTCCATCATAAATTTTTTCAAAAATCCCATATCATGACCTTTATTTTCAATATTGTACATTTGATCAACTGTAATTTCCATAATTTACGTGAAAATCATATCCAAAATAAGGGCTTTGAAAAGAATTTAATAAATACTTGTGTCTAAAATAATTAGAAAATGGGCTCTGGGAAAAAGATAGGAATTGGTATTGCAGTAATTATAATTGCCATTGGTGTCGCTTTTGGAGTATCAAGTAATGACGATGTAGAAAACGTTCCAACTGAGATTTCAGAAGCACCGGTTGTAGAAGAAACATCAGGATTATCCGGCGAAGTAACAATTGGATTGATTCTTCCACTTACAGGGGATTTGGCAACTCACGGAATAGAAAATCTTGCAGGATCTGAGTTGGGAGTAGTTGAGTTTAACAAACATCTAGAAGAGATTGGAGCTTCATGGCATCTCAAAATGGTTTCAGAAGATTCTGCAACAAACCCTGTTATTGCACTAGAGAAGCTAACTGCGCTTAATGCTAAAGGAATTGGAATGGTAGTCGGTCCTGAAACCAGTTCCAACATTAGAAACATCAAGGGGTATTCAGACTCTAACAATATGCTGCTTGTTAGCTGTTGCTCTTCTGCACCAGCATTAGCTATTCCAAATGACAGTGTATTTCGTCTAGTTCCAGATGACTCTAATCAAGGAACCGCACTTGGAGCACTGCTTCAACATGAAGAAATTGAAGTGCTAGTTCCTGTTTGGAGAGGAGACACATGGGGTGATGGGCTAAAAGAGGCCACAACTAATTCATTTACAGAAAGAGGGGGTCAGGCAGACGAGGGAATCCGTTATAATCCCGAATCCCCAGAATTTTCAGCATCAACCTCCCTATTAGCTGAGAAAGTTCAGGGATATGTTGCCGAGTATGGCTCAGAGAAAGTTGCCGTATTGTTTTTGGGATTTGCAGAAATTTTACAGTTTACACAATCTGCATCTGAGCACGATGTTTTAGATGATGTCAGATGGTTTGGGCCAGGGGCAAATACCAAAGAGCACAAACTAATAGATGATCCAATTGGGTTTGAATTTTCAACTAATGTACAATTTACGACAGTTCAATTTGCAGCATCTAAAAATCCAACATATGATAAAGTGCAAGCGCATCTAACCGAAACTCTTGGTACAGCACCTAACACATTTGTTCATTCCTCATATGATGCAGTCTGGATTATAGGACTTGCAATACTTGAAACTCAAAGTACTGATGTGAGTGTAATTAAAGCAAAAATTCCAGAGATTGCTGAAAATTATAGCGGTTCAATTGGTCCAACAAAACTAAATGAAGCAGGAGACCTGGCTCAGGCAGATTATGAGGTATGGGGAATTAGAGGCGGAGAATGGGTGTTATTAGGAAAATATACCCAGAGCGATGATTCCATATCCATTGTACAAAACATTCCAGAAAACACCTATAGTTTTCGAAAAATATATCCTGATATGATTTCTGTCTATGAGACATTAATTTTAGCGTGTCGACAAGTGAACGATAGATCGTCTTACTTTAATTATCAAGTGGTGTTTCTTGGAGTTGAAGCAGATTTACAGAACAAATACGGTATAGGTGTCAGTGAATTTGGAAGTAAATCATATGATGCGTACGTAAATGAGTTAACCAGTCCGGGAGCAAATCATGAAAAAGTGATTTATGTAAACGAGATACTTGGAAAATTTGAAGTTTGTCATAACAAAATACATGGCAGGTATGGCTAACCGGTTCCATGAAGTCTTGGATCGCTTTGTCAACAAAGTCAGCTTGATCCCACAAACCAAACAAAAGCTTGCAATTGAAGATTTTAAATACAATTACTTATAATCAAAGGCTGATGCTTATACCAGTAGTTGGGATTGTACATTTTGGATAGCCCAAACTGATCATTTTGAGAACAAAACACGATCAACCAGATCCAAATACAAGGCATGCTCACCCACCTTAACATGTACGAAAAAGATGGGCAAACACACCAACAGAATCAAGACATCAAGGGATTTAAAATCTTCCAGTCCGCACTGCAACACCTGAACCTTGCCTTTGGCACAAGACACAACACGCTGTACAGCCTCAGGGATGCAGCGCACATGCTTCTGGTCATGGCCAGCTCCAACGGATACGCCAACGGCGCACGCGATCTCGGCTCTCCCGGCATCCGCATGCCGTCGGGCAGCTGGCTGCTCAAAAAGCTGCGCATCATAAAGCAGGACAAGATGAACCGCTTCTGCGACCAGATGATGCATGATACGGTCAACACGGCATGCCGCAGCATGAGGCGACGCATCAGCAACGAAACGGCAGTGGCTGCAATAGACAAGCACAAGATTCCGCACCATGACAAAAACCCCGACCTCAAACACCTCATACAGTCAAAATACGAGTCAGGAACGTACAGGTTTGAGTCATACATGACATCCAAGATAGTGCAGGGCGGCAAGGAGGCCAACCTGTGCTTCAGTCCGGTCACCCGGGGTACATCCAACGGCGAGTTCGTGCGTAAAACCATCAAAAAGTGCTCCAAGCTGCACCTTGGAATCAATCTTTACCTTCTTGACAGGGAGTTTTACGCAACAGACGTGATGCGGACTGTCAGATCGCTTCACAGGCATTTTATCATGCCGGCAAAAAAGAATGCCGGCATCAAGCGCGCCATTGTACAGCACGCCCAAGGAAAGCGCGGTGATGTCTCTAGGTACACCATAAAATCAGGCTCCGAAAAGTTCACGTTCAACCTGGTTCTGATCAGGGATGACGCCAGGAAAAAAGACGGCACCATGTTTGACAGGTATCGCGCATTTGCAACGTCGCTGCCATGCGAGAATGAAAGGGACGTTGTCAAGTACATCCCAGAGCAGTACAAAAAACGGTGGGGAATTGAAACGGGGTACAGGTCTGCAAAGAGCATACGCCCGCGCACTGCCAGCAGGAACCCCTCCGTACGGATGCTTTTGTTTGTTTTGTCACTGGTGCTAAACAACATCTGGATAGGCCTGCGTCGCACGGCGGGCAGAAAAGGCTATCATGTGACGCTTGCCGGAGTTTTAAACAGGATGATCCGCGTGTTTGCAGCATGTGTGTATGCCAGGTGGCCGCCGCCTACCGTAGTTCACACACAAAATTTTGGAATGAAAATCTGGTTTTTTACGAATGAAATTCATGCTAAATGTTCCAAAAATTTATGTGCTTACTACGGGTGATTTGTGGGCTGTTTTGGAACGGTACAATCCCAACTACTGATATCACTAAACTAACACACAACTCGTAACAGTTCGGATTTATGAAGCGTTGTGCCTGAATTGATCGTAAAATCCGTAATTCTGACGTATTTTACACACCCGACTCCACAAATCCGAACTGTTACCACAACTCGTACTCTATCTACAAAAAACACAGCTGGTTCATCATCAATTCTCAATAAAAAAAGAGGCAACACGACAGGATACGGTGGGTTCAAGAGAATTTCAGATACAAAAACCCATGTTGCATTACCTCATGGGTTTGATAGAGGTAAAGACGGAATTGGTTGTAAAAAATAATTAAATGATTAATTAATTAATTCCCAAGTATAGTTTGCTTAGATCTGGATGTGACAGCAACTCTTCAGGTTTTCCTTTGAAAACTCTTTTACCGTTTGCCAAAAGATACACGTAATCACCTAGCTTAAGCGCACGTTTTACGTTTTGTTCAACTAAAATTATTGTAATTCCAAAATCATCACGCATCTGTTTAATTTTTGATAGTACTTCATTAGCTAGTTTTGGTGAAAGGCTTGCTGTGGGTTCATCAAACAGCATAACTTTTGGTTGCCTAATTAGCGCCATAGCCATTGCAAGCATTTGGCGTTCACCGCCACTAAGAGTATTTGCTTTTGATTTTTCATATTTTTTTAGTATTGAAAATGTCTCAAATATTTCAGATAATCGCTGGGAAATAGTCTTTGAATCAAGAGTATAACTTGCCATGATCAGATTCTCTCTAATGGTTAGATTGGAAAACACGTTGTCTACTTGAGGCAAATATGCAATTTTTTTTCTTGCCACTTCATGTGGTGCAAGCCCGGTTATAGTTTGACCGTGAAAACTAATTTCTCCAGAATAGATTGCACACAAACCAAAGATACTTTTGAGCAAGGTACTTTTTCCGCTTCCATTTGGACCAACCACTACAGTAATCTCTTTTTCTCTTGCTTCAAAATCCACTCCAAAAAGAATATGGCTATTTACATATCCGGAATCCAAGGCATCCACATGAATGATTGATTCAATAGTTTTTTGTGACATTTATCCTCCCAGGTATGATTCCACAACTTTTGGGTGTTTTATTACTTCATCAGAATTTCCTTCTGCAATTATTACTCCCTTGTCCATTGCAAACACATGATTTGCATATTGCAATGCAATATCTAACCGATGTTCTATAATCAAAAATGTTAGTTTCTGTTTCTTGCAAAGTTTTGAAATTTTATCAAATATTTCATGTGCTAAAGTTGGATTCACACCTGCAATGGGCTCATCCATCATAATCATCTTAGCGCCAGACATCATTGCACGACCTAATTCGAGAAGTTTTTGCTGTCCACCACTAAGATTCTGACTAAGAGTGTTATTTTTTTCTATGAGACTTACCATCTCCATAATCTCAACAGCATTATCGGTGATTTCTTTCTCATCATTTTTCCATTTTGACTTGAAGGGAGCCATTAGGAATGATTCTCCAGAATTTTTATTGCTTGAAATCAAAAAGTTTTCCATAGTTGTAAGACTAACAAATGGTTGTGGTATTTGCCAAGTTCTAACTAGACCGGTCTTGTAAGTTTCAAAGAGTCTTTTTTGAGTAATATCATTTCCATCAAAAATGATTGTCCCATCATCCGGTTTTAAAAGACCGGACACTACATTGATGAGAGTGGTTTTTCCACTACCGTTTGGGCCAATTAGTTGATACAATTTGCCTGCTTCTAATTCCATATCAATTCCATCAAGAACTGTCATTCCACCAAAGTGCTTTCGAATACCAGAAATTGATAAAAATGCCATCAAAACTACAGAGGTATAAAGACATTAAGGGTTTTCCATATGAAAGGGATAGTTTGGCATTTGACCCCATATTTTCTGACGCAATAATTTTTGCTAGTCTTTTGGCTCTTCTGAGTATTGGTCTGACACTTACATATCTTACAACTAGAGTTCCAAATTTTGCACATGCCTCATTTGCAACAATTGGCGTATACATTGCACTGGTTGCAACAAGAGTTTGGGATACTACTCCATATATCGCAATTCCAATTGCATTTGTAATATCGGGGATAATAGCTGTTGTACTATACACCTTTATTTTAAAACCATTGATTCGAAAAGGAGCATCGCAGGCAATTCAGATGATTGCCACATTAGCATTTGATTTGATAATGATTGCAATGCTAAACATCTTCGCAGATTATATTGTAAAGACATTCCAGGTTACATCTAGAGAATTTACGTTACGCAGTTATGATGCAGAATTTATGGGGCTTCCCCTGATAGTTTTCATAGCACCAATTACTATTGCTATTTTGGCAATTACATTGCACATAATGCTGAAGAAAACTAAATTTGGCATTGCAATGAGGGCGGCAACTGAAAATTCAGATCTTGCAGGAACAGTTGGGATTAACGTCAAACTAGTTTACGGTGTCTCTTGGTTAATGGGCGGCGGATTTGCAGGAGTAGCAGGAGCGTTGATGTCATTGTGGTTTCAAGGAGATCCCAACCTTGGACCGCAGTTAATACCTAGCATATTTGCTGCAAGTATAGCAGGAGGTTTTCTGAGCATTTATGGTGCAATAGCTGGCGGCATACTTGTAGGATTAACCGAAGTTTTAGGAACAAGATTTTTAGCTGGAGAAATTGGTTCTTGGCTGATTGCATATCGTCCACTCATTCCGCTGATATTCATTGTTGTGACTTTATTCTTAGCACCACGAGGACTTGCAGGAATTAATTGGTCAAAGTTGAGGAGAAATGGTTCTAGAAGCTGAAACAATTTTCATCGTAGATCTTCTTGCAATATTTGCAATCTATGTTATTGTCAATCTTAGTTTGAATATGGAATTTGGGTATACCGGAATTCCAAACTTTGGTAAGGTATTAGCAGTGGGGGCGGGTGCATTTGTAGCTGCATCAATTCCTGGAAGAATTTTTGCAAACATGGCAGGAATTGAAGGGGACTATATCACAAATAATTTGGCAATAGTTTCTGAGATCAATCTGTGGTTAGTTGACAACACGGGCATTGGTTTTGTTGTTTTCTTTTTGACATTAGGCATTGCTGCAGGAGTAGGCGGAGGAGTAGGATTACTCACATCATATCCTGCAATTAGATTGCGCGGGGATTATTTGGCAATCACGCTGCTAGCTTTTGGTGAAAGTATTAGAATTATTGGAAATAATTTTACTCCGTTAGTTGGGGGGACGCTTGGAGTTCAGGTGCCGGATCCATTATCATTTTTACCTGATGAGATGCGTTTTCCTGTAGCTACGCTAGGATTAGTGCTAATTGCAATTGTTGTTTTTGTGTTTAGTGAAAAAATGATTCGTTCCCCACTTGGAAGAATGCTTCGAGCTGTTCGTGACAATGAAGTAGCAGTTGAAGCTCTTGGGAAAAACGCTACACAAATTAGAATTAAAATAATAATTGTTTCAGCTGCACTGGCAGCAATTGGTGGTGCATTATACGCATTTTATGTTGGTGGTACCATTGCATTTGCATACGATAGAGCAAGTTGGACATTTTGGCCATTCCTTATGATTCTCATTGGAGGACTTGCAAACAACAAAGGAGTAATAATTGGAACATTAGTTTTTGTGACATTACGAAAGTTTATCATATTTTTCAAAGATTCGTTTGAGGGATTTGTCCCATTCGATGTTGTATGGCTTGACTTTTTGTTGTTAGGAGTAATCTTACTGGCAATACTATTGTATCGTCCACAAGGAATTTTTGTTGAAAAACCTACACATACTATAGACGTAAATGGTAAATCAGCGGCAGGATTAAAGAAGATACTTAATTTCTTTTTTAAATAGAATTTCAGAGGCGTGAAAATATAATAAAAAATATAGCAAACGACTTTATCCTAGTCTCTAGATAACACCAAGCATGACGTTAAAGAACGTAAAACCATCATTAAATAAAATTGCAAAATCTCTAGGTAACATCCAGGATGCAAGAGAGTTTCTACTAAAAAATACAAGAGAAATAATCATTCTTTGCAGCAGATCAATCATCGCAGTCCATAAAGGAGATCTAAAGACTGGGAAAAAGAATCTGAGTCAGGCAGAGAAATCTCTGAAGAAATACAAGACAAAGGCAACTGGAGAACTTGGAAGATACCTGATTACGCCAGAACAAGAATTTGTAGAAGCTGCATGTCTAATTGCGGTTGTTGAAAAAAAAGAAATCCCCTCAGATAAAAAATTATCAGTAATGCCAGAATCTTATGTTTTAGGGTTGCTGGATTGTGTGGGCGAATTGAAAAGAATGGTATTTGATAAAATTAGAATTGGTGAAATTGACGAGGCCACAAGAGTTTTTGAAGTTATGGAAAATTTGTATCTCCAGCTTTACACTTTTTCAGTGTATGATAAAGTTGTAAAAGAGGCTCGAAGAAAAATTGATGTAAATAGAATTCTTGTGGATGATGTGAGATCTGCAATTACCGAAGAGAAAAGAAGAACTGAATTAATCAAAACTTTACGAAAACTAGAGAAATAACTTTCAAAATTTGTATGCGGGCGATGGGATTTGAACCCACGAACTCCTGAGAGACTAGCCCCTCAAGCTAGCGCCTTTGGCCAGGCTGGGCGACGCCCGCAAGGAAATTTTCTTGTATGGTTTTTATAATCCTTGATTACTTTTTCGTTCGTATGTTAATTCCTGTCAGATGTTTTACGTGTGGAAATTTAATTGCCGACAAATATGATGATTATCAAAATAAGGTAAAGTCTGGCGAAGATCCTGCAAAAGCTCTAGATTCTTTAGGAATTGAAAGATATTGTTGTAGAAGAATGCTTTTGACCACAGTCGAAACAATTCAACAAGTAATTCCATTTTATGAAGCAATTCAGAAAAGAAAACAGGAAGTTCAATCCGAGTTAGAGTAACTTGACCAAAATTTCCTCGATTGAAGGACGTATTCTATACAACAGCAGAGGAAGCAAAACAATTGAAGTAGATGTTAAATCAGATGGTGGATTTTTAGGAAGAGCTTGCGCACCTTCAGGTGCTAGTGTCGGAAATTATGAAGCAGTTAGTTTTCCTAATGGAAAACCAGAAGATAGTCTAAGAATTCTGCAAGAAAACTCTCAAAAATTTATTGGGTTAGAATCTTCAGATCTTAAAGGAATACATGATATTCTAAAGAGTTTGGATGACTCTTCAAACTATTCAGATATTGGCGGAGCCCTTGCATTTGCAGTGACTATCGCATCAATGGAGTCAGCATCAAAAGCTGCAGGACAGCATTTATTTCAAACATTATCATCAGAAACATCATTCAAATTTCCGTTTCCACTAGGCAATGTTTTGGGCGGTGGAGCACATGCAGGACCTGGAACGCCGGACATTCAAGAGATTTTGATTTGTTCGACAGGATCAAAAACCATAGAAGACTCGATTGAAACTAATTTGAAAGTACACAAAGAGTTACGCAATGTTTTAGAAAAAGAAGACCCTGATTTTACTAACGGTAGAGGGGATGAAGGCGGATGGGCACCAAAATTAGAGAATCAAAAGGCACTAGAAGTTTCTGCAAAGGCCTGTGAAAACTTGGGATTTACGTTGGGAAAAGAGGTATCGCTTGGAGTGGATTTTGCATCATCTATACAATGGAATGAAGAAAAACAAAAGTACATTTACGACAGGGCTGGATTTGAAAATTCTACTGGAGAACAAATTGATTTTGCTGCAAATATTATTGAAAAATACAAGTTAGTTTATGCAGAAGATGCAGTGCATGAGGAAGCTTTTGAAGATATGGCAGAATTAACAAAGAAATTTCCAAATGCAATGATTGCGGGAGATGATTTGACAGTCACAAACAAAGATATTCTGACAAAAGCGATTGATTCAAAATCATGCAATGCGGCAATTTTAAAAGTAAATCAAGCAGGTAGCCTCTATGATGCTCTTGAATTTGCCAATGTTGCAAATCAAAATGATGTCAAATTAATCACATCACATAGATCAGGCGAGTCTATTGATGCACAAATATCACACATAGGATTAGCAACAAAATCAAAAATGCTCAAAGTTGGCGTAGTGGGGGGAGAAAGAGTTGCAAAACTCAATGAATTATTACGCCTATCAGAGCATGATTTAATATGCGGCATGGCAGAGATTTAAAATCGCTATGAGTCAACAAACTGAAGCAACAGACATCAAAAAGAAGGTCCTATCCACTGGAATCAGAGTAGGAACTCAAGTAAAGACCAAATTCATGAAACCATTCATCACAAAAGCCAGTCCTGAAGGACTTTACATGCTTGATCTAAATATTACATTAGAGAAAATTCAAACCGCTGCAAAATTCATCAACAGATTAGGAACAGACAAACTGATTGTATGTTCAGGCAGGCAATATGCAGAAACACCAATTGAGAAATTCTGTGAGATGCTAGACTCTAAGAAGCTCCTTGGCAGATTCATGCCAGGAACTTTGACAAATCCTTCATTACCATACTACATTGAACCAAAATTAGTCTTAATTTCAGATCCACAAGTTGACAAACAAGCAGTTACAGAAGCCACTAATGCAGGTATTCCCGTAATAGGAATTGCAAATACAGATAACATTACATCGAAACTGGATGTGATTATTCCAGCAAACAACAGAGGGAGAAAAGCTCTTGCAACAGTTTACTGGTTATTGGTACGCCAAATTCTCATTGAAAGAGGCGAACTAAAAGAAGATGATCCAATGAAGTATGAAATCGATGATTTTGAAACAAAGATCATAGAAGAGGAAACCGAATAATTCAATCAAATTACAGTATTCACTTGAAATCCAAAGCCTCTGCACCAGGAAAAGTCATTCTTTTTGGAGAACATTTCGTAGTATATGGAGTAAAAGCTATTCTTTGCGCAATCAATAAAAGAGTCACAGTTACTGCCGAAGAAATTGATGAGAGAAAAATTTTCATTCAATCAAATATAGGAGATTTGGTTTTGGAACCAAACAAACCTATTTCAGAAACAAGTTCTCCATTAAAACCATTTTATTATTTAGCAGATAAAATGTTACAAGCACAAAATGAAATTATGGGAATTAAAATTATCGTAGAATCAGATATTCCGTTAGGGGTGGGTTTAGGCTCATCGTCTGCGTGTTGCGTTGCAGGTGCAGCGGCAATTTCCAGATTATTTACAGAACCAACAAAAGAGGAGATTCTCGAACTGGCAATTGCAGCTGAAAAAACAATTTTTCAAAATACTTCGGGTGCAGATTGCACTGTTTGTACATATGGGGGAATCATAGAATATGATAAAAAAAATGGATTTGCAAAAATAGAATCTGAGCCTAACTTTCATCTAATAGTCGCAAATTCAAACATAGAACATTCCACAGAATCAATAGTTTCAGGAGTAAAAAAATTCAAAGAAGAAAATGAAATGGAGTTTGCAAAACTATGTGATAATGAATCAAAACTAGTCGAAGATGTTTTGAAATTATTAGAAAGTAACAACACCAAGGAATTAGGTAAAAAAATAATTCAAAATCAAGAATATTTGGAAACCATAGGGATCTCAAATGAAAAATTAAGAAATATGATCCAAATAGGACAAAAATCATCCTTTGGGGCAAAAATTACAGGTGCAGGGGGCGGAGGATGCATCTTTGCTTTAACTGATGAATCAAATTTGGAAGCTTCCATTAATCAATTCAAAGAGAAGAATTACGAATGCTTTTCAGTAAAAATCGATTTTGAAGGACTGGATACTTTTTAATTTAATTTTAAAATAACTGCAACAAGTGTTAAAATTAGAGACATGCATGCAATGTAACGGTTTTGATTCTAGTTCTTGCAACATGATTACATCTTGTAACAGACAGTTTGGATATTGTGGAAGACGTAAAAGATGAACAAAAATCCATACAACAAAAGATCACACTAATTCAGGATCCCTATGAAACACTAAAGGATGTAATCATTTCTGTAGAAGACGCTACTAGATATTATATTGAGAATTAGAAAACAATCAAGGAAAAACTTGATAAAAATGAACCAATCACAACATCAGAGGAATAAAACACGAGATGGATTGCAGTTAAGATGAATCCGGTTTGACTCTTTCAACGTTGTAATTGAGTTTTTGTATCATGTTTACAGTCAAATCTAGGTGATTAATTATTGCCCTGTCCTTGTCCGGATGCAGGTCTTTTTTAATCTCATCTAGTCCTGATTCTACCAGTATTGTTGCAAGCTCGTGATAGTATAGCTTGTGATGTTCCCTGTAATGCTCAGAGTCCAGCTCACGTGGATTGGAATATGTCATATGATCTCCAAGATTTTGTGATATTATGCCTGTCGGATGAAACGCAAAGATTGCTCGTATCAGCATATAGGTAAATGTAGGACTGAAGATATCACGTGCAATGTCTCTTTGAACCTCTTTGAAATATTCCAAAGTATCAGGCTGTGCCACCAAGTTAAAACCCACTGTTGCCTCTATCAGATCCCTTGAAAGAGAAGAGTGTAGTTCCCTGATGTATTTCTTGTTCTCAGAATTATGTCCCTGTTGGCTAATCCTGTCTGGCGTGATACTTGAGACCTTGATTATATCAGACATGGTCATGAATCCCTCTATGTTATTTTTTATCTTGGCTATGATGTCTGATTTTGTCTTTGAGAGTCGCTTTGTGTCATTGACCTCCTTGTATTGAGTCGTGACATGCTTGTACTTGTCTCCTAGAAAATCCACAACCTTTTTTTCCAGTCTAGTCAGCCTTTGCATGCATCCAAAAGAGTAGAGGTGGGTTAAAAATCTACCAGTAATGACTGGTTTTGCCTGCCAATACATGCCTGGCCTGAATTGTTTTTCCCAAAAGTTTTAAACATAATACAGCCATACCAAGAGTATGGCAAAAGAACAATCAGGAAAAATTGCAAAAGATACGAATAACAGACAGGGGAGTCGGTCAATGCCAAGATATGAATCAGGGACCAATTCAGAAGGCGTGACAATTACCCAAGGTAAACCTAGACCAAAATCACGAGATTGATTTTATATTAAAATCGTTTTCTAATTTTTTCATCATATCTGGTATATCTCTTAACAGTTTGTCTTCGGTAGATTCCATTGATATGCAATATTTGAGAGCTTTTTTGTTAACCCTGTTTTCTTTATCAGATAATTCCATGACTAATGTAACATAGTAGTTGTGCTGTTTAATTCTTCTAAAGATATCTTGGATCCCCTGCTGCAGCTCGTATGTCAAGAAATTTATTTTTCCGGAACTTACAAGACTGTCATAAATGTCATGGTTCATATCCCTGTTCATAAAGACGGGGGATTTTTCATTAAAAGTGATTGTCACTACGTCATCTGAATATTTGGTATCATCCAACCCATCTAATGCATCCTTTAATTCACCATACAGGTTTCTTGAAGCACGGTCTTGTTCATCTTTTTTATCCTGATACCGCGTCCAAAAATACCATATTGGAGATACGGCAACAGAGATTACTGTAATTGCGGAGGCCCATTTTCCCAGAAACTCACCCTCTCTCATATAATCCCACATTGCAAAATAAGACAAGACAGATACGATGATTATCAGCATTGTTATGCCAATAGTTTTGTTGTTAAGAAATGTCATTTCAGAGATTCCCAGGAAAAGACATTCCCACATATTTGTTTAATCTAATTTGACGATCCTTAATACCCACATCATGAATTACGATATTTTGAGTCATTCATGATTCCTCTTTTAACGAATTTTTTTTAAATTCCCTCAACGTTTCAACTTCTGTTCTGAGTTGTGCAATCTCTCTTTCCTGTAAGGTCTCTTTTTTCTCATCAAAAATCAGCAAGTCAGTCTCAAATTCGATATATCTCTGTAATTTCTCATCAAGTGTAAGCCTGTCATACATTAACAGATCTCCTGTCTGTTCCTGTCCTGCAAAGTATTTGGCAAGATTTGGATCATGTCGTGACACCTTGGTTATGAAAAATGCCCTGAAGCTGTGAGTTGATATTTTGTGGGTTCCAGAAGAATATTTTTGGTCAAAGCCAATCTTTTCCAGACAGTTGACTAGTGCCTTTTGATATGAGCTTCCAGTATACTGATTTCTGCCATTCTTGCTTCCAAATACAAAGTCATCATCATTTAGGCCATGTAACATGCCAATTATCATATCTTGGGTTTCCATGCTGAAAAAGGTAATCCGTGATTTTTTTGTTTTGGTAATCTGTGCAGGAACATTTATTGTAATCCTCTCTGTTGTCACATCAAGATCCTTTTTTCGTAGTCGTAGCAGCTCTCCACGCCTCAGCCCGCTTGAAATTTGTGCCATTATCCTAAACCTGTTCTTGCTACTGCAAGTATCGAGTATCTTTCTGATCTCCCCTCGTGTCAACGGATATTTCTCCTCCTTTATCTTATGTGGAAAGTCAATATTGTCTCGGGCATCTTCGGCTATGATCTTTATCCCCCTGTATCTCAGATATTTCTTCAGATAAGAGAACCACATGGGCAGGGTGTTAGAGTGAACTCCTCTGTTATGGTTCCAGTTTATCCAGTCCTGCAAGGAATCATATATCTGATTATCATCAACCTTTGCATATTCTGCAATAATACCATCACATGAGAGGTGATATTTTTCCATACAAAAGTCCTCAAAGTTCTTTATTATCACTTGAAAGTTCTTTTGCGTGCCACTGGATTTTGTCTGTATCTTTTCCTCAATACTCTTCTTGCTTCGGGATTTGTTCAAAATAGTAGACATATTACTTACATCTACTAAAACAGGTTATAAATCTTACAAAAATGACTCCATTACTTTTTAATTGACTACATAATTTGGAACAGCATGATTCTAATAAAATTTGGCGGCTCGGTTATCACAAATAAAGAAAAGCCGTTATCAGCTAGAAGAAAGGCAATGGACAAACTTGCCAAGGCCTTGAAGAAAATTGATGAGCCAATCATAATTGTTCACGGTGGGGGCTCCTATGGACATTATTGGTCTGCAAAATATGACATGCATACTAAAGGAAAAAAATATGATCCTAGGGGAGTTTCAATTGTAAAAAATTCAATGATCGAGTTAAACAAGATGATTTTGGATGCATTATTAAAAAATAGATTGAATCCGTATTGTCTTCCACCAGCTGATTTTATGTCAGGAAACAAACCAGTTTTAAAAAAAGTGAATGAAAGTAAGAAAATTGCAGAATCAGGCTTGATTCCAGTCACATATGGAGATGCTTTATGGTACGGACAGAAAAAAACGTACATTTTATCGGGGGACAAAATTATGACTCATCTTGCAAAGATTCTAAAACCAAGACTTTGTATTTTTGCCTTAAACGAAGATGGGTTGTATTCTGATCTTAAATCAAAAAAATTAATTTATGAATTAAAAGGCAAACGTCCCTTAATTTCAGAAAACAAGATGGATGTAACTGGAGGAATGACCAGAAAGGTTGATGAGGCTTCAAAAATTTCAAAGATGGGATTAAACGTATTTTTTGTAAATGGCAACAAACCAGAAAGAATTGCAAAAGCAATTAAAAATAGAAAATATGAAGGAACGCTGTTTAGGGGTAAACGAAATGTCTGAAGAATTTGTAATTTTAGTTGATGAAAACGACAGTCCGATAGGTACTGAAGAAAAAGCAAGGTGTCATCTACCAAATGGAAGACTGCATAGAGCATTTACTGCTTTATTGTTTGATAAAGAGAATAGACTGGCACTAACAAGGCGGGCAAAAGAGAAGATGTTATGGCCAGGCAGGTGGGATGGTACGTTTGCAAGTCATCCAAGAGAGTCAGAAACATACGCATCATCAGGAGAAAGAAGAATGCCAGAAGAACTAGGAATTGAGGGGAAATTGGATTATTTACACAAATTTGAATATCATGTGCCCTACAAAGATGTAGGTTCTGAAAATGAAATTTGTGGAACATTAATTGGAATAATTGACAATTCTTCAGAACTAAAAGAAGTGGAAGGTGAAATTGAGGAGATTAAATGGATTTCTGCAAAAGAGTTACTCTCAGAATTAAAGATAAATCCTCAAATTTATTGTCCATGGATGCTTATTGCACTAGAATTACTTGATAAATCTGACCAAACTGTGCTTGAAAAACACGGAAATGTCTTATCTGCGTGGACGAATAGTGAGATTCACGAGGTATTGATCGAGGCAATCAAGACTCATTTACCAAAAGACAAGTGGAGACTAGTAAATGAAAAAAACTAAGCAAATTGAAAAAAACGCAAAAACAGTAAACAAGTATCTAAATTCTAAACTAAAAGGCAATCCAAAAAAACTCTACGACGCAGCAGAACATCTTATTATTCACGGCGGAAAAAGACTAAGGCCATACATGGCAATTAGAAGTTGCCAGATTTTAGGAGGAAGGATTTCCAATGCAATGCCAGCTGCAAGTGCTGTAGAAATGGTTCACAATTTTACTTTAGTGCATGATGATATTATGGATAATGACGAAATGCGTCACGGTGTTCCAACGGTACATGAAAAATTTGGGATGCCAATTGCAATTTTAGCAGGAGATGTTTTATTTTCAAAAGCATTCCAAACAATTTCTGATTCAAAATTATCTACAAACGCGACTACAAAATTGGTTTCCAGATTATCAAAAGCATGTGTGGATGTATGTGAAGGACAGTTGTTAGATGTAAAGATGGCCGAAGAAAAGAAAACTCCATCACAAACAGACTACATTACAATGATTGGAAAGAAAACGGCCGCATTGTTTGATGTGTCATGTGCAATGGGAGCTATTTGTGCTACAAACAAATCCAGTGATATTGCAAATCTTTCATCATTTGGAAGAAACCTGGGAATTGCGTTTCAGATAACTGATGACATTATAGGAGTAATGGGAGATCCCAAGGTTACAAAGAAACCCGTAGGAAATGATCTCAGGGAAGGCAAAAAATCACTTCCAATTCTAATGGCCATAAAGTCAGCGAGAGGTAAAGATAAAAAAATAATTTTAAAATCATTTGGAAATCCCAAGGCAACAAAAAATGATCTAAACAAGGCTGTGGGGGTAATTCGGTCTCTTGGAATCGAAGAAGACGTCAGAAAACAGGCTCTAAAGTACGCAGAAAAAGCGGAAAAATCATTGGCAAAATACTCAGGCTCTGCCAAAACAGAATTAATTGCGTTATTGGGTTTTGTAGTTAAAAGAAGTGTTTAATCATAATAGGTAGATTCAGAATGGAGGAAGAACTGAAAAAAGAAATTAGAAAAATGGCCCTTCAAAACGCGTTTGAGCATGAAGGTCAAACTCAAGACAAGATAGTCTTAGGTAAAATTTTGGGAACAAAACCAGAATTTAGAACTAAAGTAAAAGAGATTACAGGAGATATTTCTGAAATTGTCACTGCTGTAAATCAATTATCACCTGAAGAGCAAAAAAAGGAAATTGAAGAAAGCTTTCCAGAAATTTTAGCGCCTAGGGAAAAAATTGTAGAAAGGGAGGGCCTTCCAGAATTAAAAGATGCAGAGCAAGGAAATGTTGTTACAAGATTTCCTCCAGAACCAAATGGATATCCTCACATAGGACATGCAAAGGCTGCCATAATTAATTCAGAATATGCAAAGATGTACGGTGGAAAATTTATTCTTAGAATGGATGATACAAATCCCGAAGCAGAAAGAATGGAATATCATGCAGCAATCAAAGTAGGATTAGAATGGTTGGGAATCAAGATTGACACAATAAAAAATACTTCAGATGACATGGAATTATTTTATGAAAAAGGAATGGAATTAATTAATTCTGGAAAAGCATATGTTTGCACTTGTAAAAGAGACGACATTAGCAAGAACAGAAGAGAAAGAAAAGCATGCAAATGCAGTATGGTGGATATTGAAAAAAACAATAAAAATTGGGAAAAAATGAGTGCAAAATTCAAACCAGGTGAGGCAGTTGTAAGATTTCGTGGAGACATGAAAGCAGATAATGCAGTCATGAGAGATCCGGTACTGTTCAGAATTATTGATGAAAAACACTACACACTGGGAGAAAAATACAGAATTTGGCCAAGTTATGACATGGCAGTTGCCATTGAAGACAGTATTGATGGGGTTACACATGCGTTTCGCTCAAAAGAGTTTGAATTAAGAGAAGAACTCATAGATGCAATTTTAGACACGCTAAAAATGAGAAAGCCGTACCAAGGGTTTTTCTCCAGACTAGAATTCAAAGGCATGCCTATTTCAAAAAGAATTATCAAGCCTCTGATTGAGGAGGGAAAAGTTTCCTGGTATGACGATCCTAGACTGCCAACCCTAGAGGCCCTAAGAAGGAGAGGAATCAAGCCTGAGGCTATTAAAAAATTCATTTTATCGTTAGGATTGACCAAAGCAAACACACTAGCACCATTTGATGCATTAGAAGCGTTTAATCGAAAATTTGTTGATTCAAAAAGTATAAGATTATTCATGGTAAGCAATGCGAAAAAATTGACAGTGAAAAATTTGTCTACATCATCAGTTGAAATTCCTAATCATCCAATAAACGACATGGGAAAAAGAAAAATTGAGATTGACGGAAATTTCTATATTTCTGGAGACGATGCGCAAAACATCAAGAAAGGAATGCAAATTAGACTTTTAGGATTAGGAAACATATCCATAACAAAAAATGAGGCAGAGCTTGAAGGAGAATTTGTCGGAGAGGGTGAAGCAGGCGACATACTAAAAATTCAATGGGTTCCCCAAAAAACAGCACATGAAATTAAAATGATCATTCCAAAAATGTTATTCAATGGAGAAGAATTTAACACAGATAGTTTGGAAGAATTAGACGTTTATACAGAACCGCAATATTTACAGTTAAAAGAAGGAGAAGAAATTCAATTTGTTAGATTTGGATATTGCAGAAAAGATTCGCAAAATCAAGCAATTTTTACACACAAGTGATCAATAATGAAAATAGCACGATTCTCAGATGGAAATAATGAAACATATGGTTTCATAAAAGGAGACAAGGTGGCAACAAAAGATGAAATAACCTTCTCTACCGGAATCCCAATTCCACATAATGTAAAGAATTTTCTTTTTGATGGATGGTACAATGAAATTAAAAATAAAATCAATGACTTGCCATACGAAGAAAATATTTCGAAATTTAAATTATTATCGCCCATACCAAATCCGAACAAAATAGTTTGTTTGGCATTTAATTATGTTGATCATGCCGAGGAACAGGGATTACAGGCGCCCGAAGATCCCTCCATTGTAATAAAACCCCGAACTACATTAACTGGCGCTCAGTCAGATATTGTATGTCCAGATTTTATTACACAGTTAGACTATGAAGTGGAATTGGCCATGATTATTGGCAAAAACTGCAAAAATATCAGCGTGAATGATGCAGCAGACACAGTATTTGGTTATATGGTGTTCAATGATGTTTCAGCCAGAGACATTCAATCCAAAGATAAGCAATTCACTAGAGGAAAAAGTTTTGACTCATTTGCACCGTGTGGGCCATGGATTACAACAGCTGATGAAATTAAGGATGCCCAAAATCTAAAACTGACAACAAAAGTCAATGGAGAGTTGAGACAGAATTCATCCACAAATAACATGTTCATTAAAATTCCAGAAATTATTTCGAAAATTTCCAAAGTCATGACTCTAGAAAAGGGGGATATTATTTCTACTGGGACTCCTGCAGGAGTAATGCTAAACAGGCCAAACGCAGTGTTTTTGAAAGATGGCGACAAAGTGGAAATGGAGATTGAAGGTCTTGGAATTTTAAACAATACAATAAAAGTTGTTAAATCAAACTAGTCTAAGGATTTTTTCATAAGATGAAATGAAAATCTGTGTTCCACTGAATCAAAAATTGACAGTTTCTCTCTGGTTAAAATTTGTATTCGTTCATAATTATTTTCAAACCCATAATTTTGTAAAAATGAAATTATTTGTAGTGTGGTATTTTGTGAGCCTGAGAACAATGTAACAATGAGTGTACTATCAAAATGTTCAGAATCAGTAAGGATTCCAACTGAGGCATTGCCGTCTAGACAAGATTTTACAATTTGGTTTTGCTCATAAAATGCAGACAAGGCAGAATCATCAATAGGAAGCCATCTCCAAGATTTTACATAGTGGGAATAGAGTTGAGGATCAAGGGATTTTTCAAATTGAATATCATCATAGTTCAAATTCTTTTTTGGTTTGAGAGAGTAAAAATTCCAAGTTTGAAAAATATCATAATCTAGGGATGAGGCCAAAGAGAGGGATGAAGTATTTTTAGTATCAATTAGCATATGGGAAAATGAAATAGACTTGTTTCTTCCTATTGATTCGGCATGTTTTATTAATTCAGATGCAATCTTTTGTCTTCGAAAATTAGGATCAATTCTTATTCCTTCAATCCAGATTTGATCATCTGTGTAAAGGGCATGACACATTCCAACGGGGGATTCTTTTTCAAACAGTAACAAATGACCCTCAGATAGCCAAAAATCCCAAACCTGATCCACATAGTCACCCCAAGAAAAAGTGTCCCTACAAAATTTCAAGATTGGAATTTTATCTAAAGCAGTTGCATCTCTAATCATCACATTCGCCCTATACAAAAAAATATTAAGAATTATCAGATAAAAACTGTCATGGGAAAAGTGATCGTTGGTAAAACATCAGATATTACACCTGGAAAAATGATAAAGGCATCCATTGATGGCCGAGATGTCCTAGTGGCAAATATTGACGGTGAATACTATGCAACAGATGACTCTTGTACGCATTCAGGAGCAAGTCTCTCTGAAGGGAAATTGGATGGATGCACAGTTACATGCGGTTGGCATGGAGCTCAGTTTGATTGTAAAACAGGAAACCTGGTTAAATTCCCAGCAAAAATTAGAGATTTGACATCGTATAGCATCGTAATAGAATCAGATACTGTATTTCTAGAGATGTAACTATATACTTCTAATTTTTAAGAAAAGGTGGAAAAAATGGTAGATGAAACTCGAAATAAAGAATCTATGAAAGAAGCAATTGAAACATTAAATCAAATTGCTTCAAGCAATTCTACTCCAAAAACAATAAAAAAATCAATTACAGACCTGGTTGCAGATTTGAATAATGAAGAATATTCTCTATCAGTAAGAGCTGCAAATACAATTAGTCTGTTAGACGATGTAACGCAAGATCCGAACATGCCTTCATACGTACGGACACAGTTATGGCAAGCAGTTTCAAAACTAGAAAGCATAAGAGAATAAATCCTCCCAGGTAAGAAGAACATTATTGAAAATTGAGGAATATTTGGAAACGCTTCCAAAAAACTTGCTTAGTGGAGAGGATGTTCAGCTGCCAGAAAAGGCATTTAATGAAATTTTTAAATTTGTAAATTTAGGGGAGGCAGACATTTTCTATCATTTGGGCTGTGGTAATGAAAAAGGAATTGAGATGGCAGTAAACCAGTTCAAAGTAAAAAAAGCTGTAGGGATAGACAATAATCCTAAAAAAATCCAACTTGCAAAAGAAAGTCTTGAAGAGAAAAACATTCAAGGACAGTTAATCTGTGAAAATATTGAAGAATCAGACTTGTCAGATGCCTCAGTAATTTTGTTTTGGTTTACAGATGGGGACATAATTAATCAGATGTTGGAAAAATTTGAAAAACTAAAACCAGAGACAAAAGTAATTACAATTTGGGGGCCGCTTCCAGATTGCATTCCAGACAAGGTAGATTTCCCATATATTATCAACAAAATACCATTCAAAAAGGCATCAAGTATGCAGGAGCAGTTACTAGCAGTTTTTGGTGTAAAATGCGTAGATTTTGTAACAGCATGGGAGTTTGCTGAAAGATACACAAAATCTATCGGATCCCCAGAGATTGGCAACGATAGATTTTTAACAATTATACAAACGCTGGTAATTTGGATTAACGCAAAAAAATTAGGGGTAGCATGTGGTGAAGAAATTCCGGAATCAATTCAAACGTATATCAACATAATGAAAATGCATTTTGACATAGATTTTGAACATCTTTTGAAAGAGGAACAAGTATAAGCCTTTTATTTTGTTTTGACGTGAAAAAATCATGGATGGGAGAATCAACATCAATGTATCTGCAGTGGATTATGACAAAACAAGCAAAGCGCTGACGCGTCAATTATCCCTTTTAGAAGAAATGGTCCACGGTCAAGAAGACTTTGTGATGACTGATTCGGAATTTGCTTTTGGCTGGCATTTTTTTGTGTTAAGCGTAAACAGATCATTGGTTGAAAAGTTAGCAGAGATGATGGGAGCAGATTTTGATAGACTGAAGGGAAAGGGAATGGAAAAAAAATTTCTTTCTTGGTTAGCCAAGAATACAGAAAACAAGTCTCCACGGTTCAGACTTGCCATTAAAGAAGAAATGGAGTCTAGCAAATTTGGTATTTTTTAATTAAAATGAAAAGGCCCTCGAGGTGACTTGTCAAATTAATTCAAGACCCTTACAATTTTGGGCATAGTTATGGGCGTAATCTTATGTGCCACGATCAAGGAAATTAGATGGTGATGACGATAAGAATGATTCAAATTCAAAAAGATCCCCTGTACAATAATTTCTGGAATTATAATTTGGGATAAGAGAAAATGAAAGAAGATTCTAGAATTGTAATCTCAATTGATAAACAATTTTACGCTGATGACGATGAAATAAAAATTCATGTATGGTTTAATCATCATTTTGTAAATGCTGCAACTCTTAGTATTCATGGTCCCACTAGTCGTAAAATTGATTCAACAATACTAAAGACAACTCCTGATGAAACTGAGACTTTTATATTTGCCTGTGGAGGACGGGCCATGTTTGAAAACGGTTATTATACAATTAGAGTTGAATGTGAAAATATTGTATCAGAATCCATGTTTGAATACTATTCCTCAAAAAACCGATTTAATCCAAGATTGGTAAAATGAAAACTAGACTTTCAATATTACTTGTAGTTGTAATGATTGGATTTGCAGCAATTCCATACTCCTATGCATCTTGCGCTGCTCCATTATTTGGAACTGCAGGACCGTGCTTTGACTCTTTTTCTGTAGTTACTGATCCTCCCCTTACTGAAAAATCAATTATGGAAAATTACGCCAGGAACATTGAGTTCAACTATGGGGATTGGCAAATGTCTGATAGAAACTGGGATAGTGAAGATGTAGAATTACAATTGCCTGCAATAATTTGTACAGAGTTTGTGGTAGATGGTATGAAACAATATAGAATGGTCAAATGGGTAGATTCTCAAACCATATCCAGCTTTGAAAACCATCGAGATGATTCTCTTTGTGATAAATGGCTTGCGCCAATTGATGACGGGGTAAAAATAAAGTGGGATAAACATAACTATTTGTCAACTGATGCGGGTATTGTTAGAATAATTGATAAATATATGAACCTAGATGACAAAAAAATAGATTCTTTTGATATTCATGTGTGGTCCGATATTGATCATAATGGCATACAGCTAACAATGTCTGAAACTGATAATGCTAGTGGAATTTTTGAATCAAAAGTTTTCTTTACAATAACGGATGAATCAAGAGGTACTAGACTTTTAGTAGAAGATGCCGTATATGCTGAACATAAATCAAATGTTAATTTTTCAAGAATAATTAATGAATCTCAAACACAACATGCTAAATTAGATGAATATGAAAAACCATTATGTCGGGGAGGTTCTGGTATGATACAAAACGATCAATGTGAAAGAATAGGAAATTATGATATTCAAACAGGTATTCTTTTGGTAAATAATAAATCCGAGTGTGACAAGTTAGATGGAACTTGGTATGATAATCGAAAATTATGTGATTACAAATATGCTCCTGGTATGGAATTTGGTTCTGAAACTCCCATATTTCAGGAATCTGGATTTTACCCAAGTACAATAGTTATTGCAATAGTAATTGGTACGGGTTCTTTTTTTGGTTTAATGATTTTTTTGAGAAAAAGAAAATGAAGACTAGATTTTTGATAATAATTGCAATTGTTTTTGTAATAGTAATTCTTGTATTTACTGTAAGAATAAAACCATATGATGATTGGCCAGGTAATCATGTCGAAGAACTAAAACAAATCCCCGAAGTCAACATGTTTTATGAAAAATATGGCCATTATGGTGTCTTGGTATTCCCAGATGGAGCATATTCGTATCAAATTGGATTTCAATCTGGTCTGTCAGAAGATCAATGGGTAGTGCTAAAGATAACATATCAGTTTGGCATTCCATCAAATATTTTTCTCCATTGCACTCCCAATGGAATCCAAAGCCAATACACAGTTAGAGAAAATGTATTATCATATCTTTCAGAAAAAGACTGTTTTGTTGATGAATATTATGATTAGCCATTTGGTTTAACGGGACCTCAAATAAATCAAGAATCCTGTAATCACTGCATTGTCTCAATTACAGCCTACGGTTGAAGGGATGAAAAAGACTGAAAAACTTTTAGATATTTGTATTGAGCGAGAATTTTTGACTGTCAAAATTGTTGAGATTGGAAAGAATGCTGATGACTATTCAACAAATCAAATTAAAGGCATATGCAGATTCAGGTGGAGATGTCAAACAAACAGTTGAAATTTTACAACAATGAGGGGCCTGTGAGCCAACTATAACACATATGTCTGAATCTCAAACTTGAATTCAAGAGTAGAATTTGTTATAAGGATATATTCAAACGAAACAGCATGAGTCTAGCTAAATTTTTGTGCGAAATTGGTATCTTTCATTCTTTTATTGAAATTAATGGTCAAATAAGGTGTAAACATTGCAGTAAACTTCTTGGTTTTTGGGATTTTTTCTGGGGAACATAGAAAATGAAAACAAGAATCAAAATAATAATTGTAATTTCTTTAATTTTTGTAAGTTGGATAGGGGTTACTGGTCATGGTGTATGTATTTTAGTTGACGGCCCAACTCCTAGTTCGTTGGGTTCACATGGCGGATGTGGTCCATATGTAACATATGAAATTCAGAAATATTTTGAAATTCTTTGGCATCCAGAAATACAGGATAATGAAACAGATTCTCAATAGATTACCGATCAGGATTACTGTCAAGAATGGTGCAACCAAAATGACCTATATAGCCTTGGATGCAACCAGCTAATACTTGAACATCTCACCAGATATTCTAATTTACTTGATGAAGAATTTGATGGATTTTATATTATTAACGATGTGGGATTACCTGATGAAGTATCTACAGAAAAATTTGAGGAATGTGTAGGTATTATTTTTGAAAAACGAACTTCTATGGAGTTAGAAAATGAAAATTAAATTTTTAACAATAATTGCATTTTGTATTTTTTTATCCTTGGTTATTTTTACTGCTTTTGTATATTCGATAAACTTGAGATTAGAATCAGATACAGATTATGGTGGAGGTGCAGTTGATCTTGATTCAGACTTGTCTCCTAGTTATGCACGTGATTTTCCTGGAATGCTCTTAGCGTTTAATTCAATATTTGTTGCAGGGCCAATTATGTTGGGAGTTATCTCGCTGATATTTATTGTATCAAATATAATTTTGAGAGTAAAAAAAATCCCAACTAGAAAATATATGCTCATTATAGCTGCAGGAGTTTTGATATTTTTTGGTTCTCCTTTAATACTGGGTGGTCTTCAGTCCGTATTAATTCTTGAACAACTTGAACAAGAAAATGACTGGATAATATTGATTAGTAGCTTGGTGGAAATTAGTTATGGAATGGCCTTCATAATACCTGGAATTATTGCATTAAAAAAAGCAAAATTGAGAGTTCGAAAATAAAAACTAGACTTTCATGACAGCCAATATTCGGTAACTGTAGTCATTGTAAGTTTGTAAGATTTTCCAGTTGGTGGAATTGAAGTTCCATCTGGTAATGGTATAGGTTCTGTAAATGCGCCCTCAATAACTCCAATCACTTTGTCCATTGTCCTGATGCTATTTGGTTGAATGTTGTTCTATTCTAGTATCTGGTGACCATCAAACATAGCTTTCAAATCCTCAATGTGAGGTTCAATGTCTTCTGTAGTCTGTCCATCTGGCCAGTGTACTACAATATCCTGTGAGTGGCTTTCATGTAATCTTTCCCATTTCTAATCTGTAAAAACATCAAAATCTAACTCATCAAATGTTTCAAGATGTTGTACTGCAAGTTGTTCTGCCATCTTGTGTCTTTCTAATTCTTTATTTGTAGTTTGAATTAGTTGATCCAAAGCCTGAAAAATTGCAATACCTACTACTAATCCTGCAAAAAATACCCAATGGCAATTCCAATAACTACTGATTGGCTCACCACAACAATGATGATTTGTTATGAGATATTAGAATTCGTGTCTATTTGGCATCCAATTAACCAGTAAATACGTTCAAGTCTGCCGGACTAACTGCTAGAGTCTTGAATTAATTTTATAATTCCCTTTTGATGTTCAAAACAGGTTCAAGTGGAAACATTGGCTAGTAAAGAATCATAATCATAAGGCCAGTTGAGCAAAGTTTCAGATTCATAAGCAGCACATACACATGTGTGATCTTAAAGTAAACTAAGAGGGCCTTCGAGGGGAATCGAACTCCTGTCCGAGGATCCACAATCCTCTATACTAACCACTGTACTACGAAGGCCACAAAAAAGAAAAACTGTTTATCCTGTAATAATCTTTAACTTTTGATGAGGGTTAGACTAGATTTATTATCAACCAGTTGGGATTTCAAGTATGAGGTATTGGTGGCTTGCAATGGCAATATCCATTGGATTAACATGGGTTGGAATGAATTATTTGCTTCCATTTAAGTAGCAGCCTCAATTCAAGAGCATTTTTTAATTTTACAACTTGACAATAATTTTTACATACAGCGATAACGATCGCTTTAAATTTGCTGTATTAGGGTACTTTTCGACTTGAGAAAAGGATTCATCACCAAAAGATTGCGTTCAGGTAGAAAATCAATAGAGGATTCCATTGAAAGGAAAATTGAGACCATTCAAGGAGAGAAATTCACATGGATGAATTTACAAAATCCAGACAGAAATGATGTTGAGAAATTAGCTGAAAAATTCAATTTTAATGAATTAAACATTGAAGACTGTATGACTAAATTTGAACTTCCAAAATTGGATAGCTATAATGATCATTTCTTTGTAATTCTACATTTCCCGCCATTAGCACAAAAAATAGGAATATCAAAAAACAGTCAGCTATCCATATTTCTTGGCAAGGATATCATAGTTACAGTACACCAAGGAGATCTAAAGCCCCTGGTAGAGTTAGCAGAAATATGCAAAACAGGTTCAGACCAGCAAAAAAAAGACAGGTTGTTAGGAGAATCTTCTGGATCATTGCTTCATGAAATTATAGATGTGCTTGTAGATGATCTTCTACATACTTCTAGAAAGATTATTGCAAATTTGGATGAAATGGAGGACAGAGTGTTTGATGAGGCAAAACCAGTAGCAAGAAGTATTGCCCTACTTAGAAGGGAAATTAACAGGCTAAGAAGAATAGCCAATCCATTAAAGAAATTTGTTTTAGAGATTGCAAAAAATGTTGAAAGATTTTCAGAAAGAGAGGATGAAGAACTTGCATTATATTTTGATGATGTGATTGATCACATAGACAAAGTAATTGAAACACTAGAGGAATCAAGAGAAACTATGGAAATTTATAAAGACACAGACTTTGTGTTAAGTACTGAAAAGACAAACAAAGTACTTGGCTTACTAACCATTATCTTCACACTGGCAATCCCATCAACTGTAATTGGAACGTTTTATGGAATGAACGTCAACTTACCTGCGATCGGGGACGATTCTATGTTTTTGGGATCGCTTACAACTTTCATAATTATTATTCTTGCATCTGCAATTCCAGCAATCATTATGTTTGCGTATTTCAAAAAGCTTGGATGGATTAGTAGTTAAATACAAGCAGATTCAACCTAATTTATGGTCAAAATAAAAATACGAACCGGAAGAGGTACAGGAACTATCGAGGTCGATAGCGATGCCTCAAAATGGACTGGTTCAGAATTTAAGAAAATTCAAGAAGCAAGAAAACACGCAGCCAAGGGGACATATGTCTCATCTGGCAGAGGAACTGGCAGAAGAAAATTAAGCGACACCCCTGAACCAAAACAGAGACCAAAATACACAGGAACTAGAGTTTCAGGCAGAGGAACTGCTTCTAGAAAAAAGTCCTAGAAAAGTAACTCAATTTTTCATTTTTAAGATTTTCTTAGATGGTATCATCCAAAGTTACTAGATTTTGACATCAGGATTTCCGGATTTCAGCTTTTCCCAATCAGCAAGGAAGTTTTCCAAGCCAGTTTTTGTCAATGGGTGCTGTAGCATCTTATCTAAGACGGCAGGAGGGAGAGTCACTACATCTGCCCCAATTTTTGCAGCATCAACTACATGTACCGGATGACGAACACTTGCTACAAGTATCTCAGTTCCGAAATTATAATTAGAAAATATTTCTTTAATTTCTTTAATTAAATGCATGCCGTCTTGTCCAATATCATCTAGCCGTCCAATAAATGGACTGACATATTTCGCACCAGACTTTGCGGCAAGTAAAGCTTGGTTTGGAGAAAATATCAGAGTAACATTAACAGGAACGCCTTCTGATGAAAGCGATTTACACGCTTTCAAACCATCAGAAGTCATAGGAACTTTAACGACAACATTATCCCCATATTCACGAAGGCGTTTTCCTTCTTCCATCATTCCAGAATATTCTGTACTTACGACTTCAAGACTTACATCGCCCTTGATAATTTTTGTAATCTCTTCCATTGCATCTTTGGGATTGCCCTGTTCTTTAGACAGCAAAGAGGGATTAGTTGTAATTCCGTCTAGTAGTCCCATATCATTAAATTTTTTAATAGATTCTAGATTTGCAGTGTCAAGAAAAATCTTCATAGTTTTTTACTCCTAAGCTCTTTAACTTGTTTTGCCATATTAAAAGATGTTATGCCATGCTTTTCTAAGAGTAAAGGAACCTCCTTATCTCTGGCAGACTCTCCAAACATGTCTTGGGCACCAATTCGTTTCATTGGTACAGGGTATGATTCAGAAACAGACTCTGCAACTGCAGAGCCCATGCCGCCAAAAATATTATGCTCTTCAGTAGTAACTATACACCCCGTTTCTCTTGCAGCTTTTTCTAAAAGTTCATTGTCAATCGGTTTGATTGAAAACATGTCCAAAACTCTACATGAGATTCCTTCCTGTTGTAACGATTCAGCTGCCTCTAAAGCCATGCGAACAGTGATTCCACATGAAACAATTGTGCAATCAGAGCCATCTCTTAGTGTAATGCCTTTTCCAATTTGAAAATCTTGAGATTCTGGATGAACTAAGGGTGTCTTTGATCTTGCCATTCTCATGTAAAACGGGCCATACTCATTTGCCATTAAACGAGTCAGTTTAGAAACAGCAACGGTATCAGCTGGAATGAAAACTCGGAAATTTGGAATGGCCCTCATTATTGCAATGTCTTCAATTTGTTGATGCGAGCCACCGTCAGGTCCAACAGATAAACCCCCATGAGAAACGACCAGTTTCACATCAAGTCCTTTTTTTCCTGGCGGTGAGGGATATGCAATGTTGTTTCGAATTTGATCGACTGCTCTTCCTGGCAGAAATATTGCATAGGTACTTGCAAAAGAAATTTTTCCTGAGGCTGCCAATCCAGCAGAGACAGTAACTAAATTTCCCTCAGCAATACCTACATTGAAGAATCTTTCATGAAATTCTTTGCCAAAACCCGAAGTCTTTAGGGAATCAGTGGTATCAGCACCTAAAACAACGACGTTTGGATTTTCTTTTCCAATTTGAATCAAAGATTTAGAATATTCTGAACGCATGTCAGTCATTGTTGGTTCATTCAAATGTATCCTGCCTCCCGTGCAATTTTTTTAATTTGTTCTTGTTTTTCTCCTACAACATGCAGACCAATCCATTTGTTTACTAAATTGGATCCACCCAGCTCATTTGCTTTATCAAGCAAAATACGTCTTCTAGATTTTAAGACCTCGGTTCTGAAATCCCTGATTGCCATTCGGACATCTTGTTGTCCAATAATGGCACCGCCTCCAACAAATACGCGAGCACCATCTGCAAATATAGATCCGATATTTTCAAGATTTACCCCCCCGTCAGCCTCAATATAGCCTGAAAAATGATGTTCTTTTAGAAGTGAATTTAGTCTAGTCATTTTTGCATGGGTTTCTTCAATGTATTTTTGACCAGATTTTCCTGGCACAACAGACATGACGATTAATTGATCAAGCGAGTCTAAGAATTTGTATGACCATTCAGGCAAATCAGTATCAGGATTTATTGCAAATCCAATACCAACTTGGTTTTGTTGTAGCAAATCATGAATTTCTCCAAAACTAGATTCGTCAGTTACTTCAGCATGTACTGTAATAATGTCACTGCCTGCATCAATGTAATCTCTAACATGCTTTACAGGTTCATTTATCATCAAATGAGAATCAAAGGGGGTTAAAGTTAATGGTCTTAGCTCTTTAATTTTTGTATGATCAAAAGTTTTGTTTGGAACAAATTGGCCATCCATTACGTCAAGATGAATGTAATCAGCTCTGCCAGAAACACATCTTTTAACTTCATTTTCTAAATTTGTCATGTCACCGGCAATTATAGACGGGGCAATCATAAATTGTGAATCTAACTCAAGGTTAATTATAGGAACTACATCAGAATCTGGAGCTTTTCCATGCCACTGTGGATTGTCTTCCATGTGTTCAACTGATTTACCTTTGATCGTTCTAGATATTATCATGGTTGGCACTCCCTTGGTAGCATTTGCTTTTGCAATTGCCGCATCAATTTGTTCAACTCTATGCCCATCAATTTCAAGCACATTCCAACCAAATGATCTCCATTTGTCACCTGTTTTCCAACGGGATGCGTCTTTCCACATTTCAGAAAGATCATCGCCTTCTAATTTTGCATCCAGTGGCATGATTTTTTCCGTGTAAGAGTCTTGTTGAATGAAATTTCTATCAAGAAAAACTGTAAGATTATCAACTTTGTATTTTGAAGCTGTCATTGCGGCCTCCCAAATTTGACCTTCGTCGGATTCACCATCGCCTATAACCGTATAAACATGATAATCTTTGGAATCGAGTTTGCCAGCAAGTGCAATTCCTATAGAATAAGACAGTCCGGTGCCCAAAGATCCCCCACAAAATTCTACACCAGGGCATTTTAGATCAGGATGCCCTTGTAATCTGCTGCCAAGCTTTCTTAGGGTTTCAATTTCAGATTCTGGGAAATATCCTACAACTGCCATATTAGAAAACAAGCCGGGGGAGGCATGTCCTTTAGATAAAACTAGGCGATCTCTATCTTCCCATTGTGGATTTTTAGGATCGAATTTTAGATGTTTGCTAAACAAGCAACCCAGGATTTCTGCCATGGAAAAGGAACCACCTGGATGGCCTGAGCCGGCAATATTAGTACCCCTGATTACTAATTTACGGGCTCGAAGTATATTTTTCTTAGTTTGATAATAATCAAGCCCCATCTCGATTGTTATCTTTATAAATTGAATAAAAATCTACTTCTGTAAAATTTTAATTTGATCGCCGTTATAGTATAATATGGAAATAAAAGAAATTACCCCAATTGTGGTTTTTGATAATCAATGTTACTTGTGCATGAAATTTGCAAAATTTGTAGAGTTTTTTGCCAGAGGTAAAATTACAATGGTAGGACATTATTCAGAGCTTGGAGAGAAGATTAGGAATGAAATACTGGATGAATCAGCTTTGGACATGTTTTGGTTTATAGATAAAAAAAGAGCATACGGCGGCAGAGCAGCTTTATTTCCATTAGTAAAATCAATTTTGTGTAAAAAAACAAGAAAATTATCAACTATGGGTTTGGATGAAAATTGTCAGCAAGAATGTAAAACTGTAAAGGCAGTATTTGTGAGATCATCAAGTTTGCTCACAAATAGTAAAAAAATAGATCTTTAGTAAATCTAAATAAGACTTTGAAAGTAGGCATTCATTATGAAGGTAAAAATTGAGAGTTCTGCAAAAAAGAAAACACAGCTTCTTTGTGGATTTGTACTGGAAAATTCAAACAAAGTTCCAGGATTAGGAAAATTTGATACTAAAACTTTCTCGGCAATCAACCAATCACTAAGGGACATGGAAGGTAAATTAGGAAAATTAAGCGTAATTCCAGTTCCGGATAAAAAGTCATCCCAAAGAATTCTACTTGCAGGACTAGGAAAAAAAGAAAAATTAACAAAAGACACCATTAGGTTTGTTTCAGGTAAAATTGCACAAAAAGCAAGAGAGTTAAAACTAAAAGAATTTTCAATAATTACGCCTCCAAGTTTTGTGACTGATCAAATCTCATCAATCAGTCAGATTGTGGAAGGTTCTAAAATGGCACTCTACAAATTTGATAAATTCAAGGCAGAAAAAACAGGCAACTCTCCAGAACTTACAATCATAGTTGCCAAATCAAAGAAAACTGCAAATGCAATCAAAATAGCTCAAATTGTTGCAGAGGGTGCAATATTTACTAAAAGCATAGCCAACTTGCCTCCAAATGAATGTACGCCAGCTACATTAGCAAGTTTTGCAAAAACAATTGCTAAAAAGAACAACATGAAATGCAACATAGTTTCTAAACCTGAATTAAAGAAGAGAGGTTTTGGCGGAATTACAGCAGTAGGACAAGGCAGTAAAAACGAACCTAAACTAATTATCTTAGAGCATAATCGAGGATCAAGAAACGAAAAACCAACTGTTTTGGTTGGCAAGGCAGTAACGTTTGACACGGGAGGAATTTCATTAAAACCGGGAGAAAAGATGGATGAGATGAAGTTTGACAAATGTGGAGGATGCACAGTTCTTGGAATAATGAAATCAGTTTCTGAATTAAAACTACCAGTTAACGTTGTTGGAATAATTCCATCAGTGGAAAATATGCCAGGCGGGGAATCATACAGGCCGGGAGACATCATAAAGTTGTACAATGGAAAGACTGCAGAAGTTCTGAACACGGATGCTGAAGGCAGATTGATTTTAGCTGATGCGCTAGCATATGGGGAAAAACACTATTCACCAAAGACAATCATTGATTTTGCAACCTTAACTGGAGCATGCATCATAGCACTAGGCACCAATGTTGCAGGAATGGTTTCAAACAATGAAAGACTGACAAAGAAAATCAACGAGTCCTCCAAGAGAACTACAGAAGAAGTTTGGGAGCTTCCATTAAACCAAGACTACATGGACATGATAAAATCAGATGTTGCAGACATGAGAAATGTTGGAACAGGTAAAGCGGCAGGAACCATTACAGCTGCGGCATTTTTGAAAAATGCCATTGAGAAAACTCCATGGGCCCATATTGACATTGCAGGGGTTGCATGGACACAAGTAGCCACTAAAGAAAAACCATACAATCCAAAAGGGGCTACCGGCTTTGGCGTAAGACTGATTCTAGACTATTTACAAAATCTGTAAAATCAGTATCCTCGGCTATTTCTATCGGGCTTGCCAACATTAGGATTTCTCCAACCATGTTTTTCCATCATATGGTTTAGTAGTCTAATATCATTATCGCACAATTTACCGCAAACAGAACAGCTAGGCATCGGATTACATCAACCAAATTTATTAGATATTAAAAGATTGATTGAAAATGCCAGCACTGTTGCTTCCCAAGGGCTCTCGCATCTTAGTAGCACAACAGCGACGTCAGGTTTGACTTCCAAGTTCGGAAAGGGATTGGGTCGCACCCTAACGCTATGGCCGGCTTGAAAATTGGTGTCAGATTCTCATCTATTAACGTAACGCCGCATTTCAAGACGCTCAAAATAGGTATAAAGCAAAGAAAATACCGAATTACGACATGACACACAGGGTTGCTGTTCTAGACAAGGAGTTATGCCAGCCAAAAAAGTGTGGTTTGGAGTGCATAAAGTACTGCCCGGTTAACAAATCAGGGGCAGACTGTATCGTTCTAAGTGAAGAGACAAACAAAGCTCAGATCGATGAGGACATCTGTAATGGTTGCGGAATATGTGTCAAAGTATGTCCTTTTGATGCAATAACAATTGTAAATCTAGCTAGTGAATTGGCCACAGACAAAATTCATCAATACGGACCCAATTCATTTCGATTGTACAAGCTACCCACTCCAAAAAAAGGCGAGGTTGTTGGACTGCTAGGAAGAAACGGAATGGGAAAGAGTACTGTTGTGAACATACTATCAGGAAACCTCAAACCAAATCTCGGAATATATGAAAACCCACCAGAGTGGGATGAGATTTTAAAACATTACAGTGGAACCGAGCTTAAACAGCATTTTGAAAAAATTGAACAAAACCAAATTCGTGTATCAATAAAACCACAGCAAGTGCATCATATTGCACAAGCATTTGAGGGAACAGGAAAAGAACTCATTGACAAATACGATGAAAGAGGCGTATCTAGAGAACTGATCAAAGAATTGGGATTAGGAAATTCTATGGAGCAGAACCTAAAGGAGCTAAGTGGCGGGGAGTTACAAAGAATAGCAGTAGCTGCTGCTGCATCAAAGGATACAGAATTTTACTTTTTTGACGAGCCATCATCATACAATGATGTTTTTCAAAGAACAGGGGTTGCCCGTGTAATACAAGGTCTAGCAAAAATTGGAAAGAGCGTGATGGTAGTTGAGCATGATTTGACATTGCTGGATTTTCTTAGTGATTATATCGAAGTGCTGTATGGCGAACCAGCCGCATATGGAATCGTTTCAAGTGTTCTATCCACCAAAGTTGGAATCAATGTTTTTCTTGATGGATACCTGCCAACTGAAAATGTCAGATTTAGAGATAAGAGATTTTCATTTGATGTCTCGTCCTCACCTACAGATACGTTCCAGGAAGGAAGTGATGTTGTAACATATCCAAAACTGGAGAAAAAATATTCGTCATTTTCAGTAGCAATTGAGCCTGGACAAGTAAGAAAAGGAGAAGTTTTGGGAATAATGGGAGCAAATGCTCTTGGAAAGACCACCATGATGAAGATGATTGCCGGTGTTGAAAAACCAGATACTGGGAGTATTGATAAAAAAATAAAGATAGCATACAAACCGCAATATCTTCAAAATGATATTGACGTTGAAGTTGTATCAGTATTAGATAAGGCAAATGGCAATCCAGTTGAAGGAAGTCTCGAAGAAGAACAGATACTAAACCCGTTAAAAATCAAAAAACTCTACAATAAATCTATCAAGAATCTTTCCGGAGGAGAACTGCAAAAAGTGGCAGTCGCATCATGCCTGTTGCAAAAAGTAGATCTGTATGCACTAGATGAGCCCTCAGCATTTTTGGACGTGGAGGATAGAATTGCAGTTGCAAAATTTTTACAAAAATTTGTCCGCTCTTTTGGAAAATCAGCGATAGTGATTGACCACGATTTGCAGCTAATGGACTTGATTTCTGATACAATGGTAATATTTGAAGGGGAGTCAGGGGCAGCAGGTCAGGCCACATCTCCAATGCCAAAATCAGATGCCATGAATAGATTCCTAAAATCACTTGACGTGTCGTTTAGAAGAGATGAGAAGAGTCTTAGGCCTCGCATAAACAAACTAGAAAGCAGGTTGGACAAAACCCAAAAATCATCTGGAAATTTCTATTACAAAAAATGACTCGAATGTTAAAAAAATCACTGGAAAGCGTGCTTACATCAAAAGAGAGTGATGAGCTAATCGCAGCATTTGATCAGATAGGAGACATAATCATAGTAAGAATTCCTGATTCGCTTTTATCAAAGAAAAAAATCATCGGTGAAACTTTGCTAAGTGAGGTAAAAATAGCCAGAAGTGTGTTTTATCAGGCATCATCTGTAGAGGGGGATTTTCGTACACGAAATTTAGAGGTTATTGCAGGGGAAGACAATACTGAAACAGAATACAAGGAATTTGGCTGTAAATTTGCAGTGGATGTAGAAAATGCATTCTTTTCACCCCGTCTATCCACAGAAAGAGAAAGAATTGCAAACTTGATTGAGGATGGGGAAACAATGACTAACATGTTTGCAGGAGTCGGAATGTTCTCCATAATGGCTGCAAAAAAGAAAAAATGTACTGTTTATAGCATTGACATCAATCCAATTGCGTCAGAACTATGTGAGAAAAATATTGAATTAAACAAGCTTGCTGGAAAAATAATTTCAATAAATGGTGACGCCTCTAAAATTATCAAAGAGCAACTAGTTGGCAAATCAGACAGAACATTGATGTTGCTGCCTGAAAGATCTGATGAGTTTTTAGAAGATGCAATTAGTGCAACCAAAAATGGGGGAACCATTCACTATTATTCACACATTCATGCTGATAAAAAATCCGACGCGGGAAGACTTTCAGAGGAACACTATACACAAGTCACACCAGTAAAATCAGAAATTCTTGGCTCAAAAATTGTCAGAGCGGTAGGTCCCAGGTATTATCAAACAGTAGTAGATGCTAGGATTTCCAAATAATTTAATCATCAGATGTGATTGATGCAGGCGATGGTTTTGTTGTTGCCATAACATATCCAATCCATGCAATCACTCCAAGTATTCCCCCTGCAATCATCAAAACTGACAACTGCAATACGATAGGGCTCCACTCAGAGAGCATCAGCAGGTATGCATAAAGAAAGAACCCGCCTATACAAAGTACGAAAATGGTAATTCCCATTCCATTACGTTTGTTCATGGCAGGGAATTTTTTTGTGAGTTATTTATTGGTTTGAACTAACCTAATTCAATTGCCATAAGATATGCATCTTCGCCATCCCGATAGTAGGTATTTAGTTGCTGTCTGATAACAAACCCAAGCTTTTCGTATAATCGCACAGCCTCATTATTACTGCATCGCACCTCTAGATAGAATTCATCGCAGTTTTTCAGTTTTACACCCTTGACAGACTCTTCAACTAATCCCCGTCCGATTCCTTTTTTTCTATACTCGTCAAGAACTGCAATGGAAACAACGTGGCCTTTTTTGACGAATCCCAGTTTTTTAAAATTTGAAAAACCATATTCAGTCTTGCACATGATATAGCCAACATGTCTTCCCCCAATTTCGGCAATGATGAATGCTTCAGGAATTTCTGCAAGCAAGCTTTCATAGAAATAATCAGAATAGTGTTCAGGAAGTGTTTTCAAATTAATTTCCATAACAGGAATCAGATCGCTTGGTTCTGCACGTCTTATATTGCAGTCACCTAATTGTCTTAGAATCACTTGCATGCTATAAGACAGGCGTATCAATATTTAATTTTAAACAGCTAAGCGAAATGTGCCTCAAATCTGAGATCAGATCAGCGGTTGGTTCTGCACATGAGAGTGGTTTCCTTAGTTAGGGCACATTTCATTTCACTTAGCTGGAGAAAGCCTTCACAAAAGTACCAGGTTCTCCTCTGAACTGTAACTAGTAATTCGATCCTGCAGATTCTGGGCGTGTGTGATTCTGCAGTGGAGAGTCTCCCCTCTTGGCAGCCTGCAAAGCATCTAGAATACTGCAGCCAAATATCTTGAAAAGAATATTGCTGTTTGGAACGGCCAGGGAAAACAACGCATATGGGATGATGATGATGATGTGCCGCAATCCGGTTGCAGGCTCAACTGGGGACTGCACAGGGGTTTGATAAAACCTTGTGTGTCAGACAAATGCGGATCCTGGCCGCGTTCCTGATGATCTGCGGCGGGCATCTGTCTTTGACTGGCAGGTGGTGCCTTTTGGCGTCCCTAGTTTAGCAGCAGCCCGCGCTGCCCAAGGTACGACAGCGCTGCGACAAACTCCTGCGCAGTCAGGCCGCCATCGCCGTCATCTGCATCGAGGAACCACTTTGCTGTCTGCTTAAAGTATGGGGGGATGCTGGTGCCCTCTATTCCGAACTGGGCTAAAAGCTGCGAGTCAGATGCGGACTGGGACGCAAATCCGCCCCACTGCTTTAGGGTGTCAAGCTGTTCTGCGGTAAAGCCCTGTCGGGGTTGTTGTTGCTGCTGCTTGTCTGCAGTGTCAGCTGCGGTGCCGTTGCCAGTAGCGGTTGTTGTTGTGCCGTTGCCGCTGCCGGTGGCTGGGGTGGCGGTACTGCTGCTGCTGCTGCTACCGCCTCCGCTGCCACCACCGCCTCCGCCGCCACTGCTGCTGCCGCCTTTCCTTCCCTCAGACACCACAAGGGCGTCCTCAAGGTGGATGTAAAGCGCGTTTCTGCCGGTGTCCCACAGGCGGTACAGCACGTCAGAGAGCGGGACCTTCTTGGCAAAGGTTATGGCAAACTCAAACTGCGCCTTTGTGGCATCAATGGCAGACGCATCCACAGTGGCGCTGGCAATAAGGCCGTGCGGATCAGTTATCCGGACGTTGCCCGAATCGTAGGTCACGTGGGTTTCCGTGCCGTCGTTGTGTATTGTCCTGCCGTCGTGTGCGACAAACATGTCGACGTGCCGCACGTTTTGCGCCCCGCCGTCCTCGTATACTGTGAGGGTGCTGAAAAGCCTCTCGCCGCTGCCTGCGCGTATCGTGGCAGTGTGGGGAGAGTCAATCGTGTCAGGGCCGTACTTTACCCCGTCGTATACCAGGGGGTACTGGTTTGCATCAAAGCCCGTGCGGATTGAGGGGGCAGAGACGTCTCCGCTGCTGCCACCGCCGCCAGAGGAGACAAGGCTCCCAAGGGTGCCTGATGAGTGATCATACCGGAATTCTGGCTCAAAGGATGCGGGGGTTCTGTCGTTGCCAGGATCAAGGGAGAGGACAAAGTAATCAGCCTGCTTCAGGTCGCCGTACTCGTTGAGCTCGGTGTTGCCCATGGCAGGGTCTGTGTAGTGCCCGTTTGCGTTGTCTGCTACCTGCGTGATGTTGCCAATCAGGCCCTCGTTGACCATATTGCCTGCAGGGCCGCCGTTGAGGTGTATGGCAGTGCCGAGTATGTATACTGCGTCGTATGCCGCATAAGAGTATACGTCAGCGTTGTCCACAGAGCTGTCTATCCTCTTGTTTGCCTCGTTTTGGTCTATTGCAAGGGTGAGCACGTTATAGTCGGTGCGCTCAAGGAATGCCCTGCGATTCTCGTCTTGTGGGGTGTTGCCCTCAAGCAGCTTTGATGGCGCCACGGCGTCGCTGCCGTACCACTTTGCTGCAGGCAGGTTTGCAGTGGCTGCAGCCTCGTCGAGTATGTCAAGGGTCTCGCTAAATCCGAACACCACCACTGCGGGGGCCTTTTCACTGACGGAATCATGGCTTAGCGTGTCATTCAGCAAGGCAAGCGTTGTGTTGGCAGAAAGTGACACGGTGTCAGGGTCGTACAGTATTCCGCCGTGTACGGTTATTTCGTTGTTGTTGTTGTTGTTATTGTTATGATCATCAATTTCATCTGCAAGGGTCCGGTTCAGTGCTATCCCCCACGCGTCGTTGCGGAACACCGGAATCACGTAATCGATGGAGTCTGCCTCAAAGAGGCTGACGTATACACTGACTGTGTTGGAATCATCAGGGACTGTCCTAAAGACGCGGTCGTCCTTCTGCTTGAGATCCTCCGCAGGCGCAGTGGATGCGTAGCTTATGGCAAGCCTTGGCGGCTCATCAAACAGGGCGTGGCCCTTTACTGCAGACAGCGCATCGCTTGTGAGGGGCCCCACAATGGAGGTTATGTTGCTGCCTGCAAGCAGTTCCAGTGCTGCAATTGCGCCCTCAGAAGTAGACCCGTCATCATACCCAGACACTGCAAGCCTCCATGCGGCCTCCTTTGGCGCAAGGTATCTGTCGTTAAAGTCGTTTACTGCCAGGTGTATGGCGTCATTTGCAGGTATGCCAAGTGACGAGATGGAGCCGGTAGTCGAGACGATTGCCCCTATGGTTACCGTGTCAGGTGCGCGCACGGTGAGTGTCTCTGTGATTGTGTGGGTGTTTGGTGAAACGGCCGAGTCAGAGACGCGGTACTGTATGGTGTAGCCTCCGATGGCAGGCCTGGTATTGTTAATGGAGTTGATCTCGTTTTCGTCAGTGGTGGTGATGACATCGCCGGTGCCGCTGTAGTACCTTATCTCCGTGCTGGTCGGATGGCTGCCAGTCTCGTTGATGTTATCTATCTTGCCGTTCCTGTAGGTCTGGCCTTCTGTTAGGGACGTCTCAAAGTCGCCTGTGTGGCCGTCTACCGTAAATGTTGGAGGCGTGGTGTCAGGTACTACAGGAGACTCGCTGTCAGTTATGATCAGGGTATACTGTGCAGAGCCTGGAGCGCCTTGGTTGTCAGTTACACGCAGCGTGATGAGCAGAGGAGTGTCTTCTGTGACCTGGGGCGCCGTAAATGATGCAGTTGGCCGGTCAGCATCAGTTATTGCGATGGACGCATCGTCGGTGGTCCACGCGTATGATGATATGGTGCCGTCAGTGTCTGTCGAGCCGGTCCCGTCAAGGGTTACTGTTGCTCCCTCGTCTGCGGTGGCAGGCGCGCTGATTCTCGCAGTTGGGGGGACGTTGCCGTCCGGCGGTGCAGTAGCCACGGTTATGATTTCCTCGATTTCAAAGTTGATCGGATCTGACACGTCGTCGTGGCCAGAGACGGTATACGTCACGCTCCAGGTTCCCGCCTGGAGCGTTGTTCCGTTAAAGGGGGCGGTGTCTTGCCCGTCTGTATCGTAATACTTTGTGCTGGGTGACGCGTTCTTGATATTCGTAATGTCTAGGATTGCGTATGGCTCGTATTTATCAGAGGTGGTGATGTCAGTTGCAAAGTCGGTAGTGTTTCCGTTTACGGTGAATCCGTACACGCTGACTGTCCTTGATATGGTGTTGGATGGGAGGCCTCCTGAATCCGTGCAGGAGTACGTCACCGTGTGGTTGCCAAGAACGGCCGTGTCAAGTGCGGTGACATCCACGGTGATCGTGTTTTCTGTGGTTCCGTCCTGGCCATCAATGCAGAGGGCGCCGGGATCGGCATCTGCAAAGGCGGCTCCGGCCGGAACAAACAGGGTCAGGGGCGGCGTCTTTAGCACTATGTGAGGCGGCGTGTTGTCAACTTCGGCAGCCCGGATTGTGACTGTCACGTTGTGCTCTACTGTGTTGCCGGTAGAGTCTGAGCAGGAGTACGTTATATCGTATGTGCCTGCAGAGGAGGTGTCTATTGTATCGACTGGCTGGCCTCCAGACGAGATGGCAGTTAGAATCCCGGTGTTGGTGATGTCGCCGTCTTTGTGGTCTGTGCAGGATGCTGCGGGGATGCTGTATGATGCGTTGATTGCAAGCGTGACTGCGGTGTCTGCGGGCGTTACTGCAAGCACGGGGGCTGCAGGACCGAAATCCCAGGTGACTGTGACGGTATCAGCTTGTTTGCCGGCAGCATCCGTGCAGGAGTACGTTATGGTATGGGTGCCAGCAGACGAGGTGTCCACCGTGGCAGGATCAAGGGTAATTGCAGGGGTATCGTCCCTGTTGTCCGTGCAGGATACTGCGGACTGCAGGCCGCCGTCACCTGCTGCTGCAAAGCCGACATCCTGCCGTACGATATGCGTGCCGTTTGCCAGGGTGGTCACCACATCGGGGTTGACTGCAAGCACGGGTGGCGTGTTGTCAGGCGTGCCTACATGAAGCGTCCTGCTTGTATCCTCTGCGTCGTTGCCTTTAGAGTCCGAACATGTGTAGGTTATCGTGTGTTCCCCTGTAGCGTCCTGGTACCCGTCAGGGAGGGAAGAGTTGAGAAAAGTCAGATAAAAGAGGCCGCCTACAAGTTCTGTCTGGTATTTGAGAGGAGCGTCAGTGCATGTGGCAGTATCATTAAATGTCTTGCCTATCTCCAGATCCACGTTGCGGGACCCGTTTAGTCGGATTTCAGGAGGGGTTTCATCACGCAGGGCTACTTGCCTGGACTCCTCTACGAATTCAAGCGGCGAGGTAGCACACTTGTATGTTACCTCCTGCGGATCAAAGGGGCGGTAAAGGTTTTGGGTGGGGTGGGTAAAATTAAGAGGGGTTTCTGGACCTTCATGAAGTTTTTCGTTTATTGTCTGCGTCTGATTCAGGTATGGCAGGGTTTCATAGTCGCCGGTGTCAGTTATGTCGTTTCCGTCTGCGTCATGGCACAGGGCGCCCTTGTCGGTGTACGGTTCCCCGTACGGGTGGTATAGGAAGGCATCGCCGATCAGGTGGATGTGAAGACCTGCAGGATGTCCCGCAGTAGCGGTGACAGTTGCAGTAGCTAACGCGTTGCCTGCCGCATCTGAAATGTCCGCCCCCGCATCGGCATTGTATGTTACGGCAGGCGTTGCATCAGGCGGCTGTACCGGGCTTTGCAGCGTTATTACTGCGGTGCTGCCTGTCCCGTCAAGGCCGGTGACTGCGGTGACCGTGCTTCCTGCCACGCCCCATGCTGCGTGGGAGTCAGCAGTGCTGTTGACGGCCTTGGAGAATGTTACAGTTATCTGGTTTGTGGCAGGGCCGGTCCTGGCAGTGAAGGTGGGGGCGGCACTGTCGTCAGGTGGCGGGCTTATGTTGATTATGGTCATGGTGTGCTGTGCAGAGCCTGTAGCGCCTTGGTTGTCAGTTACCTTCAGCGTGATGAGCAGAGGGGTGTTCTCTGTGACCTGGGGGGCAATAAATGACGCAGTTGGCAGGTTGCTGCCGGTGATGGTTACTGCCGGGTTGCTGGCAGTCCAGTTGTATGATTGTATGGTGCCGTCAGTGTCTGTCGAGCCGCTCCCGTCAAGGTATACCTGCGTTCCCTCTGCTGCCCGGGGAGGCGCGCTGATTGACGCAGATGGGGGGACGTTGACGTCCGGTGGTGGTGGCGTTATCGTGGGCTCTGTAACAGTTACGGTCCTGGTTACCGGAATAGCGTTGTTGTACCCGTCTGAGCAGGCATACACCACATCGTACTCGTTGACGACAGCCGTGTCCACCGTAGCGCCGCCGATACTGGCAGCACCAAGCAGACGGCCAGAGTCAGTGCAGGTTGCCCCTTCTTCCGTGTATGTGTCGCCCACTGTCAGCGATACTGATGCCGGGCCGACAAGGGTAATCACAGGTTTCACGGTATCCTCCACACTGACGAGTCTGGTCTTGTTTGTCGCGGCAAGCCCGTGTTCGTCTGTACACGAGTAGGTGTACCGGTAAGGAGATGCCGGCAAAGATACTGTGTCCGTGTCCACATTAGAAGAGCTGGTAAGCGTTATATCATCGCCGTCAGGATCGGCGCAGGCTGCCCCGGCATCTGTGTATGTGACGTACCTTTCTGCAGTTGCAGGGTTGTCGCCGGTTAGGGTGATTGTCGGCTGCCGGTTTTCTGCCTGCGTGAGGAGGACGTTGTATGATTCGTCGACAGTCAGCGCTACAAGCAGGGGGTTGCGTGCAGCATCATGAATGTCTTCTGTTAATGCGAGTTCAAGGCCGACTGTGCCGTTTGCAGTTACGGTCACCCCCACGTGGTATACCGTATCAGATGCCTTGGTGACTGTGAAGACTGTTGAAGTGGCGTTGCCTGAGGTATCAAAGTCTGATTGGTCCACGTTGTTTACTGCCTCGCTGAAGGTTACCCCGAAGGTGGGGGTGGTATCGTTTGTGTTTTCTGTGAGGGGGTCATGCCTTGCAACGGATACAAGGGTTGGCGGAGCGGTATCTATGGTGTATGATTCGTCGGCCCCCGTCGGTGCCGTGCCGGACAGGGCGTTGCCTGCGGCGTCTTTGATGTCGTTTTCTGTATTGATGTCAAGGTTGATTGTGCCATCTGCAGTTACCGTTGCAAATATGTCGTATACGGGGATGTTACCCAAAGCAAAGTTTAGGAGGACTTCCAAGCCATCCACGGTGGCGCTGCCTGTGGTATCAAAGTCTGATTCATCCACGTTGTTTACTTCCTCGCTGAAGGTGACCCTGAAGGCCGGATAGACACGGCTTGTGTCCTCCTCTGCAGGGCTGTGCCTTGTAACTGATGCAAGGGTTGGGGGAACTGTATCTATGGTGTATGGCTCGTCTGTATCGGTAGGCTCAGTACCGAACAGGGAGTTGCCTGCAGCATCTTGGATGTTGTGTCCTGCAGCGATGCCAAGGTTGACTATGCCGTCTGCAGTCACGTTTACCTCCACGTGGTATACCGTATCAGATACCGGGGTGACAGCAGAGACTGTCGCTGTGGCATCACCTATGATCACAAAGTCTGGTGCATCCACGTTGGTTACTGCCTTGCTGAAGGTTGCCCTGAAGGTCGGGGTGGTATCGTTTGTGTTCTGTGTGGCAGGGTCGTGCCTTTCAACAGATACGAGGGTTGGGGCTACAGTGGGCTGGTTTGTAATAGATCTTGACGAGATGCCGACTATCTGGACGCCGTTGTCAGTGAGTGATGCGACCAGGGCGTACGTGCTGGAACCTATATCCACGGTGGTGATGGCCCGTGCGCCGTCAAGCTCGTCAAATGTCCTGGTTGTCCCATTGACTGTGACGGTGTCCCCGTCATCAAAGGAGGCTGTCGGGAAGGGGTTTGAGGGATCCGTAATGTCGACTATCTGGACGCCGTCGTCATTAAATGATGCGACCAGGGCGTACGTGCTGGAACCTATATCCACGGTGGTGATGGCCCGTGCGCCGTCAAGCTCGTCAAATGTCCTGTTTGCATTGCCGACTGTGACGGTGTCCCCGTCATCAAAGGAGGCGGTTGGGACGGGTTTTGCGGGATCTGTAATGTCGACTATCTGGACGCCGTCGTCATCTAATGATGCGACCAGGGCGTACGTGCTGGAATCTATCTTTACTGTGGTGATGCCATTTGCCTGATCAAGCTCGTCAAATGTCTTGGTTGTCCCGCCGACTTCGACGGTGTCCCCGTCATCAAAGGAGGCGGTTGGGACGGGTTTTGTGGGATCTGTAATGTCGACTATCTGGACGCCGTCGTCATTAAATGATGCGACCAGGGCGTACGTGCTGGAATCTATATCCACGGTGGTGATGGCCCGTGCGCCATTAAGCTCGTCAAACGTCTTCTCTGTATCGCCGACTGTGACGGTGTCCCCGTCATCAAAGGAGGCGGTTGGGACGGGTTTTGCGGGATCTGTAATGTCGACTATCTGGACGCCGTCGTCATTGGATGCTGCTACCAGGGCGTACGTGCTGGAGTCTATATCCACGGTGGTGATGGTTCGTGTACCTCGAAGCGTGTCAAATGTCTTGGTTGTCCCGTTGACTGTGACGATGTCCCCGTCATCAAAGGAGGCGACTGGGGCTGGCAAGTCGGGATTGGTGACGTTGATTATCTGGACGCCGTTGTCAGTGAATGCTGCGACCAGGGCGTAGGTACTAGTGTCTATCTTTACTGTGGTGATGGCTCGTGCGCCAAGAAGCTCGTCAAATGTCTTGGTTGCATTGCCGACTGTGACGGTATCCCCTTTATCAAAGGAGGCGACTGGTGCGGGATTTGCGGGATCTGTAATGTCGATTATCTGGACGCCGTTGTCAGCACCAAATGTGCTTGCTACAACCAGGGCGTAGGTACTAGTGTCTATCTTTACTGTGGCGATGTCATATACGCCGTTAAGCTCGTCAAATGTCTTGCCGTTAGAATGGGTCTGGCCGTCAGTGATAGAGGCTACTGGAACAGGCGAATCTATCGCGTAGCTGTCGTCTTCCGGTGGTGTAGGCAGAACGGGATCCGCAGGCGGCGTGGCCACCGGTATGTCTGCAAAGCTTGCCACGGGGTTGCCTGCAATGTCTGCCATGCTGCTGTCGCCTCCCAGATCCCGGTTGTAGCCGATAACCAGGTCGTTGTTGCCGATGGTGCCGTTAAGGTTAAGCGTGATGGTGGGAGATGAGCCGGCCTCTACCTGCGACACCACTGCAGGCACCGGCGTCGTGGTGGCGCTGCCTGCCGTACGCGAGAGCGAAAAGCTTTCGGCATCAGACTTGCCTGTGATCCTCTCTGAGAAGGTCAGGGTTATTGACGTGGCAGTTGGAGAAGCTGCGCTGGCATTGACTATTACCGGTGGTATGCCGTCAGTTAGCAAGATGCGGTTGGTGCTGCCCAGGTATTCGGTGCCGTTGAAGATGCCGGTGCCGTCATCAGACGGCCTCTGGTAGTCAAGGAAGATGGCACCTGACCTGAATCCTGTTGGCAGCGAGCCGTTTAGCGCAAGCGTCATGGCGTCTGTCGTCCCGCCGGGATCCGAGTTTGACTCTACGGCAAGGTTTTCTTCCAGGCCCACGTCCACGGAGGCGCCCACGGACCATCCCGTGCCGTTGGTTATGTCCGTGTCGACGTTGGACAAAAAGCGCACGGTGATCTCGCTTTGGGCCGAGGCAACAGCAGTGGTTACCCGCGGAAGAAATGCGCCGCTTTTGACGACTGGCAGTTCGACTTGGTCGTACAGAAATCGGATGCCATTTGTGCCAGACACGGCAAAAGCCTCTATGTCAATCTCCGGGAATGTCAAAGCCCTGACTGCGTCATCCGTGGACGGGTCAAGCATGAAGATCATCGTGCTGCGCGCTGCCGTGTTTTGCAGCCATTCAGAGGAGGCAAGATCCGAGCCGCCAAAATTAGAGCCGGACTCGCGGATAAAAAACAAGTCAAATAAAATACCTGGCAGTCTATCGATGTCCCTGTTGAAGGTTATGCCGAGGAGGCCGTGGTTTTCATAGTACGTGGCAGACCTGGCAAAGACTGTCTGGTCGTCGTAGACTGTGACAGTTACCGTGTCAGTGCCGTTTGACAAGGAATCGTCGCTTGCCGTAAGCGTGAACTCTAGGGCGGCAGTACTGCCGGTTTGCGGTGCAGTGAATGTGGGGCTTGTTGTGTTGGCGTTTTCCAGGGATACGGCAGGGGAGCCGGATGTCTGGGACCACGAGTATGTCAGGGTGGTGGTGTCGCCGTCATCAGGATCCGCCGAGTTGGTCCCGTCAAGGGTCACCGTGTCTCTTTCCTGCACGTGCTGGTTTGGGCCTGCCTCTGCGACTGGCTGCCTGTTTATGTCGTAGAGCAGCCTCAGGTCGTACCGGTATACTGTGCTAGTAGACGTATCTGTACTGAACATCCCAAGGCCGTCATTTGAGAAGGCGATGCCTGTTTGTGTCGTCGACTGCGGAGAGACATCAAAGGTGCCGACAAGGCTGGCGCCTGTCGTGTCAAATGCTGTAGGCAGGTCGTACTGGTGTACGGATTTGTAGGCGTAGAAGGTGTTTGAATTATCTTGTCCAAACATAACGAACATCCTGTGGCCGTCATTTGAGAAGGTAAGGCCATACTGATTACCATCTATCCTTCGTTCTAATGAGAAAACGCCGACGTGTTCGGCGCCTGTCACGTTAAATGCTGTAGGCAGGTCGTACCGGTCTATCTTATATTCGAAAATCCCCACCAAGAACATCCTGTGGCCGTCGTTTGAAAAGGCGACGTCAGTTGGATGGGTTCGCGGAGATTGGATGTTGAGGGATTGAGCAAAGCTGGCGCCTGACACGTCAAATGCTGTAGGCAGGGCGTACTGGTATACGGCATCAATTAACGTATTGACCGTAAACATCCTTAGGCCGTCATTTGAGAAGGTGATTCCGTTTATGGAAGGAGCGTCTGAAAGCGTAACATCGTTGGTAAGGTTGGCGCCTGACACGTCAAATGCTGCAGGCAGGACGTACTGGTGTACGTTAGAATTACGATTGGGGCCTGCCAGTAACATCCTCAGGCCGTCATTTGAGAAGGAGATGTCTCTGGTACCTTTATCTGTCGCCCCCAAGGCAAAAGACTCGGCGAACCTGGCAGTCCGTATATCAAATGCTGCAGTTATCTTGGTGCCATTGACGTCGGCCACGGCGCCCTCCCCTATCTCCAGCTGCGGGTCATCTAGCGCGATGACTGCGTCGCGGTTCGGGCCAGTCAGCGTAAATGAGAGCGCGGTGCCGTCAGTAGTAGCAATAGCGGCAGTGTCAAGCTCCGGTGCAGACAGGGTCACTCCTCCCGTGATGGATTCGGGCTCTCTTATGTGGAACATTGTGGCATCGACGCTGGATGCGTCGATTGTCTTGTCAAAGGTGACGCTCAGCACACCAGTTAACTCGTCTAGTTCGGCTGAGACGAACCTGGGGGGATCTATTGCGGGATTGGTAATGTCTATTATCTGGACGCCGTCATCAACGTATGATGCGACCAGTACGTAGGTACTGGCACCTATATCCACTACGGTAATGCCCTGTGCGCCATCAAGCTCGTCAAATGTCTTGTTTGTCCCGCCGACTTGGACTGTGTCCCCGTCCTCAAAGGAGGCAGTCGGGACGGGGCTTGCGGGATCCGTAATGTCTATTATCTGGACGCCGTCATCAAAGTATGCTGCGACCAGGGCGTAGGTACTGGAGCCTATCCTTACCGTGGTGATGCCAAATGCGCCATCAAGCTCGTCAAATGTCTTGTTTGTCCCGCCGACTTCGACTGTGTCCCCGTCCTCAAAGGAGGCAGTCGGGACGGGGCTTGCGGGATCCGTAATGTCTATTATCTGGACGCCGTCATCAACGTATGCTGCGACCAGGGCGTAGGTACTGGAGCCTATCCTTACCGTGGTGATGCCAAATGCTTTCCCAAGCTCGTCAAATGTCTTGTTTGTCCCGCCGACTTCGACTGTGTCCCCGTCCTCAAAGGAGGCAGTCGGGACGGGGCTTGCGGGATCCGTAATGTCTATTATCTGGACGCCGTCATCAAAGTATGCTGCGACCAGGGCGTAGGTACTGGAGCCTATCCTTACCGTGGTGATGCCCCGTGCGCCATCAAGCTCGTCAAATGTCTTGTTTGTCCCGCCGACTTCGACTGTGTCCCCGTCCTCAAAGGAGGCAGTCGGGACGGGGCTTGCGGGATCCGTAATGTCTATTATCTGGACGCCGTCATCAAGGTTTGCTGCGACCAGGGCGTAGGTACTGGAGCCTATCCTTACCGTGGTGATGCCATATGGTTGCCTAAGCTCGTCAAATGTCTTGTTTGTCATGCCGACTTCGACTGTGTCCCCGTCCTCAAAGGAGGCAGTCGGGACGGGGTTTGCGGGATCTGTAATGTCTATTATCTGGACGCCGTGGTCAAGGGTTGCTGCGACCAGGGCGTAGGTACTGGAGCCTATCCTTACCGTGGTGATGTCCCGTCCGTTGAAAAGCTTGTCAAATGTCTTGTTTGTCCCGCCGACTTCGACTGTGTCCCCGTCCTCAAAGGAGGCAGTCGGGACGGGGCTTGCGGGATCTGTAATGTCTATTATCTGGACACCTGAGTCAGTTAATGATACGACCAGGGCGTACGTGCCGGTGCCTATCCTTACCGTGGTGATGTCATGTGCTTGGTCAAGCTCGTCAAATGTCTTGTTTGTCATGCCGACTGTGACGGTGTCTCCGTCATCAAAGGAGGCGACTGGAACAGGCGAATCTATCGCAGCATCAGCAAGGGGAATGCAAAGGGGAATCAGAAGAACAAGTGCCGCTATTGCTGCTGCTGTCGTTGTTGTCGTTGCAAGCAACGGCGGTTTTATCAATCGTCGCAACTCTCAGAATCTCCTGTACTCTTCTTCTCCCAATGCCATTACTGCTGCTGCTAATCCTTCCTCCACCCCCCCCCCCCCGATGTCAGGCAACATTGTGGCAGGGAAGGCAAGATTACTGCAGGAATGACAGAGGTGCAGTAAGGCTAGCGACGGCTTCTTGAAAGCAGATAACTGAAATGTATGATTCAACAACTTGATGCTTTTGTTTTGATATTTATATATTTTTTTTCAAACTCCAGTCTTCCCAGTACTTCGTAGAGATTACCAAGAGGAGAAACTTTCTACTACAAAGAATCACACGCACCCAGAATCTGTAGAATCACGGATTACTGGTTATGGTTCAGAGGAAAACTTGGTACTTCTGGGAAGACTGGACCCCAGTTAAGCAAAATGCCTCAAATCTGAGATCAGATCAGCGGTTTGGTTCTGCACATGAGAGTGGTTTCCTTAATCATTTCGCTTAGCTGTTAAACCAAAAACCCATTTTAATGGAAAGATCTAGCCTAAATAGATGGAGGAGCCCTCACAGGATGAGATTATTTCGTTAGTCAATTCCATGTTTGATGTCAGCGATTTTACAAAGGCAGAATTTTCCTTAGAGTTTAGAATTGAAGATGGGGAATTCAAATCAAAATTTGAGAGTTTAGCAAGAAAATTAGAGGATATGAGTTATGTTTGTAAATTAGAGAGGATGAATGATTCAAAATATATAATCATTCAAAAATTTGCTCCGAAAAAACAGAGAAGATGGCTGAATGCCGCATGGACTCCCAGAATGTTGTTTGCAGTTGTAATTTCATTTGTAATGATTGACGGATATTACAGAACAGCTGGAACAAATTCAATTGTAGAGATAGGGGATCCTTTAGAGATGGCCCTAGTATACACAGTATCGCTATTGGGAATTTTGGGAATTCATGAACTAGGTCACATTATTGCTGCAAAATTACATGGGCTAAAAACAAGTTGGCCCTACTTTATACCAGGACTGCCAGTAATTGGCATTCCAACATTTGGTGCGTTCATTCAATCAAGAGGGCTAACAATCAACAGGGAAATCCTATTTGATGTAGCTATTGCAGGCCCCATTGCAGGATTGGTAATTGCAGTAATAGTTTCAATTTATGGAGCATACACTGCACCAGTCCTAGATCAAGACATTGCTGCAGGGTTATTTGCTGAATCGAGGTTGATGGAATGGGGCCAGGGAGAGCCATTGCTAATGTCTGCTAGCTTGGCAATGTTTGGTAAGGGCACAAGCGGACACGAGGTAATCATGACGCCGGTTTTATTTGCAGCTTGGATTGGATTTTTAATTACGTTTTTGAATTTGCTGCCTGCATGGCAATTAGATGGAGGGCACATGGCCAGAACATTACTTGGCCCAAAGATGCACAGGTATGCAACTTATGGGAGTATGGCAATTCTGGTTTTGCTAAATTATTGGCTAATGGCAGTATTGATTCTTGTAATGAGCTCGAGGAATCCTAGCGCAAGCCCGCTAGATGATGTATCGCCACTTTCAAGAAATAGGAAACTTGCATACATTGGAATTATCGGATTAGCGGTTTTATGCGCGCCGTTACCAACAGAGTTTTTACCCGGCTTTTTACCGTAACAAAAGTCTTGCACCATCTGTAACTACTGCAACTTTCTGTCTTGCGCCTTGTGTTTTTAGAATATAATCCATGGAATACTTTATTCCAGGCAGGGAAATCATGTCAAGTTTCTTTGCATAAAATTCCGGAAGGATTGAGATCAAGCCAATTTGAAAGTTCTTTTGAACTTCGGAAAGAAACAGCAAATCCTCCATTCCGCTGATGTATTTAGCGGGGTTTCGTAGCTGCTCCAGGGTCAGTCTATCTTCAACGTATTGCTGAATTGCATCAGAACCCAAACCGCCTTTACATTCGGCCACCAAAATTGCCAGACCGTCTTTTTTAACTGCATTTGAGCAATTCCAAAGAGACGAGAGTGATTTTCCCAGACGGTCATTACTTGCATCTTTACCGGTACTAGCTATCATTGTTTTGTGCTGACCCACATCTTTAATCGAATGGGATTCCAAAATTTTTGTTGAGGAAGCAGTTTCAGAGGGATGGCCTATAGAAAAATCTATTATGCCTTCAGAATTGGCAACTATTTCAATTCCTTGAATTTCAAAGTTATCAGTAAATTTTTTTGCCTCCTCCAAACTTTCAGGATATTGTCCAGGTGCGGGAAGGTTTCCTTGTCTTTTTGCATATGCCAAAAGCATGGATTCTAGACCGAATTTTTTGATCAGGCGAGTTGAAATGGTCTCATAGCCAAACAATCCATCAAACTCCATTTCAGACATGAATACAAGGTTTGAATTTGAAAGTCCAGCATTGTCAAATTCATTTATGGAGCTTCCTTCAGGCAATCCTGCTTTGACAAGATTTAGTATTTTTTTATCAGCCAAAATTTTTGGGAATGGCTTTGATTTTTGCTCACATAGTGTAAATAATGATGAAATGATTTTTTGGATGGATTTTGAATTATGTAAAACTACAAGTTCCATCGGTTTTGACAGGTCAAGTGCGTTGAGTTTTTCATGGATCGCTTGATCCTCTAAAATTTTACCCTCAGAATCAATTTTTTGCTCCAAATTTTCTGCCCTTATGTCTAAAACAACGTCTGTAACACCATAATTTAACCAGATTTCAGGCATGATTCATACATAATACAAACCAAAATAAATCCAGTGTAGTTAATTTTGGTATGGACTTTGTAAAAGAGTTTACAACCTTTTTGCATCAAAATGGCATCATAAAATTTGGAGATTTCACTCTTGCCAGTGGAAAAAAGAGCTCATACTATATGGACTTGAGATTAGTTTCAGGCTATCCTCACGAATTTAGAAAAATGGTAAAACATCTTGAAAGTGAAATTGTGCAAGACATCGGATTAGACACATTTGATTCTGTTGCTTCTATACCAACAGGCGGATTGGTGATTGCAACTGCATTATCCATAGAAACTGTAAAACCACTAATCTATGTAAGAAGTAAGCCAAAAGATTACGGCACTTCAAAATCAGTTGAAGGAAAAATTCATGATGGAATGAAAGTAGTCATGATTGATGATGTTGCAACTACCGGGGGTTCGGTTGTAAATGCAATAAAATTACTAAAAGAAGTGAACATTTCTGTAAAAGACGCATATGTAATTGTGAATAGAATGGAAGGTGCAGATGAGGCCCTGTCTGAATTGGGAGTAAAGATGCATTCAATTCTGGATATTTTACAAATTACAGAGGCATTGTATGAACAAAATCTTGTAGACGAGAGCATTTTAGAAAAAGTAAAAGAACAAATTAACAAATGAGTATTGGCAGCTCAGACAAATGCCTTCCAATCATCGTTCAGATATAACTCTGATTCTTCATTGCGGCCAGTAAGTTTTAGACTTGCTTATTTTAAAAACTAATGGAAATATAATGGGCCCGAAGGGCCTCAGAATATTTTGCTTTTACGTTAAGATTCAATTTAGGCGTCATAATTTTATTTTTTTATTAGACATTATGCATATTGACCAGTCAAATTTTTTTTCTACAGCGCAAGCCATCAGGATTTTCTCTCTCTCTGCTATCAACCCCTCTGTAAATGACGTCAAATTTTTTTTCTACAGCGCAAGCCATCAAGATACAAAGGCAAGCAAGTCCAAAAAATAACCCCGTCTGGCACAAAATATACGATCACTCAGCAGATCCGGGAGAATTCAAGCGCATATATGCGCACCATTCCAGTGCATCATGCACCCCGTATCATACATCAATAATCAAGTGACGGCCGCTTTCTTTTCGCATCCCACAGCAAACCAAAGTTTACAAGGCCTGTACACACGGCAAGCTCCTCGCGAAACTCTTCTACCGTGCCGTCGTACGGGTCTGTCATCCTTGCCCACTGCTTTATTCTTCCGATGGCGTGCATGTTGTTCTGCTTGATTGCTGTGTCCTTTTGCTTGAGCTCCCTTTGCAGCCTGCGTATAGTCTGTTCTGTAGATTCCATTACCTGTTGTGGCGATCAAAATGGATCTAAATCTTTCGGAAAAATTTTTATGATTCAATTGTGCATAAAGTCTAATCATAATTTTTGATATTTTCTCATGTGGTTCTGGAATTGTTGGGTTGATTTTTTCTATTATAGACTCAAATAAATGAGAAAATGGACCATGCCCAATATCATGCAACAAACAGGATAATCTTATTCTTTCAACATCGTCTTGTTTTGTAAATCCTAATTCGTTTGCCATGATATTTGATACATATAATGTTCCTAGAGAATGTTCAAATCTAGTATGAATTGATGATGGATAAACAACATATGCATGAGAGAGTTGTTTGATAAATTGCAGTCTTCTAAAAATTTCAGTATCTATTACTTTAGTTTCTAATTCAGAAAGATCAATGAATCCATAAAGTGGATCTCTGATTGCTTTGGATCTAAAATAACTATAAGGTAGAGACAAGGTCGAGGTTTTGAAGTAATGTGAGTCCAGTTAATGCATCTTTTGCGGAAATATTCCAATCAAAGTCTTTTGCAATTGTTTTTACATCTTCTGCTGAATATTTGTCTTTAAATTGATTTTTAGAGTTTGCTAAAATATAGTGTGCCTTTGCTGCATATGATAATGGTGTTGGTTTTAGTTCGCAGTATTCATTACATATCTCGATAGTTTTAGAAATTGTTTTGAATTCATCAGAATATTTTCCCATTGCAGTTTCAGCATATTTGATTCCGTTATCTGTTAATCTGTAATTGTAAGTTTCATAGTATCCTGAAATGATATTTTGGTCAATATATGAGAATTCAGACATATCTTCTAATGCAGTTGATACTTCTCGATTAAATGGACCATAGAAATAATGAGTATAGTTTGAAATGTCTAAATTCTTGATCGTAACCGTATGAAAGTAAATTAATTTCTGTATTGTTGTTTTACTTGCGATTTCATCGTTGTTTGCATGAATAGTTAATGCGATTGCATCAAAAACGTCTAATCCCATTTAGATTCAAGAAGGATTATGAAGATTTAAGCCTATTGAGAATTTTTTAATTGATATAAAAGTAACCATCATTTGACTAGGAGTAAGTCATATTTTTAGATGAGGTTATGATGTTATCATCATGAGTGATTTTAAAACGAATTGTCATTTATGTGGTGATTTTATTATTAAAAGACCTGCTGAAGATGGTACTTGGCCTATGTTTAATCTTGATGAGACATCTCATGAACATTTGGCGATCTCAGTTAGTACCATCTTGGAGGATATTCATTATAGAGATGGTGAGGATAAAACCAAACTAATAGGAGAAATGACTATTCAGGAACTTGAAGATCGCATTAAAAGACTGTCTTCTAAAGAAGCTGCCATGAGATTAGGCTCATTTTTGCATGCAACAAATGGCTTTGTTAGTAAAGGATTTGAAAAGGATTTCATCAAGAAAGCAATCACTGTTGATGAGAAAGAATATTTTATCACTGGCAGATTGGATGGCAAAAATGATGACACTATTTTTGAAGCAAAATTCATGTCTTCAAGACGACAATTAAAAAAAATACGTCAATATGCAATTGACCAATGTAATATTTATGGTTGGATGACGAGATTGCCTAAAAACAAACTAGTTTTGCATATTATTGATGAACAAAAAAATGAGGATGAATCTCATTTGAATAATTTTCAAAGAGGTGAAGATTTGGTGAAAAATTATATTAAAAATAATTTTAAAAAAATGTCTACTGAGTTATAATATAGAATATTATTCCCACCATGATTTTTTCTTTTTTGGGCGGGATTTTGCACTAATACGATCAATTTTTACTCCCTTTTTTTCAGCATACTTTTTATCTTCTCTTGATAGCTTGGCACTCTTACTAGTGATCAAATTTTTTCTTTTGCATAAAATGGATGTACTGCATATTTTTTTCGAGTAGATTTATCCCTTATTGCAGCAGTGTAATTCTCAAAGGGGGAAATGTCTGATAAATTCTCTAAAGAATAGTCAGTATTAGTCATAGTATCACCTCTATAATCATGTGACCAAATAAAGGATCAAGTGGGGTATGGGCCCGAAGGGCTTCGATCCCTTGGCTCACCGGTTATGAGCCGGTTACTCTACCAAGCTGAGTTACGGGCCCTAAGCAGATGAACTTTTTCTTAGGTATAAAATGTTATGAGACTAGCAATATTCTTCATAACAACTATCAAGCAACAGGTTTTGTGCTGAAATGGACTTGTCTGCAATCTCAAGCAAGTTGTTTGAATCAGCTGAAGAGTTTTCTAGAATGTTTCTCCATGATGCCGCATGTCTAATGTCAGCCTCGGTATGGAGTTTGAAGTATTCTGTTGCCTCATCAGTGGTCATTCCATAAAATTCTGCTAAACCATCAAGCTTTGTTTGGCTGATTTTAGGAATTTCTTTTTCAAAAGCATACATTGCGCATGCTCCACTCTCAAAGGAGCTCATCAATTCGCTCAAATCAGATACTGCTTTACGGGTTTTGACCAGTCCGGTGTAGGGAACGAGTTCTTCTTCAGTTATACCAAGTTCTCCGGCAAAGCTAATCCATGGGCGTACATGATCAGATTCTTCCTGTTGATTTGCAATTAGTTCATTAACTACTGAATCAGGAGCTTGTTCAATAATTGGAGTCATAAAGGACGGAACCGCTTTTACAAGTTGAAAATATTCTTTAGAATAACCTGCCAAGGATTCTTGCGTTAACTTTCCATCAGACCACATCTGATAGAATGAATGTTTTAGTAAACTTCTTTCTTCAATCATTTCATCAATTCTTTTTACAATACCCATGTTTCATCTCCAAATTTGCCAATAAAAAAATCTTTGTGGTTTACAAAAGATTTTATGGTCAAAATACTGAATTTTCTTGGGTTCCAGTGGTGTAGACCGGTCAAGCATACTGCCCTTTCAAGGCAGTGATCCCGGGTTCAAAATCAATCGATGAAAATCCCGGCTGGAGCACCAAGATTTAATTAGTAATAACAAAGTTTTTTGATCAGATTATCTTGGATAGGAAAAATATTGAGATTAATCCCCTGCTTGAAACCTATGGCAAATATATTGAAAAAATCGACCATGCCTTGGAGAAAGAACTAGATCTTTATTCTGAATCAGAATTCATCGAGCCGCTAAAATACTCCTTAGATGGTGGAAAGCGAATTAGGCCCATTATTTTGATTTTGGCCGCTGAAAGTGTGGGAAAGATTGACGAAAACACATTTGCAGCATCTTGCGCCGTTGAATTTCTACACATGGAATCAATCATCCATGACGATATCATTGATAATGAAACTATGAGAAGGCAGAAGGATCCATTTCACATCAAATATGGATACAACACAAGTGTCCTTACAGGAGACTTTGTTTTAGGATTGATTCTAGCAATATCTTCCAGACTGGACAACGCCAGAATTACAAAAGATTTGGCCACCACTGCCATGTTGATGAGTGAGGGAGAAATGATCGAAAGTAGACTAGAGGCAAGTGAAGATGTCACGTTTGATGATTATCTCAGAGTAATCGAATACAAGACAGCAACGGCATTCGAAGTTGCAGCCAGAACAGGTGCAATTATTGCAAATGGAACAGAGGAACAAATTGAGGCACTAACTGTATACGGTAAAAATATTGGAGTTGCATATCAAATCAGAGATGATTTGTTAGATTGGAAAAACGAGGACAAATTGTTTAACATCCTAATTAAGAAAAGTTCAGATCCAAGAGATGTTTTTAACAAAATGGAAGAACTGTTAAAAGAATATGCTGAAAAAGCTAGGATTGGTTTAAGAAAAATTCCAGACAGCGATTCAAAGGTAAATTTGGATAATTTAATTAATTTTACTTCGTTCAAGGCATAATACCCAAGCTGATAACAGGGGCTGCCATCTCCACAAATTTGAGAATTGGTTCTGGGTATATGCCAAATCCGACCAAGAAAAGTATCGAGGTAATCATAATAGCAACGACAGGTTTTGGTTCTGCAATTCTCTTTTCTTTTTCTCCTTCAAAGTACATCTTTCTTGTAATCCAACCATAGTAGGCAAGTGATAATGCACTGTTAAGCACGCCAGCAATTGCAAGCCATGGTGCCCACCATAATGCAGTACTTGCATCCAGGGCACTGCCAAACAACATCAATTTACTCCAAAAACCTGCAAGTGGTGGAATGCCAGCAAGTGCAAATAATGAGACGACCAGACCCAATGCAGTGATAGGCATTCTTCTTCCCAGTCCCTTTAGTTTATCGATGTTAGTCACAGCAAGAGTAGTTACTAGTCCTGCAATTGCAATAAAGGCAGCGCCTTTCATTACTGCATGATTTAGAATTTGATACAAAGAACCTTGCAAGCCAAGTGAGCTGTATGGGGCAACTGCAAGTCCAATCAGAATGTATCCTGCATGTGCAATACTGGAATACGCCAGCATTCTGGAGAGGTTCTTTTGCATGATTGCGGCAACATTACCAACAGTCATTGTCATTACCGCAAGAATTCCAAGAGCTATTGTCCAATCAAGATTTAGAACAACCATTCCAAGAATTACAATTCTGATTGTTGCTGCAAATCCTGCCTTCTTGGTTGCTGCAGCAAGAAGAGCTGTAATTGGTGATGGCGCTCCCTCATAAGTATCTGGGAGCCATTGGTGGAAAGGCACAAGTCCCATTTTGAATCCAAACCCTGCAATAAACATTCCAACAGAAAGCAGTGCCAATGGCAACAGAGACGGATCCAGTGTTGAATAACCTTGAATAACTTCTCCAATGTTTGTAGAACCAGTTAATCCGTATGAGATTGAAATTCCGTAAACAATTATTGCAGATGATAGCGCACCAAACAAGAAATATTTTAGAGCAGCCTCATTTGAGCTTGGATTCTTTTTCATAAATCCAACCAAAATGTATGTTGGAATACTCATAAGCTCCCATGCAACAAACAACATTACCAAATCAGTAGAATATGCAACTAGCACCATACCGATTGTTGCAAGCAAGATTAGGGAATAGTAAACTGCAGGAGAATTGTGTTTTCTCATATAATTAAAAGAACCGACTGTGGTGAACAAAGCTACAATTAGCATTGCTATTGCAAAGAATCCACCAAATGCGTCATCAACTAGCACGTCTTCAGAGAAAAGGGCAGATACTGCCACATTATCATTGATAAATTGATAACCAACGTATCCCATAGATGCGATTAGTGCCGCAAATGCAATTACAGCATAAAATGAGTTGGAGCCCTGTTCTTTTCTTGCAATGCTAATGATTGGTAAAACAACCCCAACAGTTCCCAGTATTGCAATTAGCACCAACGGAGTGGAAGTAATCTCTAACATCCCATCAATCCCCTACATCAACAACATCAGAACCACGAATAGTAGTCCTGCTCCAAATACGAATAGATATGACTGCGAGACGCCAGTTTGAGTGCCTTGTACAACTCTTGCACCCCATCCGGCTGCTTTCTGGAATCCATCATTCATACCGTAATCAATGGCTGTTCTCTCAAAGTATCTGAACACACCTCTTGCCAACCATAATGGTGCTGTAACAAAGCACCAATAGATTATTGCGTTAAGATACCATCTGTTTAAGAAAACTTTGTGAATTGCATAAAAGAAAATGTTAGAGTTTACAAATTTTACAGGATCAACCCATCTGCCAATATAGAAGATGTAGCCTAATCCGATTCCAATAGAAAATGCTGCCAATGATGCACCAAGTGCGACAGGATTAAGTCCTTGCAAGAATTCTGGCAGAATTGAAGCCTCTACTGCAAGATGTTCAGTGTGAATACCAAACGAGTGCTCAAGATATTCGGTAAACAAATGGTGCAGTCCTTCTTCAGTCGATAATCCGACAAGACCGATTCCAACAGTAAGAACTGCAAGAATTCCATAGGGAGCCCACATTGATATTGATGCCTCATGGATGTGATGTCCTTCTTCCTCTTCCATCTTTTCGATATGTTTGCTCTTCTTTCCAAAGAAGACCATTCCAATCATCCTTGTAGTGTAAAATGCAGTAATCACTGCAGTCAATACAGCAATTGCAAACAGTGGCAATGCCCACTCATTTCCAGATTCATAAACTGCTGCAAATATTGCATCCTTGCTCCAGAAACCTGTCGTGATAAATGGCGCACCCATCAAACCAAGGCCGGCTGCCCACATGAATGCATATGTCTTCTTCATGTGTTTTTTCAGACCTCCCATATCACTCATAAATCGAGAGCCAACGATGTGCAGCAAAGAGCCTGCTGCCATGAACAACGAAGCCTTGAACATTGCATGAGAAATCAAATGGAAAAATCCTGCAGTATAGCCATCAACGTATTGATGAGATAGTCCGGCAACACCTAATGCCATCATCATATAACCAATTTGGGAACCAGTGGAGTATGCAAGAACCTTCTTGATTTCCCCGTTAACCATTCCTTGCGTAGCTAGCAGCAGAGCTGTTATTGCGCCAACCCAAGCAACAATCTCAAAGAATTGTTCTGCAAGAATTCCTGCAGCAGCCAATGCAAAAACAAGAGGGCCAATTCTTGCAACCAAGAAGACGCCTGCCTTTACCATAGTTGCTGCATGAATCAATGCAGAAACTGCGGTAGGGCCAGTCATTGCCTCCAATAGCCACTCGTTTAGTGGGAACTGGGCAGATTTTCCTATAGCGCCTCCAAAGAGCAAAACAAATGCAGGAACCAAGAGGCCCTCTGCGGACATCGCAGTGGCCCACGCAGTATCCCCCATTAATTCCTTGAAACCAAACGTGCCTGCAAACAAGAATATCAAAAGCATTCCTGCAATCATCATCACATCGCCAACTTTGGTCATGATGAATGCCTTCATACCAGCATGTGTTGGGGAGTAGTAATCCAGCATACCAAGAACAGTTCTTCCTTCAGTACCGACATGATCTTTCTTTTTATCACGATACCAAAAGCTGATCAATGCATAGGATGCAAGTCCCACACCCTCCCATCCAAAGAACACTTGAAGTAAGTTATCAGACAGGACGATTAACTGCATAGAACCGATAAAGAACATCATCCAGAACCAGAATCTTGCAATGTCTTTATCTCCTTTCATGTATCCCGTACTGTAAATCATAATCAGAAATGAAATCCAACCAACAACATTTGCCATGATTATAGAAAGCGGATCAGCTAGCACGCCGCCTTTCAAACCAATTGACTCGATCCACATAATTTGATGATGTAGTTCATGTGCCTCCAAAGCCACAGGAAGCATTGATGCAGCAGACAGTGCACTCATCAAAGCAAATCCAACTGCAACATATCCAGTTACATGTTTTGATAATTTTCCAACTCCCGGCATGATTAATGCAGCAGCAAATGGCAGTATCCAAACAAGCCATGCACTTAGAGTACTTGGTTCAAATGGCAATCCAATAGATTCAGTTGCCATACTAGACTCCCAGCACCCCATTCATGTACGGAATTATTGTTTTCAGGAAAATATCTGGATAAATTCCCACCACAATAGTAAATCCTGCCAACACCATCATTGGTGCAGTCATGTACCAGCTTCCTTCTTTGACTTTGTCAAGACGTTCAGGTGTTTTTCCAAAGAATACGCGTTTTAGCATCCAAAGCATGTAAGACATTGTAAGTGCAGTTGCAACAAGACCCAGACCAAATGTCACGGCCCTAAGTGTAGAGCCTTCTTCAATTGCAGTCTCTAATGCGCCATAAAACAGAATCCATTCCCCCATAAATCCACTGGTTGGTGGAATTCCCATGATTGTTAGAGCACCAATCACTGCACAAGTTGCAGTGATTGGCATTTTTCCAGCTAATCCACCAAGTTTGGAGATGCTTCTAGTTCCAACCTTAACGATGATGATTCCGGCCATCATGAAGAGAATTCCTTTTCCAAGTGCATGTGTTACATACATCATCTCTGCACCTGCAAGTCCAAGGGCGGACATTGAACCAATACCAAACAAGAGATAACCCATTTGACTGATGCTAGAGTATGCCAAAAGACGTTTTAGATCATCTTGCATCAGTGCCATTGCTCCGCCATAAATCATTGTAACAAGACCCCAGATGTGGAACCATATTGCAAGGTCGGCAAACGTTGAAGGCAAGAACTCTACAATTAGCCTGAAAATACCATAGGCACCAATTCCGATCATGGCTGGAGACAATAATGCGCTGATTGGCGTAGGTGCAGAGCCGTGTACATATGGCAACCAAATATGGAACATAAAGACTGCTAGCTTGACACCAAGACCTATTGCAATTGCAATGGCAGAAATCATTACAATGTCTTGCGGTATTTCTGACTCTTTGATATCGGCAAAGTCAAAACTTCCAATGGTAAGGCCTATCATCAAAAAGCCCAACAGCAAAACAACTGCACCGGCATGAGTCCAAAATAGGAACATTAAGCCAATCTTTCTTCTTGGACCATCGCCCCAAAGAGCAACCAAAAAGAAACCCGGAATCAGCATGAATTCAAAGAACAAGTAAAATTCAATCAGGTTTGTTGCAAGTACTGTTCCAAGCATTCCCATTGCAAAGACCAGATAAAGTGCAAAGTAGAGTCCGGACTTTGCATTGACATAATTTGAAAGGGAAGATGATTCAACTACGGACGTTTGTCCACTCGTGGAGGCATTGGTTTTTTGCTCCTCTTTGAATTGCTCGTGGAATTTGTGAATCATGTATGGTTTTGAGTAAAGTGCCAGAATTGTGGATAGGACATAGATGATTATAGCAAACGGCGATGCCAAGCCATCAAGCAAGAAACCAAATTCACCGAAGAACTCTGTCCATGGGTAATGCTCCTCTACAGTTCCAGATAGTGCAGCAGTGATTACAAGAATTGTTGTGTAAAGCAAAACTGCAAATGTAAACCACATTGCAGGCGTAGGACCTGCCTTTCTTCCAATAATGTAAGCTACTGGGGACAGTAAGAGTGGCAAGAAGATTGCCTGCAATAACGCATACTCCATTATCCCTTCAAACTCCTAAAGTCTGCAATATCGACATTCTGATACATACGATAGGCCACGATAATTAACGAAAGTCCCACTGCAACTTCGGCAGCCGCAATTGCAATTGAGAACAACGCCAAAGTTTGACCGCCACTGTGAGGTATGAACCTGCCAAATGCAACAAGGTTAAGATTTGCCGCGTTGATGATAATTTCGACTGCAAATAACATTCGAATAAAATTACGCTTTACTGCAAGACCGTAAATGCCTATTCCCAATAGGGCAACTGACACAAGCGTAAAATCAACTAGTTCGTTGGTCATTTTCCACATCCTCTCGTTTAGCTAAAACTAGTGCGCCAGTTACAGAACCTGCTAAAATTAATGCCATCAAAATTAATGCAGGCCAATAGTAGGTCACAAAGTCAACACCAATATCTCTAAAATCAACTGGTGGCTCATCAGTAGTTATTGTCTTGATTCCAGAATCTAAGAACACTGCACCTAATGCTACCATCACTACAAGCATCAATCCAATTCCTGCAAACTTTCTTCTTTTGTCTTCGATTTTTTTGAAGATAAGTTCTCTTTTTACCAACATTACAGTAAACAAAATCAAAACAGCAATAGAGCCAACATAGACTGCAAGTTGGAACAATGCAACAAATGGCGCATCCAACAGCAAGAAGAAGCCGGCGATGCCGCCAAGGGTTCCCATTAAAGCAATCGAGCCATAAATTAGTGATCTTAACTCAAGTGCGGCAATTGCAGAGCCAATTGTAATTACGGTTAATGCAAGAAACGCAGCATCAGCCATGTGATGCACCTCTATCTGTTATTTGGATTTCACTGTCCTGTGAAACGTAGGGTTTGACCTGAAGCTGAGCGGGGGTATAGATTAATCCCTCTTTAGAAAATGATGATAATTCATAATCATTAGTCATGTAAAGTGCGTAAAATGGACATGCATCAACACAAAGACCGCAGAAAACACACTTGCCATAATCAATCTGCGGCATGATTGCTTTTTTATTTTGTTTGTGTTCTTCTGGAACCTTTACCATTGCAATTGCTTCGGCAACCCCTTCGCATGCAATAGAGCACAATTGGCAGCCAGTACAATGATCATGGAATAACATATGGCGCCCCTTTAGTCCTGCAATCCCTACACCAGTTGAAGGATCAAATTGATATCCATCCCCTACAAACTTTAGTTTCTCCTCAGGATAACGAAGCGTAAATCGCTTTATTGCAATGTGTTTGATTCCAGAATTTAATGCACGAATAATACCTGTAGCAGTCCCCATCATTGTAATCCTCCGAATCCCAATACTCCAGCGTACAGCAAACCTAGAGCAATAAAGATGTTAACGAAACAAAGTCCAATCAGCTTGGTCCAACCAAGACTCAGCAACAGATCAACTCTGATTCTTGGGAAGACGCCCCTTGGCAAGAGGATAAAGAAGATTACTCCAACTGTTTTTAGGACAAACCAAAGTGTACCATTAAGCATTTCTTGTGTGAACAGTGGCAATCCGGGAATCTTGGCAGTAACAGGACCCATTACAATTCCTTCAGTAATAATTTCAGATGGGAATGGGGGGACAACCATTGGACCATGCCATCCACCAAGGAACAAGACAGCAAACAAAGCTGCAAATGCATAAAGTTTCAGATAAGTTCCCAACTGAACAAGTCCATACATCATTCCAGAAAATTCCGTCAGCCAGCCTGCTACAATTTCACTTTCTGCTTCTGGTAGATCAAATGGTATTCTTTCTAACTCTGCAAGCATTGTGATAAAGAACACAATAGCACCAATTGGCAAAAATATAATCCATGGGAAACTAGACTGACTTTCTACAATTTCAGACAGATTTAGAGTTCCTGTCAACATAACAACCCCCAGCAAGGACAATATCAACGGAATTTCAAATGAAACCATTTGGAACAAAGCCCTAATGCCTCCAATGAACGGATACTTGCTGTTTGCAGACCACGCAGAAAGAATGGTAATGATTGGGAAGAACCCAATCACTGCAAACACTCCAATTAACCCCATATCAATATCTGCAACTACCCAACCAGGTGCAACAGGAATCAATGCAACAAATGCAGCTGCAGTAGCTACAAAGAGTACCGGCGCTGCCCAGAAAAGCGGCTTGTCAGCTTTGGCAGGAATGATAATTTCTTTAGAAATCAGTTTTAGCCCATCTCCCATCAATTGCAAAATTCCCTCAATTTTTCCACAGTAAAATGGACCAACCCTTAATTGCAATTTTGCCAGCATCTTTCTTTCAACAAAAATTGTTCCAGCAGCCAGTAATGCTGCAAAACCAAATCCTGGAAATGCCATCACTCTGAACATGTCAGTTGCCATGAACGCGTGAACAATAGGGAGTGTACGTGAAGGATCCACTAACCAAGAAAATGCAAGAAATGGCGTGAGTAACTCACCATCAATTACTGGCATTTCAACAACAAACAGAACTATCATAACTGCTGGAATACCAGCTAAAACCATTATCATTAAAATCCAGAATGCGTTATCAAGTAACGACTTTATGAACTCACTTAGTTTGAATTGTGGTGCAATAACTGACATTTACCTGTCTGCCTCCACTGGCCAATAATTAAGACTCCAATAAACAGATGGCATGTTACCGAGCTTTTCACCTTTGAGAAGATATGGCAATGCAATCAAATTTCTAAAAGAGCCAACGCTCATCTTTAGTCTGTATGGCTCAGGCTTTCCGTCTGAAACAATGTAGCAACCCAGAGAACCCCTGCCAGATTCTACACGTTTGTATACAGTGTCAAGTCCCTTACCTTTTGGATTTGGTTTTAGTTTGACCCTAACAGAGCCAGACTTTGGCATTTTTTGTAATGCTTGTCTGATAATGCTACAGCTTTCCATCATATCAAGCCAAGGAACGACAGATCTTGCATAAGAATCGCCTTCTTTCATCACATTGGTGTGAACGTCTAACTCGTCATAGACATCATAAGGCTCCTTCTTTCTTAGATCATAATCAACGCCACTTGCACGAAGTACAGAACCAGTTGTTCCAAGTCTAATTGCATCTTGGCGCGATAAAACACCGGTATCTTTAGTTCTTGAAATTAGAATCGGGTTATCATAAAAGACTGCAGCATATTCCTTGATACGTTTTTCAAAATAGTCAACATGACGCAAGCATACGTCCTCAAAGTTTGGTGGCAGGTCATTTCTAACTCCGCCAGGAACAAAATGTGCATGCGTTACCCTAGCTCCTGTCATCTTTTCCATAAGATCAATCAAGAATTCACGATCACCTGCAGGCCACATGAACATTGTAGAGTGTCCCAAGAAGATTCCGTAAATTGCAAGCCAATACATTGTGTAAATACACCGGTTTAGCTCAGATGCAATAACTCGAACATACTTTGCACGTTCAGGAACTTCAATTCCAAGAATTTCTTCAACTCCTAAGACATATGGATAAAGTACATTGCATGAATCATGAATTACAGGTCTTTCCAAGTGAGGAATGTTTAAGATATAATTTCTATATTCTGCCATCTTTTCTTCTCCACGATGAACATATCCGGGATCGGGGTCACATGCAACAATGTAGTCACCATCAATTTGCACGACAAGTCTCATGTGGCCAGAACCCGGATGTTGTGGCCCAACATTGAGAGTCATGATTCTCTCGTCGACTTTTTGGAGTGCTAATCCTGGCGGTAGTTCTGCAGTCATTTTATCTTCCCTTTATTGCAAAGTCCTTTCGAAGTGGAGGCAGGTCTGCCCAATCTTCTGGCAAAAGTAATCTTCTATTATCTGGATGACCTTCAAAGAAAACACCAAGCATTTCAAAAACTTCCCTTTCATGAAATTCTACACTATAGAATACATCTCTAAGACTAGGGAGTTTAGTGGCATCATTTCCGGGGATCGGATTTTCTTCTCGCTGAGCTCTTGTAGATAGAACAAGGATCTGTCTTGCTAATGAGGAGTCGCTGTAAGAACCAATATGATAAACAACTTCAATCTCTTTATCTGCTGGGTAATCCACTCCTGAAACAGATTCGACATGATCATAGTTCAAGCCATCACGAATGAATTCTGCAACATCGTGTACATCATCTTTGCTGGCGCTGATTCCAACCCTGTCTTCTTTTACGAATGTGACTTTGACTTTGTCACCAAACTTTTCAACAATCTTTTCAGAGATTCCCTTCTCAAATGCAGGTAACTCTACTGGTTCTTCTTCAGGTTTTTTTGCAGCAGGCTTTGGTGCAGGTTTTGCTACTGGTTTTTCCTCTGCGGGATTTTCAGAATCAGAACTCATTATACAAACGTCCTAGCCTTCATTCTCTTGATTTTCTCTTGTAACAAAATACATCCTTGGATAAGAGTTTCAGGTCTAGGTGGGCAACCCGGAACATAGACATCAACTGGAATAACTCCGTCAATTCCTGGAAGTACATTGTATGAATCAAAATACAGTCCTCCAGTAATTGCACAAGCTCCCATAGCAATTACATACTTTGGTTCTGGCATTTGATCATAAACTAATCTGAGACGTGGTGCCATTTTTCTTGTAATAGTTCCTTGAACAACAATCAGATCACATTGTCTTAGTGATCCAAATGCCTCGATGATACCAAATCTTTCAACATCATATCTAGGACTTGATGCTGCGCCAAATTCGACACTGCAACAAGCTGTTTCAATGTGAACAGGCCAGAGTGACCAGATTCTACCCCAATTGATGGCGTAGCCCAATGGCTTACCGATTGCTCTTTCTAAAATGTCTCCCAACTTTCCTACAAAGACATTTGCGTTTTCTGGTGTTACCAAGTCTTTAAGCAATCTTACTCCCTATCCTCGTAGATGTGATTTGTATAAAAAACTACCATATTCTTCGTCTCCCTGACTGATACAAAGCAAACGACATTGCTCCAAACATTATACCCAAAAATCCAATCATAGGTAAAGTTGCACTCTTTGGGAGTTCTAAAAGAGAACTTCCCCACGCATACAAGAAAATTGCCATGACATCAAATACTACAAACATCAGAATGTAAGGGTAATACTGCATCATAAAGTGAGTTCGCCCTTCTCCTGAGGGGACTTGGCCACATTCCATTGGCAGAAATTTAACAGGATTACTTCGTTTTCGCGGCGAAATCATTCTTGAAATTACCAAGGCAGGTGCCATTGCGACTATGCCAAACACAAACATCAATACAACGGTACTATAATTGCCCGCTAATTCCCCGACCAATTTAGCTTTTTGACCGAATTTTTGTATAAAAAGGTATGCCTCCTTTTTTCGATCAAATTTTGGAAAAAATGATTTTTGTAAACTACTTAATAGGATAATGACAAAAATCGACAATGTCATTGAATATTGGAGACACTGCTCCTGACTTTGAACTTCCAGATACAGAATTGAAATTGCGGGCTTTGGATGAATTTAAAGGAAAAAAGATTGTACTTTCATTCATCGTTGCTGCAAGTTCTCCAGTTTGTGAAACAGAGTTATGCACATTCAGGGACTCTTTGCAAGAAATTTCTGACCTTGGTGCACAAGTAATAGCAATCAGTAATGACGGTCCATTTGCAAACAAAGCATTTGCAGAAAAAAATAATTTTAATTTCCCATTATTGGGAGATTACAGCAGTAAAACAATTCGTGATTACGACATACTGTTAAAAGATTTGTTGCACATCAAGGACTACAATGCTGCAAAACGTTCTGTATTCATAATTATGGAAGATGGAAAGATCGGTTACAAATGGGTTTCAGAAGATCCATTAAAAGAGCCAAACTATGAAGAAATTAAAAATTTCCTAAAATAGGAAACATCCCTTTTTTATTCTATATCTACGATTGCGTCGCCTTTGGCGACAGTTCCTGCTTCTTTAATTTTTATTGATTTGATAGTACCATCTTTGTGCGCTTTAACTGCAACTTGCATTTTCATGGACTCCAAAGTACAGACAACATCGCCCTTCTTTACGGAATCGTCTTCAGCGACTGCAATGGAAACAACTTTGCCTGGAATTTGACTCTTCAAAGCTAATTGTGCATTACCAGCGCCAGCACCTCCACCGGAATTTTTGTAAACTACTTGATCAAAATGAGTATACATGTTAAGAGTAACTGGGACATTATCGATTACTAGGCTCACTTCATTTGTAGATTGTTCAAGATATTTTGCTCTGTGGTAGTTTTGGTCCAAAATAAATTCAATTCCTTTTGAATTAATATTTAGAATTTTTAGCTGGTGTTCAGCATCATTAATTTTAATGACATATTCATTATTTCCAAGACTTTCAGTTATTTTTCCGTCAAATGATTTTTCAAGATCTTGTATTTTATAGTCCATTATCCATCAATCCAATTTGTTTTTCCAGTTAGGATTGCTAGCAGCGTGGTTTTGTACGCGGCTCTTAAAGTATTCAGAATGAATTATTGCGGCAGCCAAAGCGGCTTCACTTTTCTCTTCTTTTTCTTTCTTAAGGTCTTCAGTTAGTCTGTCAATCATACCAAAACGCTTGAGAAAATCAGTTGAGAGTTCACCGTTTTTGTATTCATCTGAATTTAGAATTGTTTTGTAGAGGGGAATCGAGGTTTCAACTCCTTGAATGTAAAAGTCATTTAATGCAGCAAGCATTCTTGTTCTGGATTCATCAAATGTCTGTCCCCATGTAACGAGTTTTGCCATTAACGAGTCATAAAACGGAGAAACTGTGCATCCAGAGTACAGATAAGTGTCACATCTAACACCCGGTCCTGCAGGTATTGTCACATCCGGAACCGGTCCAGTAGAGGGTGCAAAGTCCAAGAAAGTGTCCTCTGCATTGATTCTACATTCAATTGCATATCCATTCATTTTGAGATCTTTTTGTTTGAATGGAATCGGTTCACCATTTGCGATATCAAGCTGTAGTTTAACCAAGTCCAGCCCGGACACATATTCTGTAATTGGGTGTTCTACTTGCAATCTAGCATTAATTTCAATAAAATAGAATTCGCCATTGTCAGCTCTTAGAAACTCTGCTGTACCCAGATTGGTATAGTCAACTGCATCAGCTGCATTGCGCACGATTTCTCCTATACGTTCCCTTGTTTCCTCATCAACAATTGGAGAGGGAGTTTGTTCAATTAATTTTTGGTTGCGTCTTTGAATTGAGCATTCTCTTTCAAAGATATGAACGGCATTGCCATGGGTGTCTCTTGCCATTTGATATTCAATGTGTCTTGTTTTCTCTAGGAATTTTTCTACAAGAATTGCTGATTTCCCTACAGCCGCAATCGATTCCCCTGTAACTGATTCGTAGCCCTCACGCAATTCTTTATCATTGGTGGCCAGTCTAATTCCACGCCCTCCGCCGCCATAAACTGATTTTAGCAATACGGGATAACTGATATCGTTTGCAATCTTTTCTGCCTCGTCTACATCCTTAACTAAATCAGGACTTCCAGGTACGGTGGGTACCTTGGCTTTTAGCATTGCGGCCTTGCATCGCATTTTATCACCACAAAGGTTCATAGAGTCAGCAGAAGGGCCAATGAAATTAATTTTATTTTTTTCACATAATCTTGCAAAGTCATCATTTTCAGAAAGAAAGCCATAGCCCGGATGAACAGCATCAGCGCCTGCCGATAGCATCACATCGAGAATTTTTTCTTGGTTAAGGTATGACTTTGCAGGGGCCGCCTCACCAATATGATATGCCTCAGTTGCTTGCTTTACGTGCAGGGAGTTGTAATCTTCATCAGAATAAACTGCAACTGTTTTAATTCCAAGTCTTTTGCAAGTTCTAATTACACGTAAAGCAATCTCCCCTCTGTTTGCGATAAGTACTTTTTCAATCATCTTTGATCACAAGTTGATATTTCCATGTTTTCTAGGTAGCTGTTTCTCTCTTTTGTTTGCAAGCATTGCAAGTGCCTTGATTAACATGGGTCTTGTTTCAGCTGGATCAATCACATTATCAACGGTTCCGTGAGAAGCAGCAACGTAAGGATTTTCAAATTTTTCAGCAAATTCATCAATTAACTGTTTTTTGAATGCCTCAGGATCATCAGACGTCTGTAATTCTTTTCTATACATGATTTTGACGGCCGCTTCTCCGCCCAGTACAGCACATCTAGCAGTTGGCCAAGCATAGTTGACATCTGTTCTGAGATTTTTACTTCCCATTGCAATGTATGCGCCACCATATGCTTTTCCAACAACCAGTGTAATTCGTGGAACAGTGGCTTCACAGTATGCATAAAGTAGTTTACTTCCATGTCTAATGATTCCGTTATGTTCTTGATTGGAACCGGGCATGTAACCTGGAGTATCAACTAAAGTGACAATGGGTATGTTAAATGAATCACAGAATCGGATAAATCGTGCTGCCTTGTTTGATGAATCAATATCAAGTGCGCCTGCAAGATGCATGGGATTGTTTGCTACAATTCCAACAGTTTGACCATTCAATCTTCCATAGCCTACAACAACATTTGGCGCAAACAATTCATGAACTTCAAAGAATTCATGACTGTCAACAACTGAGTTTATGATCTCTTTCATGTCATAAGGTTGTAATGGATTTTCAGGAATTATGTTAATCAGATTATGATCTAGTCTGTTTGGATCATCATCAGTTGTGACTTTGGGTGGTTCTTCAGTGTTATTTTGTGGCAGATATGAGATTAATTTTTTTATGCAGTCCATACATTCGTATTCATTTTGTGCAACAAAATGCGCAACGCCGCTCTTTGAGCCATGAGTCATAGCTCCGCCAAGGTCATCAAATGAAATTTCTTCGCCCAACACAGTCTTGACCACATCAGGTCCTGTAACAAACATGGTTCCTGCTTTATCCACCATAATTACAAAGTCCGTCATTGCAGGAGAGTAGACAGAACCGCCTGCAGAAGGACCAATACTTGCAGTAATTTGCGGAATTACTCCAGAAGCTAATTGATTATGATAAAATATATCTGCAAATCCATCAAGGCTCATAATTCCTTCTTGAATTCTTGCACCACCAGAATCCATTATTCCAATGACTGGACATCCGGTTCTTACTGCATGATCCATTAGTTTAGTAATTTTTTTTGCACCCATATGACTCAATGTTCCACCAAGCACAGTGAAATCATAAGCAAAGACAAAGATTTGTCTCCCATTAACTGTTCCATATCCACCAACTACACCATCTGTAAAGAACTTCTTTTTCTGCATGTCATATTCATGATAATGATGAGTCACCATTGGATCAATTTCAGTAAAGGTGCCCTCATCAAGTAAAAGATCGATCCTTTCTCGAGCAGTTAATTTACCCTTATCATGTTGGGCCTTGATTCTGTCTTGACCGCCCCCTTGCAAGGCCGTGTTATTTCTCTTAGTATACCCTTCAATCTTTTCAGAATGCATAATAGTAATCTAAAGCAAAATGGTTTCATATATTAATTTAATTTGATTGCAGAAAAATTATCAGATTTTTACAAAAATCCAAATTCATTTCAGAAATTAATAATTGGAAATTTCTTCTTTGCCGATCTTTGATAGGAACTAAAAGCATCTTTTTCCTCGCTACATTTCTTACATATACACAGTTGGGACACATTAGGAATATTACAATTTTCTTGAAATTCACATTGAGGGCAACCTGCAGGTGCGCCACAAACTACACATTGCAGTTCGTTAATTTGAGCACATTTTTCATGTTTAACACCCAACCCTTTTGCCCACAATCCAATCTCATTAACCTCAATTTTGTCATTACATACTATGCAAGTTCCCGGAAACTTCATGGGAATTTTTCTCCAACTCATTGAATTAGTTCAACCTCCTTTTCAATAATATCACCAAATGTCTCTTCTAATTCCAATTCCAAAGTTTTATTTTTAATACAAAGCAAAACAAATGGCAAGCAAAGTGTGACAAAAGAACTTGAGGAGAGATGCAATTTTTTTGCCATAACAGATGACAAGGATTTAATTTTAGCACCATCCCAACGAATTCTGTTTAGCAGAGGCCAAGAAAGATTGTACTGTGCATATCTAATTCGATCATCGTTTTGGTATAATTTGATCAAAATATCATTAAGATAGCGTAACAGTCTCCAGTTTTGAGTTTTCATAATTTTTCCATAAAGCATGTCAGCACTTGAAATAACTTCCAAGTATTTTGCAAGAGAGGCATTATCCAGATTGGATGTAATAATACTAGAGTAAAACGCATTAATTTTTTCTCGTGGATCAATTTGCATTGAATATAAAACACTTCTGGCTTCTTCAATCGAGTTTGCTTTAAAGAATGCGTTTATGCCATCTTCAACATTAATACTTTCAAAAGATGTTTCAGTTTGGGGATTAAACCCGGTAACCAGAGATTGAGTAAGGTTAATCATTGAACGTATGTCGCCACGTGATTTGACAATGACTTTAATCAAAGATCCAGGACTCAGTTTTGCATTTTCTTTTTTCAGGATATTTTCAAGATAGACTCTCAAGAGACGTGGCGGAATTCTTTTGAAAGAGATTGTCTTAACTGCTTTTTTGATATTTTTCATTTTATCTTGCGTGTCATCATTTGCGGCAAGAACAATAGGAACTGTGGGTTCCTTTAGAATTTCAACAAGTGCCGCAACACCGCCATAATCTCCACGACCATGAATTCCGTCCACCTCATCAACAAATATCATCGGAGTTCCCAAGACACTCACATTACCTAAAACAGGTTCAAGAATTTCATTAATTCTAGATTTACTTCTAGCGTCACTAGCATTGAGCCCAATCATATCATATCCAAATTGTTTTGCGATAAGATACGCCATGGTGGTTTTTCCAATTCCAGGAGGGCCGACAAGAAGAAGCGGCTTTGTTCCTTTTTTCCACTTTGCAAACCATTCCACTATAGAAGAGCGGGATTCTTCGTTTCCCACCATATCAGAAATAATCTGAGGTCGGTGTTTTTCAGACCACATCAATTTTATCACCTGGGAAGTTTGGATTCGAATTCCGACCATTTGTTGGCCTTTTGCAATTGATTGTACCAATACTGATTGTAATGTTCTACAGTTAAAAACAAAAATTCCAAAAATTCTTTATGAGAAAATCCTTCAGGTAACATTTCAAGAGTAAGACGGGCATCCTGTAAATACAAGTTGCTTTTTTCAAGTGTGATTTCAAATCCTTTTTTCACATCATTTGACAATAACGAGTAATAAAGTGGCCATGAAGGTATTTTTACAAATCCATTTTTGATCGAGTCTTCGATTTCATTACCACATCCGACACCTTCTGCAGCTTTTGCCATACCCAAATAGAAAATTTCACCTAATGGCCGTTCTGCCAAAGCCATGTTTTTACCTGCAGTTCCCATTACTGCGCGATATTTTTTGTAAGATAAGGTCATTTCTTCCTCAGTAATTTCTGTCGGTTTTGATTTTAATTTCTCATCAAGATACTGTCCTACTCTTGCATCTTTGAATCCTTCTTCAAATTCTTTGAGAACTTTGTCGCCGCCATTTGAAATTTTATCTCTAGCTAATTTCAGAATGTATGGATTCATTAGTTTGTAATCATCAAGAAATTCCAAGTCTTCATCTCTGTCCACAATTCTATCCATCGGTTCGCTAAGATCGATTGCCAAGATGTGCCCCTCAACCATATCTTGTCTTAATTGATGATCATTTCTTCCAGTATATTCTGAGGCGCCGTCAAATAGTGCATTAAAAACAGGGAAGGTCATCTTTACAAAATTGGAATTTAAAATTCGAAGCACCCTATCTTTTAGAACGTCTGGACTTTCTAATTTTGATTTAACAGGCTCAATTTCAGATGCGCCTAGTATTATTTCAGTGGAATCTACTTCATTACCAAATGCTTGCTGAGTAGAATTTGGGTCAGTATCGGACTTTATTTCATTAAGAAGGCCCTGTGCAAATCGTTCTGCAAAATTTGGAAACTCATTTTCTGTTTCGTCCCTGTACTTGTTAAATAGTTTGAAACCTTTTGATTTGAATAATCCTTGTTTGAGTATTTGTTTTCCAGGTTTTGTACTCATCAAAGCTTCTTTACTTACAACTGATTGATCCTTGCCACTCACAAACGTAAACTTCTTTATTGTTATTTATGCTTTCAAAACAAATGTTTACTTGACTTAAATTACGAAATACTGAACATGCGGTATGGAAGTAATAGAAATTCTTCGTCAAGTTTCAAATCGAATTTATGAAAATGTAAAAGATCTTGCAGGCACTGAACACGCTGCAGGAGATTTTGGCATAGGTGCGGGAGGAGATATTTCACGAAATATAGACATTGTTGCTGAAAAAACAGTTTTAGACTATCTTAGGGAAATTAATTTTGAGTGTGTTGTTTTAGGTGAGGAATGCGGACGAGTAGAATTATCAGATAATCCTAAAGGATACGTCATTATGGATGCAATAGATGGCTCTGCTAACGCAGTACGTGGCGTTCCTTTTTTCTGTAGTTCGTTGGCATTTGCAACTGAGAATAAGCTTAGCTCAATTACAGATGGGGTTATTACAAATTTGGCAAATGGGGAAATGTATTGGGCTTCAAAAAATAAGGGTTCATTTTTCAACGAAGAGCAGATCAAAGTGCATAACAGTGATCCAATCTACAAAATTGTCGGCATTAACACGTCTGGTGCAACAGTAGACTTGATGAAACGGCTACATCCGATATTTGAAAACCATAATCACACAAGACATTTTGGCGCAAATGCACTAGAAATGGCACTATTTGCAAGGGGATTAATGGATGTTTTTATTGATTTGAGGGGTAAAATTAGAATTCAAGATATTGCAGCAGGCTATCTAATTGTAAAGGAGGCAGGAGGATTACTGTTAGATGCAGACTTGAATCCACTTGATGCAGATCTGAGCTATGATACAAGAGTGTCTTTTATTGCAGCTGCAAATCAGAAAATTCTTGATGAGATAATGTCACAGATTAATCAGTGAACAAACAAGTAAGAAATTAAACACAACAAAGTTTTCTAGGTTTTTATGTTTTAGATTAATAATCAAATTTTTTGAATCAAAATATAACAGAAATATATTTATCCAAAGTCGCGAAAAAACACTGTATGGTTACTGAGATGAAGGCAAAGGTCACTTATATGGAGTTATTAAAAGAGGATCTAGTAATCATTCGCCTAGTACCAGAAAATGGAATGCCTGAATATAAAACTGGTCAGTTTCTAACAATCGGCCTTCCAATACCAACGGAAAAAAAGATTGTTAGACGCGCATACTCAATTGCATCACATGCAGAAAACAGAGATTATTTTGAATTTGTAATCAGATGGGTAAGAAAGCCACTTCCGGGTCGCGTTACAACTGAATTGTTTTATCTTAGCGTCGGTGATGAAGTGGCACTGGGTGATCCTACTGGAGCTGCATTACAAATTAGTGAGGTGTTACCTAACGGACAGAAAGACAATAGAAGAATAATTTGTGTTGGTGGCGGAACAGGGTTAGCTCCATTCATTGCATTTGCAAAACATTTCCATGACACTAGTGACAAAAGAGAGATAGTTGTTCTACATGGAGCAAGCTATGTTGATGAACTAAGCTACAAACGACTTTTGACAGATCTAGAAAACGAAAGTGAAAAAAGAGGCAGAGAAAAATGGAATTTCAGATACAGGGCAGCTATTAGCAGGCCAAAAGAATTCTTTAACAGATCTTGGTCTGGCCATGTAGGCAGAGTGGAATCATTTTTCAAGCCTGATAAAAAAACGGGATTATCACCAGTAGATGAGATGGTAGGAGAAGAAATAACACCAGACAATACCATCGTATACATTTGTGGTTACCAAGGTACAATTGACGGGGTAATTGAAGCGATTGGTTCAAGGGGTTTTGTTACTGAGCATGAGAAGAAATCTGATGGAAGTTTTGGAATCAAGTTTGAATCTTACGGATAGTTTTCAAAAAGTCAATTAAGATCCAATTTTAAGAATAAGAAAAGCGGTTTTGACTAAGGGAAAATACACCTGTGGATATTTATATCACAGGATTTTTTCCAAGATATGGCAAAACTCAAGTGTGGAGATTATGGTTTTGAATGTGATTTTGTAGCTGAAGGGGGAATGGAAGAAGTGATTGAGAATTTTAGAACACACACTGATGATGAACATGGAATAGATTATTCTAAAGAAGCCGTAATGCAGTTTCTTTTAAGAAAGCAAGGCATCTAAATTAAGCGTCTAATTTTTTCATTGTTGCAGATAAGACAGGAATTTCTTTTTCTATGATTTTTTCCACTGCAGGGACAATACCGGCTCTGGCCTTGACACTTTCTTCAAAAATTTCATAAATTTGATCTCTGAACAATAATTTTATTCCCGGAAGAGCGGTAATTCCTTCATCAACGGTTCTAGGATCAGACAAATCTAAAATCAGAGTACCTTTTTTCTTTTCTTCCATTACCAAATGAATTCTGTCGTAGGTGATTAAGAAATAATCAGATGTTGTTGCAACAAAGATAATGTCATATTTGCCAAAACCAGCTAAAACATCGTTAAAGTCAACAGGGTTACCTCCCAAAAGCGTTGTAAATCCGGTTGCACGGTCAACGCTTCTACTGGCCACATCAAATGCAGCATCTTTTTTATTCAAAGTTTTTGCAAGCATAGCTGCAGGCTCACCAGTGCCAATAATTAAGATTTTTTTCTTGGAATCAAGTCCAGCTTTTTCATCTACTAATTTTACTGCAACATCGCCAAGAGAGACAGTGTCTTTTCCAATTCCAGTAGTATCACGCATTCGTGTGGCTAATCTAATTACGCTTTCAAATAGTTTGTTAGTGATTTTACCTGAAACGCCTGCATTTTTTGCATTAGCTAAAGATTGAACAATCTCATCGTAAACCTCTTGTTTTCCTACAACAAAAGAGTCTATTCCAGATGCTAAACGCAATAAATGAAGATATACGTCGTCGCCTTTGTACACTTCAAGAGTTTGATCAAAGTGATCAATATCAATTTGTTCTAAGGATGACAAAGATATCCATGTATCTTTAACTTGGTTTAACACAAGAGTTTTTCCTTCAGCTCTTCTAGCGTCAGGAGAATCAGGAGTTTCAACAATACTTACCAGAAATATTTCAACCCTACTTGCAGTTTGGATAATGATGCATTCATCTACAGCAGGAATTTTTTTGAATTCCTTACATGCTGCTATTACATCTTTGAAGGCAAATTTTGATAACGTATGTAAAGGGATGTTTTTGAAAGTGACACGTGCATTCATTACATCAAAATTTACTTCACTCATATCATCACCATTAAGATTTAATCTTGTCTCGTCCACCTTTTGCAGTTCTGAAAACATTCATTCCAATGTAATAGTTTTCATGTAATGATTCTAAATAAGTAATTTCATCTTTAGCGTCTTGGATTTGTTTTTCTGTAGCATCCGGATCAGCTTTTAGTGTTTCAAGATTTAGTTTGGCTACTTTTAAAAATTCATCTACGCTACGTTCATAGTTGGAAATACCACCAAATTCCGGACTAAGAACATGTTCAGGAACATAATCAGGGGTAGTGTCTTTGAACATCTCAGCTTTTCTTGTTATAGTTTCTTGTTCTTCAGGTGAAAGGATTGGGCGTGGGAATCGGTTTTTTTTATCTAAGAAAAATTCGGGCTCTCCCATTTCTCGTCTAAAGATTTCTTCACCTTGCCTTTTGAAAGTGTAATCAGATGCCTTTGCCGCTTCTGCTTTTATCTCATTGGCAATTGCCTTGTATTCTGCTTCTGCTGCAGCTTCTGCTTTTTCTTTTGCCGCTTTTGCTTTTTCAAGAGCTTTTTGTGCTTCAGCTTCTGCTTTTTCTGCAGCCTTTATTGTGGCTTCGACTTCAGCTGCTTCATCAGAGGCTTTAGGTTTTTTAGATTCTTTGGATGGTGTTTCAGAAGCTGAGTCTTCGGTAGATGTTGCTTCTACTTCAGATTCATCTTTTTCTTCAGACATCAAAATCTACTAAAATTGCCTGAATTTTAATATTCTTGTAGGAAAATCATGCAAAATTTCTTTTTCGATTATAAATTATACAATGTATTTCTGATCGGTTAAAAGATATTTTCAACAAATCAAATTTAGAAAAATGATGGTGTCCTCAGAATGATTCTGGAGATCTGTTCATATCCCTAATTTATTCACGCCTAGATAGTCACAAAATCACTCAAAAAACCAAAGGTAGGATCGTAAGAGTTTAAAGAAATATCAAAGTATCGTAATTAATGAGGACACAAGAAAAAACATACACCGTAATCATAGAACAGGATGAAGATGGTATGTATATAGCAAAAGTTCCAAATATTTCAGGATGCTACACTCAAGGAAAAACAGTAACAGAAGCAACAGATAGAATCAAAGAAGCTATATCATCTTGTAGTAAAGATGAAGATGTAGAACCATTAAGATTTGTAGGAATACAACAGATTCAAGCATAATGAAACTTAATCTCATTTTTGGTAGAGATATGTGTAAGATTATTGAGAAAATTGGTTTTAAGAAAATTCATCAAGTTGGAAGTCATGTAAGATATAGTGTCAATCAAAAGTTTTTGAGAGTGAGCGACCTTCTACAGATAAACTTCATCGCATCAAGCTTGGGACGGGCTGTCCTGAAATATTCTGACATTGCATGGCGCATGTGCACAACCGTAGCGTAATATTCAGATACCGACACGTCCCGTTTTGCCTGATGCCAGTACTCCTCAACTGCACTGAGCTCAGGCGTTGCAGTCGGAAGCCATATTGTCCTGACATCGGGGTTGCCTGCAAGAAACTCTTTTACAATCCTTGCCTTGTGCTGCGGCGCGTTGTCCATGATGATTGTCACCTTGCCAAAATGACTTGTCATCTCCTTGATGTATTGCAGAACCGTCTCCTTGTCAAACCTGTCATATGTCCTAAAGAACTGCCTGCCGTCTGTCGCAATGGAGCCGTATGCCACCACCCTGCCGTGCCGTCCCTTGTATGTCGTTGTGATTGGCTCCCCTTTTGGTGATCAGTACTTTGCGCCACTTGCAGGATCGTCGATGAATATCGATTCGTCAAAAACGACAGTTGTAAAACCCTTCAATTCCAGGCGTGAAATCCGCCTTTTTGCATTGTGTTGCCACCTTTTGATTTTGTCAATTTCTGCCCTGCTGATGTGGATGCGCTGAGCCGTCTTGGCAGACATTCCAAGCTTGTGCATTATCTTTCTGATGCTGGTTATGTGGTATTTTACTTTGAATCTTTTTTGTATGTCGCTTTTGAGTCTTTTTGGCGTAATAATGCCGCTGCTGTTTGCATCTGATACAACCCTTGCAATCTTGTCCAACCGAACCTTTGGCGGCCTGCCTGTCTTTGGAAGATCCCGGAGGGCGTCTATGCCGCCCTCCTCCTCCTTGAAGCGTTCCACCCAGAAGGACACCCAGTTGGGGCACTGCATGAGCGAGTCTGCCACATGTTGAATGCTTTCATTGTTCATGCACACCATGTTTACGGCCGCCATTCTGATCTTGACACGAGGGTTCTTCTCCCTCTTGTACGCTTTCTTCAGGTCTTCGGATTTTACTGTGGGCATTGCAATGCGTGGTGCGGCGTGATCAAAATGTATTTCTGTCTAACATATTTGATCTCAAGAACTTTTGCTCGAGACTATATGACTGATGCTTTATCATACAAGTCATCAAACGTGGTAATCTCTATGCTATGAAGATAAGTACTAAAAACTTTGATGAAATAATCTGATTCTTTAGTTTTTCTTCCAATAACTACAATTCCCTCAACAATATTGTATTTTTCTGTTCCAAGTTTTTCTTTGTAATGAATTAATTGAGATAAAGCTCGGCCAACTTCAGCTGCAATAACAGGCTTGTTTTTACGATAATCATCAAAAGTTACTTCTTTTCCAAGTTTTTTGTTAGTTTAAGACTCGATGATGTAGAATATCGGTGAGGGATTTAAACTAAAATGATGGCGCCCTCGGCGGGAGTCTGTGTCTTCCGGCCGGCTCCCCATCTTTATTTTCAGGATTGTTTGGATCTTGTGTTTTTGGCACGATGATTAATACAGCATGGGTATCATAAAGTTTCCTTTTCGTGTTAGTTTTGTGTTTTTTGTGCTGGTTGGATGACACCTAATCGGTATAGCGTACGAAACCCAGACTTGTCCGAATTCCTGTACGTCATGTATGGTAATGGGTGTACGGATCTATGACATTTTTGAAATCTTCCCTGCCAGCTTTTCTCGGTTGAGGCCGGTGGGCCCGACGAACTTTGATGATTGGAAAGAGTGGGTACTCTGTGCTGTCATCGGTTTAATATTACGGCACTGTATCATAATAGTCTTGCCTGACGGGCTTGCACTCTGGAGAGGGCGAGCTCTGTAAATCAGAGATCGAGTCCGGATGATCGGAGCAGATCCAAAGATGCATTACAAATGCTGTGATTCTATAATAAGCGACAGATCGTCAGGATGTGACCCCAAGCTCGCACTGCTTGAAATAGATTAGAGATATAAATCATGATTGAAAATCTATTACGTGGCATATCTTGATTACAACTCTACTACCCCAGTTGATGAAAGTGTGTTAGAATCCATGATCCCTGTATTTACAAAAAATTTTGGAAATCCATCAAGTGAGAATCACAATACCGGAAATATTGCAGCCGACCTAGTGGAGGATGCACGGACACATGTTGCAGACATTGTGGGGATGAGGCCGGCTGATGTTATATTCACATCTGGTGCCACCGAGGCCAATAACATGATCTTTTTTGGATTATCAATAAACAAGGAAAGCCCATTACGCGTTCTAGTTGGAAGCACAGAACACAAATCAGTTCTAGAACCGTGCAGGTTGTTGTCAGAGAAGGAAGCCAATGTCAGAAAAATTCCGGTAAACAAAGATGGCATAATCGACCTTAGCATGTTGGAGAAAGAATTGTTTAATGGAGGAATAGATATTGTCTCGGTGATGGCTGCAAACAGCGAGACGGGCGTAATTCAGCCAATCAAAGAGATTGCTCAACGGGCCCATGCATATAATGCCCTAGTTCATTGTGATGCCACACAGGCCATAGGAAAGATTCCCTTTAACGCAGAGGATCTTGATATTGACATGGTAACGTTTAGCAGCCACAAGATTTACGGTCCCAAGGGATGTGGTGCGCTAGTAGCCACCAGACATGCTAGAAAACAGATGCAGGGAATACTGTATGGTGGGGGCCAGGAGAAAAACATGCGCAGTGGAACACTCAACGTACCAGGCATAGTCGGATTTGGCAAAGCCTGCGAGATTGCATCAGTCAAGGGATTGGGTGACAGTCCACGACAAAAACAGCTACGAGATAATTTTGAGAAAAAGATAACAGACTCTATTTCAGATGTTTCAATAAATGGAAAAAACGCAGACAGAATTCCAAACACATCAAGTATACGAATCAACGGCGCACTTGCTGATGCAGTAATTGTAAATGCTCCTGAAATAGAGATAGCAACAGGTAGCGCCTGCTCGTCAGCAGCTATGGAACCATCCCATGTTCTCACTGCCATGGGTTTGAATACAGACGAGGCAAACGAATCAATACGGATATCAATAGGACGCCATACAACGCAACAGGATATCGATGTGGCAGTAAACTCGATTGTAAATGCGGTACAATATGTTAGAGGAAAAGAAGCGGAGGTTGCAAAGATATAATGTTGATCACAGAAGCAATACCTGCACCCGTGTTTGCAAACCACGAATCATTCCATCTTCGATACGGATGGCTCAAAAAGGCATATGACAAGGCAAGAGATGATAGGAAAATATTTTCACGTGATGACGCGACCATACGACTCGGAGTAGGAAAGAACATGGTTCGTTCCATGAGGTTTTGGAGTACGGCAAACAAGATAATAGAACCACGCGGTCATTCAAGTAAGGCCACATGGGAGCCCACACACATGGGACGCACTATATTTGGAGAAAAGGGTCTTGATCCCTACCTTGAACAACCCGATACATTGTGGTTGTTGCACTGGCTGTTGTTTGCCCCTCCTTGCAAGGTTCCGGTATGGTGGATAATTATGAACGAGTTTTCTGCTACAAACCTCAAGATCGAGGATGTAACAGAGTCGGTTATGGCGCGCGTCAGAAACCTGTCTGACTGGAACACTCCCAGTGAAAAATCCGTCAAAAAGGATATCGACGTGTTCATACGCACCTATAGTACCAGACAGGCCAAGCTATCCATTGAGGACTATCTAGACTGCCCATTCCGACAGCTACACCTGATAAAGCAGAGCTCAAAGGATACGATGAGGTTCGTATTTGGCAAAAAACACGGCATATCGCCCCTGATCGTGGCCTTTGCGTGCATTGACTTTGTGGGTAGGGCAGGCATAACCTCAAAGAGCATCTCCGTTGGCAGGCTTGCAACCGAGACCGGAAGCGTTGGAAATGTCTTCAAGATGGGTGAAAATGATATTGCCGACATGCTCCAGGAGGCATGCAACAAGGCAGAGTCGATAAGGATGTCCAACATCAACGGGGCACAGCATCTAGTCTTTGACTCTGTAGAAAAGGCCCATATGGAGATACTACATCTGGCATACGGTAGAAAGCTCCGCCTTGACAAGAATCCACAGATGAGGTTGTTGACACATTGAGAGTTGCTCAAAAATCCAAAGCCGTTCCCCTGTCCAGATTGGTCACGGTGCCACCAAAACAATTCCCATCTGCAAACATAGAAAACGATGACATTACAACCATGAAAAATTATCTTCCTAGTGCTAGCACCATTGAGATAATAGAACGGTTTTCTGCAGGTCTGCGCGGAGCCAAAAGTGGCAGGATGCTATCCATCACAGGACCATACGGCTCGGGCAAGTCCACCATGATGATATTTCTAAACGGACTGTTGGCAACAAAAGACGATGCTGAATGGCAAGTGGCATACAAGACGTTAAAGGCCACATCAGCTGATACTGCCCAGATACTGCGCAGCGCAAGGGGAAAGACAAAAACCCACAATGACGGATTGATAAGATGTACGGCAACGGCGCGGCGTGAACCCATAACTGCGACCATACTCCGCGCGCTAGACGGCGGAGCAACCAGATATTTTGAAAGATACACTACGAATAATTTCACACAGGCAAACGAGCTGCGCAAAAGCATGCGCGACTTGAAAAACAACAGGATACCTACAACAAAAAAAGTGACGGAGATAATATCGAGCATGTGCAAAGAATTGCCAGTAGTTATAATGATCGACGAGTTTGGCAAAAACATAGAATACTTTGCTACCGACGAGTCCCAACAAAGCGACTTGTTCCTATTGCAGGAGCTTGCAGAGATGTCCGGCCCGGGCAGAAAGCTCCCATTGTCAATAATCACGTTACAACATATGGCGTTCGAAGAATATGCAGTCGGCGTTTCTGCCACACAAAAACAGGAATGGGCAAAGATCCAGGGAAGATTCGAGGATATTCCATTTGCAAACTCACCTGACCAAACCAGGCTTTTGATCTCAAATACCATAAAACCAGACGAAAATACCAAGAATCGCCGCCATGTCTACAGATGGGCCAAAAAAGAATCAAATCAGATGCAAAGTCTCGGCATAGACAGCGGCTTTGACTCCAATACAGTAGCGGCATGCTATCCACTAGAGCCGCTTGCATTAGAGGTTCTGCCGGAGTTATGCTCTCGGTATGGTCAGCACGAGCGCACCCTGCTGTCGTTTATATCAGATGCCGGCAAGCATACGGTTGCGACATTCATCGACGAGAATACATGGAAGGAAGAAGACGAGCTGCCGTCGATAGGACTCGACACATTGTATGATTATTTCATATCCGGCACTAGCATGATCCATTCAAGCTCTGCAAGCATTACCAGACTTATGGAGATCGAGACCATAATACGCGACTCGCACGGACTGACCAAGGAAGAGACAAAGACCCTCAAGACCATAGGAATACTAAACCTGATTGGGAGATCCGGATACCTTCGAGCATCACGTAAGATAATCAACTATGCGGTGGGTGAAGGGGCAACGCAAGTGCTGAAGAAACTAGAGAAAAAATCCATCATTACATACAGAAAGTATGCAGACGAATACAGGATATGGCATGGTACAGACATTGACATTGCAGCAAAGCTAGACATGTACCGCAAGAGGTATCAAAAGTACTCCCTGACCGGCATGCTGCAAGAGGTCATGAACCTCGAACCCGTCGTTGCCGCAAGGCACAGCATAGAGACCGGCACAATCAGACTGTTCAAGCGGATATTTACCACGACACCGGAGATAAAACTCGATGATAACTATGACGGTGCAATAATATACAATACCGGAGATTCCCTTGCATTCAAATCCGACAAGCCCCTTGTTGTAGTAACTGCCGGTGACACCTCTGATCTGCGACACGCAGTAACAGAGGTAATGGCAATACGCGATATTCTAGACAACAACGAAGATGTCATATCAGACTGGGTAGCGCGCAAAGAACTAGAAGAAAGGCTGGCCGATGCCGAGATCATCTTGGATAGAGAATTTGGAATCACATATGGAACAAACGCGATGTGGTCATATCTCACAGACAAACCGGTAAAACAGTCAGGAACCCCAAGTGCCATTATCTCCAGGGTGTGCAATGAAAAATACCCTCAGACCCCACACATATACAACGAGATGATAAACAGAACCGTCTTATCCTCGCAGGGGTCTGCCGCAAAAAGAAAGCTGTTGGAACACATGATAAATCATGCAGACCAGGCCAACTTTGGTCTGGAGGGATTTGGTCCCGATGTTGCAATATACAATGCGATATTTGATCACCATAAAATTCATGTCGGTACGATAGGAAACAAATGGAAGCTGCAGGATCCAAGAGGGCCTGAAATCAAGCCGGCGTGGGATGCGATTCTGCATATGATCAAAAAATCTAGCAAGCGAGTACCACTATCAAAGATATATCAAATGTGCAGACTCTCGCCATTTGGAATAAAGGATGGCGTTTTGGCAATATTTGCAGTTGCAATTCTTTTGATATACAAAAACAACATTGCCTTGTATGAACATGGCACGTACACACCATACATTATGATCGAGATTGCAGAGCGAATGATAAAGAATCCTGATCACTTTGAAGTCAAATATTTCAAGAGCACACCATCCAAAAAGCAACTGCTAAAGACGGTCATATCTGACTTTGAGATAAACTCGGAAGGCAGTGTGCTTGATGTGGTATCACGCCTAGTTCGAATCGTGTCTGCATTGCCCCCATATGTAAAGCAGACAAAAAGACTTGACAAAGACTCTATGGCGGTAAGAGATGCGGTATTGCACGCAGTAGAGCCAGACACCTTGTTGTTTGAATCACTTCCAAATGCACTAGGATTTGACTCTAAAACCTCACAAAAAGACATGGTAAAATTCTCAAGCACTCTTACCAAATCCAAGACCACACTACAAAATGAATACCTCAAGCTGACGCAAGATATCAAAAAAATGCTCTTTGATTCAACGGGAATCGACAACAGGGCAAAGCTGTCAAAAGCTGCCTCTGTAATGCTTCAAAGCATTACTGATCAAAAGATGAAGGTGTTTCTTACTGCATTATCATCTGATGTCTTGGAGCGAGATGAGGACTGGATAAACTATGTGGCCCTGAGCCTGACAGAAGTATCACCTATATCTTGGACTGATGATCAACGTGCAATGTTTGAGAATAACCTGATGTCGATATCTGGAAAATTCAAGAGACTAGCATCGATTCATTTTGCAAATATATCGAATAATTTTGTAAAGCCGTCATATCAGGTAACAGTAACTCATGCAGATGGCAGCGAACACCATACCGTAGTATCATTAAGACCCGAACAAAAAAAGAAAATGGAAAAACTCGTAGTTAAAATATTAAAAGATATGAAAAAGTCAGGATTAACTGACAAGGATCTTAACGCATTAATAGCAACGCTGAGCTCTAAATTCCAAGTGTAAAACATGCTTGTTGGAGGAATGGATCTTTCTGGAAGACCTAATGACGACTCGAAATATATGGGACTTGTAGTCGGAGTAGAAGAAAATCTTGTTGCCATGATTAAAAATTTAGAAATAAATAAAATCCATTCTGCTACACTTAAAACCAGCAGAATGCGTAGAGAGCTTGCATCCAAACTTGAATTTAACTACAGAGAAAACATTGCGCTTTGTATACGGTTGGACAAACACGACATAATTGAGAACGCCAAAAAGAAAATCAGTCCCACTAGATACCGTGCAATACATCGCAGGTACAACCACTTGCTATACAAATTCATCCATGAAGATATTACCAAATTTACAACGAGTCATAAAGAAGAATTATCACGTATTAATTTTCAATGTGATTTAGACTGTCTAGGATTTGTCGTAGATAACAATCTATGTCATTCTAAAAATGCCTTCATTCATACCCTATCGGATCTTGTTGCATGGGCAAATAATGATGAGATGAATATTGACGGGTTGATTCATCTAGATTCGACAGAATGGATCAAAGAAAAGCTCAATGAGAATTTAAAATAAAAGCCGTATCCACAATCATGCCCCCGATTCCCCATCTTTATCGGATAGTCCAGAGGTTTCGGATACGGTAAGTTATAGTACGATAAACTAGTATAATAATATTCAAGGCCGAATTCGCCTGTCTATTGTAAAACTATAAAATCACATGCCAGTTAAGACATCAAGTGCGAAATAAGATAGGCGAGAGGCCATACGAGATTATAAAAAAGGACAACATGTACACCATAAAATTCTACCCTATGATAAAAAATGCAAAAAAACCCAACAAAGTACTGTTCTGTCTGACAGTCTCCAAAAAAGAATTTGATGAGCTAGCATCTAAGATAAAATGATCACATGATCAATCTTGGGGTTTTTTTGCTAGTTGAAGATACTCGGCTAGATTCCAGATTCCACTTGCACATTCAATCAATTCTTTTTCACGTTTTTCGATTTCTTCTATTCCCCATCGTTCATATTTTCTAAGATATTTTTTATTCAATTCCAAACCTGATTCCAGATAACATCTAGTTCCTTTATTGCGCTTATCCTCAAAGCTGTAGTTTTTCATAGTAGCATTCCACTTCATATCTAGTAATGTTAGGTTGCCTAGTCGATTTTTATGATCGTCTAATTCATCTTTGTTAGCCCATTTTTCATAATCGGGATTTTTTGGAAATATGTACTCTATGTGATATTTGTTGAATTCTATGTGTGTACCTTGATCATCATGAAGTTTTTTTTCTAATGAATAAAGTATGTAGGTAGCAACCGAGGTTTTTAAATTATTTATGTTATTTTTGAACTCATTCATGAAATCATCTTGGTTAATGTTATCTTCGACACCTGGTTTTTCACTCTTCAGTATAGTGTATAAAATCTCATCTAGTTTTTTTCCATTCAGAATATGGCATGTCACATCTCTAGCAATTCGTTTTAACAGATCTATGTCCAATTTAGAAATTGTTCGGTACATGAAGAAGAATTTTAAAAGACAGCCTATCAGAAGTTTAGTATCACTGTTTGAAGATCCCCATTCTCTATATGCAGTAATTATAGGCCTCCGAAAATATTTTGCGTTGATTTGTTGTATTCCATAAAAAAAATGTATAAAGTCTAAATCATATTTATCTTCTGAACGCAGGGTCTCGGGTCTGTTTAACACTTCTATTATGCGCGAATCTTCTGAGAGTTCTTTTAAATATTCCTCCACATCTGTCGGATTTTTACATTTGCTTTTTATTCTGCTAGACATTTTTATTTTTAGCACTTCGTCTGATCCATCTGATTTGGGACATGTTCTAGACAACATTGAATAGTACAGAAAATCATCAGGATTTTTCTTGATTGGTTTAGAACTCATTATTGCATCCCATCTATCCGTTACCTTGTCGGGCGCTTTGTTCAAAAGAATGCTTTTAATTAGATCAGCTTGATTAAGCTTCTGACCTTTGGAATTCAAAGATTGAAAAACTTGATATGAGTAATCTTCGTCTTGAATAGTAACATATATGAAATTAGTGTTATTCTTTATAGTGCAAAATGTCTTTCTGATACTGCGTATCGCATCCCTATCATTTTCCTTATCAAAACGTTTTTTACATAATTCTCTAGCCAGTTTTAATAATATGTCATAATTAGCAGTTAGCGATGTATTCGATGTTGTATTTTGTAATGGGTTTTTTGCATTACAAATATCTGTAAAAACATCATTATCATCTTTATTATTCAGTTTGATTAATGGCTGTTTAGCATCTGTTCTTATTGATTTGTTAATTTCATCTATCAAATCCGTATAATCTTTTTTATCAAACTCGTTGTTTGGTTCATGTTCTGCTAGTGAGTTACGCAAGGCACAAAATAACAGCGTAAGAGTAACCAAACGTTGTTGTCCGTCAACAATCTCATTCAATATCCTTGTACCTGGCAGTTTTACTACAACAATCGGACCTAACAGATACAAATGATTGGGATCACTAGCATAGCCATCTACAAGATCTTCCCAAAGTTCGTTAACTTTATCGTTTCCCCAACTATATGCTCTTTGATAATTTGGAACGATAAAACTAGTTCTACCATCCAATATAGTACCAAGTGGATCTGTTTCTGAATGGCAGATGTTACCCATGTTGCTAGTAAACAACTATTTTCAAGTTTAAAGGTTTGTCTTCAATATGGTATGTTCGATAACTTTTCTCAAGACTAAATTTAGACGTGAATAATACCCATCTGAGAGTTTTAGGCACCATGCTTGCAACTCCGAAATTCCACGCCGGATCTACCTTTTATTTGGAATTTAGATAATAATGATTATATTCTTAGAATCTTTTCAATTGTTATTGCCAAGACACGTTTGCGGAATATCTGGAGGTAAAGATTCTAGTGCCCTTGCTGTATACATGCGAGATAAAGTTCCAGACATGGAGTATTTTTTCTGCGATACAGGTGCAGAACTGCCAGAGACCTATGCTTATCTTGCAAAGCTTGAAGTCGTCCTAGGCAAAAAAATCATAAAACTAAACTCTACTCGAAGTTTTGATCATTATTTTGAGGTATTTCGTGGTACACTTCCATCTCCACAGATGAGGTGGTGTACTAGTATGTTGAAGATAAAGCCACTTGAGGACTGGATTGGAGACGCTGAAGTAACATCATACGTGGCAATTCGCTCTGATGAAAAAAGCAGAACCGGGTATGTATCCACCAAGCCAAATATCAAGACAATATTTCCATTCATCGATGATGACATTGATCACACCGGTGTCATAAAGATACTAGAAGATGCAGGAATCAACCTGCCTGATTATTACAAGTGGAGGACACGCTCTGGTTGTTATTTTTGCTTCTTTCAACGCAAAGCAGAGTGGGTTGGTCTTGCAGACAATCATCCTGATTTGTTCAAACGCGCAGTTGCAATAGAGCAAAAGATACTTAAAGATGCAGGTGTTGCAGGAGACGCTGATTTCAAATCAAGCGGTATGAAAGGCAGACAATACACATGGTCTGAGGGAGAGACCCTAACAGAGCTGTTGGAAAGACGAGATGACATAATGAAAAAGCATGAAGAAAAGCTCAAAAAAGCAAAGTCAAAAAGAAAGAATTTGCCATTGGTTGATGTTTTGGCAGATGTGTTAGATGATGATGATGAGAAAACCCCGTGTACCGTCTGCCACCTATAATTTAAAAAAGGGCACATGGCAGATTAGAGAATGAGCGCAGAAGGCATATCACCCATACTCATAGGTGCGGCTCTGAAATCTCTTCGCAATAATGACTTTGATGCTTACTCGGCTATCTATGAAGTAGTAGATAATTCGATTCAAGCAGAATCAAAAGAAATCAAGATTAAATTCGAGATGAATACGCCTCCACGCAAACAAAAACCTCGTCCTGTAACCATAGCATTTGGAGACGATGGATATGGAATGAATCCTGATAAACTCCAGAATTGTCTAGTTATCGGTTACTCTGATAGATATGATGATCGAAAAGGAATAGGCCGATTTGGAGTTGGAATGACTATGGGGGCAATCAACGTATGTGATAAAATCGAGGTATATTCTAGACAAAAACAGGGAAATTGGCACTACACGTTTTTAGACAATAGTGGAATAGATAATGATGTAGAACCATTCCTACATCCTAGAGAATCAAAAAATCTCCCAGACAAATATAAAGATCTGGTAGGAGATCATGGCACATTAGTAATCTGGAGTAAAATTGAACGAATTGATACAGAATTCGATCTCGATGAGCTCAAACATCGTCTTGGCAGAATATATCGTAAATTCATAGGCGAAGAGATAATCAAAGATGGTAAAGTCACAAAAAATGACAATGTGAGAAAAATATTCATTGATGATGGAGTAAATAACGAATTAGTTACATCACATGATCCTTTGTATGCTACAAAAAATCCCAAATTTCCAACAGATGAACGTGCAACACTTCAAGACGAGCATGTGTTTGAGCATCAGACGCATGATGTAGACGCTCCCAGTAGTGGTGAAAGAAAAGGCAAGATAACAATTAGAACATCCATCCTTCCCAGATCTTTGAGAAAGGGACAGAAAAACGCTCACTTGAAAGGCTATGGTGGAAGAAGCAAATACAGTATTGAAAGAAAAGTACATGAAAATGAAGGATTTTCTATATTGAGAAATGGACGGGAAGTCTATTATGGCCCAATATCTAGATTCTCACCAGCACTAAAACCTGTCGATAGGTTTTGGGGGTGTGAGATTGATTTTGAACCAATTCTTGATCACTGGTTTTCTGTGAAGAACATAAAAATTGGTGCTAGACCCCTCAAAGAATTAAGAGACATATTACAGAAAAAGATTCAACCCTCAATAATCAACAAGTTCAGGAAAGACATAGAAGAAGACTGGAATGATGAAGATCAAAAAAAGAGCGAATCTGAAACCGGATCGTTGAAAAGCCATACTGGCATAGAAGTAACTCTTACAGGCATTAGCCCACCGTTACCCACATCTGCTTCTAAAGGCGAGAATAGAGAAAACGCACAAAAACACGCAGAAGAACTCTTTGATAATAAAAAAGAACAGGAAGACTATGTAAAAGAAGTGACAGACACAGATACAACGTACAAAATTATACACGATCACAAGGCTCGCTCAGATGGTCCGTTCATTGACGTATTAGACGACGTAGGCAAAAAAGTAGTTCATTATAACATGAGTCATCCATTCTTTGTTGAAGTATATAGAAGGATCAAAGATATAGAATCTATATCTGCTGATCCACAAAATTCTGAACTTAAGAAACTTGCTCAAGAACTCAAAAATGACATAGACAGACTCATCTATGCATATGCCGAAGGTCAGTACGATCTTGATGACTTGATTAGGACACAGTCTGTTGGAACCACTGTAGAAGAACACCTTGTAAAGTGGAGCTATCACTTAAGAAAATCATACAAAAATTAGGATGTAATAGATGTTAAATGATAAACTACCACGTAGTGAATTAGAAACTGCACTAAGTGAATACTGGGATCCATTAAACCTAATTCTCAACAAAATAACATCGGATGAAAATTTCGACATAGAAACAAAAGAGATTCTTGGAAAACTTCACCATGCGTTAAATATATCGTCCTACAAAAAATCAGAATTTCGTCTAAAACTTTTGAGATATGCAGATAGAAAAAAATGCATTAGATTTTTACACAGAGTTGGCATATCAATTCCATCTCAAAATGAAGAATTGTACAAAAATTCAATTGAAAAAGCTTCAAAGCTAACATGGGGACATAATGATGAGACACAAGCATTCATTGAAGAATTTGGATACGATGAAAGCCTTGTGCCAAACATTGAAGAAGATCGTAGTACTGAATTTGTAATACAGTCTAATAAACCACTTTTAATGCTGAAAGAATATCAAAGTAAAATTTTCTATGATGCGATGAGATTGATAGAAAATCCATGGATGCGTTTTATCATAAAAATGCCAACGGGTGCAGGTAAAACACGAACAGCTTTGGAGATAGTGAGTAATTTTTTAAACAATGGTATCGGTGATAATAAAAAGAGACACGTAGTCTGGCTTGCTGATCGTGAAGAATTGTGTGAACAGGCCATCATATCGATGAAAGAGATATGGTCTCATTTGGGCAAGGCTGATTTACATGTATATCGAGTATGGGGGAAAAACATTCCAGACAATTTTAAGCCCAATGCATTCATAGTAGCTACATATCAAAAACTAAATAATTTGTTAAATTCAAATAATTTCCCACAACCAGAATTGGTGGTGGCTGATGAAGCACATAATGTTATAGCACGCACCCATAAAAACGTCATACGACACTTAGAAGAAAAAGGCACTAGAATAATTGGTCTTACCGCTACTCCCATAAGGGGAGTAGAAAATCCAGAAAATAAAAAACTGAGGGAATATTTCAATGATGAAATAATAGAAATTGATTCAGGTGATATGGATAACATATCATATCTCCAGTCAAGGGGTTATCTAGCATATTGTGAACCTGAAACTATTAGATCCGACAGAGAATTTATCTTAACACAAGAACAAAGAAGAAAATTTGCAGATGATCATGATCTTCCATTAGAAATATTAGATAAAATTGCTAATGACAATAGAAGAAATTTTATAATTGCCGAGCGATTGAAAAAATTAATAGCAGATAACAATCAAATATTATACTTTGCTCCAAACATAAAACAATCAAAATTAATGTGTGCCATAATTTTGGCATTAGGAGGAAATGCAGCACATGTTGATGGTGAAACTCCCATAGAATATAGACGTGATGTAATATCAAAATTCAAAATAGGAAAAATAAAATGCATATGCAATGTTAATGTTTTTTCTGTTGGATTTGATGCGCCCAACATAGATGTAGTGTTCATAGCAAGACCAACTAGATCAATTGTACTTCATCAACAGATGATCGGTCGTGGAATGCGCGGTCCACGTATGGGAGGTACAGAACAGTTTAAACTTATTAGAATATTGGACATACTCCCATCAATAGAGCTTGCAGACGAATACTTTGCTGATCTATGGCGATATAATGATCCAAATCCCTAATTTCCAATGAACATCTTTTGATCATGATAGTCTTCTAATCCTTTGTGATCTTGTGCCTGGAATATCAATCTGATATCTTCCATTTCCTAGTTTCTCAAACCATTCTAGCAACACCTGTACATTTCCGGTCAGCTCCCTTCTGCTTGGCACCGGCACATCAGTACAGTTGTTCTGCACCCATTCCTTGATTCTGCCAAAATATGCTTCTGGAGAGATAAATTTGTCAATCTTTTTGATGAATGGATGTGCAAAAAACTTGACAGACAGCTCTTGGATAAACTCTGATTCTGAGAGTCCCACTGCAATGCCATAATTTGCTAGATCATGAAATATACACGCAGTTATTTCTGAATCATCAGACGGCACTTGTCCTGCAGACATTCTCTTATACCCCAACACAAGATCATCCACACTGCGCGTCATTGGAAGGGCAGATATTAAAAAATCATCTTTTTTTGGACTTGATATTATATCTTCCAACGCAACCTGTTTTGGTAGATCTATCTGGTTATCTTCACTCCATTTTTTGAGCTCGTCATACATTGCATCATCTACCAGTCTTGCCTCTCTTCGTATCTTTTCAAAGAATAATCTATCATCATTGGTTAGATGTTCAAGCACGGTTGCAGCCTCATAGTTTCCATCAGGTAATAGTCCCCTATGCGATATGTTACCCGTAGCAAGTATCGCACTTTCCAGTCCAATGGAATATACTTTGAGATGCATGTTTTCACTCACATACAGGGCAATATTTCGCTCCTTACAATACGGATACAGGGCAAGCTCTGAAGAACCAAACTGTATGTCCTTTGGGTTCCAAGTAGTAACAACGACTATTCTGTTTTGTATGCCATCTAGTAGCTTGTCAAGAATCTTTGTTTTGATATACGGTACAAAGAGAAAAATGGTCTCATCTGAGCCACACTTACTGAGATAATCTCGAATATTCTCAAACAGAGGGCTGTGATAAAGATCAGTCATAATCAGTGATGATGTGGAAATCTCTCTTTTATGTATCTGAACTGTTCTTCGACGTCTAGCTTTTCTGCTCTAGGTGAGGCCCCCCTTACAAAGAACGCCTTTTCTTTATCATTAAGATACAAGGGCCGGTCTGCAGGAAGTACTTGAATTATACAGATGGTCTTATCGTCAATGGTTCGGAATCTCATCTCTACCTTGCTTGTAATGAATACACGATCCTTTAGGAAATCTTCTAGTCTGTCTTTGATATGATTTGCAAATGAGTCATTATAGTCTGAAAATCCGCCAAATTTTTTATCTCTATCTAATCCTGCTATCGAGCCATCTGACCGTATTCCCAAATATACAAAACCTCCTTTGTGAGAATTTCCAAAGGAACATACAGCTATGGCAAATCTCTTTTGTACGGAGTGCTTTATGCCGTCTATGGCGTTAGATTTTTCCTTGTCGCTTGATAGCCTTTCGATTTTTTCATCATACTGGTAGAATTCCTTGAATTCGTTGTACTTGTCTTCTGTTTTTGGGATCTCTTTTTTGCTCAGATCCACAAATTGTGGTTTTACAGTTCCTTTCATTACAGTTACCTGCTTGACACGTCCAACCTGTCCATCATCAAGTCGTACCTTTATTCCGTGTGGGTGTGAGTTGCCAGCAGTCAACATCTCTTTAACTGTGCCCTCTGTGAGGCGACCGGTTCCCTGGTTCTCCTTTGTCTCGATTAATACACGGGATCCCTTTGTAATACTGCTCCTAGTTGGCATGTCCAATATATCATAGTGGAATCATTTGTGATTTAAGTGAATTTTTCTTTCAATACGAAGAGCAGAAGATCGCATTTGCATTAAAAAAGCATATTTACGATTGCATATGGTAGTAAAATGTTGGTTTTTGACACTTTTCAAGCCAAGGAATTTGAGAGAATTTTATCAGAAATTCTAGTCAACAGTAACAAGGACAATACCTACAAATTCGCATTTGCAAAATTTCTACTAGACTACAGTAGGGACAATACTGATACACATGTGGATTATTTGACCATTGCGGAATATTTTCTCAAATATTATTGGCCACAGACAAAGTTGAAGATAAAACAAATTCCACAGGCAGGCCAAACGCTGGAGATCATGAACATAATAAAAGATCAATTCGATGACTCGTATTATAACAATACGTTAAGCTATGTTAAAAGATCAGAGCCTGAGAAAATTAAAAAATGCATCAGGCAAATAGCAAAAAAATGTTTCCATAATGTGACGTGGAGATTCCAAAGGGTTAAGATACCACAGACGGCGGAGATACGGGCATTCTTTAAGTATGAAATTGGTAGGGAGATCAACAGGAATAGAAAATTCGTAGATTTGAATGCAGGAATTGACCTGAATCCGGATGCAATGAAGTTTTTCAAAAATCATAACAAAGCAATGATGATCAAGGTGATGCAGGAATGGATAAGATTCCTCAAAAAACTCAACAAGGATGATGTCGAACGAATAGAATCGGAGAAACATGGATCATTTTATGACGTGCTTCGTACAGCCACCCTTAAACTTCCCATAGACCATGCAGGTCTCCGGATGCACGTTTGGGAATGCCTCACTAGTGAAGGACGCACCATGCCCCTCATAAAAGAAAAAGAGCACAGGCACGCTGAAGGCAGATCGGACAATCAGGAATTACAATACGAGTCCATATGGCATACCAAAACCGAAGTTGATGCTCTGGTGGCAAGCAAACTTGGGATAGATGTTTCTTTGTATGGTTCTGACAAATCGAAAAACCCACTCTACAAGGCGGTGGTAAATGAGATCAGTCGCTTGAGAGAAAAGAAGATCTTGGTTGATTGGGACGAGAAAGGCGACAAAAAATTAGGAGTGGGAATATGGCGGCTTGATGAGATAGCTATGAATAATGAGGTGTATGACCACGTTGAAAAAGAGATACGGAAGGGAAACTTTTACTCCAACGGGGAGATGCGGACGGTATATGTTAGGAAAAAACAAGAAGTGTTTCGAGCCGAGCTGTTAAAGGATTATGAAAAATGTGCTCTGTGTGGCTTTGGGATTCACGACTATGTGATCGGAGCACACATAGTGCCATATCGTATAATGAGAAGGAAAGATCCATATAATTCCATGAACCCACAAAATGGACTGTTGCTATGTAGATTGTGTGATGTCGCCTTTGAAAAAGGCTTCATAACCATAGAGCAAGACTTTGGAGTCGAAATATCAGAGTTGCTCAGTGAGAACTCTACCAATCAGGTCAGGTCGTGGGTTAGTCACGTCACTCCTGAATTAAGACTAAGACACGATATGAAATATCCGCTAGATCCAAAATTTCTAGAATGGAAGTTGAAATTGCTACAAGATAGAACATAAAATGATTTTGTTGTGTAGAAATATCAAGGACTGGTTCTCCTTTGTCTCGATTAATACACGGGATCCCTTTGTAATCTGACTTCTCTCTGGCATGCCCAATATATCATAGTAAAATCATTTGTGATTTAAGTGAATTTTTTTCAATATTTGGGTGCTTCCATATGGGTCACATTTGATGGCCGGATTAACTCTCATAGATCTCACGATAACACATGGTACAATACCCTTCTATATCATCGTCAAAGTCATAGATCCATTTTTCATGTCCACACGACTCACATGGGCCGACTCGTCTGTTGGTTCCCTCCCTGTCCATATCATTAGGTGGTTGGTAATACTTTTCAAGTTTTAGTCATATGCTGTTGGGTTCCGTTAAGAATCGTATGTGAATTGGTACAAGGACTACGTTAAGAGGTCTAGAGGCAATGAAAAAGGACAGGAGAGTCCAAGTAGACAAAGTAGCCAAGAGTCAGACAGATGTGGCTCAAAGTCTACAAAGTCTACAAAAGTCATGCCTAGAGTCAGACAGAGAATCAAATGACGATCAACATGCCAATGGGCAAAGTTTCCACATTACAGGTAACTAACCGCTAACGGGGAACTCTGGGATTTTTCAGGGGCTTTAAATACACCTCAAATTTGGATCTGGTAGATTTTAGTGATCAGATCACAGGAATTTACCAGAACCGGTGTCAAAAATACCACTCAATTGATCTCCTGCCACAAAATAATTTAAAAAAATAATACAAGCCCCTCTTTGATCATATATGAGAATTATAATTTGAGCCCCCCTTTGATCATACTATTATTGTAATTAATTTGAGCCCCCTGAATCATGTAATTTTGGTGCGAGTAATCGAGCCGGTCACGGCTCGATTGGGATGTTGGGTCTTGAGAGGTTTTTTCCAAAAAACCTCGTGCTGGTGGGAGAGGGACTCTGTCAAGAGTCTCGGAAGAAAAGAACCTTTGAATGAATCATCAAAACAAGTTCGTTGTTCGTTTTTGTGAGGTAAATGCAAAGCGTTCAGACGGTTAATTCAAGCGTGGCTGCCATACCGAAGATGATACCAAATGCATACCATGCATGACCCATATGCATATTCTGCATCATAACAATGCATATCCTGCATGGTGAAAATTGCCCAATATGCATATTCTGCATCTCCCTCATGCAGATCATGCATCCAAAAAACATGCCAGTACACATCATGCATTCTGGCAGTACACATCATGCATTTTTTGCCCTTATATGCATCCAGGTATTTCCAATCATGGAACTAGAAGACATACAGAGAAAGATACAATTCCGCCAGGGCTCATATACTGTGACCATCCCGCTACAAATAGTCCATGCTCTGGGCATACGAAAAAACCAGTACGTCCGGTTTGCCATATCAAAAAACAAAATCATCATAAAGCCGACAGAGTCCAACATTACAAAAAAGGATCTGACAGATGCAGACCGAGACTCGACCGTCCTGGACGGAGAAGAACCGGGATATCGCGGGGAACTAGCAGAGGCTCTAGGGAAAAAAGAACCGGAAAACAAAAGCCAGCTTGAAAAGCTCAGGATGAAATGACGATGGGTGAGATTCTTTTTTTCTCCTCTTCATCCAGTCCTGCCCAGATCTGCCTTATTTTCTGGCTCTTGGACCATACATGGCACTCTGAGAATCCCATCTTGGGCCATTTTGTCATGTTGTACCTGACGTGCTCCTGATGACTCTGCACCTCGCTGACTGACTCTATCTCAACGCTGATGGGCACATCTCTTGAATAATCATAGGCTATCAGGTCTGTTCTGTCCCTGCCTTTTTTGATCCTCTGGGACGCCATGGCGACAAACAGTCCCTCCGCAAGATATGCCTCGATGGCCTTTCTTGCCACCTCGGGTATGTCCTGGGCGGTACCTATCTGTGTATGATCAAACTCAAAATATGCTGCCTGGGTCTTGGCCGTCAACTGGTACGGTGATGTGCGCCCGGCATCAATTCTTTCTATTCTTCCCTGCTCCTCCATCTCTTTGAGGACGGGGGCGACCTCGTCGCGGTTCTGTACGTGTAGGGCCGAGACAATCTGGGCCTGTCTCATCTCCCCGCCTTCGAGCAGGCGCATTATATCCCACTCTATCTTTGTTGGAAACTCTACCTCTATATTCTCAATCCACTGGGTCCTTTTCTTTGCGGCCTGGGTTATGGTGTTTGGCTCTATTGACCCGGAACCATACCGTGCCAGCTGCGCCCTGACAAACTCGTCATAGGTGTGGTCATCGATGGTCAGCTCCGGCGGTCTGGCCAGCCAGAACTGTACGGGGGGTGGCTGCTCCTTTCCAGGGGGCGCCTTTTCCCGTATAGTCCAGTGAAAGTATTCCTGGCTGGCAAACTGCTGCTGTAGTTCCTTTTGAAACTGGGGATCCCATATCTGGGCAATTCTGGAGGCGTCCTTGCCGTTTACCTTGCCGATAAGCTGTGTGCCAGAGTTGCCCGATATTATTCCAAGCTGTTTGTCACTTATCTGCTCGGTGGTCTGATGAGACAGTACCAGTCCGAGACCAAGCGACCTTGCCTGCTCCAACATAAGCTGTAGCACCTGGAGATCCTTTACTATCTGGAACTCGTCTAGTGCCAGAACCACCTGTGTGCGTTCTGCCTCGTCTGGTACCCGGTTGGCCCGCTCTTGTATGGTAAACCACAGTTTCAGGATAAAGGCCTGCATGGCAAGCGGCTGGACGTGCTGGGGCATGTTAAGTGGCGATATCCTGACTATGGACTGGTGACCGGGCTTGATTATCTCTCCAAAGTCGACTGTTCCGTGTCTCACAGAGAACATGCGCCTGAGAACCGGGTCTGTGGCAAACTGCTCCACCCTGTTAAGTAATGGTATGAATGCCTCGCCCTTTAGAGTGGCAATACTTGTCAGGGCCTGCTTCATCTCTGGCTCTGGCGTACCAAACGTCTGGATGATATGCGGCATGGCCCTGACGCCGTTTTCCTGTAACCGTAGGATTATATCGTGAATGTCAAGAAATGTGGGGGCATCATGCTTCATGTAGATGTAAAATAACAGTGCCCGGAATATCCTCTCCATCTGGACATAGCTTGCCGACTGTTGGTACCATTCCTCTATGGTTTTCATAAAGTATCCGACATATCTGGAGACTACCTCCTCTCTCTCCCAGGGCGAGTGGGTCGGCAGCTCCAGCGGGTTTATCGAAAAGCGGGTCTTTTGGGGATCAAGAAAATGTATGCGTCCGCTGGACAGTGATTCTTTTTCACACTGTCTTACGAACTTGTGAGAGTCATCCCCCTTGGGGTCTACATATATGAAGGCGTTTTTGAACTCATCAGAGTCGTTCCAAATCTCAAGATGTTTTGAGAGTACCCGGATGAGGGATGTCTTGCCGGAACCTGACGCACCCACGGCATAGATGTGGGTGGCAAGGTCTGCAGTAGATATGACTGCCGCATCCACGTCCTTGGATCTGGCAATCTTTCCCCACATCTTTTTCCACTCAAAGCCATCCTCTTTGGGTCGAAAGAATCCAAGACAAGAGCCGTCTTTGATTGACGGCTTTGAGGGAATGGTGACACCCCTGGTCGTGTCTATGTTTGGTGTGACGGGTTCTGGCAGGTGGATAAACAGCGGAATTTCGGACTGGTTTAGTATGAGAAATGGCATGGGTTCGCGTTCCCTGTATCCGAGCATTCCCTTGTCAAAATATCTGCCAATGGCACGGTCCTGAAATTTGACGGGATCAGGTAAAAGCCTGCCCTCAAAGATTCCAATCCTGGGAGGCTTTTCCTTGCTGCCTGCCACTTTGACGGCAGTCTTTTTGGGCTCGCCGTCCCAGAAATTCTTATTCTTGTATCGAAATTTAGTCAGATGTTCGTGGCCTGAGTGTATGTTTTCTACGGGAAGAGCCTCTATCTCATCAAAGTTCAAGTCCAAGTCCCGCTCGCTTTTTACAATTCCCCTGATGCTCATCAACAGCTGGGCCGACTGCATCTTGAGGGTCGCATGTTTTTGCAGGCCGGAATAGTTGTTTGTAAGGTCGTATCCAAGCTCGTGGTGCTCGTGGGGCTTTTTGTCGGGGTTCATTATAATCTCGGTATTGCTAAGATACCTGCCGCGCTTGATCTCGTGAATCTTGGCATCAAGGCGCGTGACATGTCTTCTCAAAAAAGGGGCAAACGAGTGCTGTTTGAATACAAACTGTATCCAGGCCTGTCTGGATAGCTGGATGGTGTTTGCCACCTGGGTTATCAGCTGGTGGGCTCGGGCCTGATCAAATACTGCAGAATAGTGTCCATGGTGCGTGCCCACGTCAAATATCTGGTATTCGGACTCGCGCTCAAACCACCCGGGTTCCGTACTCTCCAGCTCGGTAAATACCGCATTTGGATACATGTTCAAAAATGCCTGCCTGTAGGTGGCAAGATCGCTTTTCTCTGCCACCAAAACCAGCTCTAGTCTCTTTTCAGAGGCGTCCCACCATATCTCAAAACTGCGTATGCCTGCACTGGTAAGACCGCCTGCAGCATTAATGGCCGCCTTTTTGTCCATCTCTATTGGAACCGTAATCGAGCAGGCAGCCAGTTTTTCAGGGGCTGCCAGAAAGTGCTTTGCCTCTCCCAGCTGTCCTGCAGGCTTTTTCTTGTTGGCAAGGTGCCATCGCTTTGATCCCATGTCTGCAATATTTGAATAATATTTAAGGCACTTTTTTTGGCAAAAAAAAAAATTATTCGACGAGTTTGTAGAGACCCGTTGCGTTGCTCATGACGGGATCATCCGGTATTACGACCTTGAATTTTTTGAGTCTGGATTCAAGCTCGTCTCGGACTCCCGGTATCAGCAGACCGCCGCCGGACAGCACAAGATCATATGCGTTGCCGTATCCTGATGCCATGTCTATAATCTCTGTTGCCAGATTTTCTGCCAGCACCTTTGCGTATTTTTTACACGTGTCTTTGCGTGCAAGCAAAAGATTTGGATCCAGGTGGGCAAACTTTGAGATCTTGCGGGTGATGAATTCTGAGGCCCATCTGGAACTCTCGCCGTCTATTACGTGGTTGTCGTCAATGACTATGATCTCGCTTGTTCCCTGACCTATGGAGACGACCATGCCGCTGACCTTGCCTGCATCAACCAGGGTGCCGACTGCCTGGGCTACCACATCGCATCGCTCTGCACCGGTTGTCTTTTTGACCATTTTCGATATGGTCTCGCGATAGTCAGACGCCTCGTATGGCAGTCCCACGGCAATACGTATCGTATCGTCACAGTCCGCGCTACGGCCTGCCAAAGTGCGTATGCGCGAGACGGATTCCCGGATGAGCATCTCTACCTGTTTTTGATATCGGGGATCCGGCCTGCCCCGGATGATGGGGCGTACCGTGGCAGCACCTGTACTGTCAAGCATCCTTGCCGCCTTTTCGCCTACTGCCTCGGTGACGGTACCCGTCCAATCACCATGTGTTCTCTTGACATAGATTGATGGGAATCTGACAGAGCCGTTGTTTGAAACGCACTTTACAAAACCCGTCCCTATATCCAGTCCAATTTTCAGCATCAATAGTATAATATCGGTTTTAATTTAAGGCCAAATTACATGCGGGCTACAGCGGCATCCAGATGATCCCTCTCTTCTTGCTCCAACTGTATGATCCTGTTGTACTTGTCCACGTCCAGGTATTTTGTGATGTTGTACTCTACAAGGTCGACGAGCGCCTTGGGATCGAGGGCATCAAGCTCCCACGATTCATTGCCGTACAGCTGTCGGTACTTGTCTGATCGTGGATCGGATATCTTGGCCGGGTTTGGCGGGGGTTTGTACTCCTTTATCTGATCCATGGTGAGGGCAATCCTCTCCATCTCCGGAAAGCACTCAAAGTGGGCAAGCCTATCTTTGATGTCGCGCACCATGTCAATCCCGCTGGGGTCGTGATCCCCGAGGTACAGGATGTGGCATTCTTTGTCCTTTATGTTCTGGTAATTCATCCTCATTGCCAGCTCGTGTATGGCACTAGCAGAGGAGTACCCCTTGTTGGCAAGCAGCGATACATGATACTTGCGGGTTACGGGCTCCAAGATTCCGGCCAGCGCGTCCTTTTCGACTATGACCTCGACATAGTGGTCTTGGTCGCTCCACCTGTACTTGCGGTACGAGTTTTTGACTGCGTCGACAAACTTTGCCATGCTGTCGTACTGGCCGGGCATCCTCGGCGTCCGAGCTCTGTCCACTATTGAATCCCAGTCTATCTCGCCGAGCATCCGTCCAATAGTGACGAGCTTGCTGGTGCGCTGGTACATGCTGTTGATGTTCTTGACTATGAGACGGCTTACCAGCTGGTAGTAGATCTGTCGTACGGTTAGCATGTAACCCATCTCCTCGTATTCTTCTATCACGCCAATTATCTTGTTCAAGAGTATTCTGCTGGACTTGTGCAGGTTACCGGTTTTGAACATAAGTACTGTAATGTACGGTATACGATCCATATTACTGTTGCCAGGAGCCTAGTCAACTGCCGACTGCCAAATTCGCGGTTTTTGAAGACGGATGCATATTTGATTCAGACCTGGATTGACCTCTTTTAAGGAACTCCCAATTATCATGCATGGAAGAATACATCCAAGTCTCAAAAAGCACCTTGGAGCAGCTCCGGCAGGCCATTTTAGAGTACAGACGCGAGGTCGCAAGACTCAGGGAGCGTCTTGCTGCCGGGGCGCCACGGGATCCCCAGTAAGAAGTCTTGCAAACAGCAGGTCTATCTTGTCCTCAAGGGCCCCTATCCGGTCCAGGCCAGCCCTCATCTCGTCTGCCATCTCCATGTACGTCTTGGCCTCATCGGGGAGGAGCTTCCGATCCAGAATGTATCCGCACTTGGAGCACCGCTGGGAGTCAGGGGTGTCCTTGTTGTCACATCGCGGGCAGGACTCTAGTCTGACCGACCCGCTCGTATCATTTTTGGATCTTATTCCATGCATCCCCAGTATTGCCTCATCCATGTCCTTGCCGGAGAGATGGACGTACTTGCGCGCCATGTTGGAGCTTGGACTCCAGTTGCCGTACGCCCGGAGTGTCTGGTCTGAGAGCTTTTTGGCAAGCTGTGTAAGCTGCGTGTGCCGCATCAGGTATATCCATATCCTCTTTTTGATTCCTGCCTTCTCGGCGTATTGCTTGAGGTGCCGTCTCAGATAACTGTATGAAATCCTTCCGGCCTTGTTTTGGGGGGCATCAGAGCACCAAAGGAATGCGTCCGGATTGTTTCTGTTTGGATGCTCTGCAAGCCACTCCAGTAGCGGTCGGAACGAGAGCACCAGTGGTATTCTCTTCGAACCCGTCTTGCCGCCATGGGTGGTCACCACGACATGGTCGTCCCTAAAGTCCACTCCCCCGATTCTGAACTTTAGGAGCTCACCCGTCCTAAACGCCCCCTCGAAGAGCACCCAGTACATGGCCCGGTCGCGCTTGTTAGATATTGCACCCAAAAGCGCAGTTATCTCGTCTGCGGTGAGCAGATCCTCTGACTTGACGGTAACGTCGTTTTTGTCGAGATACTTTGACGGCCTAATCCAGGATACCTCCCCTGCATACCCGTCCTCCCGGCACCCCACGTCACCGGTCTTTGCATAGTTAACAAAGCGCATCAGGGCAAGTGCATACGCCTTTTTGGTCTCGCCCCCATATTCATCGTTGGATATTATTTGTGAGAGCACTGACTCGCAGTGGTGCTTTTCTGCTGCTTCCAGCATGACCGGCCCGTCGGGATGTCCGTTAAATAATTTCAGTATAAGGGTCAGCCTGTCGCCATAGTAGCACACTCTTCCGTCTTTTAGCCCCGACACCTTTAGCTTTTCAAGGAACCTGACTGCCAGATCTCCCTGCCTTGTCTCTGGGAGCTTTCGTCTTAACCGCCTTATCTTGCCGGCATAGTTGTGGATGTCATCGTCCCTGGTTTGTTTCCTAGAGGATGCACTATGATTTTTTTGATGCAACAGTCTTGAAGCTCCATCTGCATTTAAAGTGGTAATTTTTTGTGCAGGGAGCCGGCTTGAAAAGGATGGCGCCCTCGGCGGGATTTGAACACGCGTCTCAGCCGTGACAGGGCCGAATTCTAGACCGGGCTATACTACAAGGGCACAAATACTTTGAATTAAAATGCCAGATTAAAAGTTTCTGTCATAACAAAAAATTTTTGTAAAAGACTAAATTATACACGTAAAACATTTTCGTGAGGGTCTATGGCGCAGCCAGGTAGCGCACCGGACTTTTAATCCGGTTGTCGAGGGTCCGAATCCCTCTAGACCCGCTTCCACTGAGTTCGGGGTTTTTTCCAGCGCGGCCTTATTGTCAGCTAGTATGCCTACAAATCTGTACCCTTTTGCAATTAGCTCCTCTGCATGTGCCCAGTTTGACAAGCTGTAAAATATTATAGAGCAACGCCAAGGCAAAATTTCTGTACATGATAATCTCCCGCAATCTTTTCCATAATTTTGCCCAAAACCCTGCAAGTAAAATACGCAAAAATTCAAAGCTAAACGTTACAGTTTTCTTAGTAGGGTGAATCTGCTTTTATCAGGATCTATCTCTTCATGCATGTCCACATTGCTTACAATTCTTACCTTGTAGTCAAGCCATCTTTTGTACATATTCCGAAACTTTTGATTCTCATCAATCTGTTTTTCTGTCTCTTCAAATTTTTCACAGTTCATTATGTATTTTCCTGCGATTCTGTGCATCTCTGCAATTCCCCTCTCTAATGTGTCATCATCCAAGTAGTTCAAGAGCTGGTGTGTAAAAACAAAATCTATCGAGGAATCCTCAAATGGCAAACTAGCAATATCTCCCTTCTTAAAATCTGCAACAGGTAATTTTTCTCTAGCTATATTCAAGGCATTATCATTTAGATCAACCCCATGAATTTGAAACGTATCTGGAAACAATCTCAAATCAATTCCCGTACCACATCCAATCTCTAGAACACTTGCACATCGCAAAGAAACAGCCAAGTCTCTTGTGAATTTAGCAAACTCTTCATTGTATTTTGCTTCGTTTTCTCCAGCATATCTGTCCCAAAATTCCTTGTTGTAACTCATGGAATTTTTCAGACAAGGGCGTATTTGTTGGTAATTGTTTAGTGCTGACATTTGCATGGTACTAGTTTGGTGTCAAAAGCACAGTCACGAGGTCCGTCTGACCTGCCTTGTGTTGGAATATTCTTCATACAGTCTTCATGGCGACCTTTTCTGCAAAACCAGCAGATCTCCTTGGCATTCCCCGTAGCACAAGAGTCCATGACATCTGTTCATTTTTGTGGGTAAAAAACTTCGTGGAAAGTTAGATGAATGTCAGCCATGGCAAAAACCTCTCATCTTTGCCCAAGGCCGCATTAGAAAATGATTTTTGTAATGCCTTTGTAATGTTGCCCATTTTGCCACTTCCAATCTTCACCTTGTCTATCTGCGTGACTGATTTTACCTCTGCGGCAGTACCGGTCATGAAGACCTCATCGGCCGTATAGAGATCATCTCTTTCCAAGTCACGCTCAATAACAAATCCCCCATTCTCTTCAATAATCTGGATGACGCTGTCCCTTGTAATGCCCTCCAATCCTCCTGCAGAAAGTGGGGGCGTTAAAATAACATCATCTTTTACAGCAAAGATATTTTCTGCACTTCCTTCTGCAATGTTTCCATGCGAGTTTAGCATAATTGCCTCATCATATCCATTTTCTAACGCCTCCATTCTTGCCAGTGCCGCATTGGAATAGTTTGCCGCCGCTTTTGCTTGCATTGGCTGGGATCGTGAATCAATCTTTGTCCAACTTGATACTTTACATTTTGCCCCCGAGAATTTTCCGGCCTTTGACTCACCCATCCTCCATTCCCAACATGCAATTGAGACGTCCACTTTATTTTGGATAGGAGTCAGCCCCATAGTTCCATAACCATAATATGCCAATGGCCTGATGTAGCATTCTTTGAGTCCACTGGCCCTTACGGTTTTTAGTATTGCATCAGAGATTTGTTTTTTTGAGAATTGCATCTTCATTGAATACAATTTTGCTGACCTGAAGAATCTATCAACATGTTCTGGAAGCCTAAACATTGCAGAACCGTTTGGCGTGCTATAGCACCTAATTCCTTCAAATACTGATGTTGAATAGTGTAATGCGTGTGTTAGCACATGAACTTTGGCGTCCTTGAATGGAACCAGCTTCCCATTCATCCATATCTTGCCTGTCTCTTTCATAGGAGAGAGAAAAAACCATGCTAATTTAAAGAATTATCTTTCAAGTTTCTGTTAGTCTGGAAACTAAATATCAGGCAAACATCAACATGCATCATGGAATGGACTCTGGGTTTTGCAGCAATAGCTCTTCTTGTAGTAGGCTTGGTCGGCCAGGCATTTGAAATGAGAAGGATTCGTAAGACCACATACATGGATGACAAATTAGCCTCAGTAAGTATTTTCATGGATAAGAAAAACTTCAAGTGGTATGCATTACTTGGAATTGGAATAATTCTTTGGTATGCAGCTGAGCGTATGTGAACCGATCTATATAGATCAGGTCTAAATACTAGAAATTGTAAGTTATGATATCGCGTGTTTTGGGTAACGCCGGACTAAATCTAGATAATGGTCCAAGAACAAACCCATGATGGCGTTTACAGGTGAAAACCCGTAACGCCACTCTTTTACTAAACAAAATTAATTTCAGAAATTTCTTGATGTACGGCTTTGATTGCTTTTCTTATGTTGTCGTCTGAATCCTCTACAACAATAATTATTCGTGAGGTCTCTTCCTGCGCATCCATATTCAATATGTTTAGTCCTGATTCACCAATCCTTGCGCTAGTTCTTGAAGCTACTTGTTGAACCCTCCACATTTCATCACCGATTAGTGTGATAACCCCTCTGTTGTATGTAATTGTAGCAAGAGAGTCAAATCCTAACAAATATTTTTCGTTTCTTTTAACATAATCTCCGTCTAGGAACAATATTCTAGAAAATTCAATTCCATCCTTTGTAAATGGTGATAAAATTATAAACTCACTGTAGCGTTTGTCTTTTTCCAATGATGTCAATAATTTTTGAATACAGTTTGTTTCAATTCTAAAAATTGCGCAATTTTCTTTTCCCGTAACTATCTTAATTGGGTGCCCCTTTTGCTCATCTAGCGCCCTCTTTATCGTGGTTGTTTTTTCTGGATTTTTCATGTTTGTAACAGTAATTGGCACATCTACTCCATTTTCTACGATCTCTTTTATTGCAATTGGATCTAAAATCTTCATTCCAAACATCCCTGCCAATCTGGCTTCATTGTATGACAACTGAATTACTTCAGTCAATCCATCTTCCACAATTTTTGGATCTGCAGAAACCACTGCGCTGTCTTTTTCAAAATCTATACTGGTTTCATAGTTTTTGTGAAACAGTATTCCTAGATCTGCAGCTGTCCTATCTGATCCCCCTCGCTCATACGTAGTGGTGACATTATCTACTGTTTTCCCAATAAATCCACCAATGGCTACCACCTCATTTTTTTCTACGAGTTCGGAGATTTTACCCATCTTTTCCCTTGATTCTGAGGTCAGAAAATTTGTAGATTCTATGTTGTTATCTGTAATAATTGGCCAATCATCAAATCCTACAGCATCAGTCTTAATTCCATTACTTCTTAGTATGTGATTCATCACATGAGACATCAAAATCTCTCCTGAGAATGCCAATGCCCTTGAGCGTACTTCATCGGCAAATTCTTTATTTTCAAATGCCTCATCTAGCGCTTTTTGTACCTTTTCTAGATGCGAATCAATAGTATTTTCGCAGCTGTCTTTATTTTCAGAGTTTACCAATTCCAGAATTTTTTGATAGGTTGATTTTACAATATCTAATGATGGTGTTGTTTCACTTTCTGCATTTCTGCCCTGTTCTAAAACTACATCAGTAAGAGAGCGTTTTTTTCCATTATCCATAGTTAATGGGGCCGAGAACACTGCAATTACTTTGGAATCCTTTTTCAAATCATTAAGACGTTTAATAATTTCTGGAATAGCTGCCCCATCCGGACCCAATGCACTCCCTCCAAACTTTGCTACTACTAACTTGGTCATCGTATCTTATCAAAACTTTATGGCCATCTATTAAGCATTTGATCGTTAATTCATCAAATTTCTAATAATATTTGACGCAGTTTCTGCACCACCAGCATTTACTTGATTTCTTTTTTGTTCAAGCTTTTCAACAATTAGCGATTCAAGTCTTTTGATATCCCCAAAGACAAATCCTTGCTCTTTTGCATTATCTTCTTGTTCAAAATGCCCCTTTATGGGTATGAATATTGCCGGTGTTCCATAGGCATTAGCCTCGTCTATGGTTGATTTTCCAGCAAGTGAAATCAACAAGTCTGAAGCAAAAATTAATTCATGCAAATTATCTACAAAGCCTAAATTTCTGACATTTTCAAATTTTTTGCTAACTGCTGGACCTGACACTAGAACAATTTCCGTATCTTGATTGATTTTCGTAATGGATTCTAGTGCTTTTTCAATAAGAAACAGGCCTGCATCTGTTCCTCCAATGGAAATAACTATGGTTTTTCTCTCAAATGAAAGTTTTTCTCGCAGCTCTTCTCTTGAAAAATTTGTTTGTCTGACTATTGGTCCTACCCTTCTGATATTATCTTGATCATCTCCATTTTCAGGAAGAATCACAATATCAGATTTTTTGATAATTTCTTGCATTGATTTATTCATCTTTTTTTCAATGAATGATGCAAATCCTTTGGTGAACCTAGTTTCCAGGATATCTGTGATAAGTACAGTTGGAATTTTCATGTATTGTGCAACCGACAATGATGCAAAATCTTCATCACTAATTACCAAGTCCGGGTTATCTTTTTGAATAATTGCTTGTGATTTTTTTTTACAGTCCTTATAATATTGATAGTAGTTCCATAACCACTTTGCCGGACTCTTTAATGTTCCATTTTCAACAATGAATGAAGGCGGATTGTACACATTTTGTACTTTGAAATCCAAATTTTTTAGAATTTTAGCTGCTCCACTTCCTGTTACAAAGTTTGTTGAAATATTTTGAAAGTGGTTTGCAATTGCAATATCTCTAGTTACATGACCTAATCCAATTGGACTAGAAAAAAAATCAAAATTCATGAATTTTGTAATTTTTTAATCAAATTTCTAGATTTTCACACGTCTCAAAGTTTAAATGGATTTTAACAATCTTGGTTTCTGGGCTCATAGTCCAGGTAGGTTATGACGTCGCCCTTACACGGCGAAGATCCGGGGTTCAAATCCCCGTGGGCCCACTCCCACATCGGGCTCGGGCCTTTTTAGCACGATTTTTCCGTTAGGTAGTGCTCCTACAAATATCCAGCCTTGCATGATCATCTGTTCTGCACGGTCTGAAGCAACGACTCTTTGACTTGGTTCATCTTGCCGGTACTTTGTAGTACCTCTAGCATAGAATCAAGCTCGTCTGGTGTTGCATCATGAATGATGTTGTGCATCTCTTGTTTTTGATCCTGTATTGCATCTGATTTGTTTGTCTCCAAATCAAGAAATTCTTCGGAGCGTTCAAACGAATCGCGCATTTCGCGAATCAGTATCTCAGGTAGCATTCCTTTGTTGGTAGTGTACCTTGCTTCCATGGATCCCTTGTGTCCCATAAAGAACACCCTAAAGTCATGTGCTATTTTTCCCTTGGACTCTGCAATTAACAACTCGGTGTCAAAGTAGGCGCGCAGTATGTAAGGTCTCCATTCAAACCTTGGTCGGAATGTCTTACGAATCTCCTTGCTTATCTGTCTTGTAGGCAAAAATGTCTTGAATGTATTTCTACCGCGGTTCAGTGTGTGGGTGTGATCCGGAGCTACTACAGCAGAGTTTCCATGTAGTGGCTCGCCATATGCTAGCCTGTCATTGAGGTATGCAAGTAGTTTCTTTGTACCAGACGTTGTCAAAAACGTAAAGTATTGGTGTCTTGTTTTTGAGAGCTCACTTCGTACCACTATCTGATTCGGAGTCTTTATGCACTTTGCCACTCCTTGGTGGATAACAATAGATGAGTTGCGCAATTGATTCAGTTTGAGTATAATCTCAATATTTCCTGACAACAAGATCCAAAGCTAAGAAATAACCATTTTCAATTATGTTCAATCACACGAAATTAGCAAAAAGACCAAAACAATTCCTGTCAATAACGGGACTGACTGTTCCACAATTTGATTCCTTATCAAAAGAAATACAAAAAAAATACAAAACTACAGAAGCAAGACGTCTATCAGAAAAGAAAAGAAAAAGAGAAATTGGTGCAGGACACAATTTGATCTACCAATCAAAGACAGAGTTCTGATGCTGTTAATGTACTACAGAATGTACACAACATATGATGTGTCGGGAATGATATTTGACCTGAACAAATCAAATGTGATGCGGGATATCAGATATTTGGAGCCCGCAGTAAAACAGTCAATCCCAATTCCCGCCAAAAAGTATGCAGATTCAAAAAAGATCAGCGGCATACAGCAGCTCCAAGAGTTCTTCCCAGAACTAATTGCAATCACAGACGGTACGGAGCAGCCAATACCGAGACCAAAAAACAAGCGCAAACGTAAGACACACTATTCAGGCAAAAAGAAAAACCACACAGTACAAAACCAGATTACGATAAACCTTGACGGAGTCATAATTCACAAACCTGCACATTCACCCGGATGTCGCCACGGTTACAAAATTTACAAATCAAAACATCCGACACTGTCTGAAGAGCTGTTAAACTTTTATGACCTTGGATATTTGGGGATTGAAAAGGACTTTCCAAAACAGACCAGCATTTTGCCATACAGAAAAAAGAAAGGAAGAAAGCTAACTGATTCTCAGAAAGAGTGGAACAAATCTCAAGCTAAAGTTAGAATCAGGATAGAGAGCATGTCATTGCACAAATCAAAAAATTCAGAATCAGCGCATATACATTTAGGAACAGATTGCGTCGTTATGACACCATTAGCGAGATAGTCTGCGGAATTGTTAATTTCAAGATACGGTGGAAGCAAGAGCTTGCTGTGATTCCATAAAATCAAAAACTATCGAGTGAAAGATGAGATTTTGATTGTAATTGCGCAACTCATCTAATATCTGGTAGGTCGTCCATACGCAGTCCGTCTGTGCCGTCATGATTTCCCATAACTTCAGGTCTGAGACCAGACTTTGCCATCAGCGAGATCATTACAGAAGAGCGTAATGATGCTCTTGCAAAGATCTCGGAAACTTCCTGTGCATTTGGGACACGCTCGTTTTGTAGAGTTGGTGTCTGGTTGGGGTTTTTTATCTTGATTTTGCGTTTTATCTCTACGTCAAAGTGTGCAAGCCATGACTTTATGGTCTTTACAAAACCGCTTGTATATCCGGGTGCATAGCACTTGTCTTCCATCCATGTAATGTGGTCTTCTAAAAGATTTGTTGCGGTTCTTAGGTCTTTCATTCCAAGCTCTGCTAGCTCCATCGGAGTCATCTGATGTATCTGACAAAACCTGTCAAGACGTCTTAGTCTCACATCGGCTGTAATCAATGAACCTCTTGCAAGATTGTCATACCATCTTTTGATCTCTGGATTTCTAAGCATTCTTTGTTTTTTTGATGTTTGTAGTTTGGCAGTGTCTTTTTTTGTTGAAAGTTTATTTTTTCCCATATCGGTTAGCCTCTCGGCGACTTCATCCTTGGTTTGATTATGATTTTCCTTTATTTCACTTTTAGGGAAATTTTGATGATCGCAATAGAAATCTAGTGTATTATGAGGTGTTTTTTTGGATGTTATCATGCTATCTTGTTATACGATAGTGGCATATATAGATATCGTAGTTTAAGATAGCCCTAACCTGAATGTTTAAAATAGGTGTCATATAATACGATAACATACCATGACACTCACAGTCAAGATCTCAAAGGATGTTGAATATCTATACTTTCAGGCAGGTAAAGAATCGCTTTACATTGCACCCAAAAATAATCCTTCAAAAGCAAAGACTGAGAATGTTATCAAGGCACTGAACTATTCTAAAGAACGCGCAGATCACTATTTGGATTCATTTGAAGAGCTTCTTTCACTTCTTCCAGCAGATATACGCAAACAATATGTCTCAAAATACGGTACAAAACTAAAGACGAGAATTAAGAAACAATCATCCAAGACTTCCTAGAAGACAGATATAAAATGAAAACTTTAACCTATACATCACACGTTGATGTTTAGTTTGTTTCTTTCTTGAGTTGAGTTAATGCAAATTCTACTCCATGAGATCTACTTGCAAATCGCTTGATCTTTATTTCTGTATCCAACCATTTACATAAATCTGAATCAACTGAGATACTAAATTTTGATTTCATCACAACACCCCTTTTGACATGACCATCCATGATAGTAAATATCCCAATTCGTACTTGGTAATCTAACGTAATACTTAAGATGAAGTGAGATTTAGTAATCAAAAGTAGTTATGAATAGGATAATTGATTACTCAAAGGAGATATTCTAATGAAGTGGTATTTTCCACCCACCGGAGGAGGGGTACTATATGGTTTCAACGATAGCAGCCAAGAGCATTTTCGAGTTGATGCATGGGACAGTACGATAAGGGAAATAATACAGAACTCCCTTGATGCTGCCGATGTACAAAAAAATAAACCCGTAGTAGTAAATATATCCGAAATAACAATACCTGCACATAAGATTGCTGCCAAAGATCTTGCAAAGCATATGGACAAGGCACTAGAACGTACCAAACAAGAAAAAAATGCAAGAGGTATCAAATTCTATCAAAATGCGTTAAAAGCATTAAAACAAGATGAAATCAAAGTGTTGGCAATAACGGATGCTAACACAACAGGATTAGTTGATGAAAAATGGAATGCCCTAGTATATGATGAGGGTACAACTAGCAAAAACATGAGTGCGTCCGGAGGAAGTTTCGGCATTGGAAAAAATGCACCATATTTGGTATCTTCAATACAAACCGTAGGATACTCAACTCGTTATTTTCAACGCAAAACATCCGAAAAAAAACAAGGTCGAATGGAACAATTCATTATTCGATGTAAAATTTCATCACATGAAAATCCAAAACAGTCAAATGGTATGCTTCAACACATAGGTTTTGGAACAAGGGAAAAATTTCTACAAAATCAACGACCTGCACCAACAACTGGAAAAAATATTTACGATGAATTCCGACTTGATGGCGTAGGTAGTGGCATTTTTATCATTGGGTTTGAGCCAAAAGTAAAGGATTGGATTAAAATTGCAAAAGAATCAATCGCACGTAATTTTTTTGTTGCAATTCATGAAAAAAAATTAGAAGTTAATATTAATTCTGAAATAATAAATTATGAGACTCTAGACAACATATTTGAAAACGGTAGAAAGACAAAGTCACACCATTATTATCGCATTATCCGAGATAGCAACACTAAACAATCAATCGAGGGAAATATTGGTAGATTTACCGTAAAACTAAATATACATGATGAAGATCTGCCAAACCGAATTGCTTACGTGAATCGGAGAGGAATGTTAATTACCGATGAAAAATCATTCAAAAAAAATCCATTTACTACGTCTGTAGGTAGCGGCTGGGCCAAATATGCCGGAGTTGTTATGGCACAAGACGATAAAACCGATGAAAAAATACGAGAAATGGAACCACCAAATCATCAGGCAATAGAATTTAAGCGAGTTAATGATGAAGGAGAACGCGAAGCAACTAAAAAGGATCTGAAACAGATACAAAAAAAGATTGAGGATTTTGTTAAGGAACATATCAACACTATGGATGAAGAAAATAACATTCAATTGCCTGAACTTGCAGAGATACTCCCCACACCTGGTGGAGATAAGGGAAGCAATCTGGGTCATAATGAGGGAATAGAACTACAACACCATACAATTACCCCAAGTCCATCAAGACAGACAAAAAATAACCCCGAATCATGGAGTGACGTAGATCTTCCGGGTCGTTCGGGTAGAGGTTCAGACAAAGGGACAAGGTCTAGATCAAAGCAGCTTGGAGATAAAAATGAATCTAAACATGATATGCCATTTTTGGTACATCCAAGAATCGTTCGTGATGAAAATAAACTTCATGTTGCATTTACACCCAAGCATGATGATGACAAACCAATACATATTGCAATAATGCGAGCCGGAGAGGAAAAACGAAATGAAAGTGAGATTCCAATAATTGCTGTCAATGTAATATCTCCACCCAGATTTGATGTAAAAAAAGAGGGAAATCATATAGTGATGACATCAAAGTGTAACGAACGAATTGTTTTAGATTTGGAAATACCAGAAAATGAGTCATATACAGGATACGAGATTGTGGAAATCATTCAGGTTGACAAATCATTGGAGTCGAAAAAATGAGCTATGCAAATCTGTTACTTCCGCATCCAGTAATCCGTCCAGATGGATTTGACTATCGCAGTGAGTGTAGTTTCAATATGCAGATTAACAAAGCAACTTGCACCCGAGATAAAATAAACTTGGAATTATCCTATGAATTACACAGTGTTTTCATAAGCAATATGATCAAAAAAGAAAAAGCAAAAGTATTTGCTATGATAAAATGTAGTAAAACAAATCAACGAGTTATGTTTGATTTTACAGAAACGCATAGGTCATTAGATCTTCAATTGACAGATTATGCTGGAAAAATAAATATAATTCCATATGTGGTAACCACTGAAGAAATACATAATTTTAAATCCGAAGAACATGATGATGAAATTCAAAAATTAAGACCTGATGGAATGGATCTTCCAACAGGTGCAATATTGGCAATAGGGGAACAGCACGAGATTACAATTGATTCAATAGAAAAGATCCAAGCCGCAATAAGCATGGTAGCAAAATCGACCATAGGAATAGGAGAATATGTCATAGATGCCAACCAGGATATTATTTCGATCTTGATAAATCATAAGACTCTTGAAGGAGTACGTCGCCTTCGTCAAAGTGCAGGTCCTGTATTGTATGCATCACTATATCTAACTGCTATAGAGCATGCTATTCGGACTCTGACTGATAATGATGAAGACCATCTTTGGATACAAGCATTACGTAAGACACTACACAATCATAATATTCAGATCGATGATGACCTGAAAGAAAACGCCAACAGACATGCACAGAACATACTAGAAGAATCAAAATCAAAACTCAAACCCCTAGGACTCATGGTAGAATGGAACCAAAAACGGATGGATGGAGAAAACGATGACTCAGACTGAAAGACAACCTCTGTACAAATTCACACAGGATGCATTTGTTCATTTGTATCATAACTTTGAAGAAAATATTGACCATTACAAGAATCTCGATGCAAATTTTGAGGATTTGCTAGTCAAATATAAGATTGATAATTACCGTGAACCTACTGGCGCATACATAATCAAGCCTATAGATCTTGCTGTACCAGCAAATATGCCCACACATATGGCGGATAATCAAGCACTTGATTTTTACAATTCGTTTGAAGGTATGACGCCCAGATTAGCATCTGATCAACACGTATTAGCATATCTAAATCATTTCCACCTCCACCAGTACGGGATTACTCGATGGCCAAGCACCAAAAATACTAACTTGAATAATATGCGCAAGCATTGGTTAACAAAAAATAACGAGGGAACAGGTATTTGGAAATCAAGCATTTCAGGCAGAACATGGTGGATTGCACACGCGGCCACCAAAGCTGCAGAACATTCAGCAGGTGCATTTGATGCAAAACAGGCATTAGAAACATTCGCCAAAACTCCGGAATATTATCATCGTACCTTGGAATATGCTGTATTAAAAAATTACATGACTATGTCAGAATGTGTACGAGCACTGCACAACGAGGCAAAAGGAATAAATCGTGTAGGATACATTTCTATGCTAACGGAGCTAAACAGGGTAGCAGGTGCAAGATTGATTGATTCTCTAAACAGGGAAAATTTACGCAGGATTGTACGACGCAGTGCAGATCGTCAAATGTGTAAACCAGAATCAGTAAATGATCGTAAATATCTTCGAGGTGGAAAAAAAGTCAAGGTATTGAGTCTGGGTGCAGGTGCGCAATCTACTGTTCTTGCTCTCATGGCCGAAGAAGGGTGGAACGGACTCGAAAAACCTGATTTTGCCATATTTGCAGATACACAGTGGGAGCCTCCAAATGTATATGATCATCTGGAATGGTTGGAAAAACAACTGTCCTATGATGTAATACGTGTAACTGCTGGAAACATTAGAGAGAACATCCTGAATGGTGTTAATTCTGATGGAGATCAGTTCATGGACATACCTGCATTTTTAATTAATCCAAATGGGAGCAAATCCGTAGCAGTTAGACAGTGCACTACGCATTACAAGATAAGACCAATACACAAGGAATTAAGGAGGCGACTAAATTTTACTCCTGGAAGACGTGCACCCAAAGATGTCCAAGTTGAGATGTGGATAGGAATAAGTGCAGATGAATCTGAGAGAATAAAACCCAGTAGAAATGAATGGATAGACAATCGCTATCCGCTTGTGGATCTTCAAATGACACGTGCCAATATTTACAATTGGTTCGAGGAGCGATATCCGGATCGTCGACTACCCCGCAGTGCATGTGTGGGATGTCCATATCATAATGACATGGAATGGAAATGGCTCAAAGAAAACGAGCCTGACTCTTTTAATGATGCTGTCCAGATTGACTGGTCACTACGTAATATTCCAAAAATACAGGGATCGTTACGAGGAAAGGCATATCTGCATCATTCACGAATAGAATTAGGCAAGGTGGATCTGAACAATGCCCAGAATTATGATGATGTTATGGCAAGTGAATGCGAGGGTCTTTGCGGTGTCTAAAATAATGTCTGAAATTATATTGCGTCTTAAATCCGAGACACAGTCGTTTGATTATAACTTTCATAATGGTGTACACAGTAGTGCTGGACTGTATAGTTTTTGGTTACGCAGTAAGTGTATCTATGTTGGAATGAGTATGAATATGCAAAGACGCATTGAACAGCATAGTCATGATGAATCTAATCCACAACTAAGACAATATTTTGAAACATATCCAAATGAGATCAAAATATCCTTTGTATATGTGGACAGTACGGAGCCCAAAATTAGGAATATTGAATCAGAAATTATATCGAGGTTTCATCCCGATGCTAATACACAGGGGATTTAGAATGACTGTACAATTTGAATGCAAACAACACTATGTGAGGAATCACAATGTCTAGCCCATATCCTGCACTACGAGCAAGGTTTGGAAATACAGATTACTTTCTTACCTCTATGCCACTTGCGGAATTAATCAGCCGAATTGTATTTCCTGCAGATCTTCCAAATTGGGAGGATCTTGAACTCGACGCAAAATTTCAAAGAGAACTCAATTTGAAACGAATAAAGCGTGATATAGCACCATATTTTGCAAATGACCCGAACAGATTCTCAGGATCCTTAGTTTTGGCTGTCAAAAATGATGAAAAGATGGAATTTGAACCACTAGGTAAATTTGTAGGAACGGATGATTCCATCCCAAAATTATACGATGAGGCAGTTGAAGATATGGGGTTTTTTATAATGTCTAGAAGTGCAATTCTGATTCCTCTTGATGGACAGCATAGAGCTAAGGCTTTTGAGTTGGCCGTCAAAGGGGACGGTGGCGGAGACAATTCTATTTCAACCATCCAAAGTAATCCCGATCTGGGAAAAGAAAAGGTTGCAGTAATACTAGTTCGTTTTGAAGAGAAAAAGGCCAGATACATATTCAACAAGATAAACAAATATGCAAAACCTACTACGAAAGCAAACAAGCTAATTACTGATGATGACAATACCATGTCAATCATAGTAAGACGGATGATACACAACAATATAATTCCTGAACGTTTGGTAAGCTTGGATAAAAATGCGCTTAATATAACAGCACACGAGTTTACGACCATATCTACATTTTATGATGCCAGCATACATCTTCTAGGTAGTTCAAAAATCCCCACCATATCCAAGCCTGAAAATATACCTGAACACGAAACTGATCAACGGTTGAAGGAGATAAGCAGGGAGTGGACTAAACTCATATCTGGAATTGATGTGTGGCGAAAATCTCTCAAAGATCCAACAGAAAAGGGGGATGAGACGCGTATAAAAATGAGAAAAGATTATCTGTCAAATCGGCCGATAGGCCAGCTTGCACTAGTTGGCGGATACGCACATGCGTGCAAACTAAATGATCGCATAAACAGAGATGTTCTAATAGAGAGATTGAATAAGATAGACTGGAGACCTCGTACAAGGTACTGGTCAAATGTATTAATCAGATCAAATGGCAAGATCATGGCGGGAATGCCTGCAAAAAAGAACGCCATTAAATTCATAGCACACTTAATAGGAGCTGATCTTCCGAAAGAAGAACACGATGGACTTTTGAAACAGATTCATGGAAAGAGCTGGAAGCGACAAGAGCTTCCAAAACCGATCAGATAATTATACTGTCCATTATAAAGAATTAAGACATGAATTTCTTACAAGAGATCAAAACAATTCAAAATACAATCTGTTTGCTTGCATTTTAGTACAAAAAAAATTAAGATAGGAATATTCTAAGTGTTCCAATCACTTTCTGCCGTTATTATGGACTTGAACCCGACCCGGACTCCGATTCCCGTGGGCCCATCTACCATGAGGTGCTTAAATCTGATTCAAATATTGAGGGCGTAATGCTCAATGTTGATCTCAAAAAGATAACCACCCAAGGCATTCCATACGAAAATTTTCTTGACGGCATAAAAAACCCTGAAACCAAGAGACATTATACCAAGAATCTGGCAAGGTTCCTCAAAGAGATACCATTGAATCTGTACAAAAAGATGGAGTGTGCTATACCTGACAAGACCGTAGAGTCACAGGCCGAATGCTTTGTCAAATTGTGTGAAAAGGATTCAAAGGCAGGCACCAACATTATTGCCGAATACATCAAGTACTTTAACAGGAGGGTAAGCCAAGGCAAGACTAGTCCGAATTCTGTTCCCAACTATACAAAGCCCATAAAGATACTCTTGGATACAAATGACGTGCCACTGCACTGGAAGCGTCTATACCATCTGTATCCTAGAGTGGCGATTATAATTAATTTCGCCTCTCCAGACAGGACTGAACAGAAAAGCTTATTGATCACCAGATCAGCTGCAAGCTGTGAACGAAGTACAGGCACTGACGGAGGCCATGCGTGCAGAGAAGAACATCAAGATTCGTGACAGGATGCTGGCAGTGCGCGGAGTCCTCATGGGACACTCTACGGCAGATCTTGCAGATATTGCCAACGTAGACCAACGCACAGTCCAGCTGTGGGTATGCAGGTTCAGAAAATATGGCGCAGATGGCCTCCGGGACGCGCCAGGAAGAGGCAAAAGCCCGGACGTCTTGTACGCATTGATAGAAAAGCTGGCCGACAGGCTTTGCAAAAAGAACACGCCGACTCCGCGAAAGCTGCGCAACCAGATACGTCGCAAGACAAACAGAAGATACAGCATGTCCAACATGCGCAGGATAATGCGCGTCTTTGGATTCTCCTGCAAGACATCCACGACAGTATACGGGAACAGTGCAGGCGCCGACGAGGTACGACGGTGGCAAAAAGACGCCTCAGCAGTCATTTCACGTGCAAAAAGGCGTGGATTCCGGATTGCGATACAGGACGAGTCGATATTCATAAGGATCGGTGAGGACGGCAAGAGGCTGTGGTCGCGCATAGGCGATCCCGTGGAGATAGAAAGGTCAGGACGCAGGGACAAGACAGTCGTATACGGGGCGCTTGCAGATGACGGCACCAGACTGATGCGCCTGTATGACAAGTTTGACGGCCCTACGTTTGTGAGGTACCTGGCAGAGGCCCGCCGCAAGTGGGGCAAGGTGCTGCTGATAACGGACAATGCCGGCCAGCACAAGACGGCGGCGGCAAGAAAATACTTGGAGGATCACAAGGGAGAGATCGAGATACTCTACCTGCCTGTTGCCACTCCGAAGCTTAGTGCCATCGAGGCGTTGTGGAAGCAGGCCAAGTACAGGCTGATCACGGCAGCACACTATGACACGCTTGAAGATCTCAAACACACAGTGTCAGAGTACTTTAGGACATGTTCCATTAAACTTGACATCTACAGGTATCTAGCTCGTTGTGTTTGAGGCGAAATTTTCAATGATCGCCACTCTAGACCCGTAAACTCTCAGGATAGGGCATATGCCAGAGAAGAGATTCAAAAAATGATGTTCACAGCACGCGGCATTACAGACAAGGTAATTTTGACAATGTTTTCTTCTGCAGGATTCCGACTGGAATCATGGGATTATTTTACGTGGCGTGATGTTATATTTTTCAGAGACGATGATGATAATTTCAAGGGTGCTGCCCTTTTGGTGTATCGCGGTGATCCTGAAAGTTACTGGACATCTATCACACCAGAGGCCTGCGAATATCTCTGGCAGTACAGGGAGAATTGGAAAAAAGATCTGGGAGCGTATCCAGAGCCTAATTCACCACTGCTCAAAGTAACTGACCACATTGAGCTAAAGAGTCAATTGTACGAAAAGTCAGTCCGCCTAGGATCAGAAGGACAATAGATGATTATTTCAGGCTGTACCGATCACAAAAATCCATGACAAAAAGACTAACAGAAAAATCACGGCAATACATAATCAGGCAGCGCAAAAAAGGAGTCGTTTCATCCCAGATAGCCCGAGATCTTGGCATTACGGCAAGGCATGTGCGAAGGCTGGGCCAGGTTCCGACAATCAGAACAACACGCATGAAGATGGGCAGGCCGCATGTCCCAACCACATCTGCCCAGATACGCCTTGTAACTGAGGCGCACCGGGACGACCCTGTGGGAGTCCTGCGCACTGCAAAAAGACTGAGTGACAACCACGATATAAGCTACCGCGCAGTATACCGCATAATGAAAAAGAACGGCATGGTGGCACCATCTGCTGCAAAGTCAAAGAAGCGCAAGTACGTCCGCTTTGAGCGAAAATACTCCAATGCCATGTGGCATGTGGACTGGCATACCATGGTTCTCTGGCGGTATCTTCGGCGGGAATTTTATTTTTATACTTTCTTTTAAAGCCGGAGATTGATCATATCTCCTACTAGACCTTATGCATAATCGATCAAACTAATATTGCGAGATAATTTTTGCCTTAGTAAACCAATTTGATTTTGAATTTTTAGTCGATTACGCATAAGGTCTACTGTATGATAGCTGGAATCTGGTGCGCATCCATGATACTGGATCTGAAGGTGACATTTGCGCACAAATCCTACATAACAAGACACGAGTACAGCCTCGTACTGTCTTTTGCGTATGGGAGGTTCAGGCCCCCGGCCGCTACACTACTGACAGGAGGAATAGAGTCTGCATGTGTGCTGTTTTTGCCCGTATTGTTCTTCTTTGAGATAAACCTGGGAAGCAGGGCGGCAATCGCATATTTTTTTGCCTTGCTTCATGCTACTGCAACAAACAGCAATGAGACATTTGTGAGACGGAATATTTCTAAATGAGACAAATGGAATCTTTGATATACCAAACACCATACATTTGAGACATGCTCCCAGGTAAAGAGAAGATACCATTTGATGCTGCCATAAAGAAATATCTCAAATGGCTGGATGCGACAACAAGTGCGCTAAGAGGTCACACGTATGATCCTGCTACCGAGAAGGGTTACGCAGCAAAAAATACTACAGACATGAAGGATCTCTACAGACTATACGCAGATGGAGTAAATCCATTGTATGTAATTGCGACGACCGACCATCAAGGCGATTTCTCAAATGTATTACAATCGGCATACGATGAGGTGCAGACAAACGAGCATCCGTTCCTTGGCAGTTGGATTGACAATCAGGGTTATGTTTATACCGATATATCATATCCCAAGAACCACGGAATGACTGATGAAGATGCACATATACTAAGGCAGCATCATTCCCAAAAATCGATAATGAAGATCACGCCAGACGGAAGGGTTTCTTTCATACCAAGAATCAGCCCCCATGCATGAAGTTTTATTAATCATATACGCACATAAACGGTGTATGAAAAAGTACAAAAATACATTCGGGCCCGCAAATCTCTCAAATGACGAACTAGAGTTTGCCGATATCATACATGGCCTTTCAAGTGGGCTTTTTGAATACGACAAACTGCCCGCAGAAGTACGGGCAGACGTGGATGCGTGGGCCAAACCAAGAAGGGGCAAGGTTCAAGTTCCAATAAAACCTGCCAAATGACTGCCGGCATCGCCTTGATTGCCAGTTGGCCCAAAAATGTCACCCACAGGACATAAAATTCCTGACACATCCTTCTGAAATTGAACTAATTTCCGTATATCAAAAGTACGACATGCCAATAAGAGAATGTATTGATTATACAAGTGTGAGGGGAGCAGACATGAGAGGGAACCTTCCCATATGTAGAGTTTAGGAATCATGCACATGGTGCAAATCTCATAGAAGACACCGATAAAATGACCGTGTTTCGTCTAGGCGGAAAACATCTTGGCGGCGGTACAACAATTACCCATGTCGAATCCAAGTGTAATTATCAGATGAGTTGCGCAATTACAATCAAAATCCCATCTTTCACTCGATAGTTTTTGATTTTATGGAATCACAGCAAGCTCTTGCTTCCACCGTATCTTGAAATTAACAATTCCGCAGACTATCTCGCTAATGGTGTCATAACGACGCAATCTGTTCCTAAATGTATATGCGCTGATTCTGAATTTTTTGATTTGTGCAATGACATGCTCTCTATCCTGATTCTAACTTTAGCTTGAGATTTGTTCCACTCTTTCTGAGAATCAGTTAGCTTTCTTCCTTTCTTTTTTCTGTATGGCAAAATGCTGGTCTGTTTTGGAAAGTCCTTTTCAATCCCCAAATATCCAAGGTCATAAAAGTTTAACAGCTCTTCAGACAGTGTCGGATGTTTTGATTTGTAAATTTTGTAACCGTGGCGACATCCGGGTGAATGTGCAGGTTTGTGAATTATGACTCCGTCAAGGTTTATCGTAATCTGGTTTTGTACTGTGTGGTTTTTCTTTTTGCCTGAATAGTGTGTCTTACGTTTGCGCTTGTTTTTTGGTCTCGGTATTGGCTGCTCCGTACCGTCTGTGATTGCAATTAGTTCTGGGAAGAACTCTTGGAGCTGCTGTATGCCGCTGATCTTTTTTGAATCTGCATACTTTTTGGCGGGAATTGGGATTGACTGTTTTACTGCGGGCTCCAAATATCTGATATCTCGCATCACATTTGATTTGTTCAGGTCAAATATCATTCCCGACATATCGTGTGTTGTGTACATTCTGTAGTACATTAACAGCATCAGAACTCTGTCTTTGATTGGTAGATCAAATTGTGTCCTGCACCAATGTCTCTTTTTCCTTTCTTTTCTGATAGACGTCTTGCTTCTGTAGTTTTGTATTTTTTTTGTATTTCTTTTGACAAGGAATCAAATTGCGGAGCAGTCAGTCCTGTTATTGACAGGAATCGTTTTGGTCTTTTTGCTAGTTTCGTGTGATTGAACATGAATTGAAAATGGTTGTTTCTTAGCCTTGGATCTTGTTGTTAGGAAATATTGAGATTATACTCAAACTGAATCAATTGCGCAACTCATCTAGTGATTGGCAATTCCCTGGTACCCCTTGTCTGCAAGTACCCGTATCCTGTCCTTTTCCGGAGTGTCCTTTTTGTACATGGATTTAGACCACCTGCCAAAGTCTATCGGATCCTCTCTTATCATGGTAAGGTCGTGCGTCCCGCCCTCAAAGGACCTGCCTGCTGCAAGTATCAGGCCTGCCCTGTTTGTTATTATGGTGGTGTTAATCGTAAAGCGCTTCTTTTTGCCAGAGTACGTGTTTTTTCTTTTATCCTTGTCCTGCGGACGCTGCCTTGGCACCTCGGTGCCGTCAATTATGATGGTTCTGTCCGGCATTAGCTGCTCTAGCTGCTCTGATGTCTCGGCCTTTTTTACCAGACGGGTCATCCTGTCTGCAGTAGGCAGGATCCCTGCCAGCACGGAATCTGCGAACCGGAGGTACCTGCACACGGTGGACTGATCCACATCAAACAGCACTCCCAGTGCATCCTGCGTCACGTTTGAGCGCTTGCGGAACAGCGCAAGCAGCAGGACGGACCTGCGGCCAGGCAGGCAGCGGTTTCCGGGATCCGGTGTTTCGTCCTCTGAAAAGAGCGGCGCGCCGCCGCCGCCGCCGTGCTTCCTTGACTCTGCCACAAAGTCATTGCAGGTGTAGTCAAACTGGTCAAGGTCATACGGTAATCCCTGCAAGCTTTGCGCTGCTATGCAGTATGCCGCGGATCACCACCCTGCTGTGCAGCGGCGGCAACGGCGACGTGTCCGTATCAGGACGGCCTGCATCTGTAGCGGTCCACAGACTGTCCTCGCGCAGCAGCAGCTGCTTGCGGAGTGAGTCGACTGTCTTCTCGCGCCTGCTGATTTCTGTGTCCTTTTGCTTGATTGCTCTGTTGCTCTGCTTGATTGCTCCTCTGTTGCTCTGCTTGATTGCTCCTCTGTTGTTCTGCTTGATTGCTCCTCTGTTGTTCTGCTTGATTGCTGTGTCCTTTTGCTTGATTGCTCTGTTATTCTGCTTGATTGCTGTGTCCTTTTGCTTGAGCCCCCTTTGCAGCCTGCGTATCGTCTGTTCTGGAGATTCCTACCTGTTGCGGCGATCAAAATAGATCCAAGTCTTTCGGAAAAATTTTTATGATTCAATTATGCATAAAGTCTAGTTTATGTATCCAAAAGATGAAATAATTCAAGCTAGAAGTGGTAGTTTGTTGCATAACTTGGATCCTAGGCACGAAACTTGCCCAACTTTTGACTGGCTTAGGCGTGTTATGCAACAAACTAAGAAGTGGGAGATGGGTTCATGAACATTGTCCAGTACTTGGGGAATATCGATAGGTAATTACAATGGATTGGAATAAAGATAACCTTGCTGAGTTAATTTATTCAGATCGTAATAATGTAAAGAAAAAATTACGAGAATTAATTTTTGATGAATCTGATAGTCTAACAAATATTTTAAAAGCATATGAAATAATAAACAGTCAACATACTCGAGATTTAACCATTCAAAGATCATTAAATGCTACAATCCAAATTTTAGATCATCAAATCATGGCAGCAAAATTAGTTAAAAATGATTTTAATGGTAGGGTTTTGCTAGCAGATGAAGTTGGCCTTGGAAAAACAATTGAAGCTGGAATTTTGTTAAAAGAATATTTTGTAACTGGCCTGATAAAAAATGCTTTAATTTTGACTCCTCCGTCATTAAGGACTCAATGGCAACAAGAATTAAAATCAAAATTTGAATTAGATTTTATCGTTAACAAAGATGATTATAGATTTAAAAATTTTGATGAACATAATATGCTAATCTCATCGCTACCATCTGCAGTAATACCAAAGAATGCTGAAAAATTAAATTCTATAGAATGGGATTTAGTAATTGTAGACGAAGCTCATCGATTAAAAAACTCTGCTACACAAGCTCACAAGTTTATCAAAACATTACCAAAAAAATTCATATTTTTGTTATCTGCAACTCCCATTCAAAATAATATACAAGAATTGTATAACATGGTAGAAATTATAAGACCTGGAATACTTGGTTCTTGGAATAATTTTGCATCAACATATACGTTAGATAAGCAATTTCGTGAAATTGATCCTTCAAAAAGATATGAATTACAAAACTTGTTAAAACAAGTAGTAATTAGAACCACTAGAAGCGAAGTTAGAAAATACCTTCAATTTACAGATAGAATCCCTCATACTCATTTGCTTGATACAACAGAGGATGAAGTCGAACTTTACAATAGATCCACAGAATTTGTGAGAAATCTATGGGTAAAAGAAATGGAAGGCAAGCACTTTATTTTACCATTAATGACTTTACAGAGACAGATTTCTAGTAGTTCGGCAGCTACAAGAGGTGCAATACAAAAGAAAATTAGTCAATTTCCTGAATCCAAGCTTGAATTAGAGGAAATTTTAGCCTTGACTGATAAAATCAGGGTTGATTCTAAAATGCAATGTCTAGAAAATATAATTAAGGAAAATCCTGAATCTAAACATCTTATTTTTACAGAATTTAAGGACACCCAAAATTATATTTTTGATGCCCTAGAAGATAACGGAATTCAAACTACAAAATTTAATGGTAGTTTATCCACTTCTGAAAGAGATACTGCAGTAAATAATTTTAAACGTGACATCCAAGTTTTGATCTCTACTGAAGCAGGAGGAGAAGGTCAAAATTTTCAATTCTGTAGTAATGTGATCAATTATGATTTACCCTGGAATCCAATGAGAGTTGAGCAAAGAGTTGGACGAGTTCATCGTATTGGTCAAGAAGAAGATGTACATATTCACAATTTAGCCATAATTGGCACAATTGAAGAATACATTCTAAAATTACTTTTTGATAAAATTAATTTGTTTAAAATGACCATTGGTGATCTTGATTTGTTATTTGAGGATGATGGGCTCAGTAAGATGCCTTCAGAAATATTTGAATCCTATATGACAGCAACATCCAAAGTTGATTTAAAAAATAAATTCTCTGCTCTTGGAGAAAAATGGTCTCATAAAAAAGAAGAAATCAATGATACAATAATGCAATTTGACAACAAAGTATTTTCCAATTTTAAATTATCTTCGATGGAGAATTAATCTTGGATGATCAAATACTTTTGGAATATTCAAAAGATTTAACATTAAGCTTTTTGAAAAAAATCAATGCTGCAATAGATGAGACTCACGGACTTTACACGATTACCTTTCCAACTGATTATGAGTCATTGTTTGGTGGAATAACAAAGAGAATAACTTTTGAGCATTCAGTAGCTGATGTTCATTCATGTGAATGGGTAGTTCCGGGAAGTAACTTTCTTGCAATAATACTTGGTGAAATCAAAAAACAGGCACCAGTAACCTGGGGTCATTTAAAAAAACAAATTGAATCACCAACAGAATGTTTGGATAAAATACCTACTCACAACTGTCATGTGACTTTGGATAATTTCTCAGAAGATATGAAAATGGCGATTAGATTTTATTTCAATATTACCGTAAAAAGCATCAAAAGTATTTCCATGCTAAGATGGATAGACATTGATTTTGAAACTCTATTGCCGCTTGATTTTCCCTCTGAAATTCAATTAGATGCAGAACTAGGCACAATTAGATATGAAAAAGACGATCCACGAATAGATTACTGTTACAGTAATGCTACCAAATCATTAGAAATTGAGATGGAACCATTAGCAACGAAATATGTTTCCAAAACACGAGATAGCATCACTCAAGATTCGAATTCGTTGAATCAAGCTCATATTAGGCGACTTGAAGAAATTAATGGTGATGTCTCATATCAACAATCAAAACTAAAAGAGTTTGATAGAAAAATAATTAATGCACGCTATGTAGATACTCAAAATAAATATATTAAAGAAAAAGAAAAACAATCGGAACGAATTAAAAAAGCAGAGGATAAAGCAATTAAACAGATTGAGAGATTAACCAAAGATAAAGAAGTACAGATTCAACAGATTGAAAAGAGGTATCGTCCCATAATTGATTTCTCATTAATTGCGGGAACTGCTTATTCGTATAGTTCATCAAACTGCAAAATTACATTAAAAAATAAATTTACTGAGAAAGCGATTCAAACTAAATTCTTCGAACCCTCACAAGAATTCATACTAATTTGTGAGATTTGTAATAAACAGGCAGAAAAAAACTATTTGTGTGTAAACTCGCATGTAATATGTGGATTATGTGTAAACCACTGTGTCAAATGTCAAAAAGATGTGTGTATTGAGTGTACTTCTGAACTTAACCCCTGTTATATTTGCAAAGAAGGTGTATGTACTGATTGTTCTGTTCAATGTAATTTTTGTAACGAGTTAACCTGTGAAAAACATCTAATGCACTGTTCTCATTGCTCTAAAATCACATGCTTCTTTTGTAATGATAATTGTCAATATTGTCAAAAGAAATTTTGTAATAGATCTATTGTTTCTTGTTATGGGTGTAACAAACGAACATGTAGTGTAGACTTTGAAATATGTTTTCAATGTAATAAACAATTTTGTCCAAATGATAGACAAATTTGTGCTATTTGTGATGAAATTCACTGTACAAAGGATTCAACAACATGCAAATTCTGTGAACAGATATACAGTAACAATTGTCTAAGAGACAAATTATGTAAGAGTTGCTCAAGTTTATCGGAGGTAGAAAGGGACAATTCTTTAGTTCAGAAGGTTATTGCGACAAATTCGGATTTAAAGAAATATAAAAAATGGGAATTATCTGAAAATAACCAATACTGTATCTATAAAGCAAAAAAAATGTTAGGTAGTAAAATCATAGTTTATCATAAAAATCTGAAGAAAATTATAATAGATAAGAAAGGAGGATGGCGATAATATGTGTGCACATTTTACTAATGTTGATGAATTAACTAATTTTTGGGGTAATTTTGAAGGTGAAAAAACTCTTCACAATGCAATTTATCATTACGCATGTGATCATAATATGACGAATTCTGAATCTAAAACAGATTTTGCAATGCATATTATACCAAAAATAATTGGACAAAATTTTGAGGCTAGAAAACTTCTTGAATTGTTAGATTTGGAACTTTCTGACATTGATTTATCAACCATTCCTGTCCAAAACACATCAAAAAATAAAGAATCTTTTGAAAAAATATCTGTCTTTGATGCAGACAAGTTAGATGGTTTTGCTTTTGAAAGTTTCATTGCGAAAATAATGGAATTTAACAAATTTACTGATGTTAGCATAACTCGAGGTAGTGGTGATCAAGGAGGAGATATACTTGCTAAAAGAGGTGATGAAAAATTAGTTCTTCAGACCAAACGATTCTCCATAGATAAAAAAGTAACCAACAGTGCTGTTCAAGAAGTTTTAGGAGCAATTGCATGGTATAATGTACACAAAGGAATTGTGGTTACAAATTCTATATTTACAAATTCTGCAAAAGAGCTAGCACAAAAAAATAATATCGAATTATGGGATAGGAAGATAGTTTCAAAATTTATTGAAGTTTATAATTCACAACAAAATTCAGAAGGTATTAAAGAATTTAAATCTAGTATAACATTTGTATCTATTGATGAAAATGAATAATCCATTCTAATAGACATTCATAATATAATTGCTAAAAAATTACAAATTACGCTCTTAATTTGCAATAATATTACGTGTGATTGTGCTTGACATTACCAATAATTTTTACTTGTAACAAAACATTATGCGTAAATTGATGTTGGAAAATTCCAAGACTTTTTTAAGATTCTAACGTTAGTTATAGTTGCTATTTTTTGTTAATTATAACTAAAATTTGGCAAAATTTTGGGCCTCAAACAGTCACTAAGACTTGAAATCCCGTGGATCCATTTTATGCCTAATTGCATACCAATGTTATTCAAAATAACATACAGACGGTAATGTATGAGAATCATAATCTAAACTCATGGTAAAACACAGTTCTTTGCCAATTATTGGTTCAGGCATTACCATCATAGTTGGTGCTATTTTTATGATAATAGCAGAGCTTGTGAATCCACAATTCATAGACGGTGGTTTGGAATTTTTCCCAGATGCAAATTTCGGCATATCGTCATTAGTGCTTGAAAGTCTGTTAATGTTTTTGGCGGCACAAAATTCCTTTATGAAAAACAAAAAAATTCTGAAAAGCCTGCGTTTAAAAAAAAGTAGGTTTATTCTGGCAAGTAATTGGTGCAATATTTCCAGATTTTGATCTATGGGCAATGTACAGGATTAAAAAATTGTGTTGTGACATAATTGTTTTTTCAGTACAATATGAAATTTTTTTCTCAGTTTATACTACAGATCTTTCTGTGTTTCTAGCAGAACGTATAGAGTCTCTTACTGGAATTGGATATGCCATAATCGTTTTTGTTTGGTCAAGACAATGAAACAAGCTATTCAATGATAAAACGAAAAACAAAATTACCGCAAATGAGTAAAATTAAAAAAATTATTGCTGGTGCGGGATTGGGATTTACAGGATTGTTTGTTCTCAGTTTTATCGCTAACTTGGCAATTGAGCCGGTTAATCATTCAAAGACGGAGTTTTGACATTTTTATTTGCTAGCTTGATCAGATTCATGTTTGCAGGATTGCTCAAAAGTTATGGCTTGCTTGAAAGGTGTCAATCCATCATATTTTGAGGTATCTGAAAGTTTTCAATCAATCCAAGTCTCAAGGGAACAGATTAACAGTGGCAGAAGGAGGATACAGGTTGTCAAGTGACAAATATTCCTAGTTATGACTTGTTCGGCCTATTTTTATGAATCTGGGCAGAAATGTTTAGATAATTTTTGTGACTGGATGCCACCACCTGCGTCCATTTTTATTGCTAAAATGGCTTGTCTCCTTGATGGAAAACATAACAATTCGAGAAGCGTCTGACAAAGATATTCCCATAATTCTTGGATTGTTATATGATCTAGGACGTCCAAAAGTCCAAAAGGATTCTGACGTTGACACATTCAGAAAATTAATAAAAAAATATGCTACAAACTCGGATAAACAAATTCTTGTTGCCGTATTTGATGATATGAAAATAGTTGGCATGATAAGCATGGTATTTTTGCCAAGACTAAATCGAGACACTTTGGAGATGTATGTTCCAGAGTTGGTTGTTCTTGAAAAGTACCAAAACCGAGGAATTGGCAAAAAGCTAATCAATTCATGTATTACTCTTGCAAAAGAAAAAAAATGTCATAGGATTAGACTGGAATCAGGAAATCAACGAAAAGACTCTCATAAATTCTACGAACGTTTGGGATTTGAGCAATCTGCCCTTTCATTTACATTGAATCCAGAGAATTAATAATAAGCATAATTCTAAACTAGTCATATTGGCTGATTTTTCAATTGAAGGTATTGATCATGTTGAAATGTTTGTAACTAATCGGAAAAAAGCTGCTAAATGGTATGAAGAAATTTTTGGATTAAAACCAATAAAGGAACTTGAGGCGTGGTCAAAGATTGGTCCTCTGTTTATTGGAAATGAGGATAGATCTGTTACGCTTGCTATGATAAATGGAACAAAAGAGAACGATGGTTCCATTAACAGAATGGCCTTTAGAACCACTGGAGAAAAATTCATTGATTTTCTTAATAGAATAAATAGTTTGGATTTATTTCTTCTACAGGAAAAGGTCACTAGAGATAAGGTGGTAGATCATGACTTGTCGTATTCGATTTACTTTGACGACCCTGATGGAAACAAGTTAGAACTTACTTGCTATGATCATGACTATCTTAAATCAAAAATCAAATTTGCACGCAGATTTGATACCTAAGTAATCCGTAATGTATAATATGAAAAAATCTTAGGGGGTTATTCCCATAATTGCATTTTCAGTGATCTTTGTTAACGCATTTTTTGGCCATTTGTTTTTCGCATCAGAAAATCAGCAGGTGACACACAAATACTCTGCATATGTTCATTTATTATCCGAGCGGCATACTTTGTTCCATCCTCTATACAGCAAGAACACTTTGCCACTTCTGAATTTGATTTTTACATAGAATTAGGTTGTTTTGGACAAAACAAACAAAGCTAGTGGTACCTGTGGAGGCATCAAAAAAGATAGTGGGTTATTGGTAATATTTCCTGATGATCTTAAATCATGGACGTATCTGTTGTAAAGCAGTTAAGAACGAAGACTGGAAGCAAGAAAATTTAAAATTTTATTAATGATAATTCCCCTAAAATATTGATAAATCTTGGTCAAAATTAGAATACGAAGTGGAAGAGGCACAAAAATTATCGAAGTTGATAGCGATGCCACAAAATGGTCTGGTGAAGAATTCAAAAAAGTTCAAGAGGCAAGAAAAGCGGCATCTAAGGATGCGTATATCACTACGGGAAGAGGCACTGGTAAGATAAAATTTGGTGACATTAAAAGTACCAAAATCACATCTACAAAAGGCATGTGGGTTAGTTCAGGAAGAGGCACCAAAAAAAGAAAACTCTGAGAAACTCCATGTTGGTTCAAAAAAAAATACTAGGTATGACTACCTAAAAGAGCGTACCTTACGAACAACTTTGTTATGATCTAAGGAGGCAGTGGTAGTTACATACAAGATGTAATCCTTTCCAGCTGGAATCACTATTCTTTTGACTTTGTCATATTCTGCAACAACGTATTTGCATGCGCCTAATGTTTTCATGAGTTTTTTTCGTTTTCTCCAATCTACTGCTGCAGCCTTTAGTGATGCTAAGCTTTGTTTCTTTGACACTAGGATCCTCACCTTCTTTGAACGTGCTGAGTAAACCAACTTACCCCTTAGATCGCAAACACTGACGACTCTAACGGATGGACTTACCTTCAAAACCTTTTCAACAGCTTCTTCAATTTCCATAATTAACAGTAAACATTCTAAGTGATAAATATTTTCTAATCCGCATGAACGTACTCTTTTTAGTTGGAAATCTCGCCAACTAAGAGAATTATCCACTCTGAGAATACCAAGTTGTATAGAAATCCATCAAAAATTACTCTTTAGATAATTACTTATCCTTATCCTATCTTACAGCAGCTCTTGCTTTGAAGTCCCCCTGTAATCCAATAGATGGAGAAAATTAAAACACATACTGAAATTAATTTTAATTCCAATCCTTGCATTGGAAACAACGGCAATCCTCCAACTGCACCTAAAATTACCGCTAAAGGTGCAGTACATGCAGGACATCCAGGAGTAAATGCTGCAAAAGCTCCTCCAAGTACAGCTGAAGAGTTTGATTTTACTGAATTTGTCATTCTCAGCTGCTTCATTTTAAATGCCATTAATCCAAAATTAATTCCAGCCAAAGCCGAAATTACTACTGTTAACCCAATTGACGTAGCAATGTAAGAAGGAAAATTCTCTATTGCAACATCAAAATGAGTAGGCAGTAATGACATTGTCAAAAAATAATAAATTATTCCCAACCCCACTCCACTAATTACCGTAATTGTAGCGTATCTTTTCATAGTCAACACATTTGAAATTATTTGTAATTTGCTTTCCAAGTGGAACTAATTTGTCATTCATCATATTTTAATTATTGTTCATTAATCAACAATTATTAGCCTGAGACTTTTGATGCAACTATGACAGAATTTTCTTCGGATGAAAAAACTATTCTTGTTCAATATGGGATCAAAAAATATGAAAATGAAGAAGCTGTTGTTACAAAATTAAAGGCCATTTTATCAGAAAAGGATATTCAAAGAAACATTGATACTCTTATTGGAACTCAACGAGTTAGGCGTATAGGTCCGGAAATTCTTCAAAACAATGAAAGTCATACTGAATTACCAGAACTGCCAGAAAATCTTAAACCGATAATTGATAATCTTTAATCAGCTAAGCGAAACCTGCTCTAATTCGGGCCAAATCGGCTACAAAATGCAAGCAGATCAATGAGGGTACGACCCCATGATTTCTGTTGTTCACACAAAAAACCAGACAGGGCCGCGAACTGCTAAACAATCCACGCATATATGAAGACGTTGCAGACGGCGCCAAAAACATGCTTGCATGCGCCAACACATCAGACAGGTACAACGCAACGTTTGGACCAGATGATCTGAACCGCGGCATGCTAAAGGCTGCCACCATGATTCTTCTGTAGCAGATGCGCAAAGGCGAAGGCACAAACGCTGCAACACACCGTCTGACAGGTGGATTGCATCTGCAATCAAGGGATGAGCAGGATGCAATCCAGCACGCGCTTGAGGGCCAGATAGCAAGGCATCTTGAAACCCTCAAAAGACTGGGCAGGTTTCCAAAAAAAGGACTGGACATGGCAATCGATATGCACCTCATACCGCGCTATGACAGGGTACCGGGGGCGGAGCTGACACGTTCCAAATACAAGAACGGAACCAAATACTTGAGCGTTACATGAGTCCAGTGCGTAAATGACAAGATGCGTATCGTTCTTGCCGCATCATACCTGAAGATGCTCGAATCCGTGCCTGATTACGTGGATGCCGTCCTCAAAACCATGGCAGGGATGGGGGCATCAGGATACACCTGGCGTTGCTTGACCGTGAGTTCTTCTCAGTTGATGCGATAAGCAGGCTGCAGGAAAACAACGTAAAGTTTCTGATGCCGTGCAGGAACACGTACAACGTGGTGGCCGCCTGCGAGAGTTTGCACAGGGGAAAAGAGGAAAGATCTCAGGGAACGTAATTGAAAACAACCTGGGTTCTGCTGCTGAATATTCCATGATAATAACTGACAGGAAAAAGGCCAAAGACTCTGATGACCCAGAAGGAGGTATACATCGGGTTTGCAACAAATCATCCCGCAGTCAGGATCGAGGTCTATGCCAAAAGATGGGGGATAAAGATGAGTACGGCAAAATCGAGGAGTGCAGGGCCAAGACACGAATCACAGACATGGAATCGCAGATGCTGTGCTTTTGCCATTCTCGGGTATTGTACAATGAATGGGTGATTGTCAGGGCAATGCTTTCTGATGGCACTGAAAGGCAGAGCCATGACCATGCTGACGTTTAAGGTGCAGCTGGAATCGCTTCCCATACGCCAGTCCAAACCGCCTACATGATCTCAGGCTTGGGACACACTTCGCTTAGCTGTTTAATGGGCAAATTCTTAAATTGCTCTTGAATTATATTTTGACATGAACAAGTTTATTTTATTTTCAAGCATTTTTACCTTGGCAGTTCTTTTGTCATTTTCTTTAGACTCTGCATTTGCTCATCCTCATCTTGGTCAAGCTATTATTGGTGATCACGCTCATGAATCACAAACTGAAATCATTCCAATAAATGCAATGATAGGACTTGAAAAATCAACTCTTCTCTTTAGTGCACCTCAAACAAACATGTTGCCATGGGGATTTGTTGAAGGAAATGTTACAAACCATGTTGAGGGCTATCCAGTAATTATTCAAATTTTCAAAAATAATGATGCAGTTCACTTTGCACAGGCTAGTATAGATTCAGATGGTGCCTATGAGTATAGATTCAGAGTATTAAGCTCTGATAATACACACACAACCAAAATCTTTGAAGGGGATTATTCAGTTAAAATCTTCAAAGTGGTGTATTTGAATCAAAACACTTTGATTTAGAATCCCCTTAGTCCTTGAGGGCGCATGATTTCTGGATGCTGTTTCATCCATTCTACTTTATCTAACATCTCTTGCTTGTCTTGTGGGAATGTACCTTTGATTGTGTATGCGTTTGAACCATGATTTGCCCTAAACACAATCTTGTCTTTGGTTTCTATTTGACTAATCAAGCCGTCAAGTTCGTCTAATGATTCATCATCATTAATTCTAGTGAACTCTCCTTCATATTTATCAAGAAATTCTTGTTTTATTCCGTTCTCCAAATAGAGAGTCAAAGCACCCACATATTGTGGCGAACATGCACTGATCACTTTGGCAGTTCCTTTTATGTGATCTTTAGAATATGTTCTGCCACCAAGTCCCAAAATTACCATACATGACATGATGTAACCTGCTTCCTTTGCTTTGTTGACTGATTTGATAATTGTTTTTGCAATGGCTCCCTTTGTTACTTTTTTTAGAACAATGTCTGATCCACTTTCAATTCCCAAGTAAAACATATCCAGTCCAGCTTCATTCATTTTCTTTAATTCCTCTGGTGTTTTTTGTAGAATATTCATAGGCATTGCGTAACAAGAAATTCTTTCAAGCTTTGCAAATTTTGCTTTAATGTATTTTACAATTTTTATAATGTATTCTGAGTCAAGATTTAATGCATCCCCATCTGCAAGAAATATTCTTCTAGTGTCAGGCAAATAGTTTGCCATCATGTCAATTTCTGCTTTTATATCATCCCATGATCTCTCAGAATATTCTTTTGATCTATACATATCACAAAAAGAACACTCGTTAAATGAACAGCCTAGCGTTACTTGGAAGATCAGCGATCTTGCTTCTGAAGGTGGTCTATACAATGGTGCATCATAGTTTAACATCATATCTTACTTCAAAGAAATTTGTCTGGCTATGTTTTTTATACTTTCTATTTTGATTTAATCTCAAAATACTTTTTAGTGGTATACTGGAGAAATTTTCATTACTCATGGCAAATGATCCTGATGCAAAGAGGCTGCTTTGGTTTGTGTTTGCAGGTTCACGAGGAGGCTTGAATCGACTAAAAATTATCTCAAAATTAAAGGAAAACCCACTTAATACTAATCAACTAGCAAATGAATTGGGATTAGATTACAAGGCTATTCAGCACCACATTAGAGTGCTTGAAAAAAATAACATGATAACTAAAGTTGGGAGGAAATATGGCGTAGCCTATTTCATCTCTACCTTTCTTGAAGTTAATATGGAGACATGTGAAGAAATTGAAGGAAAGTTGGATAAAAGTAAATAAACGCTCAAGATGTGTTTTTGACTAAATGGAGTCTACATCACTAGTCTTATCTATTGTTTCAATTGCAAACATGGGCGTACTTGGAATTCTCATCTGTATATTTGGAAAAATGTATGGCAAGACTAGAGCACAGCTTCCATTAGGTATGATTGTTGTTGCAGGAATGTTGTTTTTACATAACATAATTGGTGCTATGGCTTACTTTTCAATGGAAGAGATCTTCTCTCACGATATATTCCCATACATGTTAGGAGTGGGAATTGCAGAACTTGCAGGATTAATAATATTCCTAAAGATCACTTTGGATTAATCTTAGTTTAATTGTAACAAAAAATAATCAAAACTGTGTTACATGAATATTTCAAATTAAACAAAAATGTCCTAATTGCACTTGCAGCATCAATTATTATTTCCGCAATAATTGCTCAGCTGCTTTCTGAACAAGCAGATTATCTAAATACAACTTACACTACAATTGCAGATTATGTTGTTTATTTTTTAGTCTTTAGTTTCTTATTTTATCTTGACAATAGAAAAAAATATCGTACAGAATCAGGGGGCACTGACACTCAAAAACTAAAACATGATCTAAAAAAATTAATTACTTCGCTTGGAGTTGCTGAGATTGTTTATACCGTCGTTAGATGGGGTTTGCAGTACTATTTTCTAACAATCAACTATGATCCATACCTAGCATCAGTCGCATCACAGGCTATGTCCACAGTTATTTACATGATAATACTAAATCTAAGTGTAAAGATAACCAGGTTGTATAAAGATGGGAATTAGTGTTTATGTCGATGGTTCTGGAGGGGATAACAGTGGTTACGGATTCTTTGTAAAAGAGACAGGAGAGTCATTTTATGAGAAAAAGCCAGACATAACCAACAATCAAGCAGAATACTTGGCAATAATTTCTGCATTAAACAAGCATGCCAATTCAAAAGAAGAGATTACAATCTACAGTGATTCCAAAAATACTGTCAACCAGCTAAATCATGAATTTGCAATCAATAATGAACAACTTCGGAGTCTGGCACGAGAAGATTGGAGCATTATGGGAAAATTCTCTAGTCTTTCAATTGTATGGATTCCTAGAAATGAAAATTTAGCAGGAAAAATGCTGGGAAGCTAAAATTCGAGATCAGAAATTTCTATGAATAACTTTATTATACAAAATCCTTAGATTCAACTTACATGACAGAATCTGTCGTTTTATCCCCAAAATCAATTGCAGTTATTGGTGCATCCAATAAGATAGGAAGTGTTGGTGCTACCATCACATCAAATATTATGAATGGTTTCAAGGGAACTGTTTATCCAATTAGTCCATCAAGGGATACTGTCTTTTACAAAAAAGCATACAAGAGTGTTTTAGATGTCCCAAAACCAATAGATCTTGCAGTTATTGTTATCAAAAATACATTGGTTGCATCAGTATTAGAAGAATGTGGCAAGAAAAAAATCAAAGGCGTCATTATCATTACTGCTGGTTTTAAAGAGGTAGATGAGGAAGGTGCAAAACGTGAACAAGAACTTAGGGACATAGCTAAAAAATACAAAATACAAGTAATTGGACCAAACTGTCTTGGCGTCATGAACCTTGATCCAAAGACAATGATGAATTCTACATTTTTAAAAATTACACCAAAATCTGGAAAAATTGCACTCGTATCCCAGAGCGGCGCCATATGTGCTGCGTTAGTTGAAGATGCTAGTGCTCAAGGAATAGGTTTCTCAGCGGTAGTGAGTCTTGGAAACAAAGCTGCAATGAGCGAAGTTGATGTTCTAAAAATTCTTGCAAACCATAAGCAAACCGAAGTTATTGTAATGTATCTTGAAGACATGGGTGATGGCCAAGAGTTTCTCAAAGTTTGTAAAAACATTACTAAAAAACTCAAAAAACCTGTTCTTGTTCTAAAATCCGGACGAAGTCCTGAAGGTGCAAAAGCTGCAATGTCACATACGGGAGCTTTAATGGGTTCAGATGAAATCTATGATGCCTTACTAAAGCAGTCAGGTGCAATTAGAGTTGATACCATGGAAGAACTCTTTGATTATGCAACGGCATTTTCTAAGCAACCACTTCCATCAGGTGGTGATCTCGTAATTGTTTCAAATGCAGGCGGCCCTGCCATTATCTCAACTGATGCTTGTGCTAAAGCCAAAATCAAGATGGCAGACATTACAAGTGTTAGAAAAAAGATTGATGAGGTAATTCCGCCTTGGGGAAGCTCTAGAAACCCTGTTGATATTGTAGGTGATGCTGATTTTAGTCGATTTCATAATGTTTTAGATCGTGTACTCAAACATCCAAAAGTTGGTTCTGTTATCTCAATGTGTACTCCTTCAGGAACTCTAGATTATGATAAACTAGCAGAGGTTATTGTTGAGATGTCAAAGAAATACAAAAAGACAATGCTTGCAAGTTTGATGGGATTAGATGAAGGAATAACTAATAGAGAAATTTTAGCTGATGGAAACGTTCCATATTATACATATGCAGAAGGTGCAATTAGAACTCTGGCAGCAATGATTAGATTTTCTAATTGGATCAAAGCTCCAACTGGAAAAATTGCTAAATTCAAAGTAAATAAAACAAAAGCAAAACAAATCTTTGACAAGGCAAAAAAAGAGAAAAGACCAAATCTTTTAGAAGAAGAGGGACAAGAAGTTCTTAAAGCATATGGCTTACCGCTTCCTTCAAGTGCCCTTGCAAAAAATGAGGCAGAAGCAGTGAAAATTGCAAAAAATATTGGTTATCCAGTCGTAATGAAGATTGTATCGCCTCAAATAATTCACAAATCAGATGCAGGTGGCGTCAAAGTAAATTTGACAAATGATTCTGAAATTAAAACTGCATTCAAAACAATTATCAGAAATGCCAAAAAATACAACAAAAAAGCCGAGATCAAAGGCGTCTTGATTGTAGAGATGGTAAAAGGCGGCAAAGAATTAATCATTGGTTCAAAACTTGAGCCGGGATTTGGTTCAGTAATCATGCTTGGAATGGGTGGAATTTATGTAGAAGTTCTTAAGGATGTTACATTCAAACTCGCTCCAGTGACTGATAGAGAGGCCGATGATATGATTGCCTCAATTAAAACACAAAAACTGCTTCAAGGTGTAAGAGGCGAAAAACCCTCTGATACTACAAAACTCTCTGAATGTATTCAGAGATTATCTCAACTGGTGTCTGACTTTGGAGAAATCAAAGAACTGGATATGAATCCTGTTTTAGTAATGGAAAAAGGAAAAGGTTGTCGCATTCTAGATGTTCGTATAGGTCTTTGATCGCAATTTATTCCTAAACTTAGCTGTGCCTATTTAGAATATTTATACAACATGAAAATGATTATTGTACATGGCTAATGTCTTAAAGACAATTAGAACAGGCGATGACTACATTGAAAGTCTCAGAGACAGAGATCTCAAAATTTACCTATTTGGAGAATTAGTAAAGGAACCAGTCGATCATCCGATGATTAAACCGTCAATTAATGCAGTTGCAGAAACTTATGACTTGGCAGTGCGCGAAGAGGCACTTGCATCAGCTGATTCATCAATTACAGGATTGAGAGTTAATCGATTTTTACATATTGCAGAAAGTGCAGAAGATTTAGTTTTACAAAATAAAATGCAAAGAACACTAGGACAGAACACTGGAACATGTTTTCAAAGATGTGTTGGTATGGATGCGCTGAATTCTTTGCATTCTACAACTTTTGAAATGGATGAAAAACACGGAACTGACTATCATAAGCGATTCTTAGAATTTGTAAAGATGGTGCAGCAAGAAAATCTTGTAATTGGTGGTGCAATGACTGATCCTAAAGGCGATAGAAGCAAAGGACCAGCAGAACAAGACGATCCCGATTTATTTACAAGAATAGTAGAAGAAGACGAAAAAGGAATCTATGTGTCTGGTGCTAAAGCGCACCAAACCGGATGTATCAACTCACACTGGATAATCTTAATGCCGACAGTCAGACTGACTGAAAATGACAAAGATTGGGCAGTTGTTGGTGCCATTCCAGCAGATGCAAAAGGAGTGACTTACATCTATGGTAGACAATCATGTGACACTAGAAGCATGGAAGAAGGTGACATTGATGCTGGTAATGCAAAGTATGGTGGGCAAGAAGCCTTGATGGTTTTAGACAGGGTGTTTATTCCATGGGACAAAGTTTTCATGCATGGAGAATATGAATTCGCATCCATGCTTATAGAGAGATTCACTTGTTATCACAGACGTAGCTATGTGTGCAAAACAGGACTTGGTGATGTTCTAATTGGAGCTGCTGCAACAATTGCTGACTATAATGGAGTACCCAAAGTATCTCACATCAAAGACAAAATTATCGAGATGACTCATCTTAATGAAACAATATTTGCTGCAGGAATTGCATCTTCACACCAAGGACATAAAATGAAATCTGGCGTGTATTTGAACGAAGATATGCTTGCACAAGTTTGTAAACATAATGTTACTCGGTTGCCATATGAGATTGCCAGACTTGCGCAAGACATCGCGGGCGGATTGGTAGTAACTCTTCCATCTGAAAAAGACTTTAGACATCCAGAAGCTGGTCCATTACTCAAAAAATTCCTTAAAGGAAGAAAGGGTGTCGATGTTGAAAACAGAATGCGAGTATTGAGACTAATTGAAAACATGACGCTTGGTAGAAACGCAGTTGGTTATCTTACAGAATCTATGCATGGTGCAGGTTCTCCACAAGCCCAAAGAATCCAGATTCAAAGGCAGATGCAAGTAGGCTACAAAAAGAATTTGGCAAAAAAACTAGCTGGCATTACAAATGATATTGAAGACCCATCAGAACCTTCTGACTATTTTAAACGAGTGTTCAAAACAAAAGATTCTGTTTTATAATCTGAATCTAACTAGTAATCCATTTTTAATGGATTGGATCAAACTCGAACTTTCTACTGAGAACAACGGAAATGGAGACAGAAAGATTACTGAGAGGGAGTCATTTGCTCCTGAATGTGATTTGACCGGTGGTACAACACTGGACCATGTAGAGATAGTTCAAAACGCCTGGTTCTTTTTTTCTTTTCGTAAAACTACACATTCATAAATGATTCTACTCTTGAAACTGACGATTTCTCAGGATCCCTTTTTAGTAAATTTGACGTAATTGTATCACCAAGCAAACAGGACGATCTAATGCCTTCATCTATGCATAATGTGAACCTGTTTGCCTGAATTTTAGCGGAATTATTCTTTCTTTTCTTTCTCAGATGTATCCAAGTCTGATTTTTCTGCTTCATCCAAGTCTGATTTTTCTGCTTCATCCAAGTCTGATTTTTCTGCTTCATCCAAGTCTGATTTTTCTGCTTCATCCAAGTCTGATTTTTCCTCTTCGACAACTTCAGATTTATCTATGTGCTCAGAATATTCTGAATCTTTTTCTATCTTGTCAACATCTGGTAGTTTATCAGAATCTTCTTTATCTGTCTCTAATAGATTTGATAATGTGAATTGTTTTCCTTTTTTCCTCTTTGACATCTGCTTTACAATCATAACTCCTATGACAATTGCAATTATGATATAGTTTATTGGTGGTTTTATTAATTGTGTGACATACCCTACTTGGGGTAATGTGTAAGCTACTTTTCCTATGTACTCTTCTTCAGTAATTGGAAAGTCAGTTCCAGGAATTGATGCTGAGTTTGCATCTCCTTTTGTTCTAATCTCTTTTGGTTCATCATTAATTATCGAAACTACTCTGTGCACTATTACCCTGTCATGATCTGAAGGTCGATTAAATACAACAATATCCCCAACGTCAATATTTTCAAAAGGCTCGTGTCCTTGAACAATTATTACATCATAAATCTCTAAAACCGGAATCATACTTCCACTTGCGACTACATAAAATGGATTCTGTGTTCCAAATGCTACTTGTAGACCCAACCAAATTACTAAAACTCCTATTCCAACTATAATGATGTCTTTAATGACTCCCTTTGAGATAGATCTTTTTGCCAATTACATCATTGCCTATATTCATTGATTAAATTTGTTAGCTATTAGAGCTTAGTTCCACACTCTTCGCAGAATTTAGAACCATCTTTATTTCCAAATCCACAATTAGAACATTTACCTAGTTGACTAGCATCATCTGGAGTTCCCAAGAGAATCATTTCTCCAACTTTTTTGATGTTACTCCATGGAATACTACCTTCTGTTCCGTCATTTTTAGTGATGACTAAAACCATTGATTGTGTGGAATCAACCCCCACTTGTTTTGCAACTCCAACTCTGTTGGCGTTTTCATCAATTACAATTCTTCCTTCAATTGAATTCACCGATGTTGCAGGATCTGGTTGTGTAACTGCTTCCTGAGTAGTTTGTGTTGCAGGTTCTACAACTTGCTGTGGCGTGTTTTCAACTGCTGGTTGCTCTGGTCTGGCATTTCCAATTTCTCCTGCCTCATCTTGCTTTTTGAATTCCCTGTACTCTGCAATTGTAGAATTACATGAATTGCACATGTATTGCCCTCTTTCTGCAAGAATTAGGTTTTCTGCAACTTCTTCATTAGGATTCTCAAAATCTAATTTTGGAGGACCTTCAAATTCTTTTTCACATGTATTGCAAAAGTGTTTGGAGATTTTTTCTGTATCTAATCTGCCAATTGGTGCCAAAAATAGATCAGGACCGCCTAGATTGCCTTTCATTTGTTGTTCATCAGAAACATTAGCCATAACATAACCGCCAGAACCTCTTAATTTTTTAAGTCTAAACTCTGAACTCATATCTGAGTTTTATCAAAACGTCATTTAAGTATATATCAAAAATTGATCTTACCACAAAAAATATGGCGATAATTCTGGTGAACGTTTTTAGGTACGGTCAACAAAACAGTAGTACAATGGGAATTACACAAGTTTCAGATGCAAGGTCTTGGGAAGTCGATGTGATAAACTCTGACATTCCTGTATTTGTAGACTTTTGGGCCGAATGGTGTGGTCCATGTAGAATGGTAAGTCCAGTAGTTGAAGAACTGGCAAATGACTATGATGGCAAAGTAAAATTTGTCAAGGTTAATGTCGATGAGGCAAATGAACTGGCATCGAAATATAATGTCTTTAGTATCCCAACCTTGATAATTCTTAACAAAGGTGAAATAGTTAGCCAACAAGTAGGTGCCGCTTCTAAAGAATCATACAAGAGTATGATTGATAGAGCACTAGCATAGATTCCAAAAATACGTTTTTCTTCTTTTTGTTTTCTTAAAACAACTGTTCCAATGGTTTAATTACAGCACAAATTCACCAATTTTAGATAGATATGTCATTTGAGCGAGAAAGAGAGATGTTTGATGCAAAATGTGGCGATTGTGGAAACGATTGTCAAATTCCATTCAAGCCAAAAGAAGACAGACCTGTCTATTGTAACGAATGTTTTCAAAATCACAAACCAGCACCAAGAAGTGGTGGTAGATTTGGCGGACGCTCTGGAGGTTACCGTAGAAATGACACAGACTCAAGATTTAGCAGAAGAAATGACAGACCACGAGAAATGTTTGATGCAAAATGTGGCGATTGTGGAAACGATTGTCAGATTCCATTCAAGCCAAAAGAAGACAGACCTGTCTATTGTAACGAATGTTTTCAAAATCACAGACAAAATTAGCTCAACCTATCCTAAAGTAATTAATATTCCAAAAATAAAGATAGACCATGTCATTTGGTGAAGTAGATACATTAAACATGTTATTTGACAAACTACAAAGCTTGTTTGATGAATCTCAAGGATACTATGAATCATTTCTAGATACTAACAACATGTACAAGAAGGGCCAGCTAAGTGACAAAGAGTTCTTTCAAAAATTAGGTGATTATACTGTTGCATATTCTGCACTAGAATTTTTAGCAATCAAAGTAATCTTTGAAATGAGAAAATCATTAGGTACTGGAACTGGCAACACACAATCTCCTGGTTTAATGCCAGGTATGGGAAATCCTGGAATGATGGCAGGAGGTATGCCCGGTGGAATGCCGCCAAGATCCGGAACTGCAGAAAATCCAGTTGGTGGAGCAGGTCCGCCAGGAATTGTTTCTGCACAAGAAGCATTTGATGATGTTGGAACTTTACCATCACCAGATCCAGCTTTGATGCCAAGAAGAACTGTTACACAACCAAGTGGAAATGGGTGTTCTTCATGTGGTGCAGAACTAAGACCAAATGCAAAGTTTTGCACAAAGTGTGGAACTAAAGCATAAAACTAAAAAACTACTTTCTTATTCTTGTGTTGTACCGCATTCAGGACAGAATTTTGCAGTTGTAGAAAGACTAGTCCCGCATTCTGAGCAAAACTTTCCATCTGCCTTTACTTCATTGTATGCATTTCCAACATTTGCAGAGCTTCTAACTGCACCAGATGGTTCATATTTATCATCATCAATTAACACTGGTTCAAAGTCTTGCTCTGTCAAAAAGGTCATCATCCTTGGAATTCCCTTTCCATCATTATTTGGATCTGGAACAGAATCACCTAGCCAAAATGCAAATCTCATTAAAGTTAGTTCTGGAGTTGAGAACGCCAGAGTATGTTTTGACATGTATTCTTGCGCAGCCTTTTTGCCGTCAAAAACTTCCATGGCGATAGTAATTTTTGTTTATGTATAATGGTTTCTGGAAAAGTGGACCGGGAGGGAGTCGAACCCTCGACATCCTCGTTGCGAACGAGGCATTATACCCCTAAACCACCGGCCCTTGCATTCCTTCTTTGCATGCTTTTTTATTCATTTTCTCCAGGAGTCTCACAAAAATCTATAGCTGGGAACCATTCAGTCTATTGTACAACAATTAGGTTGCCCTAAGATTCGATGTACTGTAAAGGAATACTTGGCTCTACCGATCCAAAAAAAAAATAATGGTAAAAAGACTAACAGCTGATCAAATAAGATACTAAGACAGTGCGCAAAAAACAGGTCTACTGCAGCAGGAGACATACCATTTTGAAAGCCTCTCAGAGTACGTCAAACTCTACAACGAGAAAAGACTTCATTTCTCACTTGATATAGACCTATACGAAAAGCCGTTTGGTGCGTTTTACAGCAAAAAGGCTACGATGCGATCAGGAAAGGCAACCCGAGATGGATGGAGGTGACACTGATGACTAGGCGACATAATTTCAACATACTACACTTGGATTTGCTTTGTACTTGAAAGCTTCATCTAATTCTTGTATAGATGATGTCATTCTCCAATCATTCCTTCAACAGAAAACTTGGAGAGTCAAAGTTTGTTATGTAATCATCAACCATATTGAATACAGGAAATTCATGAAATTATATGCCGTCTTTGAATGTAAATGTAAATATGGCATGAGTATCATCATCTGCCATTTTGTAGCCTGTTTTTTCCTCTTCAGCAAATGCAAGGTTTGGAATAAATGCTACAGAGAATACTGCAATTAGACTCGATGTTGTCGTCAATAGAATGTTTTTTCTAGTCATTGAAATTCATAAAATTTTTTCTACTAAAATCCAACCGTTATTTTCTACATAAGAAATAGAATTCTATTTCGTGCCCATATTCTATATAGGGATAACATGAAATTCTCAAAGAATAATAGACTGCTAGACATAAAATTTTCAGATGACTTGTGATACCGTAATTACTGATTCTCACATTATACTTGCTCAAGGAATGGTAGACAAGAATATTCTAATTGATGAGGGAAAAATAGTCGGATTTACAAATGATGTTCCTGCATGTGACCGCAAAATTAATGGTAATGGACTGATCTCTGTCCCTGGTCCAATTGACACTCATGTTCACTATGGCGTATATTCTCCAATCAATGATGCTGCAAAAACTGAATCTCATGCGGCAGCTATTGGCGGAATAACAACCATGATGAGAATGCTTAGACTAGAAGATCCATTCTCTAGTTCGCTGCAATCTCAGCTTGATGCGGCATCACAGAACCACTATGTCGATTATGCAATCCATGCTTCTATTTTTACTCCACAACAAATCAATGAGATGGATTTTTGTGTTGAAAAAGGAATCACATCTTTTAAAATTTACATGAATCTTGGTGGTGAAGTTGGTCATGTGTACATGGATATGCCACCAAATTCTTCCCAACTTGTTGCATCTCAAGTTGATGTTACTGATGAAATAGTTGAACAAACTGTAAAGACTGCAGCTGATCTTGGCTGTCCAGTGCTTGTCCATGCAGAAGACTATGAATCCTGTGGATGTGGAATCAAGACTGCTAAAGAAAAAAAACAAGATGGGTTGTCTGCTTGGTCTGAAAGTCGTTCACCTGAATTTGAGACAAAAGCAATTAAGACGGTTTCAAAGTTTGGACGAGATTATGATTGTGTAATTTACTTTGTTCATATTGGTTCTGCTCGTGCACTAGCTCAAATTGAAGAGGAGAAGAAACTTGGGACAAAAATTTTTGTAGAAACGTGTCCTCACTATCTTGCACTGTCTTATGAGAAACAGGAAGGCTATCTTGCAAAAGTCATGCCTCCAATAAGAACTGAAAATGACAGACAGGCAGTTTGGAATGCACTTTCTTCAGATCAAATCGATACTGTTGGTACGGATCATGTTGCAAATCAACTCAAACTCAAGCTAGGCGGTGAGGATGTCTGGGGAGCACTTGCAGGATTTCCGGGAATTGGGACTGCGATTCCAATATTGCTCAATGATGGCGTGAATCAAAATAAAATAACGCTAGAACAGTTTGTGAAATTTACCAGCAGTAATGCTGCTCAAATATTTGGAATGTATCCACAAAAAGGAACCCTGGAGAAAAATTCTGATGCAGACATTACTATGATAGACTTGAAAAAAGAAAAAAAGGCAACATCTGATCTGTTTGGAGGATTTTCTGATTATATTGTCTATGAGGGAAGAAATCTCAGGGGTTGGCCTGTCAAGACAATAGTTCGAGGTGAAATGGTCGCCGATGATTTTGAAGTAATTGGAAAACTTGGTCATGGCAAACTAGTTGAGCGAAAAATTAGCTTGTTTTCAAAATAACTGATGCACTTTAAATGGCAAAAAATTCCATCCACATTAGTTGAAACCAATTAAAATTGAAAAAAACTACAAGATGGCATTAAATGGATTAATTCGTTTCTTAAAAGATTCAGGATTTCTTACTGATGAGAAAGTTGAGTTAGCATTTAGAAGCATTCCTAGACACGAGTTTGTTGAATCAATCGAATTAGACAGAGCGTATGACAACGAACCACTATCAATACTGAAAGATCAAACTATTTCGCAACCGGGAGTTGTATCAAGAATGACTGAATGGTTAGACATCAAAGAAAGGCAAAAAGTTCTTGAGATTGGCACCGGTTCTGGTTGGCAGACTGGAATTTTATCTTACTTGGTGGGAAGCGGAACTGTTTATTCTGTTGAAAGACATCCAGAGTTGGTAAGTTTTGCAAAAGAAAATTTGAAAAAGCTAGGAATTGATAATGTTCATTTGATTTTAGGTGACGGCAGTTTGGGTTATACTGAACAATCCCCTTACGACAGAATCATAGTCACCGCAGCATGTACGGAAATTCCTTTACCATTACTTGAACAACTAGATGAAAATGGACTCATAATTGCACCTGTAGGAGGTTCTTCTCAATCTCTGGTCATGCTAAAAAAGACATCTGACGGAATTGTTGAAATTAAAAATGAATCAAACTATGTTTTTGTTCCATTATTGGGAAAATTTGGTAAAAAATAGAACTTGGGAAGGAAAAAAGAATGTGTGGCTACTTGCCATCGTCATCATCTAATTCATTTTCTATCTCAATTGTCAATATGCAGGAAAAGGTGCATAAATTATTGCAAAAAGCGGTTCAAAGAGAGTGGATCATCATTTTTATAAATGAAGTACTGTGTCACAGTGTGAATAAGATACTTATCGCCATACCAATAATCGCAGTGGCAGTTGGCATATTTGTTGCCATTTCCATGTCCACGGAACTAGAACCCGTCATGACAGAACCCGAATCTGTTGTGACAGAATCAGAACCCGTCATGCCGGCATCGGCCAGCCTGGAAGGTACCGTAAACATTGGACTACTCTTCCCACTGACTGGCGATCTTGCCAGCCAAGGAGAGGAGGACAGGATAGCCGCGCAGCTTGCAGTGGACGACTTTAACGAGTACCTAGAGGGAAAGGGTAGCGCGTGGAGCATCAACGGAATAGTGGAGGATTCGCAGACAAACCCGGTCATCGCACTGGATAAGGTCACTGCCATGCATGCCAAGGGGGCAAAGATGGTGATAGGCCCGTCAACAAGCGCCAACCTCAGGAACCTCATGGGATACACAGCCGCAAACAACATGATGATGATCAGCTACGGCAGCACAGCCCCGTCGCTTGCAATACCTGACGACAACGTATTCAGAACCGTTCCCGACGACGACAACCAGGGCCCGGCAATTGCCAGCTTGATGGCGTCCCGTGGGATTGACGTGCTCGTACCCGTCTGGAGGGGAGACACCTGGGGCGACGGCCTCAAAGAGTCCACTGCAATGTCGTTCTCGGAAGCAGGCGGCATAGTAGACGATGGCATACGGTACAATCCGGAGGCCCCCGAGTTTTCGGCATCGACCTCACTTCTGGCAAACCAGGTTCAGAAGTACGTAGACAAGTACGGTGAAGACAGGGTGGGAGTGTTGCTGATTGCGTTTGCCGAGGTGTTGCAGTTTATGCAGTCAGCCTCCTCGCATGAGGTACTGGACGACGTGAGGTGGTTTGGCTCTGATGGCAGTACCAACGTACAGAGCTTGGTCGACGACTCCATAGGACTGGAGTTTGCGTATGCGACGGACTTTACCACCTTGCAGTTTGTAGCGTCGGAGAACCCCAAAACCGACAGGGTGACAGAACTGATAAAGTCGGAGCTTGGCAGGATTCCAACTGTCTATGCCTACTGCACATATGACGCCGTGTGGCTTGCCGGCCTTGCAATGGAGGCAGCGCAGAGCACCGATACGGACGCAATCAAGACAAACATGATACCGGTGGCCGAGAACCATACCGGCGCAGTGGGCTCCACCAAGCTCAATGCAGCGGGGGATCTGGACTCCTCAGACTATGCCGTATGGACCATACGTGACGACCAATGGATGGTGATTGGCAGCTCTTCAATGCCAGAGATGCAGGCAGAACCATAGGGCCGGCAGTACCAGAAAAAAAACCCAAGTCACATAGGCCATACTGCTAGCCGTGTTGCACTGTAACTGTCTTCATAAAGTAGAGCAAGTGTTGCTCAAAGCCAAGATGTCTGTAAAACCCTTGGGATCCTTTTCGCGTGTTTGCAGACTCGCCTTATCCTGTGGCATCATCCTGTTCATTGGAAGGGTGTTAGATCCGTCCCAGACTGATATCTGAGGGACGGCACGCTCTGTAGCTGACTTCAAAAACAAGGATTTAGAAGCTTTATGAAGACAAATCTCATGGACGCTCACAGATTATAACAACAACTTGTGTAAAATTAAGTGAAGATGCACCACTTATGAAAACTGAGTTGATGGGTGGAGATTATACAGAAAATGATATCAAAAAAATTATGGATTCTGATCATAAGACATTAAACATAGTTGAATCAGACTCCAAGAAACGCAAGGGTCAAGGTACTGCTATCTGCGAATTAAATTGGAGGACAGTAAAAAAGGCAAGAAGTTATTTTTTGAGTTTAAAAATATCAAATATTATAATTCAATGCGTTATTCTCTTTTTTGCTATATCAAATGCCAGTTTTTCAATAGATTCTGCCTGTGCAGAATCAAAGTTCAGTTTGTACATTTTTGACTTGCCAACTGTACGAGAGATTATTACAATTTCTTGTTTTTCCAGTCTTTTTATCTCATCAAATGTAGTCTTAAATGACAAACCAGAATTTTTTGCAATATCTGTAATTGAATAATCATATTCTTTGAACACGCATAAGAAATCCAAAATCTTAGATGTGCTTCCAGGAAACACATACTCTAATGGACCCAGCTCAATTGCCTTTTCTCTAACCTCAAAATCCATTGTCACGGCTTCATTTTTCATGTATTTATTATCAATATCTATTATATAAATAATTAATGCTTATCATGTAATTATTTATATAATATATTTTACATAATAGAGTGATGAGTAAAAGTGACGCTAGAAAAAAGATTCTTGCAAAGATGTTTGCAGATCATAGAATTGGTGCATGTCATATTTCATTACCCAATTTGAAAACAGGGTTCCCATCGCATCTAAAAGGGGACGTAGAAAAAGAGGTAAAAAAACTTGTAAAGGAGAATCTTGTACTGTCACATCCTACATCATACGGAACACAATACGCACTGAATCCAAGAAGAATTGAGGATGTTGTAAAAAATTTAGAATAAACTAGCGTCCAGATACCTGTGTTCTGTCCATTTTGAGAAAGTACATTTTAACATAAAAAGGCACTGCTTTCTAGTTATACACTAAGCTCAACCAAATTAGCTATTATAATTCAATGTCTAACATGTAACAAATGAAAAAAAGCGTGTTTTGCACAAGCCCTGCAAAAACCTACTCAACAGCAATGCCTGAAATGTCATGAAAAATGTGATCTTGGTTTTAAATTCAATTTTTAAGACCGGTATTTTCCTTTAATTTTAGATTTTTACAGATCAAATCAGAACCCTTGACAACCAATGTAACATCTACAATAGTAACTAACCCTTGAAGAGCCTGTTTTTTCTCCAACATAACTTGTTGCATGATTAAACGTGCCAACTGGAAAATCAGTGGCATCAAGCTTGTCAATGCGGTTATCGTCCATGTCAATGACTGGGCCACATAATTTCCACATATTGCAATTTCTAGACTTGTGTAATAACCTCATATTGTACAATTTTAGAGTCATTTGATACTTTAAACAACACACAAGATTTGTAAAACTAATGAATAAAATCACAATGGGAATTTTAACCATAGTTGTTCTAGGTATTTCTCCAATGGTTTTTGCAGATTCTGAAAGAAACGAAAAACTTGAATTTGCAGGAACCATAGAAGAAACGCTGGGACATTTTTGGGCATTAGAGATGAATCTTGATGAAAATAATGCAGAATTGGCAATAGTTCATGCAACTCATCCAATTTCTGAATTGTATGAAACAATGAGTGAACATCTTGAAGCAAATCCAGAAGTTGATCAAAAACTTCGACAAATTTTGTTGGAGTTAAAAGACAAAGCAAGTACGGATGTAACTAGAGCCCAAGCTCAATTAGCAATTGATGATGCAAAAGAGATCATTCAAGAAGCACGAGAAATTGTAGTAGGTCACGAGTTGAGTGATGAATCTGAATTTAAGATGCAACTAATCAACCAACTTCTTGAAACTTCAAAAGTCGAATACAGGGAGGCGGTAGCTGATGGGATCATCGAAAAGATGGCAGAATTTCAAGATGGCTCTGCCTTCATTTGGCAATCTCAACAAATCTTCAGCACTTGAAGATGTAGATCCGATTGATTCAGAACGAATCAATGAATACTATGAACAAGCATGGTCTGATTTTGACATCAGAGCAGATCCTGCAGACGTAACAGATTCTATCGATGCTGTGATTTATGAATTCGAAGAATTGTCTGGAATTCAATCCATCACATCAGAAATGAAGAAGTATATCTTGCAAGTTTGTCTCCTTTGAAACAACTCAAAGAAGGAGTCGAGCCAGAAGATATTCAGTGCAAGTCTTCAATGGGACTTGTCTTCAAACCCTCTGGAGATCCAGCATGTGTTAAATTCCCGAGTATTCAAAAATTAGTTGGTTTGGGTTGGACCCAATAGCCTTTCTTTTTGTTTTTTCTTCTAGCATGACTAAAGAATATCGAATTTGCCGTTATCTTTGGCCCTGTAAATCACATCTGGCTTTCTGAGAAATATTCCTGATTCTAACACTCCAGCTGTTTGTTTAATTTTTTGAGTGAGCACTTTGGGACTCTTTATTGCTCCAAAATCACAATCCAGAATTATATTCCCATTTTCTGTAAAGAATGGATATCCTCTATCCAGTGTACGTAGTTGTGCTGTTCCTCCCAGTTTGTTGATAGAATTTGTTACAGATGCTCTAGCAAATGGGTGAACTTCTACTGGAACAGATCTTGTGAAATTTTTCACAAACTTTGTCTTGTCTGCCATAACTATGACTTTTTTTGCAAGACTAAACAAAATATTTTCTCGTAACAAAGCTCCACCACCGCCTTTGATAACAAACTTCCGTGAATCAATTTGATCTGCGCCATCAAACACCACATCGATATGACCTACTTGATCAGCCTCCACAAGCGGTATTCCTGCTTCTTCTGCAACTTGTTTAATTTGTAGTGACGTTGGAATTCCTACAACATGGTAATCTTTTATTTCAATTAGTTTTCCAAGCGATTTTACAAGTGCAGTTGCAGCTCTTCCACTTCCCAATCCAATTACGGAGTAATCTTTGACATGCTTTAGTGCATCATTTGATAATGCCTTGATGGCACCATCATAGGACAACTACTCTACCTCTGCTTGATCAAGCTTGGACAATACTTTCATGATGTTACCTTTGATTTTATCTAAATCATCTGCATCTGCATCATTATCATCATCACCAAAGTCATCATCTAACGTTGTTACCTTTGGTCTTTCTTCTGTGGTTGGTTCTGGTAATGCCTTGTGTTCTGTAATCTTTGCAACCTCTTTGTTAATGTCAGGTTTTGTTCCTAGTTCTGGCTTTACTGACTGAATAACCTCAGTCTTGCCTTCAACTTTTTGTTTTGGTGCAATAATTTCAGTTTGAATTGTCTTTGGATGTGGAATTGGTTTGTTAATGTCAGGTTTTGTTTCTTCAAATAGTGGGAATTTTGGCTCCTTTCTTGAAACACTTGTCAAGGTGGTTAATTCAAACGACTGTCTTGATCTTGTTGCAGGAATTTCGACTGGCTCTATCTTTGATTCTTTTGGCTTCTCAAAGTTAAATGGTTTTGATTTGTATTTTGGCTCTTGTTTTTTTACTTCTGATTCTTTCTTTGGCGATTCTACTTTTGCACTTGCCATCTTTGATGATATCTCATACAGTCTGTCGTCTAGCTTTGATAATTTTTGATCCATCAAAGTAATCAAACCATCTCCAACCGGGCCCAAGTCCGGATGCTTGCTTGCTTGTTCAAGTTTTTCTAGTTTGGCTAAAACAATTCCTAATTGGTGTTGATATTTTGGTAACAGTTTGTCCTTTTGAATTTTAGAGAATTCAGAATCTGCTTGGTAGAGTCTTGAAATTGTTTTGGTAAGAATGTCTTTCTCAATTTTTAGAGAATTAATTTGACTTTTAATGTTTGAACTGGCACTGAGACTGAGCAATTTTTTGTCTCTTGGCACTTTTCGTACAGCCGCAGCTGTAGCTACGCCGGCTAATGAACTAAGAATAAGAACAATCTCTTGCATCTATGTATACCATTTAATCCAGGAATACTTTCTGCGTTTGGCCTCTGGGAATCCACAGCTTGCGCATTGATGATGACGCTTGTGAAGCGAGTTTTTACCACATCTTCTACACCTGATGTGAACTTTTTTCTTTGTAAACCCACCCATCGAAGTTGTACCTTTTACCATCTCACATCACCTAATTTTGTGCTGGGGGAGGAGATATCATAACTACATTGTCTCCTCTTACTACAATGGTTCCAAGGCCTTTAGAATCGCCTTCAGCAGGAATCTCCTCTGAAGAATCGAGTAGCAGGTTCATGTGCTGGTCAAAACCAAGTAGATTACCTCTAATTGTTTTGTTACCTTTGAGTTTTATCAATACAACTTGATCGATGCTCTCATCCAGTACTTTTACTGCCATATCAACGGACATTATATCACTTATTGGCTTTGATATTGAGGGATTATATTAAAATTTCATTGGTGTAACTATGCGCCATACACAGTAAGGCAAGTTTGACACTTTTTTCCTAGATTTTTAACAATTTCAGCTAAAATCACATGTCCATCTTTTTTTGTGGCTTTTGTTGGGTCTCCCCAAACCCCGTTTTTTGTGGCTTTAGGAAATGACTGATTAGCTAGTTTCACAAGTTTTTTGATTTCTTGTTTTGTCATTTTATCTGTGATCAGTCCTTTTTTTGCCAATTTCATTTTGACATTTTTTGAAATTGCTAGCATCAGTGATGTTTCTACAAATCCTGCGTGATCAAACTCTCTTTTCATAAAATGCCAGTAAGACAGTGGAAATACCCTGAGTTTGTTTTTTGAGAGTTTTTTGAGTTTCACATCTATGCTTTTGATTGCTTTTAGATTTCCATGATGTCCGTTAATTATGAAAACTGTCTTGATGTTATTTGCCAAAAGCGACGAACACAAGTCAGTAAGAACAGTACGTAAGGTTGACTCTCTAATGCTCAAATTAAAAAATGGTGCGTGTTCAAATGAGACTCCGTAGGTAAGGGTTGGAAGAAGCAGATACCCTTTGTTCTTGGCAAGTCTTTTTGCCACTTCAGTTACAATATCAGAGTCTGTTGATATGGGTAAATGCGATCCGTGCTGTTCTGTTGAGCCAACTGGAATGACTGCCACCTGATTTTTCTTTTTAATTGATTTTCTGAGACTGGGATCTAATTGGACTTTGAGATCTGACATTTGATTCACTTGGACTTTATGTGAACCTTTCTCCAGCGAACTTCTAGCTTGTTTTCTAGGTGCATCTTCATTGCTTTGAGCAAAGTATCTGCCTCTAATTTTTGCCCCTTTGTCTTGATTTTTTCTAATGTATCGTTTGGATCTACTTTGAATGAGTCTTGGAATATGATAGGTCCTTGATCCAAGTTCTCTGTAACGTAATGAGCAGTAACACCAACAATCTTTGTTCCCCTTTCATATGCTTGTGCATATGCCAGTGCTCCTGGAAATGCTGGCAGTATTGACGGATGAATATTAATAATTCTGTTTGGATATCTCCAAACAAAGTTGGGGCTGAGAATTCTCATGTATCTTCCAAGTGATATCAAGTCAATCTCGTATTTTTTGCATATTTCAATGATTTTCTTTTCTGCCTTTTGTTGATCTTTTTCTTGTACTGTAACAAACGGGATCTTTGCTTTCTTTGCTAGTGGCGCAAGTGTGTTTTCTGTACCCACTATTACTGAAATTTTTCCTTTGAGTGATTTTGCATTACTGAGAATGGTTTTAAGACAAAGCGGTTCTTTTGTTACAAATACTGCAATATTTTTTTGCGAATTTGTTTCATGATGTGTACTTACATCCATTTTTTCTTTTTTAGACAATCTCTGTAATTCTGCATCAAACTTCTTTACGTCAATTTTTTTTGAAAAGGATACTTCTAGATACATTCCAAAAAGTCCTTTGATTACATTTTGATTCACTTTCTCAATGTTTCCACCTTTTGAGAATGCAAAATTTGTAAATGTAGCTACTATTCCTTCTCTATCTTTTCCAACTACTGTGATGCCAATTACTGTCTTTTTCATGACTTTGTTTGTTGAAGATTTTCTCATTATTAATCATTCACAGAAATCAAAATAATGCGGGAGATGGGATTTGAACCCACGAACTCCTAAGAGATAGGGTCCTAAACCCTACGCCTTTGACCAGGCTGGGCGACTCCCGCAACGAACCTGCCATTAAACACAAATTTATCTATTATTGCATAATCTTATGGGAAAATTTTTTGGAACAAATGGAATTCGTGGAGTGTTCCCTGAAGACCTCACATTAGAATTTGTTCATGATATGACTTTAGCCATTGGAACTTACTTTGGAAAAGGATCAATACTGATTGGTTATGATGGAAGAGAATCAAGTCCTGCAATTTGTAAAGTTGTAAGTTCAGCTCTTAATTCAATTGGAATTGATTGTAACATTGCAGGAATTGTTCCAACCCCATGTCTTGAATTTGCAGTAAAGACTTTGGAATATTCTGGTGGAATAATGATTACGGCATCTCACAATCCCCCTCAATACAATGGAATCAAACCTGCAGCAAAAGATGGAGTAGAGATTTCACGAGAAGATGAATTAGTAGTTGAAGATATCTATCTGCAAAAAAATTGGATTAAAAATCCTGAAAAATGGGGCACAGCAGGTAAAGAAGACAGATCAGTTGAGACGTATCTCCAAGGAGTCGTATCTCAAGTTGATTCTAAGTTAATAGAATCAAAGAATTTCAAGGTTGTTTTGGATTTAGGGAATGGTGCACAGGCAGTTTCTGCACCTGATTTTTGTAAAATGCTACATTGTGAAACATTTCTTGTAAACCAAAACATTGATGGCAACTTTTCAGGACGTGGCTCAGAACCGACCCCACAAAATCTTTCAGAACTTTCAAAAACTGTTATACAAAACAGTGCTGACGTAGGAATTGCATTTGATGGTGATGGAGATCGAAGTATTTTTTGTGACAACAAAGGAAACATCCTAACTGGAGACAAGTCTGCACTGGTTCTTACTCAGCACATCCTAAAGAAAAATCCTGATTCTTTGATTGTAACTTGCTTGAATTCAGGTTCTAACATTGAAGTCTTGGCTGATAAATTTAATTCAAAAGTAATTCGTACCAAGGTAGGAAGCGTTGAAGTATCAAGAAAGATGGTTCCAACTGATGCGTTAGTTGGGTTTGAAGAAAATGGCGGATTCATGTACGGGAAACACAACCAAGTTCGAGATGGTTGTATGGCTCTGGCATTAATGCTTGATTTACTGGCAACCTCGGAAAAACCATTATCTGATGAAATTGCCAGTTTGCCTCCCTCTTTTACTACAAAAGACAAGATTTTATGTTCTGCTGAAAATGTTTCAAAACTGGTTTCTTCACTAAAAGAAGAGTTTCCCAATTCGGATACAACTGATGGTATCAAAATTACATTTGATCCTAAAAATTGGGTAATGATCCGACCAAGTGGGACAGAACCAATCATTAGAGTGTATGCAGAAGCTGAAAGTCAAGAGAAATTAGACGATTTGATGTCTGAATATCTCAAGAAAGTAAAGTCCGTCATCATTTCCCGATAACACTTTTAAAACCAAACGAAAGGATGTAGGGAATGGAGAATGAACCTTAGGGTGACGAAGTATGGGAAAAGCATATTATGTTAAATTTGAGACGCCAGAGGATCTTGTTAATCCAATCTTGGAAGCTGTTCGAGTAGCATCTACTAGCGGCAAAGTCAAGAAAGGAACCAACGAAGCAACCAAGGCAATCGAACGTGGCACTAGTAAACTAATAGTTATCGCCGAAGATGTTGAACCGCCGGAGGTTGTAGCTCATCTTCCAATTCTATGTGAAGAGCAAGGTGCGGCGTTTGCATTTGTTCCAAGCAAACAGGAATTAGGCAATTCATTGGGTATCGACATTACTTCTGCTGCTGCGGCAATTTTGGATGCCGGCGATGCACAGCACATAGTAGACCAAGTTGTGTCATCAATTGCTAAAATTAAAGGTGGAAAGACTGATCAATGAGCGCTACAACTGACGAAGTAATTCAGTCAGAAATTATACAAATTGTTGGACGTACCGGTATTGCCGGTGAGGTAATTCAAGTCAGAGTCAAAGTTCTTACTGGAAAAGACAAAGGAAGAATTCTTACAAGAAACGTAAAAGGTTCTGTGAGGGAAGGGGAAATTCTAATGCTCAGAGAAACAGAAAGAGAAGCAAAGAAGATCAAATAGGTGATTGATGTGAGTCTTTTAGTTAAACCATGTAATTTTTGCGATAGACCTGTTGCCAAAGGTTCAGGTACAATGCTTGCAAAAAACGATGGAACTGTTCTATGGTTTTGTTCAGCAAAATGCAAAAAAAATGCACTAGCACTAAAACGTGATCCAAGAAAACTAAAGTGGACCAAAAAACACGTTAAAGGCGGAATCAGAAAGAAGTAGAATTGACTGAAAATACTCTGTTCATTGTAAAGCCAGATGCAGTAGCTAGAAATCTAGTTGGTGAAGTTATCTCAAGATTTGAAAGAAAAGGATTCAGAATTTTAAAACTAAAGATGTTTACATTTACTCAGGAACAGGCAGAGAAATTCTATGACATACACAAGGACAAGCCTTTCTTTGGTGAACTGACATCATTTATCACGTCAGGGCCCGTAGTTGCCGCAGTCATTGAAGGAAACAATGCAATTGCCACTGCTAGAATTATGGTTGGCGCAACTAAGTCATTTGAAGCAGAACCTGGTTCTATTAGAGGAGACTTTGGATTGGGATTCAGTGAAAACATCATCCATGCATCAGATTCACAAGAAAGTTTTGATCACGAATTGAGGGTAGCGTTTGAGTGATCTGATTTGCAAATTCGTCAGCCCATAGTGGCAGTTCTTGGCCACGTAGACTCTGGTAAGACATCCCTTTTAGACAGAATTCGCGGCACGGGTGTTCAGGGAAGAGAGGCAGGTGGAATTACTCAGCATATCGGTGCAAGCTTTCTGCCAACTGAGACAATCAAAAAAACATGTGGTGTCTTATACAAGAAACTTGAGGAATCAGAAAATAAAGTTCCAGGAATTTTAGTTATTGATACTCCAGGACACGAAGTTTTTACAAACCTTCGTTCCAGGGGAGGCTCTGCAGCTGACATTGCAGTTTTGGTAGTCGATGTTAATCGTGGGTTCCAACCGCAAACAAATGAAAGCTTGAAAATTTTGCAAAACAGAAAAGTTCCGTTTGTTGTTGCACTAAACAAATGTGATCAGATTTCTGGATGGAGAAAATCTGAATCTTCATTCATCTCACATGCAATCAAAGAGCAGGATGCATCAATTCAGGTGGATCTTGATCAAAAGATCTATGATGTCGTAGGAACTCTTTCCATTTTGGGATATCAGTCAGAGGCATTTTACCGTGTTAAAGACTTTAAATCTGAGATTGCAATCGTGCCAATTTCAGCACGTTCTGGAGTTGGAATTCCTGAACTGCTTAGCGTATTGGTAGGATTGGCACAACAATATCTTCAAAAAAGACTCAATCAGGAAGAAAAAGAACCACGTGGTATTGTATTGGAGGTAAAAAACGAGGCCGGCTTGGGTCAGACGGCAAATATCATTCTAATTGATGGAGCAATAAAAAAAGAAAACAGCATTGTTGTTGCAAAACGAGATGCTGTCATAGTTACAAAACCAAAGGCACTGCTTTTACCAAAACCACTTGATGAGATGCGAGATCCTCGAGACAAATTCAAACAAGCTGCACAAGTGGATGCAGCAGCTGGATTAAAAATTGCATCGCCAGATCTTGAAGGTGTCCTTCCAGGAAGTACTCTTTATGTTGCATCAAATGAACAAGAGATCGAAAAATTCACTAAACTCATCGAGTCTGAGATGAAATCTGTGTTTATTGATACAGAAACCAATGGTATTATCGTCAAATGTGACACTATAGGCTCACTTGAGGCAATAGTTGAGATGCTCAGACGTTCACGGGTTCCTGTTGCCAAAGCTGACATTGGTTCTGTAACCCGACGTGATGTAATAGAGGCAAAAGCAATCAAAGAAAACGACAGACATCTTGGGGTTGTTTTGGCATTTAATGTCAAAGTTTTACCTGACGCAAAAGATGAATCAGAGGACAGTCACATCAAAGTGTTTGAAGACAAAGTAATCTACAGTTTAATTGACAACTATAATGCATGGGTTGAGGAAGATTCTGCAAATGAGGAAGATGCAATATTTGCAGAACTGACACCAGTTTCGAAATTTACTTTCCTAAAAGGAATGGTTTTTAGAAATAATGATCCTGCAGTGTTTGGAATTCGTGTAGATGTAGGGAATCTGAAACAAAAAATCCCATTTATGAACAAGACGGGACGCAAGGTTGGAAAGATTCACCAGCTTCAGCTTGATAAAAAGACTGTAAGCACAGCTAAAACCGGAGATGAGGTTGCCTGTTCTGTTAGAGATGTTACAATTGGAAGACAAATCTTTGAGGAAGATGTTTACTATACGTTTCCACCATCACATGAGGCAAAACAACTACTCAACAAATTCATGCATAAGCTAAGTACTGACGAGCAACAAGTTCTAAATGAGATAGTTGGGATTCAACGCGCAAAAGAACCAGCTTACGCTTACTAGTCTGAATGTTTTTTACAAATCATATGAATTCCAGGAGCCCCTACTGCCCCCATCATTTTATCTACAACCAATCCAGCTTTGAACATAATAAATGTTGGAATTGATTGAACTGCAAATTTCATTGCAATGCTCTGGTTGTTATCCACATTGACTCTGGCAAATTTGATTTTTGGATATTTTTTTGACAGACTCTCAAATACTGGATGCATCGTTTTGCATGGGCCACACCATTCTGCCCAAAAATCCACCAATGTTGGATTCTCAGCTGATATTATTTGCTCAAAATTAGAGTCACTCAAATCTGTAATTCCAGGCTCAATTTTAGGCTGATTTTGCTGTTTGAGCATTTCTTCTAGTTTTCTTTGCTTTATTTTCTCAATTTCTGTGTCTTCAGACAATATGTTTGCAAACTCTGTTCTACTAAAAAATCTATGTTGAAAAACTAGTCCTCTTCTGTTTTAATTGGAATTGATTCAAATCTTCTTGATTTACACATGGGACATTGGTCAATGTATTGTGTCATGCTAACAGATGTATATACAATGCCGCATTCTCCGCAAACTCTGAGATTTCTACTTAGTTTTCCCATGTTCATGGTGAGAAAGTATTGTGATTAAAACCTAACTTTTTACAGCTTGCCAGAATTGCCACCAAGGTTTTTCTTTTACTATTGTTTTTACCGCAGTCTCACATCTTTGCCAACTAATTTGGTACACCATCTCCACATGACCCTCTTGTTGTATCTGCCAATGTAACGTTGAGGATCTATGTTTGGATCAACAAATGATCTTTGTTCCCAAGTCTTAGAAAACGGGTATGATTTTTTCTATTATTTTACTAAGAAATCTTTCACAAATCAAGCAAAAATTTCATACAAACGCACTTGTCCTGATTAATCTCCATTTCATAAAATGTAGGTGCCTTGATTTCGACTTTGAAATTATGCTTGTGAAAGTCAAGTGGCTCACCGTATGCTGTTGCATCTATTTTATAGCCTTCTTTTTTCTCAATGCCAAATTCAATTCTCTTGATGGCAAATCCTTCAGTAATTAGAACAAAAGTAATCTCTTCAATCCAATTAAACAGAAGATATCTTAGATCTTTTCCTTGTGCTGAAAATTCTTTTTTCTCTTTTTCCTCTACTTTGTCTTGATCAAGTGTCAGATTGATTACTGCATCAGATGCAACTGCAAACGCTTCTTTGAGATCTTTTGCTGTAATCTCAATTATGGCATCAGTTGCATGTTCTAAAAACTTGTAACTCAATTGTTGATTTTGGAATCTTTCTGATTATTAATTTAGGTGGTATTATCCTGCTTTTTCATTCATCTCTATAATTCCAAAGATATTTCCTTCAGTCAGTGCCTTGTGCAAACCATCCTATTTTGGGAATTGCCATTTTAGGAACAATAAGCTGCCCGCCTTTTTCCATAATTTTCTTTGAGAGTTCATCAACTGATGGAACGGTAATAGTATTTGTCATTCCCATCTGACCGGGCACTCTCTTTGATAGTCCTCCATCAATTCCTGGTTCTTCAGTTCCAGTTTTTGCCATCCAGTAATCCATTGGCCCATCCCATTTCTCAAAATTCCAATCAAATACTTCTTTGTAGAATTTTTGGGCCCTGTCAGGATCATCTGCTGGTATGTCAAACCATGAAACCCTTGGCACACCTCTTTTTCTCTCTGAATTATTTAAAACAGAGCTTTTTATTTTAAAAAATTTTACAATACACATGGGATTTTTATCTAATTTCAGAAAAGACCTGAAAGCTGCAAAAGCAAAAAAAGCCGCTCAGATTAATGGCAAAAATCTCAAGGGATTATTAACACAATTCAAAGAAGAGCGAGATAGGGTTGAGAAAGAAACGGGAATCAGACCTCAAATTGATGAGACCACGCAGATGTTTATGCAAAAAATTCTAAATGTCTGGATTTCAGAAGGAAGAGAAATTGATGAGGAAAAGTTTTGGGAAGAAGTTGATTACAATAGACAGTTTTCCCATACAGTTGAATACTATGAATTAAAAAAATAGTTCTAAAAAGATTTAGTATTATTAGAACACTATGCCTCGTTGCGTTGCGTTGATTCAAAAGCAGCCAAACTAGAGGCCACTACTGCATGGTTTTTCCACTTTTATCCCCAGTCTTTTTGGGCTATCGTCTAGTAATCCAGACAAGAATTGATAATCCGATTGTCTGAATCACATTAATTGCAAACAAATAATGTGATATCATATCAGCTGACATCATCAAGGCCTTGTCATCCATGTATAGTGTTGACCAAAATATTATGATCACAATGTTTTGAATCATAAGCAGAGTAGCAACTAAAACCAGACCTGAAGTATAATATGATCTGATAACCCTCATATTTTGAATATAGGTTCCAATCGTAATCCCAAGTAATCCAATGTTAAGAAATGCAGCTACTACTGCAGCTAGCATAAAGTCTACCATGAACCATCTCTCACTTGAATAGTTAATCTATTTTGTTCCAATTTTTTCCATAATCTCCTCTAGTACGCTTTGGTTATCCTTCATAATTTGGGCCAATTGGTATTCAGCGCCATAGTCTTTTTCTGCCTTTACAATCAGTTCATTTTTTGAAAGAATTTTTACATGATGGACTATAGTCTTGTGATCTAATTCCAATACTGTAGCAATCTTGTTTGCATTCATTGGAGTATCTTTTATCAAATTGAGTATTTTTGCCCGATTTATGCCTCCTTTTGTGCCTGCAATGATGAACCAAAGTATGTTTTTGAATCTAGGATCTGGTGCAGATTTCCCATCGTCTGTACCTGAAAAAGAAAACAGGTTCTTTGGAATTATACCTGGAAATGAAAAAACCGGTAAAACAATTGTTGCTGCAAACACTGATTGCCCACTATTGGTATTACATATAAAAAATTCCTTTTGAGAATTTTTTAAAAATTCTCAGGGAGATAGTTCTGCGCTGCCAAACAAGACACCAAATGATTTACACCAAATCAGAACTTTGCTGTATTTGTCAATATCAGTACCATCTGGAATTTCATAGTTTTGATTTCCTTTGTTTGCTTTTAGATCTCCTAGATTGACAAATTCGGATGCTTTGTCATCTGTTGACAAATAAACAAACAAGTCTGGACCGTTAGTTGATTCAAAGTTCTCTAGTCTTAATACAGTACTGCCATCCTCTAGTGGTATTGTGTATGCATCTCCTTGTGCATCATGAATTCCATCACCAACACCGATGAATGTTCCAGCATAAGACATTACAACTGATTCTTCCATCATTTCTTTCTCCTCCATCATGGATTCCTCTTCCATCATTTCTTTCTCCTCCATCATGGATTCCTCCTCCATCATGGATTCCTCTTCCATCATAGTTTCTTCCATCATGGATTCCTCTTCCATCATTTCTTTCTCCTCCATCATGGATTCCTCTTCCATCATAGTTTCTTCCATCATGGTAGAATCATCTTTCATCATCAATGCATCTTTATCTTCCATTTTTTGCTCAATAATAGCACCAGTTGGTATTGCCTCATCTACAGTTGTTTCTGTAAAGTATGGTGATACAGCAAATGCTACGCCTATCCCAACTACTATTATTGCAATAATTACTAGCAAAGATTTACCCATGATTGCATGATGTGGTTTTGGTATATAGGATGTTTCCCAGTTTAGACCCCAATCTTTAGGCATAAATATGACAAATCAGTGTGAGTTTTTTCTCGCAAAGTAATTTAGTAGGATTTCGGTGCCAGAAACAAATGGAACCGTTTGATTCATTTCTAATATGGGTTACAGAATTTTTAGGAAATCATCTCTATGAGGGAATCTTTTTAGCTGCCCTAATTGAGACTATAGTTCCCCCAATTCCCACACTGGCAATATTTCCAACCGCAGGATTCTTGGCATCTCAACAGGGAATTCCAATAGTTGGTGTAATTCCAATGATTATTCTTGGCGGAATCGGTGCTACAATTGGAACTTCGTTCATTTACTTGATTGCATTAAAGCTTGGAAGAATTGTTTTGCTGCGTTATCTCAAATATGTTAAGGTATCAGGGCAAAAATTAGAACGAGTTGAGATTTGGTTTGAAAAGTATGGAGACAAGGCAGTGTTTCTGGGAAGAATGATTCCAGTAATGAGGGAGATGATCTCAGTTCCAGCTGGGTTACTCAAAATGAAAATTCCAAAATTTGTACTCTTTACATTTGCAGGCTCATGTATATGGTCTGCTGGAACAATTTTGGCCGGATACTATTTTGGTGAAGCACTAAATCTTAGCATTTAGAATTGTTTGGCTTCTAATTCACCATCTTTGTTGGATATGTAGGAACAAACCTACCTCTTACTAGACCTTATGCGTAATCGACTAAGAATTCAAAATCAAATTGGTTTACTAAGGTAAAAATCATCTAGCAATATTAGTTTGATCGATTACGCATAAGGTCTACTATATCATAATATTTTTCAAAATTGCTAATAAAAAATTTTGATGAATGTTTCTTACCAATTTTTGGATAACACATACCAATGCAAATTCTTGTAGCACCTACTCCATCAAAATGATGTTTTGTAAATTGTTCTTTTTCATATTCTTTTAACGTTTCAATAGAATTTCTAAGTATTTCATCAATTTCTCCGATTGTTTGAAATCCTAATTCTTCTAATTCATCTACTAATTCCTGAATCTTTTGATCTGATTGTTTTCGTCTTAAATAGAAACGCCAGTCAATATAGAGTTTAAAACGATGGATGTTTATTTTCAATTCCTTGTCAGTAAACTCGTTATTTTTTAATAATTTTACGTAAGTTATTCTTCCGGCCGAATACTTGCCAATGATTTCAGTTTTTTCTAACGAATCAATTCTATTTCGAATCATTGGCTCAGTAATATCCCCCCCATCCAATAATTCAATTATTTCTTTTATTGACATACCGCCGCCACGTAACATTCTTTGGATCATTCTGTCTATGACATTTCTTCTGAGTTTATCTAGAAATGGGGCAACAATTCTTGTCTGTTCTGCAAGATAGGATATTTGATCAAAAATAACGGTAGTGAAATCTTTTGTGTGATTAATGTGCTCTTGTCTGAGAATTTCAGCCCATACCAAGTCCCAATCAAAAGATCCATGTTGCAATTCATGAGGCGTATTTGGGTTACCTGTAACCAGCGCTGCCATATCTTGTATGTCGCCTTCTCTACTTGCTACTGCTTTGAGCAGAAATACGTGCTCATTTCTTAGCAATGCTACTTTTAATTTTCCATAATCTCTGATATCTGCTTTTTCTTTCATTATAGAAGATAGTGTTAGACCTTGCATTATTGTTGCTGTGAATAAATCAACTCTACTTTTCTTTTCATGCTCAAAAATATCACTTGGTTTTATTCTTCTGTCCTCGTCAGAATATTTTGTTTTTAGTCTTCTGTCGTATTTCATACTAGTAAGAGTTTGTGCTAAATTATCAAAATCATCTTTAGTTTCTACTACGATATCACAGTCTTTTGTACTATCTTTCAATGATTTAATTCGCATGTTTTCACCACCAAACAGATAGATTGTCATTGGTTTTTCTAACTCATCACTAATTTCTCTGAATAATAAATTACTTGGCTCTGGTAATGTATATTTTTCAATCGGTATATCATATAATTGCGCTTTAGATAGAAATTCATCCCATGGTAAAAATAATTCTGTATTTTTCAATTGTTTTTTACGTATGTAAGCTTCAATATCAAGCCAAATTTCTGATATTCCTAACTCTGATGATTTTTTCCTTAGCTGTAGAATATCCATTTTGTCTTTATGTTTTGCATAAAAAACAATACTCATTAACAATTCCATTTTATTTTTTGAATAATTTGCAGAATAAATTGCATGCAACAAAATATCTTGTATGTCTAAATCTTCCTTTTGGTCACAAAAATAATCATTTATAGTTCGATATTCAATTCCATAATCTGAAAATAATGTAAATCCAGTAGTTGCCCCCTTTGCAATTTTTCCAATTGGAGTTTTTCTCAATATTGTTGAATTGTTATTATAGATGATTTCCGTATTCCCGTCTTCATATTTTCCCTCTCTTTCAGTTTTCAATAATTTCATAAATAAAACTAATTGTTCTTTTGATTCATCAATCCGTATGATGTCTTCATCTTTTAGTATGGCACCTATGGATTGTAAATCTGAGACTGATCTGTATGTGGTAGCTTTTGATAATCCTGATTTTCTTACTAATTCATCTACGGTAATTCCTTCATCTATGCTTGAAAGTATTATTTCATTTGATTCATGAAGTAACTTTTCAACATCTATAATTTTAGTAACATCTCTGAATAGTATCGCTTTTGGTGTTTCTTTTAGTTTGATTATTGTATTTTCTTTATCGATGTAATCTAGCTCTGTGAGATTTTTTATTATGTATGCTAGTCGCCTCTCTTTTATTCCTAATATCTCTAGTAGATCACTTGCTTCTTTTTGTTCCTCTACCAATGAATTTAATAGCTTTATAGAAGTGATATCCATTTAGTATTATTATACTGCTTATATTTATATAGTTTTGCAGTAATTTGAGACTAATATAACCCAAATTCTAGAATATGTCTCTTCTCTTACCTATTCCCCACCCTTCCCCCCCCCCCTCTTTCTTTGTACTTGTGGCATTCATAAATCCAATAAATCATATGTTCAAGTTATTAGATATGCAAAGGATTCTCACTGTTCTACACTGAACCCTTGAATTGGTTTTTTTATACTAGATTACAATTTTGTAAAAAAATTGCCTAGTTTTGCATAGTTATGATTCACAGCCATGTTTTTGTGCCCAACTCTCTTCTGAAAACTCGCTGGATTGACAAAACCCTGAAGAAAGATATCCCAGATTTGCATCAAGTAACTCTTCATTGAGATTCATTCCATTACAGTAAATCACACCCAAAATTCTGCCATAGCTACCTTGTCTTTGTCCATCATCCTCATCAACTAGGACACTAGATCCAACAGGACAAATTGTTTGGATAAACTCTCTTGCATTTACTCCTCCAGATTCATTTAGTTCTGGAGCTGATGCTAATGCAAATCTAATTGAATTCCCATCAACTTTGATGGTATCTCCATCAATAATTTGAGTTACCACTCCAGTAATACATCCTGCAGTTCCAGAACAATCTTGTGATACTCCTCCTCCTCCTCCTCCTAGTCCAGTTAAATATTCAATAAGATGGATAATCTCTTGCTCAGAGATTTCTCCATTGCCAAACCAGACAAAAACATCACTCATCCATCCAGGCATGTTCTCAGTTTCATAAAGTGATGTGATGCGAAGAATTCTGTCATCATTATTAGCAGGGCTGCCACGCCCATCTTGATTACTAGTTAGAATGTACAAAAATCCATCTGGTCCTGTTTGCACGTCTCGTAATCTTCCAAACTCATCTTGGAATAGTTTCTCATGAGATACCACCTTGTTGTTTTCCAAATCAAAGTCAATCATGTGCAGATGACTTCCCCTCAATGCTGCAACAAAATATTTTCCAGTCCATTGCGGGATTTTGTTTCCTTCGTAAAATTCTGCACCTGATGGTGCCCATGTATCATCTCCTGTATGCAAAATTGGATTTTGTAGTCCCTCCATTGTTTCATCGCCAATGACATCAGGCCAGCCATAATTTGTACCTGGAATTATCACATTAATCTCATCATGGGCAGAACCACGCCATCCAGAAGGCCCATGTTCTGTTGCAACCAGGTTTCCATTCGCGTCCCAATCGATTCCTTGCGGATTTCTATGCCCGATTGAATATACTGGAGAGTCCTTCCATGGATTATCTTTTGGTACTGTTCCATCTGAATTAATTCTGAGAATCTTACCTGCAACAGAATCTAAGCTTTGTGAAAAGTTAGGTTCTCCAGCATCGCCTGTTGTAATGTAAAGTTTGCCGTCTGGTCCAAACTGTATTCTGCCTCCATCATGGTATGATGCTCCCGGAATATCATCTAGCAGAGTTTTATCTTCAGTTAAAGTGTTACCTGATTCTATATATCGTACAAGCTTGTTTTTAATTGCAAACAGTTCGTTGTAGGTATAGTAGATGTAGATGTAATGGTTTGTCTCAAAGTTAGGATCCAATGCAATGCCAAGCATCCCACCTTCTCCATTTCCAACATCAAGTGTCATGATTTGTTTTTGTACACCACCATCAATTACATTTAGGGTTCCTGTCCTTTCAGAGAAGAATATTCTGCCATCAGGTGCAAAATCAATACTCCAGGGAATTGAAAGATTCTCAGCTACTGTATCTACTTTGACTCCCAAACCAGGATAAGATTCTGCAAAAGCTTGATTCATTCCAAAAATACTCAAAACGGCAAAAACAATTACAATAGATTTCATCATTGTGTTTTCTTTTGTCATATTGCTCTTTTATACTAGCTTGCAATTTTAGTAAAATCTAAATCATAACCATTCAAGGGATAATCATCTTGGAATTACCGCGAGGCATGAAAGACTTTGAAGAAGCAGAGACTGCAGACATTGAGCATGTCAGACATCATTTCAAGCAACTCTCAGGACTGTACGGATTCTCATTTATGGATCCATCCCCAATTGAGCTACTCTCAGTACTTGAGACAAAGTCTGGCCCTGCAATCAAAGACGAAATCTACTATTTCAAAGACAAGGGAGAACGCGAAGTAGCACTGCGATTTGACTTTACAGTCGGATTAACAAGATTTGCAGCTGCCCAAAAATCAATGAAGCTTCCAGCCAAAATCTCAAGCTTTGGCGGAGTATTCAGATATGACGAGCCCCAAAAGGGAAGATACCGATACTTTCACCAGTGGGACATCGAGATTTACGGAAGACCGGGACTGGAATCAGAAGCTGAAATCATAGAACTGACATCCAGACTGTTTGATTCGCTGTTACTCAAGGATATCACAATTGACATTAATCACAGAAGTCTTGTAGAGTCCCATATCAACAAAATATTTGGTTCAAAAGAGCCACAGCTAGTAGCAGACATTCTGCGAGCAATAGACAAGATTGCAAAAAAATCAAAAGATGAAATCCTGTCTGAATTCAAAGACAGATACGACCAATCCAAGCTAGAAAGGATTCTAGAGTTCTCACAAATCAAGGGAACGATCTCTGAAGTGGAACAAGCATTTGATGTATCTCAGCTAGAATCATGGAATGATCTGAAACAACTCTTTGATTCATTGGAGAACAGAGGAGTATCAAATGTCAGAATTAATTTCGGAATCGTCAGAGGGCTTGATTACTATTCAGGAACTGTCTTTGAAGTATTTGATAAGAATTCAAAACTTGGAGCACTTGCTGGTGGAGGTCGATACGATTCGCTAACTGCAGCATTTGGTAGAGAAGACATTGGAGCTACAGGAGTAGCTGGCGGTGTTGAGAGAATCATACTAACAATGCAAGAGCAAAAAATAAGTCCAAAAATCACACAAAATAGAATTGCAATACTGTACACTAACGATGAGATGCAAAAAGTTGCAACATCAATTGCATCCATGCTACGTCTAGAAAACATTCCAACTGATGTTGACATTGTAGGGCGTAATCTAAAAAAACAGATGGAAAGTGCAAAAGATGCAAGACTGGCAATCATTGTAGGCCCTGATGAGCTAAAAGACGGAAACGTGCTATTACGAGATATGATTAACGGAACTGAAGGAACTATCCCATTAGAAAAGCTAACAGAAGATCCTAGTTCCGTTCTTAGTTTAGAAAAGCTCTAGTCAGCATCATAATTTCAGGGCCTGTAGTTAAAGATCCCACAACTAGCGCGTGATTATTTGCTAAAATCCCAGATGAGACATACGGAATTCCGTTATTAATTGAGCTCTGCTCGATTTTTACGCCTAGCAGATTGGCAAAAGTCTTCATGTCCTCCTCGTCAGCTTCTGGATGAACTGCAGCACCCGAATTGTTTGCAACCAAAACCACTCCGGTCTGATTAAATCCTGCAATTCTTTTCTGAATAACTTCAACTCCCAAAACATCTTGAACGGCATCGCAATCACTAGAAGAAAGCCACGGAGACACTACTGCTCCCTTGTCATTTGCACAAATCACATTTCCTAATGCAGTAAACTTTGAATCCAAAACACCAACCTCCAAGCCTGTCTCTTTTTTTAACAAATCGTATTCATTCTGGTAAGCCGTCTTTGGCAGCAGTATTCCTTTGTTGTTCATAATACATAATGCACCAATTAGTCTGGTGTTTGCAACTGACGTGTACAAGATATCTGCATCAAAATATTTTCCAAGTTTTTCTGCTTTTGATTCAGCATACCCCATTGGAACTAGGACCTTCTCATCATTGACTCTAATGTATACTCCAAGGTTTGGTCCCCTATACACATCGGATTTGAAAATATCCATTCCCAAAATTGATCGTGTATTGCTTATGAACGTAAGGAAATTGTTCCTTCGTAATTGATCTCAAGATGATAAAACGTTCCTACTCTTGTCTGTCTAGATTTAAATAATATCTAAATCGAAATTGACTCATGCCAATAGCAGAAAATTTCCCTGAAGGACTAAACCCAACAGGTAAGATTTCAATGTCTGATGGAAATTTCCATATCATGTGGGGACCGGGAAGAACAGACGCTGAGGCATTCAAAGATGAGGATGTAGCAGCAGCATATGCAGCCAGAGGAGAAGAACAGGTACCCTTGGGTGTTAGCGGAACAATGGTTGCAGTTGATTGGGACTCTTGTGTTGCAGATGGTGCATGTATTGAAGCATGCCCAGTACAGGTGTTCCAGTGGTATAGGACTGAAAAGGACATTCCAGCAAAAGATGTAGTTGGCCAAACCTTTGAGGGAACCGGCAGCGATGTCAAAGATGAGCGGAAAGATCTAACTGACAAGGCAGATCCAATCAGAGAGCATGATTGTATTTGGTGTATGGCATGCGTTTCAGTTTGCCCTCCTAATGCCATCAAAGTCGATCAGTCAAATGTTGAAGCACACGAAAAGGCAGCTAAAACATTGTAAAATTAGTTTAGTCATGACTAATTTTGTCTAGCTTTAAATAATATTTGGAAACAATGTCATCATGGTAGATCTAGTAATACCAGAAGACTTTTGTCACAATGACGTAAAGCCGGTAGGAAAGACAAGTCATTCCGATGGTGAAAACAAGCACTTTATCTGGGGCAAAGGTAACAAAAACGGTGCAGCATTCTCAAACGATGATGTAAAAGCAGCTTATGAAGAAAGAGGAGAAAAACAAGTTCCTCTTGGAATTCATGGGACTACTGTTGCAGTCGATTGGGATTCATGCGTTGCGGCAGGTTCATGCTTTAGTGTATGCCCTGTTCAAACATTCCAATGGTACAGAACCGAAAAAGATATTCCAGCAGCTGACTGCTTGGGAGAGACTTTTGATGGTACTGGTCTAACAGAACAAGATGAAAGATTAGATTATACAGACAAATCACAGCCAATCAGAGAACATGATTGTACCGTTTGTATGGCATGTCAAGAAATCTGTCCTGAAGGTGCAATTAGAATTGAAGCGGCTAACTTGGAATGGCATGAAAAAGCCGATGGCACATTTGTAAAAATGGAAGGCGGCGGCAACCCACACGCACACGATTAAAGAAATTTTTTCTTTTTTCTTATTTTTCTATTTTATATCAACAAATTTTAATCACGTTTTTGCTCTACTTTTTGCAGAGGTCGCCTAGCTCGGTAGGGCGCGGGCCTTGAGAGCCTGTGTGCGCAAGCATACGGGGGTTCAAATCCCTCTCTCTGCGTTTTTAATTTTCTAGATTTGCAATCTCTGCCAGCATTGCAGATAACTGGATTTCAGAGTTTGCTCCAACTAGGATCCTATAATCATATTTTGCAATTACTTTTAGAATTTCAGATAGTTTGGCATATTTTGATTTGAAGACGGCAGAACTGAGATATTTGAGAAAGTCAGATTCGGACATTCCATAAACTTTGATCAACTCTATCATCTTCTCTCTTGCTTCTGGTACTTTTCCAGACAGTGCGATTTTTAGAACATCACCAACGTCACTGGTTTTTGTCAGACCGGCTGAGGACTTTACGTTCCCTTCGGTGATTCCACCAAGACTTGCAGTTGCCTGCATCAGATTTATGGCATGCCTCAAATCTCCTTCTGAATAATCATAAATTGCCTTGAGGCCTTTCTTGTCTGCTTTTACTTTCTCTTTGTTGGCAATCTCTTCTAGTCTAGAAACTACATCCTCTTCAGGAACTGATGTGAACTTGAAAGCAGCACATCTGCTTTGGATGGGCTCAATAATTTTTGATACATTGTTTGCAATCAGAATAAATCGACAAATTTTTGCAGCGTCTTCTATGATTCGTCTTAATGCGGTTTGAGCATCTGATGTCATCTCGTCTGCTTCATCTAAAATTATAATCTTGAATGGGACATCTGCCATCCCTGCAAATCTTGAGAATTTCTTTACCTTTTCTCTGACCATTCCAATTCCTCTCTCGTCTGATGCATTTAGCTCTAAAGTGTAGTCTTTAAAATAATCTCCCAAAACTTGTCTTGTAAGACATAATGCTGTAGTTGTCTTTCCAACTCCTGCAGATCCTGAAAACAACAAGTGAGGCATATCTGTAGGATCCTTGATTAACGCCTCAAGACTGCCAATAATTTCAGTCTGGTTTACAATCTCTGAGAGTTTTGCTGGGCGATATTTTTCCACCCACATACCTGATGCTGACATGAATTCATTAGGTTCAATTCCCATTAATAAATCCGAATTGGTTATTATATCATATACTGCAAATTAAAACTCAGCCGTGCCATAATTTACCAGCGATCAGCCTGAAATTAATTAGGATCAATTGATCTCACTAAATTGTTAACAGAATTGATCGATCCGATTCTTGAGGATCCGTAGGATGATGAAGATCTCGCATGGAAACAGATAACGTAGAAAAAGTACACTCGATTGGAAACCGCCTAAAGGATACTAAGGTTACAGTTAATCAGGATTTTAAATTCAATGTGGCAGGAATCAAGACTGAAGGCAAGCAGGGTGATGTAAACAACATGCCTCAGTGGGTTGGAAAGATTCTCTCTGATAACAACTTGGCAGCAGTGGATTCTCCAGATATGATTACTGAACTAAAACAAGCACTATCCAAAGAGAAGATGGTTGGTGAATACCAAATCTCAACACTAGAGCCTCACTTTTACATCAAACTAAAAGAATCCATGAAGGAGTTGAATCAACATGACTTTGATAAAGTTGAAAGCATCATGCTAGAATTATTTAGAATGAGACGGGGCAAGCTAGTAAAGATAGCAGATTCCATTAAACTAAATTCTGAACTCTACAACAAACTAACTGTTGAAGAAAACGTCTTTTACAAAACCATCCATGAGAATAGCGTAGAGTTTGAAAAGCAAATAAGAGGAGACACCGATGAGCAAAGTTCAGACTAGTACATTTACAGATTCCGCATTATCAGACAGGGTAAAAGAATTCTTAACTCGATTCAAAGACAAGTCTGGCAGCTACAAGTACGTAGAGGCAATCGATGAGATGATGCCAAAGAATGCAAAATACATCATCGTTGATTACAATGACTTGGTGTACGAGCCAGAAATTGAGACAATCTTTTCTGAAAATCCCGATAGAATATTTGATGCGTTCTCAAGGGCAATCAAAGAAGCATTGCAAACAAGATTTCCTGATTACGCTGAGAAGATAAAAGACGAGGTTCGTGTCAGACTAGTAAACTATCCACTTGAGCGAAGTCTCAGACAAATCAATGCTGAAACCATTGGAAGAATTACCAGTGTTTCAGGAATGGTGGTTAGAGCATCAGAGGTAAAACCACTTGCAAAAGAACTAGTCTTTGTATGTCCTGATGAGCATCCAACCAAGGTATATCAGCTAAAGGGAATGGATGTAAAAATTCCAGTAGTGTGTGATAACCCAAACTGTAAACATAGAGACTTTGAGCTAAAACCAGAAGCAAGCAAGTTTATCGATTTTCAGATTCTCAGATTACAGGAGCTTCCCGAGGATTTACCCCCAGGACAACTTCCCCACTACATTGATGTCACAATTAGGCAGGATTTAGTCGACAATGCACGTCCAGGAGACAGAATCATCCTTACAGGCATAGTCAGAATTGAGCAAGAATCCGTTTCAGGAGTTCAGCGTGGCCATAGTGGATTATACAGATTAAGAATTGAGGGAAACAACATTGAATTCTTAGGCGGGCGTGGCGCCAAGACATCAAGAAAAATAGAAAGAGAGGAAATCTCACCTGAGGAAGAAAAACTGATTCATGCACTAGGTAACAGTCATGACGTGTATCAAAGATTGATTGATTCATTTGCTCCGCACATTCAAGGTCAATCACTGATCAAAGAAGCCATTTTGTTACTAATTGTTGGTTCAAATCAAAGACTGCTAGGTGATGGAAGTAAGATTAGAGGAGACATTAACGTGTTTCTGGTGGGGGATCCCGGTACTGCAAAATCTGAGATGTTAAAGTTCTGTGCAAGAATTGCACCAAGAGGACTGTACACATCTGGCAGGGGCTCTACTGCTGCAGGACTTACAGCCGCTGTTGTTAAAGACAAAACCGGAATCATGATGTTGGAAGCTGGTGCTGTTGTGCTTGGAGACCAGGGACTAGTAAGTATAGACGAATTTGACAAGATGAAACCAGAAGACAGAAGTGCATTGCACGAAGTCATGGAGCAGCAATCTGCAAGTATTGCAAAAGGCGGTATTGTAGCTACATTAAACGCTAGAACCTCAATTTTAGCTGCTGCAAACCCAATGTACGGAAAATATGATCCTTTCAAAAACATTACAGAAAACGTAAACTTGCCAATTCCACTGCTTACAAGATTTGACTTGATATTTGTTGTAAGGGATATTCCAACTAAGGAAAAAGATGAAAGGATTGCAAGACACATTATTGAGTTGCATACTCCGCAAGGAACCGACCAACGCTCTGTGATTGACGTTGACTTGCTAACAAAGTATCTTGCATATGCAAAACGTGGAACTCCTGACTTGACAAAAGAAGCAGAAGAAAAAATCCTTGATTACTATCTCCAGATGAGAAACGTGGAATCCGAAGAGATGATTACAGTTACACCAAGACAGCTGGAGGGAATTATCAGACTCTCAACTGCCAGGGCAAGGCTGCTCATGAAAGACAGGGTTGAAGAAGAGGATGCCGAGCGTGCAATCTTCCTTATTCAGAACATGCTACAAAATGCAGGAGTTGATGTCAATACTGGAAAGGTAGACCTTGGAGTACTGCAAGGAAAGCCAAGAAGCGAGGTCTCAAAGATGCAGTTATTCATGGATGTACTCAAGAGCCTTGAAGGGGACAACAAGGTGGCAGTTGAGGAGAGGACGTTTGTAAAAGAACTTGAAAAGACTGAAAAATTCACTGAAGAGGAGGCAAGAAACTATATCAGAAGAATGCTCAGAGAAGCATCTATTTATGAATCAAAACCCGGTCATTATAACCGAGTATGAAAATAGAGAAATTAGACATTCCTGATTCTGCAATCGAGTTTTTACAATCACAAGGATTTGAGAAATTATATCCTCCGCAGGCAGATAGCGTAAAATCTGGACTATTAGATGGAAAAAGCATTCTAGTTTCTTCTCCTACTGCAAGCGGAAAGACTTTGATTGCGATGCTTGGCATGATTAACTATCTTTCTAAAAACAATGGCAGGGTAATCTATCTCAGTCCGTTACGTGCACTAGCTGCTGAAAAATTCTCAGAGTTTAAAAAGTTAGAAAAAGTCGCTATCGGAAAAAAAGTAAAAGTTGGTATCTCTATTGGGGATTTTGAAAATCTGGAAAAGAAGCTGGAAAAAAACAATGTATTAATTTTAACTAATGAAAAAATGGATTCTATTATTCGGCACGGTGCTGAATGGATTGAAGAGATCGGACTTGTAATTGCCGATGAAGTTCATTTGATTGGAGATGAAAATCGCGGCCCGACACTTGAGATGATTCTTACGCAACTGAAACTATTAAAACCAAAGCCGCAGATTGTAGGTCTCAGTGCTACAATCACAAATTCAGACAAGATTGCAGATTGGCTTGATTGCAGTCTGGTAAAAAACGACTGGAGGCCAGTTCCGTTATCTGAAGGAGTGTGTGATGCAGGCAAGGTTACCATGAATGATGGTAAAACCTTTGAGATCAAGCGCAGTATACGTGGAACTCCTATTGATTTAGGCGTGCAGTCAGTAAAAGACGGAGGTCAGTCCCTAGTGTTTGCAGAGACTAGAACTCGCTCAAAATCCCTTGCAACAAAAGCAGCAGACGCTATCTCTCAAATTTTAGAAAAAAAAGATTTGAAAGAGTTGGCAAAAACTTCAAAAAAACTCCTATCTGAAAATGAGCATACAGAGTTAATCAAAACATTGGCAGTTCTTGTAAAAAAAGGAGTTGCATTTCACCATGCAGGGTTAAATCAAAACTGCAGGGAAACAATAGAGACAGAATTTCGCAAGGGATCAATAAAGCTACTGTCATCTACGCCAACTCTGGCTGCAGGGGTGAATCTACCTGCAAGAAGGGTTGTAATTTCAAATGTTAACAGGTATAACGCCAAAGTTGGGGCAAACAGACCGATTAGCATCTTAGAGTATAAGCAACTCTGTGGCAGGGCTGGAAGGCCACAGTTTGATGATTACGGTGAATCAATAATTGTTGGAAACGGAAACGCTGAAGATCTAATTGATCACTACGTTAATGGGGAGCCAGAACCAATAGTTTCCAAGATAGCAGACGACAAGTCCTTACGTACTCACGTACTCAGCGTCGTAGCCACAAATCCTGGAATCAAAAAAGGTGAGATCCTGGAATTCTTTTTGCAGACATTGGGAGGACTGCAATCAAGAAAACCCACAATAAAATTTGCAATTGATATCTCGCTGCGTTTTCTTTCAAGTGAATGCCTGATAGTCAAAAAAGGTGAGAGATATGCTGCTACTGAATTTGGAAAAAAGACATCAGTACTGTACATTGATCCGTTAACTGCAACACACTTTAGGGATGCAATTAAAAATGCATCCCAAGGAAGAAAACACACGTTTGGATATCTCCATCTGATTTCAAACTGTGAGGAGTTTTTCCCCAAATTCTCGCTTCGGCAAAGGGACTATGAATCTGCAAGCCTTTTGATAGAAAATAACTCCTCAGAGTTGCTCGAGCCAATCTCAGAGTATGATTGCTCACGCAGTCTTTTGGCTTTGCATGCTTGGGTGACTGAATCCACAGAATTGTCCCTCTCCGATGGCCTCGGAATCGAGTCCGGAGACATGCACAGGATGGCAGAAACGGCAAATTGGCTTTCATATTGTCTCAGGGAGATTTCAAGGCACATTGAGAGAGCTGATTTGCTTGAGGATCTTGATAATCTAAGAAAAAGAATCGTTTATGGAATTAGAGAGGAATTATTGGAACTTGTTAGAGTCAAAGGGATTGGACGAGTTAGGGCCAGGATCCTCTACAAACACAAAATTAAGAATCTAGATGATTTGGCAAAGATTCCAGTGAATAAATTAGCAGAGATAGATAAAATTGGTTCAACCCTTGCAGATAACATAAAGTCCGAATTACGGAAGGTTAGATAGTTGATTGAATTAGTACTTCCAGCAATAGCTTCTTGCCTAGTCGCATTTTTTGTTGTATTTCTATCAACTCCGCCCCTGATCGTATTTCTCAAAAAAAGAAATCTTACAGTAAAAGACATGAACAAAAAAGGCGATGTAATGGTTTGCCAGACCCGGCGGATATGTGGGGTTTCTCTTTGAGGTCTAGTCTTTTTGTATTTTTGTTTGCAATGGATTTTGATACTTGCTGGAGGTGGAATTGTTGTCACAATACTGGGACCAATTTCGATTACTGGCTTTGGTGAACTTGATTGGTTTGTTGGTTATGTAATCAAAGCAGTGGTTGCAATTGTTCTAGTTGTAATGTGGATTTTAGTTTTGTCTAAATTAAAAAACTGGATTTTCAGAAAAGAGATAAAATCCTAACTTTCCTTCCATTCTTTTTGCTTCTTGTCGTATTCTGCTCTGGTGTATCTTATTGTAGCTGGAGAGCCAACAACAACAGAGTTTTCTGGAACGTCTCTTGTTACAACTGCACCCATTGCCACAACGCTATTTTTTCCTACAGTAACTCCTGCTTGGATTACTGCACGTGCTCCGATTATGGCATTGTCTTCAATTGTAACTCCCATCATTTTGTCACACATGGGATAAGGATCGTTTGTTAGTGCAGCTGCTGGACCAATGAGAACATTTTTTCCAATCCTAGACAGTGGTGGAATGTATGCTTGACCTTCTATCTTTGTATTTTCACCAATCTTTACATCGTAATCAACATGTGCAAGGGATCCAATCTTGACATTGTCTCCAATCTCTACATCGTCTCCAACATATGAAAAATGCCAAATCTGAACATTTTGTCCAATTTTTGCTTTCTCAGAAATAAAATTTGTAACCATTATGTCACAGGTGCCATGGGTTTGCCTTTGTAATAATTTTTTCAGGCAGTTTATCCCTGTTGGTTTTTAGAAATTCCAACTCTTGTTTTTTGTCTCTTAATTCATCAGGAAGCATTATTGGAATTTCCTCAATAATCGGATAAAATCTAGAACATTTTGGGCAGAATAATGCCCCTTCAGACACTGCATTATCCTTTTCATTTATCTCAAATAGTTCCAGAGGATGATTTTTATCAATTGGACACGCCAAGATGTCCATCATTGTTTTGTTCATTTTAGATCTAGATAGATTGGGACTCCTTTTTGGCTAGATAAAAGTGCAGCTTCGGCAATCTTTGTAACGTTGACTGCTTCTTGTGATTTGACTACTAGTTCGTTCTTACCTTCAATTGCACCTAGAAAACTTTGAATTTCTAATAATAATGGCTCTTGTTTTTCATTTTGAATAGATTCAGATTCATTGTTTTTTCCTGCAATAACTTCCTGAGTGATAAAATCCGATGAAATTATAGCATCAGTACACACTGCATTGAATTTTCTGATTTTTTTTGGTGTAATCCAGTTTGAGGAAATAATTGCAATCCTGTCATTTTTGTATCCTAGCATAATGCTTGCAAAGTCCTCATGTTCATGCTTTATTTTTCCCGCTCTTGCAAATACTACATGAGGCATATCGGCAAACAACCAATTCGCAGTATCGATATCACAAACCGAAGTATCATGAATAATTCCAGCATCTTTGATATGAAGAGACACTCTGTTTTCTCGATAAAATTCCAGCATCATCAAGTCACCGAATTTCTTTTCATTGACAAACTTTTTTACAACATTTACTGCCGGATTAAATCTCTCAACATACCCACATGTTAGAATTACTTTATTTTTTTCTGCAAGTTTAGCGAGTTTTTCACCCTCTTCTGATTTGTATGTAATTGGCTTTTCTATGAAAACATGTTTTTTTGTCTCTAACAACTTTGTTGCAATTTCTGTGTGAGTTGATGTTGGCGTTACTACAAACGCTCCATCAAATTCTTCCGAACCTAATAATTCATCTAATGATTCATAATGATTTACAGAATATTTTTCTCCATATTCTTTACTCCTTTGACTGTCCGCATCGCATACAGCAGATAGTACCCCTAATTCTGATAAAACTCTGGCATGGTTTTTACCCCATCCTCCAGTTCCAATTTGAACAATTTTCATCTAATACACCGCAGTTAACCAATGAGAATAGTTGTCGTTTTTCTTCATTACTATGTCTGTATACTCTTGCATCATCTTATTTGTTATATCGCCTGGTTTGCCACTACCAATCTTTTGTAAATCCACTGATGTGATAGGAGTAATTTCAGCCGCTGTTCCTGACAGGAAAATCTCATCAGATATTGTTAGTTCGCTTCTAGCAATGCATCTCTCGACTACGTCAATATCCAAATCCATTGCAATTTTGATTACTGCATCACGGGTAATTCCTTCAAGTGCTGAGGATGCCAGCGATGGAGTTACTAGTTGCCCATCTCTTACAATGAAGATGTTTTCCCCTGGTGCTTCGCTGACATTTCCGTTATGATCAAGCATAATTGCCTCATCAACACCATTTCTTTTTGCTTCTTGCGTTGCAATAATGGAGTTTAGATAGTTTCCACCCATTTTTGCTTGTGATGGAGTAGACAGATCTGAGAATTTTCTCCACGATACAACTCCTGCTGAAATTCCATTTTTGTTAAACAAGTTTCCAAAAGGAAATGTAAAAATTACAACATTAGTTGGTGCCTTTTCTGTTACATGTAGATTGATTCCATAATCTCCGACAAAATAAAATGGTCTGATATAGCATGATTTTTTAATATTATTTTTTTTACAGATTCCGGTAATTGCATTAGTGATAACCTTGTCTGAAAAATTAAGTGAGATGTTGTAAAATTTGCCTGATCTTCTAAATCGTTTTACATGCTCGTCTAATCTAAACACATGGAGGTTTTTTCCATTCCAATACGCCCTTATTCCCTCAAAGATTGATGTTCCATAATGAATTGCATGAGTGGTTATTGGAACTTGAGCCTTGCTTGTAAGAACATACTTTCCATCAAACCAGACATATTTTGAAAGTGGAAGTTTCATAGAAAATTTTTACTGGATGTGTATTAATCTCTATTTATTTTGACCATCCTTCCTTGGGAAACTTCATTCCTGCAACTCTGGTGGTTGCATCTTCCATATTTGCAAATTTTTCTACTGTTTTCCAATCATCTTCAATTATTTTAAATATGCTTTCTGGTACATCTTTTTTCCATGATGATTCTTTTCCAAGTGCGGCATCAAATAATTTTTCTTTAACTGATGATGCAGAAAGCACTTTTCTTTCTCCTACTCTTGGTTTTAGTCCGTACATTTTCAGCATATATCCTTCAGTTTTGTCCCCCGTGTAGGAAAAAAATTCCCCTTCAACTCCTCGCATAATTTGCTTTCTTAATTTCCATGATCTTGATCTGACTAAAGGTGGCAAGTATTTTTTAAATGGGGCAAAAAATGTATAGTCATCTGTAATTTGGATTGAATCGTCAAAAACGGACATGAGCATTTTCTTTCTCGTTTCAAAATTAAATGGAAAACTTTTACTGTTGACTTCTCGTTCATCATCTTTGAAAACTACGGGCATAACTTTGATGATGTCAGCTTCTTTTTTCAACTCTGAAATAATTTCAACATGTGCATGTGTTACTGGATTAAGATGTGCAAGGTATAGTGCAGTAATCAATTATAATCACTAAATAAATCTCATATTTCAATGATTGATTTTTTAAAAACTCTATCCATATGATTCGTATTTGACTTCAAAACTTCCGTCTTCACGTTTGTCATGTTCTGAAACGAATCCTTTTGGTTTCAAAAAGTCCATCACGCCATCTATTGTTCCTTGCCAACCGCAAACATAGAATATTGTATTATCTTTGGTAATTTTCTCTCCAACTAATTCTTCTAATGGTGATGTTCCATCCTCTCTGGGTCTTAGGAATGTCTCAACTCTTCCAATTTGGCCACCCCATGATCTGTTAAACCACTCTTGGGGCCTACTGATTGCGGCTCTGTACTTGAAGTTCCATTCATCTTTTCCTCTAGCTATACTCTCATTTTCAAGACCAGTTAGCAAATCTTTGTAACTTAACTCATCAACATAGCTGGCACCTTGTAAAACTATGATTTCACGTTTATCTCCAGTATCGTGAAAATACTGTGCAAAACTGACAAACGGTGCAAGTCCTGTCCCTCCGCCTATACAAACAATTCTTCTGTTATCTTTTTCTCCATTTGGAAGTTCTTCGCTAATCGTTAATGCTTTACCAGTAGGTTTTAACCAAAGAATTTCATCTCCTTCTTTTAGATTAAACAACTGCGTAGTTAATCTACCCGGAAGTGGTTTTCTAACCCATCTAATTACAAGTTCGACGTAATCTTTATTCTGTGGATGAGATGCAATCGAGTATGCACGCCTAACAATCTTTCCACCTTCTACAGGATTTGGTAATCCTAGTGTGATAAATTGACCAGCTTCAAAATCTGGAACTGGGCATTCTTTTGGAACTAGTCTAATGATTACAAGATCTTCTTTTAACAATTGAACATAGGTAACAGTTGCCTTGTTATCTACTACCATAACGATCCGATCATCATACCCATGGTTAAATATATTGTGTTAATTTCATAACGATGATTTCAATTAAATCGCTAAACGTTAATACCCACTTTGAAAAATATTATTCAATCAGAATTCTGATAGTTGGGCCGGTCGTCTAGTCTGGTAGGATAGGTGCATGGCATGCATCGGATCAAGGGTTCGAATCCCTTCCGGTCCACCACCCTTAGTGCTTGAATTAGATTCTAGGCATGGAAAACGTATGTTAAAAATTGATTTGAAGACAATGTCTCAAGACGTATCTCCCACGAAAAGTTTCTTGATGGCATAAAAAATGCTGGAACAAAAAGACACTATACAAGTATCTGCAACGATTTCTTGGAGAGATACCACAAGTCTTTACGAGGACTTGAACAGTGAAATTCCAAATGAGACTCCATGGACAATCACCGCAGATTGGACAGTCCGAAGCATTAATGAATATCCATAACCCTCTCTTTTTATCATGTTCAAAAAAACATTTGCCCTGTTGCTCTCTGGGATCTTTTTACTGTGCTTGTTTTCATTTTTTTCCTCATTTCCGCAACTTCTAGGGGATGTAAACACGGTCCATCTGTTTACGTATCACTGCATGTTGGAGACCGTGGAGTATTCACAATCATTAATGGACAGTAGTATAGAGGAAGCTGCAGAAGAATGCCACTTTAACCTGAAGCTGTCGCTGCTGGTTATTGGATATGGAATATCTGGCATCTGCTTGATAGTATATTCGCTTAGACGAATCAAAGGCTCTGTTCAAGCAAAGTGATTAACCCATAGCCTCATCAGGTTTCCAGATGATTTTGATGTCAGGTATTTCAGGACGATTGAGAAGGTTTCTGCAAGGATTGAGAAAATATTGCTGAGGCTTGTAATGTTAATTATCACGTCAGAGATAGTGAAGCAAATCTATGATTACGACCTCAATGACGGTTCTGACAATGTACAAAGCGCCAACGGTCAAAAAAACACTATTCACAACGGGAATGAAAGGATCCAAATTGTTAAGATGGACAAATACAATAATTCTCCAGAAGAAGGATGGACAATCACCGCAGACTGGAACAGTCCAAAGCATTAATGATTGGCCATAAACCTCCATTTTTTATCATGAATTGTCTACAGATAACCTCGTCGGGTATGAATATTGAAAAATAGTATTTTTCTTAATCATAGAATCTTGAAGACTCTGTAATACTGATTCTCATACGCTAGAGAGTAATGACTGTTGATTTGTTCAATGTTGCTAGTCCAATAATTTACCGCAGTTACAGAATCAGAATCAGGCTCCAATCCAATAATAAACCAGTCATCGTATTTCCAAGGCTCTTTGTATGATGGCTTGTGAAGATCAGATTCTGTTACTTCGTCAAATGTTGCCAGGGAAATCCCAGATGAGATCATGATTTTATGTGCCTGTGCAGAGCCTGTAATGATCATTATGTTTCCATCATCATAATTTTCTTTCAAATAATCGGCTACTTGTCTTGAGTATGGTGCTTGTTTGTATTCAGAGCCCTGTTTTGCATCTGCAAATGTTACGACGCCAAAAGTTGGACTAGAAAGCTGAAAAACAAAAAGACCAGCTACAATTATTGCCGCTACAGATTTTTTGTTTATGTGTTCTTTTAATCTAAATAATGCCATACATGCCATAACTATTACCAGTGGTGTCAAAAATGTCGCAAATCTTGCATTAAACCACCAGTGGTTCATCTCTGCTATTCCTCCAATCATTGTCAGTATAGTAAACAAAGCTGGTAATGACAAAAATACACACACTAACGTTGACGCAATTTTTTCTTTTTGTCTTAAATAATAGTAATACCCGATGACAGCAATTGCTAGCAGGATAGGACCTGATATCATGAATGCGGCCATTCCATAGATATACAAAACGTTTTGTGGTTGCAAAAACAACGAGTCTCGATTGGTTCGCTCAACTGCTTGTGACGCTGCAGCATAAAATTCAGCATTTGCAAATTCTAGTGGATCGCCAAAAGCAATTCCGTTCCAAGCAAGCCAGAATAAAATTCCAGTGCCTGAAACCAGAGAAATCAGAATTACGAGAATGATTTTCTTCCTTTGTTTTATTTTTCTACTTGCAAAATAAACTGTAAATATTATCAAAGCAATAGACAATATCCATGCTTCATATCTGCATAATGTTGCAAGGGAAACAAAAACTGAGCAATACAAAATATATCTAAAATTAATACTGTCTGCAAGTTTTACAATCCATCTTTGTAAAAAATATGCAGATCCTACAAAAAATAGCATAAACGGCGCCTCAGTCATTGCTGTAATTCCTAAATAAATCAGATTGGGGTTTGTTGCGTACAGTAATGCCCCGGCTATTGCTATCCATTGTTTTTTGGTCTGACCTTGAACAAGTTTGAATATGAAAACTGCAGTTAGTGCATGTAATGGCAGATTAACAATAGTTCCCGTAAGACCTGTTACAAACAAAGAGTCAATCATGGAAAACGGCAGCATCATAACATGCGGCAGGGGCAGCCAGACTGTTATCATTTGTCCTATTCCAGGTTCTGCAGCATCTACAAATCGTCGTGCATTAATTAGGTGTGATATTGCATCTCCATAGTATAACAGGGAGTAATTATCTAAAACATATAGTATGCCCAATGAAATTATGCCTATTCCCAAAGATGCAAGAAAAACTATCAGTGAAACTTTGACTGGGTTTTTCTTTTCTAAAAATGTAGACATCCCTTAAACCATGGATTTTAATTTTATATGTGATTCATCTGTTTCTTATACATTAATAAAAACAGGCTGCTGCTCTGGAAATCATCTAGATTTTACCCGTCGGTAGTCGTGGCATCCACATGATCAATCAGGATGGTGCACAAGCACTCATGGGCAAAAAATACGGATGCCTGGTTTGAATCATGATGTAGTAGAGGATGTGTCAACTGCGGGCATATTTTTGATTTATAATTAAAAATACGAACAGGTATCTACTGACACTTTTCAGGTAAATTGCCTACCGGCAATGCCATTCCTCATTGATACGCACATCAAGTATCAGAACGTAAAAGAGAGAGACCACATGGGCAATAATACCCATCTGGTTGATCATATTTTTTTCAACATAGAAAGTAGTTTTTCTATTTCAGGATCTTTTTCTTTAGTAATTTCACTTATCTGATTTTCTGAAATTATGATATTTAGATCAATGATTGCTTGCATGGCACTTTTCCTTACTTCCAAATTAGAGTCTAAAAGGGATTTAAGAAAAATCTCTTTGGCATCTTGAGCTCTGAGATATCCTAATGCCCCAATTGCGCATGATCTAACCATGGAACGCTCATCGCTTGCAAGTTTTATTATTTCCGGAATTGCAGACGTTTCATTTCTGTTTGCCAATACCAATGATGCAAAGCCCCTGATGTTTTTACTTGCAGAACTCAAACTTTTAATTAAAAAATTTGAAATCTTGTTTTCGTTTAACACAAGTGAACTAAATGCCTCCCCTCTAACTTGAATATCATCATCATCTAATCTTGAAATTATCTTTTCTAAAATTTCTGGACTGTCAGTACGATCCAAAGTTTCTAAGATTCTGATTTTTTCTTCACAACTTCCTAATTCTAAAACTTTTGAGATATTTTCCAAATTCTGAATAAATTACTCTTTTCTAGTTAATAATAGTTCAAATCTTTCAAAAAATTTTCATCATATTCAAAAAAACCCTTTTAGCTTTAAATTATCCCTAAATGCCAAATTTCCCATGTCAAACGAAGCCAGAGACACTATATTCATCGGTAAGAAACCATTGATGGCATATGTTACATCAACGCTAATTCAATTGGCAAACTTACCGACCGTCAACATCAAAGCTAGAGGACTCAGCATAGGTCGTGCTGTAGATGTAGCTCAAATCATTGCACGAAAAACAGAAAATGCAGGCTACTCTATCGGGGATATTAAAATTGGCTCAGAGTCACTAGAGTCACAAGACGGCAGAACCAGAAACGTTTCAACAATAGAAATTGAAGTAAAGAGAAACACAACATAACTCTTCTTTACTTGAAATTTTTCTTTTTATTCTCTTTTTAAATTTCCAAACTTCCTTTCCATCTTTCGGAACTTTGGAAGTTCCACCAGATCATTGAACTGGTCAAAATTCACAACTTTTTGTTTATACTTTGTGGTATTTCCTGATTTCTTTAGCTCTTTTAGAATATTCATGGTTGCAAATGTATTGGCATACAAAACAGATAGCGGGTAAAGAATTATTTTAAATCCCATCTTGCTTAACGTTTCAGCAGAGCTTAATGGAGTCGCTCCGCCTTCGATCATGTTTGCAACTAATGGTGCATTGATTTCCTTTCCAATCTTTTTCATTTCGTCTAACGATCTTGGCGCTTCAACAAATATTGCACTTGCCCCTGTTTTCTTATTTTGTTTTCCACGCTCAATGGCTGCATCTAGTCCTTCGGTGGCTCTTGCATCTGTTCTTGCAACAACTATGAAATCTTTGCCTTCTCTTGCATCTAGTGCGGCTGATAATTTTTCAGTGTACTCTTCTTGTGGAATTACTTCTTTTCCTTGCATATGTCCGCATCTTTTAGGCCATCTTTGATCTTCAAGAAAAATTCCTGAAGCCCCTGCTGATTCTAATTCCTGTACTAGTTTCCATACGCTTAATGCATTTCCATACCCCGTATCTGAATCCACAATTACGGGAACTGAAACTGCTCCACATATCCGTCTAGCATTATCTACTGTTTCTGTTGCTCCAATAAACCCATAATCAGGCATTCCAAACAGAGTAGCAGATGTTCCATAACCTGTTTGGAACATTGCATCAAATCCAACTTTTTGAGCAATCTTTGCCCCTAATGCATCATATATTCCCGGAATAACAAGCGGTTTTCTTGATTTTAACATGTTTTTCAAGTTTTTCATAATTTTGTTCTTTCTATGAATTATTTATGATTTTAATCATAAATTCTGCAAAACTGCTTGGCGGATTTGGATTTTGATGGGAATTGATTTTAGTACTTTTTCTTATGTTTCTATTCGATCTTGATTTTTTTGCCTTTCTTCTTTACATCTTTTTCCTGAATTTTCTTTAATTCTGATTCAAGAAATTGTTTGTATTTCTTTGTCTCCTCTTCAGTCATATGGGCAAAATTTGAGCTTAGAATGGAACCCATTGCTGAAATCTTTTCTAATAGATCCATTGCAACAAATCTACCCACATTACCTAATCTAAATAAAACATCCAACTGCTTTCGGACAATGTCATTAATCTTGTCTACATCCTCTGATGTTTCATTTCCTTTTTCTGTTAGTTGGTATTTTCCATCTTTAGTTTCTTCAATTAATCCTTCATCAAGCAATCTACCCAACAAAGGATAGATCAATCCCGGAGATGGCTTCCAAATACCATTACTTTGTTCAACGGCGTAATCGATAATCTCTTTTCCAGTACGTGGTTTCTTTTTTAGCAGTTCTAAAATGAAATATCTTGAAAATCCTCTAGGGATTGAACTTCCAACTCTCTGAAACCATTCAGAAATCATCACTAGTGATATCACTAGTGATATATTTTAGTGTTGTGGGGTATAGTTCTATTACGAAAATGACTGATTTCTTGTCTTGCTTCAATTCGACTGAAATGGAGAAAATTTGTGAAAAATTGATAATTAAAACATATTTTAAAAAAGATTTGATAATTTTTGCAATTCTCATTATAAAGTTATATCAACCAGATATTGACAAGAGTGTTCCATGTGGGAAAAATACGGTAGTGAATATTGGTTGTATAAACAAACTCATGATGATTCGGATACATGTGCGGGATACATAGACGAAATGTTACACAGAAACCGAAAATACCAGATTAGTATGTTTTTACTTGTTTCAAAAAAAGATATTTTTCAAAACATAAAAAATATAAAATCACCAAGATTCGTTGTTGATTTTGGGGATGGGAATAAAACAAATAGTATTTTTTCTATTAGAGTAGCCAAAAAAGATTCTGAACAATTTGGGAATGTTTTGATAGTAAATACACCTAAACCAGAAGTATATTTTGCAGTTACTGATGAACCTCGTTTATTTGTTGAATCTGTTTTAAGACCTTTTATCAATTCATTTTATCCAGAAATCTCACTAGCCTTTCTAAGTTCAAGTGAGATTCAACAAATTTTAGAAAAACTAGAAAATGCAACTGAAGGAGAGATTATTGTGGACAGGATAACAGCGTATAAACGAATAGCTCATAAAATAGTTTACAATAGAAAAACAAAACGAAAAGAACAAAGTGTGGATTCTAAAGAATCAGCTGTAACATATACTGGAAGACCTTACAGAGAATCATTTGATGATGCCTTTGCTAATGATCAATGGATTGATAAGGTTCAATTCCATTTATTGAAAAAGGACGTCATAAGTATGGGAGGTTATTTTTCTAGAGGAGGACTGTTTAAATTTCGAGATGCCTTTTCCCCATTTTATCAGATGATAATGCCTCACATAATTGAAATCATTGAAAAGAAATTCAAACTTTATTCAAATCGTTCCAGAACTGAAAATAAAGCAAAACCATCGCCATTAGTAATTGATCTAGATTATGATGTATTTGAGAATGTAGATCAAAATCATCGATTTATTGAAAGTGTTAAAAAGATGTCATATGCGTCAACAAGTGTATATCATTCTAATCCATATGTTCACATTTCATTAGTAGATTATTTGGATGGTTCGTCATTTGATATTTGGGTTTTATCTGCAAATAGAATCACAATTGTTCCCCAATTAAGAGCAAGCCAATCATCTGTGGCTCGTTTAATGAACCACATATTTGAACGATTTAGAGAAGGAAAAGTACGAGAATATGAAGGATATATCAAGTCAGGAAGCTAATATCGAACAAGTATTAGATAAAATCGATAATTACAAACAAACAGTAGGAGTTATTGGTGCATTAGGATTAATTCTAACGCAACATTATCAAGCTGAATTTCGTATTGGTCATAGATTGCAACCTAGTGCACAAAATAGAATACAAACAGAAGATTCCATAACTCCTGATATTGTCGTTCAAGGAAAGAATTTAGATCTAGTTGGTGAAGTTAAAAAAAGTTTTCCAAGAGATCATGAACGATGGTTACGTGATATAAAACAAATTGAAAAGTATGATGATGAATTAAGTAATTGGGTAACAAAAGACGTGAAAAACCATGACATTATGCTTCTGACACATATATCTATAAGTGGAAGTTTGAAAAATTTTATCGAATCTAAAATCCAAGAAAATGAAGTAACTTTTACACGTCCTTTATCTATTGTGGAGTTTGTACGTGATTCCGAAAGACATACATTTTTTATGTTACGAAAAATATGGGGACAATTAACCAATAAAATTTTGGATAAATATATAAGTACAGATCCAATTGAAGTACGAGCAGATGATGTCGTAATAGAATTGAGTACATTGTGGTTCTATGATTCTGAACCTGAACTTCCATATACTATGAGTATCTTATGGGATAAAATTTTCTCCAATAAAGTTACACCTGAAATGTATAGACAAGCAGGCGGTAAAAAAACAATTGAAATAACAATTACAGTAGATGAAATTTTAGAAGAATGTAAAACATACTTGTCTTCTCCCAGTTCCTGTTTTCCACATAAAAGATGGATCAATAAGGCTATGGATGGTCTTGTTAAACTAAAAAGAGCTAAAAAAATTGATGAGAAAACGTATGAGGTATTTTATCATCGTATTAATCCTGATCCATTGAGAACATTTGTAAAAGAATGGTTAGGCAAAAATCAAGATATTCGAAAATTCACTAAATTAAAAAACGAAGAAAAGAAAACCTAAAAATTTCAGGGTTTAGAAATCACTAGTGTATTTTTGTTAATTTTAATCGTTAATTGCTCATTTGGTTTGAACGGAAAAGAACTATCAATGACTAATGTGCTTGGAAGAATGGGCTTTTCTCTTATGACAAGGCATTTCAAAAGGAATTTCATGCAATGAAAAATCCTAGAGTAAAAAATATTCGAAGTATATCAGTAAGAAACGAGAGATTAAACTCTAGGGTAGAACACCTTAACAGAACTATGAGAGACAGAGAAAAAGTAATGCGTAGTATGAACACTAGAGAATCTTCACAGAAATTAATTGAAGCCATGAGGATTCATTACAACTTTGTAAGAGAACATTCAAGCTTGGGTAAGACCCCCGCAGAACAAGCTGGAATCAAGATGGATTTAGAAAAAAATAAAATCAAAGGTTTGATAGAATTAGATACTAGAAAAGCAACAAGATAACTTGACAGAGTTATGTTATTTGTTTGATTTTTTAGCACTGGTTTTATTATATGCAGGATTTTCTTTATTGTAAGAATCTACTTTTTTTGGCTGTTTTACAGTCATTGGCGTTATTTGGTTTTTATTTTATAAAAGGTTTGATAGAGTCAGCAATCAAAAAGGCAAGCAATAATATATCAAAAGGGACATTATAGATGTAATGACTCCAAGACAAACAATGGATGGTGAAAACATAAGGAGTCCAATAATTCCTAAATGGATAGATTTAGCTGGAAAGACCAGTCAATTAATAATGAAAGGAGGAGATTCAAATGAATTTCAAAATTATTGTATTTCTATTAGTAATCAAAATTACAATAGTGATACAAGTTTAGGTTACTATAACGTCTATACACAAAAACATACTCTTTCTGTACCTACTTTTTGATAGGTACTCAACTTCTGTTTTTACACATTATCAGCCGATCTGTAGTATGAAAAGAAATCAGCCGAATAGTTAGCAGAACTTGGAACATAGTTCTGCTACTTGTTTGAGTGATTTTCAGGCATGCTACAGTTCAGGTGATTGGGCGTTTTTCATGCAGTTTTGGCCCTACGGATTTATGACATGTGCTTACGTGAAGAATGCACGGGAGATCATGATGGGCAGAATGTCTGTGAAAGATCTGACCACAAATGGATTCCAAGAACAGAGATCGAAGAGTTCCTACAATCTGTCCAAAATGCGAGATCCTTACTGGAACAAACCTAGAAAATAATAATTTAATTTCATTACTCGATCTGCAACACAAGAAGATATCAGTCGAGTATGTAGCAGAACTTGAATCATGCCTGTCAATTACTACATATTTAACCCGCTCAAAGCAAGTTTGTCTGAAAAATGGTCGATTCCATAGACTTTGATTTGATAATTTGCGGTTCTGGTTTAGCTGGTTTGAGGGCTGCAATAGCCGCTACAAAAAAGGGACCTAACCTCAAAATCGGAATTGTTTCAAAATTGCAAGTTATGCGTTCTCATTCTGTATCTGCAGAAGGAGGAACTGCCGCTGCTCTTTTTGAAGACGAGGGGGACACAATCGAGTCTCATATTTATGATACCGTTAAGGGGAGCGATTTTCTTGCAGATCAAGATGTGGCTGAAAAACTTTGTGTAGAAATACCAAAGGAAATACATCAGCTAGATCATTGGGGAATGCCATGGTCTAGAAGAGATGATGGCAGAGTTGATCAGCGAAACTTTGGCGGTTACAGTTTTCCAAGAGCAACATATGCATCTGATAAGGTTGGTTTCTTTGAAATGCAGACCTTGTATGATACATGTCAGAAGTTTGAAAACATTGAATATCTTAACGAATGGTTTGCAACATCAATCATTCACGATGGGAAGCGGTTCATGGGTCTTACTGCCATAGAACTGTCCTCTGGTACGTTTTACACAATCAAAGGAAGGGCTCTCATTATTGCAACCGGCGGAGCTGGAAGGTTGTATAGTTTTTCAACTTATGCGCTATCATCAACTCCTGATGGTTTAGACATGGGATTGCGGGCTGGCATGGCACTAAAAGATATGGAGTTTGTACAGTTTCATCCGACAGGAATTTTACCATCTGGAATTTTGATTACAGAAGGCGCAAGAGGGGAAGGCGGTTATCTGCTAAACAACAAGGGTGAACGGTTTATGAAAAAATATGCTGCAAGTAAAATGGAGCTAGCTCCACGCGATATTGTATCAAGATCAATAATGACAGAAATTCAGGAAGGCAGTGGATTCAAGCATGAAACGGGAGTTGACTGTATGAAACTTGATTTACGACATATTGGTGATGAAAAAATTAGGGAAAAACTAGGCGGCATTAGAGAAATATCTATTAAATTCTCTGGAATTGATCCTGCCGAAGAATTGCTTGACATCAGACCTGTTTGCCATTATATGATGGGGGGACTACATGCCGACATTCAGGGCGCTACAGAAATTCAAGGGGTTTGGGCTGCAGGTGAAGCTGCATGTAACAGTGTCCACGGCTCTAATCGTCTAGGCGCAAATTCTACCTCAGAATGCATAGTTTGGGGCAAGATTACCGGCGGGTTGGCCGCAGAATACATAGAGAATAACACTCAATCCGATCCTTGGCCCCATCATTTGGTTGCAGCAGAAGAAAAGAGAATCTATGATGGTATCTTTAGGGGAAATGGTGATGCAAACCCATATGAAATCAGACAGCAACTTACTGACACTATGAACGAAAAAGCATATGTTTACAGAAATGAAACTGATCTTGTTGCAGGCCTCAAAAAAATTCGTGATCTAAAAAAACAGGCTTGGAAGCATGTTGATGACAGAGCAAAAGAATACAACACCAATTTTTCAAATGTCATGGAACTTGATTCCATGTTCAGAGTGGCAGAGATCGTACTACTTGGAGCAATCAATAGAAAAGAATCCCGCGGTGCCCATGCAAGAACTGATTACCCTAAACGTGATGATGCAAACTTTTTACACCATACACTTGCATATTATGATCCAAACGAACCAATAATGAAAACACATCCGGTAACAATTACCAAATACCAGCCAGTGGAGAGAAAGTACTAGTTGACCCGAGACGAACATAAAGAAGGCATTGGAGGAATGGCCAACCCTGGTCGTTATGGGATTGAAAGGGTTGCCTATTGGCTAATGCGGTTAAGTGGGCTGGGGCTGTTGGCATATTTTGTGGCTCACATTTATGAGACAAGTAATATTCTTCGCGGTCAGGTTGGCTGGAACGAGATGATGGAAATGACACAAACCACAGAAGGTCATGCAGTTTTGGCAATTGTAATTGGAATGTGTGTGTTTCATACTGTTAATGGGATTAGAGTGATGTTGGGACACGGGGGAATTGGCGTAGGCAAGCCTGCCAGACCCGATTATCCATATGAACCGGCATCGCAAAATTACAGGCACAAGATTGGGATTTACTCTGCAATCGTTCTTGCAGCAGTTGCAATGATGTATGGTCTGGCAGTAATGTTTGGTGAATAAAATGAGAGAAAGTACAATAATGAAAATTCACTATGGAACGGCAATTGCTGCCGTAGCCCTAGTGGCCGTGCATGTTTTGATGCGTCTTACGACTAGTTTTGCAGAATCTTTAGAGTATGAAACAGTGCTTGCCAACTACAAATTCATCCCGTATGCTGCAATGCTGGAATTGATACTAATCTTGCTTTCAATTCACGGATTTAATGGGTTAAGAGTTATCTTATTGGAACTAAAACAAGGAAGAACTTACGAAAAGGCTGTTTCTTATGGCTGTGTCGCTGCAATGGTTGGTTTAATAGCATACGGTTCAAGAACAATTATTATGACTAACATGGGGATGGTATAGAAATGGCTCAAGTATCCAGTATTGCAGACGAACAAACATCAACACCGTTGTCATCTTCAAAGTCAATTACACTTCGGATTTCAAGATACAACCCAGAACACGATGATGCAAGCGGATTCATGGAGTTCAATGTCCCATACGAGAAATGGACAACAGTTCTTGAGGCAATCCTTGAAGTCAAAAAACACTTTGATCATTCGGTGGCAGTTCGCTATTCTTGCAGACAGGCCACATGTGGTTCATGTGGAATGATAATAAATGGAAGGCCAAGACTTGCATGTTTTACAAAAATTAGTGATCTAAACTCTAATGTCGTCACAGTTGAACCAATGAACAACTTTCCAATTATTCGTGATTTGGCAGTAAAGTTTGAACGATTGTTTGACACCCATAATAAGATCAAGCCATACCTAATCAGAGACGATACTGAGTTAGAATCTGATGAAAAAGAATTCTTACAATCCCCTGAAGAGCTAGAACAATACATCCAGTTCTCCAACTGCATCAAATGTGGCTTGTGTAATTCTGCATGTCCCACAATGGCAACGGACTCTTCATTTGTCGGACCACAGGCCTTGGCTCAGGCATACCGATATGTTGCAGACAGTAGAGACAAAGGGAAGGATTCCAGACTCAAAATAATTGACGAATCCCACGGCATATGGAGATGCCATTTTGCCGGTTCTTGCAGCCAGGTATGTCCAAAAGGCGTTGATCCAGCAATGGGAATTCAGTTGCTCAGGGGCTATTTGCTAGGCTTTAGAAGCTAACCAAGTTTTTTTGGATTTGGGCTATTATTCACCTGATTGTTAATCTGCTCAGCCATAAAGTGGTTTGAAACATTCACTTTCACATCATTTACCCCGTCTACCTTCAGAAGATTATCGTGGACATCTTGGCAAATCTTGAATCCAAAAACTGCTGGACAGAAAGGGCTTGTAAGATGCAAATCAACTTTGACGTCATTATTGTTGATGTCAACCTCGTCAATCAGTTCTAGTTCAACAATTGACGTGTTGATCTCCGGATCTACAATCTTTGATAACTCGTCGAAGATTTTCACTCTGAGCTGTTTGATATCCTGACTCATGTCGGCAAAAGCGTCGATGCTATATATAACCATTCTAGAACCTTAGGTAATGTATCGTTCACGTCTTGGTAATGATTTGAGTGATATTACTTTGGATTACGTGTCATCAATAGATGATGATTCTGAAATTGCACTTTATGACATTATTGGAAGCCAAGCTCACACTTTGATGTTATATCAAAATGACATCATAAAAAAAAATGATGCAAAAAAGATATTGTCTGCCTTAAAGAATTTGGAAAAACAAAAATTTACCACATCATCCGGGGCCGAGGACATCCATGAGTTAATTGAATCACTGGTCATTAAGAAGGCCGGCATGGCAAGTGGGGGAAAGATGCATACTGCAAGGTCACGAAATGATCAAGTTGCTTTAGATATTCGAATGAAAATCAGAGACGACATCAATACTATTTGTAATTGCCTTCTAGATACCATAGAGTCCCTTGTTTCTGTGGCCAAAAATCATCAAAAAACAATCATGCCGCTATACACACATCTTCAGCAAGCTCAGGCTGGTTTGTTTTCTCACTATCTTTTAGCTCATGCAGATGTTTTGTTTCGAGATTTTCAACGGCTTTATGGAACGTTTGAGCGAGTAAACCAGAGTCCGCTTGGTGCCGGACCTGTTGGCGGAACAAGTATTCCGATTGACAGACACAGCACTGCAGGGATGTTGGGTTTTGATGATCTAGTTGAGAACTCTATAGATGCAACAAGTACGCGTGATTTTGTAGCAGAATACGTGGCAATGATCTCTATTTTGATGACTAATCTAAGCAGGATATCTGAAGATTTTGTTCTCTGGTCTACATCTGAATTTTCTTTTATCGAGCTTGCTGATGAATTTACGTCTCCATCAAGTGTAATGCCTCAAAAGAAGAATCCAGATATCTTGGAACTAACGAGGGGTAAGACTGCCGAAGTCATTGGAAACCTAACTGCCATTCTGACAACCATCAAGGGTTTGGCTACTGGATACGGACGCGACTTGCAACAAATAAAATCCTCTATTTGGTCCACATCGAAAATATCTGTTAGTGCGTTATTGATTTTAAAATCAACGCTGCTTACTTTGAAAGTAAACGAAAAACAGATGAAAAAGGTTACAGAGTCAAGCAATCTTATTGCACTTGACATAGCTGAAAAATTGGTTCAGGAAGGAATACCATTTAGGATGACGCATAAAATTGCAGGTGTTTTGGTTCAATTGGCACACCAATCAAAAAAACCTATTTCAAAACTAACCATGACGGAAGTAAAAAAATCTGTAATCGGTACCAAGGTTGATCCAAAAATCATTTCAAAAATTATCTCATCTACCACCGTTGTTTCCTCCCTAAAGGAGCGAAAATCGTATGGCTCTTCTGGCTATGATGAGCAGAAACGAATGATTTCTAATAGAATTCAAAAAATTAATGACTATAGGGCAGTCATAACTAAAAGAGAAAATAAAATCAATTCATCAATTGATGAGTTAGAAAAACAAGTTAATGAAATAATCCAGTAATCATGCTAGAAAAATAGCGGGTCTAAAGGGATTCGAACCCTCGACAACCGGATTAAGAGTCCGGTGCGCTAGCCTGGCTGCGCCATAGACCCACCGAAATTGATAAGCCTAGAGTTGTTATTAATCTTGAGATTGTAAAATAAATTAAAATTTAGTTTTGTGCTTTTGCTTCAATTTCATTGTACTTTTCAATAATTGCTGTAAGTGCAGTTGAAACTGGAACATCGTTCATTTTTTTCTTTTCGGCGAGAAGCTTTTGATATGCGTCTAGTGTGATGTATACAGGAATTGAACCGTTTCCTTCAAGCAAGCCCCTAACATTGTAAAGGGCTGTTTCCATACCTTTTTCAGCAGATTTTGCAAATTTTGCTTTATCCATAATTGCTCCAAGGGGACCAAATGGCATCTCATAATCGACTGACATGGTTACCCTAGTAAGATTATCACCTAACGCTTTGAATTCATTAGTAATTTGCCATTTCTTGAACGGACCTTCAATTTGCTTTGCAGAAATCTTTTCATTTCTAACAAATTCAGTTGTCTCACAATCCCATTCAAGGCGTTTACCACTAAAGTCACCAATGACTCTAAAGGTTGTACCTACGCCCATTCCTTCTTTGATATCCATAGGAACGACTGTCATGCCTACTGCATCAGATTTGATTTGGTCAGAAACATGTTCTGGTCTTGCAAAGTAGGTAAATACATTCTCTACGGGTGTTTTGACATCTATTGATTTAGTAACAAAAGTCAACGATTGGGTTTCTCGTCAATTAGGATTTAAAGGTTTTGAAGATTTTTGTAAGGAAATTGATTTACAATATATTGTCTATCTTGATAATATTCTAAATGACTGAAAAGCGATCATTTTTTTTGATCTTTATTTTGCTGCTTTCTTCTGTTTCAATTTTTGATTATGCTTATGCTCATTCAATGTTTAATTCTGCTGAAAAATTTGAAGGGGGTTACAGAGTTCAAGTAGCCACTGCACCGGAATTTCCACAGATTGATGAGCCATCACAATTTTTGATCAGAGTTACTGATGCGGATTTTGAGGAAGTCAAGCAATTCACAATGGGGATAAAATTTTTCTTTAATAATCAGCAAATAGATGCGGTTCCGCCCACATCAATTGATGGTGCTCATTGGGATTTTGACTATGTGTGGAAAAACCAAGGAAACCACATTGTAGAGATTTATTTGTATGATGTCGGAGACAATTCAGAAGCAATTACATACAAGTTTAACATGGGAACGCAAAGTCCATTCGGATATATCTTCATTATGGCAATAACTGTAGGAGCATTGTGTTTTGCAGGAACCATGGGATATATTTTTCTGCCAAGAATTTTTAGAAAATCTAGACCTTAGACTCTATCGGGATTCTAGATATCCTAAATGCAAACAAGGTAGTCAGCAATACCATTGAGAACAGTAAAATTCCAATTCCCAAATGAATGGCAACTAAAACTGCATGCAGCTTCAGATCAATCACTAAAGCACCAAGTGTGATTTGGGTAATAACAAACACAGTTGCAAGTGAGCTTGTCACCTTGATCTTCAAATCAGAGTTCTTGTTGATGAGGGCAGCTACCATGGTTGCAATTACCAATCCTCCAGTAGTGGCTGCAACCAATCTATGAATCCATTCGATAAGATACTCCTCAGAAGGCAGCACCCCATTTGGACACAAAGGCCATTCAGGGCAAGTCAAGCCAAGTCCAGCTGCTGAAATATACCCTCCAATAAACATTAGGGAGTACAAAACAATCATTGTTGCTAATGCAAGATACTGGATTGCCAAAATTATTCTACAATAAAGCTACCTTGCATACCTTGTAGCGCATGTCCTGGAATAGTGCAGATGTAGTAGTAAGTGCCCGGTGCGCCGGCAGTAAATGTAACACTTTCACTTTCATCAGGCTTTAATGCATTTGACATTGAGCCTATTGCAGAATCCATCACTATGCTGTTAAAGTCTTCAGGATTTGTAACAACTCCGAATGAGTGAAATGATACTCCCAGATTAGTGGTAGTTATTGTTACCTCGTCACCAGAGTTCACACGGATTTCTGGATTACTACCGTCTTCGCCTGGTAGTGCGTTAAATGCCAAAGTTCTGAAATCATCAGACTCTACAAAGTCCAAAATAAAGTCATGCGATACGCCTGTTGGAGGTGCTGCTGCTGTTGTTGTTGTTGCTGCGCCAGAAGACCCGCCATCTTGTGCAGGATCTACAATGATTTCTCCAACCATTCCTTGTTCTCTGTGTCCTGGAACAGTACAGATGTAGTAGTAGGTGCCTTCTTCACCTGCAATGAATTCAGAGGAACCACCTTCGCCTGGTTTTAATGTATTTGATACGGTACCAACTTCACTGCCTGGAATTATTCCGGCAAAGCCTTCAGTATTCTTTGTAACACCAAAAGAGTGGAGTGATATTCCATCATTGACTACGTTAAACATTACTTTATCACCAACATTCATGTTAATGGTTGGATTGCTGCCAGACTCTCCAGGTAATGCGTTAAATGCCAGAGTCCTCAAATCATCTGATTCAACAAAAGAAAGATCTACAGTTATTGTTTCCCCGGTTTGTGCCGCAGGGGCTGCAGAAGCTGACTCTCCTGCCATCATTGCCACAACTGGAGCTGGTTGTGAAATCCAATAGTCCCACATTGCAAAGAAAATCACGCCACCAACAATGCAAATGCCCAACATTATGGCCATCATTTTTGCGGTTCTACCGGCAGTCGTTCTGTATACTGGATGTTCTGTCTCGTTACTCATTTCATTTATCTCCTAGTGATGTGGGTTCTTTGCCTCAAATGGATAGTAATACTTGCCACCCAAACCAAATGGATCTTCGGTGTTTGCAAGCTTTCCTTTTCCTGAGCTGTGAATCATGTTTGCCAAAAAGATTGCCATGCTGACACCAATAATCATTGCACCAACAGATGCAATTTGGTTCATAGCAATCCATTCTGGAATTGGCGGATAATCGAAAATTCTTCTTGGCATGCCATACAAACCAAGTACATGTTGCGTAAAGAATACCAAAATAGTTCCTACAAATGACAGCAAAAAGTGGATCTTGCCCATAGTTTCATTGTACATTCTACCTGTTACATATGGGAACATGTAGTAGAGATAACCGATGGAGCCAAATGCAATAGTGCCCATCACAAAGAGGTGGAAGTGACCAACTACCCAGTATGTATCATGTGTCGAAAAGTCCAATGGCATCGCGCTGTTTACTACGCCGCCTGCGCCTGCAGAGAAGAACAATGCAATTCCGCCAACTGCCCACATCATCGGCGTTGAGAATCTTATTCTGCCGTTCCACATTGTTGCAATAAAGTTGAACACGTGCATGGCAGATGCTGGAACCGCTGCAAGAGTTCCCACCATAAAGACTGTTTTTTCGGTAAATGACATTCCGGTTGCATACATGTGGTGCGCCCATGATGAAAAACCGACAATGGATAGCAGCACAAATGCAAAGACGCCAGAGTTGTAGCTGTAAATTGGTTTTCTTGAAAATCTTGGAATAATCTCATACATCATGCCAATTGCCGGAATTACCAAAACGTAAACTTCTGGATGGAATGTAAACCAGAACAAATGCGCATAGGCAATCGGGTCTCCGCCCATTGCAGGATTGAAGAATCCGCTTACGCCGAGCCTGTCAGTTAAAAGCATCAGGAGGGCTGCTGCAAATGTCGGAATTGCGACAAGGATAATCAGAGATGATGACAGAAAGGACCATGCCAATAGTGGTACCTGGCCAATTGACATGTCTGGGTGCTTGCATTTGAGAATTGTTACAACAAAGTTGATTGCACCAAGCACTGATGAGATGCCCAGAATCTTTAGTCCGAATATCCACATGTCAGCTGCCGGACCGGGGGCGCTGATAATAGAATACGGAGGAGTTGCATACCATGTAAAATCTGCAAAGCCCAACCAGATGAGTGCACCGGCAGGCGGAATCATCCAAAACGCAATTGCGTTAAGTTTTGGATATGCCATATCTTTGTATCTAACCATTATTGGAACAAAGTAGTTACCAACTGCAGACGCAAAAGGAATGATAAACAAGAAGATTAACGTCGTACCGTGAACGGTAAATATTCTGTTAAAGGTCATAGAGTCTGCAATGATTTGCGAGCCCGGTAGGAACAATTCTGCCCGGATTGCAAGTGCCAGTGTGCCGCCCAGGAACAAGAACGCCAGTGATGAAATAAGATAGAGCAATCCAACGTCAGTGTGATGCGTTGAAAACATTATTTGCCAAATTGGACGTGGTTTTTGGAATTCTAGAACCATCAGTTGATCTCCTCACTTGAAATGCTGACAAATCGTAACAATAATGTTATCATAAGGATGGTTCCTCCACATATAGGGTTCCACGCATGTTATAGTGAATTAATCCGCAATATTCTCTGCATTGAATGTCATGAACTCCCGGCGCATCTGGTGCAAACCATACAGTATTGACTCTGCCTGGAACTGCATCCATCAAAACAACATAGTCATGAATATTAAAAGAATGAATAACATCTGTTGCCATTATCTCAAATTTGTAGGCCTTTCCGACTTCAACATGAAGCTCGCCAATTTCTTTTGTCCCGTCTTCGTGTTCAAATGTCCAGAACCACTGTTGTCCGGTTACCTTGATGACTTCGGCATCCTCAGGAACATGCTCTATGAGCCTTTCTGCCTCCCATGCTTCTGCTCCTACCCACGTCATCAATGCAATTACGATAGCGACATAAATCCATTCAGGCCAGTTAGAATGTCCACCCATTTCTACCAGTCCTTCCCCTCATATGCAGTTGGTGTTGCCTTTGGATGGGATTCCCTAAACCTCCAGCATAGCCAGATAATTGTTCCTGAAACTACGGCACCAACTGTAAATGCAACAGTCATCATTCTAAAGAACAAATTCCAAATAATCACTCTGCGGTCAAGATATTCTCCAGGTTCGTCGCCGGCAGCAAACGCTGACTCTAAAGCTGGAATCATTACTAAAACTGCCAATACTAAGAATAACCCGACCATACCCTTCATTAGCGATTGACTGACGTGCCCTATAATTTCTATTTAAGGGTTTTCAAGATTATTAGCTACCAACCTTGATCGAAACGTGACGGATGCATTACATTAAGTCCCGAAAGTGAAAACTTGCCATCCTTTTCTCGAAAGATGTTAAGAGAGGCATTTGCAATTATTAGCTCAAGGAGATTCGTAGGAGACAAATCAACGATGGTTGAGAGCATCGCCTTGATTGGTTCCATATGGGTTACAAGCAACACGTTCTTGCCAGGATGTTTTTCAGTTACATGATCAACTATTCCTAAGATTCGTTTCTTGACTTCTGAGAAAGTTTCTACTCCATTGTGAGCAATCTCAAGTTCGCCATTATAGAACTTCATAAAGACATTACCGTGACTGTTAAAAATTTCATCATATGGCATTCCAGTGAATTTGCCCATGTCAAGTTCGTTTAGACGCTCATCAGTTGTAACATCAAGGGAATTATTTTTTCCAACAATTTCTGCAGTATGCTTTGCCCGTTCGACAGGACTTGAATAAATCGCAGAAACATTCATGTGTTTGAGCAGCTCAGAAGTATGTTCAGCTTGCTTTATTCCAACATCAGTTAATGGAACACCTCCTGTTCTGCCAGCCAAAATTCTATCAACATTGTTTTTTGCCTGACCGTGTCTGAGAAAAATAATCTGTCCCAACCTGATCGAACTTCAAATAGAGATAATAATAACATTATCAGATGGATTATCATGAAAGTGGGGATTATTGGCGGAACAGGCGGGATGGGAAAAGGCTTTGCGCTAAGGTGGTCTCAGAATCATGATGTAATTGTAGGTTCAAGAGACGCCAGACGGGCAGCAGACTCGGCTGCAGAATACGTTAATCTTGCAAAACAGGCATTTGGAGAAATGGAGGGAACTGTTTCTGGAAGTGACAATCTTTCAGTTGCAAAAGAAAGTGATGTTTTGATTTTATCAATTCCATACGAGAACATAGATTCAACGTGTTCTGGAATATTGCCTGAGATCAAAGATGGCTGCGTTGTTGTATCTCCGATTGTTCCAATGACAAAGACAGATGTTGGATTTGAATGTGTGTCAGTTAAAGAAAACAAGCCATTTTCATACCAACTGGTGGCAAACCACATGAAGGATAAATCAAAGCTTGTTTCAGCATTTCATGTGATTTCAGAAAAGAAGCTAGTCAATCCAACCATGGAACTTGACTACGACATCTTTGTGTGTGGGGATGATGACGAGTCAGTTCAGGTAGTAAATGGATTGATTAATGAAATCAAGGGACTGCGACCAATTTACTTGGGTCCAATAGAACTGTCTTATTTTGCAGAAATGTCTACACCGCTTCTTCTAAATGCAATGATAAGAAACAAGATAAAAAATCCAGGTATCAAAATTATCTAGGTCAGTTTTTTCACTTATCATGAGTCACGAATACTACAGGAGGGGCAGGAATTGGTTTACGGCAATCGGTGTTCTTTTTTCTGTAATGGCAGGAATTGTGCTAGTCAGGCAGTTATTAATATGGGGACCAGCCTTTGTTGAAGAATTCCTGTTTAATGCCGAAATAACAAATGAAAAAATCTCAATGGCAATGTTAGGCTTTGGGATTTTTATGATAGCGTGGGGATTTAGAAAACATGAGCAAAAGAGATGAGTTTCTAAGATCACAGAAGGTATTGCGGCTTGCAACTGTTGGCAAAAACAAAACTCCACACATCGCTCCTGTTTGGTATGTGTATGCTGGAAAAAAGATCTACATAGGGACAAACACCAAGACAGAAAAGGCTAAAAATGCAAAAAGAAACAAGCGTGTTTCGTTTTGTGTGGATGTCGGCATCAATGCCCCGAATATTTACGGAGTCATGGGACAGGGAAATGCTAATTTGATTTTAGAGAAAAACAAAGTAAAAACAATTGCAAGAAAAATTCTCTTAAGATACTTTAGGACCCTAAATAACAGGTCGGCAAAAGAATTACTTGATGATACTGACTGTATCATAGAAATAGTTCCCGAAAAATTTTCAGTTTGGAGTTACTGACTAGCAAAGTCTTCAATTTTGTCCATTGCAGAATCCAATACTTTAAGACTGGGAAGATAAACAAGTCTAAAATGCCCGCCTCCAAACTGTGCTCCAAACCCGGAACCGTGAACAGTCAGCACACCTTTTGTTTCTAAAAGTTTTGTAACAAATTCCTTGTCTGTACCAAATTTGTTCTCCTCAATCTTTGGAAATGCATAAAATGCGCCTTTTGGATTAGCGCAAGAAATACCAGGCATTTCATTGAGGCGTTTTACGACCAGGTCCCTTCGTTTTTTGAGTTCAGATACAAAGTCAGCAATGTAATCTTGCGGACCGCGAAGTGACTCCAAAGCTGCATGTTGAACCGGTAGGTTAGCTGCAATCCTAACTCTTGCCAGCTTTGGAAGGTTTTCTCTAACTGCCTCAAGTTGTGGCGATTGATTAAATGCAACATAGCCAATTCTCCAGCCAGACATGAGATGAACTTTTGAGAATCCGTTTAGAACAATTACCGGCGAGTCTTTTGCGACCCTGCCAATTCCCACAAATTTTTCATCAAAAACAATCTGATCATAAATTTCATCACATATTATGTAGAGACTGTGTTGGTTTGCAATATCTACCAGTTCTTTGAGAGAACTCTCGTTGAAGACCACACCTGTGGGATTGTTTGGACTGATCAAACAAATGGCGACAGTCTTTGAAGTAATTTTGGATTTGATATCATCAATGTCAGGAGTGGAGTTGTTCAAATCAACTGCAAATTCCACAGGAATACCGCCATGGAGTCGCACATATGATGCGTATGGCGGATAATACGGACCTGGCAACAGCACTTCATCGCCTTCTTCTACAATTGAAGAAATTACCATGTCAAGCCCTTCAGAAACGCCGTTGGTAACCAAAACATCATCAGCTGAAATTGAGAGCCCCTTTGCATTTTCTTTGTTTGCAATCTCTTGTCTTAGCTCCAAGAGGCCCTCAGATGTGGAATAGTAGTTCTCTCCCTTGTTAATTGCGTCAATCAAAGCCTGTTTAACGTTGTCAGGTGGCTGAAAACCAAATTGCACAGGATCGCCAATGTTGAGATAGTCAACATGCATTCCTTTTTGTTGCACTTTTCTAGCAGCCAAAACGATATCCCGAATTGCATACTCGACACCTGCAACTTTTTTTGATACCTTCAAAGTATCTAGACAGATATTTAGGCCTGTTAAAATCTTACTTCTTTGGACTCGTTGCACAGCCTGGATAGTGCAGGCGGCTTCGGACCGCCAGGTCGAGGGATCGAAGCCCTCCGAGCCCTTTAGATTATCTTATTAGGCAAACAACATTTCATCTAGATGAAGTGAGAGTTTCACTATTCAAACTGGGACTGGTGCTAATCAGCATAGGAACCGTTTGGATTTCCTTTGTTTTTGTTGAAACTGAGAAAATGCATGATGAAACAGTAGTGCTAAAACACTCAAACTCTTTTGAATTAAAGGCAGAATTCACAGGTGCAGATGTCGGCTTTTACAAGGTATACATGCCAGAATTTTCAGGAGAGGAGGTGTTTGTTCAGATATTAGATATCAGGGGCAACGTAATACAAGAACAGAAGATTCAGACAAAAATGTCAGTGGGGTATTTTGATTTTGATGAAGATGGCACATACACTGTAAGAATTACAAATATTTCAGAAAGTCAGACCAGTTTAGAAGTAGAGTTTGGAAATACAAATTCTCAACAGATGACTCCTGCAGGAGTCTTGATATTGGTGGGGGCCGTCACTGTGATGATAATGTCATATCTGAGAATAAAAAATTACAGTATGGCACAGCCTGAGGAGAAGATCTCATAGACAGGAATGCATTGTATGGTATGGCCAAACACTAGAACCAAGTTAAAGATTAGCCACGTTGCAAAAAACAAGAATGCCGCAATGGAGAAGGGAAGAAGCGCTTTGAGGTTTGTGTGTTCTCTGTTTTTTACTATCAGGACTCCTCCCAAGGACGCAAGAACAAGCCCAAACTCGAGGGGCTGATGTGACCAAGATACCAATCCATCAATTCCAAAAACTTCATGAGATAAAGAGTCTCCAAAGCCTGAAATTATTTGAATTATCGAGCCGGCAATAACGAGTTTAATTCCTGTTTTAAGGGAACCGTGAACTGATTTTCTAGATAAAAGAATGCAGCCCACCATGGCAGCGCAGCTAGTCATTGACACTCCCGAGTATACTATGATGTGTTGTATGCTCCAGAAAAATTCTGGTTCCTTTTGGAGATGGGATATGGCGTCCCAAAACCCTGCCAAAACCACCACAACGGGGCCAATTACTGCCAAGATTGAAACAAACGATACAAGGGTGGCAGGCTTTGCAAGTGCAGAGTTTGAAATTCGCTGAATTAATTTCATCCTATTCTGATTTTGATAGAGCTCAGAGTTGAAAAACTATCAATTAGAAAAAATCGACATTATGGATAATTTTGAATGTGTCTGTGTATTCTGACATGTTCAGCGTACCAATCTCTGGCACTGATCTTTCCCATCCACTCGGTTCCCAAGAGACACTGATATTTTTCATGCTGATGTTTTCCTGTATTGTATATCAGTATGCAATATTTGTTTTTGCCTTTTTTACGCCTGATAATTGAAACCATGATATATGATATCCAGTGAAAATAGAATACAAATATCATTTATTATTAAAAACACTGGATACTTTTTAATAACATATTTGCTTTTGGGAATATCTCCACAATCTAGACATTTGGTAAACCTGTCTTAAAGAACGTTACAAAGATGTCTGCTCACGTTGTTTGAAAAAATTTTATAATTTAGATAAGAATATGAGATCCACAGTTCAAATTTATCTTTACAAAAGTCTAAAACATTACCAGTCTTTTTCTTCAAGAATATTATCATCAATTTTAATGAATTTGCGAGTATCAGAAAATATCTTGGATTGTAGGATACCATCAGGTGAAAGTGTTTTATCTAGGTGTATTGAATAAAAAATCTTTATCGGGGATTTAAAAGAAGGTTCTTCTGGTGTGTTTTTGCTTTTTCCACCACATTAACCATAATCTTGAAATTTCTTGTTGTGAAGTTGGTGTCATTCCACCAGAGATGATTTCAGATATTTTTTTTCCAGTAATTTCAGAAACTGCATGATTTAAGAAGAAATATCCTTGTGCAATTTTATTCATTATGGAAGGTAGTGAGTCTTTTCCAAGTTTGATAATTTTTTGGTATGGTTCATTATTAATATAGTCAGCAGTATCTGAGCTAATCATAATTTCTGGTTTTTGTATTTCTTCTAACCATTGCTGGAAATATCCTTCAAATTTTTCTGCAGTCATTTTTCCCATAATATCATATCTATTTTTTCTATAAAAGTTCTCAAGTTTTTCCTTTTCAAGACAGATTGGCATTCTCATCATCACGGCTGTAACATCTACATATTTTTCCATAATGACTTCCTTCAAGATGATGGTTATGACCTAAAAGGACAGACGGGTTCTTGATCCGTAGCGCAGCAGTAATTTCACGCCGTTTTAAAAACCAGTTAAATTAAAAATTCTGAGGCATTTTGTCCTTCCTGAGTCATTTTTATCCATCTGTTTCTTCCAATTTTTTTGATTTTAACAAATCCCCATTCTTCTAGCGGCTGAATAATATTCTTGTCAAGACTAGTGAACCTTACCATGGAGCGGTGTTCCTCATCTCTTGCATTGACAGAGATTAGATCATGTTTTTCGGCCAAATCTGCCATTTGTTTTTTTGTGATTTCTCCACCATTCTCCTTAATGATTTTTAACGCCGCAACTAATTTTTGATCAGGTATTTTTATGGAATAGGGTGGAACATTTTGGATTTCTTTAATTCCTGTAGATAGTGGCGTTTTTCCTTCAAATCCAGGATAATTTTTTGCCTCCACATAAAACGGATGGATGTTAGAGTCATCATTGAACATCATGCATGCCATCATGGTTCCAATTGCTTGTATTTTGGAGCCGGATGCCAAATTAACATAGACGTCATTTTGCTTTTCTTTTTCCAGAATGTTTTTCACCGTACGAATAATTTGAAATAAATCACGCCTGTTATGAGATTCCTGAACTGTCTCAATTCCTGATTTTTCTAATTGTCTTGTAATTTTTGAGATAAACGGGACTGCCTTGTCTTCGCTCCTATTTTCGTGAATCAGCAGCCATACCTTGTCGGCCTTTTCCTGCTTTGCAGGAAGGACGATCCTGTCGATTTCATAGCCTACGGGGGCAACATGTATGCGTAATTTCGCAATTTTAACCATAGTATCTGGAATATGTATACTATGTACATACTATATAATAATTTTCCAGATCTGGGTTAATTCATGAACAAGATGCAAAACGTAGCTTTGGATTCTTGCGTCGTAATTGACATCATGGAGAAACCAGGAGTAGCATCTAGACTCAAAGCCGGCTTGAGGGGAAAATCAGTCAGAATCATTCTTTGTGACGTTGTGCTAGGGGAGGTAAAACGAGTACGGGGACATTTGCCTGAAAAAATAATTGCCAAAATTTCAGGCCTGTTAGGAAGAAAGATCGAACTTTCCAAAATTGATCAAAATGACATTTCAAATGCAAAGCAGATCACAGAACAGTTCCAGATTTGTCATAATGGGGACAATAAAATATTGAGTTTATGCAAAGCAAATGGCTTTGTCCTAGTGACTTTTGACAGGATGCTTCTCCAGACTTGTCAGTTTGTCGGCGTTACAGCATTTCACCCATCAACGGTAAGAGGTATCTAAAAATGACCTTGATGTATCCAAGAATAATTCGAGAGTTTGAAGACGATGATAAAGATGAAGAGCCAATGATTTATGAGGGAAGAAGAGGAAGAGGAGGAAGATGAAACTGGCAGAAATTCAGCTGCAATACCGCAAATGCGCATCCATCATTTTTGAAGAACCAGACAACAAAAGGTCACGTCAGACGGGGAGATTAGAATGTCCACAGTAAAAGAGGTTGAATTGGATTCTCACAAGAAGAGTCTATCAGAAGCGTTTGTCAATTCGTTTGGCGGATATCCAATAGGATACGGTTTGGGAATTATTATTCTGCCGTTATCCACAGGCTGGATTCAAGAGGATCCTCTGACTGCAAACTTGGTAATTACGTCTGTTTATGCAACAGTCTCATTTACAAGAAGTTATTTTTTGAGAAGAGTTTTTGAGCAGTTTGGCATTGAGGACAACTTTATAAAGATAGGACTGAAATTGTGCAGCAGAATTAGACACAGGGTCAGAAACCACCGATTCACATTTTACAGACATTCTGGAAGTGTAGACATATGACAAGCATCACATTTCATGGAGGCGTAAACGATATTGGCGGAAACAAATTCCTAGTTGAAAGCAAAGGAACAAAAATTTTCATGGATTTTGGAATGTCCTTCTCAGAAGAGGGGCAATTTTTCTCACAGTTTTTGAAGGCTAGAACATCAAATAGCCTAATTGATATGTTTGAACTTGGAATATTGCCTAAAATCAAGGGTCTCTACAGGCGGGACTATGCCAGACACATGGGTTTTGACGGACACGAGGATACAGAAATTGACGCAGTGCTGCTTACACATGCACATGTTGACCATTGTGCATACATTCCATACCTCAGAGACGATATTCCAATTTACTGTTCTGAAGAATCAAAACTAATCATGCAGAACTTTGAGGATACAGGCTCTGATCAATACCTTACACTAAAAGAAAATTTTCAGGTTCATGAAAATAAAATGGGAGAAAAAATCAGATCCCGTGGAGACAAAACTGCGGTTCCCAGAAGAATCAAAACGTTTCAATCAGGGAGGGAATTCTCAATTGACTCAATCAGGGCAGAACCACTACCTGTTGATCATTCAATACCTGGAGTTCACGCATTTATTTTGCATACGCCAGACGGCTCCATTGGCAATACGGGCGATTTACGGTTTCACGGCAGGCGAAAAGACGATACAGAAAATTTTGTACGGCGCTGCGCAGAATCAGATTTGGATGTATTACTGTGTGAGGGAACTAGGGTTGATGCAAGACCGTCAGATACAGAGTATGACGTCGAATCCAAGGTTGCAGACATTGTAAAAAAGACAAAAGGCTTGGCGATTTGCGGTTATCCTGTCAGGGATCTTGACAGGCTATTATCATTTTACATCGCAACAAAAAACAGTAACCGAGATCTAGTAATAGATATGAAGCAGGCATATCTGCTGAAATTGTTTAACGAGTCAGAATCCTTAAGGGGCAAATATCCATCTCCAACTGACAAAAATATCAAAATATACGTTCAGAGGGGTTCTTGGGGATTAATTGATAAGAATGTTGACATATTTTCAGAAAAGCAGCTACTTGCAGACTATAGGATTTGGCAACAGGAATTTTTAGGCTATCCAAACGCGGTCAACTATATGGATATCAAGAAAAAACAAAACCAGTACGTCTTTTTTTGCAGTGACTTTAGATTGCAGGACTTGATTGACATAAAACCCATCGAAGGCTCTACATACATTCGTTCGCTGACTGAACCATTTGATGTGGAAATGGAGTTAAAAGACGAGCAGGTTAGAAACTGGTTTGTTCACTTTGGCGTACTCAAAAAAGAGGAGGATTGGAACCAAATCCATGTTTCTGGTCACGGAGACGGGGAGCAAATCAAGTATGTGATAGATAATGCCAATGCCAAATCACTGATCCCGATCCATACAAAGAAGGACGAGTATCATAAAAAATGGCATTCAAATGTCACCACTGTCAATCAACACGGTTCAATTACGCTGTAAATCAGAGACATCCGCTGTAAGCACTTCAAAAACACTCAGAACGCCATATGCCCAATTAATACAAGAAAGACACGGGTTTGTAGTGAATGCAGGCAAGCTGCACAAAGCAGTGTTTTGCAACGTGGGAAAAATTCTCGGATCTGTCAGAGTTGGCCCACGGTCAATTAACTATATTAGATATTACAGTTTACAGCTATTGTGAGTCCCGGAATAGGATTAATGAAAAGAAGGCTGGAAAAGGAAAAAGATGCGATAGCACTTGCAGTATCTGGCATTGCCAAAAAGTACGGCGTAAAGCCAAAAGACACCAAAACATTGGAAACAAAATACGATGATGATGCAGGAGACTGGTATGTTGCGTTAGGATGGGATGAAAAAAAGGCCATCATCAAGATGGATTCTGTTCAGGGAACAATTACAGAAATTAAGGAAATCCAAGTAACAAAAAAATTCTGATCAAAAATTACAGGCAGAAATTTTAGAATGATCTGCTTTGAACTTCTCTCAGTTGTGTATCTTTTGAGGTTGCAAGCCCTGTATTGGTGATTCTTGTGCAGGTACGTCAATCCGTCTTGAAGCCGAGTTTTTTTATCATAGCGTTGTGAGCATCTTTGTCTGCTTTTCTTGTTTCATATATCTGCGAGAGTATGTCATAGCAGTGCAATCTAAGCCTGATCCTGTTTATCTCATCAAGCTGTCGCCCATGCCTAATGTCGTTTCTAAGTGACAGTACAACTCGCATCTTGTACTCAAATACTGTCTTGTCGACAAAGACTGCCTCAAAGTGATTCCTCCAGTTATCCTTTCTTGATATTATCTTTTCATATCCATCAAAGTTGATGTATTCTACTATTCCATAGTCTGGCTTGTTTAGGACATCGTTGATCTTCTTTGTCCTTTGATGTCTCTGTGATGCATCTTCTCTTATCTCTGGAGGAATGCATGCGTTCCACCAGTTATCCGTGTCAGATAGCCGTTCCACGATAAAGTCTTTCATGGTCACCTCAAAATAGTCAAGCACCTGTGAGTCATGCAGTTTTTCTGTCACACAGTATTTTTTTGGCAAATTTTTAAAAATCTATTGATCCTGCCAGAATGTGACCTAAAACCAAGGCAGTTTGGCCGCAGCCTTGGGGGTTGCCTCCACTCTCTGGGCCTGTCGCAGGTATGACATGCGCGGGTGTTTGACAGAAAGTCGCTTCCTGCAGGTATTGCTGATTCTTTCATGGAGCGGTACGGTTCTGCCAGATCTTAGATTCCTTGATCAGGGATTATTGTCTTGGGTGTGATCTGATTCTAATGACCTAACTACGCATGAGACTAGTAATACTTTTAATACTTTTTACAACAATGTTACATCATGAGTTCTACAATACAGAAAAAGACATACACCATTATCATAACACCTGATAAAGTTGATGGCGGTTTTGTAGGCAAATGTGATGAGCTACATGCTTATTCACAAGGCGAGACATATGGAGAAATTATGGAAAATATGAAAGAAGCAGTAGAAGTGTCAGTAGAAGATGATGATGGTATAACTGATTTTAATATGTTGATTGTTCAGAATCACAAATGACTAAGATTCCTAGAATCTCAGGTAATACGATGATAAAATATGTTACCAAAAAAGGTTTATCATATTAAGGCAGAAAGGGAGTCATGTAAGGCTGAGAAAAGACAGCATATTCATAACTGTTCCTGCAGGAAACAATACGCTCAAAATTGGAACGCTCTTAGGATTGTTGGGTGAAATTATGATTGATAGGGATGAATTCATTAGTGATTATGACAATGGACTTGTCAAATAACATGAATGGAAAATTGTAGTTTGTTATACTAGACCTTATGCGTAATCGACTAAAAATTCAAAATCAAATTGGTTTACTAAGGCAAAAATCATCTCGCAATATTAGTTTGATCGATTATGCATAAGGTCTACTGATATAGCGACGATCAAAAGTTCGTGAACATCTTTGCAGGATTTCTAAAAATATAATTTGCAACATCAAGCTTGAACTGTGTCACTCTAAAATATTCAGAGACTGCTTTGTTCATTATTGCAAACATTGTATAATATTCAGAGACTGCTTTGTTCATTATTGCAAACATTGTATAATATTCTGATACTAACAATGCATACTTGCTTGTCTTCCAGCACTGCTCTATCATGTTTAGATAAGACGATCCCTTTGGCAACCAGATTAGTTTGACATCTCTATTATTTGTAAGATATTCCTTAACTTTCTTTGATTTGTGAACTGGTGCTCTATCCAGCATGATTGCAATCTTGCCATATTTCCAATGTAACTCTTAGATACCCTACAAATGTTACAGCATCAATTTATCATAAACTCTAAACAGTTGACTACCATTTTCTGTACCTCTTGCGCCACGCTCTTGCCGTGATTCTGCCACGTCAGGACGCAGCTTACAAAATCTCCAAGGCGCTTCATGGCCTTGCTGCCGCCCTTGGCCTGCCCGCTTATCTTCCGGAACACCACCAGATAGCGCAGCGCCCTCTCCGACGCGTTGTTAGTAGGCTCCACCCCGGCGTACTGGACAAACGTAAACATATGCGGAAGGTGCTGGCACATCATCGAAACAATAAAAAGTTAATAACCCTACTAAATTAGTGAGATAAGTTGAGTTTGCAAAATCCAATAGAAAACCATACAGAAGAAGAAATAATCAAAAGCGGGCAAGTCTTTAAGGTGGATGGATTTTACAAATTTGCAGGTCATACTTCTGGAGATACTGTGAATTGTTATGTTCCTGATTCTGCTTATTTTATGTTGTTTCGTAAAGGTCAAATCGCTTCTAAACTTGCTTCTTGTGAACATGAAGTTTGTTGGAAATTAATAATGCCTTACTAAATCCTCTGTTTCTAATTTTATTAACTTGTAATATTCCTCTAGTTTGTTTTTGTTTCTTGATTTTTTAATGAATGATATTTTTCTAATGTATGCTGTGTAATCAAATTCATTATAAGCTTCTCTTATGTATGGTTCTATATTTTCAAGGTCTTCTACAATTTGGTTTAAGATCATTTCTAAATCCGTATCATTTTTTCTGATATGGTCAATTGAGTCTCTATGTTTTTTAATAAACTTCTTAGCGTTATTCTTCTTTCTATTCTGTTTAATGTGGTCATAAACAAAAGGTATGCTTAACGCACTTGAAATAGAAATTGAAACCATGATCCAACTAAGTTTAGAATTGATCTCAATTTCTATTCCAACTGTTGCCAAAAATAATAAGACTGGAATGATCCCAACTACCACAATCACTCCTAGTTTTCCTGCATTCTCCATCTTGATCGCTTTTATGTTAAAATTATTCTATATGAATTAATATTAAATTTGGTGCTGTCCAAATTGGGTGATTTCGATCATATGTTCCGTGATTTTTGCGTGAACAAAAAATTTTTATTATTTATGCATTGGTGATTCATGAATGTCTTTAATGAATAGTGAGCTAAGGAATTTACGTTCTAGAATTAAAGATGAAAGGATACCTCCACTACATTCTAACCGCTTTCATCTTCTCACATGGAACATCCGTAACCTGAACAAAAACAAGTCAGACAAGGCTATTCGATACATTAGCGAAATATGCAAAAAATTGTAACTGATCGAGTTTATGAAGTTGCATGCGTAAAACACATCAAAATCACAGATTTTACATCCAATTTAGGCACGGCACTTCAGAAACTCGAGCTGTTACAAAAAATTTGATGTTGTTGCCATTCAGGAAACAAAAGATGATCTTGGTGTAGTTAGCACATTAAATAATTGAACATTTTCACAGGCAGGATCTCCTTTCTGGCAAACAGCGTGCGTACTGACTGCTCCATCTCATCTAGCGTGCCAAACACCTTTGCAGACAGTACCCGTTTTATCACCCTCCACTGCATCTCAATGGGATTAAGCTCCGGCGTGTACGGCAGCAGGTACTCCAGAACTATCTCGCCGTTGTATCTTTCCAGAAACTCTTTTACCTTTTTGGATTTGTGATATGACGCATTGTCTACAAACAGCAGCACCACCTTGCCGAATCTTTTGTGAACCCGTTCCAAAAAGCTGCAAAAGCCGTCGCTGTCTGGCTTTTCATAAAACATAAAGTAAAATGCGCTTGCCGCCAAAGCTCCAAAGATGTATCTTCTTTCGCGTGACAAAAAAGATGGGGATGTGGCGCGCTTGCCGCGCCTTCTCCACCCGTAGCCGGGCCTGTTTGGTGCCTTTTCAATCGAGGATGCATCGCCGGCCAGTACGGTGTATCCCTGCGCCGACTTTTCTGCAACGAGTTTTTTTGCTCGCCCCTGAAACTCTTTTTGCTTTCTTTTTGAGGCTGATCTTGGGTTTTTTGGACGCGCCTTGCTCCACGAAAAGCCCATCTCCCTGATCAGCTGCAGCGCGCCTGTTTTGCTGTACTGCACGCCGAACTTTCGCTTGATGTGCAGCCTTACCAGGTTGGAGTCCCACAGGCTGCTCTCAAAGCCGCATGATTCTGGCCCCGCATCCAGGTCTGCTGCAAGCTGTCCTGCCTGCGGCCCGTTTAGCAGGTGCTTTCGTCCCCTGCCGCTGCGCTCGAATCTTGCACGCATTCCCTCTTCCTGTGCGCGGTTGAGCCATGCAGATATGGTGGACCTGGGCCTTCCCAGCATCCTTCCAATCCTGTCTAGCGGCACGCCGTCCTTGCGCTGCATGTACGCAAGCAGCCTGTCGCGCCTTCTGGGATCGGTCTCTTTTTTGTATGCCTTTTTGAGGTCTGCAACGCCGGTGTTTGGCAGAAATTTTGCCCCCCTTGCAACCTGTCTCTTTTTTTGTTTGTACATGCAGTGTGTGCGGTATGGCCGGTCTTGGATCTTTTGGCCAAAAATAATTGTCAAAATGGTTCAGGTTTTTTATGTACTTACTATAGAGCAGGGCATCGGCCTGATAAACTCCAGGCCGTACCATCCTCAGACAAACGGCAAGCTGAAGAGGTTCTTCCAGGCGCTTGAGAAGGAGCTGGTTCACCGCAAGGGGGTGCAGGAGTATGTCGACTATTACAACGAGAGGCGGCTTCACTGGGCGCTGGATATTGACAACTATGAAAAGCCGCTTGAGGCGTTTCACAACAAAACGGCTACCGAAGCGATCAGAAAAAGCAACCCAAAATGGATGGAGAGGGACACCGATGACTAGCGGACCGACTTTCCATATATTACACTATGCTGTGTCGGATGAAACACATAATTATCATAAAGATGCAATGAGAGACAATGGCAGGAAAAAAACTAAAACCAACTCCTGACTGGGGCAAGGAAGACGACGCAATATTTGCAAAATACGCAAAATCCACCAAGGTTAAATAAACAAATTCATCATTTTTCTTCGTGGCACCAGTAATTCACGTTCACTTTAACAGCGTATTTGAAAAATACATGAAAACAGTGCACCATGACACGTACAAGGCAATAATGCAGACGGTTGCGCTAGTCACATCTGAAATCATCACACATTATTCCATAGTGAACAGATGTCCGCGAAAAATAAACGACGAGATCAGGCAGAGGGTTCCAACTGAAAATATACTGGTTTATGCTGTGCTCAAAAAACACGTCCTGATATTCATGGATCATCGGGACTTTTGATGCCAGAACAAATCCCAAATGGTTCCATGCGATAGTTTGTTGCATAACTTGGATCCTAGGCACGAAACTTGCCCAACTTTTGACTGGCTTAGGCGTGTTATGCATTCAAACTCAAGGGCGTAAGACCCATATGCATACAGGGGTCGATCCATCACTACAACTACGACGAGGTGGTTATCATGTGTTCAAACTGCCATGCGATACTGACCCGGCGGTTTTGGCATATTTTAGGATCTAGATCGGGGTTGTTGCGTAATTCATGTTTACAAGTAATCTTGTTCATTCTTCGACTTTGTTCTGTATCTACAGAGAGACAGAGGATCATGAATCTGACAATAAAGCACAATTAGGCAACAATCCCATCTAGATCACCATAATTTAACAGCAGGGTACAAAAGACGGAAATTTGATCTTCCTTACATGTGCGCCTGACACATAATGGTAACCTTTGATTTTAGAGAGGATCAACATTTTGCGTTTTGTGTCACGGATCACTAAAATCTACCAGAACCATTAGCACCGATGTTATGACACGGGATCTGAAGACTTGTTTTTACTGTAGAGTTTTTCTAGATTCTCTCGTGTGAGTGCCTTTCTAAGGCTTTTCTGCAGGGTTTTTCAAGATAATATGAGATATTTTTTGTTTTAATAAAAAGTATTTGTGTACTAGAGAAATCTAATTATCAAGCAACGTTTTAAAAATTGCATGACTGACGCAATTGTTCTTGGCGGTTCAAGGGGAATAGGAAAAGCAATTTCAGAGTCACTAAAATCCACAGGCATTGATGTTTTTGCAGCCTCTAAAAACGACATTGATACATCAGATCTAAGCAGCGTTAGAAAGTTCCTGGATGAACACAGCCAAACAGACATTCTAGTTCTAAATACAGGGGGTCCTGCCCCAAAGCAGTTTGCAGCCATTACCGAGGAGGACTGGAAGCTATATCACAACCAGCTGTTTTTGGGGTTTTGCACTGTTTTGCAGAACATCAGAATCAACGATGGGGGATACATCTTTTTGATCAGCTCAAATGTGATTAAGGAACCAAGTGCTAAACTAATCATCTCCTCAGCATACCGTGCAGCATTCAGTGAGGTTTTTAAAATTTTGAGCAAAGAGTATGCCCAAAAAAACATCAGTTGCATCAACATTGCGCCAGGTCCCATCAACACAGACAGAACTCGGGAACTAGTAGAAGACATGGAGGAGTTCAAAAAATCGCTTCCCATGAAAAGACTGGGAGATCCAAAAGAGATTGGAAACTTTGTAAAATCAATTGTCGAAAATAAGATAAAGTATCTGTCAGGGGTTACAATAAACTTTGATGGTGCAAATTCAAATCACATATTCTAAAAACAGGGGGGGTTCTAAGAAGTTATTAGGATAGGTAGTACTTGTAAAACATGACAGAATGGAATACCCTTCGAGCCAGGTTTCCTGATGACGAGTTTGACGAGATTGAGAGAATCAAAGAGCAGTATGGATTAAGTTATAATGAAATCATTCGCTCAGGGGTAAAGTTCTACGTAGGGCTAACTTTGGCAAAAGAGTTAGTTGCAGATGCCTTGGAAGAAAAAGACATTACAGTTGGTGGAAGGAATTTGGGTGAAATTTTCAACAGTCCTGAATATCAGCGAAACATTGAACAGAAAATTTCAAAGATGGTAAAAATCCTGATATGGGAATTTTTTGAAAAAGGAATGGATTTTAAAGAAAAAACAAAGGTAATCAGAAAAGAACGCAAAGTGGGCAGGCCCAAAGCAAAGAAGAAGAGGGCTGGCAGTCCCAGACGGGATTAGGTTAAAATTATTTTTTAAATTCAACATTTGGCGTATCAGGCCGTTGGCCTGCAATTGCAACCAGTCCGCCATCACGCAGTTGTTGCAGCAGTTGCATGACTTCTTTTTCCACCTGGTTTCTTTGCAGTCCCGTCTGTTGTGCAAATACCTCCACGAGATCAGTTACTTTGCGTTCTCCGTTGCAAGACTTCCAAAAGTCAACAATTGCCTGGTTTACCATAAAACCCTGATCATGCTCATTTGCCAGTACCATGGAGCCATCTTCTTGTTGGACTAGCTTACCGACCCCTTGGGGCAATGCAGTTTCATAGTTAATTGGTGCGGGGGTATTCATGCCGGCGCCCATGTTTTTGATTTTAATTTTTGCCTCTTTAGACATTTTATCCATTGACCATGGGGGATCCCATACAATCTCTACGTTGACATTGTTTACCCCTGGGACTTTTTTGACAAATCGTGTTGCATCTGAAACCAAAGTTTCATGCAGTGGGCACCCCTGCGTAGTCATTGTCATTTTGATGTTGACGTCGTTGTTTTCTGCAACGTCAATCCCATAGATTAGCCCCATCTCTACAATGTTTAGCGGAACCTCAGGATCCATGCACTGCTTTAAAGAATCCTCAATTGCCTGGGCAGAAACGGTACTCATATTGTAAAATGCAGTTTGAAAAACAATAAAAACTTTCTATTAATTAGCTTCAAATAATTTTGGAATGGACTCCCCATACGGGGCAGTAGCCACGCCCTTTTCTGTAATAATTCCTGAGACTAATTCCGGCGGAGTCATGTCAAATGCGGGATTAATCACGTCAACGCCATCAGGTGCAGTCTTTTTATCGCCGATTCCGGTAACTTCGCTCCCTTTGCGCATCTCTATGATGACATCTTCGGCCTTTGTTTCCAGGTCAATTGTGGATAATGGCGCTGCGACATAAAATGGGATTCCGTGTTGTTTGGCCATGGTAGCTATCTGGTATGTTCCAACTTTGTTAAATACATGGCCTGTCTTTACGATTCTATCTGCACCTACGACAACCTTGTCAACTAGGCTGTTTGCCATTGAATACCCTACTGCAGTGTCTGGAATCAGACTGACATCAAACCCATCATGCTTTAGCTCAAATGCCGTCAGTCTGGAGCCCTGTTGGATTGGCCTTGTCTCAGTGGCTATCACCTTGATGTTTTTTCCGCTTTCTCTGGTTGCCCTAATCACACCCAACGCAGTCCCATATGCTACAGTAGCTAAAGCGCCGGCGTTGCAATGGGTCATAACAGTGTCATCATCATCAAAAAGGGCAGACCCGTTTTTTCCCATGGCCCGGTTAATATCAACGTCCTCATCTGCCATTTTTTTGGCAGCAGAAACAACTAGTTCTTTGATCTGCTCGACTGTATCTCCGGTCTTTGCAACATTCATAATTTTTTCCAATCCCCAGCCCAGGTTTACGGCAGTCGGCCTGGTTGCAAAGAGAACGTTTCTTGCATCCTCCAAACTTGAAATCAGCTCCTCCTTTGTTGTTGCCTTGCTCTGTAAAACAGCCAATGCCAATCCAAATGCCCCTGACACTCCAATGGCAGGGGCGCCCCTAACAACAAGGGTTCTGATTGCATCGGCAACTTGGTTAAAGTCATCATACTCTGCAAATACAAGCTCGTTGGGCAGCCTGGTCTGATCAATCATTCGGACCTTGTTATCTCTCCATTCCACAGTTCTAAGCGGGAAATGAGCCTCAATTTCACCCATCCATTTTTTTCAAGAAAAACCATATTTAAAATGAACAGCAAGCCATCAATTATTATATTTCCACATCATCATACCAAAGTAAATGAGACTGGAGGATATGAAACTGCACGATTCAAACAGGATGTATCGGGTCTATGATAGCTGGCACCATATTGCAAAGGAGGCATCCTCTACAGAAATGGAGCCTGTAGACTATACCCAAATCGACAATATCGTATTTGCAGGCATGGGGGGTTCTGGGACTCTGGGGGACATGTTCTCCTCTATCCTATCAAAGACAAACATTCACGTCTCTGTAGTAAAGGGATACCTTCTTCCAAAGACTGTTGATGCCAATACGCTTGTGGTTGCCACCAGCATTTCAGGCAATACAGCAGAGACCCTAAGCATATTGAAATCGGCATCAGGTCTGCCATGCAAGGTTATAGCGTTCTCCTCTGACGGCAAAATGAAGAATTTTTGCAGGGAAAACAAGATTGATTACAGGAGCATACCGATGGAGCATTCCCCGCGGGCATCATTCCCTGGGTTCTTCTATGGAATGCTAAGAGTTCTCCAGCCGGCACTGCCAATCAAAAAAGACGAAATTGACGAGTCATTGAGAAGACTAGAAGAGTCAAGCAGGGAAATTTCATCAGGCAACCTCACTGATCAAAACGATGCTCTGAGCCTTGCAAAATGGATTAGCGGGATTCCAATGATCTATTTTCCTGCGGGACTAAACGCGGCGGCAACAAGATTCAAGAACTCGCTGCAGGAAAACTCCAAGGTGCATGCCATTACAGAAGACGTGATTGAGGCATGTCACAACGGAGTCATGGCCTGGGAGACCCCGTCAAACGTTCAGCCCATACTGCTGCAAGGAGAGGATGACTTTCCCAAGACAAAAGAGAGGTGGGATATTTTAAAAGAGTTTTTTTGTAGCAGACAGATTCCGTTTAGGGAGGTTCATTCAGTTAAGGGAAATATTATCTCAAAACTGATTAATCTGATATATCTGCTGGACTATACGTCAATTTACCTGGCAGTCATCAACAAGACTGATCCTACGTCGATTGGCTCAATTGACTACGTCAAAGGGAAGCTGGATTTGTGACGCGTTTTTTTTTCTTTGCAGTCATTGCGTTCTGGGAATTCTGTGGGCTGTTGTGCCAAGGAGACCGGGAGCACAATCAGAACTGCTGGATACTGGGTGCATCATCATGATGATGATGATGATGATGATGATGATGATGATGACGATGATGATGATGATGTACCGCAAGAGTGCGCACGGATTTCTAATTTCTGCGAATTTACACGGCATTTTGCGTCAAAATCAAATAATTTCCTGAACTGGCTTTGTGTGTCTTGTGTGTTTGTTTGCATTTCTGATCTTTGCAGTACTGGCTCTGTTTTTTGAACCAGAGCTACTCTTATCATCTAATTTCCTTGATCGGGGCACACAAGATTACCTGATGAACTACTAAAAGAATTAACGGAGATGTCTTTAGAAGGAGTGCAAGAGTCTGGATTTAATATTATGACGTCCGAAAAACTAGAACAAGAAAAAGGTACGGTTATAGTTATACTTGATGAATCATGGGATAAGTTTTGAGATTGTACCATAGAGGAGTTCAGACTGGGAAACAAAGAAAATAGAATATTTAAAAAAAGATATTGTTACAGTAAAATAAAATTATTTTCTAATTATTAGTTTCCTCAATCTTCTTCATCTGGAATATCAATCACATCATATAGAAAAGCATCAGATTCTTTATCATTCATTGCATTTTCAGCATAATCAAATCCATAATCATCATAGAATTTTCTAACACCAGCATCATCTCGTGGATTTAACATTACGTATCTACATCCAGCAAATTTTTTTAGTTTTGGAACTAATCTACTAAATATCATGTCAAGTAATTCATGTCCAATTCCACGTCTATTATGACCAGCACGTACAGCTAAGTGACTTATCAATAGAGCTGGAATAGTACCATTAACATCTTTTTCTTTGATTGCCTCAGTTACGTCATTTCGAATATGTGTCATTGCCAGTGTAACATAGCCCATAACCTTACCTTCTATTTTTAGAACATACATTTGAACAAGTTTTTCTCGGATATCTTGTAGAGAATCTCTATGGTAATAATCTGTAAATTCTTGAATTTCAGATTTAAAATCATCATCTAATGGATCAGTATTTGGCACTTTGTAGTATTCGTAATCAATAGTAGTAAAATCTATTTTTGATAATGACAATTTATTTTAAAAATCTAGAAGTTTGCTTTTACGTTTTTGACATGTTCTTTAGCTCTTTGATAGTTTTCAATTTGTTTTTCAGTAGAACCTCTAGCCATGATCTCCTTTAGTCGGGTCATTTGTTTTTCATCAAAGGGTTTTACGTCTCTTAATGCCATGTAACACTTGTGTCACAATTTCTATTTAAAATGTTGGATTCATGCCTATTTTATGACTAGAACGTCACAAATTGTCACAATTTTCATGCCTGTCGTTTTTTGTCATCTGCCATTTTTTTGATGTTGTCAATGGCAGGAAAGGGCGGGTGCCGCTATATCATGCCTGTCATCATGAACTCCAAGATCAAGAAGACAGTCAGGCTGTACGAGGACGGAAAGGCAAACTAGGTATCGCAGCAGTCAATGATCAACAAAGACGGCGTAACTGACTTACAACCTTGTAATTGTCAAAAGAGACAGGAAGAGGAGGAAGAGGAAGAAAAAAAGGAGGAGGAGCAATACATTGCATTTGCAACAAACATTCCCATCAGGAGTGCCACAGAGCCATGACAGACATCATACCGGAGCAGTACTGCAAGATGGGGCATCGAGACGGGATTTCGCGTCATAAAGGAAATCATGGGCAGGACATGCAGCAAATCCCTGATTGTGAGGCTGCTGATGTTTTACATGCCGCCGTTGCTACTGTACAACCTGTGGAGGATTGCCAAGTTCTGCCTTGATGCAGGAAAGAGGCATGAAGAGTGTCTTCTGCAGGAAAAAAACTTACCATGGTGCTGTTTATCGCGCATATTACAAGCAGAAACGAGTTGTTTGTCAATGATCGAGGCAAGTAGAACCGATGCTAGTTGTGTTTGCGGTAAATCTACATCTGGGAACTACTGATGTATTTCTACTCAGAGAAAATAAATTTCCAAATCAAAGTTTGTTATCATACATTTGATTTTTTATTGTATGTAATTTTTGATATAATTTTGATGCTTCATCAAATGCAGAGTTTACATTTAGTTTTCTATCCAACCAAGTAAACATCTATTGTGCGAAAAGCAAGTCCGTCTAGGATCAGTAGGACAATAACTGATTATTTCAGGCTGTACCGATCCAGAAAAGCTATGGCAAAAAGACTGACAGAAAAATCCCGACAACACATAATCAGACAGCGCAAAAAGGGAATCGTCTCCACCAAGATAGCCAAGGATCTTGGCATCACTGCAAGACACGTAAGAAGGCTGTGGGCCCGGTTCCAGAAAATTGGAACAACACGCGTGAAGATGGGCAGGCCGCACGTCCCAGTCACAGCTGCCCAGATACGAATGGTGACTGATGCATACCAGGACGGCCCCGTGGGAGTTCTGCGCACCGCAAAGAGACTGAGTGACAATCACGATATATGGTGCACGATCAGATCGTCTTGTGTTTGAATGCTCATGACATCTTGCACACCGTAACCTAATCTGGATCTTTGCATTGCAATTATGCGATAACGCGCCAGTATCTGAGCATAAATCTACATCTAGGCACAAATCTACATCTGGGAACTACTGACTTGAAGAAGAACCAACCAAAGACATTACAAATGGGTCAGGATTAGGAAAAACTTATTGACCCCGCAAATTCCAACAAAAATGTTTGAAAATCTGGTTTGACATACTTACCCCAAAAGAGGTGTTGTTTTTCGAGCCGATGGTCAGGGATCTGAAGAGGAAGAAGAAACATAGGGTTCTGTGCACATCGCGCCGGTACAGGGAGGCATCCCACCTCGCAGAGATCAGGAATCTTCCGGTAAAGCTGGTAGGAAAACACGGTGGCGGGGAGAAGTTTGGCAAGCTGACAGCCAGCGTGGGCAGGACTGCCGCACTATCAAAGATAGTCCACGAGTATTCGCCTGACGTGGCAGTAAGTTTTTGCTCACCGGAGGCATCCAGAGTGGCATACGGCCTTGGGATCAAGTATGTGGGATTCTCAGACATGCCGCATGCGACGGCAATCATGAAGCTGTCAGCTCCGTTCTTGGACAAGCTGCTGATCCCTTGGATAATACCAAAAAGCGCGTTTATAAAATTCGGCATAGACAAAAATGACATCATACAGTATAATGCGATCGACCCGGCCATCATGCTCAAAAGGGACGTATCAAAGAACGCCAGACTCCGTCTCAATCCACACAAAAAGACCATCCTGATCAGGCCTCCAGAGGATCAGGCCTCGTACATGGTAAACCGGAACATAATAGTCCCCATAATCAACAATGTTCTCAAAAAGTACGGAGGGGAGAACATCATAGTGCTTTCCAGATACGCAGCCCAGAGGAGAAGCCTGACTAAGACATTCGGCAACAAAATCAAAAACATTAGCATGTCGTATGACGGAAAGGTCTTGCTTGAGGACTGCGACGTATTCATCGGCTCAGGCGGGACGATGACGGCAGAGTCGGCCCTGATGGGGGTCCCCACAATATCGTATGATGCCGTACCTAATTTTTATGAGCGCTATGTGGTAAGTAAGAGGCTGGCTACACGGGAGAAGGATCCGAAAAAGATCGTCCCAGTTGTGGAGAGAATGCTCTCCTCAAAGAACGCCGCCAAGCAGAGAGCTAGAAAGGTGGTCGCATCCATGGAGGACCCCTACATCAAGCTGGTCCAAGTCATAAAATCAATAGTCCAGTGATGCGTTCCAACCCAGCAGATGAGATGAAAACAACACTCAAGATAGGACAAGCATCCCTCCGCAATGCCGCATGCTTGCTGTCCTGTGCCAGACAGGAATGCAGTACAATCAGAATTCCCAAAAGCACGATCATGCGCTGCTGTTGTCAGCATGCTGCGTTTCAGACGGTTTGTTTGCATGATGCCAACAGGCTGTTGTATTTTCCATCCCATTAGATGAGATCCGCCGTTTACTGGTTAGATGAAGGCATGACACACAGACAGATTCCTGCTGGGAAAAAAAGACTCATGAAAACATCACCGTAAATGCTATACCGTGGCACCGTGTACAAGGCGACCTAGGGCCTCATCTGCCTTTGGAACATCCAGTTCTTGATCTTCGATAGTATGAACACCCAGAGTACCACCATGACTACTGCGATGATGGCCTTTGCAGCAGACGATATGACACCATCAAGGGCCTCCCCCCCCAAGCCTGCTACTGAGAATGACCCGAGCACCGTTACTGCGATGCCTCCGCCTGCCAGCATGAGAACCCACATCACTAGGATGAACATCACTATCGGGGATCCGCTCACACCCACACACCTGTCATGGCTGCCGTGATCACCGCAAGAACAGCTGAGAATGCGGCAAGCCTGAGTATTGCAGAGCACAGCTGCCTTTCAGTCAGCGGCCTGCCTGCGACGATCAGCCCTACCAGCGTGACTGGCGCGTCCTTCTCTCCGGTGGCCTTTATCCTCATGTCCTCGGTGTGAGCAGTAGACTTTGCCTTGATCTTCCTATACTCTACTATCCTCTTGGTACTGGCCAGAAAGAGAAAAGAGTTGATTATGGCCGGAAGCAGGGCGACTGCTGCGATGACCTCCACCCCGCCGACTATGGCAAGCGCTCCGTACATGGCGCCAAAGGTCAGCGCCCCCGAGTCTCCCGGAAAGATCCTGCTTGGGTTCTTGTGGAACCTGTAAAACGCAAGAGATGCAAACACCAGCGGCAGGCTTGCTATTGCAACCTCGTAGTTTTGCACTATGAACAGCGACGCTGTAAGGGCCGCCCCGGCTATGACCATGAAACCGCTTGCGGCGCCGTTTATCACATCTATAGAGTTGATCGTGTTTCCGGTAATTGGGATCATCATTATGATCACCACGATGTACAGTATCGGGATGTGCACCTCGCCAAATATGGGAAACGCCAGGTCAGAGTCGTATGCGCCCAGCAGTATTATCGGGATTGCACATGCGGCCAAGGCTACTGGTTTGTACCACCCGCCCATCCTTTTTTGGTCGTCGACTAGCCCCACCGTGAACGCCGCAACCGTGGTGGCAGTTACAGCTAGTATCTCGCTTAGCGGCATCAGGGCGTACAGGGCAAGCTCTGCTGCCACTATGCCCAAAATTATGGATATCCCGCCGGGCCTTGCTACCATGACTGTACCCGGCTTGTTGACATCCACCACGCACATGTTTTTGCTCTCAAGCCACCTTATCAGGTACGGCGTGGCAGCATAAACCACAAAGAATGCCAAGACGGGGCCGGCGATAGCTCCTGCCACTAGACCATTTTCCACCTTTCATCTTTGAGCAGCTATGATTTTATGTTATCTGTAATCGGTTCGGAGTATGTTATAGTGCGACTTGATCGTCATGGACACAAACCTAAGACTACATACAAATAGAAATGCGGTAGAGGTAAACAGATCGCATGAAAGATCACAATGATTTGATGGATTTGACATCTAGGCCTTTTGCTTGATTGCTCTGTTGTTCTGCTTGATTGCTCTGTCCTTTTGCTTGAGCTCCCTTTGCAGCCTGCATATCGTCTGTTTTGGAGATTCCATTACCTGTTGCGGCGATCAAAATAGATCTAAATCTTTCGGAAAAATTTTGACGGTTCAATTGTGCATAAAGTCTTGTGTATACGCGGTTGGGATTTTATCTCAAAACTGGGATTATGCTTTGTCCACACATCCAAGCAATAATTATATGCGCCTTGCACCCACACCTGACATTGACCTACGGTAATCGCGGTAAGGCGACCCGGTCTGCAATGGAGTTCAGCCTCATAGTAGCCATACGCGACACACCGCGGGAGCGCAGGTTCGTCGAGAGATCCCTTCGCGCTGCCGTGGCGCTTCGGCCTACCGAGACTATAATAGGCGTAGACAAGCCGACCGATTCAGGGTTTTTAGACATCATAGAGGCTGCATCGTCCGGGCACGCAAACGCGCGCACAGTAAAAGTCGAACGTTCCGGTGAGTGGAAGATGCATTTGGCACACGTATTACACGAGTGCATCAAGGCCGCATCACATGAAAAGATACTGGCGTACAATATAGACTCCATACTCCAAAGGCGTATGTTAGGCGGATATGACCGAGTCGGCCCCCAGACGCCGATGATCATGTATCAAGAAAGACGGCCCGTCAGGACGCTGCGCGATCTCATAACCGGCATCATATACAGGACAAACCAGATCATCCGACCTCCTAATACCGGCACGTACTGGATATACAGGAGGTCATACTTTGACCATGTGGATTTTGCGAAGTTGCGCAGCGTCTACAATGGCTGTGACACAATATTGATCGAGCAGTTCCAGTCAAAGGGAAAAGACACGGTGGCAGAATCTACCATAGGTGCCAACAGCTTGGACTACAACAACAACGACATACCTTGGAGGCAGTTTGCAAACGGCGTATGGTACGGGGCAAACCCGGATAAGCTTACAGGGTATTTAGTCGGTAGTCTGGACTTTAAGATCCGCGTAAAATCCATACTGCTAGACATGCCATACCTGTACCGCGGCTTTACGTGGGCTAGGAAGAACCCGAATCATCCAGCCGTAAAGGATGCCAGATCCAAGGCCTTCCTCGATTTTATCTATCAAGGTTCAAACCCCGTAAAGGACATACTGGACTGGAAGAAGATAGGAAAGCTGGGCACTGGATACACATAGGACAAAATGCCCATAGCCTAGACCGGTAGTGCATGGCAGTAGCACTTCGTCACTCTTGTCCTCGCCCTTCCTCGATTTTCTTGAGCATATTCCGCATGGCCTCGAGATCCTCCTTTGATATATTTCCGGTCTGTATGTCTATCATCACACGGAATATCTTGGCGGCAAGCGGGCTTTGTAGCATGCCCACGTCGGCTTCCACCTTGATCTGCGTCTTTCTGTGCCATGCGCCCACCAGCATGGCCACTGGGATATAGATTGAGATGAACAGAACCATGAAGATCCATAGATCACTAACTACCTCGTTTAGAAAGTCCACCCTCTCAATTAACAACCTGTAGAAGATCAGGACGAAGTTGGCAAACGAGAGCAGGAATATCAGGTATACGGTGTGCCCCATCCTAAAGTCAAACCACCGTCTTCTCATCCAATTATCATACATACACAAACATTTGATATGGTTCTAAATAATGGTTACATATGGGCTTAGATCATGCCCTATTGAATTTTGGCGGTTGTCTCTGGATCTATTGCGAATAGCTGGGAGTTGTGATTCATCGTATGGATTCCCATTTAGCAGACACCTACATTCCACGCAGCTTCTCATCTATACAGAACTTCAAAACCCCAAACTGCTAGTGATAATTCCAAATTTCTCTCCTCCCTATTTGGAAGATATACATGCCGGAGTACACCGACATTTGTACATCCTAATGGTTCTCCCATACGAAATCGTCTCTTATCCTACTGCGGGCCATTCTTAGTGTGCTTTGCTGAATCAGGACGTTTCTGATTTGTCCTGCATCTTCTTATACTTTCTTTGCGTCAACTCGTGATTCTGTGTGCGGTATTCCTCCATGTTTGTTAGCATGTACCAGATTATCTCAAGCATCATCTGCCTTGCAGCTGCTATCCTTGCCTTTTGTTTTCCTCTCCTTTTTGCAATTCTTGAATAAAATGATTCCATCCTTGGATCAAATCGTATCGTAGTGTTTGCAGCCTCCACCATTGCATTGCGCAGCCATGCAGAACCCCGTTTTGTTATTCCGCCTCCTCCTTTTTGCGTCTCTCCGCTGTCTCTGTGTGATGGTGCAAGTCCCGCATATGACACTAATTTCTCTACTGTTGCAAATCTGTTAATATCAACTATCTCGGATATTATTGTCAGTGCCGTGACATAGCTTATTCCAGGTATTGTCATGATTAGTCTTGTTCTTTCATCCTCGTTGCTAATTGTAGCAATCTTTGTCTCAAATGTGTCAATCTGTTTTTGATTCATCTCAATGTTTTCAAGATATGTGTTCATTGCCATCCTGTCAACTTCTGTCAGATTGATTTCATGCAGCCATCTGATTCCCTTCGTAAGAGGCTAGGTCTCTAGTACAGTTTCAGTATCTCTTCTTGAATGCTGGTGCCCCTTTTCTGCCATGTCAGCAAGCAGCTCACAAGTATGCCAAATACCTTCATGCCTGCTTCGGTGACAAGACGCTGTCTAATCTTGCGCGATATGACGACCCGGCGAAGCATCCTTTCTGATTCGTTGTTTGTGGGATCCATTCCGGGATGCTTTAGAAACGTAAGCAGGTTTGGTGTGGCCTTTTCCAGCTTGTCTCCGAACTTGCAGTCCGGACAACCCTTGTACGAATCCGCAATTGCCGTGCAGGAGATCACAAACGAGCCATAATGCGTGTGCGCGTCAGGCCGCAGCGCAACCTGCTTTGCATCGTGGTATAGCAAACGCAGTTTCTCATACAGCATGGTTTTTGGTTCATCATCATCATCACCATCATCCTGTTCAAATTCGGCATCACACAGTATGTGTGACCAGCACCGTTGAATTGTTCTGAAACTGTTGTATGCCGCATAACCGTCGACTGTCACGGGAATATCCCAGTGAGGAAAGTGAAGATCCAGTACGGCAGCGGCCCTGCTTCTGTCCACATGAATCAGTACCGCATCATCACCGATGCATACCCAGACATATCCCAGTTTGTCGTATATTGTATATGACGTCTCATCAAGTTTCAGGTATTTTGATCTGCCAATCTTTTCTTTCCATGACTCTACCTCTGACTCTAACGCTCCTCCTAATGCAAACAGCGCGTTTTGTATTGTTTTTTTGCAGATTGACGTGTCATACAGGCTTGCTGCCTCCCTGATTGAGTTCAGGCTGCAGCCTTGTTTATACATCGACATGATTATTGTCATGAGGTTCTTGCCAATCGATGTTCCGTCTATTCCGACCCGGGGCGTTGTGACATGTCCGCACCTGCAGGTGCAGTGCTGTATGACGTTGTTTGTGGATACGGTCCTTGGAATCTCCGGAATGTCGACTGTCATCTTTGTCGTGGTTTTTGTAACGGCAATGCCTTTGCTGCCGCACTTTGCGCATTTCTTTGGCCTGTGCACCGTTGTGTGACAAGGCCTTCTCTTGTGGGATGGGCAGGCCACGTCGGCGCATGCTCCGCCCTTGTTTGGAGGGGAGGAGGAGGAGGAGGAGGAACCGCCTTTTGCACGGTCTGCCTTTTTTCGGCGCGTGGGAATGGAGTTTGCCGACGGCGGTGAGTGCGGATTCTCGTAGAACGCTACGCGCCTCTTTAGTTCCGCTATTGTCAAATCCTTCTCGGCTTCCCTTGCCTGTGATTTTTTTACATCGCCTGCCAACTGGCTGACAATCTTTCGCAAGTTGTCGTTTTCAGCAAATGATTTTGCCAGAGCATCCCGTAATATCTTGATCTCCGAGTCACTCATTAGACAGAATCAGGGATCATCGAATTTGGATCAGCATGATCTAGAATGTTTGAGTTCGTGACTAACCTAGCCTCTTACGTTTCCGGGATCCGGTGTTTCGTCCTCTGAAAAGAGCGGCGCGTCTTTGTTGTGCTTCTTTGACTCTGCCACAAAGTCATTGTAGATGTAGTCAAACTGGTCAAGGTCATACGAGGTAATCCCTGCAAGAGACTTTATGCATAATTGAATCATAAAAATTTTTCCGAAAGATTTAGATCCATTTTGATCGCCGCAACAGGTAATGGAATCTTCAGAACAGACTATACGCAGGCTGCAAAGGGAGCTCAAGCAAAAGGACACAGCAATCAAGCAGAACAACAGAGCAATCAAGCAAAAGGACACAGCAATCAAGCAGAACAACAGAGCAATCAAGCAGAACAACAGAGCAATCAAGCAGAACAACAGAGCAATCAAGCAAAAGGACGCAGCAATCAGCAGGCGCGAGAAGACGATTGGCCTGCTGCGCGAGCAGCAGCTGCTGCGCGAGGACGGCCTGTGGGCCGTTACAGATGCAGGCCGCTCTGATACGGACACGTCGCTGCTGCACATCAGGGAGGTGATCCACGGCATACTGCACAACAGCGCAAAGCTTGCAGGGATTACCATATGACCTTGACCAGTTTGACTACATCTGCAATGACTTTGTGGTAGAGTCAAAGAGGCACAACAAAGACGCGCCGCTCTTTTCAGAGGACGGGACACCGGATCCCGGAAACCGCTGCCTGCCTGGCCGCAGGTCCGTCCTGCTGCTTGCGCTGTTCCGCAGGCGCTCAAACGTGACGCAGGACGCTCTGGGGCGCTGTTTGATGTTGACCAGTCCACCGTGTGCAGGTACCTCCGGTTCGCAGATTCCGTGCTGGCAAAGATTCTGCCTACTGCAGACAGGATGACCCGTCTGGTAAAAAAGGCCGAGACATCAGGGCAGCTAGAGCAGCTAATGCCGGACAGAACCATCATAATTGACGGCACCGAGGTGGTGCCAAGGCAGCGTCCGCAGGACAGGGATAAAAGAAAAGACACGTACTCTGGCAAAAAGAAGCGCTTTACGATTAACACCACCATAACAACAAACAAGGCAGGCCTGATACTTGCAGCAGGCAGGTCCTTTGAGGGCGGGACGCACGACCTTACCATGATAAGAGAGGATCCGATAGACTTTGGCAGGTGGTCTAAATCCATGTACAAAAAAGACACTCCGGAAAAGGACAGGATACGGGTACTTGCAGACAAGGGGTACCAGGGATGCCAATCACTACACGGGAATGGCACTTGAGATGCCGGAAAAAAAGAGGCCGCGGACGGAGCTGACGCAGCAGCAAAAGGACTCGAACAAAAGGATCAGCGCCAAGAGGGTAAAGGCGGGGCACGCCATCGGAAGAATAAAGCAGTGGGCGAGGATGACAGACCCGTATGACGGCACGGTAGAGGAGTTTCGCGAGGAGCTGGCTGTGTGTACCGGCCTTGCAAACTTTCAACTGCTGTGGGATGCAAAGAAAAAGCGGCCGTCACTTGGTTATTGACGGCACAGCACAGGGTGCATGAGGCACTGCAAGAGTGCGCACGGATTTCTAATTTCTGCGAATTTACAATGATCTTTTGCATCAAAATTAAATAATTTCCTGGACTGGCTTTGTGTGTCTTGGTAATGTATGCTGCAGAAAAAATTTGACGGGTCAATTATGCATAAAGTCTTGTTTAGGAACTATTTTCGAGGTACTTCTGGGAAGACTGATAACTGAACTGGTTATTTCTTTATGATTACGGTAAACTCGAATGGGTCGCTCACTGCACCCTCCTTGTATGTTTCATGATGAGCCACTTCGCTGCCATGTTCTGCAAGGAATTCCTTCAAGTACATGCCTTCGTTCCAGTCAGGTCTGTCAAGCACAAATATCCCGCCACTCTTTATGTGCGGCCACGCGGTATCTCCCTCATGTTTTTGCACTTCGTATGTGTGTCCCTGCAATGCCATAAATGCATCCAACTCGCCAGTTTCTTCCAGCACTGTTCCAAGTATTTTTTGGGCATCTCCGTGAACAAACTTCCATCGTTTTTTCAAATGATCAGTTACGAGCGGTCCAATTTTGGCAACATATTCATTTTTGTATGTATAGTTTTCGGCGATATCGATTGAATAAAGATACGTGTTTATGTTAACTGTGTTGAGGGCTTTTAGAATTGCATAGGTGGAACCGCCTTTTTCAACTCCTGTCTCTATGATACGTGATGGTTTTTGCTTTTTACAGAGCATATACAACATCGTGTGAATTGGAAGATACAAATCCCTACTTTTCTTATTCTTATCCTGCATCGTTGCCATATCATCCATGAACTGCTTAGACGATTTGAGGAATTCAACCATGTCGGAATCCGCATGTTTTTCCATAAACTGATCTGCATCAAGCATTGCATCATCCAGTATCTGTCTGTATCGGATAATGAATTCATGCGCCTCTTGTGTCATTTTGGGACCAAAAATTTTGAGTTTTGCATACCGTACAATTCTATCCACACTGATCATTGTCACAAACCCTTTTTACCGTACAGAATTTTGTAATATAAGGTTATAGTCAATAATCACGTAAGAGGCTAGGTCTCTAGTACAGTCTCAGTATCTCTTCTTGAATGCTGGTGCCCCTTTTCTGCCATGTCAGCAAGCAGCTCACAAGTATGCCAAATACCTTCATGCCTGCTTCGGTGACAAGACGCTGTCTAATCTTGCGCGATATGACGACCCGGCGAAGCATCCTTTCTGATTCGTTGTTTGTGGGATCCATTCCGGGATGCTTTAGAAACGTAAGCAGGTTTGGTGTGGCCTTTTCCAGCTTGTCTCCGAACTTGCAGTCCGGACAACCCTTGTACGAATCCGCAATTGCCGTGCAGGAGATCACAAACGAGTCATAATGCGTGTGCGCGTCAGGCCGCAGCGCAACCTGCTTTGCATCGTGGTATAGCAAACGCAGTTTCTCATACAGCATGGTTTTTGGTTCATCATCATCATCATCATCATCCTGTTCAAATTCGGCATCACACAGTATGTGTGACCAGCACCGTTGAATTGTTCTGAAACTGTTGTATGCCGCATAACCGTCGACTGTCACGGGAATATCCCAGTGAGGAAAGTGAATATCCAGTACGGCAGCGGCCCTGCTTCTGTCCACATGAGTCAGTACCGCATCATCACCGATGCATACCCAGACATATCCCAGTTTGTCGTATATTGTATATGACGTCTCATCAAGTTTCAGGTATTTTGATCTGCCAATATTTTCTTTCCATGACTCTACCTCTGACTCTAACGCTCCTCCTAATGCAAACAGCGCGTTTTGTATTGTTTTTTTGCAGATTGACGTGTCATACAGGCTTGCTGCCTCCCTGATTGAGTTCAGGCTGCAGCCTTGTTTATACATCGACATGGTTATTGTCATGAGGTTCTTGCCAATCGATGTTCCGTCTATTCCGACCTGGGGCGTTGTGACATGTCCGCACCTGCAGGTGCAGTGCTGTATGACGTTGTTTGTGGATACGGTCCTTGGAATCTCCGGAATGTCGACTGTCATCTTTGTCGTGGTTTTTGTAACTGTAATGCCTTTGCTGCCGCACTTTGCGCATTTCTTTGGCCTGTGCACCGTTGTGTGACAAGGCCTTCTCTTGTGGGATGCGCCGACGTGGCCTGCACTTCAGTAGTTCCCAGATGTAGATTTACCGCAACCGCAACTGGCATCGGTTCTACTTGCCTCGATCATTGACAAACAACTCGTTTCTGCTTGTAATGTACACGATAAACAACGCCATGGTGAGTTTTTTTCCCGCAGAAGACGCTCTTCCGTGCCTCTTTCCCGCATCAAGGCAGAACCTGGCAATCCTCCACAGGTTGTACAGCAGCAGCGGCAGGTAAAACATCAGCAGCCTCACAGACAGGGAGTTGCTGCATGTCCTGCCCATGATCTCCTTTATGACGCGAAACCCCGTCTCGATGCCCCATCTCTTGCGGTACTGCTCCGGTATGATGCCTGTCATGGCTCTGGCGCTCCTGATGGGAATGTTTGTTGCAAACGCAATGTATTGCTCCTCCCCCTCCTCTTCCCCCTCCCCCTTTTTCTTCTTCTTCCTGTCTCTTTTGACAATTACAAGGTTGTAGGTCACAGTTACGCCGTCTTTGTTGGTCATTGACTGCTGCGATACCTGGCTTGCCTTTCCGTCCTTGTACATCTTGACTATCCTCTTGATCTTGGAGTTCATGATGACAGGCATAATGTAGCGGCACCCGCCCTTTCCTGCCTCTGTCATGCAGTCAACGTTGTAAAAGGCGCGGTCGTACAGGAACACAGTCTTTGAGTGTGCGCCCCCTCTGAGGATTTTCGTGCGTGTTTTGGCTATAAAATCGGCCAGTTTTTCCTTTGCCGGTAGTAGCTTCGATTCCAGGACAATCTGCGAGGAGTCCCTGCCGACTCCGTGCACTGCGACATACGAGAGAAACGTGGATGTTCCTGCCCTTGGACGCGACTTTCTTGTATGCTCCTGCAGCTGCTCCCCATGGTATGGTATGTCCGTAACGTCTATTGCAATGGCGTCGATGTCCTGCAGCATTCCTGTATGGCGGGCGTGCCGCACCGTGCGTGCCAGCGTCCTTGCACACCAGGCCGGGGTTGTCGCCAAATTCACATCAAGCTGCCACCACCTGAATATTTCGCCTTGCGGCGCACTCCAAACGGTTTAACACTTCCAAGTTCCATCCTATTGTCTTGCACAGTCCAAACCGCCTTCTTGTGGATGTCTTTCTGAACCTGCACAGCAGCCGGTGGCCCTCTGTCTCCTCTGCTCCAAATATTCCCTCTATCATGCCTCGTTTTTTGTAGATCTCCCCGTCAAACAGCCCTGCGGCCTTTTTCCTGAACTTTTTTGTTCTGTTCACGGCATTGCCCCTCTGCTTTATGTTCGGGGTCATGCCGGCACCAAAGACAAGCCTGCAGTTCCTATCAGAATCATACCCCCTGTCTGCGTTGAACCTGCCTGCAAAGGCAATGCCTGTCTTTTTGATCTTCTTTAGCAGCGAGGCAAAGACTGTAGTGTCTGCCATCCTGTTGGATGTGATGCGGCAGGAGAGTATGACCTGCAGGCCCAGTACCGAGGCCACGTGCCATTTCAGATACTTCTTTTGACGCTTTGCCTCCGGTTTGTGCCTGTTTCTGGCCTTTTTTTGCACCCTTTCATACCTGTCAGTGGCAACGCCGCTGCTGTCTGATGCCAGCGTGAGATCAGAGACATCAAATCCTGCAAGGCACGATGCTGCCGTGACGGCAATCATGTCCTCAAGCCACGCAACAGGAATCTTTTGCATGAACCTGGCAATGGTGCTGTGATCCGGCAGGGGTTCGTTCCACGGCATCCTCAGCAGGGCTGCAAGATTCTCCATGTCCCTGAATGTAAAGTCAAGGCACACCGTGAGTATGCAGAGAAATGCAAGCTTGTTTTTGTCATGTACCGGTTTGCGCCCCGCACCAGACCTTCTGGCATGTACGGGACACGGATTTTTCACAATCAAAGAAACTATATGGGACGTGAGAAAATCCAGTTCTCGGGTGTGGGCATCGTGATAGTACTTCCAGTACTGATCACGTCTCTTATGACAGATCATTAGAGAACTCACATCCTCCCTGATCAATATGCGTGAAAAATCACAAAATTAGATCATTTGGTCGAATTTGGCGACAACCCCCACCAGGCCTGCACGTCTGCCGGTTTGACGCCACGGACTGCAGACATGACCAGGTCTGCATCAGGCGTACGTGCACCCGTGTCTTGAAGCCTGTTGTGCCGTACGAGGGATTCTACAAACGTGTTTCTCTCAGACGCCTTGATTAGCACGTCCAGTATGTCATTGCATCCGTATACGGCGTTGTGCCTCTCAGACATTGGCATGCCAAGCTTTTGAAACGACGAGCGCAGGATTTTAAACCGGTTTGATGTTATATTGTACTGGCGTGCGATCAGTTCGTCATGTAATTCGACTTTCATGACATATTGCACGCCGTAGCCTAATCTGGATCTTTGCATTGCAGTTATGCGGTAACGCACCGGCATCTGGGCATAAACCTACATCTGGGCACAAATCTACATCTGGGAACTACTGACTTGCTCCGCCCTTGTTTGGAGGGGAGGAACTGCCTTTTGCACGGTCTGCCTTTTTTCGGCGCGTGGGAATGGAGTTTGCCGACGGCGGTGAGTGCGGATTCTCGTAGAACGCTACGCGCCTCTTTAGTTCCGCTATTGTCAAATCCTTCTCGGCTTCCCTTGCCTGTAATTTTTTTACATCGCCTGCCAACTGGCTGACAATCTTTCGCAAGCTGTCGTTTTCAGCAAACGCCCTTGCCAGAGCATCCCGTAATATCTTGATCTCCGAGTCACTCATTAGACAGAATCAGGGATCATCGAATTTGGATCAGTATGATCTAGAATGTTTGAGTTCGTGACTAACCTAGCCTCTTACATAATCACAAGTTGGATTGCGGCAGTGTCGTAGCTCCCATGCTACGCAACAGACCTTGCAACTGAGATCACCCACAGATTGTACATCACAAGTGCCATGAAAAACAGAAACATTCTGACAGGGGCATTCTGGCTGGTGGTTTTGGGCCTCGTCCTTTCAGCATCCCTGTATCCTCAAACCGCGAGGTTCCACTGCGGTGTCTTGAGCGCACCAGCTGCTCTTCCAAGGTTCTGGGATTCTTGTCATATCTGGGTATCAGGTGGGTGTCAATTGCCATGGTGTGGGGAATGTTCCTGAGGAGGCCGGTGCGCCTTGCCTCGTGTATGGTGATGCGCATCATGTCCCTGCACCGCTTCTCCATCACATCAGCGTCAGTGCAGGCATTCCTTACCTTTGAGATGGTCCACATCGACAACGGTATGCGGTACGGCCCGTGGCGCGCGGAGAGCATCTTTGTCACGCCAGAGGCGCACGAGCTGCTCTCGCACATCGATATGATGACGCGCACAAAGTCGCCTATGTCGTACAGGGCGTTGTATCTGCCAGAGAAACTGATGCCGACTCTTCCCAGCATTGCAGACAACATTTTAAACGCCCTGCCTGCCATGCCAAGTCGGTGTCTTTGTTGCTCTTTTTGGTGAAGCATAAGGAACTGCAGGGGCACCTGATCAATTGCCTTTTCTGTCCAGATTGTTTGCAGATCAGGCAAAATCTTGTCGTCCTTCCACTCCGTGAAAACACATTTTCATCTACTGAGACAGCTTGCAGCAGACTTGGATGCAGGGCAGGAGTCATGCAGCTTTGAGAGCAGCTTGTGGGACTCTAACCTCGTAAGGCTGCACTCAAGAGAAAGTTCGGCGTGCAGTACAGCAAGACAGGCGTGCTGCAGCTGATCAGGGAGATGGGCTTTTCGTGGAGTAGTGACTAGGATAAATAACCGCTCATCCTTGTTATCCTGACCTCACGTCTATACAGCATTGTCCATATGGATTCCTTCATCACCTTTGTGCTTTCATACATCACGTTTGCAGTGGCCCTTCTTAACAGCCTCCACTGCCCCTCCGTGGTATTCAGCTCCGGGGTGTACACGGGCAAGTAAACAAGGACTATGTCGCCGTCATACGAGTCGACAAAATCATTGACCATCTTTGACTTGTGGTATGATGCGTTATCAAGAAATACGATGATCTTGCCGTGCTTGAGATGCAGGTGTCCGAGCATGTCCACAAAGCTGTAGCTGTCGGCCTTGGCATAGAACCTGCAGTCAAAGCCTCCGTCGTACAGCGCCCCAAACGAGTAGAACCTTTTGCGCGACAGGCTGACTGGAGTGGTGACGGGCCTGCCCTTGGGGTACCACCCGTTCTTGGTATTCCACCCAATGATAAAGGAGGCCTCGTCAACTGTAACCACCGTATGGCCTGGATGGCTCCGGATTACCTCCCCTGCTTTTTTTTAAACTCTTTTTTCTCTGATTCTGAGGCTGACTTGGGTGCTTTGGACGCGGCTTTCTGCACGAAAAGCCCATCCTGTGCAGTATGTCATATATGCTGACAGTGGCATACTGCACGCCGAACTTTTTTCTGATGTGTACGGCCAGCAGCGGTGCCGTCCACACTCCGGACTCAAAGCCGCAACTGCGCGGGCCTGCCAGCAGGTCTGCGCGCAGCTGTTCTATCTGTTCCGGATCGAGCTTGTTTGGTGCGCCTTCATTTTTGATGTCGTATCTGCCGTCGGTGCCAAGCTGTGCGGCGCGCACAAGCCAGCCCCGTACTGTAGAGTATGGCCAGTTGAGGGCCATGCATATCCGGCGTATGGACATCAGTAGTTCCCAGATGTAGATTTGTGCCCAGATGTATGCTTGTGCCCAGATGCCGGTGCGTTACCGCATATTGCAATGCAAAGATCTAGATTAGGTTACGGTGTGCAAGGTGTCATGAGCAATCAAACACACGACGATCCGATCGCACACCAGTACAACATAGCATCAAACCAGTTTAAAATCTTGCGCTCGTCGTTTCAAAAGCTTGGCATGCCAATGTCTGAGAGGCACAACGCCGTATACGGATGTAACGACATACTGGACGTGCTAATCAGGGCGTCTGAGAGAAACACGTTTGTAGAATCCCTCGTACGGCGCAGCAGGCTTCAAGACACGGGCGCACGTACGCCTGATGCAGACCTGGTCATGTCTGCAGTCCGTGGCGTCGAACCGGCAGACGTGCAGGACTGGTGTGCAAAGACATTGGCACGCACGGTACGGCACGCCGGCCGTGCAGGAATGCTGCAGGACATCGACGCCATTGCAATAGACGTTACGGACATACCATACCATGGGGAGCAGCTGCAGGAGCATACAAGAAAGTCGCGTCCAAGGGCAGGAACATCCACGTTTCTCTCGTATGTCGCAGTGCACGGAGTCGGCAGGGACTCCTCGCAGATTGTCCTGGAATCGAAGCTGCTGCCGGCAAAGGAAAAACTGGCCGATTTTATAGCCAAAACACGCACGAAAATCCTCAGAGGGGGCGCACACTCAAAGACTGTGTTCCTGTACGACCGCGCCTTTTACAACGTTGACTGCATGACAGAGGCAGGAAAGGGCGGGTGCCGCTACATTATGCCTGTCATCATGAACTCCAAGATCAAGAGGATAGTCAAGATGTACAAGGACGGAAAGGCAAGCCAGGTATCGCAGCAGTCAATGACCAACAAGGACGGCGTAACTGTGACCTACAACCTTGTAATTGTCAAAAGAGACAGGAAGAAGAAGAAAAAGGAGGGGGAGGAGGAGGAAGAGAAGGAGCAATACATTGCATTTGCAACAAACATTCCCATCAGGAGTGCCAGAGCCATGACAGACATCATACCGGAGCAGTACCGCAAGAGATGGGGCATCGAGACGGGGTTTCGCGTCATAAAGAAAATCATGGGCAGGACATGCAGCAACTCCCTGGCTGTGAGGCTGCTGATGTTTTATCTGCCGCTGCTTCTGTACAACCTGTGGAGGATTGCCAGGTTCTGCCTTGATGCAGGAAAGATGTATGGAGGAGTGTCTTCTGCGGGGGAAAAACTTACCATGGCGTTGTTTATCGTGTACATTACAGGCAGGAACGAGCTGTTTGTCAATGATCGAGGCAAGTAGAGCCGGTGCCAGTTGCGGTTGCGGTAAATCTACATCTGGGAACTACTGACATGCCCTCCTTGCGCATGGCATATGCCAGCAGCCTTGCTGCGGCCCTGGGATCTGTCTCCTTTTTTTGCATGCTGCGCAGGCGCGCACTGGAGACGCCGGACAGGAATCTTTTGTCTGCCGGTATTACTATGGAATCGTTGTATTTCATGCGGATTCTGCCATACACTGGGATCTAGATCTTGTGGTTGAATAATGTTGTCTGTTTTGTGAGCGATTGTTAATCCAATTCACTAAGCAAGGCGCGTCCAAAAAACCCAAGATCAGCCTCAAAAAAGGAACAAAAAGAGTTTCGAGCGCGCAGGGAAGATTGCCGCAGAAAGATCATCACAGGGATACACGTACTGGCCAGTGATGCATCCTCGATTGAAAAGGCATCAAACAGGCCCGGCTACGGGTGGAGAAGGCGCGGCAAGCGCGCCACATTCCCCTCTGTTTTGTCACGTGAGAGAAGATACATTTGGGGCTTTGTCAGCAAACGCATTTTACTTTATGTTTTATGAAAAGCCAGACAGCGACGGCTTTTGCAGTTTTTTGGAACGAATTCACAGGAGATTTGGCAGGGTGCTGCTGTTTGTAGACAATGCATCATATCACAAATCCAAAAAGGTAAAAGAGTTTCTGGAAAGATACAACGGCGAGATAGCTCTGGAATACCTGCTGCCGTACACGCCGGAGCTTAATCCCATTGAGATGCAGTGGAGGGCGATAAAGCGCGCACTGTCTGCAAAAGTGTTTGGCACGCTAGATGAGATGGAGCAGTCAGTACGCACGCTGTTTGCCAGAAAGGAGATCCTGCCTGTGAAAATGTTCAGTTATTTAATATGCTAACTATGATTGCAAGTGATTAGGTTCAAGTGTAAGATGAGAGATTTGTAGATATGAGATGTAACCACTAACGACTGGTTATGTTGCATTCATGAGGTATAATTTTTAACATCCCATGTTGGAAATCAAATACAAACTTCGATATGTGAAGTATATGATGATCAGATACTTTTGAATCAGTGATCAGGCCGTATGATGTACGTGCTGATACCTCTCCAAGATTCTTGTACAAAATGACCCAAGTACGAGCTTGGAATATGAATGTCTAAACGTGATTTTGAATTGACAAATATGAAGAAGAATATGGCAATTATGTATTAGAATACAAGGCAACTGCCCGTCATCTTATGTGAGTTTTAAGAAAATCAATTACCGATTCTACGTGATATTCATGTATCCCATCGTGGACATGATAGTAAAGATTATCTTCCGCACCATGTAGTCCATAGACGTTTTTGAGGAAATTTCCTGTATGGTTGGTATTCGCCTCCCAACCAAGCATACCTATCTCATTTTTTCCATATGAGACATACATAGGCTTGGGTGCTATGGTGGCGGCTCGGTCATTGGTATCACAACACAAAAACTGGCCTCTTCCAAGAGTTTGGTGCGATATGGGTGAGTTCACGTTACTTCCCAAACCGCTTGCCACAACCACTGCGTCTACGGCATCGGTGTTTATTATTGCCTGGGACATTGCATAGCCTGCACCTAGAGAAAGTCCTACTACTGCTATATCCTCCGTACCCTCATCATACACAATATGTGCCAGAATCTGTGTTATCTCATCTGTGTGTATAGTATGCAGGTCTATGCCGTACATATTTAACCGGTTGTCCAGCTGTCTGGCAGAACAGATTAGAAGCCAGTCTTTTTTGATCTTGGATATGCAAGCATGTCCTACATTAAACTCGCGCTCGCCGTATCCGTGAAGCTCTATAGTATATACGTTATATCCTTCAATTACGAGGCGCTTTGCTATCTCTCCTTGATAGTAATAGGGCGATATTGGAGACGGTTCTCCAAGCACATCTCGAGCTCCCTGATTACCGCTTCCGGGAATTACGAGAACCGCGCCTGCTTTCTTGGCTATTGTAGGGGGGGGAGTCAGCTTGTAGAATATTATGTTGTCCGGATAGAATGTCTGCATTGTAAACTTGTCTAAAGTGTATCCATCGCGTTCCTCACTAAGTACCATGGTGTAGTTGTGCGATACTTGGTGTATCGTGGGCCTGTCTCTGTACCCATCCAGTATGGGACCATTCTTCCATTTGTAAAAATCATCCAACGTTTTCACATTTTTGTCAAACGTGTGGGGTAGTACATCCAGGCCATCATAATAATACGAAGGTAGAAAAACCATTGGCAAGTCTGGCTCTACATAACCAGAATCAAACACACGATTTATGACGTATGATGGGCTTCTGTCAAATGCGGATAGTATTAAAGAACTAGAAAGTATCATTACCGTTACTACTGCTGCCAACACGAAGAATCCAATCTTGTATCTCCTAATTTCTGGTGGTTTTTTACCATCTTGCATAATACTCTCCATGTTCTACATGTAATAATGATTTCCAAAAACAAAATCGTTTTTCATACGACGTATTTAAAGTTAGTACGGCCTCCACTTGCCAGATCATCTCTTTAACCATGCGTGGCAAAAATCTCATATTATGGTAAACTCTAACCAGTAGTTGGGATTGTACATTTTGGATAGCCCAAACTGATCATTTTAAGAACAAAACACGATCAACCAGATCCAAATACAAGGCATGCTCACCCACCTTAACATGTACGAAAAAGATGGGCAAACACACCAACAGAACCAAGACATCAGGGGATTTAAAATCTTCCAGTCCGCACTGCAACACCTGAACCTTGCCTTTGGCACAAGACACAACACGCTGTACTGCCTCAGGGATGCAGCGCACATGCTTCTGGTCATGGCCAGCTCCAACGGATACGCCAACGGCGCGCGAGATCTCGGCTCTCCCGGCATCCGCATGCCGTCGGGCAGCTGGCTGCTCAAAAAGCTGCGCATCATAAAGCAGGACAAGATGAACCGCTTCTGCGACCAGATGATGCATGATACGGTCAACACGGCATGCCGCAGCATGAGGCGACGCATCAGCAACGAAACAACGGTAGCTGCAATAGACAAGCACAAGATTCCGCACCATGACAAAAACCCCGACCTCAAACACCTCATACAGTCAAAATACGAGTCAGGAACGTACAGGTTTGAGTCATACATGACATCCAAGATAGTGCAGGGCGGCAAGGAGGCCAACCTGTGCTTCAGTCCGGTCACCCGGGGTACATCCAACGGCGAGTTCGTGCGTAAAACCATCAAAAAGTGCTCCAAGCTGCACCTTGGAATCAATCTTTACCTTCTTGACAGGGAGTTTTACGCAACAGACGTGATGCGGACTGTCAGATCGCTTCACAGGCATTTTATCATGCCGGCAAAAAAGAATGCCGGCATCAAGCGCGCCATTGTACAGCACGCCCAAGGAAAGCGCGGCGATGTCTCCAGGTACACCATAAAATCAGGCTCCGAAAAGTTCACGTTCAACCTGGTTCTGATCAGGGATGACGCCGGGAAAAAAGACGGCACCATGTTTGACAGGTATCGCGCATTTGCAACGTCGCTGCCATGCGAGAATGAAAGGGACGTTGTCAAGTACATCCCAGAGCAGTACAAAAAACGTTGGGGAATTGAAACGGGGTACAGGTCTGCAAAGAGCGTACGCGCGCGCACTGCCAGCAGGAACCCCTCCGTACGGATGCTTTTGTTTGTCTTGTCACTGGTGATAAACAACATCTGGATAGGCCTGCGTCGCACGGTGTGCAGACAAAGATATCATGTGACGCTTGCCGGTGTTTTAAACAGGATGATCCGCGTGTTTGCAGAATATGTGTATGCCAGGTGGCCACCACCGCCTACCGGGTGATTTGTGGGCTGTTTTGGAACGGTACAATCCCAACTACTGCTAACGGGCCGTTTGCCTACTACCACCTTACGGCATCACTTCTTTTGTGTTCGCTATCTCTGTATAACGTTAACACCCTATCCACGGATGATTTTTCCACATCACATATGATTGCTGTCTCCCCGGCGGAGATCTTCTTGTCGATCAGACAGTACAGTATGGGATCCATCTCCTCGTAATCCAAGCCTATCTCTTCTTCTGCCAAGTGGCCCTTCCACAGGTGCGGGCTACTCTTCTTGGCGATTATATTCCGTGGGATCCCGAGGTGTTCTGCAATGCTCCTTACCTGTAGCTTGTACAGGGAGACTATTGGGAGTAGATCTGATGCGCCATCGCCGAACTTTGTAAAATATCCTATCAGCCACTCGCTTCTGTCACTGGAACCAAGAACTAGGGTATTCTTTGAGTTTGCATAGTAGTATAAGATGCTAGCTCTGATCCTAGCTCTCAGGTTCCCCGTGGCCATCTCGTCCGGTTCTAGGTGACTCGAGTACTCTTTTACTATGGGGTTTATGTCGATCATCTCATATCCCAGTCCAAGTGATTCTGCTAGACTTACTGCATCCCTAGTCTCGCTGTCAGGTGAGACATCAGAGTCGGGCATTATCAGAGCAAAGGCCTTCTCCTTTAGCGCCCTGCATGATAGAGTCCCGACCACCGCCGAGTCGATGCCACCGCTCAAGCCGAGGACTACGCCGTTGGATCTTTTTTCGGACACCTCCCGACGGAGGAACTCCTCAATCGACTTGGCCATCTGCATGTAGTCCCTATCAATGATCTCCCCCAGAATTTTCCTGTTCAACAAAACAATTTAGCAAATTCTAGGCATAAAAATGGTGCTAGTGTCATGGCGTAATCTTATGTGCCTCGATCAAGGAAATTAGATGATGATAAGAACAGTTCTGGTTCAAAAAGATCCACTGCTAAAAGGATCAGAAATGCAAACAAACACACAGTCCTAATCCAGGTATATGCATGTCAGCTGGCTTTGTCGGCCTGGATGTCCACAAGAAGACCATCAGGTGTCTGTTACGGATAAAAACGGTGAGGAACTGCTCAACAAAAAGATAGCAAACACACCAAAAGACATCAGGTACAACATCGGCTGCCTACACAAGGACTCGAAGCTTGTGATGGAATCCTCATCTGTTGGAAGGCACCGTTCTTTCAGATAAGAGACGAGCTAAGCATGGACGTGTCGCTATCAAACCCATACACAACCAAGCTCATAGCAGAATCCAAAAAGAAGACTGACAAGGTGGATGCCAGAATTCTGGCAGACATGCACAGGGGAGGATACATAATATCATGTCACATACCCTCATCACAGAACATGGAGAACAGGGACCTGGTGAATTATAGACACAATCTGTAGTTAGCACATTAAATAATTGAACATTTTCACAGGCAGGATCTCCTTTCTGGCAAACAGCTTGCGTACTGACTGCTCCATCTCATCTAGCGTGCCAAACACCTTTGCAGACAGTACCCGCTTTATCACCCTCCACTGCATCTCAATGGGATTAAGCTCCGGCGTGTACGGCAGCAGGTACTCCAGAACTATCTCGCCGTTGTATCTTTCCAGAAACTCTTTTACCTTTTTGGATTTGTGATATGACGCATTGTCTACAAACAGCAGCACCCTGCCGAATCTTTTGTGAACCCGTTCCAGAAAGCTGCAAAAGCTGTCGCTGTCTGGCTTTTCATAAAACATAAAGTAAAATGCGTTTGCCGCCAAAGCTCCAAAGATGTATCTTCTCTCGCGTGACAAAAAAGATGGGGATGTGGCATGTCTGCCGCGCCTTCTCCACCCGTAGCCGGGCCTGTTTGATGCCTTTTCAATCGAGGACTCGTCGTTTGCCAGGATGGTGTACCCCTGTGCCGACTTTTCTGCAACGAGTTTTTTTGCTCGCCCCTGAAACTCTTTTTGCTTTCTTTTTGAGGCTGACTTGGGGTTTTTTGGACGCGCCTTGCTCCACGAAAAGCCCATCTCCCTGATCAGCTGCAGCGCGCCTGTTTTGCTGTACTGCACGCCGAACTTTCGCTTGATGTGCAGCCTTACCAGGTTGGAGTCCCACAGGCTGCTCTCAAAGCCGCATGACTCCGGCCCCGCATCCAGGTCTGCTGCAAGCTGTCTTGACTGCGGCCCGTTTAGCAGGTGCTTTCGTCCCCTGCCGCTGCGCTCGAATCTTGCACGCATTCCCTCTTCCTGTGCGCGGTTGAGCCATGCAGATATGGTGGACCTGGGCCTTCCCAGCATCCTTCCAATCCTGTCTAGCGGCACGCCGTCCTTGCGCTGCATGTACGCAAGCAGCCTGTCGCGCCTTCTGGGATCGGTCTCTTTTTTGTATGCCTTTTTGAGGTCTGCAACGCCGGTGTTTGGCAGAAATTTTGCCCCCCTTGCAACCTGTCTCTTTTTTTGTTTGTACATGCAGTGTGTGCGATATGGCCGGTCTTGGATCTTTTGGCCAAAAATAATTGTCAAAATGATTCAGTTTTTTTATGTGCTTACTATGCATATCTTGGATGTTATGTATGACTCAAACCTGTACGTTCCTGACTCGTATTTTGACTGTATGAGGTGTTTGAGGTCGGGATTCCTGTCGTGGTGCGGAATCTTGTGCTTGTCTATTGCAGCCACTGTCGTTTCGTTGCTGATGCGTCGCCTCATGCTGCGGCATGCCGTGTTGACCGTATCATGCATCATCTGGTTGCAGAAATGACTCATCTTGTCCTGCTTTGTGATGCGCAGCTTTTTGAGCAGCCAGCTGCCCGACGGCATGCGGATGCCGGGAGAGCCGAGATCGCGTGCGCCGTTGGCGTATCCGTTGGAGCTGGCCATGACCAGAAGAAGCATGTGCGCCGCATCCCTGAGGCCGTACAGCGTGCTGTGTCTTGTGCCAAAGGCAAGGTTCAGGCGCTGCAACGCAGACTGGAAGATTTTAAATCCCCTGATGTCTTGGTTCTGTTGGTGTGTTTGCCCATCTTTTTCGTACAAGTCAAGGTGGGTGAACATGCCTTGTATTTGGATCTGGTTGATCGTGTTTTGTTCTTAAAATGATCAGTTTGGGCTATCCAAAATGTACAATCCCAACTACTGTATCACGTTAAATCTTTATACTACAATACGCGGATATGTTCTGTGAATATAGGTTTTGTGGGACTTGGTAAGCTCGGCCTTCCCTCCGCATTGGCAGTAGAGTCCAAGGGACACACCGTGAATGGCTATGACATAAACCCGAAAATCAAGGAATACATCGAGTCAGGTAGCATACCCTACCTTGAGGCTGGGGTAGCTGAGCTGCTAAAAAATACAAGGTTGCAGGTGCTCCCGCTAAGGGACGTACTAGAGAGATCCGAGATGGTCTTCGTGCCGGTGCAGACGCCGCATGATCCGCTATACGAGGGGGTCACGAAGCTACCGCCTACCACGGCCGACTTTAACTACGAGTACCTAAAATCTGCCTGCAAGGCCATATCGGATGAGTTGGACAAGATGGGACAGGACAGAATAATCATAATAATATCGACGGTGTTACCGGGCACTATAGACCGGGAGATAAAGCCGTTGCTTTCGCCGCATGTAAAGCTGTGCTACAACCCGTTCTTCATAGCGATGGGGACGACGGTGCACGACTTTCTGAACCCCGAGATAGTCCTGTTTGGAGTGGACGACAAGCAGGCTGTGGAGAAGACAAAGGAGTTTTACAGTACCATAACAGATGCGCCGTTCCATGAGATGAGCATAGTCAACGCCGAGCTGGTCAAGGTCAACTACAACACCTACATAACCATGAAGATCAACTTTGCCAACAACCTCATGGAGGTGTGCCACAAGATGAAGGATATGGGAGCCGACGTGGACGTGGTGATCGACGCACTCTCCGACTGCAAAAAGCGCATAATCAGCCCGGCATACATGAAAGGAGGCATGCCGGATGGAGGCGGATGCCACCCGCGTGACAACATAGCGCTGGCAGACCTTGCAAAACGCCACGAGCTGTCAAATGACATATACACGGAGAGCATGGTGGTACGCGAGCACCACATAGAGTGGTTTGCAGACATGATAAAATCCTACGACATGCCAAAGGTGATACTCGGCAAGTCCTACAAGCCGGAGACCAACCTCACACTGGGAAGCCCATCTGTACGGCTGTACAACGAGCTCAAAGACGCCGGTGTGCATGTGACCATATGGGATCCTCACGTGGACGGAACCGACGGACTAGCAGGACTAATCAGGGAGCCGGCGATCTTCTTTGTAGGTACCAAGCACGACTATTTTCAGGACTTTGACTACCCCGAGGGCAGCGTTATCATAGATCCGTTCGGATACGTAAAACCCAAAAGTGGCATCACCGTACACCATCTGGGAAGGCAATGAACGTACTAGTAATCGGAGGCCTAGGCTATATAGGATCGACCCTGATGGGTCACCTGCAGAGAACCCAAAAGTACAGCGTCACAGTGCTCGATACGTTAGAGTTCGATGTCGAGCCGGCATACTTTCACCGCACATTCAGCGACCACCGGTTCAGATTTGTCAAGGGTGACGTGGCTGACATGAACCTGACATGGAACCTGCTCAAGAACCATGACATGGTGGTGTACATGGCCTCACTTACCATGCCAGAGACGGCCAGGAGGCCGGAGCACGGGATGTTCGTAAACCAGTACATGGCAGAGATCGTGGGCGACTGTTGCGCCAAGCTCGGGAAGGAGATGGTGTTCATGAGCACATGTAGCAACTACGGCAAGTCTGACAAGCCAGTAGACGAGGACTCGGAACTGCTTCCAGTATCCATGTATGCGCGCACTAAGGTGGACGCAGAAAACTACCTGTTGCGCAATGTGCCAGGGGTAACCATACTGCGGTGTGCCACCGCATATGGCATCGGAACTGGCAGGACGCGCTGGGACGTGTTGCTCAATGACTTTGTTAAGAGGGCAATCTCAAATGGCATCGTAGATGTCTTCCAGCCTGATGCGTGCAGGCCCATATGCCACGTAGAGGACATCTCACGGGCAATTGGCTTGGCAGTGTCCAAGGCAAAGCAGGACGAAAAATCCGTATACAACGTGGGCAGTAACTCACAGAACTTTACCAAGAGAGAGCTGGCAGAGATGGTGTGTAAGCACACCGGCGCGGAGATCCAGATCATCGAGAGCATAGACAATCGCGATTACAAGGTGGACTTTTCAAAGGCCTGCAGGGATCTGGGCTTTGAGGCAAAACACACCCCAGAATCGGCCTTACCTTCCTTGGTAAGCACATGGAAGTCTTCGGTGAAGGGTGCAAAATGATCCCACAGTTTATCCCCTACTGGGGAGAAGACGAAGTAAAGGCGGTCGCAGACGTGCTTGAGAACTCGGACTATCTCAACGAGCATAAGACAGTTAGGGCCTTTGAGCGCGGCTTTGCAGAACATGTGGGGGCAAAGCACTGCGTGACAGTCACAAGTGGCACCGTAGCGCTCTACTGCGCGATAAATGCAGTGTACGGGCGGGAGAAAAGAGTGGCGGTGCCAGCACACGACGGCATATTTGCGTTCAATGCTCTCATGGCATCCGGCATCTCGCCGGTGGTCGTAGACGTTGATCAGCAGGGTCTGATAGAGACCGTGGAGAATGAGGCCATCGCAGTGCACGCCAACGGACGGCTGGTACAAGATGTGCGGATTATAGAGGACTGCGCACAGGCGATAGGGCATCACACACGGGGAAAGGTAAGTACATACAGCTTTGCATCGACCAAGCACATAACCACGGGCGGACAGGGTGGGGCGGTGTGCTGTGACGACGATGATCTGTTCATGAAGCTAGTGCGGCTCAAGGATCACGGGCGAACCGACCGCCAGATACTCAAGCCCATGTCAGATAATTATGACTCATGGGGCATGAACTTTAAGCTGACCGAGATCCAGGCCGCATTTGGCTTGGTTCAGCTGGCAAGCCTCAAGAGGCGGATCGCCAAGCTTGGAAAGATGTACGAGATATACCGCGATATACTCGGGGACGTAGTATCGTTTGATGCAGACGAGCCCCAGTGGTATGTAGACGTGTTTACGTCACACGCGCAAAGGATACACCAAACGCTAAAGGCCAAGGGTATACACTGTAGGCCGTACCCAAAACCGTTGCACAATCAGCCGGTGGCCTCGGGATTTCTGGGAAGCCGGGAGTTTTCCAACGCAGAGAGACGGCATAAGACCGGATTATATCTGCCTTCAACTACGAATCTTGACAACGACGAGGTTGTGTGTGTGGCAGGAGAGATCCTAAAGACAGTCTCCGATCCGTAGCGGCACGGCAATTAGGACGGATCTGGTAAATTTTGGTGACCTGATCACCGAAATCTTCCAGAACCCACAAGAATCAGAAAAATGCCTATTCCCAAACTTTCCTAAAATTCAAAAATTATGTGAAAAAAAATTAGAGTTCTCTGCCACAAGATAGTAATATTTCGGCCTTCATCCAATTTCCTCGAAATGCCCATTCATAAAACGATTCTTTTTGTGCTATACTTACTGCATGGCTTCCTTTGTTGTCTCTAGCCCATATCCAACCTCGGTAAAAATATGGATGTTTTTTTATTATTGAATAAAACCATGTACGTGTCTTTACATTCCTTAAAATCCTACCTGGGCATGGCCAGTTATGCGTATATGACCACACACCATCGTGAAACTGTCTCCATGGCAGAGTATTGTTATCATAGTCAAGCATGGTGTGGCTGAATTTCCTAGAATATACAATGTCATATCTAGATTTTCGCACATGATGAAAAATGAAACCATCACTACCGTTATGGATTTTAGAATACTTGGCTGAATCTATTGTTTTAAGAATGTACGGTCTATAAAGCCAGAAGACACCAGTAAAATTCTCAAACGGTTCTGGTGCGGTACTGATGTGCTTTTCATAACCCATGTGCCTTATTTTGTCCCGAAACGTCTTTATGCACGGCCTTGCTTGTGCGGAATGCAAGGCCACACCATCCACACCAACAACACCTGCTCCCTCCATCAGGATAGGATTTACAAGCTCATCTATATTTATGACGCAGATAATATCATTAGAAGACTCTAGTATGCAATCCCACATGACTTTGGCAAGCTGCATGTTCCAACCTGATTTTTTTACTCGAATAACCCTAGATTGTTTAAACATGTCTGCATGAATTGGAGAAGAATCTGCACCCCCCCCCCAGTCCATGCCAAATAATACTTCTGATGGATTTAGTCTAGCCATTGCAGGTATGGTTATCTTTGCCAACTCTGCCTCTTTTGGGATGCCTCTGTATGGCACTAAAAACGTAACATCCACAAAATTCTATATCATACAAGTTTAAAAAAATGTATGGTTATCTTTGCCAACTCTGCCTCTTTTGGGATGCCTCTGTATGGCACTAAAAACGTAACATCCACAAAATTCTATATCATACAAGTTTAAAAAAATGTAATCTTATGTGCCCCGATCAAGGAAATCAGATGATAAGAGTGGTTCTGGTTCAGAAAACAGAGCCGGTACTGCAAGGATCAGAAATGCAAACAAACACACAACCCCAGATCCGAGGATATGCATGTCAGCTGTCTTTGTCGGCCTGGATGTCCACAAGAAGACCATCCAGATGTCAGTCATGGATGAAAACGGCGAGGAACTGCTCAACAAAGAGATAGCAAACACAGCCGAAGACATCAGGTACAACATAGGCTGTTTGCACAGGGACTCTAAGCTTGTGATGGAATCCTCGTCTGTCTGGAAGGCGCCGTTCTTTCAGACAAGAGACGAGCTAAGCATGGACGTGTCGCTGTCAAACCCGTACACCACCAAGCTCATAGCAGAGTCCAAAAAGAAGACTGACAAGGTGGATGCCAGAATTCTGGCAGACATGCACAGGGGAGGATACATAGTATCGTGCCACGTACCCACGTTGCAGAACATGAACAACAGGGACCTGGTGAATTACCGGCACAACCTGGTACGCCACAGGACAGGACTGAAGAACTCCATACACGGCATACTGCTGCAGAGATCGATTCGGCCTGACGGCAAGCCGTTTTGCGGGCCATGGATTGCGCAGGTTCGAAAGATAAGCGACTATAGGATAGACTCGTACCTGGACACGATAAACAGCATAAACGACAAGATACTCCAGTCAGATGCAAGGGTGCGCCAGGCAGCAAAGGAGAACGAGGATGCAACTCTGCTGCAGACCGTTCCGGGTGTCGGGGCATACTCTGCACTGGTCATTGCATGTACAATAGACGGCATAGGAAGGTTCGTCAACTCGCACAAGCTGTGCTCTTATGTCGGCGTTGTTCCGTCTGTGAGATCCTCCGGCGAGTCCGTGCACTATGGACACATAACGTAGTGACTAGGATAAATAACCGCTCATCCTTGTTATCCTGACCTCACGTCTATCCAGCATTGTCCATATGGATTCCTTCATCACCTTTGTACTTTCATACATCACGTTTGCAGTGGCCCTTCTTAACAGCCTCCACTGCCCCTCCGTGGTATTCAGCTCCGGGGTGTACACGGGCAAGTAAACAAGGACTATGTCGCCGTCATACGAGTCGACAAAATCATTGACCATCTTTGACTTGTGGTATGATGCGTTATCAAGAAAGACGATGATCTTGCCGTGCTTGAGATGCAGGTGTCCGAGCATGTCCACAAAGCTGTAGCTGTCGGCCTTGGCATAGAACCTGCAGTCAAAGCCTCCGTCGTAGTGCCCCAAACGAGTAGAACCTTTTGCGCGACAGGCTGACTGGAGTGGTGACGGGCCTGCCCTTGGGGTACCACCCGTTCTTGGTATTCCACCCAATGATAAAGGAGGCCTCGTCAACTGTAACCACCGTATGGCCTGGATGGCTCCGGATTACCTCCCCTGCTTTTTTTTAAACTCTTTTTTCTCTGATTCTGAGGCTGACTTGGGTGCTTTGGACGCGGCTTTCTGCACGAAAAGCCCATCCTGTGCAGTATGTCATATATGCTGACAGTGGCATACTGCACGCCGAACTTTTTTCTGATGTGTGCGGCCAGCAGCGGTGCCGTCCACACTCCGGACTCAAAGCCGCAACTGCGCGGGCCTGCCAGCAGGTCTGCGCGCAGCTGCTTTGTCTGTTCCGGATCGAGCTTGTTTGGCGCGCCTTCATTTTTGATGTCGTATCTGCCGTCGGTGCCAAGCTGTGCGGCGCGCACAAGCCAGCCCCGTACTGTAGAGTATGGCCAGTTGAGGGCCATGCATATCCGGCGTATGGACATGCCCTCCTTGCGCATGGCATATGCCAGCAGCCTTGCTGCGGCCCTGGGATCTGTCTCCTTTTTTTGCATGCTGCGCAGGCGCGCACTGGAGACGCCGGACAGGAATCTTTTGTCTGCCGGTATTACTATGGAATCGTTGTATTTCATGCGGATTCTGCCATACACTGGGATCTAGATCTTGTGGTTGAATAATGTTGTCTGTTTTGTGAGCGATTGTTAATCCAATTCACTATGCAGACAGGATGACCCGTCTGGTAAAAAAGGCCGAGACATCAGGGCAGCTAGAGCAGCTAATGCCGGACAGAACCATCATAATTGACGGCACCGAGGTGGTGCCAAGGCAGCGTCCGCAGGACAGGGATAAAAGAAAAAACACGTACTCTGGCAAAAAGAAGCGCTTTACGATTAACACCGCCATAACAACAAACAGGGCAGGCCTGATACCTGCAGCAGGCAGGTCCTTTGAGGGCGGGACGCACGACCTTACCATGATAAGAGAGGATCCGACAGACTTTGGCAGGCGGTCTAAATCCATGTACAAAAAGGACACTCCGGAAAAGGACAGGATACGGTGCTTGCAGACAAGGGGTACCAGGGATGCCAATCACTACACGGGAATGGCACTTGAGATGCCGTAGTATGCACATAAAAAAACTGAATCATTTTGACAATTATTTTTGGCCAAAAGATCCAAGACCGGCCATACCGCACACACTGCATGTACAAACAAAAAAAGAGACAGGTTGCAAGGGGGGCAAAATTTCTGCCAAACACCAGCGTTGCAGACCTCAAAAGGGCATACAAAAAAGAGACCGATCCCAGAAGGCGCGACAGGCTGCTTGCGTACATGCAGCGCAAGGACGGCGTGCCGCTAGACAGGATCGGAAGAATGCTGGGAAGGCCCAAGTCCACCATATCTGCATGGCTCAACCGCGCACAGGACGAGGGAATACGCGCAAGGTTCGAGCGCAGCGGCAGGGGACGAAAGCACCTGATAGGCGGGCCGCAGGCAAGACAGCTTGCAGCAGACCTGGATGCGGGCCCGGAGTCATGCGGCTTTGAGAGCAGCCTGTGGGATTCCAACCTGGTAAGGCTGCACATCAAGAAAAAGTTCGGCGTGCAGTACAGCAAGACAGGCGCGCTGCAGCTGGTCAGGGAGATGGGCTTTTCGTGGAGCAAGGCGCGTCCAAAAAACCCAAGATCAGCCTCAAAAAGAAAGCAAAAAGAGTTTCAGGAGCGGGCAAAAAAACTCGTTGCAGAAAAGTCGGCGCAGGGATACACCGTACTGGCCGGCGATGCATCCTCGATTCAAAAGGCATCAAACAGGCCCGGCTACGGGTGGAGAAGGCGCGGCAAGCGCGCCACATCCCCCTCTGTTTTGTCACGCGAAAGAAGATACATCTTTGGAGCTTTGGCGGCAAACGCATTTTACTTTATGTTTTATGAAAAGTCAAACAGCGACAGCTTTTGCAGCTTTTTGGAACGGGTTCACAAAAGATTCGGCAAGGTGCTGCTGTTTGTAGACAATGCGTCATATCACAAATCCAAAAAGGCAAGGGAGTTTCTGGAAAGATACAACGGCGAGATAGTTCTGGAGTACCTGCTGCCGTACACGCCGGAGCTTAATCCCATTGAGATGCAGTGGAGGGTGATAAAGCGGGTACTGTCTGCAAAAGTGTTTGGCACGCTAGATGAGATGGAGCAGTCAGTACGCAAGCTGTTTGCCAGAAAGGAGATCCTGCCTGTGAAAATATTCAATTATTTAATGTGCTAACTACGGAAAAAAAGAGGCCGCGGACGGAGCTGACGCAGCAGCAAAAGGACTCGAACAAAAGGATCAGCGCCAAGAGGGTAAAGGCGGGGCACGCCATCGGAAGAATAAAGCAGTGGGCGAGGATGACAGACCCGTATGACGGCACGGTAGAGGAGTTTCGCGAGGAGCTGGCTGTGTGTACCGGCCTTGCAAACTTTCAACTGCTGTGGGATGCAAAGAAAAAGCGGCCGTCACTTGGTTATTGACGGTACGATACTGGGTGCATGATGATGATGATGACGCATCGCAAGAGTGCGCACGGATTTCTAATTTCTGCGAATTTACAATGATCTTTTGCATCAAAATTAAATAATTTCCTGGACTGGCTTTGTGTGTCTTGGTAATGTATGCTGCAGAAAAAATTTGACGGGTCAATTATGCATAAAGTCTAGTGTCTCAATCTTACATCCAAATGTACTTTGCAATGTATGACATAGAACAATTTCTACTAATTATTTCCATGACAGAATACACAAATACTGCATAGAATCATTCTTGATTTTCTTAGCATATGTACGGATAGATACAGCAAAATCAGATATTTTGAAGCATTTTCCGATAATCCTCTGAATTATTATACGCATTATTCATGCGTATAAACGAACGCACATCTATATTCCAAGTTCGTACTCGGTCATCTTGCGCAAGAATCTTGCCGGGGTACCAACCCACACCTCATACGGCTTGATCTCCGGTTCAAGGACTGTGGATCCAGCACCGATGGACACGTGATCGCCCAGAACTGTGGATATCAGGTTCGAGTTCTGGCCTATACGGCAATTACTGCCTATCTTGCAGGGTTTTTTTTCAACGTTTCGCGTTTTTGCTGTCATGTATTTTTCATCTGCCGTTAGCACGCCACTGCCTAGTATTGTATCGTCCCCTATCTGCGTGTCGCTATTTAGATGACAGTGTGAATTGATCAGAGTCCTGTTGCCTATCTTGACTCCTGAGTTTATCTCGCAAAAGTTACTAATCACGGTATCGTTGCCAATCTCCACATCTGATCCAATATAGCACCATCCGCATATGCGTGCAGAGTCCGAAATCTTAGCAGTCTCGTGTATGTCGTTGAATTTACCAACTATTCTAGCCAAACCCGGTTCCATGTCTACCATGTCTTTCCCAATAATAGATGTCTTTGATGTATTTGGAGCCCAGATAGCCCCAACCGCTCCTAGATGTTTTGCCTGCAACTAGGACAGATTCGTGTGTTGGGTTTTTTTTGGCCCAAAAATAACCTTTTTTGAAGTATGGGTGCTGGTGCATATAGCTGATAAGCCGTATATACAAGCCAGGATGATTGTCAAGGATTTTGTGCACATATTTGTAGATGAAAGGCCTATCCTGCTCCCGTTCGATTTCCAGTTTGCCATGCTTTTCATAGTTTGCGTAAAACCATATGCCTTTTTGAAACTGCCTCCAAGGATAATCTTCGTTTTGGTAATCCAAGGATTCCACTCCGATCTCTTTTAGCGTTACGATGCAATGCCGTCCCATTTCCGTGATCTGGTCTCTCATGTAGGCGTCTATGCCGTTGCGGATGGATTTGAACTGCTCAATGTCTACATCCTCAAAATAATACGGCTTGTACACCCAGTAAATACCTGAAAAAACATCGGATCGCCTGCGTACCGACAAGCGATAAAAAACATATCTTATTAGATCGCTCACATTCCTGATCAACGTTTTTTTGGTAAAAGATACTACGCCATTGTTGTTCGAACCGATCAAGTCGTACCCTTTTAGCACCGTATTTCTCAGTACATTGTCTATATCCGTTGCCAGTATCTTGTCGTTTTTACAGGCATTATAGCAGTGCCATATTACATTGGCTAGTTGAAAACTCCACTGATCAGAATGCTCCACACGCACGATCTTGAAGTTCGCATATGACTCTTTGTTGCACAAATCTCGTATGTAGTCTAGAAACGACTCGTCGGCAGGTTCGTCTACACCTATAACCAACTCGTCGGGATTCAATCGTATAGCTGACGGGATTGATGTCTTCGCGAACTCGCGCTCTATCGGCGTGTCACGAAAGGGTATTACTGTGCTGAATTTTTGCACCATCTCTGCGTATGACTTCACCTACCCCTTATATCAGTCATAGTACTCGTATTGTAACTTCACCTACCCCCTATATCAGTCTGGCAACCTCATGTGCAATACATTTGCCATGAGCCTTCCATGTCAGAACACATGTCACAAAATCTCCAAGACGCTTCATGGCAACAACGCCGCTCTTGGTCTGCCCGCTTATCTTCCGGAACACCACCAGATATCGCAGCGCCCTTTCAGATGCGTTGTTAGTCGGATCAACACCGGAATATTCCAGAAATGCAAACATGCACGGAAGATGCCGCTCCATCCTCTCTATGATCTTTTGTAGCAAGCCGTCTCCGGTATTGCGGTACCTGTCCAGTATGTCATGTAGCGCACAGTTCATAGAGTACCACAGGCGGGACGATGGCGCAGCACACTGAGCAAGCTGTTTTGCCTCTGCAAATACCCATTTGAGATCCTCGTGGTACTGTTGCCGCCGCCGTACGTCCCCTGCAATATCATATTTTTGCGCTACGTGCTTTACCTGCCGTATCTCGTGGGCCCAGCACAGCTAGTGTGTTTGTTTGCATTTCTGATCCTTTTAACAGTGGATCTTTTTGAACCAGAACTGTTCTTATCATCATCATCTAATTTCCTTGATCGAGGCACATAAGATTACACTAATCCAAGGATAAGAGACTTTATGCATAATTGACCCGTCAAATTTTTTCTGCAGCATACATTACCAAGACACACAAAGCCAGTCCAGGAAATTATTTAATTTTGACGCAAAAGGCCGTGTAAATTCGCAGAAATTAGAAATCCGTGCGCACTCTTGCAGTGCCTCATGCACCCTGTGCTGTGCCGTCAATAACCAAGTGACGGCCGCTTTTTCTTTGCATCCCACAGCAGTTGAAAGTTTGCAAGGCCGGTACACACAGCCAGCTCCTCGCGAAACTCCTCTACCGTGCCGTCATACGGGTCTGTCATCCTCGCCCACTGCTTTATTCTTCCGATGGCGTGCCCCGCCTTTACCCTCTTGGCGCTGATCCTTTTGTTCGAGTCCTTTTGCTGCTGCGTCAGCTCCGTCCGCGGCCTCTTTTTTTCCGGCATCTCAAGTGCCATTCCCGTGTAGTGATTGGCATCCCTGGTACCCCTTGTCTGCAAGCACCGTATCCTGTCCTTTTCCGGAGTGTCCTTTTTGTACATGGATTTAGACCGCCTGCCAAAGTCTGTCGGATCCTCTCTTATCATGGTAAGGTCGTGCGTCCCGCCCTCAAAGGACCTGCCTGCTGCAGGTATCAGGCCTGCCCTGTTTGTTGTTATGGCGGTGTTAATCGTAAAGCGCTTCTTTTTGCCAGAGTACGTGTTTTTTCTTTTATCCCTGTCCTGCGGACGCTGCCTTGGCACCACCTCGGTGCCGTCAATTATGATGGTTCTGTCCGGCATTAGCTGCTCTAGCTGCCCTGATGTCTCGGCCTTTTTTACCAGACGGGTCATCCTGTCTGCAGTAGGCAGAATCTTTGCCAGCACGGAATCTGCGAACCGGAGGTACCTGCACACGGTGGACTGGTCAACATCAAACAGCGCCCCAGAGCGTCCTGCGTCACGTTTGAGCGCTTGCGGAACAGCGCAAGCAGCAGGACGGACCTGCGGCCAGGCAGGCAGCGGTTTCCGGGATCCGGTGTCCCGTCCTCTGAAAAGAGCGGCGCGTCTTTGTTGTGCCTCTTTGACTCTACCACAAAGTCATTGCAGATGTAGTCAAACTGGTCAAGGTCATACGAGGTAATCCCTGCAAGCTTTGCGCTGTTGTGCAGTATGCCGTGGATCACCTCCCTGATGTGCAGCAGCGACGTGTCCGTATCAGGGCGGCCTGCATCTGTAACGGCCCACAGGCTGTCCTCGCGCAGCAGCTGCTGCTCGCGCAGCAGGCCAATCGTCTTCTCGCGCCTGCTGATTGCTGCGTCCTTTTGCTTGATTGCTCTGTTGTTCTGCTTGATTGCTCTGTTGTTCTGCTTGATTGCTCTGTTGTTCTGCTTGATTGCTCTGTTGTTCTGCTTGATTGCTGTGTCCTTTTGCCTGATTGCTGTGTCCTTTTGCTTGAGCTCCCTTTGCAGCCTGCGTATAGTCTGTTCTGAAGATTCCATTACCTGTTGCGGCGATCAAAATGGATCTAAATCTTTCGGAAAAATTTTTATGATTCAATTAACCATATGTGAAGGCTCGGAGAAAAGGAATTTTAGATGACACTGGCATCAAGTCCTTTAAAAAGAAAAAAACAAAGAAACAGATTACCCGTGGTTCTGACAAGATCATGTATGTTGGACTAGACGTACACAAGGAGACGATTCAAGTTGCAGTACTGGATGGCGGCGGGACACTGCAGTCCAACATGAAGATAAAGAACAATCATGCGGAGATCAGGAAAACATTTGCCATGATCCCAAGGGACTCAAAATACGTGCTGGAATCATCATCTGTCTGGTACGGCCTATACCGGTTTCTCACAGATACGCTGGGATTAAATGTAATCGTATCCAATCCGTTTAGCACCAAGGTAATTGCAACGTCGCTCAAAAAAACAGACAAGGTGGACGCGCAGGCGCTGGCAAATCTATTGAGAGGGGGCTACATTGCACAGTGCCACGTGCCCGACAATGACATAGTAGAGCTAAGACACCTTGCAAGACACAGAAACAAACTGGTCAAGACAAGAACAGTCATGAAGAATTCCATACATGGGATACTCTTGCAAAACGGAATCAAGACAAAATCCGGCGGATTCGGATCCGGCCACGTAAGGGAATTGAGAAAACTGAGGAACTATCGCATAGATTCGTTCCTTGATTCCATAGCGTTTCTAGACGGGCAGATCTACAAAATGGATGTAAAAACCCGCCGGATAGTCAAAAGGGATCAGAACATCAGTCTGCTGACCACCGTTCCTGGAATAGGGTATTATTCTGCGCTTGCAATATATTCGGAGATTGGCAATGTCAAAAGATTTTCAGACTCGCACAAACTGTGTGCATACGCGGGCATTGTTCCGTCCGTGAGAAACTCTGCTGAGACGGTACACCACGGCAGGATAACAAAGAGGGGAAGCCGTATGCTGCGATGGATAGCAGTGGAGGCAATCCAGACCCATACAAGACACGCGCCTGACAGCGACATTACAAGATTCTACAACCGTCTTGCAAAAAAGAGAGGAAGATCAAAGGCAAAGGTTGCAGCGGCATCAAAGCTGATACGTGTAATATATTGGATGCTAAAGGAGAAAAAAGAGTATGTTGCCCAAAAATAATTTATTACGGTTAGAGTCTGTCTGCGTTTTATGCGTTGAGGTTACACCTCGGGCAATTAACTGCGGTTCAATCTAACAAATGGATGAAGAATGGCACTGGGAGTAAGATCCCGAATGGATACTTGTCCGCTCATCTTTTGGAATTTGGATCAACCCTAACGTGAGCCATTCAACACTGTGACAGTTTGCAAGGAATGTTTATAAAGAATTCACATGGATGCATAAAGTCTACTGTCATTTCTTCCACCGGGAAAGAGTTTCCAAGGCGACCAGTTTGAAGAGGTTCCTAGTTTTGCGGTCAATTGCATATGTAACTCCCACATACACGACACAGCAAAGCATTAGCTCCAATATTAGATTGGGCAAATATGAATAAATATTAGATTCAAACACCACAACATACTCATTAGTAAATACAAACGTAATTGCTATGCTTATTCCGCCTATCAAATATTTTAGAATTGGCACATAGGGTGTTGGGAGTATGGCATATCTTCTTACTAAAATACCCGAGTAAATCAAAAACGGAATTGAAAACGCTAATGCAATCATTGACCACATGTTGACTAGTTCTGTATCTGATAGATCTTGAAAGGCATATAGGAGTGTAGCCAAAGTTCCTATGTAAAGTACATGACGTATATTAGATATGCTAGAGATTAGGAATAATTTGCTTCTGAACAACTGTGACGGACTAGGTCTTTTCTCAACGTCTACATCCTCTATTCCAAGCAGAGTCCGATTGAAAAATGTGGTAATCATGTAAAAAAATGCATGAAGGGACAAGAACGTGACTGCCATTCCCATATGGGCATATTCGGAGTTTAGTACAAACAAGATGTGTTTAGGGAAAATAATCGTAATGAACAATAGGGGTATTGCAAAATATAGTATCAATATAAAATTTTCATTGATATGTTCACGACTTCCACTAGCTAACAATTTTGGATAAAGTGCCTTATGGATTGATCCTGTACGAGCAACAAGATTGGCCACCACTGCAGCTGCCGCATAATATGCAACGCCAATAATGGAACCGGTAATTATTGTAAAAATTATCACATCTAGGATTGCCATAACATTTGATATTGTTGCATACATTGGTATCCAGCTTTGTTTAATCCAGTTTTTTAAATATGAAAAGTTCAGAGAGACGGATAGCTTTGGTATTGCATATCTAAGTTGAACTGCGATCTCACCCAAGTATGCAATGAAAATGGCGATAATTACGCCATTCAGTCCTAGGTCTAGGAAAAAAACCAATCCAAGGCTACAGGGAATTTTTAGAAGTTGAAAAACAGCTATTCCGATGCTTGTAGCATGTGGCATATGACCAAAATTTATACTATGTAGGGTGCCACGGATGAACATTACGGGAATTAAAATCGTAGCAAGTAACATAGAGCTAAAGAACGCATCGTTCACATCTGAGAACAAGTATACGCAAATTACGTAAATCGGAATAGAACCGACAGAGAAAAGCGAGCTGGATATAATAGATGTTTTTCCAATAGGCTCATTTCGTGCAATTTGTCTTACAGACCAATAAGAAATTATTACCTCAGTAATAATGGAGTACCCCAGCATTCTTCCAATTATTGCCCAAATGCCAAACTCCTGTGGTTCTAACTGCCTGGTAACAATAATTGTAAAAGCCAGTCCGAATAAAATTCCACTCATAGCAACTACAAACCCGATAAGGCCAGAATACGTTACTCGTATACTACTCAATTTTTTTTATAATGTAGCATTGTTAATAACATAATTTGTCTACAAATAGTAATCTGATGTGCCTCGATCAAGGAAATTAGATGATAAGAATGGTTCTGGTTCAGAAAACAGAGCCAGTACTGCAAAGATCAGAAATGCAAACAAACACACAACCCCAGATCCGAGGATATGCATGTCAGCTGTCTTTGTCGGCCTGGGTGTCCACAAGAAGACCATCACATGTCTGTCATGGATGAAAACGGCGAGGAACTGCTCAACAAAAAGATAGCAAACACACCAAAAGACATCAGGTACAACATCAGCTATTTACATAAGGACTCTAAGCTTGTAATGGAATCCTCGTCTGTTGGAAGGCGCCGTTCTTTCAGATAAGAGACGAGCTAAGCATGGACGCGTCGCTATCAAACCCGTACACCACCAACTCATAAGACCTGATCTGTAATTACTAACAAAACCTGACGTTTCACCAAACTGATTCCTTGTTACGTCATGGTATCACAACAAAATCGCGCGTCTTCAGCTTGTAGTTGATCAGGCCGCAGATTATGGCATTGATGCAGTCATACCTGCACAGTCTGTTCCTAAACTTGTCCCTCATTATGCCGAATTTCTTGATCCTTGAGATGACATGCTCACCGGTACCCTTGCTCTGGACAGCTCCCGGTTGAATTCCTTCTGCGCATCATCAAGCTTGCCGCCCCTTGGCTTCTTGTACGGGATCAACACGTCAAGCTCCGGATAGTCCTTCCGTATCCCCTGATATCCAAGATCCACAAGGATTTTCAGATCTCTTGAAAGTTTTGGGCACTTTGACTTGAAGACAGAATAGTCATGCCTGCTTCCAGGCGAGTGCGGCGTCCTGTGCATAATCATGCCGTCTGCGTTTACAACGTACTGTGTCTTGACCGTATGCATCTTCTTTTTGCCCGAATAGTGTGTTTTTCTCATGGACTTGTTCTTGGGCCTTTGAATCTGCTGCTCTGATGCGTCAATGACTGCGTGCAGCCCAGGAAAGGCGCATGCCAGCTCCCGAATGTCTGATATCTGTCTGGTCTCTGCAAGCTTTTTGTCAGGCAGTGACAGTGCAGATTTTATGGCAGGCTCCATGTATCGTATGCCGGTGCTGACATTTGACTGGCTCAGGTCAAAAAGCAGGCTCAGGAGACCCTGTGTGACGTATGTCCTGTAGTGGATCAGTGCCATCAGGATTCTGTCCCTGCGGCAGTGTTTGAACCTGCGCCCTGCGCCGATGTCTCGGATTCTGTTATTCCTGGAGAGGCGTCTTTCCTCCGTTATCTTGTACTGTGACTCTATCTCCGGGCACAGATCATAAAACTGCCCGGGGGTAACTCCCGTCATGGACAGGAATAATTTTGGTTTTTTTGCCAGCTTTTTGTGGTTTAACATGACATGCATGGCATTTTGCCTGTTTTGGATCTAGTTGCGAACAAATATCTGGAAAATGGTAAAATTATGTTAATAACGGATAGGGTCTATAGCAGAGTCCAAAAAGAAGACTGGCAAGGCAGATGCCAGAATTCTGGCAGACATGCACAGGAGAGGATACACAATATCATGTCACGTACCCTCATTGCAGAACATGAACAACAGGGATCTGGTGAATTATCGGCACAACACGGTACGCCACAGGACAGGTTCTGACAGAGTGTGTTTTGTCACATGTAAGGTATGCACCCGAGTCTGACATTTTGATATTCTACAAGAGGCTTGCAAAGAAGAGAGGCAAGGGACGGGCATCAGTAGTAGCAGCAGCTGCCTCAAAGCTGCTGCGAGTCATTTACCGGATGCTCAAGGAGAGAAGGGCGTTTGTTACAAATTACAGTCAGGATGTCAATTGCGATGAACTCGTTGAGGGACAGACCCAGTAGTAGTTTGTATGCCTCGCCTTGTAATTGCATTATAGCCTGATAAAAGAATGGAGAATGATGCTGAGGGATTGCCTCCGTGGTTGCCTCGGATGGATAACTGTTTGCTTCTTTGCTGTCTTGGGCCTTTGCGGTCTGGAAATAATTCTAGCTTGTGCCGTACCTGTCAGGATGAAAAATGTTGGGAATTCTTATAAAGATGGTACATGAGACCTTATGCGCAATCGACTAAAAATTCAAAATCAAATTGGTTTGCTAAGACAAGAATCATCTAGCAATATTAGTTTGATCGATTACGCATAAGGTCTATGGATAGTGGCTACCTAAACTCATACCTTATTTTTTGATCAAATACGCACAAGATCTATTGCAGTGACGTTGCTGGCTCATTTACCTGTCCCAATCAAAACTGCATCGTAACAGCTTGGCCAGCCTTTCGTTGTGAGACTTGAAGTACTCGACTAGGAATTTACGCGTATCGGCACTCATCTCTTTGTAGTCTCCAACGTTGAGATTCCTTAGACCCATTGCCTGAAATGGGTGAGGGGGCAGTCCCAAGAAAGCAGATGCTTGATCCAAAATCCGTTGTGGATCCTCGTAAAATTCCTCTGTGGTCAGGATCAAAAACTGCTCCCTGCCGTAGTACCTGAACCAGTTTTCTAGCTGCTCGGCGTAGCGACCTCGGGCAAGATATGAATAGCGTCTGTAGTGGCAGGGATCAGAATCCGGATCCTTGATCAACTGCTCCCCCCCCCCAGCACACCGTTCTTCCTCTGTACTGATGGCATCCTCAAACGACAGCGACTCGATATTGTCTCTCACGTAGTGATGATAGTGGGAATATGCGCGATCCACGGGGTTGCGCAGGATCGCAATCAGTTTTACATCCGGCAAAAGACTCTTCATCCGGTCTGGAACCGTGGGGTAAAAAAGATACTTCGGACTGGCTTCTCCCGTGAGGCGCTTCGGTTTGTTTGTTTGTTTTTTTTTTTTGAAAGAGCAATGTCCTGACATGTTGATTGGAAAATTAGAACGATACCACAACTCACCATGTTTGTGTCGTGTGGAAAAATATTCGATCTCCTTTTCAGAGGCAGCAGCAATTGCTGGATGTCTGATGAGAAAGTTATACAGCGAGGTGGTTCCGGACTTTTGTGCCCCAATGATGACAAAATCAGGAAGTACCCTCCAACGTGCAGTCATTCTCCGGAACACGTTTCGTCTGTAGTGCTCGTGAACACGCTTATGTCGGCGAAGCCACCTGCCCGCAACACTCCTGAAATATCCCATGTCGTATTGACATGCAGGTGTTATTTGTATTGTATCCCCGTAGACCCGAGGCTACCACTTGCGTTCGTGGTTCGGGGTTGATCTTTTGAGAGTCTGCCTGCACAGACGATCGGCGTGTACTAGAGATTATGCTCATTTGCCCAAAACTTCCGGTTTAGGACGGCATGCCGCGCCCCGGCCCGCTCATCCAAGGAACGGTTGGCCTCCCTGTACTCGCGGTTGGTCTTCTCGAGCTCCCTGATCTTATCAAGCAGCGCGGCCTGGTCGTGCTTTGGCATGGCGTATGGTCTGCAGGTCCGTATTTGGGCATGTATGCTACGCGGATTTGACACGTGGCAAAGCCCGTGTTGCCGCGCGTCTTATTTTTTGATCAAATACGCACAAGTTCTAATAATGTTTGGGCAAGATCAACGGGCCGAATCCTGCATGGCGCCATTACTTATCCCAATCAAACCTTTGCTGCAATAGTTTGTACAACCTTGCGTTGCAGGGCATATAATATTCGATGAGAACCTTACGCACATCCTCGCTCATCTTCTTATAGTTCCCGACGTTAAGATTCTTTAGGCTCTTTGCCCGAAATGGGGTCACCCCCAAGAAGTCAAAAACTTGATCTAGCGTCTGCTGGGGATTTTCATGAAAGTCCTCCACGGTCAAAATCAAAAACTGTTCTATGTCGTAGTATTTGAACCAGCGTTCCAATTGATCGGCATAGATGCCCCGAGATAGGTACGAACTGTCCCGCAGATGCCGGATTTTGGAGCCTCTTTGCAGGCTACCCCCCCCCCCCTCTCCTCTCACCTGCCGAGATGGGTACGAACTGTCCCGCAGATGCCGGAAGCGAAATCTGGAGTCGTGATCCTCCGTTTCCTCTGTTTGGTCATGTGCCTCCAATCCGAGGATCTTCTCAAACGACTGCGTTAACATCTTCCTAGATAGTCTGTGGTGGTAGTGTGAATATGCGCGATCAACCGGGTTGCGCAAAATAACGATCAGTTTCACGTCAGGCAGGAGCTCCTTCATCCTACCTGGAACCTCCGGGTGAAAAAGATAGTCTGGGCTAGCTTCTCCACTGAGGAGATTCTGACCAGTTTTTTTGTAAAAGCGACGCCTTGACAGATCGGTCGGAAAATTAGAACGATACCAGAGCTTGCCAAGATCATGCCAAAAGGAAAAATACTGCACCTCCTTTCTGGAAGCAGGTGTAATGGCAGGGTGTCTGACAACAAAATCGTATAGCGAAGTAGTTCCAGATTTCATCGCTCCGATTATAACAAAGTCTGGCAACCCCCTCATGGACGATGTGATTATTCGGAACTTGTTTTGGCTGTAGAACGCGTGTAACCGCGGATGTCTATAAAGCCATTCTTTAGCCTTATCACGAAAATATCCCAATGCCAAGGTTAACGAGGCAGTGCTATTTGTACTGTATACCTACAAGGTAGGGTCCTCGCAACCCTACCGACGATCCGTTCTGCCACGCGTGCAGACTACCAAGTTCAAGACGCAATCGCGCGCCGCACATTTAACGGGCAGGATCAAAAACGATCCACGCCGTGGCTGATTTTACGTGATGACGGCCAAGGCCTCAAGGTCGATGCGCGCATGTGCAGCTCTCGAAGGCCGTGAAGGTCGGTACTTTTCCAAGTACGGGTCTTCACCAGAAGATTATATAACAAAGCATGTCTGCGGAAAATTATGTCGATGGGAGGGGCGTACATTTGAAGTGGAATGCCTTTGTGATGGCAAGGAACGAAGAAAAGCACATTCGAGTGGTGATCGAGTCGATAAAAAACCAAAAGCCGGATCCCCCTCGGAAGATATTCGTGTTGCAGGATGGATCCACAGACAATACCAAGGCGGTGATCGATGACATCGGGGGGCTTTGCGTGGAGCATGTAGATCCACATGAACCGTCGCTTGGCGCCGAGTTTTGGGCCAAACGAAACCATCTGATGCTACGTGCCGAAAATGACGCAGACTACATACTCTGCATGGATGGCGACGCGCACATACAGGAATCATATGTACATGAAATAATAGTGCGTATGGAACGCGACGGCGTGGTGGCCGCGCACGGGTTTGACAAAGCAGACCCGCAGCACACGCTGGTAGAACCAGGCATGGTAATCAAGTCAAACTGGCTAAGGAGATACCGCGCGAAGCTTCCAGCATCGAACGTCATAGTATGTGCCTCGGTCACCGGAATGCGCACTGCGGTATACTATGACGTCGGCATTTGCTACATGAGAAAGATTGGTACGCGTCACAACACGGAATGGTACGAGCTGAAGGGGAGACATTGGAAAATGCTGGGACACTCCCTTGTCTTCGTGCTGTACCAGTCGGCAAGGTTTAGAAATCTCCACTTTCTTCGTGGATATTTGAAAGAAGATACCAGCAGGAAAAACGAATTTACCGAATGGACGAAACGATGGGAACGCGACATAGCGTTGCACAAGGTACTCAGAAAAAGAAGAATGTCCCAGAGAACCCAGTTTGCAAACTATATCATGCCAGAAAAGATCAAGTCAAGGGAATACCGCGACGATTATGGAGTATGGAAAGGTCAAGATACAAGCGAACAGGAATGAAACGAACGTGCGCCACACTCAGCCGGACTGTCGAAACTATCTACCCGTATCTGACGCCGAGCTTGCCAATTGCCTTCCAGTCCAGTATTCCTTCAACCGGTGCAGAACCCTGGTGCGTGAAATCAATAAAACTTGTGCGTATTTGATCAGTACAGACTCAGGTTGGGTGTCAACGCAGGCACGAAAAAGCGCAGCATCCTACAAAACCACACCTAGAAATGAAGGCGATCTGAATCCATACAACAAGCCCCGCGTAACGTATATTGACAATCACTTATCCATGCCACAGAGACAAAAATGAATGGCAGTACATACAAAGTCGGTTTTTGTGTTTTGGCTGTGGTGGTGGGCATTCTACTGTTTTCTGTCTCCATTGTATATTATGCGTTTGACAAAGATCCTTCGTATATCCTGAGACGAGTCATGGATGCGACTGTGGAACCTGCCATGCTTGATCACGTGGTGTTTCTTCCGGAATATTACTATGACGGCATAGACATACTTCCATACACATACTCCAAGCACGTGACGACAGTCGATGACTTTTATGTCTGGAAGGAAGGCCCGGTTTTAGAGGAGTATAGAGCACGGCCTACAATACATCAGGTTCCCCACAACTACACCATGTTATCGAGTGACCTGCGCGACGGATACACCATCAGCAAGTTTGCCATGCAAACATCCTATCCGAACGATATTATATTCTACAAACTGACCACCCCCCCCCCCATGGATGCTGCAGTCTTGACCGCAGGTGAGGCAAACAAAAAAGGCACCATACTTGTGATACCTGGAAGCGGCCACCAGGGCGCACGCGACGTTTTGGGGGAACCGACTGCACTGTCCGCATACCATTACCAGGATGAGATCGCAAAACGCCTTGTCATGGAAGGGTATGATGTGTATACCATAGAGCTCCACGGCTACGGGGAACGCAAACTTGACGTTGGGAGCGCATGTGACAATGAATCCAGTCTGAACATGCTGACAAGATGCTCTGCACAAAAACTTGCCAATAACCTTGAGGCATATGGAATCGAGCTACACACCATCCAGACAGACGAGGTGACCCAAGTCTTGGCACACATTGTATACGATGAGGGCGCCACAGAGATTGCAGTGGTTGGACTGTCCTTGGGGGCCGGCATTGCCACACGACAAGCCATAATAAACCATGATGTGGTAGATGCGGTCGTACTGGCAAGCCGCCTTGGAAGTGTGGCCAACGGTCCAATATCCTCTGCGGGGTTGGGACTACTACTCTGCTGTGATACCACCGACGAGATAGCGGCCTTGGCTCCAATGCCGCTTTACCTTTCGTTTGGAAGGGCCGAAGCGGGAATTTACGGGTGGGAGGCCAACACGAACCACACGGGAGACTTTCTGAAAAGCGTCTACGATATGCACGAAGCATCCGACAATTTTTACTATTACCCACACGACGGGGCGCATGAGTATCACGTTGAATCAGTAATTGACTTCCTTGGCAGGCATGTAGGGTGAATGGCATCCTAAAACATTATCATTTTTGGGCAGCATGATGCGTCCTTAGTCTCGCTGTGAGCGTCTAGATGATTTAGGTTCAGTTTTGGAATCCCGAGGTTGGCCGGTAATTCCACTGCCCAGTCGTTATGATCCGGCAGATCTCCACTATTTTGTCTACGTCAGTAGTTCCCAGATGTAGATTTACCGCAACCGCAACTGGCATCGGTTCTACTTGCCTCGATCATTGACAAACAACTCGTTTCTGCTTGTAATGTACACGATAAACAACGCCATGGTGAGTTTTTTTCCCGCAGAAGACGCTCTTCCGTGCCTCTTTCCCGCATCAAGGCAGAACCTGGCAATCCTCCACAGGTTGTACAGCAGCAGCGGCAGGTAAAACATCAGCAGCCTCACAGACAGGGAGTTGCTGCATGTCCTGCCCATGATCTCCTTTATGACGCGAAACCCCGTCTCGATGCCCCATCTCTTGCGGTACTGCTCCGGTATGATGCCTGTCATGGCTCTGGCGCTCCTGATGGGAATGTTTGTTGCAAACGCAATGTATTGCTCCTCCCCCTCCTCTTCCCCCTCCCCCTTTTTCTTCTTCTTCCTGTCTCTTTTGACAATTACAAGGTTGTAGGTCACAGTTACGCCGTCTTTGTTGGTCATTGACTGCTGCGATACCTGGCTTGCCTTTCCGTCCTTGTACATCTTGACTATCCTCTTGATCTTGGAGTTCATGATGACAGGCATAATGTAGCGGCACCCGCCCTTTCCTGCCTCTGTCATGCAGTCAACGTTGTAAAAGGCGCGGTCGTACAGGAACACAGTCTTTGAGTGTGCGCCCCCTCTGAGGATTTTCGTGCGTGTTTTGGCTATAAAATCGGCCAGTTTTTCCTTTGCCGGTAGTAGCTTCGATTCCAGGACAATCTGCGAGGAGTCCCTGCCGACTCCGTGCACTGCGACATACGAGAGAAACGTGGATGTTCCTGCCCTTGGACGCGACTTTCTTGTATGCTCCTGCAGCTGCTCCCCATGGTATGGTATGTCCGTAACGTCTATTGCAATGGCGTCGATGTCCTGCAGCATTCCTGTATGGCGGGCGTGCCGCACCGTGCGTGCCAGCGTCCTTGCACACCAGGCCTGCACGTCTGCCGGTTTGACGCCACGGACTGCAGACATGACCAGGTCTGCATCAGGCGTACGTGCACCCGTGTCTTGAAGCCTGTTGTGCCGTACGAGGGATTCTACAAACGTGTTTCTCTCAGACGCCTTGATTAGCACGTCCAGTATGTCATTGCATCCGTATACGGCGTTGTGCCTCTCAGACATTGGCATGCCAAGCTTTTGAAACGACGAGCGCAGGATTTTAAACCGGTTTGATGTTATATTGTACTGGCGTGCGATCAGTTCGTCATGTAATTCGACTTTCATGACATATTGCACGCCGTAGCCTAATCTGGATCTTTGCATTGCAGTTATGCGGTAACGCACCGGCATCTGGGCATAAACCTACATCTGGGCACAAATCTACATCTGGGAACTACTGACGTGTGTGCTATGTCTATACTGACGATCAGTGAAAATTTCACCTCACACGCAACGGTACAGGAAGCCGATGCGCCACACGTTTGTCACCGGTGCGCCGCTCTTGGAAAATGAGCGGATCTTTTTGACCTCAACTACACATAACTTCTATTCACCGTCTGCGCGGTATTTAGCCGTCCGCTTGCGGTTGTTAGTATTGTACTCATCCTCATGCGGGGTAATGTCACTCCAACTCTCGGGCCCAACGGGTCACATTGTCTTATACAAAAAGTAGTTCACCCCTTCTCCGAGTATGTAAGGTCGATAAAGAACAGGCGCATCGACCTTACTGTCACAGGAAACAAGGGTGTGTGGGTCTGGAAGAAAAGGCTAGGAAGATACACAAGTTTGGAACACCCCAACAACATGAAACTAAAGAAATCACAGGTACATGGATAGTGCAAGAAAAGAGAAAGGGCCAGCTTGCCAACACCCAGATAGCCCAATCCATGAAAGTGTCAGTACGGTGGGTCCAGAAGCTGTGGGCCAGGCACAGAAACCACACGATACAGGACATATCGCATCCTGCACACATGGGAAGGCCCAAAAACAGCATGCCAGGACGCAGGGAGCATTCTGCAGTCCTTGCCGTACGGTGTCAGGAGCACCTGGGTGCTGCAAACATACAGGATGCAGTCAGGGATCAGACCGGAATAAATATCCCCCACAACACCATTCACCGTATATTGAGGGACGAAGACATGGCATCAGAGGAGTCAAGGAAGGGCAAAAAGCGAAGATGGGTTCGCTACGAGCGCACCTACTCAAACTCCCTGTGGCATACTGACTACAAGCTGCTTGATGACGGCAGGTGGTTCCTGTGCTACGAGGACGACGCCTCCAGGTTCGTGACAGGGTATGGCATGTTTGATAATGCCACGACAGAAAACGCACTCAGGGTGCTGGATCAGGCCATAAGGAACCACGGCAAGCCTGCGGCAGTCATGACGGATCACGGCTCGCAGTTTTATGCAAACGAAAAGGAGGTCAAGGCAAGGGGGGCGCAAGCAGGTTTGAAAAAAGGCTAGTCGAGCTTGGAATAAAACAGATTCTTGCAGGAGTAGGACACCCGCAAACCAATGGAAAGCTGGAGCGCCTGCACGGCGAAATACAGCGGAAGCTTCCGGAGTTTGTGGCAATTATGATGCGCAAAAGCGATCCGGTGGACCTGCTCATGGACTGGTACAACAACCGCAGGCCCCACATGTCACTGAACAGAAAGCAGAGGGAAACACCTGCACAGGCCTTTGTGCGCAAGATGCCGCCAAAGGGGGAGATAGTCGTAGATGAGCAGACAGGGGAGGAATATGAAACCAAGTAGCAGGTTCACCGTATATTGAGGGACGAAGATCTGGCATCAAGCAGACAGGGGAGTAATATGAAACCAAGTAGCAGGGGGTGAACTACTTTTAGAATTCCACAGATGCCTTTGCCGGCTCTACGTAAATGGCAGTGTCGGTCTTCCTTAGTAGCGAGCATTTCATACCCAGCCTCCCAAACACACTCTCCATTTGGTACCTCTTGTTCCATGAGGCTATCTCGTGATCCCTACCTTCAACCTTGGAGAACAGATACCCACTGATGTAGTGTGGCCTGCGTCGCTTTACTGCTAGGAGGAATACGTACCAGAGTGAGAACCCATCTCGTTTAAACGCTTTCCCATGTTGTCTGACCTGCAATTTATTGTAGTTGGCACCCACCTTTCGTTTGTATTCTATATGTATGTCAGTGTAAACGGCAGATCCAAATCCTGTAAGGGAGGCATGTATGCCAAGGATTGATCCGTTCATTCTATCTGTTCTTGTAGGGCATTGGAATTTTTTTAGCCACTGGACATCAACTACTACTGGAGATTCTGCAACCAAAGTTAGTTTGTTGTTTGGATCTTGCCCACATGCTATAACTATCCCATCACGACGCATTCTTTTTGTGATTTCGCTGATGTATTGATTGGGGATTACCGTGTCGCCATCTACACAGACTACATAGTCTGCGTCGTTGATTGCTTCTTTGAAAAGATTACCTCGCAGTTTACTAACTCGTCTAAACATCTGATCGCGTGTGTGGGGGGGGAGAGGGCTGTAGTGAGTAACTTCAATGTCCGTTATAGAGTCAAGTATATTCTTTGTGTTGTCTGTAGATTCATCATTGATGACAAGTATACGTGAAGGCGGGAGGGGATCTTGAGCTTTTATTGAGTTAATCACGTCTTGTATGTGATCCTGCTCGTTTCGGACTACAAGAAATGCATTCCACCTATAGTTTTCCGACAACACTGTCTAGATCTCGCAATATACATAAAAATGGTTACGCCTCAGATTCGTCTGGGAAACTTGTATGATCGGCATGTACATCTGAAATTGTCCTGTTTATGCTAAGGCTCAATCACAACGTATAGATCGATCCTATCCATACAATTCAAGTACTCAGTACACAAGCATACGGGTATCAAAGATCAGTAGGTCTAGAGTGACGCTCATTGAAATTTTCGCCCCTGGAAAGGCTGTGCTGTAGAAAATCCTACTGTGAGGTAATTTTTTCACTAATCGTCACTCTAGAGTGCATGACATGATAGTGGTATCCAATGATTCTGTCAAGCTGTTCACGGTGTTCAAGCATAGCGAGATGAGCTATGAATTTGCTGAAAGCCTCTTGGACAAGATCGGCATAAGCATGACGGAGTTCAAGGAAGGCCACAAGTCAGTCGCGAAGTCAAGATTTGTCTGACAACCAAGTAACGGTACCTCCCACCGGTTAACGCCCAAGGCTGCCCCTCGATAACTTAACAGGCGAATCTGTTAAGTGATTTACTTATTCCAATCAAAATCACGCTGCAGGAGTTTGAACAATCTCTCATTGTGTGGCCTGAAGTATTCAATAAGATGGTAACGCGTATCCGTGTTCATCTCCTCGTAATCTTTGACATTGAGATCCTTCAGGTTGTCTACATGAAAGGGAGAAACCTCCAGAAACTCAAAAATCTGATTTAGTGTACGGTGAGGGTTTTTACGAAAATCTTGCGTGGTCAAGATCAAAAACTGTTCACGAGGGTAATGATTAAACCAATTTTCCAGCTGATCAGCGTAAATGCCTCTGGCAAGATACGAGTTATGATGATAGTGTTGGGTAAAAACTTCGAGTCCTTGATTAGCCATTCTCTCTTTCAACCACCGTTTTTCTTCCAACTCGATGGCTTTCTCAAACGATAACAGTTCATTATTTTTTCTCGATATATTGTGGTGGTAGTGGGAGTATGCGCGATCAATAGGATTTCGTAAAATCACGATCAGTTTCACATCTGGCAAAATCTTCCGCATTCTGGCAGGAACTTCTGGGTAAAAAAGATAATCCACGGTGGCTTCTCCACTAAGGAGTCTCTGGCCCGTTTTTTTTGTAAAAGAATTCTTTGTTCGATTGGTTGGAAAATTAGAACGGTACCAAAGTTCGCCACGGTGATGAAATAGAGAAAAATAGTGCAATTCTTTTCTCAAAGCTGGTTCTATGGCAGGGTGTCTGACAACAAAATCGTATAGCGAAGTAGTTCCAGATTTCATTGCACCGATAATGACAAAATCTGGCAACCCCCTCAAATGTGAGGTAAATCCCCGAAACTTGTTTTGGGCGTAGATTGCATATAGGTATGGATGCTCTGAAAGCCATTTTTTAGCCTTATCTCTATACCCCACAGTGTGGGATTCTAATAGTTCACCCCCCCCCCCTGTGCTACTTGGTTTCATATTCCACCCTGAGTGCGTTTTCTGTAGTGGCATTATCAAACATGCCATACCCTGTCACGAACCTGGAGGCGTCGTCCTCGTAGCACAGGAACCACCTGCCGTCATCAAGCAGCTTGTAGTCAGTATGCCACAGGGAGTTTGAATACGTGCGCTCGCAGCGAACCCATCTTCGCTTTTTGCCCTTCCTTGACTCCTCTGATGCCATGTCTTCGTCCCTCAATATACGGTGAATGGTGTTGTGTGGGATATTTATTCCGATCTGATCCCTGACTGCATCTTGTATGTTTGCAGCACCCAGATGCTCCTGACACCGTACGGCAAGGACTGCAGAATGCTCCCTGCGTCCTGGCATGCCGTTTTTGGGCCTTCCCATCAGTGCAGGATGCGATATGTCCTGTATCGTGTGGTTTCTGTGCCTGGCCCACAGCTTTTGGATCCATCGTACTGACACTTTCACGGATTGGGCTATCTGGGTGTTGGCAAGACGGCCCTTTCTCTTTTCTCGTACTATCCATGTACCTGTGATTTCTTTAGTTTCATGTTGTTGGGGTGTTCCAGGCTTGTGTATCTTCCTAGCCTTTTCTTCCAGACCCACACACCCTTGTTTCCTGTGACAGTAAGGTCGATGCGCCTGTTCTTTATCGACTTTACATACTCGGAGAAGGGGTGAACTACTTTTTGGACTATACAGCAATCCTATCTGTATCTTTATACATTTTCCGAGGCTTATCTGATATAGAACTAGTCACTATCTGGTCGATGATCTCATGTACGCTGTCTATTCCATTTTTAATATATCTGGGTCTTTTAGTAAGGCGACACACGCAATTTCAAATACCATACATGGCTATATCAAAATACTTGCTTGGTGGCATGGGCCTGATTATCACGTTTGTATTTACAAATGAACATATTGTTACGTTTGAGACCAGCATATTTCATTACTTGCCAAATCTAATTTTAGAATTGATGCTCTGCTGCGCTGTATATCTTGGCATAACATATGCGATTGATTATAAGACCAGAGAACTCTCCAAACTGATCATTTTGGAAATTCAATCCATGTGGCACAGGCCATAACGGATTGGATCCAGAATTAACCAGATGACAAAGTTCGTGGAAGACAAATCATACTGGAACTATTTGTACAATACGTGGCGCGATCCAAGGACAAGATATGTTAGGGGGGCACATACATAGAAGAATTGTGGATCAGATAAGAAAGGCAGTCATTACGGCTGCTGGAAGCGGAACGAGATTACTGCCGTTCAGCAAGGTGATATCAAAGGAGATGCTTCCATACTGCGCAAGAGCAAGCGACGGCCGCCTTGTCCTCAAGCCGATCCTTGAGGCAGTATACGAGTCGCTGTACGACCACGGTTGTCGCGAGTTCTGTTTTGTAGTGGGCCGTAGCAGGCAGTCCATAGAGAATTATTTTTTGGCAGATAACCATACAGGTGACGGTGACTTGCAGGACTTTTACAAAAGGATATGTTCAAGCCACATCGAATATGTGCAGCAGTCATCGCCGCGCGGTTTTGGCGATGCGGTTCTGCAGGCAAAGTCCTTTGTAGAAGGGAACAGCTTCCTGCTTCATGCCGGCGATGACGTAATTCTATCGCCTGGCAACGACCACATAAAAAGGCTGAAGAATGCGTTTGTGTCATGTGATGCAGATGTCGTGTTCCTAGTGGACAACACGGAAAGGCCAGAGCAATACGGGGTAGTCGAGGGTAATAGCATCGGCAACGGACTTGTTAGGGTGGAGAACCTAGAAGAGAAACCCAAAAGACCAAAGACAAACTTGGCAGTAATTGCTACGTACATCTTCAAGCCATCTATCTTTTGCGAGCTGGAAAAGATCAACCCTGACAAAAACGGCGAAGTTCAGCTCACCGATGCCATAAAATGCCTGGTTGCAAACGGCAAGTGTATAGCAGTGAAGCTGGAAGAAGGAGAGAGCAGGATAGATGTTGGAACACCAAAGGGCTACGCAATGTGTATTAGAGACTCGTTTGAAAATGTAAACAAGAACCCAAATAGGAATGTACACATATGAGCGATGTGACAACCCCTGTTCTAGCTTGGCTTTCTGCACGTGTGTCGTGCTACTGTATGCAGGAATCTTTGGTGGGCAATCCCGCACCAGCACATAAAGTATCGTTTGCAGGACAGATAACAGCGCGCTGGAGGGAGACAACATGACCAAGCCAAGGTGCAGGATATCGGTGATGGGCATGGGCTTTGTGGGTCTGTCCCTGGCAGTTGCCAACGCAAAGGCCGGATTTGAGACGGTTGGCGTAGACACGGATGTCCGGAGGATAGACTGTTTGAAGGAGGGCAAGCCGGGCTTCTTCGAGCCAGACTTGGAGGTGATGCTGGCAGACTCTATAAAACAAAACATGATCCGCTTTACGACCGACCTTGATGATGCCGTACGTAGCTCCGAGATCACGTTCCTCGCAGTCGGGACACCTCAGAATAGTGGTGGGGAGGATGAGGTGGATCTGTCGTGTGTCAGAAACGCGATAGGGCAGATTGCCCTGTCGCTAAGGGACAAGAAGACATTCCACTTGGTGGCGGTAAAAAGCACTCTTCCGCCACTGACTGCACAGACGGTGATACTGCCCGCATTTGGGGAGTTGATCGATGATGGACGGATGGATGTGGTGGTGAATCCAGAGTTTCTCAGGGAGGGATCGGCCATTGCCGATGTCCTGAGGCCGCATTTGGTCGTGATAGGCTCCAACGGTGAACAGGGGCGGCGCGCAATGGAGGAGTACTGTATGGATTTTTACGGGACACAGACGGAGATGATGCACACAGACATAGTCACAGCAGAGATAATAAAGTACGCAAACAACGCATTTCTTGCCACAAAGATAAGCTTCATCAATTCCATAGGTGCGCTGTGTCAACGCATACCTGGTGTCGACGTGGAGACGGTGGCGCACGCGATCGGTAAGGATCCCCGCATAGGGTCGCTGTTCCTCAAGGCAGGGCCAGGTTTTGGAGGCAGCTGTCTACCAAAGGATCTGTCCGGACTTATCGGTGTATCGCAGGAGGTCGGTGCAAGCCCCGACTTCTTCAGGGCTGTACGGACAATAAACGAGAGACAGTTGATGGCGGTGATTGACATGGTGGACAGGCAAGGCGCTCTGAAAGAAGGCAAGACCGTGGCCGTTCTAGGGCTGGCGTTCAAGGCAGGCACAGACGACATAAGGGAGGCCGTCTCTGTGAGACTGGTGGAGAGGTTGCTACAGCACGGGCTCAACGTCAGGGTTCACGACCCCATAGCAATGGAGAATTTTAAGCGGATCTTTGGCACAAGGGTCTCGTACTGTCCCTCTGCAAGCCAGTGCCTTGAAGGCTCTGACTGCTGCGTGATTTTGACTGACTGGGACGAGTATAAGGGCCTGAGGCCACGCGATTTTTTGGAGCAGATGGGGTCATGCAAAGTCATAGATGCCAAGAGGGCACTTGACGCAAAGGAGTTTCAGGGGACTGGTTTTATGGCCATGGGCCTGGGCGACTAACTGCACGCAAGAAGTTTGGTGGGATCTTCATGATCGTATACAACACCCTATAGCACGTTAAATCTTTATACTTCAATACGCGGATACGCTCTGTGAATATAGGTTTTGTAGGACTTGGTAAGCTCGGCCTTCCCTCCGCATTGGCAATAGAATCCAAGGGACACACCGTGAATGGCTATGACATAAACCCAAAAATCAAGGAATACATCGAGTCAGGTAGCATACCCTATCTTGAGGCTGGGGTATCTGAGCTGCTAAAAAATACAAGGTTGCAGGTGCTCCAGCTAAGGGACGTACTAGAGAGATCCGAGATGGTCTTCGTGCCGGTGCAGACGCCGCATGATCCGCTATACGAGGGAGTCACGAAGCTACCGCCTACCACGGCCGACTTTAACTACGAGTACCTAAAATCTGCCTGCAAGGCCATATCGGATGAGTTGGACAAGATGGGACAGGACAGAATAATCATAATAATATCGACGGTGTTACCGGGCACTATAGACCGGGAGATAAAGCCGTTGCTTTCGCCGCATGTAAAGCTGGGCTACAACCCGTTCTTCATAGCGATGGGGACGACAGTGCACGACTTTCTGAACCCCGAGATAGTCCTGTTTGGGGTGGACGACAAGCAGGCGGTGGAGAAGACAAAGGAGTTTTACAGTACCATAACAGGCGCGCCGTTCCATGAGATGAGCATAGTCAACGCCGAGCTGGTCAAGATCAACTACAACACCTACATAACCATGAAGATCAACTTTGCCAACAACCTCATGGAGGTGTGCCACAAGATGAAGGATCTTGGAGCCGACGTGGACGTGGTGATCGATGCACTATCCGACTGCAAAAAGCGCATAATCAGCCCGGCATACATGAAAGGAGGCATGCCGGATGGAGGCGGATGCCACCCGCGTGACAACATAGCGCTGGCAGACCTTGCAAAACGCCACGAGCTGTCAAATGACATATACACGGAGAGCATGGTGGTACGCGAGCACCACATAGAGTGGTTTGCAGACATGATAAAATCCTACGACATGCCAAAGGTGATACTCGGCAAGTCCTACAAGCCGGAGACCAACCTCACACTGGGAAGCCCATCTGTACGGCTGTACAACGAGCTCAAAGACGCCGGTGTGCATGTGACCATATGGGATCCTCACGTGGACGGGATCGACGGACTAGCAGGACTAATCAGGGAGCCGGCGATCTTCTTTGTAGGTACCAAACATGACTATTTTCAGGACTTTGACTACCCCGAGGGCAGCGTTATCATAGATCCGTTCGGATACGTAAAACCCAAAAATGGAATCACCATACACCATCTGGGAAGACAGTGAACGTACTAGTAATCGTAATCTTATGTGCCTCAATCAAGGAAATTAGATGATAAGAATGGTTCTGGTTCAGAAAACAGAGCCGGTACTGCAAAGATCAGAAATGCAAACAAACACACCAGGGCATTTTGTCCTATGTGTATCCAGTGCCCAGCTTTCCTATCTTCTTCCAGTCCAGTATGTCCTTTACGGGGTTTGAACCTTGATAGATAAAATCGAGGAAGGCCTTGGATCTGGCATCCTTTACGGTTGGATGATTTGGGTTCTTCCTAGCCCACGTAAAGCCGCGGTACAGGTATGGCATGTCTAGTAGTATGGACTTTACGCGGATCTTAAAGTTCGGACTGCCGGCGAAATACCCTGTAAGCTTATCTGGGTTTGCCCCGTACCATACGCCGTTTGCAAACTGCCTCCAAGGTATGTCGTTGTTGTTGTAGTCCAAGCTGTTGGCACCTATGGTAGATTCTGCCACCGTGTCTTTTCCCTTTGACTGGAACTGCTCGATCAATATTGTGTCACAGCCATTGTAGACGCTGCGCAACTTCGCAAAATCCACATGGTCAAAGTATGACCTCCTGTATATCCAGTACGTGCCGGTATTAGGAGGTCGGATGATCTGGTTTGTCCTGTATATGATGCCGGTTATGAGATCGCGCAGCGTCCTGACGGGCCGTCTTTCTTGATACATGATCATCGGCGTCTGGGGGCCGACTCGGTCATATCCGCCTAACATACGCCTTTGGAGTATGGAGTCTATATTGTACAACAGTATCTTTTCATGTGATGCGGCCTTGATGCACTCGTGTAATACGTGTGCCAAACGCATCTTCCACTCACCGGAACGTTCGACTTTTACTGTGTGCGCGTTTGCGTGCCCGGACGATGCAGTCTCTATGATGTCTAAAAACCCTGAATCGGTCGGCTTGTCTACGCCTATTATAGTCTCGGTAGGCCGAAGCGCCACGGCAGCGCGAAGGGATCTCTCGACGAACCTGCGCTCCCGCGGTGTGTCGCGTATGGCTACTATGAGGCTGAACTCCATTGCAGACCGGGTCGCTTTGCCCCCCCCCCCGAAAGATTACCGTAGGTCAATGTCGGGTGTGGGTGCAAGGCGCATATAATTATTGCTTGGATGTGTGGACAAAGCATAATCCCAGTTTTGAGATAAAATCCCAACCGCGTATACACAATTGTTTTGGAGTTGGAATATCAAACCAGATTTTCAAGTAGATGTATAGAAAAAGGTGATTATCAATTATTCACCACTAACACATAATCAGGCAATAATGAGAAGGTATCCTCATCTCTGTTGTTGTATCTCCATTCCATCTCCTTGATGTACAACAGAAACTTTTCAGAACTAACGCCGTGATGCTTTGCCATTCTCTCTTTTGCAAAACTCCAAAAACCTTCGATCCCATTGATGTACACATCGCCTTTTCCAAACGTCTTACTGTGGTCAACTGACAAGCGACGATATCCATGAAACATCAATGAGTCATAACCTTTCCACTTGTCCGTATACACAATGCTTCCTTTCCTTGCTTTCTTGATGGTTCCGGCAAGCAATGTTTTGGCTTTCACATTAGTGACAATCTCAACGTGAACCTTTCCTTTTCTCTCCAGTATTCCAAATACAATTGTCTTGTTTTTGGCACCACGTCCACGATTTCCCTTTCTTCTGCCCCCAAAATACGCCCCGTCAGCCTCAATTTTGCCCCTTAGTCTCTTGTCTGATTTTGCAAGATGGTACAGTGGAATACCTGATACAATCAAATGCATTTAGCGCAGTTGGATAGTGACATCTGCTTCTCTTGCTGCACGTCTTGCACTAATCCCAAGATCAAAGAGTTTGACTAGAACCGACCATTTTGTAAAATCAATGTTGATGATGCCAAGCCACGTTCCACCAAATGGCCTGTAGTCTGTTTTGCAACCCTTGCATCTTAGCTTTCCTCTTGAGATGATGTAGTAGTTTTTGGAATCACATGATGTGCAATGAATTGTGTTTTTCTTTTGGAATTGTCTGCATAGAAATTCCAATGCAGTGGATTTGTTGTAAATTACTTTGGATAATTCGATTAGATTGATTGTTTTTCTCAATAATTATGTGAAATTAGTTGGTGGTAATAGGTTTACAATCACCAGGAAAAATTGTAAATTATCGTTATGGGAGTAGAAGAAAAAATTAGAACCATGCTGCTTCAAGGCTATGAACCAAAAACACTTGTTCGAGATCATGGTTTTAAGAAAAGTACAGTCTACAAAGTCTATGATAATGTCCGTACTGTAGAAGATGATATCAAGCCTCATGAATGGACTTTTGAAAATATTTTGATAAATGGGCAGAGTCAGCCACAAATAATGCCTGGAAGTACGATAAGAGTAAGTTTCTCTTTTAGGAATGACGCTAATCGTGATTTTTACGTTGTTAATCCTGGTGTACAACCAGAATGGACAGTACATGAAAACAAGTGGGTTTGTCAAACATTCAATGATCTAGAAAAGCCAGGGCAATCAAAATTCATCTCAGTGGTATTGGATGTGCCCTCAGATACTAGTCTTGGAGAATATGAATTAACTTTTGGAGTTGAGGGACAGTATTTACCAGTGCAGAATTATGAAAACCAATCTCTTACTATTCACTGGATTCATCCCTTAATCATTCATATTAAAAAACCCGATAAAGGACTATCAATATTTCTTTCACATAGTATCCAAGATGAATATCTAGTTCGTGAATTAGAAAAGAAACTCGATGTAGAAGGAATTAAAGTTTTGATAGGCGAAGATGAAGAACAGCCTGGATCATACTTGCCTGATAAATTTAAACAAATGATTAATTCAAGTAATATTTTCATTGCAATTCTTACTCATTCTGCATTAATGTAGGATTGGGTAAGGTGGGAAATAGATTATGCAATACAATCAAACAAGTCTAGAATTTTACTCAAAGATAAAACCGTTCAAATTAATTCCAATTATGAATGGACTGAATTTTCATTATCTGAACCAACAGATGTTATTTTTACAAAAATTATGACTGCCATAAACAATGTACAACAACCAAATGCTACTGGTGCAGCTGTTGGAGGTTTGATTGGATTAGGTCTTTTAGCGTTATTGGTTGGGGCTTTGTCTGATAGATAGGGAGTTGCTAATGAGTTTATCAATAAAAAAACTACTTCAAGAATATTTTTCAGTTGATGATTTAAAAGATGTATTATGTGATATTGGAGAACCCGTTTCAGGCAATAAATCTCAATTGGTAACTAGAATTACAAACAACTGGAAAGAACATAATAGAGATAATTATGAGCTATTAGATTTTCTTGATCAGGAACAACTTGAAATGATTTGTTATTACTATAACACAAAACCTTCTGGAGAAGGTGAAACTAGTTTAAAAAATAGTGTGAAGCGGATTGGATTATTAGATTCAAGATACAAAAAGAGAATTAATTCAAATTTAATTTCAAAACAAAAAAATCTAATGAAGTCAATATTCAAATTGGAAGCATGCACATATCCAAAGCTGGAAAAGTAGGAATTATAGTTGGAATTACTGGTGTGGCTGTAACCATTATGAGTATATTTCTACCTTGTCTAATTTTGATGCCTCTGGACCTCATTCTAGTTCCAATATTTTATCATACAAATATGCTTGTACTGGAAACATGTTTTTGATAATTTTCCCTTCCTTTGAGCTTGCTCCTCGTCTTCCAACAATACTACGTAATTCCCTAGTTTGTGCCTTTGGTTCTAATGACAAAATTCTATTTCGTTCACTAGTGATTTCATTAATTTTTTCATTAATGATTTTTATTTTCATTCCTTCGTTGAAATGTTTACGTATCAACATTCCCATTATTTTTATCAGTAAAATATCTGCAAGATGAGTATGTTCTTTGTATTGTGCTTTGCCCAGCAATTCAGTTGTAAATTTGAGAAATCTCCCATGATATGAAAGATTTAGTTTTAATCTGTCTTTTTCTATAATGAGTAGTTGATCTGGAAATGAAACTAAATCATCCAAGATTTCTGTAAAAGAGGGAGGTTCATTGACATAATAAGACATTTCTTCATGTGAAATTTTTTTAAATGCATTAATAATTTCTTGTGTCGGGACTTGTTCTGATATGGAATTGATCAAATTACCAATGTCATAGATTTGTTTTGGAACATCTAATTCTCTTTCTGGCTTTATTCCTATCGTGTTAAATGGTAATGTGGTAATTTTATCTCCAATCAAAGATCCATGATCATATATTGTGATTGGAAAATCTATGTTAAAACCAACAATTTCTTCTGATTTAGAAATTTCTTTTGTTTTTACGCTTAGATCGTTACCGTAAAAAATTTCTATTTTGATTTCTGCATTTTCTTGAAAATTTGACTTGTAATCGCAATAATATGTCAGCAAAGGCAGGCGTTTGCCTTCTTTTTCTGTTGTAGGAACATGATTTTCTGGGATGGTTATCTTTCCCTTGAGTTTTTCTCTAACCTCAGTCATAGCGAATATGACCTGATCTCGTGAATGACTTGTCACTATGTCTATATCTACACTTAATCTGCGTAATTCTTTGTCTTGTATGTGGAAAGGTACGGCCATTCCTCCTTTGACCACACAATCTGGTAATTTCTCCTTAATGTGGACAAATGCTTCAAAATCCATAATGAACTGTTCTACAGGGTATGGTTTTTGAAAATTATTTTCTTTTTGGATTCGTTTTATGTTGTTTGGATCTAGCTGGTCTTTAAAGTAAAGGTCTACCATTGTAATTTATCCCCCAATATGTTTTCAAGTGTATTTGTTTTCTTGATAAAGTTGGAATATGTTCTTAATTTTTTATAGTCTATGAGATTATATCTTTGCATAGTTGAAAATATTCGTCTGAGCTCTGTTTTATCTAAGGGTATATAGTGGGTAACTACTTCATTTAGCAAATCAAGATAAGCCTTTTCAGGAGTTGCAATAGTTGATCCCTTGATTACCGAATACTCTCTTATTGCAATAATTCTATTTGTTGTTGAAATTTTTAATAGTGCATTTAGTGTGTTAAGATCCGGTTTGTGTATAATAGTGAATTTGCTTCCAAATTCTTCGCTTAATATGTCAGCAAGATATTCCCCTTTTTGTGATTCTGTATATATTGCATATACGATCTTTCCGCGCAAATTATGCAGATATGTTGCCAATGTTGATAGTGCAGTAAATTGGAATTTGAATCCTATTTTTTCTTTGAGATAATCGTGCAGTCCAAATAATTCATCAACTAGCTTGTAATTTGATATGTTGGGCAATTTGATCTCCCTGTCTCTGAAATCCTCCTCCTTTTTGACTGGTTTTTTGGACCATTCTTGCATAAATTTATCAAAGCTTTGGTTTCTTTGTTGCATGATGTTGTCAAAATCCGAATTCATTGCAAGAAGTTTGACCTCTGACGCTATCATACCAATTAAAAATAATGGATTTTTTACAAACCTGAACGCGTTATGACCTTTGTTAATTGCGATCACAATCCCCGAATCATTCTTACTTGTAACATAAAGTGGGGCGTTTTCCATAGATTCCAAGCGTATTTCTACCGGATTGTTGCCTATTTTTGTGCCTAGTTTTGGTGTCTTGTTCAAAATATCTACTGCAATTTTTGAGCGCACACTTCCATCCAGATAATATTGTTGGTGTGATGATGATTTTTCATTAAAATCATTAAAATAGTCAAAGACTGATTCTACTGATGCGGTAATCTCTTTTTTAGATTGGGATTGATGTAGTGCTTCTTTTAACTCGGGGGATGCCTTAAATGCTTCAAGAACCTCTCGGTATTCTGAACTTTCCTTAATGAATTCACTCTTGTTGAAATTAACTGGAACATGATCCAAATTCAATTCTCCGATTATTTTTGCATTTTCTGGATGTGCAGAAAATCCAAATTTTTCATGTGCTTTGATTAGCCTTCCATTTTTAAGTAAATGAATTCCATAGTGTCCTTTTATGGATCTTTTTTTCAATAATGCAACATGTCCACAAATTTTATTCTCTCTTGATAGCTTTATTCTGACTTTTGTCATGCTTTCCTTTATCATCTCTGGTTTTTCTGGTTTACAAAATACAGTATTGATTTGTATGAAAATTTGATTTGATTCTAAATATGGTGCATAACGTATTCCAAAACTTTCTTTGAATTTTGATACTTGATTTGGATATATTGGTACCCTTAGTTTTTTAATTGTGATTATTGTTCCATGCCATTGCTCTTTGTTGTTCAATGTTTTTTCAGATATCTCAAAATTTTGCCAATTTTTTGATTCATCTGATAACCATCTGTCTTCATCATATTCTATTTGATATTCTTTATCTGAATCAGTTTCTGATGTAGCTATGATAAAGTTTTTCCCCAGTGCAGAACACGCACTTTTCATTCCCATTCCAAATTGTCCTAACTTTCCTGCTGATTTTGTTCCCTTGGCAATGGTCATTGCATTGATTAAATCTTTATCATTCATTCCACAACCGTTATCGGTAACACGAATCATTTTTTCTTCTGGGCTTAATTGCACTGTAATTTCTTCTACTTTATTTGAAATTCTGGCATCAATTGAATTATCTAATAATTCTGCAATTGCTTGTTCTGTTCTGTATCCTGTCAATCCAAGTTTTTGAATCAGGGATTTATCTGGAGTTATGTCTGCCTTCTTAACCATTGCAAAATGAGCTTAAATCTAGAATTTAAGGTTTTTTCTATGTCTAGAATCTTTTAGGCGCGTATTTCTTTCATGTGGAACGTTTATACAATTTTTAGAAAGTGTATAATTCTAGAATAATATGTTTTTTCTACATCTAGAATCAAAATCAGCTAAGCGAAGTGTGTCCCAAGCCTGAGATCATGTAGGCTAGTGTGTTGCATAACTCAGCATGACCACATCCCGTAGTGAATTGGATTAACAATCGCTCACAAAACAGACAACATTATTGTAACAATTCGGATTTCTGGAGTGAATTTTGGGGTGCCGAAAGAGATAAAGATCACGGCTAGAACACACATGTGATGCCGGCGGAGTTTGATCCTACCCGCGTAGACTGGGACAACCAAGACACAAACTATCTCTTTAAGCATTTCAAATCAGTGTTTGATCAGGAGAGAAGAGAGAGAAAGTCGTTGGAAGAAAAAGTCAAGCAGCAAAATGATACAATCAAGCAGCAAAATGACACAATCAGGCAGCTGGAAGAAGAGAACAGGCAGCTAAGGACAGGATCCGCAACCCAAAAGCCGGCCAGGAAGGCAAGAAGCTACAATGTGAGAAAATTCAAGGAATATCCGCGGCCAAAAAGCGACAAAAATACCGGGATGCGCGACAGGGAACAGAAGACTGACATCCCAGTCACAGATCACAGGGACGCAGACATTTCATATTGTCCCGGATGCGGTCTCAGACTTGCAGACAGCAGTACCGATTACGACCGTGACATAACAGACATACAGGACGGCAGGGCGCGCCGCATCAGATGGAGCGTGGCGCGCCGCTACTGCAGGAACTGTAAAACGTCACACTCCGCACGCATACCCGGCACCCTGTCCGGCTCTCAGTATGGAATCACGATAATCTCCCAGGTAGTGCTGATGCGTTGCATGGGCATACCGTTTGAAAGGATAACTGACCTATTTGACATGATATACGGGATACAAATCCCGGGTTCAACGCTGGTCTCCATGTGCGAAAAGGCGGCATGCCAGATGAGGCCCGTCTACGACGGACTGCTTGCAGGGATGATTCACAGGGCTCGCGCCATATACGGGGACGAGACCGGATGGTTTCTCAACGGACTGCATTACTGGGTATGGGTTCTAGTCTCCACGCACGGCGTGATATACCACATATCATCGACGCGCAGCAAGCAGGTGGCAGAGGCACTGGCAGGTGAGTTTGACGGAATTGTAATATCGGACTCGTATCTGGCATGGAGTGGAGTAGGCCTGCTACACCAAAAGTGCCTGCTGCACTATTTCAGGGACATGTACAAGACCCTGGAGGAGAGCTGCAGTAACGAGTTTGCCACATTCTTCAAGAGACTGCACGGCATACTCAAGGATGCCATAGACGCACGGGAAAAGTACGACAGTAATGCGGTTCCAGCAGACGTCACACAAAGGCTGCAGGACAGGATAGACGCGCTGGCACGGCAGTCATACGACGATGCGGACTGCCGGAGGTACGCAAAAAGGCTCAAAAGGGAGGGGGATCAGCTGCTGACGTTTCTAGAGCACGGCGTGGAATACCACAACAACAAAAGCGAGAGGGCCCTGAGGATGTTTGCCACCATGCGCAAGGTCAGCTACGGCAGCAGATCCGAGAAGGGCATGTACATCACAGAGACGCTGGCAAGCATATACGCCACATGCAGGATGCGCGGTGCAAACCCGTACAGTTTTATCCTGGAATGCCTTGACGGCCGCAGAACCGACGGGATTCCCATGGCTTGTCCGGACAAAGCTGCGGCAGTAAAGTGTGTCTGTGCCTAAAACGCCGCAACATCGCGCACACATGTATGGGGCTGAGCGGCGTTTTTGCCGATTTTGAACTGTCACTATATAACGGGGCGTGATTTGTCTGTCAAAATAAATCCCCCACAACTCCACAAATCCGAATAGTTACACATTATTCAACCACAAGATCTAGATCCCAGTGTATGGCAGAATCCGCATGAAATACAACGATTCCATAGTAATACCGGCAGACAAAAGATTCCTGTCCGGCGTCTCCAGTGTGCGCCTGCGCAGCATGCAAAAAAAGGAGACAGATCCCAGGGCCGCAGCAAGGCTGCTGGCATATGCCATGCGCAAGGAGGGCATGTCCATACGCCAGATATGCATGGCCCTCAACAGGTCATATTCCACAGTACGGGGCTGGCTTGTGCGCGCCGCACAGCTTGGCACCTACGGCAGGTACGACATCAAAAACAAAGGCGCGCCAAACAAGCTCGATCCGGAACAGATAGAACAGCTGCGCGCAGACCTGCTGGCAGGCCCGCGCAGTTGCGGCTTTGAGTCCGGAGTGTGGACGGCACCGCTGCTGGCCGCACACATCAGAAAAAAGTTCGGCGTGCAGTATGCCACTGTCAGCATATATGACATACTGCACAGGATGGGCTTTTCGTGCAGAAAGCCGCGTCCAAAGCACCCAAGTCAGCCTCAGAATCAGAGAAAAAAGAGTTTAAAAAAAAGCAGGGGAGATAATCCGGAGCCATCCAGACCATACGGTGGTTACAGTTGACGAGGCCTCCTTTATCATTGGGTGGAATACCAAGAACGGGTGGTACCCCAAGGGCAGGCCCGTCACCACTCCAGTCAGCCTGTCGCGCAAAAGGTTCTACTCGTTTGGGGCGCTGTACGACGGAGGCTTTGACTGCAGGTTCTATGCCAAGGCCGACAGCTACGGCTTTGTGGACATGCTCGGACACCTGCATCTCAAGCACGGCAAGATCATCGTATTTCTTGATAACGCATCATACCACAAGTCAAAGATGGTCAATGATTTTGTCGACTCGTATGACGGCGACATAGTCCCTGTTTACTTGCCCGTGTACACCCCGGAGCTGAATACCACGGAGGGGCAGTGGAGGCTGTTAAGAAGGGCCACTGCAAACGTGATGTATGAAAGCACAAAGGTGATGAAGGAATCCATATGGACAATGCTGTATAGACGTGAGGTCAAGATAACAAGGATGAGCGGTTATTTATCCTAGTCACTACGTTCGTCCCAGGATCCATGCACCTGCTCCCCTACATTGCTGCTGCCACCCACCTGTTGTACATGGCAATCCTCATCCTTGCCTCTCTTACCATGCCCTCCCATTTGCGTGAGAGCAGATGCTCTCCGAACATACGCTTGAATGCGGAGATGATTATCTCTATTCTCCACCTTTTGCCGTACCCTACAGTCGACTTCCAGTATCTTCTGTTCTCCTTTTTCTGTTCCGCCGTCCGTCCCTTGACGTGCATGTCTGCGCTGCCTCCCAGCTGCTCTTTCACGGCCCGGTTCCACGCCTTGCCGTCATCGCCCCTGCCGCTCTCAGCAAGGCATGGCTTGAGGGGCACAAGCGGCTCGATGCCCTTCCTCCTGCACGCATTCATGTTTTTCTTGGAGGCGTACGCGCAGTCTGCAAGCAGGCTGGCACTTGGCACTTCTTCTTCTTTTCCTTCTTCTTCCTTGCCGCCTGCCGAACCGGCAAGCGGAGAGACTCCGTCTGCAAGCATGTTTGGCCTCCTTCTCGCATCGTCCTTCCCGGTCTTGGCAAACGGTTCGGCTGCTGCCTGATCCGGCAGATCCTGCAGCACCGGCGAGTCGCCGGTTCTGTCGTCTGTGACTACGGCGGCCAGTATCATGCCGGTGTCCGCATCTGCCGGCAGGTGCATCTTGACATATCCCTTGCGCACCACCGCCTTCCACTTGTCGCGTATCCATTCTCCGCGGTTCCACTGTCTGAGTCCGGTGGCATCGGCCACCAGGGTTACGTGCCGGGATGTATCATGAACGTATATGGCGTTGCCGTGAATGCTAATGTCAAATTTCTCCATTCTTCTGCACACGTGGTATAGTGCGGCAAGTTGTGCCCCTCAAGCATCTTGTCTGCCATCCCGGACAGCTGCCTGAATGGAACGCCGAGGGCGGCTCTCAGTGCGGCTGTCATATGATCATGGTGTCTGCATACTGGAACGGGGCCCCCCCTCCTTGCCGCAGTTGGCCTGCCCTACCTCGCAGCTCCAGTCAGGGTTGTACTGCACTACCAGCTCTGCACCACGCCGTACGTACTTTGCATTATCGGTCAACACTTTGAGCATGCTGTCATGATCTAAAGCTTTTTCGGTCAGAAACATATGTGTTTGTTGGTCAGTTTAAACTGCGTGATGGATTTTAGGCGTGTTGTGCAACAAGCTACCGAGATTACCACCATAGGTCAATGTCGGATGTGGATGCAAGGCGCGTATAATTGTTGCTTGGATGTGTGGACAAAGCATAATCCCAGTTTTGAGATAAAATCCCAACCGCGTATACACAATTGTTTTGGAGTTGGAATATCAAACCAGATTTTCAAGCAGATGTATAGAAAAATTGCTACTATAACAAGTTTCTTTAGAGATTCTACATCGTGGCCTGAGAGGCCTCATGGAACATTTGGCTCTTTGCACATCCGGCGGCAAGCTCGTCGCCTGCACCGCGTCTCATTAGGCCTCTGTATAGGCCGTCTTCTAGCTTTACTCCCTCTCTTTCTTCCCATTCCTCTACGGTGATAGAGTATTTCTTTTGGATTCTGTCCCTGTACCATTCCGGAATCACGTTGAATGCACAGAATGGAATTATTCTAAGGTCTGGAGTGACATAGTGAATATCACATCTCTGTAGTCTTTCCAGGTCTTCGTTGTATTTGTCCTGAAAGTGCATCATGCCAAGGAACAACCCTTTGACGTGCCATGAGCCAACTGAATCAAATGATCTCTTCATCAGTATGTTGCCAAACATCTTGGCCAAGTCCAGCCCTGCCGGCTGCTTCTTGGAATCAACAAATCCCTTGAGCTTTCTGACAACCTCAAGCATCGTAAAGTACTTGTTTTTGCCAGAGCGGATCTCTTCAGATTTATCCTCAAATAACTCCAACATGCCTTGAATGTCACAGAATTTTGTCAGCGGAACAAACTTTTTTGTTTCTTCATCTTCAAAGATGTATGTTCCTGCACCGCAAGCAAAGTGAATTGACAACTCGTACTTTGGCTTGCTTGAGAATGCCTCAATTACATTAGTTAGTGGCATGCAGCTTGGAACCGGGAACCAATCATCAACAGTTACCTCACCGTTTGTTTGCTCCTCAATTCTTTGAATACAGTCTGGAACTGTGATTCTGTATTTTTCACGTTCAGATTTGCCCATTCTTCCAGTTAGGGATACAGGCTGGAAGTTTACTGCATGGACTATATCCATGTTCTTTTGGGCATATCTGATTATTCCGCCTAATTCATGATCATTGATTGATTTGATTACAGTTGGAACAAATACTACAGTGGTTCCAGTCTTTCTGCAGCTGTCAAGTGCATATGGAATCTCCCAGTGGTTCTTTGGGTTTGTTCTTGCAGTTACGCCATCAAAGGAGAGATACAGGTTGTTGCATCCAGCAAGTCTTACCTCTCTTGCTGCCTCTGGATCCATGGCATGTCTAATACCGTTTGTGTTCATTTGAATATGGTCAACGCCCTCCTCTTTCATAATTTTGATAACATCAGCAATGTCTTCTCTGAGCATTGGCTCACCGCCAGTAATCTGCATAGAGTTTCCCGGAATCGGTCTTTCAGACTTTAGGGTCTTCATCATTGCTCTAACTTGAGTGTGATCCGGCTCGTACATGTAAGCGCCCTCAAGTCCTTTCTTTACATAGAAAAAGCAATACCAGCATGTCAAGTCACATCTGTTAGTTACAATCATGTTTGCCAGTCCGCTGTGCGATAGGTGGTTTGAACACAATCCACAGTTGTTTGGACATGAACATTTGTCAATCATTACATTTGGGGCATGCATGCCTTTCCCATCCATCCAGTACGTGCTGAATTTCTTGTACATTTCATAAGAACCAAAGTACAGTTCCTCACATTCACCGTGAGTTGGACAGACTTTGGACATGAAGACCTTGTTATCCCTCTCAAAGACTTCAGCATCCAGAATCATGTTGCAGTCCGGACAGATACTTTGAGTGAATCGGATAGTAGATTTTTTGCCTAAATTTTTAGTTGATTGGTTAGATATCTGAATCAGAGCCATGTCTACATTGGGAATTTTTCCGAATTGGTATATAATGCCTTTCATACTTGCCCCCGTGTGGAATTTAGGAAGCATGCATGGCTGATTTAAATATGAAAGCTGATCGACTAGATCGCATGAGCATATCTGACAAAACAAGAAAGGCACTAGAAAAAGTCGGTCTTACAAGCTATGAAATCAGAACATTTTCTGCATTGCTTAAAGCAGGAGAACTAACAGCATCAGAACTCAGTCAAAAGTCAGGAGTGCCATATTCAAAAATTTATGAAGTGCTCGGATCTCTAGAAGAGAAAAGCTGGATAGGGTCAGATGATTCAAGGCCGACAAAATATTTTGCAAAATCGCCATCAACTGGACTAGACACTACAAAACAAAAGATGGAAAGCGATTTTTTACAGAACCAAAGTGTAATTTTAAACGAGTTGGTTCCACTGTATGAGAAAAGCGGAACCAGTGAAAAACCAGACATTTGGGTACTCTCAGGAGCAATCAACATTGCCGCAAAGATTTTGGAGATGGTTGAGTCTTGTAGAAACGAAGTAATGATTGCATTGCCTGAAGCAGGGGAAGAGCTGGTCAAACAGGCATTACCGAAATTAAGACTACTTCATGATAAGGGAGTAGACATTACAATACTTACATCAGACAAAATGGACAAAGAGTACGTCAAGGCAATCAAAAGAGTTGCAACGATAAAAATCAAGAAAGGGCTGTTTGGAGGAGGCATAATATCTGATAAAAAATATGTTGTAATCCTTTTGGGTCCGGAAATAGGAGGCGAAAGCTCTTCAGATGTTGTGGCAATCTGGGCAGAACACGCAGGTTTAGCTGGATTTGCACGTCAATACTTTGAATATTTATTAAAAGATTCAAAGAAGGTATAGGTATGGACATACTAGATAGTGAAGAGACTCTATTTGTAGGAACCGCAGAAGCAGAGCACGTAGAGATGTATCTCAAGGCGATTTGGCACATCAAAGAAAGGGGGGAAGATGTCAAAATTAGCACCATTGCCAAGATGCTCAATGTCAGACAGCCAAGTGTGGTACAAATGCTCAAAAAGTTAAACAGTCAAAATTTGGTCAACTACAACAAGGCAGGGGTAAAACTCACAGAGGAAGGCCAAACAATCGGGGCAAGTATGATGAGAAACAGCAGATTGCTAGAAGTACTCATGGATAGCGCACTAAAGGTGGAAATTGACGAGGAGATGGTATGTGGAATTGAGCATCACATGAACAAGCAGTTTACAGATGCTCTCTGTACAATGCTAAAGCATCCAAGAAAATGCCCACACGATCATGATATTCCAATTGGCGAATGCTGCAAATCTGCTTAAGTAAAGTTTCATCCTAAAAGATATATCATCTGAGAAACTGCATCAAGTATGGCATGCTTTTGTGGATGTGAGACATATGAAAAGTATGATGATGGGTTCAAGATAGCATGTGTAAAATGTGGACATGGGCCTCAAAATCACGATGAGGAGTTCAGAGCAGCTGCAAGACAAAATGAGTCACAAAGTCAAAAACGCGATGCAGACTTTGGATAGGAGACTATTGGCCAATTATCTTAACTAAAACTCTCTTTGGTCGTTTTCCATCAAATTCACCGTAGAAAATTTGTTCCCATGGACCAAAATCTAATTTGCCATTAGTGATAGCAACAACCACTTCTCGCCCCATCACTTGTCGTTTTAGGTGAGCGTCTGCATTGTCCTCACCGGTTTTGTTGTGATCATACTGATCAACTGGTTCGTGTGGCGCTAGCCCTTCTAACCATTTTTCATAGTCCTTATGCAGGCCGCTTTCATTGTCATTTATGAAGACACTGGCAGTGATGTGCATTGCGTTTACAAGACAAAGTCCTTCCTGAATCTTACTTTTTGTAACCAGTTTTCTAATATCAGGAGTAATATTGACAAAGGCTCTTCTTGTTTTGACATGAAATGTCAGGCGTTCAGTTAGAGATTTCATACAGTACTCAAGCAAGCCGTCCATTAAAATCCTAAGGCAGGCTCAGAACTCAAGATCCTCATCATCATCATCATTTCAAAGGGATAGGTTCATCACGGCCCGCAAGCCATATTTCTCACAGATTCCTATTGAGTCTTTCAAGAAGCTTGATAAATGGCCAATGGTTCAATCATTCAAAATGGTTGCAATTGACACACCCGCATCAGTGGAAAGTTTCCGAAGATTTGTCATTTCAAGCACATGCAAATCTTATGCGCCAAGAAGTTATTTGGAAGATTTTGAGGTGTTTGCTGAAAGGGAGGACAGTTTGGGATCAATTTATGTGGAGGCAGCCGATAAAGTGACCTTGAAAAAAATTAGGGACATTACGTTTGTAAACGCAAGGGACATACTTGGAGTAATCTATAATTCAAAAAGTGGAAATACGTCCCTAAAATGGCGCCAATTGAGGAGAAATAACGGCAAAGTAACCGGAGAAGCTTCTGCAAACTCTCTTACAAATCTGGCAGAGTCAGGCGTTCTAACTTTGGACTGGGTTGAAAACTATCTAAGGAAAAAATCCGAAGAACAAAATACTAGCAAAGTTACAAGCTAAACTCTTTTCTTTTTGTATACTGAAAAAAATATCATGATTACAAAGATTATTGATGAAAATTCAATTTCCGTGATACCAGAAGATTCCGATGATCTTTTGAGCCTACGTCGCATAATTAAGGAAGATGACAAAATAATTGGGGATACAACGCGAGTTCTAAAACAAGACAAAGACTACTCAAGACCTGACAAGGGCGAAAGGGTCAAAGTCAGAATTGCATTAACTGCAGAAAAAATTTCCCTTGATGATGTCTTGGACAGGCTAAGAATTGGGGGGACGATTTCTGAGTCAAGTAATGAATCAGTACCACACGGATCTCATCATTCATTTATTCTGAAAATCAATGATGGCATAACAATTTCAAAAAAAAGATGGCTGCCGATTGAAAAGAGCATTCTAGAATCAAACAACAATCAAACGGGTTTTTTGCTTGTTGCAATCGATACTGGAGATTGTGGAATTGCAAGGTTGAGGGGAACACACTTGGAATTTATTCCAAATATTTATTCAGGCTCTGGCGGAAAGAGATACAAGACAAGTTTCAACATTCAAAAGTTCTTTGAACAAGTGCAACAGGCCACATCAACTGTACTCAAAAAGGGAGATACAATGGTAGTCTTTGGTCCAGGCGAGACAAAAAAAAGATTTGCTAATTTCATCCAAAAATCACAGAATGTCGAAAAATGCAAGATTCAAGTCGTTGAAGGAATTGATTCGGGCGGGGAGGATGGAATCTACACATTCACAAAATCTCAAACAATGAGGGAGATAATGTCAGACAGCAAGCTGGCAAAGGTATCGGCAATTATTGATGAAGTGATGCTACTTGCAAACAAGAAGAGCAGGAAATTTACTATGGGATTTGATGAAACATTTAATGCAAATCAATTAGGCGCAGTAGAGTCTCTGGTATTTTCAGACAAAGCAATACAAGATGATGAACAAAGAATGATAGGTTTTCTAAATGATTCTGAGGGCAGGGGAGTGAAAATTTACAGTGTTGACTCGTCTACAGATATTGGTTTAAGGGTTACAGGCCTAGGTGGGATAATTTCATTACTGCGATATGCAGTAGAGTCTTAGTTTGTCGAGTCGATTAGCCATTTAAGATACGGTTTGTTAATGGAGGCAATATCAACTTCTGCTATTTCAGGCACATCATATGGGTGGGTTTCTTCAATTTTCATTTTTAATAGTTTCGTGTTTTTTGTCGTAGTTTTGAATATGGCGATATATTCGGATGTATTTTCTGTCTTGCCTTTCCAGGAATAAATTGAAGAAATTTTTGAAATATTCACACATGCAACTGTCTTATTTTTTACAAGCACATTTGCAATTTTGGTAATTGATTTCTTGTCAGGATATGTAGAGATTATTATTGCTGGTTTCATAGGTTCTGCGAAGTTATCGGGAGTTATATGTCAATTCCCAAAATGTACAAGCCTCCAAACCGCAAGATATTCGCTGAAGGCGATAAAGCCAATATCACAGAAATATGCGCCGAACTCTGACCTAATGGATATGGCGGCTACATTCACAAAGATGGCCAATCATTGCATCAAGATAGGGTTGAAAGAAGACACTCACAATATGAAGAGGCTGTCCATGTTATGTTATCACGAATTGCGTAACTATGACATTTTATCAACATACAAGATATGTGCAATATCAAGAGCTGCAGGCATATTATCAAACAGAAAACAATCAGTCAAACGAGGTGTCAGAATAAGGGACCCAATAGTCAAAAATCCCTTTATGACAAACTGTTACGGCATAAAACACAACGGTGCACTACTAACAATCCCATACAAGAAGCATAACCCAATCAACATTTTACTCAACGATCACGCCCAAAAAATCCTGTCTGATCCCGCCCTGACGGTGCGCTCGTTTTCACTGACTGCCCTCAACATCAGTCTTTGTGTTTCAAAAAAAGTACAAGAGATAGAGTGCACCAAGAAAGTTGGAATAGACAGAAACCTAAGAAATGTGACGTGTGGGAACGGGGAAGGGGTGACAGTCTACAAGACAAACAAGCTGCTATCCATAAAGGAGAACACAGTACACGCCAGGGCAGGCTTCCACAGAAATGACCGCAGGAAGAAAAACCAGTTCTGGAAGGAAAAACAGAGAAGACTGACTGACAGAACAAAGCAGTACATCCACAAAATATCAAAGGATATTGTGGATAATGCCGTCAAAGAAAAGGCTGCAATCGTTCTAGAAAACCTGAAAGGAATTAGAAAACTCTACAAAAAAGGAAATGGTCAGGGCAACAAGTACAGGCGCAGATTGAACGGGTGGCAATTCTACGAGCTGCAACGCCAAATAGAATACAAAGCCCGATGGGTCGGGCTCCCGCCAGTCGAGACAGTAGACCCAAGAAACACGAGCACGCAGTGTCCGCAATGCGGAAAGAGACTCCAAGAGGACATGCAACAGCATCGTAAACTGTCGTGTAATAATTGCGGTTTGTTTATGGGCAGGGATATTGTCGCTGCCATGAACAACATATCACGCAAGCTGCCCCCTAGGTTTAGGGGCAGTAGAGATGACATATGTGAAGCGCAGTCCGGCACTTTTGAGCCGGCGATGACGGAATCCGGCACACCATTGGCAATCCGAATAGTCGATATGTCAAAGTCGAGTTATAGGGGTTAACTCCCGATAACTTCACAGAACCCGTTAAAACAGTTTACCAAGTCTAGTTGCCAGTTTCCCTTGTTCTCATTTATTAGAACCGCATATTTTATGCCCAGATTTACCATCCTCTTCTTGTTATTCTTCCTAGGGCGTGTATCTGTTTGCAATTCTGGCTTTCTTGCAGTTTTTGACACGAGTGCAAGTACCATCTAATTTCCTGTATGGTTTTGGCACATGGTTATAGTGAGTTTTTAGAGATATTTTTTGCTTGATTTGATATAATATTTCATAAACCACTTTAGGAAATGAATCTCATTTGTTTGTGTTTGCCCTTTCTCTAGTGCCTCATAGTAATCATCCCTGTCTGTGTATTTTATGTTCAATGGAGGGCAGTTGTTTTTTATCAATATGTAATTCGTCAAAAATCTTGAGACTCTGCCGTTGCCATCTCCAAATGGGTGTATGCTTACAAATCTAAAATGAATCATGCCAGCTAACTCTATAGGCTCTATCCTTTTTTCCAAACCTCTGTACTCTTTTAGAAGCTGTTTTACAAATTTTGGCACAAATTTCCAATGTGGAAATGTCGACTCGCTGTTTGTAACATGGACAGGATACGCTCTTATTTTTCCTGCAAATTCAGGTTTTGTTTTTTCAAACATTTCTTTATGCCATGACAACATGGTCTTCTCTGTCAGCATTGGCATTTTTTCTAACATTTTGAGATATACTTTGTGGTGTTTTTGAGCCTCTATCATGTCTTCTTCTGGTTTGCTACTAGGCGTTAGTGAGAACCTTAGCAGATTGTAAGTCTCTTTTTTTGTCAGCGTTGATCCTTCTATTTTTTGCGAATCGTGGGTAAATCCTAATGAAAATTCTTTCAGATGTTCTGTGATTAGTTTTTTTGGTTGTTTTGCATATCCTTTTTTTATTTTATCTAGCTTGATTTTCCAATCTTTGCGCAATATTGATAGCAAGAATTCTCTTTTGATTTCATCGATGTCCTTGGGAATTGATTTGCCTAGATATTTTTCATGTTGATGTTTTCCTGTATTGTGTATCAGTATGCAGTATTCGTTTTTGCCTTTTTTACGCCTGATAATTGAAACCATGATATATGATATCCAGTGAAAATAGAATATAAATATTATTTATTATTAAAAACACTGGATACCTTTTAGCAATAGGTTTGTGTGTGATGTGTTGTGTCCGAAAAGAAAAAACCTGTTTGCTACTAATGCGATAAACAAGCTGGAAAGCAGCCACTTTGTCCAATACTACGTGGGTTAGGAATTACCGTATCTTCCCAAGCCTCTGTTTTGCGTAGCATGCGATCAGTTCTGGATAAATCAAATCACGCATAAAATCTACTATCTTGGAAGGATCGCCAAAATAACTCAAGTTTGTGGATCAGGCGGGGTTGTTGCCAAATTCACATCTAAGCTGCCACCACCACAATATTCTGCCTTGCTGCACACTCCAAACGGTTTAACACCTCAAGGTTCCATCCTATTGTCTTGCACAGTCCAAACCGCCTTCTTGTGGATGTCTTTCTGAACCTGCACAGCAACCGGTGACCTTCTGTCTCCTCTGCTCCAAATATTCCCTCTATCATGCCTCGTTTCTTGTAGATCTCCACGTCAAACAGTCCTGCGGCCTTTTTCCTGAACTTTTTTGTTCTGTTCACGGCATTGCCCCTCTGCTTTATGTTCGGGGTCATGCCGGCACCAAAGACAAGCTTGCAGTTCCTATCAGAATCATACCCCCTGTCTGCATTGAACCTGCCTGCAAAGGCAATGCCTGTCTTTTTGATCTTCTTTAGCAGCGAGGCAAAGACTGTAGTGTCTGCCATCCTGTTGGATGTGATGCGGCAGGAGAGTATGACCTGCAGGCCCAGTACCGAGGCCACGTGCCATTTCAGGTATTTCTTTTGACGCTTTGCCTCCTGTTGTGCCTGTTTCTGGCCTTTTTTTTGCACTCTTTCATACCTGTCAGTGGCAACGCCGCTGCTGTCTGATGCCAGCGTGAGATCAGAGGCATCAAATCCTGCAAGGCACGATGCTGCCGTGCAGGCAATGATATCTTCAAGCCATGCAACAGGAATCTTTTGCATGAACTTGGAGACAGTAGTGTGATCAGGTACGGGTTCGTCCCACGGCAGCTTAAGCTTGGATACAAGGTTCTCCATATCCCGGTATGTGTAGTTTAGACATACCATGAGTATGCAGATGCATGCCAGCTTGTTCCTGCTGTGAACCCGGTTGCGTCCAGGACCGGACTGTCTGTCCCGGACAGGACACGGATTTTTCACAATCAAAGAAACTATATGGGACGTGAGAAAATCCAGTTCTTGGGTGTGGGCCTCGTGATAGTACTTCCAGTACTGATCACGTCTCTTATGATCACTCATTAGAGAACTCACATCCTCTCTGATCAATATGTGTACAAAATCACAAAATTAGATCATGGGGGTGAATTTGGCAACAACCCCGGATCAGGCAGTTCCTTAATTCATAGACACATAAAGTCGTCCTTACAACAATCTCCATTTTGTTTGCATTGTTTATGGCAGTCTTCAATTCATTGGATTTGTCTGCTTATTTGCCACCCTGACTAAACCATTTTATGGATTACAGAATTTATCAAATCTTGATTTTGCTTTTGTTATTGCGTCTTGTCATGAATCAGTAGTTTGGATAATCTATCTTGTACAAGAGTATCCAAATTCTAACCTTCTGAAGTTTTTGCATGTGTATTATATCATCTAATCCTAATTAAGGGGAGTTTTTACATGCACAGTAACCGATAAATGTACGTACTTTAAAAAATTAACAATCAGTTTGGACCTTGATTTTATTACTCAGAATGCAATAATTTACGTGTTAATTGCTTGGGTTATTGTGATAGTGATTGCAAAAGCCCTAAAATTAGAAAAATATGGTTTTGAACTAAAGGCATACAGCCTGGTATACAAAAACAAAGAAGTCAATTCGGTTTTAATAAAACTGCTTGGTAGAACAAAAAGAGGAATCAGGGTTTTTGCCGATGCAAGTGTAATTGCAGGTTTTATGATGATGGGCTTTGCGTTCTGGTTTTTGTTAAATAATGTATCAAACTTTTTTGTTGCACAAAACGAATTTGCAGAATTAACAGTGCTAATTCCAGGAGTAACGCTAACGTCCGGACCGGCAATTACATATTTTCTGCTATCAATCCCAATTGTGTTAATTATGCATGAGGGAGCACATGGCATAGTAGCTGCTCTAGAGAAAATAAAGATCAAAACAGGGGGATTTGCGATATTCATTGCATTGTTTGCAGGATTTGTAGAACCAGATGAGGAGGAATTTGATAAAGCAAAAAGGATTTCAAAATTAAGAGTGATCGGGGCAGGAGCTACGTCTAACGTAATTTTTGCATTTGTTTTGGGCGCTATTTTACTAACAAATCCATTTTTTGCAGTGATATTACCCGAACCACTTCTAAGCACATTTTATGACTTGCCTGAAGGAGTTCTGATACTTTCAATCATAGAAAGTTCTGGAGCAGAAAAGGCAGGTTTGTTGGCAAACGACATCATTACTTCGATTAATGATATACCGATCTTTAGTCCTGCTGATTTTCCCAGTTTGAATCCTGGAGAAACGGCAAGTGTTTCTGTGCTCAGAGATGGTCAGACACTAGAATTTGATGTAGATATCATACCGGCACCAGATGATCCTGAAAGGGGATTGATAGGAATCATGAGAGACAATTCATTTGCATACAAGCCCGTAATGAATTTCATTGAATGGAATGATCCAAATGTTTCAATGTTTTTGCTATGGCTTTGGATGATATCATTTTTCATAGGAATTATCAACATGCTTCCATTGCCAATTTTAGACGGAGGAAAATTCATTCACACGATAATTGACAAAAGAATTTCAGAAAAAGCAGTAAATGGCGTCATGTGGGGAATTTACGCATTCACCTTTGTCTTGTTTGGTCTCAACATTGCCTTGTCTTACGTCAAGTCTGGATGGTTTACGATATAGAAAGTACCTAAAGAATCATTAATGAAAAAAAATACCCAAGTTCATGAAATGCGATAGGTGTGAAAATCAGGCAGTCTATACTAGAAAATACTCGGGTCAGAATCTATGCTCGGCATGCTTCTCAAACTCCGTTGTGAGAAAGACTGCCAAGACTATTTCAAAACACAACATGATTCAAAATAATGAGCTGGTGGCCGTCGCCGTCTCAGGGGGAAAGGACTCGCTTGCATTATTAAAAATCATTCATGAAATGGCATCAACTCACAATTTTAGAATCAAGGCAATTACAATTGATGAAGGGATCCCAGGTTATAGAAATGAGGCACTAGAAATTGTGGAAAAATTTTGTAATGAATTAAACGTGGAACACAAAGTTTATTCTTACAAAGATCTTTTTGAATTGACACTTGATGAAGCGTTAGAGTTGAGAGAAAATGAAAAGACTTCGTCATGTTCAATTTGTGGCACTCTGAGAAGACGTGCAATTGATTTTGCAGCCAAAGATATTGGAGCAGATGTGATTGCAACAGGCCACAATCTAGACGATACGTTACAAACATTCGTAATAAACATGCTTTCAGGAGATACAAACAAGATTGGCTGGATGGATCCTGACACATCTGCAAATTCTTTGAGAAAAATAAAGCCGTTTTGTGAAATTTATGAATCCGAAATTGTATTTTATGCATTTACAAACAACATTCCATTTCAATCAGAGCCTTGTCCACACATGAATGAAGGGATAAGAACAGAAATTCGTGAATTTCTAAATTCATTGGAAAACCAACACAGTGGAATTAAAAATAATTTGTACCAATCAGTTCTCAAAGTATCTCAAATTGTAAAGAACACCAACTATAAAGAAAAAACAGTTTGTGAAAAATGTGGCAGTGAATGTACAGGGAACGTATGCTCTGTATGTAGCATGGTCTTAAAACTAAAGGAAAACAAAACCTAATGCAAATATAACATGCTTTCTTTATGAAAAAACGGTAGTAGGTAGGATTGGGGTGCCAGCCGTGCCCTGTTCTGAAACCGGCTATATGCAGAGATCAGCAACTGTTGGGTAAATCTCTAGATGGGTGGTTCCCGCTTGGCGTGCGGAAATGAAATCACGCCGAGGCGGGTGGTTGCAGGACTAGGATTATCCGAAGGGATAACTTCTAAGACCGAACCATCGAAAGGGATGAGGTCCGGGAGGGAGCAATCCTAAGGTGGAGCATCCACGCTTCCTCGTCAACGTGGCGGATCTTGTACGCCTTGAAATGGGGCTATTCGTCTAGACTGGAGCCAACAGATCTACTACCTTTATAATTAAAACTAAATTTGCAAATGTATTATTCGGGAATGTTTGTAAGGGATATTTCAAACCATTATGAGATGATGGGAATTGAGGTTAACCAATCAACAGTCTACAGATGGATTGGCAAATACTCCAAGATGGCATCAGAGTATCTAAACGGTATAGTTCCCAGAGTTGGTTACTTGTTCAGGGCAGATGAAATATGGGTAAAAATCAACGGTAAACGGAATTATTTGTTTGAACACATGATAATCAAGTATGAATGATGATACAAGATGCTGGCTGGCTAGTGATATTGCAGACAGCAAGTTACAGCACAATGAAGACAACCTGCTATCCATTACAAAACTACAAGCTGGAAAGAATCCAAGAAATTTCATCACTGACGGTTTGCCAGCTTGCATGAAATCATCCAAGAAAGTGTTTGAAAAGAAAACCAATCATGTCAGACATGTCCATCTTGCAGGCAAAAGAGACAGAGACAACAACAAAATGGAAAGACTGAACGGTAAAATAAGAGATCGTGAGAAAGTGTTTAGAGGTCTCAAAAAGATGGATACTCCTGTGTCTTGGATGGCATGTATCGTTTGTTCCCTCCACCATGACATGGTACCATCTCAAAAAGATGGATACTCCTGTGTCTTGGATGGCATGAGAGTCTTACAATTTCACCAAAAAGCACGGAGCATTGAAAGGCAGAACGCCAGCACAGGCCTCAAAGATGGAGGTTGACGGTGCAAACAAGTGGAAGACTATTATCCAGAATGCATCATTAAGCAATGATTCTGTTTAGACGTGGTTTTCAATCTGGAGAAGATCAATATTTCATATCCCCATAACCCAACAGAATCAAGAATCAATCAAGGATCATTTTAAATAATCCTATTCTAGTGTTACCATAATGACATGTATGACCTCAGACAACAAGATTATGAGTTTATGACTTGGATCCTTTCAGAAACTGTACCAGATATTACTCTGTACACATAAGAGATAGAATGAAACAAAGACACATTTCAAAACAAACAATAGACAAAATACTTGATAAAGGCAGTAAAAGTGAGATTCAGAAATGCATTTACAAGATAAAGTTAGGTTCTGTCATAGTTGTTTTACGAAGATATACCTGTAAGTTGATTTTAAAAACTATATACATTGAATAGTTATTAAGATAAAGATATGGCTGAAAATAATTTGGCAGAGAAAGACCCTATCCAATTAAAATCTGGAGACTTTGGATGTCCCGATTGTAAAACACTTCTTGTTGAAGGTTTAGTTCCTTGTTTTTTGGACGATGTTTTTTTAGGAGTTTTTGATGGCTTGATTTGTCCAATGTGTCGATATGGTTTGCTTTCAGAAGATGGTTATACCAAATCTGGAAAAATGGCATATCGTATGGGACAAGTCAAAGAAGTGCTTGAAGTTGATATGTTTGGAGAATTGTTTTGGAATGATGGCTCCAACATACAGATTACATCTAATGCTTCTGAAGTTATTTCAGAGTATGGTGAAAAAGAGTTCAAAGGAAAATCTATTTCAAATAACCAAAGACATATTCCTGAATTGTTAATCGATTTAACTATATAAAATGTCAGAATTTTCTATTTCAATCGGCCCAGAAGATATGGTGCCTCTTTTGTTTAAAGTTAAAAAATTTGAATATAATACTTATAAAATTGAACATAATACAGTAAAAGGATTTTTACGTGTTGGGAATATTCCAAACAATATTTTAAAAATATCTGATGATAAACTTGCAAATATGCCTGCCGGAACGAAGGTTCCAGAAAATATGAAATATTTGATTTCATACCAAGGGATAGTTGGGTTTGTCAATCATGGTGAAAAGAAAAAACCAACAAAGCCATGGCGGCCTGAATATATCGATTCGAAGAAAAAACAAGATCTGTTTGGTTATATCATAAACGAACAAACTTTTGAACCTTGGAATGAATTTGTGATACAGGGAGAATCACCAGTGCTTGTACGAACCAAGACCACACTTACTAATGCTTACCTATATCCTGATTATTACAATAATTCGGGGGATCCCATAATTCATGCTATGCATAACACATCACTTTCCGTATCTTCTGATACAAATGCCGAAGCTGGTATGGTTTGATTTTTTAATATAGAATATATGATCCTAGCCTCCCATACAAAATTGTCTCTTATCCGACTGTGAACCATTGCTAGCGTGATTTGGAGAATCATGATCTTGCACTTTTAGATTTTGAGAAAAATGCCTCGACAAAACCCAAAGTTATCCCAGTCGTTTAGAATTAAAAAATGTGTCAGATTCTAAGCTCTGGCTCGTATCTTTTCATGTCATTTTCAAGTTTATTTGAAAAATTGTAGCCTAATTTTTTCACAGGTATCATTAATGGAGCCGACATTATCTTGAGAAATAGCTGCTTTTTCTAGTCTTGAGCTTTCTTGATGCTTCTCGACTTGCTCTTTTTTGTATGCCTGAAATTTTACTGCATTACAGCCTGCCTCTTTTGATTTGGAAATCATTTTTTCCACAATGCCCAAGTCCCCATCCCAGTTAACCCCAATATCGGCTATGATCAAAGTCATTATGGTTAGATCAAGTTATTGTGTTATATGAATATCTGATTGTATACGGTACATTTCTGGATTCTACAAGCACAGATAAAGAAGAGTCTGGGGAGTATAGAGTATGGCATCTGAACAGAACTTTCTGATCAGCCAAAGTGAGGGATTGATGTGACAAAGCCACTAGTTGTAAAGATGGAGCCAAAGGTGCTGAAATGGCTCAGAGAGAGCTCCGGGTGGAAAATAGAAGAAGTAAGTAAGAGATTAAACACTACTCTACAGATCATCCAAGACCTGGAAGCTGGAGCAAAATCCCCTACGTTAAGACAGCTAAAAAACATGGCATCGCTATACAAGTATCCTTTGGCATCATTCCTTTTGTCAGAACCTAGGAAACAAATGCCGTTGCCGAGAGACTACCGATTCCTACCAGGCAGAAAAGATGTATTTGATAAAAAAACAATTCTTGCAATTAGAAAATCAAGAAACCTCCAAGATCTTGGAATGGAGCTCTCTTTGAACATAAAAAGTGATACAAAACCAAAAATAAAAAAGGCCAGCCTGACAGATGATCCCAATGCCACTGCCGTGAAATACAGGAGGATGTTTGACCTTACATTGAAAAGACAGATACAATTCAGAGATGCTTACAGGCTGTTTAATTACCTGAGGGACGTTTTAGAAGACGTAAACATTCTTGTCTTCCAGTTTTCAATGCAGATTGAGGATGCAAGGGGGTTTGCATTAGTAGACGAACTACCGGCAGTTATAGTAGTCAATTCAAAAGACAGTATAGAAGCAAGGTTGTTTACGCTCATGCATGAGTTTGGTCATGTTCTTCTCGGAGATACTGTAATAGACATTCCAAAGGAATCGTCAGTAGAAAGAAACAACACAGAGAAATGGTGCAATGCATTCTCGTCTTCGTTTTTGTTGCCTGAACAAACAGACGAAGATTTGTTTCAAGAAGACACGCAGTTTACCGATACGGAAACGCTGAACAAGCTGTCCAAAAAATACAAGGTCAGCAAAGCCGTGCTTTTACACAAAATGCTAAATCTGAATCACATCTCAAAGGCAGAGTTTGAAAGTGTTCTTGGCAGACCGGTTTCCAAAAACAAGAAGAAAACAGAATCTGGACAGAAGGGAATTGTCGTGTCGCCTGACAAAAGATGTCTTTCTGAGGTTGGAAACAGGTTTGTCTCTTTGGTCGCCAATAATTTTGATAAGGATATAATAACATACACTGATGCCCTGAGTTATCTGTCGATCAAGTCAAGAAACTTTGAGAAGGTTCTAGCCAAGGCAAAGAGATGACACCAAATAACTACATCATAGATTCGTCGTCATTAATAGAACTGCATCGACACAATCCTATGGATGTTTATCCAACGGTTTGGAAAAATCTGACATCTTTGATCAAAAGTGGTTTGTTGATGGCGCCAAAAGAAGTACTGTACGAGATAACTCAGAGAGATGATCAGTTAGCAGAGTGGGCTAAAGAACAGACGGGTTTGTTTCGAGAACCAACAAATAGACAGATAGAAATTGCTACGGACATGTTGAGAGAATATCCTGCTCTTGTAAATGAATCTAGAAAATATGACGCAGATGTATGAGTTATCGCGTTGGCCGTAGATGCTACAACAAGTTTACAGCAGACTTTATCTCCAGTGACAAGAATGGTAGTAACGGAGGAAAGAACCAGAGGAGAGAAGATTAGAATTCCATTCGTTTGTCAGAAATATAGCATAAAGACAATTGATGTCATGGATATGTTCAGAATGGAAGGATGGGAATTCTAGGTGTTGTATAGTCCAAAAAGTAGTTCACCCCTTCTCCGAGTATGCAAGGTCGATAAAGAACAGGCGCACCGACCTTACTGTCACTGGAAACAAGGGTGTGTGGGTCTGGAAGAAAAGGTTAGGAAAATACACAAGCCCTGAGCACTAGTTTGAACACATGATAACCACCTCGTCGTAGCTGTAGTGATGAATCGACCCCTGTATGCATATGGGCCATGCGCCCTTGATCTTGAATGGGGCAGTCCGAGCTGCTGTGTGACTGGGCCTTGCGCCCTGATAGGTGTATGCAGCTTCCGATCCGTCAAAGATCCGAAAGGAGGTGATAGAAAGGATGAGCAAAGGAACAATCAGCATAGGAATAGACATTGGAAAGAGAAAATGTGACGTATGCGTCATGGACTGGAAGGGAAAGGTTTTGCATACTGGCCAGTATCAAAACACCGTCTCAGATGCAGACAGATTCGCAGAACAGACGGCACTCAGGTATTCTGCCAGAAGATGTCAGGCAGCATGCGAGACGACGGGCAACATGTGGAACATCACATACGGCGCCTTTGAGAGACATGGAATCGACATAAAGCTTGCCAACACCTACAAGATGGCAATAATTGCAAAGACGGGAAAGAAGACAGACAAGATTGACGCACAAAAGATAGCAAACGTATTGAGGATGGATTCAATACCAGAGTGTTATGTGCCGTCAGCTGACACAAGAGGAGTCCGGTACCATTACCTTCAGATAGTTTTGCTGGCGGTGCATGTGTTATGTGCCGTCAGCTGACACAAGAGGAGTCCGGGCCATGGTCAGACAGAGGATCAGAACCGTACAGGACAGGACACGCGTGATACAGTAGATGAAAATGTACTAGCCAGCAGACGGCTGTTCTAGCCAAATCCCCCTGCCAGGAACCACATCAGCAGAAAATTTTTCCATCAGCTCGAACATTATCAGCAGAGGAATAACGGCAACATCACGCCGCCCTCCATTGCATCTCCTGGATCTTGCAGCCGATATTACCCACAAATTATACATTACAAGTGCCATAAAGAACAGAAATATTCTGATGACTGCGTTCTGGCCGGTGGCTTTGGGCCTTGATCTCTCTGCGTCCCGGTACCCCGTTTCTATGCCCCGCCTCTTTTTGTACTCCTCTGGAATCCCTTCTGTCTCAAAGAGCGGGTTACGGCAGTCAAGGTTGGTGGCATACGCCAAATATCTGTCCGGTATCTTCTCCGAATCCCATCCCCCCCCTATCTCCCTTCTTTTTTGCCACAATGACCAGCCGAAACGACTGGCCCTGCTTGTGCTTGCGTGTCATAAGCGTGTGCGTGGAGACTGCATCCCTCTTGCCGTCGTGGTGATCCAGTATTGCCCTTTTTATTGCAAAAGTTTTTGATGCCGGCATGATGAATCCGTGATCTGCCTGCCGGATCTCCCTTATGACATCGCTTGAAAAGAATCCGCGGTCAAGCAGCAGCAGCAGTTTGCACCGAACCCCCACATCGGCGCAGTCCTGCAGCAGATCACGCACGATACAGGCAGGTTTGTACCCCTTTTTGAGGGGCCTGCATGCCACATCAAGGTTGGGCCTGTCCACGCACTGCATCGTGGCGTATCCCTCAAACCTGGTGGTTCCATTCCTGTGTTTTGAGCGCACCAGCTGTTTTTCTCTGGTATCGGAGCTCCTGTCGTACCGCGGTATGTTGTGCGTGTCAATTGCCATAACATGCGGGGTTCTGCGCAGGAGGCCTGCCTGTGTTGCGCACAGTACGGTCTTGCGCACCATCTCCCGGCACCTCTTCTCCATGATGTGCCTGTCAGAACATGCGTCCCTTATCTTCCCCGGAACCCACACCGATGACGGTATGCGGCTCGCGGCGTGGCGTACTGAGAGCATCTGTGTGATGCCGGAGGCATACGAGCCTGACTTGCACATCGATATGACTGCCCGTATAAAATCCTCCATGCCGTATAGCGCGTTGTGTCTCCCAGAGAAGCTGAGGCCTACCGCGTCTACAATGTCAGGCAACATTTTAAATGCCTTGCCTGCCGTATCAAGACGGTGTCCCAGTTGATCTTTTTGGTAATGCATAAGGAATGACAGGGGCACTGATCAATTGCTTTTTCTGTCCGAATTGTTTTCACAGTTGGTCTAAAACTTGGATCCCGGGCGAGTCAAGAGTACATTTTCATCTACTGTGATAAACCGCGTCCACAGCCTGCTTGACAGATACGATGTGAAAATCGATGCCTCTGAGATGTATGCCATAAAGGCCGTAGAACAGATGGAGTCTGCAAGCCTGGGATCCGTACATGACGAAATAGTACCGAGTCAGTGTGCCCGGTAGATAAGGGGCCTTACCGAGGAGATAAGACACATGGATGAACACCTGGAAAAGGAGGCATCGCTAAACGAGGATGCAAAACTTCTTGCCAGCATGACTGGCATGGGAATCTACTCTGCACTGCTGCTTGCCGTCGAGATAGCCGACATTGTCAGATTCGAGACCCCAAAGAATCTCGTCTCATGGGCAGGCCTGTGTCCGGCGATACACCAGTCAGGCGACAAAAACTACATGGGCAGAATCAAAAAGCTTGACACCAACAGTCTGGTCAACTGGGTTATGTGCGAGGCTGCAAACACGGCGGTAATTCATGATACTAGAATGAAGGCAGTTTACGAGTCTTCCAAGAGAAGACATGCAGGCAAGCATGCACTTGCCATAGTGACTGTCGCCAACAAGATGATAACCATAGCGTGGCACATACTCAAGACCAGGACACCATACGAGTCCCGAAACGAGGGACTGTACAAACGCAAGCTTGCCAAGATGGAAAAGGCACGCCAGAGGTGATTGGCATGTCATCCCACCAAATTATCTCTCCAGCGTTAGCTATAAATCTTGTACCGTACAAGTAGGCACGGATCGGAAATACAACTGGGATGCGTTGCCACAACACGTCCGGTGGTTAACATAGGTGTTGCATAACACGCCTAAGCCAGTCAAAAGTTGGGTAAATTTCGTGCCTAGAATCCAAGTTCTGCAACAAACTACTGTAGTGGAGCTGCACTACTCACACTGTCTGGGCAAGCCGCTGACTGTCGATGGTTATGCCTGGTACAACGCGTTTGGAATACGGCAGCGCTGTTGGTCGCACATACTGCAAGAGACCGAAGCTGCAGCAGTCAATGTGCATACTGGGCTGCTGCATGAAAAATTGAAGACGCTGTACTATGACGCAAAGATGAGGCAGAAGAATTGAGTGCGGCATCGTCAATTCCATGGTGTGCAGGATCCGGAGAATAGCAAAGGAATACAAGAATCTCGGTATCAGATTTAGCATGATCATTGAGAACGCCGTAGAGAACCTGTACATGTTTGTGGGGCATCCAAGGATAGAGCCTACCAACAACGAGTCCGAACGCATGTTGCGCAAGGTCGTGATTCACCGCAAGATACGCCAGAGGCTGGCAACTAAGGGTGGCATGAGAATGTTCGGAGGGATACTGACGTGCATGCTGACCTAGCGCAAGCAGGGGCTGAACCTGACTGAGAAGCTGCTAGAGGTGCTGTGGTCAACCTAACATCTTACGAGGCATATGAAGAAATTCATTGATACAAAACATCAAATTTTGAAAACTCGCCAGTAAATTTTTCATTGCGTATTTCTACATCTTCAACTCTAGCATTAGCAGGTCCTCCATGAGACCATTCAATTAGTCTATTAACATTCTCTTCGTCTCCTTCCAAAACAGCTTCAACTCTACCATCACTGAGATTTTTTACCCATCCAAAAACATCGTTTTTCTTTGCCATCACTTTTAGAGCCTGACGAAAAAACACACCTTGCACTTTGCCGGTTACAAAAATTCTAATTCTTTGGTTTGACATTCAAATCATATTTCTGTGAGCTATTAATCAATTTTCGGTTAAAGAGAAGTTACTTTCTTTCTTTAATTCTAGCTCTACCAGTCTTTCTGGCAGCAATGCTGCCTACCTTGGCACCAGGAGGCGCATCCCTTGAAACAGTTGAACTTTGTCCAACGTGTTGATGACGGCCACCGCCGTGTGGGTGAACATAAGCTGCCTGAGCAACACCTCTAACAATCGGATATTTCTTTCCTTTTGCTTTGAAGTTTCTCCATTTACCACCTGCACTCATAAACGGTCTTTCACTGGCTCCTCCGCCGGCAAGGGTACCAATCATTGCCCTGTTTTTTGGATTCAGGGTAGTAAATTTTCCAGATGGCAGTTTAACAGTAACACCTTCATCACCATGAGAAAAAACAGTCGCATCAGTGCCTGCAGATTTGACTATAGCGCCACCATCTCCAAAGTGCTTTTCAATATTACATACAATTGTTCCATCAGGAATGTTTTGAATGCTAATTACATTTCCTTGTTCAATTTTTGATTTTAATCCAAACTGTAAGGTTGCGCCTACTTTAGTTCCCAATACTGCAGGAACAAATGAGACAGATCCATCCTCAAATCGCACCTTAGCTAGTGGTGCTTCTCTGCCACGTTCATGAACCAAGTCGATAATTTCACCTGCATGTTGTTCTGATAGCGGAAAACGAGGATAATTTGCCCCGGAGCCCACTTTTCCAGTAGAAGTAGACCTGAATTGATTTCCTCCACGGCCACGTCTTCTAACTAACGGTCTCTTGCCCAAGTTGATCGGTTCGTACGCACTGAGAATTTTAAGCTTGTGATTATTCCTTGTAATTTAGGAGAATTGCCACAAAGATATAAAAATTAGACAGAATGCTTTTCTGTATGAGTCAAAATGCTCTATCTCTCAAAGTTCTCGAAGCATATACAAGAGATGTTGGCAGGGGGGTAGCAAGAATTGATTATGATTCCATGGATACGCTTAATGCCTCTACTGGCGATGTTATAGAAATTAAAGGCAAAAGAAGAACGGTTGCAAAATGTCTTCCTTTGTATCCGTCTGATGAAGGAAAAGGAATTATTAGAATTGATGGGTTGGGTAGGAATAATTCAGGAATTGCAATTGGAGATACAATTTCGGTTAGAAAGATAAAGGCAGTGGCTGCAGAAAAAGTAGTAGTAGCACCACTGGAAGCAATTCCTCCAATTGATGAGAGATATCTTGCAGATGCTTTAGAAAGCGTTCCTTTGATTAAAGGGGATAACGTAATGGTTCCATATTTTGGTGGACGTTTAACTTTTCAAGTTATAGGAGTAACGCCGGCAGCTGATGCTGTCCTAGTTACCCAAAAAACTGTTTTCCATATTGCAGAAAAAGGGGAGACCTTACGTGGAGTTCCACAAGTCACATACGAAGACATTGGCGGGCTAACAGATGAGATTAAAAAAGTTAGAGAGATGATTGAACTTCCATTAAGGCACCCAGAAATTTTTGAAAAGTTAGGAATCGAAGCACCAAAAGGCGTATTGCTGTATGGCCCTCCCGGAACCGGAAAGACTCTACTTGCAAAAGCAGTTGCAAACGAAAGTAATGCCCACTTTATCAGTATTTCAGGTCCAGAAATTATGAGCAAGTTTTATGGAGAGAGTGAAGCAAGGCTAAGAGAAATTTTCAAAGAAGCAAGAGAGAAAGCTCCATCAATTATCTTTGTTGATGAGATTGATTCTATTGCACCAAAAAGAGAAGAGGTTACCGGTGAGGTTGAGAGAAGGGTTGTTTCTCAAATGTTGTCATTAATGGACGGACTGGAGGCCAGAGGCAAAGTAATTGTCATTTCAGCAACAAATAGGCCAAATGCAATCGATCCTGCACTCAGGAGACCGGGAAGATTTGACAGGGAAATCGAGATCAAGGTTCCAGACAAAAAAGGAAGAAAAGACATACTTTTGATTCACAGCAGAAATATGCCATTGTCAGAGGAAGTAAATGTAGATAAAATTTCAGCAGTAAGTCATGGATACGTTGGTGCAGACCTGGAATATCTATGTAAAGAGGCGGCAATGAAGTGTTTGAGGAGATTACTTCCCATTCTAAACTTGGAGGAAGAAAAAGTACCCCCAGAGACTTTGGACAAGCTAATTGTAAATCATGAGGACTTTACAAAAGCCTTGATTGAAGTAACGCCATCAGGAATGAGAGAAGTTTTCATTGAAAATCCAGATGTAAAATGGGATGATGTCGGGGGGTTGGAAGATGTCAAACGAGAACTGCAAGAAGCCGTAGAGTGGCCAATGAAGTATCCGGGCCTATATGATAAACTAGGACACAGTATGCCAAGAGGCATCTTACTTCACGGCCCAAGTGGTACAGGAAAGACTCTACTTGCAAAAGCAGTTGCCACACAAAGTGAAGCAAACTTTGTTTCAGTAAGAGGGCCTGAACTTTTATCAAAATGGGTAGGTGAATCCGAAAGAGGAATAAGAGAGATTTTCAAAAGAGCACGTCAATCCGCACCATGTGTTGTATTCTTTGATGAAATTGATTCCATTGCACCAATACGAGGGGCAGGAGGGGAGACGGCAGTAAGTGAAAGAGTTGTCAGTCAGCTACTGACAGAATTGGATGGAATGGAAAACATGCACGGGGTTGTAGTTTTGGCTGCAACAAATAGAGCAGATATGATAGATCCTGCATTATTAAGGCCAGGAAGATTCGATAAGATCATTCAGATTCCGCTTCCAGATAAAGAAAGCAGAAAGAGTATTTTGAAAATTAATGCTGAAAAAATACCAACAGTCGTCGAAAAAAGTGATCCTGATCATGTTGATTTTAACAAACTTGCTGAAATAACTGACGGACTTAGTGGTGCAGACACGGCATCTATTGCCAATACTGCAGTTTCTCTAGTCATTCACAAATTCCTAGATGACAATCCAGATGTCAAGGATATTGAAAAACAAAGTATTGATGCCAAAGTAACCATGAAACACTTTGAAGAAGCAGTGAAGAAAGTTAGAGAACAAAAAGACCTCAAATTAGGCGAAAAACTAGTAGCTTCCTATTACAGGTAGTTTTAATTGCTGGTTTCCCTTGTTTTCATTTAATAAAATCATTTATTTTATGCCTAAATTCTACTTTCTCTTCAGGATTCTCTTGCATCCAAGATGAATTTAGCTGACTCTAGGAGGTTCTGCGTAACTGATTGATACAATGTCAAAATAACATCTTAATGTGAATTAACATCAAAATCTGAATTTGAAGAACTTGTTTTAGATGTTGATGCATTTGTAATCTTCACACATAACACAACTATTGAACTACTAATGTTCATTCCAGGATTTGGTGTTGCATGGGGTGCGGAATGACTAGAGCAAAATCACTTGATTTTGTAATTACAAATGCAATTGTAATGGATCCTATTCTAGGAATTGTTAAAGCAGACATTGGAATAAGAAATGGAAAAATTGTCGTTTTATTGGAAAAAAAGACATGATGTATAATGATCTAACACCAAACATCGAGGTTAATCCTGAAACATATGAAGCAAAAGCTGATGGAAAAATTGCAACTGTAGATCCTACAAGTGAGGTTTCAATGGCAAGACTACAATTTATTTTAAAAATTTAGTTTAATGAAAATAGTTTGTTATCTAGTGCAATTGTAATTACAATATCAAGACCGATGATAAAAGTGATGCCAGCAATTGCATATCTTAGATATTTAGTAGCAGAGTTTATTTTTGATAATAAGATTATTGGTAGCCCCATAACACCACTTGCAACAGTCATGCCAATTATACTACCAATCCCAAACAAGATTAGAAAGTAAATCATCATATCAAGTCCAGCCATAGTAGATGCGGCTAACGCCACAAGACTACCACTACCGGCAATTCCATGAACGCATCCTATAAGATATGATTTGTGAGTATGTTTATGATCTAAATTATGTGAATGAGAGTGAGTGTGAGAAATTCCATTTTTGTGTGTGTGAGGATGAACATGTTTTTGTTTAAAGATAGTTTTATTTGTAAATGCAAAAATTCCTAAAGTAATTAACATAAAACCAACAAGAACTTCTGCACTAATGAAAAAATTCTCTGGAATGTTCAATGATAAACCTGCAATCAACAAACCAATCAAAATTATACTGGATGTGTGACCCATTCCCCAAAGTATTCCTCGTAATGAAGAGGCAATGGTCAAACTCGTCAAATTAGATTTTTTGGAATCGCTTGTTTTGTTATTATTTTTTAATAGTTGTGTGGAAACAGAACTGAGATGGTCAGGCTCAAAAGCATGCAATAACCCAATTGTCAAGCCTGCAATTATTATCAGAAAAGGATTATTGGCTTGTAGCATTCCCATTATTGTCTCAATCAATCACTCTCACTACTCCCATACTGTCTGTTTTTGTTCATGAAGAAAGTGTTGATCAATGAGTATCGGCGTTACAATAGACATTTGTTTAGTACCAATATCATTTGTTGTTAGTGTAAAAGTCAATTTTCTCATGCTTTCAGGAACACCAATCATAACTTGATGAGGTAAAAGGAGTTTTGGAATGTGTTCTTGAATTTCAAGAAGGGTTTTACATTCATTTAACGAAGTTATGATATATGCAATAAACAATCCAAGGGTTTCGTTTATGTTTAATCGCATATTGTTTGAAAGATGTTTTTTAATCAATTTTGTAGATTCGATGAAGATCAATTCATCAGATTTATCATAATGATATGTTTTAGTATAGGGTTTGACATCAGAATCTCCCTGTACTAATACTTCAATTTTCATTAATCTCTCTTTGGTATTTCAGAAGTGGGATTACCAAAACTGTATGTGTTTCCAGTACCCATGTAATCTTTTGGTCTCACAGGATCTCCTCCATTCAAACCTCTCTTTGTTAATGACAATCCAGCTAATAGTTCTACAACTAATCTTTGTCCTAGTCCAGATGTAATTCCTCCATTGTAAGAACTTGTATCACTAACATCATATGCTGGTGCGATTTCTACCAAGTCCATTGCAAATCTATCAGGATCAAATGACTTTGATAGTAAACGGATCATTCTAATTCCTTCTCTTGATGTTAGCCCGTTTGGTTCAGGTTCTCCGGTACCAGGTGCAAAAGCAGGATCAAAAGAATCTATATCCCAACTAAGATAAACAGCGTCTGTTCCATCATTTGCCCTGTCAGCTATTTCTTTTGCAATTACATCAATTCCTAATTCTTCAACATCAAGCATTGTAAACCATTGGAAGTCTTGGTCTGACATCCATTTGTACAAATCACGTCCGGGCCAATATCCTCTTGGACCTACAAGAGAATAATTTTTTCCCTTGAGACAACCCATTTCCATTATTCGTCTAATATGTGCACCATGATCATACTTGAAACCAGTTAATCCTTGTGGCGCACAGTCAGCATGCGTGTCAAAATGAATCATGCCAATGTTTTTGAATTTTTTCTGAAAAGCTCTAACGTTTGCATATGTAATTGAGTGGTCTCCTCCAAGCATTACAGGAATTCCATCTTGTTCTAAAACTTCTTTGACTTTCAAAGTCATTCTTTTGTGTGATTCTATTACATCACCTGGTGAGACTACAACATCACCATAATCTACTGTACGAAAAGTTCCAAATGGATCTGCGCCAGTTTCAATGTTAAATCTTTCAAATGGAGGTGATGGAATTGTAGATGCTGCTCTAATTGCTCTTGGCCCATATCTTGCTCCAGGGCGAATAGTAGTACCAAAATCAAATGGTTCTCCAATAATTGCAACATCAGGTTTTGCTTCAACTAACTCTTGATGATTCTTTACCCAAGGGAGATGCAAAAAGGTGTTAATTCCAACAAACGGTGCAACATCGGCACCCTGAAAATCATCACCATAAAATTCCATTCCCATGTAAATCAAATTTATTAATTGACTTTGATAATTAAAGATTTCAAGTATAATACGTATTTGAATTTTTTACAAAACAGATTATTAGATATTAAACAGAACCATGTATGTGTAATATACGATTTAACTAAACTATAAAAATAATATTTGAATAAAAAAATACATGATATTAAAGAGCTCAAAAAATTCATGGTATTATTTGAATCAAGGATTAACTGCGGTATATTATAGTCAATTCAAAAAAGCTATTTCAAAATTTAATAAAACAATTTCTTTAGAACCTGAAAATATTGTTGCACAGCTTCACAAAGGCACAACATTGTATAAAATGAAAGATTTCAAAAATGCCATAATTTGTTTTGAACATGTTTTATCAGTAGATCCAAAAAACATTGATGCATTATACAACAAAGGTCTTGCACTGGAACAATTAAAAAAATATGAAGAAGCAATATCTCATTTTAAAAAATCTCTTGAAATTGATTCACAGTATTTAGACTCATTAACATCAATAGGACTATGTCAAAGCAAACTAGGGAGTAATGAAGAAGCACTGAAAACTATAGACCAGGCTCTAGAAAAAAATCCAAAAAATTCTACAGCACTTTACAACAAAAGTTTGATTCTTGGGAGGCTAAAAAAGAGCTCAGAATCATTATTATTCTTAAAAAAGGCCATCGATGAGGATTCTAGACAATCCAATATCATATTTGAGAAAGGAGAAAAACTTACCAAGCAAGGAAAGCATGAGCAAGCAATAAAATTCTATACAAGAGCCATAGAGATAGATAATAAAAATACTAAAGCACTAGTAGCCAAAGGATGGACATTAGATTTTGCAGGATTTTCAACCAAAGATATTTTTGTATTTTACGATAAAGCAATAAAGATAGATCCTAGATGTACTGAAGCTTTAATGAACAAAGGTTTAGCATTAGACAAAATAGGCTTGTACAAAAAAGCGATCAAATGTTTTGATAAAATTTTAGATTATGATTCAAATAATGTTAGAGCACTTTACAGTAAAGGAATAGCACTATCATCATTGAAAAAGTTTGGAAAAGCCAGGTTTTATTGTGAATGCGCATTAGAGGTTGAACCAAGAAATGTCATGGCAATATGTAGTATGGTGTGGCTTTTAGAGCATGCAAAAAAATACACAGAAGCATTAGCATATTGTGAAAAAGCATTAAAAATTAATCCAAATTACGTATATGCCATAAGCTACAAAGGGAAAATACTATTATCGTTAAAAAAATATGAAGAGTCTTTAAAATGGTATAACAGAGCTTTGAAACTTGATCCTGATAATCAAACCGCAATTTATCATAAAAATAAAGCAGAGACAGAAATAACAAATATGAAAAAAGAATCATTCATGAAAAGACTTACAAAAATATAACACACTGAGAAAAGTGAAAATTAATTTCAATATTTTTATACGTGTTTAATGTATGATTATGTATGGAAAAAGTTAGCACACCAGAAGATATTGCAAGACAATCAAAAAAAATAATTGATGCATTATATGGTGATGTAAGCGATTTTAGAATCAATGAAACATTTCAAATTCCTGAAAAAGGACCTAGAGAAGCATGGGATGTCCAAGTTAATTTCATGCTAGATTCACTAAAATACACAGTAGACCTAGAAATACAAGAAAAAGATGGTCAAGTTACTAATGCAAGGCTAATTGACACAATGACGCCACTCTAATTTTTTAAAAATTCAAATTAATACAATTTACATTGTTAGGATTTCTTTTGCAGCTTTAATCTTTCCAAATAAATTATTAATGTACATATCAGCAAATCGTTCAAAGCTAGGAACATCCTGATGATCATTCGAGTTATTTTTTAGTTTACGATATTCTATTTGAAGCCATTCAAAATCAGATTCCTTTAAACTGATTGTATGATTTTGAGCATCATTTTTTGATTCAAGCATGTTAACAATAAAGTAACTTACAAATTTTGTAAAGCACTTTACACCATATCTTTCTTCATACTTTGCGCCAAGATTTTCATAATTTTCTTCTAACCAGTCTTTAACATCAGATCTAATAGTTACTGTATTGTAACGTCCAGACAAATCTAATTTTATTTTGTGTGGCTCTACAGAATAGTATCCAAGCTTAACTTCATTCATTATGATAATCAGTGTACTAGGCAAAAACATTCCAGGGTAGTTCTTATCAGTTGCATCTTGTAATCTAGTTGTGATAACAGGCTTCATACCAACTGTAGAATATCCCTTTCCAGGCATACAAAATATAGTAATTCAGAGTTTATATCATTTTATAAATTTAGGGAAATTATGATGACTTTTTTTTCCATTCTTTAACTAGTCTGATAAAGACCCAAAGACAACCCATTGCTACAATTCCAATTCCAAGACCAAAGTTAAAAGAATCAGAAACTCCAGATTGACTCAAACCGATCCCAAGAATAATCAAAATAACTGCAAAAGCATATTGTTTATCCACATTATTTTGTAAAAGATCAAATTTATAAGATTTTGAATTTTTGTTTTACAAAATATTTTTGAAAAATAATGAAATTATGAACTTCATATTTATTGATCACAAATTTTTTAAATTGTATAAAATTTATAAAAATTATAAAAATTTTATCATAAAATGTACTATACGCACAATTTTTTCCTCATAAAACGTATTATACTGTAAAATTTCAATATTTATATAATTTTCATATTCTAATCTAGTCATGGTGGAGCTGGATGGGTTTGGCATTGCAGTTGCAGCATTCATCGTAATTACACTTGTAGTAGGAGTATTTGCAAGTAAACTAGTCAAAAACAGCGGCAAACGATTGATTGTTGCAGGAAAAAGTTTGCCGTTAGCTATGGTAGGAACTATGTTAGCAGCTCAAGCAGTTGATGGTAATTCGTCACTAGGAAATGTTGCATTAGTATTTGAATTTGGATTTTGGGCAGGTGCAGTTATTCCAATAGGCCTTGGATTATGTTTGCTTGTAACATCTGCATTCTATGCAAAACCACTAAACAAAATATCAATGATAACATTACCAGACTTTTACTTTAGAAGATTTGGAAACGGTGCAGAAGGAATTTCTGGTGTTCTTATGATTATTAGTTTTCTAGTTCTTGTTGCAGGTAATTTAGCTGCAAGTGGATTTATTTTAGAAGTTGTGTTTGGTATAGATTATTTCTGGGGGATATTAATTTCAGCTCTAGTAGTAGTAGCTTATACAATTGCTGGAGGACTGTTTGCATCAGCTTATACTAATTTATTCCAAGTTTATCTTGCAATTGGTTCATTCTGGGCAGGGTTCCTTTTCTTTGCAGGAGGATTTGCAGACACACCTTGGGATGTCATTTACAACAATGCACCACCAGAATTCATGGACTTGTCGGGATTATACGATATTGCAAATGGAGCGTTGATCAATTGGGGAGCAATACTAGCATTAGGTTTAGGGGACATAGTAGCATTGGACTTTATGGAAAGAGTGTTTTCAGCTCGGAACCCAAAGACAGCACGGAGAGGTGCATTGATGGGAGGAGCATTGACATTATTTACAGTAGTACCAACTAGCATGTTAGGAATTGTAGCATTCTACTACCTACCAGGAGATACATTGCCAGACTTGGCATTGCCGTTGTTATCTACAGAGTTTATGCCATTTGCAATTGGTGCATCAATACTAATGGGCGTAATTGGTGCCTCAATGTCCACCGCTAGTGGAGGACTATTAGCAATTTCCAGTGTAGTATCTAGAAATATGATGCAGAGAATAATTAGAAGACGATGGATGGGTAAACCAAATTGGTCAGACAAGAAACTACTGGGAGTTACACGTATTGCAATTATTCCAATGATGGTTGCAGGAACTATACTTGGTTACTTTGTGCCAGCACCAGGAATTTATCTTATCTTAGCATTCGACATAGTATTTGCAGGAGCATTTGCTCCACTTACATTTGGTTTGTTTTGGAAAAAGGCAAACATGCCAGCAGCTATTGCATCACTTCTTGTGGGTTCATTCTTACGACTTTACTTCTTCTTTACAATGCCAGAAGAATGGGCAGGGTTAGATACAATGATACCACCAGTTGTTTCATTTGTGCTATTCATCATAGTCGCACTTGCAACACAGAACAAATATCCAGGAAAGAATAGACACGATGTACGTGATTATGTACCACCAGAGGAAGATGTCATTGCAGGAGAAGACTTGAAACACTTCAAAAGTGGAGAAGAAGCTATGCCAGGTGGACCAGACTCCAACACTCCAGGTCCAGATGATGATGTTTCAAGTAAGAATGCGATGAAGCCGAGTTAATTCAGGTTCTCAATAAATTTTCATTTTATATCATTAGCAAATTCAGTTTCTTGTCAAGTATGTTTTAATATCTGAAAGAAGACTGAAAGGGATGAAATATCCAGATTTACTTGATCAAGATATTTCACGTATTGGGTTACAAGAATCACAAATGTATAATCTAATTTCAGGTAAACTTGTCACAGACATAGTTAGAACATCACTGGGTCCACGAGGTATGGAAAAAATGTACATTGACATACTTGGTGAGGATACCATAACAAGCCATGGGGGAGCATTTCTGAGAAAAGTTGATGTTGATCATCCGGCAGCCAAATCAGTCATAGAGGCAATAAATGCAGTGGACAACCATGTCGGAGATGGAACAACATCAGCAGCTGTTCTAATAGGAAGTTTACTTAATCAGGCTCAGGAATTACTAAAAATTGGAATTCCTGTTGCAACGATTACAAAAGGCTATGAAAAGAGTTTAGAGCATACTTTAGAAGTATTAGATGAAATTAAGATAGAGTCAGACAAAAGAGACAGAAAAGTAATGAAGCAATTACTAACTACATGTTTGGAAGGAAAAGCAATTTTTGATCTACAAGAAGAAAATACAAAGATTGTAGATACAATCATTGATGCAATATATCAGATAACTAATTTTGAAAGAAGCCAAATAGACATAGATGATATCAAAATTGAAGAAAAAGTGGGAAGCGGTACAGAGATACAATTAATCAAAGGTACAGTTATTGATAAAACAATAGACAGTTCTACAATGCCTAGAACTATCAAGGATGCCAAGATTTTGTTAATTAATGAATCATTAGAAACAATGAGAACAAGAACAGAAGCAGGGATAGAAATAGAATCACCAGAACAAATGAATCAATTTCTTAATCAAGAAAATAAAGACTTGCTTGTTCTTGTAAAAAATATTGCAGACTCTGGAGCTAATGTAGTAATATCAAGAAAAGGAGTAAATGAGTTTGTGCAAGAAGCACTTGCAAAAAAAGGAATCATGTCAATGCGAAGAGTAAAGTACAATGATTTATGGTGGTTAGAAAAGGCAACAGGTGCTAAAACTTGTGAAAACATAGAGAAAATATCCAATGATGAATTAGGTTTTGCAAAAAAAGTGTATGAAAAAACTGTAGGTGAAGAAAAGATGGTTTTCGTAGAGGGAAATAACCCAAAATCGGTAACTTTGTTGTTAAGAGCTAATTCAAAACGATATTTAGATGAATTTCATAGAAATGCCAAAAATGCGATTTTTGTATTAAGAAATTTTATTGAAAATCCATTTATCGTGTATGGGGCAGGCTCAACTGAAGGAATAATCGCACATAAAATCAGAAAATATGCGGTTACTGTAGAAGGTAAAGAACAGATTGCAATAGAAAGATTTGCAAATGCCGTAGAACAAATACCGCTAACGTTAGCACAAAATATTGGAATGAATATGCTAGATACATTAACACATTTTCGAGCAGAGCTGGCAAAAACCAATGGCAAAACAAGATGGTATGGGATAAATTCGAATGTTAGAAAGATAGCTGACATGTCAAAATCAGAAGTTATAGAAACAATAGTTGTAAAACAACAAGTCTTCAAAACTGCAGTAGAGGTAACTAACATGATACTAAACATAGACGATGTATTCATGAAGAATTTAATTGACAACACACATTGTCATATTGATGGTCATGTTCATGCACATCGCGATGGAGGAAAGGCTCACAATCACTTTGAACAAGAAGGATTAGAGCAAAGACAAATGCATCATTATTACTAGATAATTAGATTAACAGATTTATTTTAAAGTAAGAATAGGACACTTGATATTTTGGTATATACGATTTACGGTTCTGTTAACTTGACTAGTGGTAATTCTTTCTGTTAACTGTTGAGGGGTTAGGTATCGTTATCAAATTCACCACTGTTCAAAATTTTGTCTAATTCGGCTAACTGTCTTCCATTCCCATTTTCTATAACACCTACAAATTGCCACACTCTGCCATAATCCCAATAATAAACGACTGTGTTTGTTGCAAGGAGTAGTTGTTTGATTCTACTTCTATGCTTTCCACATTCTTTAGGTTTAGGCAGACTGCTTGGTTTTTTGAGCAAACACATTACCTCACCTAACACTTCATGTTCTCGCTCAGGAAAGAAATTATTGATACAAAAATCAAAACTTGGTGCAAAAATAGGATTAGGATATTCCATAATCAATCAACAATATGTGGTTTCTAATTTGACTTGAGCTTTCCTTCATCTCTGAGTTTTTCAGCTTTCTTCATCATTGCTTTTTCTTTTTCTGTCCAATCGGGTGTCTCATTCATAATACATTTTACATATTGTATATAATTAAACTTTGGGATTCAGACTAAGCGTGATTCTCCATTGCAGCGTTTTCTATTATGGTCTTCCACTTGTTACTACCTCTTATCTCAATACCTGCCCTGTCTGCTGGTGTATCACCGTCTAAACTTTGATGGGGTCTGATGTAATTATGATACAATTTGATACCATCTATTGCCGGTGAATCGTCTTTTTTGAGACCTCTAAAGACTTTCTCTCTGTCTCTGAACTCACCGTTTAATCTCTCTTGGATATTGTTATTTGCTACTTGGTTCTTGAAATGTACCTCTTTGACGTGTTTGCTTGGTTTATGCAGAAAGTTTTTTGGTGCAAACTCTTTTTTGAATGCGTCATTGTATGCTGGTAATCCGTCAGTAACAAAAACACTGGGTGTCTTTTTTGTTACCGTCTTACCCATCTTTAACAGACTTTGTGCATCATGCTTGAACTTGCTATCAGCTACTTCTTGAGCAATCCAAAAACGTGTCTCATTGTCCATCATAGCGAACAGGTATTTTCGATCACCCTTTACTTTGAGCCATACCTCATCTGCATGCCATTTATCGCCAACCTGTGGGGTAATTGTGGACAAGTAATTATCCATAAGTTTAACATATTTCTTGACCCATTTGTAAATAGAAACATGACTCATGTTGATACCTTGAAGTCTCAAGAACTTCTGGACACCACGCAAGGATTCACCTGTAAAATACAACTGCATGGCATTAGTGATAACTTGAGGTGAAGCATGCATTCCCTCAAATCCTAGATTGGTGGAATATTTTTTAGAACAAACCTTGCACTTGAATATCTGCAAGTCGTAATTCTTGTTGTGTCTTATTCCCCACTTGGAGACATTATCAGAACCGCAGAACTGACAGGAATTAGTGTTGACTGTCTCAATAACATGCTTCTTAACCTCACGTCTGATATGCAGACTAATTTCAACTGCGTGAATGTGTTTGCAGTAGTTGGGATTGTACCGTTCCAAAACAGCCCACAAATCACCCGATAGGCGGTGGCCACCTAGCATACACACATGCTGCAAACACGCAGATTATCCTGTTTAAAACACCGGCAAGTGTCACATGATATCTTTGTCTGCCCACCGTGCGACGCAGGCCTATCCAAATGTTGTTTAGCACCAGTGACAAGACAAACAAAAGCATCCGTACGGAGGGGTTCCTGCTGGCAGTGTGCGGGCGTATGCTCTTTGCAGACCTGTACCCCGTTTCAATTCCCCACCGTTTTTTGTACTGCTCTGGGATGTACTTGACAACGTCCCTTTCGCTCTCGTATGGCAGCGACGTTGCAAATGCGCGATACCTGTCAAACATGGTGCCGTCTTTTTTCCTGGCATCATCCCTGATCAGAACCAGGTTGAACGTGAACTTCTCGGAGCCGGACTGTATGGTGTACCTAGAGACATCGCCGCGCTTTCCTTGGGCGTGCTGTACAATGGCGCGCTTGATGCCGGCATTCTTTTTTGCCGGCATGATAAAATGCCTGTGAAGCGATCTGACAGTCCGCATCACGTCTGTTGCGTAAAACTCCCTGTCAAAAGGTAGAGGCCGATTCCAAGGTGCAGCTTGGAGCATTTTTCGATGGTTTTACGCACGAATTCACCGTTGAAGATCCCTCGGGTGACTGGACTGAAGCACAGGTTGACCTCCTTGCCGCCCTGCACTATCTTGGATGTTATGTATGACTCAAACCTGTACGTTCCTGACTCGTATTTTGACTGTATGAGGTACCTGAGGTCGGGATTCCTGTCATGGTGCGGAATCTTGTGCTTGTCTATTGCAGCTACTGTTGTTTCATTGCTGATGCGTCGCCTCATGCTGCGGCATGCCGTGTTGACAGTATCATAGACTTTATGCATAATTGACCCGTCAAATTTTTTCTGCAGCACACACTACCAAGACACACAAAGCCAGTCCAGGAAATTATTTAATTTTGATGCAAAAGATCATTGTAAATTCGCAGAAATTAGAAATCCGTGCGCACTCTTGCAGTGCCTCATGCACCCTGTGCTGTGCCGTCAATAACTAAGTGACGGCCGCTTTTTCTTTGCATCCCACAGCAGTTGAAAGTTCGCAAGGCCGGTACACACAGCCAGCTCCTCGCGAAACTCCTCTACCGTGCCGTCGTACGGGTCTGTCATCCTTGCCCACTGCTTTATTCTTCCGATGGCGTGCCCCGCCTTTACCCTCTTGGCGCTGATCCTTTTGTCCGAGTCCTTTTGCTGCTGCGTCAGCTCCGTCCGCGGCCTCTTTTTTTCCGGCATCTCAAGTGCCATTCCCGTGTAGTGATTGGCATCCCCGGTACCCCTTGTCTGCAGACACCCGTATCCTGTCCTTTTCCGGAGTGTCCTTTTTGTACATGGATTTAGACCACCTGCCAGTCTGTCGGATCCTCTCTTATCATGGCAAGGTCGTGCGTCCCGCCCTCAAAGGACCTGCCTGCTGCAAGCATCGGGCCTGCCCTGTTTGTTGTTATGGCGGTGTTAATCGTAAAGCGCTTCTTTTTGCCAGAGTACGTGTTTTTTCTTTTATCCCTGTCCTGCGGACGCTGCCTTGGCACCGCCTCGGTGCCGTCAATTATGATGGTTCTGTCCGGCATTAGCTGCTCTAGCTGCTCTGATGTCTCGGCCTTTTTTACCAGACGGGTCATCCTGTCTGCAGTAGGCAGAATCTTTGCCAGTACGGAATCTGCGAACCGGAGGTACCTGCACACGGTGGACTGGTCAACATCAAACAGTGCCCCAGAGCGTCCTGCGTCACGTTTGGCCTCTTGCGGAACAGCGCAAGCAGCAGGACGGACCTGCGGCCAGGCAGGCAGCGGTTTCCGGGATCCGGTGTTTCGTCCTCTGAAAAGAGCGGCGCGTCTTTGTTGTGCCTCTTTGACTCTGCCACAAAGTCGTTGCAGATGTAGTCAAACTGGTCAAGGTCATACGGTAATTCCCGCAAGCTTTGCGCTGTTGTGCAGTATGCCGTGGATCACCTCCCTGATGTGCAGCAGCGACGTGTCCGTATCAGAGCGGCCTGCATCTGTAACGGCCCACAGGCTGTCCTCGCGCAGCAGCTGCTCGCGCAGCAGGCCAATCGTCTTCTCGCGCTTGCTGATTGCTCTGTTGTTCTGCTTGATTGCTGTGTCCTTTTGCCTGATTGCTGTGTCCTTTTGCTTGAGCTCTTTTTGTAGCCTGCGTATAGTCTGTTCTGAAGATTCCATTACCTGTTGCGGCGATCAAAATGGATCTAAATCTTTCGGAAAAATTTTTATGATTCAATTATGCATAAAGTCTATACTAACAAGAGATGAAAAACACCTTTCAGTCCGTTCATTTACAGATTCAATGAAACTAGCAGTCTATGAGAAACAAAAGGGTAATTGTGTAAAATGCAATGAACACTTTGAATTGTCAGAAATGGAAGCCGATCACATAACCCCTTGGATTGAAGGGGGTAGAACTATTGAGGATAACTGCCAGTTGCTATGCAAGAAAGATAATAGAAGGAAATCGGACAAATGAACACCCCTTGACAGTTAACAGGAAGAATTACCACTCGTCAAGTTAACAGAACCCAATTTACAATATCTTTATGATGATCAGTATCAATATCTGACGGAGGGGTAGAATCTACAACTAAAAGATCAATGTCATTCTTATTAACATATTCAGCAACATCGTTCAGATAATGATTCAACAAATGCACTTTCTGTTTTAATAGAAATGGCAGAGTTTTTTGCCATCTTTTCAATTTCCTCTAACACTAATTGTGTTTTTTCATGTAATTTATTTTGTTTTTTCTTATCTGATTTTGTTTTAAATAAACCAAAAGTAAGATGAGCTGCATGAAGGCATTCAAGTAAAACAACATTAGAGTCAAATTTTTTGGCTAATTCAAAAGTTACATCAAGTACATGAGTATTGTTTTCTGGAATAAATGAGCAGATAAGAATATTATTGAATATGATTTACTCTGTTAGAATAATTTTCTATTTAAGATTAGAGGTAATTGAGGCTAAATTTATTCAGTTTATGCAAAATATAGAAACAAAGGTAACTGATCGAGTTTATGAAGTTGCATGCGTAAAACACATCAAAATCACAGATTTTACATCCAATTTAGGCACGGCACTTCAGAAACTCGAGCTGTTACAAACAAAGACTAGGGATTAATTGTTATGTCTAAACCTTCACCTAGGTCAACACTTTTTTCATTAGATAGTTGATTGGCATCATCTATTTCGATTGATTCCTCTGATTCATTTGGTTCATCTGAAGAGTCAAATCCAAAATAAAAAACCAAATTGATAACAATAAACATTATCACGATAAGAAGTAATTTTGTTTTAACTGATAATGTCCTTTCTGAATCTGGCTTGTGAACCATATAGTGTAAATCCAAGTTACTCGTTTTTATCTATACCTACCATAAAAATAATTCCAGAAGATTTAAAGTTCAACCCTGCATTGAAAAATAAATTTGAGTGAAAAAGAGACTGAAGAATACGATAAAGTATTCGAATTTATAGAAAACAGCATATCTGATTGGGAAAAAGTAATAACTGAAGGAAATGTCAAAATAAAAACAAATCAACACACAATACAATTTGAGTATATGGAGCAAATTTTACAAAAATTTAATGTCAAAATCACTGATGTGTCATACACAGATTACTATGGAATAGTTTTTGGAATTAAAATAAAATAAAGTACGAATTAAATTAATTAGCTTTAATATTTAATTTCTAATATTGAACAACAATGAATTATGATAATTTATGTGAAAATATTATCAAATTGGATTCAAAAATGCGATTTGCAGGAGTTGTAAACACTAAAGGAGTTTTAATTAATGAGATCAAACAAGAAGGAATTGAAGATTATCTATCTCCTAGTGAATTACAAATGTCTTTACATTACTCTATGCTAGAATGGAAGAAATCAAAACCTGTCTCATAAAATTGGTTATAAGAGAGCATCAGTTGTAGAATGCGACAAAGTTACTTTAATTAGCATAAGAGAGCATCAGTTGTAGAATGCGACAAAGTTACTTTAATTAGCATTCCAATGCATTGGAGCTTTTTAATTGATGATAACGTTAACAAGTTGTAGAATGCGACAAAGTTACTTTAATTAGCATTCCAATGCATTGGAGCTTTTTAATTGATGATAACGTTAACAAGTTGTAGAATGCGACAAAGTTACTTTAATTAGCATTCCAATGGATGATAGTAACTTATTTGTGGCTAGTATTGAGCCCAAAAAGGATTATTTTAAAATGGTTTTAAAAATAAAACCAGAAATAGAAAAGATGAACAAAGAATAGAAAATCAAGGTGAATCATTTAACAAAACAGAAACTGTGGTTTTTTAATTTTATACAAAGTAGAAACTTATATTTGGTATCAATGAAAAAAAACGTGCTAGAACCAGGTAGACCGGTAAAAGATATTGAAATTGACACAAATACATCAATAGAAAAAATATTTGAAGAATTATCTAAATCAGGAGGGTTTGAATCAGTAAATCTTTCAGATGGATTAGAAATTTTAACAAAAATGATTTCAGATAAAGATTGTCTTAAATTTGTCTCATTTGTAGCAGCAATAGTATCAACTGGAACCAGAGGGATCATTAAAGATATGATCAAAAACAAATGGTTTGATGTAGCTATGGTAACTTGTGGATCATTAGATCACGATATTGCTAGACATTTTTCACATTACAAAGAAGGATCCTTTACTATGGATGATGGAGAATTAGCAGACCAAAACATCCACAGATTAGGTAATGTACTGGTACCTATGGAGAGTTATGGGCCAATCATTGAAGAAAAGATGCAGGAATTTTTAGAAGAAGAATATCAAAACGGAGTAAGAGAAATGACTACTGCCGAGATATGCAAAATGATTGGAAAACATTTGGGAGAGGATTCATATCTCTATTGGGCATACAAAAATGATGTTAGTGTCATAGTTCCAGGAATTGTAGACGGAGCAGTTGGAAGTCAAATTTGGATGTTTATACAAAAACATACTGATTTCAAGCTTAACTTGATAGGAGATGCAGAATTACTTTCAGGATTAATTTTCAAAGCTAAAAAATCAGGAGCATTTATGATTGGTGGAGGAATATCAAAGCATCACACATTATGGTGGAATCAATACAGAGATGGAATGGATTATGCGTTTTACATTACAACTGCACAAGAGTTTGATGGAAGTCTTAGTGGGGCATTGGTTAAAGAAGCAATTTCATGGGGAAAAGTAACACAGAATGCAAAACAAGCAACACTTCATGCAGAAATTACAACAATATTGCCATTCATCTATGCAGCTCTTGTATCAAGATTACAAAAATAGATAAAAATTATTATTCTATTAAGACAAAAAAGATTCATTGCTTCCTAGAATTAGAATCAAGAGACTTTATGCATAATTGAATCATAAAAATTTTTCCGAAAGATTTAGATCCATTTTGATCGCCGCAACAGGTAATGGAATCTTCAGAACAGACTATACGCAGGCTACAAAGGGAGCTCAAGCAAAAGGACACAGCAATCAAGCAAAAGGACACAGCAATCAAGCAAAAGGACACAGCAATCAAGCAAAAGGACACAGCAATCAAGCAGAACAACACAGCAATCAAGCAGAACAACACAGCAATCAAGCAGAACAACACAGCAATCAAGCAGAACAACACAGCAATCAAGCAGAACAACATAGCAATCAAGCAGAACAACATAGCAATCAAGCAGAACAACATAGCAATCAGGCAAAAGGACGCAGCAATCAGCAGGCGCGAGAAGACAATTGGCCTGCTGCGCGAGTAGCAGCTGCTGCGCGAGGACAGCCTGTGGGCCGTTACAGATGCAGGCCGCCCTGATACGGACACGTCGCTGCTGCACAGCAGGGAGGTGATCCACGGCATACTGCACAACAGCGCAAAGCTTGCAGGGATTACCGTATGACCTTGACCAGTTTGACTACACCTGCAACGACTTTGTGGCAGAGTCAAAGAGGCACAGCAAAGACGCGCCGCTCTTTTCAGAGGACGAAACACCGGATCCCGGAAACCGCTGCCTGCCTGGCCGCAGGTTCGTCCTGCTGCTTGCGCTGTTCCGCAGGCGCTCAAACGTGACGCAGGATGCCCTGGGTGTGCTGTTTGATGTTGACCAGTCCACCGTGTGCAGGTACCTCCGGTTCGCAGATTCCGTGCTGGCAGGAATCCTGCTTACTGCAGACAGGATGGCCCGTCTGGTAAAAAAGGCCGAGACATCAGAGCAGCTAGAGAAGGATGACAGACCCGTACGACGGCACGATAGAGGAGTTTCGCGAGGAACTAGTTGTGTGTACCGGCCTTGCAAACTTTGGTTTGCTGTGGGATGCGAAAAGAAAGCGGCCGTCACTTGACTATTGACGGTACGATACAGGGTGCATGATGCACTGGAATGGTGCGCACATGTGCGCTTGAATTCTCCCGGATCTGTTGAGTGATCGTATATTTTGTGCCAGACGGGTCATTTTTTGGACCTGTCTTTGTATCTTGATGGCTTGCGCTGTAGAAAAAAAAATTTGACGTCATTTACAGAGGGGTTGATAGGAGAGGGAGAGAAAATCCCGATGGCTTGCGCTGTAGAAAAAAAATTTGACTGGTCAATTATGCATAATGTCTGATATAACAACGGAAATTCATTGAAGCTTAACAAATAGTCAATACAAAATTTTTCATAGATCTACAAAATTATGAATAAATTGAAAAATTTACACATGCAATAGATCTTTTCATGATCGTTTTCTTTTTGTTTTTTTGTCACATATTACTTGAACTTTGATGTATTCCTCAATAATGTCATGACAGTCTCTGCAAACCATTACCTTGACATTTAATTCCTTGTCATGATGTTCTGTAAGATTTACCCATTCTTTGCAACAGAGACATTTTCCTAATCCACCCACATACGTTATCATAAATACAGATAATAGTAAAACTTTGGGTGTTAATTTTCTTCAGATACTAGATACTCATGTGTTTCTAAAACATCAATTGCATATTCTACATCCTTTTGTGTAAAATGTGCATCAGGCTTTAGCTCTGTTAATTTTTCTAAAACATATTCCGTAGAATATTCATCCATCAATTCTTGCTGACGTACAGCCCAGAAATGAACAGATGCCAATAATTCTAGATCTCTAGGAGATCTGCCTGCAACAAAGGATACGATCTCATCTAATTCTCTATTTACATCATCAGGAATTGTTACATCTGATACAAAATTTAAAGTCTGAAGATTCTTAATTATTGCCTCTTGTTTTTTTGTAGGAACATCAGTAATTACCACATGTCCTTGTGTGATTAGATCTTCTGCAATATGCTGAATTTCACCGCATAGAGGGCCATAATCTCCCCATCTATAGCCAAATATGCCAAATTTCTGATTAAATAGATACAGGCTTTTCTGCAATGCCTTTTTTCCGTGAATTCCCTTGCTATCTGTTCCATTGTAATCTGTGGCCTTTTTTATCAAAGAGAGTACAACGTCTTCTTTGGTTAAATTATCAATTGTCATATCTAATCACATTCCTCGAACATTTGTTTGCACATTTTCAAATAATAGGAACATGGTTATAATATTATTCATAATTAAATTTCTCTTTCTGGTATAATATAGTCAAATGCATCTTTGAGATAATTTTTAACAAGATCATATTTCTCTGGAATTACAAAGCCGCGCATCATATGTGGTTTATTTACCGCAAGTGTATACACAATATGAGACCTTTTTTCAATTGGCTCAGAATAATGATTGTGTTTGTAAAAAATTCTAATTGCATTGCTTTCTTGGTCACCATCTCCATTTTCCGCAATATAATCAGGAACTAAATTGTATGGAGATCTTTCTGCAGTCTTCCCAGAAGTACCAAGTTTTCCTCTGAACCATAACCAGTAACTCGTGATTCTACAGATTCTGGGTGCGTGTGATTCTTTGTAGTAGAAAGTTTCTCCTCTTGGTAATCTCTACGAAGTACTTCTGGGAAGACTGTTGTTGGTTTTTTGTCATTGATTTCATTTATTCCTCATAATGCATATGCTTGTTCTTGCGATGGATATCCTGATTATTTACAAATTTTGATGGAATCAGAAGCTGCATTTCAGGGAACTGTTACAAAAATAATACAAAATGAACCCTATCACAAAGAAGTTTATTTTGATATTACTTTTCCACAAAAGGGAATATCTCATGGTGGTGAGTACGTAGTTAAGCAATACGGGGGAAGTAGTTGTGCATTAAATTACAAGATTGGTGAAATCTATCAAGTCTTTACGTACAAGGATGATGGAATAACTGGTACAACAGATATGTGTAGTACAAAACAAGTCACGGGTTTTAGTGAGTATTCACATGAAGATGAGAATGGTCAAATAGAACACTACAGGGAATACTACAATATTTTAACTCAATACAACCTTGGAACCATAATTACTCCCCTAGCAATTGCAATAATAATCCCATGTTTTGTTGTTTGGAGAAAAAGAAAATGAAAACTAGATCATTAATCATTATTGAAATAATTGGAATTCTAGCAGTTTTTACAATACCTCTTGTGTATAATCAAGAAATTAAACCCGTCATAGAGCCAATGGAGAAAGAAGATTCCCCGTTTGTTTAATTCTTGCAGATTCACATTTTTCAAAAGATTTCATAAAACATTCCCCCATCGGGCTGACCTGTACTGTCATTACATGATGCCTTCATCATTGTATAATGCCTGATTTCTGGAGGAATACCAAATCCCTCAATAGGCCAATACTATTAAAGGAAATCCAAGATTTTCCTATGCGGCAATTGTACCTGAGGACTCGTGTAATATTCATTTTGAGAGTGATAATGGTTTAGATAAATGGGGCTGGCCGACTAAAAGGTAGTTTTAATAAAATAACAGATCTAATCCTCGTAAATGTCAGAATATAGAGGATATCATGGAGACTCGCTAGAATTTCTAAAGAAAAATCAGATTTCGGTTGGAGATTCTGTCAAAATTCTGTCTGATATTACTTATTCAGGCATAGTTATGCCAAGATATGAGCATGGCGATGATAGACATATTGTTTTGAAACTAAATAACGGCTACAATGTTGGCCTAGAAATTAAAAAAGTAGAAAAGATTGAAAAAACTCAAGCTGCAGAAAAAACTATTGAAAAAAATGAAAAAGTAGAAAAAGTCTCAGGGTTACCGAAAATATTACTATTGTCAACTGGAGGAACAATTGCAAGTAAAATAGATTATAGAACAGGGGCAGTTACACCTGTATTAACAGCAGAAGAGCTGAATTCGTCTGTTCCTGAACTTGCTAAAATTGCAAACATAGATGCAGAAGCTCTGTTATCAGAATATTCTGAAAACATAATGCCAGAACATTGGTTACAAATTGCTGAAAAAATTAGCGAGTACTCCAAATCAGACTATTCAGGAATAATCATCGCACACGGAACAGACACAATGCACTATACATCATCTTTTCTTTCATTTGCACTTGCAGGATTTCCAATTCCTATTGTATTAGTTGGATCACAAAGATCATCAGATCGTGCTTCATCAGATGCAGCATTGAATTTAATTGGTGCAACAAAATTCATTACAGAAATCAACGCTAAAGGAGTCTACATTGCTATGCATCAAGATGAAAACGATGATACCATAGCATGTCATGCTGGAACAAGAGTAAGAAAAAATCATACAAGCAAAAGGGGCGCATTCCAGACAATTGGAGGCAATCCAGCATTTATTATTGCAGAAAATCAAATTCAAAAAAACATCACTGAAGATTTTTTCAAAATAAATGAATTTCAACCAAGAATTAATCTAGACACAAATGTGGCTTTGGTAAAATATTATCCTGGATACAGTCCCAAGTTACTGGATCAGATTATTGAGATGGGATACAGAGGAATAGTTTTTGAGGGGACCGGATTAGGCCACGTTGGAAATACAATGTATGAAAGTGTAAAAAAAGCAAATGAAAAAGGAATCTTTCTAGGTATGACATCTCAATGTATAGATGGAAGAGTTGGAATGACAGTATACGAAAGTGGGCGAGATTTGCTTGATTTAGGCATAATTCCATTAGAAAACATGATTCCAGAAGTGGCATTAGTAAAAATGATGTGGGCAATGGGAAACTTTGAGAAACTAGATGAAATAAAGAAAATTATGCTTGAAAACATCTCATCGGAATTATCAGGATAAAAGAGAGAAAAAGATGTCAGAATTTTCCATAAATGATGTTGGATTAAAAGTTGGGTTAGAAATTCACCAACAACTTGCAACCAATAAAAAATTGTTTTGTAACTGCACACCAACAGAATCAGATGAATATTTCACAAAATTTCAGAGAAAATTAAGAGCGTCAAAAAGTGAGTTGGGGGAATTTGATCCTGCTGCACTTTTTGAAAAATCTAAATCAAAAGCAATAATGTATTATGCCAATCCACAAAGCAGCTGTCTAGTAGAATACGATGAAGAACCACCTCATGAATTAGATGATGAAGCAAAAAAAATTTCATTAGTTATAGCGTCTGCGTTAAAATCAAATATTTTTAGCGAAATTTATCCCATGAGAAAAACAGTTGTGGATGGCTCTAATACTACAGGATTTCAACGCACCATGTTAGTGTCACAGGGGGGATTCTATGAGGTGGAAGGGCAAAAAATAGGAATTCAATCAATTTGTCTTGAAGAAGATGCTGCAAAAATTTTAGGAGACGAAGGTCCAGTAAGGAAATACGGTTTAGAGCGTTTGGGAATTCCTTTGGTTGAAATTGCAACAGAGCCTTTTGAAGTAAGCCCAAAACAAATTAAAAAAATTGCGTTGTCTTTAGGAAGAATTTTGAGAAGTACTAAAAGAGTGAAGCGGGGTTTGGGCTCGATCCGACAAGATGTTAACGTATCAATCAAAGAAGGAGGAGGAGTGGTAATCGAGGTAAAGGGAGTACAACAATTAGAACAATTAGAAAAAGTTGTAGAATATGAGGCCAAAAGACAGTATGGATTATTACAGATTTCTAAAGAGCTGAAAAATAAAAAATTTGTTGAGGATCAAAATGAAAAAATTGATGTTACAGATACGGTTAAAACATGGGATTCAAAAATTATCAAAAAATCGATAGAAGAAAAACATGAAATTGATTTAATAATTTTTAAAAATTTGAATGGAATGTTTGGTAAGGAATGGGTGCCAGGCATAAGATTAGGCAAGGACATTGCTGAATTAGTTAGGTTTTTTGGTTTAGGAGGAGTTTTTCATTCTGATGAATTACCAGCTTATGGAATTCAACAAAAGAACGTAGATGGTTTGAGAAGAAGCTACAGTATCAATGATAATGATGCATTTTTGTTACTAGCAACGCCATCTGAGAAAGCAGACGTTGTAATTGATCAAATTTTGTCAAGAATGCGTCAGATTAAAGACAAAGGCATTCCAACAGATACGCGGCTGGCTACTCAGACAGGTGAAACAAAATTCCTGCGACCTAGACCTGGTGCTGCAAGAATGTATCCTGAAACAGACATTCCCCCAATCGTAATCGTAAAAAAAGAATTAGAAGAGGCGGAAAAAAATATACCAAAATCATGGGATGAATCCATTAAAGAATTACAAACAAAATATGAAATTAATCCTCAACTTTCAGAGCAGATTTTTGATTCACGGTATATCGAATTATTTGAGAAGATAGTTGGGAATACCAAGGTTAATCCTACATTTGTTGCGTCAATTCTTTGCTCTTCAATTACCAATTTAGAAAGAAGTGGACTAAATTCTGACTTGTTGAGAAATGAGGAGATTGGTAAAGCATTTCAATTATTAGAAACAGGAAAAATTGCTAAAGAGTCAATTGAGATGATTTTTGAAAGCATCATGGCGGGAAAATCAGAGTCTGTTGAAGAAGCTATGAAAAATGCTTCAATTGAGGCTGTTGATGAAGCAGAGTTGGAGGGCATTATTGAAAAAATAGTAGAAAAAAATCAGGATATTATCAACAATCAAAAAGAAAGAGCTGTTGGTCCACTTATGGGAATTGTCATGAAGGAATTGAGAGGAAAAGCTTCTGGAGAGATAATTAACAAAATTCTTTTAAAAAATATCAAGAAAAAATTAGCTAGTATCTAATTGTGATGGGCAGATCTGGTGCGTTCCAAGGCCAAGGACGGGACGTACGCCTTGAGCGATACATCACAATACAGTGCATAGTGGCCAATTGCCGCGCATAGAGACAGGATACCGCATGATAGAGAACACAAGAGCCAAGACCCACAGCAAGAGTCCGGATGTAATGCTGCTGTACTTTTTGTATTACGTATCTGTCTTTAACGCATGGGTCATGGCAAACGCGGTGCTGATGCACATGACCGGAATTTACGCAAAGGATCCACTGATCACCCGGCAGGATCTCAGGGACGTGCTGTTATTGTATCATGTCTTTGATTGCAAAATGCTGCCAGAACCACTGCCACCGGTGCTGCCGTGAGGTACTTCTGGGAAGACTGATATGTGGTCATATCTATAAATAGTAGATATGTAGATAACTATTATGGGAAAATACAATCTAAATGTAAATGATAAATTAGATGAAAAATTTAGAAAAACTGTGGCTAAAAAGAAAGGTATGAAAAAAGGCAATATTACAAAGGCTTTAGAGGAGGCTATGGTCTTGTGGATCGATAGTGTGTAATTTGTCAACTATTTCAAATGTGGCGATCTTTGAATCCAAATTATTAAATAGACAAACATGAAGAAAAAATCTAAGTCGAGTTCTACTTTTGCCGAGTGTGATTTTAATTTAAAAATTGATAAGAAACACTGTGGTAAATGGATAGTGATAATTGATGGTAAAATTTTTGGTATTGGTACTCGTGCAGATTCTATAATTAAAAAAGCTAGAGAACAACACCCAAATAAAATCCCATTTATGTTTCAAGTTCCTACACAAGATTCTATGTTGTTGTGATTACAAAAATGTCTACTGTGTTCAAGTATGAATATTTAGTTTCTCATAATAAATTTTATCCTTGTCTAGTAGTTGGGATTATACATTTTGGATAGGCCATTGATCATTTTAAGAACAAAACGCTATCAAGCAGATCCAAATACAAGGCATATTCACCCATCTTGACTTGTACGGAAAAGATGGGCAAACACACCAACATAGTAAGTACATAAAAAACCTGAACCATTTTGACAATTATTTTTGGCCAAAAGATCCAAGACCGGCCATATCGCACACACTGCATGTACAAACAAAAAAAGAGACAGGTTGCAAGGGGGGCAAAATTTCTGCCAAACACCAGCGTTGCAGACCTCAAAAGGGCATACAAAAAAGAGACCGATCCCAGAAGGCGCGACAGGCTGCTTGCGTACATGCAGCGCAAGGACGGCGTGCCGCTAGACAGGATTGGAAGGATGCTGGGAAGGCCCAAGTCCACCATATCTGCATGGCTCAACCGCGCACAGGACGAGGGAATACGCGCAAGGTTCGAGCGCAGCGGCAGGGGACGAAAGCACCTGATAGGCGGGCCGCAGGCAAGACAGCTTGCAGCAGACCTGGATGCGGGGCCAGAATCATGCGGCTTTGAGAGCAGCCTGTGGGACTCCAACCTGGTAAGGCTGCACATCAAGAAAAAGTTCGGCGTGCAGTACAGCAAGACAGGCGCGCTGCAGCTGGTCAGGGAGATGGGCTTTTCGTGGAGCAAGGCGCGTCCAAAAAACCCAAGATCAGCCTCAAAAAGAAAGCAAAAAGAGTTTCAGGAGCGGGCAAAAAAACTCGTTGCAGAAAAGTCGGCGCAGGGATACACCGTACTGGCCGGCGATGCATCCTCGATTCAAAAGGCATCAAACAGGCCCGGCTACGGGTGGAGAAGGCGCGGCAAGCGCGCCACATCCCCCTCTGTTTTGTCACGCGAAAGAAGATACATCTTTGGAGCTTTGGCGGCAAACGCATTTTACTTTATGTTTTATGAAAAGTCAAACAGCGACAGCTTTTGCAACTTTTTGGAACGGGTTCACAAAAGATTCGGCAAGGTGGTGCTGCTGTTTGTAGACAATGCGTCATATCACAAATCCAAAAAGGTAAAAGAGTTTCTGGAAAGATACAACGGCGAGATAGTTCTGGAGTACCTGCTGCCGTACACGCCGGAGCTTAATCCCATTGAGATGCAGTGGAGGGTGATAAAGCGGGTACTGTCTGCAAAGGTGTTTGGCACGCTAGATGAGATGGAGCAGTCAGTACGCAAGCTGTTTGCCAGAAAGGAGATCCTGCCTGTGAAAATGTTCAATTATTTAATGTGCTAACTACAGAACCAAGATATCCTGATTGTAGTGCGGGAAGTGGGATTTGAACCCACGAACTCCTGAAAGATAAGGATCTGAACCTTACGCCGTTGGCCAGGCTGGGCGACTCCCGCAATGTCAATTTTTGAAATCTAGAATAAGTCTCTTTATTTAGGAATATTGTATAAAGTCGCCTGTTCTGCGTAAAAGACATCTGCAGTATGAAATTTACGCCTAACTACAGATTAATGTAACATCATACTGCAATTTAGTTAGTGGAAGTAAATAGTAATTGTGGGCAATCTAACGTATGAGCAACGATAATCAAAACTCAGAAAAAAAGTATATGCTAAATCTCAATACAAAATTGCCGAGACAGTTGCGGCATCTGGCCCGAAGTGTCCCAAACCTACTGACATCGATTCAAATTCCATTACAGAATAAATTCTGACATGGCAGAAATACCATCCCTTACTGAAGCATACACGATTGTAATTCTTTTGGCTCCAAGAAGGCTTCCCACCGCATCCTTGTTTTTTTAGATATTCTTGCATGAATTCGTTCATGAAAATCAGTCTTGTTTGCCTGCAGGACATACTTTTTTGGAATATCCATCCCAGTTTATCTCAAATCAGATATACGCAAGTTTATGCAGTTTGGCGCCAAACTACACAAAGTTTCTTTATTATACATGGAACAAATACATCCAATTGATCAAGTGAAGAAGATGGAATTTAGAGAAGTATATTGTATGAATTGTAAAAAAATACTTGGACGTTACAATATCAAATTCTATGACGATGACAAAATTGGAGAGTTGTTAAAAACAACGCATGTTATGCATGTAAGAAATGGGCACCAAGTTAACATTAGAAAATTTGTAAAAGATTAATTGCGTTTTATTTTTTCAATTGCTTCTGAGAGATTTGAAATTCTATGAACCTTATTTTCATTAATATGATGGTTCCAAGGTTGTGAATACAGGATTAGCCTTTTTTTATTCTGAAGAAATTTTTGTGCATTTAATGGTGAATCATCAATAAATACATCATAATCTAAATCTGCCTTCATAGGACCATCAATTACGGATACATAATTGTCATATGATATGTCATGATGATTCAACCAATTTTTTACAAAAGAATTAGTTGTATTTTCTCTAGCAGTAACAATATCTACTTGACCAAGATTGGAGAGATTTTTTGTAAGAGCTGACAAATTATCTTCTGTAGGAGGTATAGAAATCCAATTTTTCCAACACAGGTTCAGTTCAGTATAGAAATCATAGCGGCTGATTTGAAATCTCTTCCAAAAATCCCAATCAGTAATATCATGTTTAGAAATTTTCTGTCTAATTGTATTGCTATAAGCTAACCAAGGTTTAATCACGTCAGCAAGTACGCCATCAACATCTAACGCAATTTTCATTTTTCTCACTAATCACCAGTTTTTCGAAATTCATCTAGAAGATTTTTTTGATGTTTATTGAGTTTTTTAGGAATATTTACCACAATTCGCACATATTGATCTCCCCTACCTCTAGAATTAATATGCGGAACTCCTTTTCCCTTTAGTTTCAGTATAGTGTTTGGTTGACTACCAGAATCAACTTTAATTTTTTCTGTACCCTCCAAAGTTGGAACAACAATTTCGCAACCTAATGTGGCGTCAATCATTGAAACATCTTGATCATAGAAAATATCTTTTCCATCTCTGTTGAATTGTGTGTGAGGTTGTACTACAACTCGAACGATTAGATCGCCATTAACACCGTCAGGAGTTTCATTTCCTTCTCCTGGAACAGTATAATCACCTGAATCAATTCCAGGTGGAATTTCAAAAGTGACTTTTTTGGTACCTTTTTTTCTTCCTTGGCCTTTACATTCTCCACAGGGAGTTTCAATAATTGAACCTTGACCTCTACAAGCAGAACAAGGTGCAGCTGTCACAAATGAAGCAAATCCCATATTGCGAGTTTGTCTCACTTGTCCTTGACCACTACATGTTGTGCATGTTTTCTTGTTAGTACCAGGCTTGCAACCAATTCCATCACAAACATCACATTGAATCTGTTTGTGTAAATCAATTTTCATTTTTTTTCCATGAAGAACATCTTCTAATGTTGCTGAAGTTTGATAGAGAATATCAGAACCTCGTTGTTGATTAAATCCAAATCCTCCGCCTCCACGACCAAAAATTGATTCAAAAATAGAATCAAATCCTCCGCCTCCACGACCAAATATATCACTAAAATCTCCACGTGCTCCTTGGAATATATCATCACTGCTGTACCTACCATCAACGCCTGCATGACCATGTTGATCATAAATTTGCCTTTTTTCAGTATCTGAAAGAACAGCATATGCTTCTGAAATTTCTTTAAAATGTTCGCCAGCTTCTGAAGATTTGTTACGATCTGGATGGAATTTTAATGCTAATTTTCTATATTGCTGTTTAATTTCATCTGTAGAAGACGTTTTAGAAACTCCTAAAACTTCATAATAATCGCGTTTTGCAGTCATGAATCATTCCTTTATCATAATTACTGTATAAATGATTGAATTTGAAAAATTAGCTAGTTTTAGTTTCATCATCTGAAGATGATTCAGTTGTTTGTCCTTCTGCACCAGCACCTTGTTGTCCTTCTGCACCAGCACCTTGTTGTCCTTCTGCACCAGCACCTTGTTGTCCTTCTGCACCAGCACCTTGTTGTCCTTCTGCACCAGCACCTTGTTGTCCTTCTGCACCAGCACCTTGTTGTCCTTCTGCACCAGGAGGAGGCGATGCATTCTTGTATAGTTCAGTGGTTACCTCATTAACTAGAGTTTGTAATGCTTCAAGTTTTGATTTTAATTCAGAAGGTTCTTTATCTAAAGATTCTTTGAGTTCTTTGACAGCATCAGTAATTTTAATTCCTTGTTCTTGAGAAATTTTATCTTTTAAATCATGATTGACTAATTTTTCTGTAGTGTAGATATAACTCTCTGCCTCATTTTTAAGATCAATTTTTTCTTTCTTCTTTTTATCTTCATCAGAGAATTTTTCTGCATCTTCTTTTAATTTTTCGATTTCCTCTTTAGATAATTTTGATGTAGATTCAATAGTAATTTTTGCCTCCTTTTGGGTTCCAAGATCTTTTGCTGTAACATTAATTATTCCATTTGCATCAATATCAAATTTCACTTCAATTTGAGGAACTCCTCTTGGAGCGGGAGGCAAGTCAGTCAGATTAAAGCTTCCCAATGAGACATTATCAGTTGCCATTGGCCGTTCACCTTGAACAACATGAATGGTTACAGCAGTTTGATTATCAGCTGCAGTCGTGAAAACTTTGCTTTTAGAAGTTGGAATTGTTGTATTTCTTTCAATTAATGGTTCTCTAACCCCACCTAAAGTTTCAATTCCTAATGTTAGCGGAGTAACATCAAGCAGAACTATATCACTAGCAACATCTCCGGCAATAATTCCTGCCTGTATTGCAGCCCCCATAGCTACTGCCTCCATAGGATCAACCCCAGATTCAGCGTCTTTTCCAATAATTTCGCTTACAAATTTTTGTACCAGTGGAATTCTTGTAGGTCCTCCAACCATTACAATTTTGTTAATGTCAGAAGTGGATATCTTTGCATCTTCAAGTGCTTTTAGTATGGAAGGCTTGCACCGTTCAACAATTGGTTCAATTAATTCATCTAGTTTAGCTCTAGTCATTCTTAATTCAAGATTTTTTGCACCAGATGATGGATCATGTGAAATAAAAGGCAAGTTAACATCAGTTTCCATAACTGTAGACAATTCAATTTTGGCTTTTTCAGCAGATTCTCTAATTCTTGTCATTGCAGTTGTATCTTGAGAAAGATCAACACCCTCTTTTTTCTTGAATTCATCAACAATGTAATCAATTATGACTTTATCCATGTCGGTACCACCTAATTGAGTGTCTCCAGATGTACTCATTACTTCAAAAACACCACCACCCATTTCCATGATGGTAACATCTAATGTACCCCCACCAAAATCAAAGACAAGAATTTTCATGTCCTCTTTTGCCTTATCTAATCCAAATGCCAATGATGCCGCTGTTGGCTCGTTGATAATTCTAACAACATCAAGACCTGCAATTGTTCCAGCGTCTTTAGTTGCCTGACGCTGGTTATCATCAAAATATGCAGGTACTGTAATTACTGCTTTTTCCACAGATTCGCCAATAAACGCTTCAGAATCTTTTTTGATTTTTTGTAGAATAAATGCAGAAATTTGTTGGGGTTTGTACTCTTTGCCTTGAATTTTAAAAGTATGATCAGATCCCATTTTTCTTTTAGCAGCAACTATAGTGCTATCAGGATTTGTTACTGCCTGTCTTCGTGCGGGTTCTCCAACTAAAAGATCAGCATCTTTTGAAAATGCGACAACAGATGGGAACGCTTTTCCTCCCACAGTAGCTCCTTCTGCAGCAGGGATAATTGTTGGCTTTCCACCCATTACAACTGCAGCCGCAGAGTTACTTGTTCCTAAATCAATACCGATTATTTTAGCCATATTTTATTCTCCTTTTTTTGAAATTTCTACCAGTGTCGGTCTTATAACCCTCCCATGAGAAATATATCCTTTCCTGATCTCTTTTGTAATTGTGCTATCATCTAACTCAGGATCAGAGATAATGGAAATAGCTTCATGGTAGTTTGGATCAAAGATTTCGCCCAATGCATCAATCGGAGCAACATTATATTTTTCCAACAATGAATCCATATTTTTTAAAATTGAATCTAAACCATCAGTATTAATTTTATTTTCAGAAAAGACTTCTTTAGCTCTAATAAAATCATCATATATTTTTAAAAAATCTAATACAAATTCATCAACTTTGGTATTAACGCCATTTTCTATATCAGACTGGGTTTTTCGATTAAGATTTTGAAAGTCTGCTAAAACATGTTTTAGTTTTTCTTCATGTTCTGACACCTTTCGTTTTTCCATCTCTAACAGGTTTGATAATTCTTCAATATTCGTTTCTGGAGTGTTTGATTTTTCTGAAGAATCATCAGGTTCAGGTTCGTTTTCAGATATAACATCAACAGGGATTTCATCAGAATTATTTTCAGTTGACAAATCAAAGAAAATTATAATTTAGCTAATTTAAATTATTATTGAATAGTTTCACATAAAGGATTAGCTTTTACTACAATTAAATCAGAATCTTGTTTAGTCTTTTCAATATGTTCAAGATCAGTTTTTGAACATGCAACAACTATTGTAGTTTTATCACTGTGAAAAAGATCAAAGTTTGGATCTTCATAAGCTTCTACATCGCCTATATAATCACGCAATTTAGAAGTTAGATTTTGTAGCATCTCAATTTTATCTCCACGCATTGCATGTTGATCAAGTGTCCAAGATAATGCAATTTTTGTTCTACTAGCTTTAAGATCATTTTTCTTTAGTGTTGCTCGAATTTCATCAATTAGTCTTTTGATGTATCCATCAATTCCTTTTACACTTCCATTAATTAGATATATGAGAGTATTAGCACCCTCAAATGAGGATCCTAGAGATTTTAGATCAAATAATCCACTAACCATATTATCAAGGAATATTTCCTGAAAATCATCTGAAGATAGATCATTTTTGGTAATTTCATCTTGTGCGTATTTACAAACCTCTAAAACACTACATAAACTAGAAAATCTAGATAGAACATTAATAGCGTGAAAATGTTCTGATGATGAAATTGCAACAAATTTTTTCTCTTTTTTACCTGTAGTGAGTAGTTCAGATAATTTGGAATCTTCTTTTCCATTAAAAGAACCAATAATCTTGGGTTGCTGATTTAGGTCTTCTAGCGGATAATAAAAATATGAAATATGTTTTCCAACCTCTAGACCTGTTACATGCTCCAATAATGAAATATTTTCATTATTACCTCCAAACCCTGCTGGAAGAGTGAAAACAACTGAACTATTTTTCTTTAATGATTTAGTTGCGTCTTTAAATTTAGAATGAATTTCAGTTTTAGTGTCTTGACCCGTTTTTCTAATTCTTGGAGTAAAGAAAAGATATTGGGCTTTGGAAATGGCCACATCAATTGGTTCCATCGCCAACAAGGGTTCGTCCTCTTTTAGGGAAGATACATTTGGATACGTTTTAGCAACTTCAGCTTTAAGTGAAATTGCTGAAGGAGTGGACTCGTCTATTATGTAAACATCAGCACCTTTGATTGCCATCTGGGATGCAATTGCATATCCTTCTGTACTAAGACCATAAACGACAACTTTTGCTCTCCCCATTACAATAACAGCTGGGTAATAGACTAAGAAAAACTTATTGAACTTACCACAGTTATGGAAATTACTTGAAAATATGGATAGATATTCTGACTCCAAAACAATTATTGTTTTCCGAATCAATAATTGGAAAACTTGGGAAAAAACACGGAATTTTGTGTACTTCTAGAGTATATGGAGAAGTTACAAAATTGGCAAAAATACGTGATTTTGACCTTGTTTTTGTTGGAAAACATGGAGGGAGTGACAAAAAAGCTAAACTTGGAGCCAGTATTGACAGGAAGGAGAAGCTTATTAGAAAAATCAAGATGTTTTCACCAGACATAACAATTAGTTTTTGTTCTCCAGAAGCAGCAAGAATTTCATTTGGTCTAGGAATAAAACACATAGCATTTTGTGATTCACCATATGCTGATGACTACCATTTAAAGATAATAAAAGAAAAAATATTTTGATCAGAGTGGAAAAAGAAGAAGAGGAGGAAGAGGCGGCACATACATCAAAATCAAGCAAAATAGCTCCAATCATTAAACAAATTGAAAATCTTCAAAAAAAGATTTGGAGGAAAAGCCAAAATTATAAAAATGTCATTTGATGCAAAACATTTGTTAAACAATACACAGATGTTTTCATAGGATCTGTGGAATCATGACAGCAGAATCCACATTAGTGGAAATTCCAACAACACCATATAATGCAGTTCCAAATATTGTTGAGAAGTTTTTGATAAAAAAATATTGGGTAAAAAGAGAAACAAACCCAAATAAAGTTTCTAACTACATAAAGAAAATTTGAATCATCAGAAAAAATAAATCAAAAACAGAGCAAAAAAAATTGTAAAACAGATGGAAGATCCTGTTCAAAAATTAATCAAAACGATCAAAGAATAGATTTAGTTTAATTTCATTTAAGAGTCAAATTCAAATAAAAAGTTCATTAAGGGAATCAGAGTGCTCGATTTAGCAGCCCGGTAGTGTAGCGGTCAAGCATAGGGGCCTTTGGAGCCCTTGACCCCAGTTCGAGTCTGGGCCGGGCTACTATATTTAAAAAATGAACAATTGCGGTAACACGAATATAACATAGGTAGTTTTTCTGAAATTAGGTACAATAACTGACATCATATTAGGAATGGGAGAAGTGGGAAAGACCATATTTGATTTACTAGTTGAAAGAAATTTTGATTGTGTAGGCATTGATACAGATAATTCAAAATGTGAAAATTATTCAGAAAACTCTACAATTGAGAATCCAGAATATCTTCATGTTTGTCTTCCAGGTGAATTAACGGAATTTGAAAATATTACATCAAATTGGATTAGTAAGATTGGGGGATTGAAAGTTGTTTTAATACATTCTACAATAAAACCAGGTACAACAAAAAATATTCAAGAAAAATCTAAAATTCCAGTTTTATATTCACCTGTACGTGGTGTACATAAAAGATTTTTAGAGAATATCAAAAAATATACAAAATTTATTGCATCAGATGATAAGCAACTCGATTTAAAAATAAAATCTGATTTAGAAAAAAGATTTCAAAAAATAGACTGGATGTCAACCAGCAAAACTGCAGAATTGACAAAAATACCGTTGATGCAACAATTATGGATGGTTGATCAGTTACGCGCAAATTACAAAAATGATTTGTGAAAAAGAAGGTATTGATTTTGATGAAATGTGGAAATTTGCTGATGAAATACATGAAAATTTAGGCAACAGACCAAAAATGTATCCTGGAGTAATTGGAGGACATTGTGTAATTCCAAATCTTAGTTTGATAAAATATGAAAATATGGATATAATTAAAAAAATTAATGAGTTATATGAAAAATCTAAAAAATAATTATAATTCCTAGAAATCCAGCTTTGTAAGAAGTTTTGAAGCAATAACAAATAGAACAGATGCGATTCCAACAAGAACTATCATTTCATAAATTACAAATTCGGTAAAGTTTCCAAAAATGCCTGCTCTAATTACATCTACAAGATAAGTTAGCGGGTTTAGATAAAATGCAGAGCGTAATGGTTCCGGAGCACCAGCAGCCGGATAAAATGCAGTACTAACAAAAGCAAAGAATAAGAAAACAGTGTTAATAATTACATTAAATCCCTCACTTGAACGCAATCTGGTAGAAATGATTGATGCCAATGAGCCAAATAATACAGATCCAGTAATTGCTCCAAAGACGATTATCGGAATAGTAATCAATGAAAACTCTACAGATTCAAAAAATACGGGATAGCCAACTAAAGCTATCAATGTTGCGCTTATTAGTCCAATTATGCCTATAGTACAAATGTTGCTTAGTATGTAATGACTTCTGGTAAATGGTCCAGACATTATCTGTTCAAACATTCCGTGTCTTCTATCATTCCAGATAATGATGCCCGAAACCAGTGTACTATTCATGATATTAAATCCAATCATACCCGATGCTAAAAATGCAGGATAATCAAGATCTTTAGTACCAAAAGGAACTTGTTGTATTAATGGTGCATATGCAAATCCTGCAACAAAAATATAGATTAAAGGGAAGATGATTTGCCAAATTAAAAATCCAGGATTTAAAGAAATTGTAATGTTTCTATTCACAAGTCTAATTATTGGATGCATTTTCTCTCACCATTTTTAAAAATATTTCTTCAAGATTTGCTGGAACAGCTGACAGATCCTCAATCTCAAATCTGTTGTCATTGAGGATTTGCAGTACCTGTAATAATATCAATTCTGATTGCTCAGAATGAATAATTATGTTAGTTCCTGTATCAAAATTGATTTTACAGTCTGGAATTCCAGATAAAAGAGAAGGAATTTCAGATTGTTTTCCCAGTAAATGAATTTTAATAGTCTTTTCTTTTCCAAATCTATTCTTCAGAGCATCAGGAGAATCAACAGTGATTATTTTTCCTTCATCAAGTATCGCAATTTCATCACAAAGATATTCAGCTTCCATCAGAATATGTGTTGTATAAAAAATTGTTAATCCAGTTTTTACTTTATTTTTTAAATAATCTAGTAATTTTCTTCTAGCACTTGGATCTAAACCAACAGTGGGTTCATCCAAAAATAATAATTCCATATCATGCATAAACTCACGAGCTACCTGAACTCTTCTTCGTTGACCAATTGAAAGATCTTCATTTCTTTTTTTGCGAATCTCAACTAGATCAAAATCTTTCAATAGCTGTTCCATTCTTTTTTTACGTTCAATTCTAGGAACATTCCACATCATACCATATTTGTCAAGGGATTTTTCCACAGATAAGGTAGGCTCATAACTTGGTTGTTGTAAAACAACGCCTATTTTATGACGAATTTGGAGTGGATTTGCTATAGCATCCACTCCCAAAATAGTGAGAGAGCCACCTGAGGGAGGAATTAACGTTGTTAATAGTTTGATGGTAGTTGATTTTCCAGCCCCGTTTGGACCTAGAAACCCAAAAACCTGTCCTGATTTTACAGATAATGCAAGATCATCTACAGCTTTGACTGAACCATATGATTTTGAAAGATGCTTGACATTGATGCATGACACACTAAAACTGCGATCTCCCTATTAATTTAGTTAATTAGCGATCATTTTTTGAATAAAATGAGTTTTTTTATAGTAATGAAATTTTTATTAATAGAGCAAGTTTAGCATCATTGAATTGTCTGAATTTGAAAATTTAATTGATAAACTACTTGAACAAAAACCTGAACTAGTCAAAGAAGACATTGAAGAACAGATCAAGCAAAAAAAAGAAAAAATTGGTGCAGGATACTTGACAGACCAAGGAGCCTTATTTTTGATAGCATCTGACTATGGAATTACATTAACAGAACCCCTAAAAGTTGAAATGAGTTTAAAGGATCTATACGCAGGAGCAAAAGAAATTTCGCTAGAAACAAGAGTTTTGAGTTTATCACCTGCAAAACAGTTTTCAAAAAAAGACGGATCTCCATTTTATCTCAGAACTATGACAGTATATGACACGAATTCTACTGCAAGTGTAAAGTTGTGGGATGAAAAAGCAAATTTGCCAGGAATTGAAAATCTAAAACCAGGAGATTTAATCAAAATCATAAAAGCTTATGTAAAATCAGATCTTGATGGTTCACCAACAATAAACATTGGTTCTGGTTCAAATATTGAAACAACTGATACAAAAAGTGAAATTCCAACTATCGATACTATTACAAAAGATATTAGTGAATTACAAGAAGGGCAAAAAGATCTTGTGATTTCAGGAATAACAGATGGAATGATTAGTGGAATGGAATTTACAAATTCTCGTGGTAAGCCTGGAAAAGCACTTAGAATGAGGCTAAAGGGTAAAGATGATACTGCAATGAGAGTTGTTCTATGGGGGAAAGATGAATCATCTATTCCAAATATGATTTCTCGATCTGCCAAAGTAAGACTACTTGGGGTTAAAGTAAGATCAGGAAGTCAAGGACTGGAAATTCATGGTAATGATGCAACCATCATTGAGATTGAAGGAGGCAAAGAAGCAGAGCCAATAATTGTAAGAGTTCTTTCAGTATCAACAACAGATGATGGCAAAAAAATGATTTTAGCAGTGGACAATAAGAAAAACATGTACAGCATTAGTGATGTTTCAAACTCAACTAGTGTTTGTGCAGAAGGAGACGTAATAGAGTGCATGCCATCAAAAGTTTATGGAGATTCAATTTCATTAGATGGAAATTCATTTGTAAGAAAATTAGATAACGATGAAACCATTCCGTCATTGTCTCAACTTAGAACAAAAATTAACGATGTCAAAGTGGATGGAAATTATTGTATAGAATCAATAATTTTAAAAGTTCCTGAAAGACGTGAAGTGCAAACAAAATCCGGAGAATCAATAGCGTTATCAGAAATGTTTGTTGAGGATGACACGGGGCAAATTTGGGTAAAAGGTTGGAGAAATCAAGCAAGACTAATTGGCAAATGTGAACTAGGAGAAATAGTATCAATTACAGGATTAAATGCCAGAGCAGGACTGGAAGGCAGGATAGAATTATTTTTAACAGCGTTTTCTAAAATTACTAAGAAAAGTTAAGAATCCCAAAAACCTCTAGTTACAACGTATTGTCTCTCAGCTTCATAGATTTGTTTAAACAAATGTTCTTCATCAATCATATTACGCAGTATTCTTGCTGCAGTATCAGCACCAACTCCATATCCGGACATTACAGTAATGGCAATTTTGCCAAAATTTTCCACTAATGAAGAAACTTTCCAGGCACGATCAAACCTGTGTTTTTCATCAGCAGACAGTTTTTTTCCTACATGTTTTTTTCGTATAATTTTTGGCAAGTCATAATCAGAATAAAAAGTTGCAGTGATTTGCCTCCCTTTACAATAGGGACATATCAAAGTATTTTTTACTTCACATGTTTCTACAACACGCTCCCATTTTCCACATCTTGCGCAAACCAAGCGATGTTTTGTTTTTTCAAGCCTTGCTTTTACTAGATCGAGTATTCCTTGGTCAAGATTTGCAGGAGAGGAATAATATTTTGCTGTATGATCTAAAATTGGTTCTGCTAATTTTGAAAATTTATCAACTTCTACCCATTTAACATGAATTTTATCTTCACGAATTTTTTTTAAGATATCATCAGAACTCTTCAAATCATATTTATCGTGAAACAATTCACGCAATGCTTCATGAACAAGCGCACTTTTAGAATATCGCTCATACAAAAATCTAGCAGATTTTCTTTCATAAATTGCTCCACGGCCAACTATGCCAAATTTTTTAGCAACGCACCATGTTCTCCAATTAACATTATGAGTTCCGGTTAAAGATGCAGTAACAATGGAATATAGATCATAGTCATCTTTTATAATCTCAAGAAAAAGTTTTTCTGAGATCCTTGATCTGGAAGACAAGACAATTCTATAACCATCTGAACGGGAATCAACCACGGAACCTAGCATTGAGGACAGCATTGAAGAGAGCAAGGCAGACAATGTAGAATTAATTTTTGTACCAAGACATGAATGAATTACAATTGAGCCTTGGGATTTGTTTGATTCAACTATGATGTTATTTTCATCAGGAATATCACTAAAATTTAATTTTTGAATAATTTTATTAGTTAGCTCAAGGGAGCCCCTCTTAACTTTGCTACGAAATAGTCCCACTTTTCTTGCAGTTTTGTAATCAATAGGAATATTCTCTCCTTCCCAGTATGGTACGGTAATTCCACCCCCTCGAAAGGGCTCAACGTTTACAGTAAATGATTTTTTATCAACGTTTAGTATTCTCCACTGTGAACCTTTTAACACAAAGATGTTTCCTGAATCTCCAAAATCACCAACAAATCTTTGGTCTAGTGATCCAATAATTTTTTTGCCTACACTATCAAAAACTTTGAATTTGAGAATGTCAGGAATTGTTGAGAGGTTTTCAAAATAATATTTGAATGAACGTCCCTTTCTCCAAAAAGTCATTTTTGTTCTATCAAAAAAGATCAGATAGTTTGAGTCCAGTAAATCCAACACGCCAACAAGATCTTCTAACTGTAAATTTCGAAACGGGTAAGCTTTTGCAACCAACTCAAAAGCCTGTTCAACTGAAATTTCACCAATTTGCATTGTTAATCCAACTAAATGATGAGCTAAAACATCAAGAGAGGCATCATGAATTTTTTGTTCCTCAATTGAGCCTTCCTTGATACGTTCAAGTATAGCTCGTGCTTCAAATTCATCATCAGGATTGTTTGTTATAACAAGTCCCTTGGCTGATGCATCGCGATTATGTCTACTCCGACCTATTCTTTGGATTAATTTTGATACCTGTCTAGGGGAACCATAATGAATCACCAGTTCAACAGAACCAATATCCAGTCCTAATTCAAGTGAAGATGTGCATACAACAATACCGCGTTTTCCTTCTCGTAAAGTAAGCTCGGTATCTTCTCTAACTTCTTTTGATAAAGAACCATGATGCAATTCAATCGGAATAGGGGATTTTTCTTTTAAAATTGAGGCTAGAAATTCTGCCTCGCCCCTAGTATTAGTAAATAGAAGGATTGGAGAATTCAAGTTAAGATCTGACACATATTCAATGATCTTTTCTGCAACATCAGAGATTGTTCCGTCAACATATGCGACCTCAACATCATAATTTCTTACTGATTTATCTCGAATGATTTTACATTTTCTTTTAGTTCCTACGACAAATTTGCCTGCTTCTTCAAAATTTCCAACAGTAGCAGACAATCCTATTTTTGTAAGAGGATATTTTGAATTAAATTCTAATCTTTCAATACTTAATGATAGTTGAGATCCCCTCTCACTGGACAACAATTCATGTACCTCATCAATTACAATCCATTCCAAATCAGATAATGCATTTAGCATTTTGACTTGTGCCAAAAGAATAACAAGAGTCTCAGGCGTTGTAATTAGAACATCTGGGGGGGTTTCACTAATTTTTTTTCTGTCTTTTTGAGAAGTATCTCCATGCCTAATTTCGATAGACAGTTCATTTTCATGTGCATATTTTGTAATTCTTCGAAATACGTCACGATTTAATGCTCGTAAAGGAGTGATATAGAGAGTTTTGATTTTTCCATTCTTTTTGGAATTTTTTAAAAGAAAAAAGATTGGAATGACAGAACATTCAGTTTTTCCCGAACCCGTAGGGGCAATTACAAGACAGTCCTTTTTTTGGAAAATAATCGGCGATGCTTTTTTTTGAATTTCAGTTAGTTTAGAAAATCCAAATTTCTTAAATAAAGAGTCAAGAATAAGATTCGTCCGTTGATTTTGATCTTGATCTTTCATAAACCATTATTCCCACTAGGCCAAGTGCAAACAACACCACAGTAATTATTGGAATTGAATCAAAAATTCCCGCCATTTGTAAACTTCATGGTTGACAGTTAAATATCTTCAGAATAATCAGATAATCCTGAAGAACATATTTTGTAGGAAAAGTTTTCTTTGTCTAGTGCCCAGTAAATTTTTCCTTTAAATTTCGATGAATTTTTAGATAGGTGAATTTTGATGTGAGTGAAAGGATCAATGGCACTTTTCATATTTTCTAGCTCTTTACCTTCTATGGTTCTAATCATATTAGTAACCACAATAGGGATTTTTTTTGTTATCGCAAATTTTGATAATTCACTCATATATTTCATAAATAACGAATTTTTTTCAAAAGTGGATTCATTTTTTTTATATTCATAAGAAAATAAATCAGTTATATTGTCAATTACAATTAAAGAAAAATCTTTGTTTTCAAGGTTTTGCATTGATTTTATTTGCTCAGAAGTGTTTGTTATTCTAGACACTGTAATCTTTTCAAGAAAATCAAATTGTTTTTCAAACTGTTTTTGAATTTCCAATATTCGTTCAGGCCGAAACCCACCTGTTGTATCTAGATAAAGAACATGGCCACCGTTTTTAATCGAGTTTATTGATAATTGTAATAATAGTTGAGTTTTTCCTGTTCCATTTCCGCCAAAAATATCTACAATCACGCCGCTAGGTATTCCTCCAGATAAGAACTCGTCCAATTTTTGTAAACCAGTGGGAATCATTTGTATAATTATTAGAAAAATAAGAAAAAATTTAAGGAATTTCAATTTCTATAAAAGAGGCAAGGCTTTTATTCTAGAGAACTACGTTGCAAAACAAGTGAATAATTAGTGTCTCAACCAAGTAGTGCAAAAAGACCTTTAACAACTCTTCAAAAAAGTACCAAAAAGAAAGTTACTGTAAGACTGAAAAATGAAGTAGAGTATAAAGGAAAAATGGATAATGTTGATTCATACATGAATTTGATTATGACTGATGCCGAAGAATTACACGATAGCAGAGTAATAGCAAATTATGGAAGAGTAATTGTTAGAGGCAACAATGTGTTGTTTATCAAACTTGAAAACGAACTCTAGTGAGTCGTTGTATCATGACTAGTAATTTTCTATTTACGTCAGAATCAGTGACGGAAGGACATCCAGACAAAGTGTGCGATAATATTTCAGATGCGTTTCTAGACGAATACCTCAGACAGGATCCTAATTCAAGAGTGGCAGTTGAAACAATGGTTACCACAGATTTTGTGGCAATATCTGGTGAAGTGACATCCAAGGCAGATTTTGGTCAAAAATCTCAGGAAGAATTAGTTAGAAGGACAATCAGGGAGATTGGATATGATAACAAAGATTTGATGTTTGATGCAGATACTTGTCAGGTTAGTTTAAGATTACATTCACAAAGTCCAGATATCAGTCAGGGTGTAACAGCTACTGAAGAAAAGGAGCAGGGTGCAGGAGATCAGGGATTGATGTTTGGCTATGCAACAAATGAGACTAAAGAACTAATGCCTATGCCAATTTTGTTAGCACATAAACTCATTCAGAAGTTATCCCAAGTAAGAAAAGACAAGACTTTACCATGGGTAAGGCCAGACGGTAAATCACAGGTATCTGTGAGATATGAAAACAACAAACCAACTAAGATTGAAACAGTAGTGATTTCTACGCAACATGCACCAGAAGTTTCTCAAGAGGAAATTTCAAGAGAAATAATCGATAAGGTAATCAAACCAGTATTAGGAGATCTTTGGAATGATGAAATCAAAATTCACGTTAATCCCACTGGAAAATTTGTAATTGGTGGACCGCATGGGGATGCGGGTTTGACAGGAAGAAAAATCATTGTTGACACTTATGGTGGATTTGGAAGACATGGCGGAGGAGCATTTTCAGGAAAAGATCCTTCCAAAGTGGATAGATCTGCATGTTACATGTCTAGATATATTGCAAAAAATCTTGTTGCGGCAGGATTAGCTGATAGGTGTGAAGTCCAGCTTGCATACGCAATAGGGGTTGCAGAACCAGTATCACTTTATGTTAACACTTTTGGAACAAACAAAATTCCAGAAAACCAGATTGAGGAATTGGTCAGAAATAATTTTGACATGAAGCCCTCAGGAATAATTTCACAGTTAGATTTGAAGAGGCCAATTTACAAAAATACCGCATCGTATGGCCATTTTGGACGAAACGAGCCTGAATTTTCTTGGGAAAAAACTGACAAAGCTGAGGCATTAAAACAAGCTGCCAGACTTTAGTAATTCTGTAACTGATTGAAATTTCATTTTTGTAATATTTTGTAATTTAGCATGACTTCCTTTAAAATTACCAATCAGGATATTGAGATCATCAACTCCAAAATCAGATTTTGAATTAATTATCGCTTTATGGTAAGCTTCTTCTAGATTAATTTTTTTGATATTCGTTTTAGTTCCTTTAGAAAAGAGTTTGACATATTGTTCAAAAGCAATATGCTCAGATCCAACAAGATCTAAAATTTTATTACTAAACTTTGTATCGATTACTGATTGAAGAAGAATTTTTACCACATCATTAATGTAAATTGGCTGAATTGAGTAGTTTCCAGATCCAGGAATTTCAATTATTTTCTTTCTAATCTGTTTTTTTAAATATTTTGTAAACAGATCATATTTTCCAACAATGTATGAAGGTCTAAAAATTGTATAGTCTAGTCCCGAATTCATAATCAATTTTTCCGCTTTATATTTAGAAATAAAATATCCAAGTGAAGCATTTGGAGAAACACCAAGACCACTTGCATAAACAAATTTTTTGATTTTTGCCTTTTTACTTAGATTAATAATATATTTTGTAAATTCAACATTTATCATATCATAGTCAGTTTTGGTAGATTGTTTTCCAATCCCAACTAGATGGATTATCGCATCCGAATTTTGAAGTTTTGAAAGAAGGTTTTTTTCATCATAAGTTATGGAAACGACTTTTAATTCATTGTGAAATTGTCTGAAATTTTTTCGTGAGATTGAAATTAATTTGATATTATTCTCAGAGATATGTTTTCTAAGATTTCTTGCAACAAAACCACTTGCTCCTGTAACAACTATCTGATAACTTTTATCCATTACAATTCCAAGTTGTTTTTAATTTTAAATCTATTTAGAAGATTTTGAACGATGCAAATAAGAGTTAATACAGTAAAATGAGTAGAAAAAATGTGGAAGAAAAAAAGGCAGAGTTAAGAACAGGCTATACCACGGGAAGTTCAGCAACTGCGGCGGCCAAAGCAGGACTGCTATCAATAATCAATCAGAAAAAAACTGAAAACATATCCATCCAACTACCTAAAGGTAATTTTATTGAAATTCCGGTGTATTCTTGTGATTTTGATTCTGAAAAATCAAAATGTTCTGTAATTAAAGATGGAGGAGATGATCCGGATGTTACTCACGGAGCAGAAATTATAGTTGAACTGTCATTCATAGCAAAAATTAATGAAATTGAGATTGACGGGGGGGAAGGAGTAGGAATAGTAACTAAACCAGGGTTAGGGTTAGATATTAACAAACCTGCAATAAATCCTGTTCCAAAAAAGATGATTACTGAAAATTTAAAAGAAATTGGAAAAGGAATTCTTGAAAAAAAAGGAATTAAAGTTGTAATTTCAGTTCCTAAAGGAAAAGAGTTAGGACCAAAAACAGATAATCCAAGAATAGGAATTAAAGATGGGATTTCAATTCTAGGAACCAGCGGAATTGTTATTCCATTTTCTACAGCATCATACGCAGCATCAATAAGACAAAATCTGGACGTAGCAATTGCCATGGGAAACGACACAGTGGTATTAACTACGGGTGGAAGAAGTGAAGATTTTGCAAAAAAAATAGTTGATTTGCCAGAACATTGTTTTGTGCAGATGGGCGATTTTTCAGGATATACAATTCAACAATGTGGTAAAAAAAATATCAAAAAAGCATACGTTGTTGGGTTTATCGGAAAACTGGCAAAGATGGCAGCAGGGGTAAAGCAAACACATGTTAAAGGATCAAAAGTTGATATGAGCTTTCTTGCAGAATTAGCAAAAAAGTCAAATGCAAAACAAAGTGTGATAGAAGATATTAAAAAAGCAAACACAGCAAGACATGTTTCTGAAATAATACAAGAGAACGACATCCAGGGATTTTTTGATTTAATTGTTAACAAGACATACAGACATATGAGAAAACACTCTGAAGAAAAAGTTCCAATTGATGTAATACTATTTGATTTTGATGGAAAAATTCTGGCTAGACAATCAGAAGAGTAAGGTATTTTATGAAATTTAGAAGGTTTTGACTATGGAGAAAACTGCAGTACTGGCGATTACAAAAAACGGAGTGAAAATTGGACTGGAATTAAAAAGAATATTCCCCGGCTGGGGTGTTTTTGCACCTTCAAAATTCATGAGTGAAAATAATGAAATAATTTGGTATTCTGAGCCTACATCAGAAAAGATTGTTGAACTTTTTAAAAGCAATAATGCACTAGTGTGTTTATTTTCGTTAGGTGCAGTAATTAGATTAATTGCACCACACTTGAGAGATAAAAAAACAGATCCGGCCGTAATTGTAATTGATGATCAGGCAAATTTTGTAATTAGTGTATTGTCAGGTCATATTGGCGGTGCAAATGAGTTAACACGGGAAATTGCAAAAAGATTGAACGCATTGCCAGTAATCACAACTGCAGCTGATGTTAACAGAACTATAGCAGTGGATCTATTAGGGAAAGAACTGGATTGGAAGATTGATGACGATTCTACGGTAACAAAAATTAGTGCGCATATGGTAAACGAAGAACCTATTGGGGTTTTGCAAGAAGCTGGTAAAAAGAATTGGTATAAAAAATTACCAAAAAATGTGTCAATTTATGATAGTTTAGAAGACTTGAAAAATTCAAATTCTAAAGCGTATCTTATAATTTCTGATAAAAAAATTGATGAAAAATTGAGTAAGAAATCCGTAGTCTATCGCCCTCCAAGCTTAGTAATCGGCGTTGGATTACATTGGGACACCTCAAAAGAAGTAATCAGAGAAGGAATTGAGACTTGCCTACAAAAGTTTGATCTGAGTTCAAAATCTATTGCCAAACTTGTATCAATAAAAAAAACACAGGATGTTCAGGGGTTGATAGATATTGGAAAAGAAATGAGGGTTTCTGTGGAATACGTGGATAGAGAAGAGTTAGCTGAGATCTCAGCTCCAAATCCTTCAGAAACTGTAAAAACATTTGAAGGAACAGCAAGTGTTTCAGAAGCTGCAGCAATCAAAGTGTCTAAAGGGGAACTAATTGTAGAAAAACAGAAATTCCCACCAAATTTGACTATAGCCATTGCGAGGACTGTAGATTGAAGCGGGGATTGTTACTTGTTGATAGAGGAAGCAGAGAAAGAGAGGCATCTGAAGAATTAGAGGTTATTTGTGAAGGAATTAAGGCTAAAGGTGACTATGTATTCACTGATTTTTGTTTCCTAGAGGTAGAACCACCATATATTGATGATGGCATAGCCAGGTGTCTCAAAGAAAATATTGATTCTTTAACTATAGTTCCTTATTTTTTGTATCCTGGTAAAAAAGTAAAAAATGCAGTCACAGATGTCATGAAGTTACAAAAAGATGCCAAAGTGAAATTTATTGTAACAAAACCAATGAGTATGCATAAGACTTTAGTTGAGATTGTTGAGAATAGAATTTCCACAACATTAAATGAGAATAAAATAACTCATGCAAAAAAAGATGTGGATGTGATGATTATTGGACATGGAAGTAAAGACCCTAATGCACAGATGTCACTAAACTACATAGTAGATGAATTACAAAATACATATAGAAATGTAAGTAGATGTTGGTTAGAGATAGAACGGCCAGATATTTTTGAGGGAATTAAAAAATGTGAAAAAGATAACCCTGAAATTCTGATAATTGTGTTTTATTTTCTTCATGAAGGAGCACATGTAAAAACTGATATCAATAACGATTTAGTTCCAGCACTAAAAGATTCCAATTTAAAAAATACGTATATTACAAAACATATAGGAACAGATGAAAAAATAATTGATTTGATAATAGAAAGAGCAAAAGAGGTAGAAGATGCAGACTGAAAAAGGTCAATCAATTGAAGATGCAAGCATGCAAATGATTGAAGATGAAATTGGATCTCACCAGTATAATGAAAAAGAATGGCCGATTGTTAGAAGAGTTATTCATTCTACGGCAGATTTTGATTTTGCAAATAAAAATAAGATAATTTTTCACAAAGATGCAATTGATAGTGGGATGATGGCACTGAAAAATGGTTGCAGCATAGTAGTAGATGTAAATGGGGTAATTGGTGGATTGAACAAACAAAATCCAAAGGACTTTGGAAATAACATAGTTTGCAATATTTCAAATCCAGAAATCATGGAATTGGCAAAAAAGGAAGGAAAGACCCGCTCTCAGGTAGCTATGAGGACAGCTATATCAGACATTAATGGAGGGATTGCAGCCATAGGAAATGCCCCAACTGCCCTATTGGAAATAATTCGGATGGTAAAAGAAGGGGCAGCCAAGCCTGCCTTGATTATTGGAGTTCCGGTTGGATTTATCTGTGCTTCAGAATCAAAAGATGAATTATCGAGGTTGGATGGGGCACCATTTATCACGAACATGGGTAGAAAAGGCGGCAGTTCATCAGCATCTGCCATAATTAATGCAATTTTCAAGTTAATACGAGCAGAATCATCCTCTTGAATACTTTGAACAATTTTTTACAAAAATTTGGGCATAATTAGAACTGTCAAAATAAAGATGGCCATATGACGCAAGTGTGTTGTGCTGTGTCATCCCGTCTTGATGTTTTTTGATTCCTTCACCAATTTCTAAATTATAGGCAAAGTGAGAATCAGGCGAGACTGAATCTAGTTCTGAATAATGGAATTCATGGCCTTGAAAATTATGTGATTTGTCTGATATGATCGTGTTTGTAGAAATCTTGCCTTTGGTGTAGTTTAGTCGCATTTTATTTGTCATTTTGGTTTCCGCATCAAAAAAACCAGTCATTTTGTATTTTTTGTTGTCATAAGAGATAGATTTCGTTAGATACATCAATCCTCCACATTCAGCATATATTGGTAAATTATCTTCGGCCAGTTTCTTTATGGTTTTTTTCATAGTTTGATTTTTTTCAAGTGGGTTACCTAGGACTTCGGGAAAACCTCCGCCAATGTAAAGTCCATCACATTTTGGAATTTTTTTATCTTTAACAGGACTAAAGAATTTTAGATTAGCTCCTTCACGTCGTAACGCTTCTAGATTGTCTTGGTAATAGAAATTAAATGATGTATCAAGAGCAACTGCGATTGTAGTTTGGGATTTTTTATGAATTGGTTTTGATATTTTTGGAAGATCAATTGGGTTTTTTATAATTTTAATAATTTGGGCAACATCTAAAGATTTTGAAATTATTTTTGATGTTTTTTCAGTTTGTTTTTTTAGAGTTTTCTTCTCCAATGTTGAGAGTAGTCCTAGGTGCCGTGAACTCGTATTTAGTAGAGGATTTTTCGGAATTATTCCAATAATTGGAATTTTTGTTTTCGCTAATGCATTTCTACACAGGATTTCATGCTTTTTACTACCTAGTTTATTAAGAATAATTCCAGAAATACGGGAATTTTTATGAAATTTTTGAAAACCCAGAGCGGTTGCGGCAATGGAACGAGCAGTTTTACTTGCATCTAAAACTAAGAGTACGGGAGATTTTGTAATAGAAGCTATATGATGAGTACTTGCAAAATTTGAATTTCCAGCAAATCCATCATAATAACCCATTACGCCTTCAATAACAGAGACATCAGATTTTGAATTTGAAATAAAACTATTCAAAAGCTGATTTTTTCCCATTAGCCAAACATCCAAGTTGTATGTTTCATGTTTTGAAATGCTTGATAGATAGCTAGGATCAATATAATCAGGACCGACTTTGAAAGGTTGAATAGAATATCCTTGTTTTTGTAAGGCATGAATAACGGAACATGTTATTGATGTCTTTCCAACTCCACTTGTAGTGCCTGCTATTACGATTCTTGGTATTTTCAATTTGCATGATTAGAATAGTTTTTTATTTAAATTGGTTTATTTTTGGAGAATGCTCAATGTTTTTAGTGAGATCACCTGAATATCATCTATGGAAAAAGATGGTTTAACTATTGTATATACAGGAAAGGGTAAAGGTAAAACTACTGCAGCATTAGGAATTGCATTACGTGCTACGGGCTATGAAAAGAGGACTTGCATGATTCAGTTTATCAAGGGTTCATGGCATTATGGCGAAATGGATTCATCAAAAAGGCTTGAACCTGAATTTGAAATAATTGCTGTAGGTAAAGGATTTGTTGGAATCATAGATGACAAGAGTCCAAAGGAGGATCATGAGAAAATTGCTAAAGAAGCAATAAGAATAAGCAATGAAAAGATCCAATCAGGTAACTATGATATTGTTATTTTAGACGAGGTTAACTATGCTGTAAACCTAGAATTGATTTCAGTTAACGATGTTTTACAATTAATAAAATCAAAACCGCAAGGAATGGACTTGGTTTTAACAGGAAATTACGCCAAAAATGAAGTTATTGAAGCAGCAGATCTAGTTACAGAAATGAGAGAGATCAAACACCCATTTCAACAGGGTATTAAAGCTAAAAAAGGAATAGATTTCTAACCGGCAAACATTAATTTACACATTTAGGAGTTTTAGAAGAAATGTCTACAGAAATTCAAGAAATGCCAGAACAAGGAGAAATTGTTCTTGCAACCGTTTCTAAGGTAATGGATCATGGTGCTTATGTGACATTAGATGAATACGATAACATTCAGGGATTTTTACATATTTCAGAAATTGCTCCAGGATGGATTAGATCAATAAACAGATTTGTTAAAGACGGGGAGAAAAAAGTTCTACTCGTAAAGAAAGTAAATTCTCAGCGAGGAGACATTGATCTGTCATTGAAACAAGTCTCAAATGATCAGAGAAAACAAAAACTAAAAGAAGTTAAAAAATTTGAAAAAGGTAAAACAATATTACAAAATGTAAAAGATAAAGCTAAACTATCAGATGAGGAAATTGAAAAATTAGAAGATAGCATTTATTCAAAATTTGATTCAGTGTATGATGCATTTGTAGAGATTGGAAGAAACGGTATTGAATCTGTCAAAGAACTCAGACTTGCAAAAAAAACTATCGCCGTAATCGAAGAAATTTGTTCTAAAATCAAACTTCCCTCAGTAGAGATCAGGGGAATCATGGAGATTACAAATGATAAATCAGATGGAGTGGAAATCATCAGAAAAATACTTTTGGATGTTTTAAAGAAAGACTCTACTGTTGATATTACTTATTTGGGTGCACCAAAATACAGACTTTCAATAACCTCAGAGAATTTCAAAACTGCTGAAAAATCTCTAAAGCCAGTTATCTCACAAATTCAGTCAAACATAGAAAAGAAAAAAGGCTCGTTCAAATTTACAAGAGAAGAATCAAAGAAAACCAGAGAAAATTAAGATGAGATTTCAATTAAGAAGATGCATCAAGTGCAACCATTATACATTAAAAGAAAAATGTCCTGCGTGTGATGAAAAAACAGTCTCCGCACATCCTGCTAAATTCTCACCTGATGACAAATATATGAGATACAGATTAGCTGAGAGATATTCCCAGAATTAAGACACAGGCTTGTATTCTTTGTTTATTTCATAAACAAAAACTCCAATCACCGGTCCTGGTTTTTCTTCAACAAAACTTGGAGATGCGTAAACCAATCTTAACGGCCCATCACCATCTGCGGGATATTTGATATCTTTACCATATATTGCCACTGTCCCAGGTATGTATACCTGATATTGCTGTGATACATCATTTGGGTTTACATAACTTAATAGAGAGAAAGGAAACATCTGACCAAGCAAGGTTTCATTCCAAAAATAATCAGTTCCACTAATGCCATCAGAATGCAAGTATTTTGACAATTCTTCTTCAGCAATTCTCATGAACCATTGCTTTTTTGATTCATCTCCACCTCCACCTAACGTGTACAATGACTCAGTAGAAACCAAGGGTATATTTTCAGCTGCCACAAAAATAAGAACATAGTCTGCCTGCATTTCTTGTAATGATTCCCACGCCTCATCAGGACTGTTTAAAAATATTTTAGCAATATTTTGAATAGTCTGTTTATTACCTGTGAAATTATCAGCTAAAGATGCTCTCTCACTCATCGTAGAAATCCAATAGCCGTAATCCCACCACGATGCAATCACAGCGTCTTTCGGAGTATTGTTTTTGATCCAGTCTAATGTGTCTAACCAATCATTTGTAGCTATTTTGTGAGATGTCCCACCATTCAAAATTGTAGGTGGAGCCTTAGATAGAGTAAATATGTCTGCTCCTACAGGAAAAACCATAGAACCTATCAAAAGTATGATGACTCCTGAGACAAATGGAATTTTTATCAATTTTCCAATAGGCTTTTTAGATTCATATCTGTTTCTGAAAAATTCTTTTGTTAACATGGTCAAGCCCAAAGATGTTAAAAGAATTACAGAAATTGATCCAAATACTTCCAATCTAATAAATGTTGAACTAATGTAAACTCCCATCATTCCCAAAATTAATGAGAATGCCAGCATATCATTTTTAATAAAACTAGAATTTTTGTTTTGAATATTTTTAATAATCAACCAAATTCCAATACCTGCAAAAATCATCAAAACTGAGTGGAATACAAATGATTGCTGAATGGTAGTCGTTGCATGTTCAGAAACAGAGTCGACTAGCGGATCTAATGTGGTTAAAAATGGATTCATAGCATTGAGATATCTGTAACTAGGTGATGGCAAAAATTGATACTCAGAATTTATTATCAAAACGCTTGGGGTGATTATCAAAAGTGCGACCAAGAATAAGAGGCAGTTTCTTGTTTTGTTTTTTGAACTTTTGTTTCGAATAAAAATACAGCATACTAAAAAACCAGTACATGCTATCAATGAAATTCCCTCTATTGAAGAAAGTGATATGACTCGTTCAAATCCCAAAGCAGTCACAAGTGTAGTTACTGTATAAAGTGGAATTGCCCATAGGATAAACTTGTGATCCCTTCTCAAAAAGGGCAAGGCAATGAAGAAAACTCCTATTACGACAATGAAAAATTGATTGCCGCCCCAAGCTGAAATAGAACATGCAGTAAATATTCCGGCTCCGACAAGCTTCGTAATTGCAATTTTCTTATTTTGTGAATTGATGCCACTTAGTAACAAATAGGATGCTAAAAGACCAAAAAACAATCCCAGGGGCTCTGATTTAAACCAGCCAATTGGACCGCGAACCAATATTGGCAGAGAAACAGAATACAGCAAAGCAGCAAACATACCTGCAGTTGTACCGCCAATTACTCTAACTAAGGCAAAAAGAACAATTGCAGATAAAGAACCAAAAACTGCTGGGAATATTATGGTGAAATCATACAGCTCTAAACCTCCACCAAAAAACCAATAGGTAGTTGCTGCTGTTAGATGAAGCATCACTTGAGAAGTCCTAGATATGTTCCTACCATCTGGATACCAGCTTAGTTCATCGTGCCAATCATGATATGCACCTATCCCATTATCTACCATATATTGAGTAGCCCTATAGTTGAAAAAAGGATCAAATTCATTTAACTCAAAACCATAATCAACTGCTTGTGAACGAAGAAGAAAAGAAATGCTAAATGACAAAATAAGAATTCCGATTATTAGAAGATGACTTAATTTAAAATCAAAATTTCCAACTGAGACAAGTTTTGTATTTTTCAGCAAACAGTCTTTCTCAAAAAACTTTGCTTATTATTCTTTGCATAAAAAATCATAAAAATAATTAGAATTCATGGCGAATATCTTCCCTCCAGTCTAGTTTCTGCAATAACGTGATTCTTCATGACTTCTTCTATTTGTTTTTTCGTTGAGCCGCCTGCAGCTTCTAATTTCTGATCTAATGCATATAATTTGAAGACGTATGTGTGTTCCTTATCCGGTGGTGCTGGGCCTCCATAGCCAACTTCCCCAAAATCTGTTTCACCTTCAAGACAATGTGAGGGAATTGAGTTCTCATTTATTTCCAGAGCATCAGGTTCAATATTCCACAACACCCAGTGAACCCAAACTTTTCCGACAGCACCCATTGCATCAGGATCATCCATTATGAGAGCTAAAGATAACGTGTTTTCAGGAACGCCTTTGATCTCCAAAGGAGGACTGATGTTTCCGTTTTTGTAACCATATTTTTTAGGAATCACCCCTCCATTATCAAATGCTTTACTTTCTAATGTCAAACCATCCATATCAGAATTTGGAAATGCTCAAAGTTAAATTTTTCTAGGATTCTAAAACTATCTTATCATTTGAAAAAGACATTATAGAACTTCCGTTGTTTTTGATTTGTTTTTTGAGTTCTTTATCCATTGTGGCAATAATGGCTTTGTTGGTTGAAACATAGTCAAGTAATTCCTTGTCAGCAAATGTACCAGTAATGGGAAGCGTCTTGAGATTTTTTATGTAATCAAGGGTTGATTGGATATCCTGACTTTTTTCTGGATTTTTTGCTAATTTATCTAATTCATTTTTTACGACTTGAGGCACAGCAAAAGTGATCTGCCCAATTTCAACATCCAAATTATCAATATTCTTGATTCTTTTAGTAGCTAGATGAATTAGGAAATTCGTATCACAAATTACTTCAACCAATTACTCCCGCACCAATTAGTCTCCATCTTTCAGCAATTCTTCTACTGATTGCTACGTTTCCACCTTCAAAAATGCATGCAGGTCTCCTAAGGTCAATTTCTACATTTTTTGATTTGATTTTTGTAACAGTTCCCAATACAGGGGCCGTGCCAATATTTAGTCGAAGTGATTCTCCAGAACGAATTGGTTGCACTTTGATGTCCTCAGTCGTACCTACTGCTGAATCAAATAAACTAACTTCCAGTTTTAATTGAGTAGAATTTTCAGGAAGTGTTCCAGGCTTTCCAATAACTGAACCAATAAAGGAATCACTTCGGGTCATAGCAGGATCTAATTTTGTTCCAATAGCAACCAAACCGCCTGGTTTTACAGACTCGACAATTCCTGCAGCGGTTCCTAGTGAGATAATCTCTGTTTGTAAAGGCTCGTAGGATTTTTTTTTCTCATTTAATATGCCAGGTTTAATCTCAATTTCATCACCAACATTAAAAACTCCTCGAGTCAAACTTCCTCCAATGACGCCTCCCTTGACATTTTTTAATTTTGTACCAGGTTTGTTTACATCAAAGGAGCGTAAAACATGCATAACAGTATCCGTTTTTTCATCTCTCTCTGGTGTTTTGATTGTTGATTCTATAGAACCAATTAATGCATCAATATTTAATGAAGATTGAGCCGAGATCGGAACTATTGGGGCTTTTGCAGCACGAGTCCCCTTAACAAATTTAGTTATTTCCCGATAGTTGGCCAAGGTTTCTTTGTAAGTAAGTAGATCAACTTTATTTTGAACCACAACTATTTGTTGAATTCCAAGAGTTTGTAATGCTAAAAGATGTTCTTTGGTTTGTGGTTTAGGAACTTTCTCATTTGCGGCTACAAGCAATAACGCACCATCCATCAGTGCAGAACCTGAAAGCATGTTTGCCATCAAACTTTCGTGACCAGGACTATCTACAAAACTAACGACTCTAGATAATTCACTTTCTTTTCCACAATTATTACATTTTGGAGTTGTAGAATATCCTAGAGGCTCTTCACAACTTTTGCATTTGTAAAATGCCGCATCAGAATATCCTACACGAATGGTAATTCCACGTCTTAATTCTTGACTGTGTACACTTGTCCATGACCCAGTTAATGCCTGAATAAGGGTAGTTTTTCCATGATCTACATGACCAGCTGTTCCAATGTTAACACATGGCTGATATCCATATTTTTTAGTGTACCAATCGGGAAGTGTTTCTCTCCAATGCATGAGTCAAAATGTAAAATCGGTATATGTTAAGTTATTCTTTTTTGTCTTCAGTTTTTTCTTCTGTAGATTCTGCCGTATCTTCAGCAGATGCTTCAACTGGTAATTCTCCATCAAACTTGCAATTTACCTGGTAGATTTCTTCTGATACTGTATTTCCACGCATTAATTTTCTTACTCTTTGTCCAGTTTCTGCATCTTGCAAACCTACACCTTTAGAAAGCAGAACGTATTTTCTTGCTGCACCATGAATGTCATTCCTCATGGGAACGCCAGATTTGTCACTACCACCAGTGAGTTTTAATTTTCCACTCAGTCCAACAATTGTTGCATCAGTTTCATTTCCTAACTGTAGTCCCAATAATGGATTTGCATCACTGTCTTTGAGTTCTTTTGAAACAGATTTTCCCTTAATGTCTGAAATGGTAAGTTTGAAGTTTGCCAAGTATTCCAAAAAAAAATTGGACGACTAATTAACCTTTGGACATTATTTTTAAATCAAGATTAACAAAGATAGGCATGGGAAAAGACATCAGATGTCCAAAATGTGATAACAAAATGGTGGATATGCAAGCATGTCATATGTTTTGCCCCAATTGTGGATCTCATTTAGATTGCTCAGATAAAGGAAATTATTGGTAGTTACAATCCCGGTCTATCTGGAATATAATCAGAAGACATGTTGATCGCTTGGTCTTTCATGATTTCAAGATAAGTATCATAATCTGCTTCAAAGTTACAGTGTGGACATTTTACTTTAGTTACGTTATCGTCTAAAATTGCAACTTTTTCGCATTCAGGACACCTTGCATCCATATATAATTTTTCTAATCAAGATATTTAATCATAGTTATTGTATATGTCTTAGGCGGAGTTAGTTTAGCCTGGTATGACGTCAGCTTCCCAAGCTGAAGGCCGCGGGTTCAAATCCCGCACTCCGCATTACAATTAGGGCGTGTCTGCTGCGTTGTATAACTGAACAATCTTTTCTACAGTTCACCGGCAAAGATTGATTTGTCTTCATACGCTTGCAAACACGTTATACAGTGATGCCTTGATGTACATCTCCTTTATAGGACAGACAGATATAATGATAACAGAATGATTTTTTGGAATTCAGTTCAATTCAGAGCCCAACGGCCTCGAGTTCTTCTAGGCTCAACTCATGAATGATTATACGTGTGCCTGTGATTGCGGTTGCAAGAATACATCAAGTGAATATCTTTGTCATAGTTGCATGATGAGTTTGTGCAAGACTGTAATTAAAGAAGGGGTGGTTGTATAAATGAAATCAAGGCACAGATTGGCATGTTACTCATTTTGTCTTTTCAGTATTGTTTCAGTTGTTACTCTCACATGGGGGTTTTCTTTGTGACACGGAATAGAGAAATTGCAGTTAGTGCAAATGATGGCCTCAAACATTTTTCAGAAATTGCATCAAAATACAGACACCTAAGAACGACTGACTTGGGACCTATACTGCACATAAAAAACCAACTAGATGAAAAATCAGAAATCACTATGGCCGATGTTGGTTGTGGCGATGGAAGATATTCGCTGGAACTTTTAAAATGTTTGGGAGAAAAATGTTACCTTCATTGTATTGACTCCAACGAAAACATGCTTTTGCATTTGAAAGAATATTTGAAAGAAAACAATACCCTAAATTTTTGTGTCAGGCCAGGTAATGCCAACAAATTACCTTTGGAAAATGATTCAATGGATTGTATTGTCACGTTTAATGCCATACATCATTTTGACATTCAAAGGTTTTTGGGAGAATTGTTTGGATGCCTCAAAGATGATGGAAAAGCGTTCATTTACACGCGATTACAAAATCAAAACTCTAGAAACGTCTGGGGACAGCACTTTCCATTATTTGCCAACATTGAGAATCGTTTGTTTGAATTTTATGAGTTAAAACACCATATTCAAAAATCAGGTATGAGAATTGATCACACCAAGGTATTTGGACATCATAGGACATCTAGTTTAAGCAGTCTAGTAGAGAGAGCACAAAATCATCACTATTCCACATTTGCATTATACAGCGATGACACATTTAAAAAGTCACTAGAAGCATTCAAGCAAAACATTGGAGATAATTTTGAAGATTTGGAGAAAATCCAATGGCAAGACGAGAATATTCTCTTACAGGTTGGGAAATAGGTTAACTGAGGTAAATGACTGTCTTCTGAAAGAATTCAGGCAGCACTATGAGAGAATATTTGGAACATATGGAGGTAACTAGTGATGAAAAACAAGATGAAATTAGTGTCATATTTTGATCAGAATAGAAAACCCGTCAGAAAATACTCTGATGCAGACATGGTAATAATATCTGAATTAGATACAGGCAGCAGACAGACAATAAACATACTGGATCATGACAACAGACCTGTACAACTTCCAGAAATACTGCCAGAAAACGACATAACATTGATAGAAGAATTCATACCTGATGATGATGATGATGAATAACAAAAATCTCGACAAGATACTTTTACGTCGAGACAGCATCACAATGGTTACATGTAGAGCCTAAATCCCGCACTCCGCATTATAATTCTCTAATGGCTTGCTCTATTACTCCTCTATCTGGAGCTTTGGGAAAATATTTCAAATAATTTTTCAAATCTTCTTTTGCATCAGAATTTTTGTTTTGCTTGTCTCTAAGATAAGCACGGTTTTTGTAAATTTTAGCAGATCGTTTTGGATCAATATCAATAGCTTTAGTATAGTAATCTTCTGCCTTTGCAAATTGATTTGTTTTGAGATAAAAATTTCCCAGACCATTGTAAGTCAGATATGATCTATTGTTGGTTTCTAGACACCGTTCATAAAACTTGACACATTCAGAAGAGTTTTGTTCATTCATCACAGTACCCAATAAATGCAAAGCAGTTGAGTTGGTTGGATCAAGCTCTATGGCTTGTTTTAATGATTTCAGTGCATCAGAAGAATTCTTTAAGATATTGTATCTTTCAGAAGCAAAACAGAGTCTATTTGATTTGTTACTAGAATCATTTTCAAGTTGTATGGAAGATAAAATATCAGAAGGTGCCAATATTATCAACAATCTTCCTTCTTCAGACCATTCCTTGTCAAAGATAACTTGTGGTATAGCTCCTTCTTGTTGTTCTCCTTCTTGGGTACCTTTTTGAATATAATGAAGAATTGTTTTCTCTACACCATCATATCCTGTTATGACAGATGCATGTTGTGTAATTTCAGGAATTCCTGGAAGAATAACAATTGGAGGCATTCCAGCATCAATTATTTTTTTTAGTTCAGATAAAGACGAATTAACTATTTTGCATGTCAGCCCGTGTCTTTCTGCAGATTCTATTCCCTCAATGAGAACACTTCCATTAAATCCTGAATATTTTTTTGCAGTTTCTGTGGCTTCGGCCATGGATAATTCGATATTCCAATATTTTGAAACTACATTGATTGGTAATGGGAGGCAGGTATTTTCTTCATCAACAAGCGGTAAAAGTAATTCATGATCTTCTTGTTCCATGAACAAAAGAAATTTTGAGAGTTATTAAAATCAATCAAAGAGAACAGAATTTTTCAATTAAATGACGGCCATCCTGGCTCATTTCTGGATGAAATTGAGTTCCAAAAATTGGCTTTTTTTCATATTGAATAATTTCATATTTACAATTCTTGGATTCTGCAACCGGAATCAATACACTAGGCAGTTTAGATATCTCAAATCCATGACTTTCGAAAACGTCTAAAGAATTACCAGAAATCGGATTTTCTTTGGTTATATTGATGGTTTCACTGCCTTTGTGAAGTGTAGTTTTTCTAATTGTTCCTCCCAAGGTAAGAGATAGAATTTCTGCCCCATAACAAATTCCAAGTAATTTCACGTTGTGTTTGATTGAATAATTAATAATCTTGGAGTTAATTTCATTGATTTTTTTTTCGTTTTTTCTTCGTCCAGATAGAATTATAGAATTGTAGTTTCCAAGTGAATTCAAATCTAAAAGATGAGGAGTCTGTTTTACAAACAAGATGTTTTTCTCATTTAGAAAATCATTTAAATTTTTTGTATAGATGGAACCGTTATCAACAACAAGAAGCAATTAGTTGCCTACCTCAATTGAGATATAATGCATCTCAGGTATCCCATCTTTGACAAATATTGTACCAATATGGAGATTAGCTTCTTCTTGCCACATGAATACTCTATCACTGCGTGGTTTTACAAAGTCATCAATGAATTTGGATAGAAATTCTTCAGTATCTGTACGATCGCTTTCAGTAAAGAAGAATAGCTGTCCTTCACTAAATGATAATGGAGCCTGAACGGTTGTGGGTTCATCAATAGTAATATCATTTTGTTGGAATATTGATTTTATAACATTGATTCTGTCATCTTTTTCCAATTCAACATAATCATCATCTACAGTAGTTGCAGTTGGCGCTACACCTGAGACTTTCTTCAAATATGCTTCAAATGCTTTTTCTTGTGTGTCACCGAGTCCGACAAAATATTCCCCATTAAATGCTGCACCGACTGCTGCAATAGTGCCTAATTGAGCAACTACTCCGCCGGCACCGGCAGTATACACTGGAATAAAGTAAATATCATGATCGCCTACTCTATACAAGATATTATCGCCAATTCTCGGGTTTCTTAAGAGTGTATTTAGTTGAGCAAATTCCGGGTCTCGGTCAAGTGCCTCTCTAACTGCAGTAGGTCCTATCAGCTTAGTTGCAGAATCTAGAGGAACTTCATAGAACTGCAAGTTTCCTAGATCAGTCAGATCATTTTCAACGATCATATATCCTGCAAGGTTTCTACCTTGAGAACCTTTTAATTCCAATGATAATAATCCTAGAAATTCAGTTTGTTCGAAACCAGGAGGTTTTGCTTCAACATAATATGTGTCAAGACCTCGCGGAATTTCATAGAATTCGTTTGCTTGAATAAATGTCTCAACATCAGTTACATGGTAAATATTGTACATCTCCGTTTTCCAATTAAACAATTCAACAGGATATCTGATTTGTTCTTCTAACCAAACTGGCATTGGCTGGAATTGTTCAGAGTATTGACTAGCAAACATTTCTGAGAAGAAATCATCGCCGGTCTTAAGAAGTTGAATATCGCCATTGTATGTATCTACAAGCGCATAGCCTACCAGACGTAAGTAAGGATTTCCAACAGACCATGGAACATCATGTGTGTCAAATCCGATAATTAATGGAATTAGCCAGTAGGATTTTTCTCCATCAGTAACTGGAAGTAAATCTAACTCTTTTCCAAACAAGTCGTAGAGGAAATAAGGGTATAGCGTTTCCATTCTTTCATGAACATCTTTGTATCTCATGACATGTACAGATTCGGCTGGAAATGAGAGTAAGAAGTTTGGTTCAAAAGTCCAACTTAATGGTGGTGAGATGTCTAATCCTCCCAAACCAGAATAAAATGCGCCTCCAAGTTCGGCACTTGTTTCAACTGCTCGTGAATTGGGATAGGCAGACCAGGTTTGCTCGAATAATCCACCTTCGCCATAGTAAATTTCTCTTTGTTTGAAAAATTCACTACTGTCAACAATCTGACCATCAGTTGCTTCAAGAGTAAGGAATCCGTTTGGCACGTGGGTATAAACAAGATGCTCGTTATACCATCTGTTTTCAAGGCTAACTGACGTGGGCAGTATTGGCTTCATAGAGGCTGTCCAATACAGGGTATCGTTGAAACGAAGAATATCATTATCTTCAAAGTCAACATATGGAATTAATCCTATCTCGGGCTTTAATTTTGCAAAAGCTGCCTCCCAATCCCAAACTCGAATTACATCCAAAACATCACTATTTTGTTTCACATAATTATCGATATTGTTTGGAGAGACTGATGTTAATTCTACATCATGGATGTTTTCCTGCACATTGCCTAACTCACCAAGATATCGATTGACTCCAATTTGTTGAGCTGTGTAAGGTCCTAAAAATTCAATCTTTTTTGCATCAGCGATACTATTGTTGACAGTAACAACCACTAGTACAATAATGGCAATCGCAATTATTGTCAAAATTCTAATGTATACATCTCTCTTAAACATGTGAGTCAGAACACGTGCTCTAATTCTATCAACTACTGAAAATGCAATCAGTGCAAAGCCTATGACAAGTACGCCACCAATCACATATCTAGTGTTGTAGTCGATTTGATCTGTAAAGAATAGATTAAGTCCTACCCAAATTACACCAATACCAACTATTCCCTCAATAGTTGAAACATAGTTTAGATATCTAGGCTTTCCGTCGTTAGAGTCTTGGATAAAGGAAGTTACAACGTGAATAAATCTGTGAATTCCAACATACAAAACTAAACGTAATCCAATTGCTGCAAGTACTGGTGGAAGTAATATCACTAAAGCAGGGATCATTGGCACAACGTTTTCAGATGCATAGTTTGGATCAGTGTCAGGAGTTACAAATGGTAGAGAAAATAACGTTGGTAGATTTTCAATTCCAAGAGTATCCCCATCAATAAACGACATTGCTGCAAATCCAAACATAATATTTGCAAAGAATGCTCCAAAAAGCAGAATCTTTGTGATCTGCCAGATAACAAATTGTGGAGAACTTAGTTTGTAATCTCGGAAACTTGGAATATTATTTGAGATGGATTGTTGTCCTCCACTTCCGAGGAATCCAATCAGCGTACTAATTGCATACCAGAAAATTGAGGATCTTCCAAGAATATTTACACGTACAAGTGCGATTGCAGAAAGGATTACAGTAGATACGAGAGTGTAATAGAGAGGCTTGGTGAATTGATCGCCAAATTCGGTAAAATTCATTGATAAAATTACTGCTTGATTTCCTGCTAATGCAAAAATGACAATTCCTATAATGGCAACTACTCCCAATCTGATGAATTTCCCGGCATCAGGGGGTGGAGCTTGTTTATCAGTAGAGGCGCTATACAAAATCAAATTTCATTGTGATTTGGTAAATTAATGTCTTACCAGCAAAATCAAGCTATTGTCGCTAGTTTTTTGCAGATCATATAGACTGCAGCATATGTAGGAATTGTAACTTTTTCATTGGCATACGGACCAAATTTTTTGTTTTTAAGAGAAAATTCTATAGGAGAATTTGCAAGCACTTCTACTGATTCATCACTAAGAAAAGATGCCTCAGAATATGGATCAAACTTTGTTAAATCACTGCAATGAATTTTTGTTAGCCCACTTTTGCTGTTAATAGAACCAGGCAATCTAAAGATTCTATGAATATCCATTGTTACGTTGGGATCAATTTTTACTCCAATTTTTTCTGACATAGTTTGAAGTGTGTTTTGGAATGAAGAATACTCGTTAGTTGAATTTTTAACAAGTTTAGAAATAACCTTAGAACGGTTAGACTTTGAACCAAAAAATTCTTTTGCAAATCTTCCTCTCCAGCTTTTTTCATCTAAATTTGGGAAGGAATTTTTATCAGGTTTGAATTTTTTCATTCCAAAAGTTTCAGGAATTGCCCCATTAAACATAATGTAACCTGCCAGATCTGATCTTTCTCTTGAGCCAATTTGTTGGAATTGTGAATTATAAACATAAACATGAAATCCTTCATTACCAGAAAAATAAACATGTATATTTTCTTGATCTATCGCTAGATCATTAATTAGAATATCTTTTAGATTATCGACTTGAGTTTTTGACGAATCAATACAATTTTTGCAAGATAAAGATTTTTTTTCTATCTTTGTAGAGTTACATTTTAAACAACGTTCAGAATTTTTTGAAACTTCATTACATTCATTGCATATTGATACTGTGTGATTTTCTCGGCAAGACAAATTAAGATCTTTTGCATCAATATCAAAAATCAAATCTGCTTCTTTCCAGTCTTTTTCATTCATCGGTAGATTTGGAAATGAATAGTAAGCGTTTGAGCAATAAACATCTGAAGGGATGCTTTGTATAAACAGTAGATGCAATTCCTTATCGTCTTTAATTGAGATGTGACGATTCATTCCAGAATTGAATTTTTGATAACCAAACTCTCTTTCTGACGTACGTTCAGGTACTCGAATTAGATCAAAATGTTCAAAGTAGTATTTTTTGAATGAATCTTCTAAGAATTTGGCATCAGTTTCTTTCATTATTTTCTCTTCTTTCCAAACTGTAGGGGATTAATGATGTTATCACATTCCGGTATAGCAAAACAGAGATTTTGTGTTTTTAGTTTTTCACATGAAGGACAAGAGTATTGAGTACCACTTCCAGAAGTTCCAGCCAGATGGTTTAGTTGATAAAGTGTAACTCGTTCGTTGTAATCTGGTGCATTTTTGAACAACGGTGCAACCTGCTCTATTGATTGACCTTTTGATAACAGAAAAGTGGCAAGCATGAATCTTCCAGAGTGAGGTAAATTTTCACCTTTTTCAAGTACTTCAATAGCATGCTTAACGCATGGTGGATATTCTCCAGTAGTTACAGTAAAAGTTACAAACTTTTTTGATAACGAAACAAGTTTGTTTACGGGATCTTCAAACCCCGGAATCATTTCGGGGGTTTTTGCATTAATAATTTTTGAATTGATGTATGTTCCTAATTCTTTTCTTATCAATCTGACAGTTTCATGTGGAGTAAGAAATACCTGTCCATTTTCCACATGCCTATTAATTAACTTCCATTCTCTTTCATGAAAATTAATTGAATGTTTTAGATAATCAGAAACTGAAATGACAAAATACTCATCAAGTTTTTCAACTTTAACTGAAAAGAGATCATCAATTACTCTAATTGCTAATTGTTTTTTTGACTCATTTGAAACGTTTGCCAGATCTTTTTCAAGATATTTTTCTGCGCGTCTTGCTTCGGCAAGTGCAAATCTCTTGATCAGAGTATGCATTCCACTTAGTTTCAACAAGATAATGGCCAAGAGAAATGAGAAAACCTCTCTTGGAAGCACTGCTTCTTTTGACACCTGATCCCCAATTAGATCAGATTTGTAGATTTTTCCATCTGCTGCAACTTGAATTCGTTCAAATGCCTTCTCAACTAGCTGTTTTAGGTCAGGATCCGTTCCAAATTGCTCTAATGTGAATCCCTTATCTTTGAGATACTGACCAGCATCTGCTAAGAAGGGATATTTTGCAATTTCATCTTGTCCAAGTGCAAGCATGATATTGATTCACATGGTTGACTTAAAAATCTGGTTTTGTGATTTGGATACTGGTTTAAATTATGTTTTGAGAGATTGAACTGGTATGCAGATCGGCTGTCATGTCTCAATAGCAGGATCAATTGACAAGGCAGTGGATAATGCAGTTGAAAGAGAATGTTCTGCTTTTCAGATATTTACAAGAAATCCAAGAGGCTGGCATGCAAAAGAACTCACCAAAGAAGACATTTCTAATTTTAAATCAAAACTAAAAACAAGTAAAATTGATAGATTGGCAACATGTGCACATATGCCATATTTGCCAAATCTTGCTACGCCTAAGGATGATGGATTTGAAAAATCATTAAAAACATTGATGGATGAAATTGAGAGGTGTGCACAGCTAGGAATTCCATATCTTGTAACGCATCTTGGAAGCCATTTGGGAACAGGAGATGAAGCTGGAATTAAACGATTAGTTGAAGGTCTTACAAAAGCTGGACAAACAAAAAATGATGTAATGATTCTGTTAGAAAATACTGCTGGCCAGAAAAATTCCGTTGGTTCTGAGTTCAGACAGTTAGGAGAAATTTTCAGTCAACTAAAACCTGCAAAGAAATTCGGTATTTGTTTTGATTCTTGCCATGCATTTGTTTCAGGATATGACTTGAGAACAGAAGAAAAAGTTAAGGAAACTTTCGATGAATTTGATAAATATGTAGGGATAAAGAACTTGAAAATACTTCATCTAAATGATGCTAGGGGAGAAATTGGTTGTAATCTTGATAGACATTATCACTTAGGCATGGGAGGAATTGGAGAAAAAGGAATCTCAGCAGTGATAAAATTTGCAAACAAGAAAAAAATTCCAATAGTTTTAGAAACACCAATTGATGATGAAAGAGATGACTTTGAAAACATCAGAAAAGCAAAGGAATTTGCGTAGAAATTTATTCAATGGCTGAGGGAACCTAACAATGGATTATGAAGCAGTCATGAAGTTAGCGCTTGAGCGTGGATTTTACTTTCCCAGTTGTGAGGTTTATGGAGACGCACAAGCAGGGTTTTGGGAGTATGGACCATCTGGAGTTAGTTTAAAAAACAAATTCCTGGAATTATGGAGAAGAGAGCTTATCAGAAGAGATGGAATGCTTGAGATTGATGGTTCTCAAATAATGTCTAAATCAGTTTTTGAGGCATCAGGACATTTGAGCAATTTTGCAGATCCAATAATAAAATGTGCAAAATGTAATTCAACATTTAGAGCAGATAGAACGATTGCAGACATTGCAGAAATCGAGATTCCAGAAAGTGCGGATTTGGATGAATTTGATAATGCTATCTCACAAAATAACATAAAGTGTCCAAAATGTAAAGGAGATTTTGAAGAGACAAAGAATTTCAACATGATGTTTCGGGTTGGTATCGGTCCTGAAGAAGAAGAAGCATATCTTAGACCTGAAACATGTCAGTCAATCTTTGTAGATTTTCCTAGACTCTTCAAGACCATGAGGGGAAAGCTTCCTTTAGGAATAGCCCAGGTTGGAAAGAGCTTCAGAAACGAGATAGCGCCAAGACAAAGTCTACTTCGTCTCAGGGAGTTTTATCAGGCAGAAATTGAAGTGTTTTGCAATCCAGCCAAACTAACTGAGATGGAGAAATTCTCAGAAATTCAAAATACTACAATTAGAGTTCAAACAGATGCAGAGCCAGTTTCTATGACATGCAAAGAGGCAGTGGATTCAGGGATTATTCCAAACAAGTTTGTTGCATATTATTTGGGAATGCTAACTGAATTTTACGAAAAGACAGGAATTGATATTACAAAAAGCAGGTTCAGAAGACTAGGTGATAAAGAAAAGGCATTCTATGCAGAAGGTGCATTTGATTTTGAGGTGGAAACTACGATTGGATGGCTTGAACTAGTTGCATGCAACTATAGATCTGACTATGATTTATCCAGTCATGCAAAACAGAGTAAAGAGAAATTTGAGATAATGGATAATGATGAAAAAGTTCTGCCTCATGTATTTGAGATTTCTATGGGAATTGATCGTAGCTTATACACCATTTTAGAGCACAGCCTCAGAGATGACAAAGAACACGAACGAATAGTGCTGTCTCTAAAGCCATATCTTGCTCCAGTTCATGTCGGAATGCTGTCTCTAGTCAAAAAGGACGGCCTCAAAGAGAAAACAGATGAGATTTTCCTTCAGATCAAGAGAAAGTGTGATGCATTTTTGGATCATTCAGGAGCTATTGGAAGAAGATATCGCAGATTAGATGAAATTGGCGTTCCCTTTGCAGTAACTGTCGATCATCAGACTTTAGAAGATGATACTGTAACAATTAGAAAAAGAGACTCCATGGAACAAAGTAGGATAAAGATTTCAGAAATTGATTCTATAATAGCTGAATCAATTGTGTTTCCATAATTTTTAAAACAAATTAAATTTTTAATCCATTATAATGGATGTTGTAATATATGGAAAGCAGATCCGCTAGTCATTGACATCTCTCTCCATCCACTTTGGATCACTTTTGTGCTTCTAAACGCCAGGAGGGTGTCTCATAGTTCTCAATGCAGAGCGAAAAATGTCTTGGGTCTTGGGATTTGTTGTTCTGTTCCACCAGTAATTGCAACTAATTCAGGGAGACAACTCTTGTAATTGCTACATGTCGATAATCTTTTTTGAATGTGCATGCTTTTTGGCAGGAATTGGGATTTGGTTGTTTTACTGCCAGGCTCAATACCTGATATCTCGCATCACGCTTGATTTATCCCGGATCAAATACCATTCCGAGCATCATTGGTGTGTAGTCCTGTAGTACGTCAGAAACATCAAGATTCTGTCTTTACAGTGTATAGGCAAAATGGATGTCCTGCACACCTACTTTTCGCTCTATTTCTCCTTTTTTGATACAAGTCTTTCTTCTGTAGTTTTGTATTGTTTTTGTATTTCCTTTGATAGAGAATTAGATTGTTTTGGAGTCAATTCTGTTACAGATATGAATTGTCTGCTGGGTCTTTTTGCTATCTTTTTATGATCGAAGATGAATTGAAAACGATTCTGCCCTAGCTTTGGATCTTGCTGTTAGGAAATATTGAGATTGGACTAGACTGAATCAATTGTATAGCTCATCTACATGCATAAAAAATTATATGGATTTTTTTATTGTTCAATTGTTAGTTTAGAAACTTTATTTTTAATTCCTATGTGTCTAAGCTTCCTTTCAAGTGTATGAATATGTCCGGAAGTAAAAATTTGTAATGAATTTCTTTTTGCAGCATCATTGGAATATTTTTTCTTTAATTTTCTTGCTAATGATTCACTAGGGTCAAGGAAAGCCATGTCTGGAAAAATATTTTTGAAGAATTCTAAGAGAAACGGCAGGTGCGTACTAGATAATGTTGCCACATCCACATTGTTTGTAATGAATATTGGGCTCAGAGTCTTCTTTATCACATCTCTACATAGCTTTGGATTTGAATAAAACCTGCCAGACTCGACTAGTTCTACAAGCGGTGATGCATTGACTCTGATAATTTTGACGTTATTTATTTTGAAATTTTTTATATAGTTACCAAGCAATTTGCTTTTTATAATAGATTCTGTAGCCAGTATTGCAATAGATTTAGATTTTGTTATTCTTTTTGCCTCATTTAATGGCGGGAGTATACCAATAATATTTTTCGAGTGTGAATCCAGTGTGAGTGATAACGTGTTTGAACCTACCACGGTTAATTTAGGTTCAAACAAATTTTGAAGGGCTGTGATTGTCTGCAGTGTGATATTTTTTATTTCCTTAATGGGTTTTTTTCCATACGGAAAATTTTTAGAGTCAGCAAAGTAAATGATATTACATTTAATCTGTTTTTGTATTGGTTTTATGACAGATAAAGAACCTAAACCAGAGTCAAAGACAACAATTCTTACCATAAAGCAATCAATATGTTGAAGGTGATTTAGATTTTGTTAGCTAAATTTAGCCTAAAGTTGATCTAAATACACACCTCTGATTAAGAGTGAATTTCTTAACACCAACCATGCCAAACTTCGATAAAACTTGGGCTCGACAAGAGACCCAAAGTGTAACTGGCAAACTCCGTGAAGCAGTAAAGCCTCAAGGCGCATTAAAACCACGAATTCAGACTGCAGTTAACAAACTACAGATCCAAATATCTAAAATGGATTCTATGTTAACAAAACTGCACGAAAGGGACGCCCAACTCTTTCAACGAGTCGTAACAGCAATGCAACAACATGATACTAGCACAAGTAGAGTTTTGTCTAACGAATTAGCTGAAATTCGTAAAGTTACAAAGATGCTCGGTAACGCAAGAATGTCATTAGAACAAGTCCAACTTAGACTGACAACTATTCATGATCTTGGCGATGCAATGGTAGCAATTGGACCGGCGATGTCTACAATGAAGGGATTAAAGTCATCACTGGGAAGATTCATGCCAGAAGCAGACTCGGAGTTGAATACAATGACTCAGACGCTTAATGGACTAATGGTGGACTCTCTTGCAGGGGATTCATTTAGTATGGAATCTGACGTTTCAAGCGAAGAAACTGAAAAGATTCTACAAGAGGCATCTGCAGTAGCTGAGCAACAGATAGGAGATAAATTCCCATCTGTTCCATCATCAACAGGACTTTCGTCTCAAAGCTCTACTTCTACTTTCGAGTAAAGTGGGAAAGACGAATAGTTCGTTGTTTTTAATTTTTTTTTTTTAAAGTTCTTTTAAGGTTCTTAGTAGGGTTCAGTCAAATCATAATTTTTAGAATATATATTAAAATTGAAAAATTTTGCTGAATTTTCATCGTTTTCCTGACTGCAGTGTTCATTTCATTTGTGTTAGCCTGATTAAAGCAATATCGAATGCAGTAACAATAACAGATATTTTTTTTTGCAGCTTATTGCCAAAGTTTTTCTTTAAAGGTCCATTTTTTATTTAAAATGAAATTACTGAATGCTCCAGTTAAAACGCCAACGCCAAGTGCTGTTGTGTATATCCAGTTATAATTATCAACTAATGAAAACACAACGCCAAGTTGAATCAGTGCGCCAAATGAACTAAACATAATGAATTTTGAATACTGTGAAAGTGTTTTTTTGAATGAAAAGTTTCTATCGCCAAATGTCCACCATTTGTTTAAAACAAAGTTTGATGTCATTGAAGCAGTAATTCCTAGGATATTTGCATGCAGATACCAAATTTCTGCGATGCCGCCTGAGAACATCAATGATATGAGATAATTGATTGCAAATCCTATTGCACCAACTGTATAAAACCTACCTGCTTTTGAGAAAAACTTTACGGAATTTCTTTTTTCTGCATGTTCCTTAGACTTTCCAAAACGGTATAACTTCCAGACAGATTTAAAATAATCAAGTATTGTAGAAAAATCTAATTTGCTTGAACCAAATGTTCTGTTTTGAAATGTGTAAGGTATTTCTTTAACACTAAGCCCTCTTTTCTTAACTAAAATCTCTAAAAGTATTTTGAAGCCTATTGCGTCAAAATTTAATCCTTTTAGTATTCCCTTTCTAAATGCAAAAAATCCCGACATTGGATCATTTGTTTTAACACCAAGACCTTTTTTTGCAATCAAAGTTGCAATTTTACTTAGTAATTTACGTTTCTTATTCCATCCATTTATTTGACCACCGGTAATGTACCTAGATGCCACTACCATATCACATTGATACTTCTTTAATGCATCAATCATTTTTGGGATAATTTGTGGTGGATGGGAAAGATCACTGTCCATTACAACAATAGTATCACCGGTTGCACGTTGTATTCCACTTAGTATTGCTGAACTTAGTCCATTTTTAGTTGTTCTATGAACAATATCTATTGTATAGCCTGCAATTTTTTTAACATTTTTCAAGTAATCTTCAACGATCTTGCCTGTACCATCAGGAGAATTATCATCAACTACTATTGCTTCAGTGAAGCTACTTTTTGGAATGATATCCCCAATAGATTTTAGTACATTTAGTATGTTCTGTGATTCGTTATAGGTAGGAATAATAATTGAAATTTGTGGGTTGTCATTCCTAGGCTCAAGAGTCATTTGATTAGATGGAAAAATTAGCAGTTATTAATTTTTTAATAAATTTTCTAGATTATAGGGCCTAAATTGCTTATTTTGAATTCTTTAATTTCAAAAATATCTGGTCTTATACACAAGTAAATTTGGCCATTATAACAGATACAATCATCAAAGGGGCAAGAAAAGTGAATAAGATTGGGAGATTAAGTTCTGGGACGGATTTGTCAGCAGATACCAATTCCCATGACTTGGACTGGCAATTGTAACTAAACTTTGTTTGTGTCAGATAACATCACATCGAGTATCAAATGGCCGCCAATATGCAGCTTGGATTCATTTGAGACGTCAAACACAATGTCATGTTTTGCCCTTTTGTGAATCAGATAATTGACACACTTGACTGAAAACCTGATTGGCATAATTATTGCAAGGCTGATAGCGGCCAGAATCAAAAGATGCAGAAGAACTCCATAATAATATCCAAACGTTACAGTCAGAGATTCGTTAATGTCTAGCAGGTCTGCTGCAAATGTGATTACGGGGATTACAATAATGACGCCAAACTAAGCTAAGTCACGTCCACGCACATCAATATTTTGAAAGATAATGACAATACAACCACATGTCAGGTCAATCAGATACAGGTCAATTAAAAAAACTAGTTTATTTTTTCTTTTTTTATTTTTCTATAACCATGACTAAAGTTTTTGTCGTATAATTTGGAATATTCATATGTTTTTGGTTGGATAACATCACTAATAATGACAATAGCAGTTCTAGTAATTCTTTCATCCTTGATTTTTTTTGCAATATCACCAAGTGTCCCCTTGATAATTTTTTGGTCTTTCCAACTGGCCCGATAAACTACGGCCACCGGCGTTGATTTTTTGTATCCGCCTGCAATTGATTCTGTAACTAATTTTGAAAGCAGATGTATGCTAAGATAGAAGATTAGTGTTGCCCTGTGTTTTGCAAGTTCAGAAATTTTCTCTCTCTTTGGAACCTTAGTGCGGGATTCTGCTCTAGTTACAATAATCGTTTGAGTAACACCGGGCAATGTTAACTGTGTCCCAAGTGCAGCAGCTGATGCCAAAAATGCCGTAATTCCAGGAACAACAGTAGATTTGATTCCTTTTTTCTCAAGATTATCAATCTGTTCTTTGATGGCACCATAAATTGATGGATCACCATCATGTAGTCTTACCACTAGCTTGTCTTTTTTTGCATTCTTGTACAGCAAATCAAAGATTTCCTCTCTAACTAATTTTGCAGCGTCATAAAGTTTTCCTTTTTTACAAAGCTTCAAAATTGGTTTGGGAATTAAAGAACCGGAATAAACTACAACATCTGCTTTTTGAATTAATTTTTTAGCTTTAATTGTAATTAATTCAGGATCTCCAGGACCGCATCCAACAAAGAATACGTCAGACACGTTTGACCACCAAGATTGAGAAATATTTTGTAGTTAATGTTCCATCATTTGCCTCACCCAAAGTTAATTTTCGAATAATTTCATTTTCTGTTCCAAGATCTTGACCAATGGCAAAAATAGAGTCATCAGGAAATCCAGATTCCTTTAAGACATCAATAACTTTGTCAAAATATCTTCCATCTTTAAGAAAGACCATCGTTTCGGAATTTTTTGCAATCTCTTTAACACTGGATAGATCGTAGCATGAGGGAATGATTGCCACTTTTTCTGCACCCTCGGCAATACTTACACCAACTTTTGAAGCAAACGTAAACATGGAAACAATTCCTGGAATTACATTAATTTCCATGTCTGGATAATTTTCTACAAGATCTTTGTGCATATAGATCCATGTACTATACAAATAAGGATCACCTATGGTAAGATAGACAACATTTTTTCCTGATAAAACTTTTTCAGCCATTATCTTTGCGTTTCTCTTCCATGTTTGTTCTAGAATATCTTTGTCTTTTGTCATTGGAAAGATTAGTTTTACAATATCCTGATTTTTTGATTTATCAATCAAGGATGATACGACTGATAATGCAATGCTAGGTCTGTCTTCTTTGGAAGCAGGGCACATAATGATGTCTGCATTTTGAATTGCTTTTACAGCCTTGACTGTAAGCAGATCTGGATCCCCAGGACCTACTCCAATTCCAATCAAGCCAGGCATGAAAAATATGAATTTATTCCCAATTAAAAATCTAGATTAGACTCTAGTGGCAGAAATGATAGTTACTGGATTTCTTGCAAGCATCATAGTTCCTGTGCTAGTCTTTCTACTCTTAGAGATGGTTACTTGAGTGATGTCAACTGACTCGAACTGTAATTTATCTAGAATTTGCAATACTGAATAAAGTGTTTCAATTAGTATTATGCCAATTACAATCCTGCCTCCAGATTTTAGCTTGTTCTGAGAAAGCTCAACTATTTCCCTAGTATCACCACCGGTTCCTCCAATGAATATCGCATCTGCTTCTTCAAGTTCTGATATCTTTTCTTTAGCATTACCAGAAATTACAGAAACGTTTGAAAGATCAAACTTGTATAGATTCTTTTTAGTTAATTCTATAGCATGTTCATCATAATCAACTGCCAAAACTTTACCAGATGATTCGACTTGGAATGCTGCCTCGATTGAAATTGAACCGCTTCCACATCCAATATCATAAACAGTTTGTCCTGGCTTCAGTCTTGCTTTACTAATTTGAATAACTCTTACTTCCTCTTTTGTAATTGGGACATTTTCTGTCCGTTCAAAATATTCATCAGGAATTCCCGGAGTTTTATAATTCCACATTTACAATCGTACCTGATTAGAATTAAGAGAATGGTGTCGGTATTCCAGTTGAGACATTTCCTGAATTAACCAGTGTATATGTTAAAATCCAAATGAACAGGTACAGAAAGACATAACTTCCAATTCCCTGTGTAACAAGTTTCTTTCTATCTGAGGATGGCAACTGCATTTTCATTCCCTTTGCAACTATGATTGTTCCAAAAAATATTATTATCATAAATCCAATTGATGCCCATCTTCTATCTTCACCTTCTATGTCTTCAAAGATGAAAGTTGCTGCAGTACCAGCTATGATGGCTAAACTCACTCGCATCCAAAATAATTTGTTTAGCTTTCTATCTTTTTCACTTTTATCAGCTTCACTAACATCTGGATCAGAGGAGGGCGTTTCAGGTACAGGTTCAGTTTTTTCTGTTTCAGGGGTCTCAATAGATTCTTCTTTTACCAATTCCGTTTTTGAACCGTCTGATTCAGGGGTAGGTTTAGATTTTTTCTTTTTGAATTTTGCCAAGTAAATTTCTAGCGTGTCTCAAGCAAACCATGTTTAATATCTTTGGTCAGGGACTAAGCACATGATAGCAAGAGTATAATTTTAGACACAAAATACAGTGTTATGACTCTAGCGGGAATTGAATTACGGTATTTGGTAGACCAAATATCAAAACAAGTTCAAGACTACTATGTTAGCAACATCTATGGGATTACAAAAGACAGTGTTCTCTTCAAGCTTCATCATACTGAAAAAAGCGATCTCTTTATGATGATATCAACATCCGGTGTTTGGCTTACTTCAGTAAAAATTGATCAAATGGAACCAAACAGACTACTCAAGAGGTTACGAAGTGATCTTCTCAGGTTAAAGTTAAAAAAAATTGAACAGATTGGTGCGGAGAGAATCGCATATTTTACCTTTGAAGGATTTGGAAAAGAGTTTGTTTTAGTAGGTGAGTTTTTTGGAGATGGCAATATTTTACTATGTAACAACGACATGAAGATTCTTGCATTACAACACTCCATAGACGTGAGACATAGAAAGCTAAGTGTCGGATTAGAATACGCACAACCTCCAGAGAGCGGATTAGATATTTTTAATATATCAGAATCAGATTTTGAAGATCTTAAAACAACAGATCTAGTTTCTGCAAAATGGGTGGGACGGACTTTGGGTCTCCCAAAAAAATATGTCGAAGGTATTTTTGAAATTGCAAGCATTGATTCAAAGAAAATTGGAAGTCAATTAACCAACGAGGAAACAAGAAATCTTTTTGATACCACAAAAAAGATTGTTGCAGATGTCATAACGGGAAAGCATGAAGCAGTGATAGTAAGAGATGAAAAAACTGAAGTTCTTCCAATACCGCTAGGAGAGCCAAAAGGAGAGATAACAAAAGCAGATAGCTTCATCAAAGGGTTGGATACAGTCTTTACAGGAAGTTTAGTGGAGAAAGGGAGATTAATTCAATCAGGCAGTTCAGATAAAAAAATCAAAGAGCTACAAACACAAATTTCTGAACAAGAAAAAGCAATTGAGACAGTAAAAGAAAAATCAAAAAGCATTACAGCTGTTGCAAATTCTCTTTTTGAGATGGCTTCAAAAGGAATTACGTCAATCGAAGATGCCTCTGCACAGGAAATTTTGACAAAGCAGAGCACAAGACTGGTTAACGAAAAGGGAATTTCACTCATTGCTATTCAAGACGAAAAAATAAAGATAAACACCAAAGCCTCCCTCCAGTCAATCGCATCCGTACTATTTGATAAAGCAAAAAAACAATCAAGTGCAATAGGTTCAATCGAGGAGATCAAGTCAAAAACAGAAAAAAAGCTAGAAAAAGTACAAAACAAAACCGAGTCTGAAAAAGACGCAATACTGGTTTCAGAAATAAGAAAGAAAAACTGGTATGAGAGATACAGATGGTTCCACACATCTGATGGTTTGCTTACAATTGGCGGAAGAGACGCAGCGTCAAATTCAGCAGTGGTTAGAAAGCATTTAGGAAAAAATGACAAGATATTTCATGGCGATATCTTTGGATCGCCATTTTTTATTTTAAAAGACGCGCAAAATGCGCCTGATGGAAGTATGAATGAGGTTGCACATGCTACGGTTTGTTTTAGTCGCGCATGGAGAGAAGGAATGTATGGAGTCAGCGCATACTGGGTAAATCCTGATCAAGTGAAGAAATCAGCACCTAGTGGAGAATTTTTGCCAAAGGGATCTTTTACAATTCATGGACAAAGAAATTTTATCAAATCAGAAACTCTTAGATTATCCGTAGGAATAATTTCTCAAGAAGGCGGATACGCTTTGACATGCGGTCCGCCAAAAACAATAAAGAAAAATTCCATCTGTTTTGCAGTAATTGAACCACATGGTTTAGAGATGGTTGATGCTGCCAAGAAAATCAGAATTGAATTTTCCAGATTAGAAGAAGAGATTACAAAAAAAATTAGTATTGATGATTTTGTTCGTGTTTTACCTGCTGGAAAAAGTCAGATTAAAGAGATAGGTCTCGGAGATGCGCAAAAGGAAGAGTTTACTGAATAATTGGGTCAGACAAGCCTGTATCAAGTGAAAGTTTCATTCCATTATCAATAGAGGAGAATTCTTCATCAGTAACTGTAACTAACGGAATATTTGCTAATGCACATCCGGTGGCTACTGTAAGATCGGCTTTTTGGCAGATCATTGCAAGAGGCGCAACATTGTTTGATTTGATTGAATAAATTGTATATGCGCCAACGCTGCTACCAACACCTGAAGGAAATACAAGAATTACGTCTTTGATGGGTTTTTCAAACAAATCATGGTTCTTGTCGCTGATAATTCCAGTTTTTTTATCCACTGTGCCTAGAAAATTAATCGGTTTATTTGATTTTAAAACAATTCCTTCAACTTTTCCTGAAACCAGAATTTTTTTCATTTTGTCTCGTCTTCAACAATTTGTGACAGTGATTTTAGATTTACGTCTACACCATTAGAATTTTTAAGATAAAATGCGCCCTTGATGCTGTTTGTGGTTACTGCATCAACGTCACCTTTGTCTATCAAAGGAGTTAGACACGCACAGCAATCAGAGAGAATTTCGCAGCCTGCATGTTCAAGTTCATTTGCATATCCAATTCTTCTTGCTTGTTCTTTTACGGTTCTAGGGCAGAATACCATACATCTCTTTTTGAAAGAACGGCCCTTTAGTTTACCAGCGAGATCAGAGATCTCTTCTAACCCCAATTGAGGGCTGCCAAGCGTAATCAAATCGCCTTTCTCAGCAGTATTTAGTTCGTCATGAACAGTTTGCATTTCTTTGTCATCAAAATCTACTTTTTCACAGTCAGAATCCCCTTCTCCAAAAAGAAATTTTGCGCAGGTACCAGATGTTCCCATTCCTCCACACATAGCTTTGCATTGCCGTCTATCCATCTCTGCAAGACCCGAGATGTTTACAGAAGTGTCGCCAACTTTTCCAGCAAAAAATCCAAGCATTCCATATGTCAGTTCGTTTGGATTTTTTACCTTCATTCTAATAGTTACGTTTGGAGTGTCTTCCTTTCGCAATGAAGAGTAGGGACTTTTTCCAGTAATTGCACTAGCTAGTGCACTAAACGAACTTTCTTTGTTTGTCTTTAGACTGTCATACGAATTTGCGTGAATAGCTGCATTACTTTCGGCAAATGCAACCTGTGTTCCATCTTTTGGAATATCAAAAATTTCGTAAGGAATGCATGAAAATGAAGGAGTAACTCCCATGGTTTCATATGAATTTCTAATCGACAGCTGTTTTGAGATAAAATTTTCATCCAATCCATAATTTGACACATTATCAGCATCAAACCCCATTGGATTAAGGGTTGTTTTGACTTTAACTCGAGCATTTTTACTAAGGCCAGAAAGAAACTCTTCGCCTGCATCTCCAATAGTATTATAGTTTACACCAGAAAGATGAGCCCATTCTATGGGCACCAGTCTCTCAGCATCAGTTGCTTGGCCTGTTGCAACTAGAATTCTGTATGCCATCTCCATGGTTTCTCCCTGATCCCCCTTTAGTGCAGATTCTTCTTCTCTTGTTAGATCCAATGAGAATCCTTGGTTATTACAGTTATAATACTTGTACGCAGTTTTTCAGATGGAAATGAAAAAAATTCTTCGCGGAATGATGGATACTATGAATTCTATAAAACCACCCAGGATGACAGCACTAAGAGAGCTTCATGAAGCTGAGACAGGAGGCCCATTTAGCATTCTTATTGGAACCATACTTTCTGCAAGAACCAAAGATGAAAGTACAACCAAAGTAGTCAAGGTGTTATTTTCAAAATATAAAAATCCAAAACAGCTTGCAAATGCCAAACTAAAAGACATAGAGAAAATAATAAAATCAATTGGGTTTTATCATGTAAAATCGAAAAGGATTATCGAAGTTGCAAAGATAATTGATTCAAAATACAAAGGCAAAGTCCCGTGTGATTTAGAAACCCTAGTCCAGCTACCAGGCGTTGGTAGAAAAACTGCTAATTGTGTTTTGGTTTATGCGTTTGAGAAACCTGCAATCCCAGTTGATATTCATGTTCATAGAATCTCAAATAGACTGGGATTAGTAGATACAAAAAATCCAGAAGAAACCGAACAAGAATTAATGAGGAAGATTAAGAAAGAATTTTGGCTTGACATTAATGATACTTTTGTTATGTATGGTCAAAATATCTGCAAGCCAATTTCACCAATGTGTGATGTATGTAAGATTAGGAAAAATTGCAAATATTACAAAACTAAGAACGCTTCTTAGTCAGAAATAATATTCCAACCAGAGCACCAACAGCTGCGGCAATATAAAACGGATATAGAGAATAGATGTTCTTTGAGGGATCACCTGATAAAAATTCTACAATCATGCTTCCAGAATTTACTGCCGGGGGATCAGTAGAGGCTCCCAACCCATGAGTGGAATAGGAATCAACTGCAAATACGCCAATATCCAGATTGGTAACTACAATTCTTGCACCATTATTGACAGTTAGCCCAGCTCTGTCAGTGTAAGAAACAATAGATTTTGCTTGGGGATACCAGCCTCTATCAAAGTCTCTGTGAATTACAATGTATCCTTCCTTTGGTGTTTGAACTGCAACCCAAAATTTGTTATCAGGCTGTGAACCCATTCCAATTTCAATAAATTCGTCAATGGATTCTTGATCATATACCCTAAAGACGGCATCGCCATTTGGATTTGCATAAAGCAGGTTGTTGTCAATTGTAACTTGCCAGCTAACAGCATGGGCATCATCAAGCTTTACTATTGGCGCATCTCGTAGGATTCTGTTGAATTCTTCTGCAGGAATTTCTATTGTATCAATAATTAATGAGGGATTTATTGCATCTTGAGCAAACGCAGGAGAGACAAAAAATCCTGCAAACAAAACTATTGTTAATAGGCATTTCACAAGCTAAAGCAAATTTGATTTAATAAATATCTAGTCAACAAAAGGTTTTGGAGTGTCTAAAATTACTTTTGCAACTTCTGGTCTTAGGATAAATTCGGATGGTGCTTGATCATTTTGAATCATCTCCCTAAGTTTAGTTCCGCTAATCTGTTCTTTTGCATCATCATCATGTGGACACGCTTTTGGAGTCGTATACGTAAGACACTGTTTACAATAGAAAAATGCTGGGAAAAATACAGGAGAAATATCTAACTCCGGATAATCATCAAATATTTTTTGTGCCGCAAATGGATCATAGAATTTTCCAACACCTGCATGATCTCTACCAATAATGATATGCGTGCATCCATAATTTTGTCTCATGATTGCATGGTGTATTGCTTCTTTTGGACCAGCATACTTCATCTCGGTGTGCAATGTTCCGAGTTTGCATCTATTTTCTGGATAGTACAGCTTTATCATAGTTTCATAGCACTTTACAATAACATCATCAACAAAGTCACCAGACTTTTTCTTTCCAATGATTGGATTGACAAATACCCCATCACGTGTTGTAATTGATGTTTTTTGTAGCATTTCATGTGCAACATGCGGAGGATTTCGTGTCTGGAATGCGCATATTGTCTTCCATCCTGCTTGTGCGAATGCTTCTCGAGTTTGTTTAGGTGCAAGCCTATATTTTCTGATTTCTGAATCTTCTGGTCTTTGAATATAGTCAATCTTACCACCAACTAGATAATCCTTCATTGACATTGTCTTTGCAACGCCTGGATGGGACGAGTCGGTTGTTCCATAGACTCCCTGTGCGGTCTTTTCTTTATCAAAACAAAAAGTCTCATCAACGTGTAACACTGCAACGCCAAGACCTTGAGGATTTTGCAATAATGCATCACCGGCATCTTTCATTTTAGATGCCGTGGATTCATCAACATCAAGTACAATTGGAATTGTCCATGCCAAACCATTTGATAGTCTTCCCCGTGAAACAACGCTTTCAAAGTCTTCTTTACCCAAAAATCCTTCTAGAGGGCTAAAAATTCCGTCAGCTATATTTTCAACGTCATTTGCTAGGTCTTCACTGATTTGGATTGAGAGCAATCCGGATGGATCAACTTTGGTAATTCGGTTAACTAGTACGCCACCATGCGGTTTAATTGAGTCATTTTCTGACATGCAGGTTCTCTATTTATGGTCTATATGAATTCCACACTCTTTGTTTCCATCTTGTTCCCACCACCATCTTCCTGCTCGGGGATCCTCTCCAGGTTTTATGGGTCTTGAACAAGGCTCACAGCCAATACTTGGGTAACCTTTGTCAAGAAGACTGTTGTATGGCAGGTTGTTCTTTTTGATATATTCTTGAACTTGATCCCAAGTCCAACCAATGATTGGATTAATCTTTAGAATTCCACCATGGCCTTGATCTAGTTGGAAGATTGTTGCATTTTCTCGATTTTTGGTTTGATCACGTCTTAATCCGGTAATCCAACCATCCAGAGTACTCAACATCTTATTCATTGGATGCACTTTACGAATTTCACAACACAGTTTTCTGTTCTCCACACTTTCATAGAAGAGATTAACGCCTTTTTTTCTAACCATGTCTTCAACTTCTTTGGCATCAGGAAACAGCACTTCAATTGAAACGTTGTATTTTTTTCTTACAACATCCATAATGTCATAAGTTTCCTGTGGCAGTCTTCCGGTGTCTAGGGTAAAGAATCTAAATTTTGGATTAATTTTTATCATGATATCCATAATTACTGTGTCTTCGGCCCCAAAGCTTGATGCTTTAGCAACTTTAGGATGTAAATTATCTGAGGTCCATTGAAGTGCCTCTTCAGTAGTCTTTATTCTTGAATTAAGATCATCAACTTGTTCTTGTGTGAATTTTGTCATATATTCACCTCAAGTATTTGTTTTATATTGATTACCCGACGTTTTATCCTAAATTATAAACAAGTAGATTTCAAAATAGAAAATATGAATGAAATGTCGTATGTTGTGGTTTTTCCAACTATATTTGCAAAAAATAAAATTCCGCAGTTAATTATAAACATCAAAAAAATTCTCAAGGTAAAGAATCAACAATTCAAATCAGTAAAACGTGATGGAGATGTAATCTTAGTTGAAGCAAATGATCCCGTATTTGCATCATCTGCAATCAATTTACTTTTTGGAATTGAAAAAATTGCAATTGCCAGGCATACGAAAAATGATTTTCAAGGAATTGTATCAGAGATTACATCTATAGGTGGAAATCTACTCCTAAAGGGTGAAAAATTCCTAGTAAGAGTTGAAGGTTCATCAAGAGGATTTGTCACAAAGGATGTTGAAATTGCTGCAACATCAAGCATAATAGATAAGAAATCAAAACTTGGAGCTCATCCTGGAACTGAAGAAAATTATGATAAATTGCTGTATACATATTTAACAAAAAATAATGCATACATCTGTATTTTCTTAGACAAAGGTAAGGGAGGCATTCCATATCAATCACAAAATCAGAAAACAATTTGTGCAATATACGATGAAATTTCTGCAGTTTCTTGTTATGAAACAATAAAACAAGGTTATGACGCCAAGATCATAGTTTGTTATAGACAAAAATCAGAATTGATGAATTTAGCTAAAATGATCAATCAAATAATTCCAAGGTTGGTACAAGATAAAATCGAATTAGAGTTTTTTCATCTAAAGATAAATCCAAACGGAGTTAAAAATTACTTGACTTGTGTAAATTCCATATTAGAAATAATGCTGCAGGACTCAAACAACTATGTATCACTAGCTTTATCACCACTGGTATTTTCTACAGATTTTATTGCAAATTCATTAAAACACGTATTTGAAAAGGAAAAGATTCCAATAACCCCACTTGTTGGCGTAGACGATAATTTGTTTAATGATGCAAAAGAGATAGGATTGGAAAGAAACATCAAAAAATTAGAAAAGATGATCACGATTAATTCTACTGAAATTCCTAATTTTTCAAAAAAAGAGGTAGGAAATGCTCTTAAAACAAAGAAAAAGGTTTCGATTCAGGTAGGGCCTAACAATGTTCATGATATTTTAGATTCCCTAGAGGAAAATCATTGAGAATTTAAACGGCATATTTGGTTTCATATTGTGCTCAAAATAGGAGAATTTATCTATCCATGGGGAAGCGGCCATTATTCCCGAATGATGAGGCTAAATGAAGTATTACGAGACCACATAAAAGAAGAATTTGAGATTCATTTTTCAAGTAAGGATCACGTTTATGAAAAATTACTAAAAAGGTTTCCAGACGAAAAAGAGAAAATCCATGAGATCTTAATGCCCACCCCAATTGATGGAAAGTTTGGTCCAAGTGTTTCAATGTCACTGATGAATTTGTTATTACCAATTTCAAAAAATCCTCCATTAGTAAGACAGATTGCAAATTATCTGAAAGAAGAAAGAAAACTGTACAATAAAGAAAAATTTGATCTTGTAATCAACGATGGCGATATGGGTTCAAATATTTTGGCAAAAAACAGAAACATTCCAAGTTTGTTTATAACAAATCAATTTAAACCTAGACTCTACAGTTCAAGATCATATCTTTATCCATCATTAATCTTTATTGCAAAACAAATTTCCAAGGCATCAAAAATTCTTGTTGCAGATTCGCCACCGCCATACACAGTCTGTGAATATAATCTAAATTTCACCAAGAAAGTAAGAGAAAAAATAACATATGTAGGACACTTTACAAATAACAAACAAATCGTAAAAGAAGACGATTCAGATCTTGAAAAATTAGTTGGAAATAATGAATTCGGGTATTGGATGAGAACTGGAAACAAGTCAACAAATGATGGGACAGGCCAAAAATATGAGGATGTGTTTCATCAAGATCAAATGAGGAATGAAAAAAGAATCATTTCGCACGCAAGAAATGATCCAAATGTAGATTCAGTAACAGGAAAAGATGGTAAAAAATATTCAATTGAAGAAGCCTCAGATAAAAAGATAGATTGGATACAAATCGATGTTGGTTTTCTTTCAGAACAAGAAAAAGACACAGTATTAAATCTGTGCAGATATGCAGTTGTAAATGGCTCTCATACCGTAATGGGGGAGATTATGGGCGGAAAAGCAAAACCAATAATTGGAATTCCCATTTATGATGAGCACACAAACAATATCAAGTGGGCCGAAGAGAAAAACCTGGGCATATTGGCCACAAAAACAAAACAAGTAACTGATGCAATATCCAAAATTAAAGGAAATTATGAGGAATTTGAAGAGAATCTGAGGGAATTTTCAAAGAATTTTGTTCCTAATGGGGCGGAAAATTCAGCAAGAATTGCTGCCCAAATTTTGGAAGAAAAGAGATAATACATTATTTTGAGAATTGTGCTCATCTGGTACGCGGGATTTCGATGGGCGAACGGACCGAAAGGGATGATGAAAAAATCCGCGTGCCAGATGAATATCGATCAATTAAGAATGTGGGAACGCTTTTATGGAAAAAATTAAGCCAAATCATCAGTGCCTAACTGTCCAGAATGTACATCAAGAGAGAAAAAGAAGATTCAAGCAAAATACGAAACAGAAACTCCAGAAGAAGAAAGAGGCAGAGACGACTTGTACAAGTTATTTGATGAAATTGAAATTCCAATGAAAATGGATTCTGCTACAAAACACTTCATTTGTAAAAGATGTGGATTATATGCAACAAGAGAACAAGTTTCAGATATTCGGTATAAACTAAATCAAAAAGAGAAAACACGTGAAGATAAGCATGATGACTATCTTGACTGGTGGTCAAAAAGTAAGAAAGAAAAACAAGCAAACTAGAGTGAATTTATTATGGTAAAAAAGAAAGAAGATAAAATTCCTGATTGGATTTCTGATGAAATTCAAAATGCTAAATTTGAAAAACCAACTGAAATGAAAAAGACCGGATATATTCTGGAATTTTATTATGAAGATAACAAGATAGATGCACAGTTGTATGATCCTGTAGAAGATGGAAGACACATAGTTACAATGGATGCAACAAAAAAAATTAAACTTGATGATTTGGTAAAAGGGGAAGTTTACGAGTTTGTTTTTGATCAACATAAAGCTCCATTAAGCAAAAAGTGTTCAGAGTATCTAGAAAAAGAAAAAGAGATCGAAATGAGTGCAGTTTATCAATTTGAACTAAAATCATTAGAATTGCTAGATGTGGGCTCTGAATCTGCAGATGATGGTGATGCAGAAGAATAAAACTAGTCTTGTTTTGTGGCATCTAGCTGTTTTTTGAAAGATTTTCCCAGTATTGGATTGATAAAATAAGGAAACGTATTTTTCATCCATACTGCACCACGTACAACAGGTGGAACTATGATCTCCAATCTTGTGGAGTTTGCTGCCTTTAGAATTGCTTTTGCTACTGTTTTGGCACTAAGTGATGTTGTGGAGTATTGTGGCATTCTTTCAAATGAGGGATGATCAAAAAAATCAGTTCTAACCATGATTGGACTTACGACGGTAATTCCAACTCCAGTATCTTTTAACTCATGTTTTAGACCCTCTGAGAATCCCAGCATGGCAAATTTAGACGCGCAATATGAGGCAATACCGGGTAAACCAAAACTTGCTGCAACTGATGCAACATTTACTATGTGACCGGATTTTTTCTTTAGCATTGATGGGAGAAAATTTTTGATGCAATAAATCATACCAAAATAATTTGTCTCCATCTGGGATTCTATTTCATCTATGGTAAGATCAGACACAGAGCCATATATTGCAAAACCAGCATTGTTCACCAAAATATCAACAGAATCAAATCTTTCTAAAACTGTTTTTGACATTTCTTTTACTTGATCTTTTTTTGAAACATCACATTGACAAACAAGTACAGATACAGGAAATTCTTTTAGTTCATTTTCAACTTGTTCGAGTTTGTCTTTTCTTCTCGCAACTAGAATTATGTTTGCACCTAATTTTGCAAATTCCATTGCAGTTTGTTTGCCAATTCCAGATGATGCGCCAGTAATTAGAACTACTTTATTTTTGAAATCCACAAATCAGAAAACTCGTTTAAAGATAAAGTGGTTTCTATAGGAGATTTTTACAGGATAAATAGAAATTTAGGTTCAAATTTAGGTAATATCAAATATTATTTCCATCTAATCAATCAGTTTTGAATTCTTTTAGAGTAGTATCTATGAATTCCATTAAATTTGGTGGGACTGGTTGTGTTCTATCCAATGTTAAAAAATACATCGGAATAAGTTCTGAACGATTTGTAAATTCTTTATGTGCTTGTAAGAGATCTTTTCTAATTTCTTTGAATAGGGAATACTTGTTTGCCAATTTTTTATATGATTTTCCAAGTGAAAATAGAACTGCTTCATTCAAAAGCATTGTAAATGCAAAATCATACATGTTCACTGACAGTTAGTTTCTAAATTCTTGACCTAGAATATCAGAAAGCTGGAGAGAAACTCCCAAGAAACAAGGGGTTTGTTGAAAGATTGGCCATTATCCAATATGGTTAGCGGTACTCCTTTGAAAAATATCAAAAGAGCAACCCGTGATGAGAAATCAGAGCTAAATTCATTGAGAAATAAGCTATTGATTTGGAAAATCCAGAGAATGGAAGAAAAACATGAATTCAAATCAGATTTGATTCGACGTGATCAAGAGCTTTGGGAGGATTTTCTTGGAGTTTTTGAAAATACTGGATTTTTTGATGATGCAACAAATGTTGTGAAACACTACATCAAACAACGCCAAAAATCAATCACCAATAGTTGAGGCTGTAATCTTCAAAATTCTTGTTGAGAATCTGAAAGAAAACGAAATTGAATCACTTGTATTGTGGAGTTTGCTTACAAACAACACAAATCTTGCAGGTATGTTTGATTCGTGGAACAGTAAAACCTTTGTCTTTGATGAATTTGATACCAAACTTTCACCAAATTCTTTGACAAACATTGTTGAAGATAAATTTCAAGGAAAGAAAAAAGTTTGAAATATTTCAAGAAATGGAAAACTAGGAAAATTACTAGCTATTTCTTTGAAAATGAAGGTTTGAAGTCATTAAAATCAAAATACGGAATCAATTAGGAAGTTTTGATTTTTTAGAAATTAAAACAACCTTTCCCTTTATTTTTTTAGGAAATTGATTATGCAGTTAATTCTTTGAATTGTTTTTTGAATTCTTCAATGAATTGATCTTTGTGGAAGATATACTGTAATGTACTTTCTTTTTCGACATTTTGACGATGTTCTTTAGTTCCTCTAAAAATTATAGACATTAGAGATTTACACTCATATCCCATTTCTTCAACTGCATGTACTGCAATTATTGCAGACATTCCACTAGTGATTACATCATCAATGATAACTACTGGGGAATTAACTCTTCCTTCAATTAATTTTTGAGTTCCATGTTTCTTTGGTGCTTTACGCACAAAGAATGATGTGATTAAAGGATTTGAAGGATCTTTTTCATGTTCAAAGTAACTTAATTGTGAAACTGCTGTTGCAATCGAGATTGAACCAGATTCTAAACCGCCAACTGCTTCTACATCAGGGTATTGTTTGATTAAATGATAGAATACTTTGGCAACTGTATTGATTCCTTCTGGATGTCCATTTAGTAATTTTAGATCAAAGTAATATGGACTGGTTGCTCCAGATGCTAATTGAAATGGTTTTTCTGGTGAATATTGAAATGCTTTAGTTTCCACTAGTAAATCGGCTAATCTTTGTTTATCAGTTTCAAAATCAGACGAAAGGGTCATCATTGAGTAAAAGACCTCCAGTCAATATTAATTTTCAAATCTAATAATGAGAGAAAACGGTTATGGATACAATAATCAAGATTGCCCCCTTGCCTCATCAACTTGATGTATTACAAGACCATATATGATCTAAATGGGTGAAGTCAGACTCATTTGACTCAAAGTGCTCAATTTTTACAGAATTGATCATTTTAGCCAAAATTTGCCAATAAGCGATCCATTTTCTCTTTTGTAATGTTTTGATAATGATTCATTCTATTTTTTAGAGAATTCCAATCACAAATGGATACAAATTCAAAATCTTTGTCTGAAAAATTAGTTTTTGATGGATTTTCATCAATTATTGAAATGACTTGGGAAATTGGAACTTTTTGTTGAGAAAACATCTCAATAATTTCTAAAACATGGGTTTTGTTTACAGAATAAGGAATTATCAAAGAACATGGAACAATCTCGGGTCTGATAAATTGACTAAATGCTCCTGCATCATTTTCTAAATCATATAGATAAAGTGGTAAATTTTCGTTTAAACTTGCTTGAGTTGCTAAAACAATCAAATATGGATCATTATCAGTAAATCCTATAACAGATTTACAATTTGATTCTTTAAGATGAAGTCGTAGTAGTTTTAGTGTAGTTTCCTTCAAATGTTTTGGATCTTCAAATAACGCAAGAGAAATGTGTTTTCCATCAGCATTTTCTCTAAATGCATCAGAATTATCAAAAACGTTGAAAGCTAGACTGTCAATGATAATTTCTTTGGAATGATTGATTGGTTTGATTGTTTCCATAATTTAGTGAGAAATATCCAATATTTTTAGTGATCTAAATTATTTTAAAAATAATTAGTTAATTTTATTATGTTATGAGAAAATAACTTTGCATGGCATTACCAATGGGACATATTCCAACAAGATCTCAAGATCAATATCAAATTTTTAATGATAAACCAAAAATTGGAAAATTAGCCTTAAACTATGATGATTATGTTGATACAATTTACAACATTATATTAAATTCAGAACCACCATACACAGTTGGAATTTTTGGTGGTTGGGGTACCGGAAAATCAAGTGTTATGGGCAATGTACGAGAGAAAATAGATGGAAAATATGAATTTGTAGAATTTAATGCATGGAGATTTGAAAGAGAACAAAGTCATCATTTATGAGTGTCCGAAGTAGCATCACTGTGCTTTTGTGACCCACATATGATTGCAAATTGGATTTGTCGCTATGACAAGGAAGGTTTGATAAAACGGGTGGGGGATTATCCGGTATGATTCTACAGGAGGAAGTGGTTTCTATGTAGATTGTATTTTTGATATCTTACTCAAGGCTAATTTTACCAAGAGTAACCATGTAATCAAGATTGGAACGTAATATGTTGCAATTCTCCAACCAATAACTGCATCCCAGGCAACAGTTCCTGCAGGAATATCAAAGTCAAAAGGATTTAGATTATTAAGAAATGCCACAATTCCAAATTCGGCCAAGCCAGAACCACCTACAGTAATTGGCAGGTTTCCTATTGCATTTGCACCCATAACTGCCATTATAGAGTCAAATGCATTGATCACATATCCTGTTCCCATCGCAATGATCATAAATGATATTCCATAGAATGCCCAAGATACAAGTGAAAACAGAAAAGATACCGTGAAGATTTTTTTAGATTCAGAGGTTCTTAGATTTTGTCTGCTCATGATACAGATTTCTTCTATCCAAGAATTTGTTTTATCAATGTATTTAGCACCTTTTTCTTTTCCAAATTTTCTAGTAAGGCTTGCCAATACTTTTGGAACGTGGAATGTACGCTTGGAAGACAAGAAGAATATTACCATCCACAAAGATGTTATGGTAATACTAGTACCTAAGATAACAGTCGCAACTACGTATGCTTCATTCATCAAAGCAATGATTCCTGCCATTATGGACAGCAATCCAGCTGCAAGTACTTCAGTTACGATATCCATGATGGCAATCCAAGTTGATTTTGAAGGTTTTACTCCTTTTTTATGTAAATAATATATTACAATAAATTCTGCACCAACAAACATCGGAGTTGTAAATTTGATAAATTCACTTCCAACTCTAACACCAATTAGTTTCCAAAAAGAGTCAAAACTGCCAAGATATTTTCTTGCAATGTACGCAAATTTTACTCCCTGAAGACCTAGTTTAATCAACATTGCAATAACTGCGCCAACAAACGGAAAGAGCCCGATTGCCAAGACATCTTCTAATTGGATGTCAAATTGAATAGCAATAATAAAAATGGGAATTAAGGTAACAGGTATTACCGCCAGTCTCCAGTTCATTTGATGAATTTTTTGAGGGATCAAATAATAAAGTTGACAAATTTGCAATCACCAAAAATTTCACGCCTAAAATTAGGCACGAAAATGTCAGAGAATGGTTGACTGGTATTTTTATGAGTATTTTGCAGCTCTTCTTTAATCTCGGTAAATAATGAATCCAACATATTATAATCTGAAAAATGTCTTTCTCAAAGTAGTTTTACTACAAGATCTTCAAGATGCGCTTCTTTTTCAGATGCGTTTTGAATCATGAATAGAATAAAACTCGATCAGTTAAAGATCAAGTGGAATTTTACCATATTTTTTAAGACTAATTTGGCATTTTCTAAGAGAATACGATGATCAAGCTAGTTTGAAATATAAGCAAAGAAAGAAAAGCAGACAGAATTGAAAACAATTTTTGTTTCTGGCACTGCAGGTTCAGGAAAATCATTGCTCACATCAAAATTATATGAATACTATACAAAAAATAGTGCATTTACTGCCGTATTGAATTTAGATCCAGGTGTAGAAAGTCTGCCATATGCTTGTGATGTAGATGTTAGAGACTTTGTCGACATTGTATCTATAATGCAACAATATGATCTTGGTCCGAATGGAGCTTTAATAATGGCAGCAGATCTGATCGCATCAAAAATTGATGACATTCAAAATGAAGTAAACAGAGTAAATCCAGATTATCTAATTGTGGATACGCCAGGCCAGATCGAATTGTTTGCATATCGTTCCAGCGGACGTTTTCTTGTAGAGAATATCACATCAGAAGAAAAAACAAGTATCTTTCTTTTTGATGGATCACTGATTACTTCGCCAGTAAATTTTGTTTCAATTGCACTTCTTGCAACATCAATAAGATTACGTTTGAATTTGCCAACTGTTAATGTATTAACAAAAACAGATCTTATTGGCGGTAAACTAAAAGATATACTACAATGGTCAACAAGTTTGAGTAGATTAGAAGATGCTATTGCTAAAGAGGCAGACGGGGATACCTATACATTGACTACAAATATTTTACGTGGTTTGAATCTTAGTGGATTTGCACAGGGGCTGATTCCAGTTTCAAATGTTACAGGAGAAGGTTTTGTGAGTCTGGAGGGCGCTCTGAGCAGAATTCTTAACTTAGGTGAAGAGGTAGAAGACTAGTTGGCATCAAAGATTACGATAAAGGCACCCTCATCTACAGCAAATCTAGGCCCAGGGTTTGATGTGTTCGGATTAGCAATGGACGCATTCTATGATGAAGTGACGCTGACTAAGACAAAAAGTGGAATTGCAATAATTACAGACGACAATGTTCCCACAGATCCTGCAAATAATACTGCGGGGTTGGTTGTAAAAAACATGAAAAAAAAATTCAAGATCAAAAGTGGTATTGAGATCAAAATTAAAAAAGGAATTCCTGCAGGGTTTGGAATGGGAAGCAGTGCAGCATCTGCTGCGGCGGCTGCAGTAGCATTTGATAGGCTATTTATGCTTGAGCTTGACAAAAACTCATTAATTGAATTTGCAGGTTCCGGTGAAAAAGCTAGTGCAGGTTCAGTTCATTATGACAATGTTGCAGCTTCCGTGTTAGGAGGATTTGTGATTGTAAAGACAAATCCTTTAGACGTGATCAAAATAGAGCCACCAACAAATCTCAGAATGTGTGTTGCAGTTCCAAGTATTGGCGTTCCAGAAAAGAAGACAAAAGCATCAAGAGGGGTAATTCCAAAGAAGATCAAGTTAACTGACAGTATCTTGAATTTGTCAAATGCGTCAGGAATTGTGGCAGGGTTTATGAGAAAAGATCCGGAGTTGATTGGTAATTCGATTAAGGATGTGATAGTTGAACCTGCAAGACAGCATATGATTCCAGGATTCGCTAAAGTTAAGCAAAATGCCCTAAAGGCAGGAGCATTGGGTGTTACAATAAGCGGTGCAGGTCCTTCAGTAATTGCATTTTCAAAAAATTCTGCAGATATGAAAAAAATTAGTTCGGCGATGTCAAGTGGATTTGCATCTAAAAAAACAGAATGTCAGACAATAATTTGTAAACCTAGCAAGGGTGCAATAGACAAGAAAAAATCTTGAGGGAATTTTATGAAAAAAGCAGTCATTGTATTTAGCGGAGGGGTTGATTCTGTTTGCGCAGTTTCATTTTTGAAATCAAAGTATGAGCTATATGGAATTACATTTTCATATGGACAAAAGGCAAGTTGTGAAGTTATAGCGGCAAAATCTTTTGCAAAGAAACTGGGATTAAAACAGCACAAAATTATTGATATCGGTTTTATGAAAGAATTGTACGGGGATTCAAACGTTTTAACAAGCACAAAAAGAAAAATTCCTAGTAAATTTGAATATTCCATTGTAGTTCCAATTAGGAACGCTGTGTTTCTATCAATTGCCTCAGCGTGGGCTTTTACACTTGATGCGCCATTGGTTGTATATGGGGCCCATACTGGAGATAAACACTATCCTGATTGTAGGCCGCCTTTTGCAAAAAAATTAGAAGCTGCATTTAATCAGGGAGAAATTGACGGAATCAATTCAAAGTTACGAAAAAGTATTGAGATCTGGTCACCATATCGTGAAGGATTATCAAAGAGTGATCTGCTAAAGAAAGGCGTAAAAGTTTTAGGAAATTCTATTTTTAAAACCTGGAGTTGTTATTCAAATAAAAAATATCATTGCGGTGTTTGCGAGTCTTGCAATAACAGAAAGATTGCATTTCATAAAGCTGGAATTATGGATAAAACAAGGTATCTTAAACAATCCTAGTAACTGTTTCAAAGAATTTTCTTTTTTAGAACAAATCCTCTAATTCCAATATACCAGATTAGGAAGAATACTCCTACTAGTCCTATAAACACATAGTTCTGTATTTCTGGTGTAAGATCAGCAATAGAATCAGTAATTTCTCTTGATACTAAGAAAGAGACTGCACCAACAATAGCACACTCAATTGCATACCATATCCAGTGAGGAAATGACTCTCTTGGAATGTGTATATTGTCATGAGTTCCCATAACTTTCACCAAAATTATTGATTATTTAATTTTTCAGTATGCCTAGAAATATGAATCCGTAGATCGTTTTCTGATAAGTGTCATTATGCTTTCTTTTTCTTTTTGATTTTCATAAATTCCTCTAAATGCAGCCGAGGAAAGCATTGCGTTATTTCTAACCCCACGCATTTTCATACAAAGATGTTCCGTATCGGCAAAGACTACAACGCCTTTAACTCCCTGGGCATATAGTTCATCAGCAATATTCTTAGTTAGTCGTTCCTGAATTTGCAATCTTTTTGAATATTTTTCAACTAGTCTGACAAGTTTTGATATTCCAAAAACTCTGCCATTTGGCAAATAAGCAATATGGATTTTGCCAAAGAATGGCAACATATGGTGCTCACACATTGAATAAAATTGGATATCGCGCGCTATAACAACATCAGAGTCTTCTAAGAATTGTACTGATAATTCTGAATCATAATCATATCCTCCAAAGATTTCTTTGTACATATTTGCAATTCTTTCGGGGGTTTCCCGTAGCCCTTCACGAGTAGGATCCTCACCAACTTCAATAATCAGTTCTCTTACAAGTTTTTTTACACGTTCTTTGTCCATTTGATGTTTTCACAGTTTTTCTAGTATTTGAACCTAATCAGATTTCTTGACCATTGTATTATATGAAAATTAGGTCTCACTAACGTCTGCCTCCTCTTCCATCCATTTTGGGTTGCTTTTTCTGATCGCTTCAGTAGCCGTTTTGTTGTGAAACGCCTCAAGCGGCTTTTCATAGTTGTCAATATCCAGTGCCCAGTGGAGCCGCCTCTCGTTGTAATAGTCGACATACTCTAGTTTGTTGCATAACATGCCCAAGCCAGTCAAAAGTTGGGTAAATTTTGTGCCTAGGATCCAAGTTATGCAACAAACTACGGTGCGCCTGTTCTTTATCGACTTTACATACTCGGAGAAGGGGTGAACTACTTTTTGGACTATACAGGACAACTTAATTTCAGATACAAATGGAAAATACAGAAGACTGATGAGAAGAGAATCTGACGAAACGTTGTAGTACCATAAGAGAAACAAGACTGAAGCGATATCTTCTGTAATAAAAAGAAGATTTGACTCTGAAATCAAATCACATGATGAATCCATGAGGGAAAAAGAATTACTTTATCGTGTGTTGGCCTGCAACTGTCACAGGATGTGTGTTTGATTTCTTTAGTTTGGTTGATGATTTCTATGTAACAATGTTTCATGTCACTAAGGTATCTTATAAAGATACTATGGTTACACAAAATATATATACTTTATGTTACCATAATGTCTTTAGAAGATACTATGGTTACACAAAATATAAAACTTGGTCCTCAGGAGATAAAACTCCTTTTCACACTAGAGGAGGAGAATTTCAGTGCTTTCACTATAGGTGATGCCAGAAAAATACTAGGATCAGGAGCAACAGCAACAAAACTGGTAGTCAGTGGATTAAAGCAAAAAGGACGCATTCGCCAGATTGAAAGAGGAAAATATCTCCTTATTCCGTCACGTGCAGGAGTAGAAGGCTATTGGGTAGAAGAAGCATGGGCAGTAGTTCCTCATCTAATTAACGAATATTATGTTGGATTTTGGACTGCTATGGATTTCTGGGGAATGACTGAGCAGATTCTCTATACAATTTTTGTTGCAACTCCAAAACGAAAAAAGAATAAAGTATTAGAATTTGGAAATCAACGATATGAATTTGTTACATTATCAAAGAAAAAATTCTTTGGGTTTGTAGAAGACAAATCTGGTAAAACAAAATTCAATATTTCAAGTAAAGAAAAAACAATAGTGGATGGTTTAATGCACCCCGAGTACTGTGGTGGAATTACTGAAGTAACAAAAGCAATGTGGAATGTACGAAAAGAAATTGATTGGATCAAAGTTTTGGAAGTGGCAGAGCAAGTTGAAGTTAATGTTGTGTTAAAAAGATTAGGATATTTGTTAGGTGTTTTACAAATTGAAAATACTATTTCAAAATCAGTTATTACAAAAATAAAACGATATCCATATCAATACTTAGACCCAAACACGGTAAAAAAGAAAATTGAATCATCTAATGATTATGGATTGATAATTAACAGAACTAAAGAAGAATTATTAGGATGGATGGATTACTAATGGAAGAAAATCAATTACGAAGTTTAGCAGATAGACAAAATATGCCTCTAGGAACACTAGAAAAAGACTATGCATTAACTAATCTTCTTTCAATAATTGCTAATTTTCCAAAACTTAATTCTCTGGTATTCAAAGGGGGAACTGCACTAAAGAAGATATATTTTGACAATTTTAGATTTTCTGAGGATCTTGATTTTACTTGTGTAGAAGATGTTTCAGAGGAATTTCGTGATTTTGTTAAGGGTAACATGAAAGGATTAGATGTACAATTTACAGAAATTGATGATGAAGAAAGAAGAAATGAAAGTTTCAAATTCAGAATCAAATATACTCAATTTAATGGAAGAGTAGCAAGTGTGAAAGTTGATTTGAGTTTACGAAAAGATATTCTTACAGATACTTCTACAAAACCTGTGTTGCATTTCTATGATACTTTTACTAACCCCTTTGAGATTCCCACCATGTCTATAGAAGAGATAATGGCTGAAAAAATTAGGGCCATTTTGTATACTAAACATCCCAGGCATTTGCATGATCTTTCATTCCTAGATGACCAAAATGTGAGACTAAATCCAGGTATGGTTAGGACCAAAATCAAGTCAGTTTATGGGGATGAATTCAATATGGACGAGTTCAAAGAGGGCGTTGTTGAGAAAGAGGAGTTTTGGATACGAGATTTACAGCCTCTTTTACAACAAAAACCTCCATCTTTTGCTGACGTGTCTCAAAAAATACTCAAAATTGTTTCAAAAGTGATGAAGTGACCATATTTTCACTGTCTTGTACGGAAATTAGGTCGCACTAATTTTAGATGTACTGCAAAGGAATACCTGATCCTGTACCGATCCAAAAAATTAACGGTAAAAAGACTGACAACCAGCAAAATAAAGTATATCATACGACACTGCACAAAGAGCAGGCCTGCCTGTCAGAATTGTACAAGAGATGCACGTATCACAAAGGCACATCCAGAGGATGTACGCCTATGCACCACACACAAAACAATGAAGGAAAACAACAGCACAGTTGCTGTTTACGCAGGTCATCTTGGAGAACGCGGTAAGGTATTCTTCAAAATGCAACAGCCAAGTTTGGAACCCCTACAGCAATACTGCTTGACAGTGGCCCGTGCCTTGTGGTACAAAACGGCAGAAAAAAGGCAAAGGGAAATGTGGAGACCTACGGCCTTGAGGTCGAATTGCTACTGAGATATGGCACTATGAGAGTCTGTCTGCGTATGTGCAATACTACAACGAGAAAAGGCTGCACTTCTCGCTTGACATCTACAACCTCCAGACGCCGCTGAGGGCGTTCTCAGACAAAAAGGCAACCGAGGCGATCAGGAAAAGTGACCCAAAATGGATGGAGGAGAACCTGCATGACTAGGCGAAATGATTTTGGTATATTACACCATTGCGTTTCTGCCATGCGCGCTCCTTTAAAATTAAAAAATCAAATCAAATCAGAATCTTGGGGGAGAGGGGCGGGCGGCACATCTTCAATTAAATTAAAATTAAACTCGAATGAAGTTAATTCAAATCAAATTCAAATGCAGAGGGCCTACATCTCAATTAAACTTTAATGGAATGGGCTAGGGAATTTCAAATGAATGATTTTAAATTTTAAGAAGACTTTGGCAAGGACAGAATCCTGAATCATCTTAGTAGAGGCATCAAATGACTTGAAAACTGACAAAATCTGGCACTATTGGTTATTTGTGCTTCTAGCCTACTATTTTTTTGTATGAATGCATGATTTAAAAAGTGATCCTGAGTCATAGTCTGTTGCATAACTTCAATTTCAAGTACAAAAATTCTCGTTGTTTTTACTAGTTTAGGTGTGGTTATACAACAGACTAGATGATTGTAAAAAACAGATTTGTGAACATTTAGAAGAAAAACCGCTTGAATCTTTTTGTTGACAGGCTTTTTTGTCATCTTCTGCCAAACAGTCTTCTAAGAAATGATCTTTGTTTGCTTGGGGGCATGGCTGTCTCCGGTTGATTTTCTCTGGACAGTGCCTGGTCTACAATCTTATCTGACTCATTTTCAGATATTATGGTCTTGGGTTTTTTCTTGCCTGATAATGCCTCTAGTTTTGTTTCAAGTTCCTGGTATTTTCGTGTCAGGTATGACTTGTCTGTATTGTATAACGGCTTTTGATTTTTGATGCATTCAATAATGAACTTTAATCTGCCGACATCGCCCATTCCTGCGTTTAACAAGTCAGTTGCCATGCCGGAATAGTCAGGCTCCATTGCTTGTTGAATTAAAAATCCACTAATATTTTTTTCATTTTCTGGGAACCGGCAGGTCTTAACAGCGTGTCAGGCAGGCTCGTAAATTCTCCTCAGCTGGGAGCCGCAGGCAGGACACTCTTGCATCTCGTGGACTACTGCAGCCAACGCAGCAGAACTCTAGTTTTTTGTGATTGTCTTTTTTCATGGAATCAATCTGGGATTTCATCTCGCTTACGGCATCCAAAAGACCCATTATGGTCCTCCAGTAATTGCCGTCATTGTCGGGTTGTTCACCGGGGTCGGGCTTGAAGACGGCAGCTTGGATCAAACGGGATGTCGGATCTGCACTTTAGGAAACTAGTTTTTTTCATAACTTTACAGTTCAGTTACTAGACAGTAATTTAAAAAACATCAGGTCGCCATTTTCTGAGGTTTAGAATTGCTGTGTTTCTGTTAATCCTGTATTCTTTCATTTGTTTTTTTATGGCATTCTCTTTTATCTCTTCATTTTTGGATATTTTCGTATTACTTGCATTCAGATACATTTCTTTTCCCTCATCACTCAGAACCCGGCAGATCTAAAACTCTCTTTTGATCTTTTACCTGCTGAGAAGAGATCCTGATTTCTGTCACAAAATTCTTGTGGGCTAAACACATTTCCCTTTTGCTGTAGACGACAAAGAATTTGACTGTAGCTTTCTGTGATGTGTACATTGTAGTTTTTGGACTCTTCAAATGCAGGTATTATCTCATATCGTATGTTGGAACCTCCTTTCATAATCTAAAAAATGTCACGTCAATAAAAAAACATGTCGGAAACTGGTATCTAGACAGGTTTAGGCAGGTGGCAATGTTATGGTGCTCCAATGAATTTGTGTAATTGTGGAACTACTTTGACATCAACATAATACGGATACACTATATCATACAAACTTAACAAAAGATCCAATGATGGTTCAGAGATGCCATAAGTGGGTTGTATAATAAATCCATCAATTTGATCTTTAGAAACAACGTCAAAAATTTGATTTATCAATTTTTTAAATTCGTTTAATTGAGTTTTTGAGCTAACTACAATTTTGATATAAGTTGTTTTCTCTGTCTTTACAGAGGATTCAAGACATTTCATAGTATGATCAATTAATTTTTTATAATGTTCAGAGTCTACAAAATCAGAGTCTTTTGTTTTAAACTCAATCTTTACAATATCAATAAATGGTAAAACATGATTAAATCTATCAATATCAAAACATGATGACTCGAGATATGTAGGAATTTTTTTGTCTTGTATGTGCTTGGCAAGTAAAGCTACGGCTTCGTGTTGAATTAATGGATCACCACCGGTAAAATTAACTTTGTAGGTTTGGTTTTTGAGATTAGAATCAATCAGTTGATTTGCTTCTTCAATTGAATATTCTGTACCGGAATCAAGTGGAAGGGATTCTTTGGTGTCACAATAAAAACAGGTGAAGGGACATCCGGCTAGTCTTACAAAGAGAGTCTTTGTTCCATATAGGATGCCTTCACCTTCGACGGATGTAAATATCTCAAATAGTCTTACTTTCAAGTGATAATAGTAGTTTTTTTCATTATTTATTCAATGAGTTTCTAATGCATTACAGGTTCTTTTGAATAGAACAATCCCGTGATAAAGAACACTATTCCCAATATACCGATGGTGCTTCCAACTAATTCTACTTGATTTTGAAGATCTTCTTCCATTGGAGCCCATAACCAAGCCATCAAGCCACCCACTATAATCATTGGAATCGCAACTCCAACTACAATTGCCTTAGATGCCATGTTCAATGCTGTTTAGAAAATGTATATGAAGTTTATGATAACACATTAGAGAGAATTTTTAGTTTCTTGTAATTGGTTTTCCAGATATATCAAAAGTTGATTAGCTGTATCAAATTCGCCTTCTGTTAGATAGCGTTTGATACTTTGAAGTGTTTCTTCGGCATCTGCCAGATCATCCGGATCTACTCCATCTGTTTGAGATAACTCTGATAATGTTTTTTCAACTTGTAAAACTCTAGATTCAAGTCCGTCATTTTTTGTTAATTCAAATTGATCCTTAAGTGACATGATTTTCCTGATTTCCTTAACAATCTCACGTGGATTATCTGCTGAAGAAAGATTTTCTTTGGCTGTTTCTAGTTGTTCTATAATTTCGTCAGCAACGCCCTGTTTTTTAGCGTGTTCTATTAATCGATCAAGCTGTTCTAGATATTTTTGAGCGTAATCTTTAGCGCGTTGAGATTCTTGTTTTAAGGCTTCTTCACGAAGCTCTTTGTCTATTTCTACAGTAATCTCTTTAATTTCATAAAGTGTTTCCAATGCCAAAGCAAATTGATGATCGCTTATCTGTTGTCTTGCTTTAACAAACAATTCATCTAATTCAGAAAAATCAACTGGAACATTATGTTTTATAGCAATTGTTTTTAGATTATCAACATATCCTTGTAATCTTTGAAGATCATTTGATGGATCTTTAACATTGGTTTCTACAGAAATGGAATCACTTGGAACGGATTCTTCAGTAGATACATTATCAGATGATGTTGCTAAATGTCTAAAAATTTCTTTGAAAATCTTCATAGCAGAAAGAAAGTTTTCCTTTGCAGAGTCAACATCACCGTTCCCAAGTGCTTTTTCCAAAGCATTGACTTTTTGGGTTCCCTCTTCAAACAAACCCTTTACTTTATCTGAAGAGTCATTGGAAATTTGATTATGGACTTGTTCTTGTGCACGTTTTGCGATCTTTAGAAGAACAGCAGGATCATCTTGAGCAGAAACATTACTAGTCATGCCTCCAAGTGCCATACTGGCAACTAAGATCAATAGGCCAAAAGTTGTGATAGTTTTCATTCTTCTTCCTCCAGTTCTTTCTTCAATTTAACCAGGTTGTGCAAGTCTTTTTTGGAAATTTCAATTATTCCTTGTCGTTCTAACCGTTTTACTGCTCTCCACATTGTAGTTCTAGGTTGAAGGAATTTCTTTCTTAATTCACTTTCCAAAGCTTGTCCACCATTTTCATAAATAAATTTAACAATTTCTTTGTCATCCTCACGCATTTCCGGTCGTAGATTGAAAATAGTTTCAGTGTCAAGAGAATCAATAGTTGTTTGAGATTGAGAACTAGATTCAGTTTCTAAAACAGATGAAGATTTTGTTTGTTTTCTTTTAAGGGTAATTATTGCCCCAGCTGTAGCTGCTGCAACAGAACCGCCAATTATAGCAATTGTAGAAATATCAATAGTTGTTTGCACAGGGTTTGTGGTTGATGGGTTTGTGGTTGATGGGTTTGTGGTTGATGGGTTTGTGTTACCAAAGACGTAATTAATTTCGGACATGCCAGTGCCCAAGTCTAATTTTGTTTGATCATTAACCAACTCCATGTTTGATGGAAATGCACTCATACCAACGATAATAGAGTTTGGCGGCATTAATAACGAATAATCATTTTGTGAATCAAGAGAAAAAGTCCAGATTCTTCCTTCTTTTGAAATCAAGTCATGGACATCATAATCAATTGTAATAGATGAAGAACCAAAAGTGTCCACAGTTACTTTATCACCGATTATTTCGCTAGATAACAAAAAGCCATTTTCACCAACTGCGACAAAGTTGTCAACAGATGGACCAAATAGGCTAACTTCAAAATCAGGCTCTAGTGGATTCACGTCTAGTTGAGTAGAGACATGCACTGACCCATCTGAGTAGAGGGTAAGATCAAGAGTTCGAGTGGAGCTGAACGAAGGCTGTATTGGCATTGTTAGCGCAACAACAATCAAGCCGGTAATTATCAAAGGGGCCTTAACCATTGTTTCGAGGATACCATCAGTCCTTACAAAAAGCATTCCATCCTCCCGAAGAGACTCTTTCCTATGAATTGGTACGATTTGAGAGTTCATTTGCTCAATACCTTAGATTCATGCTTTCTACTAGTCCCTGGAATCTTTTGAATTCCTGAAAAAATTGTAGTCCTTTTTCAGTTATCAAAAAGACTCTGTTCCTGTCATTTTTGACGGATTCGACCAAGCCTGCTTCTACCAGTTTCTCACATTTGTCTAGTACTGCATAGTGAGATAGGTTGGCTTTACGAGAGATTGCAGATACAATGATTCCATCACGACCGCCGTCGGCGGTAACGTCTAAGATATCACCCATTATGCCCATTTCGGACCTGTATTGTTGTTTTGACATGTCTTGGTGTACGACTATTAGCTTTATGAGGGACATTTTGAAACTTTAAAGCGGAACACAAAGCGGAACATGCGTTTCAGTCAAAAAGATACCAGAATTTTCCAAAAAATCGATCCTGGGTAGATCAAGATATCAAAATTTTGCAGTTTGGAGAATTGACCATGTATTCAGAAAGACCAAAGGCCTTATCGAAGAAGTCAGAAATTCAATATCGGTGAGATAATCACCATTTTTTCTTTAATTGACTAAAAATTATTCACAAGGTCAGCTTTGAGATTCATAATAACTTTTTATTCCCAATTTGAAAAGAAAATCATAAAATGTTTGATAAATTCAAAAAAGGAGAAGGTGGAGAAAGAGTAGAAGAGAAAACTGAAGAAAACGTCAATTCGGAATCTACAGAATCTACTTCAATTGAATCTGCAAGTGAGATTGGGATTGGAGAGTTGATGGGAAAACGTGCAAAATTAGAGGAGGCAATTGATTATGTTGGTTTAATGATTAAAAATCTCAAAGATAAGAGAACTTTACTTGAAAAAGATATCGAAGAGGAATCAGTAGATATTAAAAATCTCAAGGAGAAGTTACAAAAAGTTAGTGAGTACATAGATGAAGAAAACAGAGGAATTCAAGAACTTGCAAGTAAAAGAAAACAGGTAGAAAATGAAGCTGATGAAGTAGGGACAATTATCAACAATTTAAAAGAAAAACTTTCGGGAGTTGACAGAGTTATTGATGATGAAGGCAACAGAGTAAAGAAAATTAGAGAATCCAGAGAGCCCCTTGGCGATTAAATTTTAGAATTATAGAAATTTTGCAGTAGTTGCTTCTTGTGTCTCTGTTGGAACTGAAGGAAACATTTGGCCTGCAGAACTTTCTGCAACAGCGGCAGCTTCTTTAAGAATTGCTTCAGATTCTGAATTGGTAGTTTCATCAACTCCAAATGCTGAGTCTCCTGAGAAACTTTCTGTCATAAATCCTCCAAGCATTTCTGCCATTTGACCGATTTCTTGTTCTGCTCCAGGCATTATCTTACCAAGAGAAGATTTTAGATTCTTCATCAGCCCCATAGTTGGCATGATTGCAACTACAGTATCTCCAAGATCACTACAAGTAGTTAATCGTAATTCAATCTGTTCTAATGCTATTCTAGCACTGCTCAAAATTTTTGTAACTTTTCTTACTTCTGCTAATTCATTACCAAGAACTTTACTGGTTTGAGTATCATGTTTTTGTGTAGCCTCTACAATTCGTTGAAATAGTTTTGCATCACGTTCTTGTAAATTGGTCAACATTGAATCTAATTTTTTAATTTGTAATTGTAATTTTTTAATTCCTTCCTGTACTCTTGGTTTTAAAGGACCTTTAGGCTTGAGAGTATCATTAATTTTTTCACCAATGCCTGGTCGTGGTTGTTTTGACCATTTATTATGTAAATTAGGCATGAGTTTAATTTTAAAATACGTACTTAATTTCAAGTGTAAAGATTGGTTTACAGTACATAAAATTTAACTAACAAAATTTAGGCTTCAGGAATGATATTTTTCTTTAAGGGTAAATTTTTTGAATATGAGGCTGCAGAAGAGATGTATCATCATCATCTAATGGCTCCACAAAGGGGACATTTTGTCATTTTAACACTATAATTGACTGAAAAATCTATTCAGGTATTTTTTTAGAGATGAATTCATGGGCGAACCATCTGGTTTTGATTTACCTGAAGATCTAAAAAATCCACAGACAAAGAATATGTTAACTTGGTTAACAGAATTCAGAGAAATTTCTTAAGCTGCGTAGCAGTGTTAGATTCTACACTTATTGTAATTATGCCAGTTTTATTTTTACTATATAAAAATGATTTTCCCTTATGGGCAAAAACAGTGTTTGATGAAGATCAAACCGCATCATTTGGTACAAAAATTGTTTGGTTATCTAGAATAATGAAACATCATATAGATTTTAAAAATAAAATTGATGAAAGTGCAAGAGTAAAAATTCAACAAAAGCTTGATGAGACCAGAGAAATCAGAGATGATTTTGCACATAATAAAAAAATTGAATCTGAAAATGTTAGAAATGGAGTGATAAAACTTTATGATTTTGAAGAGGCAGTCACTACACCTAATATGTTAAAAATGAAAAATTAATGAATTTAATTAATGATTCATGAGCATTAGGGCATCTTAAGAAATTAGAAGTATCAACTGTAAAGATTGGAGAAAAACAATATTTTTAATGCTTAGTTCTAAATTAAATTAGAAATTTATTTTTATAATGGAATTTGGAACTTGTGTAAATGGACAAAAAAATTATGTTAATTCCAATAATCGGCATAGTTGCAATTTTAGTAGTTTTTTCATCAGACCCATCAGAGAGAGAGAACAATGTAGTATTTCACATAACTCTTGCAGAACCTGATTTGTATGTTAACGGAGTATATACTGATGTATTTACTGTGGACAAAGGAGAATATTATTTTAGATTTGTGCCAAATGGCAGTAGCCCAAACACATTGTCAATAATACTGAACGGAGAAAGATTTGATTTTTCTGAAGATTTTAAACTTGAGGGCACCAAGCATCAAGCTGGGGCATCTGAATATTTCACGTGGGAATATGATGGACAAAAAACCGTTTTGATTTCAGAAATGCAGGAAATTTCAATTACTATCAATCCAAACGGAAATGTGATGGGATCCGTATCTGTCGATATTTTAGAAAGATGATGGCGTAAACCCCTTTGCTACAGAACTTTGAGAGATTTCCTCTCGTTGTCAGAACGTTATAACGTCTGATTGCCTTTCTCGTTCTGCGGGGCTACGCAATTTCAGTCGATAGGAATTATATCCTTCGGCATTAATTAATATAGTAACTTTAACTATTTAACATTTTAGATAATAAATTATAGTTTTCTATAGATTTTTATGAAATATTTTATGCCTGTATGAGACAGAATTGATCTATGAATTACGAATTTTTATGTAAAAAATGTTGAGATTATCTGGGAAAGTTCCATAGTAACAGGTGGAAGTCGTGGAATAGGTTTTGCTACCTAGAACTTTGGCAATAAAGTGTGACAAGGCATCTGAGTAACAGGTGGAAGTCGTGGAATAGGTTTTGCTACAGCAAAGATGTTTATCAGAAAATGGAGCAACTGTAATTATTACAGCAAGAGATCAAGAAAGATTAGAAATCAGTGTTGAAATTCCTAGTGCAGTAGGTATTGCAGCTGGTATTAGAAATAGGAATGAATTTAAAAAAAAGTTGTAAACAAAACAATTGAAAAATTTGGTAAATTGGATATTCTTGTAAATAATGCCCGGCATATTTCCAAAGATCAAACAATTACATGAAATCAGATTTTGGGATGGAATCAAGTCTTAAACGTAATCTTACAGGACAGTTTAGATTTGCCAAGGAAGCAATCCCTCATTTGGAAAAAACAGGCGGTTCGATAATTAACATTTCGTCGGATGCAGGACTAAAGACACATCAAGATTTTAATGCCGATAATACACTGCCTCAAAAGCTGCTTTAGCTATACTGACAATGTTGGGCACTTGAACATGCCAAGGACAAAATTATAGTCAATTGCGTGTCCGGGAGTAGCAGATACAGATATGGCAAAACCGTTTTTACAAACTCAAAAAGACAAAGAATTCATGGGTGGTGAGCACCCAAGGCAGTATTGGCCAACCAGAAGAAATAGCAAAAGCTATAATATATTTTATGTCAGATGACGCATATGGACTACTGGTGCAATACTTGCAGTGGGTGGAGGGGAATCAATAAAATGAATTCATATGAATTTAATACAACGTAGGAATTGGAGATGTTATGAAAGACAGGAAATCAAAAGCTAAGTTAATAATACTTTTAGGAATTATTTGGATAATTATCACTTTGCCATTACCATGGATAGTAAACAACCCACAGGTTTCAGAATCACAGTTTAACACCATACTTGGCATCATAGGGATTATGTCGATTCCATTTATTGTTCTAGGGGTTGTCTGGACATTAAAGCCGGAACTTACAACATAGGGAACCTATGTTGAAAGACATACCAATATCAGATAAAATTCCTGAGTTAGATATTGCAATCAGGGCTGCAAATGAGGCTGGAAAGGCAATTTTAGAGATCTATCAGGGAGATTTTGAGGCATTCCAAAAAAATGATGATTCTCCCATCACAGAAGCAGACCTTAAGAGTAATGAAATCATTAAAGGGTTTCTCCAACAAACAGAACATGCAGTTTTATCCGAAGAAGACAAAGATGATCAAGTCAGATTATCAAAGGAAACAATTTGGATTGTGGACCCGCTTGATGGTACTTCTGATTTTATTGACAAAACAGGGGAATTTACGGTTATGATTGCACTGATAAAAAACAAAAAACCGGTTCTTGGAGTTATTGCTTGGCCTACAGAAGAAACATTCTTTGTTGCACAAAAAGGAAGTGGCGCATTTAGATATTCAAATAACGAGTGGACGAAAATGTCTGTAACTAAAATTGCAGAGCTTTCACAATGTAGAACTGTTGGATCAAGACATCATTTATCAGATAAGGAAAAATCATTTATCAGAGAGTTGGGCATGGAAGACTTTACAAGTATAGGCAGTTCATTAAAAGTTGGAAAGATTAGTTCGGGGGAAGCAGAAGCATATATCACGACTACAAACAAAATGAAAGAATGGGACTCAGCTGCATCTTATTGCATTATTTCAGAAGCTGGAGGAAAAATGACAGATATGCTAGGAAATGATATCACATACAACAACAAAGACGTTTATCATCAAAATGGAATTCTAGCAACAAATGGATTAATTCATGAAAAAATAGTTACACAATTTAAAAAATTAAAGTAGGTCTCTTGTTTTAAGAAAACCCCTTACTTTATTTGCGCTTTCTGATAATGGCTCGTGTTCTGTATCAATTATTAAATCTGCATTTTCTGGAGCTTCATAAGGATCATCAATTCCTGTAAATCCTTTAATTTCTCCTTTTCTTGCTTTAGCATACATGCCTTTCACATCTCTTTCTTCACATTTTTCTAGTGAACATTTTACATAACACTCTGCAAACTGATCGCCTGCATCAACAATCTCCCTAGCATTTTGTCTGTTCTCAACATATGGAGATACTAGAGATACAACACTTGGAACACCATGATTAAGCAAAAGCTTGGCCAAATGGGCAACTTTCTTGTTGTGTTCATCACGTCCTGCTCTTGAAAAATCTTTTGGAGAAAACCATTCTCTTAATTCATCACCATCAAGCATTGCCAAATTTTGGATGTCTTTTTGCAGATCTTTTACGATGGTAGTCTTTCCTGAACAAGGAAGACCGGTCATCCAAAGAATGAAAGGCTTCATGAATAAAACATCTAAACAGCCCATAAAGAGCTTACGTTAATTTTGAAACCAAGATTGATTTTCCAAATACTCAATTTCTTTGATCATATCTTCCAGTTTCTTAGAAGTTGTCATGACCGATTTGAATTGTTCATACATATCGTATTCTTCTTCTTTAGAGAGTACGTCTGATTCAGCTTTATCAAAAAAGTTTTCTTCCTTAGTCATATGATCGATAAGATATATTGAATATGTTCTTAGAAATCTAGCTACAGGTTCTCTTGCATCTTCTCCTTCTTTCCATCTTTTAAGATGTTTTTTGATTTGTGTTGAAATATTTCTAGAAAATTCATGTTCTACTAATAATTTATGGATTTCTTCTTTAAGATGATCGTAACTCGCAACACAAGGAAAATAAGAGTCTTCTTCTCTTGAATAGTGAATTGAATCTAAGAATTCTTCAATAACTAATGTGATTTTATCTATATCAGATAAAGGAATATTTTTTCCCGCATAAAGTTCTGTATAACATTTTATGATTATTTTCTCCAAGCGTTTAATTTGTTTGTGATCTTCGCGTAATGCTTCAGTTGCACTCAAGTAAGAAAAGTATTGTTAAGGTTGATTTAATGTGTATCTAAAAATTAACGATAGAGGCTAAAAATATCAAACAGTCCCAGTTTAACTTTTATCCGCATATACTTACATTCAGTCATTAATGAATCCCATAATTTTCTCTATTCTGAATCTAATCGCAGGACAAAGTAAGGACATGCTTCAATTGCCTGATTTTAATCCAAATTTGATTTTAGATAAAATTGTGGAATTACATAATTCTATAGAAACGTTATCTACACAAGATGGGCCGATTGCTGCAGCTCATGTAGTATTACTGGCAGCAGGAGTAGTAATTTTACTTGGAGTGGCAGGAGAGGCGTTCTTCAAAAAAACGGGTGTTCCAGATATAGCATTCCTGATGATTCTTGGAGTAATTATAGGACCTGTCTTTGGAATAATTCAACCAGAAGCTGTTATCCAGGTAGTGCCATATTTTGCAGCGCTTGCACTAATCATCATCATGTTTGATGGCGGACTAAATCTAGACATCAAACACATCATAAAGACTGCACATTTTTCAACAACGATTGCAATTCTTGGTTTTATTTTATCCGTTGTAATTATTTCAACTGCGGCTCATTATGCGCTAGGATGGCTTTGGTTAGAGAGTATTTTGCTAGGTTCAATTGTTGGCGGAAGCAGCTCGGCAATTGTTTTTGGTCTTGTTAGAAATGTCAAAATTTCAGAAGAGGCTAGATCAATGCTTAGTTTTGAATCCGCTCTAACTGATATTCTAGCTATGATTGTTGCGTTCATATTATTTGAGGCTGTACTTGCAGGACATTTTGATCTTCAAACATTACAAGAGACTATTGGAAGGGCAGTCATTGTAGGTTTGGTTCTTGGGTTTGGGGTAGGAATCCCATGGATGTATGTTTCAACAAAACTCGGTAATGCCCAACACGGATATATGCTCACATTAGGAATCTTGTTCGTTCTGTTCTTCCTGGCAAATTCATTTGGAGAATCTGGAGCTTTGACAGCATTGGTATTTGGCTTGATGCTTGGAAACAAAAACCACCTCTCACGAATACTCAAATTCAAACTGCCAAAAATTGAAGTAGATGATCCCACACACAACCAACTAACATTTTTGGTTAGATCTTTCTTCTTTGTATTTGTTGGATTAATGGCAAGTTTTGGACAAATAGAATATGTAATATTTGGAGTTTTGGTCACTGTTGCCGTCTTCTTTGGAAGATCATTTGTTGTCAGGATAACACTCACTAAAAGATTCTCAAAATTGGACAGAGCTGTAACAAATTCTATGATTCCTAGAGGATTAGCTGCGGCGGTACTTGCTACATATCCAATTACTTTGGGCCTGCCAAACGCTGATGCATATCCACAAATCATATTCTTTATCATTTTATCATCAATAATTATTACAACAATCGGATTAGGCAAGTCCAAGAAAATTCCTCCACCTGAATCAGTTGAGGGAGGATTTGTCAAAAAACCACCTGAGAGCTCACAGAGAGAATAGACGGCAGATACAACTAGGCAGAAATAGGTCAAAGAAAGATCTTAGGTCAGTATGCTAGAAAAGAAAAGTGGAAGTTATGGATTTTATTTAAAATAAAACATTACAGATCCAGCGAGTCTTTGAGGCCTTTGTATCTATTTCTGATAGTCACTTCAGTAACATTTGCAGCCTCAGCAATATCGCGCTGGGTTTTATCTTCACCATTTCGTACACAAGACAGATACAATGCTGCTGCAGCCAACCCCATTGGATCTTTTCCTGCAGAGACTTCATTTTCTTGTGCTTGTTTTAGTACTTTGACTGCATATCTTTTTGTTTTTTCAGCAATTCCAATTCTACTAGCAATTCTTGCAACACATTGAATTGAATCAGTTACCGGCATTTTCAGATCTAATTCTTTTACTAACAGCCTGTAACACCTTGCGATATCTTTTCTTTTGATATTAGCAGCTTGCTCTACATCTTTTAGGTTTCTTGGAGTTTCAGTATCACGACAAGCAGCATAAAGTGCAGACGCCATCAAGGCTGAGATGGAGCGGCCTCGAACAAGACCCTTATCAAGTGCTTTTCTGTAAAGATAAGCTGCTTTTTCAATCACTGAATCAGAAATTGCTAGTTTGTCTTTTAACCTGTTTAGTTCACTAAACGCTTGCCTAAAGTTTCGATCTACTGGTTCATGAACTTGACTCCTACTATCCCAAGTCCTAAGTCTTTCGATTGTACTTTTCATGGTTGCTGTGAGCGGTCTACCAGAAGCATCTTTGTTTACAGGGTTGATGATTGTTGCAAGGCCCATGTCATGCATTGTTAATGATGTAGGTGCCCCGGCTCTTGCTCTATCTCCATGTTCATCTTGAGAAAAGGATCTCCATTCTGGACCAGATTCTTGTAATTTTTCAGTAATCACAAATCCACATTTTGAGCAAAACATTTCTCCTGATTCGTTGTCAGTAACTAACTTTCCCTGCGCACACCTTGGGCACAATTCTTTTGTTTTACTAACCATGTATGATTCTAGAATCCTGCGTTGTTTGGTATTTATGAATCAACAAGTTTTTTTTTCAAATTTTGAGCCTAACAATAACACAAAATAAACATTATGAGATAAGTCAATACGGTATGAATTTACTCTGGACAATCCCATTGGTGATTGGATTCATCATTTTGTTACCAAATATTCACGCAGAGATAATAACTCATAATCTGGATGGCGGAATGGATATTGAAATTACATATCCTGATGAGATCATAGTAGGACGTGACGGCGTTATTTCAATTTTGATAAAAAATAATGGCTGGGAAGATAAACAAGATATTTCGTTTGTTGTTTCTAATCAGGATAGTGCATTGGTTACTGGCCCATCAGACAGTATTGTCATAGACAAACTTGCACAAGAGGGATCATATGGCGGAAACATTGATTTGTCAATTCCCAACGATGCCAGTCCTGGAATTCATTTTCTAAACATAAAATATTCTCAAGTTCTTGTGGCAAATAATGAAACGCCACAACCTGCGATTTTTCATGACATCGCCATTCCAATTACAATAAAAGAAGATGCAAGCGTTACAATTCATACAAAAACACCTGAATCAATTTTTACTAATGCAGAGTTTCCAATAGAGGTTGAGATAATCTCAGAAGACATAGACATTACAGATGTTGGCATAAAGATAATTCCTCCAAAGGACATTGAATTTAGAGGCGAAACACTGCATACATTTTCAAAAATAGAAAAGAGCAGACACATAGGAATAACATCGCAGATCATTACGCCAACGGGGGAAGTAAATACGGAATACAAACTTCCATTTGAGATTATTGTAGAATACACAGATGATATTGGGGAGAGAAAAGAAGACTCACAAACAGTTTCAATAATTCTACGACCTAGAACATTTATGGAATTAACAACGGATGGAGGAATCTGGATTGGAAATTTCTTTATTGCGCCATATGTAAGCCTTGGAACAATTATAGGAATTCCTGCAGGCACAATAATCTCACTATTAATTAGAAGAAATCAAAACTCTAACAAAAAACGCCCCAAAAAGAAAAAAAACTAGGATTCTAGTTTTTCCTCGATTGTTTGAACATATTTTTCATTATATTCATTGAATAGTTTGATTTTGTTTTGAGCCAAGGCCATAGCACCCGGCCTATTATTGACATGTTTTCCCAAAATTTTTTGTTGCTCCAAAAGATTCTTGAGATTGGTTTTTGATTGAGATCCTAATTCCGCAATTAGAATTGTAAATTCTTTTTCAAGAATTTCTCTCGTGTCAGGAATTGCAGGAGGCTCAGCCCCAATAATTTCCTTGGTTGTGATTTTACCAAATACTTTCCTGTCTAACTCAAGCAACAATAAAGAGTAAAATTCACGTTATAAATTCAATTTTATTTGACATGGATTTACCAAGGTGAGTACAGTACAATCAAACATTTTATCTTCAGAGAATTTTGCTGCTTGCTTTGTAATGACTTGTTGTACAGGTAAATGTAAAAAGTACAAGGCTCTAAAACCATCAGAGGTTGGCAGGTATGCATCTGGACAAAAAAGATGCAATTATTGTGAAATATTTGTAGGTTATGATGAATAACTTGCACCTGTTGCAATAGGCAATCAAGATGTCTACCTAGAAGCAGAAAAGGAAAAGGAAAAGGAAAATATCTTGCACGAGTTGTAAAATAAGAAACAAGACAGTTGTCACTTTCCAATATCGATTGGAATCAAACCATGCCTGACAATTTAACTCCTATTTATAAGAAATTAAGACTAGTAAGATTATGGTAATTCCATCAGAAGTTGAAGAGTTTGTCGATGAACACATCAAGCTAATGATTTCTCAGACAGAAACATACATGCCTTTTATCAAAGTTGTATTTCCTTATTCAAAAAACATGGCTGATGGTGTTTACAATCTAATTATTGGTAGTGCATTATCTGTATTTGTCAATCAATATGCGATAAGAATGAAAAATCCAACTGTAGAAGATTTTGCAGCTTTTGGAAAGATTGCTCTAAAGTATAGAGATCAGGTGGATAAATTTTTTAAATAATTATCATCCTAATTCGCCTAGAAAATGAACGGTGTCATTAGATACAATAACTGTTCTGTCTTTTGGAACATGATACAGTTTTTTTGAACCATTAGATAACTGTATGATAAGTTTTGAAAATGGATCTTTTAGTGATTTGTAGAGAACTCCTTTATCACCTATTGATTGAGACCAGTGGGTTCCCTGCACAAATGAGATAGTTTGAAATTTTACAACTTGATATGAATAAACCATTTCTGATCAATTAGGGATGATGTACTCATTAAGGATTTTCCTCCAATCAGTGCCACAATGGATATTGGTGCTGCTTGAAAGAATTTAGATTATTTGCCTAATTTCGTCATATTTGGAAAAAAGATCATTGATTTTTATATGCTCAATTTTGTCCACAAAATCATGAATCTAAAACTGAGATGTGATGACTATGGCTTTGAGTGTAAGTTCGTTTTAAATGAAGAAAAAACTACAGGATTAATTGAAAAATTAAGAACCCATTTTGAAGAAGAACACGGTATTGACTATACTGTAGAAGCAGTCACCCAAATGATTACTAACCGTGGACATTCTTTAGAATCAATAAAATAGGTTTTAAAAAGATCTACAGTCTAATTGTAGGAGAAAATATTTTTTCAAATAATACCTCTTCAAGTCTATCTACCAAATCCAATATTACTTTAAGTTGTTCGGCAACTAGTTCTTCAAGATTTTCAATTAAAGCATCAAGTTCTGATATTTCAGCTTCTAGTCTTAGTTTTTCATTTTTTAGAGTTGATATTTCTCCTTGGAGATTAGTATTTTGTTGTTTTAGTTTGGTGTTTTCTTCAGTTAACCGTTGTATTTTTTCTGATTCAGTCTCTCCTGGAAAAGGTTCTGGAGCTGGTTCTGGGTTTGGCAGTGGGATTGGTTCTGGTTCTGGAGCTGGTTCTGGGATCTCCGGAGGTTTTGGTTCTTGCTCAGTTTCAAATGCCAAGGCAAATTGCAGAGAACCAACTAGAAGAATCATTACAATTAATCCAGAAAGGATAGCTTTCATTTTATATTTTCACAGATATGATAGAGCGATATTGTATAAGAACATAATTACTAATTGTTAAGAATAAAAGAGTTATTTGTAAAAATCGGGCTCTTGGTCTTTTTTCTGTTTTGGAAGATCATTCATAACAGCTTGTACGACTTCGTTGTGATTATATGTTAGATGTCGAAGGAATTTTGCAGATTCATCTGCTCTTTTCTTTTCATCAGCAAATAACATCTCAGGACTGCTAAGTTCTGCCATCATCGTATTACATTCCTGACATGGATCAAAGTCTAGATAGAGTTTCATATTTTACGTCATTTTCCTTAGTATTTAGGCTATTTTATGGATTGAGCCATTGGTGCCTCTCTTTTTTTAGGCTTTACCTTATCTATTGCGTCAATCAGATCTTGTTGTGTTATTTTAATGTCTTTGATATTTTGAGCATTGCCGATAACGTATCTCTTAAGGGCAGTTATTGCAGATCTGTTTGCAACTGCAGCAATTTCAGCACCGCTAAAACCGTCTGTTAACTCTGCTAGTTTTGCGATGTCAGCCTCATGTGAAAGTGGTTTCTTTTTGGTGTGAATCTCAAAGATGTGTTTTCTTCCTTTGATATCAGGGTTAGGAACTTCAATGATTCTATCAAATCGGCCCGGCCTTAGCAGAGCTTCATCTACGATGTCTAATCGGTTAGTTGCACCAATTATCAAGACATTATGAAGTTCTTCAAGCCCGTCAACCTCAGTTAGAATTTGTGAGACAGTATTTTCTGCAACATGTGATCCCCCGCCACTGCCCCTTCGTGGAACAAGCGCATCAACCTCATCTAAGAAGATAATACACGGTGCTGCTTGTCGTGCTTTTCTGAAAATTTCCCTGACTCCCTTTTCGGATTCACCAACCCATTTAGAGAGTAATTCAGGTCCCTTGATACTGATAAAATTGGATTCTGTCATTTTTGCAAGTGCTTTTGCAATAAGGGTTTTGCCAGTACCAGGTGGGCCATGAAGAAGTATTCCCTTTGGGGTTTCGACATCAACATAATCAAAAGCTTCTTTATGTTTGATGGGCCATTCAACTGCTTCGCGAAGTTCTTCTTTTAGTTGATCAAGACCTCCAACATCGTCCCAACTAACGTTTGGAATTTGTACTTGGACCTCTCTTAGTGCACTTGGTCTAACTTCTTTTAACGCATCTCTAAAGTCCTCACTAGTGATTTGGATTTTTTGAAGAATCTCAGAAGAGATTTCAGCTTCATCAAGATCAATCTCAGGGAGAATTCTTCGAAGAGATCTCATTGCAGCTTCTTTGGATAATACCTCCAAGTCTGCCCCTACAAACCCATGTGTTGTTTTTGAAATTTGTTTAAGATCTACTTTTTCATCAATTGGCATACCGCGTGTATGAATTGAAAGAACCTCCATTCTTCCTCCATCATCAGGAATTCCAATTTCAATCTCCCTATCAAATCTGCCCGGTCGCCTTAATGCAGGATCAATTGAATCTGGTCTGTTGGTAGCTGCAATAACTACTACTTTTCCTCTAGACTTCATTCCATCCATCAATGTCAATAGTTGAGAAACTATTCTCTTTTCAACTTCGCCAGATACTTCATCTCTTTTTGGGGCAATAGAGTCAATTTCATCAATGAAGATGATGCTGGGGGAATTCTCTTCAGCCTGAGTAAAAATTTCCCTAATCCTCTCTTCACTTTCTCCATAGTATTTTCCCATAATTTCAGGACCGCTAAGAGAGATAAAGTGGGCATTAGTCTCCCCTGCAACTGCTTTTGCCAATAGTGTTTTTCCCGTGCCTGGAGGACCGTAAAGTAGAACGCCTTTTGGTGCCTCTACACCTATTTTGTCAAACAACTCTGGGTGTCTCATGGGCAGTTCTACCATCTCACGAATTTTTTGAACTTCATTTTTTAGACCTCCAAGTTCGTCATATGTTATTCTTGGGCAAGACGCATCTACTGCTTTTGTCATAGCGCCAAGCTTGAAGATTGTTTTTTCAGTAACAATAACTGGTTTTGGTGGCTTTGTACTAGTTACAATAAACTGAACTCGACTACCCATCTGTGTATTAAGAGATACAGCGTCTCCTGCTGTAAAGACATGATTAAGGTAGTTGTAAATCATGTATTCCTGTAACCCTTCAGCTGCAATTTTTTCAGTTGGAGATAAAACAACCTGTTCAGCACTTGTGGCTTCAACTGATTTTAGTGAAATTTTATCACCAATTCCTGCTCCAATATTTTGTCTTGTAATTCCGTCAATTTTGATAATTCCTGAACCGTATTCTTCAGGTGTGCCTGGCCAGAGTTTTACATGGGTTTTTTTATTGTACGTTAATTCTAAAATTTGTCCAGTATTCCATTTTTGATCCCCGATAATTTTAGGATCAACAATTGCTCTGCCTCTCCCAACATGTTGTTGTGGAATTTCATCTGTTTTTAATATTATTTCGCTCATATCATTACCTCAAAAAATAAGGGGGGGTTTATTCAACCTCCACCGTTTTGCCTTGTGGTTTCTTTTCTTCAACTAACTTGAAGACTAGTTGCAAAATTCCATTTTTGTAAGAAGCCTTTGCAGAGTTCTCATCAACTTTATGTTGTAGAGGAACTTTTGCGTGATACTTTTTTTCGTCATGTTCTGCAGAAAGATCCACAGTTTTGTTTTCAACAACAATTTTGACGTCAGTCTTTTCAACTCCTGGCATCTCAACTACGAGTTTTACCGCTTTTTCTTTTTCATCAACAATTGTGTCGACGATTGGTTCTCTTGTGTCAGAAGTTGGAAGAAGGCCTGGTTTGATGTTTCCATACTCTTTTACAACAGGTTTTCCGTCCGGACCAACAGTCATTGTATAACCGTAACAATATGGACCAGAATCAGAACCGTTTCCTTTGATTTCCCCAAAAATGTCATCTGTGCTAAAAAAAGAGTTTGACATTCTTTTGAAAATTCTATCAAATTCACTATCAAAGAACATTGTCATATTCACCTATAGTATGTAATATATATGACATTATATAAAGATTATCGATAATTCCTTGATTTCTTACATAATCCTATTATAACTGACATGATATAATAGTCTTAATGAGAGTTTCAAGCATGTCTGTGCCTGAGGTTGTAAAGGAGATCATTACCAGAAATCGCTCAATTTATGACTGTATGAAGATGGATTTGATAAACTACACAGCACTGGCAGTAAAAATTCAACCAGAAATCGAGAGAATTCTAGGAAATTCTGTCAATCTCAATACGGTGGTGGTGGCAATCAAAAGATATGCAGACTCGTTTGAAACCAAGGAAGAGGTTAGAGAAGAACCAGTTTTGAAGAATGCTCGATTGGCATTAACTGATGGAATGATGGATATCAAATTTTCAATAAAGGATTCAAATGAAATGGATCCAAAGGCAATTTTAGAGAAATTCTCCAAAATAACCAACAATTATGAGTTTTTCAGATTATCTGATTCTTTTAGATTCCTTACGGAAGATATGGAAGATATTAGACAGATATTCGGTAATGTCTCAGACAGGGATGAAATGTTCAATACAGGTCTTGCAAAGATTAGAATCTCAATACCTACATCTCAGAACCAATCAGATGTGGTTTCTTATGTTGCGGAGGTGCTGCATGCAAATGGAATAGAATTGGTGAATGCATTTTTCAGTCAGGATAATATCATTGTAATTCTCAATGAAAAGGACTCATCTAGAGCATATGATATTTTACATTCAGATATTATGAGAACCTGATGGTTTTAGGGGAAATTTTTCTCATAGCATATATTCACCCAGAATGTGGGAAAAACACGATTGACTAGAAGCAGAAAAAAGATTGTGATTTTGGGAGGGGGGTTTGCTGGAGTAGAGTGTGCTAGACAATTAGAGTCTGGATTTGGAAATGATCCCGAAATACAATTAGTAATGGTAAGCGAAGACAATTTTCTGTTATTTACACCCATGCTACCACAAGTAGCATCAGGGATGATTGAAACCAGGCACATAGTTTTGCCCATTAGAACCATCTGCGAAAAAACAAAATTTTATGAAGGCAGGATCAAGAATATTGATCCATATGGAAAACTGGTAACGATATGGGGCACTGGAGATAAAAGAAGCATCTCAATTCATTATGATTTTTTGGTGATTGCATTAGGTAGTGAGACGAATTTTTTTGGAATGGCTGATGTAGAAAAAAATGCTTACACCATGAAGACTCTCAATGATGCAGTGATGCTAAGGAACAGGGTAATTGACATGTTAGAACAGGCAGAAAACGAGACTAATCCAATTCTTCGAAAAAGCTTTTTGAATTTTGTTGTAGTGGGGGGAGGGTTTGCTGGAATTGAAACTGCAGGAGAACTGATGGATTTACTTTTGGATGCACGAAAATATTATCCTACAATTCACAAAGAGGAACTCAAAGTTGTTGTGTTGGAGGCATTACCAATGATTTTGCCAGGATTTAATCAAAAATTGGCAGAGTTTGCAAAAGAGAAAATGATGGAGAGAGGAATAGATATTAGACTAAAAACGGCAGTAACCAGTTTTGAAGGAAATGAAGTTACTACAAAATTATTAGATGAGAATCCAAAAGATCCAATTGACAATTCAAAGATTGATGCAATTAGAACTAAGACTTTGGTTTGGACTGCAGGAGTTACCCCTGTTAATACAATTAAGAGATCAATGTTCAAAACGGACAAGGGCAAAGTCATAGTTAATGAGTATCTAGAGGTCCCTGACTTTCCGGGAGTTTTTGCAATAGGAGATTGTGCGTTGTTTTTAGATTCTGAAACAAAAAGACCATTTCCTCCAACAGCACAAATTGCAGAAGCTCAAGCAAAAACTGGAGCTAAAAATTTAAAGGCGTTAATTAAAAACTCACAAAAAGAAAAGTTTGTGTACCAGTCAAAGGGGCAGATGGCAATTATTGGAAAGAGGGCAGGAATTGCTACATTTTTGGGAATGAATGTTTCTGGATTTTGGGCTTGGTTAATTTGGAGAAATGTCTATCTGTCAAAAATTCCAACATTTGATAAGAAAACTAGAGTTTTACTTGATTGGATAATAGATTTGTTCTTTGATAGGGATATTTCTAGACTTAAACTAATGAAACGGGAGACTGAGAAAGAATACAAGCTGCTTGATGAAGTAGATGATGTTTGGTAAATAGGGAAAACTGTCATATCAAATATGTTTTATTTTTGAGAAAGTGGGAAAGTTGATAGCTCGTTTAGAGACAGGGTTCTTTTAGTCGGAGCAGTTCCCTCGCTGCAATTTTTTTATTAGATTTTTTCAGAATAAATCTCACAAACAATGTCACAGTAATTGTTGTAATTGTAACTGGGATAGTTGTGATGATGTGTGTTCATCAAAAAAAACCAAATCAGTCTAGCTAGAGTTTTTTAATTTTATAGATGATTACTGCCGGTGCTGCAAAGTACATTCCAATATTCATCAGAATTACACCAACACCATATCCTAGAACTTCTGATTCTGATTCAGCATATTCCATGATTGATAGTGTAGATAGCATCGGAGTAATTGCAATTTTTACAGCTTCTTTAAAGATTGGTAATTCACGTTCTAAATCAGCGACTGTTGGTGAGAATGAATAATAGAATTGATTAAATCCGCTCATAAATGCGCTTCCGGACGCTGTTGGTAAAATTGTGTTATCTCTAAGTTCTCTTAATTGTTGTACTTGTGGTGCAAGTTCTGAACCATATGTTGCTGTTGCAATAAGACATCCGCCGTTTTCTATCGCTTCTTCTTTCAGGGATGTATTTTTGGATAATATTTCAAACGAGTCAAGCGTGTCCTCAAATCTTGGGAGTTGAGAGTTGAAATTAGACAAATCGTTAGTGTAAGCAAGTGTATAAAATTTTTCAGAATCATAAATCAACACTTCTCTAAATTTTATATCGAGTTTTTCACCATTAGATGAAAAATATCCTTCTGCATCAGTCACATATGCCTGATTGCCATTAACAGTTGATTTTTTTTGTAATAGAACGTTCAGATTGCCTGATTCTATTGCATCTTTCAATGTTTCAGTTTTTTCAGAAATAAGATCATCTAAAGTTTTTTGATTAGTTTCCTGAACTGTTAATGAAATTATCGCGTTTATTACTCCTACCTTAGGTCCTACTGCAACCACATCCGGAGAATTTTGTTGTGATTTATCGGGTTGTTGTAATAGCCAGCCTTCAGGTACACTGAATGCAACATTATGTTCAGTGCTTTCAAATTTTTGATTGCCAACAGAGGAGGTTTCAGTAGGTTGTGTACGCTCAGGTTCGGATAATTCAAGCATGTTTGAAATTTCAGAGCTTCTAACTACCGTAGTTTTAAGAATTTTGACTTGTTCTGGGTTTATTGGTTTGTCTCCGTCTCCTGTTTCAACTGATGCAATTTTATCAAGTGTTTCAAAACTTTCTTCAGTGACAATTCTTCCAAATACGGTATATTGTTCATCAAGGAAGTTTGAGTCCTTATGAACTATAAAAAATTGTGAGCCACCACTGTTTGGATCAGCTGATCTTGCCATCGAGACAATTCCACGATTGTGTTTTATTGTGTTAAATTCAGCATCTACTCTTTCATCAGAACCTCCCATTCCCCAACTACTTGAATCACCAGAAACAGTATTTGGATCACCGCCTTGAATCATAAAGCCGGGAATTATTCTATGAAATACAGTGCCATCATAGAATCCCAATTGTGATAATTTAATAAAATTTTCAACATGATTTGGTGCATCATCATAAAAAAATTCTATTGTAATATTTCCCAGATTGGTTTCTAAAACAACTGCAGGATCAAGTATGCCGATTTGATAAGTCTCAGCTTGTGCAAATGTTTGATTTCCAACTCCAACTAAAAGTAAAAAGAATATCACTGCCAGAAATATCTTGTACAATAATTGTGCATGAATAATCGTACTTAAAAGCTAATTGTATTGGTTTTTAACAAAGTCAAATAAATCACCGATATGGAATCTGATGAGAAGATTCAGGCACATTTGGTTTCAGTATGGAGAGAATCAAAAAAATTCATGTCAATCGGAGGAAGGGAAGGAATGTTGGTGCTGACTGACAGGCATTTGATGTTTGTACACAAGACAGAAGCCAAGATGAATTGGTGGAAAGCCATTACACAAAGACAAGTGATTAATTTTATCAAGTCAAAAAATACAATGATTCGCCATGATGGGTATAATGAAGAAGATTTGGGGGAAGATTTGGAAAATCCCAAAAATACAGAATTAGCATTTGACGATATTTCCAGCATTAGTTATGAGGATAAGGTTTGGGGAGGAGTACTAAAACTAGAATATGAAAAAGGTGGAAAACAAGAAAAATTTCAATATGCAATAGCACAAGATTGGGTAAAATATCCAATGAAGGAGCCTACAAAATACATGAAGGTAGATTGGAAGCCTTTTGTGCAATATATTAAAGACAGACAGAAATTTACCAAGTAAAATTGGGAAAAATCTATGCTGTTGGCGTTGGTCCAGGTTCGCCAAAATATGTAACTGAGATTGTAAAAGAGATTGTTAGTAACTGTGATGTTATAATTGGTTACAAATACACACTAAAAACAATAGAGCATCTAATCAAAGGAAAAGAGATCTATGAAATTACCATGAATAATCAAGAAGAGTCTTATCAGCAAATTCTTCCAAAGCTTGGCAAGAGAACATTAGTGATTCCATTTACTGGAGATGTGAATTTTTCTGAATCAGAAGTTGTGGATAGGTTAGTAGAAATTTTTGGCAAGGTAGAGATTATTCCTGGAATTAGCTCAATTCAAGTTGCTGCATCAAGAGCTAATGTGCCTCTTGATAAATCCAAAGTAATTACAATGCATGTTACAACCCCGATTGAAGGTAAAAAATTAGAATTACAAAAGGCGTTGATTGATGGTTTTAGTGTAGTTTTAGTTCCAAGGCCTTGGCCAAAACAGCCTGACAAACATTTTATGCCATCAGAGATAGCCGTTTATCTTCGTGAACATGGTTTTCCTACTGATAAAATGAAAGTTCATGTTTTTGAGGCAATAACAACTGAAAATGAGACTAGTTTTGTAGGAACAATAAAAGATTTGGAAGGAAAGGGATTTTCTGATTTGTCTGTAATGGTGTTTAATCAAGCAAGTTTGGATTCATATATGAATTACAAATGGCAGTGGGAAAACTAGTTTCCCAGATTTTTTCCATCACCGAAAATTAAACTGTCAGATAGTGGAAATACGTATGCTACAACTCTCATCCAATCAGTCTGGATCATGTAATCTGTAGAACCCTGCATCCTGTTTGGGGCTAAAGACTAGAACCCAGGCATCTCAAGACCTTCTTCTTGAGCTAATTCTATCATGTAAAATTCAAGATACCCTCCAGCTAAAAGGAGTCCAACCACAGCTCCGATTTCCATTATTGTCGGTTTGATAAATTGAGTTAGATTGATTTTTTTGGAAATGGCTCGTATCAAAATAAAGCTTCTTGAAAGTCCCAATGAATAAGCAACAAGCTCCATCAACCCAAATGGAGATAAGAAAAGAATTGCAAGTGGAGATATGTTTCCTAATTGTGGGGCAGTGGTGGTTATTGCAGCAAAAGCAAATCCTGTGGACCAAGCTGAGAAAAGACCCCATGCAACACCAAATCCTGGAATAAACATCGGTAGTGCAATAGTTGTGTTATGTGTAAAGATTCCAAATGCATCAATGTCTAAAACAAGCTCTTCAAATTCAGCCATGAATGCGCTTGCATCTTCTTCACTTACAGTAGACATTGAACCAATTTGATATACCGCAGCAAAACTTGCTAAAAAGATGAAAAACAGAATTGTTCTATCTTTATTCATATTGCCTTTGTTTTTGAACAATATTTGAGGGTTAGGTGTTAGGCGCAGATTTAATTAAACCGCATGATATTTTTTGATATGAAAAAGGAGTTATCCTTAGCATTAAACTACGCACTAAACAAAGGATTCCAGATTCATCCAGACGCTTTTAAAATCTTAGAAAAGGTAGATGTTAAAAAACTAGAGAGGGTCATAAGAGAAATAGTCAGAGAAAAGACAAAACAGAAGTTATTTCAGATTAACCAAGATGATTTAGAAACATATCTTGGAATTAAAGAGGATCCAACACTACAAAGCGAGCTCAAGGTGTTGTTTGATCCGACCAGCAAGATAACAACAGGTGAGGGAGTCAAAGGGTATAACGCATTATTTTCCAGTCGTTTTAACAAACTCAAACGAATAATTTCAGATAGACCAGAATCAAGAATGCTCAAATCCATAGCATCTGTAAAAACTACAAAATCAGAAGAGGGAATGTACATTTGCGGTCTTATAACCACAAGAAATGCCGAAAGAAATGTAACAAAGTTAGTTTTAGAGGATCCATCAGGCTTCTTTGATGGGATTATTTTTGATGGTGAGCTGCAAAAGACTGCAGCCACGCTTCTAATTGACCAGTTTGTTATGGCAAGGATAAGTTTAGGAAAGAATTCCGGATTTATTATCAAAGATCTTATTCTGCCAGATATTCCTGATCAGGCCATTAACAAATCAGAATCAGAAACATTTGCAGTGTTTCTTTCAGATCTACATATTGGAAGCAAATACTTTATGGAGGAGGAGTTCTCGGAATTTGTTTCATGGTTATCAAGTCCAGATCCGGTTGCAAGAAAAATTCGTTTTGTGTTAATTGGGGGGGATATTGTAGACGGGGTTGGAATATATCCAAATCAAGATGAAGAATTAGTTTGCCAAACTATCGAAGAGCAGTTAAAAAAAGTTGAGAAATTAATCAGCCAGATTCCAAAAAATGTAAAGATCATAATAATGCCTGGAAACCATGATCCTGGAAGAAGGGCGCTTCCACAGCCTGCCATACCAGAAAAATACAATTCTGGTTTATGGGAAATGGAAAATGTGGTGATGGTTGGGAATCCAGCCGTAGTATCGTTGAATGGTGTGAAGATACTGATGTTTCATGGACAAAGTATTGATGATATTGTAAAAACCACGCCGGGCCTGAGTTATGACAAGCCAACAAACGTAATGAGGCACCTGCTTAGGGCAAGACACCTAAGTCCAATTTATGGCAGTCAGACCCCAATAGCACCTGAGATGGAGGATCTTTTAGTGGTTGAAGGCGTTCCAGATATTTTTCATGTAGGTCATGTTCATAGGGCAGAATTAGATATGTACAAGGGCATTTTGTTGGTTAATTCTGGTTCATGGCAAAAACAGACGCCTTTTCAGGCTAGTGTTGGAATGACTCCAAACCCAGGAATTGCAATTATGGTTAATCTAAAGACTTTCCAAGTTTTTCATGAAAATTACAACTCAAACTCAGACAATGTCTTGTAAAGCTGAATCGTTTTTGAATGATTTTTTTACCGTCTCAAATGTGATAGAAAGTTTGTATTTTTTTGTCCTTCCATGAATTCCTTGGTGGACTAGTCTTCCAGAGATAATTCCAGATAATTCAATTTCATTAAGCATTTGTGTGATTCTTCTTTGAGTTAACTCATCCCTTCCAACTGCCTTGCAGAGGTTTTTGTATGATGAGTAAATCTCCCCGGTGGACGAACCGTTCGCTTTCATGATTGCAAGAATTACTAATTTTTCATGAAGTGGGAAGGATTGAAGGGATGTCTCCTCTTTATTTTCTTCAATTTTTTGAGAGGCTAATCTGATGTGTTTGTCAGTAACTTTTTCTGATTGCTCTCGTTCAGCAATTTCTCCTGCCACACGAATCAGATCAATTGCTCTGCGAGCATCGCCATGTTCCTGTGCCGCAAGGGCAGCACAAAGGGAAAGGGCCGGTTCGCCAACGGAGTTTTCTACAAAGGCTTTGCTAGTTCTTTCTTCTAGAATTTTTTGAATTTGCTCCATATTGTAATTTGTGAAAACAATCTCTTCCTCACCAAGGCTGCTGATTACTCTGGGGTCGAGCCTCTCTTTGAATGTAAGATCGTTTGAAATTCCTACCAAAGTAAGGGAACCGTCCTTTAACCTCTCATTTGCCCTAGTTAGTTGGTATAGGATGTCTTTGCCTGTTTTTGCTACCAATTGGGCAAGATAGTCAATCTCATCAATCACAAAAATTGCATTAAGTTTTCCTTCATCAATTTTGGCAAGAAGTCTTTTGAATACTTCGCTTATTGCTAGGCCCGTTGTTGGGAGTTCTTTCTCAGCCAGGCCCAACTGTCTGCCCAGGCTTACTAATAGCCCATAAAGGGTTGTCTCCTCTTTAGAGTTAGAATATACAAGTTTAATTGGGAAGTTTGATTTTTCAACTCTTATCTGGATTTTTGAAATCACTTTCTTAACAACTAGTGTTTTTCCAGTTCCGGGTTTTCCATATACCAAAAGGTTGGATGGTCTGGATTGTTTCAGAATCGGCAATAATGATTGGGTTATCTGCTCCTGCTCAGAATTTCTATGCAGTATAATGTCCGGTATGTATGTAAAATGAAGCATTGCCCTGTTTTTTATTATGGATTTTCCAGATTCTGATGCATCAAGTAATCGATCTATTGGGTCAGGCATACTCACACACCTTTGTTTCCTGTCAACAGTTTCATAACCATTTCTAAATTAGGAGAGTATAGAATAGAATAGTAACTCTAGTTTAGTTTGTCATTAATTATTTTTAGTTAGTTTTTGTGTTTTCTCAAAAAAAAAAAATAAAAAAAACATAGAGTGGAAAGATTGGTGTGTGGGTTTTTCCTCCATTATGATGTTAACATCTTGTTAATCTCCTGTTAAGAAATTTCTTAAAAAACCTATTTTGACCCCCTTATTTCCACTCCAGGCGTTAAGATGAATGTTAACAGTGTGAATATGGTAAAATTGACCCCCTTATTTCCACTCCAAGCGTAAAAATACTATAATTCAATAATGGTTAGTGGGATATGTTGTTAATAATAAAATTCAGGCTAGGCGTGGGCTAGGCAGTCAATGTTAACAAACCATTTAGTTAACAAACATTCTTGGATCAGTTGAATTGTTAACACCTGATCTTGAAGATCTCAAAGATGACCAAAAAACGTATTCGAATAGATATGCAGGACCAAGATGGTGCGCGTTATGACATCAAATTGGAGGGTAATGTAACCCGTGATAAGGTTCTAAAAATATTTGAAATGATGGATTTGATGAATATTGAGGAAGAACAAGAACCAACAAACATGGACTCAATAGGAACCAAAATCTGGTATGTTGTGGACAAGTTCTTCCCTGTGGGCAAATTTACCTCTACTAATATTCTTGAAAAATTCGAAGATGAGTTCAACGAACCAGTAAAACTTAGTGTAATATCCACCTATTTATCACGATTTTCATCAAAAGGCAGGGTTGATAGAACCAGAACAGGCCGAGAATGGACATATCAGACCATAAAAATACACCCAAAACAACAAAACCCATCAAGAAATGGTAACTTTTCTTACAATTAACCTGTCTTTACCAAGAATCAACTTGACATATTCTCCTTTTTGAATATCCATAAACCTTCTAAACTGTTTAGGGATAGAAATTGTTCCAGCTGAGGTGATTTTAACCAACACTTCATTCTCTTGTACAGACATACTATCATTATAATTTTATAATATATATAATTTAATAAATTCTCTATTTAGTAAATAATAATAAAATTAGTTAGATTTTGACAAAATCCTAAATAAAACAACATAAAATGAATTCGTAAAACTTTGAGAATTTTTTATACAGTTGTAGGATTTGGTTGCAGCTTACCAACCTTTGTTTTTCCTTTTTCAGTAATTGAATAGGTGTATGGTTTCGTTTCTATATTTCTTTCAACAAAACCATCTTCAAATAATTTCTTCATTAAACGTGACGTATGTTCCCTGCTTCTATTCAACGTCACTTGTATGTCACGTGATGTCATAGCTTTGTTTGTGATTAGCTGCAACACATGAAGTATTGGGTTGGTGTGCTCCATACTAGAAACATTATGCGCAGAGTCTGTTTTTTCAGGCATGACTTTGGACTCGTTAATTTTCTCAACTTGTGGTTCCTGTGCCTCATTCTTTACTAATTTCTCCAAAAATTGTTTTAATTCTAAGTTAGGATCATCTGTTTTCTGCTCAATTCCTTGTATTTCTAAGGCATCTAGGCGTATCTTCATATCAATTAACTGTCTTTCATAATACTCTAAACGCTCAGTTTGTGTTGTATCTGTTAATTCACTTCTAGATTTGATGAATGGTCGTGCTTTGTAGAATGCATACAATGCACCCAAACCAATCAAAAACGCTAAAATCACACCTAAAATCACTTCAGGATCAGGAATTTCTACCAACATCACAAATTAACGCCCATGTTGTGATTTATCGTGATTGAACAACATTATTTCACACTTTAGATGAACATACTCACATACACTATCACAAACACAACAATCTGGCTTTGTTTACATCATTACAATATCACACATTGCAGGCCTGACGAACAAGCCTATCTATCACACTAATGACATCTTCTTCTCTTTCTGGGAAGATCTCACTTTGATTAATCACACTAATTTGTTCAGATAGTTTAGATATCACATCAATATCATCAGGCAAAAGTATGCCTAAACCACGTAAAAGTATGATTGAATAGAATAATGAGATTAATTTCTCTCTAGACTGCCCAACCTGTCTATAATATGCTCCTTTTGTTATAGAAAACTCAGTTTCTAGAAGATCCCTCTGATTTAAAATAATTTCAATTTGTCGCTCTGTAAACAGAGATTTTTTGATAATTTGACGGATAATATTATTAAAATTAGATTCTTCAAACTCTCCCATAGCTATACAAATCTGTATACTGACACTACAATTAAACTTTAAAGAGTCATCTACAAACCCCCATTATGACTGGAAATAAAGTTGAATCATTCCTAAAATCTGAATTAAAAAAGAAAAATGCATTATTATTCGTATTAATCGATTCTGAGGTATCAAATTTGAAAGCATCAAGCAAGCTTGCCAAAGACGCCGAAAAGATGGGGGCTTCTGCAATCTTAATTGGAGGATCTTCTGCTACTGACCAAATTGAGATGGCACAAGTAGTAAAAGGTATCAAAAAAAGCATTAAAATTCCAATAATTTTATTTCCTGGAAACATTACAGGGGTTGTTCCTGATGCAGATGCAATCTTGTTTAGCTCGTTAATGAATTCAGAAAACCCATACTTTATCTCTCAAGCACAAGCGTTAGGAGCTCCAAGCGTTCTCAAATTTGGTTTAGAACCACTCCCAACTGCTTATTTGGTAATAGGCGATGGAACATCTGCCTGGTTTGTTGGTTCTGCAAGAGGAATTCCATTTGAAAAGCCAAAAATTGCTGCAGCGTATGCTCTTGCAGCCCAGTTTCTTGGCATGAGATTTGTATATCTGGAGGCAGGCTCTGGTGCAAAAACTAATGTCACTCCAGAGATGGTCAAGACTGTAAGGCGCATGTTTAATGGATTTCTGATAGTAGGAGGGGGCATTAAAGACGTGAAAACTGCTCAAAGTCTGGTCAAGGCAGGCGCTGATGCATTAGTTATTGGAACATTCCTTGAAAAAGGTGGAAGTATCAAAAAACTCCAAGAAATAACAAAAACAATTCAAAGAAGCAAGTAGTAGAGCTCTATTATGCCTGATAATGATGCAATTTCTCGTATTAGTGGTATCAAGATGCCTGATTATTATCTTGACTATTATTCAAAACTCTCAAATGAAACATTTTCTATTTTTGAGAAAGCAGCAGATGCTAAATCAAGCCTAGTGGATTCTTCTGGGATTATAGAACCCAAAATTGCATTTGATCTGGCAGACAGGGTTGCCAAAATGCACGATATTGACATCGCTGAGCATTTAAGAAAATTATTAAAATCAAATGGAAAGGAACTCTCTGCACTAAATTTATCAAAAGAAATTGCGCTTGGAAAATACTCTCTACCCGATGCTTCCTTAGAAGACAAGTTGGATCTTGCTGTTCGTGTGGGACTGGCAATTGTTACTGAAGGAGTAACCATAGCACCCTTGCAAGGAATTAGTGAAGTAAAGATAAAGAAAAACAAAGATGGAACTGAATATCTTTCGGTTTCAATTGCAGGGCCGATGCGTTCGGCAGGAGGAACAGAATCTGCAGTAACAATGCTAATTGCAGATCATGTAAGAAAAGCAGTTGGACTATCAAAATTCCAAGCTAATTCCTTTGATGATGAGACTGGTAGATTTGTTGAAGAATTAAGAATTTATGAAAGAGAGGCCAGTAGTTTTCAATTCCATATCTTAGATGAAGATATTGAACATGTGATCTCTAATCTTCCCGTGGAGTTAGATGGAGTGGATACAGATCCATTTGAGGTTGTAAATCACAAATCTATGGCTCGTATCAAAACTGATAGAGTTAGGGGTGGCGCTTTACGTGTTTTAAATGACGGACTAATTGGAAGATCCAAAAAACTTCTCAAAAGAATCGAGTTGTATCATCTTGATGGCTGGGAATGGCTCAATGATCTTAAAGGCGCAGTTCAAACGGGTGAAAACCAGGAAGATGCAGCTGCCAAAAGAATGCGTGAGGTAATTACAGGCAGATCAGTCTTATCCATGCCTAACAAATTAGGCGGATTTAGACTAAGATATGGCAGAGCATGTAATACCGGGTTTGCATCAGTCGGGCTTCATCCTGTAATTGCTGAAATTCTGGATCATACAATTACTGTAGGAACACAGATCAAAATCGATACTCCAGGAAAGGGGGCAACTGTAGCATTTGTAGACTCTATCGACACTCCTATAGTTCGTTTGAAAAATGGCAATGTCGTAAAAATCAGAGATGTAAAACACGGACTAGAAATAAAAAATGAAATGGAAAAAATTCTACATCTTGGAGACATTTTAATTTCGTTTGGAGACTTTCTTGAAAACAATGCCCAACTTATTCCTTCAGGATATGTTGAGGAATTTTGGATAGAAGAACTAAAACAAAAAATCCAGAAACATGAACCAAATGATCAATATCTAAAACAATTTCTGATCAAAAACCCAACAATAGATGAAGCATTAAAAATTTCTGTTGATTTTCAAATTTCTCTCCACCCACAATATCTGTATTTTTGGGATAAAATTTCACCAAAAGAACTTGAACAGCTTTTAGAACCGAAACAAGTTAATGAAACATCAATTGAATATTCAATTCAAACCAAAAAAATTCTTGAAAAATTGGGGACTCCTCATAAAATTGAAAATGATACTATAACTCTAGAAAATCTAGAGGCAAAAATTTTCTTTAATTTGTTATTCAGAGAAAAACTAACAATTTCTGATTTGTCAGTTCCAAAAATCATTTCAAAAATATCTGGAATTCAAATTAGAAACAAATTCTCAAACTCTATTGGAGTTAGAATAGGAAGACCTGAGAAAGCTGCACCTAGACAAATGAAACCTCCTACACACGTATTGTTTCCAATTAGTGACAAAGGCGGACTGACTAGAGATCTTCTAAAAGCATCTAGAACTGAACACTTCTTTACTAACATTTTCAACAGACGTTGTAATCAATGTGATGAACCTTCTATTGGCATAAAATGCTCTAAATGTGGTACTAAGACAACAATCACTTACAGATGTTCAAATTGTAGGGATACTCTGGATGAACCATACTGTGAAAAATGTAAACGTAAGGCACCAGCTTATTCACACAAGGAATTCCCACTAAAAGCGAAACTGCTTTCAGCTCAACAAAAGATGGAATTTCGTGCCCAAGAACCATTCAAGGGAGTAAAGGAGTTAATCAGTCAAGACAAAATTGCTGAACCTCTTGAAAAAGGGCTTGCACGTCAAAACTTCGGGCTTACTGTGTTTAAAGATGGAACTGTTAGATTTGATGCAACGAATTCACCTCTGACCCAATTCAAACCGTCATGGATTGGAACATCCATAGAGAAACTAAAGCAGTTGGGATATTCTAGTGATATTGACGGAAAACCTCTTGAACATTCAGAACAAATTGTTGAACTTCGCATGCAAGATGTGATAATTCCTTACGATAGTGGAAAATATCTAGTTGATACTTGCAAGTACATTGATTCTCTTTTAGTCAAGTTTTATGGAAAATCCTCATTTTACAATGTAAAAAATTCTGAAGAACTAATTGGCCATCTGGTAATTGGTTTGGCCCCCCATACTTCTGTTGGAATAGTAGGGCGGATTATTGGCTATGCTGAAACCCATGTTTGTTTTGGAACTCCAAACTGGCATTCTGCAAAAAGAAGAGATGCAGATGGCGATGCTGATTCTATTATGCTTCTAATGGACAGCTTGCTTAATTTCTCAAGACAGTTTCTTTCTGATAGAATAGGCGGATTAATGGATGCTCCATTACTTGTTCAGCCTCTTGTATTGCCACATGAATCCCAGCCACAAGCACACAATCTTGAAGTCACAAAATCACTTCCATTGGAATTCTTCGAGTCTACTATTCAACAAATTAAGGCATCAGACGTGACATCTGTAGAAATTATAAAATCACGTCTTGAAACTGAAAAACAATTCTGTGACTACTTCTTTACACATTCAACATCTTCTTTGACCACTTCCAAATCACGCAGTGCATATTCTACACTTGGATCTATGCTTGACAAATTTGATATGCAAATTAAAAATGCCGAACTAATTGACGCAGTAAATACCTCAGAAATTGTTTCAAATGTTATTTCAACACACTTGGTTCCAGATATAATGGGAAATCTTAGATCATACGCCAGACAAAATTTTAGATGTACCGGTTGTGGAAAATCATTTCGTAGGACGCCTCTCATCCAAACTTGCGTCTGCGGTCATAAGCTGATCCCTACAATAACTAGAGGATCAGTTGAAAAATACCTAAAACTTGCAAAAAGGCTTGTTGAGAAATATGATGTTGGCGAATATCAGAGAGGTAGAATTCATGCACTCTCAGATGAAATTGAGTTGGTGTTTGGTAAAAGTCAAGGAGACCAATCACTTCTTACTGATTATGCCTGAATCATCTTAGTTTGACGTACTCATAAGCACCCAATTTACCATCAAAACAGAATTTGACTTTCTGATAGTTCTTTCTGAAAGCCTTTACTTTTGAAAGTAGATTCTTTGGATTCTTTTTATCTATAACTACCTGTTTAATTAAACCTGCAATTTCTTGCATTTCATTTTTCTTCATTCCAAGTCGTGTAATTTCAGAAACTCCTAATCTGATTCCGCCCGGATGGAAATAGTTTCTTCCAGCCTTAATGTCTCCTGGAATAAGTTGTCTGTTAACTATGATGTTGGCTTTTTCTAAATCTGCTTCTACTTTTCCACCGTCTGAATAATCTAAAACATTAACTGCAACCTGATGTGATTTTGTAAATCCCCTACTTTCTCCTAACACCTTGAATCCTGCATCATTTAATGCATCAGCAAATGATTTAGCATTTTTTATAACTTGACTGGCATAATCTTTTCCAAATTCTAAAGCCTCGGCAAAAGCAACCGCTTTTCCTGCCATGTTGTTAATATGATGACTGCTTGTAAGACCCGGGAATGTTGCTTTTTTGATAGGCTCTTCATGTTCTTCAGAACCTAGAACTAATCCTCCCTGTGGTCCAAACAAAGTCTTGTGAGTGCTCATAGTCATTGTATCTGCACCTTCACGAAGAGGGTCTTGGAATTTTCCGCCGGCAATTAATCCTGCAACATGAGCCGCATCATAATTGATATGCATGCCATAACTCTTTAGAAAGTCTGACAACTCTTTAACAGGATGTGGAAACAAGAATAACGAACCGCCAAACATTGCTATCTTTGGCAAACGATTGTTTTTCTTTAATCCCTTAACTTTCTGTTTTGTCTTGTCAACATCAATTGTCATTTCTTCTGCGTTAAATGGATAGAATTCAATTTCTAATCCATGAACTAACCCTGCAGTTCCTGAATGCTCTTTTTTACCATGTGAGATATGGCCCCCAGCTGGAATAGACGGTGCTAACATTACATCTCCAGGATTTGAATAAGCTGAATATACTGCAAGATTTGCAACAACACCTGAAATTGGTCTAACATCTGCAAACTTTGCTTTGTAGAGTTTTTTGGCTAATTTCATACATTCAAACTCCACATCGTCAATGTAGATACATCCTGCATACACTCTCTCACCCGGCCAACCCTCAGCATACCTGTTACCAAAATCCGAGATTATTGCCTCTCTAACAGCTGGGCTAGGAATATTTTCACTTGCAATTAGCGGAATTGAATTTTCAAACCATTTGTGATGCTCCTTTAATTTAGTGAAAATTTTATTGTAGGCTTCTTTATTCTGTGATTTGGCCACATTTTGCAACTTGATTTTCCCAATTTAAAAACACCGATACATCAAATCCCCCCATCTTGATCTGGAAGGTATAAAAGGGGAATCTGGAGTTTTTGCATCTATGGGAATGCAAGCCACTTCAAAAGGCAGTATGCCTGTCGTACTGCTAAAGGAAGGAGGTTCAGAAACCAAGGGCAGAGACGCACAAAAAAACAACATTGCTGCATCCAAAATTATTGCCGAAATTGTTCATACCAGTCTAGGCCCACGTGGTATGGATAAAATGCTAGTTGACTCTCTGGGTGATGTCACTATTACAAATGATGGTGCCACAATTTTAAAAGAAATTGATGTTCAACACCCGGCTGCAAAAATGCTGGTTGAAATTTCAAAAACTACAGACAACGAAGTTGGAGATGGTACAACTTCAGCAGTTGTCTTGGCTGGTGCGTTATTGGAACATGCTGAATCACTAATTGATCAAGATGTTCATCCAACAATTATCGTAGATGGTTACAGAAAAGCCGGAAGAAAAGCAAAACAATTTCTTGAAAGTATTGCAGACAAGGTAGATGCAAATGATAAAAACATCCTAACCAAAATTGCAAAAACTTCAATGCAAACTAAACTTGTTAGAAAAGATTCTGATCAGCTGGCAGATATTGTTGTAAAATCTATTCTCTCTGTTTCTGAAAAAGACAGTGAAAGTTATGATGTTGATATTGATGACGTTAAAGTAGAAAAAAAGGCAGGCGGGTCTATCAAAGACTCGATGATAATTCAAGGCATTGTTCTTGACAAAGAAATTGTTCATGGAGGTATGCCTAGAAAAATTACCGATGCCAAGATTGCATTAATTAACACCGCATTAGAAATTAGTAAAACTGAAACTGACGCCAAGATTAACATTTCAAATCCCCAACAACTAAAATCATTTCTAGACGAAGAAAATAGAATGTTAAAAACAATGGTTGACAAAGTCATTGGCTCTGGTGCAAATGTGGTTTTGTGTCAAAAAGGCCTTGATGATATGGCTCAACATTATCTAGCAAAAGCTGGAATTATTGCAGTTAGAAGAATAAAAGAAAGTGATCTTACAAAACTTGCAAAAGCAACAGGTGCTAGAATAGTTACAAACCTTGACGATCTTTTTGAAAAAGATCTAGGTAGCGCAGATGTTGTTGAAGAAAGAAAAATTGAGGAAGACAAATGGGTATTTGTAGAAGGCTGTAAACACCCAAAATCAGTTACCTTGCTTCTTCGTGGAGGCTCGCAAAGAGTAGTTGATGAAGTTGCACGCTCTGTTCATGATGCTTTAATGGTTGTAAAAGATGTAATTGAAAAACCAGAAATTGTTGCAGGCGGAGGTGCTCCTGAAACATTTGCTGCAACAAAATTAAGAAATTGGGCAAAATCTCTCGAAGGAAGAGAACAGCTAGCTGCAGAAAAATTTGCTGATGCATTAGAGACAATTCCATTAACCCTTGCTGAAAATGCTGGAATGGATCCAATTGATACCCTTACACTTCTTCGATCAAAACAACAGAAAGGCGAGAAATGGACTGGAATTGATGTTATGAAAGGAAAGATTGCTAATATGAAATCAAGTGACATTATTGAACCACTTGCAGTTAAACTTCAAGTTGTATCTGCATCTGCTGAGGCTGCATGTATGATTCTTAGAATTGATGATGTAATTGCTACCCAGAAATCTGCAGGTGGACCTCCCGGTGGAGGAGAAGGAGGGATGCCACCTGGAATGGGAGGGATGCCACCTGGAATGGGAGGGATGCCACCTGGAATGGGCGGAATGCCTGACATGGGCGGAATGATGTGAGTTATTTTGAAATTTTTTCAAAAGTTTATTTGATAACCATATTTACGAACAATGTTGAATAAAATATCATCCACAATGCTTACTGGTTTCAAGTACATTTACTTGATTGTATTTTTTGCATTACTTTCTGGACTCTTTTATCCGTTAATTACTGGCACAAGTTTTGATGACGTGGTTCTTGGAGTTTTGGTATTATTTGTAGGTCTTGCTGGTGGGGTTTTATTGTACAAGGCCGCTACATCTGAAAGTAAAAGAGGAACATTCTTGGGAATAGGATTTGCTTTAATGATAATTTCATTATACTCTGTTTTTCACCTCACTGGTAGACTCTAAACATCAAAGTATAGATAAAACTCATGTGGGTGTGGCCTAATAGCTATTTCACGCTGATCTCTTCTTTCTAACTCTATTATCTTGTCAATTACATCATTGGTGTAAATTGGATTAAGGAACTTTCTATCACTCTCTAACTCATCTAATGCCTCACCAAGACTTTTTGGAAGAACGCCAATGCCCCTTTTAGCTCTATCTGATCTGGTCATCTTAAAGATATCATCACGTACTTGATCCCCCGGATCCATCTTCTTTTTGATTCCATCCATTCCAGCTCCTGTTACTGCAGCAAATACAAGATATGGATTAGATGAAGGATCTGGCGCTCTGAACTCCAGTCTCTTTAGATGTGCATACCCTTTTCCTGTAAGATGTTTTGGAACTCTAACAATGGCAGATCTATTTCCTGAACTCCATGCAATATATGCCGGAGCTTCATATCCAGGTACAAGTCTATGGTATGAGTTAGTAGTAGGATTACAAATTGCTGATAATGCTTTGGCATGATTAACAATTCCACCGCAAAAATATCTTGCAGTCTGACTCAATTCAATCTCATCTTCTGAATCATAAAACATGTTTTCTTTTCCTTTCCATAAACTAACATTAACGTGCATTCCGGAACCTGAATCCATTGCAATTGGTTTTGGCATCATTGTTGCAACCTTGCCATACTTTTGTGCAATATTTCTGATAACATATTTGTAAGATTGTGCAGCATCTGCAGCATTTGTAAGATGATCATATCTAATGTCAATTTCACATTGTCCTGCAGTTGCAACTTCATGGTGATGATTGTCACATAATATTCCAAAATTCCTATTTAGAATATTCACACATTCGTTTCTGTATGGTGTGAGAGTATCTGATGGTGTACTTGGATAATATCCCTCTTGTAATCCCATTGGGTATCCGTCTCCTTCCTGGCTCCATGGCGCTTCTTTTGATTCAATTGAATATGATTGTCCTTTGTATGGAGTTAGAACATCCCAATGTACCTTATCAAAAACAAAAAATTCCACCTCTGGACCCCAAGTACTAAAATCAAATCCCTGAGATTTGATGTATTCTTCAGCCTTTTGTGCAATCCCTCTTGGATCTCTTGATAACCTTCCTCTATTCCCCCCCCAATACACATCACAAAGAAGTCTAGCTGTTTTGTTTTCAGTCATCCAAGGGATTATTGCAAATGTGTTTGGATCTGGTTTGAGAAGCAGATCTGAATCATTAATACTGGTAAAACCAACGATTGACGAACCATCCAATTTTGGTAACCCATCCCTCATTTGTTCGGGAGTAAACGTATCAGTTGAGATTGTGGTGTGATGAAAATGACCTGTAAGGCCAGTAAACTGCAGATCGATAAACTGAATGCCCTCATGTTGAATTCTAGAGAAAACCTCTTCTGGTGAATATGTTACCTGTATTGCTTTACCGTGACTGACTTTATAGGGCAATTTTGTACTTCAATCAAACACAAATACATCCAGCATTTAAGGATTAGGTAAGAAATGTCTGAAACAAATCAAATTGATATCAACTCTTTACATCATACAGTTTTACGGGAAACTGAAAACAATCCTATATTGGAAATTGATCCAAATTTTTATAGAAACCTGGCTGACTTTATCGGTAATTTAAGAAAACAAGAATTTGATGGTATAGAAAGCAAAATCAAAGATGCTTTGATAGAAATGGCAACAGAACTAACATCACTACTAATTCATATTCGATTAGACAAAATTTCAAAATCTTCTGATCTAGAAATTGGACATCTCCTAGACGAAGAAAAATTCATCTTGGATTCACAAGAGGAACAAAAAGAAAGAACAGAAATGATTCTTTCTGCAACAATCAACGGAAAGTCAAAATTTCTTGAATCAGTAGCCCAGAATCACAAAATAAAGAAAATTGCTATTCGGTTTCTCAAAGAAGTAGATGAGATTGTTGGTGCTGATCTTGAAAAATATGGTCCCTTCAAAACTGAGGACATTGCCACAATTCCATATGAGAATGCTCAGGCATTAATTACCAAAAATGCTGCAACCAAGGTTCGTTGGGAAGATTAGATAGAAATTATGCATGTTTTATTTTGATACCATATGTCCCATACAGGCGTTGATGTAATTGATTTTCTATTTTATACAATTTATCCAGTAATTGGAATCTTTTCTGTTGAAGTTGTTAGCAGATTAATCAAAGCTCCAAAATGGATTAAACTCTGGGTACAAGCGGCAGTCTCTGTTGGTTTTGGCGTTTACTATTGGTTTGTTCTGCCTGCTCCCCAAAATTTTCCATTAACTGCAATGGTGATGTTTGCACTTGCTATTGCCTTAATCTATCAAGGTAGACGCGCAAAGATTTCTCCTGACAAAAGCCCTTATTGATTTTTAAAATCTCCCAAAAAGTCGTTTGAAAATATTTGGCTTGTTTGGTCCGCCGTCTCGTATGACTTTTTTTTCACCAAATCTTTTTGCTCTAATCTGGCTGAGTTTTACACATCTGTGTTCTTCAGGAAGCCTGTGTTCTGAACAAAACTGGTCCTTACAATAATTGCATTGAAAGGGCAAATCCGTCAGATCGCCGCAATAAGCACATTTTTCAGACTTCATAACTTATTTTGCAATTTTTCTTTTAATAAAGTTGCTAGTATCGGTTCTGTGAAGTTATCGGGAGTTATATGTCAATTCCCAAAATGTACAAGCCTCCAAACCGCAAGATATTCGCTGAAGGCGATAAAGCCAATATCACAGAAATATGCGCCGAACTCTGACCTAATGGATATGGCGGCTACATTCACAAAGATGGCCAATCATTGCATCAAGATAGGGTTGAAAGAAGACACTCACAATATGAAGAGGCTGTCCATGTTATGTTATCATGAATTACGTAACTATGACATTTTATCGTCATACAAACTAAATGCAATATCAAGGGCTGCAGGCATATTATCAAACAGAAAACAATCAGTCAAACGAGGTGTCAGAATAAGAGGCCCAATAGTCAAAAATCCCTTTATGACAAACTGTTACGGCATAAAACACAACGGTGCACTACTAACAATCCCATACAAGAAGCATAACCCAATCAACATTTTACTCAACGATCACGCCCAAAAAATCCTGTCTGATCCCGCCCTGACGGTGCGCTCGTTTTCACTGACTGCCCTCAACATCAGTCTTTGTGTTTCAAAAAAAGTACAAGAGATAGAGTGCACCAAGAAAGTTGGAATAGACAGAAACCTAAGAAATGTGACGTGTGGGAGCGAGGAAGGGGTGACAGTCTGCAAGACAAACAAGCTGCTATCCATAAAGGAGAACACAATACACGCCAGGGCAGGCTTCCACAGAAATGACCGCAGGAAGAAAAACCAGTTCTGCAAGGAAAAACAGAGAAGACTGACTGACAGAGCAAAACAATGCATCCACAGAATATCAAAGGATATTGTGGATAATGCCGTCAAAGAAAAGGCTGCAATCGTTCTAGAAAACCTGAAAGGAGTTAGAAAACTCTACAAAAAAGGAAATGGTCAGGGCAACAAGTACAGGCGCAGATTGAACGGGTGGCAATTCTACGAGCTGCAACGCCAAATAGAATACAAAGCCCAACGGGTCGGGCTCCCGCCAGTCGAGACAGTAGACCCAAGAAACACGAGCACGCAGTGTCCGCAATGCGGAAAGAGACTCCAAGAGGACATGCAACAGCATCGTAAACTGTCGTGTAATAATTGCGGTTTGTTTATGGACAGGGATATTGTCGCTGCCATGAACAACATATCACGCAAGCTGCCCCCTAGGTTTAGGGGCAGTAGAGATGACATATGTGAAGCGCAGTCCGGCACTTTTGAGCCGGCGATGACGGAATCCGGCACACCATTGGTAATCCGAATAGTCGATATGTCAAAGTCGAGTTATAGGGGTTAACTCCCGATAACTTCACAGAACCCTAGTATCTGCCTGAAATCTCTTAACGCCTAAACATTTTTACGATGTTGAAATTGAACCTGTTTGAAGTATTTAGATGATTAAAGATAAGGTGGCAATAATAACTGGGGCAAGCAGTGGAATAGGATTTGCCACTGCTTTGGCACTATCAAAAGCAGGTGCTAAAGTAGCTATTGGCGCTAGAAGAGTTGATAGGTTAGAAGAACTCGCAAAAAAGATCTCCGCTGACGGTGGAGAAGTATTTTATCAAAAACTAGACGTTACACAAAGATCAGAATGTGAAAATTTTGCTAAAGCAGTTTTAGATAAATGGAATTCTGTTGACATTCTTGTAAATAATGCCGGATTGATGCCTCTGAGTTTCTTCAAAAGCCTCAAGGTAGATGAATGGGATAAAATGATTGATGTGAACATCAAGGGCGTACTGTATTCTACAGGTGCAGTAATATCACATATGCAAGAAAAAAAATCTGGCCATATTGTTAATCTCTCATCTGTAGCCGGAAGAATTGTCTTTCCAGCTGGCAGTGTTTATTGTGCAACAAAACATGCAGTTGCAGCATTCAGTGAAGGACTAAGACAAGAATTTAGCGTACGCTCTAACATCCGAGTAACTAGTATTGAACCTGGAGTTGTAGCTACAGAGCTTAACGATACAATCACTGATGAATCTTTGAAAGGATTTGTTGAAAATACGAAAAAGATGCAAGCACTACAAGCAGAAGATATTGCAAACGCAATTTTGTACGCAGTTGAATCTCCATCTCATGTTAACGTTAATGAGATTTTGATAAGACCTACAACTCAAGAACGATAAGCAAGTCAAAATAATTATTATTTTTCCTCTTTTTCTTTTGTAAGATGCTCTAAGATAGCTTTCACTTCAATACCTAAATCTTGATTATTTTTTGACAGATTCAGCTTTTCAGGAATATTATTTTTAAAATTCTCGTCTTCCATTTCGATACTTCTTCTCTGAATACAATCAAGATGATCTTGTTCTGTTGCGGAAACTTTGTGACAAATACTGCACATTTTCATGTATTTGTTAATCAATACGACGATTTAATAATTTCATTTTGCGTCTATGTGATAAGGGATCGTCGTCTAGCTTGGTATGATACTAGTCTGGGGGACTAGTGGTCGCAGGTTCAAATCCTGCCGATCCCACTCTACTTTACTGACTCAAAGCCCCATCATCTAATTCAGATGTGATAGAGATAGAAGACCCTAGAGAAAATGTCTATGATAACTTTCTAAAATTAACGCGTAGCTAAGAAACAAAGAGAATGTATGTAAGAAATTTCTATCTTCAAAACATGACAGTACTTATCATGACACATATCTTAAAAATAAATTTTAATTAAATCCTAATTCAAGAAAATATTTTTTTCTAATAACGCCTCTAGCTCTTTTATCATATTACTCATAGTAGGCAATTCCTCATCCTTTAATCTTGTTAAACCCTCTTCAACCTGTGTCTCAAATTCTTCAACAACTCCTTCAGGAAAAAATTGCTCTATACCTTCAAATTTTGTATCTCTAAGCTTTAATTTTTCTAAAAATAAATTTCTGACAGCATCATTATCAAATTTTTCAATTTTCAATAGTCTCCATGCATCATAATAATCTCTGACATAACCACGTTCTATAATGGCACGAAGTTTTTCTGCTAGAATTGTAGAAACTGAATACGTTCTAACTTCCAAATCCGGATAATCAAAAATCTTGAATAACTGCTTTTTTTCAACTGTTCCTATTACATTTTCTGCTGTAATTTCAATTTTTACAGCGCCAGTGCCAATTTTGCTATTATAGGAAAATCTTGTCCGCACATATCCGCCATTTGTATATGGTTCGTCTTTTTGTTTTATGTCCAAATCACATGAATTTTTCACTATTGCAGGTAATTCATTTTTCAAAACATTTCCAAATGTATCAAATTCTTCACTATTCGATGCTGTAAAATCCAAATCTTCTGATAATCTCCAGTTGTTAGGATAATGAATTTTAGATAATGCTGTTCCCCCTTTGAATATCAAACTATCTGATATTGTAGTTGATAGAATTCCATGTAAAAGCCATCCTAAAACATAATGTTTTGCCATTATATCTAAAGCAAATCCGTGCTTTTTTGCTTCATTTACTAATTCTTGCCTTAAAATCATTAATGTAAGAACCTCTTTGATTCTAGTTTAGTGTTTACTAATAACTTCCATCTTTCCTTGATTTTTGAGGTAGAATTTTTTGGAAATTTCGGTTCAAGAAGTGAATATCCACTCTTCAATTTTATATTAACAAGTAACTCTAAACATTCATTCCACTCAATTATTTCTGATATGTATCCTAATCTTTTGATTACCGTATTATTTTCAATTTTCTTTGCGTAATTAACCAATAACTCCACATCAATTTCATTTTTTGAAAAAAACAGTGATTTAGCAATTTCTTCAATACCGCCACTATATTCTGGATGATCTAAACAGTCTACAATAGTTTTCTCAAGAGACGACATTATCACTTTTTTATCATCAATTATTTCTTCTTCTAAACCAAACATTTTTCTGGAATGCACAGTTACAAATTTGAATTTTATATCAAGTAATTCACGTGAATGTTTTGCTTTTGTTGTTACTATGTATACATGTGATGGTGTTCTATCAGTTAAACCATGATAATTTAATGCGCTCAAATATCCAATGTAATATGGTGTTGTGAGAAGGGAACCTATTACAAAGCTATGTAGAGTATAACTTCCAGAACCTTCCTTTCCTGCATCAAATGGTGTAATGGCATAAACCCCATTTCGTATTTTCAAAATCCATTTTCTCTCAACTAGGTGATGAAGAAAATTTTTTGTATCTTTTACATATTCTTTCAAATCATTAATTGTGAATATTGATTTGTTTTTGTAACTAAGATCTGTGATGATCCGTGATTCTCTATCTGATAAATTACGCTTATATTCTTTTGTCATTATTCTCTCTATATAGAGAATATATATAAAGAAATATAGGTTTTATGGTTAATGGTGGGCACTGTCCGATAACGTCAGCTATTTTGCTGGGAAAAATTGGACAACGCCTTACCAGTCGATAATGATTTTACTTGGTTCATGAAAGAAGATTTATTGAAATGGGAATTAGTTTTTAGAGAAATTCAAATTAGAGGATTCAATCCTGGAACTTCAAATAAAAAAAACTGAACGCAAAAACGTCTTAAACAAACAATTGAGGATAACATCAGTAGTTCCCAGATGTAGATTTGTGCCCAGATGTAGGTTTATGCCCAGATGCCGGTGCGTTACCGCGTAACTGCAATGCAAAGATCCAGATTAGGCTACGGCGTGCAATATGTCATGAAAGTCGAATTACATGACGAACTGATCGCACGCCAGTACAATATAACATCAAACCGGTTTAAAATCCTGCGCTCGTCGTTTCAAAAGCTTGGCATGCCAATGTCTGAGAGGCACAACGCCGTATACGGATGCAATGACATACTGGACGTGCTAATCAGGGCGTCTGAGAGAAACACGTTTGTAGAATCCCTCGTACGGCGCAACAGGCTTCAAGACACGGGTGCACGTACGCCTGATGCAGACCTGGTCATGTCTGCAGTCCGTGGCGTCGAACCGGCAGACGTGCAGGGCTGGTGTGCAAGGACGCTGGCACGCACGGTGCGGCACGCCCGCCGTGCAGGAATGCTGCAGGACATCGACGCCATTGCAATAGACGTTACGGACATACCATACCATGGGGAGCAGCTGCAGGGGCATACAAGAAAGTCGCGTCCAAGGGCAGTAACATCCACGTTTCTCTCGTATGTCGCAGTGCACGGAGCCGGCAGGGACTCCTCGCAGATTGTCCTGGAATCGCAGCTGCTGCCGGCAAAGGAAAAACTGGCCGATTTTATAGCCAAAACACGCACGAAAATCCTCAGAGGGGGCGCACACTCAAAGAATGTGTTCCTGTACGACCGCGCCTTTTACAGCGCTGACTGCATGACAGAGGCAGGAAAGGGCGGGTGCCGCTACATTATGCCTGTCATCATGAACTCCAAGATCAAGAGGATAGTCAAGATGTACAAGGACGGAAAGGCAAGCCAGGTATCGCAGCAGTCAATGACCAACAAAGACGGCGTAACTGTGACCTACAACCTTGTAATTGTCAAAAGAGACAGGAAGAAGAAGAAAAAGGGGGAGGGGGAAGAGGAGGGGGAGGAGCAATACATTGCGTTTGCAACAAACATTCCCATCAGGAGCGCCAGAGCCATGACAGGCATCATACCGGAGCAGTACCGCAAGAGATGGGGCATCGAGACGGGGTTTCGCGTCATAAAGGAGATCATGGGCAGGACATGCAGCAACTCCCTGTCTGTGAGGCTGCTGATGTTTTACCTGCCGCTGCTGCTGTACAACCTGTGGAGGATTGCCAGGTTCTGCCTTGATGCGGGAAAGAGGCATGGAAGAGTGTCTTCTGCGGGGAAAAAACTCACCATGGCGTTGTTTATCGTGTACATTACAAGCAGAAACGAGTTGTTTGTCAATGATCGAGGCAAGTAGAACCGATGCCAGTTGCGGTTGCGGTAAATCTACATCTGGGAACTACTGACATGCTGCCCTGCATTTTTTTGCCTTGCCGGCGTATTTGTGCGCCATCTTTTGTGCAAATTTCCCAGCATCGCTTGCAGTGTTGGGGTACTGTCCTGTCTCCAGGACTTTGCCATTCCCGTCCACCACGCATACGTCACATTTTTTCTTTCCAATGTCTATTCCAATGTTTGCATTCATTCTTTTCTATCACCTCCTTTCGAATGTGTTGACAGACCGGAAGCTGCATACACCTATCAGGGCGCAAGGCCCAATTACACAGCAGCTCGGATTGCCCCATTCAAGCTCAAGGGCGCAAGGCCCATATGCATACAGGAGTCGATCCATCACTACAACTACGACGAGGTGGTTATCATGTGTTCAAGCTAGTGGTTGCGGTAAATCTACATCTGGGAACTACTGACATATCACACAAATCCAACAGCAAGATACAATTCGGCAACAACTCCGTACTGTACACAAGGTAAATTCACGCACACCATCCAACATGATCATTGCAGGTTCTATTGAGGCATTATTGTCAAAATATGCGTAGGTGATGGCGGCAAGGTAGGTGGTCATGAAACAAACTGGAAAACCCATCAGACCGTTAAAGTGTGGACTAGCAGGGATTCGAACCCTGATCTCGCAGGTCTCGGCTACGAATAGTACCAATTATACTACTAGCCCACACGATTTTTATAATACAATTACAATATAATGCTAGGTTTCGGTTACGTTAGCATAGTGCCATTATGCTAATCTCTTTTTTCCTCTACACTGCAAATGTTTCTTCCGTGAACATCAAATGCCTACTGAAAATCCACGATCCAACGTATATGACAACTGACTGACCGTCTAGTTTGTTGCATAACATGCCTAATCCAGTCAAAAGTTGGGTAAATTTTGTGCCTAGGATCCAAGTTATGCAACAACCTAGCGGCAGTGGCACTCATGGTCTCTGATTTTTCAGGGACGGCACGGGGAATAGGGGCGGACGTGTATGCCAATGCACATATGGCAGGGAATGTGATGGTGCTGGACTATACTATGTACAACATCGGAACGACTGAAATATCCAGCATTGACATAACTGTCAGGTGCTTTAAGAAGGCAGAGGTTTCCGACGGAATACTGCAGCCGGGGGCCTCCGTATCCGTAGTGCCCATAATATATAATCGATCTTGATCCTTTTGGGAATGTTTTTTGACCGAAGGATCTAGATCATGCGGATTCCCAGCCACTCTATGAAGAAACCTAGGAATTTGGAGAGGGGATCCGGCTTTCTGAAGGGCACAGGCACAGGTTATTTGAGGGAGTGCCACAAGAGGGAGACTGACCCCAAGGCACGGGACAGGCTCCTCGTGTACATGATGCGGAAGGAGGGCATGAGCATACGCGGCATCGCCGCGCGGACAAACCGCAGCTACTCCACAGTACGGGACTGGCTGGTGCGGGCAAGGGACGGCGGCCTGCGCGGCCGCCGCGACCGCGGCAGGCCGGGATGCCCGTGCAGGCTCGACGAGTCCCAGAGGGCGGAGCTGCTCGCAGATCTTGTAGCGGGACCTGAGAACTGCGGGTTTGAGACCCGGCTGTGGACGGCGAGGATCGTCTGCGCGCACATCGAGAGGAAGTTCGGCGCGGCGTACTCGCTCAACGGGGTGCACAAGCTGCTCTCAAGGCTCGGCCTGTCGTGGCGCAAGCTGCGCCCCAGGAACCCGAAGGCGGCCTCGGAGCGCGAGATCAGCGAGTTTAAAAAAAAGCGCGGCGGATCGCCCTCAGGTACCGCAGGCTGGGCTATACCGTAGTGACTAGGATAAATAACCGCTCATTCTTGTTATCTTGACCTCACGTCTATCCAGCATTGTCCATATGGATTCCTTCATCACCTTTGTGCTTTCATACATCACGTTTGCAGTGGCCCTTCTTAACAGCCTCCACTGCCCCTCCGTGGTATTCAGCTCCGGGGTGTACACGGGCAAGTAAACAAGGACTATGTCGCCGTCATACGAGTCGACAAAATCATTGACCATCTTTGACTTGTGGTATGATGCGTTATCAAGAAAGACGATGATCTTGCCGTGCTTGAGATGCAGGTGTCCGAGCATGTCCACAAAGCTGTAGCTGTTGGCCTTGGCATAGAACCTGCAGTCAAAGCCGCCGTCGTACAGCGCCCCAAACGAGTAGAACCTTTTGCGCGACAGGCTGACTGGAGTGGTGACGGGCTTGCCCTTGAGGTACCACCCGTTCTTGGTATTCCACCCAATGATAAAGGAGGCCTCATCAACTGTAATCACCGTATGGTCTGGATGACTCTGGATTATCTCCCCTGCTTTTTTTTTAAACTCTTTTTTCTCTGATTCTGAGGCTGATTTTGGGTGCTTTGGACGCGGCTTTCTGCACGAAAAGCCCATCCTGTGCAGTATGTCATATATGCTGACAGTGGCATACTGCACGCCGAACTTTTTTCTGATGTGTGCGGCCAGCAGCGGTGCCGTCCACACTCCGGACTCAAAGCCGCAACTGCGCGGGCCTGCCAGCAGGTCTGCGCGCAGCTGCTTTGTCTGTTCCGGATCGAGCTTGTTTGGCGCGCCTTTGTTTTTGATGTCGTACCTGCCGCAGGTGCCAAGCTGTGCGGCGCGCACAAGCCAGCCCCGTACTGTAGAGTATGACCTGTTGAGGGCCCTGCATATCTGGCGTATGGACATGCCCTCCTTGCGCATGGCATATGCCAGCAGCCTTGCTGCGGCCCTGGGATCTGTCTCCTTTTTTTGCATGCTGCGCAGGCGCGCACTGGAGACGCCGGACAGGAACCTTCTGTCTGCCGGTATTGCAGAATTGTTGTATTTCATGCGGATTCTGCCATACACTGGGATCTAGATCTTGTGGTTGAATAATGTTGTCTGTTTTGTGAGCGATTGTTAATCCAATTCACTACGTCCTGACTGCCGACGAATGCACCCTGACGATAGGGGACAGGAGGCCCCGATACGGGTGGCAGCTCCGCGGCACAAAGAGGACGGCGCCAGTCACGCTCTCCAGAAAGAAGAAGCATGTGTTCGGCGCGCTGGGCGACGGCGAGCTCTGCTTCAGATTCTGTGACGCGCAGAACAGCGAAGCGTTCCTCGCATTCCTGAGGCACCTGCACCGCAGGTTCGGGCCGGTGCTTGTGTTCGTGGACAACGCGTCGTGGCACAGGTCGGCTGCCGTGCGGGACGGGCTCATGGAGTTCAACGGGGAGGTGAAGCTGAGGTACTATCTGCCGCACACGCCGGAACTGAACTCGGAGGAGCCGCAGTGGAACGTGATGAGGGACGCGATCGGCAACAGGGTATACGACAACACGCGCGAGATGGTAAAGTCAATCCGCAAGATGATCAGGAAGAACGTGATATTTCCCGTCAAGCTGAGCGATTATTTAGTATGTTGACTACGGCACCGGATTTCTCGGATACGGCTGTCTTGGCGATGAGCCGCCGTCAGGCGGCGATGCCGTAATTGTAAAGTTTGAGGCATCAGACAGACTTGGAAACTTTGACGCATCTACAAAAAACGTCATTCTCCGCTAGGCCTTAACTTGTTTAGCCGAACGGGATTTTTTGTCATGCGGGTCATCATCTGTTGCACATGCAAGAGCCTGTGGGCAGGTTCAAAGACCGAGGCCTACCTGTGTTCTGAAAAGCAGTTGTACTCATCCACATACCGGTTGTATTTGTCCCCCAATACATTGATTCGGCCGCCGAGATCCTCAATGTCGGCATAGATCTGCATCGCCTCGGCATATTTTCTATCGTCTGATATCACATCAGGATACACTTCATATTTTGCCAAAAGTTTGTCGTACTCTGAGTTAAGATCATCCAGCTTTGTGTCGAGCCTGTCCATCTCATGCTGGATCCCTTCCTGGTCCAAAAAATAAGTCGCACCGGCTATTTGTGCAGGAATCGACAGACCGAGCGTCTCAAACATGTCGTGCGGAACGGCCGGATAATCAGGATCAGAATCTCCGAACATCAGGTGATCTGGATTATCGGTGTGATTAAGGCCGTTATAGTGTCCCATTTCATGCGCTACCGTGTCCGTCAAAGTATCTTCTGAATAAAGACTGTATCGGCCCCTGCAGTCAGTATTGCCCAGCTCCACACGGATTGTTGATGTTGGCAGAACGCATTCGTAATTATTCCCGGTACATTCACATCCAAATCCAGATGGGGGTTTATATTCACCTATCCTGTCTGAACCCAGCGAACTCTCCCACTCTATTCTCACGTCTGCCTCACCGTCAACAATTTCAAAGTCCAGTTCGGGATTGATGTCTTCCCATGACTTGATTGCCATCTCCACAGAATCAAGGGCAATACTTGAATCGGCATATGGTGGAGGCGGCATTACTGCAACAGTGTGCGTTCTTTTCCACCAGCCATAAGTGTAGTAGTCATAGCTGGAACCGGACACTTTGCAGTACTCGCCATCACTGCTGACAGTCATCACTTTCTGGGACTCGTTGCCATTCCCAAATGCCACAAATGCGACAGCCAACACTGCCAGTCCAACTAATATCGGAATAATATAACTGTCCACCATTCCCATTTTAATATAAAAATTTCATATAAAGATGATGATCTCAATGCAAGGTTGCGGCAACAGGCGCATTGAACTTTGCGGTTCCGGAAGATTTTGGTGATCAGATTGTTGGAATTTACCGGAACCACGAATCACATTCATGTCCCCAATTTGTTACAGAACCAATTTTCATATAATACAAAATCCTACCGGTTCCACTATATTTTTAGGATCCTCAATAGATTATCAAAATTTTCTTGTGTTTTTTCTTGTTTGTACTGTTTTAATGCACCTATGATCTTCTTCTTAGATGGATTTTTGTAAATTTTCTGAACTTTTTTTGCAATACCTGATCCAATAAAAATTGCTTGAGTAACTGATGTTACATTTGATGGCCTTCTCTTAGTACTAGAGCTTTCAAAATCAATTATAGTGGATTTTGTTTTTCCTACAATGACATGCTTTGAAATATTGCTCAACTCACCGTGATCAAATCCAATTTGGTCTAATCTATAACAATCTTCTAAGATGCTTTTAATTGTAGATTTTAATTTTTTAGCACTACCTGTTCCTTTCAACACATGTATCCAATCCATGATTTTTTCTCCTTCAATGTATTCCATAACTAGAAAATTTTTACTGGCAAGAAACATCTTTGGTCCAACATTAACTGAATTTACCAATTTTAACAAAGTTGCTTCATTTTTCATTTCTTTTCTTTGCGAATCTGTTCTTCTAATTTTTAATGCAACTTGCTTGCTACCTTTTTTTGCTAAAACTACAACTCCAACGTATCCTTTTCCTAAAATTACCAGCTTTCCAATCGTAGTAGAACCTGTTAGTGAAATTGACTTGATCTTCAATTTTTCTAATTCGTTAATTCGTGATTTTATTTGGCGAGTAGTAGCTTTTGGATATCCAAGGATTTCTGAGTATGGTTCTTTAGTAAATTTTTTAATTGAAATAAAGGAGTGTACCATCTGTTGAAATCAATTCATCTGCAGCCTCTTTAATTGATTTGCTTAAATTTTTGTCTCCCACCGAAACTTTGAAACCTCGTTTGAAATCATTCAAAAGACCTTTTGGCATGCCTGTCTGAATATTATTCTTCAAAAATTCTGTCATGAATTTGGCAGCATCTGCATGTTTTCTCTTTTCTAACGAAATTATTTTTTTATTGTTTCCAATCCACATCAATTCTAAATCTTTCAGATTTTTAGAAATAAACCTCTTGGAACTATTTTCTCTGAAAAACTCTGGTCCATTTTTTTGATGTATGCTAGGAATTTTTATAGATTCCAATAAGAAAAAGAGATAGGCTTCTTTTTGTTGGTCTGTATGAGACTTGCTTCGTAGCACATTAAACCCTCCTAACTCTAACTGGGTAGACAATGATGAAGTGACTCTCTTAATCTGTCCCCAAATTATATCCGGACTTCTAATTTTAAATTCAAATTTTACTACCAACAAATTTTCTGAATATTCCTCTGATATTCTGGATTTTTTATTCTTGAAAAATCCTAGGCTAGGTTTTTCTTTAAATGCTATAGATGATAGAATAAACTTTCCTAGATTTTCATCAGAAATTGCTGCAGCTAAATTCCTATTCTTATCGACAGGATCTATGATTACTACTGAAGTTTCAAATTTCTTTGAAGTGTCTCCAATGATTTTCTTTTCCTTAATTTCTGATATTGATTTAATTACTTTTTCAAAACTTCCAAAATGTAAGACTAGTACTTCTGAGACATAACCACTAAAACCTTGTTTTGCAATTTCTGCTCCATAGACTCCATTTGCCTTAAGAAATGTTTTCAGAATTCTAACTTCATTTTTCATTTCTGATGTTAGTGATTTTTTCATAAATTTTGTATGAAATGTAGATCTATCTGCAGAGCTTTTCCAATTGCCAATTTTTACATCATAAAATGGAACTATATTGATCATAGTATCCTTGATTTTAGCCTCAACATAGGGATGTTCTGAATATCTCACATAGGGCTTGTGTTTTTTTAGTGATTTGAAACCGATCTCTCTTGAAATTTTTTCAAATTTTTCTTCTGATGTTGATTTCTTGAACCTAAGAAAAATATCTACATCTGCATCTTTTGATAACCAAGTTCCTTTTGCAAATGAACCGCCAAATTCCAATCCTATTACTTCTGGAAATTTTTTAACTTCTTTTTCAACTAGCTTAAATGCAGATTCAGCAATATGTTTTTTTGATTTTTCCACTGTTTTTGATGGAATGACAGTTTTGGTAACTTTAGAAATAATATCTTTCATTTTATTGCATCAATTTCCTCCAAGTCAGAATATATTGGTCCATTTGGTGTAAGTTCACTTTTTTTAAATTTTATTTTAGTAACTTCTTGTTTTCCAAAATCTACAGTTTGTTGCTTATCCAATTCTTTTGTTATGTCTCCTATCTTCTTTTTAATTCTAAATACTGTGATATGAGGTTTAAATGGCTTGTCTGAAAAAACCCCCAATGGCTCTAATGCTTTTTCAACCCTTTTTGATAACTGAGCAAGCATATTGCCCCCTTCATCGTCTGTTCCAACCCAAACGACTCTAGGAAATTTTGCCTTGGGAAATGCACCAACCCCTTTCAAATAAACAGCAAAGCTTGAAAACTCAATTGTACGAAGCGCCTGAATGATTTTTTGGGCAATTTCATCCGAGATCTCGCCTAAGAATTGTAGTGTAAAATGAAAGTTTCTGGATTCTACTGGTTTTACACTAATGTTTATTTCATCCTGAAATTTTCTTATGGAATTAATTACATTACTATTTGAGATTTCAACTGCCACAAAAGTTCGCATATAACATTCTTTGGTGCATCTTTATAATAATTTCCGGTAGCTTCATAGAGCAGACTTTTTTTTGATATGTATTGACAAAACTAATTGTATGCCTAACAGGCATGCCTGGAGCTGGAAAATCTACAATTGCTGACGGACTCAAATCAAAAGGATATGATGTAATCAATATGGGAAATGCTGTTAGGGAGGAGGCAACAAAACAGAACTTAGAACCATCAAGATCAAATCTTGGAAAATTAATGCTAGAACTTAGAGAAAAAAATGGTCTTGGTGCTGTTGCAGAACTAATTAAACCAAAAATAGAATCATCTTCAGCTAACGTGATCTTAGTTGATGGAATAAGATCAATTGATGAGATACAAGTACTTAGAAAATTTGATAATGTAAAATTACTTGCTATTCATGCATCAACAGATACTAGATTTGATTTCTTACAAAAACGAGGACGATCAGATGATCCTCAAACAAAAGATCATTTCGTAGAAAGAGATAGTCGTGAATTAGGTGTTGGAATTAGTAATCCAATTGCACTATCTGATGATGCAATATCTAATACCGGTTTAACAAAAGATGAACTTGTTGAATCAGCATTTCAAATTATTCAAAGTTGGATAGAATGAATATCCCAAACATTGACTGCAAAATAGAGATGTTCAGCTCAGTAAAGTCTTCTGAAGATTCAGACAAAATAAAAAAAGCTATCTCAAATATTTTTCCATACTCAACTATTGCCACCGAAAGTTTTTCAATTAATGGACAATCCAAAGATTTGAAATCCTCTGAAAAAATTTATGAAACAATTCATGCAAGAAAATCTCAAAAAATCTATAGGCGTAATCTTGAACAAAATTTAGAAAATAATACTACTTGGTTTTATCTAAACAAACAAGCTGCTTTTGTTGAAAAAATAGCAATTTGTGAAAATGCAGATGAATCTCCTTTAGGACCAATTAAGGTGGTTCTTACCTCATCAAAAATTGATAGAATTATTGACTGGATGACATCTAAAGAGTATGAAACTTAGCTAAGAAAATTCAATCATCTTTGAGTATTTTTTTAAGTTTGAATCTAAAATTCATTTTTTAGAATTATTACTAGATGTTCATAAAATTAGGCATAATTGCAGGCATTGTGATCTTGGGAGGAATGATATTCTCAAATGAAATCGATACTTTGTTTCCTAACACTTCTGGTACTGTAATTGACTCTTTAAAGGAGGATGTAACCAATTTTAGTGCTAAAGCATCAGATTCTGTTGAACAACGAATAGATGAATCAATTGATAAAATAACGGACAATACAAGCAATGCTGTAACTAATGAAATTAGTGAAACTGGAAATAAGATCTATAATGAAATATCTGAAATAAAAGAATCATCTCAACAAACTATTACTGAAGAAATTTCGAATTTTGATCCTATTGAATCAATTAAAAATATTTTTACAGGATTCTGATTCCAGTCAAAAAACCAAGCGTTCAAGTTGTACTTAACCGGGCAAAAAGAACTTTTTTCAGGCACATTTTACTCTTCAATGTTTGAAGCTACCGTAAATGATGCTGCACACGTTTCCTTATTTTATGGATATGACTGCTGATCATGAAGATTATGGTGCAATTACATCCCCAGTGCATAATCTTGGAGATGCTTCTGATACAAACATTAATGGCGTATTTCTACAATCATAATTTAATTTTCTCTAAACATTGAAACAAATTCAGGTAATACTGCTGCACTAGTATCTCTTATAACTAAATTCATCTCTGATGACATCTCAGTGTTATCTGGATTCACTTCAATCAAAATTGCATTATTTTGTTTTGCATAAATTGGTAGTGTATTTGCAGGTGATACAACAAGAGATGTACCAGCAATTACCATCAAATCACATTGACTTGCAAAAACTATAGATTCTTGCCATACATCTTGTGGTAATGGTTCTCCAAACCAGACTACATCTGGCCTAAGTATATTTCCACACTTACATAGAGGTGGGATTTTAGAAAATTCAGTCATTGTCTCATCTTTAAAATCGCACACTGTACACCTGATTTTCACTATACTTCCATGCAATTCCAACACCTTTGAACTACCAGCTTGTTGATGAAGTCCATCAATATTCTGCGTCAAAACCACAATCTGGGCATATTTTTCAAGTTCAGCAATAGCCTTGTGACCAAGATTTGGTTCTGCTGAAAAGATATTTTTTCGTCTCTCATTGTACCATTCCCATACCAGTTCTGGATTGCTGTAAAAAGCATCAATAGTTGCCAATTTCATTGCGTCGTAATTTCTCCATAATCCATCTTTTCCTCTAAATGTGGGAATTCCACTCTCTTGTGAAATTCCAGCTCCCGTCACAAACACAATTTTTCTGACATCTTTTATTTTATCTTTAATTGATTCAAACATTTTCATTTGATTTCTATTTCTAATAGATCTTTTGCAGCTATTACCGAATTATGAATCTGCTGTGCTTCCTTCAAATGCTCAGTCTCATCTTTGTATCTAGCTGAAAAATGTGTCAGAACTAAATTTTTTACATTTGCATTTTTTCCTAAAGTTGCAGCTTGTTTTGCAGTAGAATGATATGCATCTTGTGCTTTTTCTTTTTCTTTTTCAAGAAATGTTGAATCAAATACAAGAAAATCACACCCGGCAAAAAATTCTTCTAATTCTTTTGTTGGCATTGTATCGCCTGAAATTCCTATTTTTTTTCCTGAACGTTTTTCTCCTAATACTTGTTCTGGTTTTATTGTTTCTGCATTAATGATAATTTCTTTTCCGTTCTGTAATCTATTCCATAATTCTCCTTCTGGTATGCCTAATTCTTTAGCTTTTTCAACATTAAATCGTCCAGGCTTATCTTTCTCTTCAAACCTATATGAAAATGATGTGACTGAGTGGCTAGCTTTACATGCATGTATTGAAAATTTTTCGTCTTCAAATATTTTTCCTTCTTTTATGATATTAATTAAAACAGAAAATGATAATCCAAAATTTAATATTTTTATATTTGCCGCAATAAATTCATCAATTCCACTTGGACCGAAGATTTCTATGCTCTCAGTTCTATTTTGCATTGACATTGTTTGTAATAATCCAAGAATTCCTAAACAATGATCTCCATGAAGATGTGAAACAAAAATTTTCATCTTTTTATTCCATCCCAAACCTGATTTCATGTAGGAAATCTGTGCAGCCTCACCTGCATCAAACATCATAATTTCTCCCTCTCTTTCTAAACAAATACACGATAACCCCCTACTCTCAGTTGGTTGTGCTGCTGATGTTCCTAAGAATACAAGTTTCATTTAATCAAAATTGTCCTAGTCAAGCTTTTATGCCTATAGATTTTGTATTTCTTTAATCCATCTAGCTTCAAATTTCTATCAAATTCTTTTTTGTACATAATTGCCATTCTCTTATGTCTGGGCATGATTGAGAAAAACTTCTTCAGTATCTCTTCGGGTTTTTCTGACGATTTTGACGCTCTTCCATATGGCAAATCCGTGACAACTCCATCAAATTTTCCAGAGATTTTAGATAATTCTTGGAAATCTGACTTGAAAATCTTTGATTTATACCCATTTGCCTTGAGATTTTCTTTTGAAATGTTGTACATTTTTTCATCAAAATCAAAGCCAATCCCATGAATTCCCATAGATTCGGCCTCTAGCAGAGTAGTGCCAGTACCACAAAATGGATCACATACGGTCTCTCCTTCTTTTAACCCAGTCAAATTTATCATGAGTCTAGTTAGTTTCCAATCTAGTTCATGAGGATGATTTTTGATCTTTTTTGGCCTATCTTCTTTTTTAATTCGTTTTGAAAATCCAAAAAAACTCTCCTTATCAGTAAAGATTAGATATACAGTGATGTCAGGATCATCTAATCTTACTTTTGCATGAGAGAATTTTGATATCATGTCTCCCATAGAATTTTCTAATTCTGGAACATTGAATTCCTTTGATGATAGATTAATTATTCTACAGCTAAATGTTTTAGCATTTTTTAATACCTTAAAATTATCTTCGTCTAAAAACAATCCTGACATCTTTCGTAATATTTGTCCGGAAACCTTGACAAATGATGCACGTTTAGCAATTTTAATCCAACTTGTTTTTGATTGAATAATTATCAAATTAGAAATTATTTTAATTTTAGCAAATTTATCATACATTTTTGCTATGGAAGCTATCTCATTACTTGCAAGTTCCAGATAATCTTTAGATAAAATAAAAAAACTTTCTGGCATTACACTATTGCCTTTGCAATTGTACTAGAAACATCTACTATTGATGTTTTACCGGGAATTGTATTTGCAGTAACAATACTTGTAACTCCTGCTTTTCTTATTTTCTTTTCAGCATTATTCATTAAAAGAGCATGTGTACATGCAACATAGACCCTCTTACATTTTTGTTTTTTAAGAAACTGTGTTGCCTTGATTATGCTTCCTCCCGTACTTATCATGTCATCAACTAAAATAAGATCCCTATTAACGACATCTGTATTTTTTGTTTTAATTTTCACTTTACCTGTTTTTCTGTCTCTTTTTTTCTCTAAAGCAATGTATTCTGAATCAAATTCTTTTGCAAATTCTCTTGCTCTATCTTTTCCACCCTGATCAGGGGAGACCGCCAAAGGATTTCTTAGGCTCAATTTTTTGAAATGTTTTACCAAGTCTGGAATTGCAGTTACATTTTTTGTTTTTATAGCAAAGTGTTTGAGTCCAATAATGCTGTGAATATCGACTGCGATAATTTTTGATGCGCCTGCTCCTTTAAACAATTTGCCAAGAACTTTCATTGTAACAATCTCTCCTGGTAAAAATTCTCTATCTTGTCTTGCATATCCCATGTATGGAATCACTGCAATTACCTCGGATGATTTTTCCTTGGCTTTTGAAATTAATGATAATGCTTGAACCAGATTGGTATCAACAGGGGGATAAATCGACTGTACAACAATGGTTTTTCTTTTGGATAGATCTCCGCTAAGCGTAATCTTACTTTCTCCATCGGCAAAAATTCTAACTTGTGATTTTATAAGATTTGCTTTTATCTTTCCAGACAACTTTCTTGCCAAGTCTTCTGAAGATTTTCCGGCAATTACTGATAGTTTATTCAATAAGAAAATGTGATTTAATGGGATTCTTAAGTTTTGAGAAGATCATTCATCTTCATTACTACCACGGCCAAGATCGCCTACGCCGTATTCATCAATAACCCCGTCTCTCTGCTTCCTTAGCTTGTCGATCTCTTCCTGTTCGCGTTTTTCATCTCCTTGGTATACCGTTCTAATTGGCCATGGGATTCTGATATCATATCTCTTGAACTCTTCATACATGATTATTCTCATGTCTGTTTTAGTTTTGAATTGTGCACCGTAATCTCTAACGTAAACCCATAATGAAAAATTCAATGAGGAGTCATTAAATTGGTTGAATCTCACAACTGGCTGATTTATATCAACATGAATATCTTTATCACAACCACAACTTGGTTGGTTGTTTTTTAAATACGGACATCGTGTTTGTCTAATAAGGTGTCTGCCTTTGCCATCGACAACTTCTTTCATTGCACGTTTTCCAACTTTTACAAGAATTGCTGAAACTTGTTTAGGATCATTAAGATAAGAAACACCTACATCTACAATAGCAGGTACCATCTTTACTCCCTTTGTATAATTAACCACCTGAGCATTAACTAACTGTCTTGTAGGAATCACTGCCATTGACTCGTTTAATGCATCTCTAACATAGGTCACTCTAGGCGTAATTTTGTGTACGTAGCCATTATATCCCGTATCGAGTTTTACACGATCACCTTCCCCAAACACCTTGTCCTTTCGAATGAAGATATACGCAAAATAATTTTGCATGGTTTCTTGTAATGCTAAACCTAATCCAATTGCCAACCCTCCAGTAGCTGTAGCAAGTACAATCAAGTCCACTCCCCACCATGCAACAACTCCCAAAACTGTTGCAATAAAAATTCCCACTGGAAGAATTTGTTTTGCAGACTTTGGAATTCCTTCTCTTTTCTTTTTTGCGTATCCTGAAGGACGGGAGCTTGGAATTATCGGTTCATATCCATGCACTCTTTTTTCCTCCCTCCATACATCAATTGGAAATATCTCATCAGGTTTTGCACCTGCTTTTAATTTTCTTCCAGACTGATTATTGCCAGTAACGCAGTTTTCAAAGTATTTCTGATACTTTACACGCTCTGATTTTTTCCATTCTTCAAATGGTTTACCAACTAATTTTTCATATCCGCCAATTGGATTTCCTTTTGTTGTACGAAACTGTTCCAACTGCAGCATTCCTTCTCTTGTCTTGAGCATTTCCTTGAACTTTTCCTCCTCAAAATCTTCTGGAATCATCTTTGGTGGAACCCATTTGTACAATTTATGAAATAGATCGTCTTTATCATCGACAAACCCCCTCATTTCAAACCAAGCATCAAAATCCTCTCTTTCCAAGGTGGACTTCTCACGTTTAGTAAGACCGATTGGAACAAGATGAGAAACCGTATAACCAATCACCAAAATATTAAAAGTATTGAGAATCTTTGCAAATGTCTCTTGAGGTGATACATGATTATCTGCCATTATTGACAGGTTCTCTCCTAACAAAACACCAGTTTGTATGTGAACGTTGATTGCAGTAATTAACGCAATTGCAAAAAATGGAAGAACAGCTCTCCGTACAAACCTGGAACAATGTGGTTTTTGATAATAAAATTTCTGTGAACCTACCCAAGATGAAAATTTTCTATAACCAATAACAATTCCAATTACGCCCACAATCATTACAAAAAATGCAATTTGAAGTGACTCAGATGACGCTAAAAGCTGCGAAACGGTTTCAAACTCGCCTACAGAAATCTGCGATAAATCTTCCTCAGCCATGTTTAACCACCATTCTAATCAAATTCATGTTCTAGAATACAAAGGTTAACCCCATTATCATTAAATTCAAAAAATATCGTGCGTAAGATATCTGCAACATTTAACAAGGGTTTGCGTATTATCTACTAAATGACCCACCAAGAATCGGTTTGGGACGATTCACCATCATTAAAATCATATACATTGTCCAATTTCCGTCGACTTCCACAAATCCAAAATCTTTCTGAAGAAACTCAATTTGAGATGGAAGTTGTAGGAAATGTGTTACCTTTTAAAGCAAACAACTATGTTGTCGAACAATTAATTGATTGGAACAACATCCCTCACGATCCGATGTATGTTCTAACATTCCCTCAAAAGGGAATGTTAAAACCAGAACATTATAAAAAAATGGAAACTATTTTAAAAAATGATTCTGATAAAAAAGAAATAGCATCTGTTGCAAATGAAATTCGTTTGCAACTAAATCCACATCCGGCAGGACAAATGGAATTAAATGTTCCAACATTAAAAGATGGTACTAAGCTGTATGGCATGCAGCATAAATACAAAGAAACATGCCTCTTTTTCCCTAGTCAAAGTCAGACTTGTCATGCATATTGTAGTTTTTGTTTTAGGTGGCCACAATTTGTTGGAATGGATGAAATGAAATTTGCTATGCAAGAAGGAGAACAACTAGTACAATATGTTTCAGAACATCCAGAAATCAGCGATGTATTGTTCACTGGAGGTGATCCAATGATTATGAAGGCAAAAATATTTTCAAAATACATTGATGCTCTTGTTGAATCCAAACTTCCAAATCTCAAAACAATTAGAATCGGAACAAAAGCTCTTTCTTACTGGCCTTACAAATTTCTAACAGATCCTGATTCACAGGAAATGTTAGATGTTTTCAGAAAAATTACTGATAGCGGTTTGCATCTAGCATTTATGGGTCACTTTAACCATCTAAATGAATTAACAACAGATGCTGTAAAATCTGCAATTAAACAAGTTATAGACACTGGCGCTCAAATTAGAACGCAATCCCCGCTTTTGGCACACATAAATGATGATTCAGAAATGTGGGCAAAAATGTGGGTCACACAAGTTCAGCTAGGCTGTATTCCTTACTACATGTTTGTGGTAAGAGACACTGGTGCTCAACACTACTTTGGAATTCCTCTAGTAAAGGCATATGAAATTTTCAGCAAGGCATATTCTTCTGTAAGTGGATTGGCACGAACAGTTCGTGGACCTAGCATGTCTGCAACTCCAGGAAAAGTACAGGTCGTTGGAACTTCAGCTATTAATGATCAGAAGGTAATAACTTTGAGATTTTTGCAAGGTAGAAATCCTAATTGGGCTCATGAACTGTTTTTTGCTAAATATGATGAAAACGCAATATGGTTAGACGATCTAAAACCGGCATTTTCCAAAAAATTCTTCTTCGAAGATGAATTGGAGAATTTTAAAGCATCTAAGACAACTAAGAATGCTGATTCCTAGAATTTACATGACAATCTTGACAAATCTATCTTACTAGATAACATTTGTAAACAAATCCACCAAAAATATCAATTGAACCCAGATCAAGTTATACAGACTATACAAGATGAAAATATCTCGTTCATTGATTTTTGGTTTGTGGATATTTTCGGTGAACTTCATAATGTTGGAATGCCAAGCTATGCAATCGATAAAAATAGTTTTGTAAACGGTCTTGAAAAACTTGATGCAAGCTCGATTGTCGGATTCAAATCAGTAAATAACTCAGATATGATTCTGATGCCTGATCCAAGTTCATTTAAAATTTTGCCAAATGACTATGATCCAGGTAATAGAAAGAATGCAAGAATATTTTGTGATCTGTATGATGGAAGTACAAGCAAAGAATCAAGATATAATCGAGATTCTAGGGGAATTGCACACAAGGCATCTAAAAAACTTCACGAATTTGGATTTACTCATACCAACTGGGGGCCTGAAATAGAATTTTTTGTATTTGATACAATCAATGTTTATCCGTCACCATATGCTGCAACTCATTCCTATGGAGGCTCTGGTTATTCTATAGAGTCTAAAGAATCACCATGGGCTAAAGGAAATGTAAGTACTGCAATAGACATCAAAGAAGGATATTACCCATCACAACCCAAAGATACACTTGAGGGATTTAGAAAAGACGTATGTGATGATCTGTACAGCTATTTTGGAATAAAAATTGAAGCAGAACATCATGAAGTAGCAACCTCCGGTCAATGTGAGATCAATCTAGTTTATGATGAAATGATTGTTATGGCAGATAATGTAATTGCAGTCAAAAATTTGGTAAAGGTAAAAGCCAAACGAAAAAATAAAGTTGCTACTTTTATGCCAAAACCGATTTTTGGCGATAACGCATCAGCCATGCACACACATCAAAGTCTGTGGAATGACAACTCAAATGCAATGTATGATCAAGATGATGAAATAGCACAAATGAGTCAAACCGGAAGATATTATATTGGTGGAATCCTAAGTCATGCATCAGCTTTATGTGCAATTTCAAATCCTACAACAAATTCTTACAAACGTCTTGTTCCTGGGTTTGAAGCACCTGTTAACGTTTGTTGGGGATTGGGGAACAGATCTGCTGCAATTCGGGTTCCGATGTATAATCGAAATCAAGAAAAAAGTAAAAGACTTGAATATCGCGTACCTGATCCAACTGCCAACATCTATCTACTAGAAGCCGCATTACTGTTAGCTGGTCTGGATGGAATAAAAAATAAAATGGATCCAGGTGATCCCATAGAAGAAAACGTATACAAACTCTCTACAGAAAAGAAACGTGAACTCAATATTGGCTCTTTGCCGGTTTCTCTGAAAGGAGCACTTGACTCTTTAGCAAGTGATTCGAAATTTTTGGAAGATGTTTTTACAAAGGATTTTCTTGATAAATATTCTGAATTGAAATACAAAGAATATACAGCATTTGCACAAACCCCTACAGCCTGGGAAGTCTCAATGTATGCAGATGCCTAACTGGTACAACCATCAAAACTCAAACTCAATTAAGGGAAACAAATAGAACATTTTTAAAATCATGTCTGGTTTTTTCAATATTGGAATTAAAATTCTTAATGTTATCCCTGCTGATTCTCCCAAGTCTCGTTGTAACTGCAAGCGGACACACGATTGATTCTGTTGGTGACTATAGAGTGGAAATTGGCTGGATGAATGAACCTGTCGTTTCTGGAGAAACAAATGCAATCGAGTTCTATGTTAGCCCACTAGTTCCGTGTTCTGGGATTTCAGAAGCAATCAAATGTGCACAGTCTCAGGAATTTCAAAATGGAGTCAAAGGACTGAAAAAAACTGTTAAAATGCAATTAATCTACAAAGATGAAAGCATCACGCTTCCACTTTCCCCTGATCATAACATCCCTGGAAAATACTATGCCTTTGTCAATCCGACAGTTGCTGGATACTATCAAGCAAATATGTTGGGAACAATTGCAGACACCCCAATCAGCCTATCAATGCATCCGCCACCTGTTGCTGAACGTGGCTACATTGAATTTCCTGAACCATCAGATCTTACAATAACCCAAATAATTGATGGACACACAACATTGATTGGAGATATCCATGATTTGAAAGAATCGGTAAGCAATCTAGAACAAACAAAACAGCAAACGAATGTGGGATATGTTGGGATTGGAGTTGGAATTGTTGGAATTTCGATTGCGGTATTAGCACTAGTGAAATCAAAAAAGAACTAAATTTTATCATAGCAGTTCAATAACCTACAAGTATAGGAATTGTGAAAAATTAGCTAGCTGGTGTAAGTATGGTGGAAAGTAATTATGATATCTTGGGAATTGTAGAGGGTTCAACTGAAAAGGAAATTAGAGATGCATTTAGGCGCCTAGCTCTTCAATATCACTCAGATCGTGGCGGAGAAAACGACCAATTCATCAAAATTAAACAGGCATATGAGGATCTCAAAATCGGCAAAAAATATCCTGATACAGATATTGAAAAAATAAAAAACTCTAGAGTTTATTCTGGCGATTCTGAAGCTGATGTTAGAAGAAAAAATCAGATTTTAGGTCAAGAGTTGTCAAAAGAAATGAAAACTGCTGAAGAATGGGCAGCAGCATTGAACAGATCAAACTCGACTGCCACAAGACTGTTTGGATCAAAAACCCTTGGTGAAATTGAACTGGAAAGAAAAGCAAACGGTGCTTTATCAATTAAAGGAAATTTTATGGCTGGAAGTCTAACCTACGATGGGCCAATAATCATGCAGGGAAGCATCACCAGTCCATCATGGACACAAGAATTTAGGACAAACATACATCTCACTAAAGGAGATTTCAAATTTATCAATGCTTTAGAAAATAAATATAAAATTGAAAATGGTGCCAGAATTGTTGTAGATGACGGAGACATCATAGTGGGAAATGTCTTTGGTCGAAAATTTAGAGTTGAAGATCCAGAGGGGCGAGTTGGGGTATTCCAAATTCAAGAACACCGAACACGCATTTCAGCTCCAAATGGAAGAATAGTCGCTGAAAATCTGGCAAATACTGTTTCGCTTGACGCTGATACAGTTATCGTCCTTAATGTGGAAGATGATGCAATAATAACTGCACGTGAGATCTTGTTCTACGGAGGAAAACTCACCTATGATTCCGTAATTGAACTAAAGCAGGGCGGCCTGATACGATTTTTTGAAAACTTTTCAATTCAGGGACTGAGCGGTGACGCAGTCATCAAGCTTGAAAACGGCAAGAAAATTAGGTTGTTTGATCTAAAAACCAAAAAAATCAAAGACTTGGATGATAAATTTGTCCCCAACAAAGAAAGCTATGGAAAAGATGCCACTATGGTCGGGTATGGATTTACAATTACGTATGATATGTTGGACAATCTTTCAAAGAAGCCGGCTAAAAGACAAAAAAATGGCTGGGCATCAAAATTTGGATTCTCCAGAAACTAGTGGTATCCTTTCTGAAAATAATCCCTAGCACTTGGTACTTGGCAAGCCCACAACATACGATAACTGCATCTCCATATAGGTCATAACAACACACAAGTCTCACGTACACAAGTAGCCAAATAATTCCTGATTGATAATTTTATCTCTGGTCAGTTGCATCTGGATCGTATTCGTCTATGACCTTCATCATCATCTGAAGCGTCTTTTTTGCCTTCTCGCGCAGTTCGTATCCGATATCATCATCAGGCTCTACCGTGCTTGCCTTGTCATAATACTCTATTGCCTCCTCCAGCCTGCCGAGTCTTTCGGACACAAGTGCCCTGCGAAAATACCCCCCTATGTCATTTGGCGCAAGTTCGATCACCTTGTCATAACACTCCAGGGATTCCTCCAGCCTGCCGAGTTCCTCAAGTGCCGTCCCTTTTGCCCCATATGTAGCTGCTCTGCAAGGCTCGCATTGGATCGACTTGTCATAGTATGGGATTGCCTCCTTGTACCTGCCAAGGCTGAAAAGTGCCACAGCTTTGCCGCCGTGTCCTCTCTCATCGTCCGGATCCATCTTGATTGCCTTGTCGAAAAATTTCATCGCCTCTTTGAACATGCCACGAGATAGCAACATGTTGCCCTTTTCTACAGGATGCATAATGCAGGTTAACCTGACTCAACTTTAAAGTTTTAATCAAGCCGGTTGTATGGTTTCACCTACCTGCTGACGTTTGGAGGGCAGTAGATCAAGCTGCACATGAAAACAAAATGTCAAAATCCGAGCTGATGCAGAAACTAATCAATCACACAATAACAGGCAAGTCCGGTAAGCCATAAAAACAGCTAACCGCATGACTTACCAAACTTACTTTTTTTCAATAAATCACAAAAATCACAAATGTTACACTTTATTAATACGTGTTTTAGAGATAGCGTATGATGGTCACTATGCCCAAGATTGTCATTATTGCAGCGTTTGCATTTATTATGATTAATTTATCAATGCCGGCCTTTGCAGATACGACTGAGATCGGGCTAACAAGATACTCAGTAACTGCAGGTGAATTGGTTACCGTCACAATGCTATACAATGATTTGGACTTTGATAACAACAAACAGACCACAGATTATATTTTCAGGGCTGATGTCATGAATATTAGACTTGGAGAAATCTGCGAGGGATGGGGCATGGGTGACTATCGTTATATGTACAAAGTGGATGAAAATCCTGAAATTAGAATTAGTGAAATATCGGTTGATTGCCCTCCTGGTGAGTATGAGGTAAAATCTTTTCTTTATGATTACGTGAATGGAGAGGCCGTTGAGATCCACACTGATAGTGTAACTCTTACCATATTGGATCCTGATCCAACACCAGAGCCGGATCCAACACCAGAGCCGGATCCAACACCAGAGCCGGATCCAACACCAGAGCCGGAACCGGAAACTGAAACTATTTCTCAAATTGCCAACGAAATTGATAGATTGACTGCAATGTATATAGAGAAATCCAAAGAGATGGCAATAATTGGTAATGAACTAATGGCCCTTCAAGAAAAAACGAGGGCAATGAATCAGGATGCTTTTCATATGACCACTGACAAAACTGAATATGTCGCCGGTGACATAATTACGATTACGGGCAGTTTTTTCCCTCTTCCTGAGAACCTGCATGATGAAGATGGAAGTTACCATGATGATCTACAAGTAACTTACAGAGTTGACGTTAGAGAGGCAAATGATGGAAATCTGCTTGTACCTGTTTGTAGAGACCATATAGCTAGTGGTCAAGTCTGGCAGTTTTCAGATACTAGATGTGAGGTTGATACACGTGGCGGGACTTTTGAATTTTTTATTAATACTAGTTATTATAGTCCGCATATGTATGACAGGCCTTTTCAACTAGATATAGAGCAGAGGGTGGATTATGACCGGGCGGGAACTTTCTATCAGCTTGTCAACGAATCTATAGATTTTATAATTCATTCATCTGATCCTGATTCTCCACAGTAGATCTAATTAGTTTATGAAATTATCAGGTTCTGGTAAATCCAGTGATCAGCATCTTTAAGACATAGTTTAATTTTTGTTAGATCATGGATGAGGAAGATATCGATTTTGAATTAGATGAGAATATTTTTAAGATGCACGATATGCTAGACAAGATTAGAAAAGATCTTAAAAAGAAATTTAATGAATCTGGAAGTTTAGAGGAAAAAATAGACGTTATGTTTGATGGTATAATGCTTCAAAATCATGTCTTGAAAAAACAGTTTGAAATAATGGAAATAAACGATATTGGAGTTGATAACATTAGAAACTTTCTGCTTAATGCTGATCTTCAAACCTTTGCCACTGCAGATCCTGAAAAACGTGAACAAATGTTTGATGATTTTTGTGAAGAGTTCTGGAAAGAAGAAGAATCGTAAGAGGCTAGGTTAGTCACGAACTCAAACATTCTAGATCATACTGATCCAAATTCGATGATCCCTGATTCTGTCTAATAGACCTTATGCATAATCGATCAAACTAATATTGCGAGATGATTTTTGCCTTAGTAAACCAATTTGATTTTGAATTTTTAGTCGATTACGCATAAGGTCTAATGAGTGACTCGGAGATCAAGATATTACGGGATGCTCTGGCAAAATCATTTGCTGAAAACGACAACTTGCGAAAGATTGTCAGCCAGTTGGCAGGCGATGTAAAAAAATTACAGGCAAGGGAAGCCGAGAAGGATTTGACAATAGCGGAACTAAAGAGGCGCGTAGCGTAGTGACTAGGATAAATAACCGCTCATCCTTGTTATCCTGACCTCACGTCTATACAGCATTGTCCATATGGATTCCTTCATCACCTTTGTGCTTTCATACATCACGTTTGCAGTGGCCCTTCTTAACAGCCTCCACTGCCCCTCCGTGGTATTCAGCTCCGGGGTGTACACGGGCAAGTAAACAGGGACTATGTCGCCGTCATACGAGTCGACAAAATCATTGACCATCTTTGACTTGTGGTACGATGCGTTATCAAGAAAGACGATGATCTTGCCGTGCTTGAGATGCAGGTGTCCGAGCATGTCCACAAAGCCGTAGCTGTCGGCCTTGGCATAGAACCTGCAGTCAAAGCCGCCGTCGTACAGCGCCCCAAACGAGTAGAACCTTTTGCGCGACAGGCTGACTGGAGTGGTGACGGGCCTGCCCTTGGGGTACCACCCGTTCTTGGTATTCCACCCAATGATAAAGGAGGCCTCGTCAACTGTAATCACCGTATGGTCTGGATGACTCTGGATTATCTCCTCTGCTTTTTTTTAAACTTTTTTTTCTCTGATTCTGAGGCTGACTTGGGTGCTTTGGACGCGGCTTTCTGCACGAAAAGCCCATCCTGTGCAGTATGTCATATATGCTGACAGTGGCATACTGCACGCCGAACTTTTTTCTGATGTGTACGGCCAGCAGCGGTGCCGTCCACACTCCGGACTCAAAGCCGCAACTGCGCGGGCCTGCCAGCAGGTCTGCGCGCAGCTGTTCTATCTGTTCCGGATCGAGCTTGTTTGGCGCGCCTTCATTTTTGATGTCGTATCTGCCGTCGGTGCCAAGCTGTGCGGCGCGCACAAGCCAGCCCCGTACTGTGGAATATGACCTGTTGAGGGCCATGCATATCCGGCGTATGGACATGCCCTCCTTGCGCATGGCATATGCCAGCAGTCTTGTTGCGGCCCTGGGATCTGTCTCCTTTTTTTGCATGCTGCGCAGGCGCGCACTGGAGACGCCGGACAGGAATCTTTTGTCTGCCGGTATTACTATGGAATCGTTGTATTTCATGCGGATTCTGCCATACACTGGGATCTAGATCTTGTGGTTGAATAATGTTGTCTGTTTTGTGAGCGATTGTTAATCCAATTCACTACGTTCTACGAGAATCCGCACTCACCGCCGTCGGCAAACTCCATTCCCACGCGCCGAAAAAAGGCAGACCGTGCAAAAGGCGGTTCCTCCTCCTCCTCCTCCTCCCCTCCAAACAAGGGCGGAGCAAAGGCAGGCCACGTCGGCGCATCCCACAAGAGAAGGCCTTGTCACACAACGGTGCACAGGCCAAAGAAATGCGCAAAGTGCGGCAGCAAAGGCATTACCGTTACAAAAACCACGACAAAGATGACAGTCGACATTCCGGAGATTCCAAGGACCGTATCCACAAACAACGTCATACAGCACTGCACCTGCAGGTGCGGACGTGTCACAACGCCCCGGGTCGGAATAGACGGAACATCGATTGGCAAGAACCTCATGACAATAATCATGTCGATGTATAAACAAGGCTGCAGCCTGAACTCAATCAGGGAGGCAGCAAGCCTGTATGACACGTCAATCTGCAAAAAAACAATACAAAACGCGCTGTTTGCATTAGGAGGAGCGTTAGAGTCAGAGGTAGAGTCATGGAAAGAAAATATTGGCAGATCAAAATACCTGAAACTTGATGAGACGTCATATACAATAGACTTTATGCATAATTGACCCGTCAAATTTTTTCTGCAGCATACATTACCAAGACACACAAAGCCAGTCCAGGAAATTATTTAATTTTGATGCAAAAGATCATTGTAAATTCGCAGAAATTAGAAATCCGTGCGCACTCTTGCGATGCGTCATCATCATCATCATCATCATGCACCCAGTATCGTACCGTCAATAACCAAGTGACGGCCGCTTTCTTTTTGCATCCCACAGCAAACCAAAGTTTGCAAGGCCGGTACACACAGCCAGCTCCTCGCGAAACTCCTCTACCGTGCCGTCGTACGGGTCTGTCATCCTTGCCCACTGCTTTATTCTTCCGATGGCGTGCCCCGCCTTTACCCTCTTGGCGCTGATCCTTTTGTTGGAGTCCTTTTGCTGCTGCGTCAGCTCCGTCCGCGGCCTCTTTTTTTCCGGCATCTCAAGTGCTATTCCCTCGTAGTGATTGGCATCCCTGGTACCCCTTGTCTGCAAGCACCGTATCCTGTCCTTTTCCGGAGTGTCTTTTTTGTACATGGATTTAGACCACCTGCCAGTCTGTCGGATCCTCTCTTATCATGGCAAGGTCGTGCGTCCCGCCCTCAAAGGACCTGCCTGCTGCAAGTATCAGGCCTGCCTTGTTTGTTGTTATGGTGGTGTTAATCGTAAAGCGCTTCTTTTTGCCAGAGTACGTGTTTTTTCTTTTATCCTTGTCCTGCGGACGCTGCCTTGGCACCACCTCGGTGCCGTCAATTATGATGGTTCTGTCCGGCATTAGCTGCTCTAGCTGCTCTGATGTCTCGGCCTTTTTTACCAGACGGGTCATCCTGTCTGCAGTAGGCAGAATCTTTGCCAGCACGGAATCTGCAAACTTGAGGTACCTGCACACGGTGGACTGATCCACATCAAACAGCACTCCCAGTGCATCCTGCGTCACGTTTGAGCGCTTGCGGAACTTGTAGGCTGATTAGGGGCTTGCTCTTTAACTTTAGAGTGCATCCTGCGTCACGTTTGAGCGCTTGCGGAACAGCGCAAGCAGCAGGACGGACCTGCGGTCAAGCAGGCAGCGGTTTCCGGGATCCGGTGTTTCGTCCTCTGAAAAGAGCGGCGCGTCTTTGTTGTGCCTCTTTGACTCTACCACAAAGTCATTGCAGGTGTAGTCAAACTGGTCAAGGTCATACGGTAATCCCTGCAAGCTTTGCGCTGTTGTGCAGTATGCCGTGGATCACCTCCCTGCTGTGCAGTAGCAGCGACGTGTCCGTATCAGAGCGGCCTGCATCTGTAACGGCCCACAGGCTGTCCTCGCGCAGCAGCTGCTCGCGCAGCAGGCCAATTGTCTTCTCGCGCCTGCTGATTGCTGCGTCCTTTTGCTTGATTGCTCTGTTGTTCTGCTTGATTGCTCTGTTGTTCTGCTTGATTGCTCTGTTGTTCTGCTTGATTGCTCTGTCCTTTTGCTTGAGCTCCCTTTGCAGCCTGCGTATAGTCTGTTCTGAAGATTCCATTACCTGTTGCGGCGATCAAAATGGATCTAAATCTTTCGGAAAAATTTTAACGATTCAATTGTGCATAAAGTCTTCTGTGCACCGGGATAGATCATGCGGCCGTATTTTTTGTTCACGGATGCCTTTTGGCATCAGTCTAACTGATCCATACGTCTAGTGTAATCTACAAATGTGTCAAGGAATGATGATGTCTAGCTAGCCGAAAAAGCCAAATATTTCACAAAGCAAACCAGATGCCGTTAAAATCTAAAATAATAAAAAGAAATTAAAAAATGATTGAACTAATCTAATCGATTAATTCGGTCCAACCTTTAACGAAGACTGAGTTCTTGTAGAGTGGAACTGGTTGTCCAACAGTAAAGTCCATTGGTCTCATCCAAAAGATTGCTTTAGTTGGGCATACACCGATGCATGCACCATCAGAAATACATCTTTCTGGATAAAATACAAATGCTTTACCTCTCTTCCAGCCTTCAACTGGTTTTACTCTGAGTACATCTGGTCCCAACGTGGTACAGATTTCTACACATAGTGCACATCCGATACACATTTGTTCGCTGATGTCTGGAATAATTCCTACTGGCATAACAAAATTCATTCTTAATTTGGTCTTAATATAATTTACCTAAAATTCTCGAGTTATAACGGCGTTTCTGATTTTATAACGGCGTTTCTAAATTCTGATCGCATCCAAACCGAATTAATCATTTTCTTGTTCTATCCTGAATGTTTTTGAACTGACATCTGTGCCTTCTAACGTACTTAACAACAAGTCATCACCAATTTTTTTCAGAAAAAAAATGCCAGTTTTTTCTGAGCTTATGATTTGTTTTCCTCCTGGTGATATGACCATTTCTCCGTCTTCTTTTTTTCTAACCATTGCAGCTATAACAACGGATGAATCTGTTTGTCTTCCAATAGATGAAAGCAGCATGATGCATGAATTGATGAATCTGGCAGACTCGAGATCATCAAACATATTGTAAACCCCGTTAAATGAGTCAATTATAACCAAGAATTTTTCGTCTGATACCTTACTTATGACTTTAGCTAGTTTTTCTTTCCAACTTGTCTTATCAGGATGAAAAATTGTTACATTTTTCTTTTCCTGAATCATTCCAGATTTAACATATCCAGTGTATAGCAAATCCATATCTACAAAGATGATGGGATCCTCAACAGAATTGATCAGCCTGTTAAGAAAATCTGTTTTATTGAAAGGTTCCAAACATAGTATCATGCTTGGCATATTTTCTCTAAATTCATTTTGAATTTGTGTTAAACCATTATCTAAAACCTGCTCAGGACTTTTATCCAACACCATTTTAGCATTTTACAGATATAATAATGAATTTAGCATCCAAAGATATCTCAGATGATTTTCCTGGTTCAGATAAAATCTACCTAAACAGTGCGTCAGTATCTCTGATGCCTTCTCAAAGTATTGAAGCCATGAAAGAATTTCTGATTTCGTACAATTCTATCGGTCCTGATTCTAAGGATTCTGATTCGTTTGTAACTGAAAAGCTACGAAACGCAAGAAAAATTGTTTCAGAAACTATCTCCTGTCAACCTGATGAAGTTATCCTAACTCAAAGCACAACTGATGGGATCAATATTGTAGCAAATGGCCTCTCGTTTGATGCCAATTCCAACATAATAATCCGTGGAATGGCACATGAACACCATTCAAATTTCTATCCTTGGATTAAACTGAAAGAAAAAATTTCAATAAAAAATTTACCCATAGATAAAAATGGTTTTTTCAAATTAGATGATCTAGAATCCCACATTGATGCTAATACCAAACTAGTATCACTAAGCCATGCACTATACAATACAGGTTCAATACTGCCCGTAGAAAAAATTGGAAGTATTCTTCAAGACAGAGTACCATTCTTTATTGATAGCGCACAAACTGTAGGCTGTATAGGTGACATTGATGTCTCCAAGATTAAATGTAATTTCATGTCATTTAATGGCTCCAAATGGCTTTGCGGTCCAATGGGAACTGGTTTATTTTATTGTGATGGAAAGTCAAGTGAATTATTAGATCCAATTACAATTGGCGGCGAATCTGCAATTCTTTATGATGATACGAATCTTGCTTTCAAGGAACTGCCTGATAAATTCCAAACCGGCTTTAGAAACTATGTCGGAATTGTTGGATTGGCATCATCCATGCAGTACTTGCAAAAGTTTGGTATGAAAAACATTCATAAGAAAAACCAATATTTATCAAATCTTTTCCGAGATGAATTATCAAAAATTCCAAATGTCATATTATACGGACCAGAGAATCCAAATGACAGAACAAGCATTGTCTCTTTTAACATCAAAGGGTCTGATTCGCAAGAAACAGTGGATAAACTTGAAAAACAGGGTATTGTTCTAGCAGTAAGAGAAATTATGGAGCAAAAAATTATACGAGCGTCCCCCCACTTTTTTAATACAGAATCAGAAATACTTCAAGTAATTAATGCGTTAAAAAAATTATAGGTTTTCTTGTTCCTCGATTACCATCATAGTCAATGTAGATTGAACCTTGCTGATTTTTCTAATTTTGTTGGTAATAATTGCCCGTAATTTTTCTGCATCATTAGAAGATAATTTTAAGACAATATCATATACCCCGTAAACCCCTCGAACCTCAGATGTAACATCTTCATCAGCAAGAATCTGTTTTACCTCATTAATGATTGATTCATCTGATCCTAAATCAGAATTCAGTAAAACGTATGCAGTTGGCACACGAAATTTTTCATCAAAGAGTATTTAACCTTTCATAGTTCGGTTCTGTTAAGCAATCCAGACCTACGATGAACTTTTCTCACTGTTAAGAGCCGAGACCCGGTTTTACTCAAAACTCAAACTTTGAGACATTAAAAACCAACAATTCTAAACCAAACTTTGATCGGCAACTTTACAAGCCCATCTCACAACGCTTTCTACGAGAAATCAGCTCCCGTTAACTCACCGGTTCCGTTGACTAATAGCTGACACTTTGATGAGAGCAAGTGATCCTCGCCTGTCAGCTTTTTTGTTATGAATAAAAATTCGATTAATAGATCTATTTTGCAGGAACTACTTTTGCCATCTCCACTGCTTCACGTTCTGCAATCTGCATCTCTGACATGTTTTTTCCAAAATCAATAATCATTTCTACCATTGGATTTTCTTGATTAATTTTGTAGAGCTTTGCTTTTCCTATTTGGTGTTACTAATTCGTATTTTCCTAGATCTTCAAAACACCTGTAGAATGTTTGTTTGCTCATTCCTAAGGCTTTTATTATTTCTAATTTCGGTTTTGTCAAGGTAACTCCTACTGGTTGGATTCAAAAGAACACTTGGAGAGAGACAAACAATATTTTGAAACCTCAGGGCTTGGCTGGTTGTCTAATGGTAAAGATAGCTGTTGGCCCAAGCTAATCTCTTGAAGTCTTGAAAAGTAATCTTAGACCTTATGCGTAATCGATCAAACTAATATTGCTAGATGATTCTTGCCTTAGCAAACCAATTTGATTTTGAATTTTTAGTCGATTGCGCATAAGGTCTCTTATGTGCCCCGATCAAGGAAATTAGATGATGATAAGAGTGACTCAAATTCAAAATCTAACCTGGTCTGTAGTAATAAGATTATTTTTTCCATAATGTAATTCAAGGATTTTTTTTATAAAATTCTCTGGAATCACCATCCTTGTATTGAATCAAGGCACGTATTGGGTTGTCAATATCGTGAATTTTTTTGTGACACAAATAATGAACAAAGCAACATATCTCTGGAAAATAACTCACGTGATGAACTATTAACTCATAGTCTTTTTCGGGAGGTTTGAAACAAACCATGCATCTCTCCCTGGAGTTGAGGTATTCTCTCATTTTATGCTATGGAATCTCATCTTTGGTATCAGAACAGCTTGCATGAATCCAGTTGCCGTTGTCGTCTTTTGTAATCTCTGTTTTGTTGCCTTTATCTCCAAATTGCATACCTTGCATGTTCCGTTGAATCTTGCCTTCATTATACCGTTGTATTTTTTCCTTGACTTTAAACTTCGTGATATGGGATTGAAATACTGGCATTTATCGCGCTTGGAACATCTATTTGGAATTTGTGTGCTGTGGTATTTGGCATGATGTCCACACCAACAAATTATTGCTCCAGCCAATGTCTAGTCTCTTACAGTTGGACATACAAGGATCACTCTAAACTTTACACCAAATTTTCAAACTGGTTTTATCGCCTGAAACTAAACAATTGTTTGAAAAGTTGGAAATCATCCGTCAACTAACCAATGAACCTGTTATTACACTGTTGAATCTTAGGATGTTTTCACCGTTTTCAAACAGGTGTTCATTTAGAGTTTATGAGGCGCAGTTTTCTGAGCAACCAGCTGCCAGACGGCATGCTGATACCGGGCAAACCAAGATCACGTGCGCTGCATCCTTGAGGCAGTACAGCAGTCTGTTGTGTCTTGTGCCAAAGGCAAGATTCAGGCGCTGCAGTGCGGACTGGAAGATTTTAAACCCCTTGATATCTTCCTTCTGTTGGTGTGTTTGCCCATCTTTTCCGTACAAGCCAAGGTGGGTGAATATGCCTTGTATTTGGATCTGATTGATCGTGTTTTGTTCTTAAAGTGATCAGTTTGGACTATCCAAAATGTACAATCCCAACTACTGTTCAAAAACTGATTAATCACCACCATAATCTATTGATGTGAAACCAATTGATCTAACCCTTACACTGTCCGAATCCATTCCAACCTTCCCCGGCTCTCCAAAACCCCAATTCATTCTGTGGTCTGATATCAAAAAAGATGGATATAATCTTGAATTATTATTCTTGAGTTCACATACTGGAACTCATCTTGATGCGCCCTATCATTTTGTTAAAAATGGTCTTAAAATCGATCAAATTCCACTTGATAGACTCGTAAGAAAAGCCACAATAATCAAACTCAAAAAAACTAAGAATACAGCCATTACCAAGTCAGACATTATTCTATTTGAAAAAAAGAATGGAAAAATTCCTAACCGTTCTTCCGTTTTCTTCTTTACTGGATGGCAAAAAAATTTGAAAAAAGATAATTATTTTACAGAAAATCCCGGATTGAATGTCTCTGCAGCTAAATACCTTGCATTAAAAAAAATCAATCTAGTTGGAATAGACTCTCCAAGTATTGATATCGGAAAAGATGAATCATTTAGCGTCCATCACATTTTATCAAAAAATAATATTTTGATTGTAGAAAATTTAGCAAACCTGAACAAAATTTCATCAACAGAGCTTAGTTTTACAATTCTCCCACTAAAGCTAAAAGATGCTACAGGCTCTCCTGTAAGAGCAATTGCATTATAATTTACCCATATCAACTCCGTAATGCTAAAACTATAGAAAATACTGACATCTAACATGAGCAAACCTGGAAATATCTGGAGAAAAGTCCATGGGAAAATAACAAAAAAACCAACTAACTTCTCTTGGCTAATTGACAAAAAGCTAGCTGGTTCTGGAATGCCAACAAGTTTTGATGAATTTAATTGGATTCTTGATCAAGGAGTAAAATCCATTGTAACTATGACTGAAAATGCTCTCCCAGATAATTGGACAAAAAATATTGATTATTTACATGTGCCAACCCCTGATCTTACTGCTCCTGACATGGATGAGATAGATTCAGCAGTAGATTTCATTCATGAGCAAATCAAAAATGATCAGTCCGTGATGGTTCACTGTGCTGCTGGAATGGGAAGAGCAGGAACAATTCTTGCCTGTTACTTTGTAAAATATAAAAAATTTTCAACAGATGAAGCAATCAAAAAAATTAGAGATGAAAGACCTGGCTCTATTCAATCTAAAGTACAAGAGTTAGCTATCGGCTTTTATGAAAAACATGTAAGGAATTAGTCTAGGTTAATTCTGACACTAGTTTTCCATCAACAACCTTGATCTTCAAAGTTTTATTTTCTTGAAAGAGCAATGTTAGTCCGCCTTCAGAATCAGGATCTTCTACCTTTACAAGTTCAAGCATTTTGATTGGATCGAATTTTTCCATCATGTTCGCCTATTCTGGAATTGATACGGTCTCAATCTTTCCGTCAACTGCTTTTATGAACATAAACCTGTTATCTTTGAAAATAAAGGTAATTCCGCCTTCTTTATCAGGTTCTTCCACCTCAAGTATTGGCTGTCCTAACAGACCATCGTATTTTGCCATGTTGATTCCATCAAAAAGTTCCTTATATCCCTAATTGACCAGAATAATTTTTCATAATAACCGACATTTCAGCCACATCAGTAGTTCCCAGATGTAGATTTACCGCAACCGCAACTGGCATCGGTTCTACTTGCCTCGATCATTGACAAACAACTCGTTTCTGCTTGTAATGTACACGATAAACAGCGCCATGGTGAGTTTTTTTCCCGCAGAAGACACTCTTCCATGCCTCTTTCCCGCATCAAGGCAGAACCTGGCAATCCTCCACAGGTTGTACAGCAGCAGCGGCAGGTAAAACATCAGCAGCCTCACAGACAGGGAGTTGCTGCATGGTAAGAGGCTAGGTTAGTCACGAACTCAAACATTCTAGATCATACTGATCCAAATTCGATGATCCCTGATTCTGTCTAATGAGTGACTCGGAGATCAAGATATTACGGGATGCTCTGGCAAAATCATTTGCTGAAAACGACAGCTTGCGAAAGATTGTCAGCCAGTTGGCAGGCGATGTAAAAAAATTACAGGCAAGGGAAGCCGAGAAGGATTTGACAATAGCGGAACTAAAGAGGCGCGTAGCGTTCTACGAGAATCCGCACTCACCGCCGTCGGCAAACTCCATTCCCACGCGCCGAAAAAAGGCAGACCGTGCAAAAGGCGGTTCCTCCCCTCCAAACAAGGGCGGAGCAAGGGCAGGCCACGTCGGCGCATCCCACAAGAGAAGGCCTTGTCACACAACGGTGCACAGGCCAAAAAAATGCGCAAAGTGCGGCAGCAAAGGCATTACAGTTACAAAGACCACGACAAAGATGACAGTCGACATTCCGGAGATTCCAAGGACCGTATCTACAAACAACGTCATACAGCACTGCACCTGCAGGTGCGGACATGTCACAACGCCCCGGGTCGGAATAGACGGAACATCGATTGGCAAGAACCTCATGACAATAATCATGTCGATGTATAAACAAGGCTGCAGCCTGAACTCAATCAGGGAGGCAGCAAGCCTGTATGACACGTCAATCTGCAAAAAAACAATACAAAACGCGCTGTTTGCATTAGGAGGAGCGTTGGAGTCAGAGGTAGAGTCATGGAAAGAAAATATTGGCAGATCAAAATACCTGAAACTTGATGAGACGTCATATACAATATACGACAAACTGGGATATGTCTGGGTATGCATCGGTGATGATGCGGTACTGATTCATGTGGACAGAAGCAGGGCCGCTGCCGTACTGGATCTTCACTTTCCTCACTGGGATATTCCCGTGACAGTCGACGGTTATGCGGCATACAACAGTTTCAGAACAATTCAACGGTGCCGGTCGCACATACTGTGTGATGCCGAATTTGAACAGGATGATGGTGATGGTGATGATGAACCAAAAACCATGCTGTATGAGAAACTGCGTTTGCTATACCACGATGCAAAGCAGGTTGCGCTGCGGCCTGACGCGCACACGCATTATGACTCGTTTGTGATCTCCTGCACGGCAATTGCGGATTCGTACAAGGGCTGTCCGGACTGCAAGTTCGGAGACAAGCTGGAAAAGGCCACACCAAACCTGTTTACGTTTCTAAAGCATCCCGGAATGGATCCCACAAACAACGAATCAGAAAGGATGCTTCGCCGGGTCGTCATATCGCGCAAGATTAGACAGCGTCTTGTCACCGAAGCAGGCATGAAGGTATTTGGCATACTTGTGAGCTGCTTGCTGACATGGCAGAAAAGGGGCACCAGCATTCAAGAAGAGATACTGAGACTGTACTAGAGACCTAGCCTCTTACCATCTATTATCCTTAAGGTTAATATAGATATCAAAAACACTGAAGGAATTGACAAGATAGAAAAAAGATGAGGTAGAATTTACAGTAAGTTTGAATCTTGGTGAGTCAAGAGGCGCAATCTGTATAGTCCCAAAACCAATAGTAGAAAAACTACGTAACCCTAAAAAATTAAAATTTATTATTCGTAACAGTTCGGATTTGTGGAGTCGGGTGTGTAAAATACGTCAGAATTACGGATTTTACGATCAATTCAGGCACAACGCTTCATAAATCCGAACTGTTACTATTATCCGTGGTAAAGAGATCATTGTTACTCAATAGGATTTCACTTTTAGATCTGAATTTCTTAGTAAAGATTAATAATTACCCCTAATAGTAAATTTAAACATGAAGGATAAGTTGATTGTTACCTATACATTAGATAAAGTTGAAGAAGGCTATGTTTCACGATGTAGTACGAATGACAAAGTAACAGCATTTGGAACAACAGAGGAAGAAGCAGGAAATAACTTGATACAATCAATACGAGAATATTTAGAAATTTATCCAGAAAAACGTGATGAGATTTTTAACACACCAATGAAAGAAATGCAATTGAAGTGATAAAACTTGGATCAAAGATACAATGCGAAGGACACATCACGAGCATTAAAAATTTTGGGATTTAATGTACGTGATCCTGATGGCGGATCTACTATATTTTGTAAACATACGTTAACAAAAGAAGAAGTATGGATACCTAAAACAAATAATGGCTTTTTAGAAGATGTTTTAAAAACTATTTTTAAACCCATAAAATTAAGATTTGTTTTCTTTAAATCAGTTTACATTAATTTACCAACAAATGATATTCATCCATCAGATCAAAATTGAATAAAGAAACGATTTTTCCATTTTGCTGGTACTAATAGTAGACCTGATCTGTAATTACTAACAAAACCTGACGTTTCACCAAACTGATTCCTTGTTACGTCATGGTATCACAACAAAATCGCGCGTCTTCAGCTTGTAGTTGATCAGGCCGCAGATTATGGCATTGATGCAGTCATACCTGCACAGTCTGTTCCTAAACTTGTCCCTCATTATGCCGAATTTCTTGATCCTTGAGATGACATGCTCCACCAGTACCCTTGCTCTGGACAGCTCCCGGTTGAATTCCTTCTGCGCATCATCAAGCTTGCCGCCCCTTGGCTTCTTGTACGGGATCAACACGTCAAGCTCCGGATAGTCCTTCCGTATCCCCTGATATCCAAGATCCACAAGGATTTTCAGATCTCTTGAAAGTTTTGGGCACTTTGACTTGAAGACAGAATAGTCATGCCTGCTTCCAGGCGAGTGCGGCGTCCTGTGCATAATCATGCCGTCTGCGTTTACAACGTACTGTGTCTTGACCGTATGCGTCTTCTTTTTGCCCGAATAGTGTGTTTTTCTCATGGACTTGTTCTTGGGCCTTTGAATCTGCTGCTCTGATGCGTCAATGATTGCGTGCAGCCCAGGAAAGGCGCATGCCAGCTCCCGAATGTCTGATATCTGTCTGGTCTCTGCAAGCTTTTTGTCAGGCAGTGACAGCGCAGATTTTATGGCAGGCTCCATGTCAGTAGTTCCCAGATGTAGATTTACCGCAACCGCAACTGGCATCGGTTCTACTTGCCTCGATCATTGACAAACAACTCGTTTCTGCTTGTAATGTACACGATAAACAACGCCATGGTGAGTTTTTTTCCCGCAGAAGACGCTCTTCCGTGCCTCTTTCCTGCATCAAGGCAGAACCTGGCAATCCTCCACAGGTTGTACAGCAACAGCAGCGGCAGGTAAAACATCAGCAGCCTCACAGACAGGGAGTTGCTGCATGTCCTGCCCATGATTTCCTTTATGACGCGAAACCCCGTCTCGATGCCCCATCTCTTGCGGTACTGCTCCGGTATGATGTCTGTCATGGCTCTGGCGCTCCTGATGGGAATGTTTGTTGCAAACGCAATGTATTGCTCCTCCTCCTCCTTCTCCTTCCTGTCTCTTTTGACAATTACAAGGTTGTAGGTCACAGTTACGCCGTCTTTGTTGGTCATTGACTGCTGCGATACCTGGCTTGCCTTTCCATTCTCGTACATCTTGACTATCCTCTTGATCTTGGAGTTCATGATGACAGGCATGATGTAGCGGCACCCGCCCTTTCCTGCCTCTGTCATGCAGTCAACGCTGTAAAAGGCGCGGTCGTACAGGAACACAGTCTTTGAGTGTGCGCCCCCCCTCTGAGGATTTTCGTGCGTGTTTTGGCTATAAAATCGGCCAGTTTTTCCTTTGCCGGCAGCAGCTTCGATTCCAGGACAACCTGCGAGGAGTCCCTGCCGACTCCGTGCACTGCGACATACGAGAGAAACGTGGATGTTCCTGCCCTTGGACGCGACTTTCTTGTATGCTCCTGCAGCTGCTCCCCATGGTATGGTATGTCCGTAACGTCTATTGCAATGGCGTCGATGTCCTGCAGCATTCCTGTATGGCGGGCGTGCCGCACCGTGCGTGCCAGCGTCCTTGCACACCAGGCCTGCACGTCTGCCGGTTCGACGCCACGGACTGCAGACATGACCAGGTCTGCGCCAGGCGTACGTGCACCCGTGTCTTGAAGCCTGCTGCGCCGTACGAGGGATTCTACAAACGTGTTTCTCTCAGACGCCCTGATTGGCACGTCCAGTATGTCGTTGCATCCGTATACGGCGTTGTGCCTCTCAGACATTGGCATGCCAAGCTTTTGAAACGACGAGCGCAGGATTTTAAACCGGTTTGACGTTATGTTGTACTGGTGTGCGATCAGATCGTCGTGTGTTTGATTGCTCATGACATCTTGCACACCATAGCCTAATCTGGATCTTTGCATTGCAGTTATGCGGTAACGCACCGGCATCTGGGCACAAACCTGCATCTGGGCACAAGTCTACATCTGGGAACTACTGACATGTCAGTCTATTACAGGACTGCATTTGTTGACCAGTTCTGTTTTTTTCTATTTTAGTTTTTTGAGCCTGATGGTTACAAAAAAAGCAGTTTTTTGGTAGATTTATGTTGAAAGGAACACTAAGCTAAGAGACGAAATGGTAGATCCTTCAAAGACGTGGAACTGACAATGATCAATTTCAGTTTTGTTCAAACACTTGCGGAACTTGGATCAAAATGTTCTGATTTTGGATTCTTTGAGAAAGGAGCTTGTTTGAGAATGCAAACATCCCAAAAGAATAAGAGATAAAACCCCCAAAGGACAATTGGTATTGTATGAATTGTAATTTGGATCTGTAAATCTGTCTTCAAGAAAAGTCTATGGTCTTCTTTGTGGTATATCATTAAACATAGTAATCTTACCTATACAAGGATCAACAACATCTGAAAAATCACCTGCATCATAAATTGATCTCATAACCGCAAATGCACGGATCTTTGCATTGGGAAATGCTTCTGCAAGTCTATTTACTCCTCCTAGAAATGTTGACCCTCTAGTAACAACATCATCAACTGCAACGATTTCTTTAGGTTCAAACAACAATTCTCTAACTCTCATTGATTCATAATGTTCTGATGGACTTGCTCTTCTGAATCCAATTCTTTGGCCAGATGATCTTGCTACAGCACTAACCCGTTCTAAACATGGTTCAGATGATCTGCCTAGCCCGTTGTTGATTAGTGCTGTTGTAATACGTTCTGATACCCAAAGCATTCCTAGTATTGGTAATGAACTTCTTGGTATGGGTACAAGAATTGTATCAGAATTGAAAAAATCTGCAAATGGATATTCTTTGATCTTTTTTCTCAATGCCTGTGCAACATATTCTGACGTTAAAATTTCTGAACTCAAAACATTATCCTGTTTAAGATTTCTCATAGCTGATTTAGATTCTTCAGCTTTTTTCGATGTACCACGCACCGAATAACTCAATAGAGAACCAAATTCTATTTCAGATATGTCCATTGTGAATATCACTGAAACAATTCTGGCATTTTAATATTTGATGGAAGAATTTCTAAAATGTCTGCAGGATCATCAAGTTCTGTTGCACCATATTTCATCATCTTTTTTGGCCATTCTAATTTTGGATTATGAACTACTGATTTGCAAATAAACAACGGTCTTCCCAATCGTAAGGTTTCCCATCCTTGATATAATGTCCCACTACCTTCTCCAGCTTCTACAATTACGGAAGCATCAGAGATTAATGCCATTGTACGATTTCGGAATACAAAGTCTTTCTTTGTTGTAATGTGACCTACTGGGAATTGAGAAATAACTAGATGATTCTTCATAAGCTCTTCTTGCAGTTCGGTATTTTCTGTTGGATATGTCTTGTTTAGGGGCGTTCCAATAACTGCAATGGTTTTACCGCCATTCTTCATGGCAGTTTTGTGTCCTACTGTATCAATTCCCTTTGCAAGTCCACTTACAATAACAACATTGTTTTCTATGAGAATCTTTGAAACTTGTTCAGCAGCTTCAAGTCCATCTTCTGTTGGTTCCCTTGTACCAATAACCGAAACTCTAGCACATGGTAACGGAATTTCTATTGATCCTTTGTAGTAAATTGTTTCTGGAGCATATTTTTCTTCAATGTCATTTAACGTACTACCTAGCAAATTTTTCAAGTCAATGGATTGATATTCTACTTCCTCTGCCATTTCCTCTCATATGTTACGACGATCTGGTATTTTTAAAACTTTCATGAGGACTTGTACTAACTATGACCTAATCGTCAATAAATCACGATTCTTCGGGTTTGGCATATTTTTCATGCCTGATGTGCAGAGGCAAGTGTTGCATGCCACATTATGACATTCATATTGATATAACTTTGATAATGATATACGATGATCGCTAGATCTGAGTGATCAAATAGTTTTAAAAAAATACACATAAGAGATTATGCATGATCCATCCGAACCCACACCAATAAGTTTAGATCAGACATGATCACGCCACACACCAAACGCCAAATTCCTCTGATCAGACCATACGCAGGCTGCAACAGGAGAACAAAAAACTAAAGAAGACTCTGGAGCAGAAGGGCAAGGAGCTGAAGCAGAAAGACGTGGAGCTGAATCTTGAGCGTGATCTGTGGAAGCCCAGACAGGACATCAACATCCCAATAGACACAGGCAGGGCAGTGCTCTTGCACCTGTCTCATCACAATCTACAAAAATTTTTTACGTCTGATGAAATCATAGTTGGTTTTTATTCTATTTTATCAAGCGAATTCAATGAAAATTTTCGATCTATATCAAAAACCAATTTTACATATGTTTTATTTGTTGGGCTTGATTGAAAAAGTAATTTTCCATTTGTATAGTAGTGTACTTTGATAGATTCAGACAAAATATCAAAATACTCTTCAAGCCCCAAGGAATTTTTTGTCAAAATTTGGATCTTATATCCTAATTTGATAAATTTTTAATTTCTTCATAAACTGAAGGTAAGATATTTTTGAAGACATGATATGATTCCAATTTTATTCCGATAACACATCCCATCCAAGAACATCGTAATATGATTTAGGAACTAAATTCTTTGAATTATTAAGCAAGGGCTCAACAGCCGAATCTAAAACATAAGTTATGGCCCAATCTTGTTTATTTCTTATGGAACGGCCAAACCCTTGCAATATCTTGGTGATTGTTTGTGATGTGTACCAAAGCGGATACCTTTCCATTTTAGATTCAATCCATTTCTCAGTATAATTTGGATACGGGGCCTTTGCAATAATTTGAAATCTTGACAGATCATTCTTCAAGTCTACTCCTTGCCAAAGTGATGAAGAAACTAAAACACCATCTTCTGAGTCAGAGTGTTCTTTTATAATGTCGTCTTGTGTTTTTCCGTTTGGATTTCTAGCATGACAAATTCTAACCCTGTTCTTATTTTTTGAAGAGAGATTTTTTACAATATTTTTACATCTGTAGATAGAAGAGGTAAGGATTATCCCTCTTTGGTTTTTGTGCTTGGATAAGATTTCATCAATCTTTAACCATAGCCTATTCTCAATTACTAAAGGACTCGTATATGACAGTCTGGCGGTATTTAGAAACTCTACTTTGCGATTTTCTAAAGGAAATGGGGAGCATGGAGTATCCACCATGGCTATTTCATCAGGTGAAAATCCCATATTTTGGCAAAAAGCGTCCTTATCGATCGTTGCTGACATGAAAATTTGAAATGGAGTTATAAAAAACGATTTAACATATTTCGAAATATCAAGGGGTTTTATCGTAATTGATTTGAATTTTCCCTTCTCATAATTTGGCTTATTGATGATGAAATTTTCTGGATCAGAAACAATCTCAATTCTAGCCCTTGCAAATCTTTCATAATTATAATCTAAATATCCTAATTCGATTATAATCGGGATTTTCTTGATAAGCTCTGCTTTCTCGAATTTCTTTAACTTCACGTGCATAAAATTCCGCCAGATTATGTAATAACTGAGTAATCATTTCTATATCAGACAGATCATATGACTTGATTCTAATTCCGCATTCATCAACGTGTTTTTTAATAATTTCAATTCCAACGAATTGAATAATTTGTTGTTCTATTGAATGAGCTTCATCAAAAATAGAGATATTTCTATTTAGATAATCCCCATAAACGCTTAGATTGTATTTAACAATCTGGAAATAAGAATGATAATTCCATACCGAGTGATCTGAAAGCAATGCTGAGTATTTTTGTTCATAGTAAGGACAAATAATCTCTTGAAATGTTTTAGCTTCAAAGTCTTGTATGCGTGGTTTAAATTTACAGTTTTGCCTTTTCCCATTTTCAGTTTTTTCTTCACATTCACCTTTATCACAAGTAAGACCTTGACGTATGGCTACCTCGCATTCTTGCAGATCAATATCTTTCTGTTCCATAGCCTTAAAACATGAAAAATTAGATTTGCCTTTAACTGGGACTAATATATCAAAATCATCAATATATTGATCTTGAAGATTTTTTGAGGAAGTAACAACAAAAGATTTTTTATAGCTTTTTGCCAACGTCATAGCAATTGCAGATTTGCCTATTCCTGTAGGAGCTGAAAGTATAATCTTCCTGTATCCTGACTTTAGCTTTTGTTGTATTCCGTCAAGAATTTCTTTTTGAATGCCCCTTACCTGTAGATTGGACGGAAAGTTATCTAAAAGACTCAAGGATTAGACTTGGTTTTTTTATCTAAAGAGGATTACTATTCTTGGAGGATTCATCATAAATTCTTAATTTTATCCAAAACAACCCTAATCATGGCTATCATTTATGGTCGAGCAGATAGTGAAAAACAGCTTCTAGATTTGTATCCAAAACGAGTCCAAGAAATTGGTGATATTACTAAAGTTGAGGCGGAAATGCAAGAAGAGCTCAAGGCCGAAGCCAAAGGGCTTGTTGCAAAGTTTCAAAGATGGAGATTAAAGAGACAATACACAAAATTTGAAAAAAATTGGAATGATCCATTTCATGCAGGTGCAAAAGGAGAGAACAAAGTCCTTGACAAATTATCCCAACTTGATGATGAATATCATGTCTTATGTGGAGTACGAATTGGATTGCCATACTTTATCTCATACAATGGAAAAAAGAATCTAAAATCTGCTCAGATTGATTTTGTGGTTGCTTCTAAAAAAGGCGTATACGCAATTGAAGTTAAAAACTGGAGTGATAAATATGTTGAACAAAAAAATTACTTTAGTCCTCATGAACAAGCAGGAAGGGCTGGTAGGCTATTGTGGCATGTCTTAAAATCATGGAGAAAGACTCCGAGAGTTTCTAGCGTGGTATTATCAATTAAAGGAAATATAAAATATGATCCGAAATACAAAATGGTTTTCGTAGCTAATATCAACAACATAAACAAATTTCTTGAAAACCGAAATGATGCACTATCTGATAAAGAAGTAAGAAAAATCGTTAAGAAATTGAAAGACCGTGTGACAAAATAACATACTCTTTTCTTGCGTCCATTTTTATCCCAAAATGGCAGCTGAGTCTAATTAGACTATCTCCCTTGATCGCATGGAAAAATTGCTTGATGAATCAGGCATTAATACTGTGTGATAATGCATAGCCTGAATCAAGAAACGCTTGCAAAGTCTGTTCTGCATTGTTGTAATTGACTCGATCTGCCATCAAGACACGTAGATCAATTACTGTTAAAAACCCCCGGTCGTCATTTTTAGCAAGTCTTGAACCTAACCCTAATTGATTGTGATCTCAATTTCACTAGAACTATTCTTGATACTTCCTGGTTCTGTATAGTCATGTTTCTGCCATGATGCAAATGCTTCAGCACTAATCTTGTGATTGCCTTTTCCCAAGTCTGATGCTTTGAATACAAATTTCTCATCAAAGTCAAATAATTCCTCTCTTACTTCTTCTTCTGAAAGCCTGATAAAAGGCTCAAAATTTTTGGCAACCTGGACCCAAATTCTCTTATCTTTCATAGGATTGACCAATTTTGGATTTCTTGTCCAAAAAATTGATGCCTTTCTGTAGGTGTCAACAGTTCTACCTAATTCCTTTTTTCTGAATCCCCCTGACGTCAATTTTGTACCATGTTTCAATTTGAAAGATACATCATTGTTGTTGTATGCTTTGGTCCAATTTGCCTCATTGAAGGTGTCTCTAAGATCCCCCTCAACTAAAAACTGGACATTAATCTCAACATTTTCGTCAGATGAGTACTCATCCTTGGACTTCACTAACTGAATATCTGAAATTCTGCTTTCTCCCACCTTAATCGTTCATAATGATTTATATCCACAATAAGTGCTTTTTCCGAATACATGAACGCTCAAGTGATCAGTTCAAAACCTAAGGAAATCAACCTTTCAATCACAGAGACTGATATAGGAATTCTATACGTTATTCAACACGAGCTTCTAAAGGAATCAAATATCAATTTTGCAGGCGTTATCATAAAACATCCCCTTACCAATGAATGTTGGATGAGAATCAGTTCTAGCACAAAACCGTTAGGGACAATCAAAAGATCCACGGATTCAGCAATAAAAACTGCAGAAGAGTTAAAACAATTATTTAATTCTAAAATTAAGGTAAATTAGATTGAAATTTTGCCCCAAATGTGAGGTCAAGCTAAGAAAGAGTGATTCTGGTCTCCAGTGTTCAAAATGTGGATATACAGAAGGCCAGGAGGTAAAACAAACAAAAAAAATTATTGAAGAGGAGCAAACACCCGACGAATCTATTCTTGCTTTTGAAGGCAATGAAGGAGAAGAAACTCTGCCAACAATCAAAATTGAATGTGAAAAATGTGGAAATGATGAGGCAGTTTGGTGGATGCTTCAAACAAGAAGCGCTGATGAACCTACAACACAGTTCTATCGTTGTATTAAATGCAAGCATACCTGGCGAAATTACGCATAACGTTTAACAGGAGCATAAAGTCAAGAAAATTGATTTGACCTTTGGCGCAAAAACAAGCGGTTCTGACGATCTAAAAGCAATCATCTCTGCAATATCAACACTTGTCGAAGAAGCCACTTTTGTCGCAACGGCAGAAGGAATCACTTTTAGAGGAATGGATCCGTCGCATGTTGCTTTAATTGACATATCCTGGCCCAACTCTGCATTTGAAAAATATGAATGTGACAGTGACATAAAATTTGGAGTAAGAATAGATGAATTTTCAAAACTTATCAAAAGAGCAGACAAAAAAGACAGTATAGAAATCAGTATCTCTGATCAAAATATGTTGCTTGTAACAGTTGGTAAAAATAAAAAATACAAAATGCGCTTAATTGAAAGCTCTGCTACTGATACTCCCCTGCCAAAAATTCCATATGATTCAAAAATTATTTTGTCTTCTTCAAAATTTGACAAGATTTTAGGAGATGTACAGGTTATATCTGACTATCTAACAATTCAGACATCTGATTCAAAAGCAGATTTTTCAGGTAAAGGTGACTCTGGCGAAGTTGTAATTGATCTTGATAAGGACGATGAGGATATTGAGGAAGTCTCTTCAAAAGAAGACAGTACTGGTACTTACAGCCTTGAATATCTTAATCCAGTGATAAAAGCTGTTGGAACTACTGCAGGCCTGGTTACATGTGAATTTTCAAGCGCAAAACCACTTAGAATTGAATTCAAAGTGGCAAATATTGGCAGAATTCACTTTTACTTGGCTCCACGCGTGGAAAGTTAAAGCATTTAAAGATTAACTAATTCAGGTATTTTGAAATGAGATTAGTGATAAAATATGGTGGAACATCAATTTCTACTGCAAAAGACATTCAAGCTGTAGCTAAACATGTTAACTCATTATCAAATAAACATCAAATTATTGTTGTCTGTTCTGCAACAAGTGAAACTACTGATGATCTTATAGGAATATCTGAGTCTATAAAAAAAGAAAATAAATCTAAAGCTCAACAACTTGTATCAAAAATTACAAACAGACATAAACAATTAGCGAAACAAACAATCAAAAAATCAGATGTACGGAAAAAATTATCAACAAAATTAGATCAGGATTTTTCAGAACTTGTTGCATTAATTGATGGGATGATCTTACTGGGAGAAATTACCCCCAGATCGATGGATTACCTAGTCTCATTTGGCGAAAGATTATCAATAAAATTAGTTTCAGCAGCAATTAATGATTCAGGTAAAAAATCAGTTTCTCTTACTGGCAAAGAAGTTGGAATTGTAACTGATTCTAACTTTGGTGAATCCAAACCGCTTATGGATACAACTAGACTCAGAGTATCAAAAACGGTGAATGCTTTATTTTCAAAGAAAACAATTCCTGTTGTGGGGGGGTTTGCCGGTGCAGATCAACATGGACATGTAACTACATTTGGAAGAGGCGGTTCGGATTATTCTGCAACAACTATCGGTTCCTGTATCAAGGCAGATGAAATTTGGCTAATGAGCGATGTAGATGGACTAATGACAGCAGATCCAAAGATTGTCAAAAATGCAAAACTACTCAAAGAAGTATCTTACGTCGAGGCAATTGAAATGGCCCTGTTTGGGGCAAAACAAATACATCCACGTACATTTGAGCCTCTACTAACAAAGAAAATCCCCATGAAGATAAGAAATTCCCTCAATGTAAAAAATGAGGGAACCCTAGTAACTGCATCTACTTCCTTGTCTGTTAAAAACACAGTAAAATGTGTGAGTAATATCCATAATAACGGATTAATTGACATTCGAGGCGGTAGTATGGTTGGAACGCCAGGAACTGCAGCAAAAATATTTGCAACATTGGCAAAAGCTGGAATCAATGTAATGATGATCTCACAAAATCCATCTGAATCAAGTATTACAATTGTAGTCAAGAATGCCGATCTTGACAAAGCAGTTAGCACATTAGAAATGGAATTGTTAGGAAAAATTATCAAAAAATTAGAAGTCACTACAAATGTAGCTATCATTGCACTAATCGGTTCAGGTATGAGAGGAACCGTTGGAGTCGCCTCAAAAGTTTTTGGAGCAATTGAGAAAAATAAGATTAACATATCAATGATTACTCAAGGCTCATCTGAACTCAATCTTGCATTAGTTGTAAAAAATTCCGACACAAATGCTGCAGTACGAGCTATACATAATGCATTCGCACTTGATAAAATAAATTAAAACAAAATCATTTAAGGGAATACACCTAGTTAAATTTATTGAATAAATTAATTGCTGTTTTCATTATTGGAATTTTTGTAGCTGGTATAATTTCTATCTCTTCAATAACTGATCAATTTGCAGATGCAGGTTCTAGAAAAAAAGTTCACTTTACCCAAACCATTACATCTTCTCAAGATCCAGGACAAGGTCATCAAAATGAGCAATTAGCCCTTGTTCTATCGCCAAATAAAGGAACGATTTATGATGGTTCTATGACATTTACTGCCAGTGAGCCTGTTCAGATAGTTGTTTTACATGAAATTCATTCCCAAGAGGTAAAAGGTCAGCCTACCTGGACTGTAGACGGAAAAACTGTTTATGGCCTGTCTCTGATCCCCCTAGAAGAAAAATCAGGCTCTTTTGAGTTCACAGGAGCTGCTCTTGCGTTACATTCACCTAATTCAAAAGAATTCACCACAACTGTAAGTGTCGATGGTTGGATACGAGGACAGCCAACTGAAATAATTATGCAAAAAATTGAATTAGAAAAAGAGCAGTCACAGTTACTTTCAAGAACTAATGTACCTGCTACAATCCCAATGCATAAGGGAATCTATGAGGGAAACCAAATTCTTTACATCATAACTGACAGTAGCGACGAAGAGTATGCAAAGACCCTTTCAGAAAAACAAGGATGGAATGTTGAACTTGCCAAACCAATTGCAGACGTACCCGGCGAAGCGCTTCAAAAAGTTTTCATCTTTAAAAATGGAATTAAGGGAGATGGAATTTATGGATTTCAAGATGAAGTATTTTCAAGTATTCCATCACAAGAATCAGAATATAGCGCACTAAGTTCTATAATCGAGGTTACGTGGAAAATAGGTCAAAAAGAAATAGTTTTTGAATCTGCAGCTGATGTTATAGCTGCAGAAGCGGGTGGAAGAGTTGAATTTAATGAAACAGGAATTGTCCTTAACACCCCGCAAATTGTTTGGCCTAGTGGGCAAATGGTAGTGCGTTCTGATAAAGAAATTACAGATGAAATGTCGTATGGTGGAGGTCAAATAACTGAAATTAATGAAAAAGAAATGACTGTAACCTTTGTTGCTCATCGAGGTTGGGGGCCTGATGGTAGAACAATATACTATATTGTTACTGATGCTACTCCTTCAGGACCTGCAGAAGCAATGGGAGTTGTTTCATCCCCTTCTATTTCTAGCCTAGTTTCTAATTCTGGAGCAGTTGATCTTTTCCAATTCAAAAACGGAATTAAAGGATCAGGTCCATTAGGATTCCAAGCGGGAATCGCCAGCGCTGCTTTGGGCGATGTCAACTACAGTCCTATGTGGAGAATTTATCTAGTAGAGTGGAATGATAAAAATTCAGCAAAAATTCTAGAAACGAAATCTGATATTGATTCATTTCGTGCAGATGACTTGTTATCTGTAAGCATTGCACGACCAATTAACAGTGATCACATAGTTAACTGCCCATTTATAGATCCGTTCCAATAGGCCTCCTCACTAAACGGATAAATTACTTGACAAAAGATTTGTTTTAAAATTGACTGGTAAACTCTACATCGTGGGTGTTGGTCCTGGACATCATGACCATATGACATTTCGGGCAAAAGAGGTAATTGCTGAAAGTGATACAATTGTTGGATACGAAACTTATGTTAACCTAGTTCAAGATCTAATTGAAGGCAAAACAGTTTATCGTTATGCAATGACACAAGAAGTTGAAAGAGCTCATCAATGTATTGATCTTGCAAAATCAGGAAAAATTGTTTCACTTGTATCTAGTGGGGATCCTGGAATTTACGGAATGGCTGGATTAATCTATGAGACGCTTGCTGAAAGTGGCTGGAATCCTAAAGATGATCTTCAAGTCGAAATTATTCCAGGCGTATCTGCACTAAATTCCTGCGCATCAATAGTTGGCTCACCCCTAATGACTGATTTTGCAGTTGTTAGTATGAGTGATTTGCTGGTACCATGGGAAATTATTGAACAAAGAGTTGAAGCTGCAGCACAAGGTGATTTTGTAATTGTCATTTACAATCCTGCAAGCAAAAAAAGAATCCATCAATTACAAGATACTAGAACGCTCCTTTTAAAATACAGAAAGCCCACAACACCTGTTGCAATTATCAAAGGGGCATTTAGAGAATCTGAAACTATCGTTATGACAGATTTAGAAAATTTGCCTAACCATTCAGACAAATTAGGCATGATTAGCACCGTAATTATTGGAAATTCATCCACATATACTTACAAAGATTTGATGATAAACCCAAGGGGCTATAAATCAAAATATAATTTAGAAGAACAAACTAACCCAGATCTTAAGGTCTAAAAGCTCTTCTTTATTGTTTCATGTAATTCTTCACTAAGATTCAGCTTATCTCTAATCGGAGAAACTATCTTTACTAAATAATCTCCAACAGTTTGTTTCAAATCTCCAGGATGTAGTTTCTTTTCAGCAAAATCTGTTTCTAGCTGATTATAGTTAGCATACGATACATTCCCACCAAATTTCTCTGGTCTCTCAACACTCATCTCATCAAATTCATGAAAAATCACAGTTCTTGCCATCTCTAATAATGGGTTATTCTGTGTATTTGCTTCTTCACACCATGCTCTGCTAATCTTTTTCTTTATCTCCTCATCTGTATTGTGAATAAAAATACCTGAATTTGGATCTGACTTGCTCATTTTTCCTACAATCTTAGAATCGCTGGAATCTGCAGGTTTTGAAAGTCCTGGTAATAGTTTGTGATGAACAGCAACAGGAACTTTCCATTTCATTTTGGGAAAAACTTCTCTTACTAACATGTGGATTTTTCTTTGATCCATTCCTGCATGTGCAATATCTACATCCAATGAATGAATATCCACTGCTTGCATTGCAGGATAAAGTAATTTTGCTACATCAATTTTTTCTTCGTTTTCAGAACGTCCCATAATTGTGAGAGTTCTCATTGTTCTAGCTAGAGACATGTGTTTTGTAAATCTAACAAGCTCAGACCAGTATTCAGTTTTTTCTTCATACAATTTTGATCCTAAAACAATTTCTGCATGCGGACAAACAATTTTGAACGCATCTTGGTAATATTTTGAAACTTTTGAGATGGTCTCCCAATCTCCACCTAGTTTATCATTAATCAGAGTATGCCAATCTGCAAGAAAAATTGTGCATTTGATGCCCGCCTTTACGAAATCATTAATTTTGAAACCAGTGTTAATTAAACTGCCAAGATGTAAAAATCCAGAAATTTCTAAACCAATGTAATGTTTTGGTGAAGAATTTATCTTGAATAATTCAGTTAATTCATCATGTGTTACTGCTTCCTCAGTTGGCGGCCTCTCGACCAACTTTACCTTTTCTGTAATATCCAAATCAAAACAACTTTTAAGATCTAAGCCTATAAAGTTATTCTAAACATTTACTTGCAATTTTTCTTATGCTTTCTTAAATCATCTTGAGTATTAAACTCAGTTCCACAAACTCGACATTTCTCTTTTTTCCTATTATGTGCTTTCTCCTGATGTCTCTTCAGTCTATCAGAATCTGGTAAAACCGTACCACATTTTTTACATTTTAATTCATTTTTACTGGTTCCAAATAATCCCATAATGAAAGTATATCACATACTAGAAAAAATAGTTTTTAGATAAAACCACTAAAAATTTCTGATCGGTTATATTTCTGGCTCATCTAAGCTTTTTCTAGGTTTTATACTTAGATAAAATGCATGAGTACTAATGATAAAAGATGCTAGGAATACTTTGGTTGCAAAAACCAAATTCCATGGCCTATCAGAATCTGGATATGCAACTGATAGCCTGTCAATATCTGGAACTACTCCATTAACAGTTCCAGCAGCTATCTGTGCATTCAATACTGTAAAATTGTATAACACCTCATAGAGCGCAATAATTGAAAATCCTAGTAACATTAGCTGAAGTAATGCCATCTTTGTTCCAACAATCTTGTTTCCAGCTGTTCTTCTCCAACCGATTCTAGAAACACAATACCATCCAATTATGGTAGAAAAAAATATCCAAGTTGATATTCTTGCAAAATTTTCAAAAGGAATAGCTGTGTTATGGATTGCTTCACCCATTACATAAATTCCGTTTTCCATCCATTCTATCATTGTTACATAAACACCAAAAGCAAATGATGCCAACATTATGAAAGCACAAACATAGAAAATATACAGATAAACTTTGTAGCCTGTATCTGTTTTTTCAAGATGACGTGGTTTCATTATGCCGTTTGCCAAATTTTGAAATATAAAAATTCATGTATCCTCAACGGGATTTATAGACTAGTTATAAACAGAATTACTATTGAAAATCGCGATTAACGTTCCTATTGTAGGCAAAGAAGAGATCTCCGCAGTCACCTCTATTCTTAGAGATGGTGCTTTAACCTCATCTGCTAATCAAGGAGGCAAACATGTCCAAGCTTTTGAAAAATCTGTAACTTCTTTTGTAAAATCAAAATACGCTATTGCTGTCAATTCTGGCACTGCTGCCTTACAGGCTGCTCTTTATGCATTAGATATCAAAAAAGGCGATGAAGTTCTAGTTCCGTCTTTTACCTTTGTTGCTACTGCAAATGCTATTGTTTCAACAGGAGCAAAACCCGTTTTTGTTGATATTCTAAAAGACAATTATACTATAAACCCAAATCATTTAGAAAAGAAGATAACAAAAAAAACCCGTGCTATTATTCCAGTTCATCTTTATGGAAACGTAGCATATGTGGAGAGATTGTCTGAAATTTCTAAAAAACACAATATGCCAATCATCGAAGATTCAGCACAATCTTTAGGTTCCACCTACAAAGGAAGACACACTGGTACTTTCTTTGAAATGGGGTGCTATAGTATGTATCCTGCAAAAGTTATGACATCTGGAGAAGGTGGTTTTATTGTTACTGACAACAAAAAACTCCGAGACAAATTACTGATGATTAGAAATCATGGAATGGTATATGGACATGATTCTCAAACATTTGGCCTAAATTTGCGATTGCCTGAAATTAACGCTGCAATTGCAGACATCCAAATGAAAAAACTTCCAAAATTTCTAAAGTCCAGAAAAAACAACGCAAAACTTTTGTCACAGCTAATTTCTGATCTTAAAATAAAACTTCCTCATCAAAGAAAAAATGAAAATATTAATTGGTATCTTTACACCATTGCCACTGAAAAACGTGGTAAACTCTTAAAGGAATTTAGCAAAAAAGGAATTGGTGCCGCATCTTACTATCCTACACCAGTTCATAAAACCCCATTTTACAAATTAAAAACCAAACTTCCTGTTACTGATTGGGCCGCATCTCATGTTGTTTCTTTGCCAATTCATCCAAAAGTAACTCAAAAAAATATTGAATTTATTGCCAAAACCATGCGTGATATATTGTGAATGCTATAGGTGAGGCAGTTGGGGAATTATGCAAGGCTGTTTTGCCCATTCCTGAGGAATCATATTCTGGAAATCCTAATTCATCAATGGCAGTGTGTACACTTTCAAGTATGGATTTACTCAAAAAATTTGCAAATTCCAAAGTCCTGAATCATATTTCAATAGTGGGCAGGCTGCTTTCTGAGAACAAAGGCATTGATTCAATTATTAAACATGTAAATAAAAATCAAAAAATAAACACCCTCATCGTCTGTGGAAAAGATGTCTGGGGACACAAATCTGGCCATTCATTGTTTGAGTTACACAAAAATGGAGTTGATAAAAACAACAAAATAATTAATTCAACCAGTCCGGATCCATATCTTACCGTTTCTAAACCCCAGATACAATATTTTCAAAATAAAGTTGCTCTTGTAAATCTAATCAATGAATCTAATTTTGAAACAATAGTGAAAAAAATTCGATTCTACTAGTATCCATTTCTCTGCCTTTCTCGATTAATCTCATTCTTCTTTTTGTATTCATCTACAATGTCATCTGGCGTAAGATTAAGCTCAAGTGATGCCTGAACGACAAAATGCCATATATCAATTAATTCCTCTCTTGCTTCAGCCTCATTAAACTCAGTTGGCGTCTTCCACCATTTCCAATTTGTAGTTCTTTGAAGTTCTACTGCTTCATGCATAATTGCAGTAGACAAGGCAGAAACCCTGCCTTCAGAGTCTTTAGGATATCTATCAAGCTTCATCATTTCTGATAGACCTTTTTGAAGTTTGAATATAGCGACTAATCGGTCTTCAGTAATTTCTTGTGACAATGACAAATTAATTTTAGAAATAATTGATTTAAATCTTTTTAGAACCTGATCATTTTTTCATACATCTTGACTCTTTTTGCAATATCGCTCTTTTTGGTTTTCAGTAATCCCCCCAAACCATATCTTTCAACTGCAAAGGATCCTAGAACATTTCCATAAACGACTGCCTTCTTAATCTCAGATTGGCTAGTTGATTTTTTGTCTGCCAGATATCCAATCATTGCTCCTGCAAAAGAATCACCTGCGCCGGTAGGATCTACCACATCTTCCAACGAAAATCCTACGGTTGGAAAAATTACATCGTCATAAAACATCAGGGAACCGTGCTCTCCCTTCTTGATAATCACATATTTTGCCCCCCACTGCATCATTTTTTTTGCACATTTAATCAAGTTGAACTCTTTTGTTAGAAGTTTGGCCTCTTCATCATTTATTACGACTGCATCAACAGATTTTATCATCTTAATTACCGTCTCCCGTTTTGTAGATATCCAAAAGTCTATGGTATCACACATAGAAAACTTTACCCTGTCAAATTCTTTAATTACTGAAATATTTTGTTCAGGATCATTGTTTGCAAGATACACAAACTGTGATTTTCTATAAGCTTCAGGAACAGTTGCTTTAAAATCCGCAAGTACATTTAGCTCAGTCTTCAAAGTAGATCTTGTGCTAAGTGTATTGTCATATTTTCCATCATAGCGAAATGTCTTACCATCTTTGATGGTCAATCCCTCCAAATCCAAGTATCTGGATAAAACTTTATGATGTTGTTTTGGAAAATCTTTTCCAACAACTGCTAGCAATCCAGTATTTACAAAATTACTTGCGGAAATTGCTGCAAAAGTTGCCGCTCCTCCGAGAACATTCCTTAATGTTTTTTTTGGGGTTCTAATTGTATCTAATGCGACAGAGCCAAAAACAGTAAGCATTTAAAAAGAAACTAATTTTAATGTATAAATTCTCTTGCCTGTTCTTCAGTTGGATAGTAAACAAATGGAACATCCAAAGATGTAAAGAATACATCATACTTTGTTGTTCCTGTAATTTTTACAGATTGAGATTCTTCATCCATGTTAGAATCTGTATGGAAAGTACCCTTAACGTAGCTGTTATCTAACGGGCGCAACGTGAATGGTTCTAACTGGCCTTCTCCTACCATTTTATCATTATTAATGACAAAGAATTTGGTTTCACCGGCAGTTAGTATCAGCAATGAAGGATTTTGAAATTGTAATTCTATGTTATAATCTGAACCTCTTTCATTTTCGTGCAATAATTCACTTTGAGTGACACTCACCCCAATTTGTGATGCTGATGCATATTGTGAATATCCAAAAATACTCATGCCTAGCACAAAGAGTACGATCAAGCCTCTTTTTTTGGATGAATTCATGGTCAATACTTGTAAAACTATATTTTAACTCAAAAGGAAAAAAATCCAAATAAGTTGTGTAAAAGTTTTGATCTAATCTTAAACCTCCTTAGAGCTAACAAAATAAATCAAAATCAGGTGATTATTGCTCATTGGCTAGAATTAAGCTCAAACTTGGAGAAAATGAGATTGAAGTTGACTCTAGAGATTTCTATGTTGATAATCAGACAATTGGTGAAATTATAGAAAATATCTCACACCATCTACCAGAAAGCCATGCTAAAATTGTCTACGAGGCCGAATCTCCTACAAAATCAACTAATTCTGAAGACTTGGCCCAACATGGCTTGGAATACCTAGACGACGCTGAAGCATATGAACCAGAATTTAATGAACCAAAATACATTGCCTCCCATGAAATTAAATCAAAATTAAGAATTTTAGAAACAAGTAGATTCTTTGATTCACCAAGAACAGTTACCGAAACTGTTCAACAACTCAGAGAATATGGTTGGGCCGCAGGTCCATTAGACGTATCAAAGGCTTTGGCAAAAATGGCATCAAACAAAGAAATTATGAAAAATTCCGATGAAAATAGAACTCGCTATTTTGTCGAAGAACCATTAGCAGCTAACTAGAAAAATAATTACATTTTTCACAATTAGAAAATGTCTCCCCATCCAAATGATCAAAATGCGTATTACATTGATTACAGGTGTGGTGCATGCTGAAATATCCGTCTCTCTCAACATCTCCAATTCTATTTGATTCAAGATCTATACTCTTACATTTTATACAATGACAACCGCATTCAATCTTCATAATTTTTCTCCGATAATGTATGTATAGTTGTAATGCCCATACAAATCATTGGAAAAGAAAAGAGACGTCCCACTGGAAATTGATGATCATTTCAAACTTTTTGGAAAGGAACCGTGGGAAGTGGATTATGGTGAAAAATGCCCAATTTGCAACGTGAGGATTGATGAATATGGTTTTTGTTCATGTGGTTCTAGCGGAGATTAAATTTTCTTATTAATGGCATGACAAAAATCATTAAAAATCCTATTGCCAATGGAGCAACCATTGGAAATTCGGGAATGACTGTAGTTCCTATAACTGTGATCTTCCCTGCTGTATCAGGTTTCATGTTAAGCCAAACATGAGTTCCATTATTGATATATTCGTGATAAAATATTTTTTTATCATCAAGAAATGCAGTATATGGCTGCCCTAACAACTCCAATGGAATTATCGCGGTGACATACTTGCTTTTATCAGAAATCTCAAAAGTAATACTCTTTGTTGGTTGATCAAAAACGAATTTATCAATATTGGAATGACTTCTAATTTCTACTACAAATTCATTATCTTCCCATTTCACATTCTCAAATATTTTTGGCTCATCGATGGAATATTCTAACAGCATCTGACATCCGTGACAGGCAATTCCTTTCTTGTTATCCAAATAAACAGGGCTTTCATTAGAAAAAATCAAGTCAACCTGTTCAGGAAAAATAAAAGTGGTTGATTCAAGATATCGGAAACTCCATGTCCATACATTGTCTTTTTGAGAAAGTACGCCATTAAGATCGTATTCTATAATAGAATCTAATTCTGAAGGCAAAATTAGTACCCCTTCATTCTCTCCAATGACTGAAAACTGTTTGTCTTCTCCTTGTTCGTTTGTTACTGAAAGATTTGAAACTTGACCTTCAATCAATTCAACCTGTTTTGGTAAAATTGATGAATTGATGACATGTTTGACATGTACATCTCCAACTGCATTAATAATGACATCTATGGATTTTTGTTCAGCTTTCTCACCAATTGAGATCTGTGCGTCAGCCACAGGAACAACAGACACGACCAACAGAATTGATAAAAATCCAAAATCTTTTGCATTCATTTATTCCACAGCTACACGAATCATTTGTGCTTTTTCTAAAGGACAGTCATTATCATCTCTTTCAAGATTTACAATTTTGTCTGCAATATCCATGCCTTCTGTCACCTCACCAAACACCGTATACTGTCTGTCCAGAAACGTACTATCTGAGGTTACAATGAAAAATTGTGAGCCTGCGCTGTCCGGATCTTGCGATCTAGCCATAGAAACCATGCCTCGCAGATGAGACCTTGAGCTAAATTCAGCCTTGATACTGTATCCTGGCCCTCCCATTCCCCACGAACCTTTGTTGTCAGTTTTTGTATTTGGATCGCCCCCCTGAATCATAAATCCAGGAACAACTCTGTGGAAAAGAGTACCATCATAAAATCCGTCTTTTGCTAATTTTTCAAAATTTCTGACCGTTTCTGGCGCCAATTCAGGTATGAGGTTAAAAGAAATCTTTCCAAAATTAGTTTCAATGTTTATCGTACCCATCAAAATTAATCTGATATCTTATCATAAGAGTCTTTTGCGAAAATCCCGGTAAAAATTTTTTATAGATACTTTAAGTATTTTGAAAAATCCATAACTATCAATACGTTTTTCGTTGATAAATTTACAATTGAAGACTTTGAAAAATCAGTCTTGTATAAATTAAAAAAATCTGAATTTTTTTTATATGACATTTTAGAGATCAAAAAGTTATAGTCTTATATAGAACAAATAAAGTTTAGAATTCATTGAATCGTACAAACCAAAGCACGGTAATTAAAGAAGCGATTAATTCTTATCTTGACAAAGGGGTTACAGACAAACAGGATATCTATACCAAAGTAGTTGACAAGCTTGGCGTTCCAAGACCAACTGTAAGGAGAGTTGCAGGAGATTTGAGAACTGAATTAATACAAAAGATCCAAATTCTACAATCTGACATGCCTAAAGCAGCCACTGCCTCTGAGAAAGACGAATAAATTCAGCCTTTTTTTCTTTTTAATTATATTATTTTTTGATTTTTAGCATTACTGTTATAAACAATGATTTTTTCAAATAATTTGTGGGGTATTTAAGAAATCACTTAGCAACAATAACAACCGGCATCTTTGCCGCTGTTCTAACAGGACTTTGGCCATACTTTGTTGATTTTGCACCGATATTGAATTTTGTATTCCTGATGGCGGTCTCCATTACATGGTTTCTTACGTTGATGTGTTGGTTAGCTCAGAAAAGTACTGATTATATGCACACACACGCACCAGAGCATGCCAATAACGAAAAAAAAAGCTTGAGTAATACACAAACTATTGTAACCACAACAAGTAAACAAAATACTATTTCAGAAATAAAACAAATTCAAAATGAACTGTCTTCTGAACTAAGCGACATAAAAGAATCTGTAAAACTAAAAGATAGTGAAATTGAACGGCTGAATCAAGAAATTTCTAATTTACAAACTCTTGTCCAGATTGAATCGTTAAAAACCGAACTAGCTAATCTGAAAATGTTAGCTTCTGAACGAAAAACTAGGAGTAAATAACTCTAATCTTCACAATGAGAACATGCTATGCCATGACTGTCCTTACAGCTAGGACAACTTACAGCACCACCAAAATGGCATTTACACGAACACAATTCAGTTGGGTCTTCCTTTAAGCTCAATAGCATAATTTTTTACATTATGTTACTATTTGTCTTTTTCAGCTTGCACATGATAAATTTGAACAGACTTTATTCCAAGTATGAATATGTACCACCTGAAACATTATTTTTCTGGGAATTACATGGTAATTCGGTGATATTATATTTTAATTTAAAACCATGTTCTTAAAACCATTAAAATAATTTATTTTATTCAAACTCTTGATAGTTGTTGCGAACATGATGATTCTTGAAGAACACCTTGGGAAACAAGCTGACAATATTTTTAAAATTTCTATGCTGTTAAAATCCTGCTTGATATCTGCATTCTAGTCTTGCTGTAATTTAGAAGCGATTTTCAAAGTTTCATCCACCATCTCTTCTAGTCTGCTTTGAGCATCTGCATCGGCAATAGAATTGTCAGAAACGGATTCTGTGGTTAAAAATACAGCCTTGGGATTTGTCACCACTCTAAAGTATGACAGCAACTGCGTGATTAATGTCTGGACATCTATAAATCCAATATTTCCTGCGGCTAAAATCGCCATTCCTGCTACTTTCCCTTCAGTTTTTTTATAATTGACATACTCGAACAAATTTTTTAATGCAGAACTAAAAAATGAATTATAGATTGGTGATCCTATTAGCCAAACATCAGCATCCATTATGTCATTTGTTGCATTCTTTGTAGCTTCATTGTATTCCTCATCAGGTCCTCTGTAACATTCAATTTGACCATCTGACAGGTTGATCAACTTTGTATCTTGATTTTTTGATTTGGTATATTCATAGACATACTTCATTACAACTTGTGTGAGGGCATTCTTTCTTGGACTTCCGGAAATAACTACAACTTTCATATCTCCAACCATTTGTCTTTATATTTAAATTTCCATAACTTTTAAAATTTAACGGGCTTGGAGGGCTTCGATCCCTCGACCTGTAACTTAGGAGGTTACCACGCTATCCATATTTCGCGTCAAATGACTCTGCGCCACAAGCCCAGCAAAAAAAACATTCTTAATTATTTAAACATAATAACAGAAAAATCGTAATCTTATGCGCTCCGATCAAGGAAATTAGATGATGATAAGAATAGTTCAAATTCAAAAAGATCCAACTGTTAAAAGGATTAGAAATGCAAACAAACACACAGCCCTAGATCCAAGGCTACAAAGACAGCTGACATGCCGGCCTGGATGTCCACAAGAAGACCATCCAGATGTCTGTCATGGATAAAAACGGCGAGGAACTGCTCAACAAAAAGATATCTAACACCACCAAAGACATCAGGGACAACGTCAGCTATTTACATAATGACTCAAACTTGTGATGGAATCCTCATCGGTCTGGAAGATACCATTCTTTCAGATAAGAGACGAGATGAGGATGGACGCGTCACTGCCAAACCCGTACACCACCAAGATGATAGCAGAATCCAAAAAGAAGACTGATAAGGCAGATGCCAGAATTCTGGCAGGTAGACGGGAGCACAATCGGAACTACTGGTTATAGTGGTCAATGTTTGGAAATATCAGGGCTATTAGTCAAGGTGGATCGCTAGAAGAATTAAAACAAAACATGAAAGAAGCAATTCAACTATCCTTAGAATACTTGGAAGATAAAGCCAAAAAAGATACACTGGAAAGTTGGCTAGGGCTTTCACAATTTTCATACGGGTGTAAAGTTAGGTGGGGCTAGGAAGATATTTTTACACTACTGCTTTCAAAAACACCAATGATATACATCGATAAAGAAAAAGCCTCAAAGATACATAATATGATAGATTATTCTAAACATAATATTCTTGTGGATGGAACATACATCAATTTCTTAAATAAAAGAAATATGCGATGTGAAGACATCCTCACTTGTCCTACAGATGCATTAGAATTAGATAAGCACAGGGTAAATCAAGAAAGATGTGTTGATTGTTTATTATGTGCATATTCGTGTAAAAAATTTATTAATTTTCAAGAAGAATCCGATTCTTTTATCAAATTTGCTAAATACATAATGAGTGATAAAAAATTTCTAACAACATGGTTGGGATTGGTATTTACAGGTAACTCACAAAATAATTTATGTGGTTTTGAAGTAAAAGTTAAAGGCGGATATCGTTATAAAAAAATTCCATTATTAATGATAATTAATAAAAAACCAATTATTGTAAAAGTAGTTAATTCATTTAATGATATCGAACATGGAATAAATGTGTTAACAGATATAGTAGAATTGATAAAAAAGAATAACTATAGAATTCCAAAAATAGTCATAGTTCCAATGACCATACACGAGAATAATGATGAGCTAGTTAATGAACATATAGCAATGTTGAAACAAGAAAACAATTTCAAAATTTTAACAATAAAAGAAGCATGGAAAGTCTTAAAAGATAAGATAGATGGAAAAGAACCTAATTTGGAAAAGATGTTTTTTACTTGAAATGATGATATGATTTTAGATGGCAATTTTAATAAATCGAAATCCAACTGGGCGATTGATTTGTCTTCATGCGTTAACACAAACATTAAACAAGAAATTCAATCAAAGCAAATTTTCAATTAGGGATATAAAATATGATGCTGAATCGAAGTCCAACATTACAGATTTTTGTGATCTTTTAATACAAAAACCCTCACTAGAAACAGAAGTATGCCCATATTTGGACAACCCATTAAGTAAAGCAAAATGTTATTTGACACAAAGCATTCAACTAGATACACAAAAAAGTAAATCAGCTAGTGATGCTGTTAACGCATTAGATGGGTTAGGGTTTATCAATAGGACGGAAAATGATTTAGAACTGACGGATATGGGAAGAAGTTTTGCACGTTGTAAGTTTGATTCAGAAGAGTGGCTTAAGATTATTAGGAAAGCAGTTTTGGAATATGGCCCGTTTATTGGGTTATTACACAGCATTCAAAAAAAGAGTATAAATGGTTCAAATAAAGTATTAAAATCAAAAATTAGTTTGGGATTTCCCAACACTGATGAAACTATGAGATCTTCAGAAGGCGAACTTGTCAGACTATCTACCGGTTCGAAGAAAGATACCCTTACAAGAACAAGATCAGCATTATTTGCTTGGGCTACGACTGCCGGATTTGTGATGCCTTCTAATTACAAAAAACCAAATAATATGCTAAAATGGCATGTAGAAATGAGAGACTTTGTAGAAAGAAAAAACTGGCCTGATCACAATTATGATATTTTAATACCTCCAACTCTTTTTGATGGTACTTCTAAAGTTGAACGACCACTACATTATTCAGGGCTTACAAAATCGGTTAAATCATTAAGAGAACGAGGACAACAAATAACTCGAAGTATGTCATTGCAATATGATGGTATAGTTAAGAATCGAAGGTTTGCTCTAGTGTATTGTCTTGGACAAATTGCTAAAGAACATAAATCTATGAATTTTAGAAAATTTGTCGACTTGCTATCAGAACATCCGAATGATTTTATAATCAATCAAAATAAATTTTTGGAAGTAATGGAAAAAGAAAGAGAAATAGCAGGAATTGCAGGTATTCCATTTACAACGAATAATGGTAATTTAAAACCTCTGACTCAAATTAATTTGAAAGTTCTTCAGACAGGTGCTCCACCGGAATTAATACCAAAAGTGCAGGAAATAACGGAAAAGCTGTTATAAAATGAGCATCAGTAATTACTTAGAATCTAGATTCAATATTCCACGATATTCTAACCGCCCCATCAACAAACAATTTTTAAATTTTTTATCTGATAATATTGAACAAAATAGAGAATACCCTACATGTAGTACAGACATAGAAGCTTTGGAAATTCACGATGGTGTCATCACTATCAATGAAAAAAAATGCATAGGTTGTCTTTCATGCATTACCTCAAAAGAATCATTTCGTACTATTGATGAGCCAATAAAAACAGAATTATTAAATCAATTATTTACTCAAACTGATACAGTTAGAAATATTCAAAACATAGATTGTATCTTTACAGGAAATAGAATTGAACTTCCAACATATGGCGGATTCCAAAGGAATTTTTTTAGTTTAGAATGTTTTACGTGCACTGATGAAACTACACACATTGCATTGTGGGTTACATCTATGCTCAAATTTTTAAGCTCAAATAATAATCCGATAATTGGAACGGAGATAGAAATAGACACACCAAATTCTTCAAGACCTAACAGATTAGATATGTGTATACGTAGCAATTCTAATGTATTGATTTTTGAAACAAAAACAAACTTTCTATCCATGATGGATGATGAGAGATACAGAGAGAAGATTCCAGAATATGCTAAAGAATGTGAAAGACAGATCAGTGAATATTTTGATGCCAACAAAGTTAATTTAATTTTTTATATTTTTCTAGTCATTGGTGGAAAGGAAACACATCTCTTCCCTCCTTCACACAGGGATTGTACTACAAAAATAGGAGATCAATCTGAAAAATTTTATAAGGATATCATAAAACATAAAATCAAATTCATTTCAGCAAATGCAATATGGATTCTTGCAATGAACGGAATTATTAATGATAGAAAGATATGTTGGGATAAATTCTTTCCTCAGGTGTTTAACTCTCCAGATGTGCTTGGATTGCTAACTGCTGGAGTCGTAAAAGTAAATAATGGCAAATATGTCATAGAACCTTTATCGAACGAGATAAAGACGTCTTCACAGGTTCTTCATTAGAAATTTCAAGTAATCTTTTTTTAGCAATTTTGACATATTTGTTATTAATTTCATATCCTATTGCACGCCTTCCTAATTTCTCCGTAGCCAGAGCAGTAGTCCCAGTCCCCATGAATGGATCTAGTACAATTTCACCATAAAAGCTAAACATTTTGATTAATCTATGAGGCAACTCCTCTGGAAATGGTGCAGGATGGCCAAGTGATTTTGCTTTTGCGGGGCTCATCTCCCATACTGAATTGATTGCCCAATCCTGCCATTCTTTAGTAGTTAGTTTTGATTTCTTTTTTATTTTAGATGTGACTTTCGGCCTTTTTCCTTTTTTTGAAAACACTATGATCCATTCAAAGGGAAATGTTGAAAAAATATTTGGTGGGTATGGATAACTCCCAAATGAGCTAAATCTTACGATTTTCCTCTTGTCCCAAATAAATAAAGCATGTGTAAACATTTTTTTTGTGGAATCCATGAAGTCTTCTAAATCGGTAATCATTAATTTTGTAACTCTTCTTTTAAACTCAGTTTCATGACCTGATAAAAAAAGAGGCATGATGTTTATGCATAATTTACCATCTGGGATCAAAACTCTAACACATTCTTTCCACACAGCGTTCAGTTTTGATAAATAATCATCATATGATTTAGATGAACCGATTTGATTTTTATTCATTTTCTTTTGATCATAGTTTTTAAGATCAAAATATGGCGGACTAGTTATTATAAGGCTTACTGACGCATCTTTTACTTCGTCCATGAATGTACTATCTTTAATAAAAAAATCTGCCAATTATCTCCACTCTGATTTATCCCATATCACGATCTGTTCTTTTCGATTAGTTTTATTTAATATATCAAAAACTTTGCTGGCTGATCCTTTGTAGCTTCGTTCAATTATCTTTGTTGGGCGATGTGAAAACATTTTTGAGAAAAAATCTCCACCGTTTATGATATTATTTTTAATTTTCTTGTCACCCACAACAAAAATTATCATGGCATCATCTTTTGTAACTTGTTCTATCTCTGAGAGACATAGTTTCATATCTTCCTCGTATGTTTTGATAGATTGTACGAGTTGTTTTCTTACTGAATCACGATCAATTCCTAAAATTGGAAATACAAATCTTGCATAATATGCTGTGTAATCTAACGCATCAAAGTATGGTGGGCTAGTAAAAACATAATCTATTGATTTTGGTTTAATAAAACTCGACAACATACGTGAATCTTTTTGATGTATTTCTGCACTGTGATCATCTTTTAATGGCAAATAATGTTTTTTTGATTTTGTTCTAAATTTTTCATAAAAATCAATATATCTTTTAGGTGTGATATTTTTTCCAACAGCAGTAGATGTCCACTTGTAATGATTACATCCTCGTGCAGCCAAACAAATAGTTCCACAAAAAACCGCCTTTATGTAATCAGACATTTCATCATATAATGAAGCCATTTGCATTATCTGGTGCATTGTTTTTTTATGAAATGCCCATCTAATATTTGCGGGGCATTTATTTTTTTTATTAGTAGTTTGAGTCTTTTTGATTAATTTCTCTACTTCGACATATATAGATTTACTATTAACAAAACGAAGATTCATTTTACCATTAGTGATAATCCTAGCAAGGGGGTTTGGATCTACTCCCACTACATCAAGACCTTTTTTGTATGCTTCATAGACTATGGTACCAGTCCCACAAAACGGATCTAATAATTTTTTACCTGATGCCATCTGAGATATTACATTTATTACATCAATTGAAGATATTTTTCCACGGTATGGATATATTCCATGTATCGATGTTGGATTTGAGACATTCTGGATTGTTTGGATTGTTAATTTTTTTCCGGGTGTTCTTGTAGATCTTCGTTTTTGTGTATGGGTCATTATTCTATTCATGTTTTGCCACTCCATTTTTTTATAATAAATTCATTGGTTTTCTTATTCACTTGCCAGACCAAAACATCATGTGCATTAAGATCAAATTCTCTAACGATTTCTTTTGGTATAGTAGTTCTTAACGAGTCTGAAGTGTTGGCCTTTGCTACTCTTGTCAAAAACGGGGCACTTGATTTCCCCATGGATTATTTATTCCTCAGAGATATTTAAATAATTACCTATAATTCCTAATATGTAATATATGGAAAGTCGGTCCGCTAGTCATCAGTAGACTTTATGCATATCCATGTGAATTCTTTATAAACATTCCTTGCAAACTATAGTTAGCACATTAAATAACTGAACATTTTCACAGGCAGAATCTCCTTTCTGGCAAACAGCATACGACGTACTGACTGCTCCATCCCACCTAGCGTGCCAAACACCTTTGCAGACAGTACCCGTTTTATCACCATCCACTGCGTCTCAATGGGATTAAGCTCCGGCGTGTACGGCAGCAGGTACTCCAGAACTATCCCGTCATTGTATTTTTCCAGAAACTCCTTTACCCTTTTGGATTTGTGATATGACGCATTGTCTACAAACAGCACCACCACCACCCTGCCAAATCTTTTGTGAACCCGTTCCAAAAAGCTGCAAAAGCTGTCGCTGTTTGACTCTTCATAAGACATAAAGTAAAATGCGCTTGCTGACAGGACTCCAAAGATGTATCTTCTCTTGCGTGACAAAACAGAGTGGGGGGGTGGATGTGGCGCGCTTGCCGCGCCTTCTCCATCCGTAGCCGGGCCTGTTTGATGCCTTTTGAATCGAGGATGCATCGCCGGCCAGTACGGCGTATCCCTGCGCCGACTTTTCTGCAACGGGTTTTTTTGCCCGCTCCTGAAACTTTTTTTGCTCTTTTTTTTGAGGCTGATCTTGGGTTTTTTGGACGCGCCTTGCTCCACGAAAAGCCCGTCTCCCTGATCAGCTGCAGCACGCCTGTCTTGCTGTACTGCACGCCAAACTTTCTCTTGATGTGCAGCCTTACTAGGTTGGAATCCCACAAGCTGCTCTCAAAGCCGCATGACTCCGGGCCTGCATCCAGGTCTGCTGCAAGCTGTTTTGCCTGCGGCCCGTCTAGCAGGTGCTTTCGTCCCCTACCGCTGCGCTCGAATCTTGCGCGCATTCCCTCGTCTTGTGCGCGGTTGAGCCATGCAGATATGGTTGACCTGGGCCTTCCTAGCATCCCTCCGATCTTGTCTAGCGGCACGCCGTCCTTGCGCTGCATGTACGCAAGCAGCCTGTCACGTCTTCTGGGATCAGTCTCTTTTTTGTATGCCTTTTTGAGGTCTGCAACGGCCGGTGTTTGGCAGAAATTTTGCTCCCCTTGCAACCTGTCTCTTTTTTTGTTTGTACATGTAGGTGCGTGCGGTATGGCTGATCTTGGATCTTTTGGCCAAAAATAATTGTCAAAATGATTCAGTTTTTTTATATACTTACTATGGATAGACCTGCGTCGCACGGTGGGCAGACAAAGATATCATGTGACACTTGCCGGTGTTTTAAACAGGATAATCTGCGTGTTTGTAGCATGTGTGTATGCCAGGTGACCACCGCCTATCGGGTGATTTGTGGGCTGTTTTGGAACGGTACAATCCCAACTATACTGTCACTCAAAAGTTCTTGAGGTCAAACATGTTAGATGGTAATACATTTTGATCACCTAGTACCACGCATTACAATGCCAGCAGCAAAACCGGAAGACCTCAGGAAGGCGTACAAGAAAGAGAGGGATCCCAAGGTGGTCAAGAGGATGGCCGCAGTAAACATGGTGTGCATGAACAATGAAAGCATTCAACATGTAGCAGACTCGCTCATGCAGTGCCCGAACTGGGTCTCCTTCTGGGTGGAACGCTTCAGGGAGGGCGGCATAGACGCCCTCCGGGATCTTCCCAAGAGCGGAAGGCCGCCAAAGGTCAAACTCAAAAAGATTGAAAAGATGTTATACAAGACTGACAGCATCATCGCTCCCATGCAGCTAAGAGAAGACATCTGCAAAAAGTACGGCGTAAAGTACCACATCACAAACGTCAGAAAGATAATGCGCAAACTCGGCCTGACTGCCAAGACGGTACGGCGAATCCACATCAACAGGGCAGAGATCGACGAGATCAAAAAATGGCAGCGCAGCGCAAAAAGGCAGATTTCACGCCTGAAAAAACTGGGTTTTGCCGTCGTGGTATTTGACGAGGCCATCTTCATCGACGACCCGACATCCGGCGCAAAGTACTGGTCGCCTGAGGGCCAGCCGATCATAACGACGTACAAGGGACGGCACGGCAGGGTTGTGGCGTATGGCTCCATCGGGATTGACGGCAGGCAGTTCTTCCGGACGTACGACAAATTCGACAAGGAGACCGTACTGCAATACTTGAAGGAATTGGCAAGGCATTTTGGAAAGGTGGCCATAATAATGGACAACGCGCCGCAGCACAAGGGAATAATTGTAAGCAAATTCCTAAAGGGAAACAAGAACGTCAAGGTCATATGGCTTCCGACTGCAACTCCCGAGCTCAGCGTTACAGAGGAATACTGGCACCAGTCAAAACGCGACGTGTTGGTCTCTGAGTATTACGGTACAGTGGGACAGATGCGCCACGCAATGTCGGAGTATTTCAGGACTGCGCGGCCGGGGCTTGATGCAATGAAGTTTATCTGTAGGAAGTCCCTAGACCTCAAGAACATTTGAGTGACAGTATACTGAAGACAGAATCCAATTAATATAGGATCTCTCAAAAGTATTTTAATTCAAGCAGATATATCACAAGAAGAATTTATCAAAGAAATTTAATGTTAAGTGTATACATTTGACTACTGTTAATTATTTAAGCATAATCAAGATTATCCTCAATCATCTCTCTAATAACATCCCAATTTTTATTATCTTTATCATTCCACTTTTCAAAATATACGACATCTTTTAGATCAAGCCTTGGTAACCAACCAGAAGTTTCAAGATCTGGCTTTTCTGCAAATTTATCAACATATCCCAAACACAAGTATGCGATAGGAACAACATGTTCTGGTAATGACAAAGTTTCTTTTAGAATTTCATTTGATAGAATACTTACCCAACCAAGGCCTACGCCTTCTGTTCTTGCCGATAGCCACAAATTTTGAATTGCACAACATACACTGTATAGTCCTGCTTCAGGAATGCTAGATCTGCCAATTACAAAAGGACCAAATTTTGTAGGATCATATGTTACACAAATATTTACCGGAGATTCTAGTATTCCTTCCAGCTTAAATGAGAGATATTTTGATCTCCTTGGTTCCTCAACTAATTTTGATGAGCGATCTTTTTCTTCTTCAAAAGACTTTTTGATCTTCTTCTTCGTCTCGATATCTTTTATCAAAATAAAATTCCAGGGTTGAGAAAATCCCACTGATGGGGCATGATGTGCGGCATGTAGAATTTTTGACAAAATATCATCTTCTATGGGGTTTGAGATAAAATGAGATCTTACATCTCTTCTTGAGTAAATTGCTTTATAGAAACCTCTTTTTTCTTCTTCAGTAAAATTTTCTGTCAACTACTTCACGCATTCTTTCTTTTTATTCTTTCTTTCTTTTGTTAAACGTTAATAATCCCGCATCTAGTCTTGTTTTTCAATGGGCCGGTAGTCTAGCTGGTTAGGATACCGCCTCGACACGGCGGTGATCGTGAGTTCGAATCTCTCTCGGCCCACTCTCAACTTTATCGAGCTCAAAATTAGCTCCATTTTTGCTGTCTAAATCCGGCCTTGCCATGTACAGAGGTAAGTTGAGGTTAGAATTCAACAATTACGTTTGAGTTCGGATTCGAACATGATCATCCCGACCTTTTTTTGCCCCAAAACCCATATAGGATAGTACCGTAAATTACGGTATTGTTTAATGGCAAAGATAGCATACGCCACAAAGTCACTTCGGAGCTCAAGCCAGAAGCTTTTGGACAAGATGGCAGAAATTGTAGAGGATTATGAAGACATGGGGTACAGAATCACGGTGCGCCAGCTGTACTATAGGTTGATTCGGAGAATGAAGCAGTTTTGATACTAAATCAAAAAAAAGGCCCAGCCAGGGATTCTAAGAAAGGGGGTCAAAAATCAGGCAGTGTTGGCAGATTGTCAAGAGCGAATCTGCGGGCCATTAAAGACACGCAATTACGATTTTCTAGAGTGTTTACAGCGGTAAGTAAGAGTAACGTTGGAAGAGATATCGACAAGGAGTTTGAGCGTTTTTCTCTGCCTCGAATCAACGGCAAGGCGAGGATTTTACCTACGCCCTCCAATGTGGTGCTGGGGGGGTTGTTGCCAAATTCACATCTAAGCTGCCACCACCACAATATTCTGCCTTGCTGCACACTCCAAACGGTTTAACACCTCAAGGTTCCATCCTATTGTCTTGCACAGTCCAAACCGCCTTCTTGTGGATGTCTTTCTGAACCTGCACAGCAACCGGTGACCTTCTGTCTCCTCTGCTCCAAATATTCCCTCTATCATGCCTCGTTTCTTGTAGATCTCCACGTCAAACAGTCCTGCGGCCTTTTTCCTGAACTTTTTTGATCTGTTCACGGCATTGCCCCTCTGCTTTATGTTCGGGGTCATGCCGGCACCAAAGACAAGCTTGCAGTTCCTATCAGAATCATACCCCCTGTCTGCATTGAACCTGCCTGCAAAGGCAATGCCTGTCTTTTTGATCTTCTTTAGCAGCGAGGCAAAGACGGTAGTATCTGCCATCTTGTTGGATGTGATGCGGCAGGAGAGTATGACCTGCAGGCCCAGTACCGAGGCCACGTGCCATTTCAGGTATTTCTTTTGACGCTTTGCCTCCTGTTGTGCCTGTTTCTGGCCTTTTTTTTGCACTCTTTCATACCTGTCAGTGGCAACGCCGCTGCTGTCTGATGCCAGCGTGAGATCAGAGGCATCAAATCCTGCAAGGCACGATGCTGCCGTGCAGGCAATGATATCTTCAAGCCATGCAACAGGAATCTTTTGCATGAACTTGGAGACAGTAGTGTGATCAGGTACGGGTTCGTCCCACGGCAGCTTAAGCTTGGATACAAGGTTCTCCATATCCCGGTATGTGTAGTTTAGACATACCATGAGTATGCAGATGCATGCCAGCTTGTTCCTGCTGTGAACCCGGTTGCGTTCAGGACCGGACTGTCTGTCCCGGACAGGACACGGATTTTTCACAATCAAAGAAACTATATGGGACGTGAGAAAATCCAGTTCTTGGGTGTGGGCCTCGTGATAGTACTTCCAGTACTGATCACGTCTCTTATGATCACTCATTAGAGAACTCACATCCTCTCTGATCAATATGTGTACAAAATCACAAAATTAGATCATGGGGGTGAATTTGGCAACAACCCCGGTGCTGGGAACAGACGGGATAATAATCAGGCTGTCTGAGCTAAAAAAATACAGAATGATTCTTGACAGAGCCATGAATCAGAGCCTGATACTGCAGGGTCTTGAAAGCCATATGAACAAAATCAACAAGATGATAAAGACGGTTCTGAAAAGAACCAAGACGGTATACCGGGGCATGCAAATCTCAGAGTTGGCAAGCATTGCCAAGATGAAGGGTGCAGTAGGATATCAGAGCAGAATAATGTATGCTGCAAGAAACGATTTTGTGTCGTGTTCAATTGATGCTGATATAGCAACACTCTTTGCAACAAAAAGAAAAAAGCGTGGATTGGTAGTAGAAATGGACATATTGGAAATGAATCCGTCAGATTATTGCCCAGTCACATATGTGACAAGGCGCATCATATATGTGACGCCTAGAGGTCGGCACACATACAATCCATATGAGAGATTCGGAGGCAGTCAATCCGGTTGGTATATGCGAGAGTGCGAAGTGCAGATCAAAAAGGGCGCAAGACTACGTATCAACAGCATGACAGTGTCTAGAGACGGAACATCCGCATTTAAAAAAAGACTGGAAAAAATAGTCAAGATTATAGAAAAAAGGCAAAATTTGGAGATAACGATTAAGTATGTCGGAGGACAACTATAACCATGAAGAGCAAGCTTTCAAAAGAGGATGAGGAATTTGTCAGACGCCTGATGAAGGAGTTTGGTTATTCTAGAAAGCTGGCCATAGACAGAATGCATCACTGGTCCTAGGCTGCTTTTTCATCGAATGTTTTTTACAAGTTTAAGTTGGAATTCTGCGTCTAATCAGAAATCTTGCATCAGGCAGATCCTTTACCAGATCCCATCCCTGTGCGGCATATGAGAGCAGAGTCTTCTCTCCATCAACAATTTGAGTCTCATATGGTGACGATTCTGCCTTCTCATCTGTAATGCCGTTTTTGGGCACTTCCGATCCCGTAGACACATTTACATCAACATCTTTGCTGGATTTGACACCATGTGATGAGGATTCGTCCACATCGTTTTGCAAAAGGGAATTGGGATCTATCCCATACATGGAGGCCTGCTGGCGCCACATGTCTATGAGCATGTTCTTCCTGCTGTCTTCAGTGTGATCTTCCATGTTGGTTGATAAGAACATCTGACTCTGTGCAAAAGAGCGCCTCATGTCTTCGGTCATCTGTTCAGTCAATCTTCCCTTGTTGGTAGTATATCGAGACTCCGTGTCTCCTTTATGTCCCATAAAGAACTGGCGATACGAGTGTGTCATGCATCCGTGGCTTTCGGCAATTAGAAGCTGGCTGTCAAAGTACGACCGAAGGGCATACGGACGTATCTTGATCACGCTACGAATTATCTGACGTATGGACTGGGTTATGGCGTTTGTGACCAAAAACCTGTTGTTAGATGAGCCAATCTTACGCCATCCCTTGAGGCGATATCCAAAGTCCGTAGTTATCAACGGCGACTCTGGTTTTAGTATCTCCTCCTTTGCTAGTCGTTGCTGCAGGTAGCCTAGTACGTATTTGCAGCCTTCTTCTGTCAGAAATGTAAAGTACTTGTTTCGTGTCTTGCTCAGATTGGGTCTTACTACCACCCTTGCAGGCATCTTGGAAAATTTGATATTTTGACCGTCTAGTACCAGATCCTGCAGATCTGAGAGGCACAACCCATCAGTTCCGTCAGCAAGTCCCATGACCTGCGGCCTGATTCCTGCAAATGCAATCATGCTTATGATTGTCTGCATCGTGGAGGTGCAGCATTGAGAATCTGTTGCAATTGCTTTCCTTCAGGTATCCTTTCATCCTGATGCTTACCTGCACATCGGCGTTTGTGATCTTTATCTTCCGCCTTATCTCGATGTGATTGTAATCAAGCCATGCCTTTACCGTCCTTATCATGCCGGCAATGTATCCTGGTGCATAGTTTTGATCCTCCATCCATGAGACGTGATCCAGCATGATGTTCTCTGCCTTCATGGGGTTATCTTTACCAACCCCTACAAGCTCCTTTGGGGGTCATCTTTATCCGGTCACAGAACAGATTCAGTCGTCTAAGCCTCACATCAGAGTTAAGCTTGCTGGATCTGCGCATATTTTCGTACCATCTGCGCACATCTGGATCGCTTAGCAGTTTTTTTGTTGGTTCTTTTGCCATTCTATTCCAACTTTGTATGTTTGATTTTGATTTAAGGCGATTTTTTCCTATTTTTCGCTATGTGGATGTCCGAGTCTTTTTTTTAACACAGATGAATCAGCATCGCTTTTACTACCTGCATCCATTACGGATTCTCTTACACCTTTCTGATTCAAGCGTGTTGATAAAGGATTACAATCAAATCTTCTGTTGTGGCGTTTGTCAAAAAAACCATTTGTTTTAGGGGTGTCTCCCGGCCCACTTTTCAATTAAAATCCAGTTTTGAATTCTTTTTCAACAGTACTCCATGAAGACTCGGTAGTGATACTTCCTTCGGCTTCAAAACCATTGATCTTATTTTCTATGGCGTCTTGGTAAATCTCTGAATTAATCTCAGATTTACTGAGAACAAATGTGCTTTTCAAAGGAACTTCTGCACCTGAATAAAACACAGCTCTTCCAGGCAATGCTATGTCTGCTGTAGAATACTGCCCCGAACCTAACAGTATTCCATCTCCGTAAAGTTGGTATCCAATCAATGAAACTGTAAATGTCTTGTCACTTGGATTCTTTACAAGAAATGTGACGTCAAATTTTGCTTGATTATTTATTGTGTTGACATCCCTTAATTCTACACTCGTTAATTCAATTTCGACTTGCTCAAGTTCGACATTATCTAGACTAGCATAGTAAACAATTCCTCCCATTAAAGCCAAAACTCCAGCTAATGCGGCATATACTGTCATCTTACTTTGAAGTGCCATTTCAATGCTATCAGATTCTGTACAACTAAAAAATGTTGTTAAGATCCAAATACATAATATTTGATTTAAAATATCATATTTCATGACTGCGCTAGAACAAGCAATTCTTACTTGGATTCATCTAGTTTCTGCCGCAATATGGGTTGGCGGTGCGCTTTTCATTGGCGTTGTATTTTCACCACTTCTAAAAACAATGACTAATTCTCTTGAAGAAAGAATGCAAATAATGATTCGTGTTGGAAGACGATTTAACAAAATAGCTGTTCCGTCATTGATTATTCTAATGGCAACCGGATTGTATAGCTCACACGTGTTACTTGGCAAACCTGAACTTCTTGTAGCAACAAGTTATGGAACATTTCTAATTATCAAAATTATTCTTGTTATTGTTCTAATCATTACATATACTGTTCATGTTAGAGTAATCCGTAAGGATGTTGAAGAAAAAATCATGTCAAATCAAATGCCCGAAAATGAAATTCAAAAATTAAGAAAAAAAATCATTATTCTTGGTGAAGTTACAGTAGTTTTGTCAGTGGCTATTCTATTTTTTGCATCCCTACTTGATGCCGGAGTCTGATATCCCTTCAATAATTATTTCAAATCCATTAGATAGCTTTCCAATTCCATACTTACAACCTGTAATTTTTGATGTTACAAACAAATTTGTTTCCAGATGTTTTGTAATCTCTTTAACTTGAAATGTTGTTTTTTTCTGACCCAAGCTTGCAGGAACTACAAGCATATCTGCTAAATTTTTGTCTACACTTGGTGAGTTTTCAATAAACTCTTTTAAATCCAGATCAAATCTTTGTGTTTTTTTATCAAATAACGCATCCTTCCCTATTACTGAATGTTCATCAATACTGTAAATTAACAAAGATGCTCCCGAATCTATTGCATCCTGATTTTTAATTTCTGTTTCAACGACAAAACCTTCTTTAGATAACCTTCTTTTGATCTCTTCAATTTTATTCTCAATTTCCTTAATTGAAAGCTTTGAATATGTACAAATTAATTTAATGGATTTTGTTCTTCTTTTGGAAAATGATGTTGATCTTACATTAGATGGATATACTTGCAAAACAATTTCTCCACCACCTTTTGGATAGTAACCGCGTTTACATAATTCAACAGAAAACTCTATGCCCATTCTTGAATACGCTTCTTTTAGTACATATCGAGTATAATCAATTGAAGGACTCCATGGTACGTCTGTTCCTCCTCTAATTGTCAATTTTAGTTTTTTTTGAGAAATGGATACTACAGGAATTAAAACTTGTAAAATCAAAGAAATACTCCCGGCCGTTCCTACATCTTCAACTATTTCTAAATTTTTGATGTCATCTGGAATAAATTTTAATTCAGTAGATCCTAATTCTGCTCCAATTACTTTGGCATTTGCAACTTTTTGTAGAATTCTTATAGCTGTCAGATGCTGTGCTCGCAATCCTGGAACCTTTCTATTCCTTCTTATATTTTCTAAGTGAATTGGCTGTTTTGTAATACATGAAAGCGCAATTGCAGAGCGAATTATCTGTCCTCCCCCTTCGCCATATTCTCCATTAATTTCTAAAAAATTCACCATTTGTTTAAAATCACAACTCCTTATGATAGTTTTTTAAAAAGAAATTTTCTATATTTCTGTATGAACGGTTTATTGATAGGAAGATTCCAGCCTTTTCACTTAGGCCATCTTGAAGCATTGCAATTTGCGTTATCAAAAGTTGAAAAATTATGGATAGGTTTGGGCAGCTCTAACAAATCTCCACAAAAAAACAATCCTTTTTCTGCAAAAGAACGAGAAGAGATGATTGCCTCTTCAATTGATGATTCAATGAAAAATAAAATCTCAATTTATTTTATCCCGGATTTGGATAACCACATCAAATGGATTGAGAAGATAGATACTATTGTTCCAAAATTTGATATAGTTTTTTCAAATGATGACTTGACAAGACATCTGTATTCAAAAAGAGATTTTCAAGTGGTTCCTATTCCGTTTTTGAGGAGAGATGAATTATCTGGCACTAATATTAGAGATCTGATTATTAGCGATCAAAAATGGGATGATCTTGTACCTGAAGGTGCAAAAAATTTTTTGATTAACACTGGTGCTAAAGAACGTTTGAAAAATCTCTAATTATAAATAAACCCAATATGACACTGACACTAGATAATATATGGAATATCTTTCAATGCTTCCTGGTCCAACAAATGTACCTAATCGTGTTATGAAAGCAATGCTTGCACCCATTATTAATCACAGAAGTGATGATTTTGTTGAATTATACACTGATGTTGTTGAAAAAACTCAACAAGTATTTGAGACACAAAATGATATTGTAGCCTTATCTGCATCTGGAACGGGTGCAGTAGAAGCAGGAGTAATAAATTTAGTTAAAAAAGGTGATAAAATTATAATTCCTGTAAATGGGGAATTTAGTAACAGGTTATCACAACTTATTGAAGGTCAGGGAGCTAATGTTGTTAGACTCGAAACTCCACCGGGACAAAATGCAACTTTTGATCAAGTAAAAGAAGCATTTGACAACAACAAGGACGTTAAGGCATTCTATGTGGTTCACAATGAAACTTCAACTGGAACGATGGTAAATTACCTTGACAAAGTATCTGACTTGACATCTAGAAATGATGCATTCTATGTCGTGGATTCTGTTTCCCTGCTTGGAGGCGCCGAACTCCCAGTGGATAAATGGAATGTCGATGTATGTATGACTGGTGCACAAAAAGCAATTGCCGCCCCCCCGGGCATTTCACCAATATCTGTAAGTGCCAGAGCCAAGAAATACATGATTGAAAATCCACCAGCTACAATGTACTTCAATTTAGCAAGATATTTCAAATATTATGATGAGGAAAAACACACTCCTTTCACACCTGCATTGCCTTTACTTTATGCATACAGAGAAGCCCTTTCAATTTTACTAGAAGAGGGCCTTCAAAACGTCTTTAATCGTCACAAAGCCTGTTCAGATGCATTGTACTCTGGATTAAGTGCAATGGGTCTTACTCCATTTGCAAAAGAGGAAGATCGTTCAATCTCAATTGTTGCACTAAACTATCTGGATGGTCTTGAGGACAAAACATTTAGAAACACTCTTGCAGACAAATTCAAAGTCTTAGTTGCAGGAGGATTTGGAAATCTCAAAGGCAAAGTATTCAGAGTTGGATGCATGGGAGAAGTAAGTCCTTATCATGTAATGAGAACAGTCTCTGCAATCTCATCAACATTGGCAATGATGGGATACGAAATAGATGCTCAAGCAGGACTCAAGACTGCAGAAGAAAAACTAAAAGCTCTCTAATCCAAAAATATTGCAATGTATGATAAGCAGATATCTTTTACTATTTTCAAAGATAAATACGGCCTGAAACATTGAAAGACAGATGGGGAGCAGCTTGAATATTCTCTTTTGTCCATTTCGCATGATACAAATCGGCAATTTATTATACATCCTTCACAAATTCAAAGTTGTAATGTTAAGATTATGGTTTATAAGGAGATCCGCCACGGTTGAAATTCTGAAGAGAGATATTTATGAGTAAAAAAAGTAGTTACATAATGTACGAAAAAGAAATAGAACTTGCAAAAAAATATGATGAAATCGCTTGTACCTTAGATCAATTAAAGAAAAAAGAACAATACCTATAGTGTCAATCAAAAGTTTTTGAGAGTGAGCGACCTTCTACAGATAAACTTCATCGCATCAAGCTTGGGACGGGCTGTCCTGAAATATTCTGACATTGCATGGCGCATGTGCACAACCGTAGCGTAATATTCAGATACCGACACGTCCCGTTTTGCCTGATGCCAGTACTCCTCAACTACACTGAGCTCAGGCGTTGCAGTCGGAAGCCATATTGTCCTGACATCGGGGTTGCCTGCAAGAAACTCTTTTACAATCCTTGCCTTGTGCTGCGGCGCGTTGTCCATGATGATTGTCACCTTGCCAAAATGACTTGTCATCTCCTTGATGTATTGCAGAACCGTCTCCTTGTCAAACCTGTCATATGTCCTAAAGAACTGCCTGCCGTCTGTCGCAATGGAGCCGTATGCCACCACCCTGCCGTGCCGTCCCTTGTATGTCGTTGTGATTGGCTCCCCTTTTGGTGACCAGTACTTTGCGCCACTTGCAGGATCGTCGATGAATATCGATTCGTCAAAAACGACAGTTGTAAAACCCTTCAATTCCAGGCGTGAAATCCGCCTTTTTGCATTGTGTTGCCACCTTTTGATTTTGTCAATTTCTGCCCTGCTGATGTGGATGCGCTGAGCCGTCTTGGCAGACATTCCAAGCTTGTGCATTATCTTTCTGATGCTGGTTATGTGGTATTTTACTTTGAATCTTTTTTGTATGTCGCTTTTGAATCTTTTTGGCGTAATAATGCCGCTGCTGTTTGCATCTGATACAACCCTTGCAATCTTGTCCAACCGAACCTTTGGCGGCCTGCCTGTCTTTGGAAGATCCCGGAGGGCGTCTATGCCGCCCTTCTCCTCCTTGAAGCGTTCCACCCAGAAGGACACCCAGTTGGGGCACTGCATGAGCGAGTCTGCCACATCAGTAGTTCCCAGATGTAGATTTGTGCCCAGATGTAGGTTTATGCCCAGATGCCGGTGCGTTACCGCATAACTGCAATGCAAAGATCCAGATTAGGCTACGGCGTGCAATATGTCATGAAAGTCGAATTACATGACGAACTGATCGCACGCCAGTACAATATAACATCAAACCGGTTTAAAATCTTGCGCTCGTCGTTTCAAAAGCTTGGCATGCCAATGTCTGAGAGGCACAACGCCGTATACGGATGCAATGACATACTGGACGTGCTAATCAAGGCGTCTGAGAGAAACACGTTTGTAGAATCCCTCGTACGGCACAACAGGCTTCAAGACACGGGTGCACGTACGCCTGATGCAGACCTGGTCATGTCTGCAGTCCGTGGCGTCAAACCGGCAGACGTGCAGGCCTGGTGTGCAAGGACGCTGGCACGCACGGTGCGGCACGCCTGCCGTGCAGGAATGCTGCAGGACATCGACGCCATTGCAATAGACGTTACGGACATACCATACCATGGGGAGCAGCTGCAGGAGCATACAAGAAAGTCGCGTCCAAGGGCAGGAACATCCACGTTTCTCTCGTATGTCGCAGTGCACGGAGTCGGCAGGGACTCCTCGCAGATTGTCCTGGAATCGCAGCTGCTACCGGCAAAGGAAAAACTGGCCGATTTTATAGCCAAAACACGCACGAAAATCCTCAGAGGGGGCGCACACTCAAAGACTGTGTTCCTGTACGACCGCGCCTTTTACAACGTTGACTGCATGACAGAGGCAGGAAAGGGCGGGTGCCGCTACATTATGCCTGTCATCATGAACTCCAAGATCAAGAGGATAGTCAAGATGTACAAGGACGGAAAGGCAAGCCAGGTATCGCAGCAGTCAATGACCAACAAAGACGGCGTAACTGTGACCTACAACCTTGTAATTGTCAAAAGAGACAGGAAGAAGAAGAAAAAGGGGGAGGGGGAAGAGGAGGAGGAGCAATACATTGCGTTTGCAACAAACATTCCCATCAGGAGCGCCAGAGCCATGACAGGCATCATACCGGAGCAGTACCGCAAGAGATGGGGCATCGAGACGGGGTTTCGCGTCATAAAGGAGATCATGGGCAGGACATGCAGCAACTCCCTGTCTGTGAGGCTGCTGATGTTTTACCTGCCGCTGCTGCTGTACAACCTGTGGAGGATTGCCAGGTTCTGCCTTGATGCGGGAAAGAGGCACGGAAGAGTGTCTTCTGCGGGAAAAAAACTCACCATGGCGTTGTTTATCGTGTACATTACAAGCAGAAACGAGTTGTTTGTCAATGATCGAGGCAAGTAGAACCGATGCCAGTTGCGGTTGCGGTAAATCTACATCTGGGAACTACTGACATGTTGAATGCTTTCATTGTTCATGCACACCATGTTTACGGCCGCCATTCTGATCTTGACACGAGGATTCTTCTCCCTCCTGTACGCTTTCTTCAGGTCTTCGGATTTTACTGTGGGCATTGTAATGCGTGGTGCGGCGTGATCAAAATGTATTTCTGTCTAACATATTTGATCTCAAGAACTTTTGCTCTAGACTATACACAGCGAATTACATAAAGTTGTGGATTCATGCTTGGATGCAAAAGTGACAAAGAAAAACTTTGAAAAATATCTTAAGGAAATGAGTATGAAGGGATTAATTTTTGAAACATTTTCGATAGACGGTATATATAGAATAAAACTATCCCCTATTGGTGATAAAGTACAACATGCAGTACATAACAAACAAGAACATCTACAAATGGCACACTAGGTTTTTTATCGTTTAAGCATTCCTAATTTTTCTGCTCTATTTTTTGTCCATGCTTCTATGTACTTTACAATATCTGTAATCGAGCCATATTCATTTTGCATTTCTATAGTTCCATCAACAAATAATCCCGAGTGTATATATGATGTCATTATTTCATATCTTGGACGTTTTTTAGAAAATAAAAATCCTAGCTGGTCTTTAAGTTTTTTTGTCCATTTTTACTATGCCAATATCGTCCGCACAAATAACCTATTTCAAAAGTAACTCCCAATGGAGATCCTTTTGGTGTATGGATTGAAATACACAACAAATTTTTCTCTCCTAAAAGATCATTGAATTTATCTATATGTGTAATGTTACGTTTAGCTTGTTTTTGCTCTTCCATAACAATCGCATTAATTCCATGTTTTTTTAGCCTCATTTTGATCTCTTTTCTAAATGTTAATTCACTTTTTGGTTGTCCTGAACCTAAAATTAAAACATTAATTTTTCTCAAGATCTTTTTAACTTGTTTGTCACTTTGTTTTTTAACCAAAATAATCTCCACTAATCTCGATAAATTTTTTCCTTATTGAAAATTCTGACAAATTTCTTGATTTGTAAAAATCACTTGAAATTTTATCTTTATTGAAAGCCATGACTGTATCGCTACGCTTACGGATCTCGTTGATAGTATTTTCTATTTGTGAATTATCCAGTTACAATCTCCCCCGCAAGCATAAGATAAATGTGGGTATAACTGATTCCACAATTTTTTCTTCAAACTCGGTTCAAAAATAATGACACCATTACTATGATATTCATATAGGCATAACTTTAACAATAAATTACAATGATCGTTACATCTGAAAGTGGTTAAATAATTTTTAAAAAACGATCGTAACTAGTTTTTCATTTACGAACTTCAGATGATATATGGTAACTTAATATAAGGAAATTCGAGACCGATCACATTGACTTTCGATAAAGGTTCATTGGTTCTAGTAGACTATACTGCAAAGGTAAAAGACAGTGAAGAAGTGTTTGATACCACTCTTGAAGCAGATGCAAAAAAATATTCTATTCATGAGCAAAATGTAAAGTATAAACCAAAACTAGTATCGATTGGCGAAGTGTCTTACCCTGTTCTAAAAGGATTGGATGAAGCACTTGCAAAAACATCTGTCGGAGACAAACTTACGGTTGAAGTTACGCCTGAGAAAGGATTTGGTGAAAGAGACTCTAAAAAAGTTAGAATGATTCCTAGTAGGAAATTAGGTGAAGATGCAGAAAAAGTTTCAGTGGGTGACACAGTTGAGGTTGATGACAAAATAGGAATTATTCGTTTTATTGGCTCTGGTAGGATCCAAATAGATTACAACCACAGATATGCTGGTAAAACAATTCTGTTTGATGTAAATGTAATAAAATCATTGGATTCCCCGAATGACAAGATTGATGGAATTCTTAAAAATAAGATACCTGTGGAAGACTCAAAAATTGCATTTGACTTGAAGGACAAAGATGTAAACATTACAATTCCTGAGGAAATTTTCCGTTCAGACGGTTTACAAATGATGAAATACTTTATTCAATTAGATATTCTCAAATTTGTTCCAACTTTAAGTAAAGTAAGCTTTGTAGAAACGCACGTTAACAAACAAACTCGGGAAAAAAAACCTGAAATAAAAGAAAAAGCACCTGAACAAACTACCGCTTAAATCAAATTACTCTGGTACTCTTAGCAAGACTTTGCGCTCTTTTTTCCGTCATTTTGATTTCTTTCAGAATTGTATACCTTTTTGGTCTTAGATCTTGTGCAATGGTTAGAGCTTTTATTATCACGTCTGGTTCAAGACCAATTTGTTTTGCAGTTGTTGGAGCTTTAACATCTTTCAACGTCTTTACAATTTTTTTCCAATCTTGTCCTTGTAATTTTGCCATCATTATGGAACCAATTCCACACTTTTCTCCATGAAGCCCAACACCTGGGGCAATTTTATCAAGTGCATGTGAAAAAAGATGTTCAGCTCCGGAGCACGGCCTGCTACTTCCTGCAATACATGATGCTACTCCTGCACTGATCAATCCTTCCACAACTACTCTTGCATCTAGCCCATTCTTCGCAAATCTGGAAGAATTTTCCATAACTATTTTGGCACTCATCAAGGCCAAGTCTGCTGCATATCTGCCATAGTACTCCTTTTTCTTTTGATGACCTAGCTGCCAATCTTTTACTGCTATGGTATTTGCAACAAGATCTCCGCACCCACTAGCTAATAGTCTAGCGGGAGCTTTTTTGATCACATCAATATCTACAAAAACACCCATAGGTGCAGATGCCACAATTGAATGTGGTTTGTCACTCTTTACAGAAACAAACGGACTTGCCATTCCATCATGTGAAGCTGCAGTTGGTAAGCTTACAAATGGTTTGTCTAAATTATATGAAATCATTTTTGCCGTATCTACAGAGCGGCCTCCACCAATGCCCGCAATCAAATCAGGATTGTCTTTTTTAACAGCTTTTTGAATTTGATTTAATGATTTTATCTGACTATCTTTTGATGTATGCCATACAAATTGAATTTTTTTTGATTTGAGTGATTTCTCAATTTTCTTCCTTAAAACTTTTTGAACATTTGTACCCGATATTAAAGAAACCTTTTTTGGCTTGCTTAATGAATTTAGAAATTTTCCAAAATCTCCAATGTTTTTCTCGCCAATTTCAATGAGCCTGGGCAATTCCATCGTATGTGATTGCATGCGATCTTGGTTTTTTGTCATTATTTATTATTTCAAGGGATCAAAAAGTTATTTAAAAGGGTGACATGCCACCTACTTTATCTTAATAGGTGTATTTTTGTCAAACAATGTTGAAGAAAAAATTCTGCACGGGACTACCACTGTAGGTATCAAGGCCAAAGACGGTATCGTATTATGTGCCGATATGAGAGCAAGCGCAGGTTATTTTATTGCAAATAACAACACAATGAAAATTCAAAAAATTGACTTGCATGCCGGATTGACATTGGCCGGCGGTGTGGCAGACGCACAAAATATTGTTGATATTTTACGTTATCACTCTAATCTTCATAGGGTTGAAAAACAAGATCCAATCTCAATTCATTCACTTGCACGACTTTGTTCATTGATATTCCATCAAAATAGAGGCTATCCATTCATGGCTGATATCTTGGTTGGCGGTTATGATGCAAACGGTCCTGCATTGTTCAACATAGATATGTTTGGTTCAGTTGAAGAGAAATCATATGTCACAACTGGTAGTGGTTCACCAGTAGCTTATGGTTTACTTGAAGAGGAATATCAAGAGGATCTTACAGTTGAAGATGCAAAAAAAATAGCTCTACGAGCTGTTAAAGCTGCAATAGTTAGAAATATTGGCACCGGCGACGGAATAAACGTCGCAATTATGGATAAAGACGGATTCCGTCTTTTGACCGATGAGCAAAAGAAAGCAGTCATCGAACTTTAGTGATTTAATGCAAAGAAAACAACAACAAAAAGAAATACCTTCCAGCCAAAATGTAATGGCCACCATACTGCAAAGTATTCCCAAAGACGCAAACATTACAAAAATAGAATATGAGGGGCCGCGAATTGCTCTTTATACAAACACCCCTCGCTACTTGATGGAAAATAATGAAACAATATCAAATCTTGTCAATGTAATTAAAAAAAGAATTGTTGTAAGGACTGATAAATCAATTAGAAAACCTGAAGATGAGGCTAGACGAATTCTTGCCGATTGTGTTCCAAAGGATGCAAATCTACAGGGAGTCATCTTTGATACTGCTACTGGTGAGGTTTCAGTTGAAGCCAAAAGACCCTGGTTGCTACAAAGAGATGCAAAGGAATTCAATCATGCTGAAGTTACTGAGAAAATAGGATGGAAAATACGCGTTAGAAAGGCCACAACCATACCTTCACGAACAATCCAAACAATCAATGCAACTCTAAAACAATACTCTTCTGAGCGAAGTAAACAGCTTAAACAGGTCGGTGATGAAATCTTTAGACCAAGATTGTCCGAACGAACCGAAGTCTCTCTTTATACACTTGGCGGATTTGGCCAAGTTGGCAGATCTTCTTTATTGTTATCTACTCCTGAAAGCAAAATCCTAATTGACTGTGGAATCAATCCCGGTGCGCGCTCACCAATGGATGCGTATCCAAGACTGGACTCTCTAAATTTAACGTTAGATGAACTTGATGCAGTAGTAATAGGACATGCACATTTGGATCATACCGGATTCTTACCTACGCTGTGCAAGTATGGTTACAAGGGTCCCATCTATTGTACGGAGCCAACCCTTCCTATGATGAATCTAATTCAATTAGATGCAATCAAAGTAGCTGCCGCACAAGGCAGAACCCCAATTTATTCAGAACGAGATGTTAAACAAGTTATGAGACAAGCAATTACTTTACCATATGGAACTGTTACTGATGTTTCTCCTGACATAAAATTAGTTCTTGCAAATGCGGGCCATATTCTAGGTTCTGCGCTATGTCACTTTCACATTGGAAATGGCAATCATAATTTTGTTTATTCAGGTGATATAAAATTTGGAAAAAGTATCTTGTTTGAAGCTGCTAGTTGGAATTTTCCAAGAGTAGAGACATTGTTGATCGAAAGTACATATGGTCTTAAAGAGGACATTCAACCAAGCAGACAGGAGGTAGAATCTGCTTTCATTAATGCAGTAAACAATACTTTGGCAGATGGAGGCAAAGTTCTGATACCCATTCCAGCAGTTGGTCGTGCACAAGAAATTATGATGGTAATTGATCATTATATGAAATCAGGTCAAATGATCGAGGCACCGGTATTTACGGAAGGGATGATTTCTGAAGCATCAGCCATTCATGAATCCTATCCAGAATATCTAGCAAGAGAACTCAAACAAAAAATCTTAGAAACTGATGATAACCCATTTGATTCTGAATACTTTACAAATATCGAGCATGCAGACTCTAGGGAAGAGCCAATGAGAGAAAACTCACCGTGTATTATCTTGGCAACATCAGGAATGTTGGAAGGCGGCCCTGTCTTAGAATACTTCAAAAATATCTCTCCTGACAAAAAGAACAAGGTATTGTTTGTTTCTTACCAGGTTAATGGAACTCTAGGAAGAAGAGTTCTTGATGGTTCTAAACAAGTATCTATGCTAGGAAAAGGAGGCAAAATTGAAGTTGTCACTATCAACTGCGGCGTTGAAAAACTAGATGGATTCAGTGGTCACAGTGATTACAACCAATTGATGTCCTTTGTACAAAGGCTGAGACCAAAACTTCGAAGGGTTCTAGTTAACCACGGTGAACGAAAAAAATCTGAAAACCTAGCCATGAACATCAGACGAATGTATAGGGTTCCAGCTCACTATCCTCAAATTCAGGAAGCAATAAAATTATTTTAGATCATATTCTGGTTTCCAGATTTTTATACTAGATGGAGCAACAATAATTCTTTCCTCTCCCAGTCTTGCAATATCTGCACCGGCGGTTTTTGCAATAGAATACAACTCTTCAACTACTTTACGAAGTTGTTCCACATCTTTTTGTGCTAACGGTGTAACTCTTAGAATCAAAATCATTCCTTTTTTGATGTCTTCTTTGATAGAATGGACATCACTGATGTCCCTAATCGTTATGGCCTTTAGATATGTTGGGTTTTCTTGTTTTTGCATCCTTGCTGAAAATGTGATCTACTTCCTCAAAAACTCTTCCTTAGTTCTAACTAATTTTTAAAAAATTTCACGCCTAAATTCTAAATTTAATGTATGACTCTTCCATCGCACTTTCAATGCTTATTTCTTCAGCTACGTTCCCATTTTTTGCTAAAACAATTCCAAGCTGGTTTTTTGGTGCATCTGAATATCTTAATGTTACAGACGATGCAAATTTTACATGTGTTGGTGCATTCTTGCCACGCAGAATTGAAATTGGCCCTACGTAATCTTTAGCTTCAAGTAAAATATCCCCTGGCAACGCTATTGCTTTGATCATTTCGTTTTCATCCTTATTTCTCCCAACAACAAACTTTGTTTCCTCATCTAACCTAAAATGCCTACCAATTTTTAACAAATCAACATCGTTAATTGTTGGAGTTTCAATATGTTCAAACAGATCTTTTGCCTTAATTCCAAATTGTGGCTCTGTTAGCAAACAACCTCCTCCTGCATTAGGCGGGTTTTCGATTCCATACTCTTTTGCCATCTGTAACTGATTTCTTCTTGTTCTGCCTTTGATCATTCCCAAATTCTCTCTTTTGATCAACCCTTCTTTTTCAGGATCTGTTTCTGGCAGTAATGCAGCTGACAGTGGTCTTACAATTTTTCCAACAAGATCTGATTCTTTCTCAATAGTTCTTAATGCTGGTCCGTGCTGGCTCATTGGACGCTGGCCTAACACCTCTCCTGAAATAATAAATTCTGCACCAATTTCTTCCATGTGTTTCTTTGCAGCATCAAACATCATAGCACGACAGTCAATACATGGGTTAAAACCTGCACCAGTTCCATGTTTTGGATGTTTTAACATCTCAATGTATTCATCACCAAGATAAACAGTCTTTAAATTTACATCAAGATCATCTGCCCTTTCTCTAATTTCAAATCCGCATCCCCTTCCACAATCAAAATCACAAAAAGGAGTTTTTATTGCAACAGCTGAAACGTCAAAGCCCTGTTCTTGCATCATTCTTACTGCAAGCTGACTATCTAAACCTCCTGACAGCAACGCAACCACTTTCTTCTTCTCTTTTTCTTCTGTCACAACGATCTACACTAAATTTCCATATACAAACTTTGCATCATACATAAATTGTGAAAGAGGTGTGTTTTTGTGTGAAACAAAGAAGAAAGAACCTTCTAAAACATGCCCAAAAGATTGACTGTGACACAATCGTCACATTTGAGCCTGAAAATTTGTTTTACATGACTGGATTTTGGGGTGAGGCAATAGGATTACTTGAAAAAAGTGGAAAAACAACCATTATTGCTCCAGAACTTGAAGCAAGTCGAGCAAAAGAAGAGTCTGAAGACTGTAATGTAATCACTGCAGAACGTGGAACAGGTCTGATTTCTTCTCTTATTGAAAAAATTAAGAAAAAACGAGTTTGTACTGACTGTCAAAATTACTCTGTCATGACGTCTTTGAAAAAATCCATTCCGAAAATAAAATCATCTGCTGAGCCATTTTACAATTCTAGAATAGTCAAAGATGAAAAAGAAATTCAGGTTCTCAAAAGAGCCTCTAAAATAATCGATGAAATGTTCGAAATTTGCTCAAAAAAGATCAAAGTAGGTCAAAAAGAGTCAGAATTACAGACAATTTTGATGACATATGCAATGGATCAACAAATGTTTGATACCGGATACAAATCTACACTTAACCCTCTTATCATTGCTGGAGGTCCAAATGGTGCTTTACCTCATGCTCAAGTAACTCAAAGAAAATTCAAAAAAGGTGATCTTATAGTAACTGATCTTACATTAAGATACAAGGGATATGTCTCTGATGCAACAAGAACATTTGCAGTTGGAAAAATTTCCTCTCAAGCAAGTGAAGCATATGAAATTGTCAAAGAATCTCAAAAGCTAGGTCTCAAAGCGGCTAAACCAAATGTAAATTGTAAGGATATAGATTCTGCATGCAGAAACTACATTGAAGAGAAAAATTTTGGTCAATATTTTATTCATTCTACCGGACATGGAATAGGACTAGAGGTACATGAACTTCCAACTGTTTCATATCAAAGTGATACAAAACTAAAAAAAAACATGGCAATCACCGTAGAACCCGGAATCTATATTGAAAATAAATTTGGAATTAGAATTGAAGATTCGCTTATTGTAAAGGAAAGACCAATTGTAATGCACAAGTTTACTAAAGATTTAGTCACAATCTGAGCCTGTTTTTTTGTCTCAAAATCTTCTAATCATAAAAGTCTACCAAATCAATAATATATTTTGATTCAGCATTATTTGCTGTAATTTTTCCAGATGTATCTACATTCCAATCATAATTCATTTCTCCTTTATGTGATACAAAATTAAAAACAACCTGATGACTCTCAGGATCAATATTTGAAACAGTTAGAGATACCTTGGTTTTTTTGTTATCAAATATTTTCTCATCCGGATATTCTTCACTAATTTTATCTGCAATTGCATCCATTACAGTTAATCCAGACTCGTTTGGTCCGTTATATCCCATCAAGATGTCTGCTATCTGTTGTTCTTCAGATGAAAGTTCTGGCAGACTACTTTCTAGATTGCCTTTTGTTAATTCAGGAACTACAAACACTACAAACAAAGCGATCAAGCCAAGATATATCGGAGCCCTTTTTTTGAGAAATGCTTTAAAATCTGATTTTTTTGGTTTTTCTTCCTTCCTCTTTTTGTCTCTGGCCATTTCTATCTTGTCTGAATTTCTAGTGTTTTGCTGTTAAAATTAAAACTTGCCATGGGAATTGAATTTTTCCATCTTTCCTTGTGTATTGAACTGTTTTTTCTTTTACTAGCCGTTTTAGCTCTCTCCTTTTTGAAAATTCCAACTCGTTTAGTTTCTCTTTTAGCGGTTTTGCAATGTACTTGGTATAATTTCTCCAATAATCCTCAAATCTTCCGGGACCATATTGAAAAACAAATTCTTTTACTGAAATTTTTGAGAATCCCGCCTTACTGATCTCATCTCGTAATGCAGACTTTGTTCCAAATCTATCAAGGTTTGGTGATCCAGGTGGAACGTAATCTGGAATAAACTTAGTAACTGAATCTAAAATATTGCTAAAAAATGGAACCTTGTTCCCATGAACTGAGATTCCCAACTTGCCTGTTTTTTTGAGGCTATTTTTCATATTCATTAATGCTTTTTGAGAATTTGGAAAGAAAAACAGTGCATACTGACAAGTAACAATATCAAATTTTTGTGAAAAACTAAATCTTTCTGCATCAATATTTACAAAATCTGAATTTGATTTTTTTATATTCCATTTTTTTGCTATCCTTATTGCAGTAATCGAGGTATCTGCGCCTATGACATATCCTGAATTACCAACCTTCTCTCTAATTTTTTTAGTTACAACGCCTGTTCCACATGCAACATCAAGAACCCTGTCTCCTTTTTTGATATCGACCAATTCTACTAACTTTTTTGTACTCTGAAACGGTCCGTTGTTAGCAGAAGCCCACCTTTTGTGATATCTCGGTGCAACCTCATTCCAAATTGCCATGTTTCGTCTTTTATATTCAGATGGCTTTATCTTGCTCAATTTTCTTTAAAATCATTCAAATCTGATTTTAATGTTCTTGCTGTTTCATGAAAATATCCATGCTAGATCTCTTTTAGCATATTGGATGTAACAATTCGGATTTCTGGAGTGAATTTTGGGGTGCCGAAAGAGATAAAGATCACGGCTAGAACACACATGTGATGCCGGCGGAGTTTGATCCTACCCGCGTAGACTGGGACAACCAAGACACAAACTATCTCTTTAAGCATTTCAAATCAGTGTTTGATCAGGAGAGAAGAGAGAGAAAGTCGTTGGAAGAAAAAGTCAAGCAGCAAAATGATACAATCAAGCAGCAAAATGACACAATCAGGCAGCTGGAAGAAGAGAACAGGCAGCTAAGGACAGGATCCGCAACCCAAAAGCCGGCCAGGAAGGCAAGAAGCTACAATGTGAGAAAATTCAAGGAATATCCGCGGCCAAAAAGCGACAAAAATACCGGGATGCGCGGCAGGGAACAGAAGACTGACATCCCAGTCACAGATCACAGGGACGCAGACATTTCATATTGTCCCGGATGCGGTCTCAGACTTGCAGACAGCAGTACCGATTACGACCGTGACATAACAGACATACAGGACGGCAGGGCGCGCCGCATCAGATGGAGCGTGGCGCGCCGCTACTGCAGGAACTGTAAAACGTCACACTCCGCACGCATACCCGGCACCCTGTCCGGCTCTCAGTATGGAATCACGATAATCTCCCAGGTAGTGCTGATGCGTTGCATGGGCATACCGTTTGAAAGGATAACTGACCTATTTGACATGATATACGGGATACAAATCCCGGGTTCAACGCTGGTCTCCATGTGCGAAAAGGCGGCATGCCAGATGAGGCCCGTCTACGACGGACTGCTTGCAGGGATGATTCACAGGGCTCGCGCCATATACGGGGACGAGACCGGATGGTTTCTCAACGGACTGCATTACTGGGTATGGGTTCTAGTCTCCACGCACGGCGTGATATACCACATATCATCGACGCGCAGCAAGCAGGTGGCAGAGGCACTGGCAGGTGAGTTTGACGGAATTGTAATATCGGACTCGTATCTGGCATGGAGTGGAGTAGGCCTGCTACACCAAAAGTGCCTGCTGCACTATTTCAGGGACATGTACAAGACCCTGGAGGAGAGCTGCAGTAACGAGTTTGCCACATTCTTCAAGAGACTGCACGGCATACTCAAGGATGCCATAGACGCACGGGAAAAGTACGACAGTAATGCGGTTCCAGCAGACGTCACACAAAGGCTGCAGGACAGGATAGACGCGCTGGCACGGCAGTCATACGACGATGCGGACTGCCGGAGGTACGCAAAAAGGCTCAAAAGGGAGGGGGATCAGCTGCTGACGTTTCTAGAGCACGGCGTGGAATACCACAACAACAAAAGCGAGAGGGCCCTGAGGATGTTTGCCACCATGCGCAAGGTCAGCTACGGCAGCAGATCCGAGAAGGGCATGTACATCACAGAGACGCTGGCAAGCATATACGCCACATGCAGGATGCGCGGTGCAAACCCGTACAGTTTTATCCTGGAATGCCTTGACGGCCGCAGAACCGACGGGATTCCCATGGCTTGTCCGGACAAAGCTGCGGCAGTAAAGTGTGTCTGTGCCTAAAACGCCGCAACATCGCGCACACATGTATGGGGCTGAGCGGCGTTTTTGCCGATTTTGAACTGTCACTATATAACGGGGCGTGATTTGTCTGTCAAAATAAATCCCCCACAACTCCACAAATCCGAATAGTTACTATTGGATAGCTTAAAGTTACCTGCGTGTTTCTTTTTTTGCTCTTCTCTGACTTCTTTGCATTGTGATATTAGTTTTTTTGAGATCAGAATTTTTCATTTTAGCTTCTTTTCAATTTCTTTTTTGATAAATTTTGCAATATCTTCTTTTTTCTTTCGTCCTGATGAAATTGTTTTTATGGAATTTACTATTAGTACTTCGTTATAGTTTGGATTTTTTTGATACTTTGTACCAACATCATTTGCAATTATCATGTCGGCTTTGCTTTCCTTCATCTTTTTTTGAGCTGATTTGATAAGTGAATTCCTTGATAGATTAGTTTCTGCCTTAAACCCAATCAGCAATGCATCTTTTTGGGACTTTCTTACGTAATCTATTATCTTTGGCGTTTTTTTGAGCCTAATGGTTAGTGATTTCTTATCACTCTTGATCTTTGATTTTGCATTATTTTCAGGAGTGTAGTCAGAGGCGGCAGCTGCCATGATTATGACGTCAAATTTTTTCCTTAATTCATTTTTTGTAGCATCAAACATCTCTTTGTTTGTAGTTACATTGATTATTTTTGCCCCCTGCGGTGGATTCTGACTTGCAGGGCCATACACCATAGTGACTTTTGCCCCAGCTGAAACTAATTCAGAGGCTAAAAGGACACCGGTCTTACCTGAACTAAGATTTGTAATTACCCTGACAGGATCGATATATTCTATTGTTGGGCCTGCTGTCACTAGGATTTTTTTATTCTTTAAAATTCGTGATGCTCCAAACCTTCTTAAAGTATAGTCTAGAACATCTTCTGGCTCTGGAGCCTTTGCCTTCCCCTCAATCATCTTAGGTGAAAGAAACTCAATTTTGTTTTTTAGAAATTCCATGTTCTTTCTTACCGCCAAGTTATCATACATTGATTCATGCATTGCAAGACACATCAATATTGGAATCTTTGATCCAAATCCCACGGTAAGTACTGTAGAAATTGGCGTATCGTCAATACCATTTGCCAATTTTCCTAATGTGTTTGCAGTGCCTGGATATACAATTACTAGATCTGACTGATTGTAATCTGTTAATCTTATATGTTCAAGCTCGCCTGTTAGCTTTGTAATTACTTTATTTCCTGTAGCCCATTTGAAATAATCTGGTTGTATTAATTTAGTAACTGCATTACTTGCTACACATGTAACATCGGCACCATGTCTCATTAGTAACCGTGCAAGCTCAATTGCTTTGTATGCTGCAACACTTCCTGCAACACAAAGTACAATTCTCTTTCCAGATAGTTCTGTACCATACGAATTGACAATGTCTAATGATGGGTGATCCTTTTTTTTCACTTTCTTAGCTGCCAATCTGCTCACGTAACTTCTCTAGTTCATCATCATCATTCATTGAGAACCAGTTTTCTTCTGCTGGAAACATGCCTGATTCTACATCGTTTTTGTAATTTTCAAGGGATTTTACAATATCTTCAGACAAATTCATGTATCTCCTTGCAAACTTTGGCTTTATCTTATCATACATACCTAGTAAATCATGAACAACCAGCACCTGTCCATCACAGCCTACTCCAGAACCAATTCCAATGGTTGGCACACTGACAGTTTCGGAGATTATCTCTGCTACCTCATGACTGACCATCTCTAATGCAATGCTAAATACGCCTGCCTCTTCAAGCTCTTTTGCATCTTCAATTAACCTCATTGCAGTATCCTTTGTTTTTCCTTGTACTTTGTATCCTTGTGAAAGTGTTGTTGTTTGAGGTTGAAATCCAATATGTCCCATAACCGGAATTCCAATATCTACAATTGCACCAATTGTTTCGGCCATGATTGAACCTCCTTCAAGTTTTACTGCATCTGCCCCTGCCTTGATCAGTTTGCCAGAATTGCTTATTGCATCCTCAATGCTTGCTTGATAAGACATAAATGGCAAATCTGATACTAGTAACGAATTTTTTCTTGCCCTGCTAACTGCTTCTGTAAACATACGCATTTGTTCCATTGTAACTGAAACTGTGTTTTCATAACCAAGCATTACCATTCCTGCACTGTCTCCAACTAGCAATACATCTATTCCTGCTTTATCACATAGAGAAGCTAAAGTATAATCATAGCTTGTAATTACTGAAATTTTCTTCTCTTCCTTTTTCATATCAAGGATATCTTGGACTGATTTATGCAATTCTAGCCCTCCTTGTTAGGTTATTTTTTATCTGAATTACATTTTCTGCAAGATTTTTTTTATTATCAAAATCAGAAACAATCTTCTTTAGGCTTTTTTCATTCTTTTTAGATAGTTTTTTAGATTCATCAGTTAACAAATCAACTGCTCGTGTGACATTATCAACAATTGTAATGTTAGCTGTTCGTGAAGTTCTAGAAAGGGGATTTAGATCAAATGTGATAACAATCTTACCTGCTTTTCTAAGTGCCAATGTTCTATCTCCATCTTCCAAAGGAACAACTACAACATCTGATACAAAAATCCCGTTCTTATCCACGATTCTTCTAGCAGAATCCATTCCAGATAATCTTGTGGATGCTGCAAGATTTGTACCTAAAACTTTCCCTGCGCCATTCTCTTTTAACGTCTTAATTATTGCCTGTTTTCTCTTTTTATCTGCATAAAACAGGTTTACCTCTAATTTTGCCCTGATCTGTTTTGATAATCGTACAATTTGTCTTGGACACAATGCCACAATATTGCCATTAACAGAAATTACAGGCATATCTGCCAAAAGTAATTGCGCTGCTGCTGCCCTGATGGCCTTTTTTGCAGCTTTTCTGGTTTTTTCTCCTAGTAAATAATCAAAAGCCTCTCCTCTTCCCTGAGCTAAAAGTCCTTCTTTTGCAACCAATCCCTTGTCAAATCCCTCTACTAATTTCTCACGGATCAAAAGTGATTTGGCTCTTGGATGTGATTTAGGAATTAAAGGCATCTGATTTCAATTAATTATTAAGGACTCTTGCACCCACATCGTCTAATTCTGACTTTATTACTATTCCACCAGGATATTTTTCTAAAATTTCTAAAACTTTTTCTTCATCATTTTTTGGAACCATTGAAAAAACTGTCTCACCAAAAAGTGCTATTCCACATTTAATATTATTTTCAGAGAGTTCATTTACCAATTTTTGCATTTTTGGAGTCATAACATCAACATATTTTGCAAATTCTAATGACATGTCTTGGAAATGTCTGTAACTTTTTGATTCTAATAACTCATTTACCATTTTTCCACCAAGGCCATTAATTTTTGAGAGATGTTCCTTGATGAATTTATTTGTAGAAACTGGAGAAAAACATATCATAATTATGGAGATTTTGTTTGTAGTAATTTTTTCGACATTGCCAATTCCTGGAGCGCCAGGTTTTACACGAATCTCAAAACCCCCATAAAATGATGCTAAAATATCACCCAATCCAGTTTTACAACTTACTTCTGCATTATGTGCTATTTGTCCGACTCTTGTCTTGTCTAATTTTGTCTGAAGAGCTTGATCTAATGCAAATGATAATGATAAAGCAGCTGCACCACTAGAACCTAAACCGTATCCAACCGGAATTGATATGTCATGTTCGATATCAAAAAACCTTGTTGAGAATTCCCCAAGTTTCAAAAATTCATTTAAAACAAATTCTGAAACATCTGTTTTATCTGATTGATATCCCCTTGTAATAATCCTAAAGTTTGATTCTTGATTGTCTCTTGCGCTGACTCTTACTCTGGTTGTAACCCCTTGTTTAATTGAGAATCCTGCACCCATTGATCCTAAATCTTCTAATGCATTTTGATTGTCATCCAAATGGGCTTTGAAAAAACCTGTAATGTGAGCCGGACAAAATGCTACTGCCTCCATTGATCTGAGTTTAAATTTTACATAAAATATAAGAATATGGCTTAAATTAATTATATTAGTATAAATTGACTAAATTTATTCGACGCCTACAAAGAATTGGAAGTAGCATACTAGTGTCTCTGCCAAAAGAGTGGGTGGATGCAAATAATTTGGACAAAAGTAGTCAGGTAGAACTTGAAACTGGACATGATAGCATCTCAATATCTGCAAATAAAGAGACACGTCCAACAAAAGAGCTTGTAATTTCTTATCCCTTACCAAAGGAAGAAAACATCGTAGCTGACATTACAGGGGCTTATCTCTTAGGATATGACGTAATTGAAATCAACTCTAAATCAACTATTCCGGGAGAAGATAGAGAAAAAATTCGTAATTCCATGAGAAGGCTTGTTGGAATGGAAATCATTGAAGAAGATGCATCTCATATTAACATGCAATTTCTTTTAGATGCAACAACATTAAATCCAGAAAAAATTCTCAAACGAATGAGCTCACTTGCAATTGGCATGTATGACGATGTATCCAACGGGTTAATTTTAGATGATAAATCAAACCTGCAAACAATATCAAATCGCGATGTAGAAGTAAACAGGCAATACTTTTTACTTGTGCGTCTAATTCGCAGTACACTTGTTGATAGAAGGCTAGCTAATGTATTTAATTTAGAAAATATTGATGTACTTGATTATAGGGTGGCCGCAAATATACTTGAAAATGCAGGTGACTCTATTGTAGAACTTTCAAATTTCATATTTAACTCATCTTTATCAAAAGACCATTCTAAAAAAATCTTTGATGTAGTTAAAGACTTTAGTAAACTTGCAGAAAAATCCATCGATGCATTTACAAAACCTGATAGGCTTTTAGCAATTGAAGCGATATCACTACACAAAAAATTTGCAGAAAAACTAAGTAAACTAAGAGTAGCCCTAGGCAATAAAAAACAAATTCCAATTGACTTTCTTGATTTGGTGTATATGTTTGAAAGAATAGCTCAATCTTGGGCTGATGTTGCAGATCTTGTAAAGCCTATTTATAACAAATAATTAGTATAATTTCTTTTTACTGGCGTATGTTAAAACTGCACAAATTGTTTTTGAATCTAGAATCTTCCCTGATCTGATCATTTGTAGTAGCTTTTTGATATCCATTTTTACTACTGATAATATCTCGTCCTCATCTAGTTTTAAATCGGCAATTTTCTTTAATCCTGAGGCCACAAAGCAATGAATCACTTCTGTATTGTACCCAATTGATGGATAATAGGTAACCAGAGGAGTCATTTTTTTTGCTCGGTATCCTGTCTCCTCTTCTAATTCTCTAAATGCACATTTTACCGGTTTTTCTCTTTTCTCTAGTGTTCCAGCAGGAACCTCTAATACATATCCGTGAGGAAATCTATGCTGTTTAACAAGAATCACTTTGTTTTCTTCATCAAAAGCAAGCATCGCTGCTGCACCCCTGTGTTCTATTATTTCACGCTTTACTTTTCTTCCTTCTATTTTTCCATCATAAACACTAAGACCTAAAATTTTTCCTTCATAGATCTTCTCTTTGTTCACAGAAACCCTGGAAATTATTATTATTTAATTGGTTTGATATGTCAGATGTAGTTTTGGTGATTTTTTAGAATCGCTAATAGCTTTTTTTATCCATTTGACATAAAATAAAAGTTTTTTTGGAATAAACAAGTCAGCTGATTTTATATTTTTAACAGTTCTAACTTTTTGTGTTAGCTCATCCATTTTAAAAATACTATCACTATACATAAACAAAACAATTTGATTTTCTGCAGTAAAAGGAATTTGTAGATATGATTCAGAAAATATATTGTTTAGATTTTCTAATGTTTTTTTTAGATCTCCTTTTATCAAAGTAAGTATTACATGAGGAATAAAATCCTCAATTTTTTTAGGATTATAAATTAACGTAAATTGAATTCCATCATTTTCATGGAATTTTTCAATACATCTTGTTATTGTTTTTGTTGACATGCTAGTATTCCTTGCAAGTTTCTCAATTTTCTGTCTGGGCTCCCTAATCAATTCTCCTAGAATTTCTAAATCGGTTTTTGTAAGATTGGAACTAAATCCCGTATTTTTTGCTTCAAAAATGGACAAAACTCTAACATCTCTCATCAATTTACTTGCAAGTTCGATCTTTTGTTCTAGATTCTCTTTTACAACAATACTACAAACTGTAATTCCACCTATACACGGAACTACAAAATATGGTTCACCTACAAGACTGACCTGTTCTAATATTTCGTTTATGTTTTGGCCTGATACAACAATGTACAAAATACCGTAACCCAACACATGTGGTTCAACTTTAACAAAAAACTCTTCAATTATCCCTCGTTCTTCCATTTTTCGAATTCGTGCTCGTACTGCTCCGCCAGAAATTCCTAATTCTATGCCTATTTGTCGATCTGATTCTCTGCAGTTGTTCAGCAACCTGCTTAAAATCTTCATATCTAAATTGTCCATTTTATGATCTGATGATTCTCCTTAGAATGTACATGTTATTAATATCATATAAAATTGTCTATTTTCTCATCTATTAGTTATTTTTAGAACAAATAAACAACTAATATCATATAAAATTGTCTAGAATATTAGCACTATATATCATATACATTAAATATTAGACTATTTAATCGATTTCGTGGAATACAGATTAAGATTAGCAAAAAGAATGCTATTCAACAAAAAAGGTAGTTTGATTGGGGCAGTTTTAGCTGTAACAATTGGAATTTTAGTTATTCACGTAAATTTCGTAATATTTCAAGGACTTTTTGATGCCATAGTTCGAGACATCAGTGATTATAGAAATGGTGACCTTCTTGTAACTGATGATGCAGATTACATCGACAAATCAGATTTGGCATTAGTAAACTGGTTTGAGCGAATTCCATTTGTTGAAGCTGTGACACCGCGGCTTTCGTCAACTGCCGAAGTGAATATGACAAAAAATGGGAAGCTAATTGAAGAAACTCGAGTTCCAGTAGTTGGAGTTGATCCATTTCGTGACATTAAAGCCTCTACTATTCATGAAACCATTTCAGAAGGAAGCTATGTTTTCTCAAGAAATTCTATTGTCTTGGGATCTAATGTAGCAAGAGATCTTGGAGGAGCGGAAGTAGGTGATAGTGTTAAGGTTCTTATCGTTGATAGATACGGTCAAGATGAAATAAGAAGATTTACTGTTTCTGGAATTGCAAAATCTCCAGGTGGTCAAGGATTTGACTATACCGCTGTTATACACATTGATACTTTACGTGACATGATGAATAGACCAGGCGATACAGGATCCTTTATGGTAAAATTAAATGATCCTTCAAAAGCATCTGAGGTAAAAGAATTTTTCTTACAATCGTTTCCCAATGATGATTTTCTTGCAGAAACTATAGAAGAATCAGCAGAAGAACAACTTGCTGGTTTTAGATCTGGTATTGCGATGATCAATATGATTGGCTACTTTGGAATGATGTCTTCAGCTTTTGCTATTGTTACAATTCAGATGATGTTAGTTAATGGAAAAACTAGAGAAATCGGTGTTATGAGAGCAATAGGAGCTAAAAGAAAAGATATTCTAATAATTTTTATCTTCCAAGGGATGATTATTGGTGCAATTGGGGCCGGAGTGGGGACTGCAGCAGGGTTAGGCTATACATTTTATGCAAAGGAAACAAAAATGTCATTCAATAATAGTCTCCCCCTTGAAGTTAGCTACAATTGGGAAAAAATTACCCAAACCGCTCTGACTTCGTTTGTGTTGGCAATTATTGCTTCTCTATATCCGTCGTATAGGGCAACAAAGCTACTGCCTGTGGAGGCCATGCGAACTGTCTAGGGTACTTGAAATCAATAATCTAACTAAGATTTATGGTGAAGGAGAAAACAAAGTCAAGGCCCTTGACAGTGCTACATTTTCAATTGACCAAGGAGAAGTTGTTCTGATTGTTGGAAGTTCCGGTTCTGGAAAATCTACGCTACTTAACATGATTGGATTATTGGATCGTCCAACAAATGGAAAGATTTCCATTGATGGAATAGATACTACAACACTTGATGACAATAAAATTTCTTCATTTAGAAATAAAAAACTTGGATTCATCTTCCAATTTTCTAATTTACTTAGTGATCTCACAGTTTTAGAAAATGTTTTGCTGCCCAGACAAATTGAAGGAACTGATAATGCTGCTGAAAAAGATGCCAGAGATCTGCTAAAAGCAGTTGGGTTAGAAGATCAGATGTATAAACGGGCAAACAAGATTTCTGGTGGTCAAGCTCAAAGAGTAGCAATTGCAAGAGGGTTAATCAACAAACCTTCAATTGTTTTAGCTGATGAACCAACCGGCAATCTTGATTCAATAACTTCAGAAACAATAGTACGATTGATGAAATCCATGGCAAAAAAACTGAATCAGACATTCATTATAGTTACACACGAAAGAGAGAGTTTTGGTGATGTAGATAGGGTAATCACAATAAAAGATGGTAGAGCATTTGAAGGCGATCAACCATCAGAAGTGGAGGTTTTGGCATAATGAATCTCAAATTTTTGTTGCCATTGTTTGTTATTGCACTTGTTCCTTTTCTTTTTGATAATTCCTTTGGACAAATTATCTCCGGAGGCTTTGGCAATTCTCCCTTTGAACGAGACTTTGGAGACGTTAAATTCCTAGACGCATACTTTGGTACAATAGATCAAAAAATCGAAGTTGAGGCAGGAGATAACAATGTTCCATTTACTGTTGTACTAGCAAATGTCGGAACACAAGACATTACCGGAATCAGGGGTCAACTGTCACTGCCATTTGGTTTTTCCGCATCTGATGGTCCAGGCTCCACCATTCATGCTGATAGTGACGCTAATTCTATAGCTGGAGACTATTTTCATTTGACATTTTTTGTAAATCTGGATAAAAATATACAAATTCAGCAATATCCGGGAACTGTAAAAGTTGACTATTCTAGATTGAGAGAATCTGGAGTTAGAACGATCTTTGCCGACTTTGATTTCAAAGTAACAGGTGATAGTGTTATCAATGTAAGGGCACTAGAACCATTTCTTACGTCTTTGAAATCCAATAATGTAGTAATTGAAATTGCCAATGATGGAACTGCTCCAATTTCTGGCGTAGATATTGTTGCCACTAACACCCAAACTGAACTTGCATCCACGTCCTCATCAACTACAAATGTAGAAAATGTTGTCATTTTAGAATCAAACTGGGATATAGGCCATATTGATCCTAAATCTGCAAGACAACTTACTGCAACAGTATATGTCCCTGAATCACTAAAAGGAGATACTCTGAGAATTCCCTTGTCTATCTCATATTATAATGCACACGGCGATCAGCATGTGATTTCAAAGATTGTAGACTTTTACATTAAAGGATTAATTGATCTTAGTATTTTCAATGTCAACGTAATTGAATTATCTGGAACACAAATGGTAATTGGAGAAATAATTAATGAAGGAAATGAAGATGGCCTGTTTGGTTTTGTATCTGTTGAGCCTCGTGGAAACTCCAATATAAAATCAAACACTCAATTCATTGATGAAATTGAAGTAGACGCACCTGTACCATTTAATGTTCCTATTGAATTTGATGGCGATCCAAGTTACGGAGAACATGACATTACCGTCACTGTAAGATACAAAGACAGTGTCAGAGATGAGATCTTTCTTACTCATGACACAACAATCTCTGTTAATGAACCATCAAACGGTAATGAGGATGGTTATGACCCAGCAATGATAATTGTCCCAATTATTTTGGCAGTAGGAATTGGGTTTTACGTGGTACGTAGGCGTAAAAAAGCTGCAATAGAGCCAAATTAAAGATTAGACTTTATGGTTAATTGACCCGTCAAATTTTTTCTACAGCACACACTACCAAACACACAAAGCCAATCCAAGAAATTATTTAATTTTGATGCAAAAGATCATTGTAAATTCGCAGAAATTCAAAACCCGTGCGCACTTGCAGTGCCTCATGCACCCTGTGCTGTGCCGTTGATAGTCAAGTGACGGCCGCTTTCTTTTTGCATCCCACAGCAGTTGAAAGTTCGCAAGGTCTGCGCACGCAGCCGGTTCCTCGCAAAACTCCTCTACCGTGCCGTCATACGGGTCTGCCATCCTCGCCCGCTGCCTTATTCTTCTGATGGCGTGCTCCCCCGCCTTACCCTCTTGGCGCTGATCCTTTTGTTCGAGTCCTTTTGCTGCTGCGTCAGCTCCGACCGCGGCTTCTTTTTTTCCGGCATCTCAAGTGCTATTCCCTCGTAGTGATTGACATTCCTGGCATCCCTTGTCTGCAGACACCCGTATCCTGTCCTTTTCGGGCGTGTCCCTTTTGTACATGGATTCAGACCACCTGCCGGATCCTCTTTTATCATGGCAAGATCGTGCGTCCCGCCCTCAAAGGACATGCCTGTTGCAAGTATCAGGCCCTGCCCTGTTTGTTGTTATGGTGGTGTTAATCGTAAAGCGCTTCTTTTTGCCAGAGTACGTGTTTTTTCTTGCATCCCTGTACTGCGGACGCCATCTTGGCACCGCCTCGGTGCCGTCAATTATGATGGTTCTGTCCGGCATTATCTCTTCGAGCTGCTCAGGCGTCTTGGCCTTTTTTACCAGACTGGTCATCCTGTCTGCAGTCGGCAGAATCCCTGCCAGCACGGAATCTGCGAACCGGAGGTACCTGCACACTGTGGACTGGTCTGCATCAAACAGCACACCCAGTGTGTCCTGCGTCACGTTTGGCCTCTTGCAGAACAGCGCAAGCAGCAGGACGGATCTGCGGCCAGGCAGGTAGCAGTTTCCGGGATCCGGCGTCCCGTCCTCTGAAAAGAGCGGCGCGCCGTCGTTTTTTGACTCGGCTGCAAACCGGTCGTAGATGTAGCCGAACTGGTCTGTTCCAAATGACGTAATGCCTGCAAGCTTTGCGTCGTTGTGTAGCATGCCGTGGATTGCCTCCCTGCTGTGAAGCAGTGCCGTCTCTGTCTTGAGGCGGTTCGCATCTCCGGTCACGTTCCACAGGTTGTCTTCAAGTTTTAGCTGCTCACGGAGTGAAGCGATGATCTTGTTGTGCTTGCTGATTGTTCTGTTATTTTGCTTGATTGTCCTGTCCTTTTGCTTGAGATCCCTTTGCAGCCTGCGTATCGTCTGTTCTGGAGATTCCATTACCTGTTGTGGCGATCAAAATAGATCCAAGTCTTTCGGAAAAATTTTGACGATTCAATTGTGCATAAAGTCTACTATAGATTTTCGTAGGCTCAAATCTACAAAAATGAATTTGCTGTAAAAGATATGATTTGTAGTGAACATAGTTTCTAAGAGGAGCCTGATATATCTAAAGTGTAAGTAACTGTATGTTATCTGAAAACCACAAATAAAAAACTAGTAATGATCATTTTTTAAAACTTTTTGATCAGTTTCGATGTTACGATCATCGTCATCTATGATCGTTGTTATGCTTGTATGAACTTCATAGTAGTAGTGTCAATATTTTTGAACCGAACTTTGAGAAAGAAATCACGTATCATTTATACCCACATTGATCCTAACTTTTACAAGGAGATTGTAATGGATTTTTCTAAAATACGTACATGGATGCAAGTTACTGCACTAGCAATTACAGAAGGCGTTGCATTGGGATTAGAAATTACTGTAGCTGCTGATCCTCTAAGTAAAATTTTATTATTCATTTTAGCTGTAGGCGTGCTAGGTATTATTGTATATATTGTTAAAAGAGATTTTGATAATAATGAAAAGAAAACTTCTGCAAATAACATGCTTAGTAACATGGCATCAGTAGATGAATTAGTTTCTCGATTAAGAGATAAAGTATCCATTGAAAAGGTTGACGAAGTTAAAGAAAAATTGAGATTTGCTATTGATGAAATAAATCAATACGGAGAAGATTTAAGAAAAAGATACAGAGATGAAAACAATAACAAAAAATAATTTTTCTTCAATGACTTAAAGCACGTAAAGATTCTTTACCGCCGTCAATATATCTAACAACTTTTTTTCCTTGATTTGTAATAATGAGAAATCTACCATCATCATGTTTGGATACAAGGTTGTCTTGAAGAAGTTCCTTTATGTGACGTTCAACACTAGGACGAAAAATGTTTGAATCATTAATTATATTCTCAACACCTATTCTTCCTTGTTTGTGAAGCTGATCCATAATGTAAAGCTTAGATGGACATGCAATTACTTTATGATATGGATTTGGTTCCGCTTTCATCATATACTATTATACTCCTTTTGCATATTTAACATTCTAATCAAATCAAATTCTAAAAGACAATTTAAACTATCAAGTTTACTAAAGAGTAAAATTTTATGATGTGCATACAAAGTATTCATTACTGATCGTGCTCTCGGTTAAACTTCTCTATCAGCTTGTCTGAAAAAAATACACACAACATTGTAGGCACCATATAAAACAATCATAATAGGCTCATTCTAGAACTAGAGAATGATACAATTGACCTCCACATTTTGTGTCATTATCTCAAAAAATTGGTTATTAATCATACCTAACATTAAACTAAATTCAGTATTATTGAAAACCCCTAACATTCTCAACAATATTTTGTAAACACACTTGATAATAAGTAAAACACAAAAATTTCATTCTTGATAGCATAATTTGATCGAAATGTCAAACAGACATTCAGTTTTTCTATTTTTGGTGAATTTATTAATATCAAGTTTTTCATGTTTCTATCTTTTTTAGCAGTACAAAATTTTTGGGAATTATATTTTCATATGTAAAACAACCTACACGAAATAATACGTATCAAAATGGTTAAGGAGTTTTTTAAAAATTGTGTAAATGCAGTAAAATTTCATACAAAAGACTTTATACGTAATTGACCCGTCAAATTTTTTTCTACAGCATACATTACCAAGACACACAAAGCCAGTCCAGGAAATTATTTAATTTTGACGCAAAAGGCCGTGTAAATTCGCAGAAATTAGAAATCCGTGCGCACTCTTGCGGTGCATCATCATCATCATCATCATCATGATGCACCCAGTATCGTACCGTCAATAACCAAGTGACGGCTGCTTTCTTTTCGCATCCCACAGCAAACCAAAGTTTGCAAGGCCGGTACACACAACTAGTTCCTCGCGAAACTCCTCTACCGTGCCGTCGTACGGGTCTGTCATCCTTGCCCACTGCTTTATTCTTCCAATAGAGTGCTCCACCTTTACCCTCTTGGCGCTGATCCTTTTGTTGGAGTCCTTTTGCTGCTGCGTCAGCTCCGCCTGCGGCCTCTTTTTTTCAGGCATCTCAAGTGCCATTCCCTCGTAGTGATTGGCATCCCTGGTACCCCTTGTCTGCAAGCACCCGTATCCTGTCCTTTTCCGGAGTGTCCTTTTTGTACATGGATTCAGACCACCTGCCAGTCTGTCGGATCCTCTCTTATCATGGTAAGGTCGTGCGTCCCGCCCTCAAAGGACCTGCCTGCTGCAAGTATCAGGCCCTGCCCTGTTTGTTGTTATGGTGGTGTTAATCGTAAAGCGCTTCTTTTTGCCAGAGTACGTGTTTTTTCTTTTATCCCTGTACTGCGGACGCTGCCTTGGCACCGCCTCGGTGCCGTCAATTATGATGGTTCTGTCCGGCATTAGCTGCTCTAGCTGCTCTGATGTCTCGGCCTTTTTTACCAGACGGGTCATCCTGTCTGCAGTAGGCAGGATCCCTGCCAGCACGGAATCTGCGAACCGGAGGTACCTGCACACGGTGGACTGGTCAACATCAAACAGCGCCCAGGGCGTCCTGCGTCACGTTTGAGCGCTTGCGGAACAGCGCAAGCAGCAGGACGAACCTGCGGCCAGGCAGGCAACGGTTTCCGGGATCCGGTGTTTCGTCCTCTGAAAAGAGCGGCGCGTCTTTGTTGTGCTTCTTTGACTCTGCCACAAAGTCATTGTAGATGTAGTCAAACTGGTCAAGGTCATACGGTAATCCCTGCAAGCTTTGCGCTGTTGTGCAGTAGACCTTATGCATAATCGATCAAACTAATATTGCGAGATAATTTTTGCCTTAGTAAACCAATTTGATTTTGAATTTTTAGTCGATTACGCATAAGGTCTAGTATGCCGTGGATCACCTCCCTGCTGTGCAGCAGCGACGTGTCCGTATCAGAGCGGCCTGCATCTGTAACGGCCCACAGGCTGTCCTCGCGCAGCAGCTGCTGCTCGCGCAGCAGGCCAATCGTCTTCTCGCGCTTGCTGATTGCTGTGTCCTTTTGCTTGATTGTTCTGTTGTTCTGCTTGATTGCTGTGTCCTTTTACTTGAGCTCCCTTTGCAGCCTGCGTATAGTCTGTTCTGAAGATTCCATTACCTGTTGCGGCGATCAAAATGGATCTAAATCTTTCGGAAAAATTTTTATGATTCAATTATGCATAAAGTCTAGTATTACTCAACTGGGATCGGTCTCTTTTTTGTATGCCCTTTTGAGGTCTGTAACGCCGGTGTTTGGCAGAAATTTTGATCCCCTTGCAACCTGTCTCTTTTTTTGTTTGTACATGTAATGTGTGTGATATGGCCGGTCTTGGATCTTTTGGCCAAAAATAATTGTCAAAATGATTCAGTTTTTTTATGTGCTTACTATAGCAGGAAGAAGTATTGTGGGATTTATCACGACACCACTTCTTTGAGGACTCCAAATTATTCTAAATTCATATAGTTAACAGCAAAGCCATGTTTGTTGGAGACACATAGAAAATTAACAATTATTGGAATGATTTTGTTAATTGTAACGTTTCTAATCAACTACTCTCATCAGGAAGATCATTCTGGAACTGGATTTAATTATGCATATATCCCAGGGGTTGCAATGTTGGTAGCTTTTTCCATTAGTTTTGTTATGTTTACGAAAGATCGATTAAGAACATCTTAGCCATTTTATTATGCATTCAATAGGCGGTGTGAATTTTTCTAGGAAAAACCCCCATCCTGTCTATCTGACTCGTGTTTATAGAGTCTGAATAAACGATACGCGTAGAAATTATCAGTTAGATCTAAATACTAACTTACAATATTCACTCTAGTCGTCACCAAAATACAGTCCGTTTTTGGTCTTAGACTGAAGCACTACAGACCGTAAGATTATAAACAATTACTGGATCTTGCGATTATGACTGGGGATGAAATTGAAGTCCCAAAGGAATTAAGAGAATTCATGCTAGAAGAAGCAGAAGAAACTTTCCTTGGACAAAAAAATGGGGCATACAAGCAATACCGCTATGGTAACTTGCACATTAGGGAATATGATGATAAATTTTTAATTCACACTGATAAAATTGATCCTAGAAAAGATCCCATCGGACATTTAGTTTTTGATGCACCTGAGGTTTTAATTGGTTTGGGGTGTGCAATTTTTGGCGGTTCACAAGTTGCAAAAAAATTTATCAATACAAAATCAAAAAAGTTAACTCTAACCTCCAGCATCATCTCATCAATAATTTCTGGGTATGCAGGATACGTTGCAACTAAAAAAATTAAAAATTATTTGGAGTAATTGTCATGTCTTCGTTTAGAACTGTTCAAGTACTTGTTAAACTGCTTCCATCAATTTTTGCATTACGTAAAGACAGGAAAATATGGGTTCATCAAGAGAAAAATCAAATTGATTCAGAACAATTTCGAAAAAATGCCAGAAAGGTGCTCAACACATTCATTTCACTAGGCCCTGTTTACATAAAATTAGGCCAGTGGCTCTCTTCCAGAGCAGACATCTTGCCTCAGCCATATTTGGAAGAATTATCAAAACTACAAGACAGTGTGCCTGCAGCTCCTTTTGATCAAGTAAAACCAATAATTGAAAATGATCTTGGACCAATCAATGAAAAATTTGATGAAATAAACACTGATTCGATTTCAGGTGCTTCGCTAGGGCAAGTTTATCGTGGATCTATTTCCGGCCAACAAATCGTTATCAAAGTAAAGAGGCCCGGTATTGAAAAAATTGTAGCAGAAGATCTCAAAGTTCTAAAAAAAATCCTTCCATTAGCATTGAGATTTGTTGATCCAAACTTGCGTTACTCAGCAAAAGCTATGCTTTCTCAATTTATTGAAACCATTTATGAGGAGATGGATTATTCTACCGAATCTACAAATCTCAAAAAAATAAAAAAGGATATGGAAAGAATCGGCAAAGTGATCATACCTTCGGTCTTTGATGATCTTTCTTCAAAAAATGTCCTTACAATGGAATATCTTCCTGGCATCAAAGTTACTAATGTACAGGCCCTTGATGAGATGGGAATTGATAGAGAGCAACTAGTCATTGACGTGCACAAGGTATTTTTTACCATGCTGCTCAAGCACTCAATTTTCCATGCAGATCCTCATCCTGGAAATATCTCAATAACTGATGATGGAAAACTCATTTTATACGACTATGGAATGGTCGGGCGAATAAACAATGAAACAAGGCACAAGCTAATTCGATTATATCTTGCCCTAGTTGAAAAAAATCCTCCAAGAGTCGTTAATGCTATGAATGATCTTGGAATGCTTACCCCAGGATACAATAGAGCAGTAATTGAAAAGGGGATAGAGCTTTCAGTTCGTGCGATGCATGGTAATAAACCCGATGAAATGGAAGTTCAAAGTTTAATGGAGCTTGCAAATCAGACTATGAGCAAGTTTCCGTTTGTACTGCCAAAAAATCTAGCTTTGTACATGAGAATGGCGTCAATAATTGAAGGAATATACAAAACACATAATGTTGATTTTAAGTTTGTTAAAGTTTTGAGAAATATACTTGAAGAAGAAAATATGATTCCAAAAGCATATGTTGAAGAATTAAAGATCTCATTTGAAAACTTTTCAAAATCAATTGATTCAGCATTGCGATTAGGACCTGATATGGAAAAATTTATGGATGAGGCCAAAATATTTATGAAAAAAAGAAAACCCATGGCTTTACTTAGTGGAAGTATTTTTGCTTCTGCAACTTTTCTCGGTTCTACATTCTTGTATCCATCAAACGAGTTTCTTGGTTCCGTTGGAATAATTGCTTCTGGACTGATAATGATAGCTTCGGCATTACTTAGAAAATATTAGATCATTCGATTGGGATATTTTTCCCTTTTTTTGTAACGGAAATAACTAGTGTAAGAATACCACTTTCGTATCTTGCAGACTTTATTTTTTCTTCGCCCTGTTTTACATCAATGGGAAGCCTAATTTTTTTATCAATCCTGTTGGGCCTTTGATTTGAAATTAATGATTCAGATTCTTTTTCGTCAATAGCTTTTTGAGCCTTGATTGAAAGTATGTCTCCACATAAAGTCAACTCGATATCTTTTTTGACAAATCCTGGAACGTCGATTATCACTTTAAGACTATCATCATTTAGATACATGTCAATTGGCGGCAAAACAAATTCATAGAATTCCCTAGATTTGTTTCCAATCTCCTTGATTACTTCTCTGACTAGCCCCATTTTGCGTTATATGCTCAATTTTTGGTTATAAACCTTGGTGGAATTGCAGCTAAGCGAAACGTACCACGATTAAGAAAACCACTTTTCATGTGCAGGTTCAAATCGCTGATCTGATGTCAGATTTGAGATACATTTCGCTTAGCTTGTGATGTCGTGATACTCTCGCATGTCCTGTCCTGCCGCCGGGCCTGATGCCAATAATGCAATTAAAATGCAGTAAAGAGAATATTTTACATTAGATCTTTTCATTCATCTTCATTCTAGAGAATTATTCATACTAAAAATCTAATTTCTTAGAAATGGGTTCAGATTACGCCTTTTTTTTCAATAATATCTATGAAGAATTTAGGTTATAATCTATACCGTTTTTTGAAGAGCAAAATACTGCTTGAAAATTTATCTTAATTTTTTGAATTACGCCTAAAATGGATTATACATACATGTATGTATACATGTATGTATATATATACGAGTATGTGCTATAATATGACATGGCTAGCGCATCACTTTTTCAAAAAGAGCCGAAAACTGTTTCCAGAAGTTATTCTAAAATTGCAAAAAAGCCCAATCCTACGCTAGAATCAATACAAATGGTAGAAGATGCACTATCTGGAATGAAAGACTATCCTACCAAAAACAAACTGTGGAGAAGCTTGCCACGACAAATTCAATATCAATCATTTAAGGTAATTTTAGAATATTTAGAAAAGTCTAACAAAATAATTTATGACAATGATGGTAGTATTGTATGGATATTCTCCAATGCTCCGGAACACGAACTGCTACAAAACTCTCTCTAGTAACCAAATCTTTTCTCATATTCTGCATGACTTGCAAACGCCTCAATTATTGAGACAATAAAACCCTTTGATGATCCCAAAATTGTATAGGCTAGTCTTTTCCCATCTAACAAATCATATCTCCATAAATTGTTTATTTTGTATTTTTTAATATAGTGATCAGGCCATCTGTCATGCTATATCTTGTCTCCTCTGCTGCAGTCCTCCTGTAGAATTTTTCTTGCCTTGTTAATCTCTATTTTGAAAGGGTCATCTTCTGATAATGATTTGAAGAATTCACCAAACTCATTAGAGCCTGTAACATCTTTTGCTTTTTTCATGCGTTATTTTTATGAAATGTCTGTATTTAAGAAGTAAATTAGAAATAATCTGTTATTGCATCGTAATCTTATGTGCCCGATCAAGGAAATCAGATGATGATAAGAATAGCTCAAATTCAAAAGGATCCCATGCTCTGCACCGGTCATCGCACGCACCATGACAGTATGAAAGATTCGTCAGCTCACACAAGCTGCGCTCTTGTGTCGGCGCCGTCCCGTCTGTGAGATCGTCTTGCCAATCAGTACGCTATGGACGCATAACACACCGGGGAAGCGACATATGCAGACGGGTTCTGGCAGAGAAGTGCGCTTTATCACATGTGAGGCATGCACCCAAGTCTGACATTTCGGCATTCTACAGGAGGCTTGCAAAGAAGAGAGGCAGGGACGGGCAACGGCAGCAGCTGCTGCCTCAAAGCTGCTGCGAGTCGTTTACAGGATGCTCAAGGAGAGAAGAGCGTTTGTTACAAATTATAGTCAGGATGTCAATTGCAAGGACTCGTTGAGGGACAGACCCGCCATATTGGAATTTTTTTAATTTTCAAATATGATGATCTTTTCTTATAGATCTTCTCATTCTTTCAGTAGTTGGGATTGTACCGTTCCAGAACAGCCCACCAATCACCCGGCAGGCGGCGGCCACCTAGCATAGACAGATGTTACAAACACGTGTATTATCCTGTTTAAAATACCGGCAAGTGTCACATGGTATACCTGCCTGCCCACCGTGCGACACAGGCCTATCCAGATGTTGTTTAGCACCAGTGATAAAACAAACAAAAGCATCCGTACGGAGGGGTTCTTGCTGGGTTCTGTAACAAATTGGGGACATGAATATGGATCTTCTCTGGATTGAAATTTATGCAGACGATGTAAAAAAACTCTTGGTTCCGGCTTCCAAGATATGAGAAAACAATCACACAGGCCGAAAAGGAAATGAAGAATGTGGTAAATATAATCACAATGGCAAAAAAATCCCTGAACTGTGCAATGCATCTACTTGATGCATCCTTTGGCGGTTCTGCTACAAAAAGAAACATCTGGGAGTACTAGATAAAATGCACCAAGTACGTGCCTAAATATTTACAAAAAGAAAGTATAAAAGAAACATCTGGGAGTACTAGATAAAATGCAAGAGTTTGAATTTAGATTTACTTGTGCTAATAAAAAAGAATCTTGTGCTAATGTCAAATCCTTCATGGATGGATTCAAAGATATTTCTGATGCCAAAAACAAACATTTTGATCATACTGGAAAGATTCTTCTATCTTCTATCGAGGACGCCTTTACAATTAAAGAAAAAATCGAAACTAAAGCTGGTAAATCTCTTTCATCAATAGAAATAGCAGCGCTATAATTAGTCATCTGACATGAGAGTTATCTCTGTAGGGATTATGTTTAATACCAGTTTTGGATTGCAAAATGTTCTGAATTTGTTTCAAACTCATTTTCAACAATCCATAATGCATAACTATCAAGCACTTCAACCAAAAAATTCCTCTGCAGCTTTGTATTTTTGGGAAAAATTAGGAGTGGATGATGATTTCAATACATTAGAACTAAAAATAACATTAGAAGCGCAAATTACAGATTCTGTTGTGTTCATCAACGAATTATTACCTTTACAGACAAGGAAAGACAAGTATTTGCCTTATGTTGTTAGTGCAATAATTTCAATTACAGGACTTGTTGCAGGATACTTTTTCTAACATAATTAGAATGTGCAGACTCGGAACGTTATGAATGATCTTTGTAATCAATAGTTGGGATTGTACATTTTAGATTAGGCCAAACTGATCATTTTAAGAACAAAACACGATCAACCAGATCCAAATACAAGGCATGCTCACCCACCTTGACGTGTACAGAAAAGATGGGCAAGCACACCAACAGAACCAAGATATCAAGGGGTGTAAAACCTTCCAGTCTGCGTTGCAGCGCCTGAACCTTGCCTTTGGCACAAGACACAACACGCTGTACTGCCTCAAGGATGCAGCGCACATGCTCCTCCTAGCCATGGCCAGCTCCAACGGATACGCCAACAGCGCACGTGATCTCGGTTCTCCCGGCATCAGCATCCGTCTGGCAGCTGGCTGCTCAAAAAGCTGCGCATCATAAAACAGGACAAGATGAGCTGTTTCTGCGACCAGATGATGCATGATACGGTCAATGCGGCATGCCGTAGCATGAGGCGACGCATTAGCAATGAAACGACAGTAGCTGCAATAGACAAGCACAAGATTCCGCACCATGACAGGAATCCAGACCTCAGGCACCTCATACAGTCAAAATACGAGTCAGGAACGTACCGGTGAGTCATACATAACATCCAAGATATGCAGGGCGGCAAGGAGGCCAACCTGTGCTTCAGTCCGGTTACCCGGGGCATATTCAACGGCGAGTTTGTGCGTAAAACCATCGAAAAATGCTCCAAGCTGCACTGGAATCAACCTCTATCTTTTGACAGGGAGTTTTACGCAACAGACGTGATGCAGACTGTCAGATCATTTCACAGGCATTTTATCATGCCGGCAAAAAAGGATGCCGGCATCAAGGTACCATTACACAGCACGCCCAAGGAAAGCGCGGCGATGTCTCCCGGTACACCATACGGTCAGGCTCTGAGAAGTTCACGTTCAACCTGGTTCTGATCAGAGACAACGTTCGAAAAAAAGACGGCACCATGTTTGACAGGTACCACGCATTTGCAACATCGCTGCCATACGGGAATGAAAAGGACGTTAGCAGACACATCCCAGAGCAGTACAAAAAACGGTGGGGAATTGAAACGGGGTACAGGTCTGCAAAGAGCATACGCCCGCACACTGCCAGCAGGAACCCCTCATACGGATGCTTTTGTTTGTTTTATCACTGGTGCTAAACAATATCTGGATAGGCCTGCGTCGCACGGTGGGCAGACAGGGCTATCATGTGACACTTGCCGGTGTTTTAAACAGGATAGTCCACGTGTTTGCAGCATATGTGTATGCCAGGTGGCCGCCGCCTACCGGGTGATTGGTGGGCTGTTCTGGAACGGTACAATCCCAACTACTGTCTTTACAGACAAAATGTATCTCTTTGATTGTTAGCAAAAAATTCAAGAAATGGGTTGATTTTTTGAAAAATTATGGCGGTTTTTTGTGTTATATTTACATAGTATGTTCTATATCTTGATAGATTTTTAATCAATTAATCTCTCTGTTTTGATAACTTATGATAATTGTAATTGAGGGCGGAGATCAGGCAGGCAAGTTGACCCAATCAACTTTATTGGAAAAAGCGCTTAAAAAAAGAAGGATTAAGACAAAACTATTCCATTTTCCTGATTACAAAACTCCGATAGGAAAAGAAATTAGACAATATCTGGACGGCAAAAGAAAATTCCCCCCTCAGGTAATCCACTGCCTTTTGGCTGCAAATAGGTGGGAAAAACTTGATGAAATTCTGTCTGCACAAGAGAAGAACTCGGTTCTGATCATGAATCGCTATTACCATTCTAATCTTGTTTATGGTTTGGCAAACGGCATGAAGCGAAAATGGCTTGAGAGTCTTGATGCCGGTCTGCCAAAAGCCGATCTTGTGATTTTACTTGATGTCACACAAAAGGAATCATTTCATAGACAAAAAACTCGTAGAGATAAATTCGAAAAAAATGAAGAATTTTTAAGAAAAATCTCCAAGCTATATCAAACAACTGCTAAGAAAAAACATTGGAAAATAATTGACGCCTCAAAACCTAAACAAGAAATACATAAAGAAATTCTGAAAGTATTCTCAAAGAAAACAGGACTATGAAAAAAAATTATCTAGATATAATTGATCCAATCCATGATTTTATTCGCGTCTATAAACATGAATTACCAATAATTGATAATCCCATTTTTCAAAGGTTAAGGCGAATTAGACAACTGTCTGGTGCCCATTTAACATACCCTACAGCTCAACACACAAGATTTGAGCATTCGTTAGGTGTTATGCATATTGCCAGTCAAGCAGGCCATGCATTAAATGAAAAAGATATCATCAAATCTGATGACATTGAGACTCTTAGATTAGCTGCTCTCTTGCATGACATTGGTCATGGACCCTTTTCACATCTTTTTGAGGAAATAATACAGGAAAAAAAAATTTCACACGAAGATTTTGGTAAAGAACTTGTTTTAAAATCTGAAATTGGTGATATATTATCAAAAACTGGATTTGATAAAAAGCTAATTACCCAAATTGCATTTGGAGAATCAAAACTTCAATATCTAAATGAAATTGTGTCAGGTGCACTTAGTGCAGATATGATGGATTATCTGCTTCGAGATGGATATTTCACAGGGGCAGAACATGCAAAAATTGATCACAAAAGAATAACACAGTCACTTGATGTACATCAGAAAAAATTAGCTTTACAACGGTCTGCATTGTACTCTTTTGAATCAATGATGCATTCTAGATATCAAATGTTCAAGGCAGTATATTTCCACAAAACTGTAAGGGCAGCGGAGGTTATGCTAATTGAGGCATTAAGATTATCTGATGACGAATTTGGTTTTACCACTTTTAACATCAATGAATTTGTGAAACTCACCGACGAATACGTCTTGTCAAATTTGATCTCATCCACGTCCTCAAAACTGAAGCGCGCTAGAAAGTTTGCCTTGGATTATCAAAATAGAAAACTGCTAAAATGCGTATATGAGCAAATTTTGACCAGCAGGACTAATCTGAAAAAAACTCGGACTGATGAACTTAGAACTGCTATTTCTAAAAAATCCAAAGTTGATGAAAATGAAATTTTTGTTGACAGTTCTGCAACACCATCCATCCCCCTTGCACCATCCAAAAATGAATCAAAATCAATAGTTTTGATTACAAATGATAATGGAAAATCTTCTGCAACAGAGATGCCAATCTCAGAAATACCTGTGGTTTCTGCAATTTCTGGATTTATGAACATTCTTAGAATTTATACCAATCAAAAGAACAGAAAAAAAGTTGAAATTGCCGCAAAATCAATTATTGGTGATCTAAAATGAAAAAGAGAGTTGTTATCAAATTATCTGGAAGAGTTTTTGGCACTGATAATGTGAAAGCCCTCAAAGACTATGCCGAATTTCTGGTAAAAATTAGCAAAATTTGTCAACCAATTATTGTCGCTGGGGGTGGTAATATTGCGCGACACTATATCTCTCATGCAAGATCCTCTGGTGCAGATGAATCCACACTTGACGAGCTTGGAATTGAAATTTCCAAACTTAACGCAAAATTATTGATCTATGCTCTAAAAAACAAGGCATATTCACATCCTCCATCCACTTTACAAGAAGTCAGACATGCAGTAGATGACGGATTAATTGTTGTAACAGGAGGACTGCATCCTGGCCAAAGCACAAATGGTACTGCCGCATTGATTGCTGAAAAAGTACAAGCTGAGCAATTTCTTAATGCCACTGATGTTGATGGGGTTTATGATATGGATCCAAACAAATTCAAAAAAGCAAAAAAATTCAAACGAATCGAGCTAAAAAACCTGAAAAATATGCTGGTTCACGAAGATTCTGTTGCAGGAGGATATGACTTGATGGACATTGTTGCTCTAAAAATCATCGAACGCTCTAAAATCAAAACCAGAATTCTCAAGGCCACTCCAAAAATTATTGAAAAAGCCATTAAGGGTGGCAATGTAGGCACAGAAATTATTCTTCCCTCAAAATAATTACTCAGAAATTTCATTCTGAACTGTAGGTCTTGTCTCAGACCAAATCTGAATCTCTTTTCCTGAATATTCAGCCATTCCTGATTCTCTAAGTTTTTTAAAAATTGATATTGCCTCTTCTTTTTCTACTGCCTTTGATTGTGCTTTTGTAAAACCATCCTTATCAGTAATTATTGCTACATGTCCATCTGGGGACTTTATTACTGCAGTAAATTCCTCCTCTCCGACCGGTTGAAATTTTCCATCAATTTTTTTGGTAGTCAAAGTTAACATCCCAAATCCAGCTGCTTCAAACATTCTCATCTGCGACTTGCCTGCTCTTTGCTTTCCCTCTTGCACTGCTTGAAAATATTGCATGGTTTTTCCTGTCCCCGATGATATATAATAACCATCTCAACATTTAAGATGTCTGGAGATTAAGCAAAACTGATGAACCCTAAAATCTTTGTTGGTATTGCAGTTGTTGCACTTGTTGCTATATTAGGCGGAATTCTCCTAACTGGTCCCTCAATGATTATAGCACCTCAAAATGACACTTTTGAAATTCAAGATACAACACAAGCCAAGCCTCTCAAAATTGAACTAGATGATATTTCTGTTGAAAAAATTTCAGAACGAACAGCTACAATTAACATTGCATTTAAGATCACCAATCCTAATCCCCGCGCAATGATTGTTCAAGTTATGGACTATCAATTATTTGAAACAAATTATTCAGAGTCTGAACAAATTTCAGGCGGTCAAATTGGAAGTAGACCTGAGGGAATGGTGGAATTTGGTTCAAATTACTATACCCTGCTTGGTGATAACTCAATTATACTAAAAGACACTATTTCACTGAAAAACTCTGGAAATACTCCTGAATTGTGGAATGATCTTACAAACGATACTGCATCTTGGCGAGTTTCCGGCAATGTCTTTTACAATCTTAGTTCTATGACAAGTGGTCAAGAAAACGAGCTTCATTTTGAATTTACCAAATAGGCCTAATAGTATCATAAAATTTTAAAATTACGATAATTTGTTTTTAGAAAAAAAATATTGGCAAAGTTATAAAAGCCCGTAAAGAGGGTTTTTATCAAATGGCAGAAGCAGGCATGGCCGCATTTGGCTCAGCAATAGGAGTTGCAATTGCACTAGCAGTAGTGTGTTTCGCTCTCCGTGGTAAAGGACATCCTGAACCACTGGAATAAACAAAGGAACAAACCCTTTTCATATTTTTCATTTTTCTAGATTAATCTTTACTCCATATCAAACATTTTTGATAGAAACAACTGCTTGGTATTTTTCCTTTTCACAAAACATCTTTCATAATACTGACAGTCAGAACATTCTGATGATGGTTCTAAGATAGGCGTTTTTTGTTCCTTAAGAAGATCATTTAGTACTCTTACCCTTCTGATAACCTCTTCAAACATCTTTTTGTCACGTGTCAATGAAAAACTTGTTTCTTTTCTATCCCCTGTAATGTACACAACCATTCCATCAACTTTGTCGTATATCCACATACATGCATTTAGATATAAAATATCATTAGCCAAAGGATTCTCTAATTTATCAGACGCTGATCTGAATAAAATAATAGAATCATCAACTATCATGTCAGCTTGTCCCTTCAGACTGATATCCTCTATTGCAAATTCCTTTGGCTGGCTTCCATACTGTAATTTCCTTAGTAATCCTGAGAGAAGCTCATTGAATCCTCTCCTCTCAATCTCACTGGAATCCATTCTATCAAAATACGAGCGTCTTAGACATTGGGTTACTTCCTTAAGATGAATGGTCCGGATATCCTTGGCATCTATCCCAATTTCTAGCTCTTTTCCTATAGAGTCAATTGAATTTTTAATAATACTTCGAAAATCTCTGTCGCCCATCATAGTATATCATCTTATAATTAGATCAATATAGGTTAATTCATGATTTTGTTTAGGCGTTTTGAAATCCTGCCTGAAAATGCGAGCGTGACAAAATGAATTCCAAATCCCAAGACTGCCCCTGCAATCAGATTTCCAGTTCCATAGTAAATTCCTAAAAATACCCCAAGTGATGGCAGAGCAAAAATCAATGCCATAGAAATACTGACCCAGTTTGTTAGAACATTAATTGGCGCTTTAGTTTTTTCTGGTGGGAGTTTACTCATGTTTTATACCAATTATTCTGCCTCTAAAATCAGTTTTGACATTGTGGTTTCTGTTGGTATTTTTTGTTCAACTGCGTAAGCGATTGCTGCAAGATTTCTTACTTCGTATGCAGTCAGCCTTGTAATTCCCACTGTTGTTGCTAAACTGAACATTTTTGTAAACGAGTTTAGTGATGCTTGATAGATTGCTACCTCAAAAGCCCTTTCAAATTCAGCTATGGCATCCAATTCATTTTCAACCTGAGGAACCAAATCTTTGTATTTAGTATTGGAAAGCTCATTAAATGCATCCCTTATTGTCCCAGCTGACATCATTCTTCCTAGCAAATCTTTTGCAGCCGGAGACTGAACTACAACCAAATCCTGAATTTGCTGATCATCTAATCCCCAAAACTTTCCTCTAATTACACTAAGAATATTGTAAAAATCAACGTCCATTCCAACTAGCTTACTTGCATCAATATCTCCTGATTTGAGTGCCTTTACAAGACGTGAATACAAAATTTTATCAAAATACGTATCAAAGATTTGAAGATTTTTCTTGTCTGCATACAAAGCCGCAGCTTTTGCAATTTCCTCCCCAAATTCTGTCTGGTTTAGGCTTGCAACTGCCTCTTCCAGATCTTTTGCAACAAGTGCTTTGACAACAATGTCTCTTTGTTTGATTAGTTCTTCAGCACGAAGATTAATGTGAGCTTCAATCTCTTCTTGGGATTTTCTTAAAACTTTTCCTTTTAGAATTTGTTTCAAGTTAGAGATAATAAATTTCAAATAATATGCATCCAGGATGCCTCCACCGGCAGTCTTTCCTATGCTGTAATGAACATCTGCCAGAGAGCTTCTTAGAGCAGATTCAATACCATGAGACGTGTAAGGTTTTTCTACGTCTGACACTGCCTCACCATAAACAGTATTTTTGATTCTAGTTATCAACTCATCCAGATCTCTTGATTCTGCCAAAGTTTGAAAATCTGCTTTTTTTAGTAATTTTCCTCTCTTACTGTAGGATTTGACAGATGCATAGACGTTTTTAGATCCACCCATTTTGACTGTTCTCAATAAATAACTGATTTTAATGTTTGGCGTTGTCTTGTTTGCGATTAGGTTATTTTATTGAGCAATCTTATGGCGTCCTCTTTTTCCTGTTTTGATAGTTCTAAAAATGCCTCTAAAACCTCCTTTTGAATGCCAAATGACTCGTCAGAAATTTCTCTGAGTTTTGACAGATCAAAAGGAAGCAGATCCTCGATTTTTTTATCACAAAAAGCCTTGACATACTTTTGAAAAATTGAATGTGTGAAATTGGGGCTTTTCTTTAAAAGACTAGAGAGAATTTTTTCAAATTCTTTTTCAACAGAGTCCGACCCTGAGAAAAATTCTTTAAACAAACTTTCTCTATTTTCAACTTCACTAATTGATAATGCTATCAGAATACCTTTTTTGGTTAAATGATAGTATGGAATTCCTTTTTCTTGAAGTGCCTTTGGACCTCTTTTTAGAGGCAATCTTCCATTCTCCCCTACAATCCCCATAGGAAGTAAAATCTCATCCATATCGCGGAATATGCCCGAATAGATATTCTTCCAAGACACTCCTTGTTTTTTTGCTATTCTTTGAGAAATCCCCGTTCTTGTTCTTTCTGCAGGGTTAGTATTGCTGGCAAGTATGGTGATAATTGATCTTTGCCTGTTTGCCTCTCCTGTTAAATCGTCACCCTTTGTCTTGAACGTATCAAAAACTGCTAATCTGTTAACTGGCTTTGTTTTCATTGCTTTCTCCATGACCTAATTTTAACATTTTATGTTACTATCAGAATATACTAAAATATAATAATTTACTTTTTTACAAATTCTAGCGTCTCTTATCCTTAAATAAGTTCCAATTTCGATAAATTTAATGAATTCTAGGAACCATAAGTATGCTCTATTACTTGTGGTCGCAGTAACCATTACAGCAACTGGTGCTATGTCTCAGGCATATGCACAAAGTGTTGACGATGGTATGGATGGATATGTCAAAGGAACCAGTGGAATTTACACTGGAAATCCTAACGAATGTTGGTACGATGACGGCGAAGGCGGCATGCTACCTTGTATGGTAGATACAGGTGATATGGCATGGATGCTAACTGCAACATCATTAGTACTCTTCATGACTCCTGGCGTTGCATTCTTCTATGGCGGATTAGCCAGATCAAAGAATGTTGTCAATGTACTTGGTATGACCTTAGTTGTAATGGGTCTAATGTCAGTACAATGGGTCCTATGGGGATACTCGCTAGCATTTGGCGGCATTGATTCTGATGCAAACATGTTCATGGGTAACTTGGATTATGCCGGATTTAACATGGTATCAGCTTGGGCACCATTAGGTGAAGTTGGTCCTTGTCACGACACATGGTCTGCAGCTTACCAGATGAACGAGTTTAAGGAAGGGGAATTTTGTAGTCAAGGTTGGCCAGGTACTGTACCTCACCAATTGTTTGCAATGTTCCAAGCAACCTTCGCAATCATTACACCAGCACTTATCATTGGTGGTTTGATTGACAGAATCAAATTCAGCGCAATTGTCATATTCGTACTTCTATGGGGAACCTTCGTTTATGATCCAATAGCACATTGGGTCTGGGGAGGCGGATACATAGGAGGAGGTTCAATCGACCTTGATCCAGACTTGTCTCCATCATACGCATTAGACTTTGCTGGTGGTACTGTAGTACACATTTCTTCAGGATTCGCTGCATTGGCAGGAGCCCTAGTCCTTGGCAGAAGACTTGGATATGGCAAAGTGCCAATGGAACCACACAACATTCCATTTGTAGTTCTCGGAGCTTCAGTGCTCTGGTTTGGATGGTTTGGTTTCAACGCAGGAAGTGAAGTAATGGTAGACGGCATTACCGTCAGCGCATGGACTGTTACAAATACCGCAACCGGTATGGCTGTTGTAACTTGGATCTTGATGTCATGGGCACATACAGGAAAACCAAGTGTGGTAGGAGCCGCAACAGGTGCAGTAGCGGGATTGGTAGCAATCACTCCAGCTTCAGGCTGGGTAGGTCCAATGGCTGCGATTATAATCGGTATTGCAGCTGGTACAGTTTGTTATGCAGCTATAGCATTCAAGAGCGCACGCAAATGGGATGACGCACTAGATGTATGGGGAGTACATGGAATAGGCGGTCTGACCGGTGCAATTTTGACTGGTACGTTAGCTAGTCCACACGTTTGGGATACCGGAGACGGTATTGGCGCATGGACTGGTACTGCAGAAGGAATGGAACAGCAGGCAATCAGCATCATTGGTGCTGCAATATCAGTAGGCTATGCCTTTGGTGTTACGATTGTAATCTTCAAAGTAATGGATGCCGTATGGCCTGGCGGAATCAGAGTCACTCCTAAAGAAGAGGAGATTGGCATCGATTTGGCTCAGCACGGAGAAAGAGCATACGTTAACGAATAGAAAACACACCCTTTTCTTTTCTTTTTATTTTTCAATACAAATCAATTTAGATTTGATCAGTTTACCAAAATCATGCTGATTTCAACAGCTAGCCTTAATTTGATTTTAAATGACTCGAATATTTTGGTTATTGATGCTCGCTCTTTCAAGGAATATTCTGAGGGACATATTCCAGGTGCAGTAAATTTGGATCTGTTTGCATTTCATTGGATAGATACAACAAAAGACGGAATAGAAAATTTTAACAGACAAACAGAGATGCTTTTCTCATTTGTTGGGGTAACCCCTGAAAAGAGGGTTATCTTCTATGACAGTGTTTCTGGCATGTTAGCTGCAAGAGGCGTTTGGATGTTGCAATACTTCTCGCATCCAGACGTGTCTATTTTAGATGGCGGGATGACAAAATGGAAAAATGAAAACCTGCCGACTGAGACAAAACCAAACCCCTTCCAACCTTCAAAATTCTCTGGAAAAATCAACCCTGAAATTATTTCTGGCTACGAGTATATTTTAGAAAATCTTGACACTCTAAAAATTATAGATGCCAGATCTGATGGAGAATATGCCGGAACCACAATAAGGGCAGCTCAGAGAGGACATATCCCAAAATCCATCAATATTGATTGGAGTCTCAATATCGGCGACGATGGCACCTTCAAACCAGATGATCAATTGTCTCAACTTTACCAAATTCCAAAAGATTCTGAAATTGTAACTTATTGTCAGGGAGCATATAGGGCCGCTAATGCATTTTTGGCATTAAAGAAACTTGGCTTTGAAAATGTTCGAGTATACCTAGGTTCTTGGGGGGAATGGGGAAACAAACTAGACTTGCCTGTAGAAGAATAACTATGGAGCAACAACTGATGCGCCAAAAACAGCAAAGCCTAGCATAATGACTGCCGGAATTGTTGTAATTATTGCTTCTTTTGACATAACCTGTCTGTTCCCCGCCCTGCTATTTTTTCTTGCCCTTCCAAGAATAAGAGTTGTAAACCATTTCTGGAACTAGTTGTTTGAATGGTTGGGAACCGCCATCATACCACTTTGTAAAGAACTCGTAGAGGTGAAGCCTTAGAGACTGGATGTAAACAATCAAACCTTCAATCATCATGATGCCAATTTGTCCTCCTACTATTAGAACCAGAGCAGTTGGCGAATCAAGTCCTCCCATACCTGCATAAGCTTTGTTAACTGTAAGTAATAAAGCAGCATGCACAAGTAGCATAATTCCTATTCGAGCATAGCTGATTGTATGCGCCAGACACTCGATGGTCTTTCCAAGGAAAACTTCCATAATTACACTTACCATATCTCCCCCATCGTCTGGATGTTTTTTGTTGTGTTTTATTCCGCCAATAATCATCAACACCACACATGCAATAACAATGATTACTGAAACTCTAACAACCAACCATACAACTGCCCATTCTCCAACAAGTACCGTGACCCAAGGAACTGCTTCTGCGTGAATCTTTGAATACATGTTCATGACATCATAACCAGAACCAATTGCTCCCATCATTACTCCGAAAACTCCTAACCACATGAACAAGTTTGGAATTGCTTCAAAGATCAATGTGTCTTTGTCACCACTCTTGATGTAGTTTCTAATTCTCAAAAGGAAAGCCCATCCAAGATGTATAACTCCTATGAAGATTGAAACTTTGAGAATCATAATTACTTGATCAAATGTTAGTTGTGCAACAGTAATTGAACCGACTAACCATGATATGGAATGAAGCGGCCCACCTTCATGTAACAGAGTGCCAAATGGTTCAAAATATTCCAAGTGGAAACCAAATGCTTCTCCCTGAAAAACTCCTGCAACTGCGCCTGCCGCACCAGATATTGCCAGTAGCATTCCCCATCTTGATAGTGTTCCCTGTCCTTTGAATTTGAACAACAAACCTAATCCCATTAGCAATAATCCATGACCTACATCTGCAAACATGATTCCATAAAATATTGGCCACATCAATGCAATCATCCATGTTGGATCATACTCTCCCTTTCTTGGAATTCCTTGACTGTGAGTAATCACTTCAAATGTTCTAACCCACTTAGGATTATCCAAATAAACAGGAAGATCTGAAAGAGTCTTTGGATCTGTTATTTCTTCAGTAATTGATGTCCACTGACTTGTTACCTGTCTGAATTTGTTTTCCATTTTCTTTGGAATGTATCCTTGTATTACTGCAAAATTTTTCGTGCCGCCTGGCTTGCGCAATGTTTCTAGAACGTCTTTTGCTACCAGTGCATTTTCATGCATTGCCAGAATTTCACCACGAATCTTTTTTGTAATTGAAGCTAACTCTTTTGAAAGAGATTTCTGCTTTTCTGTCAGTTCTTTAATCTTTGATTCTGCCAAAGCAAACGCTTTGCTTGGAACCTGAGGAAATTCCTTGGGTATGCTAAATGGATTGGAATTAAGTGCTCGCATGATTTTGAGAACTTTATCAGAGTCATCAATATCAGAAATTATTATTATTGCTGATTTTTCTTTTGACTCTAAATCGTATTTGTAAATTGGCATACCTTCCAGTGATCGCTCAATTTCTCCATAATCAGAGGAATTGATGACAAACAGGTTTGCATAAAAATACTTCATGGAGCCAAAACCGCTTAGATCAATTTTCAGCTTGTTTGCAACTTGTAGTGCTTCTTTTAACGATTTGAATTCTTCTAAAGAGTGATTAACTTTTGTATTTTCTTCCAATACTTTAGCTGCGTTAGTGACTGATTCCGGAGTTTTCTCAAGCTCTGCAATCAAACCTTCAATCTCGTCAATATCGTAATTTTTCTTTTTAAAAACAGTGCCTTTGAAAAGAATTTCCATGATGCCAACACGTAGAGGAATATTCAATCCTTTGATAACATCTTCAATGAATTGGTGTGTTTTTTGAGCCCGCAAAAGAAGATCATCAATTTCAGGAGTAACTGTTTCGTTTTCCATCTCCGTTTTATGAAACCATTCAAATTCGGTTAGGCGTGATATTGCTTTTGGAGACTCGCTTCTTGGAAGTATAACGCTGCCCATAAGAAGTTCTGCAACAGTCACATCTCAAACGATATGTATTACATTATAATATCTTTCTAAGTTCAAATTGGAATTATTTTTTTATAATTATTCCAATCCCTCCCAAACATTAAAATCTATTATTGAATGAGCCACCTCGTATTGGCAAATTTGGCATTAGAACAAGCTATTGATAAAATTCTAAAGAAGACGGAGAAAGAAATTCTTGCCGATCTTGAAAATTCAGATTCAAATTCTAAACAAACACTAGATGATGCGCTTCCTAAGCTAGAACAGGAATATGATAAGATTATCTCAGATGGAAATAAAGAGGCCGATAAAATTGAAAAGCAGATTATTGGCAGTTCCGATCTAGAGGCCAGAAATAAAGAACTAATGGTATTAGAAGAGGCAGTTGACAAGGTCTTTTCAAAAGCATTAGATCAAATTACAAATGAAGATCACACAAATCTGATTAAGACTTTGTTAGATGAATCAACCAAAATTTTAGAAACTTCTGAAGTGACCGTCTTTACAAATGCTAAAGACAAAGATGCGGTTCAATCAGCATTATCTCAATTCTCAGGAGCTGAATTATCATCTGAAACAATTGATTGTCTTGGTGGAGTTATTGTCAAGTCCAAAGATGGCGCAATGACATTTGACAATACAATTGATGCAAGAATTGAACGCATAAAGCCTTTAATAAGGAAAGAAATTGCATCCAAATTCGGAGTAGGAAATTAGTATGGCAGCTCAAGGTAGAATTGTTTGGGTAAGTGGTCCGGCAGTAAGAGCAGACGGTATGTCTGATGCAAAAATGTATGAAACCGTAACTGTTGGTGATTCAAAATTAGTAGGAGAAGTAATTCGATTAACCGGAGATGTAGCATTTATTCAGGTTTATGAATCCACAAGTGGGTTAAAACCTGGCGAGCCTGTAATTGGTACTGGAAACCCACTCAGTGTATTATTGGGTCCGGGAATTATTGGGCAGCTCTATGATGGAATTCAAAGACCACTAAGAGAACTATCCAAAGTATCTGGATCATTCATAGGAAGAGGTATTGTTACGACTCCTGTAGATATGACCAAAAAATATCACTTTGTTCCAACAGCAAGTAACGGCGATGAGGTTTCTGCAGGAGATGTAATTGGAACCGTTCAAGAAACTGATCTTATTGAGCACTCTATTCTGGTTCCACCAGATCATCTAGGTGGAAAAATTTCAAACGCTGTATCTGAAGGAGACTATGATTTAGAAACTGTTTTGGCAACAACAGAAAGCGAGGGTCAAAACATTGAACTTAAAATGTATCACAGATGGCCTGTTAGAAAACCCCGTCCGTACAAGAACAGATATGATCCTACAGTTCCATTACTTACAGGACAAAGGGTTATTGACACGTTTTTCCCAATTGCAAAAGGCGGAACCGGTTCAATTCCTGGAGCGTTTGGAACAGGAAAGACCGTTACATTACACCAAATTGCAAAATGGGCTGATTCGCAAGTTGTTGTTTACATTGGTTGTGGTGAAAGAGGAAACGAGATGACTGAAGTGCTAGTTGAATTCCCGCATCTTAAAGATCCACGTAGTGGAAAGCCACTTATGGATAGAACTGTACTTGTTGCAAATACCAGTAACATGCCAGTAGCAGCAAGAGAGGCAAGTATCTACACTGGTGTAACAATTGCAGAATATTATAGAGATATGGGTAAAGACGTTGTACTTGTAGCGGATTCTACAAGCAGATGGGCCGAGGCACTCAGAGAAATGAGCGGTAGATTAGAGGAGATGCCCGCAGAAGAAGGATATCCGTCGTATCTTGCATCAAGATTGGCAGAATTTTATGAAAGAGCAGGCCGTGTAAGAGCATCTGGTAGTCCCGACCGCGACGGATCAGTTACTTTGGTTGGTGCCGTGTCTCCATCAGGTGGCGACTTTACAGAACCGGTAACAACTCACACAATGAGATTTATCAAAACTTTCTGGGCTCTGGATGCAAAGCTAGCATACTCAAGACACTACCCGTCAATCAACTGGATGAATAGCTATTCTGGTTATCTTGCAGACATTGCAAAATGGTGGGGTGAAAACATCAATGAAGACTGGCTAAGTCTTAGAGGTGAAGCATATGGAGTTTTACAAAGAGAAGACACACTAAAAGAAATTGTCAGACTCTTAGGTCCTGAAGCATTGCCTGATGAGGAAAAATTAATTCTTGAAGTTGCAAGGATGGTCAAGATTGGTCTTTTGCAACAAAACTCATTTGATGATGTTGATACCTATTGTAGTCCCGAAAAACAATACAAACTATTGAAACTACTAGTTGACTTTTACAAGAAAGGCCAACAAGCACTAAAAGAAGGCGCAGCACTATCTGACATTCGTGAAATGTCTATTGTTTCTTCAATTCTTAAAGCAAGAATGGATATCAAAGATGACGAGATTCCAAAACTTGATCAACTGCAAACTGACATGCAAGAACAATTCAAATCAATTACTGGAGTGAAAGTTTCAAGTTGACAACAAAAGGCGGAGTTCAATACAGCAAGATTGCAGAAATCAAAGGACCATTAGTAATTGTTGATGATGTCGAAAACGCCGCATTTGATGAACTTGTAGAAATTGAAACTAAAGATGGCGAGAGAAGACTAGGCAAGGTTCTCGAAGTAGGAAATGGCAAGGCAATCGTTCAAGTCTTTGAAGGAACTACTGGACTGTCAATCTCTGCAACTAATGCTAAATTTGTTGGAAAAGTTATGGAAATGCCAGTATCAAAAGAAGTACTTGGTAGAGTCTTTGATGGTTTAGGTAGACCAAAAGATGGATTGCCAGATCCAATTGCTGATCAATTTATTGACATTAATGGCGAACCGATGAATCCTGAACAACGGGAATATCCAAAAGACTTCATTCAGACTGGAGTTTCAGTAATTGATGGAATGATTACACTAGTTCGAGGACAAAAACTTCCAATCTTTTCAGGTTCTGGCATGTCTCACAACCTTTTGGCAGCACAAATTGCAAGACAGGCAAGCGTTGTTGGCACTGATGATGACTTTGCTGTCGTCTTTGCAGCAATTGGTGTGCAATACAGCGAGGCAGAATATTTTAGACGAAGTCTTGAAGAGTCTGGTGCATTAAAAAGAAGTGTTCTATTTCTAAACACGGCAGATGATCCTGCAATTGAAAGGATTATCACTCCCCGCGTGGCATTAACTGTAGCAGAGTATTTGGCCTTTGAGTTGGGCATGCACGTTCTAGTTATTCTAACTGACATGACAAACTATGCAGAAGCACTCAGAGAGATTAGTGCGGCAAGAGAAGAGGTTCCCGGAAGAAAAGGCTATCCTGGTTATCTTTACACTGATCTTTCTACAATCTATGAAAGGGCAGGTAAACTCAACGGAAGAAAAGGCAGTGTTACCCAAGTTCCAATTTTATCAATGCCATCTGATGATATTACCCATCCAATCCCAGACCTTACTGGCTACATTACAGAGGGACAGGTAGTACTTGGTAGAGATCTGTTCAGACAAGGAGTTTATCCCCCAATCAACATTTTGATGAGTCTTAGCAGGCTGATGAAAGACGGAATTGGTGAGGGAAGTACTAGAGACGATCACGGCGAAATTTCTAATCAAGTTTATGATGCATATTCTAGAGCGCAAGAAGTAAGGGCATTAGCAGGAATTGTAGGCAAGGCAGGACTGACTGAAATTGATTTGAAATACATGGACGTCGGCGATGTATTTGAAAAGGAATTCCTCACACAAGCAACTGATGAGAATAGAACTATTGAAGAAACACTTGGTATTTTGTGGAAGATTGTCTCTAAACTGCCAAAGAATGAGATTACTAAAATTAAAGATAAATTCATAGATCAATACTATCAGGAAGAATAACAAAATGTCATTTGGACAGAACGTTGCAGCCACAAAAATTGAACTTTTAAAATATAAAAAATCTAGCCAAGTCGCCGTAATGGTTCAGAAAATCTTGGACGATAAACGTAAAGTTCTCTTAAAAAATATTGAGGAGATGATTGAGGAAGCATCTAAAGCAAGAGGCGGAATCTGGGAACCCCTGCAAGATATCTACAAGTCAGTTAACGAAGCATATTTGGCCTTGGGTTCTGATACGGTTGATTCTGTTGCCGAATCTACTCCGCCTGTAATGGAAGTAGATGTTAACGTACGCAGAGTTGTTGATGTAAAAATTCCCGCATTATCTGTTACAGAAAAAGATACAAAATCAATGCCTTATGGATTTGCCGATACAAATTCATCAATTGATAGAGCTGCAAAACAAATCAAAGAACTACTTCCAAAAATTTGTAAAGCAGCAGAATATGAAAATTCTATTTTTAGTCTTGCAAAAGCATTAGAAAAGACTCAAAAACTGCTAAATGCGCTTGAAAATGTAATTATTCCACAATATCAACAAAAAATTCGATTCATACTTGCTACTCTTGAAGAAAGAGAAAGAGAAGAATTCGCAAAGTTAAAAAAAGTGAAAGCAAAGATGGAAAGTAGGAAATAATGGCAAAAGAAGAAATCAAAAAATTACTTGAGAATTCTAAAAAGAAAATAGACGACGATCATAACGCTTTTGCAAAATCAATCCAAGATGATCTAAAATCGTTCAAAAAGAAAACCCTTGATCAAATTTAGTTTGAACGTCATCATGATTTAAATATGGAACTATAAGGAATTCAGGCAGATGAAACCTATCGTTTTATTGTTATCAGTAGCAGCCATTACCTTGGTAGCTGCCGGTCTTACAGATGTAGCATACGCTGCAGAAGAAGGAGAAACTGGCGGTATGAGTGATGGCTCTAAACTAATTGGTGCTGGTATAGCATTTGGTGTTGCCGCAGGCGGCGCCGGTGTTGGTTTAGGTCAAGTAGGTGCAGCGGGTCTTGCAGTAATCAGTGAGAATCCGGCATTACAGTCCAAAGTATTCATCTTTGTAGGCATGGTAGAATCAATTGCTATCTACGGTATAGTCATGATGTTTATCATTTTAGGACAATAAACCACAACTACATCTTTTTCAAATTTTTAATTTAGTTATATTTTAATTTGTTAACATCCAAAACTCTTGCACAATATCTGCACTTGAGCACTCTTCCTTCCTTGTCAATTACATCCATTACAGATTCAATGTGTTCGGTGCTGTTTGTGATACAATCCGGATTTGAGCATCGAAATATTCTGTCTATTTCGTTTGGTAGTGACACTCTTCTTTTTTCAACAAGTTTGTAGTTTTTTATCATGTTAATAGTTGCTTTTGGGACAATTACTGCAAGTTTGTTTGTGTCATCACCCTTTAGAAACCTGTTTTCAACTTTTATGATGTCTTTTTTCTTGAATTTACCGCTTGGAACGTTCAGGGCTATGGTAATCAGGCCTCCATCTTTTCCGTCAATTCTCAGCGCGTTGAGTACTTGAAGACCCTTACCTTCGTCAATATGGTCAATTACCGTGCCTTCCTTGATTCGTCGAACCATAAGTTCGGATTGCTCCATCAGAATACTTTGTATAGTCTCTCGTATATATCATTGAAAGAATGAACGAGTTCTATCAAAAAGACATTATCTCAATTAAGGACTATAACAAAGAACAGCTCGAAAAAATTTTTTCGTCAACTGACAGGATCATGCAAACGAGTCCCGCTGATCGAAGAGAAATCTGCAAGGGAAAAACATTGGGATATTTGTTTTATGAACCAAGTACTAGAACCCGCCTTAGTTTTGATGCAGCAATGGCATCAGTTGGTGGAAATTCATTAGGGATTGCCGACATTTCATCTTCATCTGCTCAAAAAGGTGAAAGTCTTGCCGACACTATTCGAATAATGTCTATTTATTCAGATATTCTTGTTTTACGACATACTATGGATGGCTCCAGTAGATTTGCAGCTGAAATTTCAGAAAAACCTGTAATCAATGCAGGTAGTGGTACAGAAGAACATCCTACACAGGCAATTCAAGATTTGTTTACAATTAAAAAAGAAAAGAAAAAGATTGATGGACTAAAGATTGGAATAGTTGGTGATCTCAAATATGGACGTACTGTTTATTCCCTGCTGTATGGACTCGGAAATTATGATGTTGATGTTCGTTTAATTTCTCCAGAATCTCTTAGAATACGGTCTGATTCAATTTACGAAATCAAAAAGAGATTAGACTTTACAGAGTCTTCTAATCTTGAAGAACATATTGATGAACTTGATGTTCTTTACGTAACAAGAATACAAAAGGAGCGATTCCCTGACGAAGAAGAATATCTCAAAGTCAAGGGCAGCTATGTTATCGGATTAGATTTGCTGAAACAAATGAAAGATGATTCTATAATTTTACACCCTCTTCCAAGAATAGATGAAATCTCAACTGATGTTGATAGTACAAAAAATGCTAAATACTTTGAACAAGCTGAATATGGAAAACATACGCGCGCAGCTCTCCTAGGCTTGACCCTTAATGAGAATGGTTTTTAGTTTATTTTAGAATCCGCATCCCATATATCTAGAGACATTTCAATATGACTTGTTGGCACAGACAAAAATAATTCCAATATTTCCCCTGGATTTGGTTTTATTTCCCAGACAGGAACTCCCACTCCGAATATTTGAGCCTCGCTACAAGCAATTAGTTGATGATTGTATGTTAGGTGATGGTCAATTTGGTGTGTGTTTGATTGATGAACAAAACTCTGTTAGCGGTTGGAATTCTCCTAAATTGGTTGGAACAATTGCTAAAATTACCAAGTGTGAAGATGTTGAGCTTGATGGATTACAGCTACACATTGAAACATTAGGCAGAAACTCGTTTAAAATTGAAAAAATTATCCCCCCATCAATTCCTCAACCTGCAACTTATGATCCGCTTTCAGTAGAAGGCCATCAAGAAATATCTGATATGCATGAAAAAATCGGAATAGAAGAAAAATTATACATTCAAGCTAAAGTTGAAATGATTCCAGAAATTGATGAAAGTATTTCATTGGAACAATGGGAAAAATTAATTGCGTTATGGAAAAATAAAATTGTCACTCAAGCGTTACCACAAGTTGTTGAACCACATGCATTAGATCATGTTTTGGAACAATATTACCTTGCGACTGACACACCAACAATTGATTACATTTATTCATTATCCGCACTTGGCGCAAAGGATCCAAATGATCTTCAACCTATCTTGGAGTCTACAACGATAGAAGACTTGATTCATAATGTTGAAGAATTATTAACAATAAAATAATTGTGGTGAAATGAAAAAATGTCCCTATTGACAAAACTTGGAATATTTACGCTTGTTATCGGTTTGCTGTTTCCGGCAGGCAGTGCTTATGGTCATGGGTTGGGAATTGATACTATCTCGTCAATTGATATTCAAGGAAAAGACATCTCAATTTCAGTTGAGATGCCATTATATTTTGAAAATGATCAGGAACAAATCACAATTACTGCAGTTGAAGATAAAACCCAAGAAAATGCAAAAAATGTTACATTTCTAATCGGCCTGTTTCATAATAACGAAATGATTTTCAGAAATTATTTTTTTACAGATAATGGTGTATTGCCTATTAAGATATCACCAAAACAAGGATTTGATAATTTTATGATTCATGGAGAACAAGACACCCTACTTGGTGCCTGGCATGGAACAGAATCAAACCCTATTGAAATTACTGGTCCACTTTTTACTTCAGGTGGATTGTATACCTTTGAAATTGAGGTACGAACCATTGATGAGCCAACTAACATTATAGAGAATTCTGGAACATATAATGCTGATTTGAGCGTAATTGAGACTACTTCCTATACCCAAAAGGATGCAGAAAACAATGATGTAGACTTTCGTATGAAATCATATTTTGATAAAATCTCTAATTTTGAGTACAATTCTGAGGCTAAACAAGTCACATTTGAAATGCCATTTGATTGGAGTGAAAAACAAATGTCCCATATTCCTGTCGTACATGAGGAAGTTCATTTTCCAAAAGATTTTGCTGAATTGCTGTCTCCTAGCTATACTGGACATGCAAACGGAATTAAATTATTCAAATCTTCAGTAACCATTGATGATTACACAGAGGAAGATGAAAGAATAGTTCACTTTGTTTTGTTACAAGATCATCTTCGATTTTTAAAAAATGAAATGAAAAAAACAGATGATCCGCTGCCTGATAATATTGTGTTTACATTATCTACTAGCGAGGTCATTGACTTTCCTTTAACTGCATATACAAAAAGTGAAGATTTTCAGCTGAATCTTTCTTGGGATCCAGTTGAGATAGAGCCAGGTATAGATACAAATTTTGTTTTTACCATAAGAGATGGAACTACTGGTGAACCGTTGAAAAATTCTGATTATACATTTGTAATTATTCAAAATGGAAAGGAAATTCATCGTACATCAGGAACAGCACAAGTTGGCGGTGATTTTGAAAAATTCACATTTGATGAAGACCAAGCAGGTCCTGTAATAATAAAATTTGAAAATATCAGAAATACAGGTCAAGAAACCGAATTTGGAATTGTCGTAGCACCAGAATTTGGAACCATAACATTACTTGTTCTGCTAATCTCAATAATTGGCATTATTTTTGTCACTAGACGAAGTTCATTTGGTATCTAAAGTGCAACTAACTTTACAGTATCCATGTT